>JBBCIQ010000010.1:0-31729 GCA_037190045.1 Bryobacteraceae bacterium | reverse complement strand
CCGAGCCCCAGACCTACGTCATGGCTGCTGCCGGTCTCCTCGCCATCGGCTTCTTCCGCCGCAAAGCTTAATCCTCTTCCTTGCTTGCTTCACCTCTCGGCCAGTCCTTCCGGACTGGCCTCTTTTTTGCTATTCAGGAATGATTTTCAGGTTTTCACCTTCATTAGCTCATTGACACGAGTTGTATAGGCAGATGAGTGCAGGTTCAGTAGTGGTTCCCATTCCTCAGCTGTTCTTGGGCGTGTCTTTTTAGGAGGCCTCTTCTTTTCTGACTCAAGCTGCTCTTTCATGGCAGCTGTTCGAATACTGTTTTTCCCGTAGCGTTGATTGATCTGGTCAACGGCAGTCATCAGCTTTTCTGCATGAAGAAATTTTTTTTCCGCTCCCAGCTGTGAAGTTTCTGGCCGGACCTCCTCCACAGAAATTCCTGCTTTTGCATACCGATGGCCTTCCTGCCAGATCTTGCGGGCCAGTCCCAGCACTTCGCGATTCAACGTTAAAGTATCATTCGTCGGCAGAATATTCTTCACACTATCCACCTCGTGATATTCCCCTTGAGCATGTTTGCTTTTTGTTGTGAATACCCGGAGCCTGACAGCATGCAGCTTTTGTCTCCGTAGTTTCTCTCCTACCATCGAAGTAAAGCTGGACAACGCCGAACAGAAAGACCGAAGGTCGGAAACAGGACGCCCAAATGTGCGTGACACCATCACTGCTTTCCGTTGAGATACGGCGGCAGATAAAGGGAAGCATGAAATTCCCCTGAGTTCCATCACAATACGAGCACCCGTTACTGTCAGAATCTTTCGTGCCTTTCTTTCATCCATCGAGATCAGGCTGCCAACAGTGCTATACCCGATATCGCGAAGTTTTTTTGCCATTCCACGGCCAATGCCCCAGACCTGCTCGATTTCCAGTTCCGGATAGAACCGGGCACACAGATCCTGCCTCTGAAGATCACAAACACCCGCGAATTCAGGATGATCTTTCGCAATGCGATTTGCCATTTTGGCTTTGGTCTTTGTCTCCCCGATCCCGATACAGGTGGGAATTTTTGTCTTCCGCAGGATCATGGTACGGATTGCCTGCGCATACTCATCCACTTTACTGATCCCTGTGAGATCGATAAACATCTCATCGATGCTGTATGGCTCTACCAGCGGAGAGTATTGCCGAAGCACCTCATAGATTCTCCGGCTCATGTCTCCATAGAGAGGATAGTTGGAACTGCGCGCACGAATTCCTTTTTCCTGGGCTTGTTTTTCAAGCTTGAACCATGGCTCGCCCATTCCCACACCCATATCCTTGGCTTCCTGCGATCTTGAGATCACGCAGCCGTCGTTATTGGACAGAACCACCACTGGAATTCTTTTCAGAGCTGGATCAAAAGCCCGTTCGCAAGAAACATAAAAATTGTTGGCATCCACCAGGCCGATTGTCATACTTTCGTCCTCACCAGCCGGGTCACAATGGCCCAGATCTCCATGTCTTCATCCAGGTGAACCATACCTTCACTGAGCCGGACCTGCAAAATCCCCCCCACCCTGACCAGAATCCCCAGACGGGCATCCTGTGGAGTGAAGAGAATGGCAATCCTGCCCGGAAGAGCTTCTGCACAGGTATCGACCACCAGAATGTCATCCTCCTGGATGGCTCTTTCGGGAATTCCCTCGCCTTCCACCCGTACTGCATAAATGCCTGGATCACGTAAGGAAAGAATCTCGGCCAGATCCACAACGGGCTGAAGATAATCACGGGCAGGCGACGGGAATCCGGTTGTTTCATCACCTCGATACTGCACATCCGGATCTTATCGCAATGGCGAATAAAAGGCGAATAAATAAATCCAGTTCAATCTCTCTGTTCTTTCCCCAAATCGATGCCAGAATATGGAAATCCATGAGAAGACGTCGTTTCCTCCAGACCATTCCCCCGGCTTTGCTTTGCGGCTGGAATGACTCCTCTCTACACGCGCAATCCGGGTTTCGCACTGTTCCGGCCATCCCGGAGCCCCATTTTCCAAACCGGCTTTATCAGTTCGTCTGGAGAAACTGGGAACTGGCAAATCTCGACCGCATGGCGGAAGTAGTCAAGGCCCGGCCCGAACAACTGGCCTCACTCGCTCAGGAAATGGGACTTCCCTCCAAACGCACGCTGAGTAATGACTACCTGAAACGCATCTACATCACTGTCATTCGACAAAACTGGCATCTCCTACCCGAATCCCAGCTTCTGCAACTTCTCGACTGGCAACCGGATCACTACCAGTTCACCCTGAAGGAAGATGATTTTCTGGACTACAAACTGGGTCACGTCAAACCGGCTTGTGATCCTGTTCTCTATGTCACGCCTTCGACAGAGGAGCGGAAAAAGGCATCGCTCATTCGCAGTACACTTTCCAGGATTTTCCCGAAGGGAATTGCAGATCTGGGCCAGCCACGGTTTCAGTTCATCGAACAGTTTTCTCAACCTGCTTCGGGTCCGGGATGGAAGCTAAGTGTTCCTTCCGACCAGAAAATGCTGGAAGCCGCTGCTTCACGATTCGGAAATCCGCAATCCTCAGGTAATCCAGTGAAAGTTGTTCTGGATGACAACGCTTCTGCTGGTGACTTTTCTCTCATTCCAGCAGAGAAGGGAATCCGGTTAATCGCCTCAACGGAGGAAGCTGTCATCCGGGGCCTTTACTTTCTGCGCAATCAATCGCGATGGCCGGATCAACCGATCCAATCCAAAGAAATCTGGCAACACCGTTTTCTCTATTCCTACTTTGCTCTGTATGGTGATCCCCTCATGGAAGGGGATGCGGCAGGTCTGCCCGATGGCTATCTGGATCAGGCCGCATCCAACGGAATGAATGGCATCTGGATGCAGGCAGTACTGAATCAACTTGCACCGTCGTCCATCTTTCCTGAGTTCGGTAAAGACTGGCAGATTCGCATCCGGAATCTGCGTGCACTGACAGAGAGAGCCGCAAAATTCGGCCTGCGGATTTACCTGTATCTGAATGAGCCGCGTGCCATGCCGGATTCATTTTTCCAGAAGTATCCGCACATCCGGGGCACCAAACATCAGGAAGTCTATGCCATGTGTACGTCCACTCCTGAAGTGAGGACATGGCTGCGGGAGAGCATCAGCCACGTATTCCGGGAAGTACCTGCGCTGGGTGGCATCTTCACCATCACCATGTCCGAGAATCATACGAACTGCTTCTCCCATGGAGGAGCATGGGGGGACAAAAATCCAACAGCCCACGATTGTCCCCGCTGCTCGAAGCGGACCGGCGCAGAGACGATTGCCGAGTTCATCCGAACTATTCGCGATGGTGTGAGAGAGCAAAGCCAGACAGCAGAAATCATGTCCTATGACTGGGGCTGGGGGACACCACTGGCGGCAGAACTAATCCCCAAACTGCCGAAGGATACCAGCATCATCAGCATCAGTGAATGGTCACAGCCCGTATATCGTGGCGGGGTGAAAACCGAGGTGGGTGAATATTCCATGTCGGTTGTGGGTCCGGGACCACGCGCCATACAAAATTGGAAACTCGCACAGCAAAACGGAATCCGGACGATTGCGAAAACGCAGTTCAACAACACCTGGGAAATTTCTGCAGTTCCTTATATCCCCGTATTGCCGCTGGTGCTGGACCATGCAGAAAATCTGACACAGGCGGGCATCTCAGGTGTGATGGCATCCTGGACTTGCGGCGGATACCCCTCTTCCAATCTTCGTGCCGCATCCGCATACGCTACAGACCCGAAACCATCCCGACAACAGATTCTGACAACAGAGGCAAGTCGCATCTACGGAGCGGAACATGCGTCGAAGGCCATCCGTGCATGGGAGATCTTCAGCGAAGCATTCCAGTCATTCCCGTACGGTGTCGCGATCTATGTACTGCCTGTTCAGCATGGACCTGCCAATCCATTGCGACTGCAGGCCACAAAGATGGCACCGGGCATGATTCTCTTTCCCTATGACGCATATTTATCGTGGAAAGGAGCATACCCAGCTTCCGTTGTGCAGGATCTCCTCGCAAAGCTCTCCCGAAGATGGGCCGAAGGTCTGGCCGTTCTCGAAAAGATTCCTGTCCACAATAATCCGGAAGCCCGGTTGGAACTGGCCATCGCACGCACCTGCTACACACACTTCGCCAGTGGGGCAAACCAGATTGAGTTCTACCTTTTACGGGATGAAGCTCCGCAGGCCTCCGCATCCAGATCCACAGCAATCCGCCGGAGAATGATCCAGCTGGCACAGGAAGAAAGGCGCCTGGCCCTGCTGCAATATGAAGTTACCTGCCAGGAATCATTGATTGGTTATGAAGCGTCCAATCACTACTACTACACCCCCATTGATCTGCTGGAAAAACTCCTGAACTGCGATCAGGTGATTGCTGCACTAAGAAGCAGTGTCCGCATTGGTGCACCGGCATAACCCTTATGGGTTCTTCTTCTGAAACAAAAGCAGATCCAGACTGAAGGTCAGTGCCATGGATTTCTGATTCGGAGTGATGGAACGCGGACGGTAGATTGACGCCGCTACCCCTTCTGCCGCGGAGGTATCCAGAACTGCAGTCGTGGATTTCCGTTCCTGTTTTACCAGTGAGAAGTGATGGGAAAATTCCTTCACTGTCCTCTCTGTGCGATCACGACCCTCCGCACTGCGTAACTCCTGCAGGTCATCAGGTGCGGAGACAGCAATCAGTAATCGTCCATCATTTTTCATCACACGATGGAACTCCGGTGGATTCATGCGGGCAGTAATGGAGAGGATCAAAGAAAATGACTGATCAGCACAGGGGATCATACGATCGGCATTGGCTACAATCCATTGCAAAGACGAATACCGGCGTGCGGCCGCATCAACGGAAGGCACTGAAATATCCAGTCCCCAGCCATCGAATAAAACATCTTGATGCAGCTTCCCCAGATAGAATCCTTCGCCACATCCGACATCCAGCACAGTGTCTTCCTTCACAGGCGATGCCATTTCCGCAATGGCTTTCAGTAATGGATCGACGGCTCCCCGATCGTATAATCTGCGTCGTCCCTCAACAGCAGACACCATGTCCCCCGGATTTTTGGATCGACGATCCTGAGGTTGTAATAAATTAATGTAGCCGCTTCTGGCAATGTCAAAAGAGTGCCGATTCTCGCAGAAAACCATTCTCTCCCGCGACTTCAGCGGTTTCCGGCAGGCCCGCACAGGACAGAGTAAGACAGAAGTATACTGCACCAGGGAACTATGCATCATGCTTCTCATGTACTGTAAAAGAAACTTCGTGTTTTTTTCCTGAAGAGTTGCTCATCATGCTAAATAAACGTTCATTATCGCGGACTCGCACCACAGCTTTCCTGGCGTTGGCCGTCATGCTTCTTTCAACGGTGTCTTCAGCGCAGTTCCCGCTGCCGCCGCGTCCGAAACTGGTTCTGTTCATTGCCATTGATCAGTTCCGCTATGACTATCTGACCCGATTCCGCTCGGAATATACCGGTGGACTCAAAACATTGCTGGATCGTGGCGCAATTTTCGCCAATGCCAATCTGGAGCATTACCCAACCGTCACCGCCATTGGACACTCTACGATGCTGACAGGTGCGACACCCTCGATCAGTGGAATTGTGGGAAATGACTGGTTTGATCGCAAATCAGGAAAAAGTGTCACCAGCGTTTCAGATGAGACAACAAAACTTCTGGGTGGTGGCGACCGTACAGGATCTTCTCCACGCAGATTGCTGGTCAGCACCGTGGGAGATGAACTCAAGAGATCCAATCTTTCTGTAACTCCCAAAGTATTCGGGCTCTCCCTCAAGGATCGGTCCGCCATTCTTCCGGCCGGACATATGGCAGATGGTGCTTTCTGGTACAGCTCAGATACCGGAGAATTTGTCAGCAGCACTTATTACTACAAGGACCTCCCCGAATGGGCACAGAAGTTCAATCAGGAAAAGCATCCCGAAAAATTTGCAGGGAAAGTCTGGATCTCCGGCACAAATGGCAATACAGAACGGAAGCTGATGGAAAAGCCGGGCCCCATGCTCTATTCCGGAGTTTATTCCAGTCCTTATGGCAACGATATGCTGGCACTGTTTGCAGAAAGAGCGCTGATTGCAGAGAAGCTGGGACAACGTGGCACGACGGATCTTCTATCCGTCAGCTTCTCTTCAAACGATGCTGTCGGCCATGCGTTTGGTCCGGATTCTGTAGAAGCTCATACAATCTCCCTGAATGTTGACAAGGCGCTTGGACATCTCCTGAATGCTGTGGACAAACACATAGGGCTGGATAATGTCGTGATCGCGCTTACCGCCGATCATGCTGTATCTCCCAAGCCCGAAGTTCTGGAAGAACAGAATATGCCGGGGGGCCGCCTGAAAGGAAATTTCTTCGCACCCATGCAGGAAGCACTGGAAAAAAAATTTGGTGCAGGAAAATGGATTTTGAGTACAGCCGGCAGTTCGCCCTATCTGAATTATGAACTGATCGCCGAAAAGAATCTGCTCCCCGCTGAAGTGCGCAAAGTAGCAGCTGAATCCATTACGAATCATCCGAATGTTTTTCGCGTGTATACACGAGATCAGATTCTGAATGGGCGTTCAGCCATCGACAGAATTGATGAGCGGGTATTCCGGGGTTTCAATGCAAAAAACTCTGGCGATCTGGAGGTGATCCTGAACCCTTACTGGATTCGTGGCACCACAGCCGCAACACATGGGTCCCCTTTCAATTACGACACTCATATTCCGTTGGTTCTGATGGGAAAGTCGATCCGACCCGGCTTTTATTATCAGCATGCAGCACAGAATGATCTGGCACCCACATTAGCCGCACTTCTCAGCGTGGAAATTCCCTCCGGCTCTATGGGACGTATCCTTCATGAAGCATTCCAGCCGGTCAGCGTTTCTCCTTCGCAGAAGAAAAAGTAGTAAACAGAAGCAGCAATGGCATTCAGATCCATCAACCCAGCTACCGGGCAATTGCTGAAAGAGTTTGCTTCTTTGACAGAGGAACAGATCGAGGCTCGCCTGCATCAGGCAAGCCTTGCTTTTCAACACTGGCGGCGCAGATCGTTTGCTGCCAGGACGGAAATTCTGATCCGCACTGCTGGCATTCTTGAGCAGGATAAAGAAGACCTCGGAAGACTGCTGACCACCGAGATGGGGAAGACTTTGAAATCGGCGATTGCGGAAGTGGAGAAATGCGCAGCCGTCTGCCACTTCTATGCAGAGAATGCAGAGAAGTTTCTGCAACCCGAACAGATTGCCACCAATGCTACGGAAAGCTACATCCAGTACAAACCGCTGGGACCAATTCTGGCCGTCATGCCCTGGAACTTTCCCTTCTGGCAGGTATTCCGATTTGCAGCTCCAGCATTAATGGCGGGGAACGTATGTCTGTTGAAACATGCTGCCAACGTCCCGCAGTGCGCACTGAAGATTGAAGAGATTTTCCTTCGTGCAGGGGCTCCCGATGGGGCATTTCAGACATTGCTGGTGGAATCATCCCAGATTGAAAAAATCCTGCGGGATCCTCACGTTGTAGCAGCCACACTCACAGGTAGTGAAGGAGCAGGAAAAGCAGTGGCCTCTATCGCCGGAAGTGAAATCAAGAAAACTGTTCTGGAACTAGGCGGCAGCGATCCGTTCATCGTGATGGAAAGCGCTGATCTGGAAAAGGCAGTACTGACAGCAGTCAAGGCCCGTACCATCAATAACGGTCAATCATGCATCGCGGCAAAGAGATTCATCGTAGCCGACGCGGTTTACGATGATTTTAAAAACCAGTTTGTCAATGCGATGAACAGCCTGAAATTGGGTGATCCGCTTCTTTCCGATACAGAGATTGGGCCACTGGCTACACCTTCCATTCGAGAAGAGCTACATAATCAGGTCGGCCGTGCAATCCAGGCGGGTGGACGTCTTCTCATTGGAGGAAAAATGATCGATGGACCGGGTAACTTTTATCAGCCAACAGTCATATCTGATGTTCCTCGAACCTCAGATATCTTTTATGAAGAGTTCTTTGGACCAGTAGCATTACTGTTCCGCGTTCATACTGCAGATGAGGCACTGGAGCTGGCAAACAATTCATCCTTTGGATTGGGCGCAAGTATCTGGACTAGTGATGAGCAAGAACAGCAGAAAATGATCGACGGTCTGGAATCCGGTTCTGTATTCATCAATGCGATGGTTGCCTCCGATCCACGACTTCCTTTTGGAGGCGTCAAGAAAAGCGGATATGGCCGGGAGCTTTCAGCTGTGGGAATCCGGGAGTTCGTCAATATCCAGACAGTGTGGATCAACTGACCGTCACTTCTGAATTTGTTCCCTCTATCAGACGGAACGCTCGTGACTTTCCCATATCAACAATTTGTCCGGCGAATTTTGGCACACCATTCACAAGCCCCATAATCTGGTGATTGATCGCGCAGTTCAGTTCCAACACATTTCCAGCTTCCAGCAACAACAGATCACGAACAGAAATCGTAGCACCAGTTAAGCGAGCTTCCAGATCCAGCTTTGTCGGAGCCAATAATCCTGACATATGCATCCTGTCTTTTTCCTTGGCGTCCGGACGGTGCACCTTCCGAAGTCTCTCAAATCGATGTCGCAGTCGCTTGATGAAGATAGAAGGGAAAGCGAGATTGATCATTCCTCCCACAGTTCCGACATGAGCTTCAATGGAGATGGAAACAACCGCCTCTGCAGGTGAGAGCACATGGAAAGCCTGCGGCTCATCTACCACTGACTGTACGGAAAACTGGATCTCCGCAACTGTCTTCCAGGCATCACTCAGATCGCGCAATAGAATCCGCAGAAGATGCTGCATGAGACTTTTTTCAATCTCTGTAATCTTTCGTGAGGGATTGCCAGCAAGTCTTGGCCCACCACCCAGCAGCATTTCGATGAACGTAAATACCAGATCGTGACTAATCTCCAGAACTGCGAACCCGTCATAGGGCCTTAATCCCACATAGGCGATAAAAGTTGGGGAAGTAAAGTTTTCCAGGAATTCGCCAAAAGAAATCTGTTCCAGACTCACCAGATTCATACTGACGTAAGTCCGTAAGTAGGCGGACAAACTGGAAGAGAGACTTCGCGCAAACTCTTCATGCAACAGATGGACAGCCTTCTGCTGAGAGCGGGGAATTCTATCCAGTCGCCTGAATCCGAACTCAGAAACTTCCGCATCTGATCCACGAAGAGTCTTCCCTTTCTTCTGGAAAAGATCATCAATCTCCTGCTGTGAGAGTTCGCGCTGCATATCAGGTTATTGCTGAACCTCCACTCCGCCAAAAGCAGAGATATTCTGTCCCAGTGTCACTCGATCATCCCGGCTCATTAATTCCTTAATGCGAATTCCGTAATTTCCCTGTACGGACACCACTTCTCCACGAGCCACAACACGTCCGTGAACAACCACTTCAATCGCATCCGGCATGGAACGATCCAGCTCAATTACCGATCCATTCGTGAACTTCAGTACTTCACGGGTCGGTACACGTGCACGCCCCAGCACTACAGACACGGCCATTTGTAATCGGGAAAAACGTTCCGCTCCGGGCATCAGTACCTGCTGGAATTCATCCGGAAGAGTAGGAAGAGCGACAGGGAGAAATATACTCTCCTCTGGTTCACGAATCAGGATAAATATGCTGAACTCAGGTATCTCCGGCGAAAAAATTCGCAGGAGAACATCGCCCGACTCACACGCAAATTCCTGGTCCGGAAGCATTCGATGATTAACCGGAACAACTGTCTCGTCCTTTGCACGCGCGTTCATCTGAAAAACAGCACCCGTCAGGGACTGCTCCAGCATCTCCCGGAACAGAGAAGCCTGTTCCTCGTCCGCAGCTTCGATACTTTCCATCAAAGAGCCCAAATCTCCCTGTGAAACATCGACTCGCATGGTTGCTGAAGCATCCCGCGTGAACTCCACCATGGATGTAATGAGATCCTGCGGCTCAGTCTTCCCCTCGTTCTGTGGAGTGACTTCCCACTCCAGAGAAAGCGCTCTGCCTGTAAACATCTCGATGGCATTCCGGAACTCTGGCAGCCAGCACTCCAGCAGAAACTGGATGGACGGCTTATCGGGCAGCAGCATGAGTCATTTCTCCTGTGACTGTTTCTCTGCCACTCTTCATCGATTCATCCATGTCAGGCAGACGTGCATTACGAATATCCGCAATCCGCACCGTCAGTACACCATCAATCATGAGAACTTCCCCCCATCCGATCAGCGTGTTTTCTGCAAAAACATCTACATTTTCTCCGGTGGAGCGCGAACATTTGATGATGTCGCCTACTTCCAGATTGAGCAGTTCGGAAAAGGACAGTTTCGTCTGCGCCAGTTCAGCGGTCAGTGTCAACGGGACATCCCCCAGTTGCTGATCAATCGCTTGCAGAAGAGGAATCAGATGCTCTTGTGAATATTCCATGTTCATCATGTGACATAGACTTCTGTTGGCGATCCGGACAGGCTGATGACCCCCTGCTTTTCAAGCTGCCGGGCCAGCGTAATGATGGACTGCTGCGCAGCATCCACATCCTTCAGCCTTACCGGCCCAAGATCCTGCAGTTCTTCCTTCAGCAGTTCAGTTGCTCGCTTGGAAAGAGAGGCCATGAAATGCTGTTGCAACTTCTCACTGGTCCCCTTCAGTGCCACTACCAGCACCTTGCGATCAATGGCATTCAGCAGTTCCTTGATTCCTTCAGCGTCCAGATTCTTCAGATCCTCAAAGACAAACATGAAACGACGCACACTCTCAAAGAGTGCCGGATCTTCTTTCTCCACACTGTCCAGCAATGCAGTGCAGCTATTCGGATCCATGCGGTTACACATATCAGCCACAGCACGCGCGCCTCCGCAGGCTTCCCGGCTCAGCTCTCCCAGATTGCGCAACTTCTGACTGATGACGGAAGCAATGATCCGCACCGACTCTGGCGAAATCTGCTCCAGCCCGGCCATCCGCATCGCGACATCCGCCCGGATCTCTTTTGGCAGAGCGCCAATCAGCATCGCTGCCTGTGATGGATCGAGATGAGAGAGGACCAGCGCAATCGTTTGTGGATGTTCATCCTGAATGAGCTTGCCCAGTTGCTGTGGATCGACCTTCCGCAGATTACTGAAATCCACCGCATCCCCATCCAGTGCCTTGGCTACACGATCGACCAGACGTGTTCCGTAATCTGATCCAAAAGCTTCACAGAGCAGAGCCCGCACCCGGTCCAGACTGCCACGGACATCCATGCCGGAATCCACAATGACTTTCTGAAACTCTTCCAGCACCGCAATCGTACGATTGGGCGTGACTGGTTCCAACCGTGCAATCGCTGCACTGATGGCAGTGATCTCATCCTCATTCAGCTTCTTGAAAACCTCGGCACTCACCTTGGGCCCCAGCGTCAACAGAACAATAGCTGCTTTCTGCACACCAGTGAGTCCGGTTGTCAGTGAGTTTTCCGCCATGCGCACAAATGCCTGCAACACTATCGGCAGATCAGGAGAAAACATTAACCCAGTCACTTGATTTCGCAGAAGGAAATCCGACATTCGCTTTTGTACGACCGAAATCAACAGGCATCAAGAATTTTCAGAATCATCCGATAGAAAGATATGAGGACTTATGGCACTGGATATTCTGATCGTGGATGATTCCGCAGCAATCCGGAAAATCCTGCTTCGGGTGCTGGGGCAGACACAGTTGGCACTGGGAAATGTCTTTGAGGCAGCAGATGGAATTGAAGCACTGAAGATTCTGGAAGAGAACTCCGTAGGACTTGTTCTTTCAGACATCAACATGCCCAATATGGATGGGTTGCAGATGTTGACCTCCATCCAGCAACGGCCGGAATGGAGCAACATTCCCATCATCATGATCACGACCGAAGGTGCACAGTCACGCGTGATGGAAGCGGTAGAACTTGGAGCCCGCGGATATGTCCGCAAACCCTTCACGGCTGAACAGATCCGCGACAAGATCTCGACCTGCCTTTCTTCTGAGATCTGCCATGGCAACTGAAATCCCGCTCTCATCCCTGAAAATCACGAGCCTGATCGAAACCCACGTCAGCATGGTTTTCTCCACCATGCTGGATCTGGAGATTGAAAGACAGCAGGATGCATTCGACGTTCATCCGGAAACCGTTTTTTCTACGGGCCCATCCGTAATTGCACTTCTCAGTTTTACAGGACAGTGGAGCGGCACAGGCATGATCCAATGCAGTGATGCTCTCGCACGCCTCATCAGTTCCCGCCTCTTCCTGACGGACTTTCCGGACGTAACTGACGAAGTTCTGGATGCATTAGGGGAAGTCGCCAATATGATCATTGGTAACTTCAAGGAAGATGCAGCTCCAGAACTGGGCCCGGTGCAACTGGGTACTCCGACGGTCCTCTCCGGAGATCACTTCCAGGCACGCATGTGGCAAGGACATCAGTGGACAGATATTTTGTTCCGGTGTGGCAAAGAAAATTTTCAGGTGAAGGTGTGTCTGGTTAATCAGCGATCAATCAGTAGCGATGCTGGATTGCTGGAAACACTTTCGCTTTAATCTGTCAGGAAACAACTCAAGAAAAATCTGAGGTTGGTGGACCTGGAGGGATTCGAACCCTCGACCTCTTCCATGCCATGGAAGCGCGCTCCCAACTGCGCCACAGGCCCATCGGTGGGACTTCAACCAGTATAATACGGGTTTCGATGAACAGAGAATCTGCCTGGGAACTTCTTTGCGAATTTACGAAATCTGATGGTTTGCGCAAGCATGCACTGGCGGTGGAAGCCTGTGTTGTTGCTTATGCCCGCAGGTTTGGAGAAGACGAGGAAAAGTGGTCAATCACCGCACTTCTTCATGATTTCGATTGGGAAATCCATCCAACGCTGCCGGATCATCCGACAAAAGGTGAGCCAATTCTTGCGGAGCGAGGTGTGAGTGAAGAGATCCGCAAGGCGATTCTCTCTCATGCAGATTTTACGGGTGTTCCTCGTATCTCTCCGCTGCAAAAAACCCTCTTCGCCTGCGACGAGCTTGCCGGATTCATCACAGCCATCTCCTACGTCAAGCCATCCCGTTCCGTGCGGGAAGTCGACGTGAAATCAGTTCTCAAGAAAATGAAGGACAAAGGATTTGCCCGTACGGTGAATCGGGATGATATCCGCAACGGGGCGGCCGAACTGGGCATCCCCGTTGAAGAACATATTGCATTTTGCATTGATGCCATGCAGGCCAGAGCAGAAGAACTTGGCCTTGCCGGAACCACGGAAGCCTAGGCGGGCTTTTTCCCGACAATCAGACGGTAGATGAATAACAGGATAACTGCTCCGATCACGGACATGATGAAGCCAGCCGGCTCACCTTCGTGGTACAGCCCCAGCGTCTGCCCGATAAAAGCTCCTGTCCAGGAACCTGCAATTCCCAGCAGGATTGTGATGATCCAGCCCCCGGGATCCTTGCCGGGCATCAGCAACTTGGCGACGGCGCCAATGACGGCACCCATAATAATTGTCCAAATCATGGATAAATCCCTCCGGAACCCGATCATACACCCAAAATGCGTTGTATAATCAGAAATGTCGCGCCCGTAGCTCAGTTGGATAGAGCGTTTGGCTACGAACCAAAAGGTCGCATGTTCGAATCATGCCGGGCGCACCACTTCAGTAGTTATCCCATCCAATTGTTTCTCTCTCATTTTCTTTAACCTCATTCTGATTTTGGATGTTTACTCACTGAGAACAAGTTCCGCTGAAATTCGCCCTGACCACAGATCGCGACGTGGTTCTTTTCCCATCTCATCTATCCTGCTTTCGCTTTCGAACGTGACGATGAGTGAGTGCAATTCTTTGAGTGGAGGAAGTCCTTCAAGCTGTTTCAGGGGATAGTTCATCAGGATAGCCGCACCTGGTTGGATAGTGACGATGCGGGGAACAACCAGTCCGCCCACCGGAGTCATTTTCAAAGCGGCCAGATCAAAAACCTGAATGAGTTTGCCATCCAGTCTCTTTGCCTGAAAACCTATGCCATACAACGGTGGGTTGGTCGCTTCCACTCCCAGACGTATACTCTTGACGGACGAAGAAGCGTTGCGGAGGGTAATGCGAAAAGTTGGTTCAGTTAGAGAATCCAGTTCGATCCCCAGTTGGAGACCATTCAAAGCACGACTCCAGGCCGGATCTGCGGCAAAAACAATCATGCCAGCAAACAGGAAGGTAATCAGAGACTTCATGAGCCTTCGAGACGTATTCTGTCAGCCAGAAGGTTTCACAATTTCGGGTGAAAGCTCACTGTCTGAGTATTGACCGTCAACATCCTACACATCATCCTCTCCAACCGTTCCGCCTTCTCCTTCCCACTTGTTGATCGCCTTCACTTCCTTGCTACTGAACTTCAGCCGGACTCCGATTCCGCCACCATTCTCTTCAATAAAGACAGCACCGCATTCTTCCAGCACCTGCTTGAGCCGCTCGCGTTGCGGGCCATCCAGTTCACTGGCACTCTGTTCAAAACCCTGGATTGTCTCTGCATCCAGACCTGAAAAGTTGGCGATCTCTTCCCGGGAAAGAGCCACCAAAGCTCTGGCAGCTCGGCATTGGGAACCGGTGATTGGCAAAATTCTTCTCCTGTAGGGAAAATCCATCATCATTCAACACATTGTTGATCAACACAACGTTGCTGGATAGATGAAAGCTCAGTATATGAAATCAAGATGGAAGACAGCGACCGAAAAACCCTTTGCTGTTTCTGTTGAGCTAACGTCCGGAGTCCACCAGCAGCAGAATCTGGCGGCCATTCAGATCGTATGAACTGGTTCGTCCCCCGCCAGCTTCCCTGCGGCACCCTTCCACTTCCACATGGGTGATTCGGGATTCATAGGCAGGATCACGCAGAAGATTCGGCAGAATCTGCAGATAGGAAGAGTCCAGCCGTTCCTGTTTTTCTGAGAACGTAATCTCCAGATTCTGTCCGTCCCGATCGGATGCAAGCAAAACGACTCTTTCCTGTACACCGTTTCCACAGGTGAGAGAGATACTAAGTGGCGTTCCGGTCTCGCGAACCCACCGCTCTTCTGCTCCGTCACGATCCAGCCGGACCACGATCCGGTCAGCAACATTGTCACTGTTGTAATGTAGCCGACGGGATGCCGGATCATATTTCCAGGGAAGGGGACTTCCAATGAAGAGAGGACCACCCGAAATGGCAAGCAGTGGCCCATCCTGAATTTCTGTTCTTTTCGTAATGGATTCAGGCGACTGGAGCAGTGTCACAACAAGAGACACGGTCGCCAGAAGAAGGGCAGCGCACGCCACTCCGGCTAAAAGGGCACTCTTCACTAACTGGATAGTGATAGCAGGCCGGATTTTGTTTCAACCTGCAAAATTTGTTTTATAAAAAACAAAGGGCCGTCGAGGTATTCCTCGTACGGCCCAGGTTCATTCAGCAATAAATGACTTTGAATTACTCTGCGGGTGCGTCGCCTTCTTCGCCCTGACGCATCGCTTCGATTTTTTCCGCACGACGCTTGGCACGATCAGCTGCACGCTTCACCAGTTCGGAACCGACGAGTTCCAGAATGGCCTCCTCGGCACCGTCGCCCTTCCGCCATCCAACACGAACAATACGGGTGTAACCGCCATTGCGCTGGCCAAAACGAGGGCCAATCTTATCAAACAATTTCTGGACACTGGCAGGAGTTTCCAGGAATGCTGCTGCCTGGCGGCGGGAGTGGAGAGTTCCATCCTTTGCCAGAGTGATCATTTTTTCCACCAATGGCTTTACAGCCTTTGCCTTGGGCACAG
Organism: Bryobacteraceae bacterium; assembly: GCA_037190045.1. GTDB lineage: Bacteria > Acidobacteriota > Terriglobia > Bryobacterales > Bryobacteraceae > JAPKYZ01. The sequence goes on along the minus strand of JBBCIQ010000010.1, from coordinate 15,933 downwards.
TGGTTGTAATGCGCTCATGCTCAATGACGCTGGTTACCAGTCCCTTGAGCAGGGAATTGCGGGCACCCTTGTCGCGCTTGAGTTTATATCCGCCGTAACGATGTCTCATGTTGTCCTACTCCCCGGCCTCAGAAAGGCTCAGGCGTTATCTCCAAAATTCTCTTCGTTGTCCTGCTCGTCTTCTTCATCATAATCTTCATCGAATGATGAGAGAGCAGCAGCTCCAGTGGGGGCGACCAGGCGTCCGGAGGCATCCTGCTTCATGCCGAAGGTCATTCCCAGGCTACCCAGAATTTCCTTAATTTCATTCAGAGACTTACGTCCAAAATTCTTGGTACGCAGCATTTCTGCTTCAGTCTTCTGTACCAGATCACCAATGGTCTGAATGTTTGCGTTCTTCAGGCAGTTGTAGCTGCGAACGGACAGTTCCAACTCTTCCACTGAGCGATTCAACACTTCGTTCAGCTGGCCTGTTGCATGTTCCTGCACTTCTTCCTGAACTTCGGCCACTTCTTCGAAGTTGATGAAGATGCTCATATGATCCTTGAGCAGCTTGGCGGCCTGGCCAATTGCGTCCTGAGGAGCAATTGCACCGTTTGTCCAGACTTCCAGTGTCAGCTTGTCATAGTCAGTCATCTGACCCAGACGGGATGCTTCCACTGTGAAGTTCACCTTACGGACAGGTGAGTGAACTGAATCGATGGGGATGTATCCCAACGGAAGATCTTCGTCAAAGTTGCGGTCTGCTGAAACATATCCACGACCCGACTTCAGTCGCATTTCGATGTCCAGCTGTCCACCCTCACCGACGGTTGCAACGTGCATGTGACGATCCAGAACTTCCACATCAGCATCGGTTTCGATCTGACCGGAGAGAACCTCACCTGCTTCATTGGTGCGAAGTCGTACGGTTTTCACTCCGTCTGAAAGCAGTTTGAAGGGAATCTGCTTCAGGTTGAGAATGATATCCGTGGCATCTTCGACAACGCCAGGAATGGGAGAAAATTCGTGAGCGACACCCTCAATCCGGACAGCAGTAATTGCTGCACCTTCGATCGAGCTCAGCAATACGCGTCGCAGTCCAACACCGATGGTGGTACCAAATCCACGCTCAAACGGCTGGGCACTAAACTGGCCGAAGCGCTCACTCAACGTCTCTGTATTGGCTACAAGACGCTTCGGTTTCTGAAACCCTTTAAACAACATATTTTAGCCTCCTTCGCGTGGACTACCTATCTTGAATAAAGCTCCACAATGAGCTGTTCATTTAACTGTATCTGCACTAAATCGCTTCTTACTGGGTTACTCATCACCCGTGCAGTCAGCGACTCACGATTCACTTCCAACCATCCAGGCGACGGAATCTGAGCAGTAGCCTCAAGAGCAGCCACTAAACCAGTGCGCTTACGAGAGCTTTCCCTCAGTTCAACTACATCACCGGGCTGAATCAGAAACGATGGGATATCTACCCTGCGCCCATTGACTCCGATGTGTCCGTGTCGGACAATTTGTCGGGCCTGCCGCCGGGAAACCCCAAAACCAGCTCGATAGGCCACATTATCCAGTCGACGCTCAAGTGTGTTGATCATCAACTCACCCGTTACGCCTTTCTGAACAGCTGCCCGCTCAAACAGGTTCCGAAATTGCTTTTCAGCAACTCCGTAGTATCTCTTTGCCCGCTGTTTCTCCCGAAGCTGCAGTCCGTAGCCTAAAACTTTCTTCGGCTTCCGGCTGTTTCCATGCTGTCCCGGTGGATATGCCCGTTTTTCAACAGCACACTTTTCCGTCTGACAACGTTCTCCCTTGAGAAACAACTTCATCCCCTCCCGTCGACACTGTCGACAGACGGGACCTGTATATCGCGCCATATAATCTCCTTAAGAACCTGAAATCAGGTGCAGTTTACGGCCTGGCCAGCCTTCTTCCTGCTTTTACTCTTTTCAGTGGATCGAAAATCAAGTAACGATTCGATCTCACCCCCTCATCTCTAAGGGTAATAATTACAACAAAAACTCAGACTCTGCGACGTTTCGGCGGACGGCAGCCGTTGTGAGGAATCGGTGTTGTGTCCTTAATCAGGCGAACATCGATTCCGGCACTAGCCAGTGCCCGAACTGCGGACTCGCGCCCTGCTCCCGGACCGCCAACCCGAACTTCTACTGCTCTCAGGCCAAATTCCTTTGCCTTGTTCGCCGCAGTCAGGGATGCCTGCTGGGCAGCAAAGGGAGTTCCTTTACGGGAACCACGGAAGCCGAGTGAACCACTGGAAGACCAGGAGATCACGTTTCCGGTCTGGTCAGTGATAGTTACGATCGTATTGTTGAATGTTGCCTGGATGTGAACAACTCCGGTAGGAACACTCTTACGATCACGCTTCTTGAACGTCTTTTTCTTACTATTTTTGGCTGGTGCTTTTGCCACTAGATCTTAACTCCCTCGCGGTTTTAGGTCTTTGCCGTCGACTTCTTCTTATTGGTGACGGTACCGCGCCGCGGCCCCTTGCGGGTACGCGAGTTGGTATGCGTCCGCTGACCGCGGACCGGGAGCGAGCGGCGATGACGCAGCCCGCGATAGCTACCCATTTCAATGAGTCGCTTGATATTGAGTGATGTTTCCTTACGGAGATCGCCCTCAACAGAACCTTCGGATTCCAGAAGAGTACGAATCGAATTCACTTCTTCTTCTGAAAGATCAGAGATCTTCCGCTCAGGATCGATATTGCAACGGTGCAGAATGGACTTGGCGCGCGTGCGACCAATGCCGTAAATATAGGTCAGTCCGATTTCTGCTTTTTTCCGTGCAGGCAGATCAACACCAACAAGACGTGCCATGATTCTTTCTCCTCGTTAACCCTGCCGCTGCTTGTGCTTGGGGTTGCTGGAACAAATGACCCGAACCACACCGTGACGGTGGATCACCTTGCACTTGTCACAAATCTTTTTAACGCTAGCTCGGACCTTCATCTCAACCTCAATAGTTTCACAATACGGCCTCGGGTACGGTCGCCAGGGGCAAGCTGGACCAGAACCCTGTTTCCCGCGCGTAATCGAACAAAATTCACTTTTGTCGACCCCGCTGGATGGGACAGGACCCGTTCCCGACTCTCCAGTTCAACCACGATACCGCCGTGCGGCAATAACTCGATTACAACTGCCTCAAGCTCACCATTGTGAGTCTGTGGCAAATCGCCCGGACACGAATCGGCCATTTAACAGAATGGCACAAAATCGCACCTAAAGTCAAAACTCCTTACGGCCGGGTCAAAACCCATGGACCATTCGATGTCACAGCCACAACATGTTCAAAATGGGCTGAATTACGTCCATCTCTGGTAACTGCCGTCCATCGGTCTTTCAATACCTTCGACTCAGGTCTTCCAGCATTGACCATCGGCTCAATCGCAAATACCATGCCTTCTTTCAGGCGCGGATTATCACTGTTGCGATCAATATAATTAGGCACCTGTGGTTCTTCATGAAGAGAAGTCCCAATTCCGTGCCCCACAAACTCCCGTACAACCGAAAACCCATTGGAAACTACATGTCGCTCGACTGCACCACAAACATCGAACAACCGGTTTCCCACCTGAACCTGCTCAATCGCAAGCTCAAGAGCTTCCTGCGTAATCTTTAGCAGTTTCTCAGTCTCCGGGGTAATTGCTCCCACCGGGACAGTTACTGCTGAATCACCGAAATAGCCTTGCAGCGAGGCACCCGTATCAATAGATACGATATCTCCAGCCTTCAGGACTTTTTTCGCACCAGGCATCCCATGAACGATCTCTTCATTCACGGAAACACAGAGTACATACGGATATTTGTTCCCTGCTGCTGGTGAATAATACCCTTTAAATGCTGGCTTTGCTCCGGCATCCTGAATCATCTTTTCTGCAACTTCTTCCAGATCCATTGTGGAGATACCCACTTCCACCATGGATGCCATCTTCTGCAAGATTGAATGAACAAGTAATCCAGCCCGCCGCAACTTCTCCAGCTCTGACTGGCTCCGCCGAATAATCAACCAACACTCCCTGAATCATTCATCACGAATGATTCGATTGTCCGAAATATCACATCCGGAGCTGCTTCACTTGCTTCTACTTCGTAGAACTTGCCGTTCCCACGAAAAAATTCCAATACCGGCCGCGTCTGCTTTTCATACGCATCAAAACGCTGACGGATCACCTGCTCCTTATCATCCTCCCGGACAACCAGGCGAGCACCTTCAATGTCACAACGCCCCGGAACAATTGGCGGCTTCAGCAACACGTTATACAGCGTTCCACACTGTGGGCATTGCCTCCGGTTGGTCAGCCGGGAAACCAGCTTATTCTCATCTACCCGGAGATGAACCACAATGGACTTCACGGAACGCTCTGCCAACAGTTCCTGCAGCATCTCGGCCTGACTGAGTGTCCGAGGAAACCCATCCAGGATAAACCCGCTCTCACAATCCGGACGACCAATCCGTTCGGTCACCATCTCATTGACCAGATCATCCGAAACCAACTGTCCGGCTTTGAGAATATCCCGCACCCGCGTTCCTATCGGATCACCTGCAGCGATATGCTCCCGCAACATGTCCCCGGTGGAGATGTGAGGGAAACGAAGCGATTGCGTGAGCATCTTCGCTTGTGTTCCCTTTCCTGAACCTGGAGGACCAAATAATACCAGCGCTTTCGTGGCGCCAGTGGCAACCATGACCGGAATAATACGTTCTGAAGCGAACTACGCTCCGGAACGTCGACCTCGAATACGCCCGGCACGAGGTGTAAATCCTTCGTAATGACGCATGATCAATTGAGCTTCGATCTGATTGACTGTGTCCATTGCTACACCAACGACAATCAGAAGTGAGGTTCCTCCGAAGTAAAAAGTCACACCCAGTCCATCAAGCAAAAACCGTGGGAAAACATCATCAATCCATCCGCCAACCAACGGAAGCCGCTGCAGCTTGATTCCGGAAATCAGAATCTCAGGCAGCATACTGAGCAGCGCCAGATAAAGTCCGCCGACGACAGTGATCCGGGAAAGAATCCGGTTCATGTAATCTGCTGTGTTCTTACCGGGACGAATACCAGGAATGAACCCACCATACTTTCGCATGTTGTCAGCTGCTTCGTTCGGATTAAAAATAATCGAGACGTAGAAGAAGCTGAAGAATACGATCAGCAAGATATAAAGAACAAAATAGAGAACCTGGGTATGGCTGATAGCTTCCAGCATTCCAGACAGCCACTGGCTGTTCCTCACCCAGTCCACATTTGCAAACGACTGCGGAATAGTGAGAAGACTCTGCGCGAAGATCACCGGGATCACACCACCAGCATTTACCTTCAGCGGTAAGTGGGTAGACTGACCACCCATCATCTTTCGACCGACTACCCGTTTTGCATATTGCACTGGAATCCGTCGTTCACCACGCTCCACCAGGACAATGAAACCCACTACAACAATCATCAGGACCAGAATCAGGAAGACATGGATAAACGTCCACTGACCTGTGACAAATACGTTGTTATAGATTTCCTGCATCGCCTGAGGAAGACCCACCACAATTCCCGTGAAGATAATCAGCGACATTCCGTTGCCGATTCCACGTTCGGTGATCTGTTCGCCCAGCCACATGATGAAGGCTGTACCTGTCGTCAAAGACAGGACGGTCATCATGATAAATCCAGGTCCAGGGTTGATGACAAAGCCACCGCCCATGGAAGGATCCGTTGCAGACTGAAGAGCAATCGCAATTCCGGCTGACTGGACCACTGCGAGACAAACCGTCATGTAACGGGTCCACTGCGTGATCTTCCGGCGCCCCAGCTCGCCTTCTTTGGAGAGTTTCTCCAGAGTGGGAACGACGACAGTCATCAACTGCAAAATAATGGACGATGTGATGTAGGGCATAATGCCCAATGCAAAAATCGTCAGACGCCGGAACATTCCCCCGGAAAACAGATCCAGAAAACCGAAAAAGCTTCCTGCGTTTTGCTGGAAGAACTGCTCCAGACGATTGGCATCAATACCCGGTGTGGGAATGTGCCCACCCAATCGGTAAACCGCCAGCATTGCGAGCGTGAATAAGATCCGGTTCCGGAGATCCGGAATCCGGAAAGCATTCGCGACGGCTTCGAAGAACTTGGACATATGGCCTGTTATTGTCCCCTGCGCAGATCGACGTGAATCATTCTGCGCTCTAAGCTAGTAATTCAACAGTTCCACCAGCAGCTTTGATCTTTTCTGCGGCGGAAGCGGAAACGGCATGTGCCGTGATTTTGATTTTTTTCTTGATTTCGCCATTGCCGAGAACCTTCAGTCCCCGGTCAAGCTTTTTGATCACTCCGGCTTCAAGAAGGGATTCAGGAGAGAAAGTATCCCCCTCCAATTCTTCCAGACGAGCCAGGTTGATAATGGCCCATTCCTCACGGAATGGATTGGTGAAACCACGCTTCGGCAAACGACGATGCAGGGGCATCTGTCCGCCTTCGAATCCACGCATGCGGGAGTAACCGGAAATGGATTTTGCACCTTTATTACCGCGGCCTGAAAACTTACCACGACCGGTACCCATACCCTGTCCGACGCGCTGTTTTTTGTGTTTTTGCCCTGCAGGGGGCTTTAATTGACTCAGATCCATGGATTTACTCCACCACTCTCAGCAAATGTGGCAATTTTTTTACGACACCACGGAATGACGGGGTGTCCGGACGTTCTACGATACGATTCAGCTTCTTGAGGCCAAGGGAGCGAACAATTGCCTTCTGTTTTTCAGGACAGGTAATTGTGCTGGCATAGAGCTGGATTTTAATTGTCTTCACGGCTTCAGCCATTTGGAGTCTCCTCGGGTTGCTGCTGGGTCAGACCACGCAGATCATAGACTTCCGTCCGATCCCGTAACTGTTCCAGTGCATCGATCGTCGCTTTCACCACGTTATGGGGATTGCGGGACCCAATGGATTTAGTCAAAACATTGGGAATCCCAACACTCTGAATCACCGCACGCACCGGTCCACCAGCAATGACACCAGTTCCTTCCGGAGCAGGCTTGAGCAACACCTGGCCCGCACCAAACCGACCCAGCACTGGATGCAGGATGGTGGTATTGACCGTGTGGATCTTCCGCAGATTCTTCTTTGCGGCTTCGATCCCTTTTTTAATTGCTGCCGGAACTTCTTTTGCCTTGCCAGTTCCAAAACCGACGACATTTGCCGCAGGATCACCGACAACAACCAGAGCGGAGAAACTCATATTCTTACCACCCTTCACCACTTTGGTGACGCGGTTGATTGAGATGACTTGCTCTTTCAGATTTAATGCCGATGAGTCGACACGCTTTGCAGAGGTGTACGCCATTTAGAACTCCAATCCTGCTTCCCGTGCAGCTTCAGCAAGTGCTCTTACGCGCCCGTGATAAATATAGCCGCCACGATCAAACACAACCTTCGTGATTCCTTTTTCTTTTGCTCGCTCTGCAATGATCTTCCCTAGATCCTTTGCTCCGGCTACATTCCCGCCGTTGCTCACAGAGGAACCCTTTTCCACCGATGAAGCAGCAGCAATGGTGTGCCCGTTGCTGTCATCGATCACCTGAACATAGAGATTTTTGGTGGAACGATAAACTGCCAGCCGGGGCCTGTCGCTGGTACCTGTAACTTTTCGTCGGATCCTGCGATGAATCCGAACGCGCCGCTCATTTCTTCCAACTTTGACGCCCATTACTTACCTCCCGCTCCGGACTTACCCTGCTTCTTGCGCAGTACTTCATTCGTGAAGCGAACACCCTTGTTCTTGTAAGGATCTGGTGGACGTAATGCACGCATGTTTGCTGCAACCTGACCGATCAGCTGCCGGTCATGGCTCTTCAGAACAATATGTGTTTGCTTTTCCACGGCCATTTCTACACCAGTGGGGAGCAAGTACTCAATGGGGTGGGAATACCCCAGCGCAAACACTGCAATATTGCCCTTCATTTCACAACGAAATCCAACACCGACGATATCCAGCTCACGGGTAAATCCACTGGATACACCCGTGACGGCATTTGCCGTCAGTGCGCGCGTAAGACCATGTACGGCACGGAAGGAATCATTCTCCCGCTTGATCTCCAGCGTTTGTTCATTTTGCTCCACCTGAATTCCGGATGGTACCGGAACTGTCAGCTTGCCCTTCGGACCTTCAACAACCAGCTCTTTGCCGATTGCGATTTTTACGCCCGATGGCAGGGGAATCGGTTTCTTTCCAACTCTTGACATCGTGTTTTCCTTGACTGACCTTTACCAAATCTGGCAGAGCACTTCGCCGCCAACTCCTGTTTTGCGAGCCTGTGCACCCGTCATCACTCCCTGAGGAGTGGTAAGAATATTGATGCCCAACCCGCCCAGAACGCGAGGAATATCTGCTTTCCCCACATAGACACGGCATCCTGGCTTGGAGATTCTCTCCAGGCGGGAAATTACAGGCTGATTGGCAACGGTGTATTTAAGATAGATTCTGATGTTCCGCTGAGAACCTTCCTCGGTGAGCTTGTAGTTGAGAATGTAGCCTTCATCCTTGAGGATTCGGGCAATCTCAATCTTCAGCTTGGAAGTGGGAACGTCAACTTTAGCGTGGCGCGCCATCATAGCATTGCGCACACGGGTCAACATATCTGCTATTGGATCTGAAGTCATTTACGCTTCTCTTTCTTTACTTCATCTTGCTGTGTGAATCAGTACCCGGCGATATCCAACTCCGAACCTGCACACAACAGAAAATCACCAAACTTCTAATGCTACCAGCTGGATTTCACAACACCGGGAATTTCTCCGGCCAGTGCCAGCTGCCGGAAACAAATCCGACACAAGTTGAACTTTCCAATGTATCCGCGAGGACGTCCGCAACGCTTGCAGCGGTTCCGCAGCCGGGTAGCGAATTTATACTTCTTGCCGGCGGCACGCGCCTGGGCAGATTTGGCCGCGATCCGTTCGTCTTTCGCGATTTTTGCCGTGGTTGCCATTGTATCCTTACTTAGTCCTTATTGCCCCGGAACGGCATGCCCATCAGCTTCAGCAGTGCACGACCTTCAGCATCAGTTTCTGCTGTGGTGGCAATGGTAATATTCATGCCCTTGGTTTTTTCTACTTTGTTGTAGTCGATTTCGGGGAAAATCAACTGCTCTTTCAGTCCGAGTGTGTAATTGCCACGGCCATCAAATGCCTTGGGGTTCACACCACGAAAGTCACGAACGCGGGGGAGTGCGATACTCACCAGCCGGTCCAGAAACTCGTACATGCGTTCACCGCGCAGAGTAACCATACAGCCGATCGGCATGTTTTCACGCAGCTTGAAAGCTGCAATGGACTTCTTGGCGCGTGTAGTTACCGGCTTCTGTCCTGTAATGGCGCCCAACTCATTCACGGCACCATCCATCAGCTTGGAATTCTGCGTTGCTTCACCGAGGCCAATATTAATCGAGATCTTCGTGATCTTCGGAACGGCCATGATGTTCTTATACTCGAACTCCTTCTGGAGTGCCGGGATCACGGCTTTGTTGTAGTGCTCTTTCAGTCTCGCCGCCATAACGTTCCTACTTCTTCTTTTCCAGTACTTCGCCGGTCTTGCGGGCTACCCGGACACGACGTGTCTTGTCACCGTTCTGCTCAACCTTCGTTCCAATGCGAGTGGCAACTCCACTTGAAGTTGTCAGCATGACATTGGAGATGTGGATGGAGGATTCACGCTCGGCAATCCCACCCTTTACCTGCTGCTGAGGGTTAGGTCGAGTGTGCCGCTTGATTATCTGGACACCTTCCACCAGAACACGACCTCTTACCTGGTCAATCTCAAGAACACGACCGGTCTTACCCTTATCCCGACCCGTGATTACTTTGACCACATCGTCCTTCTGTATCCGGATCCGGCTAGGAGCACCCGCTGCACGGGAGCCAAAAAACTGAGCTTTCGCCATTAGATAACCTCCGGAGCAAGGGAAACAATCTTCATAAACCGCTTGTCGCGCAATTCACGGGCAATCGGCCCGAACACGCGGGTACCAATCGGCTCACCCAGATCGTTCACCAGGACTGCTGCATTCTCATCGAAACGGATATAGCTACCATCTTTGCGACGGGTTTCTTTCCGCATCCGCACGATGACACAACGAACCACTTTGCCCTTCTTCACGTTTGAATCAGGAGCTGCTTCCTTCACACTGGCGGTCACGATGTCACCAAGCCCGGCTTTCGGCCCGATATCTCCACCGCGAGGCAGGATACAGGACAAACGACGAGCACCGGAATTATCGGCGACCGCAAGGATTGTTCTCATTCCAATCATGTCTTGATCTCCCTACCGTTTCTCTGCCTAATTCTGGATCTCTTCCGGCTCAACACCGATCTGGACCGCACGACGAATCACATCACCCAGCGTCCAACGCTTTAGCTTGGACAGAGGACGGTGCTCAATGATCCGGACGATATCTCCGGTCTTGGCTGTCTGCTCTTCATCGTGGGCGTAGAACTTCTTTCGCTTGCTGATAACACGCTTGTACAACGGATGAGGAACCCGACGAGTGACTTCAACCACAATGGTCTTGGCCATCTTCGTGGAAACGACCTGGCCAACCTTCTCGTTCTTCCGGGTATTTACTGTTTCGGCCATTGATTACTTCTCCTCTCCCGCTGCCTTGGGTGCTGTCTTTTTTGCCCGTGGTGCTGCAGCTTTTTTTGCCACCGCACTTTTCTTTGCGGCTGGCTTTACTTTCGCTACAGGGGGAACTGCCTCACCACCCTTTGCTTTGCGCTCTGCCAATACTGTCAGCATCCGCGCGCGATCCTTTCGCAAGGTGCGCAGCTTCTTGATACCGTCTGTCTGGCCCATGCTGAGCTGGAAGCGAAGGCGAAATGCCTGCTCACCAGCATCATTCAACTGCTGTACGATCTCTTTTTCGTCGAGTTCGCGAATTTTGTCGATCTTCATCCGATATACTCCCGGGGAATGTTCCGCCGTCAGGCGACAAACTCCCGCTTCACGAATTTTGTTCGGATAGGCAGTTTGGCTGCAGCCAGACGAAATGCTTCCTGTGCCATCTCAGGACTCACACCTTCCATCTCGAACAGAACTGTTCCGGGCTTCACGACGGCAACCCATCCTTCCAGCGGACCCTTACCCGAACCCATACGAACTTCAGCGGGCTTTTTGGTGTATGGCTTATCCGGGAAAATTCGAATCCAGACTTTACCACCACGCTTGATGTAGCGTGTCATTGCAATACGGGCTGCCTCAATCTGCTTGTTGGTAATCCAGGCAAGCGCCAGAGACTTCAACCCGTACTCTCCGAAAGAAACCGTAGCACCCCGCGTTGCAAGACCTTTCATCTTGCCACGCATCTGCTTCCGGTATTTAACCTTTTTCGGGATTAACATGGCTTACTATTCCTTCCCCTCTTCCACAGCTGGTGTTGCTTCAGCAGTTAAAGGAGCTTCAGTAACAGCTTCCGAGGCTTCTTTCACTTCCTGCTTCCAGCTTGGGGCCTGGGGAGCTGCAACTGGCGGCATGATCGGTGCACCCGATGCAGTCGGCGCTGGCTGTACCACTCCACTGCCCACTTCTGCTGCAGGTACTTGTGTCGGAACGCCACCCTGCTGTCCACCACGACGCTCACCACGATCCCGATCCCGTCGACGCGGACGAGCTTCAGGCTCATTCCTGCGGCGGCTGAGATAATCAATGATCTCGCCCTTATAAATCCAGCATTTCACGCCAATCACACCATACGTTGTGTGAGCTTCGGCAAATCCATAGTCGATATCCGCACGAAGTGTATGGAGTGGAAGCTGGCCCTGCAGATACCACTCACTGCGGGCAATTTCGTTCCCATTCAGACGGCCGGAAACACGAACCTTGATTCCTTTGCAGCCAAAACGAAGTGCACTGTCCACAGCCTTACGCATGGCACGACGGAAAGCGACACGCTTTTCAAGCTGCATGGCAATGGATTCAGCAACCAGCTGAGCATCCAGCTCAGGCTTGTGAACTTCCTGAATATCGATGAAAACTTCTCGCTTGGTCTTCTTTGCCAGATCCAGCTTCAGCTTTTCGATTTCTGCACCCTTACGACCAATGATGATACCGGGGCGTGATGTGCGAATCGTAATGCGAAGCTTGTTTCCAGGACGATCAACTTCAACCGAGCTGAGACCAGCGGAACGAAGACGCGTCCGAAGAGCTTCTTTCAATTCCAGATCTTCAAAGAGGAGCTTTGCGTAATCCTGCTTGGAGAACCAACGCGACCGCCAGGTCTTGGTCACTCCCAGACGGAAACCGTAAGGATGTACTTTCTGTCCCATGAACTATTCCTTCTCCTCCGCCTGTTGCTCTGAAACCTTCACAACGATGTGGGCCATCCGACGCTGGTACCGATAGGCACGTCCCATGGGAGCAGGACGAATGCGCTTCATCCGGGGCCCTTCGTTAACATAAGCTTCGCTGACAACCAGACGGTCAACATCGACGTCACTGGAACGATTTTCGGCATTTGCGATGGCCGAGCGGAGAACCTTCTCCACTACTGGTGCCATGCGCTTGTTTGTCTGCCGCAGGATATGAATCGCTTCGCCAGCCTTCTGACCACGAATGAGATCAATGACAAGACGTGCTTTTTGCGCTGATGTACGGATGTAACGCGCTTCCGCTCTTGCTTCCATCACAAACTCCTTACCTTCCCGACTTTTCAGACTTGGCTACATGTCCCTTGAAAGTGCGGGTCGGCGAAAACTCACCCAACTTATGGCCAACCATATTTTCCGTGACATACACCGGAATGAATTTCTTACCGTTATGAACAGCAAACGTGTGCCCGATGAAATCCGGAGCGATTGTGGAACGCCGGGACCAGGTCTTAATCACTTTCTTTTCATTTTTGGTGTTCTGTGACTCCACCTTGTTCATAAGGTGGTCATCAATGAACGGGCCTTTTTTCAGTGAACGGCTCATTTAATCTCTTCCCTTACCGCTTTTTCGACTTCCGGCTGACAATGAACTTGTCGGTCCGCTTGTTGTTCCGGGTCTTGTATCCACGAGTCGGCTGTCCCCATGGCGTCACAGGATGACGTCCACCGGAGGTGCGACCTTCGCCACCACCATGCGGGTGATCCACCGGGTTCATGGTGACACCACGGTTATGTGGCTTCTTACCCAGGTGACGCGTACGCCCAGCCTTACCGAGTGAGACATTTTCATGATCCAGATTTCCAACCTGACCCACTGTTGCAAAACATTCGGAAGGTACCCGGCGAACTTCACCGGAGGGCAAACGAAGCAATGCAATTTCAGAGTCACGGGAAACCAACTGCGCCTGAGCTCCAGCAGAGCGCGCCATCTGGGCACCTTTACCAGGACGCAGCTCAATGCAATGAACAGTGGTACCTGCAGGAATATTCTTTAACGGCAGAGCATTGCCAACCAGAATGTCCGCTTCCGGACCTGCTGTGACAGTGCTTCCCACTTCCAGGCCAACAGGAGCGAGAATATAGCGCTTCTCACCGTCAGCATAATTCAACAGGGCAATCCGCGCAGTGCGATTGGGGTCGTATTCGATGGAAGCAACACGGGCAGGAACGCCAATCTTGTTCCGCTTGAAGTCGATCAGACGCAGAGTCTGCTTATGACCACCACCAATGAAACGGGAGGTAATCCGGCCATTGCTGCTGCGACCGCCAGTTTTTTTCTTCCCAACCGTCAGAGACTTTTCAGGTTTATCCCGGGTAATATCCTGACGGGAAACAACACTCTGAAAACGACGGGTTGGGGTAGTAGGGCGATAAGTTTTGATTGGCATCTTAGATCTCCGCGTACTCCGGCACTTTTTCTCCGGCCTTCAGGCGAACATACGCCTTCTTCCAATCCGAGCGATACCCCGCAAAACGGCCTCGCCGACGAAGCTTACCTTCAAAATTAGCCGTCCGAACTTCTTCTACCTTCACCTTGAACAGTTTTTCAACTGCCTGCTTGATTTCGGTTTTGGTAGCAAGGGGAGCAACTTCAAAAGCCAGCGTCCGTTCTTCTTCTTTTTTTGCGACTTTTTTCTCGGTCACAATGGGCCGAACGATTACATCATAGATATTCATTTCAGGCCCTCCGACAACTTTTCTGCAGCTGCTTTAGTCAGCAGAACACTCTTATGAGCGAGAAGATCATAAGTCGTCAGCGCCTTTGCTCCGACAAGCTTTACACCTTCCAGATTGCGTGACCCCAGCTCCAGATTGCGATTATCTGCGATTTCCACCAGCAACGCAGTTTTCTTTGCTTCCAGAGTATCCAGAGCCTTCCGCACCTGCTTGCTCTTGTGATCGTTAAACTCAAAGGAATCTACAATCCTGAGCTCTCCATCACGCAGCTTCGCAGTCAGAGCAGAACGCAATGCTCCAAGAATCATCTTCTTGTTCAGTCGGTAGCTGTAGTCACGGGGCTGGGGTCCATGAGTAGTTCCACCATGCCGCCACAGAGGAGACCGGATAGATCCCACGCGAGCGCGGCCCGTACCCTTCTGCTTCCACAACTTCTTTCCTGAACCTGCAACTTCGCGACGAGTCTTTGTTTTCGCTGTACCCGACCGACGTCCGGCCTGGTAGTGACGAACCGACTCATAGATCAGCGCGTCGTTGATTTCGGCAGCAAATACTTCCTCTGCCAGCTCAACGGAACCGATCTTCTGGTTCTGGAGGTTGATGACATCAACAATTGGCATCTCTGTTTCCTCCTACGCCCTCACCTTGGCCCGACGAACCATCACATATGATCCATTCGGTCCAGGGATTGCGCCCTTCACCATCAAAACATTGTCTTCGGTGTCCACATCCACCACTTCCAGATTGCGGACCGTCACCTGGGCATTCCCCATGTGTCCGGCCATCCGCATTCCTGGGAATACACGGGAAGGGAAGCTGGAACCACCAATGGAACCCGGGGCGCGATGGAACATCGAACCGTGACTTCCTTCGCCACCGCGGAAGTTGTGACGCTTCACAAAGCCCGCAAACCCGCGGCCCTTTGAAATACCAATGACGTCTACTTTTTCCTTCGGCTTGAACTCGTCAACAAGAACGCGATCCCCAGCCTTCAGATCACCATCTCCGGACGTTAGTCGAAACTCACGCTGGAAACGGACACCTTCGGCGCCAGACTTCTTCAGATGCCCGGCATCGGGCTTATTCACATTCTTTGACTTTGCAAATTCAACCAGACCTAACTGGACAGCATCGTATCCATCCGTAGCCGGTGTCTTGCGTTGCGTCACCACACACGGACCAGCCTTCACTAACGTCACAGGGACAACCTGTCCGTCGGGACGGAAGATCTGGGTCATGCCGATCTTTTTGCCAAGAATTCCTGGGCAGCTCATGCTCTTTATCGCCTCAATCTCATAGGCCGGGTCAGCCTCTCAGCTGACCCGAAACAACTACTTTTTCCCGAACGCCTTAATTTCGACGTCCACACCGGCAGGCAGATCCAGCTTCATCAGCGCATCTACCGTGTCCTGCGTCGGCTCAAGAATATCGAGCAAACGTTTGTGTGTGCGGATCTCAAACTGTTCCCGCGACTTTTTATCGACGTGCGGAGAACGCAGCACTGTATACCGGTTCTTCACCGTCGGTAACGGGATCGGGCCCGCGATCACTGCACCTGTACGCTTCGCAGTATCGACGATTTCAGTCGTCGACTGGTCGAGCACGCGGTGATCGTATGCCTTCAGCCGGATTCGGATTCTTTCTTTATTCATTTTGAAACCAGACTTGCTTCAAACACTAAACGCAGCAGCGCCTAGCTAATAATCTCGGTGACGGTACCGGCACCGACAGTGCGGCCACCTTCACGGATGGCGAACCGCAGACCCTTGTCCATTGCAACCGGGGTAATCAGTTCGATGTCCATCTGCACGTTGTCTCCGGGCATCACCATT
>JBBCIQ010000009.1:0-8689 GCA_037190045.1 Bryobacteraceae bacterium | reverse complement strand
AGAATCAGAGGCAAGAAACATATAGGTAAGTGGTTTGATATCAACGCGTTTTGTACTACATTCCCCGTCCCGGTACACTAGTCCCACTCATCACCACCCAGCAGGAGTGCCTCCCTGGTACTCCCTCAGTACTTTCGTCCTCTATGAAGAAACTCTGCTGTGAAAAAGTGCCTTTTCTCTGGCTGGGACGAGAGAAAATCTGGTGAGGGCGATTGTCTCCCCGGCTGATCAGAATGATGCGCCGGGTTGTGTGTTAGTCAGTGGATGAAAGATAGGGGTTGGAGAACCAGCCCGAGAAAGGGTTCAGAAATTTCGCGAAGTCTGAGATTTCTGTTGAATTAAAGATAAAGGCAAGGAAAAGAAAATGGATGAAAAACAGATTGAAATTGCAGAACTATGTCTGAAAGGTGGGGAAGAAGGCACAAAAAGTTTCCCTCAGATTGTAGAGATCTTAACGAAGAACAACTTTGAGGGGTACTCGGTTGATTTCCGAAGAGGAACTGTAACCTACTTCACGGTGGATGGGAAAAGTTTTGAACTTCCTTCAGTCCAGATGGATCTGGCCGTCTCTCCGGAGTTCAATCGCCCTGAGATACAGTCTGCAATCAGGGAAGCGCAGCGTGAAGTTCCGGGATATACGTATTCTGGATTTTGTCAAAAGGTGACCGCGGCAGGCTGTGCGGGATACATGGTCTCTTTTCCTGGACGTAGAGTGCTGTATTTTGGGCGTACGGCGGAAACTCATACCGAATATTTCCCAGCCTGATCCTGACTCGAGCGGAACTGAGACGGAATGATGCGTTGTCGACTCCGCAAAGAGTAAGCAGCCTCAAAATTTACTTTTCGAAACTCGAAAAACATGTATTCTGACCACTCAGAAGTAACTTTTGGGAAAACATCATAACCTGCGCTGCTTGTTACCAGTCAGCGTCTTTTGCTTCTTCCAGAAAAGATTGGTCCTGGGATGTAAATTGCCAGCGGAAACTGGCTGATCCCGGTGTTTCCTGCACGAATGTCAAGGAGGCAGAAATGCCAGGTCCCGCTATGCATCACATGATTGCTGACAGATTGAGAGCAGCAATCTCTGCAAGACAAGGTCTCGGTCCAACACTGACAGCGGATGCTTATGATCGCATCGCACAGTCATTGAACGATCCTCGAAATCTCCCCTATCTCTTTCTTGGCTGTCAGGGGCCGGATTTTCTCTTTTTCAATACCAAAGATCTTTCACCAGCAGTAGGGTCAATGGTGAGTACCTATTACGATGTGACGGATTTTATTGAGAACTTCAAGCGAGAGATTGAAAAGCTGATTCCACAGCCAGTGCTGGACGCTCTGGCCGCGCTGGATGAAGCAACAAATGAAGTCATCACTTCTTCTTCCACCCTCAGTGAGATTCAACAGCTGTTCGGAGACATGCAGGCAGTTACGGATGCAATGTCTGCCAATCTGACTGAAGCTCTCAAGCGCTTTGTTGCGGAGTTTTCTGTTTTTGAACTGGTAGGGCATCCGTATCGGGATGGCATTCCTGAAGGCCCAAAGCCTCCAGGATTTTCGGTATCAGCGGAACGCGCGACAGGAAAGAATGAATGGTGGTGGTTTGATGCACTTCACTACCGCAAGACCGGCAAGTTTGCCCAATTTTTGCTGGAGAAGACTGAACCGGGTTCACCATTGCATTTATATGCAATTGGTTACCTGACGCATGTTACGGCAGACACCGTAGGACATCCGTATGTGAACTCCATTTCAGGTGGGCCCTACCGGTCACAGGCACAACGCCATAAGGCCAGTGAAAATTTTCAGGATGTCTTTAACATGCTGAATGTGCGTGGAGATGACTGGAATCGTTCACGGCTCCATGCCCTTTACAACTTTAATTTTACAGGCCCCATCGATACCGAAAATAATGTTCCTGATGCTTTCACAAATATCGATCCGGATCTGGCAAAACTGCTGGCAGAAGCAATCAATGCAATCTATCAGGAAGATGGCGATCCTTCCCGTCCGGAGTATGCAAAAACGGTAACGCCTGATGAGATTAACGATACTTACCGGATCTGGTATCGCTGGTTACGGAACTCAACCGATACAGGAACCTTACCTGTCCCTGTTCCTTACTCACTCACTGCTGAATTACGTGAAGTCTGGGACAAGGCAATGGACAATCTTGGGGATGTTGGGGATTTTGTGGAAAGCTCTGCCAATCAGACAGGGAGTCTCGGCATCTTTGGAATATTCCTCTTGCTGGCTGCTCTGGTGCTGGCGGCCATTGCTGCTGTTGCTGCACTGATCGATGCCGTCTTAGGCGCACTGACGACACTGGGCTCTGCCACGATTCGTTATGTTGCATGTCTGATTTATGAGCAGCTTTACAACGCCTATCAGATGCTCCGGCTTGGCGTTGCCATGAATGGGCTGGCATTTCCGCTTCCTGAGCACATGACTGATCCACGGATTCGGCATTTCGCCAACCCCTCAATCATGGACATCAATAGTGTCAATGCACCCATGATTGCAGGCCGGTTGCCGATGCTGCGATTCAGTAGTGGCAGCTTCCTCCATCAGGAATTTCACCTGTTTTATCCACCAACAGCAGGAGAAATGCCCGGAGTCTTTGCTCAACCCAGCAGCTATATGGATAAGGATTCTACCTGGTACGCATGGGGTGATATTCCACTAAGTCCAGATGTATTGGAAAAACTGATGGCGTTGGTGCCAGATGCGGATCCAAACAGAAATGACAATGGAACTCTGCTGGCAAGAATTCTGCACGATAAGAGCCTGCTGGGTAATTCTCTGACGCTGTTCCAGGCCATGTATGACCGATCTCAAAACGGTAAACCTTTACCGGATTTCAATCTTGATGGAGATCGCGGGTATGGCTTCCTTTGCTGGCAGCAAAAAGGAGACCCGGCACCGGATTTCCCAAATCCAATCAATAGCTCCGCCAGCATGCCGGGCGTAGAGCTCAATTTCATTCGTTGAGAGGTTGCCATGAATAAAGAAAAGCTCATGGAGATTCAGAAGACCATTGCTGAATGGCAGGGGCGTGCAAAGGAAAAACAGAAACACGCCAGTAAGGAATTGGGGCCTCTCTTCCGAAAAAATGAACGTAAAGAGCCCGGCAAGTTTATAGAGAGTTCCTATCTTTACATCAGAAGTTGTGATGCAGATCAGGGGTTTCGGCCGATCCCTTGTCCCGTGTTCTGGTTATCTCCAGATATTCGTGTTACGCCGATATCCGGAGTTGGATCACCAACACGTGAACTGGTGGCCGGTGAGGCGTATCGACTGACAGCTCTTGTGCGAAATCGAGGAGACCTGACTGTTCCTGCCGCAAAAGTGGAATTCTTCCTGGTCAATCCAACGCTTGGGTTTGATACTCGCTTTGCGACACGAATTGGAGTCGGGCAGACATGGGTTGATGCCTATGGTGCGGCTGAAATCAGTGTGGATTACATGGTGCCACCAGATCTGTCTGGCCATTACTGTCTGTTTGCGCGTGTGTTTTCGTTTTCTCCACTGGATCTTCCGGTCAGTGATTATGCGCTGAGCCCTCCAATGGATCGTCATGTTGTCCAACAAAACCTCACGATCATCGCTGGGGCACAGTCGTTAACCATGGATGTCATCCATCTACCGAATGCGGCAGAGCTGATTGAACTGATACCGATGAAGCTGGCTGATGTCGGGCGTGTACGAAATGAAATGGTGGCGCATCTGCGTCCGGTCAGTCCAACAATCGCCACTGAGTTGATCCAGAAATTTAAGTTCAGCTTTGAGCCTGGACGGTCAAAGGGTGTCAGCACGAAAGCCGAAGCTCAGAAAAATGGACTGATGATGATCAGTGATTCCGATCAGGGATTTCCTTTGAAGCAACAGGCAGCCCTGACAAAATCCTGGTTGTCCATGCAGGGCGCTATCGCTCGTGGAAAGGGTGACTTGCAGGAGTTTCGCAAGCTGGAAAATGAGTATCGTGCCATGACAGCAACTCAGCTTCGTTCGCAGTTGCGGATCGATATTCCGGATGTGGGATTAAAGCCGGATCAGGCTGTGGCGTATCATGTCCGGCGTACAGATCGTACAACTGGCATGGTGACAGGTGGTGTCACTCTTCTCGTCACTGGATGAGGGGGAATCTTGTAATTTTTTCATCAGGCAGCTTGAGTGAACCATCTGCCTGATGACTGGCTATAGCTCCATCCAGATATCAGAGATGTACGCGCATCCATCTTCGGAATCCCAGGAAAAGTAATTGAAAGAAGAACAGTAGAAATCTGATCATCTCAAATGAACGTGATAATTTAGACAAAGGCATGGTGAGAAACTACAGTTTGGTTTGGGGTTCCTACAACTCCTCTTCCACGATTCTCCCATCCGTATCGAAAGTTAAAAGTATGTCTTTTATTTTCAATATTTAGGGCCCTTAGCTCAGTGGTTAGAGCAGGGGACTCATAATCCCTTGGTCGTAGGTTCAAATCCTACAGGGCCCACCAGATTTCTCAACTTTCAGAATTTGCAGGAACTTCATGATCAAGCCGCATCGAGCCCTGGTTCAGTCGCAATTCGGGAGTCAGGCGCAGGCATATGTGGAGAGCCCGGTCCATTCACAGGGGGCAGATCTCGAGTTCCTGGATGAAGTTCTCCAGCAAAAGAAGCCGCATCGCGCTCTGGATATGGGAACAGGCGGAGGGCATGTTGCCTACCTGATGGCCAGCCATGCTGAAGCAGTAGTAGCAGCCGATCTGTCAGAAGAAGTTCTCGCAGTGGTTGGTTCTACAGCAATAAACAAAGGGATTTTCAATCTCACGACGCAGCAGTGTCCGGCTGAAGAACTCCCTTTCGATGATTCTTCCTTCGATTTTTTAGCCAGTCGTTTTTCTGCTCATCACTGGAGTGATCTCGAAAAGGGCCTCTCGCAATGTCATCGCGTCTTACAGCGGAATGCTCCGGCTGTTTTTATCGATATCTGCTCTTCCGGAATCCCTCTTTTCGATACACATCTTCAGGCCATCGAACTGCTTCGTGACACTTCTCATGTCCGGGATTATTCTCCGGCAGAGTGGATGGCTGCTCTCACACGAAATGGATTTTCAATTGACTCCATGCGTCGGTGGCGGTTACGGATGGACTTTGACTCATGGGTGGCACGGATGCGCACACCGGAAGACGCTGTTGCCGTGATTCGCTATCTGCAAAGAGGCGCATCACAGGAAGTCCGCTCTTATTTCGAGATAGAAAACGATGGTTCCTTCCTGCTGGATGCTGTTTTATTTCAGACAACAGCCATGTAAGCCTGAACTCTCTTCAGCTTTTACTTTTTACAGATGACACAGAATCCCTGGTTGCATGTTTCTCTCGAAGATTATGAATCTCATATGGATCATGCCGATGTTCAGCAACTAACTGCCTTATCCCACCTTTTCAAAAAGGCTTTGCAGTTCTGTACCCCGCAGAGCGTAACCGTCATTGGAATTGCGGGAGGAAATGGCCTTGATCAGATTGATTCTGATGTCACCAGAAAAATCGTCGGCATCGACATCAATCCGGGCTATCTGTCTGCTTGCAGAGAGCGCTACTCACATCTTTCCGACCTGGATCTACATTGCATCGATATCTGTCAGGAACTTCCGGTTTCTCTTCAAACAGATCTTGTCCATGTTGCCTTAGTCTTTGAACATACCGGACTACTACCAGCACTTGAACATGCACTGTCAGTGGTGAAAAAAGATGGATTGTTTTCGGTTGTCCTGCAGCTTCCCAGCGATCCGGGAAAAGATGTTGCATCAACCGGTATTCCATCCATGCAAACACTGAGATCCGGATTCACATTGCTTGATATCCAGGAATTTCAACAACAGATGAGACTCAACGGCTTTTTATCCGTTCATTCACACAACCAGAATCTGCCTGCCGGTAAAGCATTCTGGTTGGGCATCTTCAAAAGAGAATTTCCAACGCAAACTCATGCTTAAGTAATCATTTCCGATCCGGGTTTAGACAGAATTCTGGAACAGATAAACTGTCCACAATGAAATTTCTGCTTTTCCTTGCCTTGTTGACTTGCTCCATAATGACCGCCGCTAATATCCGGACGGATTTCGATGGAGGATCGCTGTCGAGGATCCAGCAGATTGCAGAAAATCACTTTCGACTCAGCGTCAACGGTGAGAAAGATCAGGATGGCCGGAACCGCCAGGCCAGCTGGTATTACTTTGCAGTGGATCATCCTCCACAGGGTGAACTGATCCTCGACATGGTGGATCTTCCGGGTGAATACAATTACCTCCCCAATCGAGGTGCGATCACCGGAGCAACACCTCCTGTCATCAGCTACGACAATCGTACGTGGAGCCACATCACAGATGCTGAGTATGATACCGATGAACCACGTCTCAGGCTTCGAATTCAATCCGGTGGTCGCAGTTTTCGCATTGCTCATGTTCCGCCTTACACAGATGACAATCTTCAAAAGCTTAGAAAAAATATTCGTACCCATTCGGACTTTCAGGAAGAGATCGCAGGCAAGACACTCGGAAACCGGGATCTTCTTCTGTGGACCATCCACAATGGAAACACCAAAGGAAAGAAAACCATCTGGCTGATGTTTCGCCAGCATAGTTGGGAAGCAGGAAGCTCCTGGGTAGGTGAGGGTGCCCTGCGATTCCTTCTTGCTGATAGTGCGGAAGCACGGCAACTCCGACAGAAATTTATCTGGAAGATCTTTCCGTTATGTGATCCGGACGGAGTGGCACGTGGTGGTGTTCGTTTCAACACCAATGGCTTCGATCTCAACCGGAACTGGGATATTACTGACCCGGTCCGTATGCCTGAAATCACCATGCAGCGCGATGCCGTCAAGCGCTGGCTGGATCAGGGAAACACTGTCGATCTTTATTTATCGCTACACAATACAGAAACCGCAGAGTATCTGGATGCGCCACCCGATGGAGGAAAGCAGTTTCGTACACTTGCGGAAAAACTCTTTCATATTCTGGCTAGGCAAACAACATTTGCCCCTACACGTGACTCACTGTATCCACCAAAAGCAAATGCTTCCGAACAACGAGGTCGCATGACCGTCGCCAATGGACTCTATACCAGCTTCGGCATTCCGGCATTCCTGATGGAGCAGAAGATTGGCTACAACCAGAAGCTGGGTCATTTCCCGAATATTCCGGACCGATTGAAATTCGGAGAAGAACTTGTACGGTCACTCGTGCAGTCCCTGGATGAATAAAGATGACAGCTGAACCCACACAAACCCGTATCCAGTCCATTGATGCCCTGCGTGGCATCGTCATGATCATCATGGCGCTGGATCATATCCGGGAGTTTTTTCATATCGGAGCCATGAGTTTTCAGCCCGAGAATCTTCAGCTGGCATCGGCTGAGCTCTTCTTCACCCGATGGATCACTCACTTCTGTGCACCTGCCTTTTTCCTGACTGCAGGTGCCGCCGCATTTTTCAAACTCAACCGCACTCAGGACAAAGCAACTCTTTCGCGCTTTCTCTGGACTCGGGGGCTCTGGCTGATTCTGCTGGAACTGACTGTTCTCCGTTTTGCCATTTTCTTCAGCCTGACATCCAGTGTGGTTTTTCTCACGATTTTATATGCACTCGGCGGATCGATGATTCTGTTAGCTACTCTGATCTATCTTCCCCGATGGGTGCTGACAACATTCAGCCTGGGTATCATTTTTCTGCATAACCTGATTCCGGTGCTGGCACCCGATCCGGGGTCTCTTGCATGGATCCGCCACCTTCTTTTTCAGCCTGGATTTTTTACAGCAGGCCCTGTTCCCATCTTTGTCGCTTACCCTGTCATTCCGTGGGCCGCAGTGATGATGGCAGGGTTCTGTTTGGGTGATCTCTATCTCCGGTCAACGGAAAAAAGAAGAAGGATCCTGGCCGTGCTGGGGCTTGCCTGTATCAGTGGTTTTCTGATTCTTCGAGGATTCAATACTTATGGAGACCCGTCCCCATGGACCACTCAATTCGCTGGCAAAACATTTCTGTCCTTTTTGAATGTCACCAAGTATCCGCCTTCACTGGATTTTCTGTTGATGACACTGGGACCTGTTTTTCTTCTTCTGTTCTGGCTGGACCAGAAGAAGTTCTCCGGCAACAATCCTTTCCTGGTTTTTGGACAAACACCTCTCTTCTATTTTCTGGTTCATTTTTATTTCATCCATCTTCTGCTGATTCCTCTGTCATGGATTCGTTATGGATCTGTAGCTTTTCTGGCAAATCCCCTCCCCTCACTGGGTGGGAATGCTGCTAAATATCCATTAGACTTTGGCTATCCGTTAAGCGTGGTTTACATCATCTGGATCATCACTGTAGCTTCTCTTTATCCCCTTTGCCGCTGGTATTCAGCTAAAAAGAAAAGATCACAGAAGGGCCTGCTGAAATACCTTTGATTTAGCTTTTTTCATTCATATTTTCGAAAGATAAATTTTCCAGAATTGATATATTGGTGGACCGATGAAGGCTGTTTTCGGACAGGACTTTCGAACTTCATCAATGCAAGGAGAGACTAAGTTGTCGGACAAGCAGGAACAGAAGCAGGAGAAGGTGAAGGTCGCGCCAGCGGAGGGGAAGTTAGGGATATTGATTCCCGGGATGGGGTCGGTGGCGACGACATTCATGGCAGGAGTGGAGGCCGTAAAGCAGGGATTGGCG
>JBBCIQ010000008.1:0-27701 GCA_037190045.1 Bryobacteraceae bacterium | reverse complement strand
TTCAAGGGCCCCATGACTGCTCCCGGCCTCTATCCTGAGCACGATATCTTTATCCAGCTCATGAAGCTCAAGAATACTCTCCGCTGGATGAAGGGTGAACAACTCATCACTCACCTCGGACTTGAATACTACGACTGATTCAGACAAATGAAAGTTCTCGTGATAGGCGGGACAAGCTTCCTCGGAAATCTGCTTGTTCCGCAGCTTGTCAAGGCTGGTTATGATGTGACGATTCTTCACCGTAAGAACAAACATTCTTACGGGAAGAAAGTCGAGAACCTTCAGGCTGACCGGAATGATCCGGAAGCCATGAAGAGAGTTCTTTCCGGCCAGCGTTTTGAAACGGTTTTTGATAACGCTTACGATTTCGAGCGGGGAACCACTGCGGCGCATGTAGAGGCCACAGTTTCTCTGATGAGTGATCGTCTGCAACGTTATATCTTCATGTCCAGCGTTGCGGCTTATGGAGATGGACTAAATCATCATGAGGCTGATGCACTGGCACCGGACGATCATCCTGATCCCTATGTCCGGAATAAGGCAATGTCAGAGCGGATGCTGTTCCGGATGTATCACCGCCATAAGCTTCCCGTGGTGACGATCCGTCCTCCCTTTATTTATGGTCCGGGAAATCCTTTTTACCGGGAGCAGTTTTTCTGGGATCGTCTGCGTGATAACCGTTCGATCATTCTTCCCGGCGATGGTCGTCGTCTGATGCAGTTTGCCTATGTAAAGGATGTGGTGGATTCCATGCTGAAAGTGATGGATGAGCCACAGGCAACCGGGCAGGCATTCAACATTGCCAATCCCCGTCCGGTCACGCAGGAAGAGCTTCTGCACGCACTGGCCGCTGCCGCTGGCAAAAAGATCAATATCGTGCGTATGCCGCGCAGGCAGATTCTGATGGCAGGCGGACATCCGATGGGCCCGAAGCTGTATTTTGGTCTCTATTACGATATTCCGGCCATTACCCAGGTTGTTGCAAAGGCGCAAAGGATGCTGAAATTCAAACCAACGGATTTCACAACAGGCCTGAAGGAAACGCATCGCTGGTACATGAGAAATCATAAGAAGGGCAAGATTGACTATTCATTTGAAAATGCCCTGCTTTCCATGCCGATTGCTCCGCCAGTTCTGGTCTGACCGAAGTCAGATCAGAACATTAATTTTCTTCATATCTTCTGACTGAGTTCTTGTGCTGCCAACACGGTATTGGACTGAATGGTGACCGTATCTTCCAGCTTTCTGGCATAGCCTCCTGCAAACGTAATGACAGCAGGGATCTGATACTGCCGCGCAATGGAGAGAATGATCTTGTCTCTCTCTTCTAATCCCTCCATCGTTAGGTCCAACCCTCCCAACTGGTCGTCCTTGTATGGATCTGCACCGGCAATGTACATGATCAGATCGGGACTGAAGGCCCGCACAGCATGTCCATAGATTTCACTCAGACGAGAGAGATAAAGATCATCACCCGTGTTGTCGGGAAGATGGACATCAATACTCGAAAGGGTCTTTTCAAAAGGATAGTTATGATACTGATGCAGGGAAATCGTGAAGACATCCGGATCATCTGCAAAGATGGCGGCAGTTCCGTTTCCCTGATGGACATCACAATCGATGAAAAGAGCTTTTCGGATCTTTCCTTCCTTCTGGAGGACGCGCACTGCGACAGCGGCATCGTGGATGGCGCAGAATCCTTCTCCATGCGCCGGGAAGGCATGATGGAAGCCTCCACCCAAGTTTGCTGAGAAACCATCTTCCAGCGCGAAACGAGTAGCAAGAATCGTACCTCCGGCCATTCTCTTGAAACCCTGCACCATTTTTTGCGAGTAGGGGATTTCCAGTTTCAGGATTTCCTTCATGGTGATGGTGCCGTAGCTGAGAGCATCGATCCATTCTTTGGAGTGGACAGAGAGCAGTTCAGCTTCCGCTGCGATTTCAGGTTCATGAATATCTTCTTCCTGAAATTTGCCGGATGCGACCAGCCTGTCCCGGATCATGCGGAACTTGGTGGACGGAAAAACATGGGTTCCGAGATTGAGGTCATAACCGGAATGGTAAACGAGTCGCATAAAATAAAGATTCTGCCTGATTTCATCCGGGTAGGCCAATCAGAAAGGAATAAATGCGTAAGAAGATTACCGTTGTCGGCGCTGGAAATGTAGGCGCAAACTGCGCTCTCCGTGCAGCAGAGAAAGAACTTGGTGATGTTGTCCTTGTTGACGTAGCTGAAGGAGTACCGCAGGGGAAGGGGCTGGATCTTCTCCAGTCAGGTCCTGTACAGGGCTATGATGTGCAGATTACCGGAGCCAATGATTATGCTCCCACGGCAGATTCAGATGTAGTTGTCATCACTGCCGGACTGGCCCGCAAGCCTGGCATGAGCCGGGATGATCTTCTGTTGGCAAACTACGAAGTTGTCAAGAGCTGTACGGAACAGGCAGTCAAGTATTCCCCCAATGCCATCCTGGTGCTGGTGACCAATCCTCTGGATGCGATGTGCTGGGTTTCGAGAATTGTTTCCGGATTCCCCAAGAACCGAGTAATTGGTATGGCCGGAATTCTTGATTCCGCCCGCTACCGCACATTTATCGCACAGGAACTGGGTGTATCCCTGCAGAACGTGCAGGCGATGGTGCTGGGTGGACATGGTGACACCATGGTGCCGCTGGTTCGCCTGACCAGTGTTTCCGGTATTCCGCTGACTGAACTGATGCCGCAGGATAAGATTGATGCAATTGTCCAGCGCACACGTGATGGTGGAGCCGAGATCACCAAGCTGATGAAGACCAGTGCCTACTATGCACCTTCTGCATCAGCAATTGAGATGGTGGAATCCATCCTGCGCGACCAGAAGAAAGTTCTGCCGTGTGCTGCTTACCTCGAAGGTGAGTATGGCATCAATGATCTCTATGTTGGTGTTCCTGTGAAGCTGGGAGCATCGGGCATTGAGCAGGTCTATGAAGTAAAGCTGACGGCTGAAGAGCAGACGGAACTGCACAAGAGTGCCGGAGCAGTGAAAGACCTGGTGGATGTTCTGAAGGAAAAAACAGGACTGAACTAGAGTTGAAGAACAGCAGGCAGGATCTAGCGCCCTGCCTGCTGAATCTGGACCAGTTCCTCTTCCCGGACGGGGGCAGGAACTGATTCAAGTGTTTGCGGATCACGCCAGAAGTCAATCAAAGATGTCTGGTGTACACAACTGACAGTGCAAGCCGGTGCACATCCCTTCTTTGTCTTGTACTCCCGCCGGATATCTTCCTTCGTATACTCTTCTACCGGAACTCCCGGATATCCCCGTTGCTGGCTGCAGTAGTGAACAAGCCCGTCTTCACAGATGTAAACATAACGGGCACCTGCACGGCACTTCCAGTCATTGGTGCGACCCTCTGCAATTGCTTCCTGGAAGTGATTGAAGCGGGCATAGCTTTTCTTTCCCAGTGCACGAATCTGCTTGAATACATCAAAGGATTCCGGATCCAGAGGCTTCAGCTGACCGCTTCCATCATGAATGATACCGACTGTAGAACTGAGCCCCAGCTCAATAGCCCGGTGAGCAATCTGAAGTGCATCCTGCGGATTCAGAATGCCAGAACCGATCACAGAGTTGATGTTGACGTGGAACAGGGCATATTCAGCCAGCCATTGCAGGCGAAGATCCAGAGTCTTCAGACTTTTCTTGGAAATTTCGTCCGGGCGGACATTGTCGATGGAGATCTGCAGATGATCCAGTCCGGCAGCATTGAGAGCTTCGATTTTTGCCTTGTTCAACAGGAATCCATTGGTAATCATGCCGGCAATGGCACCATTCTCACGAATGCGGGTAATGATCTTTTCGATGTCCGGATGCATCAAAGGCTCACCACCTGAGATGGTGATGAGCGTGGCTCCCAACCGACCCAGGGAATCGATGCGGGAATACATCTTTTCCAGCGGAACCGGAGGAGAGAAGTCGTCATACTCGTTGCAATATCCACAATCGAGATTGCAACGCCGAATGGGCACAATATGTGCCTGGACAATGTGGTCAGTTGAGCGCAGACCTTTCCAGATCAGGCCGATCTCGCGCCTCAAGCGACTCCGTTCAATTTTCTTGCGGTCGGGCAGTTCCCCAGCCATTGGAAGCAACTTTAAATTATACCTTGTGACTCAGACTTATGGTTTAGGTTTTGCAGGCTGCGGAGGCTCCTCTTTTGCCGGAGGAGTATCAACAGCATCACCAAAAGTAATCACAGTATCGGCTCTGAACTGTTTATAGTCTTCATATTTGATCGTTTGACGAATTGGTACGGACATATTCTGGAAGTGCAGAGTGTCGTTTGCAATCGTATATGTGGGAAACCAGTATTTTCCGTCGATCTGCTCACGATAGGTTTCAAATTTCGGAAATTGCTGATCTGTATTCTTTTTCAGTAATCCGCGCGCGCGTCCATACGTCTTGACGATCTGCAGATCACGGTCGTCCACCCAGATGATGCCCGTGAAATAACGCTGTCCCTGCTCCATTTTCTTGGGCTTCACCGCAAATGCATAGCAGGGAATCTCATCCAGAGTTTCCCGTCCCAGGTATCGAACCCAGTAATTCCCGATATCTTCTGAGGTCAGCACGAAGGGCTGGACGCTCCGCATATCCTGCTCATCCTCAGGGGAGAGAATGATATTTTTCAGAGTTGGGACAGGAGCACGGGAGACGCGTTCTGTTCTTTTGCCATCAATAAAAATGACATCCCAGACCATTTCCCAACGACCGCCCGGACTTCCTCCGGGGGAATATTCCGTGATTCGCGCTGTCTGTCGGTAGGTATAGTTCTCCCGTGCTTTCAGGAACGCTGACTCATTTGCCGCAAATTTCTGGATGATCTGTTCGACTTCCTGAGGAGAAGGATCACCCGTTGCCCCAAAAGCCAGCAATCCGAAAATGAGAGTACAGTAAACAGCTCGCATGATATTTTCCCTCGCTGAGAGATGTTCTTCTCTTATTGTTACATTACGTTCTCATCCGGATGAGGAGATAGAGTCCGGCCAGAGAGAACAGGATATCCGGTGACCAGGCAGCAATTTCCGGTGGAAGCTGGTTCAGGAATCCCACCTGCTCAAACAATTTTGTGACAGAGAAGTAGACAATCGCGATTCCCAGGCTTGCTCCCACTCCTGCCATTGCTCCCCGGCTTCCCGTCAGGAAAGCAAACGGGATGGAGATCAAGGCCATAATCAGGGCAAACAGAGGAATGGAGAACTTGCTGTGCAGCTGTACCTGGAGCTTGACCGTATCCAGCCCACTGGCGCTCAGTTCACGGATGTAGTTGTCCAGTTCAATGAAGTTCATCTGCTGGGAGAGTTTCACTTCGCGCCGGAAATAGCCGGGAGACTCATCCAGTTCGGGAAATGTCGCCGTCTGCTGCGGGAAGTCATGAAACTTCGTCACCCGGATTCCATCCACTTCGCGCATCTGGCCGTTCTGAAATACCCATGTATTCAGGGAAGGTTCCCAGCGCGCCCTTTCAGCATTGATCATCCGCCGCATGTGAAATGTTTCCGGATTCAGGTCATAGACACTGACTCCCATCATGACGTTCTCGGATGGCTCAAAGTACTTGTAGTAGTACATTCTTGAACCGTTCTGTCCCATGTACCATTTCCGGTCTGGACGCAGATATGTCTGGATGGGACGGCCCTTGATTTCATTACGGATAGCATCCTGTTTGCGGTTGGCTTCCGGGACGTAATAATGATCAAACGCAAAAAGCGCTCCGCTCATGGCGGTAGCGATCACAAGAACAGGAAAAGCCAGCCGGTACATGCTGACGCCACAGGCTTTGAATGCAGTGACCTCATTGTTCTTGGTCAGCACTCCGAATGTCACCAGCACTGCTACAAGAACCGCCAGCGGAGCTGATTCATACATCAGCTTGGGGCTCAGAAAGAACAGATAGGTGAGAACCCGATGCATCGGGATCTGGTTCTTCACAATATCGCTGAGCAGTTCAAAGAAAGTGAAGACCTCCACCATTAGGACAAAGCTCACCAGAAGCAGGCCGAAGTAGAAAAGGAAAGTGTTCAGGATATAGGTGTCGATGACCTGCGGCACAATCCATAGCCGTGGGCCCCGGAACGATCCTGTTCCTGAAGGAGCAGGCAGGGATTTGAACCTGGAGAAAAAGCCGAGGATCTTTTGTCGTCCCCACCCAACAAGATCAAAGTCGCCGGGCTTCTCCAGCCGGAGCAGCAGAATCAAGCCGGTGATGAGGAAAATCAGGTTGGGCAGCCATGCCGCAACATATACCGGGAGAGTTCCCTGACGAGCGAGTCCGATCAGACTGATCAACCCCATCCAGTAGGAGAAAGCAAGGATCACGGTCAAAACAAAAGCAGATGACTTCCCGCCTTTTCGGGAAGAGATCCCCAGAGGCAGGCCGATCATCGCCAGCAGGACGCATGCCCAGGGAAGAGCCAGCCGCTGGTGGAACTCGATGCGCGGATCAATCGACTCTGCTTCCGGTCTGGACTGGATGAGCTGATAAAGATCAGCTGTTTCCAGTTCACTGAAGGCTGGGACACGAACTCCGTCACCCTGCTTCTGCGCTTCCAGAACCTGCTCGCCTACTGGAAAACGGCTGTTGTAGTCCTCACTGGGCTGCCGACCCATCTCATAGGTATAGCCGTTCAGAATCGATAGCTGGATGCGATTTCTTTCCGGATCGGGATTCGCGATTGCCTCTTCCGCGATTGTGATGGGTGGTGTATCCGCCAGAATATTTCCATCCGGACGGCGCTCTTCCGGCGCGCGCATGTCTGCGATCAGAACCTTGCGCCAGCGGGTGACAGGTCCGGCAATGACATCGCCGACATAAAGGACTGTGCCGGGGAAAGATTCTTCGAAGATCCGTGGCTGGATATCTGCCGTTAGCTGCGTAGCCGCCAGACGGGTGGAGATGCGGAGTGTTTCCCGGATCGCCCAAGGAGTGAGCCAGATACTGGCAGCGGAAGCGGCAGCAAGTCCCAGAAATGCAAGTGTCAGTACCGGCCGCAGAATTGTACGCGCTGAGACTCCGGCTGCCCGGATGGCGGTGACCTCGTTATCACTGGACATCCGGCCGAGGCCGATCAGGATTCCTACCAGCACTCCGACCGGAACTGTAAATGGAAGGGTGGGCGGAATGATCAGAGAGAGCAGATAGGCAATTTCTGAAGGGGGAGCAGAACTGCGCAGCAATAGTGCAAAGATTTCGCCTTTGCCCAGCCTTTGCAAAAAAAGAATAAAAGTAAACAGCACCACGCCAAGAACGGCACTGACCGTGATCTCCCGGAATATGGCGCGGCTCAGAATACGCATGGATTATTTTGAGGAGACCAGCGTCGGTGGAGGAACAATCGGCAGGGTTGGGAGGTCCTGTTCAATTCGTTCAAGTTCGAGATCTTCAAAAAGGATAGACGGAGCAACTACGGTAGATAAGTACACATAACTTCCACCGCCGACGACAGAAAGTGGAGCTCCGTTGCCGGTGAAGTCAAAAAAGTTCTCGTCATCAGATGCCGCTACGATGTCGCGCAGTTGCCGTGCAGTGAGTCCACGGAATCTGAGTCCACGCACAAGCTCTTCGCGCCCATCCGGATAGATTCGGTATGCGAGCAGGGGAATGCTGATGGGACGTTCCTGTCCTGCAACAGTCCGGCGAAGCTCTGCAATTCCGGCAGTAGAGGGGAAATCCATGCGGCGAATTACCATCGCATAAGGAAGGTTCCGGTCAGCGGCCATTTTTAATAACTGTGTCCGGATTTCACTTTTATCGACGGGCTCCGAACATTTCACGAACAGATTGCTGACGGCTGCTGCCTTGTTTCCAAAGTTTCCGGGGATGCGTGCTCGTCCGTTCGATGCTGCTGAATCACGGGTTGGCGTCCGGGTGGAAAGAATGGATTTCAGAAGGCCTTTCTCGATCACAGTGACAGGTTCTGCTGTGACACCTTCCAGATCGACGGAG
The DNA here is from genome assembly GCA_037190045.1 of Bryobacteraceae bacterium. Taxonomy (GTDB): domain Bacteria; phylum Acidobacteriota; class Terriglobia; order Bryobacterales; family Bryobacteraceae; genus JAPKYZ01. Next base: position 19,716 of record JBBCIQ010000008.1, on the reverse strand, counting down.
TAATGTCCCAGCAGATTTCTTCCACGGATCTGCTTTTGAGTGGGGTCATCCACAACTGTAAATGAGGAAGGAAGAATCCGGGAGCCGATACGGCCTTCAAAGATTCCGGGAGTCCAGTTAAAGGGACGTCCGGGTTCTGCGACGGGACGACGCGTAGCGGGCAGGGCACTGCTGAGCATTTCAGCAAAGAGCTGTGCTGCTGCTTCTCCTTCAAATGCGATCGGACCAGAATAGGAATCAGCTACCGGAGCAGCCATCAGTGCTTTTACGTTGTCTGCTACCTTGATCGCTGCCTGTCGCATCACGGACTCAGCCGGCATTGTGTTCAGGTTGGGAGCCTGCACTGTCGCATGATCGCGGACATGCATTCCATCCGCAGCTTGCGATGCAGCACGAATACGCATGTATGCAAGGTTGTCAGATACCAGTGCGATGGAGTTCTCACTGTTGATGAAATAGGCGATGGACTGTACGGATTCCAGTTCCACGCTGGATTCCTGAATTTGCGGGTAGTTCGTAAAGATGGAAGATACCGCAATCGCCTTGCTGCGCCACTCGGTTTCATTGATGGTGTGGCGGGTCAGATCGCCGATGAAACGGCTTTGTTTGGCCTCAGAGAAATCCGGAAGTTTTTCGCTCTGCGTGACATTACGCAAGGCAGCTTTCTTTCGCCCGATAGCCTCGATTCCTGTTTTGAAGGCACGATCCGTCGCCAGCCAGAATGCCTGCCGCAGAATGTTGTAATCATCATCCAGTGGAAAGTTCTCCGGGTCATAACGAACACCAAAGTAGACATCAGAAAACAGGTAGTTTGTGTTGTCGAAGTTTGGTGAACCGACACGAGCTGAGATGCGGGGAATGCGGAAGCGGGTCCGGCGTTCACCCAGCAGTCCCCCCAGCGTGGCGGAAACACTGAAGGAATCCGCATCATCCAGCGCATACTCAATGTAATAAAGAGGGTCCTGCCCCACCAGCCGCAACTGTCGGGATCGGCCCATCTCATCTGCCATGGCCTTAAGCATGAGCGCTGCATGATTCGGAAGCTGAATCTTTGCAGGTTGTGATGCCTGTGGTTTTGCTGGCGATGACGGTGCCTGAGCTGCCAGATTCCCTGCACTCAGCAGCATCAGAAGATCCCGGCGGGTGACTCTCATTTGTTGCCTCCTGTCGGGGGTTGAGGCCTGCTCAGGAACGGAGGACGATCCTGTGACTGCTCTTTCTTCTGGATCTCGATCTCTGAAACCAGAATTGCCGGGGAGACAGCAGAGACAGGTACGGTGCCGGACTCTGCACCGCAATATCCATTAAAGATTTCGGTTTTGTTTGAGGTGGCAGTGATTCTGCCGAAACTTGAAAGAGGAGTTCCGACGATGTCTGCTCCTCGCACCAGTTCATCGGGGCGTCCATCCGCCCACACCCGGTAAACCACCAACGGAATCACGGTAAAAGCCTGAAGGCCACGGCGCCCTGTCGTTGTGTATCCACCCGTTACCTGTTCGAAATAGAGTCCATAAGGCTTGCTCTGCTTTTTCACTTCTTCGATCAGCATCTTGCGGAGGTCACTATCGGATACCTGCTTTGAGGATTCCACAATCAGATTCGATTGGCGGGAAACCACTTCCATGCCCGGTTGTTTGCGGCCATGCCCATTCGAATGGGGGAATCCTTCGATGGGGGATCGGGAGAGAAGGAATGTCTTCAGCACTCCCTTATCGACGAGTGTGAGATTTGCAGCCTTCACGCCTTCATCGTCAAAGTCATACCATCCGTTCAGGTCTGTCTTGTTCAGTTGCTTGCGGGTGGCATCAAAGCGAACGGAAAGAAAATCAGGGAGAACAGAAGTACCGATGCTTTTGGCGAATGTCTGTCCTTCCGTCTCATCTTTCTGGCGATGTCCTTCAATGCGGTGTCCAAAGATCTCATGGAAGAAGACGCCTGATGCTCGTCCGGAAAGAATTGCCGGTCCGACATAGGGTTCCACTACGGGAGCACGCAGCAGAGCCAGCACAGTGTTCTGCACTTTTTCGATGGCCTTTTCCACTTCAGAATCACCAGCCAGACGGGAAGGCTCAGCTGCTTCGAAGCTCTCCGTTGCCACCAGATCCATGCCGTCAGAAGCTTTTGCTCGGGCGGAAACTACAATGCGGGCAAAGATGCGGCCATGGGCGACTCGTGTGCCTTCTGTATTGACGAAGGTCTTCACCTCACGCTGGGCACTGATGTTCACCTGTGATGTCAGAATTCCGGCTTGTCCGGAAAACTTCGAAGACCACTTCTTTGCTTTTGCGCCCCAGGCATCCCGGTCAAAAACCAGTCTGGGTGTGGAAATGCTTCCCTGCGAAGGAGTTTCGGAAGAGAAATCCGGAATTTCAGAATCCTTCTGCACGTTTGTCTGCTGCGCGGTTTTGATACCGATCAGGCGTTGTGCCGAGTTTCGATACACACGATCCGTTTCCAGCCACAGCCGTTGACGCAGTGCATTGGCATTGTCGTCCACCGGAACAGCGACTCCACTGGCAAAGCGGGGAAGCTGTCCGCGGATGACATGATAATTATCGAGTTGAGGCGAACCTACACGTACGGAGACATCCAGATACTTATTGGTAAGGCCGTTTGAGCTCTGGAGAGAGCCGGCTGTTGCAGTAATATTTTCCCGCTGGACTTCCGTCACCTGATAAGACATGAAGTAGGGCGGGGGATCGCCTTTGCTTTTCAGTGCTGTGAAATTTCGATTTAATTCTTCTTCCAGAAGTCCGAGAAGTGGAGGCTGCTGGGCATGGAGAACAGCGGTGACAACAAACATCAATGCTGTGATCCGCTGGATGGCAAACACCCTCTCAGGATATCAGGGAATTCTCTGGAAACACTGGCAATACTTGATGATACCGGCCACGTATCCCTGTTTTTTTAAAGATGTTTCGAATGTGAATGCGCACAGTGGCATGGCAGATCCCCAGATTGATAGCGATTTCCCGATTTTTCAAACCCTGGCGAATCAGGGACAGGATCTGCCGTTCCCGATGCGTCAGAAAATGGATGGAATGATTCTCTTCTTTTTCGCTGGCAGAAAGCAGGGAATCATCTACCCAGACTTTGTTGTCAGCAGCAGCGGTGAGACAGGAGACCAGATCTTGCAGGCTGGCGGACTTCAGAATGATGCCTTGTGCTCCGGCTTGCAGCACTCGAATGGCTTCTGCTTCCCGAAAATCCGTACTCCATACGACGATTGCGGTGTCTCTCTTCCGCCAATTTTCCCGAAATGGAATTCCCTGATGAAAGAGATGACTGTCGATCAGGACAACCTGAGGTGGATGAATTTCCATTTTGGAAAATAGTTCTTCCATACTCTGTGCCTGTAACACCACACGGAAAGAGGTTTGTGTTTCCAGCAGGAAGCGAATGCCTTCCATCAAAATCGGTTGTGAATCGCAGACAGCAACCGAATGAACGTCACCGGAGAGCGTCAACATCTGCTTCAACTCTGAAAATTTAGTAGCAGATGAAGCAGAACTTCTCCTGAAAATTCAGGATGGTGATTTATGATTTAACGTTGATGACGCCGCGGCATGTCTTTGCTCCGCACTTGCAGGGCACTTTTTCCACATTCCACTCGAAACGGTAATCAATGGTGAGTTCCTCACCCGGCTGGATTTCCCGGACGCTCATGTAGAGGATGTGGTCTCGCACGATGCGGGCAGCAAGATTGGGATCGCAGGAATGGTTCACCAGCTGAGCACCACTTCCATTGACTGCTCCATCAATGTTCCAGTAGTTGTTCAGTGTGAAGAGGTAAACATCTTCGCGTTCTTCGGCACGCTTCTTGCTTTCCTTACGACTGATTTTTTCGCCTGTGTATTCCATCACTTTCCTGCGGGTAGGAATTTTTTCTTCCGCATAGATTCCCCAACGATGAATGGGGGAAGGGGATACACGCAACTTGAAGTTGCAGTATCGCGGATCAAGAGATGGAGTGGTCAAACGATTCTGGCGAGCCATCAGGGACTGAAGAGAGTTATAGCTTACCTGAGGCACGGCCAGCAAGTTTTCTGGATGATTTCAGGAATCAGGAATACGGATGAGCAGATTTATTCAGTGATGAAACACATTCTGTCAATGAATGCCGTGAATGGATCCTGAAGATACTCTCGAAGCACTACCGACTTCTGCCGGGAGGAGCATTTGGGGAAAATGGATTGGATCCGGCAGGATTTCCACCCGGACGGTTTCCTGAACCTTGCCCAGGGGGACCCCCCGGAGTTCCTGACTGATTCATCCCTGGCACGTTCTGCATCTGCCGGTAATCGAACAGAAATTCCCATTCGTCGATCTTGGAACGGTCGTGGATCAGCTTGATGCCTTCGCCCTTATATTTGCTGGCGACTCCGGCAATCCCTCCGACGAAGGCCGCTGGCTGTTGTCCTGCGGCTGCCTGGGCTCCTCCTGTTCCGCTCATGCCGGGAGAGGATGTTCCGCCTGTCGCAACAGAGGAAGGAGCAGGGCGAGGTCGCGTCAGAAGGTTCTGGATCATTCCCAGTGCCGGGTTGTTTGCCTGTCCCGTCGGCGATGTTGTGCCTGCTCCACCGGGCATCACCGATGGATTTCCGAATTGTCCGGTACTCGGATTATAGTTTCTGCCGAAGCCGGACTGTCCGGAGTTGGCGTTCTGCTGTTGACTGGAATTCGGATCTTGCCCGGATGTCTGTGGATTGGCGGGATCATTTCCGTTCTGCTGCGAATTTTCTCCGGGAGGGGGCGGAGGTTTGTTCGGATCATTCTCCTCCGCATCGGATGTTGCTTCCTGCCCGGGAAAGGTATTCGGTAACTGGTCGGTAGCTCGCTGACGGAGAGCCACGTCCTGGATTCCTTTTTCCGCTTCTTCTGGATTGATGTTTCCCCCACCAACCTGATAACCTCCGCCGATCGAACTCTGCCGGACTTCTTTTTGCTCGGTCTGGGGAATGGCCGGAAACACTTTGGAGTCAGTAAATCCGGCAGGTCCAATGTGAATCATCCGCCACTCATCTTCACCGGTCAGCGGATCTTTGTAGCGGCGGCGCAGATAACGAGTGCCGTTCATCTGTTCCAGCTCATCCATGGACTGGGGGTATTTGCGATTCTTGGTGTAGAAACGGCGGATGGCCAATTTGTACTGCTCTCCCCGTTCAACTAGAAGGTCTTCGCGGGCACGGGCAGATTCGAAGACAGCGCGCGGAAGTTCCATATACAGCATCATCGCGGCGGCAGCAGCCACAGCAAAGATCAGCAGTAATGCGAATCCCCGTTCCTGTCTTCTGTCTCTCATCCCACGCCACCGGGAGGTGTCTCCAGTCGAAGCGTCTGACGCTGGCTGAACTGGGTATCCTCCATCTCCACGTTATTTAGTCCGATGCGGACTACTCTGTACCTGCTCTTGATCGTTTCACCCTCACTGGCTACCACGATATTCTCCCCGTCCAGAAAGAATCCCCGGCGGGCTGTTCCTTTTGGAGTGGAAATATACCCATAAAACTTTAGAGGGATGGGCGGAGCTTTTGGTTTCGCCGGACTGGCAGAAGGCGGTGCCGATGTCTGGGATGGCGGCGGCGCCTGCGGAATGATTTTGGGGACGGGTGTCCGGGCCGCAGCAATCTCCTGAGGAGTCGGTGGAGCGGAACCAAATTCGAAAAGATTCCGGCCAGAACCATTGAACCGGACAGTCTGCAACTTCTGCAGCAGGTCCAGCCTCAATGTAGGGTCTGTGCTGGCAGGATCTGCACGTTCTTGCGGGGATCGCTTCAGCGTGGGACGGAACTCCACCGATCGACGTGATGCTGTTTTCTTTGTTGTGGTTGTTCCTGGAGTGGTGGCTGGACGTGCAACGCCAGCAGAATTTCCAGCAGGGCGGGGCGGCTGAATGGATGAAACCTCTCCGCTGCCCCCATCAATGACATTGGTATAGAAAACGATGACTGCGACCACCAGCAGTCCACCAAGGATCATGACTTTCTTCGGTTCAGCACCGAGTTTCATATTCATTGCAGCTGATCTTCCCGGACAAAGGCATTGAGTTTGACTGTGACATTCAGAATGCCTGATCCCTGTTGGGGAGTGGCTGTCAGGGTATCCAGAATCAGGAATCGTGGGGAGCGGTCCAGATTATTGATGAAGTGCAGCAGGTCCGGATAGGTTCCCTCATAGCTGGCAGTAATCGTCATCATGCTGAGTTCCTCACTCCCTTCAACCTCATCAAACAGGAACAGGTTTTCTTTCTGCCGGATCCCCGCATCCTTTGCTGCTTTGCCCAGTTCCGCCACAAACGTAGAGGATGCAAAACGGCGATCAGTAAAATATTCTGATTCAAATTTCTGTGTTTCCGTCCGGGAAAGGGAAACCTTCTCTGCGTGTCCGGTGGACTGTTTGAGCATCGCTTTTTTCTGGTTCAACTGGGAACGGAGGGTCATCAAACGTTCCTCCAGCTCTTCGGCCGAACCACCAGGGGGAGAAATCAGCATCCACAGCGCGACAAGATTCAGCAGCAGAAGGCAGCCGATCACTACCCGCATGACAAACTTCTGATCGCGGGGAATTTTTGTCTCAGCAGTGAACTGACGGAAGGCTTCAAATTTTTTGCGCATAGTTCACCGTCAGTCTGTAGCGATAAAGAGGTTCCGTCTGGGACGGAGGTTGAGAATTGGCGATGGAGGTTTTTCCGAACAAAGGAGAATTCTCCATTTTCATGAGCATCTCCACGACAGGTTCTACCGATGCAGAGCCTACATAGAGATCCAGTTGGACATTATTCGATCCATCAATCTGTGGACGCACAGAAATGACTCTCACGTTATGGGGAAGCACGGTTTCCAGATCGCCGAAGATCCTGGTCCAGCTCAACCCCTTCCGTTGCAGAAGATAATTCAGAAAAACGGTCCGGTCCAGTACCTCAGCATTGGCAGGATTCCGCAGAACAGCGTTGATTTTGGCCTGCTCCTGATCCAGTTTCCTGATCTCATCTTCCACCTGTGCAATGGCTTCCCGCGTGTCTGAAGCCTGCCCGTGCTGCATAAATGCCATCCAGGTCAGGGCAATCAGCAGGACAGAGAGAATTCCACTGACGGCAACAGACGCGATAAAGATCGGGCGATCCCGACGAAACGGTTCGCTGGCCAGATTAATACGAAGCGTATGCTGACTCATGCTGTCCTCGCTGAATGGAGATAGCCCAGCAGTCCGGCATTTCGCTCTGTTGGTTGTCCAAGGTCGGACTGAAGGGGAGAGGCTTGCAGGTGAAGTTCCTCACTCCAGACATTTTCCAGTCCGTCAAAACCGCAATAGTGGATCTTCTGTACAGGAGATCCGAAGCGATCCTCGACATAAGCAAGGGTAGGGAAGAGTACTTCAGAAACTTCGGAAACAGATGCTTCCGTCAGTTCGACACAGCGGGTCAGATTTACGTTTCCTTTTGAGGTGACGAGGATGGTCAATACTCTCTGGCTGAGCCGGGCGATCATCTGGAAGTCATCCAATGTATCCATCAGGGCAACTGAAGAGAGAGAGGAAACGGTGACCACTCCGGGATGGTAGCCCGCTGCCCGGAAGGATGACTCATACCGCGAAAGAATCTCATGAGAAATCGCAGCTACCATCACTTCCTGCTTGCCCTGTGCATTTGTCTGAGGCTGGAAACTGAGTGCTGCCGTATCGACATCAAAGGGCAGGCTCTTCTTGATGCGAAAACGGATCAGGGAGGCCTGTTCCTTGATATCGGAAGGCAGTGTGTCGAAATCCAGCACAGTAAGTCGAGCACAAAAATCCGGAAGAATCAGGGCACACGGAATGCGTCGGGTGCGCGCTGTTTCTGCGGGAGCAATCCCCCGAATCTCTGCGATGAGAGCTTCCTGATCCAGCACATTGTCTGTGAGTGGATTGACATGCAGCACTTCCGGCTGAAGCGCGCGAAACCCGCGGTTGCCCTCAATGGACCATGCGATGCCGTCTGCAGACAGTTCAAAGATATGTGCCGGGGGAGGGTCCTGGATGAAAGATTGTATACGGTCCAGCCAGCTCATGCACCCTCGATAAACGTTACTTTATTGATTTCTTTCAACGTGGTGATTCCGGCGCGCAATCGCTCAGTGGCAGATTCACGCAAGAAGGTCATACCTTCTTTTAATGCTGCTGCCTTGATCTGGGAGATAGGCCGACGTTCCAGAATGAGTTCCCGAATTTCGTCATTCAGATCCAGTAGTTCATGAATGGCACTTCGTCCCCGATAGCCTGTGCCCCCGCACTCAAAGCAGCCCCTTCCTTCTGCAAATTCGAAGGTTCTCCACTCATCCGGATTCAGTCCGCCTTCCAGCAGCGTTTCGTCGTCATAGTGGACATGCGTCTTGCAGTGAGGACAGATGACGCGGACCAGCCGCTGCGCGAGGATACAGTTCAGCGCAGAGACAAAGTTATAGAGATCCACACCGATATTCAGGAAGCGTCCCAGAACATCGAATACGTTGTTGGCATGGACGGTGGTGAACACTAGATGCCCGGTCAGCGCGGCGTTGATGGCGATCTGTGCAGTCTCCTGGTCACGGATTTCACCCACCAGAATCTTGTCCGGATCGTGACGGAGGATGGAGCGCAGTCCACGGGCGAAGGTCAGTCCCTTCTTCTCGTTAACCGGAATCTGCGTGATGCCCTTGATCTGGTATTCGACAGGATCTTCAATGGTGATGATCTTGTCTTCATCGTTTTTGATCTCGCTCAGCGCCGCATAAAGCGTGGTGGTTTTACCGGAACCAGTGGGCCCGGTAACCAGCACCATTCCGTAAGGTTCCTTGATGTAACGCCGGAACTTTGTAAGATCGTTCTCTCCAAAACCCACGACTTCGAGCGAGAGTTTTGCAAACTTCTCACTCATCGACTCCTTGTCGAGAACACGGAGCACAGCGTCTTCTCCGTGCACGGTTGGCATGATGGAGACACGGAAATCGATCAGACGTCCCTTATAGCGAACGCGGAAACGGCCATCCTGCGGAACACGCCGTTCGGCGATATCCAGTTCCGACATGACCTTGATCCGGGAAAGAATAGTGGAGTGCCAGTCCTTTGCAATCGGAGGCATGGCATACTGCAGCACACCGTCGATCCGGTACTTGATGGCCACTTCATTGTCGCGGGTTTCGATGTGAATATCGGATGCCCGGCGTTCCAGCGCATTGAAGATGGTGGTATCCACCAGCTTGATGACCGGAGCAATGTCTGAATCGCTGGAGAGCTTGTCGATGGAAAGGGTTTCTTCGACATTCTCCTCGTCACCAACAACGTCCAGCGTGAATCCTTCCGTGACTTCTTCCAGGACGCGCTGCGACTGTTCTGTTTTCTTGAGAAGATCGGAAATCTGCGAGAGTGTTGCGACTTTTACCTTGAGTTTTGTTCGCAGAAGAAGCGAAAGCTCATCAATCAGGTTCAGATTCCGGGGATCGGCCATGGCGATCTCCAGAACTCCGTTTTCCTGCCGGATGGGCACGAAATTGGATTTGAACATGAGTTCTACCGGGACGGATCGGAAGAGGTCATGATCGATGCGTGTTTCCCGGAGATCGACAAATTCAGCGCGGTAGCGCAGCGCCATCTGGCGGGCTTGAGCTATTTCCTGCTCGGGATCGACAATGCGGACGCGGTCAGTGGCCATAGAGCGCTACATGATGAATGACGCACAAATGTGGAGAAACGTGGAAGGGAAGTTTCCTTCCGATCTCTCTTCTTTTCTTCACCGTAGCGCATCGGCGACGGAGAAGATGGGCAAATAAAGCGAGATCAGGACAAAAGCCACAAAAATACCCATGAAGATCATGATGGCGGGCTCAATCAGTCCCAGGACGGCTGTCATCCGTGTCTGCACGTCGTCTTCATAGAATTCAGCCACACTGTTGAGCATGGCAGACAGGGCACCGGTGGACTCTCCCACTTCCACCATGTCGATGGCGAGTCCGGGAAATACTCCAGTGGCATTGAGGGAGTTCGCCAGAGACTGGCCTTCTCTCACCATCTGTTTTGCCCGATTCAGCATCTCCCGCAACAACATGCTGGATGTGGAAGCACCAGCCGTTTCCAGCGCCTGCACCAGCGGGATTCCACCCACCAGCAGGGTAGAGAGAACACGGGAGAACTGAGCCACCTGGAACTTGATCCAGATTTCTCCCAGCACTGGAGTTTTCAGGCGAACACGATCCAGCTGGATCTGCGCCGATGGTCGGCGTGACCAGGCCCGGAATCCGAAAATGAGTCCAACCAATCCGAGAAAGGCGACCACAATATAGTTGCGGGCTGTGGTGCCGACGGCAATCAGCAGTCGTGTGGGACCGGGAAGTTCAGCAGAAATTCCGGTGTAGAGGACAGCAAAGCTGGGGACGACATAGGTCACCAGAAACACCACCAGACAGATCACCAGAAAGATGAGAATGGCGGGATAGATCAGGGAGAGCAGCAGCTTCTTCCGGGCTGCCAGCGCCAGACGCTGATAGGCGACAAAACGGTCCAAAACCTCCACCAGCGAACCCGATTTTTCACCTGCCATCACACTGGTTACATAGATCGGCGGAAAGATCTGCTGGTGGCTGAAGGCATCCGACAGAAGGACACCAGTTTTGACTTCATCACGAATCTGACGAACCGGACCTTGCAATTTGCCATCTGTGAGACGCTCTGCCAGCAAGTCCAGCGATTTGAGAATCGGCAAGCCTGCCCGGATCAGTGTGACAAACTGCTGGTTGAAGATCAGGAATTTTTCAAGATTGAGTTTCTTTGGACGGGAGCTGGATGCCCCCAGGCCACGCAGCGCTCCACGGGGCTTGATGGAGTAGATCAGAAATCCCTGTTGGGAGAATCGTTCCCGGATCTCCTGCTCTGATGCACCGTGGGCAGACTCTGTATGAATCTGGCCCCGGTCATCAGCATACTTCAACAGAAATTCAGGCAAAGACGCAGCTCTCTCTTCTGAGATATGACGTCATGACGCCTGAAAACGTGGAAACAAACCTACTTCTTTTCAAATCGTTTGAAGAAGCTGGTTTCTTTCCATCGCGGTGTCTGTGGCTGGTCCGCTACGCGGTTCACGAAGTCAAACAGGATCGAATTGAACTTCGCTGCCGATTCCTGATCCACCGGCTGTGTCAGATCATCTGTGACACCGTGATAGCGTTCCGTCAACCAGTCCTTGTGGATCTTCTCTTCCGGTGAACCGGGCATATAGCCGAATCCTGCATTGATGGCAGGAACACCCACGCGCACAAAGTTGTACTGGTCACTGCGAATGAATGCATTCCGTTCCGGTTGTGGATCGGTCTGCACACGGATACCGGCTTTTTCGGCGGCTGCACGCATAGTGTCGCCCAGATCTGACTCGTTCAGACCCAGCACACGCAGCACTTCCAGCTTGTGGATGGGAAGGTACATATCCATGTTCAGATTGGCCACCATCTTTCCCTTGAGGGTGGAGTGTGTTGCAAACCAGCGCGATCCACGCAGGCCTTTCTCTTCGCCCGTAACAGCGACGAATGCGATGGAGCGCTTCGGCTTAATACCTTGCGCCTTGAACATCTTTGCGATCTCGATCATGGATGCAATTCCCGCTGCATTATCCATGGCGCCGTTGTTAATGGCATCCCCTTCAATTACCGGGCTCTTGCCGATGTGATCGATGTGAGCTGAAAGAACGACAAACTCATTATTCAGTTTGGGATCGCTGCCCGGCAATACGCCCACCACATTCTGTGACTGGATGCTGCTGCGTTCTACTGCTGTCTTTACCTGAATTTTTCCTTTGAGCGGAAAGCGGGGAAGCCGCTTCTTATCACTGGACAACTTCAGGAGTTCCTCAATCGTATGTCCGCTTCCGGCAAAGAGAGGCTGTGCGCGCTCAGCATTCCAGGTGATGGAGACTTCCATGCCTTTGGTCTCGTCATAGACGGGATCTGCCAGATCCATGCTGGGAAGCAGACGTGCCCGTGAGGATCTTGCCCAGGGGATGTCAGCATTCTTGGGATTCTGCATGGCGATGACCCCGATTGCACCAGCGGCTTTCAGCTGGTTCCAGCGTTCGCCTGCGGACTGATAGTGTGCAGAGAGTTCTGCTGAAACGCCTTCCGGAACGCCCGCAATGTAGACAGCAATCTTTCCCTTGAGGTCGATGCCGCTGATGTCGTCATATTTGATTTCAGGGATGGCAAATCCATAACCGATGAAGACCGCTTCAGCTGTGACATCCGGTTTGGGATCAATCCGCATGCTGATGGCTGCCTCACGACCGAGAGTTACATCCTCAGTTTTTCCATCACGAATGATTTTGATGGACGACTTTGATTCATCAATCTTTCGGACATTGAAGGGAACGGTCTGGAAGTATCCCTGTTCACCGCCTGGCTGAACTCCGGCCTTTTCAAACTCCTGAGCGGCATAGTCCACGGCCATCTTGTGGCCTTTGGAGCCGGTATCTCTACCTTCCAGTTTGTCGTCGGCCAGAAACTCTACGTGTTTCCACCACGATTTGGCGGCAGGGGATAAATCTGTGGCAAGCGCCAGCGCGAGCACAAGGGTTGCTGTCATTTCTTGGATTCCTTATAAGCTGTCCGAACACCACGGAGTTGCACGACATGGTTCTCCACATGCTCAGCATAGTTTTTCAAAAGTCCCAGCAGCGTTGTGGAACCGAAACGCGAATGGTTGGCGGGCCGGGAGAAGGTTTCTTCCGGTAACTCTTTCAGTAATTCATAATTGTCGGCACGGGCGCGTCGAAACGTCTCTACTGCCTGAGAGAGTTTCTTTTTTGAATAGTCCAGGTTTTCTGCCCAGGCCTTTTCGTCGTACCACTGGATAGTGGGATTCTCCTCAGCAATCGTCTGACGGAAGCGCATGCTGGCAACCTGTTCAGAATCGGCCAGATGACAGACGATCTGACGGACGGACCATTTTCCCGGTTCCGGCTTGAAGTCCAGCTCGGGTCCGGCTGCTCCTGTGGTTGACATTGCCAGCAATTCGCCACCCCGGCGGAATCGCTCAAGTAAATCCTGAATTTCGCTCACTCAATAACCTCTGGTTTTCGCAGGATACAGAAAATTGATCTTCCTTCGGACGATGGTATCCGTGAAATTATCTGATCCGGTTTCGATACTGCTGATTTGCTGAAGAGAGGCGTTAAGGCTTTTCTGCAACGGCAGGGATGCTTTCACAGGCTCTCTGTTCATGTCACTATGTTACCCATGAGGCACCCGTTGCGCTGGACTCTTGCGATTTTTCTGATTTCGGGAGCCTCTGCCCAGCTTCTCAAGGAATATGAACGTCCGGTACGTCAGGTGGTTCGTGGGACCAAAGGGGCGATTGCCGCGGGAACAGACTCTGGTGCCGATGCCGGAATGCGGATGTATTTTTCCGGAGGCAACGCGGTGGATGCCGGACTGGCGTCGATGTTTGCTGCTTCCATCTCTGAGTTCTCTCATTTCGGATTTGGTGGAGAAGTTCCCATCCTCATCCGGACGAAAACAGGAAAAGTAGTGTCCATTGCCGGGATTGGCACAATGCCGAAGGCTGCCACGGCGGAGTTCTTCCGGAATCGCCAACTGGTTCCCGGCGAGGTGATGGCCGTGGATCCCGGCGGATTACGAAACTTTGTTCCGGTAGCCGGACTGATGCCTGCACTGGTTCCCGGCATGGTGGATGCCGGACTGCTGGCTCTGAAAGAGTTTGGGACAAAATCTTTTGAGGAAGTCATCACGCCTACGATTGAACTGGCAGATGGCATGCCTCTGGATGATATGCGTGTAGCATCCATCCGCAGCATGCGCCGCTTTGCACAACTGTGGCCAACAACCAAAGAAACATTTTTTACCGCAGGCAGGATGCCTTTGCCTGGGCAGGTTCTGCGTCAGCCCAAACTGGCTGCCACCATCCGGTCCATGGTGGCCGTGGAAAAGAAAGCGCGTGCGACTGGAAAGTCCAGGGAAGCAGCCATTGATGCTGTACGGGATTACTTCTATCGAGGAGAGATCGCACGCCGGATCGATGAGTTCTGTAAAGCCAATGGAGCGCTTCTTCGCTATGAAGACATGGCTGCTTTCCGGCTAAAAGTGGAAGAGCCGGAAGTAGTCCACTACAAGGGATATTCAATCTATAAGCCGGGTTTCTGGAGTCAGGGTCCTTCCATGCTGGAAGCTCTGAATATTCTGGAAGGTCTGGACGTGAAAAAGATGGGACTGAACTCTTCTGAATACATTCACACCATCACCGAAGCTCTGAAGCTGGCTTATGCGGATCGGGATACATATTATGGCGATCCCCTGTTTTCGAAAGTTCCTTCCGATGAACTGCTCTCTCAGGAATATGCGGCAGTGCGTCGCAGCCAGATCGGACCGGAAGCATCCCTTGAGTTCAGGCCGGGCAAGATCCGGGGCACCGTGGGCGAGCATCCCTCTAAATTTGCGATGGTGCGCGTGAAGATCGATGACGAACTGATGGCGCGTGATACTACGGGTATCAGCACCATCGACAAGGATGGGATGATGTTCACAGCGACACCATCCGGTGCATGGACTCCCAGTGTGATTGCCGGGGATACAGGAATCCCGTTAACGCAACGTGCGCAGAGCTTTCTGTTGATCCCTGGTCATCCGAATGAACTGGCGGGAGGCAAGCGTCCCCGTGTCACACTTTCACCCACGCTGGTCACGCGGGGCGGGGAAGCATATCTTTCGATGTCCACTCCCGGCGGCGACAATCAGGATCAGTCGCTGTTGCAGGTTTTCCTGAACGTGGTGGAGTTCGGCATGAACAGCCAGCAGGCGATTGAGTATCCACGGTTCCAGACACGTCATCTGGTTTCCAGCTTTGATAACCATGCGATGAACCCGGGAGAGATGCTGCTGGACGAGAGAATTCCCCGGAAGGTTCTGGCGGACATGCTGGAGCGGGGACATAAGGCGAAGCAGGCTTCCCGCATGAATAATGGTTCGGCTCCGGTGATGATTCGGGTCACGCCGAATGGAGTGATCGAAGCAGGAGCCGATCCTTATCTGTCGAGAACTGCGCGCGCCTGGTAGCGGCTACTTCTTCTGCACCCAGTGATCACCTTCAAACGTGCCGTTGGCATCGGTCCATGTGCTGTACTTTGACGTCAGCTGTCCTCCATCCACCAGCAGGGTGGCTCCGGTGATGTAGCTGGCCAGATCGCTGGCGAGAAACACTATGGCCTTTGCCACTTCTTCCGGTTCGCCCCCTCGCCCCATGGCGATGTGCTGAAAGTATTCCTTGAGGTAGCCATGCGCTGAGAAGTAGCGGTCAGTCAGCGGAGTGCGGATCAGGCCAGGACACACTGCATTGACGCGGATTCCATAGCGTCCCAGTTCATTGGCCGCAGTATGGACAATTCCCAGGACACCCGCCTTGCTGGCATTGTAGGCCGTGAGCATGGCTTCTCCGTCAAAGGAGTTGGTGGAAGCTGTCACTACAATCGATCCGCTTTTTCCGGCTTCCTTCATGCGCGCTGCTGCCAGACGAACGGTGTGGAACACTCCGGTGAGGTTGACCGCGATGGTGCGATCCCAGTTCTGCTGTGTGGCATCGGTAATGTCTTCCGGTTCGGCAGTTCCAATGCCAGCATTGGCAATCACCACATCGGGGACGGGAACACCCGCAAAAGCAGCTTCCAGCGTCTCCGGACGGGAGACATCGACATCCGGAAGATCGAACAGATGAACATGGGCACCTGCTGTTTTCAGAAGATTGACGGTGGCTGCACCGATACCGCGTGCACCTCCGGTCACAATTGCATTTTTTTGGTTGAAATCAAGATGTATCAATCTGGTATCCTATGAGTTCGGAACAGAGGCCGTTACCAAAAACGGTAATGACCTCAAGTTGATTGAATCACAGGTTTCCGATTGAGATAGACTGACTGACCGGATTCCCGGCCATCAGACTGCAGTATGGGCCTATAGCTCAGTTGGTTAGAGCGCTACCTTGACACGGTAGAGGGTGGTTCAATGTTTGCATAGTGTTAGATAGAAAAGTGGCCGGATCTGTCCCAAAGCTGCATCCGGTTACTTTCAAGAGGGGCCTATAGCTCAGTTGGTTAGAGCGCCTGCTTGACACGCAGGAGGTCAGAGATTCGAGTTCTCTTAGGCCCACCATCACATCACCCTTTCTTGTATTGCTGCTACTCCCGCATTCAACCTGTCCTGATCGACCAACGTGTACAATTCCGTTGTGCTGATCTTCGAATGTCCTGCTGCCTTCATCGCTTGCAGGTGATCTGTTTCTTTTGAAAGCTCAGTAATTGCCAGCCGTCTGAACGTGTGGAATCCGAATCCCTCGTGATAAATCCCAATCTTTTTAGATGCTGGCCGCAGGTAGAACTTTTGAATATCCCGGTCGTCTCGAATGATTGATCCACCGGGGCTCTTTACATGAAAGATAAATTCTTCTGGTGCACCCACTATCCCAGCCAGGAGATTTTTTATATTCCCCATTGGGACGTTCCTGCGGGAGCGGGTCCCCTTCACGACATCAAGATCTCCTCTGTACCAACGTTGCCGGACCAGAACGAGCCCCTTATCGAAATCAATATGTTTCCACTGCAGCCCAAGAACTTCAGATATTCGAAGTGTGCAGGAGAGGGCCATCAGGCAGATCATCCGAACATCGTTCGGTAATTCTGCAAAGAGCTCTTTTAATTGCTCTGGTTTGATGTATTTCTTCTCTCTTTTCGCCCTTTGCCGCCCAACTGTCGCGTCGATTGCTGGATTCTTTTCCTTCCACCATCCCCAGCGTTCAGCCTGTGTGAATATCCCACAAAGAATATTTCGCACATCGAGCCTGGTGGCCCAGGATAGGCCTTTGTTGGCTAATCCAGAGAGAAGGGAATCGATCCTTAATGTAGTGACATCAGCCAGCATGAGATTTTCTAGGGCTGGCCGGATATGGTTTTTGATATGTGCCCGGTACTTGCCAGCGGTGCTGGCGGCAAGATTGTCTCCCCGCTCCACATACTCCTTTAAGTAATGGTCGAGAAGATCAGAGAATTTCATCTGAGACTGAACGACATATTTACCTTTATTGATCTTCAGCATGATGCTGTTCTTTTCAGCCACAGCATCTCTCTTATTGGTGGCAACCAAATAGATCCGCTCTCTCTCCCTTTTGAGTTCTCCAGACTCAGAGAGGCGATCCACATAAGGCCGGATATAGTATTTCCCGCTTTCAGTGATTCTGATTTTGGGGTCTTGGTATCTCATTAAATCTCCAATGCGGAGTATTTCCGCAATGGTACGAGTGTACGAAGATCCCCCTATGTGCTTGTCTTCGCTCAACCTTCGCCCCTTATTAATGAGATAGAAGTCCCCTCCAGCAATTCCTTCTCTCGCCGCCAGTCGTTCAGCCCGAGAAGCAGACCATCAACTGGCTCTTCGCCTACGTGAATGCGGTGAAGGATCTCGGCGATCTCTTTATTGCAGCGCTCGATCTGATGGGAGTTAGTCACTATAGCCCCCTCAGCAGGCCCGTCACGTCGCAAGTGATGATGGTCTTTTTAGCCATGTGACTCTTCCTCCTTCTCCACGTTTATCGGCTCCCAGACTTGCAACAGGTGAGGCATCCTGGCTGTCAGCCATTTACGAATCGCTGGTTCATCTGTTCGAGCTACCTGGACCTCGTGACAGCAGAAGATACCTTTTCGCTGCATCACGAAAAACAAATTGATGTATGACTCTCGATAATTTTCGTCATGCTTCCACTCAATCGTTTCGTCATCATCTTCATTCCTCGGCGGATGCCAGTCCCAGCGGAAGCAAAGATTCAATTCCGGGTCTGATGCACCCATACTCGATGCGAAGTCATCCCATGATTTATGGGCGCAGAACGGCTCGCGTGAATAGAAATTCGATTCACTACAGTAATAGGGATGATCGTATTCCCAGAGGTGTTTAGCAGCTGGCATCTGACTCCTCTATGGGCCGAACCCCCCGGACAGAAATGGATGCAAGATTTTGGATGTTTTCGTACGCCATTTCGAGAGCTTCTTCGTACTCAAGCCCATACAGCTTCTCGCTATTCCTGCGTAACCAATCTGGTTTCTTGTAATCTTTTGCGATGATCTTCAGCGAGCGGATCATCTGGTTGAATTGCTTCACCTGCTGTGTAGTAAGTCTCTGCTCCCTATTACGCACCACATCCCCCGGCTGAGGGTCGATGCGCGGGTCGCGTGGGTCAGAGGGTGTCATTTTTTAGGGCCTCTCACTTTTCTTCCTGATAGGTCATATGGTCCAGTTGTTGTAGCCTTCAACTTTCGATCAGATAGATCATAGGGAGACTTGATAACTTTTCTCTTTCCCTCACCCATCACTCTTCATCCCCCTGTCCTTCATCTTCTTTTCCCGTAGCTTCGCCTTATACGCAGCCGTGGCGTGATCCCTGCAGCAATAAGTCTGATTCCGAACCGTGGGGTTGAAAGTGTTCTCGCAGTTCCTGTATTTACAGACCCGCTGGGTGTAAACCGGGGTGAAGATATTGCTGTAATTCACAGCCCGGCCTCCTTGCGAATGGCTGCGGCTTCCTCGTGCAAGGTTGCACTCATAAAGGTAGCCGCCACATCCTTTCCGCCTTCTGTATAAAACTCACGAGCAAGTCTTTCCAGTTCGGCAATCGCCCCTTCCGCCCTCGCGCGTTTGAGCTTGTCGGCCAGCCAGGTTTCGGGAGCTTCCACACCTTCGCAGTAGACACAGACACAGTCAGGCTTATGGCGTTTCTTCAGCGCCTCACCCCTCTGCGCGGCGAGGGCAAGGGCGGAGTCAAGCTGTGATCTCAGTTCTCCGGAATTTCCGGATAACTCCAACTCTCCGGGACTTCCGGATGGTTGCACCGCTTGGTCCCGTCCCCGCTGGTAGGCAGCGTCGAGCGCGAGGGCGACCTCACTAATTGATTCCTGCCAGCGGTCCCATGGGCTGTGTGAATTCACTCTCTTTTGATCTGACCGTATAATGTCGGTCGCTATCTTCAGGCTCTCTTCAGTTGGTTGCATCTAATCCTCCTAATAAGTTCGACAAATGCCACTGCGCCCTGGATCGCCACAACTCCATTACCTCCGGCCCTAAGCCTTGCTGAACGCTCGTCCATCGATGAGGCCACGCCATCAACCACTCCACGAACTGCGGATTCAATCTCGGGCGCTGCGCAGGCCTGACGTATGTAAGCGCCCACGGCTTCTGGTGTGATTTCCAGCTCCACAGGCAGTAAACCAGAGCGTCGAAGCTGATGAATGAGCAAACCGAAACGGCTGGTTGCGGGGTAAGATTCGTAATCGACCGACGACCAGTCATCGCCGGGGCCCGGAGGGAAACAGCTTGGGCCCTCGATTCCAGACATTGATCCGTGGTCCGATTCGCAATCCTTCCACCCTCTCTCTTCTTGCTGTTGTTCGGTGCTGATGGAGCAGCGTTTGGAGTCGGCCAGTTCATCACCTGATCCTCGATGCGTGCTTTCGTATCCTCTCGCTGTGATCCATTCCCCCCGTTGGTTGTCACCCTCGGTGTTCCCCAACTGGCTGAAGCTTCCCTTAGGTTCGGGCCCATCTTCCCGTTGCTGTAACTGGACGTGTTGGCATCTGGAGTGGGCCAATTCGAGGCTTGACTGTTGAGATCGATAGTCCATCCTTGCGAGAGCTTCCTCTGATAATTGCCCGAAGCAACCGAGTCTGCTGAT
>JBBCIQ010000007.1:0-40469 GCA_037190045.1 Bryobacteraceae bacterium | reverse complement strand
ACTCCGCGCTACTGCATTCGGACTGTTCTTCGCCATCACCTTCGTGATCGCCGCCGTCAGCGTCGTCTTCCCGTGATCAATATGCCCGATCGTCCCCACGTTCACGTGTGGCTTGCTTCGATCAAATTTCTCTTTCGCCATGGTAGATGAACTCTCCTCGGAATCCTTACTTCGTTACTTTCCCTTGAACTTTTGCAATGATCTCTTCCGCAATATTTCTGGGCACTTCCTCATACTGACCAAAGTGCATCGTGAAAGCACCGCGACCCTGCGTGCGGGACCGGAGATCGGTCGCATAACCAAACATTTCACTCAGCGGAACCATCGAGCGGACAACCGTCGTTGATCCCTTCATTTCCGTACCTTCCAACCGACCGCGCCGTGAAATCAGATCACCATTGACAGCACCCTGATACTCATCCGGCACAACAACTTCAACCTTCATAACGGGCTCCAGTAGCACTGGCTTAGCTTTCCGGAAACCATCTTTTGTACAGATGGCAGAGCAGATCTTGAATGCCATTTCCGAAGAGTCGACATCGTGGTAATCACCATCAAAAACAGTTACCTTAACATCCACCACCGGATAGCCAGCCATCACACCAGCCTCCAGAGACTCTCGGGCGCCCTTTTCGACAGCCGCAATAAATTCCTTCGGAATCGCACCGCCAAAAACCTCATTAGCGAATACAAATTCACCCTGATGAGGCTCGACACGTAGCTTCACCTTTGCGTATTGACCACTACCACCTGTCTGCTTCTTGTGGGTATATTCTGATTCCGCCACGTTGCGAATGGTTTCGCGATAGGCCACCTGGGGCTTACCCACATTGGCTTCTACATTAAACTCACGCTTCATGCGGTCGACAATAATGTCAAGATGAAGCTCACCCATACCCGCCAGAATAGTCTGGCCGGTTTCCGCATCGGTATTCACTCGCAGCGTAGGATCTTCCGCAACCAGCTTCTGAATAGCAATACTCAGCTTTTCCTGGTCAGCCTTGGTTTTAGGCTCAACCGCCAACTGAATGACAGGCTCAGGAAAATCGATGGATTCCAACAGAACCGGATCACTCTCAGCAGAAATCGTGTCACCCGTCTGCACCGTCTTCAGGCCGACAGCAGCACAAATATCACCGGCAAGGATCTCGTTGATCTCTTCCCGCTTATTGGCATGCATCTTAACCAGACGACCGACACGTTCACGCTTTCCCTTGGAAGAGTTATAAACAGACTCGCCAGCACTTAGCTTTCCGGAATAAATCCGGATAAAGGCCAACTGACCAACAAAGGGATCAGTCATCACCTTGAAAACCAGACCAGAGAAAGGCTCGTCATCAGACGCCTTGCGCTCAACTTCTACTTCCGGATTGTCAGCAGAAAGCGCCTTCACCGAAGGAATATCCAGCGGATGCGGCAGATAGGCCACAACAGCATCCAGCATGTTCTGAACACCCTTGTTCTTAAAGGAAGAGCCACAAACAACCGGGAAAACCTTTTGCGCCAAGGTTGCAGCGCGAAGACCCTTCTTCAACTCTTCGACAGTGATCTCCTCACCACCGAGATACTTCTCCATCAGAACGTCATCTGACTCTGCAACAGCTTCTACCAGCTTTTCGCGATATTCCTGCGCCTTCTCTACAAGATCAGCGGGGATAGGACCATCGTCAAAAGAAGCCCCCAGGGTTTCATCGCGCCAGATACGACCCGTCATCGTGACAAGGTCAACAACACCCAGGAACTTATCTTCAGCCCCAATGGGGATCTGGATCGGCACCGGACGCGCATTCAGCTTGTCAACAATTGTCTGGACAGCGTTATAGAAATCAGCACCAATCCGGTCCATCTTATTGATGAAACAGATGCGAGGCACACCATACTTATCCGCCTGACGCCACACAGTCTCAGACTGTGGCTGCACACCAGCAACAGCATCAAACACAGCAACCGCACCATCGAGAACACGCAGACTGCGCTCTACTTCTGCAGTGAAATCAACGTGCCCCGGGGTATCAATGATATTGATATAGGTATCGCCCCACTGACAGGCTGTCGCAGCAGAAGTAATGGTAATCCCACGCTCCTGCTCCTGAGCCATCCAATCCATAGTCGCCGCACCCTCGTGAACTTCCCCGATTTTGTGCGTCCGACCTGTGTAGTAGAGAATACGTTCAGTTGTTGTTGTTTTACCAGCATCAATGTGAGCCATGATGCCAATATTTCTCATTCGCTGAAGCGGTACCGTGCGTGCCATATTTTGCTATCTATCCGTTAAAACCACTTACCACCGATAGTGAGCAAACGCCTTGTTTGCCTCTGCCATACGATGGACATCATCTTTTTTCTTGACCGCTCCACCACGCAGGTTGGCCGCATCACCCAACTCCCCGGCTAGCTTTTCCTGCATTCCCTTTTCAGGCCTTGAACGCGCATTCAGGAGAATCCAGCGGATCGCCAGAGACGTCCGGCGGTTTTGCGGAACCTCAATCGGCACCTGGTAGTTTGCACCACCCACACGCCGGGTCTTCACCTCCAGCAGGGGACGGCAGTTCTCCACAGCCTTTTTGAAGAGCTTCAGCGGATCATCACCAGAGCGCTCTTTCAGCAGATCCAGGGACTGGTAGAACAGGCGCTGCGCCGTATTCTTCTTCCCATCCAACATCATGGAGTTGATAAACTTTTCTGCGAGCGTTGAATTGTATACCGGATCCGGAGCGACTTCGCGAATCTCTGCTCTACGTCGACGTGCCATTCAATACTCCCTAATTAGCCTGTTTCGGGCGCTTAGCGCCGTACTTGGAGCGACCCTGCTTCCGGTTCGCCACACCTGCGGTATCCAGCGTTCCACGAACAATGTGGTAGCGGACACCAGGAAGATCTTTCACACGACCACCACGAATCAGGACGATCGAGTGCTCCTGCAGATTGTGACCAACACCTGGAATATAAGTCGTGACTTCAATCCCATTGGACAAACGAACACGAGCCACCTTCCGAAGCGCAGAATTCGGCTTCTTTGGCGTTGTTGTGTACACGCGGGTGCAAACTCCACGACGCTGCGGACATGCCTGCAGTGCCGGGCTCGCCGTCTTATATACAGTCGGCTTGCGACCCTTGCGCACGAGTTGGTTAAACGTCGGCACGGGTTACCCTCACTAAACTCTCAAACTCAAATCAATAAGGCCGGCTCTCGGGCCACCCGGGACCATTTTCATGGCGGGGCTTACCCACAGCTCAGGGCCAGGATTCAAACCGCTCTGGATTACCTTTGCGGAATGGAGCAGCAAACTACACTGCTAAAACACATGACGCGCCCGTAAACTACCAGACGCAGGGCAGTGACTACCAGATCAGCCCATGCTCTCAAGCGGCGTGACCGCCGGAACCTCGGGGCTGGCTTCTTCCTAAATGCGTTTCATACTACGAAACGACACAAGTCGAAGCAGAATCAACTCGCCAAACCTTCCCAGTCTACCGAGCGCATCCAGGGATGTCAACAGCAGAACAGAGAATCTCGCATAACCAACTGGTCATGGATCGGGGGATGGTGATGGTGGGCGTTCAGGGACTCGAACCCCGGACCCCTTCCTTGTAAGGGAAGTGCTCTAACCAACTGAGCTAAACGCCCTCGCAGTCATCTAGTTTACGACAAAGAATGCCTAAGATCCTATATATTGCGCGTAAAGACTCCGTGCCACTCCCGGATCAGTGGTTCCTTTGATAATGGCCCTCCCATCCGGGAAAAAGGTCATCTCGTAATTCTCCGTAAAAAAGCGGAGCGCAAACTCATTCGACCGGATTTCGCCCAGGGGCGTCAGTTTCCGAGCCAGTTTTTCAAAGTCCAGGGGCCGCTTTTTTTCATGAATCTGCACGGCGTTCCGCCCACACAGGCTAATCGGCGCCCGATGGTGTCCGTCCAGGGCATCGAACTGCCTTTTTCCACAACAGGGACACTCCGCATCCCGGGCTGGCGCCGCCACCTGCCGGACGCGCCCCGTCCACAGATCAATCGTTGTCAGGTCCGCAAGCACTTTTTCACCCAACAACAAACGATAGGCCAGGGAAACCTGCAGGGAAGCAATCACACTCGTAATCGTATTCAGCACCCCGGCCGTCTCGCACGTCGGCTGATCGCCGGAGGGAGGCTCCGGATAGATGCACCGCAAACAGGCAGTTTGTTCAGGAACAACAGGCATAACCAGTCCGTAACTACCCACAGCCGCTCCGTATATCCACGGAACTCCTTGAGAAACTGCAAAATCGTTGATCAGATACCGGGTTTCAAAATTATCCGTTCCGTCCAGGATCAGATCGGCTTCACCCAGAAGCTCATCCGCATTTCCGGGAGTCAGGTCGGCGATCCGCACATCACAGCGAACTTCTGAATTGATCTTCCCGATCTGGGCCGCGGCCGCAGCAGCCTTGGGCAAAGCCTGACGGGCATCTTCCTCATCGAACAACCACTGACGCTGTAGATTACTGAGCTCGACATAATCCCTGTCGATCAGCCGCAACCTCCCGATACCCGCGCGAGCCAGAGCCCCGGCATGGAAACTCCCCAAAGCACCACAACCTACGATGACAACAGAAGAGGACTGCAATCTTATTTGCCCTTCCGCTCCAATCCCTGAAAATAGGATTTGGCGGGAGTAGCGATCTTCGGAGTGGGGAATCATGGGCCTCAATTGTTATCATGGCATCGCGTGATCCGACGCGGCAGCCGAGTTGTCCGTGCGGCCGCCGCCCTGGTCGCCATCTTCCTGCATGCTCCCTTGTCCGGAGCTGATTTTGCGGGCAAGAGAGTTGTGCAGATTCGTTTCGAACCACCCGTCCAGCCAGTTCCCACATCAGAACTGAAATCCCAGCTCCCCCTTCAGGAAGGCGATACCTTCACTACTCCTGCAATTCGCAGGTCCATTGAAAGTCTCTTCCGGACGGGCCGTTATGAAGACATCTCTGTCGATGCCGCGGAAACTGACAACGAAGTCACACTGACTTTCATTACAGTGAATCGATGGTTCATCGGCGCACAAACCATCACCGGCACACAGGAGCCACCCAGCGACACTCAGCTATTGAACTCCACCAAACTCAGCCTGGGACAGGAGTTTACGGAAAGCGGACTCCGTCAGGCCACCGAAAACATGATCCGGTTGCTGAATGCCAATGGCTTCTATGAAGCTTCTGTCAACACCGACATCCAGCGCGACCCTCACACCGATCAGGTAGATATTCACTATGCAATCAATACTGGCAAGAGAGTCCGGTTTACCGATCCCGTCATTCGTGGTCACACCACGCTTTCTGTATCAGACATTATCCGATCCACAGGCTGGAAGCGATTCCTGAATCGTGGAGGATACCGCCCTGTCACGGAAGCCCGCGTTCAGTCCGGTATGCAGGGAATCCGGCGCAAGATGGAAAACCGAGGACTGCTGCTTTCCCGTGTCAATCTGGCCGGAATGGAGTGGAAACAGGAACAGAATGTAGCCGTCCCCACCATTGAAATCAATGATGGTTCCAGAATCGATCTGCAAATTGACGGGTTCCGGATTTCGCGTGGTACCCAGCGCAAACTGATCCCTGTTTTTGAAGAACACAGCGTAGATATGGACCTGCTCAATGAAGGTTCCCGGAATATCGCCTCTTATCTGCAATCGCGTGGTTACTTTGATGCCAAAGTCGGCTTTACGACGAGATCCACTGAGGATGCAGAAGAGATTCACTACACCATCGATAGGGGGCAGCGCTACACTCTCGCCAATCTGGAAATTACGGGCAATCAATACTTCAAACAGGATGCTCTACGGGAACGGATGTCTATTATTCCAGCCACTCCTATCCGTTATCGGCATGGCCGGTTCAGCAATCAGATGCTTCAGGCAGACATTGCATCTATTGAAAACCTGTATCACTCCAACGGTTTTTTGAACGTGGCCGTGAAACCGGCACTCAGTACTGGATTCCGGGATAAGGAACAACTGCAGTCCGTCTCTCTTCATATCGAGGAAGGGCATCAGTTTCTGATCGGCGATGTGCGCATCCTGGGCGTGGAACCGGAAACAGAATCTTACGTGCGCAGCATCATGCAATCCGCACCCGGACAACCGTTCAGCGATGAGACCATCGCCCTCGACAGAGAAACGGTTCTGAATCTGTTTTTCAACTACGGCTATACCAATGCAACGCTCGAATGGACCACAGAGCGCAACCCAAATAATCTCAGCATCGACATTGAAATTACGATTAATACCGGCAAGCAGGTGTTCGTCCGCCAGGTGCTTGTTGGTGGACTGCAAAATACAGTCCCGCGCCTGGTCTATGATCGGATCAGTCTGAAACCCGGCGACCCTCTCTCTCTGGGAGAGATGCTGGAGAGCCAGCGCCGTCTCTATGATCTGGGCGTTTTCGCACGCGTCGACGCAGCCCTTCAGAATCCGGATGGTGAAGAGTCGGCAAAGTATGTCCTGTTTGAAGTAGAAGAGGCAAAGAAGTACTCCTACAACATCGGTGTCGGTGCACAGGTGGGCAGAATCGGGCGTGGATCACTGCAAAGTTTCGATTCTCCGGCAGGAGCAACCGGCTTCAGCCCCAGACTGAACGCAGGCATCACCAGGAATAATTTCCTCGGACTGGGGCACTCCATCACTTTGCAGGGACGCATCTCCAATATCCAGCAACGTGCCCAGACCACTTATATCGCTCCTCACTTCCGCAACCGGGATGACTTAAGTCTCTCTTTCAGTGCTTTGTACGATGACTCTCGCGATGTCCGTACTTTTGCCGCAAAGCGTCTGGAAGCAGCGGCCCAGATCACACGCAGACTCTCACGAGCCAACACGTGGCAGGGTCGATACATCCTGCGCAAAGTTACGGTAGACCCCAATTCTCTGAAGATTGAACCTCAACTGATTCCCCGACTGGCACAGCCAGTACGACTGGGTATTGTGGCTTCATCCTTCATTCAGGACCGTCGCGATAATCCAATCGAGTCAACTCGCGGCTTCTACAACTCTGTCGATGTCGGCATGGCGATTCGTCAGATTGGCTCACAGTCCAATTTTGCACGTGTTCTCGCACGCAACTCCAGCTATTACCGACTGACGCATGATGTCGTTTTTGCTCGAAGTATCACCTTTGGGTTCCAGGACCGCCTCGATGGTGGCCCTCTGTCCGACGTCCCATTGCCTGAACGATTCTTCGCCGGCGGAGCGTCCACCCATCGTGGCTTTCCAGAAAACCAGGCGGGACCTCGGGATCTGATTACAGGTTTCCCCATCGGCGGAAAATCCATGATGATCTTCAACCATGAGATCCGTCATCCGCTCATCGGTGACAGCCTGGGAGCAGTCCTGTTTCACGACATGGGCAATGTCTACTCCCGGATTGGAAAGATGGGATTCAGGGTGACCCAGCGCGACATACAGGACTTCGACTACATGGTGCAGGCAGTGGGCATCGGATTCCGTTATCGCACGCCCATCGGCCCAATCCGTATTGATCTTGCTTACGTTCCAAACTCGCCTCGATTCCTGGGGTTCGAGGGGACGCGGGACGAACTGCTGTTCGGACAAGGCCGCCAGTCCGTTCAGCGCATCAACCAGTTTCAGTTTCACTTCTCTCTGGGGCAGGCATTCTGATGAGGATCTTCTTCACACTACTCTGCCTCGCCGCTATTCATGCAGAGATCATTGACAGGATCGGCGTGACGGTTGGTAATTCTGTCATAACCATGAGTGAAGTTGTTCTGCAAACGCGGATTACTGCTCTGATTGAAAACCAACCATTGCGACTGGATGAAATCACACTGCGACAGTCAGCAGATCGTCTGATTGAACAGACACTCGTCCGCCGGGAGATGGAGCTGGGAGAATACAGTTCACCAGAAGCCTTTGCAGTGGAACCGCTGCTCACCCAGTTGAAACAGGATCGCTTCATGGGAAACGCAGAACTCTATCAAAAGTCACTCCGTCAGTATGGCGTCACTGAGGATGCACTGCGGGAACAGCTCCTCTGGCAACTAACACTCTTACGCTTTATCGATCTTCGGTTCAGACCGGGCGTACAGGTGCCGCTGGAAGACATCCGATCCTATTATCGGGATACCTTTGTTCCCCAATGGCAGAAGAACTCCGGAACGCCCCCTCCACCCATCGGCGTTGCCCGGGAGCGAATCGAGGAAACACTGGCACAGCAACAGCTGGATAATCTGCTGGACCGCTGGTTGAACTCCATGCGAACCCAGATCTCGATCGTCTTTCGGAATCCGGCATTCACGGAGACAGCTGAATTGCAGACTCCTCAAGGAGCAACCCGATGATTCGACGGATAGCAATTCTCACCGCAGTCAGCGGACTTTTCCTGATGATTGCGGGCTTCACTATCCTGCAATCCACCTGGTTTTCCGAAAAACTGGAACACCGGATTACTCAGGAAATTTCGCGCGCAACAGGCGCCAGTGTCAACATCGGGAAACTCAACATCAACTGGAGAACTCTTCGTTTTCGCGCCTCTCCCATAATGCTGCACGGCACGGAGCCAGCAGGCGCCCAGCCGTTACTGCAGGCATCCGAAGTGGAAATCGGTCTCTCCTTCCGGTCATTCCTGAAACGCTCAGTAGACATCCGGCTTCTGCGCATTGTGAGTCCCCAGATTCATCTGCTGATCGATAAAGATGGCAGCACAAACATTCCGGGGGGCGGCGGCGGATTGACAGCTCCCGAAACGCTGATCAACCTGGCGGCTAACCGGCTGGAAATCGCCAAAGGAATGGCCCTCATCAATGAGAAACAGATTCCTCTCAACATTGATGCAAACGGAGTGGAGGCTTCCCTGTTGTTTGATCCGCAGGGCCCCCTGTATCGTGGCAGCCTGAATATCCAGCAGCTGCAGCAAGAGAACATTGCTGCTCATTTTGAATCTGAGTTCACTCTCAGCACTAACAGGGCACAGATCTCAAGGTTGAAAATTTCCACTCAATCTTCTTCTGCGGAAGGGACGGGAATATTTGAGGATTGGAATGCCATCCGCGGCCAGTTGAATCTAAACCTGCAGGCCAGTCTGCCTGAAGTTGCTCGATGGACCGGAATCTCTTTGCTTCGTTCCGGTGAAGCGACAGGAGCCTTCACCGGCACTCTGGAACCCGGACATCCATGGAAGTGGCAGGGAAAGGTGCAGGGGAAGAACATCACAGCAACCATTGCGGACGAGACAGTCAGTGACATTCGCGCTCGCGCATCAGTGGAGTATCAGGACGACAGACTCTCTCTGCAGAATCTTCGAGCAGAGCTCATGGAGGGAACTTTTGAAGGGCAGGCACTGATCCGGAAACCCAACCATTTTCGGATTGAAGGGTCACTCACACAGGTGCGCACACCAGATCCGCTCAGCGCGCTCGTAACGGGTCCGATTGAAGTGGAAGGCCGTGGAGAAGAAGCAGAAAAAGTACATGGAAAGCTCACCCTGACGCCCCGGCCCGGCAAGATCCCCGTGGGTGGATTTGTCTCTGCAACTTACGACGTTGCAGCCAATCAGTTATTTTTTGAACCGTCTTTCGTGCATCTGGGAGAGTCAGAAATCCGCATAGCCGGATCTTTGCAAAATCACCTTCAGGTTGAGTTAAAGACACGGGATCTTCAGGATCTCCTTCCTGCGACTCGCCTGATTAAGCCAGACCTTCACCTAAATCCGGATATCTCTCTCGAAAAAGGATGGACGCAGATTCACGCAACTGTCTCCGGAACTGTGAAAAATCCCATTGTCCGCGGCACTGCACAAATGGATCATCTGAAGGCCATGGGAGAAGTGATGGAAAAAATCCGGACAAAGTTTGAACTGGATGATTCTCATTTGAATCTTCATGACCTGACCCTGAAACAGAGAGGGGCGTCTCTTTCCGGAAATTTCGAGGTGGGCCTGCAGAACTGGGAAACCATCGATGCCAGCCCTCTATCTGGAACTGCAAAATTCACCGGCGCTACGCTCGAAAGCTTTCTCACTCAGACAGGACGCGGTGGCTCATCCAGCCTTCCTGTTACCGGAACCGCATCAGGCGAAGCGAAGATTTCCGGCACCGTCCGCACACCTGCAGCACAGGGGGCCGTTCGCGTCACGCAGGCCAGAATCCTCCAGGAGCCACTGGATCAGGTGACCGCAAGCTTTTCCGGGACTCCTGAACAGGTCACATTGACCAATATTGTTGCGGCGCGAGGCAAAAGCGCACTGGAAGGTAGCGGCACCTGGGTTCCGGGCAAAATTAATTTTGATCTCAGCACAAGCAACTGGGATTTCGCCAACCATCTGCCTCGCCAGCTGTCTGCATCCGCTGCAGGCACGCTCAAGGGACGACTGAAGGAACAGGATGGAGACTGGGCATTTGAGTTTCTGGACGGCACGCTGAAGACCACCATCAGAGACCAGGGTGAGTTCACCCTCCGCGCCACCACAAAAGAAGATCAGCTTTATTTAGACACCAGAGGAACTCTACAGGGAGCACAGATCAGTGGTCGAAGCTCATGGAAGCTGGCCGGAAAGATGCCCGGCAGCGGATCATTCCAGATCGGTGAAATCTCTCCGGCTTTTTTTCAGAATTTTTTCCCGACAGAAGACTCTCTGACGGAGTTTCCCTTTAACGGAAGACTGGCCGGATCAGCAACTTTTCAGGGAAATCTTCTGGAGCCGGATCTCCTGACAGGTCGTGCAATCTTCCCACGGGTGGAACTCATCCCAAGACAGGAGAGTTTCGGAGAGGGAATTACTGCCACTGACCTGACCCTGCGCAATGACGGCGATGTCATTCTGGTGGCGAATCAGCGTGGCGTTCTTGTGGAACGTGCCAGATTTCGGGCCAAAGATACCCAGATTGAAGCAAGCGGGACGCTCTCATTCCGGCGGGAAAATACCTGGAATCTTCTGGTGAACGGGACCGTAAATCTGGCTGCTGTCAGTTCCCTGCGTCCCGATCTGGTTGCATCAGGGACATCCACGCTCAATACAAGAATCCGGGGGACATTCGACAATCCTGAAGTGGAGGGCAGAATGGCCTTCCAGAATGCTTCCTTCTCCCTCCGGGAAATTCCTAACGGACTCGACAAGGTGAATGGAACCATTCTGTTCGACCGAACCCGCGCCAATATTGAATCATTCTCTGCAGAATCCGGCGGAGGCAACATTTCTGTTTCTGGTTATGTTGGTTTCGGCGCGGAGCTGAGCTATCAGCTGGCCGCACAACTGAATCAGGTGCGTGTGCGGTATCCGGAAGGAATATCCAGCCAGTCCAATGCCACTCTGGCTCTGACGGGCAGTTCGAGAAGAAGCCTGCTGTCTGGCACCGTCACCGTTCTTCGGGCAGGCTTGACTCCACAGACAGACGCGGGCAGTATGCTGGGGCGCAGTTCACGCCCGATTGGCATTGTGCCCACAGGCGAATTTCTGCGGGGACTTCAGTTCGACATCCGTGTCGAAACAGCCCAGTCCACCGAGATATCCACACAACTGACGAAAAACATTCAGGCTGATGCAGAACTGAGACTTCGTGGCACTCCGGCCCGGCCTGTACTTCTGGGACGGGCGTCCATTACCCAGGGGGAAGTCCAGTTTTTTGGAACTGATTACCGGATCAACCGCGGGGAAGTGACTTTCGTGAATCCTGTCACCATTGAGCCTCGCGTGGATCTGGATCTGGAAACACGTGTCCGTGGAATCGCGGTTTCCATCAATTTCTCAGGCCCTCTCAATAAACTGAATATGTCTTACCGGTCGGATCCACCGTTGCAATCTTCAGAGATCCTTGCCCTGCTGGCAGTGGGTCGCACACCCACTGCGGCAACCGCTTTGGGCGTTGGAACCATCAATGGACAGAACCTGCTGGGTGGAGGAGCAGGAGGAGGAAACGCGGTCCTCAACTCCGCACTCAGCACTCCCACCAACAGCAATCTCCAGCGATTCTTCGGCGTGACGCGTCTCAAGATCGATCCTCAGCTGATTGGCATGGACAACACGCCCCAGGCACGTATGAGTCTGGAACAGCCCATCTCGCGGGATGTCACGGTTACCTATGTTCAGATGCTTTCCCGTGCTCAGGGACAGATGGTCCGCGTGCAGTGGGATCTCAGCAAGGAATGGTCTGCACTTGCCACTCGCGACGAAAATGGCGTGCTCAGTGTGGACTTCATCTTCAAACGGAGCTTCCGGTAATGCGTCTCCGCAAGGCACAGGGAAAGCTGAAGATTGAACATTCCATCATTGATGGGGTCCGCGACTTTTTGGAACATCTGCTGGGAGCAAATGAAGAAATTCGCAGTGTCATCCCCGGAAGGATCAGTCCCGTACGGGATGCTCGTGGAGAGATCAAGGTACGCGTAACCGTACCCACTCAGAATGGATGGAAGGCAATTGCGCTTAGTGCAGGAGCACGACAGGAGCTGTTTATCTCCACCAGCCTGACGCAGGAAGAACTGGAAAAGCGGATCGCTGCTTCACTCAAGGCCTGACAGCCAGATGCAGGGCCACGATGCCAAAAGTCAGCCGATGAAAACGCACCTGTCCAAAACCAACTGATCTCATTTCCGCAGCCAGTTCTTCGGCTCCCGGAAACTTCTTCACGGATTCCGGCAGATACGTATAGGCATCCTCTGACCCGGAAATCATTGCACCAATCTTTGGCAGCACACGGCGGGAATAGAAGTGATAGAAGGCAGCAAAAGCTGCATTGGGCGGAGTGGAGAATTCCAGAATGGCAGCCATACCACCCGGCTTCAGGACACGAAACATCTCTTTCAGACCATTGTGATAATTCGGCAGATTACGAAATCCGAACGCACACGTTACCAGGTCCAGCATTTCTGCCCCCACAGGAAGCTGCATGGCATCCGCCTCAAAGAGTGGGCTCCGCAGATTTTTCTGTTGTGCTGCCGTAAGCATCGGGTGACAGAAGTCGGTGCCAAAGGCTTGTCCCTGAAGCTTCTTCTCCATGGAAATCAGCAGGTCACACGTACCGCAGCAGAGATCGGCAATCCGGGCATCTGGGCGTTCAAGAACCGGCGCGATCTTGTTCACCGTAAAGCTGCGCCAGTATTTGTCCATATTGAAGGACAAAAGGTGGTTCAGTAGATCGTAACGGGGTGCGATCTCGCCGAACATTCCTCTTACCCAACGAGAGGCTTCCTGCTCAGTGGCTGTATTCGGTGGTGTGGTCCCGAGAGATTTCACGAATCAATAGTGGCCCGGATGGCTTCAAGGACTGTCTCGTCCGGAATTCCGGAGCGGATCTGAACGGTTCCGATGGAATCCGGCAGGACATAGTGGACGGAACCTTTAATGGTCTTTTTATCACTGGCGGTCCGGCGCAACAGATTCTCTGAAGTCACGCTTGCCGGTAACTCAGGGATCGGTCCATAAAGATCAACTGTTTTCAGGATGGACTGCGCATCTGCAGCAGAAAGGACCCCCAGCAAATGCGCCAGATGCGTAGCTGCCTTCATTCCAAAAGCGACGGCCTCTCCGTGGAGATAGTGTGTGTACCCGGTATCTGCTTCCAGTGCATGGCCGATGGTGTGCCCGTAATTGAGAATCCTGCGGAGATCACCTTCCCGTTCATCTGCGGTGACCACCTCAGCCTTGATGCGAACACTTTCGCTGATGATGTAGTCCACTGTCTGAGGATCGTGCTGCAAAACTTTATCTGACTGTTCCGCCATGACGCGAAACAGTTCCGCACTGCGGATCACACCGGATTTCACGATTTCATACAGGCCTGCGCGATATTCCCGATCAGGAAGGGAAGCCAGCACCTGAGGATCAATCAGCACAGCCAGCGGCTGATGAAATGCACCGATCAGATTCTTTCCGGAAACAAGGTTGGCTCCGGTCTTGCCACCCACCGCCGCATCCACTTGCGAAAGCAGTGTAGTCGGGATCTGCAACACGGGGATTCCGCGCATAAAGATTGCAGCCAGAAATCCGCCGAGGTCATTCACGATGCCTCCACCCATGGCGATCACCATGCTGGACCGGTCACCGCCCAGCTGGATCATCTGCTCCGCCAGCGCCTCAACCTCACTCATCCGCTTCCGGCCTTCTCCGCCGGGGAAGAAGAGCACATGATGATCCCGTTGCCCCAGGGACCGGGATACCTGATCGCCATAAAGTTTCCAGACATCCTGTGTTGTCACCAGAAACAGCTTCCCGGCCGAAGTGGGAATGAATTCGTGCACGCGGTCCAGTAAACCGCGCTCCACCAGCGCATTATAGGTTCGCTGCGGCGTCTCAACCGCAAAAACAGGCATTTGGGTCTAGTTTAGCGCGGGCACTTCCCCCGGAATGATGACTTTCCTACGGTAGAATGGCGGTTTGAGCCGTACAAAAATTCGTTCTACTACTATTCTTTGCGTCCGACGCAATGGCAAGGTCACCATCGCCGGAGATGGACAGGTCACCATGGGACATGAAGTCCTGAAATCGGGTGCCCGCAAGCTTCGCCGCCTGTATAACAACAAGATCATCGCAGGATTTGCCGGATCTACCGCAGATGCATTCTCCCTGTTTGCCCGGTTTGAATCCAAGCTGGAACAACACTCCGGAAATCTGTCCCGTTCCGCCGTGGAAATGGCCAAGGAATGGCGGACCGACAAGATGCTGCGCCATCTGGAAGCATTACTGATTGTGGCCGATGAAAAAAATACCTATATTCTGAGCGGCACCGGAGATGTCATTGAACCGGATAACGATATTGCCGCCATCGGTTCCGGCGGAATGTTTGCCAAATCTGCTGCTGTGGCCCTGCTGGAAAACACAAAACTCTCTGCCCGTGAAATTACTGAAAAAGCGATGCAGATCGCCGGAGATATCTGTATTTACACCAACGGCAGTGTCAGTTTTGAGGAAATCGGTTAATGGTGATCTATTTGCCTACGCAACCTACTGACGGATCCCCCCTTCTGGATGAACTGACTCCCCGGGAAATTGTCGCGGAACTCGACAAGTATGTCGTTGGGCAGGCGGAAGCCAAGCGTGCCGTAGCTATCGCTCTCAGAAATCGCCTGCGCCGGCAGAAGCTGGACCCGGAGATGGCCGATGAGGTCATGCCAAAGAACATCCTCATGATCGGTCCCACGGGTGTCGGCAAAACGGAAATCGCTCGCCGGCTGGCCAAGCTTTCCAATTCACCCTTTCTCAAAGTGGAAGCCAGCAAGTTCACGGAAGTGGGCTATGTCGGCCGTGATGTGGAATCCATGATCCGGGATCTGGTGGACACAGCCATCGACATGATCCGGGATGAGCGGCTGGATGAAGTTGCGGACAAGGCAGAAAAAAATGCCGAGGACCGGCTGCTGGAACTCCTGATGCCGCCTCCCCCGGAGGGAGCCGAGGCACCGGAAAGCATTGAACGGACTCGCGAAAAACTCCGCGACAAATTGCGTGCGGGAAAACTCGATGAACGCACCGTAGAACTGGATGTGAAGGAACGCGGACCGTCTCTGCAGATTGCCACCAATATCGGCATGGATGAGATGGACTCCAACATCAAGGACATTTTCTCCAGTCTTTTTGGCAACCGGACCAAAACGCGGAAGATGCGTGTGACGGAGGCCCTGGATTACCTCATCAGCGAGGAAGAAGAAAAGCTCATCGACATGGAGCAGGTGACGCGACTGGCCGTCGAACGTGTCGAACAAAATGGAATGATCTTCCTGGATGAGGTCGATAAGATTGCAGGCCGGGAAGGCGGACATGGGCCGGACGTCAGCCGGGAAGGTGTCCAGCGGGACATTCTTCCGATTGTGGAAGGAACTACCGTCAATACCCGTTACGGATTTGTCCGCACAGATCATATTCTCTTCATTGCAGCCGGAGCATTCCATGTCTCCAAACCCAGCGATCTGATTCCGGAACTGCAGGGTCGTTTTCCGATCCGCGTGGAACTGAAATCTCTCACTGAAGCGGATTTCATCCGGATCCTCACCGAGCCCAAGAATGCCCTGGTCAAACAGTACGTTGCATTGCTCGAAACAGAAGGCATCAAGCTGAATTTCACTCGCGACGCACTGGATGAACTCGCCAGCCTGGCAGCGCGAGTCAATGAAACAGCGGAAAATATTGGTGCACGCCGTCTGCACACGATCCTCGAAAAGGTTGTCGAAGAAGTCTCCTTCGAAGGCCCGGACCTGAAGAAGAAGACGGTCAAGATCGATGCGGAGTATGTTCGCAAACAGCTGCTGGATATTGTGAAAGACCAGGATCTCAGCCGCTACATTCTCTAAAACTGATGCGTCGCACAATCATCTGGCCAGTTCTGCTCTGCTTTCTGCTCAGTGGTTGTGCATACATTGGTGAACCCTTGCCCCCGGCGCTGAAGATTCCAATGGCCGTCACTGACCTGACAGCACAGCAGCGGGGAGACAAAATCTATGTCAGCTATACGCCCCCGGCACTCACGACCGAAGGTCTGGTGCTGGATCCGCCACCTCGGGCTGACATCCGCATTGGTGTGAGTGAACTGCCAGACTCCCCCGGTGGAAACGTCATTTATGCTGCGCCATGGATCGGCAAGGAAGTAGTCATCGGAGCCACTTTCCGTGGACCTTCTGGCCGTGTGTCCGAGTGGTCTAATCTGGTGCGGCTGACGGTCATTGAGCCAGTCACGACGCCCACTCATCTGATTGCGGAAAATACCAAATCAGGTATCCAGCTCAAATGGACCGGGTCGGCAGAAGAGTATCGAATCCTTCGCGATGAAGTCCTGCTCGACACGGTGAAAGAAACCAGCTTCTTCGATTCAGGTGCGGGTTTTGATGTGGATTACTCCTACCAGGTCCAGGGAGTCACGAAAACTGCTGAGAGCGAAATCTCAGCTGCCATCAATGTCCTGCGAAAAGATATTTACCCACCCAGTTCTCCAGATGGATTCATCGCCCTGGCAGGAGTGAAAACCATTGAACTCTCCTGGGAACCCAGTATTGATGAGGATGTTTCTTTTTACCGGATTTATCGCAATGGAACAAAGCTTGTGGACAATCTGGATGGAACCACTTTCAGTGATCCGGATGTACAGTCCGGACAGACGTACCGGTACACCATTTCCGCAGTCGATGCCAAAATGAATGAAAGCGAAATATCAGCCCCTGTGGAGATTGAATTCCCGTGATCCAATACATACGCTTCAGCCTGAACCATGAGGTTCCGCCAACCGTGCCGGATGGAACTCCCGGAGTAAAGTACGGCCTTCTCGATGGAGAGGATGTCTTTGAACTGAATGAGCAGGGTGGAACCAAGACCGGAGCCAAGTTCAAATTTTCCGAACTCCGGCTGCTGCCTCCCACCTATCCGACCAAGATAGTCTGCGTCGGAAGAAACTATGCAAAGCATGCGAAGGAACTGGGAAATGAAGTCCCTCAAGAGCCGCTGATCTTCCTGAAACCCAATTCATCCCTGAACGGCCATCTCGATCCGATTGTTTATCCCTCCATTTCGACTCAGGTCAATTTTGAAGGAGAAATCGGTGTGGTAATTGGGCGTCGGGGACGTCACATCAAACGCGAGGAAGCCATGAGCTACGTCTTCGGGTATACCTGCGTCAATGATGTGACAGCCCGGGATCTGCAGAAGAAGGATGGCCAGTTCACACGAGGGAAAGGATTCGATACTTTCTGTTGCGTCGGCCCAATCCTGGTTTATAAAGACTCTCTGGATGAAAGCAAACTGGGCGTCAAAACCTTCGTGAATGGGGAACTCCGGCAAAACGGGTCCATTCAGGACCTCATTTTCCCCATCCCTGTTATCATCGAATTTGTCAGTCAGTTCATGACGCTGGAGCCTGGAGACCTGATTGCTACCGGTACTCCAGAAGGCGTAGGACCAGTCACCCAAGGCGACACAATCCGGATTGAAGTGGAAGGTGTCGGCGCACTCGAAAATACAGTAAAGCAGGAATCATTATGAAAATTTTTCTGGATACGGCAAATCTCGACGAAATCCGCAAAGGTGCGGAATGGGGCATCGTGGATGGTGTCACCACCAACCCTTCCCTGATTGCAAAAGAAGGTAAGCCAATTGAAGAGCAGATCGCAAAAATCTGCGAAATCGTGGATGGTGACATCAGCGCTGAAGTTGTGGCAACCACCTATGAGGATATGGTTCGTGAAGGACGCAACCTGGCCAAGATTCACAAGAATGTCGTTGTAAAACTGCCCCTGATCCGGGATGGCATCAAAGCCTGTAAGGCACTTTCTGACGATGGCATCCGCACAAACGTCACTCTCTGCTTCACTCCGGCTCAGGCACTGCTGGCGGCAAAAGCCGGCGCCTACATCATCAGTCCGTTTGTGGGACGTCTGGATGACATCGGCCTGGTGGGAATGGATCTGATCCGCTCCATCGCACTGATCTACTCCAACTATGGCTTCAGCACACAGATTCTGGCAGCCAGTCTTCGCAGCCCGATTCACGTAATTGAAGCCGCAGAAACCGGTGCACACATCGGAACACTGCCATTCAAGACACTTGATATGCTGTTCAATCATCCGCTGACCGACAAGGGACTTGACCAGTTCCTGAAGGATTATGCGAAGGTATTTCAAGCGGCCCCTGCAGGCCAGTAATTTCCCAACAGGAGAAATCCATGAAGAAAATTTTCGCGAGCATCGCCCTGGCAGGTTTCCTGGCCACTGGCGTTTTTGCTGAACCCAACAAGCCCAAGAGCATCATTCACATTGTGAATGTGAAGTTCAAAGAGACGGCATCAAAAGCAGATATTGATAAAGCCATTGAAGCCACTGGCAATATCAATCATCCTGGCCTGAAGAATGTCTGGCTTAAGACCATCAAGAATCAGCTGGGCCCCAATCTCACCCACACACTGGTGATGGAATTTGAAAACGAAGAATCGTTTAAGTCTTACACTGACAGCCCTGCACAAAAGAAGTGGTATGAAGCCTATATCCCGGTTCGTGCAGAATCTCGCACCAACGACGTAACCAACTAGTTCAATCATCATGACGGGTGGAGCGGAAGCTCCGCCCGTTTTGTGTATCTGGAGGAATCTGATTTGTCTCTTGTTGTCGTAGGCAGTGTCGCTTATGACGGAGTGGAAACTCCGCACGGAAAAGTCGACCGGATGCTGGGTGGAGCCAGCACATATATTTCTCTCTCCGCGAGTTATTTCGGTGACGTCAAGCTGGTCGGTGTCGTAGGCACGGACTTTGCCCAGGAAGATCATGATCTGCTGGCTGAGCGTGGCATCGATCTCAGTGGCCTGGAGAAAGCGGATGGACTCACATTCTTCTGGCGTGGCCGCTATTTCGAGAACATGAACCAGCGAGAGACGTTACAGACAGATCTGAATGTCTTCGAGACATTCGACCCCAAGCTGCCGGAAGAGTACAAAGATCAACCCTATCTTCTGCTGGGCAACATCCAGCCGACCCTGCAGGATGATGTTCGCAAGCAGATGCGCAACCTGCGTCTCTGTGGTGGTGACACCATGAACCTGTGGATCAATATTGCCCGTCATGAGCTGGAACAAACCATCTCAAACTGGGATGTCCTGGTCATCAATGATGAAGAGGCCAACCTTCTCACGGATGAGACCAGTCTTCACAAGGCTGCGGCAAAAATCCTTGAAATGGGTCCGCACACAGTAATTATCAAGCGCGGTGGCGATGGAGCCATGCTGTTCCGCAAGGATCACTACTTTGTTGCTCCGGCCTACCCGCTGCAATCCCTGCATGATCCTACCGGAGCAGGCGACTGCTTTGCCGGGGGATTCTTTGGATATCTTTCAGGCATTGGTTTTGATCCCGGCAAAGATTTTGACCGTCAGGAACTCAATCGGGCGGTAGTATACGGTTCTGTTATGGGCAGCTTCTGCTGCGAAAGGTTTGGAGTTGACCGCTTCCGCACGCTCACGCGCAAAGACATCGACGCGCGCTACCAGGAGCTCCGGGACTTCACCAGCTTCTAAACGAAGCAAAAGCCCCGGTTCCTTCAGTGAATCCATCCTGGTGCTGGCTGCTCTCATTGCAGCCAGCACTCTCAGTGCATATTTCTTCTGGTCCAAAGGTCTCAATCTCCATTACGGGGATGCAGAAGCACACCTCAACATCGCCCGACGCATTACTGACTCCCTGACTCCCGGCTATGAACAGATCGGAACGGTCTGGCTGCCGCTGCTGCATGTCCTGCTGATCCCCTTCACCAGTATTGACTCCCTGTGGCACAACGGACTGGCGGGAGTCATTCCTTCAGCCATCAGCTATGTCCTGGCGGGGATGTTTCTGTTTTTTGCTGCTCGTCGATCTTTTGATTCGGTGGCAGCGGGAGCAGTAGCCGCATTTGTTTTCGCCCTCAATCCCAACCTGCTTTACCTGCAATCGGCACCCATGACGGAACCTCTGTTCTTTGCTTGCCAATGCGGAATGGTAGCAGCGATCGTGCGCTTTGCCCAGACCTCCAGCATGACGTCTGTGGTGCTGGCCGGAGTTGCTGGATGCCTGGGAACGCTGACGCGCTACGACGGCTGGTTCCTGCTTCCTTTTGCTGCTCTCGCCATCCTGATCACGGGCCGTCAGAATCGATGGAAGGGTTTCCTTGTCTTCTCTGTCATTGCCGGCAGTGGCCCTCTTTACTGGTTGATCCATAATCGCTGGCTCTATTCCAACTGGCTGGAGTTTTACAACGGGCCTTATTCGGCAAAAGCGATCCAGGGTAAAGCAGACTATGCAGGTAAAGGAGACTGGTGGCAGGCCTTTCGCTATTACGCAGCCGCCGCCCGCGCCTGTGTGGCACTCCCGCTGATACTAACTGCCGCAGTCGGACTGGTTGGAGTCATTTGGAAACGCGCATGGTGGCCTGTTGTGCTGTTTGCTGCCACCCCCGTCTTCTATATCGCCAGCCTGCATTCCGGCGGAACACCGATCCAGATTCCCGATCTCTGGCCGGGCGGTTACTACAACACCCGCTACGGGCTGGCCGTACTGCCCCTTATGGCTTTTGCGGCCGCAGGAGTGGTGGCACTGATTCCGATCCGCAGATTCTG
This sequence comes from Bryobacteraceae bacterium, assembly GCA_037190045.1. Classification (GTDB taxonomy): domain Bacteria; phylum Acidobacteriota; class Terriglobia; order Bryobacterales; family Bryobacteraceae; genus JAPKYZ01. Next base: position 19,438 of record JBBCIQ010000007.1, on the reverse strand, counting down.
GGTTCCACTAGCCGTCATTCTGATTGCACTTTCTTCGTGGATCGCCTATCCGCGCTGGCAGAACTGGATTACCTTTCAGGAGTCCGTTGAGAATTCAAAGTCACGCCGGGCATGGACTCGTGAAACAGCACTCTTTCTCCGGAATGAATACAAAAAAGGTGATGGAATCTACACATCATTCGGCGATATCACTGGCATCTATCGGCAGGCTGGCATTCCACTCAAGGAGACCATGCATGAAGGAAACGGCATCACCTGGATTGCTGCCCTTTCCCGACCCGATTTTTTCTTTTTCCAGAAATGGGCGATTGCCCGGGAAGGCGATCCCATCTCTGTGGCTTTGAAAAAGAAAAAAATCGAATGTGTGAGAATCATCAAAGTTGCTGGCGCTCCCGCCATCGAAATTTTCAAACATGAACATTCCTTTCGTAAAGGCGCACGGCGCGCAAAATGATTTTCTGTTGACCTGGGCTGCGGATGTCGATGGACTGGATCAGGAAACACTGGCAGCCATTGCCATTAAGATCTGCCATCGCAATACCGGCGTCGGCGCGGATGGCTGGCAATTGCTGGATACCCGGCAGAATCCACCATTGCTTCGTCTGTTCAATTCCGATGGAAGTGAAGTGGAAATGTCAGGAAACGGCACCCGCTGTGCTGCCGCCATGCTGGTGGATGCCGGGCTGGCACAAAACAATATTCAGATTCAGACGGGTGGAGGACTGAAAGATCTTCGACTGATCCATCGCGATGGTGCTCATTTTGATTTTGAAATGAATATGGGACTTCCTCGTGTAGAAGAAGAAAATGCCACTATGGCAGGTTTTCCGGCGACCATTCTGAATGTGGGAAATCCGCAGTGTGCCCTGATTGTGGAGACAATTCCTGCAAACTGGAAAGAGATCGGGGCGGAACTCGAATCGCATCCCCGCTTCCCGAATCGGAGCAATATCTCCTTCGTGCGCAAGGTGGATAATCACACCATTGAAGCTCGTTACTTTGAACGCGGAGCAGGTGCAACCATGTCCAGCGGCACCGGATCGACAGGAGCAGCAGCTACAGCTGTTCTGAGGGGACTGGTAACAAGTCCGGTTACGGTGCTGACCGAAGCAGGTCCGCTGGAGATCCGATGGGAAGATTCAATTTATCTCTCCGGACCTGCCGAACTGATCGCCAAAGGCGAATACTACTTCTCTCCGTTGTCTTCCACACCCATCTGATTCAGTCGATAGCGAAGCGTGTTGCGTGTCAGCCCCAGCAGACGCGCAGCATGACTCTTGTTCCCATTGGACCGTCGCAATGCCTCGCGGATCAGAGCCTGCTCATGCTCCTCCAGCGTGACGCCTTCCGGCAGAAACTGGTCTTCGGAAGCAGAGCTTTTGCGTACAGCAACATCCAGCCGGATGTCTGATGCCTCCAACGTCTCTCCCTGTTTCAGCAAAAGACTTCTTTCCATTACATTCTGCAATTCGCGGACATTCCCCGGCCAGTGGTGCGACATCAGCTTGTGTATCGCTTCTCTGCTCACCACGGTGCCCGCTGCAAAACGCTCCACCAACCTGGGGATATCGGCACGACGTTCACGTAAAGGAGGGATATTGAGAGGAACAACGTTGAGACGATAATACAGGTCTTCACGAAACCGTCCCTGCTCCAGTGCAACTCTCAGATCTACATTAGTCGCCGCTATCACACGTACATCAACAGCCTTCGTCCGGTTACTTCCCAATCGTTCAAGCTCACGATCCTGAAGAATCCGCAACAGCTTGACCTGGATCGTTGAAGGAACGTCGCCGATTTCATCCAGAAATACGGTGCCCGTATCCGCCTGCTCAAACTTGCCGGGTTTTGCTGCAACAGCTCCGGTGAAGGCTCCCTTTTCATATCCGAAAAGTTCACTCTCCATCAAGTTTTCCGGCAGTGCCGTGCAGTTGATTTTGACGAATGGTTTGTTCTTTCTCGGTGAGAGTTCATGAATTGCACGGGCAATCATGTCCTTGCCCACTCCGCTTTCCCCCGCCAGCAGGACCGTCGCCTGTGAAGGAGCAATGCGCTCGATGGTGGCAAAGATCTCCTGCATGGCGGGGGTGTCGCCCACCACGTTATCGAGATGGAACTGCTTCCCTAATGCCTGGCGCAGTTCGCGATTTTCTTCCTGCAGGGAACGGACCGCCAGCGCCTTTTCTACTACCGTCATCAGATGATCCATGGAAAACGGTTTCAGCAGGAAGTCTGCTGCACCGGTCTTGATCGCCTGCACTGCGTTCTCTACCGTTCCATAGGCAGTCATCACGATGACAGGCAGCGTCATATTCTGACTGCGCAGGGTTTCAAGCAACGTCAGGCCATCCATGCCGGGCAAACGCAGGTCCGTCAGTACCAGGTCGACAGAAGACGCAAGCTTCCTGCCGTTTTCAGCATTGCTAGACAGTTCCACTTCATAACCCGCAGACCGAAGCTGAATTTCCAGTACGCGCCGCAGCTTGTCCTCATCTTCAATGACTAGGATGCGATGGGTAGCCATACTCGAAAGACGGTTCCTTCCCCCGGATTGGATTCGACAAAAATATGTCCGCCATGTTCATCCACGATTTTTGAAACGATCGCCAGCCCCAGTCCAACCCCATTTGGTTTCGTCGTATAAAACGGATTGAAAATACTTTCCCGGTGTTCATGCCCAATTCCCGTACCGCGGTCAATGACCGAAACTTCCACCGATTGTTCGGTTTCCCGCGTCTTGATTGTCACCACACCCTGTTCAGGGCTTGCCTCTACTGCGTTGATCAACAGGTTGAGGATTACCTGCTCCATCATCTCCTGATCAATCTGCACAGGGTGCAGATGAGGAAGATCATTCCGCAGAACAGTGATTCCCGATGCCGGAAACCGATGCTTCCACTGCTCAATGGCCCGGTCAATAACGGGGACAATGCTTGATGGTGCCAGTTGAAGACGGAAAGGACGGGCGAACTGGAGGAAGCGAGTAATCAGCATGTCCGTGCGCTCCACTTCCGTCGTGATGTATGACGTCAGTTCCTGAACGACAGGATCTCCGTCCGCCAGTTTCTTCTGCAAAACTTCCGCTGAACTGCGAATGGTCCCCAACGGGTTTCTCAATTCATGTGCCAGACCTGCTGTCAGCTGTCCCAACGCAGCCAGTCTGTCTGCACGCCGGATGTGCTCTTCCGCATCCTGCAGGTGACGATTGGCTTCTGCCAGATCTGTCGCGGCCGCCTGATACTTCTTTGCTGCAATCCTGTTCTCTCGCGTCAGCTCATAGGTGAGATATCCCACCAGCAGGAGAAAGATCACGCGCAGGCTGATCTCTTCAATCTGATCCGGAGGAATGACATAACGATTCCAGTCGAGAAAAAGAAGAAAACTCAGATAGGCACCGCAGGCAATAATTGTCGTGATAAATGCCCCCCAGCCGCTCAGGGTAGTGGCCGCTGAAACGACAGGCAAAACCAGAATCAGGTAATAGCTGGATTCAAGACCGAATGTCACTCCGATCAGCAACCATCCCAGAAACAGCTTGATGGCAATAGACACAGTATTCCCTGCCGTTGTGGAGAACCAATGAATCCGGGGAGAGATCACCTGAAATGCAGCAAGGGCAATGAGAAGCTGAAGCTCTGCGGGATTGCGCGCCGGACTGACGGCATGCAAGGCACCGAACAGCAGGAGCCAGGCGATGTCCTGCGCTCGAACCATCTGTCTGAGAAATTGCAAGGCGATACCGGACAGCATATCGCCTTGCTGGCAATCTGTTGAAGATTATCGGAAGGAAACGCCGAAGCGGATTTCAGAGAAGCTGTGCAGATCGCCTCCCCCAGGATAGGCACGGAATTCACCCCGAACAGCTACCCGTGGGCGAAACCAGTAGTTGGCGCCCGCTCCAAGATTCACATAGAACCCATTTGCACTATGAAGCCGTGCATACGAAAAACCACCTGTTACAAATGGATCAAAGCCCATAGGATCTTCACGAAAATGAAATCCAAGATTGCCGGATCCAATCATGCCATTGGCATGTTTGCGGACGCCGCCAATCTCTCCCCCCGCTGTTACACGCGGAGCGATGGACCATGCACCGCCAAGTCCATATCGGAATCCACCTCCAGGAGGATCTCCCATGGAGCCTCCAATAAATCCATAACCATGCGATTGCGCTGCGCCGATTGCAGGAATCAGAAGTGAAATTCCTAGTAAAGCCAGCACTTTTTTTGAAGCAATTTTCAGTCTCAACATACCTCCGGGATTTAACCGCTTTTCTTTCTGACGGCTTTCCCCCGGAAAGTGTTTCCAAACACGCAAATGCTTTATGGCACAATGAAGGCCTCGGCAGTTTTTTGCATGAACGTCCCCACTCCTGACCCAATGACGGAGGAGACCCAGATTCAAGAGGGTCCTTCCTTCGGCGATATTCTCTCCGAATTCGAGCAGCAATCGAAAGCGCCCGATGGCGAAGCGATTGAAGGCACCGTACTGTCTGTGACAGACGATGGTGTTTTCGTCGACATCGGCCGCAAAACAGATGGTGTTCTGGATGTCGCCCCTTTCAAGAATAGTGATGGTAGTTTCTCCATTGCCCCTGGCGCTAAGGTTGTCGTCAATATCAACGGCACCAACGAACAGGGTCAGTTGAGACTGACTACTCTGAGGGTGGAACAGCCCAAAGACTGGTCTGCACTGCAGGCTGCGTTCGATGAGAAAAAAATCATCTCCGGCCATGTAGTGGAATCCATCAAGGGTGGACTGCGCGTCGATATCGGCGTCCGTGCATTTATGCCTGCCTCCCGCAGCGGTGCCCGTGACGTGGCTGATGTCGAAAAGCTGGTGGGACAGGAAATCGAATGTCGCATCACCAAGCTCGACACAGAAAAAGAAGATATCGTTGTCGATCGCCGTTCGGTTCTGGAAGAGCGTGAGAAGCAAGCCCGTGAAGAGGCATTTGAAGCTGTTGTGGAAGACAGCATCATGGAAGGAAAAGTTCGTAACCTGACTGATTTCGGCGCCTTCGTCGATATCGGGGGTGTTGATGGCCTGCTCCATGTGGCAGATATTAGCTGGCTGCGCATTGGTAAACCAGCGGATGTCCTGAAAATCGGCGATTTCGTCCGGGTGAAGGTTCTCAAGGTCAATCGGGAAACAAAGAAAATTTCCCTGGGTATGAAGCAGCTTCAGCCGGAACCCTGGTCTCAGGCAGCAGAGAAATTTGAACTAAATCAAAAGGTTACTGGAACAGTAGCCCGTCTGACAGATTTTGGTGCGTTTGTGGAGCTTCTTCCCGGAGTGGAAGGATTGATCCACGTTTCAGAGATGTCCTGGACTAAGAAAAATCCACGTCCTGCCGACATCCTGAAGCCCGGCGAGTCCGTCGAAGCGCAGATTCTTTCCATCAGTATTGCGGATAAACGGATTTCTCTGGGACTTAAGCAAGTTCTGGGTGATCCCTGGGCAGATGTGGCCGCCAGATTCCCCGCAGGAACTGTAATTGAAGCAGCCCCGGTCGTCAGCATCCAGAAGTTTGGAGCCTTCGTTCAGATCGTCGAAGGAATTGAGGGAATGATCCACGTTGGAGATATCACCAACGAAAAGCGGATTGAAGACCCCAAAGACGTCATGAAGAAGGGTGACAACGTCCGCTGTGTCGTCCTGGAAGTGGATCGGGAAAAGCGCCGGATTCGGCTGGGGATGAAGCAACTTGAACCCACCAAGACCGACGAATGGATCACCGAACACAAGGCTGGTGATACCGTCACGGGTCGCGTAGCAGAAGTCCGGGATGGCAGGGCCCAGATCGAACTGGGTGAGCGGGTGAATGGAATCTGCCGCTTTAACACTGAAAACAAAGGATCTTCCAGCAATACAAACACCCAGAAGGCCGATGTGAGCAGTGCAGCAGCCCTTCTGGCCGCAAAATTCAAACAAGGAGTTGGTGCTCCGGAAACCGCCCCTCGCCTTCGGGTGGGTGAAACCCGGCAGTTCCGAATCTCTGCAATTGATCCGGAGAAGAAGCGGATCGATCTTGAATTAGTGAGTTAATCACACGGGCTTGTCCCGTGACATTTCCACAGCCTGCGCGTCTACTTCTGTGGTGCAACCTACAGGTGAAGCCGTGCAGGCTATCGGTTTACGATGGTCTCCACGAATGGATGAAACGACGCTGATCCGGTCTGCTCAGGCAGGCGATCAGGACGCGTTCGAGCAACTGGTTCGCGGATATGACCAGGGTGTCCTCCGCCTTGCTCACCGCCTGTTAGGAAATTCCGAAGATGCTTACGACATCTATCAGGAAGCATTTCTTCGCGTTTATAAAAATCTGCACCAGTTTCGGTTTGATTGTAGTTTCCAGACCTGGCTATATCGCATCGTGACCAATCTCTGCCTGGACATTCTCCGGAAACGGAAAGTCCGCAAAGAAGAGCCTGCCACGATTGAAACAGCAGAAGGTCCTCGCGACAGAATGTCGATGGTGGAAGATGAATCCGCCGGAAACGATCCCCAGCGAAATCTGCTCAGCACAGAACTGAAACAAAGAATTGATACAACGTTAAAAGATCTGACGCCTCGGGAACGAATGGTTTTCGAGATGCGGCATTACGAGGGAATGCGGCTGCGTGCAATCGGTGAGGCATTGGGTACCACCGAGGAAGCCGCCAAGAACTGCCTTTTCCGGGCCACCCAGAAAATGCGGGCAGCTTTAGGAGATTTTGTATGAAGTGTGATGTTCTGCAGCGAAACCTCTCCCTTTTTCTTTATGGTGAGTTGTCCTTTGAAGAAGAGGAGAAAGCGCAGAATCATCTGGCAACCTGTTCAGAGTGCCAGAATGCACTAGCCCGTACAGAACAGCTACACCAGATTCTGAATGTGCGTGATCATGATGTTCCCGATGGTCTTCTGGTCTCCGCTCGCAAGGGGCTGCGTGAAAGAATCACAGTGGAGAAGACAGTTCAACCGGTTATTCCCTTTTGGCAGAGGCTGGAAGCGTGGATCGGAACTCCTTCCTGGGTTCTGCGTCCTGCTGCCGCCATGTTGGTCATCGGTGGCAGCTTTGTAGGGGGACGGATGAGCAATGTCCCCGTCGCTTCTGCACCAACAGTGGTTACTGAGCCTGTCGCAATGACTGTGCGGAATGTGGCAACAGATCCTTCCGGAAACGGTATTCAGATTGCCCTGGATGAAACCCGGCAACGCATTGTACAGGGAAGTCTGGAAGATCCTTCCATCCAAAAACTTCTTCTTGTAGCAGCACGTGAACCTTCTGACGCCGGAATTCGTGCTGAGTCAGTAGAGATGCTCTGCTCTCGTTCGCAAGAAGCAGCTATCCGCGATGCGCTGCTGCATTCTGTAGAACATGACCAGAACGAGGGCGTACGACTCCGCGCCCTAGCCGGACTGAAAAGCTATGCACAGGAACCAGAGACACGTCAGGTCCTGTCTCGCATTCTTTTGAATGATGCAGATCCCGGTATCCGAACACAGGCAATTGATCTGTTGACCGTGGAACCGAATGCAGAACTGGTGGGAACACTCCAGCAACTGCTGCGCAATGAGGAAAATGATTACGTTCGATCCCGGACACAGCGCGTTCTTCAACAGATGAATGCCTCACCTGGAATTTATTAAACAGTGGAGATGTTGAGAATGCTGCCGATGCAATTCACTCGTAGCCTGATCCCCGGGATTCTGACTCTCGGCATTGTCATGGCCCAGCCTGTTCCCCAATCTGCAGATGAAATGGGAAACTCGCCGGATATGCCCCGCTGTTATCTGGGAATTGGCTTTCAGGATATCGATCCTGAACGAAGCAAGGCACTAAACCTGCAACCCCAAAGCGGAATTGAAGTCACCATGGTGGCAGAGAACTCCCCGGCCATGAAGGCTGGACTCAAAATCGGAGATATTATCCTCAGCTATAACGGCGCTCCTGTAAAAGGCATGGACTCCTTCTCAAGGTTTGTATATGACACGCCCATCAATCGAGAAATCAAATTGGGGGTCCAGCGGGATAGCTCACAACAGGAGATCGCACTGGTAACAGGAGCACGGGTTCTGATTGTAAAGAAAGTATTTCCTCAGATCCGGACAGTCCCCAATCCAACCCGGGCGCGTCAGGCAACACATGATACGCCCCGCGCCACGATGAGCTGGCGCAGCGGCATGCTTGGCATCGAAGCAGAGTCCTTGATGGGTGGCCTTGCTGAGTATTTCGGCGTGAAGGAAGGTGTTCTGGTCCGTGCGGTCGGTGAAGATACTGCCGCAGAAAAAGCAGGTCTGAAAGCCGGAGATGTCATCGTGAAAGTAGACGGCATCAAAGTTTCCAGCGCTCGACAGATTACAGGAATTTTGCGGGCTCATGATCGCGGGACTTTTAAAGTTTCCGTGATGCGGGAAAAACATCCACTGACTTTGTCTATCCAACTGGATGAGGCTGCCGAATCACCAGCCATGCCTGCTCGTTCAGTGAAGCAATAAAAGGCAGATTCCCTCTGTTTCTGAGCAAGAATCTGCCTGATGTACATCTCCGGAAAGTGCTTATTTCCGCTTTTCCATCTTCCCTATATCAGATCCATAGCAGGCATCTGTAGTGAACGCAGCACCTGCGCGCTGTGTAATTGGGCTTGCGGGAGAAGCCAGTAAATCTGTAGGTATCTTCAATGTTCCAGTAAGTGTTTCGAAAAGCTGTCCCGGCGGAAACACTTCTTTGACATTTCCGCTGAGGTTATTTGTCAGTGCTCCTCCCAGAATCTGCACATCATACTGATTTGTTTGACCGATACTGAGATTTGAGAATGTCAGCCCACTATCCAGCGAAGCCTCCCGATAAACTGACCGGCACAAAGAATCACATCCTAAAAAGGTACACGTACTCTGCTGCAGTTCCCAGGAACCAATATCTGTCGCCTTACTGACGGGCTGATTTTTCCAGAGATCGAAGGCATATTGCTGGGAGATCAGTTGCAGATAGAAACTGCGCTGAGCTCCCTCTCTGACGGAATCCTGAATTGAAGACTGAGAAATTTCTGTGGGTATGTACCAGCCATTTCCATCCGTTTCAGCTACCTTTCTCCCTGCTGCTGACAAACGGCCCCAATCAGAATAAATATTGTCCAGTATTGTGTAGTACGAGTTCTCAATATCCTGACGATAGGATTCTGTATCACTCACCATATTTCCGATGAAATCAAATATCGTGAGATCGGCACTGGCAATTGCGTTGGGTGGCTTATGAAAACCACCGGAAGCGGTGGAAATCGTCCGTAATATCCCGGCAACCAGACCTGCGTCAGGGACAAAAGAGATCACCGATGCTGAGAGATTCATCACGGATGTCATATTCATGCCTACCTTATTGTTCAGACTCAGGGAATAGGGAGCCTTCTGAACATCCGCAGCAGCACCAATTATGCTTGATGCAACACTTGATTCTGAACTAGCGACTACTTTTCCCATTTGATCTTTCCCAAAGAAAGCAAGTGTCTGTCGCAAATATCGCAGCTCAGCTGTAACCTGCCCGGCAGCATCTGCCCAATCCTGTGCTGTATACCCATTTCCATCTCCGGGATAGGGGAGTCCAGTGGGATCAGGATGTCCATTCGCAATTGTCTGGTTCTGGCTTCCGGTATAAAAATAACGGATATCATCCAGGTGGTCCCCACTTGGATTTTCCAGATACGTCTGAATCAAAACAGTGCTGAGAGCTTTGTACGCATTCACCCGACCGGAAGTATCCATCATGGGCCAGTCTCCGCCAAGTGCCCATGCGATCTGCTGAAATTCATAGTTCACAGATTTCCCTTCTGCGACATTGTCCGCAGTTTCCTGCGCATATGCCACTGGCTCAAAGAGAGAAGTCAGTCCCTTTCCCAATAAACCTCGTAGATATCCGGTCTGTTTCTGGTCAGAGAATACCGAACTGGAAAACGCATTCTTGGTGAGAAGTGTTTTTGCAAAGGCAGGATCACTGCTGGTCAACAGCGAGAATGTCGGAGTTCCGGCTGAAACATCCTTTAGTTTTGCAAATGTGTAAGGGGAACCACCCAGATTCGTCAATGCCTGAGCAAAGGCTGGTGTGAGATTGGCTACACCCAGGGGGTTCCCGACAGTTGTCAGAATCGTGAAATTTCGGGGATCCACATTTGCAAGATCAGCAGCAAGGCTGTTCATCGCATCGGCTCCCGTCTGATTACTTGAACTTCCTGTGGAATAGATTTTTCCGCAGGTACCCAGATTTTCCTGTGCTGAATAAACACATTTTGCACCTGCATCACTTGAGGAATCCACGGGCTGCAAAAGGACACGGTCCAGCGTCAATACCCATACTCCTCCGCTTCCATCTGATGAAGAAGGAGCAGTATAGAGTTGATTCCCAATGGTGATCGCACTATTGCCCTGCACTTTGTCGTTCGGCGAAATCACAAATGGCCGATATTCGGAGGTGTGAAAGTTGTAGTAACCATTCTGGTCTTCCGTGAGAAGTCCATTCATAAATGGTGCATATTGATAGGGAGCCTGAGCGCTTCCATCTACCCAGTACGATTCCGTTGCCTGATTGGGACCTGCCTGTCCGGAACCAATAATCATGTATCCATTGGGGTGCTTCCCGGATGGAAATTTCTGACCATCTGAATAATCTGTTCCCCCAATGGGTGTCGTATCCAGTCCTCCGCCAGCGTAATTCGAGGCGGTTGTTCCCGCAATGACAAGATCATCTGTCGTCCTGCTTCCCAGATACGTCTTTAATGCGGCAGTATCACTGAAGCACTGATAGTCTTTCTTCGTTAACTGACTTCGATCCAAGACGACTACCTGAAATATGGACGAGCATGGTGTCTCCGCAGAATCCGGGTATTGAACTGCTCCAACCTGGATCCAGGGGTTTCCACCAGGGTTTGCTGTCGTGAAAGTAACAGCAGGTGGAGGGCTATCTATACCTGATGGCCCACCCGGCAATCTTTCCGGGGCCCAGTCAAACCGAATCTTCTGAAAATGAGATTTCCCTTCTTCATCTTTCTCTTTTGCCGAAACGGTCAGTATATTTTTGCCATTCCGAAGTCCCCCGCCACGCTGGATTGTGATTGAGTCCATACAGTGTTCACATCCCAGACTCTTGCCGGACTGCCCGGAAAAAAGCCCCGTAATATCTTGACCATTCAGTAACAGCCGAAGGGTAGACAGATTTGTCTGAGAACTGAGATTGAGAGAGATCTTCAGATCTCCCAAAACTTTCTCTCCTGAAAGGGGAGAGAGAATTGTTACAGCCGACTTCGTGATATTTTTTCCACGGTTGCCAACCCAGTCAGGAGTTGTTTTCTGCTGTGCAGACATCAGGCTGGGAAGCAGACTGAGCATCAGGAAAGTGGAATAAATCAGCGGAGTTTTCTTTTTTCGTCTTGAAGGTAGATTTAACATTTTCGTTTTCATGAAATAGAGTGGCGGAAAAACACGCCCCGGCCGGATCAATCATCAGATTGACTTGTGCCTTTTCCAGGACAATTCTTGAAAACGACGCGGGTATTTACAATGCGCTGCAGGTGATGTTTTCCTGCTTTTTTATGCGCTTATAAATCCTTGATAAATATATGCTTATCGGACGACGAGCACAGTCATCAACGTTTATAATGAATACCTCAGCAGCGCATCATATCGCTCTGATGGAATCAAATGGAGCCCTTCCCGTCAGGCAAGCACACTCACCAGACTTTCCGGTTTGGCTCTTTTGTCTTTTCCACTCTTCATGGTGAGCTGCGAAAATCAGGCATTCTCCTGAAATTGCAACCTCAGCCGGCCCGACTTCTTTCACTCCTCCTGAACAGGCACGGTGAGATTGTCCATCGGTCAGAAATCCAGGATGCGGTTTGGGGTAATGAAGTGAATGTCGATTATGAGCTGGGCGTGAATCGCTGCATCCGGCAGCTTCGGGCTGTTCTGATGGATTCCACTGAATCCCCTCGCTACATCAAAACAATCCCTCGCCAGGGGTATTGCTTTATCGCGCCCGTGAAAGTAGACCAGCCGGAGCCGGGAAAGATCATTTCACCTCCGCCCGAAGAAGAGCTTCCTCGGCGGGAGGACGAATTAACAGAGAGAACTCAGGGAGAAATTCCACCTCCTCTGATTCGTCAATTTCGGCAAAAAAGACTTTTTATATATGGATCGCTCATCCTGACGATATTCATTCTTGCCGGATCCGGACTGTACAACATAGCAGTTCCCGCTGCTGTTCCCGCCGTTCACAGCTATCAGCAACTGACCGGTGATGCCTATCACAAAGTGGTAAAAACAGGAGCTTTGCTTCGGCCAATTGTTTCGGACGGTGCCAGAATCTATTTTTCTGTTTTCACTGGCGCGGCTACATCTCAAATCGCTGGAGTAAACCAGAGCGGCGGAGAAACGGCACTGCTACAAACATCCATTCATTCCCCGATTATTTTCGATTTTTCTCCTGCCCGTTCGGAGTTCCTTCTCGGAGGAGGTGCCAATCTTGAGTCTCTGCCTTTCTGGAGAAAGCCTTTCCCCACCGGGCCAATGTTACGTCTGAATGAGATATCTGGTTACAGCGGGAGTTGGTCGTCGGGCGGCACCCGACTGGCATATGCGGATAGAAATACTTTATTTGTTGCTTCGGGCACTGGTTCGGATTCACGCACAGTGACTTCATTTCCTGACGCAACTCATCTTGTTTACTGGCCGCGCTGGTCCCCGGATCAACAATCCATCCGGTTTTCTGTCTATGATCCCGGCATCAAAAAAACCTCGCTGTGGGAAGTTTCCGCAGATGGCGGTTCACCCAAAAGAATCCTCCCGGAATGGAAGGAAAAAGACATTTGCTGTGGTTCATGGACGATGGATGGAAAATACTATATTTTTACCGTCTCCGAAAAAGGAAGACGGGATATATGGGCAATCCCTTCAATCCGGTTCCCTCTTTATTTTTTTTCACCATCCGTCATGCCTGTTCAGCTGACCACAGGTCCACTCAGTTTTTCTTCCCCCATTGCCAGCACCGACAATTCAAAAATCTTTGCCATTGGGGAATCTCAAAGTGGGGAACTTGTCCAATATCATCCGGATTCAGGCATTTTCCAGCCTGTGGCTCCTGGCATAGCAATTACGCAGGCAGATTTTTCGAAAGATGGAAAACAACTGGCGCTGATATCCTCTCGGGACCGCTCACTCTGGATCTATCATCCAGACACTGCTGAGCGCATCCAGTTGACAACATCTCCACTTCAGGCATACATGCCGCGATGGTCACCCGACAACAGCAAAATTCTTTTTCATGGAAATACTCCGGAGAAACCATCATCCATTTACATAGCCGGGGAGGGGAATGCTCTGGAAAAAGTCATCTCATCTTCAAATTATGACTATATGGATCCGGACTGGTCCAAAGATGGGGAGCGCTTCGTTTTTTCGGAAACGTCCAGAAAGGAACATAAATCAGTTCTTCGGATTTATGACCAGCGGAGAAGCCAGTCTGCTGTCATCCCTGATTCAGAAGGACTACGTTCTCCGAGGTGGTCACCCGACGGTCACCATATCTCTGCATTCTCATCAGATCTCCGGCACCTGAAAGTATTCAATCTGAAATCCGGCGAATGGGACGAGATTGCCTCGTTCCGCATGGGATACGCCAACTGGTCCCATAATGGGAAATACATATATGTTGTGCGTCTCGAAGGCTCTTCAGGTGTCTTTCGGATTAACATTCGCAACCATCAGATTGAGCAGGTAATTGATATGTCCAACCGCTCGGACTATTGGACGGATGATGCCTGGCTGGGATTAACTTCTCTGGATCAGCCGTTATTGATCAGAGATGGAAGCATTCAACAGATTTTTTCTCTGGGCTGGGTAAAGCAGAATTCCGAATGATATCTGCCCGCTCATCGGGATAATTTTTCCGTCAGAGTCCTTTTGTAATTGCTTTTATGTTTTCTGGTTGTAGAATCAAAATCTGATGACATTCCACTAGACTTTATCTTGACGGGCTATGTTATCATCAAAATACTGGAAGGGCCCCGCCCGTTTTCCTCAATTCCCTACGGAGCAAAAAACCGACCTCCTTCATGCGTTTTACTGTGTTTCTTGGAAACCTCCCTACGTGGGTCACCGCGGATGATATCTCGTCGTGGCTTACCGCTGAAAACTTAGTAGCTGACAACATTAAAGTCATCCGGAACCCTGAAACACAGGAATCGAAGGGCTTTGCTTTTATTGATGCGCCCAATTCGGAAGAGATGAATGCCATCATCAAGCGTTTCGACCGGGCACCCCTTGAAGATCGCTTACTGCGCGCAAATCCAGCCCAGCCACCAAAGAGCAAAACTGGTGCTCCCGGTGCTGTAAAAACTGGTTTCGCTGCAGCAGGAGCAATTGGTGCCGGACCAGCATCACAACAGAGAAATCGCCGCGGCGGCAAGAAGCATCGCAAGGGTACTCGCGATGGATCGCCCAGCGCATTTGCTGAAGAACTGGCAAAAGCACTTTAATTTCCTGTTTTTTCTGTTTGAAGATTAGCGCAAATTCGATTTAATTCGGATATATTGGGGGGCGGCGGTGAGACGCCTTCCCTCGGGTGGCGTAATCTGAACCACTGCCGGGAATTGGATCTAAGTGACCAATATACTGGGAATCCGTTCAATATTCTTTCTTTTTGCCACATTCGTTGGCTATCTGACTTCCCCTGTTGATCAAAAATTCACTGGCGCTGCTCTCGGTGCCAGCCTGGGGACGTTGGGAATTGCTCTGGAGATCTGGTTGCGGCTTGCTTCATCAAAAGCCGTCTGGGGTGGAATGATTGGGTTTATTTTTTCTCTGGCCGGGCTATGGTTCCTCTCTCCCTACCTGATTTCTCTGAATCATCCTCTCATCATTGCGAGCGCTGCCCTTCTCCTCATCTATCTTGGACTGACAGTTGGGTCAGCAAAGCTGGACATACCTCGATTCTCTTCCTTACCAGCCGCTCCTCCGGCGAGCCACGAGGATTCCAGGGTAAAGATTTTGGACACCAGCGTCATCATTGATGGCCGAATTGCAGACATCATTGAAACCGGTTTCCTCAGTGGCCCGATTATGATTCCACAGTTTGTACTGAGGGAGTTGCAACTTGTGGCAGACTCTTCAGACTCTCTCAAAAGAAACCGTGGTCGTCGAGGCCTCGACATCCTGCAGAAACTGCAGAAAAATCCAAAGTCGCTGATTGAGATCAATGAAGACGATTTCGCACAGGTTCGTGAGGTGGACATGAAGCTGATCGAACTGGCCAAGGCCTATCACGGCCAGATCGTGACCAATGATTTCAATCTCAACAAGGTAGCCCAGCTTCGGGGAATTCAGGTCCTGAATATCAATGAACTGGCCAATGCCCTGCGACCCGTTGTGCTGCCAGGTGAAATCATGCGTGTCTTCATCTTGAAAGAGGGCAAAGAACATACTCAAGGGGTTGCCTATCTGGATGATGGAACGATGGTTGTAGTGGAGGGAGCCCGCAGGATGATCTCCAAAACCATTGACATCACAGTTACCAGCGTGCTGCAAACCACTGCCGGCAAAATGATTTTCGGACGTTATGATGAGCGCCATCATGTTGTCCATGAGCGGCCGGAACAGAAACTGGACCGTCAGGCGCAGCCCGTATCCCCACCTTCGATTTAGAAGCGGATTACAATTAAAGTCCCCCATCTGTTATGAAAGTTAGCGTCATTCTTCCGGCTGCCGGTCTTGGCACACGTATGGGCAAGGCCACTGAGTCGCCCGATACTTCCACACCGGAAAAGACCGGAACAAGCAGAAAGCAGTTCATGCTGCTCGACGGAATTCCTGTTCTGATTTATACATTGCGGAAATTTGCAGCATCTCCCAAGGTCAATGAAATTGTCGTTGCCTTGCGTAAAGATGACATCGAGTGGTTTCAGGAACTGCTGAATGAAGAAAAGCTCAATAAACCGGTTCGTCTGGTTGAGGGTGGCGATTCCCGGCAGCAATCCGTGGAGAATGCTCTGGCCACTCTGGACCCGGATACGGACATCGTGGCTGTTCATGACGCCGTCCGTCCTTTTATTGACCAGGAACTGATTGGGAAGGTGATCGATGAAGCGGCAAAGCAGGGTGCGGCCATTATCGGCATTGTTCCCGTGGATACCGTGAAGCAGGTACATCTGCACAAGATTCGTGGCACCATCATCCGGGAACGGCTGGCACTCGCGCAGACCCCACAAGCATTCCGCTTCGATCTTCTGAAACGGGCTTACGCCAAAGCTCGCGAGGATGAGTTCACCGGAACCGATGAATCCAGTCTGGTGGAGCGCCTGGAGGAAGTGGAAGTCAGCGTCGTCGCAGGCAGTGACCGGAACATCAAAATCACCAAACCCTCAGATATTGAACTGGCTCGATTATTTCTTGCACAGGAACAGGAAGCAGCCCGCAAGTAATGAGCATTGAATTTCGCACCGGCCTCGGATGGGACAACCACCGGATTGCAGAAGGCCGCCCGCTGATTCTTGGAGGGGTCACAATTGAAAGCCCCTTCGGACTCTTTGGCCATTCAGATGCCGATATCTTACTTCATGCACTCACCGATGCTGTGCTGGGCGCAGCCGCGCTCGGAGACATCGGCATGCACTTTCCGGACACCGACCCTAAATGGAAAGGCGCATCCAGTGACCTGTTTCTCAAACACGCAAAATCTCTGGTGGAAGAACAGGGATTTCGTATTGTGAATGTGGATTGCACCGCAATTCTGGAGCGCCCCAAACTGAAAGACTACCGGCTCCCCATTCGTGAATCGATTGCTCGTTGTCTGGATCTTGAACTGGACCGGGTGAACGTGAAATTCAAGACCTCGGAAAAAGTGGGGCCCGTCGGCGAAGGTCTCTCCGCCGAAGCCCAGGCAATTGTGACACTCTGCCGCGGCTGATTTATTTCACGCCGCTTGTCTGCCGTGCAGGCAGGAACTCATCGCCGGCTTTCCATGTGGGCAACTGATCCTGATTGGCAACTTCCAGCCCCAGCACCATGCCGAACCGTCCCAATTCTTCCATTCCGGAAAAGTCCCAGCTTTCTTTATATTCATCGGATGGCTGATGATAGTCCCGTGCATTGAACTGCATAAAGAAGTCTGCTCCATCCTGACCGGATCGAAGCTGATCCCCCATGCTCACCGAAAATGCGGGAACCCCTACCTTTGCCAGTGAGAAATGATCGCTGCGGTAATAGAGTCCCTGCTCCGGTCTGGCTTCGGGCGTGATCTCCAGATTAAATCGCGATGCCACGCTCTGTACAACTGGCCAGATGGTGGTCCGGTCTGCCCCGGTCAACACTACATCTTTCGTGCGTCCGAATGGATACAGAGCATCGTAATTGATATTCACCGCATGCTTGCCAATCGGGATCGCAGGATTTCGACCATAATATTCGGCACCTTTGAGTCCGCTTTCTTCCGCCGTCACAGACAAAAAGATTGCAGACCGACGCGGCTTGACAGGCAGGCTTGCCCAGGCACGGGCAAGTTCCAGCAGAACACCGCATCCTGTCGCATTATCGACTGCACCGTTGTAGATGTTGTCACCATTCACTGGCGTTCCGATTCCCAGGTGATCCCAGTGAGCCGTAAAAATGACAGCTTCGTCCTTCAGTTTCGGGTCACTGCCTTCTACCATTCCGATCACATTTCTCGTCTCAATCGGACGAATTTTCGTGGGAAGGTTTCCTGCAATGCGAATAGGGAGAGAGAGCGGCTTAAAACCCCGGGTATCAGCCAACGAAACCATCTCATCCACACTCTTGCCCGTGGATGCAAACAGACTTTCACCTGCCTTTTTGGTCACCCATCCAGCGAAAGCCATGGCATACTCCCCGTTCGTTAACTTGACCTGTGGATCTTCTTTCCCCCAGGAGTTGCGGACTACTTCCCAGGAGTATCCGGCTGTGGGAGTGGTATGGATAATGATGCATCCCAGCGCACCTTTGCGAGTGGCCTGCTCCAGCTTGTAGGTCCAGCGACCGTAATAGGTAAGAGCTTTACCTCCAAAAAACTTTGGATCTTCAGAAGGAGGCTCGTTTGTAAACAGGACAACGATCTTGCCCTTTACATCCACCCCTGCGTAGTCATCCCAACCGAACTCAGGTGCTGAAATTCCATGCCCCATGAAAACAACTTCCGCATCAAACTGGTCATTCCGCTGACGCTGGGTGGCACCTACGAAATCTTCCTGCCATTTCAGTTCAGAACGGGAATTCCCCTGGATGAGTTCCAGCTTGGCAGCAGGCTCAGTGGTGACACCTACTAGTGACACTTTCTGGTAATAGCTTTTGTTGTCACCGATGGGCTTCAGGCCAGACAATGCGAACTGAGTGGCAAGGTATTCAGTTGCCAACTCACCCCCTCGCTCACCGACGCCCCGACCTTCCAACAGATCACTGGCCAGAAACTTTACATGAGCCCGGATGCGGCTTCCCGAAATATCCGTCACCTGCCCAAGAGCAGCTGAGGCCAGAAGAACGGTCGCCAGAAAAATACGCATGCTACTTTACCTCTTCAATATCCGTCAGATAAAAATCGTTCTTGCGGTCAACAACAGTGCCCTTCAGCTTCATCTCCGGCTTCAGCTTGACCCACTCACCCGGTTCCAGCACAGGAAAGCCCATTGTCATGGCATCCATGAAATCCGGAATCTCTTCGTGTTTGATCACCGCTACCCGATTCTTGTCGTCCAGGCGAATCACTTCTCCTGTCACTGGATATCGTTTTTCTCCCGGTTCGGGTTTCACTTTGGTGGAACCACAACCCACCATCAACAATGCAACGGTAAGTGGAAGAAATGAGAGCAGGATACGTCGTGTCATTTCTAATATCTTCCTTCTTTTTGAAGGAAGCTGACCGGGGATTATTTCTTTGGGGAAGTTTTTCTGGGGAATTGGAGACGTGCCTTGTTTTCTTTCAGTCGGACTTTGACGATCTTTTTGATGAGAGATACGGGCAGCTTCTCCTCAAAACTGAACTGAAGAGTACCTTTTGATGTGCGGTATTGCTGGGTTTCTTCAGCAAACTGATCGAGAATCGTAGAACTCATCGGAAAGAAGCTGTAGTGCTTCCGGAACGCTGCATAGGATACGAGTGGCCCTTCGCAGTAAAAAGCCGGAATATTGTAGGAGATCTTCTCAAGGGCATCGTCCGGAATCATGGATCGGATGACTATTCTTAACTTCTGAAGAGCTTTTACGTGTTCTTCCGGTAGCTTTCCCAGATACTCTTCCACTGCACTCGGCAAAGAAGGTGGAGTCATCTATTCCTGAATAGCAAAAAAGAGGCCAGTCCGGAAGGACTGGCCGAGAGGTGAAGCAAGCAAGGAAGAGGATTAAGCTTTGCGGCGGAAGAAGCCGATGGCGAGGAGACCGGCAGCAGCCATGACGTAGGTCTGGGGCTCGG
>JBBCIQ010000006.1:0-346205 GCA_037190045.1 Bryobacteraceae bacterium | reverse complement strand
GGTAGAGCAATGGCTCAGGCGCTGGAAGTCCGAGGTATTCGCATCCAAGCTCAATGGCAAGGTCGAGTCCGCCAGCGCCTGCACAGAATGAGAGGCAACGAAGGGATCGTGCAGCCACACTTATTTCTCTTCCTCCCGTGCGTCCATGTATGCGTCTATGGCTTCGCGGATGGTGGGGAGGGTACCATCGCCAAACTCACCCCCTCGGTTATATGCGGATATTGACCCATCGACGACAAATTTGAATCCTCGTGGACCTTGCCCGATAATTTCTTCGAACTCTTTGTTGCACCTGTCGATGAAATCCAGCCGTTCCGTGTCCGTGCGTGGCTTAGGCATGGGTGGCCTCCCATCTGATTTTGTTTTGAAGTGGATAAAGATCTACCCGAGGACGAGATTTGCAATGCCATGAGCGGCCATGAACCTCACCGACAATCCTCCACCCTGCCGCCTGAAGGCACTTGCCGGATTCAGAGGCTAGAGTGTAGGAAATAAGCCGCACATAGCCCAGCGCACGCGCAGCTCTCCAGCATGCTGCATAGAGCATTGAGCAAGCATTTTTTGTCCCATCCGTTGCTACTCGCGTGACTTCCGCTGTCCATGAATCGTCAAGGTGACGAGCGACAGGGCGTCCAACAATAGCCACTCCGCATATATCGGTATCTGCTGCACACGCAAGTGCAAATAGGCCGGAGATTGGTGGTTTTCGATGGCTATGGAATCTTTCGATAAACACCTTCGCATCGGTAATTGAGCAGGGGATGATTTGCAGCATCACGCCTCCATCTCCTTGGTCCAGTTCCCGGTTGCGCGGAGGAAGGCCTCGCAGATCTGAAGGGGTGTGGCCGCCATCATGAGATACACGCCCATATTTAGGCCAATAGAATCGACATCAACAGGGAATCCATTTAAGATAAGTTGCGTTATAGTTGCAGCCCTGGCTTCTTCGGCTGGGACCAAGCACATGAGAGCATCTGCAAACTTAAATCTCAGCCCCAGCTTCTCGATGTGGGGGAAGAGGTATTTGCCGATCATATCCCTGCTGTACATGAACAGCGGATCTTGGTTCAGCGCATCGTCATAGTCTTCAGTGGCTCCATAAAACCAATCGACCTTTACCTTCCTATCGCTCGAAACCCAGGTCGTGAGTGTTCCCGCATCAATAGAGCCTGTCCACGTCATTTTCCACCCCAACGCCTTCGCCACGGCCTCGTTGATCAGTTGTTCGCGGTTCATTCCTCATCCCCCATCTTTTTTGAAATCTCTTCGAGCGCATCGCTGATGCCATCCAGCCTGAAATAGATGATGATCAGCAAGAACGTGATCATCCCGAGTTGGAAATGCTCAAGCGTCATCACACACACCTCCCGCAGAAGTACTTGCCATGCCTCTCGCATTGCAGGACGCCACAATTTCTGCATGGCTCCGTCAACTCACGTCCACAGCGGCAATGTCCGTGCTTCGCCTTCAGGCGCAGAGCAATCAGCAGTTTCGTAATCCAGTTCATGGGCAGATCCTTTGTTTCGTGCAATTTCCTTGGTAGCCGTGGTCGCACTTTTCGCACATCGAAGTTCCACAGCGTTGACACTTGTTTTCAAAAGGCCGGTCGCATCGCCAGCAATTCGGAAGGCTTCTTACAGCCCGGTTCCAGCGCATCCACTTGAAGTTGCGGAACCAGTTCATAGGCTTCTTGAATTCATTTCCGCAGCAATAGCAGCGATAGGCGTGGGTGCCATCGGAGTTCCAGGTATCCGGTGACTTACACTTAGGGCACAGCACCGGGCGAGCGATGCCAGCCAGTAAGTCGCTCATCAAAAAATAAGAGAGGAAGATGCTCAAAAAGAACCAATCACGGAGGAGGTTCCAAATACGATTCACTTTCCACCCTCGATCTGCAGATTCAAATTCCTGCTTTGCGTGATCTTCCTTCGAAGCCTGCGCGTCCTCCGTGAAACCGCATTCACCCGATCACGAATCAACATTTCCCGAAGCGCTGCCCAATCTCCCCGCATGATCATTTCCAGATAGATAGGAG
Organism: Bryobacteraceae bacterium; assembly: GCA_037190045.1. Classification (GTDB taxonomy): domain Bacteria; phylum Acidobacteriota; class Terriglobia; order Bryobacterales; family Bryobacteraceae; genus JAPKYZ01. Next base: position 344,170 of record JBBCIQ010000006.1, on the reverse strand, counting down.
TAGCCCAGATCAATTCAATTGCCGATTTCTTTCGTGTAGATTGCTTCGCCTTCAATGTGCTGAAAGTTATATGAAACTCTTCAGCCGTCTTACTGATTTCATCCACGCTTCACCGCCTTGGATACTAACCAGGCACATGGCAGCATGATGACGGCAAAGAATATAACGGAGGTCAACGTCATTCCGATTGACTTACTCAGAAAGATGAGCGCGTCAAATATCGGCCCATAAAGTAGCCCATTCCAAACAATAGCCAGGACAGTTAAAAGAACCCACCACTTAAGTACTGTCATTTTGCAGCCGCCTTGAAGTTCGCTTCCAGTGTTCTTCGCGCGGCGTCAATCCGATCCCATGCTTCGCGTGAACCACCAGCGTCTGGATGACACTTCTTTGCCGCCTGTCGATACGCTTCCTGCATGGCTCCGGGATCAGAAAGCACCTGATCAACGCTGAGCGATGGCGCATAGTTGGCAAGTGTGATTGCAGCGCCCCGAGTTGAGTCTGACTTTCCTGCTTCAGGAAGTGCTGTCCAGCCCTTATACTGTTCACCACCCTGACTGACTCCGTATCGGTCGATATCTCGCAGGGATTTCAATGTGAGGCCGATTGCCCGAAGGTTATCCTCCATCTGGTTGTATGAGTCACAAGGGAAAGAAACCTCTTCGTTCTTACGATTCCGGTAGCTCACAACTACAGCCGGATGTAATGACTTTGCGTTTGAGTAAGGCCACCCATCATTCCGGATCTGTCCGAGTTGATAACCAGCTTGGATGACAATGTCTTTCGCTCGTAGATGATTGAGCTCGTACTCGAGAAGGTCCAACGTTTGCTTATACGTCGCCTTAAACCGGGATCTTTCACGGGATTTTCTGCGCTGCCGTGTCTCATTTGGATCGCTCAGCGGTCGGAATCGAACGTCGATCATTTCCCCTCCAATGCAGCCACCACATGAGCGGGCGGCCATCCGTCACAGGCATATGGGTTTTCAGGTGCGCTGAGCAGAAATGCAAGGCTCAACAAAAGGAAGAGAGCAAAGAGGACCTGCCTCATATGCGCATCGGCATCACTATGACCAACTGGCTCGTGTTGCCGTCCTCAATTACTGGTTCGATCTGAATTGGATTTGCTGGATCATTCATCGAAAGAACAACATTCTTTGAAGTCGATACAGCCAGAGCTTCGACAATGTAATCTGCATTAAAGGAGATCTTTATCGGGTCGCCCTTGTACTCAATCGGCATGGACTCATCACTCTCTCCCGTGTCAGCCGTCCTCGCGGATACAGCCAACTGTCCCTCTGAGAAATCAAAGATGGTTGCCTTCGACATGCCATCCGCAAAGTTCCGGACACGTTCCAGGCACGACTTCAGCGCCTCGCGATCAACCACGGCGGTTTTTGTAAATGACTTCGGGAGCACCCGTGAGTAGTCTGGAAATGATCCAGTCAGGAGATTGGCAATAATTCCCCGCCCTTGGATGCTGACGTGGACATGGTTGTCACTCCAATCCACATCAGCAATGTCATCCGGCGAAGATAAAGCATTCAGCCTGGTGAACTGCTTTATTCCCCCGAGGGGAAACAGACCCTTATGTTGAGAAGTTCCACCTTCGGAGATTTCCGCCTGCGATAAACGGTGACCATCCGTGGCCGTTAAACGAATGCAGTCATCTACCTCAAAAAGAGCCCCCGCCAGACTAAACCGCGTTTCCGTCTGACTGATCGCGATCTGCACACCAGCCATAGCCTGAGCGAGACCACTGGCTTTGACACTGCAAACCCCCTCGCCGGCAGAAGGTAGAACTGGAAATAACTCTGCTGACATTCCAGCAATGCGGGTCTTTGATCGACCGGCTGAAATACTCAGCCAATTGTTCTTCCCTACCTTGAACTCGACGCTTCCCTCCGGCAGCAATCGAACAAAATCGAATAGCTTCTTTGCGGGAATGGTAAAAACGCCTTCCGCCTTGCATATTGCAGCGCATGAGGAATACAGCCCCACACTCAGATCAGTGGTTGTCAGCCTAAGTAATCCAGACCTTGCAACCATCAACACATTCGAAAGAATCGGGATAGTGGTCTTTGTCGCAGCCCCACCAACCACAAACGAGAGCTCCTTCACCAACTCCGACTTATTCACCACAAAATGTGGTGCGGCAGCCAGCGCCTGATCACTCTCTTTCTCTGTTTCCAATACACTTGCAGACATAGTTCTCCTTTCTTGTCTTGCGGATACACTTCGCCTATCGGTGACCCCAACCAGAGATCGCCGTGATTTAGGCTGCGAGTAGTGATTTATTTTTCTGCGTCAGTTCCTGGAATCGACGTAGAAATAAGCTCTCCGCTTCGTGAGGGAGAAGCGTATACCGAACATCAGCCCGGCAATCAGTTGGAATAAGATCAACCCACTTTTCGAACGCAGGGTGATATGGGGACATCAGGTCCCGAGCTTCGACGCCAAGCATGATTTCGTCGGCCCGGTGCACCGATTCCGGCTCCTCGGCTGGAAGTCTGAATTTTCGGACAATACAAGACAGCAAGTCTTTCTCGGTGGCGCGATATCCGGCCAACTCCGGCAGTCGCTTAATAGGACGGGCAACGTCACACATATATGCTTCGCTGGCGTCGTGCAGAAGACCCCAGAGAGCATCCGCTGGATCGCACAAAGCGCTGACCCAGATACTGTGCTCGGCTACTGAATAGAACTGGCGAGTATGGCCGGTGAACCGGCACTGAAGGGATAGAGCGTGAGCAATATCCTCAATCAGAATCTCGCCCGGCCTGGGATCGAGAGGATAAAACTCGATTCCCGAGAATGTTTGGATGAAGTCTCCAGCCCGTTTTTGTACAGACATTTGTACATACGGTGCGGTTTTTAAGCTTTATGGGTAATTTATGGGTATTAGAAAATCAATAACTTAAGCGTTTTCTTCTACTTATCTTCTCCATCGAGTGGTTCGATTCCCTCCCTAGCCACCACACCAACTCCTTATTTTCCAACATTTTAAAGTCTCCTGAATCGTTCTGTCGCGTAGGTGTCGCAGGAACACGAATCAGTAAACTGATTTGACACACCGCCTCTAATCATTAGCGCCGCTTGACACGTAACTGTTCAATTAATTTGTACATATCCTCATCAGAATCAGCAATGGGAACAAAGCCCAAAAGCCGTATAGGCTTTCCTGCCTGTGAGGAAGCATATAACTTATGGTGACCATCCAGCAGATAGTGAACCAGGCACCAATGTTCTCCACGCGGCTCATCGGTTGATAAATAAACAGGGCTTCTTAACTCAAGCCAGGTCAGTGAAATTCCCATAGGTGAAACACCATCCTCAAGAAGTTTCCGGTATTCTTCAACCGTTTCTTCCTTCAGCCACGAATCCGGGATCATGGGAACCACAAATTCGAACAGATCTACGGGACCCTCCGTTGTATTTTTGACCCGATAGTAAGGCACTTTCGGATTATGTGGAAGCCCCCAAAAGGGATCAAGCCCCCATACTTCAACCTGTTCATGGGTAAAGTAATCACTATCGGTGCCAGGTCGCACTAAGTATGGTTCAAGTTCAAAGATGCAAACCATGTAATCATCCGGTGGTAACCCATCAACCAAAGCCTCAATCAAAGGATCGTTCAGAGTATTAATCCCTTTTTTGAGGGTATTCGAAGCCTGCTCGGTCCAGAGATTCGCTTCATTTGCGCCGGGTAATCTTTCGAAGAAGAATCCACAAGTATCACAGCTGGTGTCAAGGTAGTATGCACGCTCTCCATCTAGTGTCAGGAATCGGCTCCAGGCAGGTCCCTGTGCCTCCAAGCGTATTTCAACAAGCGTGTATTCAGCAGTCTACTCATCGGAAATTTCTTTCACTCTGCCCCAGGTATTAATACTAATAGTAGTTCTCTAAAATCCTGTTCGATTTAGCCTAGTGCTGCTAACTATAAGATTTAAATTCAATGATCAATTTGACAAGCTGATAAATGTCCCTTTGCGAGCCTCCAAAAGTGGTATCAGGCCAGCGCAAGTATGAAGAGTGGATATTTGCCGCATGCAATTCTGGATAATTATAAACTTCAAGCGGCATTAGAAAGTGGAATCAGAGGAGGCTCCATCACCTGCCAGCCGCTTGCTGAGGCGAGCGAACCTATCGAAGAAACCTGCGTCGAAGAAGCGCACCCACAAGAATGCCTAATCCAGCCAGAGCCATTGTGGAAGGTTCGGGGAGTTCATGATAGGTGTAGGACCAGTCATCTATTGTGTTGTAGTTCTCATCAAGAACTCGAAGAGGAATCCCGGTGAACTCCATTTGAACACCTGCTGATGTCATCCCAAAAATTCCAGCGAAAGTAAAACTTTCCATTTTAAAAGTCATCGAAAAAGGTTTTCCAAACTCAAAATACTGCTGCAGGATTCCAGTTTCTCGATCTCCATTTACATAAGCTGATTCAGCAGGTAATCCAAGTAAACCATGATCTATTGTGTATTCAATCAGGCTGAATTCAACATATCCTGCTCCTGTCCCACCGTAGATTACATATTCCCCAAAAGTTAAATCGACTTGGCCATCAACTCCAGTTCCAGAAGCCCCACTTGCCCACATCGAAAGGAGATAATTCCCATTTTCCTTATCAAGGGCTAGTATTGACTCTGAATGAGAATAGTTTTCCGAAGATGGATCATTTTCGCCACATGATAATGAAACATATTGCAAACCGGTTTTGGTCCCGCATGTTCCGACTGCTGTAAACCCTGGACCAGAAATAATTGGTGCTGAGTAACTAATCGTCAATATAGAAATCATTAAAAACAAAAAGCGGAGAAACATTTGATCATGATCGTATCAAACGTTTCTCCGCCTTAAAAGGTACCAGTAGTCCTGATTTCAATGGATCACCGTATTCACAACCGGAGATTTTCGAAACTCCGATTCAAGATATATGTAAATGTCTCTTGCTACATATCCTTATATTGGTCAAAGTAGAGAATGAAGTACAAGGAAAGCATTTCAATAGCTTGAAGCATTTTATAAATATAGTTTGTGAATTGTTGATTGATAGCGCTAGTTCTTTAATACCCCGGTGAAGGAACTCTCTCCCGTTCCAGCTTCTCCGCAATGACATCCGCGTCTTCTTCGAATTGCAGAGCTTGCTGCAGGTTTTCCATCTGTTCCTTCCGCAGATTTGCATACATCGGAGACTCCAGTGGATCCACTTCTACATCTACAAGTGTCGGAACGGTGGATGCAAAAGCAGCATTCAATACATCTTCCAGTTGAGAAGCCATCTCGATGCTCAACCCCACACCGCCACAGGCGGCCGCTACTGCTGCGTGATCGATGGGTTGCAGCTCACAGCCATATTCCGGATTCCCCTGGAACATCAGCTGCTCCCATTTGATCTGGCCCAGAGTGTTGTTCTTGAACACAAATACTTTAACGGGCAGCCCATATTTCACGCAGGTAGAAAACTCAGCCATCAACATGGCAAATCCACCATCGCCGATGATGGCGACAGACTGCCGATCCGGATAAGCAAGCTGGGCAGCGATTGCATACGGCAGTGCACATCCCATGGACGCCAGAGATCCGGATACGGAATGCAGTTGTCCGGGTTGAGCATGGATATGACGAGCCCACCACGCCGTGACTGTTCCCGAGTCTACGGAAACAATGGCATCATCATGTAACCGATTCCCAATCTCATATGCGAGCCGTTGTGGCTTGATGGGATGCGCGTTGCTTTTCTCCTCAATGGCCTGTCGCGACCGCCACTCTTTGCGTTGTGCCTGAATGTAGTGCAGAAATGGCGTCTTCTCCCGGGGATGGATCAACGGAATTAATGCATCGAGAATTTTGCGGGTATCTCCAACGAGTCCGACTTCGACATCGTAACGAATACCAATGCGGCTGGCGTCCCGTTCAATCTGGATTCCACGCGCCTGTCCCGGTTTGGGGAGATATTCAATGTACGGAAAGCTGGTCCCGATCATCAGAAGAGTGTCACACTCCTTCATCAGTTCTTCAGAAGCAGTGGTACCCAACAATCCGATAGGGCCGGTGCAGTTCGGGTGATCGTCCGCGATGGCTGCTTTTCCTAGAAGTGCTTTCGCCACGGGTGCACCGAAAAGTTCAGACAAAGCCAGAATTTGCTCAGTAGAATTGACGGCTCCTCTGCCGACCAGAATGGCTGGCCGTTGCGCCTGATTCAGGATATCTGCAGCAAACTGAAGTTGATTCTGCTCCGGAACTCCTGACTCCCAGGAGCGAACATCGGATGTATGGTGCAGAACATTGTGTTTCGACCCCTCCGTTGCTGGTTCCTGATCCTGAATATCTGATGGGATGGCAATATGCGCTACTCCATGCCTGGAAATTGCAGTGCGGCAGGCCAGATCCACAACATTCTCTACATGCGCTGCTCCCATGACACGAGCATTGTAGACAGCTACATCCTGAAACACTTTATCCAGTTCCACATCCTGTTGGGCATGCGTTGTCAGCAGGTCATGATAGTGCATGCCGGTAATTGCAAGAACAGGTTGTCCGTCACCCTTGGCATCGTAAAGACCATTGAGCAAATGAATACCTCCCGGTCCTGATGTTGCCAGACAGACTCCTAATTTCCCTGTGTATTTCGCCCAGCCCACGGCCATGAATGCAGCGGACTCTTCATGACGTACCTGAATAAACCGAATCTTGTCTGCTCTTTTCCTCAAAGATTCCATGATTCCGTTGATGCCATCTCCTGGCATTCCAAAAATGATTTCCACACCCCAATCAATCAGGCTTTCTACAAAGACATCAGCAACTGTTCTTTTTTCCACGATGAGCTCCTCCGAAGGATTCCGTTCAGATCATTCGGAATGCAAATCGATCACCAAACCAGAAATATGGAAATAAATCGTTGGAATGATTTGGTCGACTGATTGCTTCTATCAGGGAATGATTCATGATTTTCAGAAGATTTGGGAAATAAGGTAATTCTCATATGTTGCCAACCAAAACCTATCAGATGACGCTGGGTGAACTGACTCTCTATGTCATTGGAGATGAATCAGGATGGTCCATGCTTGCCTTTGAAGGAAGAAACAAGATCAGAGATGTTCCGCTGGGAACAAATGAGGAAGAAGCCAAAGCAAAAGCTCTGGAGTTTGCTGCCACACGGGTACAGGGTAAATACCCAGAAGTGGAAAAAACATGGAAAGAGGTGGAAGCAGTTCCTGAACCTGACTAACAGTGGATCACGATCGTAGTAAGTGATCTCCGGCAGAAAGAGATTTCATTCGTGGGCGGAAAGTTTTAGGATGTCATCCACCATGAGACATTCCACTTTCTTTCTCTGTAAAAGTTGGTTGCTTTTTCTTCCTTTACCTTTTTGCTCCCAGCCGAGAAGAGAGCACCTGCCGTCTCCAGAATTTATATCCAAAGCACTCACAGGATTCGACGTTCTCATGGAGAGTCTCATTGCAGAAGAATCACCTTCCGTATTGAAAGTGTTTTTTATCAGCCTCTCGGGAGCGATTGATTGATTTTTTCCCGATCGAGACCACACGGAATTCCATTCAAAATACTGAAACGGTTTAGCCATCACACAAATGTAGGGGTTATATAATCGTCACCTGATGCGATTCCCTACCCTTCTCCTTGGCATCCTTCTGGCTGGGCCCGCGGCTGCCCAGAACAGCACACAATCCGGAAAGTTCATCGTGGAGCATCCGACGTTATTGAACCTCGGATTTCAATGGAAGATTACCGGTGATGCCAATCGGAATGCAAAAGTGGATGTTCAGTATCGCCCGGTGGGAGATTCCCGATGGAAGGAAGCACTTCCATTGGTTCGCATCGGTGGAGAAAGAATTTTCCGGACAAGAGAGCATCTGGAATACACAGTTCCTCATGCTTTTGCGGGCAGCATCCTGAATCTGAAGCCCGGCACAGAATATGAGTGCCAGTTCACTCTATCTGATCCGGATGGGGTCACCGGAGAGAAGACTCAAACAGTCAAAGTCCGAACAAGGACAGAACCCCAGCCATCCAAAGAAGGACGAACACTCCACGTCTATCCGCCAGACTATGAAGGGACAAAGATCGAGCCCAGCTTCACCAGCGTCCTTCAGGCTTACTACGGTGCTGGCCTGGGCGACTGGAGCGTTGTCTGGGAACGAAGGGCACAGCCGGGGGACACCATTCTTCTTCATGCCGGACTCTATAAGCCGGAGCGTACTAACTATGTCGACCCAATGATGACTCCTTTTGACGGCACCATGGTGCTGACTCTCAAAGGAACCCCCGAAAAACCCATTACGATCAAAGCGGCTGGAGACGGAGAAGTTGTTTTTGATGGCGATGGAAACCACAGGATGTTTGATGTCATGGCAACGCGCTATCACATCTTCGATGGCATCACGATCCGTAATACAGATGTCGGCATCTTTGCGGGTGCCAAGGAAGTGCTTGGTGCGGTGGGGCTAACGGTGAAGAACTGTCGCTTTGAGCAGGTAGGATTTGGGGTCTGGACTGAGTATGCAGGTTCCAGTGATTTCTATATCGCTGACAATCTGTTCCTGGGCCGTGAAGACAGAATGCGACTCGTGGGCTGGACCGGACCCTTATGGGCGAGTGCAGGGCCTTACGGATCGCATGTCCTGAAAAGTTACTATGCCATCAAGGTATATGGTCCGGGACATGTGATTGCCCACAATGCCATCGCCTATTTTCATGATGCGATTGGCATCTCAACTTACGGAACCCCGGAACAGGACCCGGAACGGCAGGCATCCTCCATCGACATTTACAACAACGACATGCATATGTCGAATGATGACTACATTGAAACCGATGGCGGTGTCCACAACATCCGTGTCTTCAATAACCGAGGGATCAATGCAGCGCATGGTGGATACAGTTCACAACCTGTCTTCGGTGGGCCGGTCTACTTTATCCGCAATATTCTTTATCACGTCCCCAGCGGAGTGGCCTTCAAGTTTTCAGCCAAGCCCGCAGGATTGTTTGTGTATCACAACACCATCATCGGAGAGCATATTGTTCGCGATCCTTCCTCCAATATGCACTTCAGGAATAATCTTTTCCTTGGACGCGATACCCCCAATCGGGGAATCCTCTCACTGGCGAACGCAACACCGGGTAACAGCACCGACTACAACGGATATCGCCCCAACAAGGGAGTTTCGGATCAGTATTCATGGCTGGCACCTGAAGCGGGAAAAACAGCTTATGAACCCAAAAAGGAAGACTGGAAGACATACCCCTCACTTTCCGCATTCCAGAAAGCAACAGGTCAGGAAAAGCATGGCATCGAAGTGGATTTTGATGTCTTTGAGCAACTGACCCCGCCCGATCATACGAAACGTCATGCTGTATATCATGCTATGGACCTCAACTTCCGGTTGAAGCCACAAAGTAAGGCGGTGGATGCGGGTGTTCTGATTCCCACCGTGAATGAAGATTTCCGCGGACGAGCTCCTGATCTTGGGGCATTGGAGGTTGGCAAACCAGATACAAAATATGGCCCCCGTTGGCTGACTTGGGAGCCATTTTACAGGTAAACTTTGCAAGCCTACGCTTCTCTGATTCCTGTGGGATGCGATCATAGGCAGAGTGAAAAAAACTCTGTTTGTTGTAGCCTTGCTGCTCACCGGAGTTTGGTTGTACCCGCCCGCCCGGTTTGCTTTTTTCGTCGCTGTTGGACGTGGAGCAAACTGTTCCTACAATCGAGCGATCCAGAGCGCCATTGAACTGAAGAATCAGATTCAGCTCAAAGATGAAATTCTTGCGGCCAGTCGATTGATTGAAACCGATCCGGCCGGCTTTAAGAAGTATGAAACTCCAATGGGTGAATACTGGATTCCTGCTGGTTCAGAATTTGTCCTTCCCTACAATCTGGCGGAGATTCAACGTTCCATCTATTTCGAGGAGGGTCATACCATTCAGAATGGAGATATCGTCCTGGATTGCGGAGCCAATGTCGGAGCCTTTACCCGCCAGGCGCTGGAAATGGGGGCATCCAAAGTCATAGCCATCGAACCAGCCCCGGAAAATCTTGAGTGTTTGAGAAGAAACTTTTCGCAAGAGATTGCTGAAGGCCGTGTGCTGATCTATCCCAAAGGAATCTGGAACCGGGACGCAAAGCTCGATCTTCATGTTGATCCCAAGAATTCTGCGGCAGACAGCTTCGTGATGAATTCCGGAAACACTCATGTCGTTCCGCAAATCTCCCTTACAACCATCGACAAACTCATCGGTGAACTGGATCTGCACAAAGTGGATTTCATCAAGATGGATATTGAGGGTGCTGAACTTCGTGCTCTCGATGGTGCTTCAGCCACACTCAGGGAATACAAGCCCCGGATTTCCATCTCCGCTTATCATGAGGCAGATCATCCTGTGCTCATTCCAGAGAAGATTCAGGCTGCCCGTGACGACTATCAGATGAGTTGCGGACCCTGTGCAGAAGTCTCTTTTGGTGTCAGACCCGATATCCTGTACTTTCAATGAGGAATTCTATGCTTCGCGTGATTGCTGTTCTTACCCTTTCCTGCCTGATTGCATACCCACAGAGCCATTGCTCGGTTCCACCGGGTCCGGCTGCTCCTTCTCTTCCAGCAAAGCTGATGGATGGAATGGGAACAGAGTTTATCCATTTCCCCATTACCACCACGAATCCGGAAGCCCAGAAATTTTTTAACCAGGGGATCGCCCAGATGCACAGCTTCTGGGGACGTGAAGCTGAAAGAAGTTTTCTACAAGCAGCAGCACTGGATCCTGATGCGCCCATGCCATGGTTTGGTGTTGCTATGATTGCCGGTGGTCAGTATCAGCCATACTTCCAGATTGCCAATTGGGACATCATTGCCGGAAAGAAGCAGTCTCGTACGAATCGCCGTGCCATGGAAGCGGCACAGAAGGCTATTGAGCTGAGTCAAAAATCGGGAAAAGCCACGGAACTGGAGAAACTCTATATCGCTGCCGTAGCAGCCCGTCGCATTCCAGGTTCACATGATCCCGATGAAGGATACATTGCGGGCTGGAGAAAGCTGCTCGAAAAGTTTCCCAGGGAAGTGGAAGCACGAACATTTCTCAGCCTGCATCTCATGCGCGGGTTCGAACTCCCCGCTCACACACCTCGAGAGACATCCATGGAAGCCGTCAGCATTCTCCGGGATCTTCTGAAGGAAGCGCCTGATCATCCGGGAGTCCATCACTATGTTATTCACGGTTTTGAAGGATCATCATTCGCCGCCGAAGCATGGCCCAGCTGCAAACGATATTTCGCCCAGGCAGTCAATATTCCTCATGCTCTCCACATGCCCGGCCATATTTATTCCCAGACAGGTCGATGGGAAGATGCCATTACTGCATTTACGACAGCCAAACAGAAGGAATGGTCCTATATTCAGGCAGACAAGAGCTATGGTGATGGACACCATGGACATAACGTAAATTATCTTTCTACTTCTTATTCATTCACCGGAGATTATGAAAATGCAGTCCGTGAAGCACAGCATCTGCTTGCGATCCCGGAGTCCGTCACCAGTGCAGACGCATTTACCACTGCTTACTCTCAGGGCTTCATCGCAATGCTGCGAACACTCACTCAGCATGAAAAATGGGATGAGATTCTGGATGGAAAGATGCTCCCTGAAATTTCACGTCCCCGGCAACAGGCATGGTACGCATGGGCAAGAGGACTGGCATGGGCCGCCAAGGCAAATGTGAAAAATGCAAAAAGAGAAGCACGGCATTTCCGCACAGCACTTGATAATTTCAGATCGAGGACAAAGCTTTCCATTCCGGAAGAACTGCTGGTTGCACAGGAAGAACTTGCTGCCCAGATTCTGCTGGCAGAGGGGAAAACTGATCGCGGGCTTCGTGCGCTGGAACAAGCAGCAAAAAAGAACCGGATGCTCCGTTACTCAGAGCCTCCTTACTATCCACGTCCAGTCTATGAAGCGTTGGGGAAATGGGCTCACAAATCAGGAAATCTCAGACTTGCTGAATCAGCCTATCGTCAGGCATTGGAGCAGTTTCCGGCGGATGCAATCGCAGAAAAAGGGCTGGAAGAAATCAGGAAAGAAACAGGACTCACCAGTCAGGCGGACTAGACAAAAAAAGCGGCAAGTACTCGGAGGAAGATACTCGCCGCAATGGGCCACTTTTCTTTGGAGGAGTATTGTGGCACCAAATCTAATACGTCGTCTCAGTCTATAAGACGTCAACTATGTCAGTTTAGTTTCCAAACCAGACTTTAATTCTCCAAATAAAAAAGGCTTAATCTGCGAAGTCCTTTTGTTTCAAGAAGTCTGCGATCCATAAATTGTTTCTCTAACATGGCAATTTGCTCTGTGGACATTTTGGATCGATATGGTCTTAATTGTTGATCCAGCTCACGACGGGCGCTCAGTAATTCCTCATCAGATTGTGCGATTTTAGCGGCTGCGATCATCTTCTCTTCAAAAAAACTGAGTTTGCGTTCCAGCTCTTCGAGGTTCAGATAATGAGATTCAAGCTCATTTAGAATCAGGTCCAGACCAGTTCCGATTTCCCGAAAAATTTCTTCCGGATATTTGCTTAAATGCCTAGAATTAGACTCTATATAACTTTTTAATTCTAATAAGGTAAATGGCGCCGGAGGAGCGGAAGAGGGCTGCCCGGTGGCAGCTCCCGCCATCACTTCTGCTTCGGCCATCACAGCCTGGGTACAGTAAGCCAGCGAGTTGACAGATTGAGTTCTTCTCTTGCTGCTTCGCCACTTCTCAAAGGCTTTCTCGATTCCTCTTAAGACGGCTTCCAGTGGAATTCCATTGGTCTTCCAGGTCTCGATAAGAGCCCAATCCAGCGGAGACAACATGAACAGACCGGTTCCCCGTGCCTTCTGGAAATGTTCTTCAACCTCGGTGAAATAATTAAAGTAATTACTTGGCCAGTCTTGCTCTTGATCCAAACTCACTCTGCATTCCTGTTTCTTGCCCAGATCAACTTCAGCCCCTTCAGGGTCAGATCACGATCAATCGCATGAAAAAATTTTGAATTAACCAGCTCTGCATGACCACCAGTGGCAATCACCCGTGTTGAGCTTCCCAGTTCCTGAATCAGCCGCTCCAGAATGGAATCCACGGCTCCCACAATGCTGTAGTAAAGACCGTTCTGGATGCAATCAATGGTATTTCGACCAATGAGGTTTTCTGGTTTGCGGATGTCCACTAAGGGTAAGCGCGCCGTCTTCTGGTAAAGACCACTGGCAGATATTCCGATTCCGGGGCAAATGAGCCCGCCGACAAAAGCTCTGTCTGCGGAAACTACATCAAAATTCATGGCTGTTCCAAAATCCACCACCACGGCTGGACAGGAATAGAGTTCCGCAGCGGCAGCGGCATTCGCCAGACGATCTGCTCCCGCTTCGCGAGGATTATCAATTTCGATCTTCAATCCCAGATCCAGACCAACGGAAACAAACAGGGGGTCCAGCCGGAAGTACCGTCTGCACATATCCGTCAGTAGTCCATCCACAGGAGGGACTACACTGGCGACCACCATCCCCTGAATCGCGTCCAGCGAGATATCAGCCAGGCTGAGGAGTTGCCGAAGTTTAATTCCCCACTCATCCGCTGTCTGTTCCAGACCGGTCCGCAGGCGCCAGGAGGTAACAATACGATCCCCCTCAAACACGCCAATCGTGACATTTGTGTTCCCTACATCAAGAGCCAGCAGCATATGACTTCCTCTCAGGCAGGACGAACTCCACCGGAAACTACCGTGACCAGTGATCCATCATCTTTCCGCAGTTGAAGAAACCCGCTCGAACTCAGACCCTCTGTCACTCCGTAACCATATCCTTCCACATGCACTCGCTTCCCTTTTGCGTAGGTGGAAACTTCAGTGAACCGTTGAATAATATCTGCAGGTGAAAGATGAATCATTTTTTCTACGGCAGGAATGAGACGATCCAGCAGCTGATCTCGGGTTACTCCATCAATCCAGGCCAATCCTGAAGACCCAGGATCTGTGAGATTTACTCCAATTCCAGCTAGAACAACATCACTTTGAAATACTGCCAGAATCCCACATAGTTTCCGGTCTCCGATCATGACATCATTCGGCCATCGGAGATCACAGGGAACTTTCACCGCTTCTGCCACCGCCAACCCCAGTGCCAGGGTGATAACAGGCAGAGTTTCTTTCATTCGCAGGACAAAAGTACAATACAACCCTCCTTCCGGAGAAATCCAGCTATGTCCGTGACGTCCCTGCCCTGCTGTCTGGCGGTCAGCGACCGCTACGGTAAGATGTGGCGCCCCTTCTTCAGCCAGACGTGCCGCTTCCACCATCGTGGAGGATGTGATTTCAAACCGGACAATCATTCCATCTCCAGAATCAGATTGATATCTACAGCCGGAGCCGAATGGGTAATCGCGCCAACGGAGATGAAATCAGGCCCGGCTTCTGCATAGGCACGTACAGTTTCCAGGTTCACACCACCGGATATCTCCGTGGTGGCTCGTCCTGCCACATGCTGCACCCATTTCCGTGCTTCATCAGGAGTGAGGTTATCCAGCAGAAGATGCTTTACTCCGCAGTCCAGTGCTTCATTCAGTTCTTCAAAGGTCCGGACTTCAATTTCCACGGGAACAGTCGCGTTCTTCGTCCGTTCCAATGCAGGGCTCACACCTCCTGCGGCAGTGATGTGATTGTTCTTGATCAGGATTCCGTCATAGAGCCCGATCCGGTGATTGGTCACTCCCCCTGCAGCCGCTGCTTTTTTTTCCAGGATTCTCAATCCCGGAGTTGTCTTGCGGGTATCCAGAATCTTGGTATGTGTTCCGGCGATGGCATCGACATACTGCCGCCCCAGAGTTGCGACACCGGAGAGCCGCTGGACAAAGTTCAAGGCAGTCCGCTCCAGCGAGAGCAGTTGACGGGCTTTTCCTCTTACACGGGCAATCTCATTACCGGGCTTGAGTCGATCCCCATCTTTGGCCAGCAGTTCAGCATCCGGGAACAGATACAGAATCACATCTGTCCCGGCCAGAACCAGATCTTGTTTGGCAAAGAAAGTAGCACGAGCCTCAATCGACTCATCTACTGTCAGAAGAGAAGTAATATCCCCGCTGCTGATATCTTCTTCAAGCGAGTTCGCTACGCAGTTTTGCCAACTGTAACTCATATTCCGCCAGTTTCTTTCTGATCCCGTCAATAATGTGCGCCGGAGCCCGAGACATAAACTTCTCGTCGCTTAACTGACGGTTGGAGTTTGCGATCACTTTTTCCAACTGTTCAATATCTTTTGCGATTCTTGCGCGCTGGTCATCGGAGATTTCAATGCCGGTAAAGGCCAGCGCCTGTCCGGGAGTTTCCTCGTAAGTCAGCTCGACGCCAGCCAGACGCCGGATCGCCTCGGAATGATTCTTTGCCGTCTCAATCAGGACTGGCTCACCCTGCATCGTAAGTTGCTTCACACTCCGCTGAGCAGTTTTAAGATCCCGAATCCGGGTAATGATCTCCTGCAGCCGTTCCATCTCTTCCACTGCTGCGGAATCAGTTTCGCCACCTACTGGGAAATTGGCAACAGCAATCGACTTCCCTTCTCCGGGATTCAGTCGTTGCCACAGTTCTTCAGTAATAAACGGCATGGCCGGATGCAGAAGCCGCAACGCAGTTTCAAAGACGTTCAGGATATTGCGCCAGTTATCGTCAATTCCGGATTCATCCTTAAAACGGAGCTTCTTCAGCTCGATGTACCAGTCACAGAAGTCACTCCAGAAGAAGTGCCACATGGTCTGGGCAGCTTCATGGAAGCGATACGACTCGATTGCTTTGCTGATGGTTTCAGCAGCGGCATGCAAACGTGACCAGATCCACTTATCTTCCAGGAACTCAATCGTTCCCATTTCCGGAATCTGAGGCTCCACCTTCGCCCGTTCCATATTCATGAACAGGAAACGGGACGCATTCCAGATCTTGTTTGCAAATGCGCGAGAAGACGGAAGCTTGTCTTCCGTCCAGACAATATCCGCACCGGGAGCAGCAGAAGTCAGCAATGCCATACGCACTGCATCTGTTCCGTACTTTGCAGTGATGTCGAGGGGGTCCACAGTATTGCCGCGTGTCTTCGACATCTTCTGCTTGTCTGCATCGCGAACAATGCCATGAATATAAACGTTGCGGAACGGAACATCTCCCATGAACTCCAGTCCCAGCATGGTCATGCGGGCACACCAGAGGTAGAGAATCTCATATCCCATGATCATTAGAGAGGTGGGATAGAAAACTTCCAGTTCCTTTGTTTTTTCCGGGAAACCTAATGTTGAAAATGGCCACAAACCGGAACTAAACCATGTATCCAGGACATCCATATCCTGGACCAGATCAGTTGATCCGCAACTGTGGCATTTCTCTGGAGTTTCACGGGCAACCGTAATCTCCTTACAGGACTTACAGTGCCAGGCAGGAATCCGATGCCCCCACCAGAGCTGCCGGGAGACACACCAATCGTGGATATTCTCCAACCAGTAAAGAAGTGTTCGCTTCCAGTTCTCCGGCTGGATGTCGATTTTTCCTTCATTGATGGCGGCAATCGCTTTGTCAGCCAGCGGACGCATCTTCACAAACCACTGCTCAGAGAGCATCGGCTCGATCACGGTCTTGCAGCGATCACACTTGCCCACGCTCATCGGGTGCGGTTCAATTTTGACCAGCAGCCCATGAGCTTCCAGAGCTTCCACTACCTTTTTGCGGGCCTCATAACGATCCAGCCCGGCATACTCTCCAGCCAGAGCAGTCATCTGCGCTTTTTCATTGATGACTTTGATCCGGGGAAGATCGTGTCGACGTCCCGCCTCAAAATCGTTGGGATCATGGGCGGGCGTGACTTTCACCACACCGGTGCCGAATTGTGGATCGGCCATGTCATCCAGAATGATGGGGATCTCACGATCCATCAGAGGAAGACGAACCGTCTTGCCATGCAGATGGAGATACCGCTCATCCTTTGCGTTGATGGCAACCGCGGTGTCACCCAGCATGGTTTCAGGACGGGTAGTCGCGACAATCAGATACTCATCCGTACCCACCACCGGATAGCGGATATGCCAGAGACTTCCTCCCACATCTTCGTGAGCAACTTCAAGGTCTGAGAGAGCTGTTTCACAACGAGGGCACCAGTTGACGAGATATTCGCCCCGATACACCAGTCCACGCTCATGCAGCCCACAGAAGACTTCACGAACAGCTTTGGATAACCCGTCATCGAGAGTAAAGCGGGACCGGGACCAGTCCACGCTGGCGCCCACCTGGCGCATCTGATTGAGGATGGCACCACCAGATTCTTCCTTCCACTGCCAGACCCGTTTGACGAACTCTTCCCTGCCCAGATCCTGCTTCCGAAGGTTTTCTTCTTTCAGGAGCTTCCGTTCCACCACCATCTGGGTTGCGATTCCGGCATGGTCCATTCCGGGCAGCCACAGAGTGTTGTATCCCCGCATCCTGTGCCAGCGGACGGTCATATCGATGAGCGTATGCTCCAGCATATGCCCCATGTGAAGAGAACCTGTTACGTTTGGCGGCGGAATGACCAGCGAAAACATGGGTTTTCCAGAATCTGCATCTGCCCGGAAACACCCTTTCTCAACCCACCAGTCAGCCCATTGAGATTCGAATCGCTGGGGCTCATAAACCTTCTCGATTTGCATGGAATCTTTCAGGATATCAAGTGGTTGGAAGTTCGATGAAAGCCAGTGGTTTTCATCCATCAGAAATCAACCATTCGAAAAGTTCCATTCCCTTATCCCGCGGGTGTAAAAATGCTCCCCTCCGTCAATTACCAATATCAATATAGATACAGTACCTTTACTATTTAAGTACCAATTCAGGATGATCTTAATTTCACTCAAAAATAAGGCGGTATTTCAACTCACGAGAATTTTATTGTTCGGGTTAAAAAAACAGAAATATTCTTTCAACAATATTACCCGTCTATCTATTTATAAAATAACCACTTATTTGGGACCAGTACTTTCGGCATTACTATCCATACAGTACCTGGCCCTCCTGTTTTTCGGTACCAGACAGAACTTCTCTCTCAATGATTTTTTTTTAGCAATTGATAATTTGGACTTGCTGGCGCACAACAAATAAAGTCAAAAGCAAGCGCCAGCAGAAAGAAATAGAGAAGAGAAAATGTTTAACCTTACTAACCGCCTCGTAATTGTTTCAGCCCTGATGAGCGCATCTGTTTTTGCAGCTCCTGTGACCTTTTTCGGACTGGATCAGGGTCCCGGAGAATACGGTCGTCTGACCACCTATACCAACGCCACCGCTGCATCGAATGATTTCCTGTCTCAGCTGGTTGGTGTGGGGACAGAAACCTTTGAAGGATTCAAAGATGGAAAAAATGCTCCGCTGACACTGACTTTCCCTGGAGCCGGAACAGCCACTTTATCGGGTTATGGTGCAAGTATTGATCAGGTCACAGGAAGTGGATCGAATGGAGTTGGCCGGTATGCAATTTCCGGTTCAAAATTTGTGGAAACAGGGGATAAAGGATTCACCATCACATTTGCTGACCCAGTTGCAGCTTTCGGATTCTGGGGTGTGGACATCGGTGACTTTGGTGGTGATCTGATCATCAAGACCACTAACGATACTTACACCCTCAATACAAAAAATAATCCCGGTGGTTCGGTTCTCTTCTGGGGAATCATCGATACCAGCCTGTTTACATCCATTACGTTCAGCAATACAGCAGCAGGAACCGACTACTTTGCATTCGATAACATGACCATCGGTTCTCTGGCACAAATCAATCCGAATACTGGAAGTGAAGTTCCTGAACCCTCCACCATTGCTCTTGCCGGAGCAGGATTGATCGGGCTGGTTACTGCGGCTCGTCGGCGACAAGCAGCAAAATAGCATGAAACAGTTTTCTCTTTTCATACCCCGGAACATGATGTTCCGGGGTATTTTTATTCACACCCGAAAATAACTCATCAATTTTCCTATTTCTCCCGATAAGCCCTCTGGAGAAAGAATGTCTATTTCGATTTTTTTGCATTGCATCTGGATCATCAGCCTGATCAATTTAATGGCTTCCGCAACTCCCATCACCTTTTTTGGCTATGACCAGGGACAGGGGGAATCCAAACGACTGACAACATATCAAAACGCCAGTCAGGCATCTGATGATTTCCTTTTTCGTCTGATCAATGTCGGCACAGAGACCTTTGAATCAATTCCGGTCAACTCTACAGGCCAGATATTCCTTGACTTCGAAGGTGCGGGAACCGCGACACTTAGTGGGCCAGGGATTTCTATTGACCAGGTATCCGGCAAGGGGACTAATGGCGTTGGGCGGTATGCAATCTCCGGCTCTCACTATGTGGAAACCGGAGATAAAGGATTTACGATTCAATTCTCAAACCCGGTAGCAGCTTTTGGATTCTGGGGCGTTGATATAGGCGACTTCGGAGGCGATCTGATTATTCAAACCACAAACAGCATATATACGCTCGACACAAAGAATAATCCCGGAGGTTCTGTCTTGTTTTGGGGGATCATCGATCCAGCAATGTTTACTTCCATCACCTTCAGCAATACAGCATCAGGAGTAGACTACTTCGCATTCGACAATATGACCATCGGTTCACTCGAACAGGTCAATCTTTCTACTCTCGAAGAAGTACCCGAGCCTTTCACCTTTGCAATGACTGGCGCCGGACTTGCAGGATTGATTCTCTGGGTCAGGCGTCAGCAAAATCATCGATCACAAAATAAATAGAATCACCTCTTATTTCAAAAGCAGCAAAAGCCCCGAAGCAGATGCTTCAGGGCTTTATTTTACGAGCAGAGCCTGATAAATCTCAGGCCTGTTTGACCTTCTCCCACTTCCTGGACTTAGCGGACTTCAGCACGGCATCACAGACATAGTCAGTAGCCAGAGCATCCCGAAAGCTGGGGGAAGCTGGCTTGCCATCACCCAGACCTTTGACGAAATCAGCAACCTGATGAATAAAGGAATGCTCGTAACCGATCTGGAGTCCGGGCACCCACCAGTTCTTCATGTAGGGCTGATCCCCATCCGTTACATGAATGGAACGCCATCCACGGACATTGCCCTCGTCCCCATGATCGAAGTACTGCAATCGATGCAGATCATGAAGATCCCAGGCAACAGAAGCCTTTTCCCCATTCATTTCGAGGGTATAGAGTGCTTTGTGTCCACGCGCGTACCGTGTGGCTTCAAAAGTTGCGAGTGATCCGTTCTTGAAACGCGCCAGAAAGAGACTCGCATCATCAATATCGACCTTCTGCACCTTGCCGGTAAGGCTGTGTTTCCTGGACTTGATGAAGGTTTCCGTCACAGCAGAAACTTCCGTCATTGGTCCGTTCAGCCAGATTGCCGTATCAATGCAATGAGCCAGCAGATCCCCGGTCACTCCACTGCCAGCAACTTTTGCATCCAGTCGCCACAGTCCGGCGCCACCTTGGGGAAGATCCGCGGAAATAGTCCAGTCCTGCAGGAACTTCGCACGATAGTGGAAAACCCGCCCCAGCTTGCCTTCTTCTGACAACTGCTTCGCCAGTGAAACAGCAGGAACACGACGGTAGTTATACCAGACCATGTTCGGGACTCCAGCTTTTTCAATGACCTTGACCATCTTTTCCGATTCAGCAGGATTCCGGCCCAGAGGCTTCTCGCACAGGACCATCTTTCCCGCTTTTGCTGCAGCAATGGCGATCTCTGCATGCGTATCGTTTGGACTGGCGATATCGATCAGATCAATATCCTTGCGATCGATCAGCTTCTTCCAGTCTGTTTCGAATGATTCGTAGCCCCACTGATCGGCAAAAGCCTTTGCTTTTTTCCCATCGCGAGCAGCAATTGCTTTCCGCACCAGTTGGTATTCACCTGGGAAGAAATGCTCTGCCTTCAGGAATGCATTGGAGTGAGCCCGGCCCATAAAGCCATAGCCCACCAGTCCGATATTGATCTTCTTACTCATTCATCTTCCTCAAGCCTGACCGTGCGCTTCACGGACAGCAATCATGGTCCGCAGAATACTGGTCCAGGTTTCTGGTTTCATCATTGTTTCATTGGAGAACATACAGCCATCCCAGCAGATGTGCTGGACGGCCTTGGTGAGGCTGCCGTCTTCATTGCGTAGCCAGTAGCCTGCATGACGGGCGATCTCCAGTTTTCCATTCGGATCTTCAGGAAGGCAGTGCCGTCCTGTCTTGTCATGAGAGCCGGAACCCTTCACAGTGGCATCATTCTGAGCAACATGGAAGTCAATGGTCCATGGACGCAAGGCTCGCGTC
Organism: Bryobacteraceae bacterium; assembly: GCA_037190045.1. Classification (GTDB taxonomy): domain Bacteria; phylum Acidobacteriota; class Terriglobia; order Bryobacterales; family Bryobacteraceae; genus JAPKYZ01. The sequence goes on along the minus strand of JBBCIQ010000006.1, from coordinate 322,844 downwards.
ATCTCCTGCAGTGCTGCATCCAGAACGGACCCATCCTGCCAGTCGAAGTTTTCAGGAAGAATTCGGTCCTCTGGCGCGTTGTAGCCCATTGTGTAGAGAAGCGTGTGCGCCATATCGGCCTGGAACCCGACTGTCTGTGGACGATCCACAAGTTCCAGCAGCTGGACCATGCGCTTCCAGCTATGCATACCGCCCCAGCAGATTTCACCTTCTGCCGCCAACCGCTCGCCATGATCTTCTGCAATCACGGCAGCTTCACGGAATGTGGCCGCAATCTTCTTCTGATTTCCTTCAGGATCACTGGCCCATTCGGCCGGACTGGCCGCTGAATCAATCCGGATGACGCCATACGGACGAATCTTCAGATCCCTCAGCTTGCTGGCAATGCCACATGCCTTACGGACCTGCGTCAGGAAGTTTGCACGGTCTTCATCGCTTCCCATGGCAGATCCACCACCTGTGGGAGGCCAGACAGGAGCAACCAGTGAGCCAACCACAAATCCATGAGCAGCGATCTTTTCTGCCAGCTTCTCGATGTCACCGGACGTGGAATCAATATTGACGTGTGGTTCAAACAGGAATAGATCGACACCATCAAATTTCACTCCGTCCACTGAAGCAGCGGCAGTGAGATTCAGCATCGTATCGAGATCAATGGGTGGCTCCGAGTCTGGCCCTTTTCCAACCAGACCCGGCCACATTGCGTTGTGAAGTTTAGGAAGTGAGTTCGCCATCAGCTCAAACAAATTTAATACAGACGGGGAAGTCAACACGAGCAGTGTCGCCCGTGGATGTCAATTTCCCTGTCTGCTGATCGATGCTGAAGACAACAATGGTTCCTGAATCCTGATTTTCGGCAAGCAGCCATTTACCGGAAGGATCAATTTTGAAGTTCCGTGGAGTCTTGCCCTGTGTGGAGGCAAACTCGACAGATTTGAGAGTGCCATCGCCTTCCACGGAATAGACAGCCAGACTGTCATGTCCACGATTGGAGGCATAGACAAATTTACCCGTAGGATGAACCAGGATCTCTGCACAATAACTTGTACCGGAGAAATCTGATGGCAGTGTGGTGATGGTCTGGATCTCTTTCAGCTGTCCATCTTCCTCACTCCAATTGAAAGCGATGACACTGCAGCCCATCTCATTCACGCCGTAAGCCAGCTTGTAATCGGGATGGAAGCTGAAGTGCCGGGGACCGGAACCGGGTTTCACTTTAGCTGCACTATGCGGTGCAATCTTTCCTTCAGAAGCATCAAAGGAATAGACGATGAACTCATCCAGCCCCAGATCCGCAACCACTGCCCATTTGTTGTTCTTCGAAAGATTCACGGAATGAGCATGAGGCCCCTTCTGGCGACGATCATCCACGCTGGAACCTTCATGCTGGATAACGCTGGTAGCTTCTCCCAGTGATCCATCGTCCTTGATGGGCGCAACCACACTGGTGCCATTGCCATAGTTCACGGCCAGCAGATTTTTTCCGGTGATGTCTACCGCCAGATGGCAGGTGGATGTTCCGTGTGCAGACACACTGTTGATGAGTGTCAGCTTTCCGGTGGTGGCATCGATTGTGTAGGAATTGAGCGTCCCTTCGGAACCTTCGCCCACAGCGTAGAGGAATTTCCGGTTGGGGTGAACCGCCAGAAATGACGGGTTGGAGGCTTCGACGGCCAGCTCCGGAGCCGTCATTTTGCCAGTGGAAGAATTGAAGCGGAACACATAGATTCCCTTACTTTCTCCTCGGGTGTATGTACCCACAAAACCAAGTACTTCTGAGGCCTGAGCGGTGCTGCAGGCGACTCCAGCGGAAATGGCCGGAAGAGTCACGAGAAAATCCCGACGGGACCATTGAATCTTCATCGAAGCAAGTTTGACACGATTGCAGAATTTTTGCTCTAATGAGATTTCCGTGGTTCGCCACGAAACACTCCTCGGTAGCTCAACGGTAGAGCATTCGGCTGTTAACCGAAGGGTTGTAGGTTCGAATCCTACCCGAGGAGCCATTCTTTAAAGCTGTTAATCTCACCCTCGATAATTCTACATAAATAGCCCTTCATCGCTACTTGGGCTTAGCGATCCATTCAAGCTCTCAAGTTGCATATATTCGTAGACTTTTCCTCGGATTAACATTGAAGGTGTTGGCTATTAAACAGTAGCCCAAGAAAGCTATATAACTACCAGTTCTGCAAGTTTGACTGCAATGTCTAACATAGGATTTTCTGCAGTGCTTAGGCCACTCCGCGAGGCTAGCAAAGGGCTGACGTCACGGAGAGCTTCGTACGTTGTACCGTGCACTATAGGTATTAATTGGTCACGAGCCAAAAGTACTGATAATTCTTTATCCGCGATACTCTCGGATTGGAGACGCTCCAGCAGCGCTGGTGTTACCAATACAATGCCTACTCGCGATTTCGCTAATCCCTTGTCGATTTCGCGAAGCAATGGTGTGCCCAGGGCGACATCCTTTTCGCTAAACCAAACAGAAACACCACGGCATTCCAATAGATCATGCAGTTCCTTAGCAGCTCCTGCCCGGTCGTCCCATGCATGACAGAGGAATACATCCCGAAGTTCAGGGCGGTTACCCAGTCTTTCCACGGTTTCGCGGAACGGTGTAAGAGTTCTAACTTCATCAGTTGTGTACGCCACGAACGAACTATGTGATGACCAGCGCGGTCTTGTGCTACTTCTCCTAACCGCAGCCGCCATTCCACCTACCAAATTGCTGCCATACAAGGAGTTGGACGGAGGTGAATAGGACCCGTAACTGCTGTAGCTGCTGTAGCGTCCATATCGGCTCCCACATGCGGGGCAGTCTGCTGCGGCGCTCGCTGTACGATGGCCTCTTATTGGTGCTGTGCATCTAGCCATGTGGTCGATGATACTGGATAGGCTCACTACTCGCAAATGCTAAATACTTTAACAACTGCAGAGTTTCAACTGAGACATAGCTTTTACGAGAGACTGCAGAACCAATATGACTAATGAATATGAAGATGGCTAAAAGAATTTATAGCGGCAGATTTACGACTAAAAGACTCGGAGTAAATCCAGAAATTAGGAACTTCACTATTCTATTTCTATACAAAATTAAACATGATTCATATCATGAGACGTTCAAAGAAATAGTATAAGTTATATAACTAAAAATTCCTTTTTACCTATCATGATTTTATGCCCACCCCACTCTTCATCTCAGAAAGCCTGCACATCCTGAACAGGACTCCTACTGTCCTCAATTCCCTGCTCCGGGATCTCCCATATATCTGGTCAACTGCCACTGAAGGGCCGGGCACATGGAGCGCTTATGATGTCATTGGTCATCTGATTCATGGAGAACGGGAGGACTGGATGACCCGACTTGAAATCATTCGGCAGTATGGTCCCGAGCGGCCATTTGATCCATTTGATCGGGAGGCTCAATTTCGGGAAAGCCAGGGCAAGACACTCAACCAACTGCTTGATGAGTTCCAGTTACTCCGGCATCAAAATCTTGACAGACTCACCAGGCTCAACCTGACAGACGAACAGCTGGAATTACAGGGAAAGCATCCCGTTCTGGGGCTGGTGAACGCTCGTCAATTGATTGCCACCTGGACGGCTCATGATCTGGCTCACCTTGTCCAGATCAGCAGAGTGATGGCCAAAAGATACCGGGATGATTCAGGTCCTTTTGCGCAGTTTCTTTCGGTCATGAAGTAGGACATGCTCATCCTTTGGATCTGGATCATTGAACGAATTACAAACGTAATATCTGCCTAAAGTTTCTATCTCGCTGACCGATGGATTCCATATGGAATCTATACCATCTTCTCTGGTTGGTTCTCAGCCTGAAACACGCAGAAGCCTCCTGCTCAAAACCTGTGCGCTCTTTTCTGTTGGACTTCTGTCCCATGCCGGACTAGGGAAACGCAAAGCTGAATATGTTGGAGGAACATGGGAAGGTCTGAAAGAAGGGACTGAAGGGTCTCTCAGTACAGACCATCCGGAAAAGGCCACCTTCCTCACCAAGGCTGGAGCTTTTGAGATTCCTTATGGACAGATCACAGATCTGGAATATGGGCAAAAAGCAGGGCGCCGGGTGGGAGCGACGATTGCTCTGGGGGTAACTACTTTGGGTGTGGGTGCTCTGCCTATGCTGTTCTCGAAAAAGAGAAAGCATTACCTCAGCGTGGGATGGAAGAATGGAACCGGACAAGCTGAAGGGGTTGTCCTGGAACTGGGAAAAGATGTCACCCGACCGGTACTGAAAGTCTTTGAGGTCCGCTCTGGAAAGAAAGTGGAGTACGAATCAGAGGAAGCGAAAAAGCACGTAGGGAACTAGAATTTTCAGCTCATTCGCGCTGGATAACGAAATAGAGGGAAGGAAGAACGGGTCTTCCTTCCCTCACTCATCCAGCCCCTCACACATTTAGCGTGGATAATCTAGCGGCTCTTCCAGCGGTCTGACAACGCGGCCAGCTTATCGGCCATGGAAACCTGTGGTGGGGCATTCTGCTTACGGGTGGGGCCTCCACTCCGCACAGGCTTTGCTCCGGGTGTCTTCATGGAAAGAGCGATCCGTTTCGTTTTGGCATCTGCACTCAGGACGTGCACCTTCACAATCTGGCCGACCTTCACCACGTCACCCGGATCATTTACATATCGGTCTGAAAGTTCGCTGATGTGGACCAGCCCATCCTGATGGACTCCAACATCCACAAAGGCTCCGAACTTGGTCACATTGGTGACTACACCCTCCAGCGACATCCCCGTCTGCAGGTCGCTGATCTCCTTCACATCGTCCTTGAAGCTGGGTGCGACAAACTGGTCACGAGGATCACGACCCGGCTTCTTGAGTTCTTCCAGAATGTCGTTCAGCGTGTAGACACCAACGCTCAGAGTGCTCTTGTCGAGTTTTTCCAGCAGGGATGGCTGCTCAATCAACTGCTGAATGGGTACGTTCAGATTCTGTGCAATCTGTTCCACCACCGGATAGGATTCCGGGTGGACAGCCGTCACATCCAGGGGATGTTCCCCGTTGCGGATGCGCAGGAAGCCTGCCGCCTGTTCAAAGGTCTTGGGACCGATACCCGAAACGGCATTCAACTGCACACGGGACTTGAAACGTCCATTTTCATTCCGGAACTCGACGATCTTCTGCGCCGTGCGTTCATTGATTCCGGCAACGTAGCGAAGTAGTGCCCAGGAAGCCGTATTCAGCTCAACTCCCACACGGTTCACGCAACTTTCGATAACTGCTTCGAGTGACCGCAGAAGGTTTGTCTGATCTACATCATGCTGATACTGGCCGACTCCGATGGACTTGGGGTCCAGCTTGACCAGCTCTGCCAGCGGGTCCTGCAACCGGCGGGCAATGGAGATGGCACCGCGGACCGTCAGATCCAGATCCGGGAACTCCTGACGGGCAATCTCAGAGGCTGAGTAGATGGAAGCACCGGATTCATTCACCATCACACAGAAGATGGATGTTAGTCCTTCCTTACGCAGGAAGTCGCGGACCAGTGAATCCGTTTCACGAGAGGCAGTACCGTTACCGATCGCAATGGCCTTGACTCCAAACTTCTCAATCAGCCTTTTGAGTGTCTTTTCCGATCCGGCAACATCATTCTTTGGCTGGAAAGGATAGATGACATCATCTTCCAGGAACTTTCCGGTATCATCGACCACCGCTATTTTGCAGCCAGTCCGGATTCCCGGATCGATCCCCATCACCGTCAGTTGTCCGGCAGGAGCCGCCAGCAGCAGATTCTGCAGATTCTCCCGGAACACCTGAATGGCATCAGCATCGGCGCGCTGTTTCAGTTCCAGACGGGTTTCAGAAACGATCGAACTATTCAGCAACCGCTTCCAGGCGTCTTCAATGGCAAGCGTCAGTTGGGGAGTCCAGTCGCCCGTTTCCTTGTGAACCTTGCTGCTAATCAGGCTGATCGCGCGTTCCGGCTCCAGTTCAATGAGGAAGTAAAGAATGTTTTCTGCTTCTCCACGACGAATGGCCAGCATGCGGTGAGAAGGAATCTGCTTTACCGGCTCCCGGTATTCGTAATACATCTTGAACTTTTCCTGCTCATCCACAGCATCCATGATCTTCTTGCTGACGATCATGCCTTCATCAAACAGGGTCTGGCGCAGGACCTTGCGGATTTCTGCCGTATCGCTGATGGTTTCCGCAATGATGTGCCGCGAGCCTTCCAGCGCCGCTTCCACATTCTCGACACCTTTTTCTGCATCGACAAACGTAGCGGCGAATTCTTCCAGCGCTGTCCCAATGGCTTCCTGATTCCAAATATAGTCCGCCAGTGGTTCCAGACCTTTCTCGCGGGCGATCATCGCCTTGGTACGACGCTTAGGTTTGTAGGGAAGATAGAGATCTTCCAGTTCGCTTTTCTCCAGCGTTTTTTCAATCAGAGCCTTCAGCTCATCAGTGAGCTTGCCCTGCTCCTGAATGGAAGCAAGAATCGTCTCCTTCCGAGCCATCAGATCCCGGAAATAGAGGAGCTTCTCCTCGATATTCCGAATCTGGACCTCATCCAGATTGCCGGTGGCTTCCTTTCGGTACCGGGCAATAAAGGGGACGGTGGAACCTTCATCCAGAAGTTCAATCACCGCAACGAGTCCTCTCATGGGGACATCGAGCAATTTGGAAACATGGATCAGAAGATCAGGGGACAGAGACTGTTTTTCAGACATTCAGAAGAACACTCATTTTACCTTTTCAGGAGTGAATTCCCTACTCCATCCGACGAGCACTGCATATCCATATGGATAAAAATTCAACATCAATTTTTACTGAAAATCAGTTCATTCCTGATTGCGCCCACAGATAGGCAAAGACATACTGGACTGATGTCACAGCATCTCACCCGCCGCACCCTTCTTTCCGGAATCAGCACTGCATCACTGGCATTTTCACAAGCCTCAACGCCTCATCCAGACAAGAAAATCCGCATTGGAATTACAGGGGGAAGATTCGGCGCGACCTTTCAGTGGCATCTTCATCCTAACTGTCAGGTGGAGGCTGTGTGTGACATTGATGCAGATGCATTAAAACGTCTTTCCACAACCTATCGTTGTTCCAATCAGTATAAAAACTATCGGGAGATGCTCAGGCATCCGGGGCTGGATGCAGTGGGAATTTTCACGCCCGCCCCTTTACACGCCTGGATGGCCATTGAAGCAATGAAGGCCGGGAAGCATGTCATCAGTGCTGTTCCGGCAGGACTTACGATTCAGGAACTGTCAGAGCTTCTGGAAACAGTGAAGTCCACAGGAATGCGTTACATGATGGCGGAGACATCGTATTATCGACCCGAAGTGATCACGTGCCGGGACATGGCAGAAAAGGGGGAGTTTGGCACTATTTTTTATTCAGAAGCGGAATACCATCATGAAGGACTGATTCCCCTGATGTATGACCGTCACGGATATCCGACATGGCGGTATGGATTTCCTCCCATGCTCTATCCCACACACTGCACCGGACTAGTGATTCCTGTGATACGGGAACGTCTGACTGAAGTACAGGCGATTGGCTGGGGTGATGGTCATGAAATTCTGAAAACTAATACCTATACCAATCCTTTCTGGAATACCACTGCGTTTTTCAAATCATCAAAAGGGCATTCTTCCCGGATCTCTGTTTTCTGGCACGTAGCAGCGGGTGGAACAGAAAGAGGCAACTTCTATGGAGATCGTGCCTCATATTCCATGGAAAGACCGGAAGGTTCACCGAACACCATCACACGCATCTCGAAGAACGGCAAAACAGTGATTGATGCCAATGGCTATCCCGAAGGGGATGTGAAGATTGAGGCAGTCAAACAGCCAGATCACCTGGACCGTGTACCTGCTTCCATGCGTGTAAAATCCGGCCATGGTGGTTCGCACGTTTTTCTGACGAATGAATTTATCCAATCCCTTCTGGAGAACAGACATCCGTCAGTCAATGTATGGGAAGCTATTGCGTACACGTTGCCGGGAATCATTGCCCACCAGTCCGCACTTCGAAATGGTGAGCCAATGAAAATCAAGGATTATGGTGAGGCCCCAACAGCCTGACTACTGATTACAGATACAAGAATCTACACCATCAGATAATCTTTATCGATCAGAGCACGTGTACGGCGGCAGACTTCAAACCCTTCACGACTGCCCGCATCATTCGTATTTCCTTCGATGGTCTTCATGGTGTCACCATCCACGCTTTCCACAATCCCGATGTGGGTCCAGTCCCAGTCTGTACGGCGGATCAGGAACAAATACCCAGGTTTGACCAATGAAAAATGAGACGCATTACGGACCTTCACAAATGTTCCACTATTCTGCCCCTTGACCGCCAGAAAGTCGCAACCATAAGCATAGGGATGCGGAGAGGAAACTCCGGCGCTCTGAGCCGCTTGACGCAATACCCATGACGCAAAACCCGCACACCAGGGCCAGGATCTTCCTTCATTTCCTCCCATATAAAGGCGGACCCAGGGGCCACTATTTTCGCCACCAATTTCAATGGGATGTTGCTTCAGATGCTGTCTTGCATATTCCACAAACAAGGAACTCAATGAACGACTTTTAGGTTCAATTTCTTTATGGACCGCCACCATGGGAGCAAGCAGTGCATCCTGTGTTGCCACATTTACAACACCTGACTGATCAATTCCACTCTTCTTCTGGAAAGCCTTGACAACAGCTTCCGTCGCAGGACCGAAGGCTCCGTCAATTGAAGTTCCAAAGCCGTGGAAGGAGAGCCACTCTTGCGCAAGTTTGACATCCTTTCCGCGGTCACCACGTTTCACACTTTTCCCAAAGGTTTCCATTATCTGCTTCTCCCTTATCGCCTGTCCTGTAGAATTTTGCCGAAAGTTAACTCACCCGGATTCAATGGTTGAGTGGCACTAGTGTAATACAGTGAGTCAAATTTTTACGGGCTGAATTCTATTCTTCATGTAAATTTATTCGCAGAGATTCAGAACATATTGCAGTGGATGAGATCTCTGGTATAAGCATTTGAATGATATAGTCTTTGCAGACTTTTTCAAGCTCATGAAGATACATCTTCCATTACTGATAATTACAATCATTGGGACTGTTGTGACCGGACAAAGCCTTCCTCCACTCCCCACTCCACAGTCGATCCCTGCTCCTGCTGCACAGACTGATTCACCGTACGCCCCGCAGGCGATTCTGCAAGGTGGCCGGGTGATTCCGCTTTATCCTGCCGGATCATCATTTCTGAAAGCGGATAAAGTCCGGGAAGCGGAAAAATACAACATGAGCCAGGTGGTTCCCGGCCGGATCAGCAGCATTGTCAACATTCATAATCCATCCATTGAAATCCATCAGGTAGAGCGAGGCATCAACACCGGAGCTGCCATCATCCTGGCCGCAGGTGGAGGTCACCGAACTCTGAATGTCGGAGGAGAAAGCGCGGATTTTGTCCCTTACTTCTACAACTATGGAATCAATACCATCATTCTGAGAAATCGTCTTCGCAGTGATGGATATGAACCCAATGTCGATGGAGTAAATGATGCTCTTCAGGCCATTCGACTGGTACGTGCTTATGCCAAAGAACTGAATATTGATCCGAATAAAATTGGCATCATGGGCTTTTCGGCCGGTGCGGAACTGGCATCCGCAGCATCAGTACTGTTTGAAGATTTCGACAAGAAGAACAACCAGCCGGGAGATCCCCTGGCTGGTATTACTTCGAGACCTGATTTTACAGGCATCATCTATCCGGGTCCGTCACCATTCGCACAAAATCGCGTGGCTCCACCGGTTCCCCGCAATACACCGCCGTCCTTCACCGTCTGCGCAAGTGCAGGTGATCGAATCCATGCGCTGTGGTCCGTGGAATACTACATGGCAATGCTTGCTGCCGGAATTCCGAATGTGGAGATGCACATGTACGGAAACGGGCGTCACCCCGGTGATCCCTTACCAGATGGAAGTCGCATGAGCGGAGGATTGACGGACCGGAACGGAATTCCGTTTGGAACATGGCAGCATCGGTTTACTGACTGGTTCCGGGATCTGGGCTTCCTGGAAAAACCGGGAGTGGAAACAAAAGCGGCAAAGGACATTGCTGTGTTCCTGACCCAGCCCCCACCTCGCCCCTTTGGAATGCGGCCTCCCGGTGGTGTTAAACCTCCTCCTCCAGCCAAACCAGTGCTTTAACACTGTCAAACTACTCTTCCCAGTACACTTCCCCAGGACTCAGGTTTTTCTTCAGAAAATCAGTATTGATTTCAAGACCGAGTCCTGGTCCTTCCGGAACTTTCAGGCTGCTTTGTTTCACTTCCGGTGGAGTGCCAGCTGCCATGTCTTCGATATAGCGAGTTGGTCTTCCCAGTGCGCTTTCAGATCTGTAGAAGTTCTGGATCGATCCTCCAAAATGAGCATTGGCATAGCAAAGCACCAGCGAGCCCACATTATGAAGAGCAACCGGAACACGACTTAATGCAGCGTAATCGGCGATCTTTTTTGCGCCTGTAATTCCACCGCAAAATGCAAGATCGGGATGAACAATATCAGCCACACCATGATCAATAAATGGCTGGAATCCTCTCACCAGTTCAAGCTTTTCTCCCGTCAGGATTGTCAGCCTGGTTCCTTTACGTAGGCTATTCCATCCTTCTGAGTAGGCAGGATTTAAAGGATCTTCATAGAAGACTGGATTGATCGGTTCAACTGCTTTTGCCACGGCTAATGCACTGGGAAGATCAAATTCATTGTGGCAATGTACTCCAATATCAATCTCGTCGCCTAAAGCCTCACGGGCATTTGCATAACCTCGTGCAATCTTCCGGATTTGCTCCCCATCAAGAGTTTCAAAATATCTGCCCATTCTCAAACCAAGTGGGCCTTGCACATCGCATTTAAAAGTTTTGAACCCTTCGGGCTGTGATTTCACACGATCAGCAAAAGCTTTGCAGGACCCTTTATCCAGCATATTCATACCAACTCCGTGTGAGTAAAGCTGAATGGAATCCCGAAAAGGACCACCCAAAAGTTTACTGACAGGAAGTCCAGTAGCCTTACCCGCAATATCCCAAAGCGCCATATCGATTCCACTGATGGTGGGAATATGCGCCATGTAAGTGTGCATCAGAGTAGTTAGATTGTGGAAATGTACCTCGATTGCCAAGGGGTCCTGCCCAATCAGATACTGCTTCATCGTTTCAATACGAGCCCTGGCCATAGGGCCGGTAGATCCTGCCTCTCCGTACCCGGTAATCCCGCTATCCGTATCGATTCGGATCAGGCAGTTCCCAGCAATGCCCTTGATCTGTAATGCCTGTACCCGAGTGATTTTCATCTTCTTCATCTCGGGAGCTGCATGTAAGCGCAAAGAAGTAAATGTTTGAGCAGGGGCAGCAGTAAGAAGAATTTTCAGCCAGGATCTGCGTGTCATCTGGAACTCCTTGATAGAACTACTGATTTTTTTGTTTTCTGCGAAGTTTTAACTCATTCATGAAAGAAAATCGAGTGCTTTTTTCATTATTTGGAAAAAATCTCAACAAAAAATGGTTTGGCCCCATGTTTGCATCTTTTGTTGGAAGGAGGAACATCTTGATGAAAATTTTCTATGGTTTAGGCACTTCCGTCCTTGCACTCTGCCTTTTGACTGGATGTAGTCAAACCGATCGAAATAGAATGGAACAAAAGGCAGAAAATGCCGCTGAGAAAACTGAGCGAACCATCGATAACGCAGCACTGACCACTGCGGTGAAGTCAAAGCTGGCCGCTGATGTCCGGCTGGGAACGCTGACAAGCATTAACGTTGACTCATCAGGTTCTACTGTCACTTTATCTGGACATGTAAAAACATCAGAAGAGAAATCTTACGCCGAAGACGTTGCCAAAACAGTCGATGGCGTATCAACGGTTGTGAATCGATTGGAAATCAGGCCATAAATCCTTCAGTCAATTCATGAAATAAACGGGCTGAAGTTACTGAGGAACTTCAGCCCGTTTCCTTGTGATAGTCGAACAGAATTAAGGCATACCTAGGCGAAAAAACTGCTTACTTTACAATCGTCTGATCCTGATCATCGCTTCTGAACAATGAAGCTGGCAATCCTGCACTGTTGACCAGGTTTGCCACAGGATCATAATCCCAGGCATATCTTACTGCCACCGGATCTTTCACTGTAGAACTGGAAACAACGACTGTCGATCCTTCGATTTTTGCATCCGCAGGAACAAAGTTTTTATCCGTACCAGCAATGACAAATCCTTTGACAGCCCCTCCGTCACGGGCCTTCAATCCTGTGCCAGCATGATCAAACCAGACACGGAAAGAATTTCCTTCGCGTGTTACTTGGCGCTGGATTGGACTGGACCAGACAAAGCCGTTCTGGCCATACGCCACATGACGGGCAACAAGAGACAGTCGCTTACTGACATCCTGTTTGTTTCTTGGATGAATATCTGTAGCTTCCCCAATGTCATTGATAACGACCACACCCGTATTTTTTAATGCGGTTGCTTTTACCTGTCCTTCCTGAACTTTCATCCAGTGGTCATTCTTCTGAGCATTTGCGAAGTTAGCCAACTGAACCCAGAAGAACGGAAAGTCACCCTGACCGAAGGCCTTGCGCCAGTCCTTTACCAGTGTGGTCATGGCCGCATCATAAAGATGTCCCTGTCCACGCCCAGCTTCTGTCTCTCCCTGATACCAGAGCGCTCCTTTGATGGTGTACTGCACCAGCGGAGCAATCATTCCGTTATAGAGGGAAACCGGTTCATGCGGATGCCCCGGACCCATGGGGTCTGCTGGACGATTGCCGGATTTTCCACTAGCTTCCCATTTCGCAATAGCCTGTTCCTGGCGAATCTTTGCATCGGGATACTGAGCAATCACACCTTCCCAGAATGAGAGGAATGGAAGCAGGCGTGGATCAGAACTGAGTGTGGGTCCACTGATCCATGAATAGATGGGCGAGCCGCCCCAGGAACTGTGAATCAAACCTTGTGGAACTTTCAGGTCCTGATGAAGCTGGCGACCAAAATAATAAAGTACAGCTGAGAAACCCTTCACCGTCTCAGGAGTACAAACTTCCCACCGTGCTTCCACATCTTCTACCGGAACATTGGATGGCTTGCGGGGTACATAGAAGAATCGGATCTCCTTGAAATTTGCGCTGGCAATTTCTTTATCCGCATTGTTTGTCCGTGCAACATCCCATTGCATATTGGACTGGCCGGATCCGATCCAGACGTCTCCTACCAGCACATCTGCAATCTTGATCGTGTTGTTCCCCTGGATGGTCATCTCCGCCGGAGCGCCTGTTTTCAGCGGTGCCAGCCAGGCTTCCCATCTGCCCAGATTGTCCGCAACCGTCTTGACACTCTGCCCTTTAAATGAGACAGTGACCGATTCGCCGGGAGAGGCTTTCCCGAAAATTCGTGCAGGAACATCCCGCTGCAACAACATATGGTCACTGATGATGGACGGCAACGTCACGTCCGCGTAGCTGTACGCAAAGGCAAGCGACGCGCAGAGGAAGAATTTCAGCTTCATAGGCAGAATCAATTATAGTGCGAATGGAATAAGATTCATCCGTAGAAGATCGGCTAGTTTGGAAGATTGTCCTTCATCCAGTTCTTCCAGAAAGAAACCGTTTCCGATTCATTCTCACGAAACTCATGAAAAGAAATCAGCTGAAACAACAGACTGGTATTGCTCGCCGCACTATTTGCATATGTAATTGCCGCCAAGATTGCTTCATAACGAATTAACTGGTCTTGATGATTAATTTCTTTCCAGAGAGTAGAAAGTGATTCAGAGGAAGAAATCATTCTTAGTGCATGAGCAGCACAGTAACTAATCCCACTACCAGACTGAGGATTATGAATCAATGACTGAAGAACCCCGATTCCAGCAGGGTCCTGATTTTGATACTCACACAGAGCTTTTTCAAAAGCTGTGGAGTGACGGCTCTTCCCAATTTCAGGCAATCTTTCATGGAGAAGATTTAATCCGGAAACTTCGTTGAGCTCAATCAATCCCATAATTCCTGCCTGTGAAATATCCGAAACAGGAGAAGCCAGCATCCGCTGAACAATTTCAGATGACAGCGAAACATCATTTGAGGAGATCAGGTTAAAAACTCCAAGAGAAGTAAGATAATCCGATTTCTTTTCAGATTCCAGTTCTGCAATCAGCTCATACAATAATTTCTCCAGCAATGATGTTTCCTCTGCGTATTCCCATTTCTGTGGTAGCTTCGGAAGCACGGACAAGGGAGCCAGACCAATCGGAACTGCACCAATCAGGGCAGGCTGAATCTGAAATCTCTTCGCATCATCCATCTTCAGAAACCATAGTCCAGTCAAACCCTTTACACTGTTTCCGGCTGGTGGAAAAACACGAGGGACGTGATAATTCGCAACAATTACTTGACCGTCTTGTGCCCCATGGATATTACGAATCACCCTGAGTGTCAGGGGAAAGGATTCACCGCTTTCGACTCCATCGATAACTTCCGCCACTACAATCACGGAAGACTCTTTCATCAGCTGATACAGATTGGCGAAACCCATAGGTGGAGCAAACAACAGAGAGCCAGTAACCAAAAACAACAGAAGCCTGACGAGATAGATCACATTCACTCCTGTTTCAATTTTCTCTATGTCCTATGGATTCACACCCGCCCTGAATGCACTGATTGCTTCTGAAGTCCTCAGATACCGACCATATATCCGCGTATTCAGAATCTGCCCCTTCAATCCTGCTCCGGCCTGCAGTATCCTTGCGCCATTGGCAGAAAGAAACTGTGGATTGAAACGTCCCCATCCAAATTGACGTGTATCTCCGCCATCACTCAATGAACCATTGACGATCAATGTGATGATCTTCGGTCCACCATCAATAACCGCAACTATATGCTGGGGACTACCCGTTTTCAGCACATTTGGATCAGACTTCCAGCGGCTTTCCGATCGGCCATCATTGAGGATCAGTTCGACAGCATTGTTCTGTGCGACAACCAGAGCGAAACCTTTTCCTTCAGCATCTCGATTTTCAACAATCACCTGTCCCGGAATCAATGAATGAAGATTTACCCAGACATCTAAAGAGAATCCGGCGCGTAAATCTTCAGAAGCATAGTCCGCACGATTCGATCGCTTGAAAAAAACCGGAAGTAGTGGCATGTTTGCCGATGCTTCTTTCGTCTCCAGCAACAAACCTTCGCGCGACACTTCTTTCCGATCAAACTGATTCCACAATCCCTCAATCAGTTTCGAATCCACTTCATGAACACGAGCAATATGCTTCTGTGTCTCTGTGACAAATAATTTTCCACCCTGTTCCACAAGATCGGGATAGCTCATCCGAATCCGTGGATCATCATCATAAAGAAGAATCTCCGGCTGCGACCAGCGAATCACTTTGCCCTTGGGTGAATCTGTTTCCACGCCTCCCAGCAGCCATACCGGATTGCGATCATCATATGCAATGCTGCGTCGCTTCTCATGCTCACGAATGAATCGTCCGCCATGATTATGGAACCAGTAAAGAAACTTTCCGTTCTCACATTTCCAGGCAAAGTTGGCAGCACGTGGATGCTTGATCAGGCGACCATCTGCATAGCGCATGTATTGTGGTGCATCCCACGTGCGACCTTCATCACGGCTATATGAATAAACGGAGTGTCCATCAATTGTGCGATATACAACAAAGAACGATCCATCACTCAGAACAGAAAAACTCTGCTCCTCTGCGATGGGGCCGCCACCCTGGGGAGCGCGAAGTCCGACATCGCCATCTGGAAGTGTGGACCATTGGATCTTCTTCGGATCCCGTTCCGTCAGGATGTTGGGACTTCTGAGTAATGCGCCTTCACTGGACGTAAAGAATCCTTCTCCGAATCCGCCCACTTTATGGATCGGAACATAGCCGACGCCGTTATGACTGAATGCCTTGCCGACGTTCCAGAAGAACTTCAGCTTTCCACCATAAGGATTCTTTCGATCAATCTCGAAATCCCTCTGTGGAATCTCATATCGATCTTTTGACCAGCTTTTGCCGTGGTCATCGCTGTACTTAAAGACGAAATGCCCCAGGCTATCCACTCGTGGACACCATCCATCTTTATAAGGCGGATTATCTGCCTTTACCCGGCGGATGTTATCCGTATTGTGGTTATAGAAAACATAGACACGGCCAGATGGAACCTTGAGCAGAACAGCGTATGATGCTTCTGGCCCGTCTGCTGGCTCGACATCCACAGAAGCGGACCAGGTTTTTCCCTGGTCGTTACTTCTCCGCGTGATGACATGCTGTCCGGTGGCTCCTTCCACACCTTTCCCCGTGGTTAACACCACCAGCCATGCTCCATCATCTGTTTTCACGATGTAAGGCTGGTCTGCGTAACCTTCATTGGGAATCTCCCATCCGCTGGTGATATTCCGCAAGTCATGTCCATCTGCCAGAACGGCAGTGGACATCAGAAGAAAGGTCAGAAGAAATTGCACACGATACTTATATCAACTGGCTGCACTCAACAGTTTTCGGAAGGATGCCGTATCCCAGTCATTCCCGCTGAGGATTTCGATATTGGATGCTCCCTGATACTCTGCACGAACAGCCGATTCTTCCACCGGTTTTCCCATCGCATTGCGAGGTGAAAGCATGGTCCGACGTGGAGCAATGGAGGCCACAATCTGCGGAAGATCAGTATGTTTCAGGATTCCCGGCACAAAACCACCGAAAACATCCTGAGCCTGTTCAGCAGGAGGAGGAAAATATCCCCCGGCCAGAAACTCTTCCGATTGCAACAGATTGTTATATGAAACCAGTCCACCCGATAGCAACAGGCTTTTGATGCGGTCATCATACGCTGCTGCAAACAGAGCGGGAGTCGTCAGGATACTGCGCGATGCTAATGAAATCGATGCATTCGGGATACGACTGGAAAGAGCTTCGACCAAAGCAAGGATATCTGTCGTGCGCTGTGATGCCAGCGATTCACCCAGAATCAACGAAGCCCATGCGTAGTGCTGTTCTGTTGCATGATTTCGCGCATAGTTCGATAGACCGCCGCTCAGCTCCGGAGCCATGTTGCCGAATCCACGGATATCTGCAGCACAGACATTGAATCCTTGAGCAGCCAGTTGTTCCATGACTGCACCCTCCCGCCAGGCGATTCGTCCACGAGGATCCAGAATCAGTAGCGTCTGTTTCCCTGCTCCCGTCTTTGGAAGATATAACCAGGCTGGAATAAAGACTCCGGCCGCACTCTCCACTTCCACTGCCTCGATCTTCACATTCCTGAATTCGGACTTTCCAACAGTAGTCAACGACAAACCTTTGGCAGGAAGCTTCGGCTTCAGCAGCTGATCCAGCGCACGGCGGGGATTCACTCTTTCCTGCTTCACCTTGCGGGCAAGCGATGCTGGAGTTTCTCCCTTGAAGGCCACCACGGCGTTTCCGTTGGAAGTCACCAGCAACTCCCGATCTGTCAGTGCCGACACAGCAGGTTCTTCCGTAATGGGCTGCTGCTCATTCTGCAGCCAGCGGCGCATCCAGTTATATGTACGCAACCGCAACTCATAAGCGACACTGTGCGGTAACGGACTATCATGCCATTCGATCCTGTCTGCATGACCCAGCCGCTCATAGACCCCTTTCAGTCGATTGAACTCCTCAACTCCACTATTGATGTAGTTCGGCGAGTAAGTTCCCGCAAAGTCATGCGCACTCACCATCACCAGCAGAGGTTTCGGTGCAAACGGATAGAGCAGATCCCAACGGTCAAAGCCCTCTGGACCTGATCCGATAAAGTTCTGTTCCGCATCATCAGTCGCACCCGGAGGAATCAGATCCCTGACTGCAACATTCTCACTGTTCGGACACGTTGCCACTGCTGTTGCCAGACGATCATCCACTGCAGCCAGCAGCATCGTGTTGGTTCCTCCACCGGACTGCCCGGTGGAAGCCAGCCGCTTCGGATCAACCA
Source organism: Bryobacteraceae bacterium (assembly GCA_037190045.1). Taxonomy (GTDB): domain Bacteria; phylum Acidobacteriota; class Terriglobia; order Bryobacterales; family Bryobacteraceae; genus JAPKYZ01. The sequence goes on along the minus strand of JBBCIQ010000006.1, from coordinate 304,875 downwards.
ATGGATGCGAAGCCAGATAGTCCAACGCACGCACGGCATCCCACGTCTGGAACCGCGTCGCGGAATCCCCTACCAGCAACATCTGTTTTCCCGGCAGAGTATGCTCATCATCTGCGCCACCGGAAAGTCTCGTTGTCCACGGAATATCACCCGGATAGTTGGTGCGCTCTCCCTGTCCCATCGGATCAAAAGCAAATACCACAAAGCCAAGTGATGCCAGCCCCTGGCAGCAGAACTGATACAGCTCATACGATTTCCCGTTGGACGCATGTCCAGCCTGCATCAGCACAGCTGGAAACGGACCCTTGCCATCGTTGGGGATATAGAGATTTCCTGTGACATACACTTTGGGCTGACTCTCAAACACCACGCACTCAATCCGGAACTTGTCTTTCTGAATGGTGCGGGTCACTTTTGCATTGAGTGGAGTCTTTTGAGGCTCTCCGCCCACCAGCTTCCAGAATGTCTCGCGAGTCCAGCGCTGACGAGCTTTGATGGACGCTTCATCCGTCAGCTTTGCAATGGCAGATACTCGCTTGTCGTACGCTTCACGGGAGATCTTTCGCAGATAATCCGGCAGGCATCGTGCATAGTTTCGATACGGAACCAGCGGAATGCTCTGGCCAAATGCAGGGGATGCAGACAATACAGCACTGCCATAGAGGAAATGTCTTCGAGAGATCGCCACATACCAGTTATACGGAATTACTGTGACGAATTCAGCTTTTCTGGGTTGATTGCTGAAACGATCCCGCAGATAGCCGCACTATCGTGCATGAAGCTGTTCTCTGTTGTTTCCCTACTTCTTCTTGCCTCGGTCATTTCCATGGCATGGACAATCGAAGATATCCCAACTGCCATTCAATATAACGGGCAGAATCCCAATCTCATTACAACGGAACTATCCAGCGCTTATCGCCCTGTCTATAACTCCAACGGAATCAAAACATCAGAAAACATTGCCATTGCTTACCGAAGCAGCTATCTGTATGTCACGCAGAGAAATGGTTCCAGCTGGAGCAGCATCCGGTTCGATGACAACGGCCGATACCCATCCATCGCACTGGATTCGTCGGGCAAGCCACACATGAGCTATTACAGATCCAGCAATCAAAAGATGTACTATGCCCGTACGGTCACAGCCGGTACTGGAAACTGTGGTCCGAATGTCAGCTGGGCGTGTGAGGAACTCCCTTCTTCCGCACTCTTCTTTGGCGCACCCAAAGGCAGAAGTGCCATCACTGTCCGTGGAAATAAAGTCACGATCATCTACGATGTTCCGGGAACAGGTCCCTATCTCTCCCGGATCCTCATGGTGGAGAGAGTGATCGGCAGTACATCCTGGATCAATTCGCGGGAAATCAGTCTGACAGAACAAGGTAATCCGGAATTATCCATTCAACATGATCAGGATGGGTTGCCAAATGTCCTTATCCAGTCTCTGTATATGGACTGGTATAAAGTACACCCATCCAATCTTCAGGGGGTCGGACCACTGGAAGGACGCGGTGATTTTGCTCTCACTTCGGGGGGACTTCCCCGTCTCTGCTATCGGGATTCTGTGGCTAACCGGCTGATCTATGCCACGTCAAACGGCGTTACATATTGGAACGAAAGAGTTCTGGATTATGACATCGGTTCACAAGGTAGCTGTTCCGTTGCCATTGCGCCATCTGGTGCGACAGGGATTGTTCAGGTTGGCATCCATAACCCCAGAATTGCCTACTACGATGCAGCCAGCGGAGAACTGAAATATGCGATCCATCCTATTTTGATGAATACCGAATGGACTTTCCAGACGGTTGACACACCAACAGGTGCCCGTAAAATAAATCTGCATCTGGACAGACAAGCCCGTCCCACCATCATCTATTTCGATTCCACAACTTTGAAACTGAAGATGGCAAAGTAGGGAAGAAGTTACTCATGGGGAGCAACTGCCGGAGTTGCTCCATCATGATCGAACAGCATCCTGAGTGGCAAATCAGGATCAGTGGAAACAGAAAAGAGTCTTCGCTTGCATCATTTGGAAACCGGCACCCCCGCAACACCAGCCGCACAAGGTGCAGAAACAGATCGACAGGCAACCACCAGTTCTGTGTCAGATACCCAGGCTGGATGTGTACAGAACCATGACGGATCTTTTGTCAGCTGCATGATGTTTGTCCCATCAGCATCCATGATGAAAACCTGAGTATTCCCTTTGCTATCCGCAAACCGTTCAAAAGCGATTCGTTTTCCGTCCGGAGACCATGCAGGCAGCCCACTATCAATCGCCGGATCTGTAATGCGCTGATCGTTTGTTCCGTCGCGATTGGCTGTATGAATACTCCAGCGACCACGGGGATACTCTACGGTATAAGCCAGTTTTGATCCATCAGGTGACCAGGCAGGAGTCCACGCATTCTGTCTGACGAAACGAAGGTCGCCGTTTCCGGTGGAATCCGTCACAAACAACCCCATTCTTGCGTTGGCTTTGATGATGGAGGAATCCAGAGTTCCGAAAATCGTTTTCGCACCAAGGCCGGTTTTCTGACTCGATCCGGATGCCTGAAAAGCACTTACAGCCAGGGTTGTTCCATCGGGTGACCAGGCCATGCTGTAAATGACCGGCTCAATCTGGCGAACAACACGACGATTCTTTCCATCCGCATCTATTACCGATAGTTCAACTGATCGACGAGATGTGTTTGCTTTCACTTCACCATTCAAAGATTTTGTATGGATAGAAACATCATGAATAAAGGCAATCTGCTTCCCGTCCGGTGACCAGACAGGATGATGGCTATGCCCATCATCCGTAAGACATTTCCCATCAGATCTATCCAGCCGGACCGTGCAGATATCCTGAACCGGCCATGGGGCCTTTTCATCCGGTGCACGCGTATAAGCAACCACGCCAGCTGATTGAGCCTGAACACACGAAAGAATCACGGACCCGGCAATCCAAAAACAACAGGCATGGATTGCTGCATGCTGAATCGGCTTTGGGAGTGAAATCAGGCGCCACATTGCTCCTGATTCTATCCACATCGCTATAAAGACTGAAGGAGTCCTACTTCTTTGGGGCGCGCATATCCCTGCCACCCTGATGCAGAATCAGTGCGACAGCCTTGCCATCTGGACCTCGCTCAAACTCCAGCTCTGCATCCACAACTTTAGGGAAGAACCGCGACTCACTCATGGCAAAGATCTCAATCACCCCTTGTCCGGTGGCTTGTGTCATGAACTTCTCTCCATCCCGGAAGACCTTCATCACAAATCCGGGCTGGAGTTCATACTCACCCACCAGCTCATCGAACTTTGCACTTGAAATCTGAATGGCTTCTCTTTTGTTGCGAGGAGTGATCTTCTCGCCCATATACAGGCGGGCAAGATTGTCTGTGATCGGACCCACGGCATTCGTATTCTGATTCGCCAGCGCAATGGAAACCACGCCCTGATCCGGGAAGCGAATCATGTTGGTATTGAATCCGTTGATTCCGCCCCCGTGCCCGATCACATTGCGTCCGTCCTTCTCCTGAATCACCAGGCCGTATCCGTAGTCCCCTTTGCCAGGAGTGGTCATTTTCGCCAGTGAATCCGCACTGATTACTTTTCCGCCATAGAGAGCCTGATCCCATTTCAGAAGGTCGCCCACCGTGGAATAGAGTGATCCGGCGGCATAGGGGAGACTCATATCCAGAAAATCGGTGTTCTTCCCGTCCTGTGCGTATCCGGCGGCCCGGCGCGGAATGATCTTCTCCGCCAGATCATAGCCGCTGTCCTTCATCCCCAATGGCCCAAAGATCTTCTGGTCCAGATAATCGGCATAGGTCTGTCCGGTAACCTTTTCCAGAATGTAGCCCAGCAGGATATAGCCCGTATTGTTGTAGGCGAACTTCTCACCCGGCTGAAACTCCAGCGGCTTGTCCTGCGTCAGTTGGACGATTTCAGCAGGAGTCCGTCGAATCCGGCTCTGTTTTGCAAAGAAACCCGGCTGACTGGTGTAACTGGGAATGCCGGACGTGTGATTCAGCAGATGATGGATGGTGACGCCGCTCCATGTTTCCGGAGCATCGGTGTAATACTTCGCAACCGGATCTGTGAGTTGCAGCTTCCCCTGTTCCACCAGTTGCAGGATGGCAGCAGCCGTAAACTGCTTGGTGATGGATCCCAGCCGGAAGCGTGTATCGAGGCCGTTGGGAATCGACCACTCCACATTCGCCTGACCGTATGACTTCTGAAAGACGGGCTTTCCGTCCTTTGCTACCAGGACAGTCCCACGAAACAGCCCATCCCGCACCCAGGACTGGACATATTCATCAGCGGGAGCAGTGAGTTCCTGAGCCTGAATCAGCCCGAGGCATGCGAAGAGGAGAAGGAAGCGCATGGGAAATTATACGGGTATTGTGCACAGGAAGTTCCTTTTAACTAAAGGAACTTCCTAAGATAAATCTGTGGGTATTATATTTACTCTCATTCTCTGGGCAACTTTTTCAATTCTTGCTGCAGTTCTAGGCTCAGCTGTTTTGACAGGACTCACAGCATTTCTCACTCGCCACCGTCCTCATCGTTACTTCCTCATTCTTTTTTCTGCGCTCCTTCCTTTTCTTTGTCTAACATGGGGTGGTGTTGTTTTTGTATTCCAAGGAGCAGTCAATGGGGTTTTTCTTGAAAGAGATATAGGAATTGGTGATGAGTTCTATTGTCCAATTCCAAACGGATATTCAATCTTGATGATTGATTTAATGGATCATGCAACTTTAATTCCTAAACAAAAAGACTTTCCATCTTTTGCAGAAGTTGTATCACTCCAGATAGAAAATCAAATAATTCTAGGAAAAACTGAACAGCAGTGGCCTCTCTATCAGAAAAGGAAGATCGAATATTTCTATATAAATACCGAATCAGGTGACTTTAAAATTTTCTCCGATATATATCAAATGAAAATTTTTCTCGAACAAAAAATCAAAGTAGATCTTGCAACAGTTGCTTCCATTTATTCTAAATATCGATATACCTGGTTTGATTACGCTTGCCTTTTATTAGTCATTACACCTATTACCGTTGGCATATTCATTCTTGGTTTGGGCATTTTTCATGTTCGGTCGCTGTAGCCCACTAATTTATCTTTTCTAATGAACGTCCTTCAAACCACCATACTGAGAAGCTATTTTTCTTTATGGCTGCCTTATATTTGCACAGCCCAGGCCCCCGATAAGCACTGCAAGCTCGGCCCACAAGACCTTTAAACTAAAATCAATTCCCTAAAGAATACACTGTCATTCACAAAATAAAATGCCTATCGAAGAACTCAGCCAAACGCAAATTTCTGAACAGCTCAATCTGCTTTTTTCAAAACTCACCGGGCAACAGATGACCATCGTCTCTGGAGCCGCTGACATGCGCTTGTTTAAATTTGGCCCATACTTTCCATCAGTTTCTATTACTGGAAAAGAAGGGATTGATACTCACTATTCATTGCATGTTCAGTCTCCCTGGAGCCTGAGCCAGAATGCAAAACTGCTCACTGGATATTCAGACCGAAGCTATGCGCCCGATGGGACATATCCGGAAGAAATGCCTTCTTTGTTTGATAGTCTGCAACAGAAAATCTTCCAAGATCTTTTGCTTGACCAGGATTCCTCCGAAAAGAGGATTTTCAACAGAACAGATCATTTCAAAGTCATTTCTATCTCTTTATTAGACGCCCTCCGATTGGAAATCAAATTATCCCCGGATTATGTACTTCATATTTTTCCAGATAGAAGTAAGGATGAACACTGGCGCTTCTTAACAAAAGAGAGACATTACGTCGCAGAAGAAACCACCATATACATCATCAGCGACGACGACTAACCCGCTTCTGTAAAGCCTCCTTTTTTGATCATCAGACGAAGCGAAATCCATCCGATCCCTCCCCTTGTGATACCTTGGCCCTCGGAGTATGAAAAGAGCACTCATTTTCTCACTAGTCGCTGGTTGCCTCGTGTTTGCGCAGCCCCAGCCGCAGGAACCGAATCCTGACAAGCACTACAAACTCAACCCCGACGCGTTTGAACAGGAAGGCGTTCCCAAAGGCACCATCAAAGGTCCGTTCTCCCTTCCCAGCCAGGCGTATCCCGGCACTTCGCACACCTACTGGGTCTATGTCCCCGCACAGTATGATCCGAAGAAGCCCGCCCACCTGATGATCTTCAATGACGGGCAGGCATTCAAGAATCCGGAAGGCGACATGCGCGTGCAGAACGTGATGGACAACCTGATCTATCGCCGCGAGATTCCTGTGATGCTGGGAGTCTTCATCAACCCCGGACGTACTCCGGAACAGCCGGAACCGAATCCCAAAGACTGGGGCGACCGCAACACTAATCGTCCACAGGAGTACAACGCGCTCGACGACAAGTATGCCCGCGTCATTGTGGATGAACTGTTGCCTGCTCTCAACAAGGAGTACAACATCTCCAAGGACCCGGAACACCGTGGCATCGGCGGGGCCAGTTCCGGCGCCATTGCTGCATTTACGGTGGCATGGCATCGCCCCAACGAGTTCCGCAAGGTTCTCAGCCTCATTGGCAGCTTCACCAACATCCGGGGAGGACATGAATATCCCGACATCGTTGCGAAATCAGAGAAGAAGCCGCTGCGTGTCTACATCCAGGACGGACGGAACGACAACCGCGGAGTACGCCGTGACGGACAATATCGACAAGACTGGGACTGGTTCTATCAGAATGTCCGTCTGGTCAAGGCGATGACCGCCAAAGGCTATGACCTGAACTACCAGTTCGGCATTGGACGGCACAGCCAGAAGCATGGCGGACTCGTCATTCCGGACATGATGCGCTGGTTGTGGCGCGATCATGAGTTGTCTGATGACCCCAAAAATCAGGAAGAACGTTCCTTCTTCGAACCGAAAAAGCAGTAGTTCCCTTCCCGCTCTCCCCGTCCACGCCATCGTTATGATACGTTGGCGTGGATATGTCCCATACAAACTGGCACGCACTCTCCCGCCGTTCGTTCCTGGCATCCACCGTTGCATTGGCAGCGTGCGGACCGGGCGGATCTGAAAAGTCTGCATCCTCCGGCTCCACTTCCACCGCAAAAGGCAAAGTCGGGCTGGAGCTTTACTCCGTTCGTGAAGAGTTCAAGAAAGATCCGCTGGCGACCATCCGTGCAGTGGCAAAAATGGGCTACCCCGGTGTCGAATTCTTCGGTTCCTACGTCGAGTGGACTGATGATCAGGCAAAGGAGATCAAGAGCCTGCTGGATGAACTGCATGTGGAAGCATTCTCCACCCATACCGGTTCCGCCATCTTTGCCGATGAGGCAAAATTTGAGCGCGCCATTGCTCTCAACAAGGCACTGGGCAGCAAGCTGATCGTGATGTCCAGCGCTGGCAAGGTGGAAGGACTCGCCGGCTGGAAGACCGTCGCCGACAACCTGAACAAGGCGTCCGAAAAGCTGAAGGCTGAAGGCATGCGCGTTGGTTTCCACAACCACAAGACAGAGTTCGATGCCATTGACGGCATCAAGCCGATTGAAGTGCTGGCCGACAATACAGACAAATCCGTGGTGCTGCAGCTGGATATCGGCACCTGCGTCCACTCCGGTTCCGATCCTGTGGCCTGGATCAACAAGAACCCCGGCCGCATCACCAGCATGCACTTGAAGGACTGGTCATCTGACCCAGCCATCGGCTACAAGGCCGTGTTCGGTGAAGGATCAGCCCCCTGGAAAGAGATCTTCGCCGCTGCCGAAAAGAATGGCATTGAGCATTATCTGATTGAGCAGGAAGGCAGCCAGTACTCCGAGCTGGAAACAGCCGAGCGCTGCCTGGCTAACTACAAAAAACTACAATCATAAACAGGGCCCGACAGAGGTCCGTGATTGATGAGGAGGAGTATCCCTGATGCGATGGACACCCGGTGGAAGAAGCGGTGATATTGAAGATCGTCGTGGTTCCGGAGGTTTTCGCGGAGGCGGCGGGGGCGGTATGCGCCTGGGCCTCGGGGGGATGCTTCTCCTCTTTGTATTAAGTGTGATCTTCAAGCAGGACTTTGTTTCCATGTTCCTGGGTGGGGGCGGTGGTTCCCCCGTTGGCGTGGAACAGTCTGAGAGTGGCCCCGTATCTTCCAGCCCGGAAGAAGAAAAACGCGTGGAGTTTGTTTCCTTTGTCCTGGATGACGCCCAGAATACCTGGCAACAGATCTTTCCCCAGATGGGCCAGCAATATCAGCGCGCAAAGCTGGTTCTGTTCCGCGATGCTGTCCAATCCGCCTGTGGCTCTGCTGAGTCTGCTTCCGGTCCCTTCTATTGTCCCGGCGACGAAAAAGTCTATATCGATCTCAGCTTTTATGACGAGCTGGCCAATCGCTTCGGCGCAGCCGGAGAATTTGCCCAGGCCTATGTGCTGGCACACGAGATCGGCCACCATGTTCAGCGCCGTTTAGGAATCGAATCCAAAGTCCGTCAGTTGCAGCAACGGAATCCGCAAGCCGCAAATCAGCTGTCGGTTCGGCTGGAATTGCAGGCGGACTGTCTGGCTGGAATCTGGGGTCATTCCACCAGCCAGCGAAACATTCTGGAAGAAGGCGATGTCGAGGCAGGATTACGGGCAGCGGCGGCGATTGGTGATGATCGCATCCAGCGTATGGCGGGCCGAACGGTCTCCCCGGAATCCTTCACCCATGGATCTTCCGCCCAGCGTGTGGAGTGGTTTAAACGAGGCCTGAGCACCGGCAAAGTCTCTGCCTGCGACTCATTTGCAGACCTTCAATAGTACTTTCCACCTATCACCTAAACACAAGCAAATAAAAGAAAAATATCGACCCGCTTCTCAAAATGAGTAGCGGGTTTTTCTATGGATGGTATGGGAGTACCCCCTTATCCCTGTAGTACACCACCGGCTTGTGGGTAGGACTAAAAGGTACCCTTCGGTGATTATTTTCAATGGCTTACAGTATCACAATGGGTATAGAGAAAAGGAAACAAATGAAACTCCAACCCATCCTGACGACAGCTCTGATGCTGACAGCATTTGCCGGAGCGGCAACAGCATCTCCGCTAGGAGCAGCAGGATCTTACTCCGTCTTCATCTTTGATACCGCAACTGTGCGTGGATCAGAGATTGCAGGTGGAATCGCTACTGGTGGTAGCGCATCACTCTCCCAACTGAATGTTGGAACAAAACTGAGTCCGGATAGCGGACGCTATGATGTCGTCGTCGGCGGAGCCCTAAGCTTCGGCAACGGGCAGATCTCAAACGGAAGTGGCATCTCTGGAGGCGCAGCAGCCATCTACAGCTTTAGTGCTCCTCACGGCACCGTCACCAGCAATGTCGGTTACACAGGAATCAACAGTATTGTGGACTTCAACAGTGAAGCCATGAGCCTGACAAAGTCTTCTGAAAAGTGGGGAGAGCTTGCCCAGACAGGCACAGCTAACTATCAGTACGGTGGTTACATTCTGAATGGCAGCGAGAATGATCTGAATGTCTTCCACCTGGATGCAGCCTTACTGGATCAGGCTAACTATATGAACATCGTGGTTCCCACCGGATCTACTGTTCTCTTCAATGTCTACGGAGATGTTGCAGGATTGACCAGCATGGGCTTCAACGGATTGAGCAACTATGCAAATGTGCTGTTCAACTTTGTGGATGCCACAACGCTGAATCTGAATGGTGTGGGTGTTCCCGGAACAATCCTGGCACCCCACGCCACAGTGAACTTTGAGAACGGTGATATCAAAGGAACACTGATAGCAAAGCACCTGAAAGCCGGGAATGGGGGAACCAGCTTCAAGGGCGGACAGTTTGCAGGAACCCTCCCCGGTGATGACCCTGCTGAAGTTCCGGAGCCTTCCACATACGCTCTGGCAGCAGCCGGACTGATTGCGCTGGGTGTAGCAAAGCGAAAGAAGTAGTTCCACACTCCGCTATCCTCCTTGTGGATGTGGATGCTGAAGTCAGCGAAGTCGCTTACGCTGACTTCAGCACTTTTTTTACCACCTTGCCGTGAACATCGGTTAACCGGAAGTGCCTTCCCTGATACTTGTATGTAAGTTTCGTATGATCTACACCCAGGCATTTGAGAATGGTGGCATGCAGATCATGGATATCCACTGGATCTTCCGTAATGTTGTAGGAGAAGTCATCCGTCGCCCCAAGTGTCATTCCGGGCTTGATTCCTCCCCCGGCCATCCAGATGGTGAAACAGCGCGGATGATGATCGCGCCCATAGTCCGTATCAGTGAGACGTCCCTGGCAATAGACAGTTCGACCAAATTCCCCTCCCCAGACCACAAGAGTGTCATCCAGTAATCCCCGTTGCTTCAGATCAGTGATCAGCGCCGCGGCTGGCTGATCCGTCTCTTTACATCGTTTCGGCAGCCCTTCCGGCAATCCTCCATGATGATCCCAGTCGCGATGGAACAGCTGGATAAAGCGGACTCCCCGCTCGGCAAGCCGTCGTGCCAACAGGCAGTTGGCAGCAAATGTTCCCGGCTTGCGCGCATCTTCCCCATAGAGATTAAACGTGGAATCCGGCTCTCCCTTCAGATCCGTCAGTTCAGGAACGGAAGCCTGCATCCGGAACGCCATCTCATACTGGGAGATACGGGTTTCAATCTCCGGATCCCCTGTTTCCTCCAGCTTCAGCCGGTTTATGGCTGCTGCCGTATCCAGATAGGCTCGTCGATCATCACGGGAAAAATTCTGTGGGTTCGACAACCACAGCACAGGATCGCCCACACTACGGAACTTCACGCCCTGATACTTGGAAGGCAAGAATCCGGCACCCCACAAACGGTCATAAAGAGGCTGTCCTGTTCCTCCCTGTCCTGGAGAGATCAGGACGATAAACGAAGGAAGATTCTCGTTCTCGCTTCCCAAGCCATAGCTGACCCAGGAACCGATGGACGGACGTCCGGCAATCTGGAATCCGGTCTGGAAGAACGTCACCGCCGGATCATGATTGATCTGGTCTGTGTGCATCGATTTGATGAAGCAGAGATCATCGGCAATCTTAGCGGTGTGTGGAATGAGATCACTCATCCATGCCCCGGACTGTCCATGCTGCGCAAACTGGAACTTCGAAGGAACAATCGGGAAGCTGGACTGCGAGGCAGACATCGTTGTCAGTCGCTGCCCCTTGCGTACGGATTCCGGAAGGTTCTGCTTGTACATCTTCGTGAGCAGAGGTTTCGGATCGAACAGTTCAATCTGACTGGGGCCACCGGACTGAAAAAGATAGATCACCCGCTTTGCCGTTGGTGCAAAGTGAGGAAGCCTTTCCAGCATTTCAGCCATTGCTGAACGGCCCAGCATTCCGATGGCGGAAGATCCCAGGAAAGAACGACGCGAAATCATGGTTTTGTTACCGCCTCATCCAGATTGAGAATGATGCTAGCCACGTGCTCCCACTTTCCCAGCCTGTGATAAGCATCCGTCAGTAGTTGAACTTCTTCAGGAGTGGGATTCCGTGCCAGGATTGCCTTCATTCCATACTCCACAGGATTTTGTGATGCTTCCATCCGCTTTCCCAGTTCATGTGCAGCTTCGACGTAAGTCTGATCATTCATGAGGTTCAATGCCTGCAATGGTGTATTGGTGCGGTTTTCCCTCACAGAACAAGTTTCCCGAGTTGGTGAATCAAAGGTAATCATGGCAGGAGGCTGGATCGTCCTGCGCCAGTATGTATAGAGACTGCGTCGATACAAGCCCTCACCGGTATCTGGTTCATAGTCCTTTCCACCTGCCAGCTCATTCCATAAACCGGGTGGCTGATAGGGCTTTACACTGGGACCGCCAAACTTCTGCACCAGCAGTCCACTGGCAGCCAGTGCCTGATCCCGGATCTCTTCTGAGGAAAGCCGAAGCCGTGTTGCACGGGCAAGAAAACGATTTTCCGGATCGCGATTGAGCAGCTCAGGTGTGGCATTTGCACTCACCTGATATGTCTCGCTGGTAACAATGAGACGCATCAGATGTTTGACATCCCACCCGGATTCCATAAACTCAACGGCCAGCCAGTCCAGAAGATCCTGATGAATGGGCCATTCACCCTGGCTGCCGAAATCCTCAACCGTCTTGATCAATCCGGTGCCAAAGATCATCTGCCAGAAGCGATTCACAGTGACACGCGCCGTCAATGGGTTTTTGCGATCCATCAGCCACCTGGCGAGCCCCAGTCGATTTTTGGGCAGATCCTCAGAAAGTTGCGGCAAAGCAGAAGGAACAGCAGCATTCACTTCCTCTCCATGCTGATCGTAAGCGCCCCGCACCAGAAGGAAAGACTTCCTGATTCCGGGATCATCTTTCATGATCATGACTGTTGGAATGGACTCATAGTGCTTCTGCCAGTCCGCACGCACAGTCCGGAATGCAGCATACTCTTGCGGAGGGTTGGCCTCAAGATAGGCAAGTCTCTGTCGAGCCTGATCATCTTTTCCAGCCACCGCCATTACTTCATCCCGAGTCAGAGCACGTTTCCATACCGCAACATCGCGAATGGTTCCCTTGAATCGCTTCCCTCCACCGGAACCAATACGGAACGGCTCTTTCGTCTCAATCGGCCAGCAGAGTTCATTGAAGAGAACAGTCAGTTCCTGTTCCACTCCATCGACAAAGATATGAAATCCGGATGGTTTTCGATAGCCGTCATAGGTGACCTGAATGAAATGCTCACCCGGAGTGATCGGCTTAGCTGTCTCCAGACGCAAACCGAGATCTGTCCAGCGCATGATGACATGCAGACGGATCTTTCCATCCACCAGATGAAGACTGTGGCCAGTCCCTTCCCAGTAGTCTTGACCTTTGGAGAGAATCGCTCCATCCCTTTCCTGAGTATCGATGCGAGCCTGAAAAGTAAATGGATCTGTATAAGTCAGCTTTGTCTGTTCATACCCCGCTACGGCTCCGTCTTCTCCTGTGAATTCACCACCTGTATGACGGAAGACCAGTTCGTCGGCAGGAAGCCAGTCACTTGCCGGCTGGAATTTTTCGTATAACTTCTGAAGCTTTGTATCTTTCTTTTCCCACTTTGTGCGAGACCGCGCCAGCAACAAACCAAGCTCATCCAGCTTCAATTGCATTTCCTGTGTTGGCGCCTTGATATATGGCTCTTCATTTCCGAAGTTATGAACAAAGCCACGCTCGGGAACCTGATTAAAGAAGGCAAACAGAGAATAAAAGTCTTTCTGCAGAATCGGATCGTACTTGTGATCGTGGCAGCGCGCGCAACCAGCGGTCAGGCCCATCCAGACTGTCGCTGTAGTTTCCGCGCGATCTGCAACATACTCTACACGAAACTCTTCATCAATGATTCCGCCTTCTGCTGTTGTTCGATGGTTGCGGTGAAATCCTGTAGCGACAAGCTGGTCCCTGGATGGATTTGGCAATAGATCGCCAGCCAGTTGTTCAATCGTGAACTTGTCAAACGGCATGTTTTGTACGAAAGCATTCAGAACCCAATCCCGCCAGCGCCACATATCGCGAATGCCATCGGTTTGATACCCATTGGTATCGGCATAGCGGGCAGCTTCCAGCCAGCGGACAGCCATTCGTTCTGCATAAGGACGGCTGGATAACAGCCGATCCACTCTTTGCTGGTAAGTTTCGCCGGATGCCAGATCCTTGAGGGAAGGTGGCAAACCCGTGAGATCCAGATGCAGGCGCCGAATCAGTGCTTCTGGTGAAGCTTTTGGATTTTGACGAAGGCTTTCCCGATCCAGTCGATTGCGAACGAAATAGTCCACGGGATGGATTCCAGCAGGAACATTTCCACGCTCCGGCGGGATAAAGCTCCAGTGCTGCTGATACTTTGCTCCGCTCTCTATCCACTTGCGGATCAAGTCCACTTCTTCCGGCTTCAATGCTTGATGCCCCATATATGCAGGAGGCATGCGGAGAGCCTTATTGGAAGAGACTATACGGGTCAACGCTTTTTTCAGGCCTTCTTCTCCTGGACTTTTGTCGATACGGAAATTGCCCTTGCGTGTCCCGTTGTCCGGGCCATGACAGGCATAACAGCGATCTGACAAAATAGGACGGATATCACGGTTGAATTCAACTCCGCACACCGTGGTCGCTATCGTAATCGTGAGAATGAAAACTCGCATCAGGCCACACCTATTCTATGACCGTCGTTCTCTGATTTCACTCCTCCGGTTTTCTCTGAATGCCATAGGCTAGTCATCCTTCGATTCAGTTCAACAGGAGATGAGTTCTGTATGTCATGAAAGGACAGGTTGCAGATCTCTCAATTCGGAGAGTCCGGTTACAGGTGATTCTCTCCATATTCCATTCATATGTGATTCGGAGACTCTCATATAGATAGTGTTCAGGTATCTAAAAATCGATACACTGTATATTAAAGCGAGTGATCGGGTAGATGAATGGCCCCGGAACGAAGAGAAACATGGCCGTGGCACCCCGTGGAACCTTCGCAGTTGAGATTATGATGCGCCCCGTCTTCGCAGTATTTCTCATCGGCGCAGCGCTATTCGCTGAGCCTCCAGGAACCTCTGAGCCTAAAGATCCGGTCAGTATTCTTCATGAAAAAATCCAGAAAGGTGAGGAGAAGTTTGCTTTTCATCAGGAACTGGGATATCTCCCTGCCATCCTCAAGGCTCTGAAAATCCCGGAGTCTTCACAGGGGCTTGTATTCTCAAAAACTAGCTTGCAGCTTCATCGAATTCATCCGCAGGCACCACGAGCTATCTACTTCAATGATGATGTCTATGTTGGGTACGTGGCGGGCGGCGACCTGATCGAGATTGCATCAGTGGATCCGGATAAGGGATCAATCTTTTACGTTATCGAGCAGGAGCCGACAGCTAAACCAGTTTTCTCCAAGCGGGATGACTGCCTGCAATGTCATCAGTCCCAGAAAACCTTTGATGTCCCCGGACTGCTGCTTCGTTCAGTCTGGACACTTCCCAACGGATATCCGGACTTCAAGCACGGTGGCGGATTCTTTGGCGACGACACCGCACCCATGAAACATCGCTGGGGGGGATGGTATGTTTCCGGGGTCATTGAGAATGATGTCCACATGGGAAACTTCCTGCTACGGGGAATCCCGGAGGAAGCTGATCTTTCCCGCACATCTAACATTACGGACCTCGACAAACTGGTGAATACCAATCGGTATCTCACTCCGCATTCAGATATCGTTGCACTGATGGCGTTGCAGCATCAGGTGCAGGTCCATAATCTGATTACTCGTGCCAATATTGGATCTCGTACAGCACTGGAACAAAATGCTGCAGTGGCTGAAATGTTTGAGCTCAAACCTGGTCAATGGACAGAATCCACAAAACGACGGGTCAATACAGTGACAGAAGCTCTGGTGCAGGCGTTACTGTTCCAGGATGAGTATGAACTTAAGGGAAAGATTACCGGTACTGCTTCTTTTGTTGAAGAGTTCCAGAAACTAGGTCCCTTTGATTCCAAAGGGCGCTCAGTGCGTCAATTTGATCTGAATACCCGAATGCTGAAGTATCCATGCAGCTGGCTGATTTACTCAGAGGCTTTTGATGCTCTGCTTCCTGAAGTACGGGAGATCATCTATTCACGCATGTATGAACTCCTGAATACTGATGCGAAGCGTGAGACGTTGGAAATTCTTCTGGAAACAAAACCTTCGTTTAAAGCCGCTGTACAAAAGATACAGCAGGCAGCTGTCAATCGTTAGAAGATCAACCACAGAAAAAGAGAAGGCCGGTACCGAAGTACTGGCCTTCTTCATGATGGTCAGACAAATTTTCCTAGAAGATAATCTTCAGGCCAATTTCCACCTGTCTTCCGAAGTAGTTGCCACGCTGACGCAATGTGCGACCAAAATTTGCACTGGTCACCCCTGTATCCGGATCAGCACGATTCAGCCGATTGGTTGCGTTGTAAGCAGCCATCTTCAGTTCTGTCTTCCAGCGCTCCGTGATATTGAAGATTTTGGATACTGTTGCATCTGCCTGCCAGACACTCGGCCCGGTCAGGCCACTGTAGCTGATGGGATTCATGCGTGGAGTAAATGGTGTCAGGACACTGAACACTGATGTGTCGAACCATTTATCCGGTGTCGGATTATCGATGACAGGATTCCCATTGGCATTCATTCCACCAAACTGCAGATACTGCCCCGAGTTCCAGTAGAGAACACCGATCACCTGCCATCCGCCCAGTACACCATCCGCCAGCCAGTTGGCATTGGACATGAATCGACGACCCTTTCCAAATGGGAGTTCATAAGTTCCGGCTGTGCTGATTCGATGCCTTGGATTGGGACTTTCAATAAAGCGGGCATTGTCATAATAGTTGTCCGGATCATTGAAATAGCCATCAGACCGTTCGCGAATCCATGAATAGCCAAACAT
The DNA here is from genome assembly GCA_037190045.1 of Bryobacteraceae bacterium. Classification (GTDB taxonomy): domain Bacteria; phylum Acidobacteriota; class Terriglobia; order Bryobacterales; family Bryobacteraceae; genus JAPKYZ01. The sequence continues at coordinate 288,516 of JBBCIQ010000006.1, read as the reverse complement.
CATGTTGAAGCCATTCGCAAATGGACGGCGAAGTTGCAGGGTCAGGGACTGATAACGCTCTCTGAATCCTGGGGTACCCACCTGATAAATTCCACCATAGTGAGGATAGGGTTTGATCAGGGAACCAATGGACACTGTGGGCTGATTCCGTGAAGGTCCAGGGAATACATCCGGAGTCAGGTACTGATAAAACGGATTTGCGACATTCTGCTGTAGTGCCGTTTTATACGTGTAATCGATCTCCGGATCGCGCATATTCAGGTTACGGGTTCTTGGCAACTGCGAACCGAAGTTCACAAATGCAGTCACATCCAGCAGAATTTGTGCGGGCAACTGGCGCTGGATGGACAGAGACAAGCGATCATTGATAGGCCTGCGCGCGTTCTGATAGAAGAACATCACATCAGGACCACCCACACCAAGGTAAGGTCCAAATCCCTTACCACGCGGTGCAATCAGAGGATTCTGTCCAGCCGGGAAAGGATCAGTCAGTGATGCCTGCGGAACTCCCTGTAACAGACCCTGTACCGGCTGGTTTGCATCGAATCCAGGCAATGAGGGTTCGAGGAAATTAAGTGCCTCAAATCCTGACACCGGAGGGTTGATGAATACCTGACTGGCAGGAGACAGGAAGCGGGAATAACCGAATCGAACGGAGGTCTTGTCATTGAGACGCCATGCCAGTCCTACTCGTGGCATGAAGTTATTCATCGGAGTTTTCCAGCTGTATGGATTGTCTTTGTCCGTAAAGTACCAGGCGCCGTTGTAAATCCATGGCTGCTGGAGATAGGGCTGTACAGCAGCAGGCACCTGTGGCGGATTGGCCTGCATCGGCTGATTGGGATGGCCAAGTTCAAGGAACCGGGAAGAGTTGTAGTCCGGATCATGCCATGGAGTATCCACCTCATAACGCAATCCAAAGGTGAGCGTCAGGTCGCGAGTGACCTTCCAGTCATCCTGAATAAAGAATCCCCAGAAGCGGTTTCTTGGGTTCTTCACCGGCTTCACAATTGCCCGGCTGTTGTTATCCAGAGCACCCAGCAGGAAGCTTGCATACTCATGGCCCACCAACTGCGTATTCGGGTTGTTGAATGTGTTCGCTGTCAGTGCCTGAGTGAAATTGAAATTGGTGTTCTGTGTGACCAGTGATACACCACCAGACTGGCGATAATCCACTCCCGCCTTCCAGTAATGATTTCCTCTCACCTGGGAAATCTTTGCACTGAAGCTGTATCCATTGGGGTGTTGATACCAGTAGGTTCCACCCATGCCGAATCCTGATCCACCTACCTGGATTCCCGGGAAATAGGATGGAAGATCATCCGTCCGGAGGAATCCGTTGTACCACTGGTTATTCCCCCAGTATTCAGACAGGCGCGAACTGGGAAAGTAGTCACGAGGAGAATCAAAATCATCCACCAGCGAGTGATAATCACCATGGATATTGATGACCGTCGTCGGACTTGCTGTCCACACCGCATCACCGACAACAGATCGGGCATGACGCGCAGAAGGGTTCTGGACAATATACAGAAGTGAGTTATTGGGCGTCGGATCATTCGATGTCGTGGTGGTATGCAGCTGTGAATAGCGACCGGAAACACGCCACTGATCGTTAATGATGTAGTCCACACGATCCGAGAAGTTCCAGTAGTCTGTTTTGTTGCTCAGAACCGTACGGAAATTATTCAGACCCGTGATATTGTCTCCGGGACTGTTCGGCTGCCATAGCTGATCCAGAAGCTTCAGGGACGTCGGATCCATACGTCCCACCGGAATCCGGTTTCCAGCAAACGGAGTACGTGTGACCGCATTCGTCGCCGGATCGATTACTGTTGAGTAAGGATCATAGATCGTACGCACCCCACCAGCCACATTCATGGATTGCGAAAAATCCCCCTGGCGTTCGAGAGCAGTCGGAAGAGTCCGGAAATAGTTAATTGGATTCGTCTGTTTCCACCCTTCATAGATCGCGAAGTTGAACAGCTTGTTCTTCACAATCGGATTTCCGAGTGATCCACCAAACATATTATTGCGAGCCAGTGAAACACTGTTCACAGTCCGATCCGTCACTGCATTCAAGGCAGGATTTCTTCCGAGATACCATGCATTTCCATGCCAGTCATTCGTACCGGATTTCATGGTCATACTGATGGCACCACCCGCTGAATGGCCGCTTTCCGCATCGACAGAGTTTTGCTGGATGTTCACTTCCTGCACGGAATCCTGTGGAGGCGTATAGGTTGCCTTATGGCCGATGCCAATGGGTGAGCCGTCCACCAGAAGATCATTCTTCAGATTTGTCCCGCCACCCAGTTCCACGGAATTCGCAGCCCAGGAGTTATAAGGATTCATCTCCGTGCGGCTGTTCACGGCATAAGGAGCAAGAAGCCCCAGCTTGAACGGGTTCCGGTCAAAACGCGGAAGTTCATTGGTCAGCTTGGTATCAATCGTCAGCTGCACATTTGGATTATTGAAATTGACAGCTACAGGAGAATCAACCACTGTAATGGCTTCCTGTGTGGAACCCGGAGAGAGGATTCCGTCAATTGTGATATCGCCTCGCGCTTCCAGCAGAATATTCTCCTGGATATACTTCTTGAATCCTGAAAATTCAATACTTAATGTATAGGTTCCGGGATTGATCAGATCAAAAAGATATACACCAGAATCATTGGATTGGCGATTGATCTGAACACCAGTGTTGTTATTGGACAGAACAACTGAGGCTCCTGTTATCACTGCCTTTGAAGAATCTGTAACTGTTCCCCGAATCTTTCCGCGATAGTCTTGTGCCGTTAACGCTGTGGTCAGGCACACCGACAAAGTGACCCATTTCACAAAACTCATAGCGGATATATTTATCACATTCAGGGATAAATATTTACCAATAAAAAGAAAAAGGCTTCTCATTTACAGAGAATGAGAAGCCTTTTCAAAGTTAAAATTCTGTTAATTGATGCGCTTCTTGATTTCGATCTGAAGACGCTTGATCTTCTGGTTCAGGGTGGAAAGTGGAATCCGAAGAATCTCCGATGTCTCAGTCTGGCTCCAGGAACACTTTTCCAGAACTTCCATGATCTTGCGCCGTTCAAAATCTGCCACTAGTTCAAACAAACTGGCATCTGCTGCTACTTCGCCCTGTTCATCCCGCCGGATTCTCAGCCCACCCGCATGAAGAATATGCTCGGGCAAAACATCAGTTCCGACAGAAGAAGTTTCGGCAAGAACCACGGCACGCTCAACCAGATTTTCCAGTTCCCGGACATTACCCGGCCAGTTATATTCCATCAGCACGGACAGTGCTTCCGGATCAAACTGAATCTGACTGTTCCTGTTTTCATTCAGGAATTTTTCATTTTCCCGGCTGTAGACGTTGAAGAAATGATCGATTAAGAGAGGAATATCCTCTTTTCTTTCCCGCAAAGGTGGAAGCGTGATGGGAATCACATTCAACCGATAGTAGAGGTCCTCACGGAACTTCCCTTCCTCCACCATTTTTCGAAGATCAGAGTTGGTGGCTGCAAGAATCCTCACATCTACTTTGATCACGTCTGTAGACCCCAGCGGCATGAACTCTTTCTCCTGAATGACTCTCAGGAGCTTTGCCTGCATCTCAGTGGGAATGGTTCCGATTTCATCAAAGAAGATCGTTCCATTATTTGCAGTTTCGAAATATCCTTTTCGCGTTGCTACCGCGCCAGTAAATGCTCCCTTCACATGACCGAACAGCGTAGATTCCAGCAGATCCGGAGGCAGTGAACTGGAGTTGACGGCCACAAACGGATAATCAAGCCGTGGAGAATTTGCATGAATCGCCTTGGCGATAACTTCCTTACCTGTTCCGGTTTCCCCATTGATGAGAATTGTAGACTTGCTGCTGGCTACCTGACCTACCAGATCCAGAACCTTCAGCATCCGGTCACTTTTACCGATAATGTTCCGAAAGTTGTACCGCTGCTTAAATGCCCGCTTGAGCTGCTGATTTTCCTGTGCCAGCCTGGAGGCAGCAATCATGCGGGTAATCTCGATGATCAGCTTTTCGTTATCCCAGGGCTTGGAGAAATAGTCATTTGCTCCCACCTTGAGAGCCTTGACGGCCACCTCTATCGATCCATACGCGGTGATAAGGAAGATAGGTGTGTCAATCCCCTTCTGCCGGATCTCCGGGATCAGTTCAAGTCCTGATTTATCCGGCATCATCAGATCCAGCAAAACCAGATCATAGGCAGCTGATTCCAGCTTGCGAAGACCATCGGCCGCATTAAAGGCCAGATCGACAGAAAACCCTTCGAGCGTCAGGATGGTTTCCAGACTTTCACGAATGTCTTCTTCGTCATCAATGACGAGAATCCGGCCAGGGTGTTGTGGGGTAATTTCCAGTTTTTGAATATCAGGCATTCACAGCAGTTTGCGTCGGCACAGAAACCGGCTTATGAGCCAGAGGGAATGACAGCCGGAATCGGGTCCCCTGCTCTGGCCGACTCTCCACTTCAATCGTACCGCTATGTTCCTGCACAATGCCGTAGGTAATGGACAGACCGAGACCTGTCCCTTTTTTTGCTGCTTTAGTGGTGAAGAATGGATCAAAGATCCGTTGAAGGTTTTCGGATGGAATTCCCTTGCCTGTATCTTCAATATCGATCCAGTTGAAGTTACCGTCCGCCCATGCATGAATTCGGAGTTGGCCGTTGCCTTCCATGGCATCACGGGCATTCAGAAATAGATTCAGGAACACCTGCTGCAATTTGCCTGTGTTTCCCCGAATTGCAGGCAGCGATACGGGGACTTCCACCTGAAGCTGGATATTACTCTTCTGTAACTGATGCTCGATCAGAGACAGCACTTCATGAATCGTGCGGGAAAGATCCACATTCGCCAGTTCCGTGGGCGAAGTACGGGAGAAGTTCAGCAGGGAGTTGACGATCTCACTGGCCCGGAAAGTCTGTTTCGCAATCTTTTCCAGCATGACCGATTGCTGCTGATCGCCATTTACCTGCTTCGCCAGAATCTGGGCATATGTAGAGATAACCGCCAGTGGAGTATTTACTTCATGAGCAACACCCGCAGCCAGCAAGCCGATAGAACTGAGTTTGTCAGCCTGGACAAGACGGCGTTCCAGCTCACTTCTGTCCGTAATGTCGTCAAAGATAATCAGTCGGCCGATTTTTTCATCGTCCTTGGATACCAACGGAGCAATGGCGATATTCAGAGTTGCTTCTCGAGGAGTTGGACTTCCTGCCCAGGAACTGAACCGCACCTTATCGATATGGTGAATACCATTCTCACCATTTACCGAACTCAACCGTGACGTCACATCCATGGGAAGTAGCATTTGAAGTGGCTTGCCGACAGCCTCACTGCGGGGAACCCCGGTAATATCTTCCATCCGCGAATTCCAGCTCTCCACCCGTCCATTCAGGTCTGCAGCCAGAATCCCCACATTGATGGATTCCACGATGTTCTCGCTGAACTCCTTCAGACGCTCATACTCGGAAACTTTCAGTTTCAGGGAACGATAAAGACGGGAGTTCTCAATTGCAATTCCAACGTACCCGGAGAGAGTTTCCAGGAGTTCCAAATCGTCGCTGGAAAGGAAGTCTCCCTTGATGGCTCGGCTCACACCAATCCAGGCAATAATCTTTCCACGCACGATACAAGGTAAGTAGTAGGTATATCCCAGATCTCCTGCTGCCCCGTCTCCTTGATTCAGTGACTCAAAGAAGAGATAAGGCTTGTCATCCGGGCTTTCACTTCTTTTCAGGAAGGAGAGATCAGGATCAATGGGAAGAGGATTGGGTCGTTTGCCTCTTGTGATTGCAAGGTTCAGCTTATCGTCATGCTCATCCACCACAAAGAATCCTACGTGGGAAACGGCAAGCGTCTGTAACAGACGGTCTCCGACAGAACCCAGCATCCTTTCCTGGTCTGTCTCGGAACTCAGTTCCCGTGCAAACTCCACCAGAGTCAGCCGATAGTTGTAGCTGTCTTTATAAAAGACATACTTGTCCAGAATTTCCTGTGTATAGTTGCGGATGGGCTGGAAGACAAAAGTAGCGATCACAATCAGGATCACCACAGCTGACGGGCTCAACTCATCAACATTGCCCAGGACAAAAATCAGGCCATAGATCACACCCAGAACGGCCAGAGTCGCAAACGTATAGACGTAACCCTGCTGGAAGATCACGTCCACATCCATGAGACGGTAGCGGATGATGGCATAAGCCCAGGTGAGCGGGATGAATCCCAGACTCAGGACCGCCATTTTCATCATGGGACCCGGAATGGCACCCATCACATACGGAACAACGTAAAGAGCAGTAAAGGGAAGGACTCCGAGAATCGCTCCATTCCTCAGCCATTTCAACTGCTGGCGCAGCATGACGTCCTGAGCCTTATGATGACGAATCATCAAAACCGCGGCACCGGAAAGGTAAGTGATACTCAACAACGACATCCAGAGCCGATCGAGAACCCAGCGGACATCGGTTAATGGCAGATCAGTTTGCAGGAACCCAAACATCACCCCCAGAAACAGACTCATGGTAACCGCAGCAGGGAGATACAGCAGAGCCTGCTGCCACCAGCGCCTTAACCATCGTGGTGGATGAGGGAAACACAGGCAGAAATGCAGGAAGGCGGCAGGAGCCAGCAATCCGGCAGCAGTATTTGCAAGATAAATGATCTTGTCAAAAGTATTCAGCTTGCCCGTGTAGTGGAACGCAGACAATACAAACGAAAGAAAACACAGAAGGAAAAAGTGCGATGCCATCGGCGCACTGGCACGGCGGAACCACACGAAAAGACCGATTGCCAGATAAGCTGCACCAACAAGATATTGATAATAAAGGGAAGAATCTATCTTTCGTTCAGCAATGACCACAGTTGCCTTGGCTTCAATGCCTCCGCGACGAATAAGATACTCAGCTTTGTTCCAGGCGCCAACTGCCACCAGAAGCTGTGGAACGTCTGTAGCCTGGTTCACTGGCATCTGGGCAATCCGCAACAGCTCGTCACCTTTTTGCAACCCTGCTTTGGCAGCCGGACTATTGGAATCTACATAGATGGCTTCGATGCGGGTGGCACCCTCATCTTTGCGTTCAGACCAGAGGGCTCCATCATCAGGGAGACGATATTTCGATTGCTGCTGGAAATTGATGACAGCGCAAAGCACGGCCGCTACCGTCATGACGACGAATAAAGCACCGACAATTTGAGCCTTCAACTCCCTCATACAGATACACTGATCCGCTTTGCTCTCAGCAAGTCAATTGCCACTGAACCCTGATAAAGAAATTATGCCAAGAATATATAGAAAAAAGGGATCGAGTCCAAACTATTCCTGTAAAAGGTGGGGACAATTCTGTGAATTTACATAATTCTCTATTAACTTACGGATTTCACAACCACCCCATCCGCCGGATGTTACGCTGAGTTTTTCTATCTTTTCAACAATGGCCGATAAAAAACTACGAATCCTTCCTCTGGGAGGTCTGGGCGAGTTCGGGATGAACTCGATGGCGCTGGAATATGGCGACGATATCATCGTGATCGACGCCGGGATGATGTTTCCCGATGCAGAACTGCTGGGTGTCGATATTGTTACCCCGGATTTTGCCTACCTAAAGGAAAACAAGCATAAAGTCAGAGCTCTGCTGCTGACCCATGGCCATGAAGACCATATCGGTGGTGTCCCGTTTCTGCTGACCCAGCTAAAAATTCCGATTTATGGAACCGCTTTTACTTTAGCCCTGGTGGAACGGCGCCTGGACGAACATCGCATTGAAGCAACGGCACTGAACGAAATTGAGCCCGGTGACAAGGTTGAACTGGGTCCTTTTTCCGTAGAATTTATCAATGTGACACATTCCATCGTGAGTGCTGTCGCAGTTGCCATCACAACTCCGCTGGGTGTCATCATTCATACCGGAGATTTCAAGGTAGACCCCACCCCCACTGACAACAAGCTTTTCGATCTCCACACCTTTGCGGAATACGGCAAGAAGGGCGTCCTGCTTCTGATGAGCGATTCCACTAATGTGGATCGACCCGGATATACTCCTTCAGAACGTGCCGTGCGGCCCCGGCTCGATAATCTGATTGCCCGTGCCCCACGTCGCCTGATCATTTCCTGCTTCAGTTCCTCCATCCATCGCCTTCAGCAGATTCTGGATCTGGCACAGGAACATGGCAAGAAAGTCGGATTGATCGGACGCAGCATCATTTCGGCTACAGAAACATCACACGACCTGGGCCTGCTCAACGTTCCCAATGGAATTCTGCTGCGGCCGCAGGACATCAATGATTACGACCCGAAGAAGGTCATCTGCATCGTCAGTGGAACTCAGGGTGAGCCGATGTCTGCGCTCTCCCGTGTGGCGGTGGATAACCACAAGCATCTGAGCGTGAAGGCCGGCGACACAGTCGTACTCAGTTCCCGCATCATTCCTGGGAATGAAAAGGCAATTTACCGGATGATGAACCACTTTGCCCGCCGTGGAGCGGATGTAATCTACGGTTCCGGCGATCCTCCCGTTCATGTTTCCGGGCATGGATCTTCAGAAGAACTGCGCCTGATCCTGAATCTGGTCAAACCCAAATACTTCATTCCCATCCACGGTGAATATCGTCAACTGGCGAAACATGCCCAGATGGCGAAGCAGATGCACAATGATTCACTCGCAGGAACCTTCATTCTCGACACAGGCGATACGGTGGAGATCGATTCCAAAGGAGCAAAGCGGGGAGAACGTGTTCAGGTGGGACGCGTCTGCATCGATTCCGGCTCTCTGGATGACATCGTGGGTGATGTCGTGATCCGCGACCGGAAGGCGCTGGCCGAAGACGGCTTTGTCGTCCCCATCATTGCGATTAACAAAACCACCGGAAAACTGGAAGGCGTCCCGGAAGTTGTGTCCCGCGGCTTCATGTCTCTGGAGGACTCAGCACAGTTGATGGCGGAAGCTCGCCAGATCATTCTTAAAACCCTGGAAGCATCCAGCGCGGAAGAGCGCTCTGACTGGGGCGTTGTGCAGGATAAAGTACGTGCAGACCTGAAACGGTATCTGAACAAGCAGACATCACGACGGCCCCTGATCATGCCTGTGGTGATGGAGATCTGATCTCAGGTGGAGTGAATTTTTTGAAGAGCTCATCTGATGGGTAAGCTCTTCAGAAAACATTGCTAAAAAACCAAATTCATTCAACATCCTTCTTTACATTGGGAAGATAATACTTCTTCTCCTCTTCTTGCGCTTTTTTCAGGTCATCAGGATGAGGGTGAAAGAACCAATCAAAGAGCGCATGTAGTGGGACCCAGAAAACTGCCCCAATAACGACCCCCACAATTTTTATTGCACCAGCACCGGAAAAATAGAGATACACGACATAAACACCGATCCCAATAATTCCCCAAAAAAGAAACTCCTCATACACAGAAAAAGGAGCCATGCGAACTTTCGGACGGGTTTTGGACGATTCCTGTTCGTGATCCACTTTAGACGTCAGTATAGTGCAATAATCAATTTCCTCGTCCCGGAAGTTTTTCCCCAACATGCAGAGTTGACGCTACCCCTTTGATGTGTAATTATTCATAGTTGTGAATAAAAATACAGCCATGATTGCGCCAGTGGCTGCCGGCGATCTTCGGTCTGATCTGGACCTGACACTTTCCGAATTGCACCAGTTGCTCGATCTTGCGATCGATGTGAAGAAGAACCGTTCAAACTATGCCGAAGCATTGAAGGGTCAGTCCGCAGCGATGCTGTTCGAAAAGCCTAGCCTGCGGACCCGCGTTACATTTGAGCTGGCACTCACACAGATGGGTGGTCACACAACTTTCGTGGAAGGCCCCATCGGAGAACGTGAGCCGGTAAAGGACATGGCGCGCAATCTGGATCGCTGGTGCAATGTTATTGTTGCCCGTACTTATTCACAACGCACGGTAGACGATCTGGCTAAATACTCCAGTGTCCCTGTGGTGAATGCTCTCTCCAAGGATTACCACCCCTGCCAGGCATTGGCCGACGTCCTGACCATAAAAGAAGTATTCGGTGATCTGCGTGGGAAGAAGGTCGCCTACATTGGCGATGGCTACAACGTGGCCCACTCCCTGATGCTGACTGCATCCCGGCTGGGAATGGAAGTCCATGTAGCAACTCCGCGCGGATATGAACCCCGGCAGGAGATCATTACCCAGGGTCTCGCCTGTGCCGTTGAAGGTGGTGGCAAGCTGAAGGTCTCGAACGATCCCATTGATGCCGCCACGGGCGCTCATGTGATCTATACGGACGTCTGGTTTTCCATGGGAGAACAGACTGATGTGCCCCAGCGTCTGGCGGACTTCAAGCCATTCCAGGTCAATGATGCCCTGATGTCCCGAGCATTGCCGGAAGCAATCTTTCTCCACTGTCTGCCCGCCAAGCGTGATGAGGAAGTGACGGACCAGGTGATGGAATCCAGCCAGTCCAGAATTTTCGATCAGGCAGAAAACCGGCTGCACGCCCAGAAAGCACTTCTGCTGATGCTGCTGGCTGCATAGTTCAAACTGAGGCAAATTTATATATATGAACGCGAATCCCAGGAAAGTTGCGCTCGCCTACTCAGGCGGCCTTGATACTTCGATCATCATTCCGTGGCTGAAAGAAAACTACGGCTGTGAAGTGATTGCTGTCTGCGGCGATGTCGGACAGGGACCGGACGAGTTGGTTGGCCTGAAAGCCAAGGCAAAAAAGACCGGCGCCAAGGAATGCTATGTCGCCGACATGCGTGAGGAGTTCTGCACACAGTATCTGTGGCCGATGATCCGCTCTGGCGCTGTCTATGAGCACAAGTATCTGCTGGGAACCTCCATTGCCCGTCCTCTGCTGGCCAAGCGTCAGGTGGAAGTGGCTCTGGAAACTGGCTGCGATGCTCTGGCTCATGGTTGCACTGGAAAAGGAAATGATCAGGTTCGCTTTGAGCTCACCTACAAAGCACTGGCACCCCACCTGCCTGTGATCGCTCCCTGGCGCGAATGGGACATCATCTCCCGTGAAGATGCCATTGAGTACGCAAAGAAGCACAACGTACCCATCTCCGTCAGCACCAAGAAGATCTACTCCCGGGATCGCAACCTGTGGCACATCTCTCATGAAGGCGGCGAACTGGAAAGCCCGGCCAATGCTCCGACTGATGGTATCTGGATGCTCACCAAGCATCCGTGGGAAGCACCCGCCAAAGGTACACAGGTAAAGGTTGGTTTCGAAAAAGGCGTTCCCGTCAGCGTAGATGGAAAAGCTCTTTCTCCCGTCAAGCTGGTAGAGACACTGAACAAAATTGGTGCAGAGCATGGAATCGGCCGCATCGATCTGGTGGAAAACCGCTTTGTGGGGATGAAGTCCCGCGGCTGTTATGAAACTCCCGGCGGCACCATCATCATTGCGGCACTTCGAGAGCTGGAATCCCTGGTGCTGGATCGTGCAACTTCCCACTACAAGCAGAAGCTGGCTCTGGACTATGCAGACCTGGTCTACAACGGTCTCTGGTTCACCCCACTGCGCGAAGCACTCGATGCATGGTTTGAGAAGGTAGCTGAGCCAGTAACCGGTGAAGTCACCTTGCGCCTCCAACGCGGTCTGATTGATCCGTTGTCCCGCGTTTCTCCGAACTCGCTCTATTCGATGGACATCGCCAGCTTTACGATGGGCGCCGAATATGACCAGAAGGATGCACGTGGATTCATCAATCTGATCGGTCTGCCGATTCAGGTACGTGCTTCGCTGGAAAAAGCAGGCAAGAAGAAAGCAGCAAAGAAAAAAGGCAAGAAATAAGTGAAGCTCTGGGGTGGACGTTTCGAATCGGGACCGTCAGCGGTCTTTGAAAAATTCTCTGAATCTCTGCATTTTGACAAACGGCTGATGGCTGCCGATATTCAGGGCTCGCAGGCTTTTGCGCGAGCACTTGAAAGGGTCGGTATCCTCACGCCAGAAGAATGCAAGGAACTGATTTCTGCTTTCGAAGAAGTCAAGAAAGAGAATCCTGATGGGGAAACCGATGAGGACGTCCACACCTTTGTCATTCGCAAGCTGAAGGAAAAAACCACGCTGGCCGACAAGATCCATACGGGACGAAGCCGCAATGAGCAGGTTTCTCTCGATTCCCGCCTGTGGTTGCGGGGAGAGATCGACCAGATCCGGGAACTTCTGGTGGAACTGCTGGATTCCCTTCTCAAACTCGCCGCAAAGTATCCGGAAGCAGTCATTCCGGGATATACCCACTTGCGCCGGGCACAGGCTGTTCTGTGGCCGCACTACTGCCTCGCCTACTTTGAAATGTTCGCGCGTGATCTGGAACGTCTGGATCAGGCCCGTACACGCGTGAATGTCATGCCACTTGGTTCAGGGGCACTGGCAGGCAGCGGTTTCCCGTTTGATCGTGAAGCGATTGCAGATGAACTGAACTTCGCCAGTATCACAAAGAACTCTCTCGACGTTTCTGCGGACCGGGACTGGGCACTGGATTTCATGCATTTCGCGAATCTCGTGCTGCTTCACCTCTCCCGCATTTCCGAAGACTGGATTCTCTATTCCAGCGAAGAGTTTGGATGGCTGGAACTGGGAGATGGCGTTACCAGCGGATCATCACTGATGCCGCAAAAGAAGAATCCGGATTCACTGGAATTGATTCGTGGAAAGTCCGGCCGGGTCATCGGTGACTACATTTCCCTGCTCACGACGATGAAGGGGCTTCCACTGACCTACAACCGCGATATGCAGGAAGACAAGCAGCCGTTGTTCGATGCAGTGGACCAGACAGCCGGATGTTTGCAGATGGCAATTGAAGTGGTGAATACAACTTCCCTTAAACCGGAAGTCCCTTTTGCCGCGGCAGAAGCAAGCTGGGTTGTAGCCACTGATATTGCAGAAGAGCTGGCGCGTCGTGGAACACCATTCCATCAGGCACACAAGCTTGCAGGGAAGCTCGTCCTCCATTCCATCAACGAAGGCAAGAAGCCATCAGAGTGGACTGCAGAAGAGCTTCACAAATTTGCTCCTGAGTTTTCAGAGGATTTCGTTCGCCTGATGAATCCACTGGAAGGAATGAAGACTCGCGAAATTCCGGGAGGGACAGGACCCATTGCAGTGAGGCTGGCACTCAGCACCGCTGCGGAAAGACTGAACAACTTCAAAACCAGCCGCCCATGACCAAAGCGAACCGCCAGAGCAGAATCCTTGACCTGATCCGCGCTCATGAAATCTACACCCAACATGAGCTGCTGGAACATCTCAAGGCTGCCGGAGTGGAAGCAACCCAGGTAACCGTTTCCCGTGATCTGCATGAATTGGGACTAGTCAAGACTGTCGATGGCTATCGCGAACTCTCAAATACCGGTTCCAGCCGTGCTCTTCCAACCGTCATTCGGGAATTTCTTCTGGAAGCGACAGCAGCCCAGAATCTGGTTGTCGTGAGGACCTCTCCCGGAAATGCAATGTCGGTTGCCCGGGCACTGGATCTGGAAGAATGGACAGATGTTGTGGGAACGGTGGCAGGAGATGATACGATTCTTGTCGTTACTTCCGATTCTGCCAAAGCGGAATCCGTTGCCCGAAAATTAATGAGGTTACGTTCCTGAATGTTGTCCTGGCTTTTTTCAGACCCACTTCCTGTTGGCACCGAGGCTCCGTTCTTTGAAGCAAAAGATGAACGGGGAAATGCTGTTGCGCTTCCACAGTTTACGGGTAATAAAAATGTTGTTCTGATTTTCTACCCGGCCGATGACACTCCAGGATGTACCAAACAAGCCTGTCAGATCCGGGACCACTGGCAGGATATCAATCGTCATGATGTTGTCGTCTTTGGAGTGAATTCCAATAACGCCGCCAGCCACAAGAAATTCAGGGAAAAATATCGACTTCCCTACCCTCTTCTGGTAGATCAGGGTAAGAAAATCTCCAATGCCTATCAAACCGGGGGCCTGATCACGCGCAGGACGGTGTATCTGATCGGCAAGGATGGCAAAATCCGGTTTGCCCAGCGTGGCATGCCTACTCCTGAAGAGATCCTGTCCCACGCTCAGTAGTTTTCGCTAGACTCTAGAACAATATGATGAAGTTTGTCCGCGCTGCGCTTTTGGGGACAGCTCTGCTGTCTGTTCCGCTATTCATTGCCTTGCACGGCACGCCTGCTTTCGCACAGAAGAAAACAGAATCTTCTCCCAAAATCATTGATATCAATTCCGCATCCGCAGACACCCTGAAAACTATACCTGGGATCGGTGATGCGTATTCAGCCGCCATCATCAAGGGACGTCCGTACAAAAGGAAAGATGAACTGGCAGACCGGAAAATCATTCCGGAAGCAACTTATCAAAAGATCAAAGACCTGATCATTGCAAAACAGAAGTAGGTAGAAATCATTTGCAGCTTCCCCGTTTCTACCCGATTCTGGATACGTCAAAATCATCAGATATCCTCGGTATCACTCATGCATTGCTGGATGGCGGTGCTGAAATTCTTCAGATTCGCCATAAAGGAGTGTGGGATGAACCGTTACTGGAACAGGCTCACCGCATCCGGGAGATCGCACCTCTGCTGATCATCAATGACCGGGCAGACATCGCAAAGATTCTGGATACAGGCCTGCATGTGGGTCAGGATGATCTTCCTCCACAGGAAGTCCGGAAACTGCTTCCTGATGCAGCACTGGGATATTCCACTCACAATGAGCAGCAGCTCACCGCAGGTGCTCAGGAACCAGTAGATTATCTGGCCCTGGGACCAATCTTCCGCACTGCATCGAAAGTAAATCCGGATCCTGTTGTGGGTGTGGATGTATTGAGAAAAATCCGGCCATTGACAGCTCTTCCACTGGTAGCCATTGGAGGAATCGACAGGACGAATGCACGTGACATCCTGGATGCAGGAGCAAATACGGTTGCCGTGATCGGAGATGTTTACCCTGAAAACTTTACGCTGAAATCTCTCGAAGAACGGGTCAAGGAATGGATCAGGATCCTGAACTGAAGCCACGGCTTGGACTCATGGATTCCACCATGCTGGTGATGGGGTCCATGATTGGATCCGGTGTCTTTATTGTGGCTTCAGACATTGCCAGGCAAGTACAGTCGCCGGGACTGCTGATGGTTGCCTGGGTTGCTACCGCCATCCTCACCATGATCGCTGCTCTAAGCTATGGAGAACTGGCAGCCATGATGCCCAAAGCAGGCGGTCAATATGTCTATCTGAGAGAAGCATATGGTCCCATGGCGGGTTTCCTCTTTGGCTGGACCATGTTCACGGTGATCCAGACCGGAACCATTGCAGCCGTAGCCGTCGCCTTTGCAAAGTTCCTGAATGTCTTTCTGCCTGAGCTTTCACAGAAACTGGTAGCGATTATCACGATTGTGTTCCTGACCTGGGTCAATACGCAGGGAGTGAAGGAAGGTGCCCGAGTCCAGAATGTATTTACATTTGCAAAGACCGGAGCCTTGCTGGGGCTGATTCTTCTTGGGATTCTTGCCGGGCGGAAACCGGAAGCTGGGGTCAATTTCGGAGATGCGTTCTGGCAGAATGCCGACTGGAGCTTCGCTACAGCCAGCATCGTGGGAGTGGCCATGGTTGGCTCCCTGTTCTCCTCTGATGCCTGGAACTGTGTCACCTTTACGGCCGGTGAGACGAAAAACCCGCAAAAGAATGTTCCGCTGTCCCTTGCCCTGGGAGTGGGAATCGTCTCCATCCTGTACTTCGGCACCAATCTCATCTATCTGAATGTTCTTCCACTCGAAGCCATCCAGAATGCTCCCCAAGACCGGATCGGCACAGCCGCCGCAGCAGCAATTTTGGGGAACAACGCAGAATCGATCATGGCAGCAGCGATTATGATCTCGACTTTTGGGTGTGTGAATGGGCTGATTCTGGCGGGTCCCCGAGTGTATTACGCCATGGCAAAAGATGGACTTTTCTTCCGTCCTGTAGCCAAACTGGACCCGAAAACACTCACTCCCCGGGTTTCCCTGTGGGCACAGTGCCTGTGGGCATCACTACTAACCTTGACGGGAAAGTATGGAGATCTGCTGGATTATGTTATCTTTTCCGTTTTGCTGTTTTATATTCTGACAATTATCGGTATTTTTGTTTTAAGACGCAGGCATCCGGAGTGGCCGCGCCCGTACAGGGCTCTGGGTTACCCCATTCTGCCTGCGATTTATGTCGTAGCAGCTGGCTTCATCGAAGTGCTTCTGCTGCTCGAAAAACCCAACTATACATGGCCCGGGTTGGCTCTGGTTGCTTTGGGAATTCCAGTTTATTTCCTTTGGAGGAAAAATGAGCCTGTTCGCTCGTAAGCCCCTTGCCCAGCTTCTGGCTGAGGCACAAGGTGGGGAACATACACTGAAACGCTCGCTCACCGCGATGGGTTTGATTTCATTAGGCATCGGTGCTGTTATCGGAGCCGGTATCTTTACTCTTGCCGGAGTAGCCGCTGCCAATCACGCAGGACCAGCAGTGACGATCGCATTCATCCTGGCCGCCATTGGATGTGCTTTTGCGGGGCTCTGCTATAGCGAATTCGCCACCATGATTCCTATTTCTGGCAGTGCCTACACGTATGCATATGCCACGATGGGTGAACTTCTGGCATGGATTATTGGATGGGATCTGGTTCTGGAATATGCCGTAGGCGCCTGTGCTGTTGCAATTGGCTGGTCAGCCACCCTTGTTTCCATTCTTCATGACTTCGGAATCCATCTTCCAGTAGAACTGCTTGCTTCACCATTTCAAACACTGACGATGCCCAATGGAGAAGTAGTAACCGGCTTGATCAACCTACCCGCAGTTCTGATTGTGGGCTTGATTACTTTTCTTCTGGTGCTGGGTATTCAGGAATCTGCACGGGTCAATAACTTCATTGTGGTGGTCAAGGTAGCTGTTGTCATTCTGTTCATCATCATTGGATGGTCCTTTATCAATACCGACAACTACACTCCGTACATTCCCCCAGAGATCAGCTCCGGACATTTTGGCTGGAGCGGTATCCTTCGCGCAGCTGGCATTATCTTTTTTGCCTATGTCGGATTTGATGCAGTATCTACGGCAGCACAGGAGGCAAAAAACCCACAGCGCGATATGCCTATCGGCATCATTGGAAGCCTGACCATCTGTACAATCCTCTACATTCTCTATGCCCATGTATTGACGGGTGTCGTGAACTATAAAGAACTGGCAACCGCAGCACCCCTGGCACTGGCACTGGATCGTATCCCCTATCCAATGCTCGGAAAGCTGATGAAAATTGCCTCATTGGCTGGACTCACTTCCGTCATGCTGGTCATGCTTCTGGGACAGAGCCGGGTATTCTTCTCCATGTCCAAAGATGGACTGCTTCCCCCCATGTTCTCCAGCATTCATCCCAAATTCCGAACTCCATGGCTATCCAACCTTCTTTTGATGGTGTTCGTCATGGCATTTGCTGGATTCGCTCCGATCTCTCTTGTGGGTGAAATGACCTCTATCGGAACCTTGCTCGCCTTTGTCATTGTTTGCGCTGGAATTCTTGTCATGCGCAAGACGAACCCCGACACTCCCAGACCGTTCAAAACCCCATTGGTACCACTGGTTCCTATTCTGGGGATTCTGGTCAATTTCGCCCTGATGGCAGGACTCCCATGGGATACCTGGTTGCGGCTGATTCTCTGGTTGGGACTTGGCTTCATCATCTATTTCAGCTATGGTCGTCATCACTCCAGGCTGCAAAGAAGCATCTCTCAAAAACCTTAATCGATCGGGGCAGAGTGGAATCATTCTGCCCCGGAGTTTTACGATCGAAGTATGGTTAATTTTGAGATGTTGTATCCGTGGCTGATCACACTGGTCCGCATCATCTTCATTCTGGGAGCAGCGTTCATCCTGACACTGATCCTGGGGAAGCTGATTCCACGATTACGGACATCAACAGTCAATGCAATGCGCCAGCACTCCGAAAACAGCAATCCGCTGGAAATGGAGAAGCGGGCAGCAACGATTGCCGGTATTATTCAGAAAACGGCAACATTCATGATCTGGGGCGTGGCTCTGATGATGTCCATGCGCGAGATCGGATTTGATATTGCTCCAATTCTGGCCGGAGCAGGTGTAGTTGGTCTGGCCGTCGGTTTTGGAGCCCAGAACCTGGTGCGGGATGTCATCAGTGGCTTGATGATGCTGGTGGAAAACCAGATCCGTGTGAATGACGTAGCCATCATCAATGGAACTGGTGGTTTAGTAGAAGAGATCAATCTGCGAACCACCGTTTTGCGAAGTCTGGATGGGGTCGTGCATGTATTTCCCAACGGGACGATCACTTCCCTTTCCAATATGACGCTTGAATATTCTTACTACGTGTTTGATATTCGGGTTTCCTACAACGAAGACACTGACAGAATTGCGGCAATTCTTGTTTCCATAGCTGATCAAATGATGAAAGAGGAAAAATTCAACTCTCTCATCCTTTCACCCCTGGAAGTGCTGGGGGTAGATCAGTTGGGAGAATCTACGGCGATTCTGAAAGCCCGTATCAAGACATTGCCCATCCAGCAGTGGAATGTCGGAAGAGAAATGAACCGCAGAATCAAGAAAGCGTTTCTGCAGGAAGGAATTCAGATTCCGTTCCCGCAACGGACGCTGACATTCAACTCTCCGAATCTTCCCTTCCAGCCACATCCTTTGGAAGATGAGACAAGAGAAGAACTCAAGGAAATTGTTCGCGATGTCCTGAAGGAACATGGGTTCAGACCACAGTCTCAACCTGCCAGTTCCTGAGACTTTCAGAAAATAAGGCGTAGCTGTTCAAGCTACGCCAATTTTTTTATTTGGCATCCCGCCAGTTGGTTCCGATGCCCGTATCCACAATCAGGGGAACAGAAAGTTTGTAAACGCTTTCCATCTCCTTCTTTACGACCTTCGCCAGCTTGTCTGCCTCTCCAGGTGGCGCTTCAAAAACCAGTTCGTCATGGACCTGCAGCAGCATTTTTGCCTGCCAGTTCTCTTCCCTCAGCATCCGGTCAATGCGGATCATCGCCAGTTTGATCAGGTCTGCTGCAGTGCCTTGTAACGGTGTATTGACTGCTGTTCTTTCTGCAAAACCACGAGCATTGGGATTACGACTGTTCATGTCCGGGATGGGGCGTCGCCGACCGAATATGGTTTCGGCATAGCCTGTACGACGGACCTCCGCAATCGTGCGGTCGATGAACTTCCTCACACCGGAATAGCGTTCAAAATAGTTCCGGATGTACAATTCTGCTTCTGAACGAGGAATCCCCAGTCCCTGTGCCAGTCCGAATGCTGTCTGTCCATAGACGATTCCAAAATTGACAGCTTTGGCGCTGCGGCGCATGTCGGGAGTGACCATCAAAGGAGGAACCCCCATTACTTCCGCCGCAGTTCGGGTGTGGATATCCTCTCCATTGATGAAAGCGTCCACCAGCACCTTGTCCCCGGACATATGGGCAAGCAGTCTCAGTTCAATCTGGGAATAGTCGGCAACCACCAATTGCCAGCCGGATCGGGGAACAAAAGCAGCCCGGATTTCCCGGCCCAGTTCGGTACGGATGGGAATATTCTGCAAATTGGGATTGGTGGAAGAAAGGCGTCCAGTGGCTGCACCTGCCTGGTTGAAGGTCGTATGGACCCGTCCTGTGTCTGCATGGATCAGTTGAGGCAATGCTTCGGCATAGGTTCCCCGAAGTTTTGCAATCTGCCGGTATTCCAGCACATGGCGGGCAATCTCGTGCTCTTCCGAAAGCCCTTCCAGAACATCAGCGGCAGTCGAGACGGTCTTTCCCTTCCCATAGCGTGTCGGAACCGGAAGTCCCATCTCTTCAAACAAGACTTTTCCCAGTTGTTGCGGAGAGTTGATGTTGAAAGTTCGCCCGGCAAGATCAAAGATCAATCCGGAAAGACGATCAATCTCGGTATTCATGCGGATCACCAATTGATCCAGCACTGTCCGGTCCACGGTGATTCCGGTCTGCTCCATCCGGGCCAGAACGGAAACCAGCGGTCGATCAATAGTGTCATAAACCTGTTGCAGATTCTGATCTCCCAGCATGGGCCGCAAGAGTGTTCCCAGAGAAAATATCGCTTCCGCTCTCTCTTCCGCAGAAGGGCCAGGCTTCCTGCTCAGGAATCTTTCACTCAGCCCATCCAGAGACACAGCTGAAGGATCTGCAAGCGCCAGGAATCCAGCCAGAAAAGTATCGAAGACATCCGGATGATCCAGCAAGGCAGGGATTGATTTCAGATCATGAACAATTACCCTTTTTTGCGAGAGATCCAATGGTGGATGCGAGCGATATGCCTCCCCGGATTGGCCAGAAAGACCAATCGTCTCACCGTCTGCAGCCACACCAAGAGTCTCCGGGAGTTCATCCAGATTTTTCAGTTCTTTAAACTCAATAGGCTGAAGCAGTGCTGTCGACTTTTCCTCCAGAGTCTTCAAAAGACTGAAGAATTCAAGATTACGATAGATTTCCTTCAGTGATCCTGGATCAGAATCTTTAGATTCAATAGCTTCGAGATCCAGTTCTATAGGGACACTGCAATCAATAGTGGCAAGTCGTTTACTTAAAAGGACCTGATCTCTGTTGTTCAGCAGACTCTCCCGATACATCTTTCGTTTCACTTCGGAAGCATGATCCAGAATTTGTTCTACATTTCCAAACTCTGCAACCAGATCCCGGGCACCTTTATCTCCAATACCAGGCGCACCCGGAATGTTATCTACAGCATCACCTTTGAGTGCAAGTAGATCTGCGACATGCTCGGGGCCAACTCCCATGTATTCTTTAACTTTTTCTGGTGTATAGAAAGTGAAGTCTGAAGGTGGATCCGGCTTCATTGGATTCATCATCCCAATGCGAGGAGTGACCAACTGAAGCATGTCTTTATCGCTTGAAACGATGACCACTTCGTATCCTGCTGCATCCGCCTTTTGTGCCAGAGTTCCAATAACGTCGTCAGCTTCAAATCCTGGGTATTGAAGAATGGGAATGCGAAACGCTTCCAGAATATTCCGAATCCATGGAATCTGCGGCTTCAGGTCTTCCGGCATAGGAGCGCGATTGGCCTTATAGTCTGTGAACTCCTGCTCACGGAAAGTTGGCCCCTCCGATTCAAAAATTGCGGCAATATATTCCGGCTTCTGCGTAGCCAGCAACTTCCGAATCATGTTGTGAAAAATGAAAATAGCTTCAGTGGACAGTCCTCCACTAGTGCGCATCGGTGGTGCCCCTGTTCGAGCTCGCGCATGATATGCCCGAAAGATGAAACCATATGAATCGATAAGAAATAACCGGGCCATTCCGTCCATGATATCCGGTTCCTGTAAAATTCATTGCGGTAAAGATGACACGCAATCTCACCAGATATGTAGCAATAAAGACACATATTAAAAATACAAGTCTTTCATAATCTGGTATTTACGAGAGACAAATCAGACTGTTACACTTCGAATAACGCCAATGATGCACACTCCGCCCTGGAATCATGATCGGATTATGCGATTCGAAACCACAATTCAGCGTCCCGTGGAAATCTCCGGAGTCGGACTGCATCACGGAGTTCCCGTCAATCTGCGGATTACTCCCGCACCTGCTTCAACAGGAATTGTTTTTCTTCGAACAGATCTGGATGATTTCCAGATTCCTGCCAGTTGGCAATATGTCGCGAAGGTCAGCTATGCCACAAGCCTGATGCGGAAAGGTGTCCTGATTTCCACGACAGAACATCTGTTGAGCGTGCTTTACTCCATGGGTATTGACAATGCCTATATTGAAATTGACAACCTGGAAGTTCCCATCCTCGATGGAAGCGGACAGCCCTTCATTGAACTGTTGAAAAACGCCGGAATCCAGACTTATCGCCGACGCCGTCGTTATTTACGAATTCGTCGCCCGGTAGAGGTGGAAGGAAACGGCAAGCGTATCACCATTCTTCCGGCAGACCGTTTTTTCCTGAATTGCGATGTATTCTTCCCACACCCGGTTGTAGGTAAACAGACTCTCGAAATGGAAGTCACTCCGGAAAATTACGCCAGAGAAATTGCCCCAGCTCGTACATTTGGTTTCGAAAATGAACTCGACCAACTACGGAATATGGGACTGATCCGTGGAGCATCGCTGGACAGTGCCGTTTGCTTTACTGCGGATAGTGTTCTGAACCCTGGCGGTCTTCGATTTCCAGATGAATGCTGTCGGCACAAGGCGCTGGATCTCATTGGTGATCTGGCATTGATTGAAAAACCGCTGCTGGGTCATGTCATTGCAGAACGTGCAGGGCATGCAATGCATGTCGCATTGGTAGCCAAGATTATGTCTGACTCTTCACTTTATGAGATCCTGAGTTTCGATCAAGTGGCAACACGAGTTGCCCATGCACTTGTGAACTGACTTGTCCGCTACACTTTTCCCCAATCTCATCTCACTCTCCCGGCTTGTCCTGACTCCTTTTGGAATCCAGGCCATCCTCCATCATCAGGACTATCAGGCCATGATTCTCTGCCTTGTGGCCAGCTTGACCGATTTTGCTGATGGCTTTATCGCCCGACTACTCAAAGCAGAATCTGCGTTGGGAGCGCTGCTGGACCCATTTGCCGATAAGTTCATGCTGAATGCGCTGTACCTCACCCTCTGGATTTCCAGGGGAGTTGAATTGGGCGTGCTAGTGATTGCCCGCGATGCAATCATTCTTCTGGGTAGCCTCTGGGTGCATCTCAAAACGGGGCGAAAAGATTTCCCCCCCAGCCAATGGGGAAAAATCAGCACAGTTTTTCAGATGACCTGGATTGTTGCTTACCTGGGAAAATGGCCTGGAGTTGAGTTTCTGTTCTGGGGAACGGTTCTGCTCACAATTGTCAGCGGTATCCATTATGCGTATCTGGGCCTGAAAATGATCAGTACCAGTTCCAGTAAACAAGATTGACTCACAACATTCTAAGCGGGTAGGCTAGACGTAGGTAAGGTAGTCCATTGCCTGGAACTGAAAACAGATGAAGCGGTATTATCCATCGCGAAACTATCTTTTCCTGGGCACTATTGCCTTGGTCTTATCAGCTGTCTGTTGTTACCTTGCGCTTTTTTGGCCCTTATCTGCTCTCCCAGCGGGACTTTTTCTGGCCACTTCAGCCCTCAATTTCTTTCTTTTCACACGTCCTGCAATCCAGACCTGTAGTATGAGTTTGCTGATCGGAAATTCAGAGTATCTCTGGGCAGATATGTTACGGATTGAACGGACTGGTTGGGTATCCCCTCTTGTGATGCGCCTCTTCCTCCGCAATGGCCGGAGCTTGTTGATGATATACCCCGGGGCTTTATCAAACTCTCGCAAGCTGGGTGAAGATATCGGATGCCGCTTTCTTGCATCAAGAGAAACAGACTATGCAAAGCAGCAAGGAGCTGGGGGTGCACACCATCTTCCAATGTTGAATGCAGATGATGCAGCAGAAGTAGAACGGCTTTATCAAAGGTTAAAATCTGTTGGCCACATCGAACCCCGCTCGCCCGAAGAACAGTAACCTTTTCAGGATTCTGGTCGGCACCAGCCTCATTCTTGTTCTTCTTTTCTTCTTTTCCAATCCCATCCTGACAATGTTTGGAGCACTGCTGATTCACATCGACAAGCCCCATCCCACCAGTGCAATTATCGTCCTGGCTGGTGGTTCAGGTGGCGATCGTATTCTCAAAGCATGCGAACTGGTACGCGCAGGCTACGCACCAAAAGCATGGGTAAGTGGTCCACAACTCTTTTATGGACAAAGTGAAGCTTCGTTTGCCATTAAATTTGCAATTGATCATGGATGTGATCCTGATTGGTTTGAAGCATTCCCCAATCACTGTCGCTCTACTCAGGAGGAAGCCATATTTTTTCGTGAAATCCTGAAAGAAAGACAGGCTGGAGACTTCACCATTGTCACTTCCAGCTTCCACACAAAGCGTGCGCGTCGGATCTTCATGAAAGAGATCCCTGATCTTCCCATCACAGTGATTGCGTCCCAGGCTGAATTCTTTTCAGCAGATTCCTGGTGGAAAAACAGAGAAGGCCGGAAGATCTTCGTCCAGGAATTCCTGAAGACCTTGACGAGCCCGTTTGGAATCTGAAAGAGTGGGTCAAAGGGGCTCATTCTTCATCAGTCCTGCATCTGAAATCAAGGCATCGTGATCCGGGAAATTTTCCAACAAGCCTGGCCTTATCTGCGTCGCTATAAGCGAGGCCTTGCGCTCGGCTTTGGGGCCCTGATTATCAAGGACATCGCGGCGGCATGTATGCCACTGCTCATCCGCGAAGGCGTCGATTCCATCACAAATAGCTTTGCTCTGAAGCGCTTACTTATTTTCGCCGGACTTCTTCTCGCTTTATCCGCGTTCAAGGGACTCTTTCAGTTCTGGATGCGGCTGATTCTGGTGGGAATTTCCCGCGATGTGGAATATGACCTGAGAAATGATCTGTTCTCAAAGCTCATCACACTCTCCTCTGGTTTTTATGGGAAGAACCGAACGGGCGACATCATGGCCCGTGCCACTAATGATCTGAACCAGGTCCGGATGATGCTGGGACCGGGTGTCATGTACTGGTTCGAGACAATGTTCCTGTTCATCTGTGCTGTCACAGTGATGCTCATCGTGGATTGGAAACTCACCCTGATTGTTCTGATCCCTGCCCCCATGGTCAGCTTTGTCGTGATCTATTTTGGGAAGCTCATCCATGAACGATTTGAAAAGATCCAGGCACAGTTCGGGGATATCTCCAGCAGAGTGCAGGAGAGTCTGGTAGCCGTCCGCATTCTCCGGGCATTCCGACAGGAAGAATCTGAAAAGAAACACTTCGAAAAACTCAACCAGAACTATATTGAGTCTAATATCGATCTGGCCTGGAAAACCGGGATGTTCATGCCCGCACTACAGGCACTGATCGGACTGACTTTTCTACTGGTTCTCTGGGCGGGGGGCTCACGTCTTCTGGACGGCTCTCTGACCATTGGTAGTTTTGTCATGTTCCAGACTTATATGAACATGCTGATCTGGCCAATGATTGCTTTCGGCTGGGTTATCAACCTTACGCAGAGAGGTCGTGCGTCACTGGTCAGAATTATGGATATCCTCAACGAGGAACCATCAATCAAAGCTCCAGTTCAGCCACTCCCCCTGCCCCAAACACTTCGGGGAGAGATTGAACTAAAGAATGTCCATGTGCGTTTCGGTTCTACAGAAGCGATTAATGGAATCAGCCTGAAGATCCCTGCTGGAAAAACAATTGCAATTGTTGGGCACACTGGCAGCGGCAAGAGTTCCCTTGTATCCCTGATCCCTCGAATGATTGATCCGGTTGAAGGAACAGTAGAGATAGATGGCCAGGACATCCGAAGCGTTGATCCTCAGAAATTAAGGGAACAGATCGGATTTGTACCACAGGAAACATTCCTCTTTTCCACTACCCTTGCTGAAAATATTGCTTTGGGTGTACAGGGAGCAACCCGCGAAGAGATCGAGGAAGCAGCACGGCTGGCAGGTCTTGAATCCGACATCACCAGCTTTCCTCAGGGATTCGACACGATGGTGGGTGAACGTGGAGTCACTCTTTCCGGTGGCCAGCGACAGAGATGTGCCATCGCCCGCGCCATTCTCAGAAATCCGGCAATCCTCATTCTGGATGATGCACTTTCCAGCGTGGACACACTCACAGAAGAACGAATCCTGAATGCACTCGCTCTCCTGATGAAAAACAGAACAACGCTGATCATCTCTCATCGTGTCTCAACAATCAGAAATGCAGACCAGATTTATGTCATCGAATCCGGAGAAATTGCAGAGATGGGCACCCATGAAACACTTTTATTGCTCAACGGTTATTACGCTGATCTTTACCAGAAACAGCTTCTGGAAGATGAACTAGAATCTGTGTAGTTTTTACTCAAATTCAATCTTTTAATCATAAACTTTTCAATATTCAGTACTAATTTTTGGAAATTAAGTTGTCAAAAGTAATAGAATTGATAGGACAATCGTTTTAGAATTGGGAAGACTTACTAGAATTAAAGTACTGAATCTTTTTGTTCAAGGAGTAGTATTTGCATGATATCTGAAGGGGATGCAGTCATTCCTGTATTACAGGAATCGAGCGTACTTCCTGAATCGCCATCTCCTGTAATTCGCATTGTAGTTGCGGATGATCATCCCATTATTCGGGATGCAGTCAGGCAGCTTCTGGAAGACGTTGAAGACATCAAAATTGTTGGTGAAGCCTCGAACGGTCGGGAAGCATTAGATCAGATCAATCTGCATTCACCACACGTTCTGCTGCTGGATCTCAAAATGCCAATCATGGACGGTATTTCCGTCCTGCAGGCACTCCAGGCAGCAGGAACAAAAATCAAGATAATCGTCTTTACTGCTTCTGAGGATAAAAATGAATATGTCCAGGCAATGAAGCTTGGCTGTTCTGGAATTGTTCTGAAACAGACTGATCCGAAGCTCATTGCCAAAAGCATTCGAAAAGTGGCAGGCGGAGAAATCTGGCTGGATTCAAATACAACAGCTGCCGTCATGCGCCAGTTTGCTTCCAACGATGGACCTGTTATTGGAGGAACGCCCTCCCCGGCAGTCAAGGCACGTGAACGGAATCCGCTTTCACAAAGAGAACGCGAAATTGTCGCTCTGGTTGCTCAGGGATACAAGAACAAGGAAATGGCCGAAAAGATGTTCATCAGTGAACAGACTGTGAAGAATCACCTGCATAACATCTTTGACAAGCTGGGTGTTTCTGACCGTCTGGAGCTTGCTCTTTACGCAATCCACAAAGGTCTTCACGTACAGCAGTAAAAAGCCTGCAAGCCTGTATGACTTCGAGATAACGTAGTTCTGATGTCCTGGGCTTATCTTGAAGATGCATCTGGTTATCGGGGTTTTGCCGACAAAGTCCTGATCCCGGCCAATGAAGAAGAACTGCTGGAAATCGTCACAAAGGCGAAATCAGACAAAATTCCCTTAACAATTGCCGGTGCCGGAAGCGGTCTCACAGGCGGCCGTTGCCCCGAAGGCGGCTGGCTGATTTCCACAGAGAAGCTGAAGAAACTGGAAGTCCATAACGGTTATGCCGTCTGTGGAGCGGGAGCCAACCTGATGGATCTTCATGCAGCAGCAAAAACCAGTGGACAGTTCTATCCTCCAGATCCTACTGAAACACTTGCCGCCATCGGCGGCACAATTTCCTGCAACGCATCAGGTTCCCGCAGCTTCAAATTTGGAGCCACTCGTCGATGGGTGGAAGGGTTACGCGTCATTCTGATGAATGGCCAGATTCTGGACCTCAAACGAGGCGACAAAATTGACTTTGATGTACCGGAAATCCCTCTACCGCGTGCACGCAAGCACTCTGCCGGATATCCACTGAAACCGGGCATGGACTGGGTGGATCTGTTCGTTGGTTCAGAAGGAACACTCGGAATCGTGGTAGAAGCAACATTGAAGCTTCTGCCCATCCCCCATTCATTGCTGGCAGGGATTGTATTCTTCCCCAGTGAAGATGCAGCTCTGGATGCACTGGATGAATGGAGAACAGTCGAACGGCTTCGCATGCTGGAGTACGTTGACGGAGATTCACTGGAGATGATCCGCACCCGCATCCCCGAAATTCCCAGGACCGCAAATGGTGCACTGATCATTGAACAGGAAGAAGTGACGGATGAGGATCTGGATGCCTGGGAAGCCCGGATGACAGAACGTCAGGCAATGACGGAAATCTCCTGGTTCGGATCGACCGATGCAGATCGGGAACGGTTCAGAAAATTCCGCCATACATTGCCTGAAACTGCACTCGCCATTACAGAGAAATATGGACTGATGAAGCTGGGGTCCGACTTTGCCGCACCAGTTGACCGGCATCGGGAGATGATGCGCTATTACCGCAAACGAATTCCGGAAGCCTATCAGGGGCGCTATGTCATCTTCGGGCATGTAGGAGATGGACACTACCACATCAACCTTTTGCCAGCCAATCAGGATGAGTTTGATCAGGGATATCAGCTATTCATTGAATTTGCAAAAAAAGCTGTCGAACTGGATGGTACCGTCGCTGCAGAGCATGGTTTGGGGAAAAAGAAGAAGCATTATCTTCCCCTTCAGTTCACACCGGAACAGATTGCATCCATGCAGGAAGTCAAAAAGCGCCTGGATCCGGACTGGCTTCTTGGGCGGGCAACCTTATTTGAGGTACCACCAGAATTTGCGGTGGCTTCGACCCCTGCTGCGTAATCCTGACAGACTTTAGCTCGGAGGAGCAGTCCGGGAGAGGTTCAATCGAGTAGTAGTTCAGACCATAGCGCCAGCTTCGGTGCATGGACTCAATACAAACCTGTCCCCTTTGCTCCTCAATCGTCTTCCAGAAGCCACGCACACTCACCTGATCTTCCAATACTGGAAACATCCGGTAGACAAGCAGTGGAACAATCACAACCGTCAACAGAGCGACACCACGATATTTCTGCCAGGCACCCAGCGCAAGTCCGCCTATTGCAATTAAAAGAGCTGGGATATATCGAATTTCCACATCCGCGCGGGACAGTCCGTGAGCCAGCGCGGCTGGAAGCACATCCGCCAGAATCACTGTAATCCCCAACATCGCTCCACAGGCTCCACACCACAGCCATTCCCGTTTGGCACGAGCCAGTTCGATTCCGAGCAGTGCAGCCAGTGGTGGAATGGCAGGAAGGATATAACCGGGTAGCTTATTCTTCGACAAAGAGAAGAAGATCAGAGCCCACAGAAACCAGACGAACAGGTATTGGTGCTTCCAGTTATCTTTTGACCAACGCAGAAGTCCAACCAATGGTGTCCAGGGGAAAAGAAACCCGAGAATCACCGGGATAAAGAACCAGAAAGGCTGGACATGCTGTAAGGACTCACTGGAAAAACGAGAGAAGTGATGGCGGATAAAGAACTCATTAATGAATTCCATGCCATGGATTCCGGTCATGGCAATGTACCAGGGCTGGGCAATCGCCAGAAAAACAAGCGTGGGGAGAATCAGTTCCCGCCACCGCGTCCTGAAGAACCACAAAGCCGGAATCACCAGGATCAATGCCACCAGCCCTTTGGCGAGTACAGCCAGCCCCAGCATCACCGCAGCCAGGAGAAATGATCCGTGGAGAGCCAGCAGCATCGCCGCACCGAAAGTGACCGATAAAGGCAGGTCCATCACAGCGATTCTGCTTTCTGCCACCCAGGCAGCACTGGTCGCAAGAATCGCTGTCGAGATGTTGGCAACTTTCAAGGAAAACTCTTTTGCCAGCACCCACCAGAAAACACCCAGAAAAAATGCGCCAAGAAGCGCATTGAAAATACGGGGAGCCAGATCTTCAGGGATTCCCAATGCAAAAGCAGCAGCAATTCCCCAATACTCCAGCGGAGGTTTCTCAAACCACGCATCGCCCCAAAGAATCGGAGTGATCCAGTCCCCGGAAAAATTCATCTCCCGGCCGATGGAAACATATCGTGGTTCATCGGGACCCAGCAGACCTATCTGGGTGAGTCCATAGAAGTAAAGAAAGAAGATTGACGTGATGATCAGCACCACGCGCAAGGCGGCGAGCACGCTTCCAGTATAGTGGTGACAAGGATGACCGTTGCCATCTTATTTCTTCTCGCCCAGAACGTGATTCCCGGTTGCAGTTGTGACCCGACCCGTCCAGAAACTTTTAAGGAAAGATTTTGCAGCCTGAGTCAGGAAGCGGAAAAACAGCCTGCAGAACCCGATGTTTTCTTCCTGAAGGACATTAATCCACGGAAACCCAATCGCACGCTTGCCCTGCCCCGACATCATGGACCAGCCAACTATACGCTGGATCAGATCTCTCACGCACAGAGAACCCGGCTGTGGGCGGAAGCGATTCGCAAGGCGCGTGAGTTGTGGGGGGATGAGTGGGCAGTTGCCTACAACGGCGATGAGGTCCGGACGCAATGCCACATCCATATCCATATCGGCAAACTCAACTTCGGTGCGAAAGTATCGAAGTATCAGGAAATATCCAGCCCCTCACAAATCCCTGTACCTAGGGGAAAAGGAATCTGGGTTTATCAGGTGGGAAATAAACTGCGTGTCCATCACGGAGAACGCATTACGGAGACAGCACTGGTTCGATGAAAAAAAGTACACGCAAAGAATTTTTGGCAGCCGTTGGAGCGATGGCAGGAAGTAGTACCTTCATGAGTGCTCAACAAGCTCAACAGAAATCGTCAGTATCGCCTCAACCCACCGGAGCTGATTTGGGAACCCTTTATCCGGAAGCTCTGAAGCTGGCTGAACCCGTGCGATATGAGTACTCATTCGCAGATGGACATCTCTCCAACTTTGATCTCTTCCAGAGAACCGCCCGAGCCACTGTGTTCGATCTGCTGCAGTATCGTCCGGCAAAAGTGGAGCCGAAACCCGAAGTTCTTGAAAGAACGGACATGGGCAGCTACATCCGGGAGAAGATTACATTTTCAACCACGCCTGATTTTCGGGTTCCTGCCTATGTCCTGACACCGAAGAACAAGTCCGGCAAGCTTCCCGCCATCGTCGATCTTCATTCTCACGGAGGAATGTTTATCTTCGGGAAAGAGAAAGTCATCGACATGGGGAAAAATCACCCGGCGATGACGGAATATCATCTCGAAAACTACGATGGCAGGCCCACAGCTACTCAGCTTGTCCAGCAAGGCTACATCGTCATTACAATCGATGCTTTTGGATTTGGAGAACGCCGCATTGTTCTGGATGAGGACCTGAAATACGGACTGGACCGTTCGAAGTACTCACTGGCTGACGTTAAACGCCTCAATGTGAAATCCCGCAAGGAATCCACCATCGTCAAGGAACTTGCGCTGGCTGGAAAGACATGGCCGGGCGTTGTGTTTTGGGATGATATCCGCACCGTCGATTATTTAGTATCCCGCCCAGACGTAGATGCTTCCCGCATCGGCTGCATGGGGATATCCATGGGTGGATACCGCACCCTGTTCCTGGCTGCCCTCGACACAAGAATCAAAGCGGCGTGCGTGGCAGGCTTCATGTCCACCGTTCATCCGATGATGAAGGCCCACGTCGATACGCACTCCTTCATTCACTTCCTGCCTGGATTACATCGCTATCTGGACTGGCCGGATGTCAGCACGCTTACTGCCCCACGGAATCTCTTTGTCCTTCAGTGCAAAAAAGACGGCCTGTTTCCCCTGAAAGGAATGGAAGACTCCCTGACAAAAATTGCTCGTGGGTATGAGAAAGCTGGAGTAAAGGACAATTTCCTGGGCCGCTTCTACGATGTTCCGCATCGCTTTACCAAAGCCATGCAGGACGACGCTTTCAAATGGATGAACGAACGATTGAAAAATAAAGGCTGAGATTCTACCGGTAATCCATCTCTCGCATAAAATGTAATTGCCGTGGGATTACTCGAAATCACAAAACTACCCACCGCGGAAAATTCCGCGATCCATCTGCATCCAACTGATAATGTTGCTGTAGCTCGTGTTCCCCTGTCTGCCGGACAAAAGCTGCGAGTCGGTGACCTGGACGTTACTGTCACCAACGATATCCCCATGGGGCACAAAGTCGCACTCACCGCTATCACAAAGGGTGAACACATCCGGCGATATGGTCAGAACATTGGGGTCGCGACACAGGACATCCAGCCCGGAAATCACGTTCATATACAGAATCTTGCCTTTGAAGATCACGCGACGGAAATGAATTTCCCCACCGTTGATCATCCATTCCCTACACCGCCCAGCAACTCACCGACATTTATGGGTTACCTGAGAGAAGATGGCCGGGCTGGTACACGAAATTATGTCGCAGTCGTGGCTGCTTCTAACTGCGCCGCTCATACTGTGGAACTGATTGCGGAGAGCTACCTGAATGAAACACTTCCGCCCAATGTAGATGGCGTCGTCGCTTTTCCTCATGGTGAAGGTTGTGGACACTCCATCGGACCGGATACCGATCAGTTGCAGCGTACTCTGCGTGGCGTGATGAACCATCCCAATGTTGGCGCAGCTCTCATCATGGGACTTGGTTGTGAGGTAAACCAGATTGATCATTACCTGGGAGAGAATGCACCTCGCACCAACCGGATGGTAGGACTCACTCTTCAGGGTGAGGGTGGAACGCGCGCAGCCATTGAGAGTGCTCGCAAAGCCATCGCTGGCATGATGGAGCAGATGGCAGCAGAAGAAAGAGTTGAACTGCCTGCGTCCAAGATCACGCTTGGCCTGAATTGTGGCGGATCCGACTCCTTCTCCGGCATTACCGCAAATCCTGCACTTGGATGGTGCAGTGACCGTCTGGCTGAACTGGGTGGTGCTGCCGTGCTGGCAGAAACCACCGAATGCTTTGGTGCTGAGCATCTATTGGTCGAACGTGCACGGAACCGGGAGGTGGCCGAGAAGTTTCTGGGCTTTATCGAAAGCTATCGTGCTTATCTGCGCCAGTTTACCGGGTCGAACTTCAATGACAATCCCTCCCCCGGCAACAAGCAGGGTGGACTCTCCAACATTCTGGAGAAGTCGCTGGGAGCCATGACTAAGGCGGGAACCACTATGATGACGGATGCTCTGGACTACGCAGAGCGCGTCCAGACTCCCGGATTCGTTTTCATGAACACTCCTGGATATGATCCTGCTTCCCTGACAGGTCTTGCCGCAGGAGGATGTAACCTCATCGCATTTACAACAGGCAGAGGTTCCGCAATCGGATTCCCGACCATCCCGGTCATCAAGATTGCAACCAATACCCCTATGTACAAGCGGATGAAGGACAATATGGATATCAATGCCGGACGGATTGCGGATGGTGAAGCCACTGTACCCGAGATTGGCAAAGAGATTCTGGATACTGTTCTAAGAGTTGCCTCAGGTGAAAAAACCTGTGCCGAAAGGCTGGGGCACAAGGAGTTTGTTCCGTGGCGCATTGGCCCCGTACTTTAATCTTGATGACCGCGGCTGCTTTTCTGGCAGCCGCACAACCTGCAACCAGCACAAAGAAGTCCGCGCTGGACAAGACCACTCTCGAATCCTATCTGCGTCATCTGAACGTATGGAGTCCAGAGATTCAGGTGCAAATTTCTGATCCGAAACCTTCCGTGCTTTTGCCTGGATTTCAGGATGTTCATGTGAAGGCGTCCTTGGGGCAGCGTTCGATTGAAGCAACTTACCATGTCTCAGCTGACGGACAGAAAATGGTTCAGGGAAATGTCTTTGATATTGGAGCAAACCCTTTCATTGAAGAGATTTCCAAGTTAAAGACGGAAAACCAGCCCAGCATCGGTACGCCCGGAGCATCAGCAGTACTTGTCCTCTTCAGCGATTTCCAGTGCAGTTACTGCCGGGAAGAAGCAAAGACTCTCCGTTCCCAACTGATCCAGACTTATCCCAAGGAAGTCCGACTGTACTTCAAGGACTATCCACTGGAAAGCATTCATCCTTGGGCACGTTCAGCATCCATTGCCAGTCGTTGTGTGTATCGCCAGAAACCCACTGCTTTCTGGGATTTCCATGACTGGATTTTCGACAAGCAACAGGAAATCACAGTGGAGAACGTCAAGACCAGAACGATGGAATGGGCATCCTCTCAGGATCTGGACACGCTGCAACTGGGGCAATGCATCGATACTCGTGCTACGGAAGCGGAAGTGAATCAGAATATCGCTGAAGGCCGGGCATTGGGCGTCAACTCTACCCCCACTCTTTTCCTAAATGGGCGCAAGCTGACGGGCAAACAGGAATGGCCCAACCTGAAACGGCTGATTGATCTTGAGCTGGAATACCAGAAGACCGCAAAAAATGCAGGAGAGGATTGTGGCTGCGACCTTGCTCTTCCCAATGCGATTGCTGCAGCTCCTGCAAGCACGGCGCCCATCAACTGAAGATTTTTATTTATGCGCTTACTGACTGCATTGGCTCTGATCGCTGTTTCAGGAACAGCGGCTTCCAGAGTGGGTCTTGATTCGGATCGCTATCTGGAACACATCAGGTTCCTTGCGTCCGAGGAGCTGAAGGGACGTGGGACAGGCAGTCCTGAACTGGAGAAGGCTGGTCGCTACCTTGCAGATCAATACAAGGCGATGGGTCTGCAACCCGCATTTGGCAAAAGCTACCTGCAACCCTTCCAGGTAACAACCAATGCAAAGCTGGGTTCAAGGAACCAGTTTTCTGATTCCTTGAACAAGAAAAAGCTTCGACTGGAGGAAGATTTTGTTCCTTTCAATTTTTCATCCAGTGGAACCATCACAGGTGAAGTTGTCTTTGCCGGATACGGCATCACAGCAAAGGAATACAACTACGACGACTATGCAGGACTGGATGTCAAAGGGAAAACGGTTCTTGTCCTTCGTTATGAACCACAGGAACACGATGAAAGAAGTGTCTTTGCCGGAAGAGTCTACACGCGTCATGCGCAACTGGACGCCAAGGCGATCAATGCAAAAATGCATGGGGCAAAGGCCATTATTCTTATCAACAATCCAGTCACGCATCCAAATGATCGCGAAAAACTGGAAAAGTTCGGACGCACTGCTGGTCCTTCAGAAGCTGGAATTCCTTATCTCCAACTAAAGCCGGAAGTGGTTGAACCCTGGCTGAAGGCAGCAGGAAAAGATCTGAAGCAGATTGTCGAGGATATTGACCAGGATCTGAAGCCACAGTCGTTTCCCTTCCCCGATTCAGTAAATGTGAACTTCCAGATTGATCTGGTTCGCGAATCAAAGACAGTCCACAATGTCGGTGCGTACCTTCCCGGAGAAACGGATGAGTACATCGTCATTGGAGCACACTATGATCATCTGGGCCTGGGTGAACAGTTCTCCATGGCTCCTGCAATGATCGGGAAGCCGCATTACGGAGCCGATGACAATGCATCTGGAACAGCAGGCACACTCGAACTGGCCAGCTATTACAAGAAGGGAACCAAACCACAGCGAGGCATCCTCTTTCTGAATTTCACAGCGGAAGAACTCGGACTCTTGGGTTCGGGATATTATGTGGACCACCCTTCATTTCCACTGGAAAAATGCGTGGCCATGCTCAACCTGGACATGATCGGGCGCATGAAGGAACAGACGATTCTGGTGGGAGGAGTAGGAACCGGAGCCAGCTTCCAGTCCCTGCTTGACCGTACGGCATCAGCTCATTCCGATCTTAAGATTGATGTCAGTGACCAGTCAGGTGTGGGCTCCAGTGATCACACATCATTTACAGCAAAAAGTATCCCGGTTCTTTTCTTCTTTACCGGACTCCACCTGGATTATCACCGTCCCACAGACACATGGGACCGGATTGAGACCAAAGGGGCATTGAAACTTCTGGGCTTTGTTTCTGATGTTGCGACATCCATCCTGAATGGAACCGAGCGTCCGCAGTTCATCAAGGTAGCCGATCCCAATCCACATGGCGGGGGAACAGTTTCCGGCTCCGGATACGGTCCCAGCTTTGGCAGCCTTCCGGATATGGCCTTTTCCGGGAAAGGAGTTCGCTTTACAGATGTCCGGGAAGGTTCTCCAGCCCAAAAGGCAGGATTTCAGGGAGGTGATGTGATGATCGAATTTGATGAGAAAAAAATCGATAATCTGTACGATTTCACATATGCCCTCCGTGCGAAATCTCCGGGAGACACCGTAGTGGTGAAGGTTCTCCGCAATGGAGAGACCGTAACCAAAAATGTTTTGCTGGAAGCACGGAAATAATTTCCTGAGCCATAAGGCTCCTTGCTTTACTCTTAGATTAGATAAGTATTTGTGACGATTTCTGAAAGCACTATGAAGAAGTGGAAACTACCTCCACTTATCCTGCATCCTTTTGCGGAGACAAAGGATCAGGCACGGCTCGTCGAGGCTGAATTAGCACAAAAGGGAATCCTGCCCTCAGGAGAAGCAACACCGGAAGCCATTGATCAACAGCTACTTGCAGGAAGATATAGCGAAGTTCGCATGCTGTTTTATGTAGGCCGCGATCTGACTCGCTGGATTGACCAATGCCTGGATCTGACAAATCGACAGGATGAACTGAAAAAAGCAGGTCTCACTCATCAAAGTTTTGCAGCCATCCTGGTGGAATCGCCTCCGGCCAGCGTAGGGGAAAAACTGAAAACATGGGGCATTGCGGATCATCGATCCATTTTTTCCCGTGCGCTCGGTCTGAATGCGCTATTTGCAGAGCTTCCGTCGCGCGAGATTCTTTCTGACGAATTTCTCCGCAATTACTATCGCTATGCAGACCAGCTCTATGCTTCCCGTCAACTGCTGTGGGCCTTTTCTGACATCAGCCCTTCCCAGTTTGAGTTTGATCTTTTTGCTTCTGGGGAATACTCGCGGATGCTGGAACTCCAGTGGAAGGAAGAAAACCAGGCCTGAAGATTCTTCTTTGAGAATTTTCTGCAGTGTGTCCCGAAAAAGAGGCAATAAACCGTTTGTTTCAAATAAATTACTACCGATTCTCTTTCCGGAACTGATGATTTTCATTCCTATCCGGAAAGAGTTGTTCCGCGACTCATCATTGTTCTTCGCGCAGGAATTCGAGTTCACACCCTTCCACGCTGTATAATCCTGTCATGGAATTTCCTCGCCTGTTTCTGGTGAAACAGCATTTCCCTGATCGAAAAATTCAAGATATCCCCGGCACGATTGCTGCAGAGCTGAACCAGAAGGATTTTGCATCCCGCGTCAAGCCTGGTTCAAAGATTGCCATTGGTGTAGGATCTCGTGGCATCGCCAATATTGCCACCATCGTCCGTGCGGTTGTGGACTATTGGAAGTCAGCAGGCATGCAGCCCTTCATCTTCCCGGCTATGGGCAGCCATGGAGCCGCTTCTGCGGAAGGACAAGCCGATGTACTGGCCCACTACGGCATCCATGAGGCAACCATGGGATGTCCTGTTATTTCTGAGCTGGACGTCGTCAGTGTAGGTAAGACAGAGGACGGCATTGAGGCATTCCTCGACAAGAATGCTTTTGAATCTGATGGCATCATGCTGATTGGCCGTGTGAAATGGCATACGGACTTCGCAGGCAAGATCGAAAGTGGCCTGTTCAAGATGATGGCAATCGGTCTCGGCAAATTTGCTGGTGCACAACGCTATCACACCTATGCATTCAAACTGGGTCTGGAACGCGTGATTCGTCAGGTGGGCCGACAGGTTCTGAAATCAGGCAAGATTCTGGGCGGACTGGCTATCCTTGAAGACGCCAACCACAACACAGCCCAGCTGACAGCCGTTCCCGTGGAAGTGATGGAACAGAAAGAGGAAGAACTGGTAGCTCTGGTCAAGACCTGGCAACCACATATTCCGGTGAAAGCTCTGGACTTCCTCATTCTCGACGAGATCGGCAAAGCGATTTCGGGTTCCGGCATGGATACCAAAGTAGTCAATCGCAGTGTTCATGGGGAATACAACCCCTGGCCAGATTCTCCCCATATCCTGCGAATTTTCCTGCGTGGACTCGCTGAAAATACATACGGAAACGGTGTGGGCCTGGGTATGGCAGACGTAATCCATGACCGTCTGCTGGAAGTGATTGACTGGAATCCTACCTACATCAATTCTCTGACTTCCGGAACTCCGGCAGCGATTCGTACACCTTGCCACTTCTCGACTGACAAGATGTGTCTCGAAAAACTGGCACCCACGGTGGGCAAGTTTGATTCGAAGGAACTCACCATCGGCTGGATTCGCAATACTATGGAGTTAGGAACTCTGCGGTTGAGCGAAAATCTGAAGGATGAGATCGAAGCAAATCCGAATCTCGAAATCATCGGTGATGCTGAACCCTTCAACTTCGATACTGCAGGGAACCTTGAAGGATTGCAGTGCCACACGAAGGAAGCAGCCTCAAAGGCGTAATCAGCGCTGAACATCGCGCAATCGAAAATCTGATCAAACAGATCAATGAAACCGACCAGATCCGGCAGCAGGTGCCTCGCCGGATCTGGTTTCTTTTTGCCATTTTCATGGTCTTCAGTTTTTCACTGCTGTTTTTTGCCCTGACTCATGACCGGCGGGACAGGACAGTTCGCCCTGAACATAAAGAACGGCATAAAGCCTGTCTGGAATTGAGGGATTCCGAAGCAGACAGTCAGAATAGAAAGTCTGCTTTCAAGAAAAGAATGATCTGACGAAAATTCTAGTGGAGTTTCTTCTGTTCTTCGTTCAGGACTTCATTCAGTGAGCCCTGACGATAGCCTTCCAGATCGATCGTGACGTACTTGAACTTGAGTGCCTTAAAGATCGCAGTAAATTTTTCTGCCATCTCCATGTTCATCGCACGGGGAAGCTCTTCACGATCAAATTCCAGGCGAACAATCTCACCGTGATAGCGAACCCGGAATTTGCGGAATCCCAGTTCCTTGATCGCCTCTTCGCCATTCTCTACCGTCTTGATTCTCTCCGGTGTGACCTGAGTGCCGTAAGGGATTCTGCTGGAAAGACACGCCGCAGCCGGACGATCCCAGACAGAGAGTCCTGCCCGGCGGGAGAGTTCGCGGATCTCTGCTTTCCGCAGGCCAGCTTCTACCAGTGGAGCTTTCACCTGATGGAGTTTTGCAGCACTCTGCCCCGGACGATAATCGCCCAGATCATCTGCATTCACTCCATAGATCAGATTCCCGACATTCCGTTCTTCCCCCACTTTTTCCAGGACACGGAACAGTTCATCCTTGCAGTGGAAACAACGGTCCGGATTATTTTCGACATAAGCAGGATTTTCAAACTCGAAAGTGGGAACCATCTCATGCCGGAATCCGGCTTCTGCGGCAAAAGCAACAGCATCCCGCTTGTGTGAATCAGGAATGGAAGGAGAATCCGCTGTGATTGCCAGCGCATTCTCTCCCAGTACCTTTGCTGCTGCCCAGGCAAGGTAAGCAGAATCAATGCCGCCCGAATAAGCAACGATGACCCTTTCCAGTGAACGCAAGACTTCAAAGAGCTTCTGCTCCTTGGTATCCAGCTCCTGGCTGTTCAGGACGGGAACAGTGTTCCCGATCGTGACAAGGGTCGTCATATGGTTATTGTAGTCGCCTGTTACTGCAGCGGCAGGTCTCCCTGGCCTTCATTGTCATTCTCTTCGGTTTCTGCAGATTCACTGTCCGGCACCACACTGGCTGCCGCAACCGTATCCTCTTCAGACATCTTCACCACACGGACACCCTGTGTCGAACGTCCTGCCTGGCGAATTTCACCCGCCTCAGTTCGGATCAGCTTTCCGTCCTTGGTGATAACGATGACATCGGTATCATCCTTCACCGACAGGATGGAAACCACCTTACCAATCCGCGGAGTAGTCTTCATGTTGATGACACCCTTTCCTCCACGAGACTGGTCACGATAGCTGGAAACCGGAGTTCGCTTTCCATAACCACGTTCCGAAATCGAGAGGATCAGACTTTCATCTGTGACTATTTCTGCACCAATGATATAGTCATCCGATCCCAAAGTCATGGCACGCACACCACGGGCCGGACGACCCATCGCACGTACCTGCTCTTCAGGGAAACGGATCGCCATACCCTGATAAGTCGCGATGAAGATATAACTCTTTCCATCGGTAATGCGGGCGGCAATCAGTTCATCTCCATCATCCAGTCCCAGGGCGATCACACCGCGGGAGAGGGGATTATTAAACACAGTCAGTTCGCACTTCTTGATGACGCCATTCCGCGTGATCATCACGATGAATTCCTGTTCCGTGAACTCCTTCACCGGCAGGAAGGCCTTGACTGTTTCATCCGGCTGCAGATTGATGAGACCGGAGATATTCTTACCCTTGCCCACCGTCTGCGCATCCGGGATCTCATAGATCTTAAGCCAGTAGACACGGCCCTTGGACGTGAAGATCAGCAGGTAGCTGTGAGTGGATGCTACCAGCAGATGCTCAACCACATCTTCAGCACGGGTACCCATACCGATGCGTCCCTTGCCGCCACGGGTCTGCCGGCGGTAAGTATCCACGGCGGTTCTCTTCAGGTAGCCGGAACGGGTGACGGTGACGACAACGTCTTCCATCTGAACCAGATCTTCCAGCCTGAAGTCGCCGACATCTTCCACAATCTCCGTACGGCGTGGATTGCCGTGATCCTTTTCTACTTCCTTCAATTCCTTCACAATCAGATTGCGAAGAACCTTGTCGGAGCTGAGAATCTCCATATATTCAGCAATGCGTCTCTGGATATCGATGAGTTCATCCAGAATCTTCTGCTGCTCCATGCCGGTCAGACGCTGCAGCTGAAGTTCGATAATGGCCTGTGCCTGACGCTCACTGAACCGGTTGGTCAGCCGGATTTCATCCAGTTCCGTTCCCACCAGATTCTTGTATGCTTCCAGTTCCTCCGGAGCATCAAAGTTCATCAGATTCTCACGGGCTTCCCGGGGGTTCTTTGAATCCCGGATCAACTGGATGACCGCATCCAGATTGCGCAGGGCTCGCTGGAATCCAAGCAGAATGTGTTCGCGTTCCCGCGCTTTCCGCAGCAGGTATTCGGTACGACGTCGAACAACTTCAATGCGATGGCTCAGGAAGTGCTTGATCAGTTCGATCAGTCCCAGTTCCCGTGGCTGTCCATTCACAATCGCCAGATTGATGACGCCGAAGTTGGTTTGCATCTGCGTCAGTTTGTAGAGATTGTTCAGGATAACTTCAGCCTGCTCACCGCGCTTAAGTTCGATGACAATCCGCATACCATGACGATCACTTTCGTCACGGAGGTTGGAAATTCCCTCAATCCGCTTGTCATTGACCAGTCCAGCTATATCAGTAATCAACTTGGCCTTATTCACCTGATACGGAATTTCCGTAACGATGATGGCTTCCCGGTCTTTGCCGATATCTTCCACTGCTGCACGGGCACGCATTTTGATACTGCCACGTCCCCGCGTATAGGCGTCCAGAATGCCCGCACGTCCCAGGATGAAACCAGCAGTGGGGAAATCAGGTCCCGGAACCAGTTGCATCACTTCAGCCAGTGTGGCGGAAGGATTATTCAGCAGAAGAATACATGCCTGCACGATCTCGGAAAGATTGTGAGGGGGCATGTTGGTCGCCATACCGACCGCAATACCATTTGAACCGTTGATCAGCAGATTGGGAACACGGGTGGGCAGGACTTCCGGTTCCACTTCACTGTCGTCATAGTTCGGCTTGAAATCGACAGTTTCCTTGTCGATGTCCTCCAGAATGGCTGCGGAGATGCGTGCCAGACGGGCCTCGGTATACCGCATGGCCGCTGGTGGATCACCATCCACAGAGCCAAAGTTCCCTTGCCCGTCCACTAACGGGAAGCGAAGGGAGAATGGCTGCGCCATACGCACCAAAGCATCGTAGATCGCTTCCGGAGAGTGCGGATGCAGTTTACCGACCACATCACCAACGATACGTGCTGCTTTACGAGTGGGGCGGTTATAGTGCAGCCCCATCTCGTACATCATGTAAAGGATTCTCCGATGAACCGGCTTCAAACCATCGCGGACATCAGGGAGAGCTCTCCCGATGATGACGGACATCGCATAGTCGAGATACGAACGTCGCATCTCGTCTTCGATGTGGATGGGAATCAGGTTCTTGGAGTTGTCGCCCAAAGGCAACTGCTGTTCGGGTTTCTCGTCTGCCAAACCATTATTTTACCGCTATTTGCGGCATTTTTGGAGTATTTTACAGGGAAACCCGGATCTCACGTGAAGTCTATGCAGAAACAACACTGGATGCAGGAGACATCACTGCCCATTGTGCATAACGGTCGATAAATTCACAGGCGATTTTTGCCCTGCGTACGCGTTCTTTAGAGAGCGCAACTGCCGTGTTTTCAATGTGTGTTCCGCAAGGATAAATATCGGGAGAATTCCTGAGTCCGAATTTCAGGTACACCGGAGCTGCCACCCGGATCAGGTCCGGAATTTCGTAGTAACGAATAAATCCGCCAATATTATCGGGAGCTTCCACATAAAAGTCGATGGGAGCCTGAATCGCCTGACGGATTTCGGCAATCTGGGGAATCGTCAGGTCAGACGGGATGTTAATGGTATCTGCACCCAGATCTTCCAGCAGCTTCGCACTGGCGGGATTGCAGGGGGCCATCATCACGGAAGTCTTGATGATGAGATCGGCTGGCAGTTCACCACGTTTTCGCATCTCACCCATGATCTGGAGGAGACCGATATCACTGACCAGGATGCTGCGGACGCCCAGTTCTACTGCGCGCTGGATGTCCAGAATCGCATACTGTAACTGGTCCGCCCCACGGAGACTCAGCCCCAGGCTGCGTCCTGCAGGGGAGAAGACCTGCGCACCGATATCAAAGGTCGCACGAGGCCCCACAAACAGGTTCATCTCGATGGAAGCAGCGTTGCCAATTGCGACCATCTCCCGAATCTCGGCATCGGTCATCAACATGATGCCGGAACCCTGACTGGTTCGATGGACTGGTACCTGAAGGCGCACAGCCTCTTCCAGTACAAGCGACAGGGCACGGGGACTTTCCGTGGAAGGGATCTCAATCCGGCAGTGTGCTCCGTCAGGAAAACGGAGTGGAGATTCGTAGCTCATTTATTCCTCAACTAATGTATATCCGGTCTGGGCAATCGGGGCGGGAAGAACCTCAGCGCCATGTCCGCGCTGATTGAAGGCTTCCTTTACTAGTTCACACACATGCTCTGATCCCTTTTCGTAGAAGACAAGAACACTGGGACCAGCACCGGAAAGAGCACAACCCAGAAGTCCGGGTGCTTCCAGCTTCAGGATCTCTGCCAGTCCTGGCACCAGACGCTCACGATAAGGCTGGTGGAAACGATCCTCCAGCGCCGTGGGAAACGCGGATCGCGTACCGGTAGAAAGCGCAGCAATCAACAGGGCTGATCGTTGCACATTGAAAATGGCATCAGCCTTGGAATAGCTGGAAGGCAGCACCTGACGCGCCTCTACGGTCGGCAAGACAAAGTCCGGAACAATAACCGCAACGCCACACCAGTCGGGCAGTTCCAGACGGATGGCATGAGCAGTTCCCTTGTTATCGATGGCACTGGCAACGATGGATCCTAGCATGCAGGCCGCCACATTATCCGGGTGTCCTTCAATGCGGGCAGCTTCATCCAGCAGCTTTGCCGTAGACCAGTTCAACCCCAGCAACTTGTCGGCAAGGATGACACCAGCGGCAAGAGCAGCAGCACTGGAGCCAAGTCCTCTTCCCAATGGAATCTCATTGTGGATCTTCATTTCCACAAAGGGGAGCGTCTTTCCGTTTTCCGCTGCAATCTGCAGAGCCGTCTGCCAGATGAGATTATTTTCGCCGGGAGGGATCGATTCACTGTCCCTGCCTGTCGCGTGAATACTCAACTCATCCGCTACACGGAAGCGAACCGTCAATGGAATTTCCAGCGCAAGCCCTAAAGCATCAAAACCGGGACCGAGGTTGGCACTCGAAGCCGGGACACGAATCGTCCACCAGTTATTGTTAGCCAAGCTGGACCTTTTCACCCTTGCGGCAGCTATCGTAGATCCCGACCACCAGTTCCAGTGCGCGATAACCTTCTTCACCGGAACTCAACGGATCACGATCCTCACGGATGGCATCTGCAAAATCCTGGAACTGACGTTCAAAGGGCGCCAATGAAATAGCCATGGGGTCAGAAGCGCCACTGGCGACTTCTTTCTGCAGCGGTGCCGGATCCCCGGAATCATCCTGAACATCCCAGGTGGTGAGCTTGTCACCGGAAACGACGGCCATACCCTTTGATCCATGAATTTCGATCCGCTCTGTCACACCGGGCCACATTGCAGTGGAGGACTGAATCACCCCCGTTGCTCCTGATGCATACTGCATCACAGCAGAGATCACATCTTCTGATTCAATCTTGTGGAGCGCATGTAGTTGCCAGTATCCGAAAGTCTCGCGCACAGGACCAATCAGATACAGCAGCATATCGATTTGGTGAATTCCCTGGTTAATCAGCGCACCACCGCCTTCGGTCTGCCAGGAGCCCTTGATGGGGCGGGAATAATACTCTTCTGACCGCCACCACTTCACATAGGCATCCGCCTGAATGATCTTGCCCAGACGTCCATCAGCGATTGCTTTCTTCAGAAACTGGATGGAATCGTCAAAACGGTGCTGACTGACCACATTCAGCTTGACCTTGTGCTGTTTGCAGTAGTCCACCATGCCGCGAGCGGTCTGCAGATCGACAGCAATCGGCTTCTGCACCTGAACATGCTTACCTTCTGCAGCGGCGATTTTCAGCGGCTGGAAACGGAAGTCCGGAAAAGTACAGACATCAATGAAGTCCACATCAGGGTGGGTACAGACTTCCTGATAGGTGCGGTAGGCTGTTCCGCCGTACTGCTCCACAAACGCCTGGCATTTTTCGAAGTTATTGCTGGAAGCTGCTAAAACTTCGAATCCGATGTTTTTGTACGCCTGAGCGTGCTTGTGCGAAATCGCACCTGTTCCAATTATTCCGACGCGCATGAGAACTGCCAGTTTACCTATTGCGCAAGTGAGGCTGCAATGCTCCGCTGATACTCCAGAGCTTTCCGGCGGATGGCCTTCTCATCCAGCGTCAGCGGTTTTCGACTCCGCACCAGCCACTTCCCTTCCACCATCACATCAGAGACATCAGACCC
This sequence comes from Bryobacteraceae bacterium, assembly GCA_037190045.1. Classification (GTDB taxonomy): domain Bacteria; phylum Acidobacteriota; class Terriglobia; order Bryobacterales; family Bryobacteraceae; genus JAPKYZ01. The sequence goes on along the minus strand of JBBCIQ010000006.1, from coordinate 243,876 downwards.
CTTGAGCGCATAAACAAGCTGGGAATAGACATTGAACATTGGCACGGCATGAGGCTGGTCCAGCTGCACCACAATCAGGTCTGCCCGCTTCCCTGCCTCCAGAGATCCGATCTTTTCTGACAGACCGGCTGCCCGTGCTCCTTCGATGGTTGCCATCTCCAGCGCTTTCTGTGCAGGAAGAGCTTCCGGGTTGAGAGACGAAACCTTGGCCAGTTTGGAGGCAAGATCCATCTCCTCAAACAAATTGAAGTCGTTGTTGGAACCAGCCGGGCCATCCGTTCCCAGCCCCACCGGAATCTTCAGCTCCAGCATCTTCAGAATGGGAGCAATTCCGGATGCCAGCTTCATGTTGGATGAAGGACAATGAGCCACTCCGGTATTTCTTCTCTTCAGGACAGAAAGATCCGTCTCATCGACATAGACGGAATGAGCAGCAATCGTCCACCCATCAAGCACGCCAAGCGAATCAAGCGTTCGCGTCGGCGACATATTGCGGGCATGAAGAATATCGCGATTCTCCTTCAGCGTCTCAGACAGGTGGATCACCAGCGGCAGCTTGTAACGGTTCGCCAGCGCACGAGCTGACTTCAGGTCATCGTCCTTGTTGGTATACAGCGCATGAGGAGCAATGGCGGGAGTGATCAGAGGATCATTCTGATAGCGAAGGAAGAACTTCTCTGCCGCTGCCAGCGATTCCTGTGGGGTTTTCGCATCCACCACCGGGAATTGGATCATGGTCTGTCCTAACACACCACGCATCCCTGCCTTCTTTGTCTCTTCGGCAATCAGTTCCTCGAAATAATACATATCGACGAAGGTAGTGGTGCCAGTCTTCAGCATTTCAAGACAGGCCAGCCGTGTTCCCCACCGGATGAACTCCGGATTCAGGTTTTTTGCTTCTGCCGGAAAGATGAACTTTTCCAGCCACTGCTGCAGCGGCAGATCATCAGCGACTCCCCGGAAAAGGCTCATCGGCGCATGCGTATGAGTATTGATGAGACCCGGAAGAAGGATTGTATTGCCATGATCCACTTTCCCGCCCTTGTATCCGTCATGAATCTCCTTGCGCGAACCCACAGCGACAATCGCACCATTGCGAATTGCCACTGCTCCATCCTCAATCACACGACGCTTCTGATCCATGGTCACAACATGGCGGGCAGACACAATCAGATCCACCGGTTCTGCGGCAAGAAAACTAGCTAAGATTACGATCGTCGAAAGCATGGGGGAAGAGATCCTTCATCTGTAATGTTTTCTGTTGGCCATTTGTGTTGACCATCACGACCGGGATGTCACCACAGAACTCCCAGATGATCTGGCGACATGCACCACAAGGCGGAGTCAGTGATTCTGCCGAAGTAGCAACAACAATGCGGGTGAACTTTCGCACACCATCGGAAACAGCTTTGAAAATGGCAACTCTTTCCGCACAGACCGTCAGGCCGTACGTAGCATTTTCAATATTGCAGCCCGTGAAGACCTGGCCATCCTCGCATTCCAGTGCGGCCCCCACCCTGAAACCGGAATAGGGAGCATGAGCATGTTCGCGGGCAGCAAGAGCCTTTTGTTCAATTGTCATTTAGCAAGTTGGGGGATGACTGATTTCAGCAGCGCGACCAGCTGTTCGCGCACAGCGATTCCCGTTTCCAGCACTTCTTCATGATTGATCTTCTGATCCGTTACCCCGGCTGCCATGTTGGTGACAGTGGAGATACCCAAACATTCGATTCCCATATGATTGGCTGCAATCACTTCGGGCACAGTGGACATTCCCACCAGATCCGCACCAATCGTCCGAAGGTAGCGAATCTCCGCCGGAGTTTCATAGGAAGGCCCCAGCAATCCCACATAAACACCCTCTTCCAGATGAATCCCCAACGAGGCAGCAGCATCGGTGGCGATCTTCCGATAGCGACGTGAATATGCTTCCGTCATATCCGGAAATCGAGGGCCAAGAGAATCATCATTGGGGCCGATCAGCGGATTTTCTCCCTGAAGATTGATGTGATCTGAGATGAGCACCAGCGCTCCCTGCGAATAGTTCAGGTTGATTCCGCCGGCAGCGTTGGTGAGGATCATGGAGCTGACACCGATTTTCCCCAGTTCCCGGATGCCATGGACAGCCTGCTGAGCGGTATAGCCTTCATAGAGGTGAAAGCGTCCCGCCATGACCACGACAGGGACACCCGCAACTTTTCCAAAGATCAGCTTGCCTGCATGACCTACAGCAGTGGATTGGGGCCATCCTTCCAGCTCACTGTATGAAAACGCTACAGGCTCTTCCAGTTCATCGGCAAAAGCACCAAGACCACTCCCCAGGACGATTCCAACCTGAGGAGGAACAATTTCTTTTCCGTGAAAGATCAAAGGAGCATCCCCGCAATACAAGCCGACATAAAGTTCGCCATGGATCCACACGCCACTGCTCGAAGTCCCAGCCGTGCCAGATCCGACTTGCGGGATGGTGCCAGTGCGCCGATTCCGCCCACCTGAATCGCGATGGAACTCAGATTCGCAAATCCACACAACGCAAAGGTCGCAATCACAAAAGACTTCGGACTGATCTCACTCTGCACCTTTGCCAGATCAATAAAGGCAAAGAACTCATTCAGCACCAGCCGCGTTCCCAGCAGATTCCCGATCTTGGAAGCATCCTGCCAGGGGACGCCCATCAACCAGGCGACAGGGGAAAACAGAACTCCCAAAATTGCCTGCATCGATTCCGGCATCCAGCCCATGCCAGGCAGTCCATGGATCCAGCCCATGAGTCCATTAACCATCGCGATCAGAGCGGTAAAGGCGATCAGCATTCCGGCGATATTCAGAGAAAGCTGGACTCCGTCACTGGCTCCGCGTGCTGCCGCATCAATTACATTGACGCCGGGCTTTTCGATCATGAGCTTGACATCGCCAGCCGTTTCCGGGCTCTCCGTTTCAGGGATCATCATTTTGGCCAGCATCAGGGTTGCTGGTGCTGTCATGACGACTGCCGTCAGCAGGTGTTCAATCTGGACTCCCGCAATCTTCACATAAGCAGCCATCACTGCACCAGACACATGAGCCATGCCTCCGGCCATGATGGTGAACAGTTCACTTCGGGTGAGATTTGCAAGAAACGGCTTGATGGTGAGTGGGGCTTCTGTCTGTCCCATGAAGATGCCCGCTGCCACGCAGGTTGATTCAGCTCCCGAGGCTCCCATGACCCGTCGCATCAGGACAGCCATCCAGCGAATGATGAACTGCATGACACCGAAGTAATAGAGCACGGCAAACAGCGATGCCGTAAAGATGATGATGGGAAGAACCTGGAATGCAAAGATCACTCCAAAAGAAGGAGTATCTTTACCCAGCAGAGGGCCAAAGAGAAAGACGCTTCCTTCTTCGGCATAACTGATCAGGGCATTGACGACATTACTTGCAGCCTGGAAGAGTTTTCCGAAATCAGTTTTGAGAACAAGGAAAGCAAAGAAGAACTGCAACCCCAATCCCCACATTAAAATCGAGGGCTTGATTGCACGTCGATTGGTTGAAAATAACCAGGCAACCAGAAGAATGGCTGCCAGACCCAGTAGACCTGTCAGCCGTTCCATATCAGAAGCTTTTAGCCAACAACTTCAAGAATCAGTTCACGAGGATCGGGAGGATTGGAGGAGATACGGAAAGCATCTTCCACAATCTCTGCCGCAGCTTCCACGCGATCTTCGCTGGTGTGATACAGGCGGCAAAGCACGCTGCCTGCTTCCACTTTCGAACCGACTTTCACTTCCAGGATAATGCCGACAGCAGGATCAATCACAGATTCCTTGGTATCGCGTCCGGCACCGATCATGGCGCTGGCCGTTCCGATGTCCTGGGCATTAATGGCTGTCACATAACCGGCACGGGGAGTGGTGATTTCCCGGGCACCTGTTGCATTGGGCAGCAGGTCAAAACGGTCCAGAACCTGAGGATCGCCACCCTGTGCGCCAATCACTTCCTTGAACTTCTTGTAGCCGGAACCATCCAACAGCTTCGACTGTGCCAGTTCGCGGGCTTCTTCGAGCGTCCCGGTGATCTTTCCGAGGAAGATCATACGAGCAGCCAGTTCCAGAGACAGGCGGGTCAGATCGACAGGGCCTGCATTCTGGAGTGTCTGGGAAACTTCCATGATTTCCAGCGCATTACCGACGGCAAAGCCGAGAGGCTGGTTCATGTCGGTAATCAGTGCCTGAACTTTCTTGTCTGCACGACGGCCAATGCCCACCATCATCTGCGCCAGACGACGGGCATCCACCTGCTTTTTCATGAATGCACCGGAGCCAACTTTGACATCCAGAATCAGGGAATCAATTCCGGAAGCAAGCTTCTTCGACATGATGGAAGAAGCAATCAGCGGAATGGATTCTACAGTTGCGGTTGCATCACGCAGGGCATAAAGCTTTCCATCCGCAGGGCAAAGCTGTTCGGTCTGTCCGATAAAAGCAAGGCCATGCTTCTTCAGACATTCCTTGAATTCATCAACCGTAAGGCTGGTGCGGAATCCGGGGATGGATTCCAGTTTGTCCAGAGTTCCACCGGTATGCCCCAAGGCACGTCCGGAGATCATGGGAATGACTGCGCCTGCCGCAGCAGCCAGTGGAGCCGCAATCAATGATGTTTTGTCACCCACGCCACCAGTGGAGTGCTTGTCAACTTTTACACCGGGAATATCCGACAGGTCCAGTTGTTCACCGGATCGCAGAAGAGAGTCCGTCAGTGAGCTGACTTCCCGATCTGTCATTCCGGAATAAAAGGTCGCCATGGCAAAAGCGGCTAATTGGTAGTCCGGGAGAGTCCCCTGAGTGTAGCCATCAATCAAGTAAGAGATCTCTTCGGCAGAAAGCTCTTCGCCATCCCTCTTACGGTGAATCAGATCGACAGTGCGCATTGTGAGTTTTCAAGGTAACATCATATATAGTTGAAAGTAAAGGAACCTATCACTCCAGATAGGGTATCGTTCGACATTGAATTCCACCAGTTCCGGCGTCAGGCCACAGCTCTGTGCAGTCAGTTATCTCAATACGATCCCACTTTGCCGGGGGTTTATTGAGGGTCCGGTTCAATGTGAAGCGCATGTGAATTTTCTGCTGCCAGCTGATTGTGCAGATGCGGTACGGGAACATATATTTGATGCCGGACTGGTGCCGGTAATAGAGATTGCCCGCCAGAATCTGAACATCCTCAGTGACGTGGGCATCGCCTGTCGTGGTCCTGTCCGCAGCATTCTTCTCATCTCTCGTGTACCTGCTGCTGAAATCCGAACACTTGCGACCGATTCTTCTTCCCGGACATCCGTCGTACTGACTCGCATTCTCCTCGAAAAATATCTGAAGGCGGGACCATTGCAGATGATCTCGATGAAACCGGACATGGATGCAATGCTTCAGGTTGCCGATGCCTGTCTGATTATTGGTGATCCGGCATTGCGTATCGACCCCGCCTCCGTCCCAGGTCAGGTATTCGACATCGGCCAGTTGTGGTGGGAGTTCACCGGATTACCGATGGTGTTTGCTGCATGGGCTGGAAGAGGATCCATTCCCGCAGAGATTTTCCGCAAATCCTGGGAGTATGGCATGGAAACCATGGATGAGTATATTAAAGCTGAAGCACAGCAACGGGGGCTTTCCGCAGAAACTGCCCGTGATTACCTGACCCGGAGCATCCATTTCGAAATTGGACCCGAAGAACGGCGTGGCTGGGATGCATATCTTCGGCTGGCTGCGACAATGGAAACAATAGCCGCATGATGACACGCAAGGAAGCAATAGACCTTTTCTCCTCCCCGAATCTGATCGGGATCGGAATGGCGGCCATGGAGGTGCGGAGAAAACTGCATCCCGAACAGGTTGTCAGCTACATCATCGACCGGAATATCAACTACACCAACTTCTGTACGGAGTACTGCAGCTTCTGTAACTTCTACCGACCAATGGGATCGAAGGAAGGATATGTCCATGGGCATGAAGTGATCTTCCGTAAAATCCAGGAGACCATTGATCTGGGTGGAACGGGTGTCCTAATGCAAGGTGGATTGCATCCTGATCTGAAGATTGAGTGGTATGAAGATCTGCTGCGATCCATCCGGGATCGTTTTGGAGACCAGATCTGGCAGCACTGCTTCTCTGCTCCGGAGATCACCAATATCGCGAACGTCAGTGGAATATCCCTCTACGACACCATCTCTCGACTGAAGGACGCTGGCTTGCAGAGTATTCCGGGGGGTGGTGCAGAAATCCTGGATGATGAGGTTCGTCACCGGATCAGCCGCCTGAAGTGTTCTGTCAATGAGTGGGTGGATGTCCATCGGACGGCCCATCAACTGGGACTCAAGACCACGGCAACCATGATGTTCGGATGCGGAGAAACCATCGAACAGCGCATGAATCACTTCGATCTCGTCCGCCAGATGCAGGAAGAAACCGGTGGATTTACGGCGTTCATCCCCTGGATTTTCAAACGCGACGATACGTCACTCGGAAAATTCATCAAGGAAGAGGCAACTGCGGTGGAGTATCTGAAAACGCTTGCGATCTCCCGTCTTTATCTCGAAAATATCCCGAATATCCAGAGTTCATGGGTAACACCGGGACTGAAGGTCTGCCAGATGGGGCTGCAGTTCGGAGCGAATGATGTCGGCAGCATCATGATTGAAGAAAATGTCGTCAGTCAGGCAGGAGCCCGTCATCATGCGACAGAAGAAGATCTGCGACGCATGATCCGGGATGCTGGCTACACTCCCAAACAACGCGACACCCTTTATCGAACTTATTTTTTGAACTGAGCTTTCTGCAGACTCATAATCCGGTTGCTGACTTCATCTGTGTCATGAATTGAAGACCAATTCGTGGCAAAAATAACAGCATTGGCAAAGCATACACATATCGCCGATCTCTCAAGGCAATCAGAAGAAGAAGAATCAATAGAGGGGATAACGTACGCCCGATCGCATATGTTGAATCCCAGATGTCATACTTTCCCAACATAGACATAAACGCAACAAATAAAGCAGCAGTTATTTCCATCAATCCTATCGGTCTGTGCCACAAAACAAATACCCCCATGAAAAGAGCAAGCCAGACGCCTGCCAGCGTCAGATTTTCTGCCTGATGCGCAGCAAGAAGCCATGAAGTATTGATGGCATTCCCGTCTCCTCCAAGTGTTCTGTCAATCAATCCCTGAAAAGGAAATTCTGCCATCCAGGGTGTGTGATCTTTCAGTGTTCGGCTTCTGACATAAACCCACCAGGCCAGGGCCGGCACGCTGCAGAGGCCTCCAGCAATAACTGATCCCCATTGCTTTCGCCACATGGACAAGCAGCACCATCCAACAACCAGAAGAATCCCCGTTTCCCGAACCAGCGGGGCAACGCAGAGTATTCCATAAACTCCACGATGATCATCCGAGCTCGCTTTCCAGACAAACCCAATCGTTAAAGCACTCAGGGCAAGATCAACAGTCATCCGATCAACAGAAATCAAAGTGGCAGGGATCAACAGAAAGCTCAATCCAAGCAAAGGATGAAACCCGGCAGAGGTCACGTACTGACTCATCCACCATGCACCAAGAAAAACAAACATGGACAGGATCAGCGTATATGCCCATGCCACTCCAATTCCGGTTACTGCGTGGATCAGAAAAGAGAGAGCAGGAACAAAAATTCTTCTCCAACGCAAAGGAGGATTATCCATATATTCCTCTGTTCCATTGAGGAAGAGAGGGTCATGGGCAATCAGGTAATAATACTGAGCGTCGTATCCCTTGGAATCCCCTACCCTGTGTGTTCCAGATTTTTCCACTGCTGCGGGCAGAGGAACGTCCTGACCGATATAGAACAGTCCTGTCCATTTACCTTGATAATTTCCGGCAACATTTACCGTCATATATGCAAGAGCGAAGAAAACTGACAATAATCCACAGACAAGTTGCCACCGGGTGGCCGGAAACAATCTCTTCATCCTCGAGCCTGGAAACAGATTTTCATTGCCTTGTTCATTCTGTTTTATCTTCATCCTTTTCTTTGCAGTTCATAAAGCTCAAGCCGCAAAACAATTGACATTAAAGTCAGCGAGTCATTGTTACACTGTCCCGTATCATATGGCGAACGCTGCGGGAACCTTCTTCGGACACCCACGAGGTCTTTCTACCCTGTTTTTTACGGAGATGTGGGAGCGCTTCAGCTATTACGGCATGCGGGCGATCCTCATCCTGTTCATGACGGCCTCAGTGGAATCGGGAGGAATGGGATTTTCTGTTGGAAAGGCAGCTGCCATCTATGGCATTTACACTTCCTGCGTGTATCTGATGAGTCTGCCCGGCGGGTGGATTGCTGACAGATTCACAGGACTTCAGAAGGCAGTTATTCTGGGTGGCGTCCTGATTGCGTTAGGAGAATTCCTGCTTGCCATCCCCGGTGAAACGACTTTTTATGCCGGACTTGCCGTAGTGATTGTCGGCACCGGCTTTCTAAAGCCGAATGTCAGCACACTTGTCGGTAAACTTTACTCTGAACAAGATACCCGGCGCGATTCCGGTTTCACCATCTTCTATATCGGAATCAATATCGGCGCATTTCTGGCACCGCTGATTATTGGCTATATCAGCCAGAGAATTCACTGGAATTATGGATTTGCAGTAGCAGGAATCGGAATGATCCTGGGAGTTGTTCAGTTCATCTGGGGAGCAAAGTACCTGGAAGGAGCAGGAAAAGACCCAATTCCGCCTAAAGATGAAGCTGACGCCAGAAAGCAACGCAAAAATCTGGCGGCACTCATTGGTGGCATCACCGTTCTTGGCGCCTTCATCCTTGCCAGTGATATGAGCGCAACAGCAGTGGCTGATCTTCTGGGAGTTCTCCTGGTCCTGATTTTCTTTGTGGTTTTCTTCTTCCTGTTCCGCATGAGTGACTGGACTCCTGTCGAAAGAAAACGCATTGCAGCCATCGGGATTCTCATCGTTGCAGCTTCAATTTTCTGGTCCAGTTTTGAACAAGCTGGCTCTACCCTCAACCTTTTTGCAGACCGCAATACCAATAACCAGGTTTTCGGATGGGAATTTCCCAGTTCCTACTTCCAGTCGATGAATTCGTTCTATCTGTTCGGACTTGGGCCACTGTTTGCTGCACTCTGGTTGAAACTGGGATCACGAAATCCTTCAGCCCCGGTTAAATTTGCAGGTGGATTGATTTTTGTCGGTACTGGATTCCTGTGGCTTGTTTTCGGAGCCATGCAGGCTGAAGAAGGTCAACTGGTCAGCCCTGCCTGGCTGGCTGGGACATATTTCCTTCATACAATCGGAGAGTTGTTGTTGAGTCCTGTCGGCTTAAGTACGTTAACCAAACTTGCGCCAGCCCGGGTAGCAGGCTTCATGATGGGGGTCTGGTTCCTCTCCAATACAATGGGGAACTATCTGGGAGGGCGTCTAGGTGGTCTTTACCAGGAACTTTCTCTTACCACTTTATTTGGAGTCGTGGCATTGACGGGAATTCTCTCAGGATTGCTCCTGTTGATCTTCTCCCGAAAGATTTCACAGTTGATGAGTGGAATACGATAGAGGCTAAAACCCGCCGCCGACAATCAGATCGATCAGGTCACGGCTGACAAACCAGGTTCCTTCAACACGGTGATTCTGAGTCGAAAATTTGCCACTGGCCAGAACAGCCGGTACGGATTTACCGTCAATCGGCTGATCATCCTCAACCATTTTTCCATTCAAGTCACCAGTGGCTTTTTCCAACCGCTCCTGCACACGCTGGGCAGTTCCACTCCCTGTACACTCTAAATTCATTCGTAGATTGAATCCTTGAGGAACAGAAACAACAGTAAATGATGTCCTGATGGCACCATTCAACAGCTCTATCCATGGATGGAAAATTTCAGGAAGAAGTTCAGGTTTCTGGAAAATTTGAGGACGAAACAATAGCCAGACTGGTGTTCCTGCAGGGGCAGTATCCTCCGTTGCCCATTCATACTTCCGCTCCAGATCATTCGCTACCCATTCATTACTCCCCACTCCTAAAGCAATGACATTATTCCGTTGCGCGAAGTAGGAAATATGACGGTTTTTGGTGGATGAATTCATCCGGCAAAAACCGAATGTGCAGACTCCATCATTCAGCTCTGCATACTTCATGATGGGTGCCCAATCAAAGCGGCCATTTGCAAGTATGTACTGACTGTCTTCTTTCAACCCGATCAATACGTAGTCCAGATCAGATCGGTAATCAAACGCCGTCAGAGAAACAAAATTTCGATAATCCTGTTCTTCCGGAGAAGCAGCTTCCGGAAGAACAGAATTCAGAACATTTGCTTTTCGCAAAGCAGCGAAGTCAATCCCGATGACCACGTATGAGTCAACCGGAAGATGTTCCTGCATATTTGCAGCTGAAGGCTGGGCAACCGAACGGATGTACCAGACACCTCCGATAGCTCCTGCACAAAGAATGGCAAGGACAAGAGCCAGGGCCCAGGGCCCAAAACGAAAAGGCATAGATCTTCAGGTTACCCCGGAGCTATCAGGCATGCACAAGTTCACGCTGGCGGCTCTGCTTCCAGAGAGCGATGTACGGCTCAAGGTCTTTCATCATCTCTGTAAAGGTCGTGAGACTGAGAGACTGCGCTCCATCGGAAACAGCTTTTTCCGGACATGGATGTGATTCGACAATGATTCCATCAGCACCGATAGCTACAGCAGCCCGGCACAGTGGTGGAACCAGACTACGCTTTCCTGTCGCGTGGCTGGGATCCAGAATTACAGGGAGGTGGGTCAGCTCTTTGAGAGCAGGAACTGCCACAATGTCACAAGTATTTCTTGTGATCGTTTCGAACGTACGAATTCCCCGTTCACACAACATGACATTCGGATTTCCATGAGCCACGATGTACTCAGCAGACATCAGAAGTTCCTTGATCGTTGAACTCAGGCCTCTCTTCAAAAGAATTGGACGACCACATTTTCCCAGTTCTTTCAGAAGTGCGAAATTCTGCATGTTGCGGGCACCGATCTGCAGGATATCGGCGTATTCAGCAACCAGAGGTACCTGACGATCAGACATTACCTCAGTGATGACAGCCAGACCCGTATGTTCACGGGCTTTTGCCAACAGCTTCAGCCCATCTTCGGCCATTCCCTGGAAGTCATAGGGTGAAGTACGCGGCTTGAAAGCTCCGCCCCGCAGAATGGTTGCGCCTGCTGCCGCTACGGCTTCTGCACTTTCCATAATCTGCTGTTCGCTTTCCACAGAACAGGGGCCGGACATCACAGAGAACTGGTCTCCTCCGATTTCGACGTCCGGTCCTTTTGGCACCGGAATCCGGATCACTGTAGGGGTGTCTTTATATTCACGACTAACAAACTTATAAGGAGCAGAGATGGAAACAGCTTTTTCCACCTGAGGCATCGCGCGCAAAGCCTCAAGGCAAGCAGAAACATCACCAACGCCGACCGCCCCGATAATGACGCGCTCTTCTCCCTGGCTGGAATGAATCCGGTATCCAAACTCCTGAATTCGTTCTGACACTTGTTCAACCTCCTCGCGAGACGCGCCTTTTTTAATGGAAATCACCATAAACACCTCCAAAAATCAAAACGGCCCACTCTTTTCGAGTGGGCCGCATTTTTAACTTAAACTTTTCCTGCGCTCACACCACTCTTCGGGCCTGATTTGTAAACCAGAACCAAAATCGAAAAGTGGCGTAAAAGCTACGCATGAAATCTCATCTTAAGCACAAAGCATCACTGCCCGCAACAAAAATCTGCATTTTTACAGAACTGTCATCCGTCCAATGAATTCTGAAACTTCCCATCAGATATTTTCCCTATCCATGTCATCAATTCTTTTTGTTGTCCAGCAATACTGGCTTGAGACAATGGGACATGGATAACGTACTGGCAATTCTCCTTGCAGGTGGAGCCGGTGAACGACTCTCTCCCCTGACCCGAAACAAGGCGAAACCAGCAGTTACATTCGGTGGCATCTACAAGATCATCGACTTCACTCTTTCCAATTGCATTAACTCCAACATCCGCCAGATTTTTGTACTGACGCAATATAAATCTCTGGAACTGACCCGACATATTCGCGATGGATGGGGATTCTGTTCTGCCGAACTGGGAGAGTTCATTGAGGTTCTTCCTCCAATGAAGAGGATGCATGATGACTGGTATCTGGGCACTGCCGATGCCGTATATCAGAACATCGAAAGTATTATTGCTGAAGATTCACAGTACACTCTGATTCTCTCCGGTGATCACATTTACAAGATGAACTACCAGGAAATGCTGGACTGGCATCGAAAAAAGAATGCTGACGTCACCATCGCCACAATCCAGATTGCACCGGAAGAAGCTCACCACTTTGGAGTGGCAAAGATAGATGCGGAATACAGAATCACTGGTTTTGAGGAAAAACCGCGACATGGGAATCCCACTCGCTCTCCCTTCAACCTGGAAATGATTTCCGCCTCTATGGGGATCTATATTTTCTCCACACCTATTCTGCTAGAGGCATTAAAGGAAGATGCTCAAGATGAGCATTCATCCCATGACTTCGGCAAGAATGTGATTCCCAAACTTCTGGACAAGGCTCGTATCATTGCCTATGACTTCAAGGACCTCAATGCAAAAGAGGCCCGTTACTGGCGGGATGTCGGGACTCTGGATGCATTCTATGAGGCCAACCTGGATCTGATATCTGTAAATCCGGAATTTAATCTGTATGACCGGAACTGGCCCATGCGTACACATCAGTCTCAATATCCGCCCGCCAAATTTGTCTTCGGACAGGAAGGGCATCGAATGGGATTTGCGATTGATTCCATTGTTTCCCATGGATCGATTGTTTCCGGCGGACGTGTCATTCGCAGCATTCTTTCACCAGGGGTACGCGTGAACAGCTATTCGGAAATCGAAGATTCCATCCTCATGCCCAATGTCACAGTTGGCAGAAAATGCCGGATTCACAAAGCGATTATTGATACCGGGGTCAATATCCCGGAACAGACCGAGATTGGGATTGATCCTCAGAAAGACCGGGAAAAAGGATATACCATCACCCCTGCTGGCGTCGTCGTAGTGAGCTGACGCCTCATGGCACAATAGAGAATGGTCGCCAAGTGCGGCCATTCCCCATAAAAAGTTAAATATCTTATGAGCGAAATTGTACACGTCATCGGTAGAGAGATTCTCGATTCCCGCGGCAACCCCACTGTCGAAGCAGATGTCATCCTGATTGATGGCACTATCGGCCGGGCTGCTGTTCCCTCCGGAGCTTCCACCGGCGAGCATGAAGCAGTTGAATTGCGGGATGGTGACAAAGGTCGCTATCTCGGCAAAGGCACGCGGAAAGCCGTCGAACATATCAACCAGGACATCGCTTCCGCAATTGACGGAATGGATGTGACCGAACAGATCGCTCTGGATCGGAAGATGATTGAACTGGATGGCACACCGAACAAGGCCAACCTTGGCGCCAATGCCATTCTTGCTGTATCCATGGCAGCTGCCCGCGCAGCAGCAGAATCACTGGGAATGCCGCTCTACCGATACCTGGGAGGCGTCAATGCCAGTGTTCTTCCCGTTCCAATGATGAACATCCTCAACGGCGGCGCACATGCCGACAACTCCGTTGATCCACAGGAATTCATGATTGCCCCTTCAGGCGCATCCAGCTTTTCAGAAGCTCTTCGGATGGGTACTGAAGTATTCCACACACTGAAGGGTGTCCTGAAAAAGGGTGGCTATTCCACATCCGTTGGAGACGAAGGTGGATTTGCTCCCAACCTGAAGTCCAATGAAGAAGCCATTGAAGTGATTCTCGAAGCTATCGAAAAAGCTGGCTATCAGGCAGGCAAGGATATCAGTCTTGCTCTCGATTGCGCAGCCAGTGAGTTCTACGATAAATCAGCTGGCAAATATATCTTCAAGAAATCTGACAAGAGCGAATACACTTCCGAACAGATGGCAGAACTGTGGGCTACATGGGCACGCAAGTATCCCATCATTTCCATTGAAGACGGTATGGCAGAAGACGACTGGGATGGCTGGAAGCTGCTTTCCGACAAACTGGGCTCCACCGTACAACTGGTGGGTGACGATCTCTTCGTGACCAATACTGAGCGGCTCCAGACCGGAATTGAAAAAGGGATCGCCAATTCTATCCTCATCAAGGTCAACCAGATCGGTACGCTGACAGAAACAATGGAAGCAATCGCACTGGCGTCCAGCGCAAACTACACTTCTATGATTTCTCATCGTTCTGGCGAGACTGAAGATGCATTTATTGCTGATCTTGCAGTAGCCACCAATGCAGGCCAGATCAAGACCGGTTCAGCATCCCGTACCGATCGCATTGCAAAGTACAACCAGCTTCTCCGCATTGAAGAAGAACTGGGACTTTCCGCACGGTTTGCTGGCAAGAAGGCATTCAAGCAGTAATGTACAAACTGGTATTGATCCGCCACGGCGAATCGACGTGGAACAAGGAAAATCGATTTACAGGGTGGATGGACGTTGATCTCTCAGAGAAAGGCGTCCAGGAAGCCATTGAAGCAGGTCAGGTGCTGAAGCGTGAAGGCTTTGCTTTCGATGTGGTTTACACCAGCCTGCTGAAGCGCGCAATCAAGACAGCTAATACCGTTCTCGAAGAGATGGATCAGCTATGGCTTCCGGTTATCCGGTCCTGGCGTCTGAATGAGCGTCACTATGGATCATTGCAGGGTCTGAACAAAGCGGAAACAGCAGAGAAGTTTGGTGAGGATCAGGTGAAGGTCTGGCGTCGTGCCTATGACACTCCCCCGCCCCCACTGGAACCAACAGATGAGCGTTTCCCCGGGAACGATCCTCGTTATGCCAAGCTGGGTTCTTCTGCTCTTCCTCTGACGGAATGTCTGAAGGACACAGTCGACCGATTTCTTCCTCTATGGGAAGACTCCATTGCACCTGCCATCAAAAATGGACAGAGCGTCGTCATTGCAGCGCATGGCAATTCGCTGCGAGCACTGGTGAAATTTCTGGACAACGTAGATGATGCAGATATCGTTGAGCTCAATATTCCTACCGGAATGCCACTGGTTTATGAGTTGGATGAGAATCTGAAGCCTATCAAGAGCTACTATCTGGGTGATCCGGAAAAGGTCAAAGCTGCGATGGAGGCAGTGGCCGCGCAGGGTAAAAAGAAGGCCTGAAGAGGCGTACTTCTTCCTGAATCGGAAGCCGTTCGAGTAAACGTCCAATCGTTGTATTCAATAGGGGATGAATCACTTCATCCCCTATTTCTGCAAATGGACGCAGAACAAAAAGACGATCCTGCATCCGTGGGTGAGGAATGGTCAGACTATCTGTCTGGATCACTTCACTTCCCCAGATCAGAATGTCGAGATCGATAGTGCGGGGACCATTGAGAACCGTGCGTTCTCTTCCCAATTCTGTTTCCACCTGACGAATCAACTCCAGCAGTTGTTCCGGTTGGTGATCTGTCTGCACCCGCACAACAGCATTCAGGAACCAGCCCTGATCCTGATAGCCAACCGGCTCTGTTTCATATAAACCAGAAGCCCGGATTACCTGAACACCATGCCCCTCCAGCCATTCCAAAGAAGCAATGAGATTCTGTTCCCGATTCCCTTGATTTGCCCCCAGGGCAAGGTAGATATCAGAGCTCACGGTGACGCTCAATTTCCACTGCTGCCAGCGCTCCGCCCAAATGGCGAATTGCTGCAGGTTTGGATACACGCACACGCACAGAATCAACCGGAGTGGAACCCAGAATCGATTCCGTAATTCTTCCGGCAATGGTTTCGATCAGTGCATAAGGTTTTTCCTGAGCAATTCCCCATATCTGTTCACAGACCACTGCATAATCAACTGTGGTATTCAGGTCATCCGTATGGGACGGCATTTCGAGATTGATGGACATTTCCACGTCAACGATAATTTCCTGCGCGGGCTTTCTTTCCTCTTCAGTAATTCCAACATGAACGGGTATCCGGCAATTACTGATCAGAATTTTGTCTTTCACTGTATTTTCAGCGCCTCCACTACTTCAACCGCCCGCTTGCATTCCCGAACATCATGCACACGCAGAATCGATGCACCTTTCATCGCTGCGATCGTATTGGCAGCCAATGTTGCTTCCAATCGATCTTCCATATTTTTGCTGGATGGTAGTGTGCCCAGGAATGATTTTCGCGAAATCCCCATCAGTACTGGATATCCTATTGAGCAAAACTCCTCAGTGCGTTGTAAAAGTTCAAAGTTTTGATGGGCAGTTTTCGCAAAACCGATTCCTGGATCAATGATGGCTTCTGAAACCCCTGCCAGAAGAGCTTTTTCTGCTTGTTGCATCAGATAGTTTCTGACTTCCGACACGACATCTTCATACTGCGTCAGTTGTTGCATTGTCTGGGGAGTTCCCCGCATATGCATGATCACCACAGAAGCTTTTGCATGAGCAACGACATCCAGCATTTCCGGATTTTGTAGTCCGGAAATATCATTCACGATATGAACCCCGTTCTGCAGGCATTGCCGGGCGACTTCAGGCTTGGAAGTATCAATGGAGAGCCGGATTCTGTAACTGGACAGTTTACGGATCACCGGGAGAACTCGCGCCAGTTCTTCCTCTGCGGATACAGGCTTCGAGCCAGGGCGAGTGCTTTCACCCCCGATATCGATGATGCTGGCTCCGTCGTCCATCATCTGCAAGGCATGATCGAAGGCATGGGAGGGATCGAGATACTGTCCTCCATCAGAAAAAGAATCGGGCGTCACATTCAGGATGCCCATGATCGAAATTGAACTCATTGTTGTGCAAGAAGAATGACTGCGCGTTGACGAGTTGCATAAGGTCCACGCAGCAATAACTGGATTCTGAAATCTCCGGAAGGTTTGCTGGCAGCAATCATCCCCACTCGAAGCTCATCCAGTGTAAGTTCTCGGGTTTTGTCTGCAACCTGAAGTTCCCCACCAGTCGCGCGGGTGAGAATCCCTGCAAAACGGTTCCAGGTGATGTATATACGATCCTGTCGAACCTCGGCCTCCAGGTGCAGAGGACGATCCAGCAACAGAAAAAGGACGGGTAATCCCAGTAGAAGCAAGCCCGCAAAAGATATGAGCAGACGTTTCCAGTTCCACTTTGATACAGATAACCCGAGATCATCTGCATGAGTTCCCAGAAACCCGGGAAGAGGAATGCTCTCAAGTGAAGAGTCTTCCGCTTTTGTCCTGGAGAATTCCTGCGGTTCCAGTGTCACTTCCTGGCCACGAGTGGGCTTTTCCACAACTGTGCCCGGATGAATGACAAAGAACGCTGCGTTCGTAGGACGCTGAAAGCCAGGTCGAAGAATGATTGCTACATGCGGTTTTGAGCGAAACAGATTTTTACCAAACTGGTCATCCTCTGGTGTCAGCAGAGCACTGGTCTTGGTCCGCGTCCGAAAGAAGCCCACAGGCTCCAGCCCACGAATTCTCACCAGCCGCAACATCAAAATCTCTTCACTTTCTGTTAACGGCAAGGCTGGCTGAACAGCATTCTCCCGCTTCAGGGATTGCCACTTCATAATTTTCCATCCTGTCCGTGTGGTCCGGCCGTAAAGGATACCAATGATTTCCTCATCGGCTGGGGGTGAGCGATGGAGACACCTTACAGCCTCACGGCGAAGAAGCTCCAGCGCCGTGGCATCCCATTCAATGACCTGATTTTCCAGAAGGACAGAAATCACTCAGAAATCAGTCTACCCTTAACAATTCTTCGAACAAACAATTCATAAAAATCAGGCAATAATAGTTAAAGAATACGGGTTATCTCTATTTCTACTTCATCTGAACCTACAACCTGGTTTCGACTTAAAACAGGTGCATGGCTGGCTTTTGAATCCATGAAAGCCCATAAACTACGCACTTTTCTTACGCTTCTGGGCGTAGTGATAGGTGTTGGCAGTGTGGTGCTGGTGGGTGCAGCCATCGAAGGACTAGGTGTCAACGCCGAAAGAACGGTGTCCCGTGCTTTTGGCTCAGAATCTTACCTGATTGCCCAACTGGCTTCTCCTGGTCAGATCAGTCGCCGTGAAATTTTTGAAAAACTAAAACGAAACAAGCAAATCCGTCCTGAAGACGTGGAATATCTGAAGGGCGTTACTGGTGATGATGTCCAGTACAGCCCTTACCAGCAACGGATTGACGATGTGAAAAGTGGTGACCGGACGCTAGAAGGTACCAGCATCATTGGAGTAGCATCTGCTTTATCAGAAATCCGCGATCTGGGTATTGTAGAAGGTCGCTTTTTCACAGATCAGGAAGAAAAAAATAAACAACAGGTTGCAGTGATTGGAGATGATCTGCGTTCCACTTTTTTTGAAGGGATGAATCCCCTGGGGCGATCCATCAAAATCAGTGGATTTGATTTTACTGTCATTGGTGTGCAGGAAAAGCTGGGCTCTTCATTCGGACGTTCGCAGGACAATTCTGTTTATATCCCTGCACCCACATTTGCGAGGCTCTATGGATATCCCAAGAGCATTGCTGTATTCGGCCGTCCTCGTCCGACATCCGGGCATTCTCTGGAAGAATCACTGGACATCACCAGAGTTGCCTTACGCACCCGATTTAAGGCAGCACCGGGAACAACTGATCCGTTTGAGTTCCTGACCCCAGATTCTATTCGTGGATTTATCGACAGCATTCTCGGTCTGATCTCGATTATTGTGGTTCCGGTGACGATGATTTCCCTGATTGTGGGCGGAATCGTGGTGATGAATATCATGCTGGTCTCCGTGACTGAACGGACCCGAGAGATCGGAATCAGAAAGTCCCTCGGTGCACAATCAAAAGAGATCATGCTCCAGTTTCTGCTGGAATCCCTGATGGTTTCTGCTGCTGGTGGCATTCTTGGGCTCGCTTTTGCAGCAGTGGTGTGTGAGATTCTGACGAATGCGCTGAATGCAGATCTGAAGATTACGCTGCCCTATGTTTTCATCGCGATCTTTGTCTCCAGTTCGGTGGGGATCATTTCCGGCTGGTATCCCGCAAAAAAAGCCGCGAGTCTGGATCCGATTGAAGCTCTGAGGGTGGAATAAGTGCAAATTACTCTTCGAGAGACAATCCATATGGCAACCGAGGCAGTCTGGAGCCATCGATTTCGCTCATTGCTGACTATTCTGGGCATTGTCATTGGAATTACGACAGTTATTACTGTCGCCAGCCTGATGACAGGACTGCACAAGGGCATTGTTGTCTTTTTTGAGGAGTTTGGACCTGACAATGTCTTCGTCACACGCTTTTCTGGTGATCCTGCACAGGGTGGAACTCCAGCAGAACAGAAGCGGCGGCCACTTCGTCCGGAATATGCGGAGACAATTCAGCGTCTTTGCCCTTCCGTTGAAGAAGTTTCGTTAGAGCTGATCATCCCAGGCATGGTGGGTGGGCATCCCATGACTGCCAAGGTAGCGGGATTTGAAACCGAAAATCTCACATTCGTCGGACAACAGGCAAATTCCATTCAGATCCACCCACGAAATTTCGTCGAAGGGCGATTCTTCACAAACGATGAAGAAAATCGAAAGATGCGTGTCGCTGTTATCGGCCCCAGTATCGCAGGAGCACTTTTTCCAAATGGAAATGCCGTGGGGCGCACTTTTCAGGTAGACGGAGCTGAATACATTGTGGTGGGCGTGACAGAGAAGGCTAAAGGTGGCTTCTTTGGAGAAAACCCAATCGATAAACAGATCACCATTCCACTGGGAACAGCTCGTATCCGCTATCCGCAATTGGATAACTTCGTAATTACAGCGAAGGCGTATTCCGGGATTCGGGATACAGCATATGAAGAGATCCAGACAACAATGCGCAGGGCAAGAAAGCTCTCCACTGATCAGGTCAACGATTTCCAGATCAGTACAGCTGACCAGATCATCAAACAGTTTGACCAGATCAACAAATTGATCATTCTTGTCTCTATCGCAATTTCCGGACTCGGGCTTCTTGTGGGGGGGATCGGCGTCATGAATATCATGCTGGTGTCTGTCACAGAGAGAACCCGCGAAATTGGGATCAGAAAGGCACTTGGAGCGAGAAAACCAGACATCATCACACAGTTTCTGATTGAAGCAGTTGCCTTGACAGCCACGGGAGGGGTTCTGGGAATTCTGTTTTCAATTGTTATCAGTCTATTAATGGGACAACTGTTTCCATCACTACCATCGGAAACTCCGGTGTGGGCGATTGTTGCCGGTTTGGGAGTGTCTGTCAGTGTCGGGATCTTTTTCGGAGTATGGCCGGCCACAAAAGCAGCTCGACTGGATCCGGTAGAAGCACTTCGTTACGAATAACCATTCTCCGCTGTACAGTATTAAAGAGGACATGCCAAAAACTGAAGACGGTGAGTTTGAACTGGTGCTGGGCAATCGCCAGATGCTCAGTATTTTTTTCATTGTTGTCGTACTGCTGGGGATAGGGTTTACTCTTGGTTACATCCTGGGAAGAAACTCACCGGAAGGGTCTTCTTCGGAATTAGCGCAGAAGGGTACGGATGATTCGCAGGCGGCAGCCAGGACCGAACTTCCACCTCCTCCTACACGAAATCTGGATCCGGAAGAAGACAGTTACACTTCATCCAAAGCGCGGCAAGCAGCATCTGTGACACGCCCCAGCGCTGCGGATATGCCTCCCGCTCCACCTGATCCACAGCCGGAGGCAACAGCCTCCACCGCAAACGCATCTTCAGCATTCCGCACAGGAGCACCTCCGAAAGGCGCAGTGTTCATCCAGGTTTCAGCAGTGCAAAAGAAGGTGGCGGAAGTGGAAGCAGGAACTTTGTCGAAACGAGGATTCCCGACCTGGGTCGCACCCAACCCCACCAACCCGGATCTGTTCAGTGTGCTGGTAGGTCCATATGAAGATAAGGGCGAACTGGCAAAAGCCAAAGCATCTCTGGAACAGCTGGGATTCCGCAAGTCATTCCGGCGAGAGATTAAATAGCCTTGGAAACTTTCGTCCAGATTGAACCGGCCCAGCCGCGCCTGCCAGCTTTTCTGCGAAAAGGAACCACTCATTTCGAATCCCTGACGCTGTTAAAAAAGGATCTTCGGGCCCGAAATCTTCACACAGTCTGTGAATCTGCACGATGCCCAAACATTCATGAATGCTTCCATCGCAAAGCTGCGACTTTCATGATTCTGGGCAACCTGTGTACCCGTGGATGTACATTCTGCAGTGTTCCCAAGTTCAATCCTCGAAAAAAAGAATCGCCACTTGACCCTCTTGAACCATCGAATGTTGCCCGCATGGCTCTGGAGATGGACCTGCGATATGTCGTGATCACCAGCGTGAACCGGGATGATCTGCCTGATGGTGGTTCCACTCACTTTGCGGAAACCGTACGTCAGGTGAAACAGGCATTACCGGAAGCACAGGTGGAAGTTCTCACTCCTGATTTCGATGGAAATCTGGATGCCGTGGCGCGTGTTCTGGACGCTGGCCCACACGTGTTCAATCACAACATGGAAACCATTGCCCGTCTGTATCGCAGCGTGCGGCCACAAGCGGATTACCAGCAGTCACTGGATGTCCTGAAGTTTGCAAAACAGCATAGTCCACAAACAATTACCAAAAGTGGGTTGATGGTAGGCCTGGGTGAATGCTATGAAGAAGTCTGCAGGCTTCTCGATGACCTCCATGCAGTGAATACGGATGTAGCCACCATTGGGCAGTATCTCCAGCCGACCCGGAGAAACCGGAAAGTTTCTCGTCATGTTCCGCCGGAAGAGTATGATCGCTGGCGTGACTATGGACTGTCTGTTGGCTTCCGTAATGTCTTTGCCGGACCATTTGTCCGCAGTTCCTACATGGCAGACCTGGTCCACGAACAAGCTATCTCATGAACTGGATTCTGGCACTCTCTTCCGGGCTACTTCTGGTAGCCCTTTTTCCGCATTTCGGAATCGGCCTTCTGGCTCCTTTTGCTCTCTCTCCTCTGCTCATTGCGATAGCCCGTGAAGATCGGCCCTTATACCGTTTCCTGTTAGGAGAAGTTTGTGGTTTCGTTTTCTGGATTGGGCTTTGCTACTGGATTCGACCTGTCCTGGCTGAATATGGAGGACTCAATCTACCTCTCAGCTGGCTGGCGTTAATTCTGTTTGCAGTGGCCAAAGGCATCCATCTTGCTGTTTTTTCTTTCTGTGCTGGATATCTGATTCATCGTGCGTGGGCCATCCCAGCTCTGGCAGCACTTTGGGTAGGGATCGAGAGAACACACGGGACATTCGGTTTCGCCTGGCTCACGTTGGGGAATGCGGCATCGGAGATGAGCCTGCCATTGCGTCTCGCTCCATTTGTCGGAGTGTATGGCGTTTCCTTTGTGATGATGCTGTTGAATGCAGGGTTGGCCTTGCTGCTCCTTCGCCGACCTCGCAAACAGCTTGTCTGGTTGATGTCTCTTCCCCTGCTGTTTCTTCTTCCCGAGCTTCCTGAACTGGAACGGGGAAAGCTGAGAGCCACTTCCCTGCAACCCAATCTGGAAGAAGGAACGCCCCCGAATCTCGACAGAATGGCCAGCCGCTCCCTGATCAACTCTGTCAACGGATCATCGCTGGTCCTGTGGCCGGAAGCCCCTTCCGGTTTTTATTGGGATAGCGACCCTGTTTTTCGTCACATGATGAGTCGGCTGGCCCAGTCTGCCGAAGTTCCTTTTCTGTTTGCAGGAGTCACGCACACCGAAAATGGATCTCCGTTGAACACAGCAATTCTTCTGGACGAGACAGGAAAAGAAAAAGGACGATACTCGAAAACCTATCTGGTTCCTTTTGGTGAATTTGTCCCACCATTATTTAGCTGGATCGACAAGGTATCCACTGAGGCAGGAAGCTTTTCTCCCGGAGATGGTCCAGGCGTGATGAGTGCAGGATCACTTCAACTGGGAACTTTCATCTGTTATGAATCCGCATTTCCGCATCTTGTGCGCCAGTTCCCTGCTCTGGGTGCGACCGTACTGGTGAACCTGTCGAATGACGGATGGTTTTTCCGAACTGCTGCACGAGAGCAGCATCTGTTGCTGGCACGTATGAGAGCAGTGGAAAACCGTCGCTGGGTTCTTCGATCCACCAACAATGGGATCACCACATCCATTGACCCTGCAGGTCGTGTTATGGAGATCTTTCCGGAATTCAGGGAAATGGCAGGACAGCTGGAGTTTTCAGAAGTGGAAGAGACAACTTTTTACTCCCGCCACGGAGACTGGTTCGGATGGACCAGCCTCGTGACGGGGTTAGGACTGACGTTGTTTAGAATGCGAGCTTCAAAGCAAACTGGATCTGACGAGCTGGTGAAGCCAACCCGGTAATTGTTCCAAAGTTTGTATTGGAGATATTCGTGTTAGGTGCTCCCAGATTTGATTTGTTGAACAAATTGAAGAACTCAGCACGAAACTCAACACGAGTGCCTTCCCATGGTAATGAGAATGCCTTGTGTGCGCCTCCATCAAAGTTGTAGATAGCAGGTGAACGGGCAATATTTCGGCCCACATTTCCAAATGGCTGGCTGTTCCCAGGAATCGCAAATGCTGCACGATTCAGATAGAAAGCCGGGTTTGATCCGTCGGTGTATATATCGCCACCGACGTAGTTTGGACGGTAGGTAGGAGCTCCCGAAACAGATGCACCGGAAGGAATGGAGTAACTAATATTCACGGGTTGACCAGCAGTCATCAGATTAATTCCTGTCAGACGCCATCCACCCAAAACCCCATCGACGAACCAGTTATTGCCGCTGCCCCACTTCCGGCCTTTTCCATAAGGAACTTCCCAGACAAAGGTGGTTGTATTGTTGAGAGGCTGGTTGTAACCGCCCTGGGCGCGCTCAGATGCAATGTTGCGATAGTTCACACGAGAATTATCACCATTGAAAGATTCAAGGTGTCCAGATGAAATATCCATGACCTTGGACCAGGTAAAGCTATTGATCAGGTAGAAGCCATTTGCATACTTCTTTTCGATCTTGGCCTGCAGCCCGTGATAGCTGGAAAATCCACCACCAAAAGAAGCCTGGATATAAGAGAATCCTGGAAGGGGACGGCGAGTGTCCACTGAAGAAGTGGATTCACCAGGATTTAACGGACGAGCCTGATTGTAGTCTCCGAGGATCATCAAACCATTTCCACGATTTCCGACATAGGCAACATCCAGCAACAGATCCTTTGCAAGTTCCTGCTGAATGGTGAAATGCCAGCTCTGTACATAGCTGGTACGGTAATCAGCCGGGGTATAGTTTGTTCTTGTTGAAGCAGTGGAAAAATTGGATGGATCAGTCATCCCGGTCGGGTATCCCTGCTCCATCAGCCGGAAACAGCCCACATAATTGTTGCCTGAACACAGCGGCATATTATTGTTCTGGTTCACAGTCTGGTTCACAATGTTGGGTCCGTTATATCCCAGCAGGTTCTCTCCACCGAGACGGTTGAAGTGAACATAGCTGATGCCATATCCCGAACGAATGACTGTTTTGGATGTTGCCTGATAGGCAAGTCCAACGCGAGGTGCCCAGTTATTGCGATCCGGATGGACCAGGGCACGATCATAAATGCTGCCACCTTTTGCCTGGATCAAAGTGTTGGTGATGGGATCGTAATTTGAGATCCGATTGTCCTTCTCCCACTGTGGTGTTGCATATTCATAGCGAACTCCAAGATTCAGGGTGAATTTTGAAGAAACCTTGAAATCATCCTGCAGATAGAAGAAGTGCATCCGCTGACGGTAATTCAGAACAACCTGATTGTTGAGACTATATGCGGACTGCGCACCGAACATAAAGTCTGCAAGATTGTAGAGATTGTTTGCAGAAGCTCCGGTGGGGCGTGAGAACTGTCCACCGTAATTGTTCTGTCCATACTGAGGATTGAAATCAAAGATATCCGTATTGATCGCCTGATATTCATAGCCAGCTTTCAATGTGTGGCGGCCGGCAATTTTCGAATAGTTTGTCTTCGGATTGATGACAAATGGATCCTGAAACTGAGGATTGGATGGCTGACGCCCCATGGAGGTAAATCCTGCAACCTGCTGACTGGTTAATCCTCCACCAATCACGGGATCTTCCGGCAATCCGGATATTCCATAAGCCTGTGACATATAGGGGAGATTAGAACCCAGTGCAAACTTTCCACCTTCTGTCTTGGTGACAGCAATACGGAAGTCAATCAATGATGTTGGGGAAATATTGTAGTTCAGACCGCCCGCCACCTGACGATTCATAATCCGGACGTTTCCATTTGCATCACCACCAGAAGGGCCAGGAATTACAGAGTTTTCTGTCCGGTTCAGCAAGCGATCACTGTAGCGAACAAAAGCATTCAGGCGGGATGTCAGATAGTGATCGTACTTAAAATCACCCTTATTGTCGTTCCATACGGTTGGTGTCAGCTGATCATAATTGTTTGCTGGCAAGACACCTAATGCGGTCCCTCGAATCGGCGAGGGAAGGTCACCGAGAACTTTACGGGCAAATGGAGTGATTGCTGACTGCGGAATAATGCCGTTGGCATAAGTTTCGCCCGTAACCGGGTTGAAAATAGGTACCCCGAAGTTTCCAGCTCTCTGTTCCATTGAAGGCAGTGTTGCAAACTGCAGGTTACGGTCTACACGACGGAAGCCTTCATAGTTCGCAAAGAAAAAGATTTTATCCTTTACAATCGGTCCGCCAAGCGCTGCGCCAAACTGGTTCTGCACCAGCACTGGCTTGGAACCACTGGAAGGATGGAAGAAACCTTCTGCATTAAGCTTGGTATTCCGCAGATATTCCCAGACTGATCCATGGAACTGGTTCGTACCACTGCGAATGGAGGCATTGATAACTGCACCGCCTGCGCGCCCATATTCTGCGGAGAAGTTGTTCATCTGAACCTTGAACTCTTCCACAGCATCCGGGTTCATCTGAACCACCTGGTTTGAGAAGCCCTGGTTGGAGGTACCGTAAGCGTTGTTATCAACACCATCCACCATGAAATTGTTGTGTGAGCTGCGAAGGCCATTCACATTGAACGATGCATCACGATTGCTGATGTTTGACTTCCTTACACCCGGTGAAAGGAGCGTCAGATCAGCATAGGCTCGACCATTGAGCGGAAGGTTCACAATCGCTGCACGATTGATGACCTGACCACGATCACTGGAATCGGCTTCCAGCAACTGGGCAGCGTCGGATACGGTGACAGTCTGCTGAACATCTCCGACTTCAAGTCGAAGATCTACACGCTGACGTGCACCGACTTCTACGGTAAACGACCCGGAAACAGACTGCTTGAAACCAGACTGCTGAGCGGAAACTCTATATGTACCAATCGGCACACTCAAAAATGTATAGTTACCTGAATTGTCCGTTGTTGCAGAGCGTTTCACACCTGTCTGTGTGTTTTCCAGCGTCAGATTCACACCTGAAATTGCGCTGCCGGACGAATCGGTAATCGTACCTAAGACAGAAGCTGCATCATATTGTCCGAAAACAGACAAACAAAGCAGCAACATGGCCACAAAGCGAATTAACATATTTATCAGCTTATCCAAAAAATATTTCGTTTCAGTTACTTGAAGAGTGGATTCAGTAGGGATACTACACCATCTACAGTGGGACTTCAATCTGGGTGAGAATTTCGTGCAGGATTCTCTCAGCAGCTTCATGAGCTTTGTGTGAGAGGGTTGTTCGGGTATTCACCATCACCCGATGAGCACAGACAGCAGGGACCACACGCTTGATGTCATCCGGAATGACATAATCACGTCTCTCTGTCATCGCAAGAGCCTGTGCAGCCCGGTAGAGCATTTGTGCGCCACGCGGACTCACCCCAAGGGAAAGGCCTTCGTGGCTTCTGGTTTTTTCTACAACTTCCAACATATAGTCCACCAGTGAGTCATCTACACGAACCAGTGCTACCTGTTGCTGGAGTTGGAGAATTTCTTCCTTATTCAGGACAGGCTTTACCAGGCCCTGAAAAAGTTTGTCCCCGGAACGAACAATTTCTTTTTCACTGCGAATATCCGGATATCCGATTCTGAGCCTCATCAGAAAACGGTCCAGCTGTGATTCCGGTAAGGGATATGTGCCGTGATGTTCCGTGGGATTCTGGGTCGCAATCACCATAAACGGCTTTTCGAGAGGCCAGCTTTTCCCATCCAGGGTCACCTGTCCTTCGTTCATGGCTTCCAGTAATGCAGACTGGGTTTTGGGGGTGGCCCTGTTGATTTCATCCGCCAGAAGGAAGTTGGTAAACACCGGTCCAGGCTTAAATTCGAACTCTCCGGCATGGGTGTTATAGATGGTTACCCCCACGATATCTGAAGGCAGCATGTCCGTAGTACATTGCAAACGCTGGAAATCACAGCCAACGGCACGGGCCAGCGCATGAGCAAGTGTAGTTTTTCCAACACCCGGAACATCTTCGATCAGAAGGTGCCCATGAGCCAGGAGACAGCTCACAGCGAGGCGCACAACTTCGGGTTTTCCCCGAATTACCTCACCCACTGCCGCTTCAAGCTCTGCAACTTTCGCGAGCGGGATGAAGTCAGACGACGAGGAACCAGAGAAGACAGCAGCCGTAATGCCAGCGTTGTCTCTCATAGAAATAATCTTTTACGTTAAAGGTATCACAGAGGCACCCAACCTTTGATAGGCTGTATATTGATGAAACGCCTCGTACTTGCACTCGCTGTAGGAAGTGCCCTAACCTCATTTGCTCAAGATGGCTCCCTCGTAGCCAAAGGCAAGCCCGGTAATGCCGGAGTGTTTGTCGATGGCAAGTATCTCGGTCCCGCCTCCCGCTTTTCCGTCGCCGAAAAATATTCGGTTCCTTCTGGCGAAGTGGAAGTAACGATCAGAGATCCTCGTTATGAGGATTACACCACGAAGGTGACCATCAACCCTAACAAAAAGACCGTTCTTCGTTTTAAGATGAACCCGGTAACGATTCCGCAGGGACCATTCGGACTGTTACGTCTGGGTGGAGACGGACCTGAAAGCTTTATGTCTGTTGCCGCAGGTGATACCGGTGCAGTCTGGCTGAATGACAAGTTCTATGGCTACATTGATGAACTGAACAACGTAGGTAGCGGACTCCTGATTCCTCCGGGAACCTACAAGCTGAAGATTACTGATTCAGCTTTCAACATGGAGCGCGACATCACGATTGAAGCCAACAAGAAAACCTTCATTCCTTTAATCAAGGAATAGGATTCGAGCCAGCGCAAATAGAAAAATGACGGTGGCCGTGAAGAATACATCACGGCTGCCGAATTTTTTTTCTGTCAGCTCAGGCATCATGCCTGTGAATCCGCGGGAAAGCATTGCCTGATGAATTCTCTCTGCCCGTTCCCAACTTCTCACCAGTAACAATCCAGCCTGATTCCCATGGGTCTGGAACAACGCAACTCCCGCCAGTGAGGATCCAGCCCGCGCGGCCCTTCCTCTGGACATTCTGCTGAACTCTTCTGACAACATGGCAATGTAGCGAATCATCATTGCTGCAATTAAATTGACAATACGGGGTGCGCCAAGTTTCCGGATCGCCCAGACCAGCAGAGCAACTTCCGTAGTGATCACCAGCATCGAGATGAGAATAAGGCCCAGGGTGCCTTTCAGAAATACTGTCAGCCCACGCTCCCACCCATTGGTGATCCCCATCAAAGCCGCCGCCATCAGAATGAATGGCAATCCAGTCAGAACACGGGAAGAGATACTCAGAAACGAGATGCGCCCAAGCGCCCAGATTCCCCCCACAATGATTCCGTACAGGGTAAAGGAACTCCAGGCCCCTGATGGGGTGGAGGCGATCAGAATAAGGGCACAGAGAGTGCTGGCCAGTTTAGCTCTGGCGTCGAGCTTTCCAGCCATAAAGAAATCCGGTAAATCCAAGAATCACAGCTAGTCCAGTCAGAGTTTTCTGCCATAAAGGCTGGCTGCTGGCAACTGTCACAGAAGAACTCAAGTCCGCCAGTTCAATGTCTACTTCCACCCGATGTCCCATTTCATCATCCACCACTGCTCGCCAGTTCCCTGCCCGATCCGGGACAAAGCTGAAGTACCCCCTGGCGTCCGTCCGGCCATTCTGGAACTCAGTAGCGGAACCCGAAGGATCAAAAATTTCCACGGAGGCGTAGGAGCATTCTTCGGTGCCGGCATAGGCAGATCGCAGAATCACCGCCTGGCCATCCTTCTGCCATGTCACATTCAGATCATGCGCCAGAAGAAATGTAGAAGAACAGAGGATGAGTAACAACCACTTCATGCAGCAACCCGTGCCAGAACAGCCGGTTTGACCTTGCGGAGGAAAACAACAATGAAGCTGGTCACGGCTCCTTCAATCAGCGCCACAACACTGTAAAGCGACGCAATGACGCTGAACCCTTTTCCATAGCCGGAAAGATAGAATTCCAGAGCCATCATTGCAGCAGGAAGGATCGCTCCCAAAAATCCGGCTGCTACAGCCCGGGAACCTTCAGGAATTGATCGCAATCGCCATACGGCGGCGGCAGCCAGGGCTCCAGTCCCCATGTTGAGTGCATTCACGCCCAGAGAAAGAATACCTCCGTGCTGGAAAAGGAGAGCCTGGAAAAGCAAAGTCGTAAAGATGACAGGAAACGCCCGGCGTCCAAGCAGAATTCCAGCCAAACCATAAAGTCCGAGATGGATGGATGTTCCGCCCAGTGGAAAGTGAAAAGTAGAGATCACAAAAACAGCGGAAGCAATCAGTCCCATCCGGACGACTTCTTCCGCTTCGATATTTCGGCCAAGAATGCACACACCCGTCAGAGAGCCTGCATACCCTAAGGCGCACGCTGTCCCTGACAGGATTCCATCAGCAATATGCATGAACTACCAGTTTAGATAAGCAGCAGCCGTGTGGTTGCTGACATCATAATTTGATCCTTTGGGTGCATCGTTCAGAATCGTGGCAAGAAAGACAGCCGGACTTTTTGTTCCTGTCGGAATCTTATATGCGAATTTGCCATTCTCCCCGGAAATACCAATTTCCTGGTCATCTTCCACACCTTCAAGACCAATGGCCAGCCTTGCTCCCTTCAATGGCTTTCCACTGCGATAGACCACCAGATGAATCTCATTGCCTTTGCGTTCCGCGGTAAGCTCAATTTCCAGACCCAATGGCTGGGCAGGAGCCATTTTTGCATCTGTCGAACCATATGCAATGGCAGACCGCCAATACTTCG
The DNA here is from genome assembly GCA_037190045.1 of Bryobacteraceae bacterium. Taxonomy (GTDB): domain Bacteria; phylum Acidobacteriota; class Terriglobia; order Bryobacterales; family Bryobacteraceae; genus JAPKYZ01. The sequence continues at coordinate 213,661 of JBBCIQ010000006.1, read as the reverse complement.
TCGCTTTCTTTGCATCCGGATTCACGTCACGACCGCCCGGTTTGAATCCCTTGGTCGTCTGGCTGAAGACACCACGATCCTGCGTCATCACAAAACGATGTGCACCGGCTTCCTTCACAGGAAAGCTGGCCGATAACCAGTTCCCATCGGGTGAGAAGCTGAGATCCGCCTTTGCACCGGAAGGTGAGATGGCCCAGGCCTTCAGTCCATCGCGGCTGAGAGCAGACTCGCTCTTTCCAAGGTCATGTCCATTTCCGATGCGAATCTTTGCCGTCTGGCCTACTTTTAAAGCCGGGCTATCGATCCAGGCAAAATGAGCAGAAAGAGTTGCAGCTGCCAGAATGCCCAGCGCCAGCCCTGCTTTCCTGTTGAAAGTCATTTCCATATTCTCCTAAAAAAGAAGCTTTACACCAAAAGTGAATTGTCGGGCAGGGTCTGTATTCGAGATTCCTGCAACAGGACTCAGGAATGCAGTTGCCGGAGTCGCAGTATTTCCATAAACACGGTTGAACGAGTAGTAGTTCTGGTTGTTGAACAGGTTGAAGCCATCTGCTCTGAGTTCCAGCCGGAAAGTTTCCCAAAGCGCGATCTGGCGGGAAAGAGAAATATCAAAACTTCTTTGCGGCGTTCCACGGAAGGAGTTCCGGCTAAAGCCAACAGGACGATCCACATTCGTTCCGTCTCCGTTGTTGTCTACTCCCGTCAGCGGATTTACCGGAAGTCCTGAGGCCATAATCAGGAAAGCACTGGCCTGAATCTTCCAGGGAAGAATGACTGAGCCATTGCCCACAAAGCGATGACGCTGGTTAAATTCGCTCGGTCCCCGCTCACCACGCTGGACATCATTCCATTCCTGTGGATTCGCCCCAAGATGATCATCCGTAATGGAATTGATCGCTGCGGAGTAAGCATAATGCCCGCTGATCTGGAAGCGGCTTCCGATTCGCCGGGAGAGGCTGGTGTTCAAAGCATGATAAGTCGCACTGTTGCCATTGGTGGTGTACTTCACATCACGCACGGCAACACCTTCATACATGGAAACACCTAAGGCTGGATTGTAGAGAGGACGGGTTGCGTCAGCTTCAGCCACCGTCCGCATCTGGCCAGGCTGTGTTCTCGGATAAGGTGAAGGAGCATTCAGGTTGTACTGCAGAAACTGCTTGACCGACAAGCTACGGATTCCATCCACGGCCAGTACCCATCCACCCCCCAGCTTCTGCTGGATTCCAAACGTCCACTGCTGAGTATAGGGGCTCAACAGTCGATTCCCACGGAGTTGCAGATTTCGAGGAGCAAGGCTCAGGCCAGCTGGAATCTGATCCGGTGGGTAGGAATACGGAAACTGCGGAAATGCCGGGTTATTTGGCGCAATTGAGTATGTTGCGAAGGGAGCATTCACCGCACCGAGCAGGAAGCGTTGTGTCAGTCCGTGGAAGAAGGGCTGGTCATAATAAAGTCCATACCCCCCGCGCACAATAGTGGAACCAGTTCCCAACACATCCCAGGCAAAGCCAAAACGCGGACCGATGTTGTTGTAGTCATCCACAATCGACTGATAGTCATATCTCAATCCCAGGTTCAGAGTGAGGCGAGGAAAGATTCTCCAGCTGTCCTGAATGAATCCTGACCACTGCGTCTGGCCATAGGTCAGATTGGCTACACCAAACCGTTGTGTATAGAGTGTGGGACCGACTCCATCAACCGGAGCCCCACCGGGAAAGGTATAGGAACCGAACAGATCAAACTGGTCATCCCGTACTTTACGCCGAATGAAATCCCCACCTGCTTTGACTGTGTGCTTGCCATGCTGCCAGCTGACCTGGTTGGCAAGCTGATAGACCTCTGTGCGGGCAGAAGAATAACTTGATCCGCCTTCTGTTGAATATCCCGGGCGTGAGATCGCAATCTGAGGAAACAACGGATAACCATTGGATGGAAGAGAGTTTGTATATCCGGCACGGAACTCATTCACCAGTGATCCCCAGACTTTGGTATCGGTAATCTGCCCCGAAGTCGCCTGTCCTTTCGTCATGGTCATTCCACTGGGCTGCTTGAGACCACCCACATTGTCATTGGCGTTATTATTGCTGTCCCGATGTCCGTTAGCCCGGGCAGAAATCCAGTGGGTATCGCTGAACCGGAAGTCAAACTTGGCCAGAGCGAGGTTGTCCTTGAAGTTCCCGATCATGTAGTTATTGAAAGGACCCTGAACAAATGAACCGCGGTCCTGCCGGATGCGCTCATAGTTGGCAAAGAAATATGCCCGGTTGCGGACAAGAGGACCACCAAGCGCAGCACCTTCCTGCAGGAGTTGATTCGGAACCCGGATATTCGCCAATGGAGGACGAGACTGGATGCCACTGGGACGTCCAAAGAAAAAGACCTCCCCGTGCAACTGATCGGTTCCGGATTTTGTCGTGGTAATTACCAGACCAGTGGAGGTGGATCCATGCTCCGCATTGAAGTTGTTGGTGAGAACCCGAAACTCCTGGAGCGAGGAAAGGGAAAGTCTCTGCAAGGGAGTGTTGTTGAACATCGAATCGTAATTCGTGTTCCCATCCAGTCGCCATTGCGTATCCCGGAATGTGTTTCCATTCACGGATAAACGATTCTGGGCAAATCCATCACCGCCCAGTCCGGAACTGTTCCGGACACGGGGATCTATCAGAGCAAAGCGAACAAAATTTCTTCCATTGGTCGGAAGCTGCTCGATCTGCTTCATCGTGACGGTCGTACTGAGTTCTGTTGTCTCAGTAGCAATGTTTATTGATCCTGAAGAAACTTCCAGGCGAGTGCTCTGTGATCCTACGGCAAGAGACAGATTGAGAGGAGTGATTTCTCCCGAAACAATCTGTAGGTGATCCCGTACCAGAGTTTCAAAACCAGAAGCTGTGACTAAGATCTCATAGTCTCCGGCAGGCACCAGCGCCAGAATCCGGTACACACCGGATTCATCCGTCAATACCGAATATTTTGCCTTGAGACTGGCACTGGTGAGCTGAATCTCAGCTCCCCGGATTGATTGACCGGCAGGATCAGTGATATTTCCCTGAAGGCCACCGGTGAGCGCGGTTTGTCCCCACAAGACGGCGGAAGAACAACACAAAAAAACGAACTGACGAAACATGATTTCCCAATATGGTATTACGAATTTTATATTCGTGCTACTGATTTGAGAAACGTATGTCGCTTTTATTGATCGTGAAAACTACTCAACCAACAACCAGGTCGATTCCCAGACGCTTCAGTTCTTCTGCATAGTAACGCTTGTGAAGCACATCCCACTCTTCACTTCCTTCAGGAATATCACGCTTAATGGTCCGGACTTTCTTTCTCGCCTCGCGATCCACCTTCTCTTCCAGTTGAAGAATTTCGGTTAATCCCTTGACGATTTCCAGACGGACTTCATTGGGGTCACGGCGGATGCGAACATCACGCTGCTTCCTGAGTCCGGTACCGATCTTATGAGAGAGATCAATGATCTTGTCCCGGGAAAGCTTCATCTGGTCCCCGGAATCACGTCCGGAGGCGCGGATGACTTTTCTTTGCTGAATCAGCTGATTCTTAATGCGACGGAACATGTCCTGATAGCTGACAGATTCCTGACGCATGTAGTCGGCATACTGATCCAGAAGATCCCGTACTTCATCGTTGAGCTTGTCTTCAATTTCCAGATCATCTTCGATGATCTGAGCGATCACTTCTGCAGTTGTTCCGGCATTGGGCGCATCAATATATTGCTGTGTGAGCCGGTTCACCAGCTGACGCGACACGTATGAGATAAATTCGCGAGCTAAGAGCATTCGCCTTGCTTTAGTCTACTAAGAAGTGAAGAGTTTCACATTCGGAATCATTGGCGGAGGTATCATCGGGCTGGCAACGGCCTGGCGGATTCAGCAGAAATACCCGGACATCCGTGTTTGTGTCTTTGAAAAAGAGTCCCAGGTGGGACAGCACCAGAGTAGTCATAATTCAGGGGTTCTTCATGCCGGGCTGTACTATCTGCCGGGTTCTCTCAAAGCCCGTCTCGCTGTCTCAGGAATCCGCCAGATGCGGGATTTCTGTGCTGAGCATGGCATCGCGCATGAGAATTGCGGAAAGCTTGTCGTTGCCATTTCTGAAGAAGAACTTCCCCGCCTGCGGGAATTGCTGAATCGGGGGATAGCCAATGGACTGACCGGGTTGCGATGGTTGTCTCACGAAGAGATGAAAGAGATTGAACCCCATGTGGCAGGAATCGCTGCTGTCCATGTCCCGGAAGAAGGGATTGCTGACTATCCTTCTGTTTGCCTGAAGTTGCAGCAGTTAATTGAAACCAATGGTGGAGAAGTGCTGACAGGAACTGAGGTCCAGCAAATCTTACAGGATGGCAATGGCTGGAGAATCAATGATCGTCCGGTAGATTACCTGATCAACTGTGCCGGGCTCTACTCTGATCGAATTCTCAGGTTGGCCGGTGAATCCAGAACAACACGAATCATTCCTTTTCGTGGGGAATATTTTCTGCTGCAACCATCAGCACAACATCTGGTAAAGAACCTGATCTATCCCGTCCCTGATCCACAGTTCCCTTTTCTTGGCGTTCATTTCACACGCATGATCCATGGAGGCGTGGAATGCGGACCCAATGCGGTTCTGGCCACACATCGGGAAGGCTATACCAAACGGGATTTCTCTTTCTCCGATCTGTCTAACACCCTGTCTTTTCCGGGATTCTGGAAATTTCTTTCCCGGTATCCATCGATGGCGACTTATGAGATCAAGCGTTCTCTGAACCGGACTGAATTTTGTCGTTCCCTGCAACGGCTGGTTCCCGAAGTTCAGGAGAAGGACCTGCTTCCCGGCACTGCCGGAGTGCGCGCTCAGGCAATGAGGACAGATGGAACTCTGCTGCAGGATTTCGAGTACGTCAAAAGACAGAACGCACTGCACCTGATCAATGCGCCAAGTCCCGGAGCTACGGCATCACTGGCAATTGCGGATTATCTGATTGAAAAGATATCGGAAGATTTTTAAATGAGTGGTTCCTTGCGGTGATGAGCCCGGAAGTGATCATCAATTTCCTTCCGACCCGCAAAGCCTTCCTCTGTGGAATGCCAGTAATCAATGGACTCTTCCCCCAGCCGCCAGCACAAAAGAACCTCATTCCCCTCATAAAAGGTGGGGAAATCAATCAATCCTTTTTCGAGATCCTTTAGCTGACATCCGAGGAGAATCAGATTTTCTGCAATTGACTTGAGTCGTTCCAGAGCGTGCTGGCGCTGATCCCGCAGTGCAAAGGACCGGTTGATATTCACTACACTGCCACCGGACATGGCTACTTTATACTTCTGCTGGAGAATCTGTTCTTCTGCTCCTTTCGCATCATTCTGCGCGTCCTGAGCCTGTCGGAGTGAGTTTGTTAACTGCGGGATCAAAGCTTCCGCTTCAGCCAGCGTGAAGTATCTCTGCATGCTTTCTCTTCCAGTGTCCCCGATTTCTATTCCTGATTCTGATCGGGAGCGTCCATATTGGGCATTGCTTCATGAGTTCGTTCCCGAAATCTGGATTTCAGTCCGCGTGCCAGAGAGACAGAATCCGGTCCGAACTTCCTCCGCAATTCATCTACTGCTGCCAGAGTTTTGTTCCATCGGCCATCATCAAACAACATTCCCTGCCCGGCATCCCGGCTGAGTCCCGTTACGGCAACCCCCAGCAACCGGATGGGCAATCCCTTCTTCCAGGTACTCCGAAAAAGAAGGCGCGCCGTATCTCCAATCACCCTGTCTACCGAAGTCGACTCACGGAGAGTCCTGGCTCTGGTGTACGTGCTGAAATCGGAATATCGCAGCTTGAGACTGATGGTGCGTGCATAAAAACGATGACGTCGGAGCCGATCTGCCACCATCTCCGCCAGTCGGTCGATGACCCCTTCCAAAGTGGAAGCATCCGCAGTGTCTTCCCCGAATGTATGCTCATGAGAAATTGACTTTGGATCATCGTCTGATCCGGGGTCTGATTCAAACCAGCCACCCGCATCTTCTCCACGAGCCTTTCCTGCCAGCGCAACACCCCACTTTCCAAAGTGTTCCTGCAGAAAGCGTGGATCGAGGTTAGCCAGATCTCCGATTCTGCGGATTCCTAAGGTGTGAAGATTTCTTTCTGTGACTTTGCCGACACCGGGAATCCGCCGGATCTCCAGCGGTGCCAGAAACTCTGCCTCGGTTCCGGGCATAATCCACAGCACTCCATTCGGCTTTGCCTGATCGGAGGCAATTTTGGATACCAGCCGTGTACGGGATGCACCAATCGAACAGTTGAGCGCCGTCTCCTTTTTGATCTCTTCGTGAAGTTTATGAGCGGCACGAAGGGGAGGACCATGCAGACGTTCAGTTCCTGTCATGTCCAGATAGGCTTCATCAATAGAAGCCATTTCGACGACTGGCGTGAACTGCTCCAGAACAGTGCGGACTTTCCGGGAATATTCCCGATAACGATCCGGGTGGCCTTCGACAAAGATCGCCTGTGGACACAGCTTCGCTGCTGTACGCAATGGCATCGCCGAATGGACTCCAAATGTTCTCGCCGCATAGGAGGCCGCCGACACAACTCCTCGCTGGTCACGCGCTCCCCCCACAACTACGGGCTTGCCGATCAGGGAGGGATCAAACAGCTCTTCCACACTGACAAAGAACGCGTCCATGTCGACATGAAAGATGCTCTTCATTTTCTTCTCGCTGAGATGACCCTGGGCTTTCCGGCCAGATCCGGCCGCACCTCATAATGCTCCCATGAATCGTTGGATGGATCATGAAAGAGTGGTTGCATATCTGCCCGCGAATCGATCTCACCTACCAGCCATGCACCGGATGGAGTCTGCTGAATGATTCTGCGCCATGCATCCAGCCCGTCTGGGCCAGAAAAGAGCGCCCGTGCAGGCTCCCAGTCCTGGACTTCTCTGTCCAGAACATCTCCACTGGGAATATAAGGAGGATTGGTCACGATGAGTCCGGCATGCCGGACTGCCGTCAGCAGATCTCCCTGCCAGAACTCGACATCTGCCCCCAGCCTACTGGCATTCTCACGGGCGACCTCCAAAGGACCGATATCCACGGCGAAGACTTTTCGCTTCAGTTCCAGACTGAGTGTGACAGCGATGCATCCACTACCTGTGCCGACATCAATTACCGGGCCAAAGATGCTTCCCAGTTCAAGAACACGTTCGATCAGATGCTCTGTTTCGGGACGTGGAATGAGGACGCCGGGGCTAACTAAAAAATCTCTTCCATAGAATTCCTGCCTGCGGGTGATGTATTGGGTAGGCTTGCCATTCAGCCGTTCATTGAGCCAGCGACCATAATGAATCCAGGCCAGTTCGGTGAGTGGGTCACGGGAATGTGCAAAAAGATAAGAACGATCCTGACCAAGCGCATGAGAGAGCAGCACCTCAGCAGTGAGGCGTGGAGCAGGAATTCCTGCCTGCTCCAGAATCTGTGTCCCCTGTCGCACTGCATCACCGAGCGAAAGCTCGGGCTGCATCAGGCTACCTGCTGCTTGAGTTTTTCAGCGTTGAAATACTGCGTGAGACCTTCGACTAAAGGATCAATCCGTCCTTCCATGACCTGGTCCAGCTGATAAAGAGTCAATCCGATCCGGTGATCAGATACCCGGTTTTCCTTGAAGTTGTAGGTGCGGATCTTCTCGCTGCGATCTCCCGTGCCAACCATGCTTTTCCGTTGTGCACCCAGTTCTGCCTGCTGCCGTTCCATCTCCACTTCATAGAGACGACTTCGCAGAACACGCATCGCCTTTTCACGATTCTTAATCTGTGATTTTTCGTCCTGGCAACTGACGACTGTATTGGTTGGAAGATGTGTAATCCGAACAGCCGAATAGGTTGTGTTGACGCTCTGTCCACCGGGACCTGAAGAACAGAAAGTATCAATACGCAGATCTTTTGCTTCGATCTTCACTTCGACTTCGTCTGCTTCAGGAAGAACAGCCACTGTGATGGTAGAGGTATGAACACGTCCCTGTGTTTCCGTTTCCGGCACACGCTGAACGCGGTGTACTCCCGACTCATACTTCAGCTTGGAATAGACCTTCTTGCCGGAGATCAGTGCCTGGATTTCCTTGTATCCGCCAGCACCAGAATCGTTCATTTCCGTTACTTCCACCCGCCACTTCTGATCTTCGGCATAGCGGGAGTACATCCGGAAAATATCTGCAGCAAACAGACTGGCTTCATCACCACCGGCTCCTGCACGAATTTCCAGCACCACGTCCCGGGCGTCATTGGGATCCTGTGGCAACAGATGAACCTTCAGCTTGTCTTCCAGCTCCTTCAGTTGCGGTTCCAGACTGCTGATCTCTTCTTCCGCCATGGCGCGGATTTCCGGGTCAGATTCCTGTAACATCTGACGAGCTTCGGCATAGTTTCGGGAAACAGTCTTCCACGCCCGGTAGTCTTCGACTACTTCCTCAAGCTCGGAGACATTCTTTGTGATTTTGCGATACCGTTCCCCATCCGCAATCACTTCCGGATCGGCCATATCACGGGTTAACTCCTCGAAGCGCTGTTCCAGCGCATCGAGCTTCTGTGCATACTGCATTTACGCGATTACCAACTCTCCGCCCTGTTTCTTTTCCAGATCCATTGCATCCTGAAGGGCAACAATCGCAATTTCTGTCTGATCATCTGCAGGAGGCTGGGTAGTGATCTTCTGCAGCCACAAGCCGGGTGTGGTCAGTAATGTCATCAGACTCCCGGGATGCTTTGCGGCAAAGCGGATGATCTCATAGCTGATCCCTGCAATCACCGGAAGAAGCACAATCCGAGAGGCAAACTTCGCTGCAAAATGATCAAACGGCAGCAGCATATAGACCAGCATGGAAATTACCATGACCACGATCAGGAAACTGGTGCCGCAGCGTGGATGCCAGGTCTGGAATTTCTGTGCATTTTCAACAGTGACCGGCTTTCCTGATTCAAAATTGAAAACTACCTTGTGTTCTGCGCCGTGATACTCAAAGACACGGCGAATGTCCTTCCAGCGGGAAATCATATAAAGGAATCCCAGAAAGATGGATAAGCGAATCACACCGTCCACAAAGTTAAACGCAATCCGGTCCTGCAAAACCGGATAGACCTTCTGCAGCATCTCAGTCAGCCACAGAGGAATAAATTTATACAGAAAAATGAAAAACAGGAAGCTGAATATCAGATTCAGGGTCATCGCCCAGTCAGATACAGACTCTTTCTGGTCTTCCTTACCCTCGGCTTCCAGCGCAACATTTGCTGAATACTTGAGAGCCTTCACACCCAGCCACATTGCCTGGCCCAGTGTCCCCACCCCTCGCAAAAACGGATATTTGAACAACGGGTATTTTTCGGAAACCTTTGCCAGCGGAGCTGTTTCAGTCGCGATCGTTCCATCCGGACGACGCACAGCGATGGAGTAGCTGTGAGGAGCACGCATCATGACGCCTTCCATCACCGCCTGTCCACCCACCAGTGTCTCTTCACCACTTTCCAGAGCGGGAAGCAGCTGCACATGAGCAGAGAGTTTCAGGAAATTTCGCAGCGACAGCATGTACTTTTATTATAATCCTCACGCTCTGGAACCATGAAGAATGTTCCATGTTGTTTGGTATCAGAACTGCTGTGGAATCAGCATGAAATATGGAATTGCATGGTTACTTGGGGTTCCCGGATTTGTCATTGTGATTTGGTTTCTGCTCAATCAGACAGGATGCTGATGAAAATCTGATTTTTCCGCACGATCAAACTGGGAAATATCGGAACAACATCCTGTAGAAAATTCCCAATGGAAACTTCTGCAGGATGTGCTAACATCATTCCCTAACTGCAACTGATTTGCTTTAAGCAAAACTTTCATTTGCCAGTCAGGTATTTATCCGATGATTCCTATGAAAACTTCCCTGGTTCGATTTTCCTTCTGTACACTTTCATTTCTTGTCACAGCAGCATTGGGACAGGAGGCTTCTTCTGTTCAGAATCTGACTCATCTACCGGAGGCAACATCCAGTTTTGGAGCCATTGTCGAGGATGGATGGCTCTACATTTATGGCGGGCATATTTCGCCCACTCATACGTATTTCAAAGGAGCTGTTTCCGGAAAATTCCACCGCGCCAAACTTGCAGAGAATCCAACATGGGAATCCCTTCCCGAAGGCGTGGCAGTACAGGGAACAAACCTGGCAGCTCATCAGGGGAAGATCTACTGCATCGGTGGAATGGAACCTCGAAACGAAAAGAACAAGGCAGCTGACAACCATTCTTTAGGCGATGCGGCGCGCTTTGATGTTGCAACCAAAGCATGGCAAAAGCTTCCTGATCTTCCGGAACTTCGCTCCTCTCATGACGTGGTCGTTGTGGGCAGCAAACTCTATGTCGTGGGTGGCTGGGCACTGGAAGGCAAGAAAGAAAGCTGGCGCAATACCGTCGAAGTTCTCGACCTGAGTGTGGAGAAACCGACATGGAGCAGCATCCCACAGCCATTTCAGCGTCGTGCATTGATGGCTGCCGCCCTGAATGGAAAGATTTATGTCATTGGCGGAATGAATGAACAGCAAAAAATTGTCCAGAACGTCTCCATTCTGGATCCTGAAACAAAAGGATGGACGGAAGGGCCAGCGCTACCACCCGGACCAATATCAGGATTCGGTTCAGCAGTAACAGTTCATAAAGGTCAGATCTATGCCAGCCTTGCAGACGGTCAGGTTCTGCGCCTGAACCCTGAGGGAACAGCCTGGGATAAAGTAGCCACGGTTTCATCCCGGGTAGCTCATCGAATGGCTTCCTATCAGGATTCCGTTCTGCTCATCGGAGGCGCAGCCAAAGGAAAGAACCTGGACCTGGTAGAGATTGTGCCAGACGGAAAATAGTCTCTCAGCCTTGCGGACTGGTGGGCTCATCATCGAGAATCAGAGGCGGACGATTGTGTTTTCGCCTCATTTCATTGATGGAGTCCAAAATTCCGGGCCGCATCAAAAACCATCGCTCCAGACGTCGTTTCTTCGGACTGTCGATCAGCATAATTCCCACAAAAATCGTTAGCAATCCGGGACCGGGAATTCCGGGCAAAGAAAGAAGGATGCCGACAATGACAATTACGACACCCAATACACTTTTAGCCACCCGAATTGCCCATCCGTAAGCAGTCTGGCGTTGCTGCCGATTCCGGACAGAACTTTCACTGAAATAGTCAGCAGGCAATCGCACCAGGATGAATGCAACGGCGAACAATCCTCCTATGGAAGTCGCCAAAAACAATCCGACTCCAATCAGTACATCGCTCCATGTCAGACCAAAAGATGCAATGAATTGATTCAGCCAGTCAAGCATCAGGACACCAGCTGTAGCTATGGAAAACGTAATCCATGGAAAATGCTGTTAAGAATAAACAAAAGTACCCGCAATCCCGGAGATCGGAGATTTGCAACTTCAGTGTACACACAGAACTGGATTACTCCCCTCTGTGTATCCTCGTTATCCAGCCGGGTACAACTTCATCAAGCCAGAACCGGGGTTTGCGAAGAGAGATAAATCCGACGTGTCCTCCATGGCGTGTGGTCAGAGCCTGAATTTTCGGGTTTTTCCTGATCGACGGGTGGGAATAAATACGAAAAGGAATTAAAGGATCATCCTCCGCCTGAATCATCAGGGTAGGAACATTGATATCTCCCGTGAAGTTCACTGCTGATTGAGTATTGTAGTAGTTCCCTGCCGTACCAAATCCAAAAAACGGAGCTGTCACTACATCATCAAAGGCGTAAACCGACTGAACTTTTTCCAGATCGACTGCTTGATAAAGATCCGGGTGATCGGCACAACGACGGCGGTATCGTTCTTTCAGTCGCGCCACAAATCTTCTCTCATAGATCCGTGTTTGCAGTCGCATCATATGGCGACATGAAGCATCCAGGTCCACGGGAGTGGATATTGCCACAACTCCGGCCACTTCCTGAGGTAAGGCCGACCCAGATTCCCCTGCATATTTGAGAACCACATTGCCGCCAAGAGAGAACCCCACCAGAAAGACTGAAAGCTGATTTTCCTGGATGGACTGGGTGACTAAGGCATTCAGATCGGAAGTTAGGCCGGCATGGTAGAGAGTGCGGCAGAGATGCTCGGTCCCTCCGCAAGTCCGCATGTTGAGTCGGGTTACCCGGAATCCGGCCTGCACCAGGGAATGACTCATGGAGATCATATATCCGGACTGGTGAGAGCCTTCCAGGCCATGCAGAAGGATTACCTCTGCCAGTGGCTGATGAGATGAAGGAGACTGCACCACCCCGCTGACCTGAACATCCGTCTCTGTCGAAAAGAAACGGATCTGTTCAGGCACAGGATGATGCGAAAAATCGCGAGGCCAGAAATTTCCAGCGATCGTGGAAAGGTGACTGTTTTTGAAAAAAGGCTCGAACGGAACCAATTTTCTATTTTAAATCACGAACAGAAGTCCCGATACTTTCTAATTATCGGATGTCTGTTTACGACTCAGGTCTTCAGCCAGAATAATTGCTTCTGCAAGCTCTTTCATCGGACGACGCAATCTGCGGCTTTCATTTCTTAGCCGAAGATATGCTTCTTCTTCTGTAAGTTCATAACGACGTTGCAGAATTCCCTTAGCCCGTTCCACCAGCTTGCGAATTTCAAGCTGACGCTTCATCTCTTCCCGCTCTTCCAGAAGTTCATTATTCACTTCTGTCAGCAGCGCACGGGAGAGGGCTACGCCCATCTGCTCACCAATAAAGGCAACCAGAGCTGTTTCTTCAGCAGTATGGTTATGTGAGTCACGGTGATGAATATTGACCACACCAATGACCTCTCCCCCAGTTACCAGTGGAACAGAGAGGAACGCGTCATACGTATCTTCTTCGAGGATCTGGAATCGTTTAAATCGATGATCAGCAGATGCGTTTTGTGAGAGTGCAACAGGAGATTTGTGTTCGGCTACCCATCCGGTAATCCCTTCTCCCATTTTCAGTCTGAGTACACCCAGGTCTTCCTTATGAGGAACCTTTGAAGCACGCAGAACAATTTCATTTGTGTTTTTATCGATCAGGTACACCAGACATGCGTCACATGCGGTTACCTGCACGGTCAATCCAATCAGTTCCTCAAGCATTTCGTCAATAGAAAGTTCTGAACTGACGATATTTGAAATTCGATGAAGAAGCGTAAGTTGAGACGGACCCTGGGGCTCAGCAGCGCTCGTTACGGTGGCCATGTTTAACGCTATCAGGAGGAACAAGATCGAAACAATTGAAAGTTTTTATACGGATCATCAATACCAGTAAGAGGGGATTGATGATCCAGTATTTGTCGATTGTTTGCTTGAATTTAACGAATTATCCCAGCAACTATTTGTGGCTTTTTTGCAAAATCTGCAGAAATTAGACGGAACTTTTCTCAAAAAAATCGACTGTTTTGCGAATTCCATCTACCAGAGAAGTGCGCGGAATATCCGGAACCATCTCCCGAAGCTGAGAATCATCCATCTGATATGCCACGGGGACTTCCGGACCACCCGCAGTAATCAGCTGACTGGCTCCAGGCCGGATTGATTCAAAAATGGAGATAAGCTCGGACATCTCTACAATGTCACCTGCAACATTAAAGACGTGTGCACCTTCCTGTTTAGAGAAGAGACAGGCAAGAAATGCTCCGGCGATATCCTCCACATACTGCAGATCCATTCTGCCCCCGGTCCGTATGTGGAAAGGCTTGCCTTGCGCCAACGATTGCATGGCAAGCGTGGGATCAGCAGTCAGGCCCGTATCACGTCCTGGACCATAAACTGTCCACGGGCGCAAAGCAATCGATGAGATCCCGTTTTGGTGATAAAAAGCACGGGCATTGCCTTCATTGCATTGCTTGAAAACACCATAATGAGTTGCAGGCTTTAAAGGATCATCCTCATTCAGCTTACGATCCTCATAAGCACTCATCGGTCCCCAGACAGCACTTGAACTGGCATAGGTGACACGGACGTTTCTTCCGGAATCGCGAGCGCCTTCGAACACATTCAATGTGCCGATAACATCAATCAAGCCTCCAACAACCGGGTTGGCTGCACAATAAGGCATCAGTACAGCCGCCATATGTGCAATATGGGTAACTCCAGAATCTTTGATCACGGATTTTACTTTTTCCGTATCATCCACTTTTCCCTGGACCAGAGTAAGACGTCTGGCATCGTAGTCAGGAGAAATCAGTCGTAATCTCCAGGGATCAACAGAGAGATCGTAAGCAATCACCTCTGCTCCCCGTTCAAGCGCAAGCTTGGTAATCCAGGTGCCTATGCAACCATGGGCACCTGTAATGAGAATTCGTGAATTAGAAAGATCCAAGCTGGGTAATCCGCCTTATGACTTTTTCAACCGGCTACAAGCATTCTGAGCGCCGCTGATATCCACTGCCTGAGATCCTTCTTCAATGAACTGAATTTTCCCGGCAGTATCAATGACAAAAGTTGCACGGTTGGCAATTCCCCGCTCCGGCTGCAGTACACCATAAGATGTTGAAACCTTCCGCATGAAATCACTACCCAGTGGAACTTTTGCACTGAGAACATTCTCTGCCCAATACTTCAGACTTGGAAGATTGTCAGTGCTTACGCCGATCACCTGAGCGTCCATCTGTTCAAACTGGGAGACATTCCCGGTGTAAGCAGTAATTTCTTTCGTGCATCCGCCAGTGAAGGCGGCAGGGAAAAACGCAAGTACGACATTCTTCTTGCCACGGAAATCCCCTAATTTATAGGTCTTTCCATCTGTTGCTGCAAGTTCAAAATCCGGAGCTGTATCGCCCACTTTCAGGTTTGTCTTTGCAGGGGGAGCCTGTGCAAAAGCAGCTGCACCAGCAGCTGCCATCATAAAAACTGTTCGTCGCTTCATTGGATCAAAAACCATCCTTCCTGTTTTTCAAAACCTACATTCAGAATCAGACTGGTTCCCGGGTCAGCCGTAGCCCGAATATGCAAATTCCTTTGCGAACTATCATAGAACCACTCTCCGGGGAGTATCTCTTGTCTCGATTTCGCTTTAGTGTATCGGATTGAACGAGTCTCGATCAGAGCAGGTTCTGCGACATTATGGATAACCCATTCATATTCACGCTCAACCGCTGTTTCAATTTCCAAACGCAGAATATCCGCAGCAGGAGCAGCATGCACCTGGCTGATCTGGCTCAGTTCTGGTTCATAAATAAAGTATTCAGCGCCAAGCTTTGGGAAATAATGAAGATCAATCAACTTTCCTCGTTTCAAGGGCAGGATCGTTCCATTTCTCGCAAAAATAGGGATCCGGTCTTTTACAGCCTGAATGATTTCAGATCTTCTTCCCCGATAGACTTGGTTCGACTCCGGATCAGTCCATATACCCTGAGGGAAGTAAACGCTTCTCTTTTCCTGATTGGAAAAAAGAGGAGCAACCATAATCTCATCGCCCAGCATGAACTGGTCCTGAATATCCGTCGCATCCTGATTGGAAGGAAATTGAAGTGCTAGTGGATGGATTACGGGCAATCCTCTATCCAGAGCTTCCTGAATGTAGGTAATGAAGTGGTATTCAAAAGAGGAATGGAGTGCTTGAGCAGCAGGGGACAAGGAATACCCGGAACCTACCGCCAGTATAGGTATTAGTCCATAGAAAAGATCATTCTGTTCTGAAGTGGAGGAATCTATAACAACAGCAGGAATCATCCGATGAGACATACTACCTTTGACTGCTTGAGAGAGCATCTCTGGCTGACTTCCCTTTAAAAGATGGGCATATGTAGGGACATCAGCCTCATGCAGGATACCGACATCATTCCGACTGTAGGAAAAATCTGTATTCCAGATCAGGTGATGCTGCTCCAAAACCTCTTTCGCCAAACCGCAATAGAAATAAAAATCGGTATTTACACCACTGGGAAGGCTCACCTTCACTTTTTGAGAGTTATTCTTGGCCAGATCAAATCGGCCATTCTTCCCGCCCGGGAAATACAAGCCGTAATTTTCATTTCCAATCAGGAGAGGCTGACTTGCAATCACTTCCTGACCAAATAGATTGAATGTCTCCAAAGAGTGAAGACCCAGGCCATAAAACCGATTCACTTCATTCCGATGGAATGACCATGAATACACCTGTTCCTCTTCTTCCCAGATTGCACCGGCAATCATTGGTATCTCATTCAGACTCTCAAAAGAAACCTTGAATGGTTTTCTTTCAATTCGAACAGCAAACTCCCGTGTTCGAAATAAAATTGTCGATGAAGATTCCGCAACCAGCACTTGTGGATGTTCGGCAGGCTGGATGGGCAATGAAGGAAGAGCATCCGGGCGCTGAGCCCGTACATGAACAGCGGTGGAAGATTGAAAAGTCAGGTCCAGCTTTGCATCATCCAGAACAATAAAAAAAGTACTGGCCGCTCGTGAATACGAGACAACCTCTCTCGCACTAACAGGGAGGGAAAGCAGTATAAGAAGCGCAACAACGGCTCGCATCAGATTCTGACGACATCTCTCTGGATTTCTCCCGTGACTCTGGCATCTCCGGAATCCACGAACACATTCACTTCAGACCTGATCCCGAATTCCGGCAGATAAATTCCGGGTTCAATCGAAAAACAGGTATGAGGAATCAACAGTCGCTCATCATGAGTTTCAAGATTATCCATATTCGCACCGGTGCCATGGACATCTTCTCCGATGGAGTGACCTGTACGGTGGAAGAAATAGTCCCCGTATCCATGCTGTGTAATAAATCCGCGAGTAATGTCGTCTACATCGCAACCACGAATGACTTGGTCTGATCGTAGCTGAGCCTGTATTCCCTGAATGGCGGCGTCTCTGGCGCCAGAAACCACTGCAAAGACTTTCTGTACAGGATCAGGGACTACATCGCCTGTATAACCAGTCCAGGTTACATCGTAATAAACAGCAGAGGGTTCCTGAAGTTTAGCCCACAGATCAATCAGAACAACATCACCTTCTGAAATCGGTGTAGATCGAGTTGCGAAAGGTTCATAGTGTGGATCGGATGCATTTCCGTTCACGCCCACTATCGGCCCATGATCGGTAAATAAACCTTCCCGCTCAAAGCTGTCCAGAATGAAGGTTTTGATAGCAAACTCATCCACTGGCAGATGGGCCTTCAACTGGGAACGAATTCGTTCGAATGCGGCCTTGCGAATCGCATCCACTTTTTTTCCTGCCAGTTCATGTTGTCTGAACTGTTCATCTGTCCATCGTGCTTCGAAAATCTGGATGAGATTTGCGGAAGAAACGACCTCTACATTCAGTGAACGAATCAGCTCAACAGTTCCAGCATCCACCATGGAAACATATGGAATTCCACAGTGTGGGGAATACTGCATGGCGATTTTCTTCTTCCCGTTCAGCAGGGTTTGCAGGGAGGAAAGTTGAGTCTGCCAGCTCGCATAACTGATCTTTTCACCGGGCAACTGATCCAGCATCTGGGCTTCGATGCGATGCACCAGCCCAACAGGTGCTCCCTGAGCGGGAATAAAGTAATACCAACGACGAGTAACAGAGCGTGGCGGTTGAAATCCCAGTACACGATATGCCAGAGGGTCACGTTGATGATGATCATAAAACAACCATCCATCCAGACCAGCTCGCAGCAGTTCTTCCTGAATTGCTGAAAAGTTCATTTCTTCTCCCATTCAATTGTGGCTCCCGGATCAACTACACCGGCGACATCCCTCGGATCATGAACCGCAAAATGAATCAGGTCATCACGCCAGTCCTGGCTTGTTCCATCTGAATTTTGGGTTGCAACTGTCAGAGAGTAGCTTTGGCGGGTGAGCATGCAAGGAAAACCAAACCGCACTGTAATTTGATCACCTGCCTGTAGCTGTCCAAGAGAGATTCCTTCAACCTGTGTATTGGTGCCAAAAATATCAACGCCAAGACGATTGCGGATCAATATCCCTACCTTCGGTTCGTCCACATCCCGAAGAAATCTGATTCCTATTTCAACAGTGATGTGATCACCACGATTGAAGGCAGATTGTTCCCCTTTATATTGAGCCAGAAGGCGAACGGACTCAATTTCACTTGAGCCATCTCCATGCCTGGAACCGACACGCTCGGCATGCTCTTCCTCTGATTCAGGATCAAGCACCAAACCAACATATCGATTGACGACATCGTTAGGAACCCCGATCATGTCCATTCTCCCCTGAATGAATAGGGCGGCCCTATCACAAAGCCTTTTCACCAGGCCAAGATCATGCGACACAAAGAGAATCGTAGTTCCCTTCTCCTTCAGTTCTTCCAGCTTCCTGATACATCTGCTGGCAAAGCGGACATCTCCCACTGCCAGTGCCTCATCTACCACCAGAATTTCGGGCTCGACGTGGATGGCAGTAGCAAATGCCAAACGGACATACATCCCACTGGAATATTCCTTCATCGGACGATCGATAAAGGCACCGATATCTGCAAAATTTTCAATATAGGGGAACAGTGAAGTAATCTTCTCTGGTGATATGCCCTGCAATTCGCCATTGAGATAGACATTTTCTCTTCCGGTAAATTCAGGATTGAATCCTGCACCCAGTTCCAGCAGAGCTGCAATTTTTCCCTGGGTAACAACAGAACCTGATGTGGGCTGGATCACTCCGGCAATCATCTGCAACATCGTGCTCTTTCCTGATCCATTTGGACCAACCAGGGCAAACGTTTCACCTCGACTTACCTGAAAAGAAACATTTTGAACTGCATGAAAATCCTGATGCCTGACCGAAGAAACAAAGGGGAGGGATTCAACAAGCCGGTCTGATGGCCGTTGATAAAGAGGATATATTTTTGTGACGTTTTCGACTAAAACCACGCAGGAACTTCAGGATATCGCGAACCAGAAGAGGAAGATACTCAGTGCCGGAGAGTGACAGTCAGGTCCCGTCCGGGAGTTCCGACGCCGGATGGTGGAACTGAGAGGATATCGAGTGAAATCACAGACATTTCGGATATAGGTGGTTTGCCAAAACCACTCTCTACTTCTGAAATGATCTGACCATCCTGAATTATCAGATCACAGTACGGAACACCATCGGTAAGAATCCGCATCTGGATATCTCCCCCAGTTGCGGGTTCACGCACTAGTGCAAAAATATCGCGAATCACACGAGACGTACTGGAAATAAATGGAGGAACAGCATCGGACTGGATTGCAAGATATCCATTTAGCTGAAGATTCACCTGCCCTCCGCTCAATGTTCTGATGCCTCCGTCCGTGTTCAATGTATATGCTCTTGCCCCTACCGGACTATCACCTTGCGAGTTGGTCACATATAATTCCGCTGCGGCAATACGGACATTCGGCATCCAGAGTCTGTAAGTGAAACTGCCACTTGAAGGACTGCCAAAAAAGTCTCGAACAAAGGGAACAACCACAACCTTTTTCTCTAGATGAAAAATTGAAGTGTTTTCCGGATGGGACTGTACGGGTGTCTGGAAGATTCCTCTTGAAACCTGATAAACAGCACCCTCATCCACTGTTTCCTCAATTCCCATGATTTCGGAGCCAATCTGAATCAAAGATCCTTGTCCGCCACTTCCCGGGAGGTTTAGCGTGAGGGTGTTTTGTGCATCTGTGACCTCTTGCAGCAAGGAAAAAGAAGAAGGGCTGGCAAGTTCATCCCAGTAATGAATCGTTAATGTTCCGCCTGCAACAGAACGAGTATGTGTCAGATCCGGAAAACTGACGCTTTGTAGCTCGATGGTTCCATCACCTGCCGGAAATATTCCAAATCCGGGTTCATCCGAAGGTTCTGCATCGTAAGCTCTTCCGGTGGCTCCGCCAATTCTCCATCGGGACAAAGGAGAGAGCTCCGGAGAGCATTCTTCATCTCTCACATTTGCAGAGCGTCCACTGATTTGAATCGTTGCATCGCGACGATTGGGAACCGTAAAGACAATCCTGTCCGTCTGGCTCTGCCCCGCAAATTTCCATGTGGATTCTGCAATAGTAAATATGGTTTCCAGTTCCGGCACAATCAGCCAGGAAGGAGAAACAGTCAATGTTGTCTCATCATTCTGGATGATCTTCCGCTCTTGTCCTTTCCCTGGTCCTTCAACAATGCGCACCACTGATCCCTGATGCTCATTCACCATCATGGACAAAGTGGAATTGCCAATCGTTTCAGGAGTTGCAATAGAAGCGGTCACCAGAGGAAGCACTTCCAGCCGCCAGTAGAAGTTTGCGTGGTCATAGCTGGGATCAGCGGGAATCCAGAATTCTGGATTCAATCCGGTGTCAGTAAACTGAGTTGCGATTGTGTTTTCATGAGAAATCCGCTCCAGTTGTTGAGGAGTGACGCCTCTGTAAACAGAAAAAGTTTCTGCCTTCTCATCGAAACTGAGATTTTGCAGATTAACAGAAAATGTCGAAGGACCATCCGGAATCACTGCTCTGATGGCAAAAGATAGTTCACTCTCCGCACCATCAGAATCAGAAGCGCTGACTGCATAATATAAGGACTGGCTCCCTTCCATCGTTCCACTTCCCGGAAGAATGGAAGGAGCAAAACTGACAGAAGGAATTCCAGTCTGGCTGAGAGATACATTCCCCGGAGCGGTAAACTCAACAGTCAGATCCACACTTGCGCCACCATCGGTCTCAGCAGAACTGGTTTCTGTGATTTTGAACTGCGGAATTTCATTCTCGTCCAGGATCACACCCGTCAGAGGCCGTGGAATCCCAACTTCAGCTCGTCCCCTTCTTCGCCTGCCTCCATGGTCCTGTCCAGTTGCTGAATACCACCACTCTTCATGGATCTGGCCTGTGATCAGAGCGGTCTGATAGTTGGTTTGCGGGGATATGCGAAGAACCCGGAACAACTGTCTTTCAAACCCTTCTTTCAGGTATGTGAGAGAAACCAAATCACCCGGACGGATACCCAGTCCTTTCATGCTTGTCTCCAACTCAACAAAAATATTGCCGTGGATAGACTTGTTCAGCGCAAGTCTGGCAATCCGCAAAGCCTGGTCAAAGTTCCCCACCCCTAATGCAGGCAGCGTCGTTGTCAGTTCATGCCCGGTCAGATGAACATCCTCAGAATTCACCAGCGATACACTGTCCTGCTGATATTCATTGAAAGAGTCCTGAAACTCCAGAACCATTCTGTTTGGTGTGTCAGCTGTACTCTTTGAAAAGGCGATAACGGAAGACACTCCATCCTGTCGACGAAGAATTCCCCCAAACTCACTCGAACCATCACTGAACTCATAGACAGGCCATCCACCTGAAACTGGACCGGCACTGTTGGATCCCGCGTCTTTTGCAGGATGTTGAATGGCAATACTTCCTTCAATTCGGAGTTCCAGTAATCCTCCGGCACCATATGTCAGAATCATAGGTGCACCGGCCTTGATGCCTTTTAAAAGATCAGCAGCACTGATCCTTCTTCTCAGCTCAAGGTTGCATTCATACCGGGGAATGGCAGTTGGATTCCCGTTCAGATCCTTAGTCTCAATGATCTCTTCGCAGTATGCGGCTGTCCGATGGAAGCTCCCAATATTCAGCTCTTCAGGCATCCAACCTGTTCGCCGAAGGATATCCAGAATAATCCATGCCGGGTTACTGGAATAAGAATCACCCAGCCAGATGCCGCTTGAACTATAAACAGGAACTTTTAATCCCCGCAAGAGTACTTCGACTTTGGGAAGAGACCGGCCATCATTGATTCGGTTGGGGACAACCAGGGAAACATAAGCCATACTTCCATATGGATCCCCCAAAGGCTGTCCTTGCTGATCACTGAAGTCCGCATTGAAGCCACCCGAGCGCTCCCCATAATTCACGATGTTGTACCATCCGGTGGCAGTCATATTCATCCCATGCTGCCCGGCAGGGATTTCAACACCGTTCACCAGAATTTTGAGAATCCCCTCAACAGGTCCGATTCCCAGTAACACTTCCATCCGCGTGAGATTGCCATCGTTCTTGGCGAACACGATGGGTGGCTGATACCATGCAGTTCCATAAACCATGGGAACGAAATCGTTATATCTGGCGGTATTTTCTACAGCATGAGAAACATGATTGGATGAGGCTTTGTGTGTGCGCACCAGCGTACTGGCAGGAACAAACCCGATCCCCCCAAATCTGGCAGTGTATCGATCGGAATGATCGTAGGAAAACATCCCTCTCTGTTCGCATTGGGAGCGCGTGAAGTCACACGTAGTGAACGGCTGGCTTCCTTCCAGATTCCCCACACCATCCACCTGATCCGGCGAATAGCCACAACGGTAAAAACTGGAATACCGTCCATTTTCTCCGCCATGAACTGCTTCCAGCCGTTGTTCTGCAGTAGCAGGAAAGTTCCATGGACATCTTCTCTGGATGCGGATATGAGGAAGAAGCACACGCTGCAGATTGAGCCGATTTGCAAAACTGATCTTGAATCTTGACTCAGTACACTCATCCGGAGGATTGGCAATTCCCTGAAACAGGACGGTAGGATTTGTGGTGGAGATTCCGTTCTTCAGGTTGAAGAATATAAAACGAACAGTGAGTCTGGATCCTTTGAACCCGATATTTCGTTCAATCTGGGAAAAATAGGAGTCAGGATTGGAAAGTGTCAGGGAGACGCGCGAAGCTCCATCTATTCCCTCATCTGATCCAGCCCTGAGATCAAAAGAATTGTGGGACAGCACCCGCGCCTTGTATTCATCTCCATTGACAAATACATGGTGGGTACACCAGCGATCTATCGTGCCGTTCGTCAGAACACATTCAAACAACAACAAAGGTGTATCTGTAATTTCCAGCTCTTTGATCGTATGAATACTCAAGTCATGCTCCTGGCTTAGCCTGTATACTGACGACACATCCAAATGAACCGGGATTTTGAGCGACAGCGTTCAGTCGATCATCCAGAAAACGTGCAGTGGAATAAATTCCGCTCTGATGATTGGTCTTCTTGTAAGGTGATGCTGTGATCTGGGCATCCAGCTGTATTCCAAATACCTGAATGGATGTGCCAGCCGGAATCTCAAAACCATACTCGGAATTCGCTACTGAGCTTCCTGCATCAAATGTGGCGCTGACTCTGATCCAGTCTGCATAATCCGGGATTGGATGAAAATATTCCCCTCCGGCAGCCTTCATGAAGGCTGCGGAAACACCTTTTACCCATGCACTGATGGTTGCAGTGTAATTCCCGGGAATCGAGACGCTCTGTACGATTCTTTGAGGAATAACATTGGTGTTCTGTAAAACAGAACCGGAATTTCCACCCAACGGATCAGCAGCACCGCCACTCACCAAGAGATATGGATCTTTCTGCCAGACAACATGAGATAAATCCTCACTCCACCGAAAAAGGTTATCCATCGGATCAGGAAAAATGAATGTCTGAAGACGCCCCTCAACCGTATGATGAAAAGCCTGAAGTGCATTCCATTCATCAGCATCCAGTCCTGAAAATTCACACTCCCACTCCACGAACCGATGATCCGGATCACTCCACAGGATCTGACTCCCATCCATTGTCTCTTCATGCACCGTTCTGAATTTCCGTCGGACCTGTACCGGATATTGGCAGATAGCTCCAGATTTCAATTGAGGAAAACAGATCATGATTGATGATTAAGAACAACAAGCTCCATCTGGCAGGATTGAGCACTGGTCGCAGAAATGAATACTTCATCTTGCTCAATACTGCAGTTCTCATAGACTGCTCCGTCCCACGGATCAGTAAATGAAAAAACTCCCGCTTTGCCGGATTGCTCAATAACAAACTGAACAATCTCCTGCACCTCTGCCTCATCCAATGAACTCAAAGAGATCAACCAGCGCTTCTGAGAGGTGGAATAACTCCGGAATCTTTGTTCCTTTCCATCCAGAAACTGCAGCACCTCAGTGCGAAAATCTATATTCAGGCGGGAAGGATACTGTGTAACAGCTCCTGTTTTTAATCGGGGGAATGCAGCCATGGTCTAAAATTCAGCAATTGTTCCGTTGATAGAATGTGAGTTCAACATTGCCTCGCGAACAGCTCGTGCAATATCATCACTTCGATCCAGGATTGATCGGCTATCCAGTGCCTGTATCTGGATAGTGACATTCTGATTCAATCCCATCGATCCACTTTGAGGCTGTCCAGACTGGTTATATCGAACAGAATCCACACCGCCTGAACGGTTCACTGACCCTTCAAAATTGTTTCTCGAAGAAGGTGCATATTGAATGAGCGGAGGCGGCTCCTCTTTTTTTCCACCGCCAAATAACTTTGCAATTCCGGTAACTAGTGGACTCAGAAACATGCCTATCCCCAGTGAGTTCCCGATCGACTTTGCAGCATTCAGGGCACCTCCTGATCTACCGGATAATGTGTTTTCAATCAAAGCCCCTGTGTTTTCCCGCACGGTAGCTAGTTGCTGGAAAGCTGCATTGGTAAGTAGTTCCATCTGCCCCTTCAGCCGATCCATACTCTCTGGCATGTTCCTCTGAATGGCATTCAGCAACTCATTTTGCACATTGGACTGTGGCATTTTCTTTCTCCGCCTTCCATTGAGAATCCAGAATGATCAGTGCGTCAGCTTCCTTGGCGGATAACTTCTGAATATCGAGATGTTGAAACGTCAACCAGCTGAAGAATCGATCAATAAAATACAGACTTTGGGAATTAATATAGGATTTCGGACACTCTTCTGTAGAAACGTTTCCGCGTATCCAGACAACCCTGTGAGGTTCTTTTTCTGATTCAGGAATAAATCCACATCGACGCTTACTTTCCAAACGATGGATCCGGCATTCGTCGCACTTCCAGGCGTTTGGATCAGACATCTGGAACTGAAAGGCGACAACTAGTTTTTTCTTTCTTCGTCACTCAATCCGCATTCGGAACGAATGATGCTGACAATCTCCTGACAGAGATCTTCAGGACCACGCTCAATCAGCAATTCCGGTGTAGCCGGGACACCATCAATTTCTATCCCCTCAATGCTCTCCAGTCCCCATTTCAGATAGATGCGATCCACTTCCAGAGTCAGGACGGTTGCATCCACTTTGTCAATAAAAGATGTTCCAGCTTGCGTAAACTCTAGACGACCTGCAATCTCGCGGATCTCCTGGGATAACTGAAGTCGTCGATTCAGAGAAATTTTTTTGAGTCGGAATTTTATTCCGGGATTCGAAACTGAATCATGACAGGTCAGGCTTTCATAGTTCATCAGCATCAACCAAAAGCGACATATATTTCGTCATCTTTCCTTCCATAAGCACTGGAATCACGGAACCGCCATTGCACTCTGGTTTCACGATCATCAAAATCCGGGATTTCGGGAATGACATTTTTCATCCATACCCCCATCATTTGTCCCGGCTTTTGGCCTAGCTGGAACATTACACTGATGGGTGTTCTGTTACGGGCAGAGCGATATAAGGACTGTGTCGCTTCATCGTCTTTTTCAAAAAGACTGAACTGCAGAGAAACCCTTCGCTCTCCTGCAATAAAACCGGAAACCTTCTCTTCACCAAACTCCCGATCCCGAAGATCAATCTGGTTATCGATCTGGATCTCTGCATCTGTAATCGTGAAAAAGCGAGAAGCCGAACCGCCCAGCCAGGCTTGGCCTAAGTGTCCAGGGATAATCCCCTGCTCTGTCTCATTCAGTGCAGGTTCAGCCGGGAAATTTTCAAAGACAGAATCCGATGAATCAAAACTTGCATCATCGAAGAGGTCCTGTGCTTGGCCTAGAAACTGGAACTCATGATAGTCACCATTGACAACCAATGACATCTGGTCAATCACTGCTCCCGTAAGAAATCGCTGTAAGGCAGTCAGAGGACTTCGATAACTGAAGACACTAAGGCTCGGCAGATCATCCGCTGGATGAAAACTTGCAGTAGTTCCTGTAGTCACCCCTGAAAGTTGAGGTCCTGAAAATGGGTGATTGACAACAATGGATTGTGTATTGGGGACACTTTGCACAAAGCGAACTTCATCTCCAAGGACAACGCCATCTCCTGGAACAAATCCATGGCTCGATCCAAACTGCAGGGTTGTGGCAGTAGACCCGGAGATCAATACCCGGCTGGAAATCAAACGTGGAGCTGATCCCAGTGCTGCCTGAAATAAAGCACTATAAGGTGGAAGCTGACCCATATTGGTCCAGCTCGTCATATATGTCTGGATCTCAAAGCTGGTGCGACGGCGAAGTTGAGTCGGATATGAGACTTGAGTTCTCGTCCCGGTCTTGTCACGTCTGAATGGACGCTCGGTTTGCTGTTGTGCCGTAAATCGCACTGCAGGAAAACGATGAGCATTGGTCGCGGCTACCGTCTGCCCAAAAGAAGGCTCTACGCGTGCATACAATCTTTCATGATTTGAAGAAATATAGCTGGCCACTGATTCACTCCTGATCCAGGCTTGCATTGAGAACAAAACTGATCTTCACCGTTTGTAAGTAGTTTTTCCCTCCATGTTTGATGGAAGAAAAACTCATCTCATATCCACCGCCATAAAATATTCCGTTTCTCCAGTCACCTCTGTGATGGTCCAGAACAGTCGTTACGGCTTCCCCGTAAAAACGGGCAAATCTATCAAGTGGAGCAGAATAATCCAGTGAAAGACGGATCTCTGCCACCATATGAGCAATCCCGGAAAATAATCGGAATCGCTCCGTCAGTCTGTTTTCCAGTCGTTCACAATACAAATGGAGACTCGGATATGACGCACCAGCTTTTTTTTCCAGAACTTCCGGAGAAATATTTTGATCAAGGATAGTCAGTTCCGGCAACTCCGGATCCTCATCTTCACGCTGGCTGATCGCATGGACTGTCGAAGAAATCTCATTGCGGAAAACATCGCTAACCGCCGCAGAAATCAGACTGATGATCTGGGCCATAAATTACCCTCTCCGGATTCTGTTGACAGGACGAATCAGCAAGTCTGGAGATTGCCCTTCCCCCATCACTGCACCAGATAGGACAGTATTCGAAGTCGGTGACCAGGACTCATGAATCCCGATTGGTTCAACGTTCTGCTTCATCAGGGGAGTTCCACTGAGCCCGAGATAAACATTCCAGAAATGAACGGGCGTCTGTACTGACTGCGGATGAAGCAATGGAATACTTCCATCACCCGTCTCGAAAATCAGAGGATCGCTGGGCGCACCCTCAACCCGTCCATCTGCCGACCAGGTAATCGCAAGTTCATAAACACCCGCCTCCAGTTCGCCATCTGATCTTTCCAGGGACGGTTCGGCTGCTTTCTTGATGGGGTGAAGGACAAGTCCGGCTCCATGATCGAAGTAGCGAATTTCTGCCTGCGCTGACTCTTTCTGATACTCGATCCATTTCGCACGATAACGATCATTGAGTTGATTGTGATAACAGTCGCGGAGAATCAGTTGAAGAGTGTGCAATGTATACCATTCACGCAGAGGATCAGAAATGACGACATGGGCCAGATCCCTTGAAAATTGAAGGTGTCCATTTGCAGACTGATGAATTAAAAACTGAAGAATGCGGTGTCCTGTCTCCACTTTGCTGACTTGTAACTTGACATCCAGATCGATCTTTTCTGTCTGTGCAATTTCTGGAAGCGAGCTTTCATAATTCTGGAGATCCTCTATCGATGACAGCGGCCCATCAGGAAACAGTGCCATCCTCACCTCCTTGTTTCTTCTTCCGTTGCTGAATCTTCTTTTGGGATTCATGAATCGCAACGATCATTTGCGTTCGCGGCTCAATGAATCTGGATTCAGCTTCTTCTTGTTCTCTCTGCAATTCCTCGCGATAGGCATCCACCTCATCCTGGTTCGCAGGCCGGAAGCGTCCGTCCACAATCATCCGTGCAGCAAGAGAGCGATCGAGTTCCATGACCCGTCCCGCTACTCCGCCATCAGGCGTGATGAGACTGATGACAACCACGTCCCCGGCAGGAAGATCGTGTTCTACTCTTCGAATATTTTGGAAGTATGTCCTGACGTTCATTGAATCCTCAAGAGTGATGAGAAAGAGGGTGATGAAAAAGGCAATCGAGGGAAATCTCGATTGCCCATTGGACTAGCTCCTGACAACAATTGCGTGATTGTTTCGAAGAATCCCACACCCATACAGAACATCAACAGTGAACTGTTGTGCCAGTGTGTTTGGCTGATAACTCATGACCACACGAACACCAAAATTACCCAACTCCGCATACTCCGCTACGGCTCCTGTTCCTGGTAGGGGTTGAGGAAGACGACGCACAACCAGACCCAGTGCATCCTTGGCAAAACCAACATTCCAGGTCGTGACAGGTGATCCTGATTTACGGATGAATTGAGACCGAAATACATAGAAGCTCTTCAATCTTCCGACTTCACCATCAATCATGGTCTTGAGACCGGCATCACCCACTGTCTGATATTCACTGAATCTCGCAATCTGACGAAGAGTGGAATACGCATTTCCATCGACAACAAGATATCGGGCGGCGCTCTGGGGGACCCTTGCATTGAATAGTGTGGTTTCCGCCTGCTCGATTACACTCTCAGTCAATGCAGTGGCAGCAGTTCCCACCGGAGTATTTGCAGTAAACCCCGGAGCAAGATCTAGAAGATCTGTTTCGATCTTCTCTGCAATGGCAACAACGGCGGGCTGAAGGTATACCTTCAGCAGATCCGGATAAGCAAGAACCCTGGTCACATCTGGAATCTGAAACGATGATTCAAGATGCTTGTCCAGCTTGATTTCAGCATTTCCCAGATTTGGATTCTGAGTCGTGACACTACCCGTTTCACTGATGCTGTTGGCAACCAGAGCAGGTGGAATCGGAACATTCACAGTATCTCCGGCTTGTGCAAGGACAGGTTCAAAATCTCGATTGACAAGATTCCCAAGCACCAGATTTCCCATTAGAGCAGGAAGTGCTTCTGCAGCTACCAGCTTCACAATCGCCTGGGCTACATTCGTTGAGGTTATATTTGGCATTCTGTTCGGTTTCGTCTCCTTCGTTTTCTTGGGTCAGCATTTACAGACCGCGGAATGTCTCAGAAGCCACTCTCACGATCTCCTTCCTGGCTCTCTCCAACTCATCAGCACTCATACCAGGAACAATTTTGTCCAGATCAATCCGCATTTCTGTTTTCAGGTTTCTCTGTCCGGCATGAATTCCGGAACCGCCATGCACTCGCGCTGGCACAAGCTCAGGATTCTCATCCAGAAACTGTTGAAGGAAGGAAGTAAGGTGAATTTCCCCCGCATCCGTCCGGGCAATGATGCTTCCGTTCTCTTTTCTCTGAATCACATTTTTGATTGCGTTAAAGGCCAAATCTGCCTTTACAACACCAAGTCGATGTAACTCGTTCCGGGCTGCAACTTCCAGTTCCTTTTCTTCTCGGATCTGACGATTCTGCTGATTTTCCGCAATAAGTTCATTGAGTCTTGATTCCAGGGTTTCCCTTTTTGAAATTTCTTCATGAAGACGTTCATCCACACCCTGACTACGTTGAGACTGCAGGACTTCAATCAGCGTATTGCGCACTACATTCTGAATCAGGGAAACAGGAAATCCATCACTCTCAGTTCCGGATATTTCGTCAGTCCCCTGCTCACTCACTTCCGTTTCATCTGTCATTCAATAAAACCCTCAATCTCCTGAATGATCTTGTCCTTGAGAGCAGGACGGATGTCCGAGAGGTATTTCAAAGCCATTTTTTTCTGGAGTTGCTTCTGAAATGTTGGTGAGTGAATACCCAGCCTGAGAAGTCTTTCACCATCTTCGAGTTCAGATGAAAAATCACCAACATCAAATTCATCCAGACCTGTGACATCAATTAACAGGTCATCACCCCGAACACTTTCCAGTGTTCGCAGGACAGTCTTCATGACGTCTTTTACACGATCGCCAAGCCCACGCAAAACTTCCTGAGTAATGGCAAAGTCACGTTGCTTACTCAATCCGGATTGGCTCACACCAGAAGTGAGAGATCCGCCAGCCTGCGTTAGCAGATAACAAACCCGATAGATCTCCTGTTGCAGTCGCTGAAGATTATCGGAAGCAAGCTGGTAAACGTGTCCTTCCGGTTCAGTCCAGCCAAACTTATCATCGGGCCCTAATTGGATGTAGTAGCTTTCACCGATAATCTGCTTGAATTCGCGGTCAGAGTAAACAACCGGCATGGCAAACAAACCCATGGTCAACGCCCAGCTCAATGCATTGGATTTGTTGAGATGCTCAATTTGAATCTGGGCGGCTTTGCGCATCAGCCAGAGACCATCACTGAGATTCAGTTCAAATAAAGGAACACGATTCAGCCTTGCTAATCCATGTGTTCCTTCAGAAATCAGCTCTGGATTTTTTTCGAGATCGTTCTGCCGATAGATGCGAAATTGAGTTTTGTCATAGTAAGTCCACTGAGTCTCATCAATCCATGCAGAGTCATAGGCACTCTTCTGATACTGCCGATGCGTGCGAAGAACAATCCACTCCAGGGCTCCACGTTCATCGCGGCTCCAGTTGATCAGATCCAGCGGGGTAAAACTTTGAAAATATCCATGGGAAGCTCCGCACTCTTCTTCATCCGCGCGTGTTTTGATCTCTTGCTCCACTCGCGGAAAATCCACCAGCGTATAGCTTTTCCCGTATATCAATGAGCTGATCAGCTGCTGACGGAAAAACTCTGTCAGGTTGGATCCGTGTGTATCACAATCATCTAGCAATCCACTGAAGTATCTCCGTCCCGCTTTGCTGTTCCCATCAACGACAATCTGGGGTTCACGACGAAAGAGAGTTGCGGCATACCAGTCAATAATCGATCCAATATAGTTTTCATAGAAGACACGATCCAGCCTTTCTCCATAGACCTGTAATGGCTCCTTCTGCCTTCTCATGAGAAAAGAGGAAGCATTCTTTCGGAACTCTTCTCCCCCTGCATAGAGACATCGGTACTCTGCCAGAAGTGATTTCTGATTTATATATTCAGGATGTTCGTGGAACATATCTCCTCGTGCCTATCAAAACAGGCGTTCGTGCCGTTCTCCCGCCCCAATTCGCCCCTGAAACTCCTGCCACAGCAAGTAACCCAGTGCGTCTGAAAGATGAGTCCGTCTGGAATCGCGTTCTTTGTCGATAACCTGGCTTCCGGGCTTGTATTGCACCTCTTCGAAGTCAGCAATAAGTTCCTTGCATCGGGGGGACACTTTCAGAAACTTTTCTCCAGAGGCATTCTTCAGCAATGAATTCAGCAGATTGGTTCTGTCTCTCACTGCAGGATTGGCCTTGGGAACTCTGTACTCAAAGTCGCCCCTTCCTGCACGAATCAGGACATCGCGAATCATCTGATAATCACTGGATCCCGTCGTCTGCATCCGATTTCCGGAAGCATCTCCATAGATCACAACCTCACCTCGATGCTTGCCGTACCGTGCAAGAAACTCTTCACAAGCTTGAACAGTGGTGGCTCGATGAAGAACAATCTCATCCAGCACATTTACCCACGAAGCTGTCTTCTGGGCGATCACACTGGACATTGGTGTGACATTGAAATCCAGTGCCCATAACAATGGAAGAGTAGGATCCACAGCGAGCGTATCCAGATGCTCATCTCGATCAAATGCAAAATAGACAAGATCATTAGAGGCATTCAGATATTCACCCAGCACCTCCTGGGCAAAGAAACGCTCGTCGTAACTCGATTTCAGCCTTTCGTAGAAATC
This sequence comes from Bryobacteraceae bacterium, assembly GCA_037190045.1. GTDB lineage: Bacteria > Acidobacteriota > Terriglobia > Bryobacterales > Bryobacteraceae > JAPKYZ01. The sequence continues at coordinate 181,990 of JBBCIQ010000006.1, read as the reverse complement.
CGGGATTAGATCCAGGACAAAGCGATTTTCAAAAGGCCTTGCCACAATAACTTCATATCCATTCACCTTTCTGTCAATGAACCTTTTCCATACCCAGTCACGCCCTTTCGGCGTCCACACTCCAAACCCACAAAGCTGTATCCCGTTTGGATCACGCAATCTTCCCTCCAGGCGCAGCCATGCTTCCTCGGGGGCATAACTCAGTTCATCCACTCCAAACCAGGCGAGATTGGTACCACGCAAACGGTCGAACTCTTCCACCGCACGAAACAGAATCCTCGACCCGGTATCTCGCAACCAGAGAATCTGTTCTGACTTGTTCAGCTCAAAGGGAATTCTGCTCTCTTCAAGTACCTGTATAAACGATGCTTGCGTTGCATCCCGCAACATGGGATACGTTGGCGCACCGATCAAACCCGTTCGGCCCGCATTGATATATGCAAGCCGGATCGCTTCCTGGCACAATGCCTGGCTTTTCCCTGACCCAATCGGACCAGAAAAACCTTTGAACCGTGCAGACGACTCGTGAAACAGCAACTGTGAAGGTAAAGGAGAGTAATTTATCTCTCGATGGATGACGCGGGATTGATCCATCGCACCTGAATCTCCTTGGGCTCACTCTCCTTCATCTCGTGATAAAGCTGAAGAAGACGGATAAAATCCACCACAGATGTTTTGCTGCTCTCGTCAAACAGACGATCCTTCATGGAGTTCAGTAAATTCCGAATCTGTCCCGTATCCAGAATCTCTTCTTCCTTCTCTCCGCCATTCTTCTTTTTCCGGCCGCGAACTCCGCTCACGGGATTAAGCTAAACCCCTTCTCACATCTCGGCACCTCATAAACGTGAATCTGATTGATTCTATTCAGGAAAAAAGTTTGATGTTCATCGTGACTCAGCGATACGATGACATTTCAGCAATGAAAAGTTATAGAAAAGAGCTGTGGTTTCACATCCCTGCAAGAAGAGGACTACTGAATATCACTCGGCAGGTGCAGGCTTGCTTAAAGGAGAGTGGAATCCAGGAAGGCTTATGCCTGATCAATGCCATGCATATTACAGCAAGCGTTTTCATCAACGATGATGAATCAGGTCTGCATGCAGACTATGACAAGTGGCTGGAAAAACTCGCCCCCCATTCACCGACTTCTCAATACGATCACAATCTCACAGGTGAAGATAATGCGGATGCCCACATGAAACGACAGATCATGGGACGCGAAGTGGTTGTGGCAATCACCTCAGGTGAACTCGACTTCGGCCCATGGGAACAGATTTTCTATGGCGAGTTTGATGGACGACGAAAAAAACGAGTTCTCGTCAAGATTATCGGGGATTGAGCGGCGCAATCCGTAGATTGCGATTTTCCTGAAGAAAATCTTCCAGCAGTTTTACTGGAATATCTGCTTCAATTCGAACGACATCATTCTCTGAAGTAACTTGCAGGCTTCTGTACAGTTTCTCTGTATCACCATCACCACGGGACATCATCATCCGTCCGATTCCGATCATGCCTTGCAAGGCGACACTCAGTTTTTGTGCTCCGGCAGCGTTTTCTGATGTCAGTTCACTGGAGAATTTCGCCCCGTCAGATAGATTCAGCATAGCTGCAATAAACGGTAACTTGACGGGGATCTGTTTCAGCGCTCCAAGTGGACCATCCACATCTTCTGGAATGGTCTCCTTCCAGTCAGCGGTGGAAACCACCCAGACTTGGTTTTCAGACGAAAGCTTCTTCACTCGATCCAGTAAAGCGGTGGGAGGACCGCCCTTTCCTCCATCGCGCGCGTCAATTACAGAGCGCACCGCATCAACTGAACCAGCAATAGCCACGCTGGAGTTCAGGAAAGTAACCGTCACACGGTCATCTCCCTGGAAGGTATAACCCCGGTAATGCGATCGGGAAATTCCCTTTTTTTCCAGTGTTGGCTCCATCCCGCTATCGGTAACTCCACCCTCAGTAAATTTCCCTCGTACCAAAGTGACAGCCTTCTCTCCATTGGAAGCCACTACGACTTCCCAGATATCCTTCTGAAGATCGATACCGGTTTCCTGTTTGAACAACCCGATCTGAGGAAGCTTTCCCTCTTCCATCAGTCTCTGATACAGAGGTGTTTTCTTCAGCTCAGTCACACGGACGCCCATCAGAATTGTCGTGTCAGCAGGAACCAGCGGCATCAATGCTGGGTCAGCCACAATCGTGGGCGATGGTTTTGGCCGGCACGCACCCAGTATCAAAACAAGCAACAGACAAATTGCAGGACAAACAGCCTTCCGGATTCGCATCTGAGACCACAATAGCGAACTCGATATTCTTTCCCAAATCCTCCATCTCAAACAATCTTTGAATCACACATCACAAATTCCGTATGATGATCCTGCATGCGCATCGACTCCCACCAGCACTTCTGGGACCCTGACAAGATCCCCTATCCATGGATGCCCCCCGAACCAGGCATTCTTCGTCGAACCTACCTTCCGCCCGATCTTCAGCCGCATCTGGAAGCAGCACGATTCGATGGTTGCGTAACAGTTCAGGCGGCACATGTAGACGCCGAAGCAGAGTGGATGCTGGATCTGGCAGACCAGTATTCATTTATCAAAGGTGTAGTGGCCTGGGTGGATCTGCAGGATGAAAAAGTAGGCGACCGGCTGGATCAGTTGCAGAAGCGGCGTCAGTTCAAAGGGGTTCGTCACATTGTTCATGATGAAGAAGATGTGAAATGGCTGCTCCGCCCCAATGTGATCCGCGGACTCAAAGAGCTTGAGAGAAGAGATATACCCTACGATCTCCTTCTCCGCCCTCCACATCTTCCATTCGTTCAACCTCTGGTGGACGCCGTACCAAACCTCAGAATGGTCATCGACCACATCGCCAAGCCACTCATCAAAGACGGTGTCATGGAGCCGTGGGCAAAACAGATGGAAGAGATCTCAAAGATCCCTCACATCTTTATCAAATTATCGGGCATGATTACGGAAGCAGATCATCAAAACTGGAAAACTCCCGACATTGCGCCATACATTAATCACGCATTCCAGCTATGGGGCCCCGACCGTTGCATGTTCGGCTCAGACTGGCCAGTTTGTCGACTCGCAGGGGAGTGGAAGCAGGTCCTGGCTGTCTTCACGCAGGCACTTGGACCGCTGCAACAGCCAATGAGAGAAAAGATTCTCGGAGAAACGGCTACTAAATTCTACCGCCTAACCTAACAGGACTTCTGCAGTTCTACCCACAAGGCTCGATACCACCGCAGGAATCTTTCAGGTTCCTGCGAACTCTGTGCCTCACAGAGGGTATATCGCGTATAGTTCATCTGTTTCAGCAAGGAAAAAAGCTCCCGGTATGGATATCCGGAAACCAGCTCATTGATATGAACATTCTTGATCCATGGCTTCAGCAGTTCAAAACTCTGCTTGATGCTTCCATTCACAACATCTGTAGGATTTGAATTCCAGCACACTCCAACCTGAGGATGGTTGGTTTCTTTCATAATCTGTGCGCTGACCGGAGGCAATTGCGTAATCGCTCCATGGACTTCCATCCATGTCTCAATTCCTCGACCCGCTCCGTAATCACCCAGTTCCCGCAAGCAGGCCGCAATGTTCTTGACCGTTACATCCTGTGGAACTTCTTTTGGAACACCATTCGGGCGAACCTTAACTCCCCATGCTCCCGTGTCATGGGCCAGATCGATCCACTTCTTGGCTTCTTCTATATGCCGTTTCCGAACCTCAGGATCCGGAGAATGAAATTCACAAGTCGATCCATAACTCAGAAGCCGTAATCCTGTGCGATGAAACTTCTCCTGCACCTCAACACGCTGCTGGTCTGTCAGCGTAATCTCCACCCCATGAGCATGGGTAGTGCGGAGTTCAACCGCCTCGAAGCCTAATTCAGGCAGTTTGGACAGAATCATATCAAGATTCCAGTCTTTGATGACATTGTAGGTGACAGCTCCAAGTAGCACGATATCTAAATCTAAGTTAAATCACGGGAGCAGTTCAACAACACGATCCATCTCATCCGTATTCTGGTAAAAATGCGGTGAAAAGCGAATCCATCCCTGTCGCGGAGCAGCTTGGATTTTATGGTCCTTCAGCTGGTTCACTACGATTCGCGCGTCTGCTCCATCTTTCTGGAAGCTCAGAATACCGGATGCAGAGGAACGTTCCCATTCCCGAAACAGCCGATATCCTTTTCTCTGAACAGAACGTGCCAGATGCTCCGTCAGATCCAGCACCTGCTCACCAATCCGGTCGATGCCCACCTTCTGGATGAACTGAAGAGTAGCTTCCAGCCCGAAGATCCCCACCGTATTCAATGTCCCGCACTCATAGCGCCCGGCATTCGGACGCAGCGCAGTTTCACGGGAGCCATAATCATGAAACCCTGCCACATTCATCCATCCGATTTCCTTAGGCTCCACCTCATCCTGCCTGTCTTTTCGGATATAAAGAATGCCGCACCCTTCCGGCCCCAGCAGCCACTTATGGCCGTCTGCGGAAAGGGCATCAATATGGAATCTCTCCACATCCACAGGAAATACACCCAAACCCTGAATCGCATCAACCAGGAAAAAGACCCCTCTGCGCTTGCAGATCTCGCCTATTGCCTCCAGATCCATCCTGTGTCCGGACAGATAATTGACAAAACTGATAGTCAGTAGCCGCGCACCCTGACACGCCTTGTCGATTTTCTCCAGCGGATCATAGATGGAAAGCCACTCCACCTGCACTCCCTGTTTCTCCAGAAATTTCCACGGAAGATAATTCGCGGGAAACTCTTCTTCAAAAGCGACAATCCGATCCCCGGCTCTCCAGTCGATTCCCTGCTGGATTATTGAAATTCCTTCTGAAGTATTCTTCGTAATGGCAATTTCTTCGGAAGTAGCTCCAATCAATCTTGCGGCCTCAACCCGAATGGAATCATAAACTTTCATCCAGTCAAAGAAATGAAAACTGGCCCATTTCTCCACATCATCTGTCAATTGCTTCATAGCTCTTGCAGCAGGAAGACATAAAGGGGAAACTCCCGCATGGTGAAGCCAGATCAGGTTCTCCGCCACAGGAAACTGATCGCGGTATTCCCTCCACACTTCTCCATCTTTTTTGCAACCCATAATGCTGAGAATACGTTAAATATATAGAGATACTTGACAGGAGATCCCTGTCTGGAATTGATGTCTATACTGGAAGTGAGCGAGGAAACTGAGGATGAAGCGCTTTTTAGCAGTCTTAATGGCATCGGCAGTATTACTCTCTGCTGCCGGAAAAGAATCAAAAGAAGCTCCTAAAGAGGATAACTCTAACGTAAAAGAACCCAAAAACCGCAACAAGAAAAAGGATCCGGATGAAATCGGGAACCGTGATGTTGATGGAAAGCTGAACTTTTACTCAATCGAAAAAGAAATCGCGTTAGGCAAAGGCATGGCTCAGGATGTGGAACGCCACTCAAAGATAGTGGATGATCCCGTCATCGCTGAATATGTAAATCGTGTGGGCCAGAATCTTGTCCGGAATTCGGATGCTAAGATTCCCTTCACCATCAAGGTTGTGGACAGTGAAGAAGTAAATGCTTTTGCTCTCCCCGGCGGATTCTTCTTCGTCAATTCAGGACTCATCATGAGCGCGGACACAGAAGCTGAACTGGCAGGTGTCATGGCTCATGAGATCGCACACATTGCGGCTCGACACGGCACACGTCAGGCAACCCGTGGCCAGTTGGTTAATTACGGAACCATTCCCCTGATCTTCCTTGGTGGCTGGGCAGGATACGGAATCCGTCAGGGTGCCAGCATCCTGATCCCGATGGGATTCATGCAGTTCTCCCAAGCCTTTGAACGGGAAGCCGATTTCCTCGGCCTGCAGTATCTCTATAAATCAGGATACGATCCAACGGCCTTTGTAGACTTCTTCGAAAAATTACAGTCGAAGGAAAAGCGTAAGCCCGGAACCATGTCCAAGCTCTTTGGATCTCATCCACCAACAGATGACCGGATCAAGAATTCCCAGCAGAACATTGAGGAAATTCTGAAGGAAAAGCCGGAATACGTGGTCAGCACCTCGGAGTTCGACACAGTAAAAGACAGATTGCTGGCACTTCACAATCGCCGGAAGGTAGATCCGGCTGAAGACCCCAATCGCCCTCGCCTTCGACGTGCTCCCAATGGAGGCACTGTCTCTGTAGATGATGAAACGGGAGATGAGAAGAAACCTCGTGCTGATGAGGATGAACGACCAACCCTGAAGCGCCGGCCTTCCAACTAAATCATCAGTTCATATCATCAAGCCCGGTTATGCCGGGCTTTTTCTTTTTCAGGACTACATAATTATGCAAACTCGCAAGTTAGGTAATTCCGGCCTCAATGTTCCAGTCGTCATGCTGGGAGGAAATGTCTTTGGCTGGACTCTCGATGAATCAGCGTCTTTCCGCATTCTGGATGCAGCACTCGACAAGGGACTCAATTTCATCGATACGGCAGACATCTATTCTTATTGGGATCCCGGCAATTCTGGAGGAGAATCAGAAACCATTCTGGGAAGATGGTTTACCCGGACCGGCAAACGGGACAAGGTGATTCTGGCGACCAAGCTGGGAAAGCCAATGGGTGAAGAGAAAAAAGGATTATCGGCCAGCTATATGAAGCAGGCTGTCGAAGACTCCCTCAGGCGGCTCCAGACAGATTTCATTGACCTCTATCAGGCCCACATGGACGATCCGGAAACACCCTTGGAAGAAACACTGGAAGCTTTTACTCGTCTGGTGAAAGAAGGAAAAGTTCGGGTCATCGGCGCCTCAAACTATTCCGGCCAACGGCTGAAAGAGTCGCTGGAGATCAGCCGAAAGCATCAACTGGAGAATTATCAGTCCATCCAGCCCCATTACAATCTGGTCGAACGGTCTGCATATGAAAAGGAAATAGCACCTGTAGTCCAGGCATCGGGAATTGGTGCCATCCCCTATTACTCTCTCGCTTCCGGATTTCTTTCTGGTAAGTATCGAACCCTTGAGGACACGCAAGGAAAGCCTCGTGGGCAGGGAGCAGCAAAATACATCACGCCCGAGGGTCTGGCAGTTCTTCAGGTACTCGATGAAGTGGCAGAAGAATATAATTCCAACCCGGCTCGTGTATCCCTCGCATGGCTGATTGCCCAGCCCGGCATCACAGCTCCCATTGCCAGTGCGACGACAGAGAGCCAGCTTCAGGATCTTGTGGAGGCCACTAAACTGATATTGCGCCCGGAATCCATCGACAAGTTGACTAGCGTGAGCGAGCGATTTTGACCACGATGCCTTTGCGGGCCGACTCTTTCAGGGCTTCGATCATCTCCATCACTTCCACATTGATGTCGATGGCGACGATTCCTTCAACTTTACCTTTGGTCCGAACAACATGAGCCATATAGCTGAGGGGATCTGCACGCTCAGGGGATAAAGGGGGAGTGGGAACAGAAACTTCTGCGTCCCTCCCCTTCCGAAACTTGAGCCCTTCACGGTTCATGTAAGTGCTTCCAGCAAGCCCAAAGATTTCCAGATCCTGAAAGCTCCGTGGAAGATCCCAGCTTCCTTCAAACAAACCCACGCCATTTTTGTAATGGAAAACCATCGTCACATTGTCTTCCACCTTGGGAAATGTCTCGGGCCGAAGCTGATTCACCTGCGCATAAACGGATTCAGGCCGCCCCAGATACCACAACGCCCATAGGGCGTTATAACAACCGAAGTCCATGAGTGATCCCGCTCCATTCTGGACCGGATCAGTCAGCCAGTTGAAAAACCATTTGTTCAGACCAGTGGGTAACCCCGGTCCGCCATGACCCACAATTCCCCGTAGCCGCCAGGCTTTCCCAAGTTCCCCGGCGTCCACCATCCTTCGTTGCTCATAAAGGGATGGCCACCATGCCATCTGGTAATTTGTCAGAACCTGAATGTCATGCTTCTGAGCAAGCTTCTGGATCTTGACGGAATCGGCATAGGTAGATGCCAATGGCTTCTCAAACATGAGATGAATTTTTCGTGGAGCACAAAACTCAGCAATTTCCAGATGCCGGTTGTTCTCGACAAAAGCCCAGACAATATCCGGCTTCGTTTTCTCCAGCATAGATCGATAGTCCGCATGGAAAAGCTCGTCCGCCACTCCGCGCTTTTTCCCTTCAGCAATCAATTCCGGAATTGTTTCTGATACGCCAACAAGTTTTACCTTGTCACCCTTCACCGTATTACCCAGGTGACCCCAGACGTGAGAATGAACCATCCCGACGATAGCTATTTTCACATCCGGTTCCTGTTGCCCAAGAGCTGCAGCTTGTGCCGCAGCCATCATCAGGAAGGATCTTCTTTTTGTCATTTGAAACCTGCGACGATTGTACCCGGCTCTTCTGGGTTATAGTATTTCGACATAGGAAAGGGAGCTGTGCACATGAAGCTGAGTTCTCTCGCGGTTCTGGGGATTTTGTTTTCCCCAATGGTCATCCCTGCAGATCTGGATCAGGCATTCGCCCTTGAGGCAAAAGGCTCTGTTCAGGAAGCAAAATCGTTACTCCATAAAGCGGCTGCGTCAGCTACCGCAGCCATCGAAACAAAAATCGCTTACGCTGAGTTCCTCGACCAGCGCCGTGACCCTCAAACCTTATCTGTTTATCGTGATCTCCTGCCATCCCTCCCGGCTGGCTCCCCAAATAGAGCAGTTGTAGAACGAAGAATTCAGATTCTCGACCTGATCGCGCGTAAGCCAACAAATAATGCGTCAAGCAATCATCCGACCATTCAAATTCCTGGACCGATTCGCAGCTTCAACCGGATGGCGGCATTATCCCCCGATCTCACTCCTGATGATCTGCTCGGGGCGCTCGCCCGAAATATTGTGACAAACGGATTTCAGGCATCTAGTGGACGAGAAGCATTGGAGCAGACGGAATATCTGAAGCTGGTCGTCCGTTATCTGTCGCAGGCACGGGAAATACAAAAACTTGCAGGTGAGTCGGGAATCCTTCGGATTGAAGAATGCGATTCCAGTATCACGGCCGATCTTCTTCGGATTTTGGGTTACCGGATGCGGGGCGGCTGTGGAAATGAGGTCGTACTGGAAACAGTCAATGCTTCCCGCGCATTCCTGACCATCGACTCAGGCTTCCCGCTCGCTCAGCTGGAACAGTCGCTCCGGACAAACTCCTTGTTCGAATATGATTATCGCCCCACTTCCGTTTCAGTCTTGTATGGCCCGGACTACTGGCTGCCATCCAAAGATAAACGCGCTACTGATACAGACTTCATTGACTTTTTCATTACTGACCCCTCCGTCTGTCGTTTCTATCTTGGCTTGTCAAAACTCGACCCTGAAACAGCAGAGGCATTGAAGAATGATGTTCCGCTTGCACGCCTGAAAGCTTTTGCTCATGTTCTCGATTTCTATGGAGGCATGTTTGAAGTCAGAAATGGCCGAGCCCTCGTTCCCGGTGGAAGCCGGGCAGAACCCGGCTGGGCAAAATTGGCGGGAGCCTCACCCGATCAGGGAGGAAAGTTTCTCTCCGCACTCATGGTCAAAGATGATGGCTGGCTGGCCAGCTATTACGATGCAACAGCCCGACTCAGTGGGAAATTGCAGGAATATCTCACCGAACCATCCCGCATGGAGCGTTTTTATAATGCCATCCGTGGAAAGATCACCAGTCCCGGTCCGGCTCGTCCCGTCTTCCGGGCCAATACGGAAATGATGCTTCTGACCAGTCGTCTTCGACTGGGATCGGATGGACGGCCACACATCCCCGGATCAGTGGAAGTCTGGAAGCAGCTGTTCATCAAGCATCCCAACGGAAAGTATGATGGCAAGCTGACCAAGTCTGCCGCAGGCTGGAAAGAGCCGGATGATGTCCTCGAAGCTCTTTTCGCCCTGACCCGCAAGGCAGTGGAAAATGAGCCATTGAAAATTTTCATGGCCCTCAGCGACATCAACCGTCACCGGAAGACACCACTTCGCGAGGAAACTGTAGACCGTCTGGCTCGGGAATGGCGCACATACGGATCTCAGTTCATGATCTTCACCGAAGTCCCTCAGGTTGAAGATCAGACGATGCTTAGTTTTCTCGACAATGCATCCAGGATTTCCGGCTACCGAAATCATCAGATTCGCTCGGATGCAGCAGGGCTGCAACAGGCACTCACTGGACTTTGGCAGATTTTCTGTCGTCAGAATCTGATCCCGCCTTCAGGAAGAGATGCAGCACTTAGTGAAATACTTGGTAATTTTGTCGATGCAAAAACATCTGTAGATCTGTTTGATGCAGGAAGAAAAAGCGTTCAGATTCTCCTTACCGCCACAGGAACAACAGGAAATACAAGTCCGCATGACCGAATGATGGACTTGCTTGTAGGAGAGTCTCAGATCTCTAATCCACAAGCTCACACTCAATTAGTTCAGGAGATGGCCCGCATCTTTGATTCCCAGCGGCTCATCCCGCTCTCTATGATCTTTGAGATAGCGGATAATCTGCAATCAGCATCTGAAGGTGGAAAGCTGAATACCCAGTTGATGGGGCGTTTTACTTCCCGTATCCAGGAAATTCAGCCTGCTCGGATATCTCTGTCGGGTGCCGAAAAAAATGTAATGTCTTTTGGGTATGCCACCGAACTGCATATCGAAACACAGCGCAAAGTGAACTTCCGGCAGATCGCAGACCGTGCATCAAAAAATCAGGAAAAGCTGGCGGACGCTCGCGGTCATCTCACAAAATTTCTTCGGGATACTCTCGTCGGGCTGAATTACATTCATTACGCTCCACCCGGAGCACAGATTCTCATCACCAATCCGCTCTTTGTTCGAAGCCATGATTTCATCGGTATTCAGGGGATCAACCAGACATGGCGCAATACGGAAGTATTTGGTTCCGGCTGGCCGTCCAGCGCAGGCGGCCGACTGGTTGGTTCTCTTTCCAGCCTTCCGTATGCACTGGCGAACGCGGAGCAGAACTTCCTGATTCCCACTCGGGAACAGGCTCTCATCTGGGGCGACCTTGTTCCTCAGATGATTGTCAGTGCGAAAGTTCCCCGCTGGTGGAATGTCGCCTCCACCCAGATGCATTTTGTCGGACTCCATCTCCGGCTAGGTGAATCTGCTGTAGCAGCAGCAGCCCTTGATGAACAGAAAAGAGTTTCGGTCCTGAATATTCTGTCCCGTCAGATTCCCCCGGCTCGGCTGAAGAGCATCGGAGACTCTTTGAAACAGGGCGATGCAGGAAAAGCCATCGAATCCATTCTTCCTTCGGAGTTCTTTGTACTGGCACATCAGGCAATTGCAGAAAACATAGAAATTCCCGGACCGGAAGCCCGTGCCATTGCACGTCTGCGTCAGGCATCTCCGGAGAAGCACAGCATGGAAGCGATCTCTGTTGCCTTCGGGACACCAAAACCCACTCTTGCCCACTCTTACCTGCCAGAATTGCTGAACCTGAGAACATTTCCCACCCTGATGGGATATTCCAGCCGGATTTTGGCTGAAAGCTGGGAATCATCCACTATTTACTTTGCTGCTCTCGCCGATGAACTGGACATTCCCCCGTCTCAACTGAATGTCAATGTGCCTCTGTGGACACAGAAAACCGTCGAGGCCATTTTTGCTACACATCTGGAGGATTGGCCAGCCCTCCTCCGGTCGCTCCGTGTCGTTGGAGAGGATATCCGAACCACTTACCGGAATGAAACAGCCCAGAGAGCTTCCCTGAATGATTAGGCAGAGTTCGCGAAGGAGGATCGCTTGAACATCTCACGACGTACCGCATTATCCATGGCAGTGCCCCTGTTTGGTGGAGTCCGTCTTTTGGGACAGGACGCAACTTTTAAGGTCAAAGTCGACATGGTCGTCCTCAGCTTTACCGTAACCGATTCCAAAGGACGGTATATTAACGGGCTGAAACATACAGACTTCCGCGTCCTGGAAGATGGCATTTCCCAGAAAATTGTCACATTTGCAGAGGGAAACAAACCTCCCATGCAGATTCTGGACGATGGATCTACTCGTCCGCTTCTCAATGCAGAAGCAGTCGGCAAAGAAGGAGTAGGAGAAGGAAGATCTGACGCTTTTGTGGGAACCAACGTCTTCATCCTGTTTGATACATCCAATTACATGTATCGGGGATTCGTTTACGCTTCCGATGCAATTGCTGACTTCGTGCGTGGACTGGATCGGGCTGATTCTGTCGCCGTGTATACATTCAGCAGAAACCTGACCCGTGCAGCCTCGCTGACCAAAGATCGTACCGATGCCATCGTCGGACTGAGAAAAGCAGTCGCAGGAGATGATTCCGCAATCTACAATGCACTACTCCTGACACTGCGGGACGCGGCAAAAGTTCCGGGCCGCAAGGTGGTCATTGTATTCTCCAATGGCCCGGATAATGGCTCCATGGTTGCCCCCGATGATGTCCGCGTAGTGGCCGAAGACGAAGGGATTCCCATCTATGTCATTTCCACCAGCGAAGTAAACAAGGATTCCATCTCTTCCGGTGTGTTCCGTCGCATCTCGACAAGAACGGGTGGGAAAGCGTATTTCGCCAAGACATGGCAGAAACAGGTGGAGGCATTCGAGTCCATTCGGGAAGACCTGGGGAACTCATATACCCTTACCTACTATCCGGCAACCAATCCCAATGAAGGATTCCGCAAGATCGGCGTAGAAGTGATTAGTGATGTCGGTAAAAAATATCGCATCCGGGCAAGGCCTGGCTATCGACCCAGCCGGATCTTTTGAGATACTCTTTCTGCGTTGAAACCGAATAAAGTTTACGATCTGGAACAGCCTCGTTTCGCTGGAATGCCGATCCATGAATCGCATCGTCCGGGGTATTTTTATGCGTTACACAGGCGACACAGGGATACGCTCAACCCTGAGGTGAATGGGCCCCGGTCGGGAGCTTCCGGTGTTCTCACCATGATGGAACACTCGGGGACCCATATCGATGCTTTATGTCATCAGGCTTGTGGACTGGAAATGTTTGGTGGGGTTCGCACAGATGAAGCGGAAACTCCGGCTGGCTTCAACCAGCTGGGGATTGAAAATGCTCCCCCCATCATCACCCGTGCCGTCATGCTGGATGTGGCGCACCATCAGAACGTATCCCGCCTTCCGGATCATCATTCAATTACAGAAGAAGAGCTCCGGAATTGTGCCACTGCGCAAAGCTCTGTTGTCCATCCGGGTGATGTTCTCATTGTCCGGACCGGGTCAGGCGCAATCTGGAATCAGCCGGAAGATTATCTGAAAGCAGCAGGAGTCCATCGCTCAGGCACCCTCTGGGCAGCCAGTCAGGGAGTGGTGGCAGTCGGTGCGGACAACATGGCCTGGGATCCTCTCAATGGAGAACGGGACCCGGAAACCGGAACCACGCTCTTTGCCCATGTTCATCTTTTGGTCCGGAATGGGATCTATATCATTGAAAATCTTCAGCTGGAACAGCTTTCAAAGGATCAATGCTATGAGTTCACAATCGTTGTTACGCCATTGAAATTAAACGGTGCGACCGGTTCTCCCGTGAGACCGCTGGCACTGGTCTGAAGATGATACCCTAGCGGTTACTGCCAGAACACCTTGTAGAAAGCCGATGTCATTGCAGATTTTCCTTCAAAGTCATTTACTTGGCACGGAACAGTTTCTCTCCTCCGGCGATCCTGAAGAAAGAGCAGGACTAATTGCTGCGTGGTCACAGGAACTTCCGGCTCGTTTTCTGGATCAGGAAGGGCTCTCCCCCTTGTTACTGGGATCTTCCGGAGGTGGCCAGTTCCTGCTGGTTCTTCCCCAGGAAGTTGAGGAAAAAGCACAGGGTTTCCTCAAGGAAGCAGCCGAAGATATTCATCTGAAGTCAGCAGGAAAAGTTCGTTTGGTCTGGGCTTCCACTGAAAACCTCGGAACATGGAAGCTCATCCGGGAGCGTCTCGATGCTGACCTGCGGAAAAAATCAGGATTCTATACTGCCACGCCATCATTTGATCCATTCCCTGCTCCCTCGAGAGATACAGGCCCAGTGTCTCAGCACAGTGTGTTGCGGGGAGATGTAGACCTGTTTTCCCAACGACTTCTGCAGGCCGAATCAATCGAGGCTCATGTAGCAACATCTGTCCTTTATTTCCGGTTTTTTGCTGGAGAGGTTTCCCGGTTGTGTGAGGGAAAAGCAAAACTGATTTTTACGGGCGGGGATGACTTTGCTATTTCAGGCAACTGGAAAGTGCTGACGGAAATTGCAGCAGAACTGCACAGGCTCTTTGACCGGTTTGTCGAAGAAAATCTGAAGGACGCTCCGGGGCTGGAAGGCAAGACTATGTCCATGGCACTGACGTTGCCGGATGGAAAATCCTCTTTGGCCCGGATCTTTGCCCGCTGTGGCAAAGATCTGGACAAGGCAAAGACCATCACTCGGGATAGTTTCAGCCTGTTTGGCACCATCATCGAATGGAAGCAGTATCCGGAAGCAGTACAGATTCGGGATCTGGCCCTGCGTCTGATTCGTGATTTTCAATGTTCCCGTGGTTTCATCAATGAACTGCTGGGATTTTATCCGGATCATCCTCCCACCAGCCGGAAGCGTGTCACGCGGTTTGATCGGCCATGGCGCTTTCATCGAAGACTGGCCGTTACCCTGGATCCGGAAGACAAACGATCAAAATCCAAAGAGTATCTGAAAGTACGTGCGGCACTTGCCGGTGAAGTAATCGGAAAAAACGTAGGCCAGGCCCGCCTGCGCTCCAGCGGAAAGCTTGGACTGGAATGGGCAGGTCTCATGACAAAGGATAAAGTTCATGGCTGAACAAGTAAAACAGGAAGAAGCCAGACCGGGAGAGCAGGACAAGCAGCGACAGGACCGTCCACCCCGTAAAGAAGGCACCGGAAATGACCGGCGCGGGCCTCGCGAGGGAGGACGTCCCCATCAGGGCAGAGGTACTCAGGGGAAAGGGCATCCGGGAAAAGGAAATGATCGACAGGGTTACCGTCCGGATACTCCTCCGGACATTGATCTCGACAAGCTGATTACCGATTCTCTCTATCTCGACAATGCTGCGCATGCCATCGTGGGCCGGCTGCGTGATATGGATTCAGGTACCAAGAGCCAGTTGCGTCGGCTCTATAACGCCGTGCGTCGCGCGTGTCGTGCCGAAGAAAGCCAGCGCCAGCATGAGTTCGTGATGCTCAGGGCTCGTCTGGCTTATACCATTGCCCGTCACTCGCTGCGCTCACTCGACACTCTCGAAAAGCTGCTGCTACAGGTGACACGAAAAAATGACATCCGCGGTTATGAACGGTTCCGCGATCTTTTTGAAGCAATTGTTGCTTATAACGAATAGGAAATCCCGATGAGTTCCCATACAGCTGATACACAACTTGGTTTTCTTGGAAAGCTGATCATCCAGGCAGATCTTACCTGTGAAACGGGCCTCCACATCGGTGCCGGAAAAGGCACTCTCGAAATTGGAGGGGCAGACAACCCCGTCGTCAAGAACTCCTTTGGACAGCCATATATCCCTGGCAGCTCCCTGCGCGGAGCCATGCGGCATAATCTGGAACGCGCCTTGGGTCTGATCAAAAAAGAGGAGCTGGTACATCTCTCCCGCAGGCGTGGACAGGAAGTCCGCATCCACCAGAGTGATCGACCCGATGATGAGATCTGTCTGCTGTTTGGCCGCAGTGCAGAGTCCGGAGTGGTAGCAGCAGCTCGCCTGTCTGTCTCGGATGCGGTACTCGATCAGGAATCCATCACCCAACAGATGCGTGAGTATCTGGATGATGAACTGACAGAAGTCAAAAGCGAAACGGCTATCGACCGGCTGACAGCACAGTCAGCGACCCGCACCCTCGAACGTGTCCCGGCCGGGGCGAAGTTCAGAATCAGGGCAATTCTCGACATTCTCACGGAAGCCGATAAAGAACTGCTGGGAACCATCATTCAGTCACTGCGATTGATCGAAGATTCCGGTCTCGGCGGTGGTCGTTCCCGTGGAAGCGGGCGGGTCAGTTTCTCCAGTCTCAAATTCACCTGGCGATCCAGAGAGTATTATTCCACTGGAAGCGAACAGAAGGAACTGCCATCCGCAGAAGACCTGCAGAATATCAATCTTGCAGAAATCACGGACCAACTCAGCTGAACCATGATCCCTGCCTTTCTTGTGCGCCTGCGTCTTTCCGGACCTGTACGGTTCGGTCCGGTCTCTGGTGCCCGTCATGAAACAGAACGGATTGGTCATAGCGACACTCTCTACCGCGCGCTGAGTTCCGCTTTGCGTCAACTGGGAGAGTTTGATCCATGGGAGGAAGCCACAGCTGCTGCCTCTGCGCCACCCGTCACGGTATCCTCGCTGTTTCCATTTGTCGGAAAGACTCTCTATGTTCCAGCCCCGCAATCCTTATGGCCTCCGCCAGTATCCTCACGGATCCGGTGGAAGACAGCATCGCTGGTTTCTTCTACTCTCGTTTCTGATCTGCTGGCTGGAAAAACCCTGCGTGAGGAACGTTGGGAAATCGACCCCGCTTCGGAATGTGTCATCCCTGCCGGTGGATCACCTCCTTTCCGGATTGCCCACCGTAGTGCCACTGCCGTGGATCGGCTGAATCCCGGGGCCGTGGAATCTCACACGACGGCCTGTCTTGAGTTCGCACCGAATGCTGGACTATGGTGCGTGGTTTCTTTTGCTACCGAGGAAGATCTGCAAGCATGGGAAACTCCTGTGAAATCGGCGTTCCGCTTTCTTGCAGACACAGGAATCGGAGGAGAAAGATCGCAGGGGTGGGGACGTACGGAGTCACTGGAATTTCAATCCGGAACATTTCCGCAACTAATCCTGCCTCAACTGGAACAGTCAGAAGCCGTCTCCGGTCACTGGTTACTGTCCGTTTTCTCTCCTTCTACACAGGATCAAGTCGATTGGGCAAACGGTTCTTACCAGTTAGTTTCCCGTGCAGGCATCGACCAGAATCATCTTAACATGGCTGCGGAAGGCTCAGTGCTGGTAGCGGACTCCATCCTGACAGGCCGTGCAGTCAACATCGCCACCGAGGAAAATCCTGCATACCGCGCAGGGTTCGCCTGTGCCATTCCACTCCCGCTTCCTCAACAGAAAGAGGGGATTGCGCCATGAAGTACTCGCTGAAATGTCTGACGCCACTATTAGTGGGAGATGGATCGAGACTTTCTCCCATCGATTACATGCTGTGGAAGGAACAGGTCAACGTTCTGGACCAGACCCGCATTCTTCGGATGCTGTCGAAAAGCCCACGACTTGATACTTATCTTGCTCAGGTGCGGAAAGCAGATCGGCTCAGTTTTTCCGAATGGGGAGGATATGCCCAGAACTATGCGGTTCGACGCATTCCGCTGGAGCATTCCTCGATTGCGAAAGCATGGGAATCTGCACCTCTTGAAGCTCTGCATATTCCGACATTCAGCACCGGACCATCCGGGGCATTCATTCCCGGCTCTGCATTGAAAGGTGCCATCCGTACAGCAATGGTGTGGGCACGATGGGCTGAACGGGGCAACGCCCAGATTCTACAGTCTGTCACCAGCAAATTGGAAGATTCCCGACTTCCCCGACAACTGGCAATCCATGCCGATTCCGTCAATCTGCCAATCTCCATATCGGACGGAACCGGATCTGACGCAAACCTCAGGCTTTATTACACACGCACGGCTCGACTACAGAATGAGCTGACATGGAAAGAGACGTTACCTCGCTTTGTCGAGATGGCTGCTCCGGGTTCAGGATTCACCGGCTCGCTGCAGATCCAGAACAGACGCTTTCCCGAGATTCTCAAAACATTAAATCGATGGAGTCTGGCTCAGCTGGATCTTCACCTTGCATATGCCCGTAAGGCAGCACTTCCCGCTCTGGTGGAATCCCTCGAAACCATTCGTCAGAAAACAGCAACAGCGCCCAAAGGTTCGGCTGTTTTCTCCATGGGATGGGGAGCAGGCTTTCTCAATAAGGCGAGCTTGCTCGACACGACAGATACAAATTTCCGTTCTGTGCTTCGTGCTTATCCCTTCTATGCAAGAGCCATTCAATCCGGACTTCCCTTCCCCAAAACACGAAGAGTCATCCATCTGGGTGAGAATCCAGCAGCACTACCCGGATGGGTGGAACTGGCGGTGGATCTTCATGCCGCAGAGGAATCTGCCGCAGAAGAGTCACATGATACGCTGGATTCTGAAGCTCCCGTCTTACCAGTTCCCCCGATAGAACAAAGCACAAATGTATAACGCATATTTTGGCTTTCAGGAAAATCCTTTCAACCTCAGCCCGGACCCGGCATTCCTGTACCGCAGCAATCAGCATGAGGAAGCTCTGGCAAACCTGATCTATGGAGTACAGAGCCGGAAAGGATTCATCGTCCTGACAGGAGAGGTAGGAACCGGAAAAACCACGCTGCTGGAGTGTCTGCGGGACTACCTGGATGAGCAGAGTATCGAATTTGCCTTTATTTTCAACTCCCGCATCAATCCACAGCAGTTCTTTGAAATGATCGCTTATGATCTGGATCTGCACTGTGACCGAACATCCAAGACAGAAGTTCTCTTTGCACTGAACCAGTTACTGCTGCAACATGCAAACGAAGGAAGAACCTGCGTCCTGATCGTCGATGAAGTCCACAATCTCGAGTGGGATGTCATGGAAGAGATCCGTCTTCTGGGCAACCTCGAAAATCCTAAATTGGGCAAGCTCCTTCAGATTATTCTTTCCGGTCAGCCTGAATTTGACGTGAAACTGGATTCACCGAATCTGCGCCAGCTCAAACAGAGAATTGTGTTGAGATGCCAACTCCAGCCATTCACATTTGATGAATGCAAGGAATATATCAATTCCCGGCTATCCAAGGCTGGCATGCCTGACCAGAAAATCTTTGACGATGAACTGATTGCCGAGATACATCGACGCACGCAGGGTATTCCTCGGTTGATCAATAACGTCTGCGACAATCTTCTGCTTTATTGCTTTGCATCCACTGAGAGAAGAGCCACTCTTTTCATGCTGGATGACGTAAGTCGGGATATGCGACTGGAATGGCCTGAGAAAAAAGCTGTAGCGGAATCAGGACAAATTTCCTCTGCTTCTTCCTGACATCTTTCCCCGTAATTTCCGCTAAACTTTAATTTCGTCTGAATTCAGTATTTCTATCCGAAATAAGGAGAGACCATGCAGTCCATCAATCGTCGTGATTTATTCAAAACCGCTGGTGCCTTCGGCGTAGCAGCAAAATCGTTCGCCGCTTCCAAAGCTGCCTCGTCTGGCCGTGTGGTTGGCGCCAATGACCGAATCAATGTCGGAGTCATCGGCGTTGGTGGTCGTGGTCGCTATGTAGCCAAGGCATTCCAGGAAGTTGGTGCCGGATCTCACAATGCCCGGATTGCGGCTGTCTGTGATGTTTACCAGCGCCGGGTCACCAACAACAAGGAAACTTATAAATGTGACGGCACTCTCGACTACCGGGAGATTCTGCGTCGCAGTGATATCGATGCCGTGATCGTGGCAACTCCGGATCACTGGCACGCTCCCATCGCCCTGGCAGCAATGGATGCTGGCAAGGACGTCTATCTGGAAAAACCGATGTGCCACACCATTGATGAAGCACGCCGTCTTTCTCAGACAGTCAAGGAAACCAAGCGCATTCTGCAGGTGGGTTCACAAACCACTTCCGGCGACCAGTGGCATCAGGCAAAGCGTGTCATCGGCGACGGAATGCTGGGCCATCATGTAATGAGCCAGGGCAGCTATCACCGGAACTCAGTTGAAGGTGAATGGAACTGGCCCATTGATGCCAATGCTGGTCCCGATGGCAAAGGCGATGACTACATCGACTGGAAGATGTGGCTCGGCAACGCAACCAAGCGTGACTGGAACAAGGATATGGGTGCAGACCGCTTCTTCCGTTTCCGCAAGTACTGGGATTATTCCGGTGGAATCGCAACCGATCTCTTCTTCCACGTCGCAGCTCCCATGAATATCTGCTGGGGTGAGCCTCAGTTCCCGCACCGCGTGATGGCAGGTGGTGGAATTGAAGTCTTCCGCAATCTGCCCGAAGATTCATCCAAGCCCGATCGTGAAGTGCCGGATACATTCCATCTGATTGCAGACTATGCAAAAGGATTCTCCGTGGTCCTCACTTCATCCATGGCCAATTCGCAGCACATCCCCGGCCTGATCCGTGGCCATGGTGCGACTCTGACCATGGTGGAACATGGGCGATTTGAAGGCTACTCGCCCTATATCACTCTGAAAGCTGAAAAGCTCCGAAACGGAAAGTTTGTTGTTCCTGAACTGGAAGCAAAATTTGAAGGCAAGGACGAAATCCAAATTCCAGTGAAAGATAATCCCACCATGCCAACTCACGTGGGGAACTTCCTGGAATGCATGCGCACCCGTCAGAAACCCACTCTCGACGTGGATACCGCAGCGCGGGCACAGGTCCTTATCACCATGGCAGTTCAGAGCTATCGCGAAGGCAAGGTCCTTTACTTCGACGAGAAGAACTGGAAAGCAACTGATAAGCCAGTCAAAGCGTAATTAATTCTGATTGAGAAAAGCCGGTTCCGGAATATCCCGGAGCCGGCTTTTTTATGAGTATCGATCTATTTTGCGAATAACTGGGATCTGTCAGCGAATGCCTTGAATTCCAGAGCATTGCCAGCCGGATCATAGAAGAACATTGTCGCCTGCTCACCCACCTGTCCCTTGAACCGGATATGTGGCTCAATCACAAACTGGATCCCCGCATCTCTCAACCGATCCGCTAAAGCCTCCCACTGATCCATATCCAGCACGACACCAAAGTGTGGCACCGGAACATCATGCCCATCAACGGGATTGTGGTGGCGAGGGGGCGCATTGGGATTTCGCTCCTGAAAATGAGCCACAATCTGGTGTCCGAATAGATCAAAATCGATCCAGGCATCGGAACTTCTACCTTCAGGACATCCAAGAACAGTCCCATAAAATGTCCGGGCAGCGGCAAGATCATCCACTGGAAATGCAAGATGAAACGGAGTTAGTTGGCTCATCAAATCCTCCTTCACAGACTACAGCGAAAATTGAATTTCGGGAAATCACAGACTTTACAACTGGAAATTCTTCCCTAAATCAACGTCAATGCTCAATATTTATAGTTCTGATTTCCACTCACAGTTATAGTAGAGAATCGATGAGCTCTTCCACTCCGCACAAGAACGCTACGCGCAAGAAGACAGTTGAAGAAGAAGACTATCATCAGCGTTCTCTTGCCTGGACGATCATTGCAGAACCACTATTACAGAAAGTTCATCAAAAGCCGACTCCACGAGGAAAACTTCCGGTCATCATCGAGATTAATCTGGATTACAGCGCAGGTAGGGAAGAAGCACGGAATCAGATCAAGCAGTGGTTGTCCCGTGAAAAAGCCCGGACGTATGGGATTGATCCGGCTTCACATCCCTATATCTTTGCGGAATTAACCGCAGCGCAGGTACGGAACCTGGCGAAATGGGTGCTGGAAAATGCTGAGTTTCGGCATCGACCGATCTATCGCATCTGGGATGACGCTGAAGTCCATGCACTGCTCACGGAATCCGTACGCACCATCAAGGCAGATGCAGCACAGATCACTTTCCGTGCCGATGGAAAAGATATCGTCTGGGCCGTGCTGGATTCAGGAATAGACGGCAATCATCCCCATTTTCATTCCCTCGACACACTGAAGCTGCCAAATCCTCTCCGCCATTACGACTTTGTTCAGCCAGACCAGACGGAACCCATTGACCCATACGGCCATGGAACTCACGTAGCCGGAATCATTGCCGGATGCCTGGATCCAGACAAGGAATACACCGAGACAAAGTCCTTTGAAAATGGCGGAAAGGAAACAACGTTTACCCGCTACAACCTGCTGAAGATCCAGCCCCGTCAGGAAAATGGCATCCAGTATTCGGTCAACCCGATCCGCGAAAAGATCTGTGGTGTTTCTCCACATACAAAGGTCATGAGTATGCGCGTGCTGGATGAAAAAGGCAGCGGACAGTCCAGCCGGATCATCTCGGCAATTGAAGAGATCCTCAAAATCAATGATTATGGACGCCGCATTCTTATCCATGGAGTAAATCTCAGCCTGGGGTACTGGTTCAACCCGGAATGGCACGCATGCGGACAGAGTCCATTATGTGTGGCTGTAGATCGGCTGGTTCGGTCTGGTGTAGTAGTTGTGGTGGCAGCAGGAAATTCTGGCTATATCCAGACTCAGGTCTATAAGGATATGTCTGCCGTAACCGCTGCAGGACAGACCATCACCATCAATGATCCTGGCAATGCTGACCTGGCCATCACCGTAGGCTCCACCCATCGCAACATGCCGCATCTCTATGGAGTATCTTTCTTCTCATCCAAAGGACCCACAGGAGATGGCCGTCTGAAACCGGATCTGGTCGCTCCAGGGGAAAAGATTGTGTCCTGTGCTACTGGAAAACTGCTGGAAAAAACCGGAGTGGCAGAAAGCGGGGAGGTGAAAGATCCTGCTTTCTATCTCGAATACTCAGGCACCAGCATGGCAGCGCCTCATGTTTCCGGGGCTATTGCTTCATTTCTTTCCATCCGGCGCGAGTTCATCGGAAGACCGGAACAAGTGAAACAGATTTTCCTAAAAGCTGCCACCGACCTGAACAGAACCAAAACATTTCAGGGAGCAGGTCTGCTCGACCTGATGCGCGCAATCCAGTCCATCTGATATTTCGGAGAAAAATCCATGCCTGAAACGATTCAATGTTTTCCCTTTTTCCCACTGGCCTTTGACAAGAATCAAAAGGCAGTTGAACCCAATACAGAAGACGAACTGATTCAGTTTGCAAAGTCTGATGAGCGTCCACTGGACCTGTTTGTCATTTCCCACGGCTGGAATAACGACATCCAAAAGGCAAACGAACTCTATAACAAGTTCTTCGCTGAAGTCTGTCGGGCATTGGAGAAGAAAGTACCCGCAGGTCTGGAAAATCGACGCTTTGCAGTAGCCGGTGTCTATTGGCCGTCGATGAAATTTACCGATGCAGAGCAGATACCCGGAGGCGCTGCCGGAGCAGACGCTGCTGACAGTCTCGACACTCTCTTGAAGGACGCTCTGGAAATTGCCACACCAGTTCAGGCGAAGATTCTGGAGCAACTCTCGCAGTCACTTGCAGAGGAATCAGATGAAGATGATGTAGCCCGGTCACTCCGTAAACTCCTGACCACTTCCGATGATCCCGAGGGAGATGCTGCAGTATCACAGGAAGCAATGGACGAAATCGATAACCATGAATTGCTTCGTCGCCTGAATGATCAGGCAGAAGATCAGCCCGCTCCTTTATCAGAAGACACAGGTGGCGCAGCAGGAATAGGCAAC
The DNA here is from genome assembly GCA_037190045.1 of Bryobacteraceae bacterium. GTDB lineage: Bacteria > Acidobacteriota > Terriglobia > Bryobacterales > Bryobacteraceae > JAPKYZ01. The sequence continues at coordinate 158,613 of JBBCIQ010000006.1, read as the reverse complement.
TTCTTCGGGAAGATCAGAAACTCTACACGTAATGCTCTGAACATCTGGACCTACTGGACGATGAAAGATCGTGCAGGTAAAACCGGAGCGAACGCACTCGCCCCGGCGCTGGATCGTCTGGTGAAGGAAGCTCCTCAGACAAGAATCTATCTGATCGGGCACAGCTTCGGCGCCAGACTGGTCACCGCCACAGCAATGGCGGGCTCCTTTCAGCCACGATGTCTCACGCTTCTGCAGGCTGCGTTCTCCCATAACGGATTTTCGCCTGACGGTTTCTTCCGGAAAGTCATCACGGAAGTTGCAAAGATAAAAGGCCCGGTTCTGATCTCTTTCTCGACAGCAGATCGCGCAGTAGGGCTGGCCTATCCTGTTGCCAGTCGACTCAATGGAGACTGGACATCTGGTGTGGGCGACGCTGGTGACAAGTATGGTGGACTGGGCCGGAATGGAGCCCAAAAGACTACGGAAGCTACCACCATTCCTCTTGCCGAGTCCGGATTCACCTACAACTGGACGTCAGGACCACGAATATTCAATCTGGATAGCAACGGGATCATCCAGGATCACAGTGATATCTGCAAACCTGAGATCGCGTATGCCCTGTTAAGTTCGATATCCTCGTGAAGTACTCACTGAGGACCCGAATGACGTCAAAAGAAGTATTAGAGTTTGCTCAAAAACATGGTGCCCGGCAGATGGATCTCCGTTTTGCTGACATCCCCGGTCTGTCGCATCATGTCTCTTTCCCATTTACTGAATTAAGTGAAAGCTCCTTCAAGGACGGTTTTGGAATTGATGGAAGTTCCATTCGTGGATGGGCAGCGATCAATGAATCAGATATGCTGCTGGTTCCTGATCCGGCCACTGCCTTCATGGACCCGTTCTGCGAAATTCCGACGCTGGTCATGAACTGTAATGTAATTGATCCCATCACCCGCCAGCACTATGAGCGGGATCCCCGATGGATCGCACAAAAGGCAGAAAGCTACCTTCAGGGAACGGGCATCGCAGATACTGCTTATTTTGGCGCTGAGGCAGAATTTTTCATTTTCGACAGCGTTCGTTTTGACCAGAACTACAACTCTGGTTTTTATTTCATCGACGCAGATGAAGGACGTTGGAACTCAGGAAAAGAACGTCCCAACCTCGGATATCGGCCTCGGTATAAGGAGGGATATTTCCCTGTTCCTCCTACAGATCATTACATGAATCTGCGGTCAGAAATGGTCGAAGTAATGATGGACTGTGGCATCCAGGTGGAATGTCATCATCATGAAGTTGCATCCGGCGGGCAATGTGAAATTGATCAGCGATATGACACGCTTCTCAAATCCGCAGACAACATGATGCTATACAAGTACATTGTTCGCAATGTCGCACAACAGCATGGAAAAACTGTGACATTCATGCCGAAGCCCATTTATGGTGACAACGGAAATGGTATGCACTGCCACCAATCTCTCTGGAAAGATGGAAACCCGATCTTTTCAGGAAATGACTATGCTGGTCTGTCACAAACTGCACTCTATTACATTGGCGGGCTTCTCCAGCATGCAAGGGCGCTATCAGCAATCATTGCCCCCACAACCAATAGTTATAAGAGACTGGCACCGGGTTATGATGCACCCGTGAATCTGGCATATTCCCGACGGAATCGATCAGCCGCAGTCCGCATCCCGATGTATTCCCCTTCCCCACGTACAAAGCGTGTGGAGTTCCGTCCCCCTGATCCATCCTGTAATCCATACATGGCATTCGCAGCTATGCTGATGGCGGGCATTGACGGAATCATCAACAAAATCCATCCCGGGGAGTCTTTGGATAAAGATATCTATGATCTTTCTCCGGAAGAGATGCAGGCAGTTCCTGCTATGCCAGCTTCACTGGAAGAAGCTCTGGATGAGCTGGAAGAGAATAATCAGTTTCTTCTGCGGGGAGATGTATTCACAGAAGATCTGATTGAAACTTTTATCGCTTATAAGAGAAAAAACGAGGCGGACGCCATCCGCTTGCGTCCGCATCCATATGAGTTTTCCCTTTATTACGACATCTAGGAAACAGCCGACTGCACCGTAACCGGACTTATCTGAAGCTGAGGAGTATCCGGTTGCGGTTCTACCTGAAGATTTCGGGGCATCCTCTCCTGAAGAATACGCTCAGTGGCTTCAACGGCTGGTTCCATATGGAAATATTCCTGGATGGAATTGTTCCGGATAAAGTTGCAGAGAGCCAGTAAAGACATCCCCTGATGATGGACCATCCATGCGCGGACAATACTATATGGCTTGAGTACATCCGCTCGCTCTGGTGAAAAGTCGATGGCCTCAAAATAGCCGTAGGTTGCCATCCAGCCCTGTTTCTTCATTCTTTGCAGATTCCGGAATGACTCTTTGGGGTCGACTGGAAGGGCCAGAAAAGTTGCATAAGGAGCCACAACTTTCGGATCATTTACCTGCGCATTCAAGGCAGCATCAGGAAGACCAAATGCATGATAAGAGTATTCCTGATTTCTGTCCCCATACCCATAGGCGGATTCAGAAATCCCCCAGGGAATTTCATGCTCTGCTCCGTATTTTTGCTGTGCCGCGACAATCTCGCGAGTCGCAGATTCCAGCAACGTATTGGGATAATGCCTCATCCAGATCATCGGCATCAGATACTCGAACATTGTTCCTGACCACGAAACCAAAACCTTTCTTCCCTGACAGATAGTATGGGCCCGGCTTAAGTGGAACCAACTCATCTGTGGAATTTCATTCTTGGCTATGGCCACAAATGCAGCTGACCGTGCTTCCGATGCCAGTACATCATAGGCAGATGTTTCAAGCTTGTTTTCCTCCACATGAAACCCAACAGACAGAGCTTTCTTTTTCGGAAGATACATAAAGCCGAATTCCATCTCATGGACAAGTTTCTGTGATACAGAAGCGATCCAGTTTAGTTTCTGTAGAGTCTCTGCCTGTCCCGTATTTTTGCTTCGCAAAATGCGCAGCCTCAATTGACGTACCCACCAGTTTGCTTCGGGACTGAGAGATTCCTCATTCAACAAAAGCGCGGCTTGCCGATCCACTTCATCCAGATCGAAAGTATCTTTACGACTGCTGTTCAATCCACGTGTATGTTGCGGCTCAAGTTCCGAAATAAGTGCAATATGATCACGGATTCCATCGATCAGGCTCGTTTGTTCCAGAGTTCGAAGCGCAAATTGTTTCAGGGTCCACAAACACACAGCCAGGTTTCCACTATCCACCGAAGACACAAATCTGGGTGTCAGTGCACGCAGATCATCTGTGGAATACCAGTTCAGGAAATTGCCACGGTACCTTTCCATCCGCAGCATGGACTCCAATGTCTTTTGCGTAAAATCAGCAAACTCATCTAGCGTGAGCCAGCCCATTTCCACTGCAGCAATTCTGGAATTCAGTAGTAAACCAATATTGGTAGGAGAGATTCTGTTGGCTGGAATCAGCCCGTCCTGACGAACATTATCTGGAATCAACCAGTGATTTCCTTCGTGGCTAAATTCAACGAAGAATCTCCAGGTCAGCAGCCCATCAATACGCAATCGCTGCTCCTCTGATTCTGTGATGTCTTCCTCTACGGGTTCAGGCTGGGCATTCAGCCAGTTTGAGATCATGCGAGAGAAAAACCAGAGGGCAATCACGGGTAATGCAGCCACCAAAGATTCCGGTTTCAACCAGGCAACCAGACCACCAATCAAAAGCGAGATGTAAGGTGTCCACTCCAGGTAGATATCAACCGGAGCTTTCTTCCTGGCAGCTTCTGATTCAGCGGCGGTCTCCCACTCCAGCAATCGTCGGCCTTTCATCGTTCTGGAAAGAGAGCGAATGATTGCATCTAATGAAAGAAGAGATTGGTGAATCAGAAAGACAAACTGCAGTACAGCCATAAAACTGTCTTTGAAGAGTGAGACCATTACATCTTTCAGGAAGAAACCGATTCCTGTTTTTGGAAACCGCAACAATGCAAAGAATAGTTGAGAAAATGCAGGAATCAGAAATAGCCCCAGGCTTACCAGAGTCCATGCAACCGCTGATCCGGAAAACCAGAACCAGCCGGCAAGTAAAAGAGCCAGAGCAGCAGGATGAATCAGACTGCGACGCAGGTTATCCAGAATTTTCCATCCGGAAAGCACAGATATAGGATTCACAATGGGGTTGCCATGGAAATCCGAAACCACAGGCAATAGCCACCGCAGTACCTGCCAGTCTCCCCTCACCCATCGATGCTGGCGCCGGCAATAGGCACTGAAATGAGACGGGAAATCATCAATTAACTCGACATCAGTGACAAGACCCGTTCGGGCATATGCACCCTCAATCAGATCATGGCTCAGCAATGTATTATTCGGGAATCGCTTCTCCAGAACAGTATGAAAAACATCGACCTCATAAATCCCCTTACCCGTGAAGATCGCCTCACCGAACAAGTCCTGATATACATCCGAAACTGCGCGCGTATAAATATCGAATCCGGTCTGGCCAGAATAAATATTCGCCAGCCAACTGCGTGAAGCAGATTGAATACTCACTCCGATACGAGGCTGCAAGATGCCATATCCTTCTACAACCATGTTTGTTGAAGGATCAATAATGGCTCTATTCAGAGGATGCGCCAGTGTTGCAATCAGTTTTGCGGCAGAACCTCTCGGCAGTTGTGTATCTGAATCCAGAGTGAGAACAAATACAACCCGTCGCAGCTTCTCCACATCTCCCACCACTACAGGGAAAGGGTTTAGAGAACTCCGAAGGTATTGATTGAAGTCCACCAGCTTTCCACGTTTACGTTCCCAGCCCATCCACTTTCCTTCGGCCTCATTGAACGATCTGTGCCGATGCAGCATATAGAATACTGGCCCATGTTGTGTGTTCAGTTCTTCAATCAGATTTCTTGCATAAGCAGCCAGCTCATCTTTCTCATCGAACTCTTGCATGGAATCCGGAGCATCTGAGAGAAGTACATAGAGCAGATTGGGATCAGGATTAGCAAGATACCGGATATGTAGATCCCGTACCAGTTCGTTCACCTGTTTCTCACTGGTCAACAGAACAGGAACAGCAATCGCGGTAGCAAATTCATCAGGAATCTTTTCAGAAAAGTCCATACGAGGGAGTGCCCTCGGTTTGGTGATGAGCCCAGCAAGTGAGTTCATGAAATGTACAGCAGCATGGGTGGCCGGGATAATCAGCAGAGCAATCACAGCAGCCAGAGGCTGTGGAGACCCCATCTCTGTACAGATCCAGAAGACCAAAGCAAGAGTGAGAAGTTCTACACCAATCATGTAGAACGATTTTGGAAATGAGAGAGCAAACCCTTCCAGCATCTTGCTTGCTGGAGCATGATAACCCACGACATTTTTCAGCCGCGTAAACCCATCATCCAGAAGAAAATATCCAATATGGCTTCTTCTTTTCTTGAGCCGTTCATCATGATAATGAACATTCACCTGTTCCTGTGCCAGGGCAAGAGCAGTTCGTGCCACCTCTGTCTCTGAACGGTGTGAATAGAGAGATGCTTCCGATACACGACTTCGGTACAGATCCTTGCTTTCAAAATCCATCTGGCCATATGTATCGGTTGGATCTTCCATGAGGATACGATCCACCGCATTAATCGCCTCAAAAATATCCTTCCACTCTGCAGATCCAATCTTCCGAATGGAGTTGACCACATCCGCAATCTCTACATCAGCACCTTCTACACACCTTGAAACCATTTCCAGAAGAATGAGCTGAAGCGCAGGCTTCAGAGCCCAGATCTCATCCATCTGAAGTGGATTCATCTCCTGATCCTGCTTTTCACAGACAAAATCAACCAGCGTCTGTGCATCAAACAGAGGAAATTTTTCTATGTATTCATCTGCAATCACCAATACCCGTTGGGGCTGATCAGACTTATCACTCTTTCCGGATTTCCCTGCTTCTGCCAATGCTCTCGCAGAATCTGAACACTCACCAATTGCTGTTGTAATTAGCCGCCAATTCTCTGTAATCCATTTCCCCTGGACAGGATCAAGCGCCTGTTTTTCGGAAAAGTTCAGAATGGTACGTTTCAGTTGCTTCACGTACCGAACCATTTCCACTGGTCTGTGTGAAGTAAAACTTGCCGGGCTCTCTTTCATGTTTCTTCCTGTCATCGATAACTTGCCGCCTGCATTTCGAACATGGCCGCATATTGGCCCCCCTGTTCAATCAGTTGTTTATGATCACCCTGTTCGATAATCTTTCCGCCGGATAGCACAAGAATCTTGTCCGCCATCTTTACTGTTGAAAAACGATGGGAGATCAGCACGGCCATCTTTCCTTCTGTCAATTCCGCAAAGCGTTGAAAGACTTCCAGTTCTGAGCGGGCATCCAGAGCGGCTGTGGGTTCATCCAGAATCAGTAGCTGTGCATTGCGAAGATAGGCTCGGGACAGGGCGATCTTCTGCCACTCTCCACCGGATAGATCAACGCCTCCTTCGAAACGCCTGCCCAGAATCTGTTCGTATCGATGGGGGAGCCGTTCAATGACCTCATCTGCAAGACTCTTGTGAGCAGCTTCTTCAATACGAGGATCAAACTGTCCATTGGTGAGTTCAATTCGGCCCACTGCAATGTTCTCCCGAACAGTCATGTCATAACGCATGAAGTCCTGAAAGATAACCCCCATCTCACGGCATAAACTTTCATGGTCATAATCCCGAAGGTCTACACCATCCAGCAGAATCCGTCCTTGAGTCGGATCATAGAGGCGTGTCAGGAGTTTGACGATTGTTGTTTTCCCCTGGCCGTTCTCTCCAATCAATGCGATCCGTTCTCCATGGCTGATGGAAAGATCCAGGTTCTGCAACACTGCTCGCTGGATCCCCGGATAGTGGAAGGACACATTTTCAAACCGGAAACCTTCCTGAATGGGGCGCGGGGCTGGAATGGCATTCGGAGAATTGGTGATCTTCGGCCTGACTGCAAAGAAAGCCAGAAGATCTTTCAGAAACAATGCCTGATCTGCGAGGCTTGCTGTCGTTGCAAAAATGGCCTGGATATTTGTATTGGCACCAGCAATAGCACCGGCTAGAAATGTCAGCGTACCGATGGATATCTCCATGCGAACAGCACTGAGAACTACCCACACATAGCTGCCGTAGTACCCTGCTGTCGCAAAGATCGCAAGCAATGCTCCAATCCACAATCTCTTTTTCGCCAACGCGACATTCTGCCCATAAATCTTGTTGGATATATCCCGAAATGTCTTTGAGAAGTATTGAGCCAGACCAAACAGGCGCAACTCCTTCGCGGATTCTTTACTCGCTCCTAATACCCGGAGATAGTCCAGCTTTCTGCGTGCCGGGGTTTGTCCAAAAGCCAGAGAATATCCTAGAAATGCAAAATGACTTTCCCCAATTACCGCCGGGATCGTTCCGAGGAAAAACAGCAGTAACCACGGAGAATAGGGAATAATACTGGCACAGAAAACAAAAGCTGAGATGATCTGCTGCACCAGTGTTCCCATTGATTGCAATGTAGAGATACGATCAGTCGCCTGAACTCTGGCGCGTTCCAGAGTGTCGTAAAACCTGGGGTCCTCATAAGACTGAAGATCCAATTGGGAAGCATGCTCCATAATGCGGATACTGAGATCACGTGCAAAGCGGTCTGCAAGAAGCGAATCCAGAAATCCGATCAGTCTACCCAGAAATGCTCCTGTGAGTGCCAGGCCAAATTCCGCGCCTACCAGCCACCAGAAATCTTCGCGTAATGGCTGTCCTTGTGTACGGTCAGAAATCGCATCAATGATCTGTTTGCCGATTGCCAGCATGGCTATTGGCAGCAGAGCAACCAGCAGACGGGTGAACAGACTTCCACTGACAATTCCAGGTCCACACTGCCAGATGATTTTCATCACTGGGGGTAAATTCTTGAGTGCATCCAGACGAGTTCGCCAACTGGAAAGAAACGATTCAGGCGGATTGGGCATTCAGATTGCAATATTGGCAACTGAAGGGCCAAAGAATGAGTAAAAACAAATACTTATGGTTAGCAGACGAGGATCGATTATTTTCAATAGAAATATAGAAATTCTTTCCGTATCGTCAGTAATTTTTTCTGGACGAGAAACAAAAAAGCCCCGGCACAAGGCCGGGGCAAGTGAGAGCAACGAAGAGGATTTAGAACTGGTTCCAGAGATACTGATTGTAAACTTCGTGATGATACTGGACTTCCGGTGATTTCACATACGATCCCAAAAGCCGGGGGCACCGATCGGCTGAAGCCTGTTTCAGGTCTGCATAACGATCTTTCACATCTGCACCCAGAAGAGAGGTTGTCCAATCTGCAGCACGGAAGTTTTCAAGCGCAGTGTAGATGTTATCTGGCAGATAGCGATCTGCCTGGCGCAGGTTTTTGATCTTTGAGATCTGTCCGTCCAGTCCCGTCTTGAAGACAGAATAAAGAACCATATATGGATTGGCATCAGGTCCCACGGAGCGGACTTCTACACGTGAAGACTTTTCATTGCCGATCGGCACACGAACCATTGATCCACGATCTGTTGCAGATGCCTTGATCTGATTTGGTGCTTCAAAATGAGGGTCCAGCCGACGGTATGCGTTTACACTGGCATTCAACAGAAGACAGATATCATTTCCGTGGGTCAGAATCCGATCAATGAACTGCCATGCAAACTTGCTGAGCTTTTCTTCGCCCTTCGCATCCCAGAACAGATTCTTTCCGCCCTTTGTGATGGATACGTTTGTATGCATTCCATTTCCATTGACACCGACAACCGGTTTTGGAAGGAAGCTGGCAGTCAGCCCCATGCGAGTCGCCACCTGACGGCAAATCAGTTTATAAAGCTGAATCTGGTCAGCGGCTGAAACTACATCTCCATAGGAGTAATTGATTTCGAACTGGGAAGGGGCAACTTCAGGATGATCCTTCTCGTTCTCGAAACCCATTGCGCGCTGAACTTCTGCACTGGTGTCAATGAACTCACGCAGTGGATCGCCGGGCAGTGAGTGGTAATACCCACCCGTGTTCACATATTCAAATTTGTTGGTTTCATGGAAGTGACGCTCAGCATCCTTTCCCTGAAAGAGAAATCCTTCCACTTCATTTGCAGCATTGAGAGTATAGCCGTTCTTCTCAAAATGCTCATTTGCATAAGCCTTCAGAACACCACGAAGGTCACCGCTGTAAGGTCCGCCATTTTTGTCGATCACTTCACTGAAGACCAGAACCTTACCGGAACCAAACACATCCGCAGGAGCCCAATAGAAAGCACCCCAGTCCATTGCCAGACGAAGATCGCTTTCCTTCTGAGCAGTAAATCCACGAATGGAGGATCCGTCAAAGGTCAGATTGTCCCAACTGTTGACCAGGAACTTCTTGTCGTAATCCAGCATGTGCAGACGGCCTTCAAGATCACTAAAAAGTACAGTGACTGCCTTGATCCGCTTCTCATCTGTAAGATATTTCAGTCTCTTCTCACGAATTTCATCGGCAGAAACACGCTGTTTCCGCTGCTGTTTCGCTTCCAGATTCAGATCTTCCAGTTCCTCATATGAGAGTGCCAGGAAATTACGAAGTTCGTTTGACATCAAGCTCCTTTACCAAAAACGAGACGAGAGACTATATGTGTTGAGAACGATATACAGAATTGCAGTTTCATTTGCCGCTGCTACATATCGAATTGTGATTCTCTCACCGTGTGGAATGATTAAATTATAGCCAAGCTGCTTTATTTTCAATCAGTTTTGTCGAATGTTTTATTCTATGGGGCTCATAAACAGGGCAAATTGCAAATGGATCAATTTTCCCAATTTAATCCTTTATTTATATATATTTAGAAACAACCATATGGCAATTTCAAGGCAAATAATGGCTCTCAAAAACACCAAAAACGGATTTATCTACGTGGAAGAAACCGGGAAACAGGGAGAAGACAGGGAAGAGAAGAAAACTGCGGGAGTTGTCAGTGTCAGGACAGACCAACGTGGGTCTGCAGACACAGCGCGAAAGCTATTTTTTCATGGGGAAGTTCATAATGAGACCCAGCACAAACGTATCCTGATTTTTTGTGGCATTTGCCGTCATTCCACGTTCGAAGACATATTGATCTGACCAATCTCGGCGATACTCCAGCCTGGAGAGAAATCCGTCTGTGATTTTATATTCACCGGTCAATGTGATTTCCTTCAGCTTTTGGGTCTGACCTGTAATGAAGCCATCCTTGTCGTAGTAGTATTCCGCACGGGGACTGAAGGCAATCTTATCCGTTAGCTGGAAGCGAGCTGCTCCTCCAACCGTGATCCAGTCATAACTCCCTCCTCCCATCATCCGCTTCTCCGTCCCATAATCAAACAGACTGTAGAAGCTGATTTTATCCGTGGGATCAAAAGTGATGACAGTATCGTAAAAGTGACGAAAGCCGCTGTTCACCGCAGAAGTTTCTGATCCACCGTAGTAGGTATTAAACCATGAGAATTTGTCGAAGGTCAGAGCTGTGGTGACACCAGCTGTTTTCCCGCTATTGTTGTCCTCTACGTTATTCCATCCATTTACCAACTGGACGCCAGCTGTAAAGTGACTGCCCATCGGCATTGAGGCTCGTACACCAAAGTGATAATAGGGACCATTTGCATAAGCAAGTGAGCGGGAATAATTCCAACCTAGGTATGTTTCCGTCAGTTCGGCCCCTGCACTAGTGAAAAACTTTCCCACATCAACCTGCAATCCATTCAGCTTTTCGGACTTATAGGACATAAAAGCCTGTGGAACATAGCGAAGATTGTCAAATCCATTTGCAGTATCCGCAAAATTGAAAAGATCCCACGCACGGCCTGCCCCAAGAGTAAGCGTAAAACCTAATGGCTGTGGATCCATGGTGAGATTGAGTTCCGCCATGTTCAAGTTGAGAGAGTTGGTTCTGACATCGAAGTTCCGATACGGCAACATACGTGAACTTGGATGATTAGGAGTGTAATTGAAATATGCATCAATGGTTCCGCTTACCTGCACTGGTCCCACTGCCCAGGGTTGAGCGCTAGGAGATTGCCCATATAAACAGACCCCAGTAAGAAGAATCAATTGACTGATGAATGCAATCTTAAATGATGATCGCTGAAGATTACCCGTTATCGTGTAAGGCATGAGTATTGCCCGAGTCTATAAGCAGGCATTTTTTTGTGCCAATAAATTGTTTCAATGCAGGCAATCGAAAATTTTCACTTACACGGTTTAATAAATTCTTCAAATGAACTGCATCAGCTGAATCAACATACTCTGCCCTTTGATTGAGTCAATCAGCTGGTAGTCTTTTCAGTCTTCTTCAATAGATAGAATCTTTCGGAATCGTCCCACCCACCCCCTTAACGCTTTCCCCTGCTGACCAGCTACCTCTCAAAAAGGGATATCCATAAATTGTTTCAATGCAGTCAATCGAAAATTTTCACTTCCGGATTTAAACAGACAAAGGCATCATGGGTCAGTACACGGCCCAGTCGACGTGTATTTCACTCAGTTCCTTGCTCCGAACTTAAATAGCTCAATTCAGGAGACCCATGAAAAGATCTGTCTTGTCTGTTTTCACATGCCTTGCAGCTGCTACTTCAGCAATGGCTCAAACAGATACTTCCGCTTCCATAGCAGCGTTGGAGGAGTCAATTAAAGCTGCACAATTATCCGCCGATAATGCGTGGGTTCTGACAAGTTGTGCATTAGTGCTGATGATGACAGGTCCAGGCCTGGCGCTTTTCTATGGAGGGCTGGTTCGTAAAAAGAATGTGCTCAGCACAATGATGCACAGCTTCTCATTGATGGCAATTGCCACAGTGCTCTGGGCAGTCATTGGATACTCGCTGTGTTTTGGTGAAGGCAACGCTTTCATTGGTGATCTGCGTTACTTCATGCTGGACGGAGTTGGCACCGAGCCCAATGAGGACTATGCAGCAATCCCGCAACAGACGTGGATGATGTTCCAGCTGATGTTCGCCATCATCACCCCGGCTCTGATTTCAGGTGCTTTTGCAGAACGGATGAAGTTCAGCGCCATGTGTCTGTTCACCGTATTGTGGTCACTGTTCGTTTACTATCCCATGGCACATATGGTGTGGGGTAAAGGTGGACTGCTGAACGCCTTCAGCGGTGGATCATTCCCCTGTTATGACTTTGCCGGCGGTACAGTCGTCCACATTACCTCTGGTGTATCAGCTCTGGTATGCGCCATCTATATTGGCAAGCGCCGTGGCTATGGAACTGAGTCCATGAAACCCCATTCACTCGTACTCAGCATTGTCGGAGCCTGCATCCTCTGGGTGGGCTGGTTCGGATTCAATGCTGGCAGCGCTCTGGGTTCAGGGCCTCTCGCTTCAAGCGCTTTTGTCACAACTCATTTTGCAGCTGCGACAGCATCCATTGGATGGGTTCTGATGGAATGGCTGCACTCCAAGCCAAGTGCTCTGGGAGCTATCTCCGGTGCTGTTTCCGGTCTGGTTGTCATCACTCCCGCTGCCGGATTTGTGAAGCCCGGGTCAGCATTGATTATGGGCTTCCTGGGTGGAATCTTCTGCTATTACATGGTCGTAAAAGTTAAAGCAGCACTCGGATACGATGACTCGCTTGATGCCTTTGGTGTTCATGGTGCGGGTGGAACACTCGGCGCTCTTCTCACCGGTGTCTTTGCCACCAAACTGGTCAATCCCGGAATCGAGGATGGTCTGGGTGGACTGGTGGATGGAAATTCCGGGCAGATTCTGAATCAGGGAATCGGTATTGCAATCGCCTGGGCTTTTGCCATCGTCGGGACATTCATCATCCTGAAAATCTGCGATATGATCTGCGGGGTCCGGGTGAGTGAAAAAGAAGAACTGGAAGGACTGGATCTTTCACAGCATGGTGAAGAAGGTTACAACCTCGAGGCATAAGGGAGCCAGATACGAATGAAAAAAATTGAAGCTATCATTCAGCCATTCAAAGTCGAAGACGTAAAGGAAGCCCTGAAAGGCATCGGCATCAGTGGCATGACAGTCACTGAGGTTCATGGTCACGGCCAGCAGAAAGGACATACCGAGATCTATCGGGGAAAAGAATATGCCGTCAATCTGATTCCCAAAGTAAAGATAGAAATTGTTGTCCCGGATGACCGATTAAACGAAATAGTATCGGTTCTCACAACAGGAGCCCATACCGGCAACATTGGGGATGGCAAGATCTTTGTCTATGACGTAGTAGATGCAATCCGCATTCGCAACAACGCACATGGAGAGGATGCCCTATAGCTGAAAAACAATTGTGATGTCACACTGAATGGGTGCGTGGCACAGTCATTCAGATTTCAACCTCACAAGGTGGTGTTCCCAAATATCCAATTCCTGAGGCATTTGCAACACGGAATGGGCTTGAAGGGGATCAGCAAAAACATACTAAATTCCACGGAGGGCCTTTCAAGGCCCTTCTTTTAGTTTCTGCAGAGAATTTGCAAACTCTGGTTGAGCAAGGGTGGGCTCTGTTTCCCGGAGCGCTGGGAGAAAATCTCACGATTCAGGGAATAGACTTCCAGTGGATCAGGCCCGGACAAAGATTCCGTGTCGGAGATGCTTTAGTTGAAATCACACAGCCGCGCCAACCGTGTTCTCAACTCACTCCTTATGGAGAGGGTATTCAAAAAGCACTCTATGATTCATCCATTAAAAAGGGATTGACCGATTCACCTCTTTACGGGCTTTCCGGATTCTATGCTTCCGTCATTCGTGAAGGACTGATTCGCACACACGATCCCATTGAACTATTGGAAGAGTTTGCCTGAATCACATGGAGCAACTAATCGGAAACGCAGGTTTCAGAAATCCTGCACGAGCGGCAGCTCAACTGATGCAGCTGTCTCAATCACTTTCTTCCTTTACATTCACCTCAATTCGACAGATGGTTCAGGCTTCCGCTGATCCGGATTCAGCGCTGAACTCTCTACTGGAGTTCAGAACTTCTCATCAGGAAGCCTTTGATCGATTCAGCACTGAGCCTCTTTTTTTGCAGAATCTGATTTCTGTGTTCGCTCACAGTCGATTTCTGACCATGGAAGTACTGCGTCATCCGGACTGGATTGAGTCCCTGATTGTTTCCGGGGAACTTCAGAAAAACTTCCACGCACAGGATTTTCTGGAAAGAGCAATCCTCACAACCGATAGTGTTGAAGCCCAGCATCTTCCAGCCCGGCTTGCTCTCTATCGTAAACAACAATTACTTCGTATTCTGCTGCGGGATGTGAACGGTCAGGCCACACTGGCAGAAACAACAAATGATATTTCGCATCTGACTGATGCCATCCTGGAGACAAGCTATCGCCGAATCTTTGAGCAAATTGAAAAACAGCTGGGGCTCGCACCAGGAAAATGCTCAGTCATTGCACTGGGCAAACTGGGAGGAAGAGAGCTGAACTACTCTTCAGATATCGATCTTCTGTTTGTCTTCGAGGGAGAAAATCTCGATTACTTTCGCCAGTTCGTCAATCAATTTACATCACTGCTGTCCAGCTATACCAGTGAAGGGCAGTGCTACCGCATCGACCTGAGACTTCGTCCGGAAGGAAGACTTGGAGAAGTAGCAATCTCACTGGAAAGTGCGATGCAGTATTATCGACATCGAGCACGGGACTGGGAACTCCAGATGCTTATCAAGGCACGTACAGTTGCGGGTGATCGGTCACCGGGTGATTCCCTGCTCCGCTTTGTTCAGCCTCTTATCTATTCCACAACGCTTGACTTTTCGACTGTTGAATCCGTCACTGAGGGAAGATTGCGGATCCATGAACAGGCAGCACAAAAAAGGGGAAAGATCTCCGCCTTTGACATCAAGCTGATGCCGGGCGGAATCCGGGATATCGAATTCCTGGTGCAATGCCTGCAAAGGCTTCATGGAGGACGCGAACCATGGGTCAGAAATGGCGGAACACTGCTCGCTCTCTCCCGATTACTCGATAAGGAGCTTCTCTCTCCTTCCGAATACTCCAATCTGACGTCAGCTTATGAATTTTTGCGACATCTGGAACATCGTCTCCAGATAGAAGATGACCGGCAAACTCACACGCTCCCGTCCAGACCGGAGGAGCTTTCAGCCTTAAGCCACAAAATGCCTGCGGATGAGATGGAAAATGCACGGGGGCATGAAACACTGATCCGGATTTTGAATCATCATCTGGAACGTGTTCAGCAACTTTATGAACGGGTTATCCATGCCCAGAAGCCGATCTACTACGGAATCTATGAAGATCCGTCTCCAGTAACGGAATCATCAGAACCAGATGAGATCCCTAGACCTCTTTCCAGCAATCTCATCCGATTTCTTGATCACGCAGCTCCGGTATTGGCACAACAAATCCAGCACCATCATGCTTCTCAACGATCTCCTGCCTTTGAATTATTTCTGGAGCGATTGCAGCAATACCCCGACTGGCTGAAGAAGATCAATGACGATGCTGATGCTGCCAGTTCCCTGCTGACCATTTTTCAGATCAGTCCCTGGATGTCCAATGCCCTGAATCGTGATCCGAAATCCGTCCTTGATCTGATCGACCTGAAGAATGAAAAAAGAACGATAGATCATTTTCAGCAAATCACTGATGAGCGGATTCTTCGGAAAGAGTTCCGCCGTGAGATGTTTCGTATCCTTGCTCAGAGTCTCTGTCTCGGGCAACCTATTTTTGAGACCTTGCGGGACACTTCTGCACTTGCAGATGCCGTGATCAGCGCTGCATACCGCATGGCAATCCATCAGGTTCAGTCCGCACACACACCGAAAACTCAGGATTATCTACCTTCCTGCCAGATGATGGTGGTGGCATTGGGACGTTTGGGAATGCTTGAATTTGATCTCGGTTCTGATGCCGATCTGGTATTTGTTTTACCAGATGAAGATCAGCAGGAACTTGGATTCTGGACTGATGTGGCAGAAAGGTTGATCGACATTCTGACCGCTTACACAGGTGAGGGAACACTCATCGCTGTCGATACGCGTCTTCGTCCAGGAGGCCGGGATGGGCAACTGGTCCAGACAGAACAGGGATTCAAGGACTACTTCGAAAACCGTGCCGAAGCCTGGGAAGGAATCTCTTATATGAAGGCCCGTACCATTGCAGGCGATCCCGAAACAGCCACCCGGTTTCTCACTGATCTTCAGAAAATCGACTGGCGTCGCTACGGACAAAGTGGCCGATCACGCACACAGCTTCTGGAAATGCGAACTCGTCTGGAAAAAGAACAGGGGCCCGCCAACCAGCTGAAAGCGGGTAAAGGCGGTTACTATGACATCGATTTTGCCCTGATGTATCTGCGACTCAAAGGAGCCGGAATTTTCTATAAAGCTCTGAATACTCCGGAACGCATCGATATTGTCGAGCAGATGGGACACCTGAATGCCATCGATGCTGACTTCCTGCATAAAGCCGCCACGTTTTACCGGGCAATCGATCATGGAATCCGGCTGCAAATGGGGCAATCTGCGGGAAACCTTCCTGCCTCCTCAGCACGACTGAATGAACTGACCATAATGGCTGCCCGATGGATTCCGGATGAATACAGAAGCCAGTCTCTGAAATCAGCCGTAAAGACGATTCAAACCCAAACCAGAGAGTATTTCAGCCGTCTATTCAATCAGTAACTAATTTCACGTCAACAGTTTATGATGAAGATATGAAGTCACTTCCGCTGGTGTGCACACTGTTTTTTTCAACTATTTGTGCAACCCTGCATGCTCAGGTGATTGAATTTGAGCAGAATGGACTTCGTTATCAGACTCTGACAAAAAATGGTCTGACCGTCATGTTTACGTCGCTTCCGACAAACCTGAAAAACTATGAAGTACTTCAGGTTGCAGTTTCCAATGGAAGCAGCATCCCTTGGACAGTCAAGCCAGAAGATTTCATCATCCGTCGAAAAGATGGAATCTCTCTGACACCCATGCCGCCCCGACAAGTGGTCGATCGAATGCTGGACCGCGCAGGACGCGGCGAAGTGATCAAACTGGTGCAGACCTATGAACTGGGGTTATATGGCCTGGCACGGCTCAACTCTCCTTCCGGCTATGAAAAGAGAAGACAAGCCGCACTGGCAGAAGTTGGATCGGCACGCCTGAAAGCTGCTGCTGCTGCATCTGCCGTGATCTACGTCAATACGAAACTGATGCCCGGCCAGTCTACGGACGGAGCGATTTTCTATCCCTTGAACGGTAGGTCCAGCATGTCTGGATCACTGATTGTTCATGCTGCGGGCGAAGTTTTCGAATTTGAAACTTTACTTCCTCTCCCTTCAGACATCCCCTGACCTGGCTCGCTAAAATAGAGTCAGTTGATCGATCTTCATACCCATACCAATGAATCAGATGGTTCCTTTTCTCCACAGGAATTAGTCGAAGCTGCTGTTCAGGCAGGATTACGTTCGATTGCCATTACCGATCACGATACGTTTTCCGGCTACGATGCAGCAGTACCCTTTGCTCAGGCTGCCGGAATTGATCTGGTTCGTGGAATTGAAGTCAGCTCACGGCATCACCGCAAATCGATTCATATCCTGGGTTACTTTCTTCATTCCGCACCTCCCGACTGGCTGATCAACTGGCTCAAAGAACAGCTGCAACGCAGGAAGAAGAGAAACATTGAACTGGCCCATCGTCTGGTAGAGCTGGGCATGGATATCCGTCTCGAAGAAGCTGAAGCTATCGGACGTACAGTGACGGGACGGGTGCACTTCGCTCAGTTATTGATTCAAAAGAGATATGCCTCTTCAATCCAGGATGCGTTTGATCGCTTTCTGGGAGAGAATGCCGTTGCATTTGTGGATATGGATGATCCAGCCACTGAGGATGTCGTTGGCCGTTTGCGCAAGGCAGGAGCCGTCGCATCGGTAGCCCATCTTATCCGGTATCACTTTACCCATGCTCAGGAAGAAGTATTTCTTCAAAAATTACAGGAAGCCGGACTGAATGCCATTGAAGTGATCCATACCGATCATTCACCGGAGGATATTGCACGGTATTCCGCTCTTGCCGTCAAGTATGGCCTGATGGCAACCGGAGGCTCTGACTTCCATGGACGGATTAAACCCGGTGTTCGACTGGGTTATGGAAATCAGGGAAAAACGGTCATCCCTTCTGAATGGCTGAATCGTCTGCGAAATTCCGGGAGCTCGATTGCATCACTGCGCGAAAACTATGATCAGGGGCAACTCCTGGAATCGATGGTTCCTGATGATCCACTCGATCTCTTCCATGAATGGTTCCGGCAAGCGGAACAGGCCGAGATCCGTGAGGTCAACTCAATGGCCCTGGCCACAGCCACAGCAGAAGGAATTCCTTCCGTTCGTATGGTTCTGCTTAAAGGAGTGGACCAAGGATTTGTCTTCTACACGAATTACAACAGCCAGAAGGGGCAGGAACTCAAAGAGAATCCGCATGCCTCGCTCTGCTTCCACTGGAAAGAGTTGGAACGGCAGGTTCGCATCAGTGGAAGTGTGGAACGTGTCTCCCGGACCGAGAGCCAGGAATACTTCCAGTCTCGCCCCCGCGGAAGCCAGCTCGGCACCTGGGCATCTCCTCAGTCACACATCGTTCCGGACAGGACAGCGGTGGAAAATCAGTTTGCAGCGTTGGAACAGCAGTATCAGGATCGGGAAATTCCCCTCCCTGAACACTGGGGTGGCTATCGGGTGATTCCGCAAGTAATTGAGTTCTGGCAGGGCAGATCCAATCGGCTGCATGACCGTCTACAGTATAAGAAGTCCGGGAATGCCTGGACTCTCCAGAGATTAGCTCCATAGAGATTTGCTTCATGATGATTGAACTCCTGCTCCTGATTGCACTGAACCCCAAGGCGATTGAGAGTCACTACAACTCCACACCTACACTTTCTCTGGACTTCACCCAGACCTACCAAGCCAGCGGAAGAAAACGCGTAGAGTCCGGTAGACTGGTCCTCCGTAAGCCGGGAAGGATGCGCTGGGAGTATGACAACGGCAACGTGTTTGTCACCGATGGAAAAATGATCTGGTTCTATCAGCCTTCCGCAAACCGGGCTGAATACAGCAAGGTGAAGGAGTCAGAGGATCTGCGTGCACCTCTCGCTTTTCTTCTGGGAAAACTCGACTTCAAAAAGCTGTTTAAAGAAGTTCGGGAAGAAGGTGAAGAAATCGTCGGAATTCCCAAATCCAATAAGGCACCGTACAGGGAAGTTCGTTTTATTGCATCGAGTTCGGGCATCATTGATCATGTAAAGGTTACAGGTCAGGATTCATCCGTAATGGAGTTTTCCTTCCGCAATCAGCAGAGAAATGTGAATATCCAGAATGATCAGTTCCGATTCACACCACCGCCCGGAACACAGGTTCTTGAAGCCTCAGAAGATTCCACTCAATGACGACTCAACTTAATAGAGACTGATTGAGTTTTCGTCGAAGACGGGCAACCCGGCGCCGATGCTCTTCATTCTCTTCAATTGCAATCACTTCCATAGCCATATTTAATGCTTTTTCGACATCATTCTGGCGATGCTCGTAATGCTTGGTCAGTTCCAGAAACACATCCCGGCGGCGTGAATCCGGCAATTGATCGAACTCGGTCCTCCGGATCGCCTGTTCAAACAATCTGACCGCCTCTTCCTTCTCTCCACGCCGGACCATCCATCGGCCCAGTCCAACCATCTCTGCGGCATGCCTGACGGATTCTGTTTTTGCATACCGCTCCGGCAGAATGGCAGTGAGGGCAGCCAATGTCAGGATATCCAGTGCGTTGTGGCGCAGAACGCCACGGAGAGCATGGCTCCGACGGGTACGGAGAAAATCAAAATAGACCTGGGGAATCAGTGATCCCGGCACATCCCCTTCCCTGGAGAATCCAAGGATCTCATTTTCCAGAGCAACCAGACGGCAGGATTCGAACCTGAGCTTCCAGAGACGACGAGCCCCGTGCAGAAGATCAAGGTGTTCCATCCGCCCAAACGGAGGACGAATCCGGGAAAGAGTGTACCGAGTGGCCAGCAGCGGTTCATCGTAGGATTTTCCGTTGTAGGTGACCATCACATCAAACCCTTTCAGGTCTTCTGCGATGGCGTGGAGCATGCTGGCTTCTTCTTCGAAATCCCGCATGACATATTGACGGACAAGAAAACCCCGGTTCGTCAACCGACCGATCCCGACCAGAAATGCAACGGTGCCTGAACCTCCGGCCAGTCCTGTGGTTTCGGTATCCAGGAATGCCATCCGGAAAGGATCACTCTGTGCAAGAAGTCCGTCGGTCAGACCGGCAAATGCTTCTTGTGGTAACTCCTCCAGGCGGGAAAAATGGAAATCCCCGTGCCGCTCCTGCTCTTCCTCGATTTCCAGATGCTTGCCCAGCGGCGTAGTAACCTCAGTCCCGAACAGCTGATCTTCTTCCACCGCGGAATCAGAGCGTCTGTTCTCAATCTTCCGGATCCGGGCACGAAGAGAATCCAGCTGCGCCCGCAGGTCATCCATCGGAACTTCTCAGCACTCGATCGGTTGGCCGACGGCTTCATCGGCATGATAGGAACTTCTCACCAGCGGTCCTGCTTCAACGTGGCGAAATCCAAGATCGATTCCATACTGCTTCAGCTCGGCAAATTCAGCTACCGGGACATAGCGAATGATTGGAAGGTGTTTGGCAGACGGCCGGAGGTACTGTCCAAGCGTCACGATGTCGATATCATGCGCACGCATGTCGTCCATAGTGCGCTTGACTTCATCCAGCGTCTCACCCAGCCCCAGCATGATGCCAGATTTGGTAGGGATGTCCGGGCGCTGGGACTTTGCATACTGCAGCATTTCAAGAGACCGCTCAAAACGCGCTCCCATACGAACCTGCTTGTACAAACGGGGAACTGTCTCGATGTTGTGATTCAGGACATCCGGCGCGGCCTCCAGCACAATGTCCATTGCGGAATGAGATCCCTGAAAATCAGGAACGAGAACTTCCACGCCACAGCCGGGAACTTTCTCGCGGATGGCACGGATCGTCATGGCAAAGAGAGTCGCTCCGCCATCTTTCTGGTCATCCCGGTTCACGCTGGTAATCACGGCAAATTTCAACCCCATATGCTGGACAGCTTCTGCTACACGCCGGGGTTCATCCCAATCCACTTCCAGCGGAGCACCCTTCTGCACCGCACAGAAACCACACCGGCGAGTACAAAAGTTCCCCAGAATCATGAAAGTGGCAGTCTTTCGATTCCAGCAGTCCCCAATATTGGGGCATGCTGCGGACTCACATACCGTATGGAGATTCAGCCGCGAAACAAGATCTTTAAGGTCCCGGTAGTTATCACCCACAGGTGCAGGCGCACGAAGCCATTCAGGTCGTTTTTGAGGGGAGGTCTGAATCGTAACCAGCACTGTTACTTTTAGTTTAAAGGACGTTTGGCAATTGCGGCTTCCAGACGATTTTCCAGCACCATCGAAGGATCAAATTTCTCCCACCGGACGTCAATTTCAGGTAAGGCTTTTCGGGGAATCAGCCCGATTAGTTCACTTCCCGCAATTGCAACTCCGGCAGCTTGTGCCAGTTGCTCAACGGCACGGTAAACGGCATCGATGGGTGTGATCTCATAGTCCGTCAGATTCATCGAAACCTGCACCTGATTCCGGGATTGTAACTCCAGCCCGAGAGCTTTCACGGCCGGAAAACCGCCGGACGATGTCCGAATTTTTCGGGCAATTTCCTGCGCCAGGTGGAGATCCCGGGTAGCCAGGTTGATGTTGTAGGCAATGAG
This sequence comes from Bryobacteraceae bacterium, assembly GCA_037190045.1. GTDB lineage: Bacteria > Acidobacteriota > Terriglobia > Bryobacterales > Bryobacteraceae > JAPKYZ01. The sequence goes on along the minus strand of JBBCIQ010000006.1, from coordinate 136,848 downwards.
AAACTTCCGGGCTCCAATGATGGTTGCTCCTGCCGATAGATGGAGCTGATTTCCAATGTCGGGTATGAGTCGGGTTCCTTCAAAGCCGCCCCGGCGCACTTCTTCCAGCCGTTTTCGATCCCGACTCAATGCCGCTTCCTCATAGAAAAAGGCCGGAACTCCAAACCTCTGCCAGACTTCCTTTCCCACTGAATGGGCGACACGAACGCATTCTTCCATATCAGAACCTTTCAACGGTACGAACGGCATGACATCGCAGGCTCCCATTCTGGGGTGGACTCCTGCATGCGTGCGCAGGTCAATGCGCTGGGCTGCCTCACCGATCAGAAGCACTGCCACATGTTGGATGACTTCTGCCTCTCCCGCTAATGTCAGAACTGTCCGGTTATGATCGTGATCTGAGGTCTGGTCCAACAGGTACACACCCGGCACAGACGAGGCAACAGCCACCAGAGAATCAATCACGTCACTTCGGACGGCTTCAGAAAAGTTTGGTACAGCCTCAATCATTCCAGATACGTTCCCTCATTTCATTGAACAGGATCTTTCCCCGTTTCATGGTGAAAACAACCTGATTCATTCCCACATTTCCTGCCAGCTCACGGTAGTCCGCAATATTCAGCATGACCAGATCCGCATCCTTTCCTGTCTCCAGTGAGCCTGTCTTCCGCGACAAACCTAACGCGCAGGCCCCATTGATTGTGGAAGCCACGATGGATTCCGCTTCCGTCATCCGAAGGCGTGAGCAGGCCAGACTGATCACCATTGGCATGCTGAGTGTTCGATATGGACCTCCATTGAAACCGCTGGCAAGAGCCAGCGTCCCCTCCTGGTCAATCAAGGTGCGGGCAAGATCATTTCCCTGAATGCCCTGGTAACTCAGAATAGGAAGAATGACGGGAATCACAGAGGATGCGGCCAGAGCGGATGACTGGTCAGAACGGATCTCGGGCTGTGTCCATGTAAATACACCTGACCGCAACGCGACTTCATCCGTAGCACCTCCATGTAGATGAATAGACACTCCCTCCTGCTTCTGCTGGATCAGATAATCCACATCAAGGTCAGGAAAAAAACTCGGCCCCCAATCCCCGAGGCGAATCCGGGGACTCCAGTCTTTCAGGAAACGAACTTCCTGTCCGGACTGGACAGAAAGAGTTGGAATAACTTGCAGGCCACAAAGGTGAAGATGTTTCAGAATCCTGAGTTCTTTATATTCACGGACTCTTGTTTCCAGTGTGGCAGTTCCATGGCGAACAAACCACTGCAATCGCTCCCTTACTTCATTCTCTCTGCGAGATCGGCTCCAGGATCGGGTACTGCCTTCAAAGCTGTTCAGAAGCTGTGTATAACTATCCACAAAACAGGGCATCACCACTTTTCCTGACGCTTCCACGACGATGGCATCGCGAGCTTCAGCCAGCCTTTCGATCCGCCGGGTAGGCCCGACTTCCTGAATGATTCCGTCCCGGATCAGCAGTGCTCCATCCTCGATGATGGTAAGTTCCTTCATCTCCACTCCTCTACGTGGAGCATTTCTTCCCCGCAGAGTCAGCAATTGCCTACTCCCACGGATAAGAATCTTCTTCTGGAACTGTGGTCGGTAGATGCCAGATCCGACTTTCACCATCCAGGTTCCACAGGATCATACTTCATTACTGCATCCGGGCTCATTTAATTCCCTGCCTGTGTTTTCTCTGATTTCCCCCGGCTTCAGAGATTCACCTCCGCATATTGTGATCTCTTCGGAAAAATCTGAAGATATATATGACCAGTCCGTCGTCTATGAGTCTCCCGGATATTCAACATAAAAAAACTCTGGAACGTGTCCTTTCCAAGGCTGGATTTGGATCTCGCAAGGAAGCTCGCAGCTGGATTCATGCCCGCAGGGTACAGGTCAACGGAAAAATTGTTGAGAACCCGGACCAGTGGATTGATCCTCTGACAGACAGGATTTTGTTTGATGAAAAGCCTCTGGAATCAAAAACAAGGCTCTACATCCTGTTATACAAGCCCAAAGGCTATATCACTTCCTACAAAGATCCGGAAGGACGCCCGACGGTTTACGATCTGCTGCAGGACCTCCACCAGTTTGTGTCACCGGTCGGTCGTCTGGACCAGGACACCAGCGGACTTCTGATTCTGACGAATGACACCCAGCTGTCGGAATACCTGACTAACCCGGCTTTCCATCAACCCAAAACCTATCTTGTCAAATGTGCCTCCATTGTTGATGAGGAATCGATCTCACGGCTTCAAAATGGAATTGAACTGGAGGATGGCCCTACCCGCCCTGCCCAGGTAAAGCGTCTGCGGGATTCAGAAACCAAGAGTTTCCTTGAACTCTCGATTACAGAAGGCAGAAACCGTCAGGTCCGGAGAATGATTGAAGCGATCGGGAGCCGGGTGCTCAAGCTGGTACGAACGGAGATTGGCCCATTGTCTATCAACGGCTTGCACATTGGACAATGGAGAGAACTCTCATCCGATGAGGTGAGCATGCTAAAACAGGAATCACATGGCAGAGGAACCCAGCACCTCCCTTCCCTTCGAAAAAGGACTGGAGAAGCTCGAAGAGATCGTCAATCAACTCGAAAACGGCGAAGTCCCGCTCGAAAAGGCACTGAAACTGTTTGAGGAAGGTATGTCCGTTTCGACAGCCTGCCGGAAGCAACTGGAAGATGCAGAATCTCGGGTGGAAATCCTGATAAAGAAGGGTAATTCCCTCGAAGCCGAGCATTTCAAATGATGCAAGAACAATTAGAGCGCGTGGAGATCGCGCTGGACAGATTGGTTCCCTCTGCAGCAACAGAACCAGTCACCATCCATGAGGCAATCCGCTACAGCCTCTTTGCAGGGGGCAAACGAATCCGTCCATTCCTGGCAATTGCTGCCGCCCATGCTGTTCATTCCAATCCCCAGGGGATTGAGGATGCAGCAAGCGCCCTGGAGATGATCCATACTTATTCGCTCATCCATGATGATCTGCCGGACATGGACAATGACGATTTTCGACGCGGTCGTCCTACGTGTCACAAGGTATACGGAAATGCGATCGCCATTCTGGCCGGAGATGCACTCTGTACTCTTGCATTTCAGGTTCTGGGCAGCCTTCAGCATGCAGATGATAAAACCCGCGCCCGGCTGGTAGTGGAACTGGCGATGGCATCCGGTACGGTGGGCGGCATGATCGGCGGACAGGTACACGATATTGAGGGCGAAGGGAAAGAACCCGACGCAGTTCTGCTAGACCAGATCCACCGGGCCAAAACCGGAGCCTTGCTGCGAGCAAGTGTGCGGATCGGTGCCATCTTTGCCGGAGCCACGCATGAGCAACTCGAATCTCTCAGCAGTTATGGAGAACATATCGGGCTGGCGTTCCAGATTGTGGATGATGTCCTGGATGTGGAATCCTCCACGGAAGTTCTGGGCAAGACAGCGGGCAAGGACGCAGAACAGAAAAAGATCACCTTCCCGGCAGTCTACGGGCTGGAGCGATCCCGGCAAATGGCAGAGGCTGAGTTGCACGCAGCCCATGATTCCCTGAAGTCTTTTGATCATCGCGCCGATGAACTTCGTCGCATTGCAGACAAGATTGTTCACCGGAATACCTGATCGATGAAACGGCGGCTGGACCAGATTCTGGTGGATCGGGGTCTTGCCCCTTCCCGTGAAAAAGCGCAGGCACTGATCCTTGCCGGTCAGGTACTGGTAGACCAGCAGAAGGCATTGAAATCAGGTCACAGTTACCCGGAAGATGCAAATATCCACGTCATGGGACAGTTGCCTTTCGTGAGCCGTGGTGGTTTCAAGCTGGAACGGGCACTGGACCACTGGCAAATTGATCCGGCAGGACGTATCTGTCTGGATGTCGGCGCTTCCACAGGTGGCTTTACCGATTGCCTTTTGCAACGTGGCGCAATCCGGGTCCATACAGTAGATGTAGGTCCATCACAACTGGACTGGAAAATTCAGACTGATCCACGGGTATGTGTCCATGACCATACCAATGCGCGAACACTGACGGTGGACATGCTGGAAGACCCTATTTCGCTGATCGTCATGGACGTGTCTTTTATATCCGTGACCCTGATTCTGCCCGCAATCACCAAAATCCTTCAACCGAATGGTCAAATGGTAATTCTGGTGAAGCCGCAGTTTGAAGTCGGCAGAGAGCATGTGGGAAAGGGTGGCATTGTGCGTGACCCTCTACTTCATGAAGAAGTTTGTACAAAAATTCGCCGGGTTGTGGAGGATGCAGGGTTTAGGGTAGATATCATTGAATCCCCCATCACAGGCGCGGAAGGCAATAAAGAGTTTCTCCTTTATGGACAGCATTAAAACTGTCGGTATCATTTCCAAGCCGGATGCGCCTCAGGCTTATACAGTTGTCCCCGAACTGTGCAGATGGCTTCTGGATCGAAATATCGAAATCCGCTGTGATCTGGAAACAGCTCGTTACAGTGATGCGCTTCTGGGCATCCCGCGCAAACAGGTGCCGGATGGTGCCCAGTTCATCATTGTGCTGGGAGGGGACGGAACACTGCTATCAGCTGCACGTGCAGTGGAGGGACGTGAAATCCCGCTCTTTGCAGTAAACCTTGGCGGACTCGGCTTTTTGACTGCGATTACCGTGGACCGGCTCTATCCGGAACTGGAACTCGCCCTGGCAGGGGAACACAGGATCGGTGTTCGTCGGATGATTGAATGCGAACTGCAGCGCGGCGACAAGACTGTCTCCACCTATCAGGCGCTGAACGATGTTGTCATCACAAAAGCATCACTGGCCCGTATGATTGATGTGGAAGCTCGGGTAGAGAAGCACTTTGTCTGCCGTTACAAGTCAGATGGACTTATCCTTTCTACACCTACCGGATCGACGGCTTATTCACTCTCAGCGGGAGGACCTATCCTCTTCCCTTCGGTCTCCTGTTTTTCACTGACGCCAATCTGTCCCCACACACTCACCAACCGTCCGGTGATTCTGCCGGATTCTTTTACCATCGATCTTCACAATCTGGCTTCAGACCACGATGCAATGCTGACAGTGGATGGCCAGGTAGGCGAACCCTTGCAGAAAGGGGATCATGTACTTTGCCGATTGTCCCGTTTCTCTGTGCAACTGATCCGTCCTCCTATGCTGATGTTCTTTGATGTCCTTCGCGAAAAGCTGAAATGGGGAGAACGATGAAAAGAATTTCGCTGACTGGCTGGATCATCATTGCCACCATCCTCGGCATCATTCTGGGAGTGGTCGCACCAGAGTTTTCAGTGGGTTTGCAATGGATCTCAAATATCTTTATCCGGCTGATCAAATCCATCATTGCTCCGCTGATCTTTGCCTCTCTGGTCTATGGCATCGCGAAATCCGGCAATGTCAGCACCATGGGCCGCATTGGCGCCAAGGCCATGTCATATTTCATCGTCGCCACCTCATTAGCTCTACTGATTGGGCTAGCTATGGTAAATATTTTCCGACCTGGTGATGGTGTTGCTGTATCAAGCACAGCAGGAGTCAACAGTTCCCTCTCCACCACCACCTTGACCTTCGCAGAAACCATGGAAAAGATGTTTCCCCGAAGTGTGATCGAATCCATGGCGAATGGGGATGTGCTCCAGATTGTGGTCTTCAGTGTGATGTTTGGAATCGCCTGTACTGCATTGGGAGAGAAAGCCAGCCCCATGGTGAAGTTCTGCGAATCCCTGATGGAGATCATGTTTAAGTACACGGAGTATGTGATCTATCTTGCTCCGCTGGGAGCAGGAGCAGCTATCGCTGTCACAGTGGGAAAAAACGGGATTGGATCATTGATGGGTCTGGCAAAACTGGTCGGCACTCTTTATCTTGCACTGATTATTTTTATCGTCTTCGTTCTGGGTGCAGTCGTCCTCATCGCACGAATCCCGTTGAAGCCATTTATTGCTGCAGTGAAGGAACCGTTCGTTCTTGCCTTCTCTACAGCATCCAGTGAAGCGGCACTGCCTAAGGCGCTGGAGAACATGGAACGATTTGGCGTCCCCAAGCATATTGTGAATTTTGTTCTTCCACTGGGATACAGCTTCAATCTGGACGGATCAACGCTTTATCTCGCACTGGCCAGTGTCTTTGTGGCGCAGGCAGCAGGAATTGAATTGTCTCTCTCGACACAGTTATTCATGATGCTGACACTGATGCTGACATCCAAAGGAGTTGCAGCAGTACCACGAGCCAGTCTGGTGATCCTGACAGCCACAGTATCCAACTTCAATTTACCCATGGAAGGCGTCAATCTCATTCTGGGAGTTGATGCATTCATGGATATGGCACGCACCAGTGTAAATCTACTGGGCAATTGTCTTGCAAGTGCTGTGGTCGCTCGATGGGAAGGTGTCAAACTGGAACAACAAAACAGTTAAACGTCTTTATTTTCCACGGAAACCATATACTCAGCGAGCATTGATTGTAACTGGATCAGGCTATACGGTTTTGCCAGAAATCCATTCATTCCGGAAGCAAGGCAAGCTGCTCTCTCTTCCGGAAAAGAGCTGGCTGAAAGGCCAATGATGGGGGTCTCCTTGTTGGGGCCATGCCCGAGTCGAATCTGTTGTGTTGCCTCAATTCCACTGGCTCCAGGCATATGACTATCCATCAGGATCACGTCGTAAGGTTTTTCTTCAGAACGCTGAACACCTTCAATTCCATCCGATGCAATTTGTACACTGCAACCGAGTTGACTCAACATCCGTGATGCGACCAACTGGTTGACCTTGTTATCCTCCACCAGAAGGATACGACCATTAAGAAGTGAGACCTTCTCATCAGGGTCAAGAGTGGGTAAAGCTTTCGGAGTCTCTCCTATTGGCAGAACAACCTCAAATAAAAACTCAGCCCCCTTTCCCACTTCACTCTGTACCGAAAGTTTTCCATCCATTTTTTCGGCCAGTCGCTGAGAGATAGCAAGGCCCAAGCCTGTACCACTATAGCGACGCTTACTGGATGTATCCACCTGTGAGAACGGTTTAAACAGGCTGTCAAATTTCTGTGGATCAATTCCCATTCCAGTATCTTTCACCCGAAAACGGATCCGGTAAAGATCTTCTTCAATATGTTTGGAATCGGCAAACATCTCGACAGAACCCTGATCTGTAAACTTAATGGAGTTCCCGATGAGATTACTCAGAATCTGACGGAGTCGTGCAACGTCGCCCATCAGAAATCGTGGGACTTCCGCATCAATATTCAGCTGTACCGACAAACCCTTGACAACCGCTGCGTGTCGAAACGCAGCAATCAGTTCATGAAGAAAAGTCCTTACCTGGAATATTTCCGGCCTCAGCACCATCTGATCTGCTTCCAACCGCGAGAGATCCAGAACATCATTTAACAACTCCAGTAGAGACCCACCTGATCGACGGGCAGTGCTGACATACTCTTTCTGTTCCCCAGCCAGATGACAACTTTCCAATAGTTCTAATGTGCCCAGAATCCCATGCAGAGGAGTCCGAATTTCATGACTCATCGTGGCAAGAAACTCGGATTTCACGAGAACTGCTTTTTCTGCAATATCCTTCGCTTCTTTTAGTTCATGTGTTCGCTCCTCAACACGTTTTTCCAGAATCTGTTTATCTCTTCTGAGTTTTCGTAACCGAAGATAGACTGCACTGTAAACCATTCCAACAACCATTAATCCAACGACAACCTGAAAGAGCCGTGTCTCATAAAAAGCTGGCAGCACTTTTAGTTCAATACTGGCGATCTCATCGTTCCAGACACCGTCACTGTTGGATGCCTTTACCTGAAGTAAAAAATCTCCGGGAGGGACTTTGGTAAAAGTTGCTCCTCTTTCGTAGTGAGGTCCAATCCAACTGGACTGGAATCCAGTGAGTTGATGCTGATACTGAACCATGAGTGGTTCAGGCAGAAAGATGGCATGAAAATCAACATGAATTCGCTCAGTTGCAGGAGGAATTTGAACAACCCCTGAGCTGATCTGAAGCGGCACTTCATCGGCACGGACTCCCTGGATATGAATAGGTGGTTTTGTATAGTGGAAAAACAGATTTTCAGAATCTATACGCATCAACCCACGCAAGTGAGGCAGCCAGAGAATCTTGGAAGAAATATTCTGAGCAGTTCGGCGAGCCACTCCGAAATTTCCGCTTCTCAGACCGTTATCCGCACGGTAAATCCTATATTCAAAATCAGGCCGGATACCATCAAAGTATGCTTCCAGATGATCTTTATTGACCCGCATCAAACCACTACGCAAACCAAACCACAGAAAGCCGGACTGATCCGCCGCAGTATAAAAAGCTGAATTTGTCTGGATCTGCGGATCAAAGTCAAAGTGCTGAATTTCTGATCCATTCAGCCGTCCAACACCGGCTCCATCCAATCCCATCCATATTTGATTTCTTTCATCAATGTAGATGCTGTGAACCTTTCTTGATATTTCCTGATTTGGACTCACAGGAACAGCAAGACGATTTTCAATCCTGTAAAAACCATGTCCGCGTACCGTCAGAAAGAGATTTCCGTGATGATCTTCAACCATACTGCGAAACCCTTTTGACTCCGGAACACCCTCAATCTTTTCGTCAGTCCACCCGCTCCCATTCCATTGATAGATACTTCCTGCGGAGTCACCGATCCTGATCTCATTTTTTCTTCCCTTGAACAAAAGTGCCCAATGCCCCACGGGAACCGGAGTAGAGATAAACTGCCCATGCATATTTCTGGAATCAATGCGATATACGGAGTTATCCCCAATAATCCAGAGATATCCGGAATCATCCATGAGAAGATCTTCAGGATGCATTTTTTCCCATGGACCTTCAACTTTTCTGATCGATCCCTGATGATTGATATGGGCTATCCCTTCCCGAGTACAAACCCAGGCGCCTCCCTTTCCGTCAGCCCAACTGGCACGCAAGGATGTACCCGGCAAACCCTCTGTTGCAGACCATGTGGGAAATCGGGGAATCCGAATCCGCAGTAATGATCCATTTGTGTAAGAGACCCAGATATTTCCTTCTTCATCTGCATTCAGATTGGAAAGAATATTCTGGATATATTCTTCATGCCGATTTGTCACTAGGCGAAAAGGATGGAAGTTCTCATGATCCTTTAAATAAAGATTACTTGCGCCACCAATCCAGAGATTAGCCCTGTTATCAAAAGTAAGATGGTGGACAGCTCCCATTTTCTGATATCGTCCAGCCTGCTTGACTGTCCCTTCTATCACTGAAAAAAAGAGAAGCCCTTCCTCCGTTCCTATATAAAGGCCCTGACCAGGTTGGAAGGCAATAGCATGGGGCTCTGCATAAATCGGGTATGAAGTCGTCTTCCGGGTATTCGTATCCAGAACCAGAAGATTGAGTGATCCTGTTGCAATGGCCCATACACCAGGCGCTATTTCCACAAAATACTTTCCAAGTTCAGGCAATTCCTGCCAAAGCTGGTATGTACCATCCTGTTTTTCGCGAAATATCTGATGACCATCCAGCACTACGCCAGTGCCCTTGTGATCGTGACGGAGAAAAGGAATTGACTTTCTGCCCAGATCATATTTCCATACCGGGATCAGCTGATTCTTCTCTAACTTCAGAACACCTTGTTTGTTGGTTGTCACAAATATTTCATTTTGAAGATTTCTGCTGATCGACCAGATCGTTGACTGTGGATCCGAGGGATAAATGGCGTGGACTTCCTGCCCATCAAAACGAATGAGGCTATTGGCCGTTCCTATCCAGAGATATCCATTGGGTTCTCTGTCGATAGCCATGACGGTCTCTTCCGGAAATCCATCTGCAAGAGTCCATTCATCTGTAATGTATTGAGTGGGTTTGAGAACAACATCAGCACCACTTACTGTTACAAATGTCAAACAGAACAATGCAAAAAAATACCAAGTCATCGACTATATCGCTATATCGGACTAACAACTGGTGCCTATTATAGAGACAATACTTGATTTTTCTATCTAGAACTATTACCCCGGAGGTACTCCTAAATAAAAAAAGGCGAACCGGATGTCCGATTCGCCTTCTCAATTAATAGAAAATTATTACCAATCCACAACCGATCCATCATCCGGATCAAACCTTGTTTCATAAGCTCTGGGCTCACCCACCTGGGCTTTCAGCTTTTCTTCGTCTATCGTAATGCCCAGACCGGGTTCTGTCAGCAGAGGACGGTAACCATCCTTCACAGGAGGCAGCGGTTTGGCTAGCAGGTCGGAATACTCATTATCCCCACGCTCCTGAATCAGGAAGTTGGGAATCGATGCGGCCAATTGTAAACTGGCAGCCAGTGAGCAGGGTCCTTGCGGATTGTGGGGAGCCAGAGGAGCATAATAGGCCTCCGCCATTCCTGCAATAATTTTCAGCTCAGTAATACCACCTGCATAACAGATGTCAGGCTGAAGAATCATTGCAGCACGCTTCTCCAGAATCTCTTTGAATCCCCACTTCGTGAAGATCCGCTCACCTGTAGCAATGGGGATGTGAGTCTTCTTCGCAAGATCAGCCATGACATCCACATTCAGAGCCTGAACAATTTCCTCATAGAACCAGGGATTGTATGGCTCCAGAGCCTTCATCAAGGTGATGGCTGTGGTGGGCTGAACTGCACCGTGGAATTCCACGCCAATATCTACACCAGATCCTACCTTGTCACGAAGTGCCTTGAAGCGTTCCACCACTTCGTCCACCATCTTCTGGCCTTCGTTGTATTTGAATGGAGCTCGCTTTGTACCGCGCAACCCTACTTTCATAGCGTTTACACCGGTCTTCTCGCTGACCTGACCGTAGACACGAGCGCGATCACGGGTAGGACCACCCAGTAACTTATGGACGGGAACACCATACACCTTCCCCTTGATGTCCCACAGCGCCATATCAATGCCGCTGAGAATAGCGGTCTTGATGGGACCACCACGATAAAAAGCTCCGCGATGGATTGCCTGCCAATGGTGAGTAACACGACAAGGATCCTGCCCAATCAGATAGCGACCCACTTCATGTGCGCCAGCAGCACAGGCATTGGCGTCATCTTTCAGCATTTCTCCCCAGCCAGTGACCCCGGCATCGGTTGAAATCTTGACAAAGACCCATGAGTTTTTCAGGACAAATGTTTCGATCTTCGTGACTTTAATCGTGTCATTCGGACCCACTGCAGCAGCATCAGTTCGTGTGGCGGTAAAAGCCGCATCAAGACCAAACACAGTCGCAGCACCGAACATGCCACGAAGCAATGTTCGACGGTCTGGTTGCGTTATCGACATGTAGTAAAACCTTCCAAATAATCTCCAGTCTGCAAAAAAAGACTAGAACTGTATTCTCGCCTGAATCTGATAGAAACGGTTCAAAGATGAAGTCTGACTCGTGATCTGACCAAAAAGTGTAGAAGTCGGAGAAAGATTCGGAGCAGCCATTTGCGATCGATTCTGGACATTGATGACATCACCACGGAACTGCAATTTCACTCCCTCATAGATCTTAAATTCACGAAGAAGATTTGCATTCCACTGGTTCAGACCATCAGCCCGAAGTTTATCAAACACACGAGGAAACACCCGAGCATGGAAGGCTGCTGGCTGTCGAGCAGGAACCTTTTCAACAGCAATATCAGTATTAAACCATCGGTCAAGAGTTTGGGTTCCGGATGTAGCTTCTGCCTGGAAATCCTGAATATCTCCGTAATAAAAAAGATTTCCCCAGCCAAGCATGGGTCCAGGCTGGAATTCGTAAGTTGCTGCTACCTGCCAGCCTCCCAGAACATGATTGAGTATTCCGCTCTGCAGATAAGCTCTTCCCTTCCCGAATGGAAGCTCCCAGATACCTGTGACCGTCATCCGATGTGGACGGGCAGAGTTGCTAGCCCACCACTTCGTTGGAGTTGTATCAAACTCATTCTCCAGAATGTTGTAATCATTCTGGACCATCCGGGTATAAGAGGCATTCAGATTGAACCCTTTCGACATTCGGCGTTGAAAGTTCAGCTCAAAAGCATGAGTACTTGCTTTTCCACTGGCATCTCCATTGTTATAGAGGCCATTCATATGAGAGTGCGGACGCAATAGCCGGTTCTTTGCAATGGTTGGCTGTGTGAAAGTTCCTAACGTGGACATGTACTGATAAACCAATGGATCAGTTGTCCTCAGAGATTCAAAGTTTCCAAGGTAGTAAGGATTTGGAACTTGTCGGTTCATATCCGTTGCAATGTCGTTATTCCGAACATTTCCCGTGGCCCAATACTGCTCTGGAAGTGCATCCAGACGGACTCCGTTGTTATTCAATGCAGGATTGATTGGATTCACCCGATCTGCCCATTGCCCCCAATAAGAAGCCTCTATCATCATTCGTCCAGTGAGTTCACGCTGGATTCCAATTCTCCATCGCTGTACCCGAGGATGTACACGGTTATAAGGAGTATAGGCAAGGCCTTGTCCTGCCAGTGCCATGGAACCAAGCCCCTCTCTGAATGGCACGTCAAACCGTGTCCCATCAGCCCTGACTGGAAATGGATCTGTCACTGGTGAAATTCCGTTGGCTGGATCGCCCGTCCTCCAGGACATTCCAAAATCGTTCGTCAGCACTGTATCGGTTGGACGAGAGAACCCAAACTGATTTGCACCCTGATTCATCACGTTCAGCGTGTCATAGTAGGTTCCATATCCACCGCGCAACACTGTTTTAGAATCCCACTGCCATGCGGCAGAAATACGTGGCAACCACATTACTTCGCTCTGCCATAACCTGCGGTCCACACCATTTCTTCCGGCATAAACTGGTCCGCCACGAACTTTGAACTGATCCGCAGACAACTCAGCTAGTGGATTTCGAGCATAGGCAGCTTCAGCAGCTTCAGAAATTGGCAGGACAAGGTTCGGATCGAAATAGGCAATAGCCCTGTTATAGCGATCCGTTGCGCCTTGCTCAAATTCAACACGTAAACCAAGTGTCAGAGTCAGTTTCCGATGAACACGCCATGTGTCCTGAACATACCAGGCATAGTAAGGACTCATCAGTGCGAAAGTGTCATTGGTATCCACTGACATACTGTTGGGAAAGCCCATCATGAAGGCTGCCCAGTTCAATCCAAGGTTTCCTGCTGGATTCAATCCGTCCTCATCTTTGCGGAGATAGGTATTGTTGAAGCTGAAATTACCGGATGTCAGACCACCCCGTTGAAGCTGTGTCCGATAATGCTGACGAAAATCAATTCCAGCACGGAAAGAGTGAGAGCTTCTGATGTGAGAGATGTTGAACTTTAGCCCACGCTGATTTCCTTTTGTTCCCGGATCTACTGGAGTGCTGAGGACCATATCCCCTGACCATGCTGTCATTCCTGGCCAGACGACACGAGGCATCACACAACTTTCCGCGCACTTATCATTCATATAAGACGGAAGACCAGCATCCGTAGGATTGTACTTCCTTGTTCCGAGCCTTTGATTCTGCGTCAGGAAAGTATTTGCATCAATCGTCACATTCATCACAGTTGTTGGACTCATTGTGTAAGTCCAGTCAAATGCACCAGTCAGTGAAGGACGCTTTTCATTCCATGCCATCAGGCCCGGTTCGATTTCATATGTATAATCCTGAGCATCTTCCAGGAAGTTACTCTTCAACCACCGGAAGAAGAACCGATGCCGTTCACTGGCATGGTAATCGATGCGGTTATTCCAGGATGAATAGTCCACATTATTCGGCATTCCGGTTGCCAGATAGTTATTGAATGGTTCCTTTGTTGGATCTGTTGGATCGTTGTTTGGCACTGGCATGCGGGAAGTGTAGAAAGAATACATCGGGTTCACTATCCGGCTGGATGGAATAATATTTCCCGCAAACGGACTGCGAACATAGTGTCCTGGACGGGCAGGATCAGGGCGAGTGGTCAAAGGATCATAAATCTGATACCTGACTGGATCTACCTGCAACAGTTGAGAGAAGTCTCCACCGCGCATAGCCATGGTTGGAACGGTGTAGTTGATTTCACTGGGGCGGGCTGCCTGTTTGTTCTTCAGCCCTGAGTATCCGAGAAAGAAAAATAGCTTGTTTTTTCCATCAAGGACTTTTGGAATAGAAATAGGACCGCTCAGTGTCCAGTGGTAATTATTCGTATGTCCAGCCGGAAGCATGGGACGTGAAGCAAGATCATCCGCCAGAGCACGATCCCCTGCTGCATTTGCTTCAGCGATCTGTCGGTAACGGTTCTGCTTCACAAAAAATGAAGCTGCATTCCAGCGCTGATTAAAGTATTGATATGTAGCAGAACCATGATAAGCATTGGCTCCTGACTTTGTTGACATCGAGATATTCAGGCCGGTTGCATGCCCAAAGGAAGCATCAAAATTTGATGTCTCAATGCGAAACTCATCCACGATATCCGGACTAGGCATGATGGATACCCGGCGGTCCGTACCGTTCGTGGAGGCTCCATCAAGCGACCATTCATTTCCGCCCACACTGCCGGGAATATTATATTGAGAGCCCCCACCAACCTGTCCCTGAATCAGGAACTGAGTTGTACCAGGAACCTGTACACCCGGCGAAAACCGGCTCAACATGGAGATATTGTTACCGAGGACCGGAAGGTCCATGATCTCCCGATTGGAAATTGCACGGCCCGTATTAACAGTGCTGGTATCGATCATGGGCGCTTCACCGGAAATGGTGACGGATTCCGTAGTTCCACCAATTTCCAATTGAAAATTGATCTGGAGACGATCCCCCAAAGCAAGAGTCAGATCAGAATGGACTGTTCTTTTGAATCCTGTACTTTCCACCGTCACGCTGTAGCTTCCTGGAATCAGTAAAGGAGCTTCATAGTAACCATTTGCATTGGTTGTCAACCGGACTTCTGTTCCAGTTCCGGTATTCATCACAAGAACATTCGCACCAGCGATTACTGCTCCTTGTTGATCATTCACGATGCCGGATATATTTCCACGACTATCCTGTGCATAAGACAACAACGAAAATCCGATAAAAAGTCCAAGAAGAAACCGCACTGAGCCTCCAGAATATGAATTGTGGGGTCCATTTATATATCACTCATTGGAGGCGAGTCAACGTGAATAAAAAGTATTTATTCAACAGTTTTGAATACGACTTTTTTAATCAATAAGGAAAAAGAAATCGCGTCTGAATTTCCCCAAAAAATCAGATTCAAGCCGTCTTATGGCTGGCAAGTTTTTTCAGATGACACTGTGAAAATGAGAGAACTCTTTCAATTTTTCTTTTCCATTCAAATCGCTGGAGAACACTTGCCTTCAAATTCCCTTCCTCACATAGTTCCTTTGGCATAGATCGAAGGTACTATGCAGAACCAGCAAACGAAATCCGCAAAATATTGAAAACAAATAAGACTATCTTTGGCATGCAGGATTTTCCTGATTCAAATAAGCTTTTGCTTTCAATTTTAGAGTCCAAAACTGCTGATTTCAGTAACATTACGTGCCCTGCAAATCTTTCAGTACTTAGCCCGGAAAAGTCACTGTTTCATTTTCAGACCTCCCGATAGCATTGATTCAGATAGAAAAAACAGCCATGAACAAACTCTTTCAATTCACACTTTCAGTATGTCTCTCAACTGCCTCCTGGGGTGCGCTCATTGTCCAGGCAGAAAAGCCCGGAGTACAGACAACCACTGTCGAAAACGCTTCTACATATAGCTTCGAAAATCTGGGAACAGGATCGCACGCTAATGTTACATACGATTTTGGTGGCATTACCGGAACCTATGACCAGCTCTACATCACCAATGCAAATGCATACGGGGGAGCCAATTCCAGCGTTTATCCGACAGCTGATTACAATGTTGGTGGAGTTAACTCCTATTCCTTGACTCTGAGTGACTCTGTAAACTATTTCGGGATGTGGTGGTCCGCTGGAGACGGATCAAATCTTCTGGAATTCTATCTTGGGAACACAAAAGTAGCTCAGTATCAGACATCAACCACAATGGGAGCCCTTCCTGATAGCTATTATGGCAATCCAAATACTGGTGATAATAAAGGTGAACCCTATGCTTACCTGAACTTCTACGGAACAAACGGAACAGTCTTTGACAAAATCGTTTTCTCTACCACCACTGCTGGTCCTGGTTTTGAGTCAGACAACCACGCCCTGCTGAAAGTGGCGACACCCGGAGACGGAATGGATGTCAGCGATGTTCCCGAACCTTCCACCTATGCTCTTCTGGGAAGCGCCGCAGTGGTTCTGGGGATTCTTCGCAAGCGTCAGGCTAAAGCTCTCTAATTAATTTCTTCCTGTCGGGTAGTTCATTGATGGCAGCTTCGGAATATCCGAAACTGCCATTTTTTATTGATATTTCTGCACTTTCCATCAGAACAGCACTTTCAGAACAACCTCATGCTGCCGACTGATGTTCGCCTGACTGGAAATCTGTCCAAACTGCGCAACTCCAAATGTTGTATTCGGTCCGGCGAATACTGGATGGTTCATCAGGTTAAAGGAAGAACCGCGAAGATTCACTCTTATCTGTTCTCCAATTGAAAAAGTCTTGGTGACTGTCAGATTCCAGTTATCCATTCCGGGATTCCTCAGCCAGGATGCACGTGATGGTGCATTCCCAAACGTGAAGTTTGCAGGTTGTGCAAAAGCATCTGTGTTGAAATATCGCAACAACCGGTCCTGCACCGACCCGCTGATCCCTTCATTCGGATCACCAACGACATTCGGCCTTTGGGCACCTGCACCAGCAAGAAACAGCGTATTCTGATTCAAGCCAAAGGACAGGGGGAACCCGGACTGGAATGTATTGAACATCGCAATATTCCATCCCCCCGCAATCGCATCAAGTCCCTTATGCATATGGGTACCAAATGCCCGTCCTCGTCCAAAAGGCAGATCCCAACTGATGGTAGTCGTCAAGCGGTGAGGAACATCAAATGCAGCAGGTCCACGCTCGATCGCACGATTATAGAAGTTCTGATATGGCTGAATATCCGTGAGATTTTTGGCCAGTGTATAGGCAATGATCGTCGTTAACCCTTTATAAGAACGGGTTTCAAACTTGGCTTGCAGTGAGTGATAGGAGGAATTCCCAAAAGCAGGCAAGTTGCGGACAATATTCCCGTATCCCGGAAAAGGTCTCAGCAGTTGTTGTCTCTGGATGGTTGGTCCTGAAAGCGGCCCACTTGTGATGTGTGGGTAATAAGGATTACTCACCACTGCCAACAGCGACTGTCCTTCAGAGAGATAGCTGGGATCGACCTGATTGATATTCTCCGTAATGTTATTGCCAATGGAGACTTCACTGGTCAGATGAGTTCCCCGCCCACCGATATAACCAATCTGGACCAGCGATCGCTGGAACAGCTGTCTCTGGAGATTGACATTCCAGGTGTGATAAATCGGAGTGCGGTCCTTCGGTTCGATATAACTGATGTTTTGTCCGATGAAAGCAGAAGGGACTGCACCAATGGGTGAAAGTTGTTCAGGAAATGGATTGGACAAAAGATTCTGAGGTGTAATGCCGTCCCTTGTCGTCACCATGGGAGTGGTCACGGAAAAACCGACAGCATCGACAGAACCAACGATGGGAACGTAGTTTAATCCATACCCTGCCCGCAGAACGGTTGATGGTGTGATGGAATAAGCCAGCCCCAGACGAGGAGCAAAGTTATTGCGATCCGGAAGATACATTCCCCGATTATTCTGGTCTGCATAGACCAGTGACCCCATCACAGTCTGGTCACCTACTTTATTCGCCACACTTCCATCAAATCCAATGGTCGTTCTGTTATAGCGTTCTGTCCTTGGGGTTTCATATTCATAGCGCAATCCCATATTCAGAGTCAGCTTTGAACTCACCCGATAATCGTCCTGCAGAAAGAAGGCATAGTATTTGTTCAGAATCGAGACACCTGTATTGTTCTGAACTGAACCGGATGCAGCAGTACCCAACATCATGGATGCCATAGGGAACCCAGTATTGGCGGTGGGTGTGTCTGCACGCGGCCCATTCGTCCATGCATTCGTGAAAGAGAACGTTCCAGGACCTGATGTATTGCGGAAGAAGTTTCCATAGAGCAATCGAAGATCGGCACCATAGCGGATCAGATGCTTTCCACGCTGCTCGGAAAGACTCGGCTGCAATGTATATGTGTATCCCGGATCATTGATCAATCCGCTACCAGCAAGGTTCATAAAACCATTCACACGCATCTGTGGAAATGATGGACTCTGCAGCGTATTGACATAGGATGCAGGAAAGCCAGCACTGGCCAGATCAAAGCCAGCAGACCATGGCTGGTTATCTTCTTTGGCTCGTGCGTACCCGATGCGAACATCCAGTGTTCGGCGAGGGCTGAGAAGGAATGTGCTTCCCCATGACACACCAAAGTTCGGGCGGTTCACTACATTGCGGCCATCTGTTGCGAGTCCATCAAACTGGAAAGGAAAGATCAGCAATGCTGTTCCATAATTCACCCGAACAAAGGTAGTGAACTTCTCACTGAACTGATGGTCCAGCTTCACGGCAATCATGTTGTAGTTCCGCGGCCATTTTCCTGAATACTGGAAATTGTTCGCCCATGGCTGTGCAGGATTGGGAGGCTGGCGGTTGGGGGTTGGAAAATAACTGACCAGTTGGCGCGCCACCGGATCAATACGCCCAGTTGGAATGATGTTTCCTGCAAAGGGAGTTCGGATGGGAGACCCATTTGCACTGGATGTCGAAAACGGATCATAAATCACCTGTGGAACTTCACTGAAATCCCCCATGCGCATCTTTTCAGTAGGAGATGATCCAATAAAATCAATCGCATTTCCTTCCTTTGATCCTTCAAAATTCGCAAACCAGAAGGTACGGTTCCGCCCGTTATAGAGTCCGGGAATCCATACCGGAGCACCCGCAGCCACGCCATAGGTATTTGCACCGAATGCAGCTAGTGGACGACCCTGTCCTCTTGCAAAAAACTGATTCGCATCCAGTTTTGAATTTCGGAAGAACTCATAGAGAGATCCATGTAACTGATTAGTTCCGCTCTTGACGGAGATGTTTGTCATACTTCCGCCTGAACGGCCAAATTCAGCAGACAGAGATCCCACTTCCAGCTTGAATTCTCCAATGGAATCGACAGCAGGAACCCAGCCAGAGATGTTCACGCCACGATTGACATTGATCGTATTTGCGACACCATCGACGAACACATCTGTCGCAGCGACAGGTGCGCCATTGGCGGAGAACAGGATGTTCGTGATCGTGTCATTGGGCCGGGTATCTTCTCCGTATCGGTTGTTTACGACACCGGGAGTGAGAGTGAACATAAAGAGAGAGCTGCGTCCCTTGAGTGGCAGGTTATCCCGCACTTCCTGACGAATCGCTGTTCCCAGTGAAGTCGTGTCGGTTTCTACGGTTCCAACACTGGCAAAAACTTCTACGATCTCTGTTGCCTCTCCCACTTCCAGAGTGAGATCTTCACGCAGTGTCTGTGTCACATTCAGCTGAATTCCACTCCGGGACAGCGCACGAAATCCTTCCTTCCTCGCAATCACAACATAATCACCAGGGATCAGAAACTGGAACAGATAAGCACCATCGTCAGTGGTATCTATCGACCTCTCTACGCCGGTGGCAGTATTGCGAACAGTAACGTGAGCTCCAGCAATGGATGCCCCCTGAGCATCCGTCACAGTACCCTGCAATGTCGCACGAAAGTCCTGTGTAAAGGCTGATATTGCCATTACAAGGACGAGACAGAAGCGTCTCAGAACCATAATCATCTCTCCTCATTCCCATCCGCTGATTCAATGGATATCTATTGGAAACATCGTTGTCTGTTTTGAACCCCACGAATATATATCAATGAGAAGGTGAAGCAAAAGGGATGAGATGTCAGACAATGTAATGCGAATCTCTTTGCAGTTCGGATGGAATTCTTATCCAAACCACATATTTATTTGGGGTCTTCTTATTCAATACTCGGCTGAATGACTCCAAATGAAATCCAGTTTTCCAACACGACGCTAAACCGAAAATCAGAAAGATTCAATCTATTTGAAACTGATTGCAAATTTTCTCGCCATCCAATATATTGGATTCCAATAGGAGATTGGCAAAGGAACCTATGGGCAAAGAGATCTGGCAGGGAACGCTGGCTCTGATGGTTTTGCAAACGCTGAAAGTCATGGGATCGCTCCACGGCTATGGCATTGCGCGCAGAATCGAACAGATCAGCAATGAGCAGTTACTGGTTCAGTACGGAACACTCTACCCAACTCTCATCAAACTGGAACAGGAAGGGCTGATCCACTCTGAGTGGGGAGTTTCCGACAACAATCGCCGCGCAAAGTTTTACACCATCACTGAAGCTGGAATCCGGAAGCTACAAAAAAGTATGAAGGACTGGGAACTGACCACTGAGGTTGTGGCCAGTTTCTTCCGCCTGAAGGAAAAAGAATGATCGCCCGGATACGATCACTGCTCGTCAGGTTAGGAAACTTGTTTCGCAGAACTGCACAAAATCAGGATCTCAATGAAGAACTGCAATCCCATCTCGACATGCAGATGGATGAATTCATGCAACAAGGGATGAGTCAACAGGAGGCATATCGCAAAGCCCGGTTGAAACTGGGGCATCCAGCTCCGATCAAAGAAGCTTGCAGGGATCAGCAACGGTTTCCTTTATTCGATTCCCTGCTTCAAGATTTTCGATTTTCATTGCGATTCTGGAAGCAGCGTCCTCTGCTGGTGCTTGCAGCGACGGTAACGCTTGCTTTGGCAATCGGCATGAATGTCGCCATCTTCAGCACCATCGATTCCATTCTGCTGACATCCATTCCTTATCCGGACAGTGAACGGCTGGTCCTTATTTCTCTGCTGGATGAGAGTCCCAGAAATGAATCGGTCACGCGGTCTCGTCTGGGAAACACGGAACTGCTGGAATTCTGGCAACAGGAAAACAAAACCATGTCCGGAATGGCAGGTTACTCCGCATGGATGACAACAGTTGGTTCCGGTGGAGATCCGGAGCGAATCTACACAGCACTGACAACACCGGATTTCTTTCCTTTACTCGGAATCCAGCCGTTGATGGGACGCTTTTTCTCTCCTGAAGAATCGCGTCCCGGATCGAATCAGGTTGTCATTCTTGGTCACCATTACTGGCAAGGCCGTTTTGGTGGAGACCCCGATATTCTTCATCAGAAAATTACGCTGGAAGGAAAACCATATCAGGTGGTGGGGATCATGCCTGCCGATTTCAAACCATATGTTCCTGGTCTGGGAAGAAATATAGGACTTTTCTTTCCCATCACAGAGATCAGTGGATCCCTTGCAAAATCACCCATCATCAATGTGATCGGGAAGCTTCGGGAAGGCACCTCGTTGCCCCAGGCGCAGGATGAATTACGCGCGCTTTCCGGAAACTACACAGGTAATCGGGAAAGATTGCCGGAAAAGTTTGATGTCAGAGTATTTCCTCTTCATGAGGAACTGTATGGAAGCTATCGTCCGTTACTGATGATTTTTCTGGGATGCAGCTCATGCATTCTTCTGATCGGCTGCATCAATCTGATGAACGTCATTCTGGCGCAACTCACCGGTCGCACAAAAGAACTTGCCATGCGCGCTGCACTGGGAGCAAAAAGAATCCGCCTGATCCAGCAGATGTTGATGGAATGCTTTGTTCTGGTGCTTCCAGGAGCATTGCTGGGCATCCTGGTTGCTGCAGGGTTAGTCCATCTTATGGTGACTCTCTACCCGCTCCAACTTCCACGCATCGACGAACTGAAGTGGAGTGGAAACAACTTCTGGTTTCTTACTGGATGTGTCCTCTTCAGCAGCATCATGATTGGGCTCTTTCCGGCATGGAAACTCACTCGTGATCATGTTGCGGATGTTCATCACATCAGCCAGTCGCCCACACGGTCACAAAACAGAACAGGCGCTTTTTTTCTGGCTGTGCAGACAGCACTGGCACTGGTGATTCTCTCCAGTGCCACACTGCTGATTCGCAGTTTCCAGGAATTGAGGATGACCGATCCCGGATATCGAAAAGAAGGAATTCTGACCAGCCAGGTTTCCCTTCCGGAAAAAAGCTACCCGACCCCGGAATCACACGCAATGTTTGCCGATCAGATTCAGAAACGGCTGGCATCCATACCCGGAGTCCATTCAGCAGCAATCACCAATTCCATGCCATTGGTTTTCAATCTCTTGCTTTCCGTTGATGTTCAGATTCCGGATAGTCCCTACAAAGAAAAACAGCGGATTGGAACGCGTGCGGTGTCAAAGGATTTCAACCATACGTTTGGCATGCCACTAATTTCCGGCAGATTTCTCAATGAACAGGATGAAAAATCGCTGGAATCTGTTGTCGTCAATCAGCAGTTCGCCCGAAAGTATTTCGGAGATGCATCCCCACTGGGAAAACAGCTTCTCTTTGGAGAGAAAAGCAAAACAATCGTGGGAGTTTTGCGGGATATCCGAAATATGAAGCTGCAATGGGAAGCGAAGCCGGAAATCTATATTCCATTTGCAGCCTACCCCAGTTCCATGATTGATATTGCGATTTATACTGATGGAAATCCAGCGAGTTTAACCCCGGCAGTTCGTGCGGAATTGCGCCAGATTGATTCATCGCTGGCATTAAGCCAGATTTCCACGATAGACCGCAACCTGAATGATCAGGTGATGCAATGGAGTTTCCGCGCATGGATTCTCGGATTGTTTGCCATGCTGGCCATTGCACTGGCAGCCATCGGAATCTATGGTGTGACGGCTTATATGGTTCGGCTCCGCAATAAAGAGTTCGGAATCCGCATGGCGCTGGGTGCTCAGCCGAAAACACTGTTAAACCAGGTTCTTCGTTACGGAATGCTTGCGCCGATGGCAGGGGTGATTGCAGGAATCCCTCTGGCACTGTTTACCGGAAAATGGCTGGAATCCATGCTCTATGGAATCGAGCCATTTGATCCTGTTACCTATACCAGTGTCTCTGTAATTTTGTTGGCGATTGCATTATTGGGGATCCTGATTCCGTCCTTTCGGGTAACACGGATCAATCCGGCAGAGACGCTACGGGCTGAATAAAACAAAAGCTCCGGAATGGAAGATTCCACCCCGGAGCTGGATTCTGAATCAGGCGTTATTTAGAGGAGAGCAGATGGACGGTGTGCCCAGCTCTTGCCCTTCTCTTTTGCAATGGACTCGACATCCTTCACATAGGCGCCCGCCTGCGTCAGGATGTGATGCAGGTCATTTCCCAGGCTGATGAGAGTGAATCCCTTCTCGAGGAACTCTCCCACGCGGGATGTACCAAATAGGAACAGCCCCAGAATGATGTTGTTCTTGTTGGCTGCGGAAATCAGAGCTTTGGTGGCATCGCCCAGTTCCGTTGAGGTGTACATGTGGGGAAACTCATATTTCTCAAAAAGTCCCATCGACATGCAAAGGTCATTCTGGCCGAGGAACAGAACATCCACACCGGGAACAGCAGCAATCTCTTCAATGTTCTTGATGCAATCAGCAGTTTCTACCTGAAGAGCAACCACAATGTTCTTATTGGCGTTGCCCACATAGCCCAACAGACCAGCTTTGTTGGTGGCGCGCTGAGGGAAATAAACAGAACGGGTTCCTGCAGTCGGGTACAAACATGCGCTGACACCCTGACGGGCTTCTTCTGCGTCATTGATATAAGGAATCAGGACACCGTCAGCGCCAAGATCGAGAGCCTGCTGGATTCCGGCACGGTCATGGTAACCGGCCACACGAACCATGGATTTTGCTCCACCGCTGGATATTGCCGCCAGCATGACGGAGAGCTTTTCAGGCTGCATGGGCCCATGCTGCATATCCACCAGAAGCCAGTCATAACCGGTGTGTGCAAGCTGCTCTGCAACTGTCGGACTATGTGAGTTTACAAACAGACCAATCTTGGGGCTGCCTGCACGTAACTGTTCCTTAAATTCCGCTCCTGAAGCGGTGGGGTTTGACATATGATTTGTGTTGGTCTCCTCAGAAATTCTAGATCTTCTATCCTGAATATCGATCTGGACATTCCAGAATATCAGTTCATGAGCAAACAGGTTTTTGACATTTTCCGGTCATGGATGAATATCTCCACAATACGGAAAATCAGGAACTCTTTCCCGGAAGATGAATAGCTACCCCATTTATTGCGGGAGAAAAAACACAGCGATAGAATAGGCAGTCCATCGCATGCGCCTGAAAATATATTCCATCCTGGCCGGAATGATTCTGTCTGCTTCACTGGCATTTGCCCAGCAGCCCATTCCCGTCATTTTTGATACAGACATGGGGAATGACATTGATGATGCACTCGCTCTGTCCATGCTTCATTCTCTGGAAAGCAGAAAGGAATCGAAGCTTCTTGCGGTCACACTAACCAAGGACAATCCCAAAGCTGTCCCTTTTATCGAAATTATCAATAATTTTTACGGACGCAAAAATATTCCTATTGGAATGATCCGGGATGGAAAGACGAAAGAAGATAGCAAGTTTCTGGATGCTGTCGTCGATCAAAAGCTTCCTAATGGGAAACTTGCTTACCCGCGTACCGGCAAATCAGAAGAGGCTATTTCCCTTCTTCGCCGGGTATTGGCGCAGGCTCAGGATGAATCTGTGGTTATGATCCAGGTGGGCTTCAGTACAAATCTTGCACGACTCCTTGATTCACAGCCGGACAAATACAGCCCCCTGAACGGGACAGATCTGGTCCGGAAAAAATGCCGGCTCATGAGCATCATGGCTGGACAGTTTCCTCCCTTGAAGAATAAAGATGCAGAATACAATGTACGCATTGATGTTCCGGCTGCCCAGAAACTCTATGCCAACTGGCCGACACCGATTGTATTCAGTGGATTTGAAATCGGACTCGCTATGAAGTTTCCAGCAACCCGTATTGAAAGTGATTTTGCCTACGTTGCAAAAAATCCCATAGTAGAAGCATACCGGGCTTATTTGAAGATGCCCTATGACCGTCCAACCTGGGATCTCACTTCAGTTCTTTATGCGGTCCGGCCCAACCACGGTTACTTCTCCCTTTCGCCCGAAGGACAAGTTACCGTGGATGATGCAGGACATACTACGTTCACCCCCAATGCGGGTGGAAAGCATCGTTATCTGCTGATCGATGAACAACAGAAAGCTAAATCGCTGGAAGCCATGATTCAGCTTTCCAGCGAACCACCGCGCTGATCTGTTCAGAAAATCAGCTTCAGAGCGAACTGAATCTGACGCGGTGTATTCAACACACTGTTCACAGTTCCGAATGCCGGGTTCCCGAATGATCCATTGGGACGGGCAAACCATGGATGATTGAAGATGTTGAAGAACTCAGAACGAAACTGAAGATTCACTCGCTCTGTAATCATCGTATTTTTGAAGATGGAAACGTCAAAGTTCGCCGCACTATGGCTTCTTGTGTTGGGAAGAACTCTGGGAGCGTTGCCAAAAGTAAATGCTGGAGTGGGCGCAAAAGCATCAACATTAAACCATCCATAAAGCGGATCTGCCACAGACCGATAGTTTGGATCGCCGATCAGGTTTGGTCGTCCTACGCTAATGGGAAACCCACTCTGAAAAGTGGTAATTCCATTCAGTTGCCATCCCGAAACCACCTTGTCTGAAAACCCGCTGACACCACTCATCCACGCTTTGCCTTTGCCCATTGGAAGTTCATAGTTGTAATTCACAACCAGGCGATGTGTGGCATCAAAGTTCGCAAGTGATTTATCAAGACGACGATTGTACTGGTCATAGTAACCGCCATTCTGTCCTCCTGATTCCAGCCATCCGGTAAAGCTCTCCGTGTCTGTGATCGATTTGCTTAATGTATATGCCACAGAGATCAGCCCTGCACTGGAGAATCGTTGATTCACCTTTAGCTGCAAAGAATGATATGTAGAGCTTCCTACCGGAGCCAGTGGATTGCTGACACCAGTGAATTGTGGATAAGGGAGCAGCAACTGCTGACGAGTAATGCTAGCTGCACTCAAGGGCCCTGTTGTGACAAGTCCAAAGAAGGGATTATCAATCCGATCATTGAGAGAGGTACCTTCTCGCAGATACTCATTGGGTAGTTGATTCAATCCGATGCCATGAGGAAGCCGGGAGCCTTTGCTGCCTGCATAAGCGATATCCAGCAAAAGTCCTGTTCCAATCTCCTGTTGAATATTGAAGTTCCACTGCTGCATGTAACCAGGCTTGACACCGTTCTCCCAATTGCCAATCCCCTGCCCGATCAGGCTGTCTGCACCTGAATGATGGCGTGGTGGCTCAAGGATTCCATTCGGAAAGGGATTCATCAATCGATCTACAGGTGTCAGTCCTCCATCAATTGAACTGAGGAACTGCGTATTCACGGAATAGGCAGGATTATTGCTGTTTCCGCTGATCACTCCGACATTATTTGCCAGCCAGAAAATTCCGTATCCACCACGAAGCACTGTTTTCGGAAATAAAGAATACGCAAATCCGAAACGCGGAGCAAACTGAGATTTGAACATCTCACTGGGAGATCTGTCTCCGTTATTCATGAATGTCAGGCCACCCTGTAGAGGTAATCCTGTGTAGGCTGCAGCCTGAGTGGGAACAGCGGCAGGATCAAAACGAGACAGCCGATTGTATCTTTCGGTGATAAACGGCTCTATGGAATATCGGAAGCCAAGATTTAACGTGAGTTTGGAATTGACTCTCCAGTCATCCTGGAAATACCAGGATGCATACTTATTCTGCAATGCCAGTCGATCAACTTTATTCACAGCACCGCTTGCAGCGTAGCCCATCAGAAAAGATGCATAACCAAAACCGGAGGTCAGCGATGTCACCAGTGGATCCAGCCGGGTAAACCCAGGATTGAATGTGAAATCCCCACTGCCGTTATTACTCTGAGTTCGGTTGTTCTGCATCACACGGTACTGTGAACCAAACTTCAGGATGTGTGATCCGCGGACGGATGTGATAGATCCTCCAATCGAATAATTATTTTGAACTCCAAGGATCGTGCTACCAGTGGATGCATTGAAATCCGCCATTCCATCTACATGGATATTCGGTATGTGACGCCAGACCACGTTGTCATTGAAACTTTGAGGGAAGCCGAATTGCGTGAGATCAATTCCATAGCTCATCGGAATTCTGTTATCGATGAATCGCAGAAAACTTCCCCGGATATCCATCACTGTCGTTGGGCTGAACATATAGCTGTCATTCAGGGTGACAAACTGTGTTCGCTGTTCATTGGCAGCTCCATCATCGGCTGGAGTTGTCCGGTTACCCAACGGATCCCAGCCAGAAAGGACTGGTTTGATGTAAGAGTATGATCCAGCTATCCGATGCTTCTCACTGAACTGATGATCAATCTTGACGATGAAATTGTCCTGGTTGGTGCGCTGTCCGGTGGAAATACCAAAATTATTGACATTAGTGAATTGCGCCCCTGGAGCATTCGGCAATGGAAACAGATAGCTGCTCAGATTTCTCGCAACTGGATCCATCCTGTCCATTGGGATGACATTTCCCACAAATGGATCGCGAATATAACTTCTTCCATCAGCTGCCAGACGAGTGGTAAGTGGATCATAGATTGTTCTGACAGCACCAGTGCTCGTACGCGTTTGGGAGAAATCTCCAGCTCTTTCCAGCTCTGTTGGAACAGTCGTTGTGTAGACGCGTCCCAGGTTCTGACGGAATCCTTCATAAAGTCCGAAGAAAAATGTTCTGTCTTTTTTGATCGGCCCACCCACCGAGCCCCCAAACTGGTTGTATCGAAGAAGAGGCCTTGGACTTCCTGCGCGATTGGAGAAGAAATTACTGGCATCAAATTTGTCATTGCGAAGGAATTCATATAGAGTCCCTCGAATCCTGTTCGTTCCGGACTTCAGACTGAGGTTGATAATTCCTCCAGCTGTACGATCAAATTCCGCACCAAAGTTATTTGTCTGCACTTTGAACTCTTCAGTAGCATCAACCGGAGGCATGACGACAGCACCGTTCAGAGCAGCAGTGGTACTGGGGACACCTTCAATCAGGACTTCATTTGCATTGGCGAGTCCACCATTAGCGGAAAAATTTCCCCAACCCGTGTAGTTCACAGTTGCTGGATTCGAACCAAAAGTTCCCTGTGGGCGGACACCTGCTGCCAGCGCAGCCAGTGCAATGGTATTTCGTCCGTTCAGCGGAAGATCTACCACCTGCTTATTGACCACTGTCTGTCCAAGATCAGAAGTGGAAGCCTGCAAAGCAACCTGAGATGCAGAAACCTGAATGGATTCACTTACCGTGCCCAGTTCAATCCGGAAATCGACACGTAATGTCTGGTTCACATGAAGATCCACTCCGGATTGCTGAATCGATCGGAATCCCTGCTTCGTAGTGGAGATGTCATACTTTCCCGGTTCCAGTAAAGGAAGAGTGTAGGCACCCGAATCATCTGTTGTGACATTCCGGACTTGCCCCGTTCCCGTGTTCAATACCGTCACCTGAACAGAGGGAATCACAGCTCCGGAAGTGTCAGTGACGATTCCATTGAGCTGTGCCCGGTTTGTTTGGGCATGAAGGGAAGGTTGCAGAAGAAGGATTGTGAAAGAGAAAATCAGCCAACGAAGAGAACAGAACATGGATCACCTTTCGTGTATGGCGAGCGCTCCATTTTCGGCAGCACCGTAAAGAGAAGTAAGTAACACTTACTTCTCTTCTTTTTAGACAGATAAGCTATATCGCCCAGCGATTTCTCTGTCAATCACAAAGGTGAATTTTGTTTCAATCTATTGGAATTGATTTTTTATAAGCGACAGATCAGAAGTTCACGTTAATCTTCTGCTTGTTCATTCAGTAGCGCACGCGCTGCCAGCTTACCAAGTGAATTCGAAGCAAATGGACTGTCACCAGTGATCACTTTACGATCCTGATGGACAGCTCCTGTCACGTCAGGATTGAGGATGGTTATTCCCTGCTGTTGTAGTCTTTCACCAAAAAACCATGTCAGTCCCCCGGGAAGATAACCTATCTCTGGTATCTTTTGATCCATTGAATCGGGAAACGCACAGACAGAATAGCCACGGAAGGGTGAAACTTCCTCAAACACACCTGACGCCAGTAGTGCTGCAGGGCCATGACAAATGGAGATCACAAATCTCTGATTTGCCATAGCCCAGTTCAGAACACTCGCGACGTCCCTACTTTCAGGTAGTCCAATCAAAGCACCATGTCCTCCGGGGATAAACACCGCAGCATACTCTGATTGGTCATCCAGAGCATCAGCAATAACGGAAAGTTTTTTGGGCTGTAAAAACTGAGGAAGATACTCTTGATGAAGCCCGGTTATGGATGGCTCCTCTGTCGGCATTGCCCACAATTCGAATTTGACAGGATTTCCAGAGATGGTGGCGATATCAAAATCGAAGCCTGCTTTGTGCATGTGGTACATGGGTACCAGTGTTTCAACCGGATGATTGCCTGTTGAAAACAACTTTCCGTTATCCGTCAGCAGATAGCGCTCGTCAGCTGCAATCATCAGAATTTTACGACTTCCCTGATAGGGCTTCGGATAATCATCTCCATCTATAGGAGTTCTGGGGCTGGTAAATTCACCCAATGAATAGGGTGAAGGGAAAAAGGCATTATATTCTGCTGGATCCGGGGTAGGACTCTTGCTCTGATGATCATTGGCCATGAAATGTGCCCTCCGGTCTGACTATTGACTCTCTTTCATCTTGCCTTACTTTCGAGTTGGTATTCAGGCATGCCGGATTATTCCATCAATCATCAACAACAGAGACAATTGATGGATTTTAGCTATCAAAATAAGAGTTCCTACAAACGACAGATAAGAAGTTCACGTTCATAAACCATCTCTTTTGGGAGATGATCATGCAGGTCAATAAACAGCTCTTCATGACCAATCACCTCATTGCGCCACGCTGCCCGATCGAAGGATTGTAGCTTTCCGAACTGTTCAGGAGAGAAATCCAGACCCGCCCATTCAATATCCTCGTAACGGGGCATCCATCCGATTGGAGTTTCACAAGCCAAAGCACGGCCATGCGTCCTGTCTACAATCCACTTCAAGACACGCATGTTCTGCCCGAAGCCAGGCCAGATGAAATTCCCGTCTTCATCCTTGCGGAACCAGTTCACATTGAAGATGCGTGGAGTTTCTGTGAGAGATCTCTGCATCTTGATCCAATGACGAAAGTAGTCACCCATGTGATAGCCGCAGAAAGGCCGCATCGCCATTGGATCACGACGCACTTTGCCGATCTCACCTGCCGCAGCTGCTGTAGTTTCCGAGCCCATGGTGGCTCCCATGTAGACTCCGGTACTCCAGTTGAAGGACTGATACACCAGCGGAAGAGTTGTTGGCCGACGTCCGCCAAAGATAATTGCACTGATCGGAACTCCTGCCGGATCTTCCCAGGAAGGATCGATGCAAGGAGCCTGTGAGGCAGGCGCAGTAAATCTGGCATTCGGATGAGAAGCCTTTCTGCCAGTTTCCCTGGCAATCTCCGGCGTCCAGCGATTGCCCTGCCAGTCCGTACATTCGGCAGGAGGCTCATCCGTCATACCTTCCCACCACACCCCTCCATCAGGAGTCAGTGCAGTATTGGTGAAGATTGTATTCTTCGCCAGTGCAGCCATTGCATTCGGATTCGTTTTCACCGATGTTCCGGGAGCCACTCCAAAGAATCCTGCTTCCGGATTAATGGCACGCAGCCTTCCCTGCTCATCCGGTTTGATCCAGGCGATATCATCGCCGACCGTCCACACTTTCCATCCTTCAAAACCTTCAGGAGGAATCAGCATGGCAAGATTTGTCTTTCCACATGCAGACGGGAACGCCGCCACAACATATGTCTTCTCTCCTTCAGGATTTTCAATCCCGACGATCAACATATGTTCAGCCATCCAGCCTTCATCCCGGGCAATATTCGATGCGATGCGAAGAGCAAAACATTTTTTCCCTAAAAGCGCATTGCCGCCATAGCCAGATCCATACGACCAGATTTCGCGTGTTTCCGGAAAGTGCACGATGTATTTATCGTCATTGCACGGCCAGGGGACATCCTTGTCACCATCATTCAGCGGCGCTCCAACACTGTGTACACAAGGAACAACACGCGTAGATCCCTTATCGATCTCAGCAATGACCGGGATACCGATTCGTGCCATGATCCGCATGTTCACCACTACGTAAGGCGAGTCCGTTAACTGAACCCCAATGCGGGACATGGGCGATCCTACGGGACCCATGCTGAATGCCAGCACATACATCGTGCGCCCCTTCATGCTGCCGCTGAACAGCTGCTTCAGCTTCTTGCGCATTTCAAACGGAGACACCCAGTTATTCATCGGGCCTGCAGCATCTTTGGATAATGCACAGATGAAAGTCCGCTCTTCCACTCTGGCAACATCCCTGGCATCAGAACGGGCATAGAAACATCCAGGCCACTTCTCCTGATTGAGACGTGTCAGAGTTCCGCTCTCCACCATCTGGCTGCACAGAAGGTCATATTCTTCCTGTGATCCATCCACCCAATGAACTGCTTCTGGCTGAGTCAGGTCTGCAATCTTCTGTACCCACTTCAGGAGATGAGAGTTTTTGCTTAAAGGAATGGAATAATCTCGCATAAAAAATAAAGAACCGTTGGAATTCCGCCATTGTATGCGAAAACCTTATTTCAATATCTTTACTGAGATGAATGCTGTTTTAGATCAACCACGGAAAGAATATTATCTTCCACCATCTTCCAGACTTCCGGATCATATTCCAGCTTGAGATGGCCACGGGTGAACATACGCCGAACCCAGGGTTCCGTTTCCATATCAATGGACTTTCCCCAGTAAGAGAATCGTTGATTCCCCAGAATTTCAGTCTTTTGTGGATCTTCTGCAGTAATCTCTGAGTTACCGGCTACTGGCCAGCTGTCACGTTGATAGATATTGAGAGCGGAAACAACATTCGAAGGAATTTCTCTTCCGTCTTTTCCCACTCCATCAAT
This sequence comes from Bryobacteraceae bacterium, assembly GCA_037190045.1. Lineage (GTDB taxonomy): Bacteria > Acidobacteriota > Terriglobia > Bryobacterales > Bryobacteraceae > JAPKYZ01. The sequence continues at coordinate 104,871 of JBBCIQ010000006.1, read as the reverse complement.
CACGATGAGTCGTTGCACCACAATCCCCTGCTCTTTCAGTTGACGGGCGAAACGAACCGCCGCAGTGCCTCCCAGGCTGTTTCCATAGAGGATGATTCGCGCATTTTCCGGATCTGGAAATGCCTTTCGGATCAGTTCATCGGCCAGTTCCAGTTTGTGGTTCTCTACTGTTTCCACATAGACGCCGGGAATTTTCCGTTCCCGAATTTTCAGCGCGATGCGCCGCACAATGCGTTGTGGAGCATCCCATCGTTCCCAACCACCTACGACACCAATAATGAGCGTGCTTCCTTCACGAAGAGGTAAAGGAGTAGTGAAGTCTGAGAAGACCTGATTCTGGCTATCTGCCTGAACTGTCCGGAAACTGAGAATACAAAGCAGAAAGAGAGTCAGAACACGCAACATTACAGTCCTTCAAAAAAGAGAAAGACGTTTCCGCGCGCTCTTGCGTTGCGTGCTTTCGCGCGAAGCAGATCATATCTTGTACGGATTGCCAAATCCTCTGCTTCCGCCAGTCGGGACTGAGCAACCACCGTATCCAGATTGGTAGAAATTCCTTCTTCAAATCGGATATTGGAAAGTTCCAGATTTTCTTTTGCTAGTGATGCAGCTTTTTCAGCTGCAAGCAAAGCATCCTGCGCAGCTTTCCATTCCCACTGAGATTTTATGATCTCTTCCTCAATCACCAGCCTGGTCTGTCGCTGTATTTCCCTGGCCTGATCCAGACGAGCCTGCGCAGCAGCCGTCTCTTTCTCAATCCGTCCACTGGTCCAGATGGGAACACGGGCAGACACACCATATGTGTAGGTGGAAACATTACGGGCAGGATGTTGTCCCAGAACACCAAAATCAGTAGATGCTTCAATCTTTGGCCAGTACTCACGACGTGCTTTCTGTACATCAAACTCTGCACGCCGGATATTTGCCGCATCTGCCTGAAATTCAGCACGCACTTCCGCTGTAGGGAGAGTTGTCGATTCTGTCACTGGAGGAAGAACCTGAGCAGTTTTCGTTTCAAACTTCACCAGTTCAATCTCTTGCCCGGAGATGCCGATCGTTCTCATCAGAGTAGCCTTCAGTACATGAAGATCCCGCTCAGCATTGATCAGGGCGGCTTCTTCATTCCGATACTCCTGCTCAGCACGGACAATATCCAGCTTACTGGCCATACCATCAGACTCACGATCTTTGGCCTGCTGTAAAGTTCGATTGAATGTTTCCAGCCGTGATTTAGACGCATCAATACGTGAGGCGGCCTGCAAAGCCTGAAGATAGATCTCCAAGACTGTTAGTTGCGTTGATTCCCGCACAGCCTCTGCTTCATGTCTATTCTGTTCAAACTTTGCACGCGCGGAACGAATGGAAGACAGTAATCCTCCATCCAGAATTGTCTGCGTCAGAATCGGGCGTGCATCAAACACGTTATATGGACCAATGCGTGACGGAACTCCGGGAAATGTCAGGCCGATTCCCTGCAGGTTGGAAGTCTGCCGCGACATCCGTACATTCGCTTCCACCTGAGGCTTATAGTTAGCCCGAGTCGCTCCCTCCAGTGCCTCTGCTTCCACAATCTTCAGACGCGCAATCGCAATCTCAGGACTCAGCTCACCAGCCTTTTCCACCGCCTGGCGAAGAGTCAGTGTTTCAGCATTTCCAGAAGCTGCGAGACAAATCAGCAAAGGAAGAACGGTCAGAAATCCTTTCATGGCCGTGCTCCGCTGGTCTCAATGAAAGTATCCACTCGCAGACCGATCGGTAATGTCTGGCCGGAATCCAGTTCCACCAGTGTTTCGAGAATCTTTGTATCCACTCGTTCTGTCGGCTCATCAGTGCGAACATTCTTGCGACCCAGAATCTCACCGATTTTCACTACAGATCCCGTGAACCGATGATCTCCATACGCGGCAGCTGAGACATAGGCCCTTTGCCCAATGGCGAGCCGGGCCACATCAGTTTCATCGATATCCGCACGGATTCTCAGTTTTGAAATATCACCCAATGTCACGATGGGTGTATCGCCTTTACCGGAAACACTCTCTCCTGCCCGCAGCTTCTTGCGCAGGACGATGCCATTGATCGGTGACCGGATGTAAGTCTTTTCCAGCATGGCTACTGCTTCTGCTTTCCTCGCTTTCACCCTTTCCAGATCGGCCTCAGCTCTCTTCCGGTCTTCCGCACGGGATCCTTCATGAATCAGGGCAGCTCGCTCCCGGACCGCTTCCAGCCGGGCAAGTGCAACATTGTATTCGCGGTCAGAACTGTCAAATTCAGTGCGGGCGATGGCTCCACGATCCAGAATGCGTTTCCGCCTGCTTCTTTCTGCTTCCGCATTGGTCAGAATGGCCTCTGCTTCCTTTACAGCAGCATCTGCTTCTCTCTTTTCCTGAGAGCGATTCCCGTTGATGATGCGTTCCAGTTCTGCTTCCCGTTCGCGAATTTCAGCATTGGCCAGAGCGACGCGTGCCTGGAAATCACCATTCATCAGAGTGGCAATCACCTGCCCCTTTCGAACCTTGTCACCTTCCTCCACCGGAACAGACTGCAGCTTTCCATCCATCTCTGAACCGATCTTGATCTCTTCTGATGCAGGTTCCACACGACCAGCAGCAATCACTAAAGTGGATTTTGATTCTGTCGTGGCTGGCGCAGCGGGAACGGTCACGGCATCCGCTTTTTTCTCAGACCATGACAGATAGACGGCTCCCAGAGCGGCTGCAATCAGCACTCCCGTAAGAACTCCCTTGATCATGCATTCATCCCCTTTTCCATTTCTGTTTCTTCCAGTAGCCCATCACTGATGTGCACCATGCGTGTGCCATAACTCATCACGCGTGCATCATGAGTCACCACCACCACAGCTCTTCCCCGATCTCTTGCCAGAGTGGAAAGTACTTCCATCACCATCCGCCCTGAAACTGAATCCAGTGCAGCGGTAGGTTCATCCGCCAGAATGATACGTGGATCTCCAGCCAGAGCTCGTGCGATGGCCACCCGCTGTTTCTGTCCACCGGATAAATCCGCAGGATGATGTTTCCTGCGATCCAGCATTCCCACCTGCTCCAGCAGTTCCATTGCCCGGGATCGGGATTCCTTTTTCGAAAAACCTTTCAGCGTCAAGGCTACTTCTACGTTTTCCAGTGCCGTCAGCGCTGGGAAAAGATTGAACCCCTGAAAAATGAATCCGATGTTATTCAGCCGGATGTCCGGCAGCTTCGATTCTCGAATCCCGACAATTTCCTGCCCCAGCAGTTTGACGCTTCCCGAAGAAGCCTGCAGAATGGCTCCCATGATGGAGAGCAGGGTGGTTTTCCCTGATCCGGAAGGACCACACATCAGCAATACTTCCCCACCGAGCACATCCAGAGTGATATCGCGAACCGCATGAACAGCGGAGCTGCCAATGCCATAGACCTTCGACACATTCCGTATCGATATCAGGGCTTCCATATTTTTCATTGCCTCCGCTATCCCTTGAAGACCAGTGCAGGATCAATGGATGTTGCTTTTCGAATCGAAAGGATCGACGCAAAAATGCACATCAGAATGGCAAGGCCCAGAGTTCCGATCGCCATCTCCGGCGGAAGCAGAATCAGGGCATTCCCGTTTTCACTGGAACGTGCCACAAACCACCCAATGACAATAGCCACAACATAACCCAGCGTGGCACTGATGACAGCCTGTTCAATGATGATGCGATAGATGTACCCATTCCGTGCGCCCATCGCTTTCAGCGTTCCAAATTCACGGATATGATCGACAGTTGCTGAATAGATCGTCTGTGCTACCACTACAATCCCTACCAGCAAACCCAGTACAGCCCCCATCAGGGTGGTGATGCCTGCACCTGTGGAGAATACCCAATAACCCTGCGTCTTTCGCCACATTTCTTCATTGGTCAGGACTTCAACCCCTGTCAGTACCTTCTCCAGTTCACTCTTGACAGTTTCCGGATTCGCACCGGGAATGAGTTTGACCAGAAGAAAGAATGCCTGATCTTCGTTCAGACCAGTGTAGTTTTGTGCATTTTTAAAGCTGGTGTAGACATAGGGAGAGGTTGTAAAGCTGCGGATGCCGGAGGTGAATCCAACCACACGGGCACGGCGGCCCATGATCTCCACTGAATCGCCGATCTTCTCCACACCTAGTTTTTCCTTGTACAACTCATCGATGATGACTGTATCTTCTCCCCGAAGAGCATCCACGGATCCTTGGACGATGTTCCACGGTCCGCCCATACTGCTATTGAGATCGAATCCGGTGATCTGCACCGCTTCCTGAGCACCGCTGGGTAGTTTCCAGTTCACAAAATTCAGAACATAGCGCTCCACTTTCTCGACACCATCAATAGTCATGGCCTTGTAGCGCTTCTTCTCCGGAATGGGAGCTCCGCCATTCACATGAGGAATTTTGGGTGCGGAGATCCACAAGTCGGCTCCGCTTTGCTTCACGACATTGGAACTCGTTTCCAGAAATCCCAGAAAAAGTCCGAATTGAACCACGATCAGAACCAGCGCAAAGACAATTCCAATCAGGGTGACTGACAGACGGACCTTATCGTGAAAAAGATTTTTCCAGGCAAGCGTTGTCATAATGAACACTGTTCATTATGTAAACACCGTTCAAGATAGTCAAGGTAGTTTTGTTTCACTAGGGGACTATTTTTGAATTGCTCTCATGATCAGGTCAATAGACAGGTCCACCGCAGGGTTTACCGGAGCCCAGGGAAACTCATCCCCCTGGCAGGTTGCCCGCTGGCTGGTGTTCAGGATATCGGTTGTCCCGTGGATGAACATCCACACCGTCTGGCTCAACAGATCCAGATTCGCGGGACGGATAGAATCCTCATCCATACACCTTTTCAGTGCTCGACGAAGCTGTTCAAAACAGTCCGCACCAGCCCTGTCAGCTGCACTAAGATGATTGGGAAAATTCATGATCCAGTTCTGGCCGAATGTCAGTGAGTAATGATAAGGATGTTCCATGCCAAACCGAATGTAAGCGCGTAACCCTTTTTCCAATGCCTCCAGCGGAGGCAGATTTTCCTCATGAATGTGGCGAAGAATTTCCGTCAACTCAGCAAACGCCTCGATAATAATCGCACTGCACAATTCTTCTTTATCTTTGAAATACAGATAAATTGTGGATGGAGCGTATTCAATTCTTTCAGCTATTTTTCTGATGGAAACAGCACTCACGCCCTGTGTGGCAAACAATTCCGTTGCCGCAGCCAGAATCTGGCTGCGCACTGCTTCTTTTTCCCGCTGGCGCCGTTCGGCTACTCCCATTAAGTGACTCCCCTTGATAATAAGCCGACCATACCGAACACTGTTCAGAAATTCAACACCTACATAATCTCTTTTCTCTGAAATTTCATACACTGATCTGTTCATGGCACTCAAAGGATGTCTGGTTGGATGCGGGTATTTTGCCCAATTTCAGGTGGAAGCCTGGAAGCGGATGTCCCCCCAGGTGGAACTGGCAGGTCTGTGTGATGTCGATCCAGCTAAAGCAGCCAGATTCGGAACTGGAAATGTCTACACCGATCTGGAAACCATGCTCGACCGGGAAAAGCCGGATTTCCTGGATATTGTCACCCGCCCGGAACATCACCAATCTATGGCCCGAATGGCAGCGGACCGCGGCATCCATATTCTCTGCCAAAAACCGTTTGCAGAAACTATCGGGGAAGCACGGGAAATCATCGAATCCTGCCGTAATGTACGCCTGATGGTAAATGAGAATTTTCGATGGCAGGCCTGGTATCGCGAGACCAAAAGACTGCTGCAGGATGGTGCCATCGGAGAACCCTTCACTTTCCATTGGCAGCATCGTGCCAATGACGGACTACTCGATCCGCCCTATCCTGAGCAGCCATATTTCATCCACTATCCCCGGTTTCTGATCTATGAGGTGCTGGTCCATCATCTGGATACTTCCCGATTCCTGTTCGGAGAGCCACGGGAACTCTCCTGCATGACAGCTCGTGTGAATCCAAAGATGGCAGGAGAGGACCTGGCATTCATCACACTCCGCTACCACGATGGATTTGCCGGGATCATTGATGCGAATCGCTGTGCGCCAACTGACAATAACGGGAGGGCGATGGGAAACTTCCGGATCGATGGCCATGATGGCACTCTCTGGATGACGGATGAAGGCTGCATCACTCTGGAACCACGCAACGGATCCCGCAAGATTCATCATTGGCACATCCCGGTTCAGGGATATCGTGGGGACGCCTGCTATGGGACGCAGAAGCATTTCGCTGAATCTCTCATTTCCGGACAGGAGTTTGAAACCAGTGGAGATGACTACCTGCGAACCATGACACTGGTTGATCTTGCCTACACCTCCGCCAGAGAAGGCAAAACACTACCTGTTCTATACGGATCAGCCAGTTGATCTGCTACGTTGAGTAAGAATGCCGGAAACGAACCCGTTTCAGGACCCGCTACGTTTTGAGCGTCGTGTCCCACCCTGTGCCATCGTCATCTTCGGAGCCAATGGTGACCTTACTCTCCGGAAGCTTCTGCCTGCACTTTATCGTCTGGCCTATGAACGCCGGATTCCTCCCGGATTTGCCATTCTCGGGAACTCGCGGACGGAAATGTCTGATGAGCAGTTCCGGGAAAAGATGAAAGAAGGAGTAGAGAAGTTTCTCGAAGACTCCCCCTTTGATGAAGACCTCTGGAACTCCTTTGCCCAAGGACTCTTTTATGTCGCTGGAGACATCACCAAACCGGAATGTTTCGAAACCATTCGCACCCGTCTGGATGAGATTGCCCAAGAACGTTCCACCAACGGAAACGTCCTGTTCTATCTCTCCACTCAGCCCAGTTATTACATCCCGGTAGTTCAGGGAATCGGAAATGCCGGTCTGCATGACAATTCAGGTTGGACTCGCATCGTCGTAGAAAAACCGTTCGGGCATGATCTGGACAGTTCAATGGAGCTGAATCAGGCAATTGAAAAGGTTTTTGATGAATCACAGGTTTACCGGATTGACCATTACCTTGGGAAAGAAACTGTCCAGAATGTTCTGGCATTCCGTTTCGGCAATGGAATCTTTGAGCCTCTCTGGAACCGTCGCTACGTCGATCATGTGCAGATCACAGCAGCTGAATCAATTGGTGTGGGCAGCAGAGGCGGATATTATCAGGAAGCTGGCGCCCTCAGAGACATGATCCAGAATCATCTTCTACAGATCATGGCCACAGTCGCGATGGAGCCACCTCCTGCCTTTGAACCGGATTCCGTGCGGGATGAACGCGCAAAGCTGCTTCGATCCATTCGTATCATGAAACCGGAAGAGGTGGCGCAGAATGCGGTCCCCGGACAATACGGTCCGGCTCGCATTGGAGATGAGGAAGTTCTCGGCTTCCGGCAAGAAAAAGGTGTGGATTCTGAGGCGCAGACAGATACTTATGCGGCAGCCACATTCTTCGTTGAAAACTGGCGATGGGCGGGAGTTCCATTCTATCTGCGCAGTGGCAAACGCCTGCCTAAGCGCGTGACAGACATCGCAATTCAGTTCAACGATGCTCCCCATTCTGTCTTCGCAGATGCTCCGGTAAATTCTCGCAGTGGCCGTGGACCGAACCTGCTGATCCTGCGCATCCAGCCTGAAGAAGGCATCTCCCTTCGCTTCAGATCGAAGCAGCCCGGAGCTGGAATGCAGCTGCGTCCCGTCTCAATGGATTTCAACTATGGCTCGAGCTTTGGAGAGCGATCTCCCTCAGCATATGAGACCTTACTTCTTGATGTAATGGCCGGAGACTCCACTCTGTATACACGTCAGGACATGGTTGAAGCCAGCTGGAAAGTGGTCCAGCCGATCCTGAATTCGTGGGCGGAAACAAAATTCGATTTTCCTAATTACGATGCCGGAACATGGGGACCAAAGGCGTCTGATGAGATGCTGGCAAAACGCGGGCATGTCTGGAGAGTTCCATAATGTCTACCCAGGTTCAGGCCGCTGATCTTCTGCATCAGCTCGATGAAGTCTGGAGTTCGATGGGCAAAGAGCAGAGCGAAACCGGAGGTGTACTCCGCGCCTGCGCCATGACCCTGATCGCTCTTGTGGAAGACAACTCCCATCCTATTGATGTCGGGGAAACGCTGGCTGAGCTGATGCATGACCATCCCAGCCGCGCTATTGTGATTCGCGTTTCGGGAGAAGGCAAAGCTCCACTGGAAGCACGGGCATTTGCCCAGTGCTGGATGCCATTCGGACGACGCCAGCAGATTTGTTGTGAGCAGATTGAAATCCGATCTACTCATGACTCACTGGTGAATGTGGTTCCAATTCTGCGTGGACTGATTGTTCCCGACCTTCCCGTTGTTCTGTGGGTCCGCAGCCCAAACCTCATCCATAATCCAGCGTTTGCATCATTTTCTGATTTGGCACAGAAGGTGATTGTCGAATCCAAGTTGTTTGGTGACTGGAAATGGCTCAATCATGAGATTCGATCTCTTTCTTCGCAGAAAAAAATCACGTCCGACCTTGCGTGGACACGCATTACCCGCTGGCGAGAACTGATTTCCCAGGTTTTTGAGAATTCAGAGAGAGTCGATCAGATTTCAACCATTCATACGGTTCTGATCCAGCATTCATCGCCTGAACCAGGTCCTGCCGCACAGTATCTGGGCATCTGGCTGAAGCAGATCATTGGCAAATCCTGTAATGTTCGTTTTGAGGTTGCCGGAACTACACAAACATGGCAGATTCAACAGGTAGAGTTACAGGGAGACAATATTCACGTTTCGATTCAGAGAACCGGATCGAGTGTAGTGGATGTGCAAGTGAATGATCTCAAAACCTGCGCTGTCTTCCGAACTCTGAGAGAATCAGATCTGCTTCGGGAAGAGTTATCCATCCCGGGCGAAGATTCGCAATTCGTCAAGGTACTTGGATATGAACCATTTTCACAAGTTTGAAACTCCGGAAGAAGCTGCTCATGCCTGCGCAGCAACAATTCTGGCTTCATTGAAGGAAGCAATTGCTCTTTCCGGAAAAGCCAGCGTGGCGTTTTCCGGGGGAAGTACACCCCGGATGATGTTTGAGTATATGGCGAAGCAGGATTTCGACTGGTCCTGTGTTCACATCTTCTGGGTGGATGAGCGGTGTGTTCCTCTGGATCATGCAGATTCCAACTATCGGATGACCAAGGAAAGCCTGCTGGATCACATTCAGGTAGGAGGAGTTCACCGGATTCAGGGAGAACTTCCGCCAAAGGATGCTGCAGCACAGTATCGTAATGAACTGAACCAGTTCTTTGAAGGCAGACCCTCTTTCAATGTTGTCCATCTGGGCATGGGAGCAGATGCACATACAGCCAGTCTGTTTCCGGGACTGAAGGAAATCGATGATTTCTCTGGCACAGCGGCAAATGTCTGGGTGGAAAAACTGGGTAAAGATCGCATCACTCTTCTGCCAAAGTCCATTCTGGATGCAGAGCGTATCGTCGTTCTGGCTGCCGGAAAAGACAAAGCTGAACCACTACAGAAAGTGGTCACCTCTGACTACAACCCGCTGGAATTGCCCATCCAGTTTGTCCATCGCAGTGGAGCCTCGGTGGAGTGGTATCTGGATCAGGCTGCTGCAGCATCACTGCCCGATTCAAAGTGAGAATATCGAAACCCTGAACAGACTATCCATTCAGTGCACGGGGATCTGAACGGACTCAATGAAGTCATTGCTGCATTTGTTCTGGGAATTATCCCCGTACTCTCCTTCTGGTTTATTCTGAGCGGCCTGGATGATCTGGCAGTGGATTGCATCTTCGGCTGGATGAAGGTTTTCGCCACCAACCCACTCATCAATACTCTTCCACCCTCCCGTGAAAAAAAATTCGCCGTCCTGATTCCCCTCTGGAATGAGTACGAAGTGATTGAGCAGATGCTGACCCACAACAAGGCCATCATCCAGTATCAGAACTACGATTTCTTTATCGGTGTTTATCCCAATGATAAACAGACCCTGCATGAGATCCGGCAACTGGAACAGCAACATCCACGAATTCATCTCTGTCTGTGCCCCCATGACGGCCCGACGTCCAAGGCAGACTGCCTCAACTGGATCTTCCAGCACATCATCCTCTATGAACAGCAAACCGGAGATCAGATTGAAGCATTCCTGACTCACGATGCAGAGGATGTCATTCATCCCCGCTCATTTGCTCTGATTAATCAGTTGCTCAATCACTATGACATGGTACAGATCCCGATTTTGCCTCTTCCCACTTCCTTTCGAAAACTGACACACGCTGTCTACTGTGATGAATTTGCAGAAGGTCAGCTCAAAGACTTGCAGGCACGAGTATTTTCAGGAGGGTTCCTTCCCTCCTGTGGAGTGGGGACCGCGTTTTCCCGGCACTGTATCCAGGCACTGGCAGAAACCCAATCGAATCGTGTTTTTGAACCAACCTGCCTGACAGAGGATTATGAAATCGGGCTTCGTGTTCATCGGCTGGGCCTCAGCCAGATCTTTGTCCGCCCGGATGCGTATCAGGTGATGACATGGGAGTTCTTTCCCCAAACATTCCGGGGGGCTGTACGCCAGCGCACACGATGGATTACCGGCATCTCACTGCAGGGCTGGCAACGAAATGGATGGGGCAATGACAAAAGTTGCTGGTACTGGCTGTGGCGGGATCGCAAAGGACTGATCGGCAATCCACTGAGTCTGCTCGCAAATGTGATTTTTGTTTATGGAATCACCACGCTATGTATTTCACTCTGGACTGCACAACCGTGGCAACTGTCAGGAGGAATTCCCCTGCTGGCATGGTGGGCATTGGGATTTCAACTGATCCGGCTGGTGACACGCACAATCTGTTGCGCTTTGATTTATGGGCCATGGTTCGCACTGGGGACACCTCTGCGGGTTGTCTGGGCCAATGTCATCAACTCATTTGCAACAGTCTCTGCCATCCAGCGTTTCGCACATTCTGTCATCCACAAAACACCGCTGATCTGGCTGAAGACGGAACATGCGTTCCCCACCGTGGAAGCGATTCAGAACGTGGCGGCTAGGGCAAAGAAAAAAGCGACATCGGCTGGAGCCGGATAACTTCCAGCCGTTTTCCTTTGGTACGGAATTCCAGCCGTACCCGTTCCCGACGCCGGATCAGTTCGCCAGTGCCTGATTTCGGTTTCAGTTCCAGATACCAGTCCACCAGAACAGAGGACTCTTTTTCTTCCAACACCTGGATGGAAGAAGAGAAATCGTAAGCGGCATCCAGCGATTCGATATTCTCTTTCAGGTCTGCATAGCCTTCCATGGAAGAAGAGAAGTTCCGCATGAATGCAGATGGACTGGCAGATGCCAGTTCATCCGCCATCTCTGCCACTACTTCGCGAGGAAGAGGGACAGCAGCAAGGGAAAGCAGAAGCAGGAGACTATGTGCGATAGCTGCCATTGATTTCGATATATCCTTCCGTCAGGTCACAGGTCCAGAACTTTGACTGGCCCTTTCCCTTCCCGGCAATCGAAAAATCGATGGAGCAATCGGGTTGATCCAGAAGTTTCTGTAATTGCGGCTCATCGAAATCTGCGGCCATGCCTTTTTTGCAGACCAGTACATCCTGAAGGCTGATGTTGACTTTTGCAGGATCGAATTTCGCACCGGAATATCCGGCAGCAGACAGAATCCGTCCCCAGTTCGCATCACTTCCGGCAATGGCAGTCTTGACCAGTGGTGAGTTGGCAATGGCACGAGCAATGCGGGTTGCTTCCGTATCGGATGTTGCTCCGGAAACTCGAATCGTGATGCACTTGCGCGCGCCTTCGCCATCGCGGGCGATCTGTTCCGCAAGGCTCTCCATGATCCGGTTCAGGGCGTCCCCGATCAGCTTCATCTCTTTTACCGTCGGTTTTACTCCACTGGCACCGTTCGCAAGAAGAAGAACAGTGTCATTGGTTGAGGTATCACCATCTACCGTCAGGCGGTTGTAGCTGCGATCGACAGCTGTCTTCAGAAGAGTTTTGAGTTGTGCAGGAGTCAGCACAGCATCCGTCATGACATAGCCGAGGGTGGTGGCCATGTTGGGCTGGATCATCCCGGAACCCTTTGTCGTACCAGCAATGCGAATGCTTCCTGCCTTGAGCTGGACTTCCTCCGATGCTGTTTTCGGAACAAGATCCGTGGTGAGGATGGCATCGGCGACATCCTGAAAGCGGTCTGTAGACAGGCCCTGAAATAAAGCAGGCAAGGCATTGGTGATGAGCTTTGGATCCAGATCCACACCGATCACGCCGGTGGAAGACGGGATCACCTGATTCACGGGCCACTTGCCACCTTCACGGGCAACCGCCTTGCACGTTTCGAGAGTCACCTTATCGGCAGTAGGTGTCGCACAGTTGGCATTGCCGGCATTGATCAGCACTGCCTTCACTTTGCCTTTTGATGCCTTCAAATGATCACGCCCCAAGCGAACAGGAGCAGCCTGAACAAGGTTGGTCGTAAAAACAGCCGCTGCTGAGGCGGCTGGTTCAGAAACGATCAGTGCAAGATCATTTTTTTTCTTTTTGCGAATGCCCGCATAAACCGTGGAATAGCTATAACCAACAGGAAGGTTCAATTTTTTCTCACCCCAAGAACTTCATTCTCGCCGATCCGTTGTCCGTTCAGGAAGTCTGCAGCAGTGGCTCGGCGACGCCCTTCCAGCTGGATCTCCAGAAGTTCCAGTGTTGTTGCATGACCACATGCAACAAAGAGCTTCTTTTGTCGGGAAATCATGCAACCTGGATCGGCAATCAGAACATCATCCACAGGTCTGGCACGGAAGACAGTCAGGATACGATCCCGAAAACTGGTATATCCACCGGGCCAGGGCTGGAATCCACGAATCCGGTTATAGATTTCCTTCGCGGACAAGGTCCAGTCGATCAGACCTTCATCTTTGCGAAGGATCGGCGCGTAGGAAGAGAGATCATCATTCTGTTTTTCCGGGGTCAGCGTTCTGGCTTCCAGTTGTGCCAGCGTTTCAATCAGGAGATCTGCCCCCAACATAGAAAGCCTCTCCCCGAGTTCGATAGATGTCTCATGAGGGTTAATCTCTGTTTCCGCTTTCAGCAGCATATCCCCGGTATCCAGACCTGCGTCGATCTTCATGGTCGTGACACCAGTCCGTAACTTGCCGTCAGCAATTGCACGCTGGATGGGGGCGGCTCCCCGGTATTCAGGCAGCAGAGATGCATGTACGTTGATGATTCCCAGACGAGGGAGATCAATAATAGCCTGCGGAATAATCTGGCCATAGCCGACCACGATCATGGCGTCAGCCTCAAAATTACGGAGTTCATCAACGACGGATGCCTCACGAATTTTCTGTGGTTGAAAAACAGGGAGATCATGACGCAAAGCTGCCTGCTTGACGGGCGATTGAGCAAGCTCCTGTCCGCGCCCCTTTGGACGATCAGGTTGTGTATAGACAGCAAGAACCTGATGCCCTGCCTCAAGGCATCTTTCGAGAGTAGGAACTGCGAACTGCGGAGTCCCCAAAAAAATGAGTTTCAGAGATTTACCAGTCACCGGCTTTGACGAGCTTTTTAATCTTTCGACGAATCAGTTCCCGTTTCAGAGCACTCAGGTGGGAGAGAAAAAGCACTCCATTCAGATGATCGTTTTCATGCAAAAGGGCACGGGCAAGAAGTTCATCACCCTCTTTTTCAAACCATTCACCCTTCAGATTTTGTGCTCGAATCCTGACATGGTTAGGACGCTTGACCTGCTCCCGAAATCCGGGGATCGACAGGCAACCTTCTTCTCCCACCTGTGTACCTGATGTTTCCAGAATTTCCGGATTGATCATAACCAGACGCTGTTCCGGATCTTCACCCGCAGATACATCGACAATCGCCAGACGGCGGGAGACGCCAATCTGCGGTGCAGCAAGCCCAACACCCTTATGGGCATACATGGACTCAAACATATCGTCCACCAGTTTGCTCAGTTCTCCGTCAAACTGCGCTACCGGATCGGCAACTTTTTCAAGAATGGGATCTCCGTACTTTACTATTGGGCGAACCATCGTTAATACCTTATTATTCCGGCCTAAAAGAGCCGAACCTGCTCTTGATATCCTTCAAAATTCCGGCGTGCCTCACGCAGGGAATCCCCACCAAATTTTTCAATCATTGCCTGAGCCAGAACAAAGGCAACCATGGCCTCGCCAATCACACCCGCGGCAGGAATCACTGCAACATCGCTTCGTTCATAAGCAGCAGCCTGCGGTTCTTTTGTTACCATGTCGACGCTCTCAAGGGGTCGACGCAGTGTGGAAATAGGCTTCAGGAAACCACGCACCAGAATATCCTGACCATTGGTGATTCCACCTTCCAGGCCCCCGGCACGATTGGCACCCCGATAGAAATGATGCTCGTCCCGATTGTAGTGAATTGTATCCTGCACCTTGCTTCCAAAAGCTTCCGCGCCTTCGGCGGCAAATCCGATCTCCACACCTTTAACTGCCTGGATGGAGACAATGGCCTGCGCCAGCCGTCCGTCCAGCCGTGAATCATAAGTAATGTGAGAGCCAAGACCGACAGGAACATTCCGTGCCACTACTTCAAAAACACCTCCGATGGTATCGCCCGTCTTGTAGGCCTCATCCACCACCACTTTCATCCGCTGCTCTGCTTCCGGATCGACACAGCCCAGCAAAACTTCATCTTTTTCACTGAGAGCGACCAACTCTTCCCAGGAAGCAGATCGATTCAGCTTCTCGGGTCCGACGGCGATAACATGGCTGAAAATTTCAATTCCGAACTGTGCCAGGTAGGCCTTGCAGATGGCTCCAATAGCAACTCGTGAGGTGGTTTCCCTTGCGCTGGCCCGTTCCAGAATGTAACGGGAATCATCAAAGTCATATTTGATGGCACCTGCAAGATCGGCATGGCCGGGACGAGGACGGGTGAGTTTTTTCTTTTTTGATTCGGAATCTTCGGCAGCTTCCACCGGAAGAATATCCGTCCAGTTCTTCCAGTCTTTATTCTCGAGAAGAATAGCAATGGGAGAACCAATTGTGATGGAATGCCGTATCCCTGAAACAATATGGGCTTTATCCGTTTCAATCTTCATACGGCCACCACGACCGAACCCCTGTTGCCGACGCCACAGTTCGCGATTGATCTTTTCAAGGGATATGGGAACTCCAGCGGGCAGGCCCGTTAAAGTGGCAACAAGACATTCACCGTGGCTTTCCCCAGCGGTTTCATAGCGCAGCATCATGGATTAAACGTTTCGATTGACCAGAATATTCCGGAAATACTTTTCACAAACAGACAAACAGAAGGGATCCTGTTCGTTTTCTTCATTCTACGACAGAAAGTTGCTTGTTGACTTCGTACGACTCGTTTTGTATCCTGCGAAAGTACTGTCATTTCAATGGGTTGTCGTTTCCTGCACATTTGAAATAAAGTCGTAAGAAAGAATCCCTGCCATGTTGCCGGCCTGATTTTTCGGCACCCGATGAAAGAGACAGTTTTCGGAGAGTTCTTCATGGCCACCCGACCGGACGAACGGATGCCTGGATCACCCCAACCTTCAAGCCCAACGCCTGAAGAGCATATGCTCATGCAGGAAGAGAGTCTCAATGAGATTCAGACTGATGATGAAGAGTATGAACATCTTCTGGAGGATTTCGGACATCTCGAACCTGCCAGTGATGATGAGGTTATTCAGGGAACCGTCTTATCAGTTACTGCAAAAGAAGTTGTTGTAGACATAGGTTCCAAATCTGAAGGCTATGTCCCTATTGAACAGGTGACAGGCCCCGATGGGCAGATAACCGTATCCCCCGGTGATGTGCTGGAGGTCATGGTGGATCGGAACGGTTCACCTTCCCCGGAAGGATTCATCGCTCTTTCCCACACAAAAGCCGCAAGCCTGAAATCGTGGGATAACCTCGAAACAGCCCATCAGGAAAATCTGGTGATTTCCGGTCGGATCATCTCACGCACAAGAGGTGGATTGCTGGTGGATGTTGGCGTGGAAGCGTTCATGCCCATCTCCCATCTGGATGTCCGCCCTGTTCACCAGGTAGACGCATGGATTGGACAGGATATTCCGGTTCGGGTAGTCAAGATCAATCGTCGTCGCGGAAATATTGTCGTCTCCCGTCGTCAGGCAATTGAAGAAGAGTACAACGCCAGAAAATCTGCCGCATTGGAGTCCCTTGCTGATGGCGCTGAAGTCACAGGAATCGTCAAGAACCTCACAGATTATGGTGCATTCATCGATCTGGGCGGAATCGATGGCCTGCTTCATGTCAGTGATATGTCACACGGCAGAGTGGGACACCCGTCTGAACTTCTGCAGCCCGGTGATGAAGTTTTGGTCAAGGTTTTGAAGTATGACCGGGAAAAGCAACGCATCTCTCTTGGCATTAAACAGCTGGCTCCCGATCCATGGGAGGGTATTTATGAGCGTTACCCGCTCGGACATCGTGTCATTGGCCGTGTCGTGAGCATTACGGATTACGGTGCATTCATTGAACTGGAAGCCGGCGTGGAAGGCCTCATTCATATTTCCGAGATGACTTGGAGTCGGCGCATGAAACATCCATCCAAGGTGGTTCGTGCTGAGGATCAGGTGGAATGTGTCGTTCTGGAGATCAAACCGGATGAACGGCGTGTGTCACTGGGAATTAAACAACTGGAAGCTGATCCCTGGACAACCGTGGGTGAACGGTACAGCATTGGCTCTGTAGTCGAAGGACGTGTTCGCAAGCTCACTGATTTTGGTGCATTTGTGGAGATCGAAGAGGGGATTGATGGTCTGGTACACATCTCTGACTTCTCCTGGACCAAACGTATTAAACACCCTTCTGAAATCGTAAGGAAAGGCCAGGTCGTCCAGGCTGCCATTCTGGCTATTGATACGGATAATCGCCGTCTGTCACTGGGGATCAAACAATTACAGCCGGATGCCTGGGAGACATTCTTCCAGGAACACATGGTCAACGATATCGTGCGAGGCCAAGTAAAGCGTTCCGCACAGTTTGGTGTGTTTGTGGAACTGGCTCCCGGGGTGGAAGGGTTATGCCACAATTCCGAGATCCCTGATTCCGGACAAAAGGGCACATCCCAGAGTCTCCCTTTGGGAGAAGAGTATGATTTCAAAATCATTCGGATGAATGAGGCCGAGAAACGGATTGGCCTGAGTATTACAGCAATCGCAAGTGACGAAGAAAAAGATCGTCTTCAGCAGTATCAGCGCCAGGCTACAGAGGCAACGCAGACCATGGAAGGTCTGATACAGTCCGCGGAACCATCTGAAGAACAATAGCCCCTTTGTTTTGAGTACCATTGTTGTTAGTAAAGTTTTGAGGAGAATATGACGAAAGCGGATCTGATCGAAGAAGTCTCACGCGTAGTCGAAATGACACGAAAGGATTCGGAGGTCATCGTCGAAGCGATCTTCGATAGTGTTGTGAAAAGTCTTCACAATGACGACAAGGTTGAAATCCGGGGATTCGGAAGCTTTCGTACCCGCCAGAGGCAACCTCGTATTGGAAGGAATCCAAAAACTGGTGCTCGTGTAGAAGTACCGGCAAAGCGTATTCCTTACTTCAAGCCCAGCAAGGAACTGAAAGACCTTGTGAATGGTGAAATTACAGAGTCAGATACCTCTTCTGAAAGTTCTCAGGATTCCTCTTTTTAGATTCTCGTGAATCGGGTTTCTAAAGGTTAACCGTGGATCATCTCTGGAGTCCCTGGCGTTATCGTTATGTGACCACCCAGTCAAAACAGCAAGGATGTATCTTCTGCTCCATGCTGCAGGAAGATTGTGATGAGCAAAATCTGATTCTGCATCGTGATGATGATTGCTTTATCGTCCTCAACCGTTACCCTTACACCAGCGGACATCTGATGGTAGTTCCGAATCTCCATGTTTCTGACCTTACGGAGTGCCCCGACAAAGCTCTGCAAGACATGATTCTTCTTGCAAAAAAACTGGAGGATCAGTTGAGGCAAGTCTACCGATGCGCGGGCCTGAACATGGGGTTCAATATTGGAGAGTGTGCTGGCGCAGGCGTTGCTCAACATCTCCATTTCCACGTCCTTCCACGATGGCACGGCGATGCAAATTTTATGACAGCAGTAGGGGAGACAAGAGTGTTACCGGAAGATCTGGAAACAACATATTCGCGCCTAAAGCCTTTTTGGAGTAAATCATTTTAATGGCTGATCGTCTTTATCTTTCTCTATGGCTGAAAAACCCTTCGCCACTGACATTCAAGCGAAGATACCTGAAGCTGATTGAGACATTCCCCTTCTCCTTGCTTTCCCCCAATATCGTCTTTACTGTTCGGGCTGTATCCAACAGGGAGGCAGCCCTGGCTGAAGACTCTTTTGTCGGAGCAACAGCCTTCAGGCAAGTGGAAGACTCTGTTGAATCATGGAATGCATTGGATACCAGTTTTGAACTGGAAGGATCATGGGATCTTCTCCAGCCAGCTGGGGCAGAATGGAAACTACAGGCATCAAAAGCCATCCTGATCGGTTATGGTCAGGACTTTGAACGGGAACATGGTGAAGATCTCCGCATTGAATTCGGGAATGAAGACATTTTCCTGCCTACTCCGGATTCTCCAGCCAGCTTCCGTTATATTCAGGACAACATCAAAAGTCTGCTGAAGCTGGTCAAAGATCTGGAAACCGCGCTCCCTGTTCAGAAACGATTATTGTGGTCTGAATCAGGTATAAACTTTGCAGAGCGGCTGGCAGCCTTGACCAGCAATCCGTAAGAAGCCTCTTTACCAGAGAGCGAGCGGAACTTCGCCGGGAGAGTAGGAAAGTCCGACCATGACCCGGACGCCCTGCCGGGCAAAGTCGGTCCCGGTTGACTCGAATCGACGTCCGATCACAGAGACACTGAATTGCAGATCGGAACGTAACTGATAACCAGCAGTTACTCCTGCAAAAACATTCGTGCCCTTAGCAGCATTCAGCATGAGATTGCTTCTTCGGTTAAATCCACCGATCAGAGCCAGATTCATTTTACGGATTCCATTAAAAGAGTAGGAAACATTTCCCATCTCATTCCGGCTTGTCAGGAAAGTTCCGTTCCCTGGTGTAATTCGTTGTCCATAGCGTGCAGTGAATGTAGAACGACGAAAATTACCGGCTAATCCAGCCTGATATGTTGGATAAATAGATCGGCGATAAAAAGTCTCTGTTCCATGGGTTTGACCAATGATGGCAGCAATTGCAGGATCCAGTCTGACATTTTGAAGACTATCTATTTCCACCATGCTGGCTCCACCATTGAGATTAAGCTCCCATCGACGTCCAAGAGCGGTTCCCCATCCGATACCTACACCCTGGATGACAGAATTCCCATAACGATTGGAATAGTTAAACTCGCTGAAGTTATAGTTGACACTGATCGTTTGTGTACGTGTGAGTCTTCTGGAGATGTCACCTTGAGCAAATACGCCACTTACGCTGGTCAGAGAGCCTGTTCTCTTCGTTAAAAAAGCTCCGCCGGTTGCTGCTGTCTGAACTCTGGGAGTTAACTGGAAAATCATAGAATTACTATTGGTTACCCGATAAATCCGATTGTCATAAACTTCATCCATCAGACTGTCGTCATATCCAGGATCGAGATCTTCACCAGGACGGCCAAACCCTCCATATCCAAATCCATACGCTCTGGAAAGGGATGCCCCACGGATAGAGCTGTTAAAAGTGATACGAGGGCTTAGTCTATGAGTTAAACCCAGGTTGATCGACTGATTAATTCCGGCTCCAGCATTCGTAGTTCTGGCATAGTCCTGATAACCAAATAGATACGATCCCATTAACTGGGTTCGACGCCATTCTTTATAACCGTAGACACCAGCCACCCCACCGTAACCGATGCCACTGGATTTTGTGGGACTGCCATCAGAATTGAACCTTACTGCCGTGAGTCCACTATCGTAGGTTCCCCGCACACTGGCAAAAAAGCGTAGCCGCATTGGTCCAACAGGCCGAGGGCCAGCGCCCATGGATCTTCCCATCACAGCAGGTCCGGAATAGGTGCTCGACGGCCCCTGACTTCCCTGTCCCCAGCTCACCTGAGGAAAAATGACAAACAAACCACAAAAAACTGTGGCAAATCTCAATAAGGGAACCACTTTCAAAGTCTGACTGCACCCTGAAGAACTGTCAAGCTGACACGTACTGGAACAACTCGAGAAAAATGAAAGGATTTCTCTTTTGGGGGCATCATAAACATGGAGACTCTATGATTCGTTCCATTGTTTCACTCATGACAGCAGGAGCATTGCTTTCCAGTGCTGCTGAACTTCCGGTTCAGGAAGTCATCCTTTACAAGAATGGAGTTGGTTATTTCTCCAGGGCTGGAAATGTAGCATCTGGAGATACGGCGCGACTGGATTTCAAGGCAGAAGAGATGAATGATGTGCTGAAATCCCTTTCAGTACATGACAATAGCGGTGGATCAGTTTCCGGGATTCGCTATGATTCTTCGGAGCCCCTGGAGCGAAAACTGGGAGCTTATCCCTTTCAATTGAACGAATCCCAGCCCCTTTCTTCCCTTCTGGATCAGTTAAAGGGAGCAGAAATCTCAGTCAACAATGAGACCGGCCTGATTGCCGGAAGCCGCATCATCAAAGGGCAGGAAGGAGAAGAACGGGAACAGATCACCATCCTGAAGAAGGACGGAGCGCTGCAATCCATGGATCTTGCTTCGGTCACATCCCTCAGGCTGATCGATCCGGTTTTGCAGCAACAATTACGGGATTACCTCTCCACGCTTACCTCCAACCGGACAAAGGACAAGAAAAGCGTCTACATCGATTCCGCCAATGATAAAAGTCGGGATTTGAGAGTTTCTTACCTTGTTCCGACTCCGGTCTGGAAATCGAGCTATCGCATGATTCTTGAGAGCGGAAAGGCCACACTGGAGGGATGGGCGATTGTGGACAACACTTCGGGTGAGGACTGGACCCGAGTCAATCTTGCGCTGGTCAGCGGACGTCCGGTGAGCTTCCAGAGCCAGATGTATGCCCCCCGCTATATTCAGAGACCATTTGTGGAACTGGCTGAAAATCAGCCGGTCCGTCCTGAAATTTATTCGGGAGTCATTGGAGGAGTTGCCGGATCAAGACCCAAAGCGGGAGTCATCGGATCCATTCCGAATGCAGCACCTCCGCCACCTCCTTCTGCAGCAATGCGATCCAGAGTGCAGAGTGAAGCAGCAGCCGATATGTACTCTCCGTCAACGATCCAGGTAGCTACAGAAGGTCAGGAGATCGGTGAACTCTTTGAATATCGATTCAACACTCCGGTCACCATCCGGAAGAATGAGTCTGCCATGGTTCCTTTTCTGCAGCAGAAAACGGATGCAAGAAAGCTTTTGATCTGGACTTCCGGACTGAATCCCCGAAATGCAGTAGAAATCAAGAATTCCACTGGCAAAACACTGGATGGGGGTCCCATCACTGTCTTTGATGGAGGCGCATACGGTGGAGAAGCACTCATGGAGACAGTGAAACAGGGAGATAAGCGCCTGATCAGCTATGCGGTGGACCAGGGAACACGGATCACCAACAATATGGAGAGTGGAAGCCAGACCATCCGCGAAGTCCGACTCAACAGAGGGATTCTCACCTCAAGCGTCACCATGCAGCAGGTCACCACCTACACCATCAGGAATTCGGACAGCAAAGCAAAAACCCTGATCATCGAACATCCACTGAATGGGGAATCAAAGATCATCGGCACACAACCGATGGAAACGACAGCGACTGCCCGCAGATTTGAAGTGACATTGAAGCCGGATTCAAGTGAGACATTGAAAGTGGTGGAAGAAACCGTGATTGATCAGTCCGATTCTGTTTCGAACCTCTCATCCGATCACATCATCAGCATAATCAAAAGCAGGAATCTCAACGAGAAAGGTCGGGCAGCCATGCAACAGATTGCTGATAAGAAACGTGCCATTGGAGAAGGTGCACAGCAACTGGCAGCAATTGAAAGCCAGCTGAAAGATCTTGCAGAAGATCAGAACCGCCTGAGAGAAAACATCAAGTCCCTTACAAATGTGCCGGGACAGACAGAATCCGTTCAGCGATATTCCAGGCAATTGGCAGACGGAGAAGTGAGAATCACTTCACTGCGGGACAGCCAGGGAACTCTGCGTAAACAACAAGCCCAGCTTCAATCGGAACTCAATCGTTTACTTGAGAACCTCTCCTTCTGAGTTGTATCGAAAAGTCCAGGCTTGATCAGGTAGCATCATTAGAATGATCAAGCTTGGATTTGTCAGTGCCATTGTCCCCGATCTTTCTTTCCGGCAAACATTCGAGTTCGCAAAAGAGGCTGGATACAGCTGCGTCGAAGCCATGTGCTGGCCTCCGGGAAAGGCTGAGCGGCGCTATGCAGGAGTAACGCATATTGATGTCACCAACCTGACCGATGAAAGTATCACTGATATTCGGAAAACAGTGGAGGAAACCGGTATTTCTATCAGTGGTCTGGGATATTATCCCAATCCGCTAACTCCCGATCTGGCTGAGGCAAAAGTCTATACCGATCATTTACGTGCAGTTATCTCAGCCGCCCAGAAGCTGGAAGTTGGCGTTGTCAATACGTTTGTCGGCCGGGACTGGAACAAAACGGTCGATGAGAACTGGCCTCGTTTTCTGGAAACCTGGACACCGCTTATCCAGTTTGCCGCTGATCATGGAGTGAATATCGGAATTGAGAACTGTCCGATGTCGTTTACCCGTGATGAATGGCCGGGGGGCAAGAATCTCGCGTCCGCCCCCGCCATCTGGCGCCGGATGTTCAATGATATTCCCCTGTCCAATTTCGGACTGAACTACGACCCATCCCATTTCATTTTTCAGAACATGGACTATCTGACTCCTCTGCGTGAATTCAGGGAAAGACTCCACCATGTTCACGCAAAGGATGTCCGGCTGGATCATGATCGCCTGAATGAAGTGGGTATGTTTGCCTATCCAAACGAGTTTCACACCCCGAAACTTCCCGGCATGGGCGACGTGAACTGGGGTAAGTTTTTCTCCATCCTGACAGAGGTTTATCAGGGACCCATCTGTGTGGAAGTAGAAGATAGAGCTTATGAAGGATCACTGGATTCCAGGCTTGGCGCGCTCAGGCAGAGTGAAAAATTCCTTCGCCAGTTCCTGGCCTAAGGTATTCTGACAATTCGAAAATCGCGCGAAACCAGACAGGAGTTTCGCGCGTCCACAAACAATCGCGATAATAGACTGAAGGTTAGTAATACATTGATGAATTCTCTCCGTACGTTTCTGCTGACACTTGCGCTGTGTAGCGCCGCTCATGCCCAGCCTCAAATTTCTTTTTCGAAGTTCCTCCCCGGAGGATGGTCTGATGCGGCTGAAGCAACAGCCATTGCCCCGGATGGTTCCATCTGGGTTGCAGGCAGCACCAATGCAAAATTTGCATCGCCAGGACCAAACATTTCATTTCAGGCAGAAAATGCGGGTGGAACTGATGTGTATATTGCCCGTTACTACCTGTTGGAGAATGGTGGTTCTCGACTCGATTTCTTTAGCTGGCTGGGCGGAGATGGCAATGATGAAGCACGCGGAATCGCTGTGGATGCCGATGGCCGTGTCCATGTTGTTGGGATCACACGCTCATCCAATTTCCCCACTAAACGAAACCCGACAGCAACCGCCCTCAAAGGGACCCAGGACGCCTTCTACACTGTCATCGATCCCAGTCAAGGATACGATAATGCGCTGTACTACAGTACTTATCTGGGTACAGATGGGATCGATGAAGCCACTGCCATTGCACTGGATGCAAATGGCTGGGCCATCATTGTGGGACATACCAACGGCGCAGAATTTCCCGGTGTTGCTGGCAACGCTCAGCCTGTAAACAGGGGCGTAGTGAATGCATTCCTGGCACGCATCAATCCTAATGGAGAGCCAAGCCTGAACTATGCTACCTACTACGGAGGAGACAACATCGATGTGGCTACGGGAGTGGGAGTTGCACCAGATGGCCGTGTCTGGTTTACCGGATATACATCGTCCCCTAATTTCCCGGTTTCGGGTATTCCCTTTCAACCCACAATTGCAACCGCCTATGATGGATTCCTGGTGCTGCTCGATCTGAATCAGCCGGGACTGAGTGCCATCCAGCATGGAACCTTCTTTGGAGGAAATTCCTCAGATATTCCAACATCCCTCAAAATCAGCAATGACGGCAGTGTCTGGATTGCAGGCCACACCAGTTCGTCAAATCTGTTCACAACCGGGAATGCAGCTCAGGTTGGATATGGTGGTGGAAGCGATGGCTTCCTCACACAGTTTGTCCCGACGGAATCCGGCTGGACAGTGGGATATTCCTCGTATATCGGGGGTCCCGGTTATGAGATTATTTACGGACTCACTACATTGAACGATGGTCGAGTCGCTATTACTGGCTATCAGATGTATGGGGGGCTCTATACAACCCAGAATGCAACTCAGCCTTACCTTGCCTCCATGTTTACAGATGCATTCATCACCACAATCAACCCAACAGTAGCGGGTATCGAAGGCATTACATTCAGCAGTTATTTGGGTGGTGCTTACAATGAAGTCGCAACCAGCATCAATAGTGATGCTTCCAATGCATTGATTATCACTGGATATTCCTATTCGTTTAATTTTCCTGTCACAGATGGCAGCAATAAAACAAGTCCGGCAGGGCTTTCCAGTGCCTTTATCACCCGGATCACACAATAAAAGGGTGACCACAGACAAAATCATCCGGGGAGAAGATCGCGTTCACCGATGCTGGTGGTGTGGCGCCTCCCCGGATTATATTGCTTATCACGACACCGAATGGGGATTCCCTGTTCACGATGATCAGCGGCTCTTTGAGAAGCTGATCCTTGAAGGTTTTCAGTCTGGATTGAGCTGGTTGACGATACTCAGAAAGCGTGAAGGGTTTCGTGCTGGCTTTGCCCGGTTCGATTTTCGAAAAGTTGCCCGTTTTGGAGAAAAAGATGTCGCCCGGTTATTGCAGGACGCAAGCATTGTCCGTCACCGGGGAAAGATAGAATCCACCATTAATAATGCCAACAGAGCGATTGAGATGGTGGACGAATTCGGTTCTCTCGCCAACTACATCTGGAAGTTTGAGCCTTCCGCCAAATCCCGTCCCTCAAAAATTACCGCAGACGTCATTCCTTCATCCAGTCCCGAATCGATTGCTTTATCGAAAGATCTCAAAAAACGTGGCTGGAGCTTCGTGGGTCCAACCACTGTCTATGCATTCATGCAGGCAATGGGCCTGGTGAATGATCACCTGGAAGGATGCTCCATCCGCAAGCAGGCTTCTCTTGCACGGAAAAATATCAGATGATCTTTATCAGCAATGAAGCTTGCCCCCGTTGTCATTCTGATCACCAGCATCGGTTATGCCCAGCAGCCCGTGGACTTCCAGCAGCAGGTCCATCCTGTTCTGGCGGCTAAATGCTTCGCGTGTCATGGAGGCGACAAGCGGTCTGGTGGTCTCTCTCTCAGCAGTTACCAGAACATCCTTGAGGGAGGTCGAAGCGGTGCAGTCCTGATCCCAGGGACATCTTCAGACAGTTTATTAATCCGGCGCACAAACGGCACGCTCAAACCGGTGATGCCACCAGTAGGTCCGCCTCTGACTGCAGCTGAGATTTCCATTCTTGAAGCCTGGATCAATCAGGGAGCGAGGCCTGTACATGATGGCCCGGCGGCAAAACCCCGATGGGTTCCGGAGTTGAAACTCCACAAACCCGATCAGACGGCTGAGCAGATTCTGCGTTCCTATTTTTCCCGCAACAAGCTGGAAAACCCGCAGGTTGTCTCTGACCGCATATTTGCGAGAAGAGTTTATCTGGATCTCTGGGGCTTCCTTCCCTCCCCCGAACAGTTACGTGAGTTCACAACAGATCGCGGTTCGGACAAACGGCAAAGACTAGTCCGCCAACTTCTTTCCCATAGTGAAAACTATGCGGGCCACTGGATGACCTTCTGGAATGATCTTCTGCGAAATGAAGATGCTTTCGGAATTTATGGTGGGGACCGTCAATCCATTTCCAACTGGCTGGAAGGAGTTCTCAAAGAGAATCTTCCTTATGATGAGTTCCTGAAAAAGCTCCTCAACCCAACAAGCAAGGAAGATCCGAACGGATTTATCGTCGGCGTAAACTGGCGGGGTGATTCCAGTGCCGCCCAGATGCCCTGGATTCAGGCAGCACAGAACAGTGCGCAGGTGTTCATGGGAATCAACCTCAAGTGCAACTCCTGCCATGACAGTTTCATCTCGCGCTGGACACTGAAAGATGCTTATGGACTGGCTGCCTTCTTCTCTCCGGAAAGCAAGCTGGAACTGGTGCGCTGTGATGCGGCAACCGGAAACTTTACCGGTCCGGGCTTTCTCTACCCGGAACTCAACAAGCCCACAGGTGATTCGCTGCCTGACAGGCATGCTGCCGTCGCAGAGATGTTCACGACAAAAGAAAACGGACGGACACCCCGCACCATCGTCAACCGTATCTGGGCTCAACTGATGGGCCGGGGCATCGTTGAAACGGTGGATGACATGGACAATGAGCCATGGTCCCCTGAGTTGCTGGATCGCCTTTCTTCTGACTTTGTGGACAGTGGCTATGACCTGAAAAAACTGATTGAGACGATCATGCTGCTGCCGACATATCAACTCCCCTCTCAGGATGGATCACAGGCCTCTGGCGACTATGTATTCCGTGGCCCGGAAATCCGCAGAATGACGGCAGAGCAGTTTATCGACTCACTCAGTGCAATCACCGGAGAATGGCCCATCATCGTGCCCCGGACTGCCCAGCCAGCCCGCCATGTGCGTGAATCACGCCGAAACTCCTCGCCGCTGAGCCGGGCACTGGGACGCCCTAATCGGGATCAGGTCATCACGTCACGTTCTTCCGAAGCAACCACGCTCCAGATGCTGGAACTGGTCAATGGGCAGGATCTCTATCAACTGATTTATCGAGGATCTCAAAAACTGATGGGACAGGACCAGCCTGCACCCGCTCCTTTATTTGACAGTGGAGTCGTCAATAGAGGATCGAAGCCGGTGCAAATTGATCTGGATATTAGCGGAGCCACCCGCCTCTATCTCGTAGTGGCAGATTTCGGTTCATACGCGCCTGAACTGGTGAAAACAGCCTGGAAGACACAGGACTTCGGAACCATTGAACAGGGTGCAACCGGCACGTACGAAATTGATCTGAAAAACAGTAAAGTCACTCGCTTTCAGGCGACGGCAATCATTGATCGCATTAGTGACCGGAGTGATATCACTCCGCAGGTACGCTTCTTTGTCTTCCGGGAAAAGCCGAATCCGCAAAGACTGGTTTCGGTCCTTCCCCAGACACCAGTTCCCTTCCCGCAGGGTCCGTTTACCAAAGATCAGCTGATCACCAGAATCTTCCAGCAGGCTCTGGGGCGTGATGCGACAGATGCAGAAAAGAAACTGGTAGGCGATCACACCAAAAATCCTGAAGCCCTTGCAGATTTTCTGTGGGCCATCTCTATGACACCGGAGTTTCAGTTAATCATATGAATCGGCGTGAATTTCTGGCATCCTCGCTGGCAGCAACGGCTCCATCTCTTCTGGCATCGGAAAAGAAGATTCAACCCACTGCTGACACACTCATCGTCTTGTGGATGGCTGGAGGGATGGCCCAGACAGAGACTTTCGATCCCAAGCGCTATACTCCTTTTGCCGCAGGAACCCCTTCTGCCGATGTCCTCAGCACCTTCCGGCCCATCGATACCGCGGTGGATCCCATCAAAATTTCGGAAGGTCTGGAGAATGTCGCGAAGGTGATGGACCGGGGGACACTCATCCGTTCTTACCAGGCAGGGGATCTGGGATTTATTCTCCATTCCCGCCATCAGTATCACTGGCACACAGGCTATGCTCCACCACAGACTGTGGCCATGCCCCATATCGGAGCCGTGATCTCAAAAACGCTGGGACCTCGCAACCCGGACATGCCTGCCTTTATCGATATCGGACAGGATATGGAGATCGGAGCAGAAAGCGCTGCCGTCAAGGCTTTCCACACCTCAGGATTTCTGGGGGCCGAGCATGGTCCCTTCATGATCGTCAATCCAGCCGATGCAGCCGCCAGTGTCCGCCCTCTCAAGGAACTGGGGAACAGCCGCTTCCAGAGTCGACGTGAGTTATGGAGACAGCTGACAAAGAACAGTGAACTGGCGCAGGCAGACGGTTTCCAGAAAGAATCCATTCTGCGTTCCATTGAATCCGCACATCGGTTGCTGGACTCACCTTCCGCACGCGCCTTTGATCTCTCATTGGAACCGCGTGAAAGTTATGAAAAGTACAACACAGGACGATTCGGACTGGGATGCCTGCTTGCACGTCGACTGACAGAAGCAGGAGCACGCTTCATTGAAGTCACCACCGAATATGTTCCCTTCCGGAACTGGGACTCTCATGAAAGTGGGCATGAAAGAGCTGCTGCCATGAAGAAGCAGATTGATCTTCCCATAGCCCAGCTCGTACGGGATCTGGAAGAACGTGGATTACTCGATCGCACACTGATCGTTCTGGCCAGCGAATTTGGCCGTGACATGGTGACCGAAGGAAAACCGGGAAATGAAGTAAAGGACCAGGTGGATGTTCCGGAAGTGATGACCGAGATGAAGCACTACGGAATGCATCGACATTTTACGGAAGCTGGTGCTGTCCTGATGTTTGGAGGAGGCGCCAGAAAAGGTCTCCTCTATGGAAAGACCGCCGAAGAACGGCCCTGCAAAACGATTGAAAATCCGGTTTCCATTGAAAACCTGCATGCCACCATCTATCACGCCATGGGGATTCCTGCGGATACGGCATACATCACGGAAAAACGACCTGTCTATGTCACACGTGATGGACTGGGAAAACCGATCCCGGAACTGATGTCCTAGAAAGTTTATCCTTGGGTTGATGCATTCCATCCGATGGCAGGTGATCTTTTGCCTTCTGATCCTGATTGCCATCAATGCGGCAATTGCATCCAAACTGTTCGGACTGGAATACACCGGTTATCACGGTTCCAATGAAGGAACCTATATCGCCATGGCCCGCATCATGGCTGAACATCCCGGCGAATGGAAGTGGTGGCCATTCTGGAGTGGAGGGATGCGTTTTGAAAACACCTACCTTCCACTGACACAATGGCTGACAGCTGTGGTCATGACGGCCACGGGAAAATCTGCAGGCCGATCTTTCCATATCGTTTCCGCTTTCTTCTATGTCCTGGGTCCTGTCACTCTTTTCAGCATGGCGTGGATTTTTAGCCGAAGACTCTGGACCAGTTTTTTCGCCGCACTGGTGTACTCCTGCTTTTCAATTTCCACTTTTCTTCTGCCCATCATCCGAGCAGATGCAGGAAATCCCTGGATCATTCGCAGGTTTCAGGTGCTTACTTATTACGGAGAAGCTCCGCATACGGTCGTGCTGGCTCTCCTGCCATTTGCGATCATCTGCTTCTATATGGCCCTTACCAGAGAATCCATGCACTGGAAGATCCTCACGGGAATCGCTGCCGCGGCCGTATCCCTGACAAATGCCTTCGGCATCGTGGCTCTGATGTATTCCATGGTCAGCCTTGTGTTGAGCATGAAGCATAAAGTCTGGTGGAAGCCATTTCTCACACTGGCCATTATTGGGATCCTCTGCCTGAGCTGGATTTCACCATGGCTCAGCCCCACCATGATTCATGCAATCCGGGTGAATACACCCACTGTGGATGGAGATTATCGCTATACGACAGGTTCGTGGATCAGCCTTGTGATATTTACTGCAAGCTATCTATGCCTTTGGTGGGGTTTGCGACGAGAGTCCATTTCTTTTTCGATTCGGTTCTTTGTACTTGCCAGTTATGTACCCACATTTATTGTGACTAGCTATCTCATCACAGGGAAAGCGATAATTGCCCAGCCCCATCGATATCACCTGCAGATGGATCTGCTCATTCCGGTAGCGGTTGTTTTTATTGCAGTGGCATTACTGAATCACTTGCCGCAAAAAATTCGATGGGGAATGGTTGCGGTGTGTGTTGCCCTTTTGTCTGTCCAGGTGCTGCATGCAATTCACTTCGGACGAACATTCATTCAGGCACCGGATGTCACTCAACTGGTTGAGTACCAGATTGCGGTCTGGATGAACAAAAACCGTCCAGGGCAAAAGGCATTCATCACGGGCTCCAGTTCCTATTGGTACAACATCTTTTCCAATAATCCTCAGTTTCATGGATCGCATGATCCTTCTACGCAAAATACGTTCATCAAAATTCCTGTCTTTCATATCCATAGTGGGATGAATGCAGGAGATAAAGACGCAGAGTATTCGCTTCTCTGGCTTAAGGCATTCGGAGCAAGAGCGATATCTGTCTCTGGTCCGGAAGGTCAGGAAGCCTATCACCCCATCGTGAATTATCAAAAATTTGATGGCCTACTGCCTGAGATCTGGCGCAGCGGAGATGATGTCATTTATGAAGTCCCTGCCCGATCAGCATCTCTTGCCCATGTCATTCCCAGTAATGCAGTCGTCAGCCGGAAGCCGGAACATGGCCTGGATGTTGATCCCATCCGGCCCTTTGTGGAAGCACTGGAGAATCCGGAATATCCAATTGCATCATTCCAGTGGAAGAGCCTGCATGAGGCAGAAATATATACAAAAACTATTCCGGATCAGTTCATCGCAGTGCAGATTACTTATGATCCAGGCTGGGAAGCAACACATCACGGAAAGCGTATGGCAATTTTTTCTGATGAGCTGGGACAGATGATCATTGATCCATCACTGTGTGAGGGGGACTGCAATGTAAAACTTCTGTTTACCGGTGGAACAGAAACAACCCTCACCCGATCATTGAGCATCCTGACTATTTTCATTACTATCTTTCTCTTTTTTCATGGGAAAAAGAGAAAGACCCATGAAAGTATTTCTCGCTGAGACGCATTGCTAATTGCATCAGATACTCTTTGTGTTTTAGCGTCTTTTTTGTTGAAACAATGTCACGACTCACTCTTTCTTCAGAGATATGAAGAAAATGATGTATAGAACACGATTCGAGACAACTTCTAGCGTCACGAAACTGTCTTTCATCATTTCTGGTGCATTATTTGCACAGAGCCTTAATGGGTTTTACATAGGTGGCAAGCTTATCGCTGGTTCAGATACACCAGATGAGTTCCTGTAGTTTTGGACAATTTCAGGGACACAATTAAATTTCGGTTATTTCGTTGTGAACCGGGAATTCATATTTAAATTCGTAAGCGATATATGCCATCTTTAAATTAAGAAAGGGGAGTACATATAACTATGATTATTCCTTTAGCCATGCTGTTGACTGTAGTAGCACAGGATCCTGCCGCTGCCACTCCGCAACAATCCGACCAGAGTGCGATTGCCCAGCAGGCAGAAAAAAGCGGAATTTCCGAACAGGCGCTAATCCGCATGGTTCGATCCATCCAGAGAGAGATTATTGGGTTACCGAATTATGGAGTCTTTGATTGGATCACCTTCAGCATTGATGGATATAACGTCATTTTGAAGGGATACGCTTCACGCCCAACTCTCAAGGACAGCGCAGAACGCGTCGTAAAAAATATTGAAGGGGTTGCCAACATCGATAACCGGATTCAGGTTCTCTCGCTCTCCGGGAATGATGATCGTGTCCGTACGGAAGCCTATTTCCGTATCTATGGGCATCCATCCCTGACTCGCTATAACCCAAATCGTGGTTCACCACTCTTCATGTCACCCACACGCATGATGACCGGACTCACACAGGATCCACCTATCGGTTTCCATCCTATCCACATCATCGTGAATAACGGAAACATCACTCTGTATGGCACTGTTCTGACTGAAGCAGATAAAGCCATCGCTGGCATGGCGGCAAACCAGGTGAGTGGATCTTTCACCATTGACAATGAACTCATCGCTGAAATGAGTGATCACAAGAAGCAGTACAAGGATAAGAACAAAAATAAAAAGTAGCCAAAAACTCTATAAACCTTTGAACCGTCAGGATGCACTCCTGACGGTTCTTCATCGACCTCTTCTATTTTTCGTTATCTGGTAGTTTGCGTCATATCCTGAAGAGAGAAGTACTGAATCAGAAAGGATGATGTCATCTCCGATGAGTACGCAGCAGATCCCCTCTCCATCCAGCGATGGTTCCCCGGTCCCAGACAGTAAGCTGGGAATAAAAAAGATTCTTGTCCCAACCGACTTTTCTCAGCCCTCTGAAAAAGCATTCATTTATGCCGAACGTTTTGCAGAACAGTTCAAGGCACAACTGATAGTTCTGAATGTGAGTGAAGCGATCCCGCCAGCTCCTCGCTATATTCCACCTGCAGAAATTGAAGAGCATCAGGAAGAAATCCATCGTGCTACCTGCCAACAGATGCAGGAGATGCACAATCGGCTGACACAAGCCAGTCCTGATTCTGGAATCCCCGCAGCTCAATTTATTGCTGTCGATGGAGCATCTACGGATGAAATTCTTCGACTGGCCAAAGAGCTGGATGTAGATATTATTATCATCGCAACGCATGGCCGCACAGGAATGAAGCGGTGGGTGCTGGGAAGCACAACAGAAAGAGTGGTGCGCTACGCTCCTTGTCCTGTGCTGGTAGTTCGTGAAGACGAACATGAGTTTGTAGAAGTTCGCTGATCCAGCCATCTCAAAGAGACCGAAACGACAAAATGTCTTTCGGTTCCTTTCTCAGGGATTGAACGGAGCGATCGGAACAGTCTGCTGGCGAGGATAAGGGTCACGGACAAAAGCCGGTGAATTGAACCAGGGATGGGGAACTCCCAACATCACACCACCTGAAGGGTTATGAGGTGCTGTGTATGGTTGGTCTGAAAACTGAGGATGCGCCTGCTGGTTCTGCATCAGGTCTTTCATTTGATTCAACTGGCTTCGAGTAGACTGAATCGTCTGCAACAAATAGGCTTTCTCCGGAAGAGTCGCAACGAGTGCCTCCGCTTCATCCAGACGCATGCCTGCTTCTGCAAACTGTTGATTTCCTGCCAGTCGATTGGCAATCTGCGTCAACCAATGTACATTTTCTCTGCTTTTCACTCCATATCTTCCAATGATTCTTTCCTGCAATGCAGTAAATACCTGTTGCTCTTCCGACCATTTTTGAGCAGGAATATAGGCTGAGGCCAGTCCCTGGAGGGCCTGAATTCCTTCCATACTCTTCACTCCGGTCAGCTTGTCCGTACGCTCCAGAATTTTCTGATGTTCAGCAATGGCTTCATCCCACTGCTGATTGAGTTGATGCAATGAGGCACGACGACGATTGACCTGATTTAGAAAATAACTGTCTGGACCGCTGGTATCCGTAATCACTTTCTGTTGCTTCCGGATTATTTCCTCTGCCTGTTCCCGCATGCCGAAATGGTAAAGCTGTGTAGTTATGTCCCCAAAGGCTTCAACCACCTGAGGATGATCTGATTTTTCCATCAGCAGTTCATACAACACATTCAGAAACTTACTCTTGATCTCCTGTGACTGGCTGATCTGTTGTGTATGGATCAGGCTCAAGGCCATCTGAATCTCATGTGGCTGTATCTGCGTTCTGCTTTTCAATATCTGCAGAATATTGTCGATCTCAACAGCTGCCTCTTCAGGATTGGCAGTCATGAGTTTTCCTCTTGTCTTTTCGATCTGTGTCAGAAATTCATTTCCGGGTACTGATGGATGCGGAGAATGCATCTGTTTCAGCTTCTGGGCTTCAACAGTTTTGCCACGCGCCTGAAGAATGGACGCCCGAAGATGGTTTTTCAGTTGGTCAAAGTGTGATTCCTGACTAGAATCCGAAGGTTGAAAGGAGTCCAGTTGCAACAAGACTTTTTCTGCCTCATCCAGTTGCTGATTCTGAAGCAACAGTTGGAAAAGCACCTGCAGGGCAGAAAAACCCATATAGCTGTTTTGATTCTGTGTTCCCAAACTGTCCACAACGAGTGCTCTTTGCATTTCAATCGCCTGATCTGTTTGTCCGTTCTGCTGATACAAATGAACCAATTGCTGCTGTAAATGGATAACAGGATCTCCTTGAGAGTGCGGCAGAAGCCTGACCTTTTCAATCATTTGCAGTGAAAGATTAATCGCTTCCTGAAAACGTCTTTGCTGTCGAAGAAAATGAACATAGTCCCATGCTGCCTGCCTCCATAAATTGGGATCATGATTGGCCTGAGCAACACTACTTTTATATATTTTTTCTGCCTCATCCAATCTGCCGGTGCGGACATAGAAGGATGCCAGAAAATTTGGACGCGTACCCGAATGAGGAATTGTCGGATGAATTGATGTTGTCAACCCTCGAACAGAGGTGCCACCGAAAAAAGGCATACCTAAAGATGATCCTGCCCTATTGGAGACTTCACCTGATACCCCTGCCAGACTTTGCTCCCCTAATCCAGTATTTTTCTGTTCCGCTACTTTGCTCCATAACTCAATCAGTTTTCGGATTGCCGACTCTGCCTTTTCCATCTCACCCATCCGCTCATGGATAGAAGCTATTTGCTGAAGGGCAGAGAGTGACTGATGTGATTCTTTTTCATTCGCGAGAATCTCATCCAACAAAGCTTCCCGTCTGGCTAATGACTTTTTAAACCGGAAGGACATTTCATCGTTCATGGCAAGAGCAGAGATTAGTTGCCAGCGGATTTCGGGAGGGTCGGCAGGAACGGTCTGAAGTGCCTGCTCCAGGATCGCTTCAGCCCGCAGGTGATAGCCCTGGGAGTGATAGTGCATCTGGACAGACTGGGCAGTATACAGGAACAGGGGATGTCCCGGAGCCAAAAGCGCCTGCTGCCAGATCTGGTCCACTTGATGATCCAGTGAACCGAGGGGAGCCTGATGCCTTTCCTGGATGATTTTCTGCAATTCTGTAAACCATGGCGGTTGAGCATCCGGCTGAAACTGAGCAGTCAACAGAAGCGGAATGAGACTCAGGCTGGATACAAGCATGACTCCTTAGACACCTCCGGTCCGGTTTCTGGTTTCATTCAACCAGAAAATTTCAGGAAAGAATTTTGTTGACGACATGACCATGGACATCGGTCAGCCGGAAATCGCGCCCCATATGCCGATAGGTCAATTTAGTATGGTCCATGCCCAGCAGGTGAAGAATCGTCGCCTGCAGGTCATAGATGTCCACTTTGTCTTCAGTGATGTTCAGTCCGAGTTCGTCGGTTGCTCCAATCACCTGCCCGCCTTTGACTCCACCGCCTGCCAGCCAGATGGAATATCCATCCGGGTGATGATCGCGACCGGCATTATCAGCTTCTTCCGGACGGCGCATCTCAGACATAGGTGTTCGTCCGAACTCTCCGCCCCAGACCACTAGCGTTTCATCCAGTAATCCACGCTGTTTGAGATCTGCCAGCAGGGCAGCAGTCGGCTTATCTGTCTGACGACAGGATCGTGGCAGGCCAGTGTTAATGGATGAATGATGATCCCAGCCGGAATGCATCACCAGCACGAACCGGACACCCCGTTCCACCAGTCGCCGAGCCATCAACAGATTGGTTCCATATTGCTTGGAATCCTTATCATTCAATCCATAGGCTTCGATAGTCTCCGGTGATTCTTCTTTAAAGTTCACCAGATCCGGCCCAGCTGCCTGCATCCGGTAGGCAAGTTCATAGGAATGGATGCGGGATGCAATCTCCACATCGCCCGTTTCCTGCTGATGTTCTGTGTTCAGATCTTTCAAAGCATCCAGGCGTGCGCGCTGCGTTTCCTTGTTGAAACCAGATGGATTCGAGAGATAAAGAATCGGATCCCCGGAAGAACGTAGTACAGTGCCCTGATAAAGCGATGGCAGAAATCCGTTATTCCATAAATCAGACCCCGCACTTGTTCCTGAACCGGACTGCAATGCCACAAACGCAGGAAGATTACGTGACTCTGATCCCAGTCCATACGTGACCCATGAACCCATGGAAGGCCGTCCACCTGTCATATGACCGGAAAACAACAATAACTGACCCGGATGATGATTGAAGGCATCTGAATGCATGGACCGGATCAGACAGATATCATCCGCATGTTTAGCGGTATGAGGAATCAGATCGCTCAGTACCATTCCGCATTCACCATGAGGGGAAAACTTACGGGAGGATGCCAGGATCTTCGCCGTCGGCTTGATGAAAGCGAGCTTCAGATCCTTGGTCATGGAAGGAGGCAGAGACTGCCCATGCCACTTTTCCAGAGCGGGTTTCGGATCAAAGAGATCCATCTGTGAAGGAGCACCTTCCTGGAACAGGAAGATGACATTCTTTGCCTTTGGTGCGAAGTGAGATTTCCGCGGCGCCAGTGGATCCACCACTCCGGTATTTGCCGACATCAGATCTGCCAACGCCAGCGTACCGATTCCCGTCAGAGACCGACGCAGAAAGTCCCGGCGGAGGATTGTCTCGAGATACTTACGTTCTTCCTTCACAGTTCACTTCCCTACTCTCTCGTGATGAACTCATCCAGATTCAGCAACACACTGGAGAGAGCTGTCCATGCGGCTGAAGTCTTTCGTTCCACTCCCGGCAACTCTACAGGCACCAGAAGTCTGGCAGCTTCTGCATCTTTGTTGAACACTGCTTCCTGTGTTTCGATGTATGCCTGCAACCGCTTCTTTTCCGAATCCCGGGGGGACCGCCCCACCGCTTCCTGATAAGCGAACTCCAGCCTGTCTTCAAAGCGGGTCGCAGGCCCGGTGAGAATCCGTACAGAGAAAGCCTGTGCAGCTTCCAGGAACACAGGATCATTCAGAAGGTTCAGCGCCTGCAATGGCGTATTGGAACGATCCCTGCGACAGACAGCCACAGTAGACTTGGGGGCATCGAAATTAGCTAATAGCGGATACGGCGTGGTCCGCAGGAATTGAATATACAGTCCGCGGCGATAGCGATCCTCACCCGTGGATTCATTCCACCCTTTATCCACTCCTCCTGAACCGTAACGCAGCCCCATGATGCCTTCAGGAATGGGTGGACTGACACTGGGCCCACCTACTTTTTCCGTCAGCAGACCACTTACCGAGAGTGCAGAATCCCGAATCAGTTCAGCAGTCAGGCGAAGTCTCATCTGCCGTGCCAGAAGGTGATTGTTCGGATCCTTCTCCATCAGTTCCGGACGTGCATTTGAGCTTTGCCGATATGCACCGGAGAGAACAATTTTCCGGATCAGTGCCTTGCGACTCCAGCCATTTGAAATGAATTCACTTGCCAGCCAGTCCAGCAGTTCGGGATATGTCGGAGCCTCACTGCGCACCCCAAAATCATCAGGAGTCCTCACCAGGCCTGCTCCAAAGAGTTCCTGCCAGATGCTGTTTGCCGCTACCCGCGCAGTCAGAGGATTATCTTCCCGAACCAGCCATCGGCCCAGATCCAGTCGGGAGGCTTTTCCTTTGGCATTCAGAGGAGGAAGGACAGAAGGGGTATCCGGCTCCACTTCAATTCCCGGTGATTTGTAATCACCCCGGACCCTGATGAATGTTTTCTCCGGGTTTTCCTTCTCCACAATTGTCATAGCCTGACTCAGTTGTGGATACTCCTGTTTGAGATCCTTCAGCTTCTTCGTCAGCTCATCCAGCTTCAGTTCTTTCCATTTCTTATTCCCGATTGCGAAATGGTAATTCCCCACAAAATGGTTGGTCAGGATATCCTGCTCCCGCTGCGTCCGTTTTGGAGGAGGAATCTGGACAATCTTTGCGCCGTCTCCGTCTTCGGTCAGTTTGTTCACGCAATCCCAGGCAAGATCCCAGTCCGTGCGTTCGCCGGGATGAGCGATTGTATAAAGAATATTCTTTTCCCAATCGGCCTGAAGTTCCGCAACATTGTACTGATCCAGCAGTTCCTGTCTCTTCTTCCGATATTCCGCATTGGTACGCAACCACGGACCAGTCTCTCCGGGAAGAGGCGCATCAATATTTACTTCTTCCACGTTGTCAAAGAAAGCAAAGAGGGAGAAGAAATCCTTTTGCGAGACAGGATCAAATTTGTGATCGTGACATTGCGCACACGCCACAGTCAGTCCCATCCATGCTGTGCCGACAGTTCCACTGCGATCGATTGTGGCTTCATAGCGGAACTGGTTGTCATCGATTCCACCTTCCCGGTTGGTCAGGGTATTCCGGTGAAATCCCGTCGCTACTTTCTGTGAGGTGTTGGCATTGGGCAGCAGATCTCCGGCAATCTGTTCAATGGTGAACTGATCAAATGGCATGTCCCGGTTGATGGCATCAATCACCCAGTTCCGCCACCGCCATGCCCAGGGACGCACCCAATCTTTTTCATAGCCATCAGAATCGGCATAGCGCGCCAGATCCAGCCAGTGACGAGCCCACTTCTCTCCAAATCGGGACGAAGCCAGCAGACGGTCAATCTGTCGCTCATAGGCATCAGTCCGGCTGTCGGACAGAAATGCTGCCATCTCATCAGCCGTGGGAGGAAGTCCGGTCAGGTCCAGGCTGGCTCTTCGCAACAGGGCTCTTTTCTCAGCTTCAGGCGACGGAGTAATATTCTCTTTCGCCAGGCGGGCCAGAATGAAATGATCAATCTCATTCACCGGAGCCGGACTGGCACTCACGGAGGGAAGTTCGGGTCTGCGGATCGGCTGAAAGGCCCAGTGTCTGGAAGGAGTCCGAGTAATCTTCTTTGCGACGTGTCCGTCCGGAAACTTCGCGCCTTCATCAATCCAGGCGGACAGGATACTGATCTCTTCCGGGCTCAGCGGTTTCCCCATCGGAGGCATGACCGGAGCTCCATTTTCTGCTTTGACACGATGGATCAGGGGACTGTCTTTGCTTTTCCCCGGAAGAATAGCCGCACCACTATAGCCACCCTTTAATGCGATAGCTGCATCATCCAGGCGAAATCCACTCTGCTGCATTGCCGGACCGTGGCATCCGTAGCAGTTTTTCCGCAGTACAGGCTGGACGTCGCGGACAAAATCTACCTGTCCCCAACTCACGCTCAGGCTGAGTATCGTCAACGTGGAACTGAATAACACTGAACGGGCTGAAAGCACTGCTGTATCACTCCTGCAACTGCTCTTACTTTATCGTAGAAACCTTTTGTGAGGGTGTAACGCTGATTAACGAAATAGCCCTTTGGGAAAGAACGTTTTAACATCCTCTGGAAACGCACTTCAGCTCCAGAACTTAACTGGATAATATCAATCAATTATTTACGTAAAAGATTTTGTTTCTACCCGTTGCCATGGACTCACACCATGTGTAAACTAATCCCAAATCTGGTCGTTGAGGAGTCCATATTAAATGCGTTTACAGGGTAGAAATTACCTTGTTGGTGAAACGTCGCGCGCACTTAAATCTCCTCCATGCATGCGTGAGAATTCTGGTATTGCTATGGATCAGGACTCTGGTAATCGCATTCAACGTCACCCTGTTCAGCATTTTGGTTATCCCGGAAAAACCATTCACCGGTCGATACGGTCACGTCTGCTGATTAACCCGCGTTCTGGTTTTCATCTTTACAGGAACACTTGTTCTGTTCCTTCAGAACAACATACAGGCACTGAAAACCCTGGTCAGGTTTCATTCCAGAAGTTGTTCGGTATTATTTCGTCTTATTCAAGGGGAATGTACAGGCTCATTGCAGAGCCTTTCACATATAAAAAGGGGAAAGTATGTCCAAATTTATTTTGCAAGGATGTTCTCTTGCATTAACTTTGTTATTTATTCTGGGGAACCCTGCGCCCGTTATGGCTCAGGTTCTTTATGGATCGATTGTCGGAAATATTCTGGATCCCTCTGGAGCCGTTGTACCTAATGCAGCTCTCACTGTTATAAACAAGGGCACCGGAGTCTCTCGCCAGATTCAGGCCGACAGTCAGGGATCGTACAATGCACAGAACCTTCAGCCGGGTCAGTATGAAGTCAAAGCTGAAGTATCCGGATTCCGTGCAACCACAAAAACAGATATTCCGGTAACAGCAGGAACCGTCAGCCGTGTGGATTTCACACTGGAAGTAGGACAGACAGCAGAGACCATCAGTGTGGAAGCAGCAGCTGTCGCACTCCAGACAGACAAATCTGCCACACAGTCTCAGATTTCTACTCGTCCGATTGCAACCCTTCCGCTCAGCACCTATCGAAACTATCAGTCTTTGATCAACCTGGTTCCCGGTGCCACACCCGCAGCATTGCAGAACTCCGCCACAGATACGCCCGGACGTTCCTTGAGCACCAACATCAATGGAACGCCCCGCAACATGAATACGACACGGCTGGATGGTGCAGTTAACGTAAACATCTGGCTGCCACATCACAACTCCTATGTGGCTCCTTCTGAAACAGTGGCAGAAGTAAACGTATCCACCACAGCGCTGGATGCTGAAATCGGTTCTGCCGGTGGAGCGGCTGTCACAGTCACCACCAAATCAGGAACCAATGAATTCCACGGAAGCGCGTGGGAGTATCACAATAATCAGCGCCTGAAAGCCCGTCCATATTTCATGCCATCTGCCCAGCAGAAACCCCGCGACACGCTGAACATCTTTGGAGCTACACTGGGTGGTCCTATTGTTCGGAACAAGCTCTTCTTCTTTGGACACTATGAAGGAACGCGCCAGCGCGTCGGTGGAAACGGAATCTATGATGTCCCCACTGCTGATGTCCGGAATGGCGACTTCTCGCAGGCCATCAATACGGGAGCAACTTCACCCACCATCATTTATGATCCCCGCACAGGTAATGCTGACGGAACCGGTCGATCTCCCTTCCCGGGAAATCGCATTCCAATGGATCGCATCTCCGGCCCCGCCCGTCGCCTGATGGATCTGCTTCCCGGACCAAACATGCCGGGTCGCGTCCAGAACTTCGCTGTCGGAGCAACCGGAATTTTTGACCGGAACAACTACGACTACAAGATCAACTACAACCGCAATGAAAAGCACATGATGTTCGGCAAATCCAGCTTCCTGGTAGCGGATGTGACAGGCATCCCGGCCTTTGGAGAACTGGTGGGCCCGGCAGTGGTGCAGGATCCCGGTACAGGCCACACCTTTACGCAGATTCACACTATCGGCCAGACCTATGTCTTCACACCGAATCTTTTGCTCGATCAGACACTGGGTTTCAATCGACAGACACAAAATGTGATTGGTCTCGATTACGGCAAAAACTGGGGCAGCGAAGTACTGGGTATCCCCGGAACCAATGGCGGAGATGACATCCGTTATAGCGGAATGCCTGCTTTCAGTTTTGGCTACACAGCAGTCGGACAGACCGGCACCTGGATTCCCATGTGGCGTACCGAACAAAGCTGGACCAATAGCAACAACCTGACATGGACCAAAGGAAAGCATGACGTCCGATTCGGTTTCAATGTCATCCGGTTCAACCTGAATCACTGGCAGCCTGAGGTGGCAAATCCTCGCGGAAATTTTGCGTTCAACGGAAACTACACGTCTCTCAACGGTGGAGCCACAGCAAACTTCTACAACACCTTTGCGGCATTCCTTCTGGGTGGAGTCAACACCGCCAGCAAGAGTCTCCAGTACAACGAAATGACTGGGCGCGAATGGCAGTTCAACTGGTATATTCGCGATCGTTGGCAGATCACCCGCAACTTCACGCTGAACTTC
Organism: Bryobacteraceae bacterium; assembly: GCA_037190045.1. Classification (GTDB taxonomy): domain Bacteria; phylum Acidobacteriota; class Terriglobia; order Bryobacterales; family Bryobacteraceae; genus JAPKYZ01. The sequence continues at coordinate 63,205 of JBBCIQ010000006.1, read as the reverse complement.
GGTTTGAAATATGACTGGTATCCGCTGATGACCCGTCGTCATACCGGACTGGAGCAGCTGGATCCTTATACCAACACCGTCTATCTGGGTGGTCGGGGCAATATCCCCACCAACGCAGGACTCAGCATCAATGCTCCCGGCTTTGCTCCTTCAGTCGGTATGGCCTATCGCGTTCGGGAGAATACGGTCATTCGTGCTGGCTATGGCATGACCTGGGATCCAATGCCCTTCTCCCGTCCTCTGCGTGGCTGGTATCCGCTCACAGTTTCCAGTACATTTGCATCGGACAATTCTTATGTTGCCAACTATAGTCTGGATGGTGGCATCCCTGCCTTTACCGGTCCAGATGAAAGCCTGGGAGCAGTGCCACTTCCAACAACAGCGGATATGAGAAGTCCATGGGGCAAGATCAACCGGGGTTACATTCAGAGCTGGAACTTTACGATTCAGCAGAAGCTCCCAGCCAATCTCCTCGGCTCCATTGCCTATGTCGGCACAAAGAGCACCAACCTTCTGGCAGACCGTAACATCAATGCAGCGGCTCCCGGAACAAACACTCTGGACACACCATTCGGCCAGCTCTTCAATCGCCGGATCGCAACCAATATGTGGGATGGATGGCTGAGCTCCAATTACCACTCATTGCAGGCCACGCTGGATCGATCTTTCTCAAATGGTCTGTTCCTGAAGGGTGCCTATACCTTCGGTAAAGCCATCAACTTTGCAGATGACAATGGCTGGCAGGGAATCTCCTGGAACTGGGAGCCCACCATTCATCGTAATCGTGCACGCGCTGGCTATGATCGTACCCACATCCTCCAGATGGCATGGTCATATGATTTGCCCATCGGAAAGGGTAAGAAATTCTTCAAGGAAGGTGGCCCGGTGGGCTACATTCTGGGCAACTGGACCGTCAGTGGTGTTTTCTACAAGTTCACAGGAAATCCGCTGACCGTCACTTCCGACGCAGCCTGCAACTGTCCCGGTGGTACACAGACAGCAAACCAGGTGGGTCCCATCAATCGGATTGGAGGAGTTGGTCCCGGTCAGAAGTACTACGATCCATCATCCTTCGTGGCAGGTGCTGCAAATACATTTGGAAATACAGGTCGCAATATCATTGAAGGTCCCGGCCGTATCGGATCAGATCTCAATATTGCCCGCATCTTCCCGATCGGGGAACGATTCCGATTTGAAATCCGTGCAGACGCATTCAATGTAACCAACACTCCTGCGTTCTCCAATCCCACGTTGAACGTCAACAGTGCAACTTACATGGAGATCCGTTCTTCACCTGCGCTGAGCGAACGGCAACTCCGCTTTGGTGGAATCATTCGATTCTAAGCCACAGAAGATCTCACAATAAACACTCAACGCCGGACCATCAGGTCCGGCGTTTTCTTTTTGACTTCTCCATCGCCTGTCTATTCTGGTGGATGACATACACGGCAGGGAGTGTACCCGGCTTTCTTTGCAGCACTCAATACCATTGGAATTCTGCTCTTCGATAAATGCCGACAGCTACTGACGTGGTAACGCTTACCTGTTCGTGTCACATAAACTGTGGAAGATTGTGGATTGACTGTTGGCGCAAGAAAACAACAGAGAACCAGAACAACCAAAGAGCGAACAAAGCGAGGTGATCTGAAAAGGCTCATGTCAGATGAATTTCAGGGGTACATCGTATCAGTTATTCATTCATACATTGAGCAATGTGATTCGATCTTCATCGTGAAGGATGCACTACCCTGCTCAATCGTGATATGGATATAGACCAGAATATGAGCTGACAAGACGCAGTATCAACACACAAGATCATCATGAACAAATCGTTTTCACTTTTTGTTCCTTGACTATTCTTATACCTGATCCTGTTCATCCTCCACTATGCACTAAGGAATATATGATCATTCGCGCTATTGAACATATCCAGCTGCGTGACTCTACGATTCTCAAAGTTACGGCAGATAATCATCTCGTAGGTTGGGGAGAATCGGCCGTTCCATACGACGATTCACTCAAAAGAGCCATTGGGAGACCAGCCTATCAATATGCACTCCATCAGCATCCAGCTTTGAACATGGCAATGCTGGATATTGTCGGTCAAGCCGCGAAAGCACCGATATACCAGATTCTTGGAGGTCCCACGCGAAATAAGGTCAGGGTGATGACAGCCTGGTCAGATACAGCCGCCAAAGCTGGCCACCGAGCATTTATCGCCCCGCCTCCTCTTGTTCAAAAAACTGGTTTCGATTTTGTTGTCGACGGTGGTGGAAAAATGACACCGGGAGAAGCTTCTTCTCTTGCTGCATCGCTGGAGAAGCTGCATCCACTTTGGCTGGATGAACCCTGTCCACAAGTGAATTTGGGAACAATCCGCAAGATTGCAGAAGAAAATGTAACCCCGCTTGGATGGGGAAGAAACTTTCAAAGTCTTTCTGAAGTACAAAATATGCTCAGCGAGCAATTGATTGACGTTGTTCGATTAGATATCGCAAAGCATAGTATCTCAGCCATCCGGAAGGCTGCCGCACTTGCAGAAACATATTATGTAGCGGTTGCCCCATTTCACAGTGGAGGACCCATTGCTACTGCTGCTTCTATCCATCTGGCGGCCAGCCTTCCTAATTTTTTCATTCAGCAAATTCCCTGGAGTGAGGGAGAAGAGAGAAAGATGCGCACTGAAATCACAGGAAGAGACATTGAATCAGTTCGCGAGGGATACGTTGAACTTTTAACCGGCCCTGGGCTGGGGATCAAGGTAAATGAACAGGCATTGAGGAGGTACGCAGCATGAACCGACGTGATTTTCTTTCTCTGAGTGGATGTGGTTGTGCCTTGATGCAACAGGCAACACAGACAGGTCCGTTAGGATCCGCAGCCTTTTCTCAAGTAGGCAGCAAAACAAAAATTACTGACGTAAAAGTTTTCGGAGTCACTCTTCCAATCCGGGAAGCGCAGGACCGCCCTTATGTCTTCGTCAAGATCGAAACCAATCAGGGTGTTGTCGGATGGGGTGAAGGGACATTGGAAGGAAAAGCAGCCGCAGTGATGGCATGCGTCCAGGACTTCAAAGAGTTTTTGATTGGTGCTGATCCAATGATGGTGGAACATCACTGGCAGTCCATGTATGTTCATAGCTTTTACCGGGCAGGTCCAATCATGGGATCTGCGATTTCCGGTATCGATCAGGCTCTCTGGGATCTGCGAGGAAAACTCCTGGGCATGCCTGTTTATCAGCTCCTAGGAGGTCCATTTGACCCTAAAGGAGTTCGCGGTTATTACCATTTGAGAGCTTCGACACCCCAGCAAATGAGGGAAGTTCGCAGTAAAGCAAAAGAACTGGGAGTGACTTGCATCAAAGGAGGAATTCCAGGATATTTCGAATGGATTGAGACAAATGAAAAGATTACCCGTGTAGTCAATGGCATTGGAGAAATGCGAGAAAATCTGGGACCGGATATTGATATCGGAATAGACTTCCATGCAAAAACATCTCCCGCAGTGGCCTCCATCCTGGTGAAGGAATGTGAGCCATTCAATCTAATGTTTATAGAAGAGCCATGTCCACCGGAAAATGTGGCGGCAATGCGGAAAATCGCCAGACGCTCCACCACTCCATTAGCAACGGGTGAGCGACTTGTTGCCAGTTACTCCTGTCGGGAAATCATTGAAATGGGAGTGGTCGATATCATCCAGACAGATATCAACCATGTTGGTGGAATCACAGCGCTCATGAAAGTTGCTGCAATGGCAGAGCCTTCAGGCATAAAGATTGCACCTCATGCTTGTGAAGGTCCCATTGGTGGAATTGCCACTGTTCATGTGGATGCAGCAATCCCCAACTTCTTGGTGCAGGAGATCTGTTCAGGTGTCGAACCGGGCGAAAAAGAAAAAATCTGGGCAGAATGGTTGGGCTTTCCTGCCATGCGGATGGTCGACGGTAAGTTCCCCCTGCCCGACAAGCCCGGTCTGGGATTTGATCTGGATGAGAAGCAGTTATCCAGATATGCATTCCAGGGGACTAAACCGATGGCACGTGTATTCCATGCTGACGGCAGCGTTGCTGCCTGGTAGTGGTTCTTTAGCAAACTCCAAGAGTTTAGGAGAGTTTCATTTACTGACAACAAGGGGATTTTCATCCCCTTGTTGCTTCAAACTTCACCTAAGCTTGCTCGCATGTGATATCCAAGATTACTCATTCCTGAAATTTATCCTATGGATGTCGAAATATGACTTCCTCGATCAGCATTGAGAACCTGCGATGAATCTGTTCTCATAGGCAATAAGGAGTTTCAAAAAGCAAACCTTGCCTCTGAAATTTTCCAATTGGTTGATTATGTCTATCAGACGTTCAAATTCTCCTTAGTTCCTGAAATATCGATGAACCAACCCAGTTCCGGTTCATTCATGAAAATACTGTGGACTCCAAATAGAAAAGTACTGATAAACAACTCCTGCGGGACTCATTCCATGAATGATTTTTGCTAAAAGCTCACTCCGGTTTTTGATATGAAAAAGATTATCGTCATTTCCCTGTTCTCGATTGCTGCGTTCGGGCAGGTAGTTTCCCTCCGAGACAACAGTCCCAGGCTCATGGTGGTAGATTGGACCGTCGGTTCGGGAACAACTCTTACTTTCTCAAAAGCCCATAATCTATCAGTTAACGATAGTTTGAACTGCTGGGGATTTCAGTCTCAACCAAACCTGAATGGTGATTTTCTTGTTGCCGCCACACCTTCATCAAACACAATCGCCTTGAAAACTCCTTCTGGGGAAGCTGTACAGACCTATAACCAAAAATTCAAAAATTATAACTACAATCCGGATCAGGAACGGGAACCAGCGTTTCAGGCAAGTTGTGGAAAAACAGTCAAGATGACCATTCATCCCAACGGACCTTTAGGAATGGTGCCTCCTCCTGAGTCGAAAGGTCGGATTTGGATCACTGATCCAGATGGACCAGGTTCACGTTCTGCACCGGCTATGTCCGGCATATATGGACAAGCTATTACAAAGAATGCAAATGATTACTCATCATCAAACTGTAATGCAGATCAGCCTCTTTCTACATCCAATTGCCCCAAAGAGTTCTATTCCAATAACAGTGAGGTCTTGCTGGGCCACAATGCGTACACAGTTGCACTCGCCTGGTATATGAACCAGCAAAATACACGCTGGAAGAATTCTGCCCGTGCTTTCCTGAATAACCTGCATAACCTTTCTCCGCAACCAGGAAGATTCACTGCAGCAGACACTATTGCCACCCATGGAAATCGGGGAGAAGCATCGGACTATTCCAAAATGGCAATCCGCAGTTGGGCAATGGCCTACACCTTGATGGAATCTGTTCTTTCAGAACCGGAAAAGCTCGCTATTGAGCAAAAGTTATTCAATGACGATTCCTCCGGATGTGTAAACATGCTGCCAAATCCTTCCGGTGAAGCAACAAGTAGTGGAAGAAACCGTCTCACCCTGGATAATGTATCCGGGTGGAAGGTTGGGGATTGGGGGTTTGTCCGCCGACTCCAAAAAAAGTTCAAGACAGCTGATTCCACGATTACCAGTCCTATTATTGTTGAAAAGGGGAAGGCAAAAGTTTCTCTTTCTTCTGCACATACCAGTAAGGCATATATCAAAGTAAGCGGAAGTGGAGTTAATGCACTTGATGGAACTTATATGGCCGTCGGCACGGATTCCATTGAGTTTGATGTAAACGGGGTGAGAGATGGAGCCTACACAAGCAAAGACCTTGAAATTTATTCTTATGGTCTGGTGCCAAACGGTCAAGGAATCTGGTTCAGAGTTACAGGTATCAATGGAAATGAATTATCTACATCTGTAAACATCGTTAATGCTTTGAATTCTCCCTATGCCAAAGTTGGTGAATGGAATTCAAAAACCTGCGGACTTTATTGGCTGATTCGGCATCATGATGCATCAGTTCCAATGGATACGAAAGCAGTAGTTCGTCTGAAATTACCGCTTGAACCGTCTGAAACACAACTCACGGTATTACCTCTTTATGCAGGAGCACTTCGTGGATGGCAGCCACCTTTTACAGTGATTGCTGGCAGTGAACACATGTTAGCTACAGAAGTAAAGTTACCTGATGATAAAAACTCACCGGCAACAATCACAGTTCAACGAGGATATAACAACACACCCACTAACAGAATTACTCTTGCTTCCACGAACTTCATTATTTCGAAAAGTGGACGAATTTCAGGAGAAAGCACTACGTTCGATTCACAGTGGTACGGTTCTGCATATCAAAATCTTCGAATAACCGATCACGGAGGAGTGATTCCTGCCCTGTCTGTTTTTTCCAGAAGATCCGAGAGAATCCGGAAAATGTTCGGACAGTGGTACAACCTCTATCAGGATCAGATTTTACGCTGGGCACAGACACACTGGGCAGGAAATAATACTGCAGCCACAAATCCTGGATATTTTTATGGCCGACAGGTAGACCAGGTTCTTCCAGCCTGTCTTGCAGCTGCAAATACTGTGATATCTCCTGATATTCTCCAGACATGCAGAACAGACTTCAAGTGGATGGACGATATCCACTTGTGGCCAATACACATCACACAACCGTATAACAAGCGTTATCGCATGATGTTTTCAGATTCAGGAACTGCACGTTTTATTGATGCTCGCCATCACAATCCCAGCTATGTCTCATATTTGGCACCTGGCAAAACTGCCACTTGGGGAAATTTCCATAATCGGAGAGTCACTAAACAAGCACTTTCTTTCCTTGGACCCAATAACAGGAATTTGCATTCAGCCATCATGTATGAACCATATATTGAAGAAGAAGACTATCGGACGAACTCATCTCCTGGAGCAGTCTGGTATGCAGCAGATCCCGAGGCTCGCAAAAAAGGCTACGGAATCAGTATGCTGAGCAGTCGTACTTCATTTAACGATCCGGATGCTACAGCAACCTGGTCTTATGCATTTGCTCCGCAAGGAGATCATCTGGGGACATACAATCCACTAGGCTCATACCAGGTAACAAAAAGAGCAGAAATGATCTGTACTGGTACACGAGGGTGCATTTCCTCTCTATCCCAATCTGGAATGCGAGTATTTTCTTCTCCCGGATTTAGTGCAGTTCCTCCCAAAGCATCTTCCACTTTGAAAGAAATCTCGATCAGACTTTCAGAAGTCGCACCTGAAGGAGGAATAGTAGTTGAGCTTTCATCAAGCGATCCGTCAATTACAGTTCCGACATGGGTCACTATTCCTTCTGGAAAGGATTCCGTTACAGTAAATGCAATCAGCTATTTGTACTCGGGAAGCCAGACTTCTCAAATCGTTGGAAAGAGTGCTAATTCAAAATCATCCATTCTGGTTTCCCCCAACCAGTTCAGTCCAGGAATTACTGCAACAGGAACAGTAAAAGCAATTACTTTTGACGAAAAAACAATTACACAAGGTTCATATATTCAGGGAATTGTTACACTTGCGGAACCAGCTGGTGCCAGTGGAGTGGATGTCAAGTTATCTGCCTCTGATGAGCTTCCGGTGACTTCGGTTGTTCGGATCCGCAAAGGATTAACCTCAGCTCCTTTCTTTGTTTCTGCTTCACCCTCAACAAGAGGAAATCTTTCTATCACAGCAACCTCGGCAAACTCTGTCAAAGCAGATGTTACAGTTGTCTCATCCCAAACCAGTAAAGGCCAACTCCGTAAAGGAATGATCGCTGCGATCATTACAGGCCGTGATACCAGAAGTTCAGCTGGTGTGCAAACAAATGGATTGCGTACTTATGTTGCAGGCGGAACCATTGCAAAAGTTACGGCTGGAGGTACGGGAGAGGACTACACATGGTGGCAATTACTTGGTCAGGATGGACCCACTAACGGTTTTTATGCTGATGGAACTGTTGATTACCATCTTCGACAGCACTTTCATCTTCGACCGGATGGTCAGGATTATGTCATTGTCCATAATGTGGCAAAAAGTGCCATAGCTGGTCGAGAGCTTGTTGATCGGATTGCCTTCTATCGAGGGAACTCTTTCGAATTAGAACAGGAAGCCGTAGTTTCTGCGACTACCCAGGAAAGAAGTGGAAGAGAGATAACTTTCATTAAGCCGGAAACTCCTACCCGTAAGGGAGGTGCATCCATCACTACTAAAATCCTTTTGCCTGATCTTCCATCGATTTCAGATGATTTTTCACAGATTGACAAAGGTAAATCCTATGGAGCAGCTGTGGATATCTATTACGGCAATGATGCTTCTCAATATAAAGAAGGTCTCTGGATTCATAAACCACAGGCAGGAACAGGCCCAACTAAAGTTGAAGCAGATCTTATTGAGAAAACTTCTGACAACATCACTGCTGCCTTGATTGAAAAATCGCATTTCATCTCATTTTCAAAGAGACATAACGCACTGACATCTGCCCGTTTCAGTGTAGAAAATTCTCAAAAAGGGTCTGCTCATATGACTGGATTTGCAGCCGGAACATATCAGATCACCAGAAATGGAACGAAGGCAGAAACAGCGTGTGTCATTGAACCTGATCGATTACTGAAATTTCCACTGGAGGCAGGAACTAGCGCTTACGAAATTTCACAGATATCCCCCACCCCATGTAAACAAGCATTATGGTGGGTCACACAGAGTCTTCCGGATCAGGTGGAGAAGTCTCCCTTCCGTTTCAAGATCACCACAGAAGGAGGATCAGGTTCCTCCACGTTTGCGCTCAGTTCCGGTAGTCTTCCTCCCGGAATCAACATGAATACATCGGGTGTTGTTGAAGGTTCAGCTTCTCGCACAGGTGCATTTCCCTTCACAGTAAAAGTCACTGATGGTTCAAATACCTTCGAACGAAAATTCACCCTCAATATTGTTTCTTCCGTAATTGAGGCACCAGTCAATGAAACACCCAGAGAAGACGAGGAGACCCCTGAACAATCAGAGCAGGAACAGGCAGAACCTGATCCCATGCAATGATTGCTTCTGTTTCTTCCCTGGATACCGATTAATTGAGCTGAGTTTAATTGAATCCTCCTGGACTCCTTCCCCGGTTCCAGGAATAGCTGTCACAGTTTTGATGTATCCTGATTTCTAGATGCAATTGAATTGCGTTTTCGTTCTATACATGCCCAATCCACTGAATAAAGGAGCAGTTCATGGATCCATTTGGTGTGCTACTTGCGGAAATTCCGGATTTCGGGCGTGTGTATGACTGCGGCAGTTGCGGCAATCTGCATATCACAGTTGGTCCGGTCACATTGACACTGATGCCGGAAGCTTACCAGCAGTTTGTTTTGCTAATGCATGCAAGTGCAGTGAGCTATGAGACAGGAATCCAGCAAGAGAATGGTTCCGTCCCTGATTGCCCATCCCGCAAAATGACTGGGGATTGTGGGTTTACTGGAAGCTGAGTCACTGAAGCACGAGCCTCTCAATTCCTGCTGTCGACTACATCCACCTGAATACCGGTAAAGATCACGATCGATATCAAATTCTTGAATATGGGACTTCACCCAAAAGATGACAATCAATTGCAGATAATTGCGGAAAAGGAAGCCGTGGGCACAATTATTGTTCCCCGGTCAGGCACTGTTGAAATCCAGGTTTTTGAGCATGATATCTGCATGAAGGAAGATGAATACTGGCGTCTGATGGAGCTTTTTTCCGAAGCGTCTATTCGGTTGATGGAAATTCATCAGAAAAATTCCGGCGATAAAACAACCAATGTCTGAACCAAAGCACTCCCTTCACAAAATCAAACACGAACTGAAATTCCGTTATGTTGAAGTCAGTTCAATCCTTAAGTTGACGCCATCCATCGTGGAGATCACCTTCACCGGTGAGGATCTGAAAGGATTCACCAGTGCTGCGTTCGACAATCACGTCAAGATCTTCTTTCCTCATCCTGGTGAAGACCGCCCCGTGGCACCCACGGTTGGAGCGACGGGCCTGATCTTCCCTGAAGGAGAGAGGAAACCTGCATTCAGGGACTACACACCCCGTCGTTATGATCCAGTGACGAATGAACTCAAGATTGAGATTCTTCTGCATGGTGACGGACCGGGTTCCACCTGGGCAACAGAGGCAAAGCCCGGACACATTGTTGGCATCGGCGGTCCCAAGGGTTCACTGATCCTTTCTGAGGACTTCGACTGGTATCTGCTGGTGGGTGACGAGACAGCACTCCCGGCGATCTCCCGGCGTCTGGAAGAGATCACTCCCGGCTCAAAAGTCATCGCAGTGATCGAAGTGGAAAATCAGCAGGAAGAACGTCATTTCGAGACGGCTGCTGACCTGACCCTGACGTGGGTCTATCGTAATCAAGGCAGGGAAACTCTACTGGATGCAGTCAGACAGTCCGACTTCCCTTCTGGGGACTGCTATGCCTGGGCGGCAGGAGAAACGGATGCCATCCGTGCCGTCCGCAAACACCTCATTGAGGATCGGGGATTGGCGAAGGAATGGATGAAGACAGCCGGGTACTGGAAGAAAGGTACGGCTGGCACACATGACAAGCATGGTGACTAAAGACTGAGATCACTATGTGATAGCGTTTGAGCAACGATGATGAATCCAACAAAAGTATTCAGAATGTCGTTTGCCAGAGTCTATCCATGCTACATTGCCAAAGCTGAAAAGAAAGGCCGTACAAAACAGGAAGTAGACACCATCATCCACTGGCTTACTGGCTACGATGAGAAGTCACTTCAAAAGCAGATCACTCAGGAGGTTGATTTTGAAACTTTCTTCGCCCAGGCACCACAGATCAACTCAAACGTTTCCAAAATCACGGGGGTCATCTGCGGATATCGAGTAGAGGAAATCGAAGACCCACTCATGCAGCAGATCCGCTATCTGGACAAGCTGGTGGATGAATTGGCAAAAGGAAAGTCCATGGAAAAGATTTTGAGAAAGTGATCAATTTCAGGTCAATCCTTAACGTCGAATTCAAACAACCTCAATTTCAGAGCGCCACCGTGACAACATGGAACAGTCTTTTTGACTGCTTACAGGACCACCGAAATGTTGATTTTGCGTGGGGTATACATAGTCAGTTTCCAGAAAAAAGGACATCGATCAAGTTAAAACAAGACAGACCGGGCAGATAAAAACTTTAGAAGTGGTGGAGTAAGCCTAATAGAACAACTAGGGAAGGATGGTGGGCCTAAGAGAACTCGAATCTCTGACCTCTACCGTGTCAAGGTAGAGAAGGCCATTTATTATCAACACGACCATCTCTAAGTCGTTCATTCTACGTTGATCCAGTTGGGCCAATTCCGGCCAATCCGACATCGAATGGGCCAGATCGGGCCACTAAATCCGGAGTCCCCGCATGACGGAGAAGCGACCCTTCGTACACCGGACTTCCACAAAGGAGGTCCGCCGCTGCAAATACGAAAAGTGCAGGGCTCCCTTCACTCCGGAATATCCGTCGCAGGAGTATCACGCCCCTGCCTGTCGGATGGCTGCGCGTAAGGCGCGGCGCGGGAAAGGGGGTGTGCAATGAAAGCACCCTTCCCATGGTTCGGTGGCAAATCGCGAGTAGCCCATCTGGTGTGGGAGCGTTTCGGCGATGTTCCCAACTACGTGGAACCTTTCGCTGGGTCATTGGCTGTACTCCTGAACCGTCCGACTAATCCACGGATTGAGACAGTGAATGATCTGGACTGCTTTCTGTCGAACTTTTGGAGAGCGATCCAATTCGATCCACAAGCGGTTGCAGACCATGCGGACTGGCCAGTAAATGAAGCTGATCTCCACGCTCGCCACCTCTGGCTGGTAAATCAGACTGATTTCCGCGAACGCATGAAGTCAGATCCGGATTACTTCGACCCAAAGATTGCAGGTTGGTGGGTATGGGGGATCTGTCAGTGGATCGGATCTGGCTGGTGCTCGAAGCCCGAATGGGCAGGCAGAGGGAATGCAAGTCGAGCGGCTCGAGGCATTGCAACGGTGGATGTGAAACGACCACAGCTGAAGGCGGGAGGAAGTGGAGTCTTCTCAACATGGCAGGCTCGACCCTGCATGAGAAGTCAGGGAGTCAATCGTCAATTACCTGACTTAAGCGGCGACAGTGGAGCAGCGGGCAGAGGTGTCCATGCCTCAGCTCGATCTAATGCTTTAACTGACTGGTTTGCGGATCTTCAGAATCGACTCCGAAAAGTCCGTGTTTGTTGTGGCGATTGGAAACGAGTCTTAGGCCCATCGCCCACAACGAAGATCGGAATCACGGGAGTCTTTCTGGATCCTCCATACAGCCAGGCAGAGAGAAGCAAAAAGATATACAGCGAAGATTCACCTTCCATAGCTACGGAAGTTCGTGATTGGGCAATTGAGAACGGAGAAAATCCCCAGCTGCGAATCGCCCTGTGTGGATACGAGGGTGAACACGTCATGCCTGATTCATGGAAGTGCATCGCATGGAAAGCTGCAGGCGGTTATGGGAATCAGGGCGATGGACTTGGCCGAGCGAATGCGGGACGTGAGCGCATCTGGTTCTCACAGCATTGCTTAAGCGCTTCATTATTTGAGAGGGGATTAAATGAACTTATTCTCTAATCTCCCACAAGCCCAACTTGAGATTTGCAATGGCCAAAGGATTCTCAATAGTCCCAGTTATCAATTTATAGGTTCCTGGGGGTATGGATTCAATTTCATCAACAGCATAGGGTTCTTCTCTACTCAAACGTATACCTCTTTTGCCAAATGGAATTTCAATTATGGGGAAATCTCCAGATTCGATTTCGTCCCAAATTCTCTGAGATTGCGAAGATCGCCATTCTTGTTCAAGTCGCGCAAGGAAATCTCGAGCTTCATCGATATTCATAGTTGTAAATCATATCCGAGGAGAGGCTTCAATGAGTAACCCCATCACCCTATACCCCGACCAGGAAGTAGCCATTCAGGAACTCCGGGAACTGCTGGCAGCCGGAGAGCGCCGGATACTTCTCCAGGCTCCCACCGGCTGGGGTAAAGGAACTCTCGCCACCTACATGATTCAAGGGGCACTGCTGAATGACCGACGGGTGCTGTTTCTGGTCAATCGGCGCGAGCTGGTGAAGGATCTGTCGAGACGCCTCGACAAGTTGGCGCTCGACCACGGCATCATCATGTCGAATCATCCACGGCGGAAGCCATGGCTGTCGGTCCATATTGCATCCATCGACACTCTGAGGAACATGCGGGTGAAACCGAAAGCGGACCTTGTGTTCGCGGATGAAGCCCACTTCTCCGTTTCTGATTCCTGGGTAAAGATCCTCGAAGACTATCCGGACGCGGCACTTATCGGCATGACTGCCACACCGATCCGGCTGGATGGACGGGGGTTGGGCCATGTCTTCACAAAGATGGTGACGGGTCCCCCCATGAAAGAACTTGTCCAGTTGGGCAGGCTGGTGCGGGCCCGGGTGTTCGCGCCCAGCAATCCCGATCTGTCGAACATCGACAAGACGGGAGGTGACTTCAACCAGAAGCAACTTTCCATCGCCATGAACAAGCCGAAGCTTGTCGGCGACATGGTGGAGCACTGGAAGCGGCTGGGGCGCGGGAGGCCGAGTGTGGCTTTCTGTGTGGACATTGGGCACTCTGTCGCCGTGGCTGAGAAGTTCCATGAAGCTGGCGTCCGTGCGCTCCACGTAGATGCCAGCACTCCCGACGATCAGCGCGATAAAGCGTGGGCAGATCTGGTCTCAGGCGAGATCGAGATCATCACCAGCGTGGGAATCATCTCCTACGGCTGGGACGTTCCCCCTGTCTCCTGCGCCATTCTGGCCAGGCCAACGCACTCACTGTCGCTATATCTGCAACAGGTGGGTCGCGTCCTACGCACGGCTCCCGGCAAGGCTGATGCAATCGTGCTCGACCATGCGGGAAACACCATCCGGCATGGGCTTCCTGATGATGACCGTGAGTGGTCACTGACCGGTAAGGTGAAGACCAAAGCCGACGAGAAAGAGCGAGTGGTATCCGTCATCGTCTGCCCGGAGTGCTGGTTCACTTATCCATCCACAAAATCAGAATGCCCATCGTGTGGTGCAGCAAGGCCGAAGACAGCCGCTGACATCGAGATGATCGAGGGCGAGCTGAAAGAAGTGGAAGCAACGGAGAAAGCCAAGTGCGTCCGCTGCAAATGGCAGGGAGAGATCAAAGCTGGTCTCGATATCTCCCGGGTTGCCTGTCCGCAATGCCGGTACGAAACCGTTGTGCATGCCTGGGGACGCGACAAAGGCGCAGAGAAAGAAGCGCAAAAGAAGGCTTACTTCGACCTGGAGCGGACACGCCGAAGCTCCGGTTACAAGCCGGGCTGGACGAAGGTGACCTTCAAACAGAAGTACGGATACTTCCCGCCTGGTGCTTGGCTGGAGGAGTATGAGCGCACGGAAGCGCTGGCAGGTGCATTGTGAAAAAGAAACCGACAGAAACATCCGCCTCAGCGGCAAAGATTACATCAGATCTGCTGCTGCGAATCCCTCGTGAGTTCCCTGCCCGCGTCTGGCGCAGGAACGTCGGGAAGGCTGTACCTTACGTCGTCATCCGCCATGCGATCTCTTACCTGCTGCAGGGTAAGTCCCGAGCCGCCATTGAGTATCTGACCAGGGCGCGGCTGGTGACGTTCGGTGTCAACGGTGAGGGTGATATCGACGGAATCATCTGCATTGGCGGCAATGGAATCCGGCTGGGAATTGAAGTCAAAGCCGGGAATGACCGGCAACGAGAGGAGCAGAAGAGCTTCCAGGTAATGATGGAAGCCCACGGAGGCATCTATCTGATCGCTCGTGATGTCGAATCCACAATTGAAGATTTGCGAAAGATTTTCCTGACATCAACAGTCAGCAACACGAAAGAAACCCGGTAAGCCGCCCGAATGTCCGTACACCAGCACGCACCGATCACCTTCAACCGCACCGAGATCTCGACCTTTTATGCGGCGAAGATCCCGCGCCTTCGTGTCTCCGATCATGCGGAGTGGCGCTGCGCCTGCCCAATCCATCATGGCAGTCGCGACAGCTTTGCCATCAACGCCGTGACTGGACAGTGGTTCTGTCACTCTGACTGTGGACGTGGTGGTGGACTGATCGATCTGGAAATGGAGTTGACCGGAGCTCCATTCCTCGAAGCAAAAAAGCGTGTGTACGAGATCATCGGCAGCACTCCACCACCGAAGGTAGAACCGATCACCCGACGACGGCGCCCGGACTGGATGAAGATCGCCAAATACTATCCATATCAGGCGCTGGATAAGACCGCTCTCTATCAGGTAGTGCGACTGGAAGGGATCAACCCGGAAACAGGCAAGCGCGAGAAAGAATTCTCCCAGCGCTACCCTGACACAACTGCAGGTAAGTGGATTTGGAAAGAACCATCGGACGAGAAGAAGGTACTTTATCGCTGGCCGGATTGGGCAAAACATACAAGCATCCTGATCACCGAGGGCGAAAAGAATGCAGACAGCCTTTGGGGACTGGAACTTCCCGCTACCTGCGCTCTCGGTGGATCCGGCAGAGCATGGCTTCCGAAATACACGGAAATGCTCAAGGGGATGCGGGTGGCCATCTTCCAGGACAACGATCCGGAGAATAAGAATGGCAAGCGCCCCGGTCCGGAATGGTCACTGAAGGTTGCGAAGGCCCTTCATAAAGCTGGCATCTTCGTAAAGCTTCTGCCTGTCGTTCCCTTCGAGCCTGACAACCCACACGGGCAGGACGTGTCGGACTGGATTGAAGCCGGAGCCACGCGGAGCGACATCATTGAATTCATCCGCAACACGCCGGAGTTTGTACCCCCTTCGGATGAGCCGGAGCCAGCACCGGATCCGAACATTGCCGTACAGGAGGCTATCCGGAAAGCGATCTCCGAGAATGATCTTGCCGGTGTTTACCGACAAGTTCCGGGAATAGCCACCTGGCCTCATCCAGAGTTAATGGTACTGGTTGCTGAACTCACAAAAGAGTTCGGTCGCGGATTTTCCAAGCGAGATCTCACTAACTCGATCAAAGCTCACCGGGCGGAAGAGCGGGCGAAGCAACAGAAGGATCGTTACAAAGACGGCCCGTTGCCATCGGTCATTGTGAACAACCGTCCGGTCAGGGACATCACGGAAGACGGGCTGAAAGCCTTACGGCTGGCCAACAATCCGCCTACACTGTTCGTCCGTTCCGGAGAGCCTGTCTATATCTGGCGCGACGAGCGAGACCGGCCCTTTGTGGGCACAGCCACCATTGACCATTTGCGTGGCAGGCTGGACCGCTCCGCAAACTACGTCCGGGTGACTGACGATGGCGATCTGCATATCCCAGTCCCCATGGATGTAGTGAAAGACATTGGTTCCCTGCCCTCGGAGATGCTGGGACTGCCCCACCTGTCCGCAGTGGTGGAAGCGCCAACGATCCGGCCTGATGGGACGATCATCGACCAGCCGGGGTTTGACGAACGAACTGGCATGTATTACATTCCCACTGGTCTCGACATGCGCCCGGTGCCGGATTGCCCGACAAGCGAAGACATTGAGGCTGCACTCGGATGGTTGGATGAAGCGGTGTATGACTTCCCGTTTGTCGACAATGCCAGCAAGGCGAATCTCATGGGACTGATGCTGACCATGATCCTGCGGCCAGCCATCACCAGTTGCGTTCCAATGGCGCTCATCGATGCACCCGACTTCGGAACGGGTAAGACGTACCTGGTGAATCTGGTCTCCATGATTGCGGTCGGGCAGGAGTGTCCCATGACGACGCTGCCAAACAACGAGGAAGAGATGCGCAAGCAGCTGGCAGCGTCTCTTGTGTCTGGCCGTCCAATCATCTGTTTTGACAACGTGACAGGAGTGCTCAATTCGCCCTCGCTGGCGCTTGCTCTGACGGCTGCTGAGTATGAGACCCGGCAGCTGGGAGTCACGAAGAACATCCGGCTACCGAATAAGTCGGTCTGGATTGCTACCGGAAATAACATCCGCCCCGGTGGTGATCTTCCGCGCCGGTGCTTCCGGGTGCGCATGGACGCCGACACACCAGAGCCATTCCGGAACCGGACGTTCCGCCATGTGAACCTGCTCGAATGGGCGCTGGAGAACAGGGGAGAACTGCTGCACTCACTGCTCGTGATCGCCCGCGCCTGGTACACGTCAGGAAGTCGGCGCCATGTTACTCGTCCGCTGGGATCGTTCGGTGACTGGCACCAGACGGTCGGTTCCATTCTGCAGCACGTAGGCATCGAAGGGTTCCTCGACAACTTCGACGACACCATCGCTCAGGACGAAGATTCCGTGCAGTGGGAGAACTTTCTCACCACCCTGCAGGACATCTATCAGGACCGTGAATTCACTGTGGTGGAAGTGATCGACGCCATCCGGATGGGAAATGACACTCTCAAAAATGCCATGCCTGATTTTCTGGCAGAAGCTTACGCAAAGTCAGCGGATGGCACGCGGCGCAAGCTGGGGAATGCTTTCGGGCGGATCCGTGATCGGAAGTTTGGACAGAGTGGGATCAGGATTGTGAAGGCAGGGAGAAGTGGAGAAAATACCAGAGCGTCAGAGTGGAAGGTGAAGGTTGGGTGAAGTGACCGAAAATGAATATGGAAAAGTACAACCAGATCTTCAGATCGGCGCGGGCTGGGAATAATCTTAAGGGAATTTATGAACATGGAAGAAAAGCCAAACTTAATTGACACTAATAATCAAAATATTGAAATCCAAGTCACACTAACTGACTACACGGGCGGGGCTAAGCGCGTAATTGTGGACTACGAGGGATTACTAGCGCCGAATCGAATTCGGGTGCACTACGAAATGGAACGTAATTCTTGGGTGGTGGAACGCGAGGAATTTGTGGGGATTATTGACAACAGAACCGTCCATGAATGGAAGGAAGTGGCTGTACTTGATCCCCACGATGACGACGAAGCGCGGGAACTCGCAGGCCTGCTCTGAAAGGAATACATTATCTGAAATGCCTCCGAGTCGAAACCCTCTTACTACCCCTAATCCAGGTGACGTGTGGGAACTCTTTAGCCCTGTTTTTATGGAGTCTCAACGCATTACTATTATTGGGCTGAAAGAGCCAAATAGCATAGAGCTTCTCATAGGGCCTGATCTTGTAACTTATCCCCTGGATCTTCTCCCAGAAGTGGTGAATGGCTACACTTTTGCGTTTAGCCAAGAATGGGGCTATGAGAAATGAGTGAAGATTTAGTAAAGTTTTGTGGCCACCGCCGAATTCGCCTTTTGTTCGCCTTTCGGCTACAATCCGAAGCATGTCGTACCGTGGCGGACACACTACCGGATTCGCTTCACCAGCCAGAGACTTTCTCGAACCTGAAATAGACCTTCCAGCTATCCTATCTCTCTCAGATCCAGGGGTTTACGCCGTCCGAATGCGTGGAACTTCCCTGCCAGATCTGGCAATCCGGGACAACGACATCCTTATCGTTGATGCCGGAGTGAAACCAGCATCCGGGAATCTCGTGGTTGCTATCGTTTGCGGGACATTCCTCCTCGGGCAGGTTGTCCTCCAGCGCAACCAGAACCACCTTCGGCTATCCGCATCAACCATTCCCTTGAACGAAGATGTGGAGATCTGGGGTGTGGTGACCGGCCTGGTTCGCAAATTCTGAGAGTCAATCATGATCTTCGGGCTGGCGGATGCCAATAACTTCTACGTTTCCTGTGAGCGGGCTTTCGATCCGAAGCTGAAGGGTATTCCGGTGGTGGTGCTGTCGAATAATGATGGCTGCGTAATCTCTCGTTCTCAAGAAGCCAAAGACCTCGGGCTTCAAATGGGTGACCCCTGGTTCAAGATCGAAAAGTCTGCCACCGAGAGCGGAGTGAAGGCGATCAGCTCGAACTATCCGCTTTATGGTGACATGAGCCGCCGCATCTATGAAGTGCTGACGCAGCATTCCCCGTCCGTCGAGCCGTATAGCATTGATGAGATGTTCATCGAACTGGATGGGATCCGGAACGTGGTCGAGCACTGCAGACAGACCCGAGCGGAAGTTCACCGACGGACAAAGATCCCTTCCTGTATCGGTATTGGAGAGACAAAGACAAAGGCAAAGCTGGCTAATAAGATTGCCAAGAAGCGTCCGGAGTTCGGCGGTGTCTGCGACCTGAGACCAGCTGAAATCTGCCAGAGGATCTATCCAGAGATCCCCATTGATGAGGTCTGGGGAATTGGTCGGGCTTCACAAAAAAAGCTGCAGGCGCTCGGATACCGAACGGTGGCAGACTTGGCCAGGATCAGTATTCAGGACTCACGCGATTTGCTGACGGTCACTGGTGCGCGAATCCTGATGGAGCTTCAGGGAATCTCCTGTCTGCCGCTATCCATGATCGTCCCAACGCAGAAGGCCATGGCCGTCACGCGGACGTTTGGTCAGGCAATCACGCAATGGGACAACTTCGCTTCGGCACTGTCTACCTTCGCTACCAGGCTTGCCGAGCGTCTACGTGCTCATCATCTTCTTGCAACATCGATCACCGTGTTTGCCATGACCAACCGCTTCAATAATGACAAAAGGTATGCGAATTCGATGACATACGGTGTGCTACCCACCAATGACACCTTCGCGATTATCCACGATGCTTTGCGGGCAGCCGCAGCCGTCTGGCGTGAAGGGTACCGGTTCAACAAAGCGGGAGTGCTAGCCAATGATCTGATCCCGGCAGGCTCTGAATCTGTTCCTCTGTTTCAAGCTGGTGATCCAGAGAAGTCACGGAAGTTAATGGAGGCGATGGATGTGGTGAACAGGCGGTTTGGTGCGGGCACGCTGCGACCCGCGATCACGCAGGCATCAAAACACTGGACGCCGAAGGCCGAGATGCTGACGAAACGATATACAACTTCGCTGGATGAGCTAGTGGAGGTTTACGGTGGAGGAATAAAATAATATTCCTTTCGGTAACATATGTGTTACTATAGAAATTGAAGGGAGGCTCATGGACGACTCACAAATTGAAATCTATACTGACAAAACTGGCAAGTCTCCTTTCGAGCGATGGTTCCGTAAACTCAATAGCGAAGCAGCTGCAGAAATTACTTTTGCGGTGAAGAGAATTGAACTGGGAACCGCACAATTCAAAACGGTAGGCAAAGGAGTTCAGGAAGTCCGCGTTGACTTCGGACCCGGATACCGGATCTACGTTGGAAGACGTGGGGATAAGCTGGTAGTGCTACTTGGCGGTGGAACAAAATCGAGCAAATCAAAACAGAACCTCGATATTCAGGCAGCCCATAAGGCGTGGGCGGACTACAAGCAGCAGCTGAAGGAATAAACCTTAAGCTGCTATAGAGAATAGACACCGATAGGCGTAGGTGAGGGCGAAATGGAAAAAAGATATTTCAAAGACCTTGTAAAGGAGCGCGTACAAAACGATCCGGATTTCAGAGAAACAATGCTTACTAAATCCGTAGATCTCATCATTAAGGGAGAGACAGAGGTAGGAAAGGCCGCATTACGGGATTACGTTAATGCGACAGTCGGGTTCATCCAGCTTGAGGAGAAGACGGGAATCCCATCCAAAAGCCTCATGCGGATGCTCAGCCCGGTGGGTAGTCCATCACTGACAAACCTGGCAAATATCCTGAGTGCACTTCAGGATTCAGAAGGGGTCGATCTGGCGGTATCAAGCACCCGCAGGAAGACCACCCGGACATTAAAACGACGAATAGCCAGTAAAACTACTGGTCGAAAATCAGCACTGGCAACGGTGTAAAACCAGCCAGAACTCACTCAGCCACCTTCACGGGTGGCTTTTTTCATTTCGGGCTTCCCTGCCCACAATCCCCAATTCCTAACATTCCTTCATGTACCGCGCCGCTAAGTCCTTATAAATGGAACTCTTGGACTTCTTATGGACTTTTGTTTTCATTCAAGAGTTCCATATACAAATACAAGACGTTAAACCACTTATCGAAAAATGGAACTCTTGGATATCTGTTTTAACCGCTCCGTGTGAGAAAAGATTTGTTTTGCACAAATACAGATGTCATGTGTACATGCGCAAAACAAAACTTTTTACATAGGATGGGCTGAAATCAGAGTTCCAAGATATCCAAGAGTTCCAATCCTCTCCAACCTCCAAACAAAAACCTTCCGAAATGTTCTTGACAATTTTTCGATGACCGCACTATATTGCAGATGACCCAGTAACTTATCAGCAATCCAGTTCATTGGGCGCTTAGTAGCGACCGGGGATACCCCCGAGTTGCAGGAAACGGGCGAAGAAGTAAAGCGCATCCCGTGGAGTAGCAGGACCAGGCGACATAGAGCGCCGGACGCATCTCCGAACTTGCCGTACCGCACGGCGCGGTACTCCCATAGAGGCTAAGCGCTCGAATTGTATACAAACGAAAACCACACCATCATCCAGCGTCCCAAGATACGGGACCGATCACACGTACCTCCAAGCGTTACTCCCAGCATCCTTCCCGGCAAGAAGCGCAGGGATAAGCTGGCCAAGGTCAGAATCGTCAATGCAAAAACAGATGGGCCACAGTTCACATCACTCGGCAAAGCGACGAAGTACGTCCGTGATGGACATGCTGTGTGGGTCAAGGATGCGATTCGATTCACACGGAGTAAGGGCGATCCCGAACTCACGATGGAGACTGTCGAGCAGATGAAACGACTACCCGTGATGCGGCCCATGGACATGATGATCAAGCGCACGCAGCAGCGGCATGGCAAGTCAAAGGCGTATCGTACAGGCACGGTGCGGATCGTTCAGGTCAAGCGCGGCGGGATGCAGACAGAGAACAGTAAGCCATTGATAAATAAAGAGATAGACCAATCTGGCGAGGTTATACGATGAGCGAAAATAATTTCATCGTCCGCAAGTCAATGAAAACAAATGGGTTGCAGGAAAATGACGGGTCCTTCCCTGACTTGACCCCGAGCGCTGGTCGCTATGGCATACAAACGCTAGTGGGTGAAAAATAACCAGGTTATGAGGTTGTTATAAGTGTGGGTGCCAACGCAGTCTATGTCAAATCAGCGGGTAGTCAGTCTGAGTACGCCGCTCATCGCAAAGCACTTGGACTGAGGGGGCAGACACAGGCGGCAGTCAGTAAGGCGATCTCCTCCGGAAGAATCAAGGGTGCAGTCCGTGATGACGGGCTGATTGATTTCGTCGAAGCAGATCGAGCCTGGGCAGCGACGACTACTCAGGAATACAGGGTCGAAACTCCCAAGCCGTCCAGCGCGAAGCAGGAGAGCACGGTAGTTAGTGGCGATGAATTCCTTGCAGTTAAGATTCGCCGCGAAAAGGCAGAAGCCGAACTTGCTGAGCTCAAAGCCGGTAAGGCAAGAAAAGATCTCATCGAAACTGCCGAGGCAGTAAAGACTTGGTACTCAATCGGCAGAATGTTCGGTGCGGCGAGGGAGAGGATACCGGCAAGTATCGCTCCGAAGCTGATCGGAAAAACTGATCTTGCAGAGATCGAACAAATCATCAAATCTGCACTCCGGGATGCAGATGCCCGAGTGGCAGAAGAAATTAAATCTCGTTTTGAAGAAACAGTGGGTGAAGATCCTGATCCAGGGAATGACAGCAGCAACGCTGATCGCTAACGCTTTTGCTGACGGGCTGATGCCCGAACCGGAACTGTCTGTTGCTGAATGGGCAGACAAGTACCGGATCGTCGGTAAGCCGTCTCCAGAGCCCGGCCCGTGGGATACCTCGCGTGTTCCGTACACGAAAGAGATCATGGAGTCTCTTTCCCCATCGTCTCCTGTAGAGATAGTAGCCCTGATGAAAGCTGCGCAGGGGGCTGGTACAGAGCTTGGATTGAACGCCATCGGTTGCTGGATGCATATGTATCCGGATTCCACGATGATCGTTCAGCCGACTGTTGACACGGCAAAGAAGTTCAGCCGGATTCGCCTGGACAGGATGTTCGAAGCGACTCCCGCATTAAGGGACATAGTCGCTGATCCACGTTCGAGAAATTCCTCGAACACAATATCTCTCAAAGAGTTCGGGCCTTCCCGTGACTCCCTCATTATCACAGGAGCGAATAGCGCAGTTGGGTTGCGTTCATACCCGAGTAGGTTCGTTCTTGGCGATGAGATTGATGGGTACCCAGTGGATGTTGACGGTGAAGGTGATCCGATTGATCTGATCATGCAGAGAACAGGAGCATTCAGGAACAGAAAGCTGTTTCTTCTCTCTACCCCAACGATTGAGGAAATATCGAATATAAATCGCTGGTACAAAGCTGGCGACCAAAGAAAGTTCTATGTTCCCTGTCCTCTTTGTGGGCATATGCAAGCACTGATATTCGGTGCAGATAGAGCCAAGAATGGGGATCTTGGCGGTTTACGATGGCCCGCAGGAAATCCAGATCTCGTTCGATACCAGTGCGAGAAGTGTGGAGACTCTTTTGAGGAATGGCGGAAGGTCGAGATTCTTTCCAAGGGGATTTATATTCCTGAAGCCCCAGGGAATGGTGCAGGCAAGATTCGGAGTTATCACGTCAATGCACTTTACTACCCGTATGGGTGGCCAGAGAATTCATGGGTAAACCTTGCGGCTCGATGGGATCGAGACCATAGGGATCCAATTCGGTTGAAGACTTTTATCAACCTGAAGTTGGGTGAGCCATGGAAAGATCCTTCCGAGGCGAAGGTTGATGCAGATGTTCTGGTGAGCCGACGAGAAAGCTATGGTCCCGAAATCCCGTCTCAGGTTGCAGTTCTCACTGCTGGAGTAGACGTGCAAGCGAATCGGCTCGAAGCAGAACTAGTTGGGTGGGGTCGGGACGAAGAGAACTGGTCGATTGCATATAGGGTGTTCCCTGGCGATACCAGTAAGATGACGAATGGTGACCCGGAAAACCAGCCTTCCCCATGGGAATCTCTGGATCAGTGGTTAAAGAGTGAGTACCTGAGCGAAAACGGACTTAGTCTGTCGGCCAGGGCATGCTGTGTCGATAGTGGCTATCAAACGGCAGTTGTGACGAGATTCTGCGGCGAGAGATACAGCCGCAAGGTATGGGCAGTGAAAGGCCGATCAGGGCCACACCCAGTCTGGCCAAAGAGAGTGAATCGGCAGCGTGGACAGTATCCGCCACCCTTCATCGTTGGAGTGGATTCTGCGAAAGAGAATGTCTACGCAAGACTGAAGCTTATTGATCCGGGCCCAGGGTTCTGCCATTTTTCCACCGAGTGGGATAAAGACCGGTTCGAGCAACTGACGGCAGAGGTTCGCATCCCGGACTATACAGGACCTGCACCAAAGTTTGTATGGCGCAAGAAAGTGGCCGGCTCGCGGAATGAAGCACTCGATTGCCGGACTTACGCATATGCCGCACTGTGTGGGCTATCAGCATCGACAGCATTCCGGCTCAATGAAGAAGTGGCATCCATGAATCGAAAGGCGGGAGCGAGACTCATCGCTCCGACTGAAATGGTTCAAAACAAGAAGTCCTATTTACGGCCCAAGCCGATTGTTTCTTCTGATCCTTACCTGAGTTAAATGGCAGACCTGGCAACTTTACAGACTCGGCTTTCGGAAGCCGAGGAGGCATACCATCGCCTTCTCACGGGCGGAGGGGTGGTTGAGATCTCATCGGTGGATGGTTCACGAGTGAGATATAGCGAGCGTCAAGCAAAGGATCTTCAGTTCTATATCGATTGGTTGAGAACGGAAATATCAGCCACCAAGCCTCAGTCGATTGGAAGGCGTCCGATCAGGTTTATTTTCTGATGATTTCAACACTCAGGACATTAGCAGAGGATGGAAACGTCTTCCTGGACTTCTCACCGGCAGCGCCAAAAATTGGGTCAAGTGCTCACTTCGGTGCTTCCAATGCCAGAGAATTTGCATCCTGGAATCCGTCATCCGGATCCGCAGATAGCGACATTCTGCCCGATCTCGACACACTCAGAGCCAGAAGCAGAGACCTGGCTCGAAACCACGGGGTTGCAGGCAGTGGAATTCAGACGCTTGTCGACAATGTCATTGGCACGGGGCTCCGTCTCTCATCTACTGCCGACTACAAAGCCCTTGGGAAAGACAAGAAATGGCAGATCGAATGGGGAAACAAGGTTGAGTCTCTTTTCCGAGAATGGGCTGAAACAACAGAGTGCGACGCTGCTGGATGCCTCAATTTCGTAGGGCTGACTATCCAGATCACAAGAGCGGGCCTCATCAATGGGGAAGCTCTGGCATTACCTCTGTGGCTACCCAGATCTCGATCAAAGTGGAAAACGCGCATTCAGGTAGTCGAGGCTGATCGCCTTTCGAACCCGAACAACCAGTCAGATGATGAACGTCTGCGTGGTGGTATCGAGATCGACAAGTATGGGAGGCCGCTCTACTTCCACATCGCAAAGACTCATCCCGGAGATATGCTCCCCATCCGGGCAAATCTGGCAATGCAGTGGGAGAAGATTCCTGCAGAGACGCGCTGGGGGCGCAGGCGGGTAATCCACGTCCACGACCGTGAGAGAACCGGACAGAGCCGTGGAAAGCCAATTCTCTCGTCTGTGCTGGCTCAGTTCCGGATGCTGGATCACTACCAAAGAACAGAACTGCAGGCTGCAGTAGTCAATGCGATGATTGCGGCATTCATTGAAACGCCAATGTCTCCAGAAGCAGTAGCAGAAATGCTTGGTGGTGGGGATATTCAGAATGAACGGTTCCAGAACTATCTGGAAATGCAGAGGGAATACACGGCTCCTTTGAAGGGGGCAGCGATTATTCCCACAACTCCCGGCAGCAAGATCAGCCCATTTCTCCCATCCCGTCCTGCTGACGCGTTCGCTCCATTTGTTGAAGCAGTTACACGTCAGATCGGTGTTGCGTATGGCCTCCCATACGAGCTCCTGATGAAGGACTTCTCGAAGACGAACTATTCGAGCGCAAGGGCTGCATTGCTTGAAGCATGGAGATTCATCCGGGGACGGCGTGAGTGGCAAGCAACGTATTGGGCACAGCCCGTGTATGAGTTGTGGCTTGAAGAAGCTGTATCAGCAGGTCTAATTGATGCTCCAGGCTTCTATGACAACAAGTATGCGTACTGCAAAGCGAAGTGGATCGGTCCTGGTCGGGGCTGGATTGACCCAGTGAAGGAAGCTGAGGCTGCCGTGATCAGGATGCAGAATAATCTCTCCACCCTGGAAATGGAGTGCTCTGAGCAGGGAGAAGACTGGAATGAAATTCTGGAGCAGCGAGCAACCGAAAAGGAACTGCTGAAGAGTCTTGGTCTGGATGAGCCCATCGTTCCGATAAAGAGTTCTGCTGAAAACGAACAATCAGAGCGAAAGGAGCCATCGTCATGAGAGCTTTTGACTTCGCAGCCAATCAACCGTGGGTCATTCAGGAAGAAGGCCTGAAGCTCATCCTGGAAATCGCCCAGAGAAATCATGAGCCAGACTTCGAAGCAGTAGCACAGAAAATCGCAGAACGAAGCGAGAATAATCAACTTCTGCAGAAGCGTGATGGTGTCGCAATTCTGAATGTTGTGGGGCCAATCGTCAGGTACGCAAATATCTTCACGATGATCAGCGGAGGCACCAGCGTTTCCGAGCTCGCTACAGGATTCAGGGCGGCATTGGATGATTCCTCAGTTCGCGGCATTGTTCTGAATTTCGATTCTCCCGGCGGAGAAGTAGCGGGTATTAGCGAGCTCGCTTCGGTGATCTATGAATCACGAGGTAAAAAGCCGGTTGTCGCATATGTGGATGACCTTGCGGCTTCAGGTGCGTACTGGCTGGCAAGTGCAACGGACAGGATCGTCGCCAGTGACACGGCCAGACTCGGATCAATCGGTGTAGTTGCGACTATCGTCGACAGGAGCGAACAGTCCGAGTCCAGAGGTGTCAGGACATACCAGTTCGTTTCCAGTGTCAGCCCCAAAAAGCGACCGGATCTGAAGACAGAAGAAGGTAAAGCCACTGTTCAGGAGATGGTAGAAGATCTTGCATCGGTATTTGTTGAATCCGTTGCAAGAAACCGCTCAGTTTCCAGGGAAAAAGTCATCTCAGACTTTGGCCAAGGCGGAATCCTGATCGCGAAAAAGGCAATTGCTGCAGGGATGGCTGATTCAATCGGCAATTTCGAATCATTGATTGCCTCATTGGGTGGAAATTCATCCCACAAATCTATTCATCTTGGCGGTTCGGCCGCCAGTAAATCAAAGGAGGGCATGATCAGCATGTCAGACGAAAAGAAACCTGCGGCCGAGACGCAGCCACAGGTGGATATCAGCAAAATTCAATCCGAGGCATATGCAGCGGAACGCAAAAGGATCTCAACGATCCTGATGTCAGACGAAGCAAAGGGACGCGAAAAGATGGCGCTGACAGTAGCGCTCGACGGAGAGCGTTTCAGTGCTGAATCGGCTCTCAGGATTCTTTCCAATGCACCGAAAGAGGAGAAGAATTCCCTCGCGGCAGCAATGGAAGGTGTGCCGAATCCGGAAGTGGGTGCACAAGGTGGTGAAAACGGCGAGACAGCCACACTTGAAAGCGAAATCAAGAAAACACTCGCCCTTGTGGAGGGTAACTAAAAATGAGCGCTTCATATAGCACGACAAGCTTTATTCCAGACAATCTTGTTCTGGATGAAGGGGACATCCTGACAAGGCAGATTACTTTGCTGTCTGGACAAAATCTGCAGAGAGGGGCCATTCTCGGAAAGATCACTGCCAGCGGTAAATACACTCTCTCGGCATCGGCGGCTGGAAATGGTTCAGAAATACCAGACGCCATTCTCGTTCAGAATGTCGACGCAAGCGGTGGAGATGTAGTTACATTGGCATACTTCTCCGGACGCTTCAACGAGTCCAAGGTCACTCTGGGCACAGGGCACACTGCAAATTCAGTAAGGGAAGGTCTGCGAGTGAAGAACATTCACCTGCTGCCAGCTACCCCAATCACCTAACGACGAAATCACGTCAAGAGAGGAGAACCAATAACCATGGATCTTTACAGCACGAATTACCTGACTGGCGTGGTGAACTCGCTTCAGTCGCCACCCCAGTTTCTTCTGAACAGCTTCTTTCCGACAATCTATACGGAAACCTCGGAAGAGATTCATTTCGACCGAGAGAAGGATGTCATGAAGCTGGCACCCTTTGTTGCACCTGTTGTCGAGGGCAAGATTATGACCCATGAAGGATACACAACGGATACCTTCAAACCGGCATATATCAAACCCAAGACACCAGTGGACCCACAGAGGGCATTGAAGCGCTATATCGGGGAGAAATTGACCGGATCAATGTCCCCAAGCGAAAGAGTTCGCAGAATCGGCCTGGATATTCTATCCGAGCATCTGAATATGATTCAGCGGCGTCTGGAATGGATGGCGTCCAGTGTCCTTCGAACTGGGCAGGTATCTATCTCCGGAGAAAAATATGAAACCCGAGTTGTGAATTTCAACCGGGATAATACACTGACCGTCGGATTGAGCAGCCCGAATCGCTGGAATGATTCAGGAGTCAATCCACTCGCCAATTTGAAAACGTGGGCCCAGCGCGTTTTGCAACTGTCCGGAAGTTGGCCCCACGACATCATCATGGATGTCAAAGCATTCAATCTCTTTAGCGAAAATGACTTCGTTAAAGAGCGCCTGACTCTCTACAAGAGAGCCCAGGAGATGCCGACACTGGCAGCCGCTGCGCCGCTCACCAACGGCGGAGTGTTCATGGGAACCATTGATGGTTTCAATATCTGGCAATACAACGGCCAGTATGCAGATGACAGCGGAGTTATTCAGCAGTTGATGCCAGATAACACTGTTCTGATGGTTGGCCAACTTGAGGGACGGCAGCACTACGGAGCTATTCAGGATCTGGATGCGGGAGTGCAGGCTCTTCAATACTTCACAAAGTCCTGGGCAACAGAAGATCCTTCTACCCGTTGGATCCTAACCCAGTCCGCACCGCTCCTTGTCCCCTACCGTCCGAATGCATCACTCTGTGCAACCGTCGCTTAAGCGGCAGTTGCACATGACCAGGAGAATTCCATGAAGGTAACAGCTATCGCAACAATCATCGCCGGAAAGGATGCAAAAGAGTACCTTCCCGGTACAGTTCTCGATATCCCCGACCAGCAAGAAGCCAACTATCTCATCGAAAGAGGGCTTGTTGCGGCGGCAAGGGAAAAGAAAGAAGCTTCTGCAGCTGATTCAGGCGAAGAGAAGCAGGACAAGAAGGGTAAGTAATTGATCCCTTCTGGTTTCGACTGGAGAGCCGAGCTCGAAAAGAAAACGGCTCTCCAGCTTGAAGCGTTCGGCCTGGATGCGACTTACACTCCTCCTCCAAGTGGAACACCAGTCGCATTCAGAGCCGAGCGAATTCCTTCAGGTGAAGAATATCCGGAAGAGATGGGTACAACTCTTGCTCTATTTGTCCGCCTGAGTGACTTTCCATCGGTTCCTGTAAATGGAGGAACTGTCACGATTCAATCCCTGACATATAAGGTGGCGAGAGTAGACGTCAATAGTCAGGGTCGAGCAGTTCTCACGGTACGCAGATAATGGCTTCCGTCCGCATATACGTCAAACAGCAATTGCGCCTGGATCGGTTGAACTTCAACCAGATGCAGATGTTCAAACTGGGTAACGTTGGCGTGGCAGCAGTGAAAAACAGACTGGCTGCAGCACGAGGACCAACGGATGGACCAGCAAAACCACTGTCCAGGCTGTATGCAATTCGAAAGTCTCGTCAGGGATATGGCAACAAAAGAAACCTCCGACGAACCGGTCAGATGCTGGGCAACTTCGGCGTGCGAACCGTCAGTGATAAACGAGCGGTTGCATCAGTCAGTGGACTTGTCTATCGGGATGATGAAGGGAGATCATTCCAGGCAAAGACAGTTGAATACAGACGCAAAGGCGCAATGAAATTTAGACGTCCCAATACAAGGGATGTCGCCTGGTATAACCATCAGCGCGAACCATGGATGGTGTTCTCGCCGAGAGATGCACAGAAGGTTCATTATGCAGCAGGCATGATGGTCAAAGAAATGGCACCGCGACTGATACTTCAACGCTGGCTGAACTCGTAAGCAGTAACCCGTAATAACCAACCCAAAACAACATGATCGAATCTGAAGTTCTGGTAGGCAACCTTGTCGCCATGCTTAAGCTGATTCCTGCCCTGGTGGCAGAATTAGGGTCGGCCTCAAATATCCTTGCCTACAAGGATTCATACCCGCAGAGCAATAGCCTTCCGGAAGCACTGCATACGATGCCCGCTCCGGGGGTTCTTGTTGTCTGGCAGGGAGTCGTTCCCGCACAACTCGGTGCCGAGCGGTGGGGACACCAGATCAGCCTGATGGTGCGAGGAGCAAACTACTCAAAAATCTTCCGTCAAGTGACCGAAGGAGTTCCCACAGGGTATTCCCTTCCCTTGATGCAGATCGAGATTCACGAGGCTTGTGAATCCATGAATATGGTCCTGCCCACCATAGAGCGGCAGACAGATGTGGAAGGTTACGACTACTTCCAGATCAACTGCACCTTCATAGAAAAACATTCCAACTGGGTCTGAGTACCCAGGCGTAAACCCGCAAAACACAGCTTAAGGAGTCAACAGAATGTCGGTAAATATCCGAGAAACCCGAATTGCGTTCGGAAAGAAAAAGCAGTCAGCCCTGCAAACGGCGAACATTTTGGCCGACTTCTGGGCCTTGTCGAAAACGAATCCGTCATTTGCAACCGTCAACCCCATAAACGAGGACAATGCACAGGACA
Source organism: Bryobacteraceae bacterium (assembly GCA_037190045.1). Classification (GTDB taxonomy): domain Bacteria; phylum Acidobacteriota; class Terriglobia; order Bryobacterales; family Bryobacteraceae; genus JAPKYZ01. The sequence continues at coordinate 32,508 of JBBCIQ010000006.1, read as the reverse complement.
TCGGAAAAGGACATGAGTTTGCCACTCAGCTATTCCCTTCTCATTTCGAAGTCTCCGGCACAATTGAGAAGTTCTTGTCGAGCCAGTTCCTTGCATGGCTGTTCGCATTCGGCCTTGGCGGGGTAACGGAAGACACCGACAGCGGGGTGTCGGAATACACGATCATTCCATCCAACCCAGTTGTAGCTGGTATTGATCTTCCGTCATTCAGCTACGTGGAAGCGATCCGACAAGGTGGAAGTGCAGTTCTGGATCGAATGCTGATCGGAAACGTGATTCAGGATTTCAGTATCAATATCGAGTCCAGCCCTGGACGTCAGAGCGCACGAGCGGCTGTCAACTTTGTGGGCTGTGGAAAGATCCAGCAGCCAAGCGGAATTACTATCCCCACATTGACTCCAGAGCATTCATTGTCGGCTGGATCCGTTCTGTGCACGATCAATGGATTCAACTATGTGACTACTCGAAACTTCGTTTCGATGGAAATTGGCTGGAATAACAATGTCCGGTTGGATTCCGGATTCTTCCCTGGATCTGGCACACAGAACAACTTCCAAATCCGCGGACGAATGGAGCACGGAGACCGTGCAGCCACGTTGACCCTTGTGGCTCGATTCGCTCAAGGCTCACCAGAGTTAACCAGCCTGCTGAATCAATCCACCGGCACAGCAGTGCTCTCGCTCACCGGCGGACTGATCGGCGGTGGACCGGAAACACATGGAGTATCCATCACCTTCCACAAAGTTGGTTTCCGGACTGCACCACTCGGAGACACTGATGGGCTGGTCACGGTCTCTATCGAGTTCTCGCCGATGTGGGATGACGCCAACGGACTTCTCACAGTAGTGGCAACAACCGACGTTGCCGACATTGCAGCTTAATCAAGCCAAATAAGGGGATAAATCAAATGTTTGATGTAAATCAGAAGATCACTGTATCCGTACGATGCACAGAGGGGGTGAAGCAAGTTACTGCCCGGTATCCGATAGATGAAGAACTCATCCAGGCATACCGAAGCAGAAAGATTGTCACAACCTCTGTCGGTAAGGGACTCACAAAAACGGATGTGGAAGGAGCAGACGAAGCGAACCTTCAACTGTTCAATCAGATCCGTGAATCCGGCGATGATCTACTGGCCGAGGAAGCATCTCACGTTGTCGAGCAGATTCTTCAGTCCAAGGTTGTGGATGTTCAGGAAACTGGCGGGACAGCAATCATCACACTGAAGACTGCTGCAGGCGAAACAAAGCACACCCTCCGATATCCAACTGTTGCAGAAGTGCGCAGATACCGGAGAGTGGCATACGAACTCCTGAGCGGTCGCTTCGGGAAACAGATGCTCCGTGTGAACCTGCAGGCGGATATTACTCTCTATGACGCGATTTGCGTCTCCACTGACGGTTACACGTCTGCGGTTCCCGCGAACCACAAGAGTGCGGTTCTAGCTGAATTCCTGTCAATTGCAGAGGGTGACGAAGCCCCGGAGTAATGGAACCGGCGGATTGGCCAGAATCCCCCGGTGTACGATTCCTGGCGCATTGGAATCTCCGGAAGGATAGCGGAAAGCTGTGCCCCGGAGTTAAGCAGTGTGAGTACTCCAACGATATAGACCGTTGCGAGAAATGTGGGCTGATCGCCCTGGAGGAGTCAATGAACACTCCGAAGGGGCAACTCCTCAATCAGGCAGCTGAATTGAGGATCGATATCAAGCTGGGGATTCATATCACTCCGGAAGATATCCCCATCAACGAATACAAGGCTCTCATCATCCTTGAGCAAGCCGAGCATGAGCTCGTAGAAGAGCAGAACCAGAATGGCAGCAGGTAATCTTCAACTCGCAGTTGTAATGGACACCGGACAGGCCGACAGGGCCGTCCGGGGGTTCAATAACACTCTGTCCGGAGCAGAGCGAAATGCTGTTCGGGCTGCAGGTTCCATGCGGAGCGGGTTTGATGGACTGACCAGTTCGATTGTAAAACTTGCATCAACGCTGGGTGTTTTGAAGGCTGCTCAAGCAGGGCTGAATATTGCAATGAGCTTTGAGAGATCAAGGATTGGTCTCGAAGCATTTCTGGGAAGCGCGGAAAGAGCAAAGGCCCTGTTTGCAGATATCCAGAAAATGGCGTTGAAGTCCCCCTTCGAGATGAAGGATCTACTTGAAGGCACTAATCGTCTCCTTGCATTTAATTTCAAAGCTCAGGAAATAGTACCCACGCTGGATGCGGTGTCATCTGCAATGGGTGCATTGGGTGGGGACAGAGGGAAAGTTAATGATCTAATCAATGCACTTGGTCAGATTCGCGCGGCTACAAAACTGACTGGTGAGGAGATGCGTCAGTTGCGGAATGCAGGCATTCCAGCAATGGATATTCTCACCCAAGCATTTGGGAAAAGCGCTGAAGAAATTGACAAGTTCATTCGAAAGGGCCTGGTCCCCGGAGATCTGGCTATCCGTGCACTAGTCGACGGAATGAATGAGCGTTTCGGTAAATTCAATGATGCTGTATCAAAAACTGCCTCAGTTGCACTGTCGAATTTCATGGATGCCGCCGGAAAGTTCGCAGACGAAGTGCTGGCAAGATACCTCCCGGCAATCACGCGTTTTATTGAAGATTCAGCCATCCCCGGATTGGAAAAGCTTGCGAAGTGGTGGGGAGAGAATGCTGATGGTTTAGAAAACCTTGGAAGAGTTGCTGCGGCTATCGCTACCGCTGGTGTTTTTTACAAGATTGCAGAAGGTATTCGAGCTGCTGCGGGTGCGATGGCGGCCTTCTCGGCTGCGGCTGCAGCGAATCCTTTTGGGGTTGCGGCAGCTGGGGCCGGACTACTCGCCTATGCGGTCTTTGAACTCAATCAGAGAAATCAGGAACTCCTGAAGACGCAAGATGATCTGATCCAGCAGGACTACATCAGAAAGCTAATCAATGAAGGAAAGACTCTTGAAGATCTGAAAAAGCTCGGGATTGAAGCAGAAAAGATAAAGGAAGCTCTTGGGGGTAAGGGCTGGGGAGAAGGTTTCGATCCGACGAAACTGAATATCCCAGTAAAGCTTGCTACAGACCCAAAGAAAACTCTTCAGCTAGGTGGCGGCGCAGACAAAGAAGCGCAGAAAAAGATCGAAGACGCCATGAAGCGTGCTGCCGAGTTCCGCAAGCAGGCAGAAACAGCGGAACGGGATGGTATCCGGAGAATCATGGAAGAGCGCCGGAATGCTCTCCGTGAGTTTGGAGTGAATGATCTCGCCAAACGACTTCAAGAGGGAGAGACTGTCGATGACCTCAAAAGAAAAGGAGTCGCCGAATATAGGCTTAAAATTCTCGGCGATCTCGAAGTAGCATTTCGAGCTAAAATCCGCGACCTCAACCAGAAGGATGTGAAGGAATACGCCGACTACATCCAGAAGAAGCGCGAGCAGGACGAGAAGTACGCAATCGAGCGTGTGCAACGTGAACAGGAAATGATGCGGGAGATTGCTGATGTCCGGTTTCAGACGCAGAACGACGCTATCCAGACTCAGATTGATGCTGCCCAAAGAGCGCGCGATGCGCAACTGAGGCAGCTGGAAGCCGGATCTTACTCAACCTTCGGGATGTCCAAAGAGCAGGAACTGGCCAGAACGGTTGCAGTAGAGAAACAAAAAGCATCCATAGAGCAGGATCACCTGATGGAGGTATTTAAACTCCGAGCTGAGTTGCTCGACCGACAGACAAAGCATGAAATCGAAGCCATCGAAACGCGCATGCGGATGGAAGGCTACAACGAGGAAATGATCGCCCAGCGCCGTGATGCGGCTATGGCCAGCGCTGCACAGAAAGCCATCGCTCTCGACCAGGAGACACAGGCAGCCATGCGGGCGGCGCAGGAAGATTCCGCCAACCGACAGGCGCAGCTTGTCCGGGATGCCTACCAGCGACAGTTCGACTCCATCAAGGATTCTGCTGGTCGGATGTTCGACGCCATGCTCTCACGTACCCGGAACTTCTCTGAGTCTGTTCTTGCCATGCTTCGCACTGCTTTCCTGACGCCCATCAAAGAGTTTGTCTCGAACTGGATTGCTGCCATGATGATGGGCCAGCGAGGTATGTCAGGCGGCGGAGGCGGTTTCAGCTTTCCCGGCCTGATGATGGGCGGAATGGGTATGGGTGGTGGATTCGGTATTCCTGGAGCACCCGGTGGGACGCCTGGATTTGCTGGACCCGTTGGTAGTGGTGGGGGTATGGGCAACATGCTGGGCATGGGTGGAATGTTCAGCATGGGTGGACTGAAATCTTTCCTCGGTATGACAGGAAGTATCCCTACAGCCATGGGGGCGACTACATGGCAGGCAGCAACTCTCACTCAGAAGCTTGGAGCGTTATCGAAGTCGAATGCGGCACTTGTCGGCGGAGGCGTCCTTGCTTTTGACGGTCTCCGGCGCGGCGGCCTGATGGGAATGATGGAAACTACTGCCGGTGGAGCGCTGATCGGTGCAAAGTTCGGCGGAGGAATCGGAGCAGCCATTGGTGCAGGAGTCGGCGCGGTTGCCGGACTCATCCGCCTGTTTATCAAAGGCGCAGAGGACAAAACCGCCGAGAAGATTAAGTCCGTCTATGGCGTGGATCTCCGCGACAAAGCTTTACTGAAACAGATTGTCGATATGGCAAAGCAGCAGTTCGGTGGCAATATCGACATGGCAATCCGTACTCCGCAGATCCGGGAAATGATCCAGTTGTACGCGATGTCGACAGGTCAGTCTATTGGTGGAATGCCACGAGCAATGACACCCTACTCCTTCTCGCAGGCAGGTGGCCAGATAGTGCAAAATGCCGTGTATTCGAACGGATCAGCCATCGACCAACTGGCATCAAGCGTACAGGCGACCAGTGCATCCCAGCAAGTAGTGCTGAAGCTGGACGGACCAGCAACAACGCAGCTACTTCAAGGCGAAGCCGTGCAGGCCATCGCAAGTAATCCCCGTACTGTCCAGGCAGCAACGATGTCGGCTGCACGGCAGAATTCCGGTAGGCGAGAAATGCTCAGCCTTCAGATGGCTCCCGGCCTCATTACCGGATAGACAACACCGGATAGATAACAAATCAATCGAAAAGAGGAATCACCCATGAAGAGATTCATGCTGCTTACGGCACTGGTGTGCCTGACGATCACCGCACAGACGTTTACAGGAAGACCAGCCAGATTGGACAAGACCTTCGACTTTGATGCGCAGTTAATTCCCACATCAGCAACAACGATTACAAACGCTGATACATGGATCGAACTCGTCACACTGACGAATGAAACCAGCAGTGATGTGACCTGCACGATTCAGGATCGACAATCCCCTGCCCGCGCTTTGATCGGTCCGGCTATTCCCCTGAAGGCGAAACAGCACTGGATTCAGGAATACAAGGCCTATCGAAAGATGAAGGGCGGAATCACCTGGAGTTGTAGCAGCGTGAATGCGGTTACCGGCTACATAGTTGGGAGACAGCAATGAGAATCGCATTCGGCTTTCTGCTTCTGATTGCTTCTGCGTTCGGTCAGGGAATCTCTATCTTCCCGCCCCCGACAGACAGCGGGGGCGACCCGGAGCCGCCTCCGGTTGAAGAATACGTAAAGGCGATCTCGACAGTTACTTCCGTCAGTATTCCTCTTTCTGAACACGGCCTAAGTAAGGCTGTGATTGTATTGGTATTTGATGAGAACGGCGCTGTCGTCGAACCAGGCGACATCCTCATCAATGGCGGCAACGATGTTTCCGTCACGTTTGCTATCCCCCAAACGGGAAACATCGTTGTTCGAACATTCGGCGAGGTCTATTCCGGATCCTCGTTCACGAATCAGACATCCGTGGCGATTGATGCAACGAATCATCAAATATCCAAGATTGTTGCGGTTCAGTGTCGGGATTCTGATGGTTACGTGGTCCAAACCGGTGATATTGACCTCACCCCTTCCTTCGCATCAGTGAGTAAGCCTACTCCGGATGTTCTCATTCATTTCGCAGTTCAGCAGAGTGGCGTCTGCACCATATTCGGCGAATAAGTAGCCAGTTCAATAAACCTTCCAAGCAATCGGAGCACATCATGAATATCTTCCGTGCAGCGCTACTGGCGCTTATCATCCCGTGTCTGTATGCGCAGACATCCGTCAATGGCGATCGAGTTTTCAGGGGGAAAGTTGATCTTTCTCTGGCGAAAAGCTTCATCCTCCCGGTAGTGGCAGAGGCACCTTCTGGGGCTTGTATCGAAGAAGGAGCAAAGGTCCGCCTACTCCTTTCCATTAATGAATACACCTGCGCGAACGGCACATGGCAACTGGCGAACGGCGGAGGTGGCGGCGGTGGAAGCGCGACCTGGGGCGGGATCACCGGAACGCTATCGGCACAGACCGACTTGCAATCCGCGCTGAACGGCAAGGAAGCCTCGATATCGGCGGGGACAACATCACAGTACTGGCGCGGCGATAAGGGCTGGCAGGATCTCCCGACTGCTGTACGAGCGGCACTGAGTGCAGGCACCGGAATTAACTTCAGCGGTGGTGTATTCTCACTTGCCCTACCGACAACATCCACCATTGGGGGCGTCCGGGCGCTCGATTGCGCAGATGAGTTCATTAAACAGATCGGCACTGATGGTATTCCTGTCTGCGCTCCTGCGAGTGGTGGAGGGACTTCCCTCACCGCAGGTGACGGCCTCATCATCATCGACAACGAAGTGATGATCGACCGCGCTATCGAACCTGAGCGATTGTTTGGTTTCAACGATCCTCTTATGGCTGGCGAAGAGAATCAGACCTACATCAACAAGACTCCAACGAATCCTGATCTCTGGGTATATGTCAGCGGTGCATGGAAGAAGGCTGGCGGATCTGGTGGAGGAGGGGGCGGATATTTCTTATTGGCTACGCCATCTGCGGGTGCGGGGGCAACCGCAACAGCTTATGGGCATGTCATGGGTACGGCAGGCGGTACACCCCTCGCATCATCAGCCTCCGCCAGAACTACGATTATGCCTTTCGCAGGAACCATACAGGGATGCAGGCTTCTGACTTCGAGTGCGCAGCCGTCAAACACACTCACTATCACCCTTATGAAGAACGGAGCGGACACAGGCATTACCTATGTTCATCCGGCCGATGCGGCAGCAGGAACCTACACCATTCCAAATTCAGTCTCAATTGCAATTGATGATCGACTGGTTTGGAAGTTCGTCAATGCAGCAGGCGCAACAAGCGCCATCATTTCGTCCATCGCTTGTCAGGTGATCTAACCCATGAGACTTTTCATTCTTTCCCTATTCTTGATTTCTACTCTTTCCGCGCAGGTTCAGTTGCGGTTGCGTTCTGATGCAGCTGGGCCACGGCTGGTCATCAACGATTACACGGTCGGTAGCCTGACGACGATTACTTTCCGACAGCCACATGGACTCGAAGAGGATGACGATATCTTTTGTCAGAGTGTCAATGTTGCCGTTGCCATCAATGGCTATCGACAGGTCAAACAGGTTATTTCGCCTACGCAGGTCACCCTCAAGGATCTTTCAGGGAGCGATATCCCCGGATACGCCGGAACGAAAATAAATTTAGATGCTATGAATGTGGCTAATGGTTTAGGGCAGTGTGGAAAATGGCTCCCGCACTCTATACGAATTAAGCCGTCAGGTGTATTTGCTCCGAATGACCCAATTTACAGGAATCGTATTTTTGGGACCGGTGGGGCATGGTCGGGAACCAGCCTTTACCCATCAGAGAATCCTTCTGGATGGGCTTGGATGCTGAATAGGGTATCCGCCTGGATGACCGAGGGCTGCGACGGAGAGACATTGGCCCTTTGTTCAAAGGAGGAATCCTTGATGAATTCGGCAAATGATACTCGAAATTATGGATATGGACCAGTCCTGATAGCGCTGATTGGCGCGATCTCGGGTGAAGAAAAGTACGCTAATTCAGCGCGCTATATGCTGAATAATTTTGAGAAAATGCGACCCACATGGGTGGCTTTAGACCCATATCAAAAGTATGGCGGGATAGGGGCGCTTGTCGATTACGCTCGCCTGAATCTGCATAAATGGACAATGGCGTATGACCTGCTTTATCCAAAAATGTCATCCCTTGAAAGAGCGACATTTAAGTTAAAAACAACAAACGGATTCTTCGACGGGGATTGTGAAAAGATGCCGAAGCCGACAGGAGAAGCGACTGCCACACAGGGCACGAATATTATCACAGCTTCAGGAATCGGCACAGGAGTAAATGCTCTCGATCCTTCAAAGCCACGGTATGTATTCATCAAGCAGTCTGTGTCTAATCGGAAGATCAGTGATGGGTCATTGAACAATATCACTGTAACGGGGGCAACGGCAGTAATCAGCCTGCCAGATAATCAAACTACAGCCACAAGTGGCACCGTTAGAATCTCAGGGAGTGGGGTATCGAATCTCGATGGAAGCTACCCTATCACGAATACCGGAGGTCTTAATGTAAATATTTCCGGACTGTCGGGCGTGGCTGATGGCTCATACGACGCACCCGGAATGGAGATTGAAATCTGGGGAAGTGAAGCGGGCGCGATGCAGATGATTCCGATTACGGAAGTCATTGATTCGAATTCAGTGAGAACTTCTGCAAATTTTACAGCATCCACTAAGGCCGTTAATTCCATTTGGGCCGTTATCCCACAGTGGAATCAAAATTCATGCGGATACCTGTGGTTAAGTTCTCACCACGATTATGGCCCTGGGTATGGACATTACATTCGCAGCGTTCGATCACAGGTCACTGATAAGCAATCGACAACGATCAATGTTAACCCAGAAACAATAAATAACTTCCGTGGAATCCCTACTCCCTTTGATGTTGAAGTAGCAGGAGGAATTGAAGTTCTCCGCGTACTTTCTGTTGACTTTGAGAATTCTAAATTAAGTGTTGATACTAGAGGGGCAAACGGGGCACCCCCCAGGGCACTTTCCAACACCAATAGGCTCGTATATCGGAAATTTCCACGACAACTGTACACGATGAACTCGGAAACACAACAGTCGTATGGCTCTCCCTCGCACAACCTGACTCACACAGATGTAATGAAACTTCTTCTCACTCTTCCTCACATGATTGATAGCGAGGAAGACGAGGAGATGATCAGAGGTTTAGAGCTTGCGTGGAACTACAACCATGACGTTACGCGTGAATACCTGAAGACGCACTGGACGGCAATGAACGGCGGCAGCTCGAACATCGGATACATGGATGGCCGTTGGACGGATTGGGTAGGGGATTCGACACTTATCGGATTAAATACACTCGATCCCCCAATTGACATCCGTGGAGATTATCTGAAATACAAGGCGAACTATTCCCCGTACACTGTTCCGCCGTGGAATCGCTCCGATCATCGTACACGGATGATGCTTGCGTCTGATGACGGGAATAATCGATACGATGCCGCTCAATATCGAGTGAGTAGGTATCTAAACGTAATGGAGTTTCTTTTCCCATCAAGTCGTGAGGCGGGCGTCGCAAGAAAATGGCTGGAGGATATGGAGTATTTCACATATCCAGGCCCGATATCTGCTGACAACTTGACTCAACACATTTTCTATCAAGCTGTTTATCAGACAGCAAATACTCCATCAGTTGATTACAGGGATGAGCGAGTCCTGCTCTCGACCAAGAGTGTATATAGCGATGTCACGAACTATGGCTTCATGTCTTCCCGGCAGAATTGGACACCTGATAGCGATCAGCTTGGGGTGATGGCTTTCAGTTACACATCTGACCATCTGGGTAATTACACGATGCCTGGATCATTCGTTCTTATGCAGGGAAATTCTTTAGCCCCAGGGACACCAAAAGGGTCGGACCTGCTCTCAGCAGGCGCAAAGGGAGGACTGTCGTTCGGTGCAGTAACTAATCAGAATGGAATCCTGACGAGTCCAAATATCTACAAGATTATTGCTAATCAAGGTGGGGAAGAAGTACTGACACCAAAAAAAGGAAAGGGTGCAGACTTTGGCTACATTTCAATTGACGGGACGAAATCCTTTGGGAATACAACCAATAAGGCCTCAAAGATGTTTTCGGAATTTATTCACTGGATTCCGGAGACAGGCCAGAGCTATGTATTTATCAATGATGGGATTCAGGTCCCTTCTGCCGTAACGTCTACGCGCCAGTTAGTTTTCTACCGTGGGGATGCGGGCTCGAGCGATGTGGTGAATACTTCTCCTGCTGACACCCTGACCAGATCTGGCAATTTTGTCACGCAGATCAAAACAATGCAGGCTGTTGGCTCATTTTCTGAATTCGTTTATCCAACTTCAGGAGCATCGGATGACTTCTCCTCCCTTGCATCTAGTAATTTTGGCGGAAAATTCACACTTGCTCAGGTTGGTCTTGGAACAGAGCCCAATCAATGGCTATCGGTGCTGATGCCCTTCCGGGGAACTACTCCCCCAACGAAGCCAGCATGGTCATCGTTCAATGCTGGAGCCTATCGAGGCATCCACATTCCTGAAACTTCATCTGTCATTGCCATGTTCCGAAAGGACGCTCTGACGATGCAGAACGGTGTCACTTATACTCCTCCGTCATACAGCGGCACTGGTAGGCATCTGGTGACGGGGCTGGCACCCGGAACATACAGTGTCAGTGTCGGCGGATCTACAGTGGTGGCTTCACGGGCCGTTACAGCCGAAGCAGGCACTCTGCGCTTTGATGCTTCTCACGGTCAGGTCATCGTAAATCAGCTCGGCGCTGCGCTGGAGATCACAACCACTTCGCTTCCAGCTGCTGAAGTAGGCCAGCCGTACAGCTTTAATCTCTCGGCTATTGGCGGCACACCGCCTTATGTATGGACATCCACTTCACTGCCTTCTGGATTCAGCCTGTCATCTGGTGGTGCCTTGACAGCATCTTCGCCAGTTGCGCCGGGTAGCTTCCCAATTACCTTCACAGTGACGGATGCAGCCTCGGCTACAGCCAATACCCCGCTGACGCTGCCCATCACCGGTGATCTTCCACCGGGAGTTTCGATCACGCCGAACAGTGGAACGATCACTACTGCCACTTCTGGAATCGCCTATCAGTTCGACTTCTCTGTTTCAGGTGGCACGACACCATATCTTTGCAGCGCTTCTGGCTTGCCAACTGGCCTCGGCGTTGCTCTGGTCGGCTCTGTTTGCAGGGTCTCAGGAACCACTTCTATTCTTGGCAATCATGCAATCTCGGTCACGGCGACTGACGATGACGCAGAGGAGGCCACGGCCAACGTGACGCTGCCCGTCGAGCCTTCACCTTCTGGAGCAATTCAGGTCACAGTGAAAGCTGCCGGGCCATCGGCAATTGCAACCATCCGCAAACCTGGCTTGAATGCAAACGCAGCGTGCGAGTTTATTCTCAGGAATAACGAGAATCAGATTGTTCAGACGGGCGAGATCCCTCCGGGTGGACCTGTCAGGCAGACTGTTCTCAATTCGCTCTCCACTGGACAGACTTACAAGTTTGAGACGTCCTGTCCGGGTGACACCGGCGAGGCGAACTTCATCAGCGTGGAAGTCGAAGGTACTCGCTCAGTGAATCTCAAGTTCCCGCCAATCACTGGAATGGTTGAGGTTCTGATCGAGTGGGGTATCGACGCACCGGATGAGCAATCGATCACTGCGCCATGCTCTTCCGGGTGCTCAGTCACTCTGCCCGGCCTGACACGTGGGCAGGTGTACAAGATCCGCTACTCATACCTTGATGCCGGGGAAGCTGTCCTTCGACGATCCCCGGTTGTGAATACGTTAGTCAACTAACCCAAAGGACAATCTATGAAACTTGCAGTAGCACTGCTGCTGATAGGCCTCAGTGCGTTTGCTCAAGGGTGGGAAGCTCCGGCTCCCACTCAAACCAAGTCTGGCCTTGGCGCGAAGATCGGCAAGCAATATCGTTTCGACGCGCCTGACGAGAAGCCATCTGTCGCGCATCAGGTCTTCTGGCGAACCTCCCAGGCTTCCATGGTTGCCGGAATCGCCATCAACGCCGTCAACACCCCGAAGATTGACAAGACTTTCGCTATTCGCAGCGGAGTAGCTATCGGCTTTCTGTTCATTCAGGAATGGCACACACGCAGGAAGTCAGCCAAGGAAGCAAAAGAGCGCATGATGACGATCTACACAGCTTCCAATGCTGTCATCGGCACTGCATTCGGAGTAACTACAGGGGGCACAAAATGAAATATCTGATTCTGCTGCTGACATCGTTGCTGATGATTGGCTGCAACGAAAAGCAAGCGACTCAAAGCCTGATCCTGGCATTCATTACGCTCTCTGAAGCGGCTGATGCACAGGTGGATTCCATTAATCGCCTGAAGGACGCAGGGAAGATCGAGCCGGAAGAAGCGGAAGCCTTCACCCGATGGACAGAGCCTTTGATTCAGGCCAGCAAAGAAGCTGTCGATGTTCTCGCCTTCACAGATACTCCATTCGAAGCGCGAGTATTGAAAGCACTGCACATCTTCACTGGTGCACAGCAGCAAGCAGTCTTCGAGAAGTCAAATAATCCGCTGGTGCTGTCGTCATATATCGCTGTTGATGCAGCGCTGAGGACAGTATCCGTGAGATTCGAATACGCAAAAGCGAAAGCAAGGTTAGAAGCGCAGTAGGCGTTTCAGTCGAGTCCAGAGTGATTCCTTCTCGGGGAAAGCGGTCAGGTTCAGGTCCTTCGCAGAAACAATCGAAATTTTATTAACTGTCGTTTTGAAGCGGGACCAATTGATCTCATGAACGGAGACAATCACGTATCCATATTAACGGAGAAAACAGAAAAATGAGTCAACAGAAATTCACACTCAGCCCGGATGGGCGAGTATTCGTCATTTCACCGGACGGCAAGCGTCTGGTCGAGAAGCCCGGAGCGCGGTTCATCGGTCCCCCGGCTACAAAGGTAGAGGTCGATCCATCTTCACTTGATGGATTCTTTGACTACTTCCAGCGGATAGCCGCAGAGAAAGGCTGGACTTACCATCTGGAGTTCGCGCAGATTGGGCCTATTGTGTCACCGGGCATCATTGTCCACTACAACGGACTGCGCACGCGGAAACATTTTCAAGGCGAGTTGCAGGATTACGTGCGCGAGTTTGTCTTCACTGGGAGCGTGATTCTTGCCGAAGACACCTTCGCCTAAAGTTGTCGAGTTAATCAAGCACTTCGAAGGATTCAGGGCAGAGGCATATCTCTGCCCTGCCGGGAAGTGGACGATTGGCTATGGACACACCCTCACTGCGCGTAAGGGAATGCGAATATCGCAGGCTGAAGGAGAAGCGCTCCTGAAACAGGATCTTCTTCATACGGCCATGCTGGTGACGAAAGAGATCCGGGAAGCCAAGCAGTGCCAGTTCGATGCGCTTGTGTCCTTCACCTTCAACGTGGGTATCGGACGATTCAGGCAGTCTACTCTTCTGAAATTGTTCAACGCCGGGAAAATTCAGGGCGTCCTTGACGAGTTCCCAAAGTGGCGAAAGAGTGCTGGCAAGGTCGAGCGTGGCCTCATCCGGAGACGTGCGGCTGAGCGTGCGTTATTTGAGGGGAAGCAGTGGAGGGACTATGCCGTATAAGTCCGCCGAAGGGAAATTTCTTGTGTTCCAGTTGCTCACATCCGCCATTGTCAGCTATTGGGCTGCCATGCCAGCCGTCACAAATCTGCTTGTGTTCCTTGTGATCGTCGATTACGGAACCGGCATTGCTGCAGCTTTCGTCAATAAGGAACTCTCCAGCTCTCGAGGTGGAAGAGGACTCATGAAAAAGGTCGGCTACTTCGTGGCGATCATTGTGGCTCACGAGCTTTCAAAGCCCCTCGGTCTGGGTGGCGATATCGGAGCAGCAGTAGCACTCTTCCTGGTCATCAACGAAGGGATATCGATCTTCGAAAATCTTTCCAAGATCGGAGTACCGCTGCCTACCAGCCTTACGGAGACGCTGGCGAAGCTGAGGGAGAAGTGATTGCCCGGTAACGTATCCACGGCCAATCCGCTGACTGTCATGCCGTGGGCTCTCTGCCGAGCCTTCCAGCATTCCCGTTCCTACCCGGTGCTGTCGAACGAGTATGCCAACGGTGAATTGCAGATCGCGCTTCAGGCATCCACCAGCAGAAAAAGCTGGCGCATCGGATTCAGCGTCGATGCAGCCACGGTCCTCAGCTTCCGCAGTTTCTTTGAAGCACGGAAAGGCGGACATCAGCCTTTCTATTTTTATGATGTATGGGAAACCGTTCCCAAATTCTCTTATGACGAGACTGGAACGGATCTCAATGGCCGCTATGTGGTCCGCTTTGACGGTCCATGGGAACAAGCCCTCACTTTGGGAAGACTCACTATTCCTTCCCTGCAACTGATCGAACTCGCGTAACCGAAACCCACATCATCAATGGCCGACTACATCGGAAATATTCTGGTTCCGGAGGTGTCTCCGTCTGGAACGTTCCCCATCATCCCTGAGTATCCAGTCACACAGGGACGGGATTACAAGCTGGTCATCCATCAGTTTGGATCCGGGAATACCAAGGTCGAACAGCGTTACCTTGTTGGCACCGGAGCAAGAACCTGGACGATCCAGAGAACACGCCTGAAGGAATCAGAGAAGCTGGCCCTGAGGGATTTCTGGGAAGCGCGAAAGGGTCCATACCAACCTTTCACCTTCAACGTCCCTATCGACGATGCTTCGGGCACGGTGCCTGTGACTGTCCGATTCGCAAATGAACCACTCAGCTGGGAAGCCGTTGGAGTTGCTGTCAGCTCCATCGGTCTATCGCTGATCGAAGTATCAAGCGGCAATCCATCCTATGCTGTTGCTTCGACACTCCTGCGGTTCCCTTCTCCCGGTCTCGCTTCTGCACTTCTCAGCCAGGAACAGGAACTGATTCCTCTGGTCTACATCAAGGTCAGGACTGCTGGCTATCCCGACAATTTGTACTTCAGTGATCGCCGCTGCATCATAGGCGGTCGGCAGTATCTTCCGCGATTGATCTCCCATGGTGGTATCGGCCAGTCCATAAATGGAGCCAGCGACAATGCATCATTCACATTCGGCAATGCCGACAGGGTGATGAGTGCAATGGCAAACAGTGTTGATTTAACAAAAGCTTCTATCGAGTTCGTCCTGTACCACATCGGAACGGGTATCAAGATCAACTTATGGAAGGGTGTTGTTATTGATTGGTCAATCGACGCTGGAGAACAATTCCCTATCATCGCTGCGGATGGCATTGATGAACTAAACCTTCCCTACCCCACTCGAAAGGTAGATCGACTCTGCTGGAAGATCTATAACGACGGCATCAACTGTACAGGCGGATCTGGGCTTGACCTTGTACATTTCCCGAGCGCAAATGCTGGCAGTTGTGACAAGGGATACGACACTGCGAACGGCTGCCTGGCACACAATAACAAGCGACAGTATGCAGGATTGCTGGTAAAGCCGCAGGGTGTCCTGATCAGAGACAACTCGACTGGCGTATGGGGATTCAAGCGATCCAGCATCACCAGCACTTCGATTATCAATGACTCGATTTACGGGCAGGTCATCACGGAAATCTACACTGATACTCCGATGCCCGTTGCTTGCAAAATGGCATCTGGCCGTGATGAATCCGACTTCTATAACGGAATTGCCGTTATCGGAGAAGGCCCGATTACCCTCTCTAGGGATCCGTTGAAGCATACGCTGGACGGTCAGTCTCCACATGGACCGGGACATATGGGACTCAGGATCTCCAGCGGAACTGACCCAGCACAGCCGAACGACTACTTCTCTCTTTCGCAGGTAGGCGACCAGGTCAAGGGTGACTGGCGGAAAGTCTTCCACAGTGGAAACACTTTCGAAGACACATTCGCAGCCGGGACAGCCTTCATCGAACTGCGTCGGACAGACACAAAAGGACTGCAGCTTTCACGACCCACTGATCACGAAATGATTGTGACGGTTGATCAAGGGCTGGATGGATGGGCATGGCTGGCTCCGGGAAGCCGTGGAGCGGCACCGGGAATGACGAATCCTTTCTGGATAGCTGTTAATGCACTTCTACGGGCGAAGGGGCTGAAGAACGCCCCTGCATTGATGCAGGAAGAGTTGTTCGACGTCACTGCCGCAATGGCCGCTGCTGGCTACGCAAATGACGTCGTCAATGCACTTGTCGGCTCCGGCACGGAGCGTCAGTTCACTTATCGGGGAGTATTTCAGGAAGAGAAGCCGCTTCGCGACTGGATTGAGGAAGTGCTGGCGAACTGCCTTGGTTACTACACCTGGTCGTTCGGAAAGTTTAAGCTTGGGTGCCGCCTGAACTCATCCACTGTCGAAGCTTTCACTATTGGCAACATCATCTGGAACTCCCTTTCGCTTCGTCCAGCACCAGCAGCTTTCAACTACCTCACAGCCAACTTCGCGGATTCAGAATTCGATTATCAGTCGAATGCAATCTCATTTAATGACATTGATCATGCGAAGTGGCGCGGTGGAGCAACGGCCCCGCTGTACATCAAGTCACAACTCAACCTGTCAGGCACCAGCTCAAAGTCTCAGGCGCTCCGGATCATTGCCACGCGACTGAGAGAAGAGCTGGGCGGGATCGATTACACGGAATGGCGGAAGAAGCGGCATATCTCTTTTCGGACAACGATCCTCGCTCTGAATGTGGAACCCGGAATGGTTTGTTCACTCACTCATCCCGATATGCCGGATGGGTTGGGTGAGTTCCGTGTCACGAATTGGCGTCTGAATCCTGACTACTCGATTGACATCGACGGCATCACAACCACAGACAGTATGTATGACCTTGTGGTGGGGCCGAAGCCTGCCGATGTGGAGGCGGACCTTCCACCTGCCGAGCGTGTCAATGTGGCTCTGCCACGTCAGCCATGGTTCCCGGATCTGTCCATTCCCACTGCGGGTGATCCGAAATATGGCGTCAGCGACCGCCGGATGAGACTTGGACAGCGGTATTCCACCCTTGCGGATAAGTCATCACTGGTCGAGCTTGAGATTGAAGGCGCATTCCCCGTCAATGATCTCCTGCCCGAATGCCCAACCATTGGAGCTGCTGCCGTCAGTCCATCCGGTGGTTCGCTGCCATCGGCCACACTGATCTTTTTTGCTCTCACGGGCATAGATAACGATGGCAAGGAAACAGCGCTCAGCAAGGTGCAGGGAGTGTGGACGGATCCAAGCCTTGGCACGAACCGCATCCTGTTGCAGAACATCTCATGGCCAAACGGAGTCACTGGCTACCGGACCTACGTCTCATATGACCAGAACCGGCTTTCCCATCAATCGACAGTAACCGGTTCCCTGCCCTCGACGGTGATCATCTCGAACCCTCCGAACACGCGCACCATGGGTCCTCCGTCAAAGGACGTGTCCAAGTTGCGATTCAGGGTGAAGGAAGCGATTCATACAGGAATCATCGGTGAAGCCATTGCTGCCATCACATCGACAACACTGAAGCTGAATCTGACCGGATTGGTTCCCAACTCTCTGGTTGGCAGGACTCTTTCCATCACCGGGCGAGCGGCTCAGGGCGCAATCGGCACGAGAAACTATCTGATCTCGGCCAATACAACCGACACCGTAACTGTCACCCCTAACCCTGAAGCGGCCGGCATTGCCTTCGGAGATGCGTTCGTCATTCGAACCAAGGCAACAACTTATTCATCCACCACTATTGGTGACTCCATGTTCATCAACCCTGTGGCTCCGGGTGGGCTGGGTGCGGACTGGCTGAAGGGGAAGCGTGTCCGGATCACTGCCGGTACTGGCCTTGGTCAGGTGCGGACAATCCTGTCGAACACAGCAACCGTCATCACAGTTACGGAGCCATGGCTGATCATTCCTGACGCCACATCGTCCTTCATTGTTGAGGAAGCTGTCTGGATCGACACCAAAGATTCAGATGAGATCGTCAACTCAGACCGCAGCTGGGTCTACAACATCCGCATCACAGCCAACAACCTCCTGAAGAAGTCACTGCTGGTGTTCCCCTCAGTCGTGTATCGAGGGGAAGAAGAGTCACGGGAAGAGTATTCCCCGTTCGAAGAGATCTACATCTATGGAGCAACACCCGGTATCCGGCTGGTGCAGGAGCACACGCTCATCACACTGAATGACGTGACAGTGCTGATCGACACCACGCTCGATAACGTCAATGGTTATCTCGACACAGTGGCAGTGCTTCCGGGGCGGGATCTAACCATCAAGCACATCGCAGGAAGCAATGTCTGTGCGATTGTCGCCTCTCCTGACGACACCATCGAAGACGAACCATTCATCACGCTCGAAGTCGGGGAATCCATCATTTTGAGGGCTCAAGGGTAACGTATGGGTAAGTGGGTAGCAGTCGCAAAATATGGTGGATCCGGTGGCGATCTGCCAGCACCTCCGGGTGATATCACGATCACAGGGCCTCCAACCGTTTCTTACGTGAATGACGGGCAGACGGTTCAGATTGATGTTCCTTATGCTCCGCCATCACCTCTCAATGGATTCGACCGCATTCATGTCTACATCCAGAAGGGATCAGGACCAATTGAGTACCTGGTCATGTATCCGTATCGGTCAGGGGATGCTCACTTCTCGATCTGGCAACCGACACCGAAGAAGAATGAGGCATGGCGCATTTACGGAGTGGCCGGAACTGAGCTGCAGGAACGACCATTCCATAAGCACGATGAGACGAACCCAACTCCGAACGTCCTGGTGAATGTCACTCCGTTCGGTGGTGGGTCAACACCAGGGTTCGAGTACTTCCCACTTTTGACCGGATGTGATGGATGGTTTGAATATGCTTTGTCCGACTCTGGTGCGCGTATATACCGGATCTGCGCTGAATGGGATGAACCCGCCTACCCGGCACTGGGTGCATTGATCGAACTGCATTGGGACGGTGCGCCGGAACCATCAGTACTCGGTGCCCAGGCACAGCATCAGAATCCTTACTACTCCGACTGGATGGTGATGGGTGAGAATGCCCAGAATCAGGATGTTGATTTCGTCTTCCGCACGTGGGGCGATCCGAACGATACCAGGAACTCATTCGAGCCAGGTGTTACGCCGACTGTTTCTCTGACGTTCGAGCATCCAAATGCAGCACCGGTCATCAAGAACAATCAGAAGATTACCCTTCTGCAGATTGAGCCTTCTGCTATCGGGACTACCCTTTCCGCAGCTGGCGGCGTGCTGAATGTGGGTAATGGGGCGATTGATCTGGCCAAGTTTGCGGCGGGAGTGGAACCGGTTATGCCGGTTGCTGCAACACCGCTTACGAAGCTGACGGAGATCATTTACAACACCAGTACCCGACAGATCCTTCGCTGGAATGGAACTGCTTATACCCGCTCGATGAGCGGCGCAGATATCAAGGCAGAGCTATTTCTCGACAAGTTGACCGCTGGTGAAATATCCGCTGCTGCCGTCACTGCCGTCGCTATCGCATCCGGGGCAGTCACAAGTGACAAGATGGCTACGAACTGGCTGGACGTGGGTGGTGGTGGATCGAAGCCGGGGCAACTCAGGATATTCAATGCTTCAGGCGGACAGATCGGGTTTATTGGTGTAAGCGGGTCAGATGAGGGGGGCCACTTCCGAACTCTTGGTGTCGGTGGATCGATGTTCTCGAATGCTCCATTCAGATCTGATGCTTCCGGGAATCTGACAATCTCTGGCGGGACTATCGCAATGACCGTAGGGTCACAGTCCACCGTGACAATTTCGGCAACTTCAGGTGGAGTGAGATGCGTTGCTCCAATCAATCTGTTTCCAGCTGTCAATGGAGAGACTGTACTGAATGGGGCTGGGCTTACGCTCTCTGCTGGATTCTCCGCTAAAGTGCAAATCGGCGCAACTTATGTCTCTGGCTCAACGGGCGGATATGTCAGTATTTCGGGAGTTTCTTCCACAACGATCCAACTAACAGGACTGACAGGATCAGTTACTGCACAGTCTTTCATTGCCGGGTCGACTCCAGTGATCAACTCCTCCGGGCAATGGACAGGCGCCGCTATCCCTCTCACTTCCGGCGGCACAGGCGGAACATCAGCAGCAACAGCACGAGCAAATCTTCAGGCGATGCACTGGTACGGGCATTACAATGCCGATCCAGGAGCAGCCATGCCAAATGACTCGTTGGCCACATGGTGGACCGGGTCAGTCTTTTATCTGGTCATCAAGAACAGCGGAAACAAGTTCCGAGTTGCGATGACAACTTACTAAAAGGGGAAACAATGCCAACGATTTCATTGAACAAACCAGCCTTCAATGTGCTGGATCAGCAATTAGCGCAGATCAATCAGAAGAAGGCAGAAGTACAGCCGCATCTCACGGAGCTTCAGGCATACGAGGCAGAGAATAAACGCTTCCTGCTCTTCCTGATCGAAAACGCTGGGTTCCGTCCGGAAGACTTCGATCTAAATGCGATTGAGTACCGGAAGACGGAGACCGGAGCGCAAATCTCCTTTAAGCCAGTGGAGAAGGCACCTCAGGCCGCTACCACTGACATTCAGAATACGACCGCCAAGAAAGCAGCAACCAGAAAGGGGAATAAGTAATGAAACAAGCCAGAATGAATATGTCGGACAAGCTGTTCGGCATTCTTGAAGCACACCGAGTGAGTTCCGGAATGCGGATCTCCGTCTTCGAAGGGGAGAACGAAGTGAAGCGGCCTCTCTATGCCAGCGTGGGGGAGATGATCGCCGGATTCACGATACAGACACTCAATAATTACGGACTACTGGACAACCTCGAAAATCCAGAGATCCAGACGCTCGAACAAGAGATCCGGCAGAAGCAGGAGCAATTGACTGCACTTAAGACGCCTGCGATCAGTGTGGATATTGTGGATGTGGAGCCGGAGTGAAGCTATTCAGATCCGGTGGATTCAAAATTAACAGATGTAGACTGAAGAGCAGCAAGCGCAAACCCTTTACTATTCTTCTTGGCTGCTAAAACGAATTCACAGTTTGAAAAATATACATTCTCTAAAAGAACAGGTCCACCAAAATAGTAAATTTTGGAGTCAAATATTCGAATGTTTCTTAGATATAGACCATCCAATTTAACCCCATTAGGTTTATCGAAACGTATTTGCATCCATTTTGCCGACTTAGGAGTATTGAGAATAATCCCCCCAAATATGCTACTTCCGGCTGATTCTTTATTCCCGATTAATTCCTTCGAGCATCCAACGAATGATATTAGATCTCTAGAAAAAGGATAGTTATTTCGCTGCAAGAAACCCAGAGATCCGTAATTAAAAGCATCGCATTCATCAAACACTACACCCCTCAGCGGATTTTCTCTAATCGATGTGGCATATTCAAGAAATGCGGCTGCGGCCGGAATAAGGGATGGCTCCTGAAATCCAATATCAATTGCCGATCTTCCCACATTCTGAACTAAATCTAAATTAACTGATTTACTGGGGCCAGCAGCGTTCATCAGGGCAGCAATTTGAGGTAAATCCTTTTTAAGATCTGAATCTGATTCATTTTTTGCTTGCTTCAATCTGGCATCCAAAAGCCTTCCGAGGTTCTCAGAAAGACCACTCATTTTTCCGGACATTTCAGAAACAGTACTAGATAGAGTTCCTAATTGCTTATTAAGTGCATCATATTTAGTATCAGTAGATTCAGACAGCGTCTTGAGCTTTGGATCGATCTCGTTCTTTAAGCCCTTACGGAATTCCTCAGCAGCGACTATTTGAATTTCGTTCTTATTCTGGTCGGATTTGTCCTTGTTCGTGTCACGTGTATAAGCTAAGTAGGAGATAAACAGGGCACCTCCACTAAATATTGCGGGAAGCCAGGATTTCCAGTTAAAGCCAACTTCAGTTGAATACTCGGAGAGAGGGTCAGGAATAATAGTTTTATTCTTCTTCTGTGGGCGGCGGAAAGACATCGAATCGTATTCTATACAATCATTGACGGCAACGGGAATCTCTTCAACTTCGCAAACAGGCATGGTAATCTCCTATTCAGAGCATTCTCTGACGAGAGCCATACATAGACTAAAGGGAGTGGGCGGCAACCCGCTCCCGTAATCAGGATAACAGGGGGGCTCAAATGTCAGGCGATATCACCGGTGGAAGATAGGACACAGTCAACATAAATAGTTCGCATCCAACAGATACGGAACTAATAATCGTCTGATCTTGGAGGACCCATTTTCTTGTTGAATTCGGCCCAACAAACTTCTCAGATGATTCCCGCAAGAATTTGTCTGATGAAGGCCATCCGGTATTCTCCGTTGGGGGTCCGTACTTCCTGACTAATGCATCGGAAACATCAAGGAAAGCACTGTAGCGCTTGGTTCCAATCGCTTCATCTTGGCAATTTCCTTTCATGGGCTCAAATCTCAGCGAAATCCCCTTCAATGTATTATCAGTAGATGAAAACCGTAAATGTGCAGAACCAATAGATTCTCCCACCTTTATCCCGGCCACATTCATCGTTTCTTCACCACGTTCCATTAAGCCAAGCTGTACTCGTTCGCCGAGATGTTTGCGAACCTCGGCTGGTTTCATTCCAAAGCGTAAACCAGCCCATGTTGTAGTGCTTTGCGATAACGCACTGAGCGTGAAAAATAAAGCAAGAGCGGCTGCTTTCATTCTTCCCCTTTCGTGCGGCTATTCGCCGCTTGCCTTCTCGTAGTACCCACCTTCGAGGAAGGCGCCATTCTCCAATTCATCGAAGAACTCGTCCTGCATTTCTTTAAGTTCCTGTTCAGCCTTTTCGACCAGATATTGGTACCGATTCAGCTTTACTCGCATGCTTAGGACGCGGACCCGTTTTTCGAGAATCCTCAACCACTTCTGCTTCGAGATCCGATTCCAGAGTCTGGTGCTCGACCGAGGCCGCATCTCCACTAAATTTCCCACTGGCTTCGAGCCTTTCCAGTTTTTCAGATAAATCTACAGCCTTTGAGAAGGCATCAAGATTATGCTGCAAAGCCGTCCAGAAGGGTGAGCGCATGATGCGGATGAGCTTCTGCGTAT
The DNA here is from genome assembly GCA_037190045.1 of Bryobacteraceae bacterium. Classification (GTDB taxonomy): domain Bacteria; phylum Acidobacteriota; class Terriglobia; order Bryobacterales; family Bryobacteraceae; genus JAPKYZ01. Next base: position 9,516 of record JBBCIQ010000006.1, on the reverse strand, counting down.
ACTTTTGCTCCTGGGCGGTAGGCGCATGGGAAGTTACGTTATCACTGGGATTTTCTGAGCTCAACGGTTGAGCGGCATCTGTAGGTACTGTAGCTAACCAGTTCTTGACAAAATCTTCAATAATTTTGCTTCCGCTAAATCCATTAGCTTTAGCAGCACCCATAAATTTTCGCCAAAGTATAGGATTTACGTTCAAGGAAGTACTTTTTTTAGAACTTTTTTCCATTTAATTTCAAGGACTTGCAATTTTTAATAGCTAATCACGCTAATTACCACTTGTGGTAATTACCTTTTTGCCATATCATTCGGTTGTGGCAGCAACCAACCAATCAAGCATAACAACCACGACAGCAGGGGAAGTCGCAACCACCCTGCGATTCACACGGCCTCTTTGGGATCGGGTCAGCTACGCAGCCATCGACCTGTCCACCACGAAGAACCAGTTTGTGAACGAAGCAATCGAGGAAAAGCTGCATCGCCACGAGCAATCAAAAAAGAAAGTGAAGGCATAGCCATGACTCCCGCCCAGGACCGTCAGCAGGCCATTGCAACGTGGAAGAAAAACAATGCAATGGCTGTGCGACGGATCCCGAAAGAGTTGAACACTGATTCGTCCATCGTTTCCGATGTTCTGGCAGGAAAAAGAAAAACACGAACTCTGCAGGTGGAAAGACGCCTTGCCGAGCTTGGATGTCCTGGCTTTGAGCAGTACCAAGATCGAACGGAGGAAACGAAGTGAAAAATCCATTGTCTGGTTTCAGCTTTACAGGGAAGAAGCGCTCTGAAAAAGGGCCTCCCCCGCAAGAGACTGAAACCACAAAGAAAAAAGTACTTCAACCGAATCAGCACACCCGGAGACAGTTCTTCTCTGCGTTGCTGCTGACCGGATCAGTGGAGATTGCAAAGAAGCGCACTGGAGTGAAAGAGCCATATGCTTCCCAGTTCCTGACAGAAGGGCTACTGGATGGTGGGTACTCGCTCAATGGTGAACGTTTTCAATTCAGGCACGGACGCAGGAAGACAGACAAGTAGTCGTCGTTGGATGTAGTCAGCAGAAGTAGTCAGTTCGAGTAGCAAATACAAAGGAGACCGCCATGAAAAAACTCTTATCCCTTGGGCTGCTGGCAGTAGCAACAGGCTGCGCAGCTGATCCGATAATTCAGCATTCGCGCTCATCGTTCCCAATGGCTGGCGTTGACATCCTGCAGATTGAGATTTTGGACAACTCAGATGAGCAAAAAGTCTATGAGTCTTCAGTCTCCTGCGCAGGACAAGATCAATCGCAGTTCACAAAGAACAAGTCGATTGTGTTTGTGGTTCCCAATGGGTCGATTTGCAGAATCAGCGTAAGCGAGTTCAAACTCACCGGAACAAGCTCAACCATGGTGGGGCCATCCCTGCCAATCAGAAGGTAACCATGCACGGACACATGCAGACCGTAGGCACGCCTGCTCCGGGAACACCCGAACAGAACACGGATCCGTCACTGAAGCTGTGCATGGAAGCCATCCAGTGCAAGAACAGCCTGATGACAAAGCTGGGTGGTGACCGGGACAGGGTAAAGAGCGTGCTGCATCTTGCGGTTGCCATCGTGACAAACGAGATCCAGGACAAGCGGAAAGGTGGACACAAGAAATGAAAGTTTCGAAGCCGAACACCGCTGGAAACGCACCTGTGGAAGTGCAGAAGCTACCTCCGTTCACGGCTGAGTATGTGGATGAGCCGAATGACCCGAAGCGTGAGGAAGCAGTGGAAGAGATCATGCGCAAGCGTGGGTTCAAGCTGGGGAGGAATGAAGAATGATCGCAGCCATTCTTGTTGTCGTGATCGGCGCATTAGGCATCGCAGCCGCCATTCACTTCTGCTTCGAAGCCATGAAGGAAGACGGATTTATGTGAGTTCGCAGGTCGGGCGGGACTTGCGACACGAGGGGGATGTTAAGGCCAGCGTCTGACATCTCCCCTGTGGAAAGTTCCTGCAACTCGGGGGTGGTACTTGTGGGCCACCCCGTTTTTCCCAGCCAGGGAGAGCTTTTGATTAGAGCCACAGGACTGAGCGAGGAGGGCAAAAGTGGGGGATCGCTTTTGCGTTTCACTGCCAGAATCCTGTGGTTCGAACGAAGAGTTTTATGCCGATGGCGGCGTGGATGGAGACACGCTAATCAGTGGAACGAGACTAAGCCCGGTGTAGCGATACGGCGCGGGTGTAGCTGGCGAGATGAGTATGGTTAGCCAGCAGGGTAAGGGGTAAAACGAGGCGTCGCCCACAACACGCCTATCGTCCACGCAGCCGGTTCGAATCCGGCCCATCGGCGACAGGGTTTGGAGATCAAAGAGTAAGAGGGGAATGATGGCAAAGGCAAAGACAAACACAATCAATTTGTCAATTACTGAGCGTGGCGAATTTCTTGAAAAATCCACTGATGATGCACTCAGAAGGCTCAGTGAAAAGTTTAAGCAGAAGCTGATCATGTACGGCTTGATTGAATGGGGACCGGAGTTCACCAAAGAGCAACAGGCTGAAGCGTTCAAAGGTATCAAGGCTGATCTGATTCAGCAAAGCAAAGACCTGACCCAAATGATTAGATCTCTAACGCAGGAAGAACTTAGAAAAGATAAGCTCTACGAAATCCTGAATTCTATTGGTCGAGCAGATTCTCGGTATAGAGAGTTTTACAGCACAAAGCTAAAACTCACCGACAGGGGCAAAGCCTACATCGAGAAGCTGAAGACCGAGCAGGCTTCTTACACAGTTTGAGTTTCAAGGGGCCGTAGCTTAGGCAGGTTAAAGCAGCCAGCTCATAATTGGCGGATCGCAGGTTAAAATCCTGCTGGCCCTACCAGAGTTCGAGGTGACAAATGTCCATCTTGAGTGCTTTCACGGATCTTTTACAGCCGTGGAAGAAAGAAGACCAGAAGTTAAGAGGAGAACTTATGAGCACCATTGAGGCGCTACAAGCAGCAATCGAGAAAGAGAAGAACGAGACTCGGGCAAAGTTTCAGAATCTGAAAACCGAGATCGAGGGGCTGAAAGAGCAGATCGCATACGGAACCGTGGTTACGCCGGAACAGTTGGATGCACTGATTGCGGAGATTGATGGAATTTCCGAGACCGATCAGGACGAAGACCCTGCACCCGAGCCGGACGAACCCGAACAGCCAGCGGAATAACGAGAAAACACCCCGACAAGGGGTGGGTAAGTCCTTCGCAGTAAAGGTGACGTTATACCGTGATCGTGCTGGTTGGTGGTGATTGACGATCACAGCAATTGAAAGGCAGAGAACCACACACCGAAGAAGGTGCCACCCCGCATTGATGAAGCCACTTGGAGAAGCATACTGCCTGGCAAGCAGACCGGACCATGAGGAGCATGGCGAATGCGAAGAGTGACCGCAGTGGTCTATGGAAGAGTGGATAACTTTCGGACTGAGCGCTGCGGTTACAGGAACACCATGACACACGAAGAACGGCAAGCATTCCTGGCAGAGCGACGAACCATGATCGGTGGTTCAGACGCAGCGGCCGTTCTCAACATTGGATACGGATGCAGGCGGCGGCTGATCTACCAGAAGTGGGGAGTGACACCGGACTTTGATCTGGACTCGCCAGAGATGGAGCGCGGTCGAGCGATGGAATCAATCATCGCCGACAAGTATCAGCAAGTGACAGGCCGGGATGTGACCGCTGTTGGAACCCAGAGGCACACGGATTATGAATTCCTTGGAGTTCATATGGACAGACTGGTACGTGACCAACAGCGATCAGATCCCGGATATCTGGAAATCAAATGCTTGGGCAGAGAGTCTTTCCATAAGACCAGACGGGAAGGCCTGATCGAGGACTACATCCTGCAGATGCAGCATGGCCTGATGGTGACGGGCTTCCAGTGGGGATCGTTCGCAATCTTTTGGCCGGATGGCTGGAAGCTGGAATACTTCGACGTGGATCGGGATGAGGAAATCATTGAAGTCCTGCGCGAGGAAGAGATCCAACTATGGAAGCTGATCGAGTCGAAAGATCCAGAGTCTTCCCTGCCCGAAAGGCTTCCGCCCAGCGACAAACGCTGCTCGGGGTGTGACTATCTATCAGGTTGCCAAGGCGCTGCATTGCTCTCACTGATCGAGGAAGACGTTGTGTTCGAAAGTGATCCGGGGCTGGCTGGACTGGCTGCGGAATATCTGGAAGCTGCCGAGATTGAAACAGAGGCAACTCTCCACAAGAAATCAATTGCAGAGAAGCTGACGGAAGCCATGGGTGACAGGCAGGCTGTGACAACAAACGGCGCACGCATCACCTTCAAGGCTTATCCGCGAAAAGCGTACAGCGTCAAAGAGACGCAAATCAGACCACTGCGGGTTTACCCCGCGTAGAAAACGACAGAGCGAGGACCAAACATGCTTACCGCGCGTGAGATTAACTACTCGTGTCTCTACGGAGTCACACATGACATTCAGACAGGGCAACCAATTGTGCGAGAGCCGAAGCTTCTTAAGGTGTCCATCGGTGCGCCAAAGGGGAAAGCGATCCTTGTTTATACACAGCGGACAGACACCCAGGGGCAGGTGAAATGGTGGATCAAAGTCGGCACTAGCAAGGACGCTAAGGATCACTCGTTCAACACCCGGCAGGAGGCAGAGTTCGCATATCAGAACCTCTTCCAGTCGGCTCCGGAAACAAAGTACCCCCGAAAGCTTCCATTCTTTACCTTCACCCGTCCCACTGCCGAAGGACAGATGGAACCGGACTGGGATGCAATCGAGGCCCATGGACCCATGCCGACTGAGATCGATGTGGTCTTTATGTCAGACCAGCCCTTCGAAGCTGCATATGCTATGTGGTCGGCAACTGAGCTCCGATGTAAAGGGAATGGGGTTGATTCAGAGCGCCTGGTCCGCTTCATTGGCGAAGACAAGACGGCCACGCCGGAAGAGAAGCAGATTGCTGAGATTGCTCTTAGTCTGAAGGCACAACGCACTGTCCTGCTTGACAACTGCTGGGCAAAAGGATGCAGGTTCTCCCAGCCATACGTTGCGAATGGAAAAGAGTATCCATCGCCCTGTAAGCCATCTGGGGATCTGAAATTTCAGCTTGCAAATAAGCTCCGCGTGGGTGGAACCGCATACTTCCACACTTCTGGGTTCAGGTCTATTCAACAGATCTTCTCAGCGCTTCAGATCTTCCGTACGCTCACCGGACGTGGCGACCCAAGTCAGGGACGGCTTGCAGGTCTCCCCTTCAGAATGGTGATCCGGCCATATAAGACGAAACACAACGGACAGCCTGCAACACAGTATGGAATCTCACTGGAATTCCGGGCTGAAACAGTGGCTCAACTGAGGCAGAAGCTTCTCGAAGAATCGCTCAACTTCTATACGATCGCCGCACCACCACGACAGATCAGTACCTCTGAGGTTATGGCGGCAGACACCAGCGACGTGATCGACGAAGGAATGGATGAAGCGTTCGCGGCTGATGATGCTGACGATATCCCAGTGGCTCAGGCAGCACAGGCGGCAGTAATGGCGGCTGAGTTCTATGCGGATCAACCAGAGGAAGAACAGCAGCCTGATGAACCTGCACCGGTGGTGAACAAAGCTGCCAGCGCTACCCAGGCAAACACTGAATCATTGCGATCAAGGTTGACAGCCGCGAAACTGCCACCGGCGCAACCAGTAGCTCAGGCAGTCGCACCGCAACCAGCCGCTGCTCCAGTGATGGCAAGTTCAGAGCCATCGAAGCAGAAGCCTTTCTTCTAAGCAGCAACAGAGATCAGACATCAAGAGGGGAATGAATGAAAGTTACGCATCTCAAAATCAAGAACATTCTGGGCATTGAAGAAGCCGAGATAGTCATGAATCCAACAGGGGTCACCTGTATCTCAGGTTCGAATGGATCAGGGAAAACCAGTCGCCTCGAAGCAGTGAAATCCCTCTTTGATGGAGGATACGATGCCACACTGATTCGCAATGGCGCGGAGTCAGGTGAGGTTGTCATGGTCCTGGATGACAACACGAAGATCAGAAAGACTCTCAAAGTGAATGGCCGCCCGGATCTGAAAGTCTCAGGTCCAGACGGGCTCAAGTCGAAGATTCCACCCAAGACCTTCCTGGACATGCTGGTTGATAACTTCTCTGTCGATCCAGTCCGGTTCATGCTGGCCAAGCCGAAGGAACGTGTGGAGATTTTACTTCAGGCTGTGCCACTCAAAGTCACGCCAGATCACATCAAGGCCATTACGGGGAAGGTTGTCACTGAGGACGATTGCGAAGGTCATGCCTTGCAGGTTCTCGACACCATTCGCACACAGATTTACAACGAACGTACCGGGATTAATAGCCGCGCTGAAGAGAAGCAAAAGTACGCAGAAGGAATTCTCAAAGATCTGCCCGAACAGGACGCAGATGTAGTCAGCAATGAACTGACGCAGAAGTACGAGCGGCAAACGGAAATCATTCAAGTTCTGGAAAAACTGAAGGACGAGATCGGGACCACGCTTGAGTCCGAGAAGAAAGATATTGAAGAGTCCGCTACACGTCACATTGAGAGTCTGGATGAGCAGATTGCAGGGTTACAGCAGAAGATCAATGCCCTCCAACTGGATCGGCAAACCCGCAAAGCAGGTGTCGAGAATCAGATCCTGCAGGCCCGGCAGAAAGCCAATGATCTGTTTGCTGCAAGAAAGCAACCGCTGGATGAAGAGATCGCAACGCTCGCTTCAACCATTGCGCGCCTGGAACAAGTGTCATCCGAATTGGAGCGTGGCTCTGCGCTGCGAGAGACATCCAGAAAGAATGCTGAAGAAGCTGATCTTCTGAAGCAGCAGTCTTCCGATCTGACAAAGGCAATTCAGGAGATCGACAAGTTGAAGGCTGACTTGGCGAATCAAATTCCGATTCCGGGATTGCAGGTCATCAACGAAGGTAAACAGCCGGATCTCTTCATGGATGGCGTTCCATTCGACCGCCTGAATAAAGCAAGTCAGGTGAACATCGCCCTGCGTGTCGCAAAACTCCGTGCCGGTGATCTGCCGCTCATCCTGATGGACAACGCAGAGTGTCTCGACCGTGAGTCCTTTGCAGCGTTTGAAGCAGCAGCAAAGGAAACAGGGCTGCAATTCCTGGTCACGCGAGTGACTGATGGGCCACTGCGGGTGAATTAGGAGCAAGCATGACCATCACCATCACAACAGCCATCATCGTCGGCATTCTCTGGCTGCGTACCGGGCGTGACCCGCTGTACTGGCTAATCAAAGCGCTGATCGCTTTTCGGGCAGTGCTGGCAACGGTATTCCGTATTTCGCTTGAGTCCATCCATGTATTCCGCGAGTACTTCCCGGAAAGCTTCGCACAGGGCAAGAAAGAGGTAGGGGCGTGAAACCAGTTCTCTATTCCATCGTCATCGTCTGGTCGATCCTGTTCGGCCTCGCGATGGCTCTTGAAGCGCCGAAGCCGACAGAGCAGATCCAGGCCCTGAAGGCAGCCAAGTGACGCTGATGGACGAAATCAGGGCCACAGCAGACGAAGCGCGATCAACCTACCGCTATATGAAATTGCGAGAGGCGACTTACATGGAAGCGCCCACTGAAATGATCGCCCGGACACCAGAGTATAGGCACCTTGCAGAGGTCGGGGAGTGGGAGCAACTTCGAATCGCACTGCGTACTCGGAGGCTCAGCGTTATCAACCGGAAGTGGAAAAAGCCAGAGAGATTACAGGAGGAAGTTACAGCATGAATTTTTTCAAGAAACTATTTCGCCGCCAGACCCCGGAAGAGTATTTCAAGTCGATTGGCCGCGAGGACTACATCGCGCTTGCACGAGGGGAGAGAGCGGCGGAAGAGAATGGCTGGTCAGTCATCCGCTACAACGACGTGATTCAGATCCGCGACTCAATGGGGTACGTGATGCACGAAGCTCAGCTTGATAGCCGGGAAGAGTGGCACCTGAACAAGCGTGTAATCAAAGCTCAGATAGCTCTCGCGGTAATGATGCACTTGGCGGACTAATGGATTTCACCGTACGAGTTACCGACATCATGCTGGCCTTCATTGGCTTTGGGCTACTGTGGGTGGCGTTCAGGATCGATGAGCATGTGGATGCGATCCGGAAGCGGATGGAGGGGGAGGAATGACGCGCGAACACGTATATACCGTCCTTGGCCATGGATTCCTGCTGCAACTGTCCGCGGTGATCCTGGCTTCAGTTGGTCACTTTTTAGTTCAGAACGATCTGGCGAAAAGCGCTCTTACTTTTCTTGCTTCTCTGTCCGCTATTACATCAATGCTGATTATCGTCTGGTCGTTCGTGCTGTACCTGATTGTTTTTATCAGCAATCTCAAAACGGTTTTCCGAGGTGGTAAATGACCCGCGAAAAACTCATTAACGAGGCCGTGGCGAAGGCGCTGGGGTGGGTGAAATGCTTTGCGCATGACTGGCAAGATGAGAGCGGAAATTTGTGGGACGTCAGGATCTTATCTAAAGACTATGCGTTAGTGCGACGTGTCTTCCCCCACATCGAGAAGATGGAGTTGTGGCCGGAGTTCTATGCCCGGCTTCACAAACAAAAATCCGATTACAACGACTACGTAGAAGGCGCACGTGATCTCGCCCTCGCGACTCCCCTTCAGATCTGCGAAGCCTTCCTCCGCGCCACCGGTAACTGGACCAAGGAGATGGAGGAAGCATGATTCTCGATGTTTGCTGCGGAAGTCGAATGATGTGGCTGGATAAAGAAAATCCTGGAGCCATATTTGGCGACAACCGCACTGAAACCCTGACGGTTACTGATCGATCCATTGGTAATAAATCTGGGGAACGCATCCTTCGAATCAGCCCTGATGTGCAATTCGATTTTCGGAATCTCCCATTCCCGGATGAGAGCTTTCCTCTGGTGGCTTTCGATCCGCCACACCTGATTCATGCAGGTCCCAGAAGCTGGTTAGCCGGGAAGTATGGTCTGCTCTCAAAGGACTGGAAAGAGGATATCCGTCAGGGATTCATTGAGTGCTTCCGCGTACTCAAGCCAGAGGGGGTCCTCGTCTTCAAGTGGAATGAAACACAGGTCAAGTTGAAGGACATCCTTGCACTGTGCGGACAGCGACCACTCTTCGGACAGGTGTCAGGACGCAAGGGCATGACGCACTGGCTGGTGTTTATGAAGGAGGCCACCCATGCCTAAGCCCCGCACTGACACGGAGCGGCTCGGAAAGTTTATCGATCCAAGAGTGCGTATAGGATCTGTTTCCTCGCTGCGATCATTCACCGAATCCAAGCTCACGCATATGGGGGATGAAATCCACGTAATAGCTTCGAGCGTACCGCTTGGGGTACTGATGTCCTATGACACCTTCATGAAGCTACAGAACGCATACATGGATGCACGGGAGGAAGAGAAATAAGTGTGGCTGCACGATCCCTTCGTTGCCTCTCATTCTGTGCAGGCGCTGGCGGACTCGACCTTGCCATTGAGCTTGGATGCGAATACCTCGGACTTCCAGCGCCTGAGCCATTGCTCTACC
>JBBCIQ010000005.1:0-616699 GCA_037190045.1 Bryobacteraceae bacterium | reverse complement strand
AATGGTGATGCCCGGAGACAACGTGCAGATGGACATCGAACTGATTACCCCGGTTGCAATGGACAAGGGTCTGCGGTTCGCCATCCGTGAAGGTGGCCGCACTGTCGGTGCCGGTACCGTCACCGAGATTATTAGCTAGGCTAGTTTCATCCGGTTGTTTTGAAAGCCACCCTGAGAGGGGTGGCTTTTTCTATTTCCGGCGAAATATTCTCCCCTCCTGCTAACCGCAGATTCCCGTTACAGTCTAAAGCGCAGATGGAAATGAGCGATGCGACTGCTGTCGCGCTGGTGAAAGCTGGCGATGGTGATGCATTTCGTGTGCTCGTTGAGCGGCATAGTCACAAGATTTTCCGGTTAGCTTTTCGGCTGGCAGGGAATGAAGAAGATGCTGAGGATATTGTGCAGGAAACGTTTTTGCGGGCTTTTCGCAACATCAACCAGTTTGATGAGCGTGCAGTTTTCACTAGCTGGCTCTACCGGATTGCGACGAATTACTCGCTGGATCTGTTGCGAATCAGGAAAATCCGCATGACACAAAGCCTGTCAGCCTCTCTTGAGGAGGGGCAGTCGATGGAAGATCGTCTGGCGACAGAACTGCCTACACCTGAACGCCTGATGTTCAGTTCACAGCTTCAGGACAGAATCACGAATGCAATGGAGCAACTAACGACGCAGGAAAGGTCAGCCTTTATGCTGCGTCATTTTGAAGGCCAGTCTATTGAGGAGATCAGCTCCGTGCTGAAGGTAGGTGGAAACGCTACCAAACACGCCATTTTTCGGGCGGTTCAGAAGATGCGGCAAGTGCTGCAACCACTGGAAGGAGAATCCGCATGGCGTCGTTAGATCCGGAAAGTTCCGAACAAACTCACCTCAGTGAAGAAGAACTGGTGTGGCTGTATTACGAGGAAGCAGAGAACATCGGTGATCTGAGCAGTCATCTCTCCGTGTGTGGCCAGTGTCGGACAAAGTATGAAGAGTTGAAAGCAGACCTTCTCAGTATTGAAGGCTGGCAGATTCCGGAGCGAAGTCCTGAATATGCAGGCAACGTCTGGAAGGTTCTGATTCAACGTGAGCCTGCCCTGGCACGCAAGAGAAAGGCATGGCGGCACAGGCTTTCCTTTTCCAGAATGGCTGTGGCGATGTCCGTAATGGCGATGGTCTGTGTGGCATTTTTTATCGGCCGTTATACGAAAGATGAGACGGAATCTGCGCAGCAGAACGATGTCCGCCAGCAGTTACTGGCTGCCGATCTGAGCGATCATCTGGAGCAATCCGAGCGAGTGCTGCTGGAACTGGCGAATAGTGAACAAGATCAGCAAGGGGTCAGGATTGATCGCCAGCGGGTAGAGAATCTGTTGCGGACCAACCGTCTTTATCGCCTGGCTGCGGGGACAGAGGGGCATGCTTCGCTTGCCGTGGTGCTGGAGGATCTGGAACGGATTCTGCTGGATGTGGCTAATGGTCCAGAGCAGCTCTCCACAGAGCAGCTGGATGCGTTGAAGATCCGGATGGATGACCAGGAATTGTTGTTCAAGGTCCGCGTGCTGGAGCTGCGATTGAGAAAGTTCAATCCTGCATCGGAAGAAAGTTTAGGGGAAAGGGAATGGAAAGGCTGAACAAGATGAAAAAGATTTTTTATATTCCAACACTCATCGGGGCGCTTGCAGGAGTTCTCGGCGCGCAGGATGCAAAACCCGATCCTTCTCCCGCCCCTTCCCCCGTTCCAGCTTCTGTGCTGGCTGACCCGCAATGGAAAGAAGTGTTCAAAGATTCCATCAAAAAAGATCTGAATACATCCATTCAGGAGTTAATCACTACCGCTTCAGCGATCGGGATACGAACTGGTTTACATGAGATGGCTTACCAGATCCAGAGCATGAAACTGGATATGAAGCCCCCAAAATCACCTGTCAGAAACTATGAGCGAGGCGTCCGTGCTCTTGATCAGCGCAAATGGGATGAAGCGATCACCCTTTTCGATCCGATTGTAACTGAGGGAAAAGAACGTGCCGATGCTGCTCTTTACTGGAAAGCCTATGCGCTGACCAAGCTGGGAAGAACGTCAGAAGCGATGGCATCGTTGGATGTTCTCTCTCAGAAGTATCCACAAAGCCGGTGGTTGTCCGATGCAAAGGCTCTGAAGGTGGAAGCGCAGAGTGCCGCGGGCAGGCCGGTATCTCCGGAAGAGGAGAGCGATGAGGATCTGAAGCTGATTGCCATCAATGGGCTGATGAGGAATGACCCTGAACGTGCACTTCCGTTACTGGAAAATCTGATTTCCCGGAACTCCTCTCCCCGCCTGCGGGAAAGAGTCCTGTTTGTCCTGGGGCAGAGCAATTCACCACAGTCGAGAGAGATCGTCACCCGGATTGCGAAAGGGAATGCGAATCCCGATCTTCAAATGAAAGCCGTCCGTCACCTGGGTGTCTATGGAGGGAAGCAGAACAGCCAGCTGCTTGCGGATATATATGCGCAGACTAATGATTCGGCTGTTCGCAGGGAAGTGATGCACGGGTTGATGGTTGCTGGTGAGAAAGATCGTCTGTTGGATCTGGCAAAAAGTGAGAAGGATCCCGAACTGAACGGAATGGCTATCCATCTTCTGGGTGCCATGGGTGCCAGACAGGAACTGGTCAGCCTTTACACGACAGATCTTCCTAAAAAATCAAAAGAAAATCTGATTCATGCTCTGTTTGCTCGCGGCAGTTCCAGTCAGCTGATTTCCCTTGCCCGGCAGGAAAAAGATCCTGAACTGAAAAAGGCAATTATTCGTCTGCTTTCCACAAAATCGTCGAAAGATAAAGAAGTTGCAGATTTCCTTATGGAATTTCTAAATCAGTAGCATTTGCTGAATGGGGTGGAATTACTTCCCATTCAGTTTCCTTCCAGTTCAGGATGTAATCAGCTTTTTTACGGAGTTGCTCGTGCTGAGGTTCAGGAAGTTTGTTGATGAGATACACAGGTGTCTCTTTAACATTTCGAGTCATGGCAAACAGAAAGTAAGAGCTCCAGAGTTGCTCTCCGAAGGCATCCTGCTCAATGAGCAGAATGGATTCCCTTGGAACGGCCTCATTCAGTCTTTCTGTTGCTGTCAGAACTGTCCGGATGTGATTGTCTTCCAATCTATAGGGTGTACTTGGAAGAGCATGTCTGTGAATGTATATCAGTACAAGCAGGCATGCGAACAGAATGCCTGCTGAGGGAAAGGGTCTGTTTCTGCCCGCTTTCATGACAACAGTTGCCACGCTGATGGTCAGGAATGACAGCGGGACATAGACAGAATCCAGATTTCGTGGGTGGATGAGTGCGACAGGCAGAACGCCGATGAGGAAAGACCATATTCCCCAGTTTGCAATCCTGAATTCTTTTAGGAGCCAGCCAGCCCCCAGGATTCCCAGAGGGATACATAGAGCAAAGACCCCAGGCAGGATGAATTCTGTTTGTGTCCACTGACGGAAATAGCGTCCAGCCTGGCTAAGGTAAAGTCCGATGCCGGGTTGCAGTGCGTATCCTTCAATTCCACCTAGTCCCTGTGCGGACATCACACGAAACAGAATATAGGGAATCGTCAGAATTCCGTAAAACACGGGCCAGATGAGCTGAATTGTCGGGAATTTCTGATCTTTCTTCAATGCTTCGAACAGAAAAAGTGCCGGTGGAAGGGCGACTGCAATTTCCTTGGAATTTAGAGCACAAATATACAAAAGAAAAGCAGCAATTTTATACTTTTTGCCCGGATTCAGATAAGCCAGGAAAGCGGACAGGCAGAAAAAAGAGCACAGGATGTCATAGATAAAGCCGCTACTGAGGTAGAGGGCAAACCAGTGCCAGTGATACGCATAGAGAAATCCCGCTAAAATGCCTGCCCAGATTGAATGGCTGATTTTGTGAGTAATTCTGGTGATCAGGAATGCATTGCAACAGAGCAGAAAAATACAAATGGTTCTGAGGGGAAAAAGATCGAAGTGCCAGATTTCAAACCATTTCCGGAGGATGAGAGCAGCGGAGGGCCGCTGGGCTTCTGGCAGTCGGAAATAAAGAATGTTATCGAAAAAAAGATCGCTCCAACTGGCGGCCCATGCTCGATAAGTATTCATCAGATCGTCATGGGTCAGGCCTGCGGAAAACCCTGCACGGAGACGTACGGCGCAATAAACTGCCAGGCAGAAATAGAGGATAACTGGAATCCATTGATCCCTGGAGATGCGGTCCATCGGGTTAAAGAATGAGCTTATCTCAGGTTGTATAGATGATTTCTTGTCGTCGGTTTCCTGCGTGAGATATACTTTGATGAGGGTTCCTATCCGGAGTCAGTGTCCTCGTGTGCAATTTGACTGGACACACTGTTCTTAACGGAGGGGCATAGGCTAACGGTAAACCAGCGGTCTCCAAAACCGCCTTTGGGGGTTCGAATCCCTCTGCCCCTGCCAGGTTCAGTCCTGATTGAGCAAGCCCACCAGAAGGAAGTTTTCATGGAAAACGAAAAGTTGCCAGCTGAAAAAGCGCCCTCGTGGCCACAGCGTGTCAAGGAGTATGTGACGGATCTTCAGATGGAGATGCGCCGCGTGACTTGGCCAACCTGGAATCAGGTGAAGGCAACCACTACTGTTGTGGTGGTTGCGGTATTTGCATTTGCCGCCTATTTCCGCGCTGTTGATTTCGTTGTCGAGCGCGGCGTTTCAAAGATTTTCCAGGTCTTTACTCGCTAAGAGTAGGAGTTTCATATGCAGCAGGAATTTGACGAAGTTCAGCCACAGAATGCCGAAGATGAAAGCGAACAGGTGGAGTCACCTGTTGATTCGGTTGTGAGCGAAGATGCCGAGCATCAGGTTTCGGCGGACGAGGTTGAAGTTCAGGCTGTTGAAGATTCAGGTCCTCCCAAACATTGGTTCATTATTCATACCTATTCCGGATTTGAAAATAAAGTAGCAGAATCTCTGAAAACCCGCTCTGAGGCGTTCGGTTTTGCGGATCGTCTGGGGCAGGTTTTGATTCCAACCGAGGAAGTTGTTGAGCTGAAGAATGGCAAGAAAACAACCTCCAAGCGTCTTCTCTATCCTGGTTATGTGATGGTGGAGATGGAGATGGATGAGGATATGTGGCATCAGGTAAAAGAGACGCCACGTGTCACCGGTTTTGTGGGTGGTGGAGCAAAACCCGTGCCTCTGACTGCCGATGAAGTAAATTCCATTCTTTATCGTCAGTCCACGGCGGCTGAGCGACCGCGGCCCAAGGTGAATTTCGAAAAGAACGAGAGTGTTCGGATTGTGGATGGTCCATTTACGAACTTCTCTGGTCGTGTGGAAGAGGTCAATCCGGAGCGCAATACATTGCGCGTGATGGTCACCATTTTTGGTCGATCCACCCCGGTAGAGCTGGATTTCCTGCAGGTAGAAAAGATTTAACGGCGGCCCGCCGCTGATTTGAGGAAGTGAAAAAATGGCAAAGAAAGTTAATGCTTACGTAAAGTTGCAGATCCCGGCGGGAAAGGCTACGCCGGCACCACCAGTGGGAACTGCTCTGGGTCCCCAGGGTGTCAATATTATGGAATTCTGCAAGGCCTTCAATGCGAAGACCTCTGCAAAGGATCAGGAAGGCCTGATCATTCCAGTTGTCATCACCATCTATAACGATCGCAGTTTCACCTTTATTACCAAGACTCCTCCGGTAGGGATTCTGGTAAAGCGTGCCGTAAACCTCGCAAAGGGATCTGCTCAACCCAACAAGAACAAGGTTGGAAAGATTACTATGGCCCAGGTGGAAGAAATCGCCAAGATTAAGCAGCCGGATCTGAATTCTTTTGATCTGGATGGCGCGATCAGTCAGGTGATCGGTGCTTGCCGTTCGATGGGTGTAGAGGTTTTAAACTAAAAGAATCTTTGGGTTCTTGCCTCAGGGGGCTTGCAGGAGAATCTTCCGGTTTGTTACCATGAGGTTTCGTAGTACTCCCGATTGGGAGGCCGAATGTCTGCTTTATTGGACAAGAAGCCGTCTGGACCAGTCAAATTGTTGTCCCGACAAATCAGTAGCAAATCGCTAAAGTTCGTCGTCAGTCCGTATTTTTAGGCAAAGAATGGCAAAACAAGGGAAAAAGTATCTCGCTGCGTTTCAGCAGGTGGAAGCCCGGCCGTATGCATTGGAGGAAGCGGTTCCTCTTGTGCAGAAAATCAAATTTTCAAAATTTGATGAGACGGTTGAGGTCCACATGCGACTCGGGGTTGACCCGAGACACGCCGATCAGCTGGTTCGCGGAACGGTAGTTCTGCCGAATGGCCTCGGTAAATCGAAAAAAGTGCTCGTTGTGGCAACCGGTGATAAGGCAAAGGAAGCGGAAGCTGCCGGTGCTGATCACGTAGGTGGGGAAGAGATGATCACAAAGATCGTGTCAGAAAACTGGCTCGATTTTGATGCGGTAATCGCAACTCCTGACATGATGCGTGCCATGGCAAAGGTTGCTCGTGTGTTGGGTCCGCGTGGTTTGATGCCAAACCCAAAGACCGGCACGGTGACAACCGAAATCGCAAATGCTGTGAATGAAGTAAAGGCTGGTAAGGTAGAGTTCCGTGTGGATAAGACTGGTGTTATCCATGCTCCGGTGGGTAAGGTGAGTTTTGATACCGCCAAGCTGCTGGAAAATGCCAGCAGTCTGATTCAGGCAATCCTTCGGGCAAAGCCTGTTGCAGCCAAAGGGAAATATGTGAAGAGTGCAACAGTGTGTTCTACGATGGGGCCCGGGGTCCCGCTGGATACTGCTGCATTTAACGCAAAGGCGTGAGGGTGAAATGAAGAATCGCGATCAGAAAAATAAAGATCTGGAAGCCCTCAAAAAGAACCTGGCGGAAAGTCCGCATGTCTTTTTGGCTGGCTTCGAATCGCTGACCGTCTCTCAGGATTATGAGTTGCGGAAAACTGTCCGGCAAGCGGGCGGTGGTTACAAGGTAGTCAAGAATAATCTGGTTGAAAAAGCTGCAGAAGGTAGCGCAGCTGAAGAACTGGTAAAAGATCTCCGTGGTATGACCTCTATGGCATATACGGCGGATGATCCGGTCGCGCTTGCGAAGGCGCTGACAAAGTACGCAAAAGAGAATCCGGCCTTTAGTTTCAAGGCAGGCATGGTCGAGGGTCGTGTCATTGACGTGAAGACGATCCAGGAACTTGCGAGCATGCCGTCGAAGGAAGAGCTCTATGCAAAGATCCTGTGGTTGATCAATGCCTCCGCTCAGCGGTTGGTCACGGCAGTCAATGGTGTGGGACGCAACCTGGCAGTCGTTGTTGATCAGGGTGTGAAGGAAAACAAGTTTCAACAATAGTCTCGGGCGGGCGGCCTAACCGCCTGAACGCTAGCGAATTTTGATTACGGAGTAAGAAAATGGCAGACATCAATGCAATTGCAGAACAGATTCAGGGCCTGACGCTGCTCGAGGCTTCTCAGCTCGTGAAGCTTCTGGAAGAGAAATTGGGCGTGTCAGCAGCAGCAGCCAGTGTGGCGGTTGCAGCGGGTCCGGCAGCGGGAGCAGCAGCACCTGTTGAAGAACAGACCGAATTCACGGTTCTCCTGACAGCAGCCGGCGCAAACAAGATCAATGTGATTAAGGTTGTTCGTGAAATTACCAGTCTGGGGCTCAAAGAAGCCAAGGATCTGGTTGATAGCGCACCGAAGCCAATCAAGGAAGGCATCAATAAGGAAGAAGCCGAAACGATCAAGAAGAAGTTCGTTGACGCAGGCGCCACTGTCGAAGTTAAGTAGTTTATTTTCCTGTCACTCTGGGCAGGTCGATGACTCGGGTATCCGGCACATAATCCGGACCTGAGTGATCGCCTGTCCTTTTCTTGTGTTCCTGGGTTTGACGGAAGGGTAAGTTTATTGTTAACATTCAGGTTGATCTCCGCCGAAGGTAGCCGGACCTTTAAGCGCCTGTGAGTCAATTTCTTTCTTTACCTGAAAAGCAGGCATGTCTGGATCGACGTGCCTCGATTCCTTTTTCTATCCTCAGTGAACTTGTATCTTGTCGTATCGCGCCTGTCTCGCCTTTATTTTGCGGCGCGAAACGGTTCGTGGGTGCCCGGTTGCATCCCGTTCCAGCCTCAGCTTTCGGTAGGGTGTCTCATCGAGATGGCCTGCGTACATGGGAGTGAATCATATGAGCTCGCCAACTGGCGCAATTCGTGAACGCTTCGATTTTTCGAAGATTAAGACATCGGTTCCAATTCCTAACCTCATTGAGGTGCAAAAACAATCCTACGAGCGTTTTTTGCAGATGGATATGTTGCCTGATGAGCGGGATGATTCCGGGCTCCAGGGTGTTTTCAAGAGTGTATTTCCGATTACTGATTTTCGGGGATTGTCCGAACTCGCGTTCGTTGACTACTCTATTGGAAACTGGGAGTGTAAGTGTGGATCACTGAAGGGTCTCAATCATCTCCGCACGGTCTGTCGGCATTGCGGTGCCACCATCAAGACAGATCCATTTCATGTTGGAGATGTTCTTTGCGACCACTGCGGAACATTCAACAAAAACATCGTCACTTTCTGTAACCGATGCGGTGATCCGGTTGGACTTCAGCACAAGTATGATGTGCCGGAGTGTGAAGCACGGGGAATGACCTATGCTGCACCTCTGAAAGTCACCATTCGCCTCACGGTATACGACAAGGATCCTGATAACCCGGACGCCAAAACAAACAAGACCGTCCGTGACATCAAGGAACAGGAAGTTTTCTTCGGTGAAATTCCGCTGATGACAGACAACGGTACGTTTATCATCAACGGTACCGAGCGCGTCATTGTCAGTCAGTTACATCGTTCACCAGGTGTCTTCTTTGAACGTCAGCCTGCTACCGGATATTTCCTTGGCAAGATCATTCCTTACCGTGGAAGCTGGGTTGAGTTCGAATACGATAACAAAAATCTTCTGTATGTCCGTATTGACCGTAAGCGGAAGTTCTATGGAACGGTATTCCTGCGTGCGCTCGGTCTCAAGACAGATGAGCAGATCATCAAGGCCTTCTACCGCGAGACACTGACCACCATCACGCTGGATGCCTCCAGCCGGAAGATCAAGGCTGGTGTCTCTCGCTGGCTGGCTGGTTCCAAGCTCAGCTATGCCATCAGCAAGGGCGAGAATACGATTGTTCCTCAGGGACGCAAGATTACCGAGCGTCTGATGAAAGAACTTGCTTCGAACAAGATCGAAAAGGTGGAAGTTGCTGTCAACGATCTGGAGGGTGCATTCGCAGCTGCCGATATTGTGGATCTGGAAACGGGAGAAATTCTCCTTGAAGCCAACCATGAGTTGACCACCACCCACTTTGAAAAGTTCGGTGAAGCAGGAATCAAGAGTTTCGACATCTTCTTCCCGGAGCGTGATGATGTCGGAAACGTCATCTCCGCAACGCTGAAGAAGGATGCGGTCAAATCCCAGGAAGACGCTCTGCTGGAAATCTACCGCAAGCTTCGTCCCGGCGATCCCCCCACCAAAGACACTGCCCGTTCGCTGTTTGACGGAATGTTCTTTGATTCCCGGAAGTATGACTTCTCCCGCGTAGGCCGGATGAAGTTCAATATCAAGATCCATGATCGTGCCGATGCGACCTCATTCGACAAGCGCACATTGGATGAAGAGGACTTTACGGATACCATCCGTTACCTGCTTCGTCTGCGTCGTGGTCTGGGTGCCGTCGATGATATCGATCACCTGGGTAATCGTCGTGTTCGTGCCGTCGGTGAGCTGCTGGAGAATCAGTTCCGGATTGGCCTGGTCCGTATGGAACGGGCGATCAAGGAAAAGATGTCGGTCTATCAGGAAATGTCGACCGCCATGCCACATGATCTGGTCAATGCAAAGCCTGTCATGGCAGCCATTCGTGAATTCTTTGGCTCCTCACAGCTTTCGCAGTTCATGGACCAGACCAACCCGCTTTCGGAAATCACGCACAAGCGTCGACTGTCGGCACTTGGTCCGGGTGGTCTCTCTCGTGAGCGCGCAGGTTTTGAAGTTCGTGACGTTCACCCGACTCACTATGGACGTATCTGCCCGATTGAAACACCGGAAGGTCCAAACATCGGTCTGATCTCCTCTCTGTCGTGTTTTGCCCGGATCAATGAGTATGGATTTATTGAAAGTCCTTACCGCCGGGTGGAAGAGGGACAGCTTTCTGACCAGATACAGATCCAGAATCCGGGAGATACAGATTTCGCTGTTGGGGAAGTACTGGATCGCTCAGAAATTGAAAAGGCAAATGCAAAGCTCGCAAAGGGCAAGCAGCCTGCTGAATTCGAAGCTTATTGCGATTACCTGTCTGCCTGGGAAGAAGACAAATACATCATTGCTCAGGCGAACGTGAAGGTTGGTGATGATGGGCAGATTGCTCAGGAACTCGTCAACGCCCGTGAAAAAGGTAACTTTGTTCTGATCCAGAGAGAACAGGTCCAGTACATGGACGTTTCTCCGAAGCAGTTGGTGTCGGTTGCTGCCTCGCTGATTCCGTTCTTGGAGAATGACGACGCAAACCGTGCTCTGATGGGTTCGAACATGCAGCGTCAGGCTGTGCCGCTGCTGCGTGCGGATGCTCCCTTTGTCGGTACGGGGATGGAGTTTGTCACTGCCCGGGATTCCGGTGCAGTGGAGCTTTGTAAACGTTCTGGAATTGTGGACTCTGTTGACTCAGAGCGCATTATCGTTCGTGTGGATGGTTCCGATGCTCACGAAGGGCAGATGTCCCGTGAAGTGGGTGCGGATATCTATCCCCTGACCAAGTTCAAGCGTTCCAACCAGAACACCTGTATCAATCAGAAGCCCATTGTGCAGTTGGGACAACGTGTTCGTAAGGGCGATGTCCTTGCGGATGGCCCCTGTACCGAACTGGGTGAACTGGCTCTGGGTCGAAACGTTCTGGTTGCCTTCATGCCCTGGCGCGGTTACAACTTCGAAGACGCAATTGTTGTGTCTGAAAAGCTGGTGAAGGAAGACTACTACACTTCGATTCACATTGAAGAGTTCGAAATTGAAGCTCGCGACACCAAGCTGGGTCCCGAGGAAATCACCCGCGATATTCCGAATATTGCGGAGAGCTTCCTGCGGAACCTGGATGAGTCGGGCATCATCCGCATCGGCGCTACCGTCAAGCCGGGTGACATTCTGGTTGGTAAGGTAACACCCAAGGGTGAAACCCAACTGACTCCGGAAGAGAAACTGCTGCGAGCCATCTTCGGTGAAAAGGCTGGCGATGTGAAGGATGCATCGTTGTACTGCCCGCCTGGAATCGAAGGTACTGTTGTTAACGCCTCCGTCTTCTCTCGCAAAGGAGCAGAGCTGGATGAGCGTTCACGGCTGATTCTGGATGAGCAGGTCGCCAAACTGCAACGCAACCTGGAAGATGAAAAGCGCATCATTAACGATGAGCGTGCTAAGCGTCTGGAAAATCTGCTGAAGGGCCGGGAAATTCTGGCTGACCTGCACGACGAAAAGACCAACAAAAAACTCCTCTCCAAAGGAGCAGAGGTCAATCACGACGTTCTTGAAAAGATGCGTGCGCGTGACCTGAAGCGTCTGAAGCTGGACAAGAAAGATCCTCGTCTGAACGAGCAGATTGATGAAGTGGAAGAAATGACCACTCGTCAGATCGCAGTTCTGGAGAAGATTACCGAAGAGAAGATCGCCAAGCTGAAGAAGGGTGATGAACTTCCTCCGGGCGTGATCAAGCTGGTGAAAGTCTATATCGCCATGAAGCGCAAGCTTTCAGTGGGCGACAAGATGGCAGGCCGTCACGGAAACAAGGGTGTGATCGCACGCATTGTTCCGGAAGAAGACATGCCGCATCTTCCCAATGGACAGCCAGTGGAAATCGTTCTGAATCCTCTCGGCGTTCCCAGTCGTATGAACGTTGGGCAGATTCTGGAAACCCATCTGGGTTGGGCTGCTTCTGTGTTGGGTATTCATTACGCAACGCCAGTATTTGATGGCGCGAATGAAGATGACATCAAGGTTGAGCTCGCCAAGGCTGGTTTGCCTTCTTCCGGTAAAACTCAGCTGATTGATGGTATGAGTGGCATTCCATTTGAGCAGGAAGTGACTGTCGGCATGATCTACATGCTGAAGCTCTCTCACCTGGTGGATGACAAGATCCACGCGCGTTCCATTGGACCGTACTCGCTGATTACCCAGCAGCCGCTGGGTGGTAAGGCTCAGTTCGGTGGACAGCGTTTCGGTGAAATGGAAGTCTGGGCACTGGAAGCCTATGGCGCTGCTTATGTTCTGCAGGAACTGCTGACTGCGAAGTCCGATGATGTTTACGGACGCGCAAAGATCTATGAGGCAATTGTGAAGGGTGAAGCGGCAGCCGAACCGGGTGTGCCTGAATCCTTCAACGTTCTCATTCGGGAATTGCAGTCCCTGTGTCTGGATGTTGAGTTAATGAAGCTTGCTGCAGATGTTCCGGAAACGGCATTGGCGGCAGACTAAGTAGAGAAAAGAAGGAGAGAAGCAACACATGTACCGTTCATCCCCCTACGATCGCGCGAATCTGATCGCCGACTTCGACTCCATTCGAATCTCTCTTGCTTCACCTGAGAAGATCCGGTCCTGGTCGCATGGAGAAGTTACAAAGCCGGAAACGATCAACTATCGTACGTTCAAACCCGAGCGTGATGGTTTGTTCTGTGCCCGTATCTTTGGACCGATTGCTGACTGGGAGTGTTTGTGCGGTAAGTACAAGCGCATGAAGCATCGCGGTGTCATTTGCGACAAGTGCGGTGTGGAAGTAACTCTGTCTCGTGTACGTCGTGAGCGGCTTGGCCACATTGAGCTGGCCAGCCCTTGCTCTCACGTATGGTTCTTCAAGGGACTTCCTTCCCGAATCGGATATCTGCTGGATATCACGCTGCGGGAACTGGAACGTGTTCTTTACTTCGAAGCATTTGTGATTGTGGATCCAGGTGATGTTCCTGGTCTGGACGTCGCAAGTGTGATTTCTGACGAAGACAAGCGCAAGCTGGATATTGAATATCCTGGCCAGTTCATCGCCATGATGGGCGCCGAAGGTATCAAGGAACTTCTGAAGAAAGTGGACTGTGAAAGTCTTTCCGTGGAAATCCGCGAGAAGATGACCACGGAAACTTCTCAGCAGAAGAAGCTGAAGTATGCCAAGCGTCTGAAAGTGGCCGAGAGCTTCCGCAAGTCCGGAAACAAGCCCGAGTGGATGATTCTGGATGTGATTCCAGTAATTCCGCCGGAGTTGCGTCCGCTGGTGCCACTGGATGGTGGTCGCTTTGCTACTTCGGATCTTAACGATCTCTATCGTCGCGTCATCAACCGAAACAACCGGCTGAAGAAGCTGATTGAACTGCATGCACCCGATGTCATTGTCCGCAATGAAAAGCGCATGCTGCAGGAAGCCGTAGACGCTCTGTTTGATAACGGACGTCGTGGTCGTGTTCTGCGTGGTGCTAACAACCGTCCGCTGAAGTCTCTGTCCGATACCCTCAAAGGAAAACAGGGACGTTTCCGTCAGAACCTGCTCGGAAAGCGTGTCGATTACTCCGGCCGTTCGGTGATCGTTGTCGGTCCTGAACTGAAGTTGCGTCAGTGCGGTCTTCCCAAGAAGATGGCGCTGGAACTCTTCAAGCCGTTCATCTACCATCGCCTGGAACAGCGTGGACATTGCACCACGATCAAGCAAGCAAAGGAACTGGTGGAGCAGCAGGATCCAGTGGTCTGGGACATCCTGGAAGAGGTTATCAAGGATCATCCGATTCTTCTGAACCGCGCTCCCACACTGCATCGTCTGGGTATCCAGGCATTTGAGCCTGTACTGGTGGAAGGCAAGGCAATCCGTCTGCATCCGCTGACCTGTACTGCCTTCAATGCTGACTTTGACGGTGACCAGATGGCTGTTCACGTCCCGCTGTCTCCGGAAGCCCAGATTGAAGCCGGAACGCTGATGCTTTCCGCTAACAATATTCTGTCTCCTGCACACGGTGATCCGATTGCAGTTCCGACACAGGATATGGTGCTGGGTCTGTACTACCTCACCAAAGCCCGCCCAGGGACCAAGGGCGAAGGTCGTACTTTTGCTTCGATTGATGATGTTCTGATTGCGCTGGAAATGGGAGAAGTGGAAACCCTCACCCCCATCAAACTGCGCTACACCGGTAAGGTTCTGGATCTCACAAAGGCTTATGACGATCAGAATCTTCTGCATGCAGAGCCCATCGAGTTTGAAAAGCAGTACATGGACACGACTGTTGGTCGCGTCATTCTGAACGATGTCCTTCCGGATGAGATGCCATTCATCAATGGTCTTCTCAAGAAGAAGGGACTTGGACAGATGGTGAAGTATTGCTATCTGAAATTTGGTCTCAAGATCACCGTCACCATGCTGGACGATACCAAGGCCTTGGGTTACTACTATGCAACCCGCGCCGGAATCTCCATCGGTGTGGATGACATGGTTGTGCCAGAGTCGAAGCCGGTTCTGGTTGCCAATGCCGAAAAGAAAGTGATCGAAGTGCAGCAGCAGTACACCGACGGTGCCATCACCAATGGTGAACGCTATAACAAGATCATCGAAATCTGGCAGAAGGTGACTGACGAAGTTTCAGGCGCCATGTTTAAGGTGATGGAAGATGATGATAAGACCGGACGCCGGTTGAATCCCATCTACATCATGGCTGACTCCGGTGCTCGTGGATCGAAGCAGCAGATCCGTCAGCTCTCCGGTATGCGTGGACTGATGGCTAAGCCTTCCGGTGAAATTATCGAAACTCCGATTACGGCAAATTTCCGTGAAGGTCTGAACGTGTTGCAGTACTTCATTTCGACTCACGGTGCCCGTAAAGGTCTGGCTGATACCGCTCTGAAGACCGCCGATTCCGGATATCTGACCCGCCGTCTGTGCGATGTTGCACAGGATGTCATTGTCAGCGAGCTGGATTGCGGAACTCTCGATGGTATCTATGTCGAACAGATCATGGAAGGCCAGGAAGTCATCGAACCACTGCGAGATCGCATTGTGGGTCGTGTGGCACTGGAAGACCAGATCGACTTTGAGGGATCAGTCATTGTGAAAGCCAATGAGCTGATTGATGAGCACAAAGCAGCTTCCATTCAGGCAGCAGGTATTGAGCGGGTGAAGATCCGTTCCGTACTCACCTGTGAATCCCGTCGGGGAGTCTGTCAGCTCTGTTATGGCCGTAACCTGGCAACCGGTCGCATGGTGGAACGTGGAGAAGCTGTTGGTATCATCTCCGCACAGTCCATCGGTGAACCCGGAACCCAGCTGACCATGCGTACCTTCCACGTTGGTGGAACGGCTAGCGGTCAGACGGAACAGTCTCGTGAAGAGGCAAAGTCAGACGGCTTTGTGAAGTTTGAAGGCATTCATGCTGTCCGTAATGCCAAGGGTGAGCTGGTGGCAATGAACCGTAACGGTATCCTGGCCATCGTGGATAACAAGGCTCGTGAAAAAGAACGTTATCCGGTGTTCTACGGTACAAAGATTCTTGTGGAAGAAGGTGCTCCTGTGAAGGAAAATCAGCTTCTTCTGGAATGGGATCCTTATGCATTCTCAATCCTGACCGAAGTTTCCGGTACGGTACAGTTCAAAGACCTGATCGATGGTGTCACCATGACCCAGCAGGTGGATGAAATCACCGGTATGTCCCAGTGGGTGGTGACGGATTCGACGGACGAAAAGAAAGTTCCGACAATCATCATTCGTCCGGAAGGGGCAGGCAAGAGCGAAGAGCGCCGGTACCTGATGCCAACTCACGCTCACATCATGATCGATGTGGATACTCGTGAGACAGTCCACGTTCACGCAGGTGATGTGCTGGCCAAGATTCCTCGTGCAACCAAGAAGACCAAAGATATTACTGGTGGTCTTCCACGTGTTGTGGAACTCTTTGAAGCCCGCAAGCCTCGTGAAACTGCGATCATGGCCGAAATCAACGGTACGATTCGCATGGGTGAAATTACGAAGACCAGTCGTAAGCTTTCTATCGAAGGCGAAGATGGAACTCTTCGTGAATACGCTGTACCTCGCGGACAACATATCAACGTTCAGGAAGGTGAAAAGGTTCGTGCAGGTGATCGTCTGAACGACGGCCCACTGAATCCTCATGACATTCTGAAGGTCCTTGGTGAGAATGAACTGCAACGTTATCTCGTCAATGAAATTCAGGAAGTTTATCGCCTTCAGGGTGTGAATATTAACGACAAGCATCTGGAAGTCATTTCCCGTCAGATGATGCGTTGGGTGAAAATCACGGATATCGGCGATACGGAATTTCTGCCGGAAGAAGTGGTGGATCGCTTCAAGTTCTCTGACGAAAATGCACGGGTGGAAGAAGCGGGTGGACGTCCTGCCCAGGGTGAACCGGTATTGCTGGGTATCACCAAGGCATCACTCTCTACCGATTCCTTCATCTCTGCTGCCAGCTTCCAGGAAACCACTCGTGTTCTGACCGAAGCCGCCATTAACGGCAAGGTGGATTATCTGCGTGGTTTGAAGGAAAACGTGATCATGGGACGTCTCATCCCAGCTGGTACCGGACTCGAGTATTACCGGTCAGTCAAGATTGCGGGCGAAGATGCTGCCGAAGAAGAAGTGACGCAGGAATCCGATGCACTGGATCCGATGAGCGGATACGACGAAGAAACCCGCGCATTCTATGCGGGTGGTCTGTCCGAGGATCTTGGCGGAGGAGAAGGTCTGGCTGAATAGTCAGATCAGCTAAAAGTTCGAACTTCTGGTGGGAGTTCGAAAGGCCGGGGATAGCATTCAGCTGTCTCCGGCTTTTTTGTTTTCAGTTGGAAATGTTTTCGCTGATAAGTTTACTGAAATATTCATCATCTCCCTACCAGCAAGGCCACATCCGGTTTCAGTAGTGGGCGCAGAGCGATGCTGGATACGATGACATCCCCATCTTCTGTAGGGAAAACCAATCCCTGAGCAGACATGGCGAAGTTATTCGTAGGGGAGAATCCTCTCTTCTTTTTCTTTTCCATCACCAGCACGACCTCATTTTTCAGCTGATCAAAGCTGTCCTGATGAATGACATCCCGGAGTGAAAGATGGCTGCCTGTATCCAGCCTGAATGAGGCATATACCTGCACAGCATCCCTGCATGCCAGTGACAGGATTCTCGGACTTTGGTAGATCACCTTCACATCTGCAGAACAAGACTCAATCCACTGATTGATGGGCAAAGCTTGTGCAGGAGCTGTAATTTTCAGCTTTTGATGACCATTATCTTCTGTTGCGATCAGTCTGAGCTCAGTCGGTTTGTTCCCGCCACATCCAGTCATCAGACACAGAAAAGAAAAAAGAGAAAAAATCCATCGGGTCATTAACTTTCAGGATAGCGGGAACCCTTTCGAACGGCATTTTTGTTTGATATTGTGTATCCCAAAAATCGGAGGGTCTATGGTTTCCAGACTTGTATGGTTTGTTGTGTTTGCTGTGAGCACACTCTCACTGGCATCTGCTCAGGATTCGAGAGGATCCATACAGGGCGTGATTACTGATTCAGGTGGTGCGCCAATTGCTTCTGCCGACGTGCGTGCTGTCAGCACGACTACTGGTGTGGTTGCCTCTGCGCGATCCAATGCAGAAGGAATTTATGTCATCCCATTCCTGGTTCCGGGAACATATCAAGTTCGTGTAGAGATGGCGGGCTTTAAGCGTTTCATCCGGGAAGTGCAGGTCCGGGTTGGTGATGCTGTTGCTGTGGATATTGCGCTTCAGATCGGAGATGTTTCTGAAAGTGTCGAAGTGACTGCGGAAACTCCGTTGCTGAGTACGGCTGAAGTTTCTTTGGGGCAGGTGATTGATCAACGCCGTCTGCAGGAACTTCCTCTATTTGCGGGCAATGCCATGGATCTGGTGCATCTTGCTCCGGGTACGGTGAATGGAACAAACCTTCGTCTGAGAAAGGCTCCGTTCAATGCTGCACCCAGCACGTTCTCTTCAGATGGTGGAGGGAATAACCAGAATGACTTCACGATTGATGGAGTCAGCAATCTGTATTCCGACGGCACTGCTCCTCGTGTGGCTTTCTCCCCTCCGCAATATGCAATTGGAGAGTTCAAGGTGCAGACTGCATCCTTTGATGCTGCACAAGGGTTCACGATGGGTTCTGTCGTCAATGTGAACTCAAAGGGTGGAGCCAATGATTTCCATGGAGAGGTTCACTGGTGGCTTCGTCACAGCAAACTGGATTCAAAGACTATCTTCCAGAATCGTGCGGGTCTTTCTCTTCCGATCTATCAGGACAATCGCTATGGTGCATCAGCTGGAAGTCCGATTGTGATTCCGAAGATCTATAACGGAAAGAATCGTACTTTCTGGTTCTTTGCATGGGAAGCGAACAAATTCGGCGATCCAAATGTCGGCCAGAATGTTTCGACTGTTCCCACTGCTGCTCAACGAGTGGGCGATCTCTCAGCTTTGAGAAATCTCGGCCCAGCTTTTCAGATTTATGATCCAGCCACTACTGTGGCGACAGGCAATGGACAGTTCCAGCGGCAACCCTTTGCCGGAAATATTATTCCTGAAAATCGCATTGATCCTGTGGCAAGGGCAATTATGAGCTATTACCCCTTACCCAATCAGCCAGGAAATGCAGATGGGACCAATAACTACTTCACTTCTAATAAGGCTCTTGAAGATTACTGGACAACGATTGGTCGAGTGGACCATGCCTTTAATGACAAACATCGTATGTTCGTCCGGTTCCATCGGGATTACTGGCAGGAAGATAAGAACCGTCTGTTCCCGGGGCCAGCAACTGGAATCATCCTGAACCGGGTAAATCGTGGGATTGCACTGGATGATGTCTATGTCTTGTCTCCCGCATTCCTGATCAATATACGGTATGGTGTCACTGCTCAGGAGTTTCCGGAACGCCGCGTGAGCCGGGGATTTGAGTTGGCATCGCTGGGCTTTGGTCCTACCGTTGTGAATGCTGTGGATCCATCATTGGCAACATTTCCGCGCACGGCCATCACTCCATGGTCCGTCCTTTCCAATTGGGAATCGGGTGATGGCACCACAACCTCACTGATTCACAATCCGGTTGTTGCGATGACATGGCTGAAGGGTAAGCACAATATGCGATTCGGAACGGACATGCGGTTCATTCGGGAGTTCCGCAATCGTTTCCCTGCGGATTCTTCTCCTAACCTGATCTATGACTCGGAATATACCAGCGGTCCATTCAATACGAGTCCTGATCCGCAGTTGGGGGGACAAATCGCATCATTTCTTCTGGGAATTCCGGGAAATGGAGCGAACATGACACGAACTGCCAGTTATGCAGAGAAGAATGCCATCTATGGATTCTATTTCCAGGATGATTTCAAGGTATCCCGTCGTCTGACACTCAATCTGGGAGTACGGTATGAGTACGAAACTCCCATGTCAGAGCGCTATAACCGATCGGTCTACGATTTTGCCTATGGACAGGTGAACCCCATTCAAGATGCGGCCAGGGCTGCGTATGCCAGAAATCCGATTGCTGAGATTTCACCAGATCAGTTCCGCGTACTCGGTGGACTGACGTTTGCGGGAGTAAACGGAAATCCATCATCACTTTGGAATGCGGATAAAAACAACATCATGCCGAGAGTGGGCCTGGCATTCCAGTTAACACAAAAGACAGTTATCCGCGCCGGGTACGGTATTTTCTATGCCCCGATGGGGACACTCTATACCAATACGATTCAGACCGGATTCAGCCAGACGACCCCGGTACGGGCTTCACTGGATAATGGGCTGACATTTGTTGCTAATAATGCGAATCCATTCCCTGATGGCCTCATCCAGCCACAGGGTGCCGCGGGTGGGTTAACGACGAACCTGGGTCAGGCGCTGAATGCAATTGATACTACCCGTAAGAATCCATATGCCCAGCGGTGGAGTTTCGGATTTCAGCAACAGTTGCCCGGCCGTTTCCTGATTGAAATGAGTTATGTGGGAAATCGAGGAACACAGCTGAATATCAACCAGAACATCAATGCGATTCCACTGGAGTACCTGAGTAATTCATTGACACGCGATCAGGCACGGATCACGTATCTGGGACAGCAGTTCGCGAACCCATTTCTGGGGCTGGACCCCATCTATACTGCCAATATCAGCAGGGCAAATTTATTAAGACCATATCCACAGTTTGGTGATATCAACATCCTGCGGCCTACTGGTTACTCCTGGTATCACTCATTGCAAAGCAGGATTGAACGCCGTTTTGAAAATGGCTTTACCTTCCAGTTTTCCCATACCTGGTCCAAGACCATGGAAGCCACGGAGTTTCTGAATGCTGCGGATACACGTCCTTATGAATCTGTATCCGGACTGGACCGCACAATACGGTGGACGATGTCCGGAGTGTGGGAGCTTCCATTTGGGAAAGGCCGCCGCTGGGGTTCAAATATGCATACGGCAGTGGACCTGTTTGCCGGTGGATGGCAACTGGGTGGGATGGTGCAGACACAAAGCGGAGCTCCCCTTGCTTTTGGCAACCGGATTTTCAATGGAAATCTTGCTGATATCAATCTCTCCAGTGATGAACGGAGCGTAGATCGTTGGTTTAATACGAATGCCGGATTTGAGAGAAGTTCTGCCAATCAACTCGCCAGCAATGTTCGTTACTTCCCGCTGCGGTTCAGTGGTGTTCGGGGTCCAGGCCAGAATCGTGTTGATCTCTCTCTCATCAAGAATTTCCGGATGACAGAAAGGTTTGTGACGCAGTTCCGTGCGGAAACCTACAATGCATTCAATCATGTGAATCTGGCCAATCCAAATGTGGATCCGACTAGTGGAGCATTCGGGCAGATTACAGGACAGGATCCACCAAAGAGCTGGCAGTTCGCTTTACGAGTCAGCTTTTAAGGCGATCAGGGAAGAGAATTACGGGTAGATCTCGTGCGATGGAAAGTCGATCCAGATATTCATCGCGCGAGATTTCATAAGCTCCCAGTGACTCCAGGTGTGGTGTCAAAAACTGGACATCAAACAGACGGATGCCTTGTTTCCAGAGAAACTGAACTGCTTCCACTAGTGCTATTTTTGATGCATTAGTTGCCCGGTGAAACATACTCTCTGCCATGAAGGCGCCTCCGCATTGAAATCCATAGAGCCCCCCAGCCAGCTCATCATTCTTCCAGACTTCAATAGAATGGGCGTATCCTGCATGGTGGGCAATGGTATAGGCATCCACCATTTCCCGAAAGATCCAGCTGCCTTCTTCTCGTTCTTTTCCGCACTCCTCCATGATCCGGGTGAAGCAGGTGTTCCAGGTAATCCGGAAACTCTGCTGGCGCATCACACGAGTCAGACTCCGGGAGATATGCAGGGAATCGAGGTCGATCACTGTCCGGGGATCCGGACACCACCAGAGTGGAGGGCGTCCTTCGCTGTACCAGGGAAAAATGCCGTTTCTGTAGGCTGTCAGCAGCAGCGGCAGTGACAAATCGCCACCCTGGGCGAGCGGAGCATCTCCCGGAGCGGTTCTTGGATCTGGGAACGGATTCCTTGAAATGCGCATGCTAAACTATGAAGGTTATGGCAATTCCCAACGTTAAGCGCTACCTAATTACGAGCCCCGATGGCTCTCGCCAGGCTCCGCTTATGGCTGTTCTTCCGAAGGGAACCGATGTACCTGCTTATTTGGCTGATGCTTCCAAACGTTTTGACTGGAAAGCATACATAGATCAGCAGGAACGTCAGTTCAAGGGTCGTGTTGGTCAGCAGAAGCAGAAAAAAGCGAAATAATTACTCTTTTCAGGGCAGTCGGGCTCGAAGGTTTCTGAGAGCCCGAACGCCTTCTTCCATTACTTCCGGCTCCGGATCCCGCGTTAATCTTTCCAGTACAGTTGCTGAATCCTGGTCTCCTGAAATACTCAGGATGCGTGCCAGTGCCACTTTTTCATCTTTTGTCGCTCCACCAATCGCCTGCTCCAGTTGCATTCTGACATCCTTGGAACGCGCCAGTTCCACCAGATAGGGCTCAGCTACACCTTTCCATGATTTCAGGTTCAGGGAATTGATCAGATAGGTGAGCGCACTGGTTTCATTCCGTTGTGTGCGTCCAATCATGACCAGACCGAATGCGCAGGCGAGACGAGGCGGCATTTTCCGCTCATCATCGAAGCAGTTATTGAGATTAGCGATCTGGTTGGGATCTTTTAGTCGTGCAATTCCCTCGGCCGCAGCCGTCCGGATCTGATCATCCCGATCCTGGAATGCTTCGATGAAATAGGATCGCCCTCTTTCATCACCCAGCATGGCCATGGCTGCCAGTGCTGCTCTTTTCACGGGCATCGATGGACCACGGCGATACGTTGCTTCAATTTCAGAAAAAGCGGAGCGATCACGTAGCAACCCGGCTGTTTCCAGTGCTGCGACGGCTACTTTATCTTCCGGATCACGGAACAAAAATGAGACAGAACTTGCAGAACGCGAATCCCGAATCTTCTGTAATGCGATCAACGACTCAAACATGATGCGGGAGTCCTTGGTACGCAAAGCATCATGAAGATTGTCGAGGGCGCCACCTCCTCGCAAGATCCCGAGTGCACGGGCAGCATTCGCACGAACATCGGCGTTGGATGCGTCGGACAATGTCTTACCCAAAGCCGTGATAATTTCCAGACGGACATCGATCCACGAATCAATCACACGGTCATCAGATTCAGTTCTGAATTTACTGCGGATGATGTTGCCGGCGCGGTTGATGGTTCCTGAGAGGCCTGCCTTCACATAGCCGGGGAGATAGAAGTTAACCAGACCATCGGTGGCCCGGATCTGGACTTCTGCGTCCTTATCATTCAGCGCCTGAACGAGAGGCTCCAGTGAATGCTGGGAACCAATCTCCACAATTGCTTTCACTGTTTCGATGCGGACATTCACATCCTGATCGGAAAGGAGCGGTTTGATTCGTTCGATTCCCTGCGGTCCGGATTTGATCGCCTCTTTCGCTGCTTTTGCCCGCTGTTTCGGGTCACTGCTGGAAACATCCTGTCCCAAAAGGGTAACGAGGGAGAGAGAGCAAAAGAGAAAGAGGCGTTTCATCACTATCGAATAAACTCCAACTGGATTTTATGGGGGATCAGTCCAGCTTCAAAGCCCTGATCGAGCAGAAGCTGCGCAGCCTTGGGAACTGATTCTCCGCAATCCACCGTATAGTGATTGACGTACATCCCCACAAATTTGTCAGCCAGAGCCGGTTCCATGTCCCGGGCAAACTGAAGTGCATAGTCCAGTGCCTGTTCCCGATTGTCCAGCGCAAACTGGATGCTTTCCCGCATCAGACGGCTGCATTCTGACTGAATTTCAGGACTGAGATTGCGGAGTAGTGCATTGGCTCCCAGTGGCAGAGGAAGGTCGTACTGCTTCTTCCACCAGACTCCGAGATCCAGAATCTTGTGGAAACCACCCTTGGAGAATGTCAGCTGTGCTTCATGAATGACAAGCCCGGCATCGACACTTTTTTCTGCAACTGCATCGACAATTTTGTCGAATGGTACGATCACTGCTTCGAAATCAGGTTCAATCAGGCGAAGAGCAAGATACGCCGTGGTCATCTTGCCGGGGATGGCAATCCGTTTGCCTTTCAGTTGACTGAGTTCCAGTGAGGTGTTCGCAATGACCATAGGGCCATAGTTGTCGCCAACACTGGACCCGCTGGATAGCAGCACGTACTTGTCTGCTACATAGGGATAAGCATGGTAGGAGATGGCCGTAAGCTCATAGACTCCTTCCATTGCTTTCTGATTGAGCGTTTCAATGTCGCTGAGAATATGTCGGAAATTGACGAGGTTTGAGCGGATTTTACGGGTCGCCAAACCATAAAACATGAATGCGTCGTCAGAGTCCGGGCTATGGGCGCAGACAATTTCCTTAAGTGCGGAGGCTTGCATGAGATTGAATAAAACATCTTAATTTTAGCAAACCAACCGCTAGAAACTGCTTTATCTATTGCTTTGAGAGAGAAGCAAGTTCAGGTGTGAGGATATTCAGGTTTGTACGGAGCCGTTCCAGTTCCTGATTCGCATTGGAAAGGTCTTCAGTGCGGCCCATTAACTCCAGCGCTAGCGCTGCTTCGGTGACACCGGATGCTCCAAAATTTGATACGGATCCTTTCAGGGAATGTGCAGCTCTTTCCAGCCGTTTTGCATCACGTGATGCAACAGCTTCTTCCAGTTCCTGCAGGGAGCGCGGGCAATCTTCCAGAAATATCTGAGCGATTTCCTTGAGTAGTTCCTCATCTCCGCCCACTCTTTCCATGGCAAGCTGAAGATCCAGCATCAACAGATCCCTACCCATGTGCGAGTTTTCCATTCCGGACACTAATCCTTTCAGGTCTTCTTTATTCTCAAGTTAAAAAAGAAGAGACAGAATCTCTGATGGTCTTCACTATTTTTAGTAGACTCAGGCTCAGATAAAGAGACTCAAATTTAATGAATTGTATTCAATTATGAGTAAAAAAATCCAGATGATTTTCTATAAAATTTCGACAAAAAAACTGAAGAAGAAACAAATTTCTTTTGATTTCGTCTAAACAGACATAGAGTAGCACCCTGAAAGGTCATAGAAGCGATGACAGGTGAACTCGATTGTTCTCCTCCTCAATCATATGAGTTCACTGTCATGTCGAGTATGTCAGGGTGCTACTTTTCTTTTGGAATCGACAAATGGATTGAAAATGAACTGATTTTACGGTTCACCAACGGGAAGCCTTCCAGGTTCAGCAGGCCTCGTGGTTTTTCGAATATAGGTTTTATTCCATTCCCGGCGTACCGGATCGGGAAATCCACCTAAAAGCCTTCCGACGCGGTTGTAAATTTCCTTCACGATTTTGGGGTTGTCTGCTGCAACATTAAAACTCTCGTCTGCATCTTCGACGACGTTGTAGAGTTCAGGTGGCTCCAGTCGGAAATTAGCTCTTCCGACAGCGGGGGCTGGTCCGTAAACATAATTGTTGTATCGGGAGATGTGCAGCTTCCATTGTTTCCAACGCGCACATTGAATATTCCAGTTATCGAAATAAAGCAGGACCTCCCGCTCGATCTCCTGTTTACGCCCCTGCATCAGTTCCAGGATGTTGATGCCATCCAGTGGAACATTCGGGAGTGGTGCACCCGCCAGCGCACCGACGGTAGGAAGAATGTCCATTGTGGAACCAATTCCCTCAACTACTTTTCCTTTTGCGAGCTTTCCGGGCATTTGTGCGATGAAGGGAACCCGCATGCCTCCCTCCCAGGTGGAACCTTTGCGTCCGCGCAACTTTCCCGGACTTCCCTGGAACCAGGGTCCGTTATCCGAACTGAACATGACGAGCGTATTCTTCTCGAGATTGAGTTTCTTCAGTGTTGCCAGAATCTCTCCGACACTCCAGTCCAGCTCTTCCACCACATCACCATACAGACCCTGTTTGGATTTCCCCCGGAACTTCTCTGAAGCTGCCAGGGGTATGTGTGGATAGGTATGGGGCATATACAGGAAGAAAGGAGAATCCTTTGATGTTGTGATGAAGTTGATCGCTTCTTCCGTGTAACGAGGTGTGAGTGTTTCGAGTGTGGCTTCCGCTTCCACCGTCTCTGTCTTTCCTTCTGACTGCCGCAAAAGTGGGCGGGGATTCATATCATTGGAATAGGGAATTCCAAAATAACTGTCGAACCCACGTTTGTCCGGTAAAAACTGGGGCAGATGTCCAAGATGCCATTTGCCGATACACATGGTTTTGTATCCCAATGGTTTCAGCATCTGGGCGATTGTGGTCTCGCCTTCATTCAGTCCTGTTGTGGAATTGGGAAATAAAACCTGAGGAACTCCGACACGCGTTGGATAGCGTCCTGTGAGAAGTGCGGCACGTGAAGGAGAACAGACAGGATTTGCGGAATAGAAATTGGTGAAGCGGACACCCTCTGCTGCCATACGATCCAGATTGGGAGTTTTGATCGGGGAGCCATAGCATCCCAGATCTCCATAGCCGAGATCGTCGGCATAGATCATGATGATGTTCGGAGGATTTGGTGCCGCCTGTAGGACTGGTGTGGATGCCGCCATCATGGAACCGAGAAACGCTCTTCTATCCATGATTTGCATGATAGCGGCTTGCCGCTTTTGTGTTCCAGTGAGTCCTATTCCGCTCGTAATGTCACTGCCGGGTCTACTTTTGCTGCTCGTCGAGCAGGGATATAGCTTGCCGCTAAGGAAGCAAGGAATAAACAGAGCGTCGCGAAAAAGTATGTTGCCAGATCAGTTGCACTGACTCCAAAGAGAAGTGAATGCATCAACCTGGACAAAAAGAAGGATGCAATCAACCCGATGAGTGTGCCCACTCCGCAAAGAATAATTCCATGACGGACAAAAATCCCAGCAACACCTTTTAAAGGTGCACCGAGTGCTACCCGGATGCCAATCTCGCGAATCCGTTGTGATACGGAATAGGCAATCACTCCATAGATTCCGATCACGCCAAGGATAAGCGACAGGGACCCGACAATAATCATTAGCACTGTTGTGAAAGTGATTTTTGCCATGGATCTGGAATAGGCCTCATCAAGAGTACTGATATTGGATACAGGAACGCTGGGGTTTACTGCTGCCACAGCTTGTCTCAATTCCTGAATGAATGCACTTGAATTGGTACGATCTGAACGGATCAGGTAACTAACATTTCGAGTAATATTTGGCGGGGACTTTGCAGAATACTTTCTCATGGTCGGCCAGTATGCAACTTGTGGTGGAGCCTGGTTCATCCCATCATCATGAAGATCACTGACAATACCAATCACTTCAGACCAATCTTCATCGAAATTATTTCTGAGGCGTTTTCCCAACGCAAGGGCGGGAGTCTGCCACAATTCTCTGGCAAAGTTTTCTGTGATGATAGCCACCTGTTTTTGAGTGTAGATATCTTCCCATGAGATATCCCTTCCCTCAATGATCTTCGCGCCGATTGTAGAGAAAAATTCAGGGGAGATGCTTTTTTGTCGGCGCATTCCCGGCATCTCATTTACTGGATGAACATAATCTTCTGCATAAACAGGACTCTCCGCTCCACCTTCCAGTGGTAGTTGACTAGAGAAAGCAACGGAAGTGACACCTGGTATCAAAGAGATTCGATCCAGTATGTCATTCTGCATTCGGAGTACTTTTTCCCGTTCCTGGACTTGTGAATGGGGGATGGAAATTCGAAATGTCTGGAGTTGATTCGGATTTTTAAACCCAGGATCAATGTTCGATAATTCCCATGAGGTGCGTACCATCAGGCCTGAACTGATCAAGAGGATGAGTGCCAGAGCTACCTGACAAACGATCAGGATACTGCGTGTTCGTTGCTGATCTCTATTCTGACTTTGAGTTCGCCCCGATCCTCTTAGTCCAAGAGAGATATTTGGTTTTGCATAACGCCAAACCGGAATGAGCCCAAAACTGATTCCGGAAAGAATTGCGATGCAGATACTGAAAACAACACTGTGACTATCCAGATATATCTCTTCAAGGCGCGGCAGGTTGGAGATTCCGGATGCAGTCAGAGTTTGTAAAGCAGCATAGGCGATCACCAGTCCAATGAAGCCTCCAATGATTCCAAGAGAGATACTTTCCATGAATAGTTCACCAGCCAGTCGTCCACTGCTTTCACCTAGTGCCTTTCGAACGATGAACTCCTGGTATCGACCTTCTGATCTCACAAGCAAAAGGTTGGCAATATTCGTACATGCGATCAGCAGAACAATGCTGATTGCGGCCATCAGTACCCATAGCATGTCGCCCGTATTTCCAATCAGATTATCTTTGAGGGGCATGAGCACAGGTGCAAGTTTTGCGTCTGCCAGCATTGTGGAATTAAATCCCGGAGATGGAGGAAAGATTCGGGATGCCAACGGAATCATCCGGCGGATGTCAGTATTTGCTTGTTCCAGCGTTATGCCCGGTTTCAATCGGCCGATTCCTCTGTAGCTGAAATCTCCAAGATGGACAGCATCACGCCGGAACTGGAGCGAGGAAAGGAGAGAAAATTTCTGGTCCATGAATCGGAAGGATGATGGCAATACTCCCGTAATTTCATAAGAGTTTCCATCCAGAGTTATATTCTTGCCGACCACATCCTGTGAGCTTCCAAAGTGAGATTGCCAGTAGTCAAAGGTCAGGAGTACAGATTTTGCATTTCTTGCATCATCATCTGCTTGTGTGAATGCGCTACCGAATAGTGGATTCACATTCAGAATCGGCAGGAAAAGATGCGTAACAGCAAGAACGGTGACCTCTTCCGGTTCCATCAACTCTGTGACTGTTTGAGTCCTGATGTTCCATAAACCGATTCCTTCCAGTGTCTGGTTGTATTCCAGATACGTGAAATAAAGAGAGGGAGAAATTTGTTCCATCACCTTCATGCCAACACCGGGAGCTGTATGTGTAAGTGCGACTAATCGATCGGATTGAGTGAATGGAAGGGGCTGGATCAGAACTTTGTTTACGACGCTAAAGATTGTAGTGGTCGCTCCTATGCCGAGCGCGAGTGTCAGGACACTGGTAATCGTAAAAGACGGATTCTTTCTCAGGCGTCGAAATGTGAGGCGTAGGTCTGTAAAAAAAATTTCGAGGTGGTTTTCCCATCCATATTCGCGAACGGATTCTCGTGCTGACAGTGGATTTCCGAGTTCAAGCCTCACCTGCTTCAATGCCTGATTCTCAGAAATCCCTCTGGCGATCTTTTCCTTCACGGCTTCCTCGAAGTAATGCTGCACTTCATCAGCGAGCTGTTGGTCATGATCTCTTCGGAAGATCAGCTTTCGAATTCCATAAAGGATCTGGCGCCAGAGCGACATTGCTAAATCTCTGCTTTCAGGACACGAGTGATCGCATCCGCGCGTCGAGTCCATTGTTTTGTCTCTGCTTCCAGCTGTTCCCTGCCGGCTGTTGTCAGAGAGTAAAACTTTGCCCGTCTGGAGTTCTCCGTTTGTCTCCATTCGGAATTCAGCCATCCCATTCTTTCGAGACGCTGGAAGGCAGTGAGTAAGGACCCGGGATTGATGCGGAACACTCCCTGGGAAATCTGCTCTATCCGTTTTGCGATGCCAAAACCGTGCAGTGGTTCCAGACTGAGTGTTTTCAGGATCAGCATATCGAGCGTCCCCTGAATGACATCTGTACTTTGTTCATCCATGAATTTCTTTTCTCAAGGAGAGATTATGCCTATTTATCTTGATTGTCAAGATGTGATTGGCAAGATAAAAGATGACTCGCTAGGGTTGGACTCAAGCGTCTCAGCTGCTTTCAAACGCCTGAAAATAGACTGAATTGAAACAATTTCGTAAGCTCCTGTTTTGGAAAACTGGGCTATAATTCCATCGAAGGGGGTGTAACTTTCCCGTTTGACCCTTGGATGATCATCCGGCAGTCTCTTGTGCTCGATGGGCTCAGATGGGGTTTTGCGCGCCTTTTTCAACAAATCTTTCCTGCAGATTGTGCAATCTGCCAGGAGCCCCTTCAAAATATTTCCCGCATTCCGGTTTGTCCTTCCTGTCTGGATGCTCCTCAGCCTCTGGTGGCAGAACATGCTTGTCAGCAGTGTCAGACAGCGTTCCTGAACGATTTTCCGCTACGTCCTGATGGGATCTGCCCACTTTGTCGGACGGGAGAAACATATTTTGACCGTGTTTATAGTTACGGTTCCTATGATCAGTCTCTGGCTCGCCTTCTCCACCTTTTCAAATACGGACGGATAAAGACACTGGCGGAGCCGCTGGCCAGGATGATGGTCCGGGGGCTTCCTTCACAGGAACAGTTTGATCTGGTTGTACCCATGCCGCTGCACTGGAAGAAGCAATTACTTCGAGGTTTTAATCAATCAGAGCTTCTTTCCCGGGAGATTGGCCGACGTCTGGGAGTTCCGGTTATACCTGCATTGAAGCGAATTCGGAGCACCGACGTGCAGGCCGGACTGACATTGTCTCAGCGTCGCAAAAATGTTCAGGGTGCTTTTCAGGTATCGGATACCAATATTCAGGGTAAGAAAATTTTGCTGATTGACGATGTCCTGACTACAGGCGCAACGGTATCAGCGGCAGCGAAAGTTTTGCGGAAACAGGGAACTGCCCGCATCACAGTTCTGACTCTGGCCCGCGTTGATCGGCGAATGCCATCAATGCTTGTTTCCTATCCAACTTCATCACATCAGACCAAGGCTGTTTCTTCAGGAGTGTTTTAACGATTTATGCAAGCAAGCATTCATCATTCAAAATCACGTCATCAAAAAGACAGGCTGCATAAGCCCGTGCTTGTGCTGAATGCAAGTTATGAACCGATCAATATCTGTGCAGCACGTCGTGCACTGGTGCTGGTTCTCAAGGGAGTTGCCTCTGCAGAAGAGTTGACTCTTCATCAGGTTTCTTCTGCCCGTAATGCCACGCAGCTTCCCAGTGTCATCCGCCTGTTGGAATACCGACGGATTCCGCATCAGAGCCGCGCCCTGTCCCGGAAAAACATCATGATCCGGGATCGCTATACGTGCCAGTATTGCCACAAGATTACCCCGTCAGGAGAGCTGACTCTGGATCATGTAATTCCACGAAGCCGTGCCGGAGGGACGACATGGGAAAATCTGGTGGCCTGCTGTCATCCCTGCAATAACCGCAAAGGGAACCGGACCCCAGAAGAAGCGGGAATGAAACTGCTGCGTCTTCCTCGTCCTTTTTCCATGCATACATCCAGGCATCTGATGCGTCTGATGGGACATTCGGATGACCAGTGGAAGAAGTATCTGTTTTACTAGAAGGAGGAGGAAAAATGGCCGATTTTGAAGCGTTAAAAGCAAAATACCAGCCAGCAATCGATCTGGCGAAGGCAAAAGGTGCCAGCCTGAAGAACGTCCATGTGGAAAATGAAAAACTGCTGATCCGGGGTGCAGTTCCCAATGAAGCAGTCAAGAACGATATCTGGAATGAGATCAAAAAGATTGATCCGTCCTATTCGGATCTCTCCGCAGATCTCACGATTGATGGAAGTCTTCCTGTTCCTCAGCGGACATACACCGTGGTTAAAGGTGACACTTTAGGAAAAATTGCGCAACAATTTTACGGAAAAGCCAGTGACTATCAAAAGATTGTTCAGGCAAACCCCAGCATCAAAAATCCGGATTTAATTCATCCGGGCGATGTTTTCATCATTCCTGAATAAGAGTCTGCATAAAAAATTAAACCGCTTGGGTTTATAGATTCTAATCATTTGTTGTAATCCAAAAGTAGGGATGGCCGTTTGATTGCACCAACGTAAAAAATGGTGCTGCAGAAAATCTCAAACGGTCATCAACTCCCTCCTCGTGATGAAGTCGGAATTTACCTCAACATTCTTTTAGCCACAACCCTC
The DNA here is from genome assembly GCA_037190045.1 of Bryobacteraceae bacterium. Classification (GTDB taxonomy): domain Bacteria; phylum Acidobacteriota; class Terriglobia; order Bryobacterales; family Bryobacteraceae; genus JAPKYZ01. The sequence goes on along the minus strand of JBBCIQ010000005.1, from coordinate 585,325 downwards.
GATCTTCACTCTCACTTTGTTCACGCATGCTGGAGAGCACGTCAGATGCAGGACAAGGAATTTGTTTTGCTGTTTAGTGAAACCGCACGAATAGCTAATCTGACAGCTGATGAAATTGCCGAAAGCATTTGCAGTTCAGGAAGAGCTGTGCATGGAACTGCACGCGAAGTATTCCAGCAGTCTGCATTACCGGACTATCCCATCGGGTCGATGAACTGCCCCTCGCATTGTGAAGCATTAAAAAGCAGCATCGCAGCCTTAGCTCGTCAGATCCATAAAATAATCGATCGATCAGACACGACTCAGAATTACGAAATTTCTGATCTCCTGGTGAGACTTTCCCGTCGCTGTGAAACTATGACGGAATCTCTGGATCAAAAGCCCGTACATATTCAGTAAATGGCCTATATAAACAAATGGCCTGTGGCTTGCATTCTTTTCTTTGTAGTGAGCACTGACAAGGAGGCAATATGAAAAAAGTTTTTGCTCTGGTTCCGATTCTTGGATTAGCTCTGATTGCTGGTCCGCAGGCAGATAATACAAAGGCAAACCAACATGCAGATCATTCCACAACTGCAGAAGATCAAAGCAATGCCAAAAATGATGTTGAGCTCACAAAAAAAATCAGACGGGAAATTACGAAAAATTCTGACCTGTCTGTTTATGCTCACAACATTAAGATAGTTGCCAAAAAGGGTGTCGTCACATTAAAAGGTCCCGTACGAAGTGAGGCTGAAAAGCAGCAGGTTCTTTCCGTTGCTCAGCAGGTAGCGGGAAGTGCAAAGGTCATTAACGACATTCAGGTTGTCAGCGAAAAATAACTTAAAAAATCAACAAGCATCACGGAGGAAATGATGAGTAAAAATATTGCCGTATTTGGAATTTTCAAGAACCGAATGGATATTGAATCTGCAATTGATGAATTGCGGCTGGGGAACTTCCGCGCTGCGGATATTTCGGTTCTTTTACCTGAAAACATCGGAAATAAAGATCTCGCACATGAGAAGGCAAGCAAGGCACCTGAGGGAGCTGCAACTGGAGGCGCCTCTGGTGCAATTCTGGGCGGAACCTTGGGCTGGCTGGTAGGAATTGGTGCATTGGCGATTCCAGGATTGGGACCCTTTATTGCTGCAGGCCCGATTATGGCTGCGCTTGCCGGCGCTGGTGCTGGGGCAGCTGTCGGAGGCGTGACAGGTGGCATGATCGGAATGGGAATTCCTGAATACGAAGCAAAGCGCTATGAGGGACGGATTCGGGATGGTGGTCTGCTGCTTTCTGTTCATTGCGACAGTGACGAATGGAAAGAGCGGGCCAAGAAGATCCTGGAACGTTGTGGAGGAGAGGATATCGCGTCTACTTCCGAAGCATCAGCTGACTTTGCAGCCACTGATAAACCAGTCAACCGATCAATGACCTATTAGATGACTCATTTGGGGTAAATGTAGAAGGAGCAGGTAGTCACCTGCTCCTTTTTTATTGGAAGATCCAAAAACTACTTCGCATTTTCTGCATATCTGCAAACAAGTTCCTGATGGGAACCACTTTTCAACAAATCCTGAATGATTTCTCCGATCTTCAGATATTCATCTAAATCTGTCGGTTTCTGAATGAAGCAAGTTGCTCCTGAACGGAATGCCAATATTCGGACTTCAGAAAATGCGGATGATGTCATCACCAGAATAGGTGTGTTCTTGCATAAATCACTGTCCCGCATCTCAGTTAACATTTCCGCTGCATTCGACTTCGGCAAAGTCCAGTCCAGAACAATTAAATCAGGACTGGGGCGATTCGCTTTCGTGCATACTTCCTCAATTAAATGAAGTAACTCTGGACCATTTTTAACAGAGGAAACTTCATGCGGAATTTTTTGAGCATCTATCGCCTCTTTGAGCAGAAAAAGATCTCCCGGATCATCCTCGGCAACGATAATAAAGTACATTTGGTGCTCGCATTCGAATCAAAATTACTTGATGAATAGATAAAAGCTACAAAAGGTAACGAGCTTTTAAAGCATTCCTTCTGAATCCATCATATTCATTTTGGCATTCCACTTGCTCTTAGACAAGAAAGTAGAGGCAAAACAAAAAAACCGATTTTTCTCATGAAAATGAGGATGAAAAGATAGGTTGTTATGGATTGCTCAAAGTTTAAAGAATAGCCAAAAAGCGAGGATATAAAATGAACTGGGAACAGATTGAAGGCAACTGGAAACAAGCAAAAGGAAAAGTGAAAGAGCAGTGGGGAAAGCTCACTGATGATGATTTAACTGTTGCAGCCGGGAAGCGTGATGCTTTGGCAGGGCGCCTGCAGGAGCGCTACGGCATTGCAAAAGAAGAAGCCGAGAAGCAGTTGGATGATTTCCTGAGTAAAACATAAAACCAATTTCAACGAGATTTATAGTAGAAAATGGGAGACGGTTCGCATGAGCCGTCTCCTAAGTATTTTGCAAATTGGTGAAAAGCATTTAACTTCATATCGATATGCCCAAACGACTCCGCAAGAAAGCAAAACGAGTCCATATCATCACCATTGTCATGGGTGCTGTATTAGCTATTGGTGTATCGATTCTTGCCCATCAATACCGAAAGCACCAATCTGAAATTACATATAGCAGGAATGTCATTGAGTCTATTCATCTTTTTTCTCTCCAGTTGTCCGAACTGGCAATTGATGAAAAAGCTGTTCTGATTGGAACTCCTGATGCCCAGCTTGATTCCCTTCGCCAACATACAACTGCCATCCAGAAACGGGCAGAGCAGCTAGTAGCGCTTACTGCCAAAGATGCTTTGTATCGGAGTGATGCACGAGAAATTCACCGGCTGATTACGAAAAGTGCTCGGAGTCTGGACATCATTCTGGATAATAACCAGGAGTTTTCCAAGGTTATGGCTCAATTTGAGCGGCGAAGCGCAGACGTTGCAAACATGATCAACCTGGCTCGGGATGTTGAAACAAAAGCTCGGGAAGAAATTCTCCTGCATGAAAAAAAGCTACGGAATGCAGAAAGCATTTTAATCATTGTATTTATTGGTCTGATTGGAGTGACATTTCTATTGACCTTATGGGGAGCAAAACTTTATGAGGGCTATGCAGAAGTCAGGGAATCAGCCAATCTGGCAATGGAGGAGATGAATCAGGAACTGGAAAAAAGAGTCCAGCTGAGAACTTCTGAGTTGCAGGAAGCAGTGCGGGAATTAAAGCGCTCCAATGCAGATCTTGAAAGATTTGCCTATAGCGCCAGCCATGACCTTCAGGAACCGATTCGTCTGATAAGCGGATATGTTTCCATGTTGTCCAGAAAGTACACTGGCAAACTGGATGAAACTGCCAATCAGTACATTCAATATGCGATCAATAATGCCCAGCGCATGCAGGATCTCATCAATGATTTACTGTCTTTCTCCTCCATCCATTTTGAGCATGGAGTTTTTAGGGAAATTTCGCTGAGTGATGTGGCTCGATTAGCGCGCACATATCTGGATGTGATGATTCAGGAGTATCAGGCAACCATTGAAATAGATGAGCTTCCATCCATCGTTGGTGATAAGCACCAGATAGAGCGAGTTTTTCGTGGACTTTTCTCCAATGCCATCAAGTTCAGGCATCCGGACCGCCCTCTGCTGGTTCAAGTTTCTTCCAAAATCGTGAATGAAGAACTGGTTATTTCTGTAAAGGATAACGGGATTGGTTTTGATCAGAAGCATGCTGATTCAATCTTTGAGTTATTTGCGCGACTCCATCCCCGGGGAAGATTTCCCGGTACCGGTACTGGTCTTGCGATTGCCCGTAAGGTAGTGGAATTGCATGATGGACGTATATGGGTAGCTTCAACTCCAAACACCGGATCTGTTTTCTCGTTCTCCTTGCCCATCAAAGGACCAGACTCTCAACCATGGGATTCTGATGTGATGGATGAAATTGAGGGAGAATCAGGACATTGGGATGGAACATCACTACCAACCTCTGGAAATTCTGGTCATCGACGATAGTCCTGGCGACGTAGGGCTTTTGGAAGCTGCTTTTCAGGAATGGCAGATGGTCAATAACGTCAATGTTGTTGAAGACGGAGAACAGGCCATTCAGTACCTTCTTCAGGAAGAACCTTATCGCGATGTGACTCAGCCCGATCTCATTCTTCTGGATCTAAATCTGCCAAAGAAAGACGGAAAGGCTGTGCTGGCCGAAATCAAAGTTGATGAGAGAACAAAACATATTCCGGTAGTTGTTCTGACAACATCCAACGCGGAAAAAGATATTCTCGAGTCATACAGGCTTCATGCTAATTGCTACATCACGAAGCCTGTTCATATGGATGATTTTTTCCAGAAGATCCATGCAATAGAGGATTTCTGGATGAAGTTCGTCCAGTTGCCTCCTCGTCAGATCTCTGCGTGATTTTCTGGCTGAAATGGAATACTACAAGTTAGTGTAGATCCGGAACCGGATTCGGATTCTATTGTCAGAGTCCCTGAAGTTTTTCTCAGTAGTTCTGAGCAAATTGCCAATCCAAGTCCATTTCCTGGATAAGCATCTTTGCTGTGTAGCCGAACAAATGGCCGAAATATCTCCGCTTGATACTCAGGGTCTACTCCTATGCCATTGTCCTGGACGCTGATTTTTAACGTATCCTTTGCTTCAATCGCGATTTGAACAACAGGTGACGTGCTCCCCTGAAACTTCAAGGCATTCGTTAAAAGTTCAGTCAGAACTTCCTGTGTACAGGGAGGGACACGTAGGCGTGAGATGTTCTCCGGGATGTTAATCCTCCCTTGTTTCACTTCATACATGGGTTTCATTTTCAGGTATGCTCCCCGCACTGCAAGATCCAGGAAGACAAGTTGAGTGGGAGATTCTGTGGATTCGCATACTTCCACATACCTTGAGAAAGCACTCAACAGAGAATCCATAGAGGAGATCGATTGGACAATCTCCTGCAAGAATAAGCGATCCTTTTCCGAGATGTTCGGGGATGTTCGCTGCAAAAGCTGAGATCGTGTGGATGCTGTTCTCAAGTGAGATCTCAGATCGTGAGCGAAAGAATGAATCAGGCCGTTCATCATGCTTTATTCATTTCTTCCGTTACTAATTCTGTTTCTGAGCGATATTGGTTCAGTTTGGAATGAAGTGTTTTCGCACTGATTCCCAGAATGTTTGCAGCTTTTGTTTTATTATTGCGTGTCATTTCCAGGGTTGCCTGGATTAGTAGCTTTTCTGCCTGATCTATTGTCATCCCTGCCTGAATTTTAGGAGATGCTCCGTTAACGGAAGGCGTTATTGATTGCTGTTTTCCTGAATCTGGATGTTCTGCGTTCCATCCAAATGTCAGATGTTCAGGTTGGATGGCTCCTGAGTTCGCAAGAATACTTGCGCGTTCCAGAATGTTGCGAAGCTCTCTGATATTTCCATCCCACCTGCGAGAGGAAAGTGCATGTAGCGTTTCCTCCGCTACAGAAGAGATACGGGTTCCATGCTTCTGATTCAAGTTATGAAGAATGGCATCAATGATTAAGGGAATATCATCAATCCTCTCCCGGAGAGGGGGAAGATGGATGCGAAATACATTTAAACGATAATAAACGTCTTCACGTAATTTTCCTTCTTTGATTGAAGCTAATGGATCACGGTTGGTAGCGGCCACAATCCGGACATTTGCTTTTAGTTCCTGTTTTCCCCCAACCCGTCGAAAGGTGAAGTCTTCCAGTACACGCAAAAGTTTTGCCTGCATCGCCATGGGCATTTCACCCAGTTCATCAAGAAAGAGTGTTCCTCCATCCGCCTGTTCCAGGCTTCCGATCCGTCTTTCAATCGCTCCAGTGAAGGAACCCTTCTCATGCCCAAATAATTCGCTCTCCATCAAAGATTCAGGCAATGCTGCACAATTCAGGGCAACGAAAGGTTGATCGCTTCTTTTGCTGTGTGAATGGATGGCACGAGCAACAAGTTCCTTTCCTGTACCACTCTCACCTGTAATCAGAACTGCAGCGTTGCTGGGGGCCACTTGACGAATGGCAGCAAAGATCTCCCGCATGACAGGAGAATTTCCCACCATATCTCCGACAACCCCTTGATAACTCAGTTGACGTTTGAGCTCAGCATTTTCATTGACCAGTCTGCTTTGCTGTCCAGCTCTTTCCAGCAGGATGCGCAAATTCTCCGGACTGACCGGTTTTTCTACAAACCAGAATGCACCATGCTCATAAACGGTTTTTAACGCCAGTTCCAGACTGCCGAAGGCAGTCATCACAATAGTAGGTGGTGTCTGGTTTTCTGCTTTTAATCGATTCAGCAGCTCTATTCCATCCACACGGGGCATTTTCAGGTCGGTAAGAATAACATTCGGGGATCGGTTGACGGCACTATTCAGTGCCTCAGCACCATCAGATGCGACGGTTACCTTGTGCTGCCAGGATTCGATCAGATCCGCAAGATATTGACGGTGCTCTCTTTCGTCGTCGACAACGAGTACGTGCATTTCAACAAACCTCCGAAATTTTTACCTGATAAAAGTAGGGTTGATTCTCTAGCTGTGAAATATTTACATAGCTTTTCGTATTTTTGAGTATTTTATGCTGCAAAAAACAGGCCTCTTTTAATCAGGCAGCAAAAATGCAACCATTCTTCCTATGCGGATGATCGAAACACGAAATAACCTTCCGGAAAAAGTTCGGAAACAGATGATTGGGCTGCTGAATCAGTCTCTTGCAGCAACACTGGATCTTTATACTCATGCAAAACAAGCCCACTGGAACGTTCGTGGAGTTCACTTCATGGCATTGCATGAACTCTTCGATAAAGTGTCACAGGACGCACTCCCATGGGGAGATGATATTGCAGAGAGAGCAGGACAGCTGGGTGGAGAAGTCTCTGGTACTTTAAGGCAGTCAGCTCGTGCAACATCCTTGAGAGAATACCCCCTGGGAATCGCAGAAGATCGTAAGCACGCGATTGCGCTGGCGGATTCATTGGGTGCCTATGCCACTCTGGTTCGATCTGCTATTGATGAAGCAGATAAGGCCGGCGATGCGGATACAGCTGACCTCTTTACTCAAATTTCCAGAGAAGTGGATAAAATGCTTTGGTTCGTTGAATCCCATGTGGTTTCAATTGGATCATTCGGTGCAGAAAAATCTATATCATCTACGAAGAAGAAAACACGCAAGAAATAATCAAGACTAGTAATAGTAAAAAAAAGAGCTGCTTTTCAGCAGCTCTTTTTTTCATAACTCAGAAAATCTTTCACGAAGGTCCCCTTCTCCTTCCCATAACCAGGCTGACCAGAAACAACACAATAAACAGGAAAAAGAGAAATTGTGCAATGCTGCTGGCGGTGCTTGCGATGCCTCCAAATCCAAACAGAGCTGCAACGATTGCAATGACTAAAAATACGAGAGAGTAATAGAGCATCTCGTTCCCTCCTTGCTTTCGCTATCTTGTTAAGCAAAGGAATTGCCAAACTCAAGGGAAGGTATTCATTCATATGGAAAAATTCACAAGGCGAGAGATCATGCCCCTGGCAGGTGCCGGAATAATTGCCGCGAACACATCTGCATTTGCTCAAAATAGCGTCACCGCGGGTCAACTCATCGCTCGGATCAGGGAAAAAACCGGAGTGCAGTGGCGGGAAAACACCGTGGACACTTTTAAGACCGGTAGCCCCGAAACCACGGTCACTGGGATTGCTACTTCCTTCATGTCAACATTTGATGTCCTGAAGCGTGCAACAGCGAAGAAGATGAACCTGATCCTGACGCATGAACCCACCTTCTGGAACCACCGGGATGAAACGGAACAGTTCAAAGATGATCCAATATTCCAGGCTAAACAGGACTTTATCCGAAAAAACAATCTTGTTGTTTTTCGTTTTCACGATCATTGGCACATGATGAAACCGGATGGTATCCAGACAGGAATTATTGAAGATCTGGGTTGGGAAAAATACAGAGATGGTGAAAGCTTGCGAAATTTTTCGGTTCCACAGACAACACTTTCATCCCTGGCCCGCGAACTTCGCACAAAGACTAACTCCCGGTCCACTCGTGTAATTGGAGATCCTCAACTGGCCGTTCGAAAAGTAACGATCATGGCAGGATCTACCACTCTTCAGCCATCAATCCGTTCTCTGCGCAACTCAGATGTCCTTGTCATTGGGGAAGCTAATGAGTGGGAAAGTGTTTCGTACATTCAGGATGCAATTGCAGCCGGAGAGAAAAAGGCACTCATTATCCTGGGGCATGCCCCATCAGAAGATCCGGGAATGACTTATTGCGCAAAATGGCTGAAGACATTCATTTCTGAAGTGCCTATTGAAGCGGTTCCTGCTGGAGATCCCTTCTGGGTTTCTCCAGCCTGAGTTAACGGGATACAGCCCCCGATATTTTCTCCAGTTCAGCCTGAGCCAGATGATATGCCAGCCGGGCCTGAAGTGCATCCGCTTCTGCTTTACGCGTGGCTGCAACAGCAGCCGCGCTTTCGGCGGATGAACTCACTCCAGCCTTGAGCCTGTTCTCGCTGAGCCGTTCATTTTCCAGATGAAGGGCGAGTGCCTCGTTGGCAACTTCCACCATCTGTCGTGTCCGTTCCACTTTGCGATAAGCCTTCTCTATTTCCACTGCCACAGAATCCTTTAACCGACGAAGATTCTCCTGAGCCTGCTCTAACAGAGCATTTCGTTGGCCAATGACGCCATTTCTTTTTCCCCAGTCGAAGATCTTCCAGTTCATCTGAACTCCAAATGATCCATTATTATGAGCGAGGAATGGGATTCCATTCTGATAGGTATATCGTGCGAATACACCTACCTCCGGAATGTAATCGTATCTGGCGATAGAAACTGCGTTCTTCGCTTTTTCCACTGCTTCTTGTGCTGCCTGGATCTCAGGATTATCGGCGAGTGCAGACTGTAGATATTGATCTCTTGCTGCAATTGGAGTCTGTGCTGGCTGAACATCTGCCAACTTCAGTTCCGTATTCAAGGCGAATCCCAGAAGCTGATTCAACTCAATCATGAAATCGGCAATCTGATTTTCAGCAGCCAGACGGGATTGCTTTGCCTGAAGTAGTAATGCTCTTCTGCCCAGCGATGCGACTTCCAGTACATTGCCTGCATCCACTGCATCCTGGGCCTCTTTCAATGAAGCTTCTCCTGCGGTTACCTGGGCAATGGCAGCATTTCTGGATTTTTCAGCTGCGAGGATGCCGTAATAAAGCTGATGTACAGCGAACGCGATCTCTGTTTCTACTTTTTTTCGATCCAGTTCTGCTGTACGAAGATCATTACTGGCAATTCTGTTTGCGCCTCTGATCTTGAATAGCTGCGTTAGCGGCTGCCCAAGAGTGGCGTTACTTAAAAGGAGGCCATTTGCTCCCTGATAAAGCTGAAGCGGAGCTAAGGGCAGAGGCCCCAGTCCGGGGACATTTCCAAGACTTCCTGCCGGGATTTCAATGGATTGTCGATTCATTACCTGGTGATAAAACGCATCACCATTCAGTTGCGGAAAATAGTCTGCTCTTGCTGTAACAATCTTCTGTTGGTTCTCCCTTTCCTTTGCTCTGGCAATCTTGACAACACTACTTTGCTGCAGGGCGATGTTCACAGCTTCAGGTAGGGTGATCTCTCTGGGAGCCGCCAGAGTATTGCCAGAGGAGATAAACATCAGAATGATGGCTGCTGTTATTGTGGGCGCCGATGGCATCAATCTGGATCTCACAATGACAAACAGAACGGGAACAACCATCAGAGTGAAGAACATGGAGAAGATCAATCCGAATGCAATGACACTGGCCAGTGGTGCCCACAAACTTGATCCGGAGAGAATCATCGGAGTAACTCCGACTGCAGCGGCCATAGTGGTGAGGAAGATGGGGCGTAATCGACGTTCGCCAGCTTCCGTTGCAGCCTGTTCCAGACTATGACCCTCGCGAATCTTTTCATTGATGTAGTCAACAAGAATGATGGCGTTTCGAACAACAATTCCAGCAAGGCTGATTAACCCCATGAATGCTGTAAATCCAAATGGATTATTGGTAACCAGCAGGCCGAGTACTGCACCTAGCAGCGCCATCGGAATCGAAGACATGACAATCAGTGGCTCGGAAATATTTCGGAACTGAATCAGAAGGATGAGAAAAATGGCTCCTACACTGATCAGAAGAGCGGTCACCATCTGCGGAAACGTTTCACCACTATTTGATCTTTCTCCTCCATATGAGATGGAATAGCCTTCCGGGAGATTGAGATCGCTGATCTGTTTGTCTGTGGCTTTGAGTAACTCTGTCCCGTAATAGCCTTCTTGCACAAATGCACGAACAGTGATTGTGCGGACTCCATTCCTACGGACAAGTCGACTTGTCTGCCATTCAGGCTCAAGCGTAGCGATGGATCGTAGGGGAACGCTGGCATTGGTGAGCCGGGAAGTAATGTATGCATCCCTGACGTCTGAATAATTCTCTCGTCTGTTCTCATCCAGTCTCATCGTGATTGTGATAGGGCGATTACCTTCCCAGTAAGTGCTGACAGGTGCTCCATCAAAACCTCCAGCCAGCAATTGGGAAACACTGGCATTGGTGAGTCCCAGGCGATTGGAAAGCTCAGTGTTGACATCGACATCTACACGATATGAGTCGTTATAAAAATCGTTGTGTACCAGTTGAGAGAAGGGAACAGTCCGGAAAATATCCTCCACTTTCCGCGCAATCTGCTTAAGCTCCTGTATATCTTCACCGGAAATACGTACTTCTATGGGCGCTTCCATCACAGAACCCTGTTGCAGTTCTTTGACGACAATCATTGCATCAGGTGTTAAAGCTGCCAGTTCTTTCCGCAGGCTGGAAACAAGTGAAGGTGTGGTGTCTGCTGAAGTTGTGTTGACCACAACTTGTCCATAAGCTCCATCCGGTTGTTGCGGATTCACGTTGTAGTAAAACCGTGGAGCACTCTGCCCGACGAATGTTGCGTAATGAACTATCTCCTTGTTGCTTCGAAGATTACCTTCTATTTTGTGAAGAACCTCATCTGTTTTTTCAATTCTTGTTCCCTGTGGCATCCAGACATCGATGACGAACTGATTTCTTTCCGCTGCAGGGAAGAATTGTTGCGGAACCATACTGAACATGAATCCACCTGCTAAAACAGCTCCGATTCCTAGCAGAATCGCTAGTGGTTTTCTACCCATCAGCATGACAATCGCACTGTTGTAAAAATCCTGAAGTTTGTCGAGAAGCGAGAACTTTTTCGGAGCTCCTTCTGCTTCATGGTCATGAAGGCCCTTTTTGATCACTGTTCGGCAGAGCAGGGGAGTCAGGAAGATAGCCACAATAAACGAAACTGACAATGCCACTGCAACCGTTACCGGCAGTGCAAAAATAAACTCTCCGGAAGATCCACTGAGGATCAACAAAGGCAGGAAGGATGAGATGATTGTCAGCGTTGCTGTCAGAACTGGTACAAGTACTTCCGTCACACTTTTCCATGCAGCCTCACTTCGGGGAACCTTCCGATCCAGAAGTTCTACATAGTTGTCCGCAATCACAATGGCATCATCGACAACGATACCCAGTACAACGATGAGCGCCGCAATTGTTACCTGATGAAGCTGGATATCAATGGCATCCAGGACAGCCAGAGTGGCGCACATTGTGACAGGTATTGCCAAAGCTGCAATGGCTGCCACGCGGAAAGGCAGAAGAATTAAAGTGACCAGCACAACAGAGCCGATTGCCAGCATGAATTCATGACTAAGCTGCTCAATTTCCTTTTCGACAACTTCCGGCTGGTTCGCAATCAGATCAAGATGAAGATCCGGAGGCAGAACGGTCTTCAGCCTTCCCATCACTTCGTCGATCTTTTCACCAAGATGGACAATGTTTTTCCCCTTCTGCATTTCAATTGAGAGGAGAATACTTGGCTTGCCATCAAAGCGCACCAGAAATGTGGGGTCCTGATAACGTCGCTCTACTTCGGCAAAATCTTTGATGTAAACAGGCTGACCTGTTCGTGAAACATCTACCAGGACATGACGTACTTCATCTTCAGAAGTAAAAACACCTGACGTCCGCATGGGGATCTTTGAACTGTCTGATCTGAAATTTCCAGAGGGCTGGATGATATTTCTCTGTTGCAATGCCTGTGCAATCCTCAATGGATTAGCAAGGTATTGAGACATCCGTTCCAGTGAGCTGGTAATCAGAATTTGTTCACTCTGTTCACCATATGTGGCCATTTTTCCAATGTCACGGATCCCACGAAGTTCATCCTGAATCTTGTCGGTGTAGTCTTTCAGCTCCCTGTACCCATAACGTTCACCATGGATGGCAATCAATAGCGCAACGGTAGAGCCGAAATCTGAATTGACAATTGGTCCCTGCACACCGGAAGGCAGAACTGTCATCCGTGCTTCATTCAGATCATGCCGAAGTTTGGCCCAGAAAACATCAGCCTGACTGACGTAGTCTTCCAGTTCGACATTGATAAAAACCATTCCTGGACGGGATGTGGAGTAAGTCTTTTCCTTGCGAATCTCCGGAAACTTGAAGAGTTGCTTTTCAAGCGGTTTGGTCACCTGCTCTTCCACCTGCTCAGTAGTGGCGCCTGGATATGCTGCCATGACAAGACCGGTTCGGATCGTAATATCCGGATCTTCCATCCGGGGCATTTCCAGAAACGCATGGACACCAGCAGCTACTACAATCGCAGTCAATACCAGTGTGATCACCGGATAACGAAGGGACGCCTTGATCGGGTTCATTCTCTGCCACCTGAAGAAACTTCCACCAGAAGTCCATCTCTGAGTCTGTTCTGACCACCAACTACTACTGATTCATCTCCAGCCAATCCACTTTTGATTTGAATTTCTTTTCCATAGACTGATCCAATTTCCACCCGTTTTGCGTAAACACGTTTCTGGTCGGGGAAATAGGTATAAACAATCGGTGCTCCCTGTGGATCTTTCACGATGGCCTCTCCCGGGACAGTCATAATCTGAACCTTGCGGTCTCCGTTGATTCTTGCTTCGGCAATCATGCCAAGGCGAAGTACTTGCTTCGGATTCGGAACTGTAATTCGGGTCATGAAAGTTCGTGTATTGGGATCGGCAGCAACGTTAATCACACGAATGGTTCCTTCATATTTCTGGTCAGGAAGAGACAGAATTCGGATGGTAGCTTTCTGCCCAATGCGCACCAGTCGGATATCCGTTTCCGGTATTCCAACATTCACCTCTACAGGGTTGAGAGGGACAACTTCATAAACTGGACGGCCTTGTGCCGCAGTATCGCCAACTTCCACTCCTCTTCGTGTGACAAAACCGTCAAGTGGAGAATGCAAAGTGGTATCTGCAAGTCTCTTCCGTGCGATTTTTTCAGCTGCTTCAGCTTGATCAGATGTTGCCTTTGCCTGTGCTTTGTCCTCTTTTTGTGCGCCCATCTGGGCCATTTCATACTGTTGGCGGGATGAATCGTAAGCAGCCTGGATCTTTTGGAAGTCATTCGGAGCCAGACTTTTTGCATCAAACAGCATCTTCATGCGCTTGTATTCATCGGAGGTTCTTTCAAATGAAATTCTGGCCTGCTCCAGTTGTTCGGGGCGTGCGGGTGCCTCAGCTTTAGCCAGAACAGCCCGGGCCGCAGCACTCTGAGCCTGTGAAGCGGCAAGGGCCAGTTGATAATCTATGGGATCAATAACGGCCAGTACCTGACCTTTGCGGACGAAATCTCCCTCTCGCGGGCCCGCCTGGATAACTTTTCCGGATACCAGAAAGGCCAATTCGGAAGGCGATCCTTGAGCAACAACAGATCCACTGACAGAAATGGTTTCTGTCTCTTCTGCATGGTGAACTTTTTCTATCTGGACGGGAACAGCTGCAGCAGCATCTGTACTGATCTCTTTCTTGCCTGAGCAGGAAACAAGAAAAAAGGAGGCAATAAAAACAGCAGTGAGATTTCGCAAAATACCCTCGATTCTGTCTGGAATCTAACAACTAGTTCGAACAGAATTGTAGTCTATCTGGTGAAAATCTCACTGCATTGAATTTATGTCAGTCTAAAATGCATACCGAAGTGCAAGCTCAATCACTCTTGGAGTACTCGCCGAAGTGATTTTTCCAAAGATTGAGTTGAGTTGGGTTGTGTTCGGATTGCCCAGATTTGCATGATTAAACAGGTTATAGAAAGACCCCCGGAATTCCAGCCTTTGGTTCTCTGTAATCCGGAACGTCTTCTGGGACGAGAAATCTACATTCCACATTCCAGGTCCACGTAGAATCCCCAAGCCTGTATTGCCGAAAGTTCCCTCAGGATTCTGAACAAATGCTGATGTATTGAACCATGCATCGATCTGTTCCTGTTTGCTGCGATCACCATGGATACGCCAGTCACCGACCACATCGGCTGTATCCCCGCCGATGCCGGTTAATGAGTTGTCGCGTCCTGCGCGAATCGTCAACGGTGCTCCACTCACCATATTTGCGATTCCACTCATCTGCCATCCACCGATCAGCAGCTGTTCCCAGCGTGGACGATCTGCCTTTCCAAAAGGTAGATCCCAGAGTGTCGAAACGATGAAATTATGTGTTCGATCCAGCCCCAGTGGTCCATAATCTGAGCGATAGTTATACGGATTTCTGGGTCCATTGCTTCCTTCACCGGAAGAAACATTTACTCCAAGTGCCTTTGACCATGTGTAGGAACCCATGACCGAGAAACCTCGGGCAAAACGTCGATTCACAACCGTTTGTAACGCATTGTAGTTGGAACTGAATGCGCTCAGTGTGTTGTTGATTTGGCCAAACTGGGGATACATGCGTCGCTGCTGCGTGTTTCCAATGGTAGAAACTCCCGGTTGGTATATCGCATAGTTGGATTCAACCGACGACATCAGATGATTTGATGTGCTACCGATGTAATTCAATTCCAGTGCTGTTTCATTTCCCAGAGCCTGTTGCAGAGAGAAGCTCCACTGATAATCTGACTGAGTTTTGAAAGGTAAGGACCATGTAGTTTCATTTGCCGTAGGTACAAAATCAGCATTTTTGATCTGGTCCAGCGGAGGCCGTGGGAAGGGACTCACTCCATTGAACGGTGCCCCTGCGAAGATGTTTGCTGTCGATCCACCGAATACGGAAATGTCTGTTGTGAAGGGCTGAATCAGTGTAAACCGATTCAGGCTGATTCCTCGTGTCAAAGGAACGTAGAACTTACCTGCGCCGATACGAATAGAAGTTTTTCCTGTACCGAAAACATCCCATGCCAGACCGACGCGAGGCGCCAGATTATTCATTCTGCTGCCGACAATGCTTCCCGGAAGTCCGTTGTCACCGGGGAAAAGAAGCCCGGCTGGTGCTTTGGGAAAGACAGTGGACTGTTGTCCGGGTGCAAATAGCATCATCTGGTTATCTTCGGAAACATATCCGTTGTAGGGCTCCCATCGCAGGCCCAGGTTGAGCGTGACAGTTCTGGAAATACGGAAATCATCCTGAATATATAAAGATGGAAGATTCTGACGAATGCGCGAAGTCAGTCCGGTGACCTGACGGAATGAATTGAATCTGCCCAGCAACAAATCAGCTGCCGCATTGCCGCTGGCTGCACCTGTGAACTGGATGTTTCCACCTGAAAGCCAGTTCTGCAGTTCATTGACCCTGTTTCGGTAATATTCAAAGCCAAAGCTGAGTGTGTGCCGGCCTTTGTTCCACGAAAGGCTGTTGGAAATGTGTGTAGTAGGCATGATGTCACGCGTGGGATAACCGGTATCCGCTGAGACAAAACCTGAGATTCCCAGAGTTGACTGACCTGTAAGTCCGAAGCCAGAATTAATATTCGCCAGACTGACGGGGAGACCGATGCCGGTGAGTGAGAAGTCTTTGTTTGCCAGCATGCCGAATGCACTGCGTACATAGCTGATGCGAAATGTATTGATCAGATTGGGTGAGAAGATGTGATCTTCTCCAATGGTGTAGTTCTGGAATGTTGTCGGAAGATTACAGGTCCAGTCAGCAGCTACATTGGCACATGTCTGCACCTGCGGCACATTGTTATAGAAGGCACGGAAGTTTATCTTGTCCTTTTCACTGATGGAGTAATCCAGACGGCCAATCCATTGATTTTGATCCAGCCTGTTGCCCGTGGGTGCGAATGTGTAGAAATCAGCTCCACTGTTTGCTCTGGGAAGGTAGTTGTTCAGATAGTTCGTGGCGAATGGTTGAATGCGACTGGTAGGAATAATGTTGTTTGGGAACTGAAGGCCAGTATCCGGATCAATGACAGGTCTTTGTCCGGAAAAATTGCCCATTCGTTCCAGATCACTGAGAGTACGATAGCGGATGTCGTCTGGTGTCCCTCTTACTTTTGTTCCCTGATAGCCGAAGAAAAAGAACAGCTTGTTTTTGACGATAGGGCCACCGATTGTTCCTCCATACTGGTTTCGCTTAAAGTCGGCACGATGAGCAGAAAAGAAGTATCGACCATCCAGTTGGGTATTCCGAAGAAACTCAAATGCTGATCCGTGAAAAGCATTTGTTCCGGATTTGGTGACTGCTGCAACGGATGATGTGCCCCGGCCAAAGGCCGCCGTATAGTTTCTGGTAGTTGTGGTGAATTCCTGCAACGCATCCGGATTGGGATACTCGTTGGCGATGGAATAGAAAGAGTTCATGTTATAGCCACCATCCAGAGTGAAGTTCATGTCGATATTGCGACCGCCGGAAGTGCTGAAGGTTGCTTGCGTGGCACCCATTTGTCCTCCGTTGCCTGCGTTGATCACTCCGGGAATCAGGGATACCAGTTGAAGTACATTGCGGCCATTTAAGGGGAGTTGTTCAATTCTCTTACTGTCCACCACTTGCGACACAGAACTGGAAGAAGTCACCACGGGCGGGGGCGTTCCCTGCACTTCCACTGTTTCTGCAACCGCACCCACCTCCAGCCGGGGATGTACTGTCATCTGTTGACCGACATTCAGGGTCAGTGGGCCAAGCTGAACTTCCTTGAAGCCATCAGATTTAATGTTGATTGTGTACTGGCCTCGTGCCAGGTCAATGAAGTTAAAGAAACCCTGTTCCGAACTTTGAATCTGCCGGGTTTCGCCGGTGTCGTTATTTCGGAGAATCAGGGCGGCTCCCGGAATCGCAGACTGGCTGGAATCCACGATAGTGCCGTTGATAGAGCCTGTAATCTGGGCTTCGGAAACAAAACAAACCAGCCCAAGCAGACAGGTAAAAGTAAAGCGCAAAAAGGAAGACATGATCAGACCCTCTTTTGAGTGAGATATACGCGCGCTGACATATATATCACAGAAAAGAGGGCTGATTATTCTCTAATTTTCAGAACTTTATCGATGAATTTCCCGGAAATCTGTTGAGTGTGTTCGGGTGCTGTTGCGATTCCGGTCCAGACACTTTTTGTAGGCTTCCTGGGCCCTTTCTGCTGCAGTGATTGCGTCAGAAAGTTCCTTTCTCAGTAACTTGATCTGGGCAGAAAATCCTGCTTTTTGCGGCCCGGGTGCCTGCGCAAATTCTGTCTGGAGTTGCCTGAGATTCTCCTTCAGATCTTTTACTTGTTGAGTCAATGAATTTAAGGTATTGCGTTCAGACTGGCAAGGTTGGGGTTGAGGCGGCGTATAGCGACGAACAGTAATTGTTCCCCGGATCTCATACTCATCTACAACATCAATGATGCGCGATCCAGTTGGTCCCAGATTCAGAATAACTTTTCTATCCTTTCTTACTGTCTTTGAGAGAGGGTATGGGTTTCCATTAGACCGGTCCAGGATCAGAGAAAGAAGTGGCCACGAAAAGTATTCCGAATTAAATCCAATAACTGTATCTTTTGAGCGGAAATATTCCAGAACACCTGCTTCTGACCGGACGGCAGAGAATACTTTATCTTCGATTCTTTCTCCCATTTTTTTCTTCTGGTCGTCGGTGAGGGCGGGATCCGAGAGATTGTTTGCAACGTGCTGGTTGATCTCCTGATGAAATGCTTCTCCAAAGACGCGATGCCCTGTTCTCATCAGACTGTCGGTGGTTCCGTTCTCTTCCAGTACGGCATATACTGATCCGATCACTGGAGCAGGAAACCCTTCTTCGTCGACGATGAAGGTGAATTTCCCAAGTTGAGGTGGAATGGGAATGGTTTTTCCAGGCTTTACATTTTCTTCAAAAATGCCCCGGCAACTGATACCCGCCATCATGTTTTGAGTGGCAACTACCCCAGTACTGTTCTGGATGGTGGAATTATCGGCGTGGAAGAAGATGATCCACATGTAAGGTTCTGACGGACCACCATTGTCATATTGCTGGATGCAGTGAAGCTCCTGAAAATTCAACGAGACCTCGATCATACGGACCTCCTGTAACCGGCTTCCATATGAGACTGCTTCATCCGGTACAGCAGATAGTGATGGTCGCGTGCGGAGTATTACGAGAGGAGCTTTAATTTACAAAAGAGAAATCAGGATTACTTCCGTGGCTGCGAAGATTCAAGCCGAGTCCGGTAAACCACAAATATGGTGAGGGCGATCATCGTAAATACTGCCCCAGTAAGAAATGTTGCCTTGGGTCCGGAGAAATCCCACAGTACACCGGCCAGAACGCTGGCTATCAGCATGGCGATCCCGGTGACCAGATTCAGCAATCCGAAAGCTGTTCCGCGCAGCTCAGTGGGGGAAGCATCTGCAACCAGCGTGGAAATGATGCCCTGTGTGAATCCCATATGCAGGCCCCAGAAAATGACTCCTAATCCGGTCCATGCCAGGTTGTCCGCATGTGCCAGAACAAGATCACTTAACAGCAGGATTCCTAATCCCCATGCCAGTAATGATGTGCGACTAACACGGTCTGAAAGAATTCCCACCGGATACGAAGAAAGGGAGTAGGCGATATTCATCAGCACAAGCACCATGGGAATGAATGTCATCGAAAGTCCAATGGATTGGGCGCGCAGAATCAGAAATGCCTCACTGAACCGAGCCAGCGTCATCACAGAAGCAATCACCAACACCCACCAGTAGGCGGAACCCATCCGGCGCAATTCGTTCAGATGGATTGGATTGCGGACTGTTCGTGTTTCTTGTGGTCGATCCGGCTCATAGACACCCATGATCAGAACACCGATTGCCAGAAAAGCCGGGATGACTGCGATCCAGAAGACAGTCTGGAAGTTGCCACTGGTCAGCCACATCAGGGCAATGGCAATGAGTGGTCCGGTAAACGCTCCGATTGTGTCGAGCGATTGACGAAGTCCAAAGCTGGCACCTCTCAGATGAACGGGAGAAAGATCAGCCACCAGTGCATCTCTGGGAGCTCCACGGATGCCTTTCCCTACGCGGTCAATGAAACGTGCGGCAATCAGCCAGTTCAGTGAGGCGGCCAGAGGAAAGATGGGCTTTGTGATCGCGGCCAGTCCATAGCCGATCACCGCCAGCAGTTTGCGTTTGCCCAAACGGTCACTGAGCGCCCCGGAAAAGATCTTTGTGATGGATGCGGTCGATTCAGCAATCCCTTCAATGATGCCGACGGACATAGCAGACGTTCCCAGCACCGTCACCATGTAGACAGGAAGAAATGCGTGGATCATCTCGGAGGAGATATCCATGAGCATGGAAACTACACCCAATGCCCAGATTCCTGTGGGAATTCCCCGGATAGTTCCCGCCTGTGCAGAGGGTGCCGGCGTCATCGATTCTCGTCGTGAGCGTCAAAGACCTGACGGGCGTAGTTATCCAGGATCGCTTCACAGGATTTCAGCCGGGTGGTTGCTTCCTCAGCCAGCGTGGCACCATAAAAGTCCAGCTTTTTGATCTTTTCCAGCCAGCTCTGGAGCTTTTTCAGGTCAGTATCTTCTTCTTCCAGTTCCGCGTAGGTGAACTTCTTTTTCTTGATCTCCTTTGCGATCTCCACTTCAAAATCAGCACACCGTCCCAGAAACTCCTTGTACTGTTCATCCCGATCAGCCTTGAAACGGGAGATGACCTTCTCCTCTTGCGATCTGTCCAGGGCTACTGCTTCAAGCAGGATGGAGGTGCCGCTCATTTCGAGAATGTCGTTTTCGATCATCTTCAGCCTGCGAACATGATCGTCAGCTTTGGGAAGCAGGCAGACTCCGTTCTGGAGATAGATGGCTCCCATCCCTTTCAATCGCCTCCAGATGGCAATGCGCTTCGGCGCAGGTTCCGGAGGAACTTTGTATGTCAGAAGCAGCCAGGAAATAGAAACCATGGGTGAAATGAAATGATACGGCCGTAACAAATTAAAATCAACGAATATTTATAGTTTCTTGACTAGCCAGTCGCTTGAATTGATTTAATTCGTGGAAATCTCCTGAATTCAATCAGCGATATATATGATTCAACATGGAGAGAAGTTGCTGTGCTGTGCTATATACTTGCAATACAATTGCAATTCGTAAGGTGTAGATAAATTTTCAGAGTGGATGAGGGGTGTGATTGATGTTCCGTAAAGTGCTTTTCTGGCTGCATTTGGTTGCTGGTGTAATAGCAGGGTTGGTCATTCTGATCATGTCAGTGACTGGTGTTTTACTTACATATGAAAAGCAAATGATCGCCTGGTTTGACCTGAGAAGCTTACCCGTCATTCAAGGAGGGAAAACCCTTTCTGTTGAAACACTGCTGGAAAAAGCCAGAGAAAAACAGAAAAAATTCCCTTCTTCCATCACATTTCAGCCTGATTCATCCAAGCCAGTCCAGTTGAGCTTTGGACGCGAAATTATTTATCAGGACCCTACCAATGGTGAGCTTCTTGGTGCAGGAGATTTGCAGGTGCGTTCATTTTTTCGAAGCGTTACGGATTGGCACCGTTGGCTTGCGGCAACTGATTCTTCACGCCCCACAGGAAAAGCCATTACTGGTTACTCGAATCTTGCATTTCTTTTTATTGTTCTGAGTGGTGCTTATCTCTGGCTTCCTCGTGTATGGACAAAGGTGAGTGTGCGTGCAATTACGCTGTTTCGCGGAGGGCTTTCCGGCAAAGCCCGTGATTTCAACTGGCATAACGTGATCGGAATCTGGTCGCTCATTCCTCTTGTTTTTATCGTGGCCAGTGGGTGCGTGATTTCTTTTCCATGGGCATCCAATCTGGTCTACACAATGACAGGAACTCCTGTGCCGTCTCCACCAGCTTCTTCTCAAAAGGCAGGGGGGGAGCCAGAAAAGAAAAAGCACGGAGAAAAGAACAGTGCATCAAAATCAGGAAATGGTTCTGTTTCTGTCAACCCGTCTGGTGGTTCTGGCAGGCCGGGTGCTCTTCCTTCACCTCCGGAGAATCTGTCCCTTGCCGGTCTGAATACCTTAATGGAGAAAGCATCGCGATACAGCGATGGATGGCGAACAGTTTCATTACGATTGCCTCCGTCTGATGATGCTCCAGTCAGCTTTGCGATCGACCATGGATATGCAGGTCAACCTCAGAAAAAGCTAACTCTTGTTTATGACCGTCAGAGTACGGAAATCAAAAGCCAGGAATCTTATGATGATCTGAACACCGGACGCAAAGCCAGAACATGGTTGCGTTTTGTTCATACCGGAGAGTTTTATGGGATGCCCGGCCAAACAGTTGCAGGAATCGCTTCAGCAGGAGCTGTAGTGCTCACCTATACCGGTATTGCATTATCACTACGTCGCCTCTTTGCATGGCGGTCCAGGCGAAAGCGCGGATCAGAATCAGCCAGTTCAGAGAAAACCGAAAAAGACAAGGTTTTGGTGTAAATGTAACTGAAATTGGGAAACTGGCTTTGAGTGACGAAAACTCAGGGGCGTACTCTACGTGCCAGAGGTAGATGCCTTGAGTCTGGGTGTGGACTCTCTGACTTTCAGATTGAATGGATAACAAAGGCGTGCAACTCAGCCATTTTGGAATCGCGGAATCGCCATACATCGCAATAGGTATCCGCACGTAGCGCCAGTCGTGAGCCTTCATGAGATCGCGGACCTGCCGCACCACATTCCGTTCCTGAAGGTGTGGGGTCATCTCACACGCTCCCCCTTCCCGGCCTCTACTCGCTGCCTGCGTCGATCAAGGATGGAACATTTCAGATAGTGATAGACGTGGTGAGTGTTCCACGGCTGAAAGATTTCCTCGTAGCCTTCCAGTCGGCAGACCCGTTTCCGGTCGGGAGCAGCCCAATGCCCGAAGGGTCGCTTCTCCGTCATGAGGGGTCTCCTGCCATCCGCGATTCATCCGCGATTAAACGACCACATGGCGGACGTTTCAAATATTCACTTAAGGGAGAGGGCTTGTAAGTTGTTGGAAAGTGGTGCGCCCGGAGAGATTCGAACTCCCGACCCTTTGGTTCGAAGCCAAATGCTCTATCCGACTGAGCTACGGGCGCATGAGAAGACTTTTTCTATTGTAGTCGTCTTCACAGCCACTGTATATCTCTTTGCTTTTCTGTCACTGGCAGAGGAATTGCATTCCCCTGTTTCATTCAGCGGAAGTCCCCGCCACACTGCCGGGATGGCTGCTGAATGAGAAAGGAGTCTCTACAAATGTTGACAGAAAGCACGAAAAATCGCTTCACAGGCGTGACAACTCGGACACTTCTTCCCGGATTACTTTTATCTGGAGCATTATTATGCAGTCCACTCTTTGCGCAGGATAGCGGTCAGGCGCCGTTTCCTTCGCAGCAACCGGGACAGCCCGGAGCACAGACGACGCAACCGGGGGCCAGCCCTGAAATTCTGGGGACAGACAGAAATGCTGATCCACTGGAAGGAGATCGCCGATTCATCCGCGAAGCTCTGGAACAGTCCACCACTGAAGTGGAACTGGGAAAACTGGCACAGGAAAAAGCATCCTCTGCATCCGTAAAAGATATGGCCGCAAAACTCGTGGACGATCATGAAAAACTGAACGAAACTTTGAAGTCTTTTGCCACGCAGGCCAATGTTCCCCTGACGTCAGATCTGCCGCGCAAAGCCAAAAAGTCTAAGGAAAAACTGTCGAAGCTTTCAGGTGAAGAGTTCGACCAGGCTTACGTTGCCATGCTGACGAAAGAACACAAAAATTCAGTGAAGTTCTATGAGCGTCAGGCCCGGGATTCCCGAGTCCCTGCTGTGAAGGAACTGGCGGAGAAAGCTCTTCCTGATCTGAAGGATCATCAGGAAAAAGCGGAACAGCTGAATAGCACGCTGAATCCACGGAAGAAATAGGTCGTTGGAAGCATTGCCACCCTTCCCCCTCCGCCTGTTTTCCTTATCTGATTTCGGATTCCTGATGGGCTTGGGTAGGATAGAAAAATCGGAACCGGAATCGAAACTGAAATTAAGCTGCGCGTCCATACTCCCAAATGGGCGGTGACACTCCTGACCAGCCAGGGATTTTCTGTGGTGACTCCTCGTCACCTGGAAACCAATGTCCTGCTGGATACAGATAATCAGACACTGCGGACGCAAGGAGAGTTGTTGCGTGTGCGTGAAGCACAGGGACGCGCCATTGTCACCTTCAAAGGACATGCGCTGGAAAGCAGGCACAAGTCCCGTGTGGAATCAGAGATGGAAGTCACCACTGCCCAGGCAGCACTGACCGTCTTTGAACATCTGGGATACAAGATCCGCTTCCGTTACGAAAAGTACCGCACGGAATACCAGCGATACGGCGATACAGGAATCGTCACGCTGGATGAAACTCCGGTGGGTGATTATTTCGAACTCGAAGGGCCTTCGACGTGGATCGACACCACTGCCCGCAAGCTGGGTTATGACGAGGCGCAATATATTCTCGAAAGCTATGGACGGCTCTATCTGGATTACTGCATGGAGCACGGAATTACGCCCACCAACATGGTCTTTCAGCATCCGCACTGAGGCTTCGATTCACTGATCCTGAATACAGCCGTCAGGAGAATGTAACCCGCTGATAAAATGAACGAGTGCAAGCAGACTCTGTGCTCGAAGCAGCAGTTTCCCGCCTGGATCAGGTACGTCAGGAAATCGCGAAAGTAATTGTTGGACAGCAGGATGTGGTGGATGGAGTTCTCATCTGTCTGCTTGCCGGTGGCCACGTATTGCTGGAAGGTGTTCCGGGTCTGGGGAAGACAACTCTTTTGCGGACTCTTTCCCGAGTGCTCCATCTGAAGTATTCGCGAATCCAGTTCACACCTGATCTGATGCCCGGTGACATTATCGGCAGCATGATTATGGAGACCGACGACCGGGGAGGCAAGTCCCTGCGGTTCCATCATGGGCCGATCTTTTCGAATCTCGTTCTGGCGGATGAGATCAATCGGGCAACCCCCAAAACGCAGTCCGCACTGCTGGAAGCGATGCAGGAACGCACCGTCACCAGTGGAACCACCACCCATCATCTGGAGCAGCCTTTCTTGGTCATGGCGACACAGAATCCCATTGAGATGGAAGGTACCTATCCCTTACCTGAAGCACAGCTGGACCGTTTTCTGATGAAGATCCTGGTGAAATATCCTTCACGAGAAGATCTGAACCGTATTGTGGAATACACCATCCAGCGGGATGAGGCCGTGCTGGAAACAAAGATCGACCAGCAAGGCATTCTTGAGTTGCGCAAGGTTTGTCACGATGTGCTGGTGGCTCCTCATGTGCGGGATATTGCCGTGGACCTTGTCATGGCAACACAGCCCGGCACGCCGCAGGCTCATTCGATCGCTCAGAAGTATATCCGTTATGGAAGTTCGCCACGCGGAGCGCAGGCATTGGTGGAGTGTGGGCGTGTGCTGGCGCTGATGCGCGGACGATTCCAGCTTTCTGTTACGGATCTGGTGGATGTGGCAGCCAATGTTTTACGCCATCGCATCATTCTGAACTTCGATGCACATGCAGACGGACATACACCGGATACCGTCCTGTCCGAAATCATTTCAACCGTGGGAGCCAATGCCGCCAGATAGTTCTGTCAGCCGGAATACTCAGCAACATGGCATCCTCGCCTCTTATTGACAGAGCTTTTCTCGAACGGCTGGAACGGCTGGCCCTTCGCTGGTCGACGTCGTTTCCCGGCCTTGTGGGTGGACATAATAGTTCCCGCTTTGCAGGATCCGGTCAGGAGTTCCTGGATCATCGCAACTTTCATCAGGGCGACGATCTTCGGGCGGTCAACTGGCGCGCATATATGCGTCTGGAAAAGATGTTCCTCAAGATGTTCCAGGTGGAGCCGCGTGTGCCCGTTCGTCTGCTGCTGGATATCTCTGAGTCCATGACCACGGGAGAAGAATCCCAAGGGCAGCAGAAGTTTGAGTATGCCCGCAAGCTGGCAGCAGCTCTCTGCTATGTCGGTCTTGTTCGTCTCGATACCATCCAGATTCAGCCTTTCAGTGAGCAACTCTTCGATCCGCATACCAGTGGGGGTGGACGTCATCGCTTATTGCCTGTGGTGGATTATCTGACCGGACTGAAGCCACGGGGACCATCCAATATGATGCGTGTGGTGAAGGATTTCATCGCCGAATATCCACAGCGCGGACTGGTCATGATCATCTCTGACTTTATGGATGACGGTGAGGTGGAAAAGCCGCTTCAGTTTCTTTCCGACTACGGACATGAAATCTCACTGATTCAGGTCTGGGCGAAGGAAGACCGGACACCGCCCTGGGAGGGTGAACTGGATCTGGAAGATGCAGAAACAGGTGCTCATCTGCAGATTTCTTTTGATGAAACCTCTCGCGAGCAGTACCAGCAGGCTTTCGATGACTATGCCGCCCTGCTGCAGAAAATCGCTTTAAGAAATCATGGTCGCTATGTCGGCATTGAAACTTCCATTCCTGTAGATGAAGCCATCTTTGGCCCCATGGTGCAGTCCAGAGGTGTTGCTTAGTGTTTTTCTTTAACCTCACACTGATCGAGTTCATGGGGCTTCTGGCTGGTCTTTCGGGAGTAGTAACAGCCCTGTATCTGCTGGATCGCACACGCGTCCGTCATAAAGTAGCGACTCTCCGTTTCTGGACTCATTCCGATGCGCCTTCTGAAATGCAGCATCGCAGACGTATTCAGCAGCCCTGGTCGCTCTTGCTGCAGCTGCTTGCGATTGCCCTGCTGCTGCTGGCTCTTGCGCAGTTGAAGTGGGGATCTCGGTTCAGCACTACACGCGACCATGTGCTGGTTCTCGATACATCGTCGGTGATGGGAACTGAGGAAGGGAATCTCATCTGGATGGATCAGGCTCGTCGCTCTGCGCAAGCCTGGCTGAAGAAAGTACCCAGTGGCGATCGGGTCATGTTGGTGCGCGCGGATGCCCTGCCTACGGCTGCTACGTCGTTTGAGTCGAACCTTCAGGTAGTGGATGAGGCAATTGCTGCCTCGCGTCCGACGCCTTCTGCGCTCCGGCTGGATGCTGCACTACGGTTCGCACGGGACGCCCAGCGGATGCACAGTCGTCATGCAGGAGAGATCGTCTATGCAGGGGCAGGACGTACGGCAGAAGAACAGGACGAAAACTTTGTAGCTTCACTGGAAAATCTGAGAGTACTTCCGGTTGAGGGACGTTTTGAAAATGTCGGTATCCGCAAGATGGGACTTCGTCGCTCTTCGAAGAATGAGAATATTTGGGATGTCTATGTCACTGTGGGGAATGACGGAGAGACAGGCAAAGTTGTTCCTGTCGGTCTCTTCTTTGGATCTGCACTCACCGGACAACGCACATTGAATATTCCTGCCGGATCGGAACAGAGCTTCACTCTTGAGCTGAGGACAGAAGCTGCAGGATTACTGGAAACCCGTCTTCAGATCAATGACTCTTTCCCGGACGACAATCAGGCAGTTCTTGAACTTCCCTCCCAGGACCCGTTGAAAGTAGTGGTGTACTCATCCGTAGCCAATCTACTGCGGCCCATCTTCTCTCATCCAAGATTTAATGTCGATTACCGTTCGCCTTCCGAATACAGGCCGGACGTGGATGCGGCAGTTGTTGTGCTGGACCGCATGAGTGTTGAAAGTCCACAGACAGCATCTGCAATCTGGATTGATCCTCCCCGTGCAGGATCCCCTGTCTCTGTGGCATCCAGTCGGGAAAACGTCCAGTTGACGCAATGGCACAACGAGAACCCATGGGGAGCCGGGTTGAGAACCCGTGACATCCGACTGAATCGGACATCGGTCTTCACTGCGGAAGCGGGAGATGTTCCAGTAGCGGATGTTGCTGCCGGTCCGGTCATTCTGGCGCGACCTTCAAAGAAATTTGTCGTCCTGGGCTTTCATCCCATGCTGACACCCCTGCGTTTTGAACTGGCCACTCCGCTTCTGTTCGCCAATATTCTGCGATCTTTGGTTCCGGATGCCTTCCTGCAATGGGAGCTCAATGCCGAAGCAGCAGGAAGCATAGTGGCACAGCTGGATGAAGTGCCTCAGGGAGCATTGCGGGTGACGATGGATGGCGGCGAAGCCATCCCTTATACGGTGGATGGACAAACACTGCGCTTCTTCTCCGGAGCTCCTGGCATCGTGAGAGTCGTAGACGGAAAACGGGAGATGGTCTACTCTCTGACGATTCCTGAAGTTGGAAAGTCGGTCTGGAATATTCCGGATCATGTTCGCAAGGGAATCCCTGCCTCCATTCCGGGAGCGCCTGTTGCACAGGACCTGTGGCAGTGGCTGGCTATCGCCGGCGCGATCTGTCTGGTTGCCGAATGGGTTCTCTTTGGGAAAGCGCGCAGGCTTTTCCGTTTCAGGTCCTCTTTCCGGAAAGAGGCACCACTGAGGAAAGCATCATGAGTTTTGAGCGCAGTTGGGTTCTTCTGTTCGCTCTGCTCCCTTTGTTGTGGGGATGGTGGACATGGCGCAAAGGGGTTCTGGACTTCAAGCAGCAGATCGGTCTTCTGCTGAAAGTGCTCTCGTTGCTAGCCATCATCCTTGCGCTTGCGGAACCATCCATTCCGGTTTCTGAAACGAAAACAGCTGTAGCAGTCTTGGTGGATACTTCTGCCAGTGTCACTGCACAGGATCTTGCGAAAGCTTCCGGACTTGCGGACCGTCTGGAAAATGCAAGCGGACGGAACTGGATGCGGGTGGTCCCTTTTGCCAGGGGAACGCGTTTGACCGTCAGTGAAGAACGGATGGGGAAATGGAATCTGCAATCTACGGCCGGGCAGGAAGGGCGGGGAACGGATCTGGAAGCTGCCATCCGTGAGGCCAGCGCGATTCTGCCGGAGAAAATGATTCCCCGGATCGTACTCATGTCGGATGGGCAGGAAAATCAGGGCAGCATCACTCGCGCTGCCTGGCAGGCAAAAGAGTTGGGAATCCCCATTGATGTTTATCCTCTGGCGGGCAGGGCATTGCCCAGTCTCCGGCTGGAAGACATCAATGTTCCTGTAACTGCTTTTGCAGGGGAACGATTTGCAGTCGAGCTGGTGGTGAGCAGTCCACAGAAAGCAACAGGCCAGCTAGAAATTCTGGCCGAAGGAAAGCCCATCGGCAATTCCCAGATCTTACTCGAACCCGGAGAGAACCGGTTATCCGCGCATGCTTCTCTGAATGTGACGGGCGCAGTGCTACTGAGCGGTATTGTCCGGGCTGAGGGGATGGGAGAACTGACGTTTGCCCGATCCATGACGCTGCGCCGTCCTCAGCTTCTTTTTATCTCGCAGGACCCTGCCGGGACAGAACAGCATCTGCTGGGAGCGTTGCGTGCCGGAGAGTTTGAGATCAAGAGAAGCAATACTGTGGATCAAAAGTCGCTGGCTGAATCTCAGGTGGTTGTCCTGAATAACCAGGACATGGAGCAGTATCCGCCGGACCGCAAGAGAGCACTGGAAAACTTCGTCAAGGAGGGTGGAGGTCTGGCGGTCATTGGAGGGGAGCAGAACCTTTATGTGGAAAAGCCGCCAAACACTCCGGAAGATCCGCTGGAAAGAACGCTGCCTGCGAAGCTGGCCCCTCCCCGTACACCTGAAGGGACTTGTGTTGTTCTCATCATCGACAAGTCATCTTCGATGGAAGGCCGGAAGATGGATCTTGCCCGCCTTGCTTCCATTGGTGTGATTGAGAATCTGCGTCCGGTGGATTTTGTCGGTGTTCTGATCTTCGATAACTCATTCCAGTGGGCCGTTCCGATCCGCAAGGCAGAGGATCGCACGCTGATCAAGCGACTGGTGGCAGGCATCACCCCGGATGGAGGAACCCAGATTGCTCCCGCTTTGAACGAAGCATTCCGTCGTACCGTTCCCACCCGGGCAACCTTCAAGCACATTGTGTTGCTGACGGATGGTATCTCTGAAGAAGGGGACAGTATCTCCGTTGCGCGTGAAGCGTTCGATCAAAAGGTCACCATCTCGACAGTGGGTCTGGGGCAGGATGTGAACCGCGCGTATCTTGAAAGAATCGCCTCTCTCTCCAAAGGGAAATCGTACTTTCTGAATGATCCGGCTGGGCTGGAGCAGATTCTGCTACGGGACGTCATGGAACATACCGGTTCAACAGCGATTGAAAGATCTATCCGTCCCATTGTGATGAAGCAGGTTGAAATTCTGGATGGCCTGGAAATAGCACAGGCGCCTGCACTGAACGGGTACGTCAAGTTCACCGCAAAGCCAACTGCTGAAACGATTCTGGATATTCCGGGTATTGCTCCTGATCCCAATGATCCTCTGCTGGTGCGATGGCAGTATGGGCTGGGGCGATCTGCTGTCTTCGCTTCCGATGCAAAAAGTCGATGGGCAGAATCCTGGGTGAAGTGGGCCGGGTTTGACCGCTTCTGGCTGAATGTCATCCGGGATCTGCTTCCTCATGCAGACAGCGGAGAAGCGGTAGCGGATTATGACCCGGCAACCGGGGATCTGGTGGTGACTTACCGGCTGGGCTCTCAGGTAGCAGAGCCGGCTAAAGTCCCCGATATCTTTGTACTGGGGCCGGAAGGCTTCCAGAAGCCGATCCCCGTTCAGAAGGTTGCCAGCAGAACATATCGGGGGAGGCTCAGAATCGGGGAACAGCAGGGGCTGTTCCGGGTCCGTCCGCTGGTAGAAACACGGGCATTTCCGGAAACAGGGTTTTATCGCCAGGAGCAGGAGATGAATCAGTTCGGATCGAATGAGGCTCTGCTGAAACAGATTGCGAATTTCACAGGCGGACGAATCAATCCTGAACCTGCTCAGGTGTTTCAGTCCGGCAACCGGAGCGTTGCGAGTCGCATGAATCTGTGGCCGGGACTGATTGCTCTGGCGATCCTGCTGAACATTGCTGAACTTGTCATGAGAAAGTGGGCTGGCATGCCCTTTCGGAAGACCTCCTGATATCCTGACACTATGTCGAATCGCCGTAATTTCCTGAAGAGCGCCGCCGCTGCGGGTGTTCTTGGTCCCGCTGCTGCCCAAGGTGCAAAAACAAAATCATCCACCCCTGATTACTTCAAGGATCTTGGCATTCAACCGTTTATCAACGCTGCTGGCACATACACAACCCTGTCTGCTTGTAAGATGCGTCCGGAAGTCATTGAAGCGTATAACTACGCCTCAAAGGTATTTATCCGGCTGAATGACCTGCATGATCTGTGTGCAGAACGGATCGCAAAAGCAGTCAAGGCGGAAGCCTGCATGATTACCGCCGGAGCTGCCAGCGCCATGACGCTGGGCACCGCTGCATGTATCACGGGCATGGACCGCTCCAAAGTCGTGAAAGTTCCCGATCTGACGGGCATGAAGAACGAAGTCATTGTCCAGAAGTCACATCGCTTCGGCTATGACCATGCTGTCCGCAATACCGGGGTGAAATTCATTGAAGTCGAGACGCGTGAAGAACTGATGAATGCTGCCGGACCTCAGACAGCAATGATGCTGTTCTTCAATACCAACAACAAAATCGGAAAAATTCAGGATGCCGAGTTTGCCCAGCTGGGAAAGAAGCTCAATATCCCCACTTTTAATGACTGCTCTGCCGATGTGCCTCCTGTAGAAAATCTCTGGAAATGGACAGGTATGGGCTTTGATCTGGTGACTTTCTCAGGTGGAAAAGGATTGCGCGGCCCACAGAGTGCTGGTGTATTGCTGGGACGCAAGGACCTGATTGCAGCAGCTCGCCTGAATGGCTGGCCCAATTCCGATGCCATTGGCCGAGGCATGAAGGTCAACAAGGAAGAGCTTCTTGCCATGATGGTCACGATCGAATCTTATGTCAGCCGTGACCATGCTGCAGACTGGCGCGAATGGGAAAAGCGTTGCAAAACCATCGGAGATGCAGTCAGCAAAATTCCATCCGTAAAAGCTGAACAGTTTCAGTATGAAGTTGCCAATGCCGTTCCTCACCTGCGTGTCACCTGGGATCCATCCACAGTGAAAACTTCCGTAAAGGAAGTCATGACAAAGATGCGGGAAGGCACGCCTTCCATTGAACTGAATCCCAGTTCCACTGAGAAAGAACTGGTTGTTGGTGTCTGGATGATGGACGATGGCGAAGACAAGATTGTGGCAAAGCGTCTGGCCGAAGTCCTCAAGAGCGCCTAGAAAGAACGCCTAGACCCAGATATCCACTACTTCTTCACCCGGTTTGAGCTGGATGCTCTGTTCATCCTGATAGAACATCGCGTCCAGCTTTGCCAGATAGAAGAAGGGCACATCCTCAATTGCAGGTGTCACCGGTGTTGGCTGATACACCATCACCGCTACTCCCACCACTTCTGCCCCCTGATCCTGAATCAGATTCCGCAACAAGCCCAGTTTCTTGCCTGTCCGTAAAATGTCATCCACAATCAGGATCTTTTCATTCTTCTGCGGTTCGATGAACTGCCGGAAACGCTGGGGACGGCCTTCAATGTCTTCTTCTGCCCAATAGACCTGGTTGGCCTGTAAGGCTTCCACAATTCCATAGGCGACGGGAAGTCCACCGGTGGCCGGAGAAACGACAGACAGATGCGGAATCATCGCGCGGAGTTCCTTGTTCTGCCGGATCTTGCGGCTCAAGGCCACACTCAATCTCTTGGCGATCTTGAAGTCCCTCATGGCGAGTGCTATCTGCAGGTACTGATTGGAGTAAAGACCCGTTGGATATTTGAACTGTCCATAACGAAGAGCTCCGGTCTCTTTCAGAATTCTGATGACTTCTTCTTGTGAAGGAATAATCTCCGGCAAGAGAGGGTTCGTCATGATCAGTTCGCTCCTTTTCCTGAAAGCACCTGGGGGATAGTTTTCAACAGAATCTTGAGATCCAGGCTCAGGGACCAGTTATCGATATACTGCATGTCCAGCTTCATCCAGGTTTCGAAGTCCAGATGATCGCGTCCATTCAAAGCCCACAGGCAAGTCAGCCCCGGACGCATCCGTAGCCTTCTTCGCTGCCACCGTTGGTATCTGTCCACCTCTTCAGGGACAGCAGGGCGAGGACCCACCAGAGACATATCGCCTTTCAGGACATTCCAGAACTGGGGGAGTTCATCAATAGAGAACTTCCTCAGCCAACGTCCAATATAGGTGAGCCTGGGATCATTGGGGATCTTGAACGCTGTCTGCTTCTGATTCAGATGTTCCAGCGATGATTTCATCTCATCGGCATTGTCCACCATGGACCGGAACTTGTAGAAGACAAATTTCCGTCCATTCAGTCCACAACGGACCTGCCGAAAAACGGCTGGTCCCGGAGATGTGACCTTGATTAGCAGGACCACCAGCATCATGAAAGGTGCCAGCAGAATCATCGCAGCTATAGCAAGCACAATATCCGTAATCCGCTTCAGTAGCAGCAGGATCTCGTCATGGGGAGCGGCAGAGAATGTCAGCAGGGAGGCAGAGCCCAGCCGGTCCAGAAATACCTGGCTGTGGACATGAGGAAAGAAGTCGACAGAAACGCGTGTCCGTATGCCTTCTTCATCACAGAGCAGGAACAGTTCTTCCAGATGGGGTAAATCGCTGGAATCTACTGCGAATATGATTTCGTCAATGATGTGTTGCCGAAGCAGACGGGGAACTTCAGTGTAGGCAGACTGTTCGTTCACGATTCCCATCAGCCGGATGCCGTATACGGCGGAACTGTTCAGTAGTTCTTCCACCTTGCTGGCTCTTTCCCCAGAACCGACAACGAGAACAAAGTGAGTTGCTCCGAATCTGCGTCGGATATATCCCACCATCTGGCCTGACATCAGGCGGAAAAGGCACAGCAGAATCCAGCTGAAAACCACCAGCAGAACAGTAAAGGATCTGCTCAGGTCCAGTCGTGCCAGATACTGAAGCAACACCAGGCCGATCGCTCCCATGGCACACTGCCTGAATGTGTCACGCAGGATGATACGGGGGTGTGGTGCATCCAGCCGGTCATACACCTCCAGCCAGTACGCAAGTGCGATCCAAACAACCACCGCCCCGCAGGCAAGCAGCGCCTGAGTAGATCCATCCAGTGAAAAATTCCGGT
This sequence comes from Bryobacteraceae bacterium, assembly GCA_037190045.1. GTDB lineage: Bacteria > Acidobacteriota > Terriglobia > Bryobacterales > Bryobacteraceae > JAPKYZ01. The sequence continues at coordinate 552,024 of JBBCIQ010000005.1, read as the reverse complement.
CAAACGGAAGAATCCGCCGCAGAAAATAGGCGGCATAGAAGGCCAGCAGGACAAAGATTGAATCGGCCAGCGCAAAGAAAACCCGGACTTTGCGATAGTGACGACTGTACACGTTCAGCCGTCAGGATATCACGTTAAGCTCTTGAAATCCTTACCTTTGTGGGTTCTTTGGAATGAGTCACTTCGGGCTTCAGATCTGGAAAAGTAGGAAAGGAAGCCAGAATCGGCATAATAAAATGAATGCCCAATTGTGAACGCGACAGATACTTTCAGGCGGAACGTCGCGAAAAACATTGGCGGCGATGGGGCCCTTATCTGTCTGAGAGACAGTGGGGCACAGTCCGCGAAGATTACAGCAGCAATGAGGATGTCTGGGGCTACTTCCCCCATGATCATGCCCGCTCCCGGGTTTACCGCTGGGGGGAGGATGGTCTGGCAGGGTTCAGTGACAACCATCAGCGCATCTGCTTTGCCGTAGCGCTGTGGAATGGCAAGGATCCAATCCTGAAAGAACGCCTGTTCGGTGTTTCGGGCCCGGAAGGGAGTCATGGGGAAGATCCCAAGGAGGTTTACTACTATCTGGATGGAACTCCTACCAACTCGTATCTCAAATTCCTCTACAAATACCCACAGCGGGAGTTCCCTTATCTCGATCTGGTAGAGGCGGGACAAAGGCCGAAATCAGAGCGTGAGTTTGAACTCATCGACACCGGAATTTTTGACGACAACCGTTACTTTGATGTCTTTGTGGAATACGCCAAGGCGGATTCAGAAGATATTCTGATTCGCATCACGGTCATCAATCGTGGCCCTGACAAGGCACCTCTGCATGTTCTTCCCACCATCTGGTTCCGGAATAGCTGGAGTTGGGGAAGGAATGTAAAAAAACCACGCCTGGATCATGCCAGTGGGCAGATGATCCGACTCTGGGAGCCTTCGCTGGGATCCTATCTTCTGCATGATTTCACAGCCGACTATCTGCTGTTCACCGAGAATGAGACCAACACAGAGCGTCTGTACGGAAATCCAACAGGAAGCCGTTTCTACAAAGATGCATTCCATCGATATCTGATCGATGGGGAAAAATCAGCGGTAAACCCCGGTGCATTTGGAACTAAGGCTGCATTTGTTCATGAGTTGGAAATCGATGGTGGGGAAACAAAGATCATTGAACTCAGACTCCATCATCCGGAAAACGGGCCGGGAGATTTTCAGGAAATTTTTGATAAACGGACTGATGAGGCTAGCCGATTCTATAACTCCTTTATTCCTGAAACGTTGAGCGAAGATGCAAAGTCAGTAGAGCGTCAGGCCTTCGCCGGTCTGATTTGGTCCCGTCAATATTACAACTACGATGTGGACCGCTGGCTAAGAGGAGATCCAGCCTATCCCCCACCGGACAGATCACGACTCCACGGGCGGAATCATCACTGGAAACATCTCTTCAATGAAGACATCATTTCCATGCCCGATAAATGGGAATACCCCTGGTATGCAGCATGGGATACAGCGTTCCACATGATCCCGTTCAGTCTGATTGATCCGGGCTTTTCCAAGAAGCAGCTTTCGCTGTTTTTGCGGGAATGGTATATGCACCCCAATGGACAAATTCCTGCCTACGAATGGAATTTCTCAGATGTAAATCCTCCTGTTCACGCATGGGCCTGCTGGAGAGTCTATCGGATCGATGCGAAGATCCAGGGAAAGTCAGATATTGATTTTCTGGAGAGCGTCTTCCATAAACTCCTGATGAACTTTACCTGGTGGGTAAATCGTAAGGACACAGGCGGCCGGAATGTTTTTGAAGGCGGCTTTCTGGGATTAGATAATATCGGAGTTTTTGACCGCTCAAAGCCGCTTCCGGGTGGCGGATATCTGGAACAGTCTGATGGCACGGCCTGGATGGCAATGTATTGCCTGAATATGCTGGCTATTGCAATTGAGCTTGCTCTCCACAACCCGGTCTATGAGGACATCGCCAGCAAGTTCTTTGAACATTTCCTCTATATCGCAGCTGCCATGAATGGATCGGACCGAAAGGGCCTGTGGGATGAGGACGAAGGCTTCTATTACGACAAGATCCAGTTTGCGGATGGAAACAGCACCTCTGTCAAAATCAGATCGCTGGTTGGACTGATTCCCCTGTTTGCTGTGGAGACGATTGATGTGGAAGCGATGGATGAACTGCCCGGCTTCCGGCGTCGCATGGACTGGTTCATTCAGAACCGGCCAGACCTTGTAGGGAACATGGCTTCGATGACGCGCCCGGGAGTGAATAATCGTCGTCTGCTGTCGCTTGTAGGAAGAGAACGCTTATTACGATTGCTGGGCTACATGCTGGATGAAAGTGAATTTCTGTCACCACATGGAATCCGGAGTGTTTCCCGTTATCATGCAGAACACCCATATACGCTGGAGCTGGATGGCCAGAGATTTTGTGTGGGATATGAGCCTGCGGAATCCCAGACAGGGATGTTCGGAGGCAACTCCAACTGGCGCGGTCCCGTATGGTTTCCTCTGAATTATCTGATTATTGAAAGTCTGCAGAAATACGGGTACTACCACGGTGAAGCCATCATGGTGGAATACCCATCCGGATCGGGAAATAAACTGACGCTGGACCAGGTTGCAGCAGAGCTTTCCCGTCGGCTGTCCCATCTGTTCCTCAAGGACAAGGATGGAAAACGTCCCATGTATAACGGGTTTTCAAAGTATCAGGACGATGAGCATTTCCGGGATCATCTGATGTTCTTTGAATACTTCCATGGCGACACCGGTGCCGGACTGGGAGCAAATCACCAGACCGGCTGGACTGCGCTGGTCGCCAAGCTGTTACAGCAGAGCGGAGAATAGCTGTTAAAGCGATTCTCCGCGAATCAGATCATCCAACGTCTCCCTCTGACGAATGACGCGGAATTCAGATCCATGGACCAGCACTTCTGTGGCACGGGGTCGTGAGTTGTAGTTGGAGGACAGGACAAATCCATAAGCACCGCTTGTCAGGATGGCTGCTGCCTCTCCAGGGTTCATCGTGGCTACTTCCCGGTCTCGAGCAAGGAAGTCACCCGTCTCACAGACCGGTCCCACGATATCCGCCTTCTGGACGGCTCGGTCGGTATTCACCAGCGGAACAATTTCATGGTGAGCACTGTAGAGTGAGGGCCGGATCAGATCATTCATGGCAGCATCCAGAATGACGAATTCCTTCTGTGGGGACTGCTTCCGATAAATCACACGGGATAGCAGCGCGCCGCTTTCGGCCACAATGGATCTGCCAGGTTCCACCATAATCTGCAACCCGGAACCAGCAACCACCTTCAACGCTTCCTGAATGTAGTCATGAATACTTGGTGTCTGCTGTCCGGGATGATATGCCACGCCCAGACCACCACCCAGATCAAGATGACGAATCGGCAAGCCCTGAGATTGCAGCTTGCGAATCAGTTGAAGAACTTTCTGGACAGATTCCAGCAAGGGTGAATGATCCAGTAACTGGGAACCAATATGGCAGCTGACACCCTCCGGCAGAATTGCTGGCAGAGCGTTGGCCTTCTGGTAGATAGACTCTACTGTTTCGATATCCAGACCGAATTTGTGATCCCGCAGTCCGGTAGAAATATAGGGATGTGTGGAGGCATCCACATCAGGATTCACCCGCAGTGCCACCCGGACTTTTACGCCACGACGCTCGGCAATCTCATTCAACAGGTCCAGCTCAGGCTCGGATTCACAATTGAAGCTGTGAATGTTCGAATCAATGGCATATTCAATCTCTTCCGCCGTTTTTCCTACTCCGGAAAAGACAATTTTTTCGGGATCTCCGCCTGCCTTCAGTACACGGAAGAGTTCTCCTCCGGAGACGATATCAAACCCTGCTCCGGCATCAGCCAGAAGCTTCAGGATGGCAATATTTGAATTTGCTTTTACCGCAAAACAGACGCGATGCGGAGTATCTCCAAAGGCAGAGTCATACGCCTGATAACGGTCCAGAATTCCCTGGGCTGAATAGACATAGACAGGAGTTCCATACTCTTCCACAACACGGGGAAGGGGAACATTTTCACAGTGCAGGATCTGGTCCTGATATCGAAACGGATTAATCACAAGTTACTTTACCTTTAAAACAATCATTGTCTGATCATCCTCAAGCAACCGTGAACCACGGTATTCATCAAGGTGTTCAAACATTCTGGAAACAATTTCGCGAGCACTCAGCTTGATCAGCGTTGGCAGGAACTCGGGGAATGCTTTATCTCCATAAGGAATTCCCTGGTCATTTCTCTGGTCCTGAAATCCATCGGAAATGATGATCACGACATCTCCACTTTTCAGGTGGACATTCATCTCCTCATAATCTCTTTCATCCAGAAGTCCGATGGGAACGCCTGCAATCTTTGGCTGAAGGATCTTCTTTCTACGGATGATGAACGGTGGAATCGCGCCAGCGTTGGCAATCGTAATCGTCTTGCTGGAAGCTCTCCACAAAATGCCGATCAGTGTTGCGTACTGTGCAGCTACCTGACGTTCCATCAGGAGATCATTCAAGGTCCTCAGCAGAACGGCGGGCCCGCGGCGACGATGCCCAATAGAACGTAGAAGACCACTCACCATGGCTCCATACAGGGCGGCAGCAGCGCCTTTTCCACTTGAATCACCAAAGGCAATCATGGCGTAGTCATGACTGTGTTCGAAGAAGTCGTAAATATCTCCGGAAACAGATCGTGCCGGCCGTGCGCCCACACCAATCTCAAGGCCGGAAAGCTCCGGAGCTTCTCCCGGCATGATGATGCTTTGCAGACGGCTGGCAGCCAGAAGATCTTCTTCCATCTCCCGACGACGGTTGGCTACTTCCTCATAGAGACGAGCATTATCAATAGCAATTGCAATCTGTGGTGCAAGAAGGGAAAGAGTCCGTTTGTGATCTTCTGTAAAAAAGCCAATCCGGTCACTTTCCAGATCCAGCACACCAATCACGCGATCTTTCACAATCAGAGGAGTTGCTACTTCACTGCGGATATCAGGGTGTCGGGAAAGGTATCGCTGATCCAGTACCGTATCCTTGACAAGGATCTGTTCCCGATTCGCAGCTGCATGTCCGGTAATTCCTGTGCCGATCAGAATATTATCGATCTCCACACGCTCGTCGTACCGCTGGCTGAATCTATGTTTGAGAAGATTCCCTTCCACCAGAAAGATGCTGAATGCATCAAATGCAATCAGGGATCGAATAGAAACGGCAATCCTGGAAAGCAGATGATCCAGATCAAGGATTGCTGAAAATTCTTGAGCAAGAGAAGAGAGTGTCTTTAGGGTACGGTTGTTTCTTTTGAGCCGACGGTGAAGCCGTGCATGATCAATTGCGTAAGCAACCCTGGTGGCAATCAAACTGACCAGCGCCTGATCCTCGGCAGAGTAAGTGCCAACCTCAGTCGATTCAAGATCGATAACACCTACCAGCCTGCCCCCTGCCATCATCGGAATCGCCAGTTCGCTTTTGACTGGATCCAGTGAATTGATATACCGCTCATCCAGACGGACATCATCTACTCGAATCGGTTTCCGGGTTTTAGCAGCCCATCCAGTGATGCCTTCGCCTAATTCCAGTTCAAAACTGCGGACAACCTCTGGGCGGTGGCCGATAGCGTAACGGATTCTGAGCTTTTTTACGCTTTCGTGATAGAGCAGAATGGCGAAGATGTCAGCAGAAACAGCTCCCTTGATCAACCTTCCGACGTTTGCCAGTAACTCATCCAGATCCAGAGTTTCACTGGCCAAGGAGGTGACTTCCAGCAGGAAATCAAGGAGCTCTTCGCGCTGACGAAAGCGGGATCGCGATTCAATACGATTCATCGTGAACAGACTTTGTGCTGGTCCGAGGGATTTTCAGAACTTCCTGCATAATGGCAATGCCAGCTGAGGCACCAATCCTGCTGGCTCCGGCTTCCACCATCCGCTCTACGTCAGAGAGTGTACGGATGCCACCTGATGCCTTGACTCCAATTTTAGGACCAACAATGGACCGCATCAAGGAGACATCCTCCACTGTTGCACCCCGGGAAACAAAACCAGTAGAGGTTTTCACGAAATCTGCTTTTGCCTTCACTGACAGCTCACAAGCCAGCTGTTTCTCGTCTTGCGTCAGGATGCCAGTTTCCAGAATTACCTTGAGCAGAGCCTCCTGCACGTGGCAAATCTCTGCCAGAAGTCCGATCTCCTCCAACACAGTGTCTGTGTCACCACTTTTTAGTGCACCGACATTTAGAACCATATCCACTTCAGCAGCTCCGGCTCCGATGGCTTCATTGGCTTCCGTAGATTTTACGAACTCAGTGGTTGCACCAAGAGGGAATCCAACAACTGTGCAAACTTTGACCGATGTGTTCTGGAGTTCAGTTGCTGCCAATCCTACCCAGTATGGATTGACACAGACACTGGCAAATCCATACTCTTTTGCTTCAGTACAGAGTTTTACGATATCGGAACGATTTGCTTCCGGTTTGAGCAGCGTGTGATCAATCAGTTGGGCGATCAAGAGATACTAAGGTAACATGCTCGTGTCTGCCTCTGGATTTCCCGAAGGCAGGTGTCCAGAAATCATGAAAGTCCGCCTGTTCCTGTTCGTAATCCTCATTTCCTCTCTGATTGGAGTTGCCTGGTTGATCCAGGATCAGAAGTTGCTAAACGACCTTCTTCAGAAGAAAGATCTCCCTTTGAAGACGGCTTCTCTCGGACTTCTGGTTGCGTTCTGTCTGGGCACAATCCACGCTCTTTCACCAGGTCACGGAAAGGCATTGGTGGCTGCCTATCTTGTGGGAGAGAGAGGCGCAACCAGACATGCTCTGATTCTGGGCGGCATTGTCACTTTTACTCATACCATCAGTGTTTTTCTGCTGGGTTTTGCGATGCTGTTTCTGTCGCAATACATTCTGCCTGAAAAAATTGTGCCCTGGCTGTCAATTATTTCAGGTGTGTCTATTGTCCTGATTGGCCTGTTTCTCTTCTGGAAGCGATTGAGTGAGCACATTGGCTGGAAACTTCCCCATTTTCCGGGCGGACATACTCATTCCCATGAGCACAATGCCGGATCTGCTTCTTTCTCCGCTACCGGACTGACACAGGGTGATGGCGGGCTGGCATCGCTGATTGCACTGGGCGTGAGCGGAGGGCTGGTTCCGTGTCCATCCGCACTGGTTCTTCTGCTGAGTGCCATGGCGATAGATCGCACTGCTTTCGGAATTCTTCTGCTGGTGGCGTTCAGTCTGGGGCTGGCATCTATCCTGATTGCCATTGGTCTGTTTGTGATTCACACACGGGATCTGTTGCCATTGAACAGAGATGGGGCAGGGAATCGATTCATCGCATGGGTTCCCATCCTGACTGCTGTTTTTATTACGGGGATTGGATGTGTGATGACCGGAGTCTCCCTGGGGATCTTCCGGTCACCGTGGAACTGAGATCAGGTTGCCTTCCGTTTACGAACTTCATCAACGGTGACGGCAAGGATAATCACAGCACCGATAATCGCCTGTTGTAGATAGGGAGAGATGCCCAGAAGATCGCTTCCGTTGGCAAGCAATCCCATGATGAGTGCGCCGACCAATGTTCCGATCACGGTTCCTTCTCCGCCACGTAGAGAGCCCCCTCCAATGACGACAGCCGCAATAGCCTGAAGTTCATAACCCTGCCCAGCGGTGGGTTGTCCGGTCATCAGGCGGGATGCTTCAATCATGCCGGCAAGTCCGGTCAGCATACCCCCGATGGCATAAACCGCTGTTGTGTGAAAAGCAACCGGGATACCGGCGTAATAGGCTGCATCTGGATTGCTGCCAATCGCAAACGCATAGCGTCCCAGTTTGGTGTGCTCCATAATCAGATGCACTGCGACAGCACAGATCAGAAGAATCCACAGAACAAAAGGAACTCCCCCCAGTGTGCCTTCTCCCAGATAAGAGAATCCCTGCGGAATTTGGTGGACGGGAAGACCGTTCGAAATGATGAGAGTAATTCCTCGCACAATACCCAGCGTTCCCAGCGTCACGATGAACGGATTGATTTTGAGCCTTGTCGTCAAAAATCCATTCACGAAACCCCAGAACATGCCACCCAGTATGCCGATGAAAATTCCCACAGGAATGGGATATCCCTGTTCCAGCGCCATGGTACCGACCAATCCTCCAAATGCAAGGATGGAGCCAACAGAAAGGTCGATGCCTCCGGCCACGATAATCATCGTCATTCCCAGCGCCATGATGTTGATGACGGCGGTCTGACGAATCACGCTGGAGATGTTGGTCTCAGTAAGGAAGTTAGGCGTTGCGATGCTCAATCCGATAAAGAGAGCTAATAGCGTGCCGAACGGCAACAGCCGTTGGATCATTGAATGGACTCCTGTGTTGAAGCGGACTGGAATGCCGCCAGATGCATGATCGCTTCCTGTGTGGTTCCGCGGGGAAGTTCTCCGGAGATGGAGCCATTCCGCATCACCAGGATGCGATCCGCTACCTGAAGGAGTTCCGGAAGCTCAGAACTCACCATAAGAACAGCAGCGCCATTGCGCGCCAGCTCATCCATTACTTCAAAGACTTCTACTTTGGCTCCGACATCGATTCCACGAGTGGGTTCATCGAACAGGAAAATTCGTGCGCCTCGAGCCAGCCATTTGGCGATCACTACTTTCTGCTGGTTTCCCCCGGAAAGACGTCCAGCCAGCTGAGCGGAGGAATTCGTCTTGATGCGCAGGCGATCAATGTACGTTTGTGTGACCCTAAGGTCGGCTGCCCTATTCAGAAATCCACCGGAACTCACCTTGTCCAGACTGGCGATGGTGGTGTTGTAGTTGATCGAAAGCTGACGGGCCAGTCCGGTATGCTGCCGATCTTCTGGAATCAGCGCAATGCCTGCCGCCACTGCATCGCGTGGTGAATTGGCTTTCAGCTGTTTTCCTTCGACAGAGATCGTGCCGGATGTAATGCGATCCACGCCAAAGATCGCTTTGCAGAGTTCCGTGCGGCCAGCACCTACCAGTCCTCCAATGCCGACAATCTCTCCCGCACGAATCGAGAGCGAGATGTTCTTTAGTAACGGATCGACGTTCAGGGAATCCACACGTAACAGCTCTTCCCCGGGCGTGACAGGCTCACGGGAGTAAAGCGCTGCGACTTCACGTCCCACCATATGTCGGATCAGTTGCGCTGTCGTGAGATCCGAAAGAGGACTGGTATGGACCGTTTCCCCATCGCGCAGGACCGTCACCCGGTCGCCCAGGCTGCGCAGTTCATCCAGACGATGCGTGATATAGATCACTCCCATCTGGCGCTCTTTGAGTGTCTGAACGATCCGGAAAACCTGGTGAGTCTCAGCTTCAGAAAGAGAAGAAGTAGGCTCGTCGAAGATCAGCAGGGAAGATCCCTGGGAGATCGCCCGGCAGATCTCAACCAGCTGTTTTCCTGCGGGGGACAGTCGGGCAACGGGCCATTCCGCATTGAGTGGAAACTTGTATTCGTCAATCAGGAGCCGCGCCCGTTCCAGAATCTTTCGTCGGTTGACGAAGGCACTCTCTTCGCGCCCCAGAAAAATGTTTTCTGCCACGCTGAGGTGAGGCGCCAGCAGGGATTCCTGATGAACCATTGCGATTCCCATTGCTGAAGCATCTGCAGGACGTCGGAAGGAAGCTTTCTGACCTTTCCAGAGAAACTCTCCTCCGTCCGGTTCAATCATCCCCGCCACGATTTTCATCAGGGTGGACTTGCCTGCGCCGTTCTCACCCATCAGGAGATGCACTTCGCCGGGAGAAACGGAGAGTGATCCGTTTCTCAGGGCTTTAACACCACCGAAGCGTTTTTCGATCTTCTTTAAGTCGAGCAACATCCCAAAACGTTTCAGTGTACATCGCTAATCGACCGGCATGTCTTCATGGGGGTTTTCGAACTTGGTGTACTGGTGCATGAAGATCAGTTTTACCTTACCCGTTGGACCGTTTCTCTGCTTGCCGATGATCAGCTCTGCCATACCGCGAAGGTCTTCCCGATCCGGTTTGTAGTACTCCTCACGGAACACGAAACAGACCATATCCGCATCCTGTTCGATGGATCCGGATTCACGAAGATCGCTCAACTGGGGACGATGATCGCCGGGACGGGATTCCGTTGCACGGCTCAACTGACTGAGTACCAGAATGGGCACATCCAGTTCTTTTGCCAGCAGTTTGAGACCACGTGAGAGGGCGCTGACTTCCTGCACGCGATTCTCATGACGTCCACGGGAGCTCATCAACTGCAGGTAGTCGACAATCACCAGACCCAGTCCATGTTCTGCCTTCAACCGGCGCAGCTTGGCGTGCATGTCCATGAGATTGGCATTGGAACCATCGTCGATGAACAGGGGAGCTTCGACAAGATCTGTTGCTGCGATTGCAAGCTGACGACGTTCGTCTGAATTGAGATAACCTGCCCGGAACTTGGACTGATCCACGCGGGCTGAAGAACAGATCATACGAGTCAGCAAAGACTCTTTGGACATTTCGAGCGAGAAGACAGCAACGGTCTGTGGATTCTTGGGATTGCTTGCCACATGCTGGCCGATGTTAAGGGCCAGTGCTGTTTTTCCCATAGCTGGACGGGCGGCGAGAATGATCAGCTCTCCACCGCGCATGCCGCCGGTCATCTCATCGAATTTATAGATGCCGGTAGAGATCCCCTTGATGCGCGCTGAGGGGTCCAGCAGCGTATCCATGCCGACTTTTTCGATGATCTGGCCGGTGGTCATCAGCGTGTCCTGGGAGTTGGAACTGCTGATCTTGAGCAGGGACTGTTCGGCATCCGCGAGGATGTCTTCTGCATCTTCCTGGGCAAGGAAACAGCGGTCGATCACCTGCTGGGAGTTGAGAATAATCCGTCGCAGCATGGATTTGCCACGAACGATTTTGATATAGCTCTCCAGATTGAAAATCTGGGGCAATCCTTCATCCAGGGAGACAAGATAGCTGAGGCCGCCGATGGATTCCAGCTGCCCCTGCTTCATCAGCTCATCTGCAAGAGTAACCCGGTCAATCTGCAGACCCTTGTCAAAAATATCGCGCATGCGCGCGAAGATCCTTCGATTGGCTTCCAGTGAAAAATCGTTGTCGTCCAGAAGCCCCGATACTGTGATAAACGCTTCAGGTTCCAGCAGGATTGAACCCAGAACAAAACGCTCAGCATCCAGATTGGATGGCAAGCCCCGCTCGTAACCTGTTTCCATTGCTCTCATTCGATTTTCCAGATTAGGGTGCCCTCCCGATCCAGGCAAGAGAATCGAAGTGAAATCATGTGGAGAAAAGGTAACTATTTGCTGCACAGGCCAACATCAAGAGAAAGCAGGACATTGGCCCATCATTCACAAATTTTCCACAGACAACTCAAGCCACTTTTGTTTTGACTTTACCTCAGAGAGATCTGAAGTGTGTCCAGAGTGGTGCCTGTCGATTGCGACAGCCTGACCAGAGATTTGTAAAGATTCAGTCTGGCTGCAATCGCTCTTGTCCGGGAATCAGCCAGCTCATTCTGCCGCGTCAGGACAAGGAAGTTTGTGGACTCACCAGTGCCAAACAGACGAAGTTCGCTTTCCAGCTTCTCCTGTGCTGCTTTTACACTGGCATCCGCCGCCGCAATTCTCTGCCGGGCCGTCTGGATGAACTGTAGTGAATTGCGGACTTCCGCTGAGATTGCCTGCTCAATCCGCGCCAGTTCAAACTTCAACTGACGTTCCGTTTGCACGGATTGTTCCAGCATGCCTTCAGCTGCCCGGTTGCGAAGGTTAAGCTCAAAGCGAACTCCGGCCTGGATGGTGGGGAATTCTCCCTTGAACATATTGGAAAGAGATGTTCCATAGCCACCGATCAGGAAAGGAGGAGTTCCTCCAAATGAGGGCAGCGAAATTGGGGGATATCCAAGTTGCTGCGAGATTACATTCACCCGTTCATAAAGCTCGACGTTCTGTGAACTGAACGGATTGGGAGCTGTATTGACCCGACCGCCCAGTCCAGAGTTGATGTAATTCAGGACCAGATCAATCTTCGGCTTCATCTGGTTGCGAGCATACTTCTTCTGGTCTTCGTTATTGTCATTCTGCAGTCCCAGGATTCTCAGCTCAGGACGTTTTTCCTGTGCTGTTTTCAGTGCAGTTTCCAGATTATTTTCCGGAGCAGGTGTATATGGTTCCTGATCGACGGGCACGATCCGCTTGTGCCACAGCTCATTCTCCTTGCTGCCGGTAATCAGTTCTTTCAGCGTATTTTCAGTGGTGGTGATCAGCTCCTGTCCGGCTAGATAACTATCCTTCCGCCGTTCCAGTTCCGCTTCAGCAGCCGCCCGTTCCACTGCTGCAAGAGTGCCGCTCTCGATCATGCGCAAATTCATTTCCAGCTGTTTCTGTGCGTAATCGACAGAGTCTTTCTTTACATCAGCATCGCGCAGGGCGGCTAGAAGATCCCAGTAAGAGGCCTGAACACGGGAAGTGATGTCGATCACCTTGAGCTCAAACTCAAAATCAGAGATCCGTGCCTGTCTATTTCTCACCAGAAGATCAGTGCGGTACTGATCCGTTGCACGATCCCGCAGTAGCGGCTGGGTGATGGCCAGCGACAATTGCGTGTTGTAGTACGGCGTCAGACTGGTGAAGATATTGTTGGTTCGCGTCCGGCTATTGTCGAACCGGATATCCAGCTGTGTTCCGGTCCATTCCAGCCGTTGCATGAAGCCTGCATCCCATGTTGCGATTTCATCGGTCAGCTTTCCGGTAGGAGACTGCAACACGCTGGGTGTCGGAGTATTGCGTTTTTCATAACCGGGCTGGAAGCGCAGGATTGGATCAAAAGCTCCTTTTGCTGCTTTGACCACAGCACGGGTAAAGACCGTATTGGATTTGCTGATCTCCACTTCAAGATTATTCTGCAAGGCCATCTCGATGGCTTCTTTTAGTGTGAGAGGCTGAGGGCCTTTGGTAATTCCTATCCGGACATCTGGATCAGGAAGATCCGGGCTCTGGGCAAGAGCACCGGGAGGCATCACGAAAGAACCTGCCAGTAACAGAAAGATCCCCAGGATTCCGGTGGTTCCGCGGATTGCGTGGCGCACTCTCATCCCACTGTTACTGAAGAAGCGGCCAATGCGGCTCCATAACGAAGAACTGGCGATGTCATCAGATAGTGAATAGGCGACAGGAGTGAGCAGCAGCGTCAGCAGCAGACAAAGTGTCTGTCCACCAATCACAATCAGTGCTGCTGTACGCCGTGTCGCTGCACCGGCTCCCGTACCGAGTGCAAGTGGAATCATGCCTGCCACCAATGCCGCCGTGGTCATCAGAATGGGACGCAATCGGTCTTCACAACCGCGGATGATGGCTTCGAGTTTGGGAACTCCTTCCCGTCTCAGGTTCTTGATGTGGTCAATTTGCAGGATCGAATTTTTCTTCACGATTCCGAACAGCACCAGCACACCGACAGAAGAGTAGATGATCGAGAACGTCTCGTTGAACACCATCAGACTGATCAGTGCAAATGGAATCGATAACGGTAAAGACAACAGGATGATGAAGGGATCCAGGAAGCTTTCAAACTGGGCTGCCAGAATCATGTACATGAATGCGAAAGAGAGCAGGGCAGCGAACAGGAAGTTCACTGCTGCCGTACCAAATTCACGCGTGCCACCTGTGAGTCCTGTCGCATAGCCGGGTGGCATATTCAGTTCAGTACTGATCTTGTTCAGCTCATCAATGACCTGGCTCAAGGAACTCTGTTCCTTCAGGATATTTGCCGTAATCATGATCTGTCGTTGGCGATTGAAACGCTCGATCTGCGTCGGTCCGGTTGCATCTTCAAAACGGGCAACGTTGGATATGGGCACATTCCCCAGTACAGACGAGGGAACATACAAGCGATCCAGAGCAGCCGCGGACTGGCGAAACTCCTTATCCACTCGCAGCTGTACATCGATACGGTCGTCTCCTTCGCGATAGGTGGTGACCTGGTCATCGCCTCCCACAAGAGTCCGCATAGCAGTTGCGATGGCGGATACCGAGACATTCAGATCAGATGCCTTGTCCCGGTTCACACGGACCCGCAACTCGGGTTTTCCAGCTTCATAGGAGCTTTCCAGATCAGTCACCCCGGGGGTCTGGCGGAGGCGATCAATAATCTTGTCTGCATAAACTTCCAGCTGAGCGAGATCCGGGCCCTGGATAAAGAACTGAAGCTCCTTGTTCGGTCCCGCACCCTGAATGACAGCCGGAGGCTGTACGCCAATGACCATGTCATGGAACTTTTCCAGCCGTTCGCGGGCAGTATCCATGATTTTGAACTGGTCTTCTTTTCGCTGATCTACCGGCACCAGCTTCACGCGCACAGTTCCACGATCCACTTGCTGCCGGATATCAGCTCCGATGATGGTCAGCAGGCTGCTGATACCGGGAACCTGCTTCAGTTCGGCTTCCACTCGCTTCATCGCTTCTGAAGTGCCTTCCAGCGATGAACCGGGAGGCATACGGACACTGACATCAAATTCGCTCTGATCATCCTTGGGCAGGAAGTCTTTACCGATGGCCATAAAGAGCGGAACGGTAGAGAAAAAGACAAGAACGGAGATGACCACAATCACCCAACGATGATTCATCGACCATCGAAGCATTGCTGCGTAAGGACGATCCACAATCTGATAGAGCCAGCTGTCCTTGGATGTCTTGCCGTCATGCTTCTCCGGTACTTTGAGAAAGCGCGCGCAGAGCATCGGTGTGAGAGTGAAGCTGACCAGCAGACTGACCATGATGGCGAAAGCAGCTGTATATCCGAAGCTGGACATGAACTTTCCGACAATACCGTCCATCAGTGCGACAGGCAGAAAGACAATCACAAGGCTGAGGGTGGTGGCCAGAACAGCAAGTCCGATCTCGCGTGTTCCTTCGATTGCGGCCTGGGTTGGATCCAGCCCCTTTTCTTCCATGTTCTTGAAGATGTTTTCAAGGACGACAATCGCGTCATCAATGACGATACCCACCATCAGCACCAGTGCCAGCATAGTGATGACATTCAGCGTGAAATCCATGGCTGCCATGAGAGTGTAGGTGGATACCACAGAGATCGGAATTGCGATGGCGGAAATCAGGGTGGAGCGCCAGTTCTGCATGAAAATCAGCACAATGATGGCTGCAAACAGAGCGCCTTCCCAAAGGTGAGCTTGTACGGCCTCAAAGGACTGTTCGATAAAGTCTGACTGATCGCCGACATAGGTGATCTTGAAGTCTGTCGGTAGCGTTGTCTGGATGTCTGCGATACGTGCCTTGATGGCCTTGATCACGTTCAGAGTATTTGTTCCGGACTGTTTCCGGACTTCCATCACCACTGCCGGTTCGCCGTTCAGCCGCGCGAAAGAACGCGGCTCTTCCACTCCATCGACAACATGTCCGATGTCAGAAAAGCGAATAGGTGATCCCTTCTGGTTTGCGATGATGATGCGATTGAAATCCTGGGGGCGTTCCACGCGGCCAAGAGTTCGCAGCGAGACTTCACGCGATCCCTGATCCACACGCCCGCCGGGAATTTCCACGTTCTGCAATTGAATGGACTGCCGTACCTGATCCACATTCAGGTTGTAGGAGTATAGTTTGTCTCCATTCAGCCATAGCTGGATTTGCCGCGTGCGGTCACCCACGAAACGGACCTGTCCGACGCCAGTGATGGATTCGATGTTCTTCTTGATCAGGTCATCGACAATCTTGGTTGTTTCCCTCAGATCCCGGCTGCTGGCAACTGCAATGCTGATAACCGGGCTGGCATCTGTTGCGATTTTTTCAATCACCGGAGGGTCCGCATCTCTTGGAAGCTGATTCTGGATCCGGGATACCTGGTCACGAATCTCCTGTGCGGCGATTTCAGGGTCTTTCTCCAGTGCGAACTGAACCTGAACCTGTGCAATCCCTTCAGCAGATGTGGAGCGAAGCTCTTCAATGCCGGAGATGGTATTAATCGCTTCTTCCAGTCGTTTCGTTACCTGAGATTCGACTTCTTCCGGAGCTGCTCCTGGAAGCGTGACGGTTACGGCAACAAAGGGAAAGTCGATCTTCGGGAAAAGATCCACGCCGAGTTTTCGATAGGAATCGAGTCCCATCACCACCAGTGCAAGCATCAGCATGGTGGCGAATACAGGACGTTTAATGCATAGTTCTGCAAGTTTTTGCATTTATCGGGTCCTCACTGGCATTTCATTGATCAGGCTTCCGATACTGGAAATCGCTACCTGCTCTCCTGGCTGAATCGATCCCTCAGGGACTTCCACCCAGGATTCTTCCTCAATGCCCGGTGGAACATGAAATTCCACTGCTTTGCCGTTTCTGATGGCAAAAGCTTTTGTCAGACCGGCAACCCGATAGAGCGCCTTTGTTGGAATCGTTGTGATGGAGACATCCTTTGCGGTGATCAGATTCACCTGCACGAAGAGTCCGGGCTTTAACTGACGGTTTGGATTGGCAATGCGTGCTTCAGCCGTCAGTGTTCGCGAATTCTGGTTCAAGGACGGATTGAGTTCACGGACAGTGGCATTGAAAGTTTTTCCCGTCACTGCATCTGTTGAAAAAGTGAGGTTGGAACCAACGCGAACCACTGACGCAGCAGATTCGGGAACATCAAAGCGAAGGCGTAATGTGTCTGCCTTCACCAGACGAACGATAGCAACGTTCTCTTTGATGTACTCTCCCGGTGAGACCATTCTCTCTGCTACCGCCCCATCAAACGGGGCGCGGATCACCGTATCAGCCACTCTTTTTTCTGCCAGTCTGAGCTCTGCTTTCAGGGATTCGACATTAGCTGCCAGTGTTCGCAGTTCATCACGAGTTGCATCCAGAGCAGCCTGTCGTGCCTGTAATGCCTTCTCCAGTTCTACGAACCGTTCACGTGCGATATCTCCTGTCTTGATGAGCTGGGCAGCTGAATCATATTTTGATTTCGCGTCTGCCAGTTGAGCCTCTGCCTGCCGGATAGATGGAGATGTTGTAGGCGTGACGTTGACATCACTTGCGTTGAGTCCGATCCGGGCCAGCGCCTGATTCAGCATGGCCCGTGCACGATCCACCTGGATCTGATATTCCCGAGCATCCAGCTCAGCAATGACGGCTCCTTTTTTAACAAACTGTCCAAAGTCGTAATGGATCTTCGCGACCCGTCCTGCCACTTCCAGACTGATATTCACTGATTCTTCTGCCTGGAGTTCTCCGGTGACTGAAATGGTTTTTTCTACAGTCCGTGCCTCCGCAACGGCTGTTTCCACCTCAATCGGCTCCGGGGCTTTTGTCTCTGTTGCAGTCTCTTTTTTTGAGCAGGCAACAATCATCAGTGCGAGCAGAACGACGTATATTTTTTTGTTTTTCATTTGGTCCTTTGGGTTAGTCCGTACAGGAAAATATTGACCATGGAACGGACTGCTGTTTCATCCGGAATATTGATGAACTTGTATTTGAAAATCAGGCGCTCCAGACAGTGATGCCCGATCATGGAACAGAACGTATAAGAAGCGATCTCTGCATTGAACTCATGGCAATCGGCTCCCTTGAGGTGCCTTTCAATGGCTCCTACCAGCGTTTGATTGAATCGATGTGACATCTGGTTGTGAAAGAGCTCACTGAGTTCGTGATCTTCTAGGGTGGCGAACATCATCAAACGAAGAAATGTGGGGTCAGAGTCGTGCCATTCAACGATCAAAAGACCAAGGTCCATAAAAAACTGATCGATGGGAAGAGGATCCTGACAGACTTTTTCGAACTTGCTGAAGAGATCCTTTCCCTGTTCAATTTTTCGCTCGATGATTGCACTGTATAGGTCTTGTTTCGATGGAAAATGGTGATAGAGAACTGGTTCAGTTACACCTACTTCTGATGCAATCTCCCGAGTGGTGACCCCTCGGAACCCTCGCTCACTGAATAGCTTGACTGCTGCTGCGATGATTGCCTGCCGACGCTGTGGCCCGGTCATCCGGGGAACTGGAATTGCCAAAAGATACCTGAATCCTGTTTCGAAATCACTAATATGAAATTAGTGATTGCTATATTAGCATTCACTAAGATAGTGGTTGCTAACAAATACATTGAACGTAGAAAAAAGCGGTTTGTTCGGAGAATTTTTGAATCTCAGAACAAACCGCCTGGTCTAAATGGATCTGAAATGAATCAGGCTGTGGTTTCAGCAGTTTCCGGTGTAGCCAGTTCCCGTTTGAATCCGCATTCCTTGTTGGGGCATTGCGCCCAGTCTCCGGATTTCAGATGTTTTTCAATCAGATACGGACTGCTGCAACTCGGGCATTGCTCATTGATGGGTTTACCCCAAGCGACAAAATCGCACTTGGGATACTGATTACATCCGTAGAAAGTGCGTCCGGTGCGGGCTCGCTTTTCAATAATTTCACCCTCTGAACATTTGGGGCAGGGAACACCGGTAGTGTTCTGCTTGATGTATTTGCAAGTCGGGTAGTTTGAGCAGGCAATGAACTCCCCAAAACGGCCGAACTTCTGGACCAGTTTGCTCTGGCACTTCGGGCACTCTTCATCCAGCTGAACATCCGCCTTTTTCTGTGTGCCACCCAGTTGCTTGGTGGTTTTGCAGTCCGGATACCCTGTGCAGGCGTAGAACTGGCCGAAACGACCCTTCTTGAGGGCCATGGGGCGACCACAGTTCTCGCAGTACTCTTCTTCTTCACCTTCCGGAAGCTCTACTTCCAGCTCACGGGTGTTCTTGCACTCCGGGTAGCCGGAACAGCCGAGGAACATTCCATTCTTTCCGATACGGCGCAGCATGGGCTTGCCACACTTCTCGCACTTTTCGTCGGTTGGAATGCCGGCCTTGAGGGATTCTGTTTCCTCGGATGCTTTCCCAAGATTCTTGACCAGCCGCTCGTAGAATTCGGCCATCTCGACACGCCAGTCGAGCTTGCCCTCTTCCACTTCGTCCAGCTCTTCTTCGAGACGGGCTGTATACTTCACATCAAACAGATCATTGAAGCTCTGCACCAGCATGTCGCAGACGACTTCCCCAATATCGGTAGGGGCAAACTTTCCGCCATCCTTGCGGACGTACTGACGGTCCACGATGGTGGAAAGAATGGATGCATATGTGGACGGACGTCCAACACCATCGGCTTCCAGCTGTTTGACCAGAGTGGCTTCCGTGAAACGGGGTGGCGGTTCCGTGAAGTGTTGCTCCGGAACCAGTGCCTTGAGTTTGAGCTCCTCGCCCTGCTCCACCTTTGGCAGACGATTCTTGAGTTCCTCGTCCTCTTCGTCCTTCTGGTCTTTTCCTTCTTCGTAGATTCTCAGGAATCCATCAAACCTGGGGACACTTCCAGTGGCACGGAACAGATAATCGGTTCCATCCTTGCCCTTTGCCTGGACGTCGATGGTGGTCTGGTCAAATACCGCCGGTGTCATCTGGCTGGCGACAAAGCGATTCCAGATGATGCGATAGAGCTTCATCTCATCATCAGCCAGGAACTTTTCCAGAGATTCCGGCGTGCGCATTGCGCTGGTGGGCCGGATCGCTTCGTGAGCATCCTGGGCGGATTTCTTCGACTTGTAAAAATTCGGTGAGGCGGGTACGTATTCTGCGCCATACCGTTGGCCGATAAACTCGCGAACTTCACCCAATGCCTCATTGGAAACACGGGTGGAATCCGTACGCATGTAGGTGATGAGACCGACGGAGCCTTCCTTGCCGAGTTCGACACCTTCATAAAGGCGCTGAGCCAGTCCCATTGCTCGCTTGACGGAAAAACGGAGTTTGCGGGATGCTTCCTGCTGCAGGGTGGACGTAATAAAAGGAGGAACAGCATTCCGCTTTTTCTCCCGGTTCGCCACGCTCTGGACGATGTACTTTGTATCTTCCAGATTGGTGACGATGGTGTAAGCCGCATCCTGAGTGCCGATAGTTTTCTCGACATTTTTGCCGGAAATTTTGGCCAGGTGGGTCCGCAGGATGGGGGGCTTCTTCGCGTTCAGTTCCGCATCAATCGTCCAGTATTCCTGTTTGACGAAGGCGCGGATCTCGCGTTCACGCTCGACAATCAGACGGACGGCTACAGTCTGCACGCGTCCGGCTGATAGTCCGCGGCGGATCTTGTCCCAGAGCAGGGGAGAGATCTTGTAACCGACCAGACGATCCAGCACACGCCGGGCTTGCTGGGCTTCCACCAGATTGATATTGACCTGCTGCGGCTTCTCGATTGCCCGCTTGATCGCATTGGGAGTGATTTCGTTGAAAAGTACCCGATAGATTTCCGGAGCTTTATCCGTCTTTTTCTTCCCCTTGACGCCGACAAGCTCTTCCTGCAGGTGATAGCAGATGGCTTCTCCTTCGCGGTCCGGGTCAGCGGCCAGATAAATCTGATCGGCGGATTTCGCGGCCTGCTTCAGTTCATCAATGAGCTTCTTTTTTCCTTCAATGACGACGTAGTTCGGACGGAAATCCTTTTCTACATCAATTGAAAGGTCTTTTTTCGGAAGATCCTTGATGTGGCCGAGCGACGCCTTAACGACGAAATCCTTGCCAAGATACTTGCCAATGGTTTTCGCCTTCGCCGGTGATTCGACGATGACGAGTGATTTACTCATAGAGGGACTTTAGTCTACCCACACTTTGATGAAATTTTTTCCCGGAAGTTGCCGGACATGGCCGAGAAGTTCAAGCTCGAACAGCACTGCAATTGTCTCAGACCCTGAACTGCCCTCCAGCAATTCCATTAAATGATCCAGATGTGTGGTTTTGTCAAATGCCAAAAGTTGTAGAATCCTCTTTTTTAGTGAAATGGAAGGGTCTGTATTTTCTGTAACTGATTTGTTTTGTTTCGGTTGGGTAGGTAATGGGCCTAAATCCAGAAGTTGTTGTCTTCTTCTGCTGGCGAGGGCATAACGGTCCTTCTCCGGAAGCTCCACTACCACGTCGTTCCATTCCTGAACCAGCTTGGCTCCTTGCTTGATAAGTTGATTGGGTACCCAACTCATTGAAGACGTTATATTTCCGGGGACTGCAAAGACTTCCCGGTCCTGGCTGGCAGCCAGTCGTGCGGTGATGGAAGAGCCGGAATGCTGCGATCCTTCCACCACCAGGACTCCTGCACAGATCCCGCTCACCAGACGATTGCGGACGGGAAAATTCTGGGGATATCCGGGAGATCCGATGGCGAATTCGCTGATGAGCAGCCCGCGGCTGGCAATCTCCTCAGCCAGCTTCCTGTTCTCCACAGGGTAAATTACGTCGATTCCGCTCCCGAAGATAGCTACGGTGTCTCCCCCTGCCTGTAAAGCGCTCTGATGGGCCTTTGTGTCGATTCCACGGGCCATTCCGCTGACGATGCAGACCCCCGCTTCCGCCAGTTCTGCGGAAATCCGTTCCGTAGCGGCCATCCCATAAGCGCTCGGACGCCGGGTTCCCACAATGGCGACATTGACGGCATTCAGCAGTTCCAGCCGTCCCCGGACAAAAAAGGCGACCGGAGGATCGTAAATCCCACGAAGTCTCTCTGGATAGTAAGGATGGGCCACCGTGACCAGGTCTGCACCGGATTCCAGCATTTTCTGTTGCTGGATGGCTGCCTCTTCAAAAATGCAGCCACTGGAGAGACTTTGTGCCACAGACCCGGACAGCCCTGCTGATTCGAGTTCTGAACGGGATGCCCGGAAAACGCCCTGCGGTGAGCCAAAAGTCGTCAGCAACTGGGTAGAGCGCCTGGGACCCAGCCCCGGCGCAAGGTGCAATGCTATCCAGTAGAGCTGGTCTTCAGCGGTCTGAGAAAAGGGAACAGCAGGAGACATTCCCTGCTTTAGTGCGTTTCCGGACCGATGTCTCTCGCATCAGTCTGAAACGGGTTAGCCTATAGGCGATGACGACTGCTTCATTCCAGCAGGCAGAACTGCAGCTGAAACTTTACGATCTGCGCAGGGAAGCCACCATGCGCACAGCCCGATCATGGTTTATCAAGAATTTTCGCCCGGATTCTCTGGAGAATCTTACTCAGCTTTGTCCTCCGGGTTCACAGGAACATGCTTATTTCCGGCAGGTTTCCACCTACTGGGAGATGGTGGCGGGTCTCTTTAATAATGATCTGTTGCATCATGATCTTTTCTTCCAGAACAACCGCGAACTACTCGTGGTCTGGCTACGCCTGCAGAAGGTGATTCCCTCCCTGCGTATCGCCAATGCTGATCCTATTGCCTACAAAAATCTGGAGGAAGTCGCCCGCCTTTATATCGACTGGCTGAATGCGCATGATCCCGGAATTTACCCGGCTCTTGTGGATCGCATGAAATGAGGCAGGACCCTGAATTCTTCGGCGAGCAGGAAATGGATCTCCTTTATATCGCGAAGAAATTAAAGGAGTCCCTTGCGGTAGAAGATGCACTCACGACAGCAGGGGTGGATTACGCCGTAGAAGTGGATCAGTATCTGGGCGGGTTCATTTTTAAAAGACAACGCGCCGGAGCTTTTTTTTACGTCCTTCCGGATGTACTGGCTCAGGCGCGTCAGGCATTGCAGAGTGCTGGTTACCAGCCACAACAACTTTAGGGTTGTGTGGCTGGATTGACGACAGGGATCGTTACGATATTGGAAATCCACTGATCCTGTGCGATAAACAGCGGAGTGAACTGGTCACTCGGCATCTCGGAGTTCAGCTCAAGAACCAGTTCGTAAAGGGCAACCGTTCCCTGTTTCAGACGAGCGAATAATGTATTTGCTGTCTTCGTCCCTGCATTGGCATAGATGAAGAAATCATCCAGCGGCTGATTGTTCACAGGACCTCGATAAATCTGTCCGTCAACAGCAGCAGCCTGGGCTTCATCCGGAGTCACGATCCCCAGACCGGTTGCATAGACAATGATGGTTTCACCAGGGACAGCCGGGTTTTCCGTAGTTACTGGTGCTCCTTCAATATTTGCGCAGCAAAGCCCTGTGTTCAGCGGAGAAAGAATGATGGAAGCTTCCGCTCCATCCTTTCCTGTCACTTCTTGTCCCATGGCGATCCCGTTCATATCGGGACCAGGACGACGGGCAGTGAGACGAATGCGGGTGAAAACTCCTGCTGCTGACGCTGTCACATCAGGATCATTGCCATTGTTAATAGCCTCTATCAGCCTGTCGCGAACGGTCTGGAGCGTATCGCCACTCACAACGGTATAAGAGTATCTTCTGGACCCTGCAATGATCACTGTCGCAATGTCGCCAATCCCTCGTTCTTGCGTGAGGATGGATCCATCCGCGGCCTTTGTTTCTTCAGTGATGCTTCCATCCACCGAGATCGTTCCCGTGGCATAGCTGGAACCGTGCAGGGCAACTGCCTGCCGTGGTTCTTGTGTTCCACTGGCATAGATTCCGGGATTGGCAGGGACCACAGGTACAGCGATTGCAGCGGTTGAAGTCACTCTGCCGTCGCTCCATCTTGTGCGGACCACTGCACTGGCACTGGTGGTGTAGCGCATCGCCCAAGACAGCTGTGCATTGATCTGATTGGGGGAGACAAACATCACCGGAGCGCGGATGCCGTCGAAAAATACTTCCACATTCCCCAGTTCATTGGGGTAGTTTTGGCCTTCAGGTGCCGCAACTGTTTGTTCGGCGAAACCTTGTCCCATGATGGAGACCAGTGTCCCTGGTGCCAGACTGGCAGCATCCCGGCCACCGGAAAGGGTTGCTCCTCCAGAGGTAGCTGCAAATGCGGTTGTCCCCTCTGTCAGCGTGGAAGAATACGTGACAAGATTTC
Source organism: Bryobacteraceae bacterium (assembly GCA_037190045.1). Classification (GTDB taxonomy): domain Bacteria; phylum Acidobacteriota; class Terriglobia; order Bryobacterales; family Bryobacteraceae; genus JAPKYZ01. The sequence goes on along the minus strand of JBBCIQ010000005.1, from coordinate 528,262 downwards.
CTTGTTCTTCCGGTGCTTTTGCTCTCAGGACAATCTGCCGCTGGGAATGGTTCTCCAGGGCAACTACATAAGGATTATTGCTTTCATTGATATCTGTTGCCAGTTTGGTCACGATATTGACAAAAGAATCTTCCTCAACTGTCTTGTACTTGTATTCCTTTTCTGTACCTTCTGCCCCACCCATGATTCCAATCTTGATTGTGATCTCAACATCTTTTGGAATCTCAGTGTCGAGAGTGGCTGGTGTAAACGTAATTGTTCCCAATGCAAACGTATAAAGTGACGCGGAATTTCGGACGCCGGAATAAGGGACTGCGTTCAATCCAGGGGTGAAGATCAGGATGCGGCGGTTATAGGTGTCGGAAACATACAGATTAGTTCCATCATGAGCTAGGGAAGTGGGTGCGCGTAACGTATCTGATGCAACGGCACGGGCTCCTGCAAAACCACCTTCTGAAGTATTGTTGACTTCAAAGTTGATCTGACCCAGCACGATATCTGCTGCTGCCGTATTCTGTGTGGGGATCTGATTCCAGACCAGAACACGATCATTTCCGCCATCTGCCACAAACAACTGATTGCCGTGAGTGAGGACATAACGGGGGAAATTGATTGTTCTTGCGCAACGTGCAGGATATGTGGGGTTATCGTCTTCATCGGTTCCGTTGGATGCGCAGACTTTAGAGGCATTGTTAGGTACCGCAGAAATAAAATCAGGCTGTCCCAGAACAATATCCGCTGCCTGAGCATTGGATGTCGGAATGCTGTTCCAGATCATGATGCGGTTGTGTCCAAGATCAGCAACAAAAAGACGAGTTCCATCGGAAGTAACAGAGACAGGGTTCAGAAGATTGTTCTGTGTGGCATAGTCGAACTTTCCGGACAGAATCTGTTCTGCTGAGGGCTCCTTCGCTGTGAAGAAGTCTGGCTGCCCGATCACGACATCTGCTGAAGCATTGTTCTGTGTAGGAACTGAGTTGTAGATCAGGACACGATGATTCTGTGTGTCGGCAATGAAAAATTTGCCGTTTTGGAACCATACGCCCTGAGGTCCACGCAGGCTGGCGGGATCAGTTGAAACTGGCTTGATGGAAGTGAAATCCACCTGGCCGATCACCACATCAGCGGGTTGACCGTTATAAGCAGGGGGGCTATTCCAGATCAGCACACGATTGTTATTCGTATCAGCTACTGCTACCCGTACACCGTCAGTGGCGACAGCAGTGGGTAGGCGCAGTTCCGAGCTGGAGCGGCCAAATGTAGCCTTTGTAAAGTCAGGCTGGCCCATCACCAGATTTGCCGGGCCCAGGCAGGCGGGGCAACGGGTTCCCTGAACAGGAGTATCTGTGGGGCCAGGTACCAAGCCAGCAACATTTGTATAGACCATGACCCTGTTGTTGATCGGTTCTGAGGAAAGCCGATTAGAGTCCACGGCATAGAGCCGATTATTGGCGTATGCAAGACCACTCACACCACCGAGTACAGCGTCGGATGTGAAATAGTCGTTCGGATCCTCTGGATTCAGAAATCCTGGATGTTCTTCAGTAAAAGATGGTTGGCCGATAACCAGACGAGCTGCCTGTCCATTTGTAAATTGCTGACAGTACCCGACGGTGGCCACAAGAAGCAGCGCAAAATACTTCATTCGTTTAAGCAAAACCCTGATTATAGCAGTGTGACTGCGGTGGATAATCTTTTGATTGCATTCAGCGTTGACGTAGCGAGCTTCCTTACGGTTGCGGCTGATCTGCAAATTTTCAGAAAAGAAAAATATCACTTCCAATAAGTCCAGAAAACTGATGTGTGCACCCCATTGACCAAAATAAAAATGAAAAGGGAATTTCAGGAAAGTTCGAACAGGGCTCTAAGAATCAAATACTTAAAAATGAATATCTGAGTGGACGAATGAGGTGGATCGGTAAACTGGTGCAACAGAATGCACCAGTTTACGGGTCAAGTGGCTACACCCTTGTCAGAGTTTTCTGGCTGCGATTGCGTAATCAGGGGATCCAAAGAACTCCCGACGGAAGTTCTCAGGGAGTTCTCTGAGTGAAGGCATGTTCTCTTCCGCTGAAGCCAGTCGAATCACTTCAATCAGGCCAAATCCTGCTTCTTCCAGATAAAACTTGAGAAGTGGTGGCGGAACTGGACGGATATGAGTGGGATCAATATAAAAGTGGGAAGCGAAGATGGCCAGGCATTCCGGATTTGGTGTTTCAAAAATGACCGGCGATCCAGGTTTCAGTTTTTGCGCACAAAGATTGACCAGATTGATGGTCTGAGCAGATGTCAGGTGTTCAATCACCTGTGCGCAAAAAATGCCTCCAAGTGAATGGTCCGGGACAGACTCCAGGTAAGGGAAGGCATCTGCTCTTTCCGTATCCAGCTTTTTGCTGGTGCAAAAAGCGACATTTTCGGCGCTCAGATCAATTCCTCGGGCAGAAATTCCGGCTTCCTGCATCAGTTCCAGGAACTCACCCCGTCCACAACCGATATCCAGCACATTTTCTGTTCCTTCGAAATACCGGCCATAGTGGCGGAAAGAATTCTTGATGGCTTCTTCCGTTCCACGGAATTTCTGGGCAAAAAGCATCCAGTCAATTTGTGGCTGAGGGACATGAGCGGGCTGAATAGCAGGAGCTTCTGCCAGAGTAATGGCTGCTCTCTGACGAATCAGACGCAATTCGTTGTGGATCACTGCCTGATGAGCGGCAATTGCTGCTTCCACTTCCTTCCAGAATCTCTTCTGGATCTCCTCACCAGCTTCGGCGATAGATCCTGCAAACTCCCGGTGCTGATTTTCAACTTTTTGATTCCAGTCCTGTACAGAGGCAATCAGGGAATGCTTCTGCCGGTCTGTTTCAGAATGCAACTCCTGAACATGCGTTTGTGTGGCGTGAATCTGGCGTTGAGAATCAGCCAGAGACTTCTTGAGGATAGACAACTCTCGCTCAAGAGTTTCCAGGCTTCCTGATAATGCAGCCTCAGTTCTCTGAATTCTCTCTGCACGGGCTTCCACTGCATCAGAACGATTGCCGAGATAAGTCAGGGCACGATTCGTCTCGTTCTGCACTTCGATCAGGGTATCGATGGACCTGACGATATTGCGATTAAACTCTACCTGATCGCGGACGAACCAGTTGAGGCCTCGGGCAATCATCTTTTTGCCTGACTGTGCGATTTCATTCAGCAGTCCGGGAGGCCGGGGATTGACCCGGCCAATCGCTGCAACCTGCTGTGCAGCAACCTCCCGTGCATAGGTAACCGGCATCATGTCCGGCAGCCTGAGTCCGCCTGCTCCCTCAGTGGGGTATCGTGCTCGAACTCGTTCTCGAATTTCCTGAACGATTTCAGCTAGTTCTGCTGCTTTATTATCGCTTTCGACCACGAGTATAGTTTGCCGTAATCGTAGAGTAGACACCACCCCGTGGTGTGAATTCGCCGATCACTGTGGCAGAGTGAGGCTTGGTTGCGCGAACCACGTCTTCCAGAATCCGATTGACGACATTTTCCTGAAAAATTCCCAGGTTTCTGTAGGCCAGCCAGTACATTTTCAAAGACTTGAGTTCCAGGCAGCTTTTATCTGGCATATACCGGATGATGATTGTTCCATGATCCGGGAGGCCGGTCTTGGGACAAACAGAAGTAAACTCCGGTGTCCGGATCTCTATCTCATATCCGGTTCGATACTGGTTTGGCCAGGTTTCAATTTCCGGAAGCTTGTGTTTGACGCCCGCTTCTGCGTGTTCGTCAGAATATTCGCGTTTCATTTTTTCGTAAGAGCCTGAGCTAATTGTTCCAGAAAGAGACCAACATCTGTCACGACGCCAAGAGTTTGTGTGGACCCACGATCACTGAGTTTGGTGACCACCGCTGGATTGATATCCACGCACACCAGCTTTACCCAGCCCGGAAGCATATTGCCAGTGGCAATGGAGTGCAGCATTGAACTGAGACACAGAACCAGGCCTGCTCCCTTCAGCTGTTCCGCATAGGCATCTTGCGCTTCATTCATGTCAGTGATTGTGTCGGGGAGAGGTCCATCATCGCGCAGACTCCCGGCAAGGACAAAAGGTACTCCTGCTTTCACGCACTCATACATGATGCCGCCCTTGAGTACACCGGACTCAACTGCTTTTGGAATACTTCCTGCGTGGTAGATGGCATTGATGGCCCGCATGTGATTGCGGTGCCCATGTTCTTCCTGACGTCCATCGGACTGCCTGATGCCCAGTGATGTTCCCAATAGATTTGCTTCAATGTCATGGACACCGAGCGCATTTCCCGCCAGTAGGGCAGAAACCCATCCTCCCTGAATCAGAGAAGAAAGTGCCTGCACTCCTCCGGTATGCACTGCGACAGGACCAGCAACGACAACGATCTTTTGTCCGGTGTTGCGGACTGCTTGCATCATTTCGGCAGTTTTCCGTACAGCAGCTTCTACCCGTCTTTCTGAAGAAATCTCATTGGACATGAAGGCAAATGAAGTTCGATCCCGATCTTTTGATTCGGGCACGACACGGATTCCACGCATACCAACCACGGCAAACTCACCCGCCTTGATGTCCCGCAGGCGTCGACATTCTGCCTTACCGTCCTTCACGATGATGACTGCATCCATTCGCTGGTTAGCGACTTCAATCCAATCGTTTTGTATGCGGACAAGGGTTTGATGATTTGTGGTGGAGTAAAAATCTTCAGGAGCACAGCGGTCACATTCAATCTGTTTTACCTGTGCATCCGCAATGTTTACAGGTGAACAGCCGAGACCGAGTAACTGCGCCAGCAAACGATCCATCTGCTCCCGACTGGGAGTTTCAATTCGCAGACGAAGACGGGATGGCTCTGAATTGGTGCGGCCGATGTGGAATTTTTCCACTTCAAATCGGCCGTCATACTCGACAACAGTGTCAAAAATACGTTCCATGATGTGGGAGTCGACGAGGTGCCCCTCGGCCTCCACCACTTCATGAAACTGGTTGTTACGCTTAGAAGAAGGACTCATGAACGCACGATCTTTTATCGTAGCAACTTGGGTACTTCAAGCCATTGTCTGTTTTGCTCATGATGATGCTCAGGCTGTGCTGATACATTCCGTGGAGGCAGAGCAGGAGAATCTCAGAAAAGCAGAGGCCTGGGTATACGACGAGCTCATTACATACACGAATGTTTTCCATTCCGGAAAAAGGAAAAAGACCGGCTCTGTCGAGTTTGAGGTCATTGCACTGGAAGGCCGCCCCTATTACAAGCTGGTGCGGCGCAATGGGAAAGAGCTGAAGAAGAAAGAGCTCCAGGAAGAAGAAACAAGACTTGAACGTGTATCGCAGGAAAGACGACAGGGCTCATCTCATTCTGAACGCCAACGCTTTTCGATTCCCTTTTCTCAACTTGCCAACGAGCATGTCGCCCAATGGCGGGGAAATCTGCTGGTAACCTCTCCACGAGTTCCTGGTTTACGGCATGTTTCAGACCTCATTACAACAGAGCAGGAACTGGATCCCCGGACATTGCTTCGGAAGCGGGCAGTGGTGAAGTTTCTGGAAGCTTCTGGGATCAATCCCGAAAAAACAGAGATTGTTGTCGAGTACATCACTATGGGAGATGGGACATCCCTGATTCACCGGATTCTCTATCGACGTCCTTACAGGAACGGGTGGCATGAAACTGAACAGGTTTATTCGAACTATCACAAGTTCGAAGCAGAATCCGTAATTCGGCCTGTGGCTCAGCTCCCGTAAGTGAAAACTGATCAATAAAAAAGGAGCTGTTTCCAGCTCCTTTTTTATTTCTGACTTTTTAAATTGGATCTCTCTGATCAGGCTTTGGACAGGAAGATAGGCAGTCCAGTATGGTTTTCATACGTTGGACGGTACCGGTCTTTGTTGTACATGGTGTTGATGTCCACCATACGTGGTCCCAGCTTCGGATCGGGGATCGGCATCAGTTCATAGCTTCCGTTTACAATCGCGGTCATGACACCGCTGCGGTTGTTCTGAATTGCATCAAATGCCATGTTGCCGAAAGAGGTTGCCACCAGCTTGTCGATGAAGTCGGGAGCTCCACTCCGCAGATCATAAGTGAGATCGCTGACAATGGTTTCTTCGCCCAGTGCTTTGCGTATTTCTTCCGCAAAGTCTTCTCCAACATTTGCTTTTTTGCGATGGCCAAAGGCATCTGCTTCACCCACCTCACGAAGCTGATAGCCTTCCCACTCTGCGCCTTCGCTCAGCAGAACCAGTGCATAGTTGGAAGGATTGTTCCGGCGATCTTCTGCCAGCAGTTCAATCATCTTTTCGAGGTTGAACTTATACTCAGGAATTCCGCAGCGCAGGCTGTTCACGTAGGCTGTGTACCAGGCAGTATAGCCAGCATCACGTCCGAAAATACGGAAGATACCAATGCGTTCGTGTGAGCCAACAGTTGTGCGCTGACGCTGAATGGCTTCCGTTGCACGAGTGATTGCGGTAGAGAAACCGATGCAGTATTCCGAATTGCGGACATCGTTATCCATCGTTTTTGGAATTGCAACTACTTTGAAACCAACCTGGTCCAGCTTTGCAGCGTAGCTGAGAGTGTCATCACCACCGATGGCAATCAGAAAGTCCAGCTTCAGAGCTTCCAGATTCTTCAGGACAGCCTTGGTGATGTCATATGCAGAGAACTTCTCACCCTTCTTTTCTGCCTGAAACTGGGGAAAGTCTTGACCCACAAGGTGAGGGGGAAGCTTTCTCATCTTGGAAGGGTTGGTTCGTGTCGTGTGGAGGAAAGTTCCACCCGTGCGGTCTACCGTACGGGTATTGTCCCGGTTAAGAGGAAGAACATAACGCTTCACACTCTCCGGATCTTCCAGATTGAGATGCGTCAGACCTTCCCAGCCGCGACGAATTCCAACTACTTCGATGCCAACTTCCTGGCCGCGGTAAACCACGCCCTTGATGACTGAATTTAATCCCGGGACATCACCACCGCCGGTGAGGATGCCAATCCTGATTTTCGCCATTAAAACTCCTGATGTGAGGGGATGAAAATACAGTATAGCGATCTCCGGCAATCCGCTTCCCGTTTTTATAGAATGCCGGGAATGAATTCGCCTTCGTTCTGTACCAGTCTGCCTGGTATCTATGGACCAATATCCTTGCCTGGAAAGATTCGCGAAGGTTTGAGTTTTTGTCCTCCGAAATTCATTTCAGACTGGAGAAATCTCCGAAGATGACACGCAGAGACTTTGCTTCCCTGTTTGCACTGGCCCCTCTTCCTCTTGCTGCACAGCAGGCAGAAGAGAAATCTCCCGGAACGATCCGCATTACGGATGTTCAGGTGATTGTGACTAATCCCCAGCAAGCACCACTGGGAAATTATGTTCTGGTCAAGATCGTCACTAACCAGCAGGGACTGATCGGCTGGGGCGATGCGACGTGTTCCGGTAGTGAACTCGGCGTGGCCAAATTTCTGGAAGAGCATCTTCGCCCAGCTCTGATTGGCGAAAATCCCATGCAACTGGAGCGGCTCTTCCAGCGCCTGTTCCACCTTCCTTATTACCGTTCCGGCAGTGTTCATATGTCTGCTCTTTCCGGGATCGACATGGCACTTTGGGACATCAAGGGCAAAGTAGCAGGATTACCTGTCTATGAACTGTTGGGCGGAAAAGTCCGGGACTCACTGCTGACCTATACGAATGTTGGCGGCAGCGACTTCAAGCAAGTGGAAGAAAATGTCCGTGCCCTGATGGAGAAAGGCTACAAAGTTATCAAGGTACAGGTTTCCACTCCCGGTGTTGCCGGCGGGTATGCGGTTCCGCCCTCAGAAGCCCAGAAGAAATCAGCACAGGAAGCGTTTGAACGGGGAGTGCCTCCGGATGAGGTATGGGACCCCATCGCATATACGCGAATCCTTCCCAAACTGTTCGAGCATCTGCGAAAAACAGTCGGCGAAGAGATTGAACTGCTTCATGATGTCCATGAACGCGTCACACCTTCACAGGCGATTGTGCTGGCAAAAGCAGTGGAACCTTATCGACTCTTCTACTTTGAAGATCCTCTGCGTCCGGAGAACCTGGATACATTCCGTATCATCCGCCAACAGACTTCTACACCCATTGCGATGGGGGAAATCTATGTCGGTCCCTGGGAAGGAAAGGAACTGATTACAGAACATCTGATCGATTATGTCCGTCATGATCTTGCCCACTGCGGAGGCGTGACCACCGGAAAGAAAATCGCTACTTTCTGTGAACCTTACGGAATTCTCACAGCATGGCATGGACCGGGGAACATCTCACCGATCACACACATGGCCAACGCAGCGGTAAGTTTCTCGGTGCCGAATTTCGGAATCCAGGAGTTTGCGACCAACTGGAAAGAGCCGATTTATGAAGTATTCAGTGATACCCCAAAGTATGCCAATGGTGCTGTGACGGTAAATGACAAGCCAGGGCTTGGCTGTGATGTCAACGAAGAAGCCGCAAAGAAATACCCGTATGTGCGTCGTTTACGTCCTGCAATTCGGTTGCGCGATGGTACTCCCTGGCCTTATTGAGTGAGTGATTCGTGGTGATTGATTAATAAAAATATATACGAAAGATCGACTCAGTGAGATAAAATCACCCGCATGCCCAAGTCCGCACTTAAAACACTCATGCTGTGTCTTTCCGCCTGTGTGGGACTCTCTCTCGTCGCAGACGAGATGTCAGATCCCATGAAGAAAATCGGAGGAGCTTTCGGTGGTACCAGAAAGGCTTCTGAAGCGAAAGATTATCAGGCAATTGCTGATCACGCCGTCGTCATTGAAAAGGGATTTGCCGATACTCTGGATGGCTGGAAGAAGCGTAATCAGGCCGATGCTATTGAATGGACGGAAGAAGGAATTGCTGGAGCAAAAGCACTGAAGGTTGCTGCCGATGCCAAGGACGATGCCGCAATCCGTACTGCCAGCAGCAAGATCGGTGCTACCTGCAAGTCCTGCCACACCACCCGCCGTGAAAAGCTGGAAGACGGCAGCTACAAAATCAAATAGCCATTGTTGTTTTCCACCACAGGAAAGCAATCGCGACGAGGAATGCGAGCAGGGCCTTGTATTCCTCATTTCGACGATATAGCTCCCACCGAAACTCCCCTTCAGACTCTTCCTCAGGAATTCCTGGCCAGAACATTCTCACTTTTTTTGCGTACTCACTGAAGTCCGGAAAGAGTTTGCGCAAGTGCTGTTCTTCCAGATGCACCACTGGCAGGTAAACAAAATAGAAGAATAGAAAAAAGATCCAGGCCAGCACAGGTCGCTTGGCGGCAACAGCCAGCCCCAACGCAGCGATCAGTGATCCGACATAGAGAGGATTTCGCATCCAGGCATACGGACCCCCGGTAATCAGCCGTTGATTTTTTTCGAGATAGCCTGCCGCCCAGGCACGCAGCCACAATCCCACACCGGCTACGGGGATCCCCCAGAAGATGGAGCGAAGGGTCGGCGCGGACAACCAGGCAAATGCGGCCAGCAGGACAAAGCCCAGCGGGACACGCAGCTTCTGCACAGTATCGGAATACTGTTTGGAAAAATGACTCACAAAATCTCCTTGAGGGCGGCAGCAACGCGCTCCGTTGTGATCGCCAGCATGCTGGGATCATACTCATTCTGACGCTTGTAATTTGTCCGGGCACTGGCATCACGGATCAGCTGGATGCTGCTTCCATACGGACCATTGCGTCCAGGGCATGTAGGGCCGTAAAGCGCGACTCCGGGCTTCCTCAGGGCAGCTGCGATATGCAATGGACCACTGTCCACGCCAATGACGGCAGCTGCGCGACGGGTGGCGTCGATCAGTCCAGGAATGCCGGATTCATGATCGAGTCCGCTGCCGGGCGGTCCGTTAAGCACCAGCGGAAGCGGAAGCATTTTCGCCAGTTCACGATATCTTTCGATCGGCCACTGCTTGGATTTCCACCCTGCCAGCGGACATGCCAGGATGAATGGTTCATCGGGCAGCTTGCCTTCCGGAATACCGGGTGGTAGCCACAATTCTGCAGGTCCTGATGCGCCAGCCAGAGCCAGATTATGATCGACGACATGACGTCCTTGGCGGTCAATTTTTTCGGAGTAGAAAATTTTGGACAGCCCTTCCCGTGGCGTGCTGAATCCGCGGACGTGGGACGACCCCAGACGGGCAAAGAATGCTGATTTGATCAGCCCCTGGAAATCATAAGCGATGTCGAAACGGCGTGCAGGACGGACAGTCAGGATTTCACGGACAGCCGGATTCCCTTCAATGAGGTACTGCCAGCGTGGTTTGATCATCCAGCTGACATTTCCCAGTGCAGCTACTGCCGGAAGTGTATGGATGATGTCACCCATCGCACCCAGGCGAACAACCAGCTTACTTTCCATGTTTGGTACGGATGACCTGCATCAGCGCTTCACGGTTTTCATGAAGTCGCGTGGAGGCATGGGAGCCTCCGATGACAACATAATCCACACAGTCCAGACCAGCCACCAGTTCCGCGCGGGCGCGGGATTCCAGTAGCGGTTCCTCTGGTTCGAGGATCACAACTGCCAACGGGCCGGATTTTTCAATTCCCTTGAGCTGTTCGGAATGGCTGGACAGTAAGGGATCAAAAAAACCCTCCACCACTTCACAGCCGGGTGGGATGGCATTGACGATTTTTGAGCGGGTATCCACTTTCCAGACTATTTCAGCAGTTCCAGAGCTTCTGTCGCAACGCGGTCAGCGGAGACACGGGTCATACAGCGGTGATCGATGGGGCATTCCCGCTTCAGGCAGGGGCTGCATTCGACCGGTTCACGGACAACTCGTGCCAGTGGGCCAGTCGGACCCGTGGTGATGTGATTGGTTGCTCCGAAGATGGCAACTGTAGGGATTCCCAGGGCAGAGGCGATATGCATGGAGCCGGAATCATTGGTCAGAAAAACACGGCATCGTCCGGTCAGTTCAATGAACTGCCCAAGTGGAGTTTTTCCAGCCATGTTGGTGACGTTCATGCCCGCCTCAGTCAGGATCTTTTCAATATCTGCACAAACCTGTTTTTCCGCGTCCGTGCCGAACAGCATGATGGAATCGTGATCCTTTACCGCAATCTGTCGGGCTGCTTCTGCAAACCGTTCCGGCAGCCAGCGCTTGGCTCCGCCATATGCTGCACCGGGGCTGACACCCACAATGGGCTCAGGAGAAGCACTTCGTCCGTTGAGCCTCACCAGTGGTTCTGACGGAAGAGGAATATCGATGAGACCGGATCGGCGTAGAAGCTCCAGATAGTAGTAGCTTTCATGCGGAGGAATCTCCCCAGGACGGGGTGGGGCAATGGCATCCGTGAGAAGAAATCCTCTGCCATCCCGGTTGTATCCAATACGGCGGGCAATTCCGGCCAGTGCAACTGTAGCCGCTGCGCCAAAAGCATTTTGCAGAAGAATGGCAGAGTCAAATTTCCGTTGACGGAGTTCTGAGACAATTTTCCACTGATATCCCGGCCAGGGGATCAATTCGTCGCAAAATGCTTCTCTTCCATATAGATCCGCTACCCATGGACGCGCCAGAATGGTCATTTTCGCGTGGGGGTAATGGTCCCGTAGTGCCCGCAGGGCAGGCAGCGACATGACAGCATCGCCTACCCAGTTGGTTGCGCGGATGAGAATATTGGAAAACTCCACCAGTACAATAGTGACGGAATGTACTGCTCAGATCAAAATGGCAGTATTACTGAAAATCAATGATCATCGAAGACCGGAAGAAACTGGTGGAGCAGCGTGCTCAGTGGAAACATGAAGGGAAGAAGGTCGTTTTTACCAACGGATGCTATGACATCCTGCATCCGGGACATATCCGTCTTTTGGAATCTGCCCGTTCCCTGGGCGATATTCTCATACTTGCGCTGAATACGGACGCCAGCGTCCAGCGCATCAAGGGGCCCCTGCGTCCGATGATTTCGCAGCAGGAGCGTGCCCAACTGGCGGGAGCACTGGCAGCTGTTTCTGTGGTGACTTTTTTTGATGAAGAGACTCCACGGGAACTGATTGCGGAAGTACTTCCCGATGTATTGGTGAAAGGTGCTGACTGGGCCCATTTCATCGCGGGTCGTGAAGAGGTGGAAGCAGCGGGTGGCGAGGTGAAAGCACTGCCACTGGAACCGGGATACTCCACCACAAACCTGGTCGACCTTGTACTGGCACGCAAGCCGTGAACACCGCCGATGTCCAGGAGATCCTGCGTGAATTCAGCAACACGCAGTCCTTTCAGGAACTGATCCGACGGATTCAGGAAGGCGGAGCTGTTTCTGCTTCCGGACTGACGCTTCCTGCCAAGGCATTGCATCTGGTGCTGCTGCAACAGGCGCTGTCCCGTCCGTTACTGGTGATGGTGGACGGCAACAAACAGGCTGAGTCAATGATGGAACTGGTTTCCACGTTCCATGAACTGCTGGGAAATTCAGCTGATGGGGACGTCGCACTTCTTCCGGCCTTTGATGTCCTGCCACACCAGAATCTGCAGCCACATGCTGCTATCTGTGAACAGCGTGCGGAAACGCTATGGAGGCTGTCTACCCGGAAAGTCCCGATTGTCATCATTCCTGTCGCGGGGGCTCTCTACCGCACCCATCCAGCCAACTTCTATCAGCAACTGGCGCTCACCCTGCGCGTGAATGAGGATGTGCCGCTGGATGTTCTGATGGAGCATCTTTCTTCCGTCGGCTATGAACGTCGTGAACCCGTGGAAATGAACGGGGAGTTTTCTGTCCGGGGAGGAATTGTCGACGTTTTCTCGCCGGAATCTCCGCAGCCGCTTCGCATTGAATTTTTTGGCGACACGATTGAGTCCATGCGACGGTTCGATCCGGAAACGCAGCGGTCCACGGAACAGGTGAATGAGTCCACCATGCTTCCGTTGTGGGAGGAACCGGGTGGAGCCCTGTTCAGCGGGCAGAGAAACGGAAGTGTGTTCGATATTGATCCGGCTGCTGTACTGGTGATGGATGAGCCGGAGTTGATCCAAACAGCGTCAGAAAGGTTCTGGAAACGTCTTCAGGAAAACGATGCAGACCTGGACCAGGCGGAAGCGAACTTCTGGCGTTCTGGAGAAGTAGAGTCCCACCTGAATGAGCGTCAGGTGATTTCACTTCGGGAACTGAGTCTGGACGAGAATGATGTGGCCATCCGGTCTGCACCGTCCATAGCGTTTCACGGCAATATGCCGATGATGGCCAATGAAACTCGGTCGATTCTGGAGCGTGGCGGAAAAGCCATTTTCTTTGCTCCCGCGGTCGGTGAACTGGATCGGCTGGGGGATATCTTCCGCGAGTATTCGATCTCCGGTGCATTACTGGCGAAGGGAATGATTCGTCGGGGCGTGGTCTTCCAGGAACCGCCGGTAACCATCTTTGGTTCCGATGACCTGTTTGATACTTCCGCCGTTACTGTACGCCAGCCGAAAATCCAGTCCAATCTGAAAGCATTTGCAGCAGATATCTCGGATCTCAAACCTGGTGATTATGTAGTGCATGCGGTCCATGGGGTTGGAAAATATCTGGGCGTACGGGAGATCGCACAGACGGGCATGTCTGGCGATTTTATGCTGCTGGAATATGCTGGGGAGTCCAAACTCTATGTGCCTTTGACGCGCATGGATCTCATCCAGAAGTTCCGGGGTGCTGGCGACGCTGCGCCGTCTCTCGATCGCATGGGTGGCGCCACCTGGCAGAAGACCAAGCGCAAGGTCAAGGCGCGCATGAAGGACATGGCGGATGAGCTGCTAAAGCTCTACGCCGAACGCAAGATGGCAGAAGGATTCCAGTTTTCTCCGGATTCCAACTGGCAGCGTGAGTTTGAAGACGCCTTCATGTATACGCCTACCAAAGATCAGCTGGCAGCAGTGCGCGATATCAAGCGCGACATGGAATCTCCACAACCAATGGACCGTTTGTTATGCGGAGACGTTGGTTTCGGAAAGACGGAAGTCGCCATGCGGGCAGCCTTCAAAGCGCTGGGAGACGGCCTGCAGGTAGCCGTGTTGGCTCCCACCACTGTGCTGGCATTCCAGCACTTTGAAACATTCAAACGACGCTTTGCTTCGTTTCCGGTACGCATTGATCTGTTGAGCCGTTTCCGCTCAGCGAAAGAGATCAAGGAATCCATTGCAGACATCGGAACCGGCAAGGTGGACATTGTCATCGGTACGCATCGCATCCTGTCGAAGGATGTCGAGTTTCGCGATCTTGGGCTGTTGATTGTGGATGAAGAACAGCGCTTTGGTGTCCGTCATAAAGAACGCCTGAAGCAGATTCGCAAGAACGTGGATGTCATGACCATGAGTGCGACTCCCATTCCGCGCACACTGCATATGTCCCTGCTGGGCCTGCGGGACATGAGTGTGATTGAGACTCCTCCCAAGGATCGTCTCGCCATTCATACCGTAGTGGCTCACTTTGATATGGATGTCATCAAGTCTGCGATTGAGCAGGAACTGTCACGCGGAGGACAGGTTTATTTCATTCACAACCGTGTGGAATCCATCTTTGAGCGGGCGGCTTCCATCCGTGCCATGCTGCCCGATGTCCGTATCGGTGTCGGTCACGGACAGATGGGTGAGGATGAGCTGGAAAAAGTATTGCTGGGATTCATGCGGCATGAATTCGATGTCTTTGTTTCCACCACCATTGTGGAGAACGGAATCGATATTCCGCTGGCCAATACCATCATCATCGAGAGTGCCCAGAACTACGGATTATCAGAGCTCTATCAGCTGCGTGGCCGGGTAGGACGTTCCAATCGCCGGGCATATGCCTATCTGCTGGTACCTCCGAATACGGAGCTCTCTGACATTGCACGGAAGCGACTGGCAGCACTGAAGGAGTTTTCGGATCTCGGTGCAGGGTTCAAGATCGCCGCTCTGGATCTGGAACTGCGGGGAGCCGGAAATATTCTGGGTGGGCAGCAGCATGGACATATCGCAGATGTTGGATTCGATATGTATGTCCGTATGCTGGAAGAAACGGTTCAGGAACTGCGGGGAGAAGAGGTTCCTCCTGAAGTTCACTCTACCCTCAGCCTGGGATTGGATATTCGCATCCCAGCAGAATATATTGCTGATGAACATCAACGCCTGCGTGCTTACAAGCGTATTGCAGACATCCGGGCTGAATCAGAACAGAGACCAATCATGGAAGAGTTCACAGATCGTTATGGACCTCCACCGGAAGCAGTGGGTCAGCTGATTGAGTTTGCCATCGTGAAGAATCTTGCAGAAAAACTGGGAATCGAGTCAGTGGACCGTCGTCATGGTCATGCTCACATCAAGTTCCACCAGAATAGCCGGATTGATCCTCATAAATTGTTGGAAATGGTATCTCATACACCTGGTGCACAATTTACTCCGGCGGGCGTATTGCGCATTCCGCTGGGTGAGGATCTGCTGGCTTCTCTGAAATCGCAATTGGAAGCACTGGTCTGACATCTCCTGAAATCGGGTGATTCGCTAAACTGGAAACACACTCCACGACGATTTCAATAGCCGCCCTTGTTGTGCTGGTCAATGTTGTGCTGGTCAAGCAGAAAGAGGAGATTTTCATGGCGACCAAACGCCCGACAACTAAAAAAACAATAACGGAAAAAGTAGTGCCCACAGGCCCATCATTTTCGGAGGAAAGCCGGAATTCTGCAGTTCCTACTGAGCAGACAGTTGCAGAAGGAAAGAAATTGCTTCCTCAAACGGCAGCAAAGAAGACGGCAACAAAGAAAAATGCAGTGAAGAAAGCTGTTACGAAATCAGTCGCAAAGAAAACTGCTGTGTTGAAGCCAAAGGCTCAGCCAGACAGGATGGTAGATACTTTTACTGCACCAGCAGACCTGACTGCTGAAATTTCTCAGGTTGCTTACTATCGCTGGGAATCCCGGGGTCGCACAGATGGCGATGCCCAGGCGGACTGGTTTGAAGCAGAAGTGATTGTTCGAAGCCGCTACGGAATCTGAACGGTTTTACCGGTATTTCCGTAATACAGCCAGAAGTTTTCCTTGGATGGTCAGGTCACTCATTGGAACGATGATCGGTTCCATCCGGGAATTGGCGGGCTGCAGGCGTGCCTGGTTTCCAGATTCACGATAGAAACGCTTGAGAGTGGTTTCTGCTCCACGCACCAGAGCCACCACGATTTCTCCATCGCGCGCGTCAGCTGTGCGTTTGATGAGTACATAGTCGCCGTTGCAGATGTGATCCTCAATCATGGAATCACCACGGACTTCCAGCGCATAGGTGTCCTCATTGTCTGTGAAGTCTGAAAATTCGAGAGTTTCCGTTCCTGCTACTGCTTCCACGGGAGAGCCTGCTGCAATCCGTCCCACCAGTGGTATGGAAAGAGAAGGTTTCTCCACTTTCGCCTTCATCTGATACAGCCGCTGATCCTGGAAATAGCGAGGTGCCAGTTCCAGAGAGCGGGATTGATTAAATCCTCGACGCAGGTAATGCTTGGTTTCGAGAGCCTGAATATGCTTGTGGACTGTCGCAAGAGATGCCAGATCAAGCCCGTTGGCAATCTCTTCATAACTGGGGCTGTATCCCTTGTCACGAACAAAATTTGCAATGAAGTCGACAACTTCCTTTTGACGCCGGGTGAGAGCCATGCCCTATTCTGGGCGAAGAAAAAGAGAAAAGTCAAATGAATTCATGGAGGCCTGTCATTCGTTTCCCTTGTTTTATTGTTTACCCTGAGAGAAGCAAATGAAACACCGCCTGCTTTATGGCGCAGCAACTTTTCTTCTGGTGCTTTGCGTGACGTTTGTTCTGTGGCAAGGATCTTTCCGCACGGAAGGGTTCGATCCACAAAGTGCCACCCAGATCTTCCTCTACTGGGCAGTGTCAGCACTGATCTTCGTGCTGATGGTGACATTGGGATTCATCCTCTTCCGCACCGGACTCAAGCTCTACATTGAGCGACGGGCAAACAGAGAAGGTTCGCGGATCAAGACCAAGCTGATGATCGGTGCGCTGGCACTCAGTTTTCTTCCGGTTTGTTTCCTTGTGTTCTTCAGTGTTCATGTTCTGAACTTCAATCTGGCGCGATGGTTTTCACGACCCGGAATCGACATGCGGACGGACCTGATGGAAGTAACCCGCAGTTTCCAGGGTGAAGTTCAGGGCAAGGCTGATGCGCAGGCTCGCTGGCTGGCAGCTCTTCCGAAAGTTCAGGAATTTTCACGAGGTGACATCAGTTCAGCACGGGAGCTTGCTGCACTCTGCAAAGCAAATGGAATCCAGGAAGCTTCCATTATTCGCGGGGATGGCGCGCGTCAGAAGCTTTGCCCTCCTGCGAATACGGGACCGGGACAACTGGTCTATGGAAACGCGATGCTTGCAGATGCAGAAGGGCTTCCGGCCAGTCGGCTTGTCGTAAGTGTAGTGGCTCCCATTGATCTGTTCCAGAAAGAAGCGCAGATTCAGAAGTCCATTGAACAGTTTGATGAGCTGGCGAAGAATCACAAGGATTTCCGGCTCATGGCGTTACTGCTGCTTACTCTCATCAGTCTGTTTGTGCTGTTTGTCGCAACCTGGATGGCACTATTTCTGGCGAAGCAGATCTCAGGACCCATCACTGCGCTGTTGCGCGCTGCCCGTGAAGTGAGAAGCGGAAATCTTTCCTACCGGATCAAGACTCTGGCGATAGATGAGCTGGCATCACTGGTGCGGGCCTTCAATGAGATGACGCAGGATCTGGAATCTAACTCACGGGAGCTGGAACGGCGTCGAAGATTTACAGAAGCGATTCTTGAGAATATTCCCACGGGAGTTCTTTCTCTCACTGCTGATGGCCGGGTTCTTCGTGCGAATCGGGCAGCCGAAAATATCTTTCCCTCCGTGGAGATTCGTCACACTACCAGCCTGGATGATCTTTTTTCAAAGGATGATGCTGCCGAGCTTCGATACCTGATGAAGCGTGCACGGCGGACAGGTGTTACCCGTCGCCAGTTTGAGATTATTCGTGACCAGCAGATTGTGCAGCTTTCTGTTCTGGTTTCCGTGCTGGAAGATAACATGGCATCGGGTTATGTGATGGTGATTGAGGATTCCAGTGAACTGATCAATGCACAGAAGAGTGCTGCCTGGCAGGAAGTTGCCCGACGGGTTGCTCATGAGATCAAGAACCCACTCACTCCAATTTCCCTTTGTGCAGACCGGATCTCACGGCAACTCGATAAGCTCAATGCTCCTGGGGAGACCAAGAAGATCCTGCAGGAGTGTTCTGTCACGATCTCCCATGAAGTAGAAACGGTGCGGACTCTGGTGGATGAATTCAGTCAGTTTGCCCGTTTCCCGGTGGCAGTGCCGGTTCCAATGGATCTGAATCAAGTGGTGGGCTCTGCCATGGCTGTGTTTGAAGGCAGAATGGAAGGCATTGAGGTTTCCATCAATCTGGCTTCCGGACTTCCTCCCGTCAACGTAGATGTGGAACAGTTCAAACGCGTCATCATCAATCTGGTGGATAATGCTGCTGAGTCAGTACAGGAGTCTGCACTGAAGCGGATCTCCATTACCACACAGCTGGTTTCCCATGATTCGGTGGAGATTGCTGTAGCCGATACAGGGGCCGGTGTCAGCGTGGCGGATCGCGAGAAACTCTTTCTGCCATATTTTTCAACTAAGGGTCGTGGAACAGGATTGGGCCTCGCTATTGTGAGTCAGATTCTTTCCGAACATCAGGCCCAGATTCGTGTCGAGGAGAATGAACCAGCAGGAACCCGCTTTGTCATTGACATGCCAGTGGCGGCTTCCGGTGAGAGTACAGCGCAGGAAATTACAGCTGGTGAAACCGTAGGATGAAGCACAACAAGATTCTGGTAGTAGATGATGAGCAGGGGATTCGCCAGTCCCTTGCCGGAGTTCTGGAAGATGAGGGTTATACAGCAGAGGCTGTCGGATCCGGCGAAGAGTGTTTGGAAGAACTGAAGCGTCGTGCCTACGATGCAGTCCTTCTTGATATCTGGCTGGAAGGTATG
The DNA here is from genome assembly GCA_037190045.1 of Bryobacteraceae bacterium. Lineage (GTDB taxonomy): Bacteria > Acidobacteriota > Terriglobia > Bryobacterales > Bryobacteraceae > JAPKYZ01. The sequence goes on along the minus strand of JBBCIQ010000005.1, from coordinate 509,281 downwards.
GACGGCATGGAAGTGCTTAGTCGCATTCAGGAAATTGCTTTTGAGGATCGACCGGCTGTTGTCATGATCTCTGGGCATGGAACGGTGGAGACCGCAGTCAAAGCAACAAAGCTCGGTGCTTTTGATTTCCTCGAAAAGCCGCTCACCATCGAAAAAGTTGCTGTAGTGATCAAGAATGCATTACAGCATCGCAAGTTGGAACTGACTGTTCAGGGGCGTCAGCAAGATTCTGATCCCCGTAGCCGGATCATTGGAGAGAGTGTCCCGATGAAGGCACTCCGGCAGCAGATTGCTCTCATGGCTGCGACTAATGGAAGAGTTCTCATCTTTGGTGAAAGCGGAACGGGTAAAGAACTGATTGCCCGTGCCATTCATGACATGAGCCAGCGCAGAGATGAAGCTTTTGTTGAGGTCAACTGTGCAGCAATCCCGGAAGATCTGATTGAAAGCGAACTGTTTGGGCATCGTCAGGGAGCCTTCCCCCGTGCGCTGGAAGACAAGATCGGGAAGTTCGAAAAAGCGGACGGCGGAACCCTGTTTCTGGATGAAGTGGGGGACATGAGTATCAAGACTCAAGCCAAAGTGCTTCGGGCTCTCGAAGAACAGAGGTTTGAAGTGCTTGGTGGTGCTGATTCTGTTCAGGTTGATGTGCGCGTGATTGCGGCAACTAACAAGAACCTGGAAGACCAGATCGAAAATGGAAATTTCCGTGAGGATCTCTTTTATCGACTGAATGTCATTCCATTTCACGTCCCTCCTTTACGGGAGAGGATTGAAGATGTTCCTTCACTCGCTGATCATTTTCTGCAGGAATTTACCTCGGCATATGGGCGGAAACCGAAAGAACTGACGGATGAGGCCTATCAGGTACTTCGTGAATACCAGTGGCCCGGCAATGTCCGCGAGCTGAAGAACCTGATGGAGCGGATCGTCATCATGAATCCGCAGGTGCGCATTGATGCCAGGCATGTGCCGCTGAACCCGGCAAAAAGGGCCGTCTATGAACGGCCCATGGATCATTTCACTTCACTCGCACAAGTACGGGAGTCGGCAGAACGGGAATACATTCTCAAGAAGCTGGAAGAGACTCGTGGCAACGTAACGCGTACCGCAGAGCTGCTGGGGCTGGAGCGAAGTCATCTTTACCGCAAGATGAAATCGCTCGGTATTCTGCTCAAGGAATAGCGCGGGTTATTTTTCCCCCAGGCCACATTCTGTGTGGACGGCCTGCACTGCACGTTCCAGCCCATCCCGATTCACCACAATTCCAATGGTTAGCTCACTGGGACCCTGGGCGATGGCAATGATGTTGATGTTCTCGCGGGAAATAGCGGTGAAGATCCTTCCTGCGAGCCCGGAGTGTCCCTTCATTCCTTCGCCGACAACAGACAGTAATCCGACATTCTCGTTGATTTCCGCCTGCTTGACATACCCATGTGCGAACTCCAGGGACAATGCAGATTCCAGCGCACCCAGAGCGGTGGGTAACTCATCCTTGCGGATCAGGAAACAGAAGTTCTGCTGGTAACTGGAACTGAGGAATGTGAGGACTTCAATATCTGTCTGTGCCAGTGCTTCCATGGCACGTCCCAGAATCAGTGTCCGGTTGATCTCCGCACTAGTGGGTTCAATCGATACCAGCGCGACATTTGCCAGTGAGGTTACGGCTTTAGGTCCATCGTTATTTTCGACACGCGGTACGATGCGTGTGCCGGGAGCCTGAACATTGAAACTGTTCTTGCTCCATACCGGAATCCCTTTTTCGAGAAGGGGTGCCAGTGTCCGTGGGTGGAGTACCTTGGCGCCGCTGTAGGCGAGTTCAGCTGCTTCGCTGTAAGTCAGTGCATCCAGCACGATGGCATCTTTCACCAAACGCGGGTCGGCCGACATAATGCCATCGACATCCGTCCAGATCCAGAGCTCCGCAGCTTCCAGTGCTCCAGCCAGAATTGCAGCAGAGAAATCTGATCCACCACGCCCGAGCGTAGTGGGGCGTCCATCAGCAGTGGCGCCATTGAAGCCTGTGACGACAGGAAGAACACCTTTTTCGAGCAAAGGTTGAAGAATCCGGGCGGCACGGTCTCGCGTGGCATCAAGAATGGGCGTGGCATTTCCGAATACTGCATCCGTCACAATCACGTCACGCGCATTGACTGAGGTTGCTGGTACACCGATATCTTCCAGATGTGCTGCCATCAACAGAGAGCTGAGCCGTTCTCCCACCGAAACAGCTTCATCGACAGAGCGGGGAGGGCGTTCTCCCAGCATCCCGATACCACGAGCAATCCGGTCTGCCTCCTGGATCAGTGAACGGATTCCGGCAATCACTGTTTCTGCTTTTGCAGCGGGAAGAAGTTCCTGTGCCGTCTGCGAATGGCGTTCTTCCAGGGTGCGCAGATTTGCCTCCACACCCGTAAGATCTCCGCTCTCAGCATATCTGAGCGTCTCAAGCAAAGTGTCCGTGACTTTGGACATGGCCGATACGACCACCGCGACAGGTCGCAGCTGAGCTTCTCCGGCCAGAATCTGTGCAGACGCACGCATCCGCTCGGCGGAACCCATACTGGTGCCGCCAAACTTCATCAACAACAATTTATTCAACGAAGAAATTCCTTTCCATTTGAGGTGCGGGTCCGGATAATCTTCAGGATTTCGGCTTCCACCTCATCAATACCTTTTCCATCTGAATCGACATAGATGGCATCCGGTGCCTGCACCAGTGGTGATTCCATCCGGCTACGGTCTCGCTGATCACGTTCAGACATCTGGGAGGTGAGTGCCTGCGCATCGTCTCCGGTTTCCAGTTGACGCCGTTTGACACGTTCTCCGGCTGAAGCATCCAGGAAAATCTTGACCTGCGCGTTCGGGAATACCACACTGCCGATGTCCCGCCCTTCCATCACAACGGAGGCTTCTTCGCTATATGCCCGCTGTTTTTCTACCAGAGCGCGTCTCACGCCCCCGATGGCTGCCACCCTGGAAGCGGCTGCCGACACTTCAGGAGTGCGGATTTGTGTGGTGACATCCTCTTCATTCAGCAGAACCTGCCCTGAAGAGAGAGAAATTCTGGCACTCAGCGCTAACTGTTCCAGATGTGCAAAATCTTCCAGGGCTGTTCCATTGCGAAGCGCCCAGAGAGCCACTGTACGGTACATAGCCCCTGTGTCGATATACAAAAATCCAAGTTTTTCAGCGATTCGCCGGGCAATCGTCGATTTTCCGGCGCCCGCAGGGCCGTCTATGGCGACGACAATGCGTTTAGACATGTAAGCTTCTATTATGCGATTGAATCGAATACTACTGGCATCCGTGCTCACCGTTGTGAGTGTTCTGGCTCAGGATTTCACAGCAAAAGTGAAGGGCCTGGTCAAGGAAAAGAAATATGACGAGGCGATCAAGGTTCTGGATGAAGCTGGCGAAAAGGTGAAAGCCGGAACAAAGAATCAGGCACTCTCCGATGCTCACGTTCTGGTCGGAAACTCGGCAATGTACGACGATTCCTTGCCTCCATTCAAAAAATATCCGACGGCACTGCGCGAATTTCGCAAGGCACTGAAATTTGACAAGGACAACAAGAAAGCTCAGGCAAATATCGACCAGATCGAGGGGATTTATAAATCGATGGGACGGCCAATCCCTCAGTAATTGAGGATGATCGCACAAGGATGAGGCCGGAATAAAGCTGGCTTCATCTTCCGGATGAACCTGTCCTGAAAAGACAGGATGTGGGAGATTCCTGTGCCGAAACGTCCAAAGGTTGCATTGGTTAAACTAAACAAAAGTGAAGGTTATCTATAGTCTGCTGACGATCGCCGTGTCTCTTCCGTTGATGGCACAGCAGGCGCAGCTTGACGTCAATCAGACGCTCTTTAATGTCATGACTGCCATCAATGTGGCTGGTTATGATGCAGAGCTGGAATCGCCAAGCAACAGCCCTGCACGCAAGCAGATCCGGGACCTGATTCTTTCCCGAAACCTTCCTGTAGTTGCTGAACTGAAGCGCTATGTGGACTCGCACAAAAAGGGAAATCCTACGGCCGAACTCAGCCAGTACATTTCCTTTGCTTTGTCCGTCGAAGAGGGGAGCGAATACCGCTGGCGGTTCCGTTCCCATGAGATTCCTCCGGATGCAGCAAGTCTGGATGGGTTTGGCGATCTGATGGCCCGCTTCCATCGGGAAGCAAATCTGGATGAACTCTGGCAAAAAGTCCAGCCTGCCCTGGAGCCATTTATGGCTCAGTACCATGAGCCTGTTACCCTGGCCCTCCAGCAGATTGATGCTTATCTGAGAATCCCCTCAACCAGCCGTGTTGGACGTAGCTTCCGGGTTTATCTGGACATCATGGCCGCACCTAATCAGATTCAGGCGCGCAGCTATGCCGGGGATTTTTATCTGGTTTTGACACCATCGCAGGATATGCATCTCGATGATATCCGGCATGCATATCTCACCTTCCAGCTGGACGATTACGCTACAAAATTTGCGGCCAATCTGGAGAAGAAAAAGCCGCTGATTGATCTGGCTCAGGCAGCTCCCCTGTTGCCGGAGCAATACAAGACAGATTTCCTCTTGCTCTCCACAAAATCTCTGGTCTACGCAACAGAAGCACGGCTGGCGCCGTCTTCAAGAAGAGAGACCATGGTGAAACAGGCACTGGGAGAAGGTTATATTCTGGCTCCCTACTTTTTTGAAGCACTTGCGGTTTATGAGAAACAGGAATCTGCAATGAGTCTCTATTACCCGGAGATGATCGATGCTATCAATCTCCGTGCTGAAGACAAGCGTCTTACTGATATCCAGTTCCTGACTACTCCTGTTCTGCGGACTGTGAAAGTGCGTCAGGCTGATGAAAAGACGCTGCTGACTGGTCCACGAAAGACACTGGAAGAGGCAGAAGATCTCTATGACGCGAAAAAGATTCCGGAAAGTCAGAAGAAATTCCAGCAGGTTCTGGATGAAACGGCAGAAAGTCCGGTAAAGGCACAGGCTTATTATGGTCTGGCCCGGATTGCTGCTCTCGAAAAGAACCCTGAACTTTCTTATAAACTTTTCGAGGAGGCCCTGAAATCAGATCCGGAACCGCTGGTGAAGGTTTGGAGCCATATTTATCTGGGGCGGTTATCCGGCCTGGCAGGAGAAGATGCTGAAGCAATTCAGCATTTTGAAGAAGCAATCAGAGTTGAAGGCGCATCACCCAAGGCAAAAGCTGCTGCTGATGCGGCGTTAAAGGAGATCCGGAAGGATCGTTAACGAGGAAAAAGGATAAGCATGAAGGTCAATCAAATTATCAGAATCGCGGTCACTGCACTGGCAGGGCTCAGTCTTCTGGCGCAGAGTGCTGATACAAAACAGCCGAAGCCAAAGAACCAGAAGGAAGTTGATGCAATCAATGCCGTATTTGGTGCGCAGGATCCGGATTCCCGTATTGCTGCTGTGGAAAATCTTCTGACGAAGTTTGCAGATACCGAGTTCAAGAGCATTGCACTGTACATTGCGACTGCATCGTCAGAGCAGAAGAACGATTATGAAAAGGTCATGATTTATGGACAGCGTGCCATAGATGCTGACCCCAAGAGCTATGCAGCCATGCTCATGATGGCGCGGGGAACAGCTGTTCGTACCCGTGAATTCGATCTGGACAAAGATGAAAAGGCCAAGAAGGTAACAAAGCTGGCCGATGATGCACTGAAGTTGCTGGAGAATGCTCCTAAGCCCCGTCCTGATCTCTCTGATGCTGAGTGGGATTCCGCAAAGAAGGATTTTCAGTCGCAGGGACATGAAGCAAAAGGGTTGATTGCTATGGCGTTGAAGAAGAACGACGAAGCAATTGCTGAATTCCAGAAGGCGTTGGATATGCAGCCGGGCAACAAGGATTCATCTGTCATGGCTCGTCTGGCATCGGTCTACACGGATGCCGGAAAATATGACGAAGCAATCGCTCTTTGCGATGAGATTGCTGCACTTCCCAATGCTCCTGCACAAATCAAGCAGATCGCATCTCAGACCAAGCTGAAGGCTGCTTCAGCCAAATCACAGAAGAAATAGTTCGAGAAGCCCGATGGAAGATAGTTTATTGAAGCTGGAAGCGACCATCGGGCATTCTTTTGCCAACCGGGATCTTCTCCGTAAGGCACTCACTCACCGTTCTGTAGCTTCCGAACACCAACAGAAACAGATTCCCCGCGAAGACAATGAGCGGATGGAATTTCTGGGAGATGCTGTTCTGGGATTTCTGGTGAGTGAAGCACTCCTTACCCAGCACACGGATTTACCAGAAGGTCAGCTTTCCAAGATCAAGTCCCGCATCGTCAGTGCATCCCACCTTTTTCAGGTAGCCATTTCCATTGATCTGGGTGACGCTCTGATCCTGGGGCGAGGAGAAGATCTGAGTGGGGGAAGGAAGAAGAAGGCTCTTCTTTCTGACGCGTTGGAAGCTCTGATTGCTGCCCTGTACCTGGATGGTGGAATAGAAGTAACCCGCCGGTTCATTCTCAATTACGTAATCTCCCATGAGCAGGTTTTTGATGAGACTGCGAATGAAAAAGGCGATGCCAAAAGTGCCTTGCAGGAACTCACGCAATCCCTGAAACTGCCCTTACCCCGCTACCATGTCCTCAAAGAATCCGGCCCTGATCACCGCAAGCTTTTTACGGTAGAGGTGCGGGTCGGTAAGGATTTTCAGGCCACGGGAGAAGATGGATCCAAGAAAAGTGCCAGCCAGATTGCAGCAAGGCTGGTTCTGGAAAAGCTCCAGGAATACCGAAAAACCCTTCCGGCATAAGTTCAATTTCAATCTCACCACAATATCTTGTGGTTATTCTGTGGAGAACCCAAGCTGGGGTGTCGCGATAGTTGAAATCTTCCCAAAACTCGTCTAGTCTTGTAATACCCCCCGAGCCACGCTGGCATTGAGCCGCGCTGGAAAATCTTGACATAGCGAATTGGAGCGATTGCTTTGCTGCAACTCAAGCGAGTCGAACTTCAGGGTTTCAAATCCTTCTGTGACCGTACAGAGATGAAATTCAACGGGTATGGTGTAGCTGCCGTTGTGGGGCCGAATGGCTGCGGAAAGTCGAACATCAGCGATGCGATCAGCTGGGTTCTGGGCGAGCAGTCTGCCAAGTCTCTGCGTGGTGCACGGATGGAAGATGTCATCTTCGCCGGAACACGCGACCGGAAGCCCTTGGGCATGGCACAGGTCACCGTTACCCTGGTTGATCCGAACTACACGATTGAAACTCCTGTCATCGAACAGAAAAAAGCTGAAGTTGTCTCTTCCGAAACTGAAGAAAAAAAGGAAGTGAAGGAAGAAACGGACTCTGCCGCACAGGATTCTCCAGAAGCCGCAGCAGAGCCATCTGAAACAGTCACTGCCCCTCCATCCGTTGAGCCGATGAAGGTGACTCCTGAGGCGAAACCTCGGGAAATTACCATCACCCGGCGTCTATTCCGCAGCGGCGACAGTGAATATCTGATCAATGGCCGAAACGCACGACTCCGGGATATCCAGGACATCTTCATGGGAACGGGCCTGGGACCAGAAAGCTACGCCATCATCGAACAGGGCCGTATCGGGCAGATTCTTTCCACCAAGCCTGCTGATCGCCGGGGTGTGATTGAGGAAGCAGCAGGCATTACACGGTTCAAGACCCGCCGCCGTCTGGCAGAAGCCAAGCTGGAAGGTGCCAAGCAGAATTTGAACCGTGTCTTCGACATCCTTGAAGAAGTGGGACGGCAGGTTAACTCTCTGAAGCGTCAGGCAGCCAAGGCAAAACGCTATGAGGAACTCCGTGGGGAATATGTCGAACAGCTCACGCTGGGACTTTCCGGGCGATTCCAGATCCTGGACCGGGAGACAACCAAAACTGCTCTGGAACTGAATCTGGCGTCTACTGAAGTTGAGACGCTCAGCAAGCAGGTGGCTGAAGAAGATACGGCTCAGGGAACTCTACGCGAAAGGTGCTTTGCGACGGAAGCAGAACTGCGGCAAGCCCGTCAGCGGCTTTCTGAACTGAAACTGGAAGCAGAGCGGACGCGTGGGCGGTTGGAGAATCAGGCCCGGCAGGTGGCGGATATCGATGCACGGCTGATCCGCGGAGAGAAGGAAGCAGTTGATATTGAGACCGGGCTCGCCGAGCGGCAGAAAGAGTTTGAAGCCAATGCTGCGCAATCCGCCGAATTCGCACAGCAGACAGAACAGCAGCGTGCCCAGCTGAATGAAAAGAGCAGGGAACGGGATTCACTACAGAATCAGTTAAGAGAACGGGAACGTGTTCTCGAAGCATCCCGCCAGCAGGTGATCCGGTTGATGGGAGAAGCTTCTTCTCTCAGAAATCAGCTGGCACAAGCGGAAGGTTATCTCGGATCCATTGAACGCGATACAGCCCGGCTGAAGCGGGATGAAGAGACCGCAGTGGCTGAGATCTCCCGTCTGGAAGAAGCAAAGACTGCTCTCTCCCAGCGTGCCTCAGAGCGACAGCTGGAACTGGAACTGGTTTCGACGCAGCGCAAGACAGTTGAGGAAGATCTGTCTGTGCGACGGGCCGATATACAGCAGACACGGCAACTGGTAGACCAGCGCCGTACAGAGCTGTCCCGTATCAAGGCGCGGAAGGATTCACTGAGTGAAGTGATATCGCACCGTTCGTACACCACGGAATCAGTTAAGAAGCTGTTCACTGCCATCGATAAAGGCCAGGCCACGGGGTTGAAACCTCTGGGTGTGTTTGCCGATTTTGTGGAAGTGGATTCTTCCCATGAAAAAGCGATTGAAGAGTTTCTCCATGAAGAGCTGGAATATGTTGTGGTCCAGAACTGGGATGAGGCTCAGAATGGCATCGAACTCATGCGGAAGAATCTGGATGGTCGCGCTACATTCCTGATCAGACCAAATACGGAATCCGCATTACAGAGAGGAACAGTCGCTGAACCCCCTGTCGGAAATGACAGCGGAGTGGTTGCCCGCCTCACTGACGTTCTGAAGTTTACCAATGGATTATCACAGGCTCCGGCCGCAATCCTCCCCCGACTCGCGCGCTGCTTCCTCGTCTCTGATGTGGTAGCAGCGCAGAGACTTGCTCCTCAGTTTCCGGATGTTTACTTCCTGTTACCGGATGGTGTCTGTTATTCCGGTTATGCAGTTTCCGGTGGAAAGAAAACGGGCAGCGGTCCGCTGGCCCTGAAGCGTGAACTTCGTGAACTGTCTTCTCTCGAAAATGCACGGCAGCAGGAGTTTGACGAAGCGGAACTGCGGCTGACAACTCTTGAGACTGACATCGCCACGCTGACTGATAATCTGGAACGGCTTCGTACGCAACAGCAGGCTCAGGAAAAAGCAGCCATTGAACTGGATCATGAAGGGCGAAAACTGGCGGAAGAGAACCAGCGTGCAAACTCACGTTTGTCAGTTGCCCGCATGGATCTGCAACGTCTGGAAAAAGAACGTGAACGGTCTGCAGCGCAGCAGACTGAGCGGCAACAGGCGGTAGCCCGGAAGGAAACGGAAAAGCTGGAACTGGAGAAGTCCCAGGAAGATGCGCGAGTAGCTGTTCAGGAACTACAGCAGCAGCTCAGTCAATGTACGGAAGAACATGCATCTATGCGTGCGGCATTGGCCAGTCTGGATGAACGGCTTCGTAATGTGCAGTCTGCACGACAGCGACTGGAATCTCAGGTGCGCGAGATGAACAATCGACGCCAGAATCTTTCCACTGAATCGCAAAGACTGGCTGTTGATCGTCAGCGGCTTCTTGCCGATAACATCCAACTGGATCAGCGTTCCGGCGAATTAACTGGATCCATCACGCAGCTGGATGAAGCCGTTGTGGAACTCACTGCACGTGAAGTGGAAGAGAAAAATTCTCTTGCATCCGGTGATGCCCAACTCAAGGAGCATCGAGCTGCACTGCAGGTCGCCCAAGGCCGAAGGAACCAGATTGAACTGGAACTGGTGCGCAAGCAGAGCGATCTCAAACATCTGGATGAGACATGCCGGACTCAACTGGATGCACCGATTGAAGAAGTGGCCAAACGAATGGAAGTGAACTTCGACGAAGTGGCACTTGTGGAAACGGAAGAGAAAGTTCGGGAACTGCATCGCAAGATAGAAAATCTTGGACCTGTCAATCCAGAGGCACTCTCTCAATTCGAGGAAGAGTCACGTCGTTACGACTTCCTGAACGCGCAGCGTCAGGATCTGTTGGATTCCATCCGCGATACGGAGAAGGCAATTCAGGAGATTGATATGGAATCCAAGCGTCGGTTCACTGAAGCCTTTGAGAAAATCAACGCAAATTTCCGTGAGATGTTCAAAACACTCTTCAATGGTGGTCTGGGTGAAATGCGCCTGACTGACCTGGAGAATGTGAATGATTCCGGAATCGACATCGTGGCACAGCCGCCTGGGAAGAAGTTGCAGAACGTGTTGCTACTTTCCGGTGGAGAGCGGGCCATGACTGCCATGGCGCTTCTGATGGCTATCTTTAAGTATCAGCCATCACCTTTCTGTATCCTGGACGAAGTGGATGCGCCTCTGGATGAACCGAACATTCTTCGGCTGACCAAACTGATTCAGGAGATGTCGGAGACAACTCAGTTTGTAGTGATCACTCACTCCAAGCGGACGATGGAAGCTGCTCAGGCAATGTATGGAGTTACCATGCAGGAACCCGGAGTCTCCAAGCTGGTTAGCGTGAAATTCAAGGAGACAGCTCCGCGTCCAGTTGCCGCATAGCACTGACGCCAGAAAAGATTAGGAAATAGTAATAACATAATAAGGTCTGTTCGAAAGGATCGCGTCGAACAGACCTTTCAGCGTTGGTTTCGCTGCCACTATGAATAGTCCAACCGCCAAATGGATGAAGCTCATACTTCGATGTGCAGCTGTGTTCCATTTACTGTGGGGAATATGGCTGATACTGTTTCCTGTGCACATGCTCCACGCCTTTCCTTCCGTATGGGCGGAGAGTCCCATTCGATTAGGTGGGATGATTATTTTCCTTTGGGGAATTGGTTTTGGGCTTGCTTCTGTCAACCCAGCCCAGCACTGGGTGGTTATCCTTACCGGCTTTGCCGGTAAACTCATCATGCCCATATTTCTGCTATGGGAGTTGAGATTGGTGAAAGATGTACCTTTTTCGTCTGTTCTGATCCTTTTCCTTAACAACGTAGTGTGGTGGGTGCCATTAGGGTTTCTTCTTTACAAGATCTATCAGCAGGCGGTCCGGCAAAAAAGGGTGGTTTGTCCCGATGTGCGTAAGCTTGCATTGAGAGTGAGGACTTCATCCGGAGTTTCTGTTGCGACACTTTCTGTTGCCAGTCCAGTGATGCTTATTTTTTTGAGAACTGCCGGATGTAGCTGTTTCCGGAGAGCGCTGCAGGATCTCGAAGAAAACAGGGAATCTATTGAGGAATCCGGAGTGAAAATCGTTCTGGTTCATATGGATCCGGAACCGTTAATTCTCCCCCATCTGAAGAAGTTTCATTTGTTGGATCTGGACAGAGTGCACGACACACGGAAATCCGTTTATCGTGCATTTGGATTGAAGCGCGCAGGCCTTGTTTCAGCCATCGTTCCCATCTTCAGTTGGTATACCCTGAAAAACCGGGTTCTGCGATGTCTGGATGCTACGGGTGACTGGTTTCAGATGCCTGGAGTTTTTCTGGTATTCCACGGAGAAGTCATCCGCAGCTATGTCCATCAGTTTCCCACTGACCGTCCTGACTATACGCAGCTTGCATCAGGTGATACATACCCGCAAACTGGAGCTGTAGTCTAAAGCTCCTTCATGTCATCACAATCCTCAGGCACCCTCACCCTCGGACGTATCCGGGGCATTCCGATCCAGTTCCATTTCACGATTGTTTTTCTGCTGGTTTATCTGTTGGCTGGACGATTTGTTGATAACGAATCTGTATTGAGTAATGGATTGTTTATTGTGGCAATCCTGGGATCAGTTCTCTTGCATGAGTTGGGTCATGCTCTGACAGCTCTTCATTTTGGGATTGGAATTTCTTCCATCACCATGTATCCCATTGGTGGGGTGGCTCGGTTGATGTCACAGCCTGCACCCAGACAAGAGTTATGGATCACGATTGCGGGTCCAGCCGTGAATGTGGTGTTGGCAGCGCTAGCTTATGCATTGATGGGCGTTACGTCTGGAGAAACCCGGCAGTTTCTTGTTCAGTTTGCCGTAGTGAACATTGGTCTGTTTCTTTTCAATATGCTTCCTGCCTTCCCCATGGACGGAGGAAGACTGCTACGAGCAGGACTTGCTTTATGGATTGGTGAAGATCGGGCAACCCAGATTGCTTCTATTACTGGCATGGGTATTGCAGCATTGATGGCAATTTATGCACTGCTGAATGCTCAATACATTCTGCTGTTTATCGCGTTTATGGTTTTCAGTGGAGCGCAACAGGAACGGATGTTCCGTCGTGCTCAGTCTCGTTCAGCTGATTTTTATCCACGACAGTAAATAAGGAACGCGGGTGCATTGTAGGCTGCACCCGCTAATGGACGCTCAAATTCTTTATTAAATGCCTCGGGATTAACTGCCCGAAACACTCATGTACAGTACGCCGGCCAGTCCAGATACGATCACGACTGCAATACCAGCCCGGAATGCCCAATCTTTCCAGGAATGAGGATCATTCTGTTCGGCACGTTCGTCAATGGTGTCAAACATGGTCAACCATCCTTTCTTGGGCGCACTATATGTCGAATTGATTTAAAATACAAGCCCCATTGCTAAGTGAATTATTATGAATAACTTGAATTAATTTTTAGCTAAAAATTTCAAACTTTGGCAGGGGAATATTAAAAATATGCAAGAATTTTCTTTCTTCTGAATGCAAGCAATACTCTTTGGGCGATTGGCATGAGAAATTGAATACTTGAACCCCAGAATCCGGAAACTGAATCAGCAGGACTTTAATCCTGAGGGAAAATACTTTGTTTATTGGGCCCAGGTCAATCGGAGAGTCAGCTTCAATCAGGGACTGGATTACGCAATAGACCTTGCCAACCAGGCATCATTGCCATTACTGGTTTATGAGGAAATCAGTTGTTCCTACCGTTATGCCAATGATCGGTTCCATATCTTCATGCTGGAAGGTGTTGCTGATCTGGCAAAGGCTGCCAGGACATTAGGTGCTGGTTATGTCTTTCATCTCCAGTTGGCAAAGAGTCAACCAAAAGACACTTTCCTTCATATTGTCCAGAATGCCAGGGCAATTGTGGCAGACGATTATCCTGTTTCCACGGTCAGAGAGTACAACCGGAAAATCTCCCAGAAAGTTTCCTGTAGCTACTTTGTGGCGGATTCCAGCTGTATCATCCCCATGTCTCTGTTTGAAAAGAGAGAGTATGCAGCGTACACCATTCGCCCCAAAATAAAGAAATTCCTTCCGCAGTGGCTGGTGGCTCCGGAAAAGATCCGCCTCAAGCAGCGATGGAAAGAGCAACAACCGTTTTCCGAATTGCATACAGAAGTCGAGATTGATCAGATTCCCTCCCTGATTGCATCTTCAGAGATTAATCATCAGGTCAGACCCTCCACGGAATTTCGGGGAGGGGCAGCAAGTGCAGCACGGCAGCTGAAAAGCTTTCTGAAAAAGAGTCTTTTCCGCTATGCCGGAGAAAAGAATGAACCCTCAGCTCATGCGACTTCAAATATGAGTCCATATCTGCATTTTGGACATATATCTGCATTGGAAATTGCGCTTGCGGTAAGAGCGTATGCCGAAGAACACAAGCTGATCGCAGATGAATATCTGGAAGAGTTGATTGTCCGACGAGAGCTGGCGTTCAATTTTTTGAGATATACCAAAGTGCCAGTGACTTTATCAGATCTTCCGGAATGGGCCCAGAAGACATTGAGAGCTCATGATGGAGATCCGCGTTCCCACACATATTCATTGCAGGAGTTTGAATTTGCTGAAACTCATGACGCACTGTGGAACGCTTGTCAGAAAGAACTTCTGATTCGTGGAAAGATTCATGGATACTACCGGATGTACTGGGGCAAAAAGATTATCGAGTGGGCCACATCTCATCAGGAAGCGCTGGAAATCATGATCCACTTGCATGATCACTACGCACTGGACGGACGGGATCCAAATACATACACAAATATTCTGTGGTGCTTCGGACTTCATGATCGTCCTTGGGGTGAGCGTCCGGTGTTTGGACAGATCCGGTGGATGAGTCTAGAAGGGATGAGGCGGAAAACGGATGTTGACGCATATATTCGCGAGATTGAGACACTGTGATTAATGCGATTTTTAATTACGGGTGGTAACGGATTTATCGGAAGGAGACTGATTCAGCGGCTGCTGGAAAGGCAGCACTATGTCAGTATCCTGACGCGTAAAGTCGTCAGCAGGGAAGATCGCAATGTGGGTCAGTATTTTTGGGCGATGCGTGGGCCTGCTCCGGCTGAGCCATTTGACGATGTGGATGTGGTGATCCATCTTGCAGGGGAGCCAGTTTTCCAGCGATGGACGGATGAAGCTAAAAAGAAGATTCGTGAGAGTCGTGTGCTTGGGACAAGACATCTCGTTGAGGGGATCGGTTCTCTGGAGAGACGGCCATCCATGCTGATCTGTGGGTCAGCAATCGGTATTTATGGTGATCGTGGAGATGAAGTACTGACAGAGGAATCCACTCCCGCACAGGATTTTCTGGCTCAGATCTGCACTGACTGGGAGAGAGAAGCGGATCGTGCTCATGGCCTGGGTTTGAGTGTAGTGAAGATTCGGACAGGAGTTGTCCTGGGGCAAGACGGTGGCGCGCTGAAGGCTATGCTGCCTGTATTCAAGCTGGGCCTGGGTGGTCCAGTGGGAGATGGAAAGCAGTGGATGAGCTGGATTCATCGGGACGACCTGGTCAACATGATGATCCATGCTGCTGAATGCGGGGTGAACGGAGTTCTGAACGGTGTATCACCTAATCCCATTCGTAATGAGGATTTCAGTAAAGCCCTTGCGCATCGGTTGCATCGCCCGGCGTGGATGCGAGTTCCTGAATCCCTGTTAAAAATGGTTCAGGGTGAGATGTCCCAGGTATTATTGTCCAGCCAGCGAGTGATTCCGCAGACAATCGACAATACGGGTTTTCGTTTTGAGTATCCAGAACTTGAGGCTGCACTCCGTTCCCTCAAACTCTAGATGTGATGGAAATGATTCAGCCGGAAATGCGTCTGTCCACCGAAGCAGACTTGGAGGCTCTGGTGGGGGTGTGGGCCAGAGCCGTTCGTGCCACGCATCATTTCCTGACAGAAAATGATTTCAATGAAATTCATTCCATTGTTTCCAACCAATATCTGAAAGAAAACAGTGTCTGGGTTGTGGCTGACCCGGTTGGAAATCCCGTGGGTTTTATGGGGCTTACAGATTCACATATTGAGACTCTTTTTGTTCATCCCGACTGGACAGGGAAGGGAATCGGAAAGTATTTCATCCGGTTTGCTATGAAGAAGTTTGGGGATGCTCTGACGGTAGATGTGAACGAGCAGAATGAGCAGGCAGTGGGATTTTACACTCGGATGGGGTTTAGCTGCACAGGACGCGATGAACTTGATCCAGATGGTCGACCTTATCCCATTCTTCACTTGAAAATGAAAACCAGAAATCAGGCTGATTAGATCAGATACGGTTTGTTACCCGTGCTGCTTCTGCAATCATCTGCTCTGCTTCGTGTTTACCCAGATACTTGTCGATGGAATGGTGGGCAAGGTAGATCAATGGCGTCAGGCCGACAGCGATCGCAAATTTATAGGTGTAGTTTGTGAAGGCCAGATTCAGAAAATCACCGGTTGAAAGCGTCCCTGGCAACCAGAAGGCGATACCCAACACAACCCAGGTGTCGATCAACTGGGAGACTGCAGTGGAGCCAGTGGCGCGCAACCACAAGTGACGCGAGCCAGTGCGTTTCCTGAAAAGCCAGAACACAAATACATCCACCAATTGCCCCACGATAAAAGCGATCACACTCCCGACAATGATCCACAGGGACTGGCCGTAGACAATATTGAACTCGCGATCCTGTACTGGAGAAACACTGGCCGCTGGAATCCCCATGGCAATGAAGATGACCAGGAATGCATAGAGGATGAGTCCAACAGTCAGGAATGTCAGTTTCTTGACACCTGCTTTTCCAAAATATTCATTGATGAGATCTGTGGAGATAAAGACAATTGGCCAGGGGATGACCCCCATGCTGATCACATAAGGGCCAATCTGAAACAGTTTCCCTCCCAGTACCTCACCGAGAATTGCATTGGATACAAAAAGTCCGGCAAGAATCAGAAAGACCAGGTCTCGTTTTGAATTCAGGTTCAAGTATTGCCTAGGATGCCATAAAGAAAACCCCTCATGAAAGTTCCGTTACTTTTTGAAAGATGTGCTAGCTTGAGACAGAAATTTCCCAATGAAAGCGATTCTGATTCAACAACCTCCTGTATTTGAACTTGTAGATCTTCCCCGACCAGTTTGCGGCGAAAATGAAGTGCTGGTTCGCACTGCTTATTGCGGTCTTTGTGGGACGGATCTGGAAATCCTGTATGGGTCGTTGCCTGATCCTCATGTTCGTTATCCGGTTGTTCCGGGGCATGAATGGACTGGTGTCGTGGAAGAAACAGGAATCAATGTCCACAGGATCAAAAAAGGTGATCGTGTTTCAGTTGAGGGTTATCTTCCTTGTGGAAACTGTGAAGCCTGTCTGATGGAAGAAGCCAACCGTTGCCGGGCCCATGAGCAGATCGGGATGACGCATCATGGAGGACTTGCAGAGTTTGTCGTGGCGCCTGAAAAATCATGTCATGTGGTTCCTGACGCGATCGGTCTGGATGAAGCGCTGATGGTTGAGCCTGCTTCTACAGTGGTGCGGGGCGTGGAACGAGCAAGGCTCGACGCGGGAGCAAGAATTGCCATCATCGGTTGCGGAACCATCGGACTGATTGCATCAAGGGTGGTGAGTCTGCATTCTCCTGAAAGAGTTTTAGGTGTCGATCTCTCTACGGAGCAGAAAAGTTTAGCGCTGCAAGCGGGAATGACTGGATTCACAACGACACAGGATGTTGGTGAACTGATTGCCGAGAGCGGTCAGTCGGGCTGGGATCTTGTGATTACCTGCGCTCAGGGATTGAAGCCGATCCTGCTGAGTCTGGAAATTGTTCGTCCGGGCGGTTGCGTGGTTCTGATTGGCGGTGTCGCAGAAAGTGAAGTACTTTCCATTCCAGCAAACCTGATCCAGATGAAAGATCTACAGGTTGAAGGGATCTTTGGATATACAACTGCATCCTGGAAAAAAACACTGGAACTTGTGGGGAGCGGTCAACTGAAACTCGGCGATCTGATCACTCATCGGAAACCGATCACCGAATTCAGGAATGCTCTGAAACTGGTTGAATCGAGACATGAAGCAATCGGAAAGATTGCAATCCAGTTCTGACCTGAGACGAAATTTTATTTGTGCTGGAGTTCCCAGTCATAGTTGATGTCGGGATGGTTGTATGCAATTCGTCCTTCATCTTTTGGGTTGTAGATTCTGCTGGTCACATAGACAAGTGTTCCGGGATCTCTTCCGACTACCTTGTATCCATGTCCAACTCCCGGGGGGATCAACAGCTGCCAGGGCCGGAGTTGGCCAACATAGAAAGTATTTCGCGCTCCGAAGGTGGATGAATCCTTCCGAAAGTCCACCAGAACTACCTGGAACATGCCAGAAACTGGAACCCAGAAATCATGCTGATGCTCGTGATAGTGAAAAGCCTTGATTGTGTTGGGATAGCTGACTGCAGCTGAAACCTGAGTCTCCTCATGTGGGAACTCAGCTACATTGCCTTGCTTCAATCGGGCTACTTCAATAAACCAGCCGCGATCGTCCGGCCAGATGGGATGTTGCTCAATGGCAACTCCTTCGATCAGATCCGGAGAATCTGGCTTCAGAATGACTTTTCCAATTCCACGGCTACACTGTGGGACATAAAGATCCAGCTTTTCGGTTTTTATTTTTTGTAGATCCGACATTTATGTATAAGTTGTTCAGGTTCAATTCGGACGAGCTGCTCTCAAAAATATCAGACTGGTTGGTCCTTCAAAGAAGAAATTTCAGACCCGTGATGTTGCCTCTATTCTCTCTATAAAGATACATTTCCTCAACAGGAATGCTTGCTGGCGTTTGTTTGATGACCAGCACTGTTGAATTTTTTCTTCAATCAATCGAATAGCTTGGAGGTAACAGAATATATTCCGGTTGAGAAGTAATGCGAGTGCTGAACTGATGAAACTCCTTGTCTGGCTCTGCATGCTGAGTATGTTTTCCCAAACACAGATTGACCTTCCCTCTCAAAGTAAAAACGTTGATTTCTCAGGAGCAGAAAGGACGAAATCTTTTCGCATAGGGAGTTCCTTGCCGCTGACTTGCTCACAGGGGGAGACTTTCCTGCTCATTCCCGGTGAAAACAATTTCTATGCGTGTGTCGCCGAGAATGTGTGGAAGTTCCCTATAGGCACAGCATTTTCCGGCGGGGAAGGCATTCTGATCAATGGCTCTGAAATTTCCCTGGATTACACAACTACTCCTCGTTATCGCGTAGGATCGGGGATTCCATCGGTAAACTGTACACTCGGTCGTGATTTTTACGTGGATACAGTGTCCCGAAGTTTGTACTATTGCGAACACAGCAACATATGGCGAGAACTTAATGGTGAGCATTCAGGAGCAGGTTCCCAATCGTCCACATGGCTATTATCCTCTCCGGGCGTTGCTGTAGGGTCCGGGTTGACGGTGTATGGTTATGTCAGCGGAGGACACGGAACCCCTTTTGGGAATACAGTTATTGCCAGGGAAAATGTGATGCCGGATGGAGGGAAAATCAAAAACTGCTTTATTCGGGTCAACGGAACGCAATCGTCGAGTGGTTCTCTGGACGCTACGATTCTTGTGAACGGAAATCCATCGGAGATTGAGATTTCTGTTCCCTCCAGTTCGCCCACTGCGGTTTATTCGGATACGGCGCATTCAACTGGCGTTTCAGCGGGTGACACAGTGACATGGCGTCTGAAAAACAATGCTGCGTCCAACAGCATTGTGGTTGTGTCACTCGCTTGTAAGGTTGATCCGGTTTAGTTTTAGTGTTTTTTTGATGAAACGGATTCAAGCAGGGACAGTGTTTCTCGGGCAACCTGATCCCATCCTCGATTCCAGAGGCCAGCGATTACTTCTGAATTCCATTCCTGTCGAAGTACCTTGTCAAGCGCAACTGACAGTGCTGAAGCATCGCGCGGAGGAACCAGCAATCCCGTCTTCTCGCTCACCAGATCTGGAATTGCTCCCACTGTGGTGGCAACTACCGGTCGTCCACAGGCAAGGGCTTCAATCACCACATTGGGACACCCTTCTGCATAGCTGGGAAGACTGAATACGTCTGCTGCAGCTAACCATCGGGATATTTCCGGGGCCTTTGCTTTTCCAGCCAGATAGACATTCGATTCAATGCCAAGTAAGGAAGCAAGAGCCGGAAGTTCCTGTTGGATGCCTCCATCCCCAACCATGACGAGCTTGATGCCAGGGTATTGTGCCTTCAGTTGGGATACTGCTGTGAAAAGCTCACGGACTCCCTTTGCTGCATTGAGGTGCCCAACAAACAGGATGATTTTGGAATCCTCAGGAAGGGAGAGGTCCCTCCGTGCAAGATGACGGTCTTGTGGATGAAAAATGTTCGTGTCACATCCATTCAAAACGGTCCGTACCGTTTCTGGGTTTCCACCAAAGCTGATTGCTCTCTGCCTTAATTCCTCGCTAACCATGACTGCACCATCTACCTGACTCATGGTCTTTTGGGTCTTGCTCCGAACTACAGAATCCAGATTTGCAGAAAGATCAGATCCTCGTGCTCCCACAACAACCGGAATATCCAATTCTTTTCCCACCAGCATGGATGCATAACCTTCTGGGTATAACCAATAAGAGAGGATTGCATCAGGCTGATAGCGCTTGATATGCGGAAGGACAGATCGATAGCAGGCCCATCCATTCAACGGTCTGCTGATCAGTGGAAGAGCAGGATACTCCAGATATGTCGTGGGAACATCCGGTTGATAGGATGTGTCCGGCGGATAGTAAACGTAGCTTTTCGGCTGAAGAAATGAGATCGGTGGATATTTAGCCTGGGGACAGAACACATGCAGATCTGTCACCTTGGCCAGTTCCCGGACCGTCAGGTATATCGGTTGCCCCCGAAATGGTTCCTGACGAATGGGGAATAGTGGTGTGACTACAGCAATTTTCATGAGTTCTGGTTAGAAAATTCGCATTCTCACAGAGATATAAATGGTTAATGCCATTGCAATAGTGGCGAATATTCCGGGTTTAATCCAGGAAGGTATTGGCAAGAAAGGGATTGGTTCAATCACTGGAGTTTTGGGAGTAGGCTGAGGAAACTTCGAGCGATTGTCCGCCTCGGTGGGTACTACTGTTGAAGTGTGAGAGTAAACCACATACTGATAAACACGAAGATAAAGCACCATGGAAATACCAAAAAGGATGTAGATCGTGACTGTGTATGTTCGCGACAGGAAAAAAGCAGTTACCAGAAATGCATAGAAAGAAAACTGTGTAAGCTTGGCCAGCCTGGCATAATCATCCAATTGAGGTATGTTCAATGCTGTCTTTCTCACCCAGCGGAGCTGAAGGAAGCTGGCGACAATCATGCTCATCCAGATAAAAAGACCTATGATTCCCAACTCTGCCATCGCGAGCACATAGGAGTTGTGTGCAGTCAACTTGGAGTATTCTGTAAATCCTCCGTACCC
This sequence comes from Bryobacteraceae bacterium, assembly GCA_037190045.1. Classification (GTDB taxonomy): domain Bacteria; phylum Acidobacteriota; class Terriglobia; order Bryobacterales; family Bryobacteraceae; genus JAPKYZ01. The sequence goes on along the minus strand of JBBCIQ010000005.1, from coordinate 488,463 downwards.
CACCCCCCAGATGGGTGACATCCAGAACATTCCTAGCCCGTCTGACCAGATGTCCAATCGATCCATTCCTCCGCCAACTGAGAGTGCTCGGCCTCCAGCAAATCCGACAACCAGCAAGGTGAAAACTAAAACTCCACTGACTGCTGCACCCGCCGCAGCCCCGATCTTCTCCTTCATGAAGAGAAGCACAAGCGTGGCAATACCCATCAATGCGCCACGGGAACGTGTATAGAAAATTCCAACCAGAATAAAAATACTGGGTGCATAGCAAAGAAACAAATTCTGGAAAAAGTTTTTTTTCTTGTAGAACAAAAAGAAAAAAGGAAGAAGAGTAAGAAGAAATTGTGCAAAATCATTAGGATCGCTTAAAAATCCTCTAAATCGAATTCTGGGAAGAATAGTCACTTCCCATGTTTCCTGATTGGTTAGTCGTTGCTGCATGACCAAGTCATCCTGCACGCCGAAATACTGTCCTAGTGCCAGAGCTACCATCACGATGGCCATGAGGTTAATCGTGATAAGAATGATCCGAAGCTGCTTTGCCGTTGAGACGTTAAAAATAAGGAAAAAGAAACTCATGGCTATTGGCAGGAAGCTCAGAATGGCATCGGGAACTCCTCCTACCCATCCTTGTGCGAGCCGCGAAAATGCAAGCATTCCGATAAAAGCCAGCATCAGAGAAAACTGAGGGATCCGCATCATTGCCTGGTTTGTCAGGACAGCAGGAAGTGATGCTAAGCCTCCAGCTAATGAGAGCAGGATCATCACCCTGAACGGCGCCAGGAATGGAAGTGTCTCGCCGACAGAAATCAGCGCCAAGCCAATATAAAGGATGGTGAATGGGAAACCCATTTAATGAGAATGCCTTAGACAGAAGATTTCAATAATGATCCAGCGTAACAGCGTAGAATCCTGTGGTGCTTTATTCATGGTGTGGAATCAGAAAATGAATCATCGAATGAGATTTGCTCCGGATTGGCCCAGGTAAGCGTTTGAATAATGTTTCCAGGCGCTTTCTGTCATCAATGGACAGGCAACGGCTCACGCGCAAGAGAATGAAAAACGTGATAATTCCTGCTGGAATCGATACGATCAGTCCCATTAACGGGGACGAGAAGTTGGAGGCGGTGAATGCGACAATTGCCATCCCTGCAGCAGATAAAAAGCATCGAATCAGGAAATTCCATGGAATGGGTAATGGGAAAACCTTTTTCAATAGATACCATGTCAGAACCATTCCAAGGTTTAATGCTATTCCGTTGGATATTGCAGCTCCGATTGCACCCATTTGTGGGATCAGAATGAGATTCAAAGGGATATTGACGATTGATGTCAGTAACATTGCCTTGATCAACAGGTCCTGTCGTTCAGTGGAAATCAGGTATTGTTCCGCTGGGAGAATGAGTGCCCGCGCACTACCTAGAATTCCGCAGATGGCGAGAACAGGAATTGCGGCAAGGTATTGAGATCCATAAAAAACTGTCATCAAGGGCTGGCTGATTGCCGCAAGCCCAAAATTTACAGGGAAAGCGATGAGGGCTGTATAGCGCATCATGGTCAGTGTCATATTGCTTGCACCTGCTGGGTCATGGATATGACGGCGCATCAACGATATACCAGCTGCAGACGCAAATGGTCGATAAAGAAGGGAAGTCTGAGCAACAATCCCAAAAGAGATGGAATAGAAAGAAAGCTGCTCGATCGGGCTCAGAGCTTTCAGAAACAGGATTTCAGATCTGTCCCAAAAGAATAAAGTCATTCCCTGAAGGGCTGTCTGGTGTTTGCAAAATTTGAAAAGTCGCTGGCGTATGTCGCTCGGGACTTCGGCGGGTGATGTCTCCAGAACATTTTTGAATACAGTTCTGTATGCCAGATAACGTACTGTCAGATCCGCAAGGCGGCTCACAAAGAGCGCTATGCTTAGCCCCCATAAGCCAGCTCCAAATGTGACAGTTAAGAAAATTCCGCTCAGATTGACGATGGTGCCCACAACTGAAGCTTTCACATTTGGTGCAAACTGTTCAGCTGATAAATTTGCCCCTGTCACAATGGCTGAGATCATCGAGGGGAGTATTGAGATGATTCCGGTCAATGCGAATGGCCAGGCCGCCTGCGGCATGCTGTAGCGGATGGTCACGCCGCCCCCAACGACACAAAGGATGCCCAGCAGAAACTGAATCCGAAACATTCTGTTCAGAATTCCATGTGCAATATCTGGCTGATCTGCAAACTCAGCGAGGTATTTTCGAGTGGCTACAGGAAGCCCGAACCGCCCAATGGTGCTGGTCAACTGAACCAGATACATGACAAATGTATAGTCGCCGAGAAGAGTGGGGCCAAATGTTCTGGCAACGGCGATTGATGCAAGCGTACCCCCAACAATGCTGAGGATGTTGTCCGCAGTCATCCAGAGTGAATTAATTGCGATGGACTGGGTACGGGGTGAAGGATCGGTGCTCATGCAGGACTAGTTTGTGGATAATCCAAGCTGCTGGAATACTTCCTGATAAGCATTACGGCTCAACTGCAATTGATGTTTGGCGGCATCCAGGATCTCCTGCCGTTTTTCAGGAGCCCGCTGCCATGTTTCCTGAAGCAGGTTTCTGAAATTTTCCGGTGTAAAGGTCGTTCCAACTGTGAGATATCGACATCCTCCCGCAAACTGTTGTGACAACCCTTCAAATTTTGAATCGTAATATGGAGAAGCAGAAATTCCAATTACAGATACTCCCTGTGAAAGAGCAAAGACACCAGCATGATAACTGGCGGTGATCACGACACGGCATTGCCCTGCTTCTGCAATGACACCTTCAATGGACTCCAGATTTTCCACTGGAGAAGAGTTCTTTTCGAAACCATCCAGAATCTGTTGAGCGGATTCTCTATCAGATTCCTGGGAGAGAAGTGAAATGGGAATAATTCGTAAATCAGTGTCCACTGAACGTGAGAATTCCTGGACAATGGGTCGTATTTCATCAGCCTGTTTTTTTCCCAGACCGGAGTATTCTGCGAAGCGAAGATTCACTCCGATGCTGTGACCAATTTCAGGCGGGCGATTAGGATAGGCCAACTCAATGGCATCATCGCCCGTAATTGTGTATTTGTTATGGGGGATTCCCAGTTTTTCAGCGAGAGGAATTCCATGAACTCCTTCTCTTAAATAAAGATGATTTACATGAGGAAGAACTTTTTTAGCTTTTGCAAATAGCAGAGGGTTGTCCATGGGGCCCAACCCCAGGCCAAAAAAGAATACCGGTTTATTGAGCTTCATCATGAACTCGGCTTCATCCAGGATGCTTAACGCAAGATCAAGAAAAGAATCGTTAATAATTCCACCCCCTGTGATGATTAGTGCGTCGGAGGCGATAAGTTGTTGAAAATATGCGCTGGAGTCCCCAACATCTCTTCGGAATATTTTCTGGACTTTATTGGTGAGTTGAGGCAGCTTTCCTGTCTGTTGAATCTGCCAGTCACGCAAACCATCTTTTGAAAGAACATTCGCAATTTTATTCGGAAGAAAACCCTGATAAAAAGCCCGTCGGTTTTTGGGGTCTACAAAAGTGACTGGCCCAACCCGAGCGGAGAAATAGTCAGGATGTCTATTGACTACACGCAATTCTACTCGTGGATTCGTGCTTCGAAAGCGATGTAACGCAACCGTTAACATAGCCATGTCCCCAAGATTTGCAATGTGATAACAGCTCGGGTCGATGAAGATTTTCATTTGATTATAAAATTGAGCGAATAAATCAGGCGGCTTTATCCATCATATCGTCGAAGAATAAATATTTGAAATAAGCTCCGCTGAATCAGAATTAGTACTGTGGTACTATTGAACTCGCAGCAGCATGCAAGATTCAGGCTTCTGATTTGCATGATTTCCTGCCCTTTGGTCCGTCGACTGCTGACGCTTTTCCTGTAGTGAAAAATTCATTTTTCGGATTTTGTAAGTTAAAGAGAGATCTGTTTCTAATATCTGTCAATGCAAATCACTGCGATTATTCCAACCTACAATTACGGGCAGTTTGTTGGTAGGGCCATTCAGAGTGCACTGGATCAAACCTACCCTTTGACAGAAATTCTGGTCATTGATGATGGGTCGACCGATAATACTCGGGAAATGATCTCAGGATTTCCTGCGCCTGTTCGATATATTTATCAGGAGAATCGTGGGCTGTCTGGCGCACGCAACACAGGAATGAGAGAGGCCAAAACAGAGTGGGTTGCTTTTCTTGATTCAGATGACTGGTGGTTGCCGGAAAAAATTGAAAAACAGGTTCACTCTCTACACAAAAAACCTGAAGCAATCCTTTCATATACTGGCATCTATCTGGTTTCTCCAGATGGTACGAAACGAGAGGTTGAAGTTACTCCATCAGAGGAGCTTTGGCCAAATCTCCGACATACAAACCGTATTGTTCCCTCTACAGTGGTCGGTCGTCGTGACCTATTTCTGGAAGTAGGGGGATTTAATGAAAAGCTGCGGGCGTGTGAAGACTGGGAAATGTGGGTGAAGATTGGACCAAAGTATCAGTTTGCTGCAGTCCAGGAGCCGTTGTTGATGTATCAGCTCACGCCAATGAGTATGAGTACAAACATTGACCGGATGATGAGCAACATGGAATTGATACTGGAACCCACTCTTTTGCGAGAGATGACTGGAGTGAGTCGATGGGCCTGGAGGAAAAAAATTCGCAGTGCGGAACTCTTTCGTTCATTTAAGACCGCGCGAGAAGCAAATACTCCAAACAAAATGGGCTACCTCTTCAGTTCACTCAAGGAATGGCCCAATCCTTTTTTTATTTCTGACCGCTATCGAGCGCTTGCTCTGCACTTCCTGAAGGGAAATCAGGGGTAAGCATGATCAGTTTTGTGTTTTGCAGAGTTTTGATTTTACAAGGTGGAATGTGCCGAGGCACAGGGAGGCAGGCTTGCCAATGAACCAATTGATCCGTTTTGGTGTTTTTTTGTGTTTTGCAATAGCAGTAATAGAGGCACAAACAACGGCCTGGTTAAGAGTTGGCGGGCCTGATTCCCGCAAAGCAGTCCTGGAAGCATCGAATTCCAGGCCGATTGTTATTTCTTCCCCAAACCACGGATTCCAGGAAGGAGATGTGGTTTGGTTGAGCTTTGTTAACGGAAACACCGCCGCCAATGGTGTCCGACGAATCAAGTCAGTTTCTGCTAACTCTTTCGCAATTACAGATCTGCAAGGGCAGGATATTGCTGGGAATGGTACTGCTGTTGATTTTAATTCATCCGCTTTTCCTGGGATCAAAGGATATGTTGGGAAGGCACAGCAGTCAAAAATTCTGGAAGCTCCAGGGATGCTTCTGGATGGTCCGTCCGGAAGTTTAACCAGTCAGGTTCGTGATCCGGATGGCCCTGGCGGTGCGAAAGCGCCAAAGGCGAACGCCGGTTGGGCGCCTTATGCGGGAATGCAGCGACGGTTGGCTCAGTTCATTTCTAACCCGGAAAGATCAATCACGATTGAGGCTGTGTCCAGCGGAGCGATTCCCCATCTTGCAGCACTGGACTGGTATATGGATAATAGCCGCCAGCAGTCATTACAGGCAGCCCGGTATTGGGTGAATAATGTGGAGAAATTTCTTTCCGTCTCAACATTTACAGCTTGCGATGAATCCTATAAGCATTGCGGTCGCGCCTCTTTTCCGGACTGGATGTCTTTCACCTCAGCTCACATGGTGTACGCCTATTCGCTGATTCGTTCAGAACTGACACCTATGGAAAGAAAAGCATTTGCTGACAAAATGCTGAATGATCAAGGCGATGAAAATGGCTGTCAGAACACACTTCAGGATGGAGTTGGAACTGTTTCAGTTGCTGCTGGCAGTAATCAGGTGATTGGAGTGGGTACTCAGTTTCTGACTGAATATGCCTCAGTTGCAGCAAGGCAAGGCGTCATTAAATTATCCACTACCGTTGGATACCCTTCGTGGGCAACGGTAAAATCCGTAGAATCTGACACACAACTTACTCTGGTAAGTGTTCTTTCTGCTTCGAACTCATACCAAAATATTATGCATGGTCGCGTAAATGAGTGGGTGAATGGATCTTGCGGTGTGAAATGGTATGTTTCCCATCACGGATCTTCTCCAAACATTGTTACGAAGCGACTACCTGCCCGGCTAACAAATGCAATATCTGAATCAAGCACAAGAATCACTGTAGATCATCCAGCAAATTTTTCTGAAAAAGTCCCTTTCTCTGCTCGAATATATAGCTCCGGAGGAGGAGAGGTTGTCAAGGTTCTTGCAGTTGAAGGAAATACTTTTGTTGTACAGCGTGGTGTATCTGGAACCAGTCCCCGTTCAACTGGATCAGGAACTCTAATCACAATACAGACGCATCCTGGATCCGGCGGAATTGATTTTATTAATAGTCAGAATGCTATACCTCTTGACGCTCCCAATCATAATCTTGTGATGGCAAAGGTGTATGGCTATATCACCTTGGGAATGGGTCTTGCTGGTGATGATCCACGCGCTGTTGAGTTATTACAGGATTCCTGGAATTACTATTATGATTTCCAGTACCCATTGGCCAAAGCAATGTGGACTGGAATTACTCAGGGTGGATACGCTTACGGGCCAAATCGATGGATGGATTTTACTTTTCGAATTGCTGCCTCAGCGAAGAATAGTTTTGAGCCTTCGATCGATATCTCAGATGGCAACTGGTTGAAAAATCTTCTGGACTACCCTATATATACTTCGCTGCCCTATCAGCCAAATTATTCTATTCGTTTTGCGGATTCAGGAAGTTCTGAGCTAACAATACCCAGATTTATGAAGCACATATTAATGGGGAACTGGTTGCTTCAGGGGTCATCTGAGGCGAAGGAAGCGAACTACTGGTACAGACACTCTGCTGGATTTTACGATAATACTCGTTGGTATGATACGGATAGCCAGAACAGCCTTCCTTATGCATTAATTTACACAAACAATGATGATGCTGTGTCTGAGTATAAGAATACCCGACCACCATTTCGTTTCTTTACTCAGGCTGATATCAATCCATCGTGGAATGGTGATGCAAGATATAATGCAGTAGTTAGTCGTCAAAGCTGGAACTCTGACTCTACATATCTTTGGGCTACTGCATTTAGTAGACCGAATGATCATCTTGGAAGTTATACAGGGCCAGGGTCTTATAAAATACTCAAGAATCAGTATTTGATTGGGGAAAACGGGGCGGGAACGCAAGGATCAGGTGCCCCGCAGAATAGTAATTCAGTTCAGATTGGCATACCCACAAATCTTCGAGCATATAACTATGATGGTGGACAGGTTGTTACTGTAGATCGGCAGTATGGTTCAGATCCATATGTTTACTTTCGTGTGAATTCGCTGCAATCATACAAAAAAGCAGCCAATTTAAACTATATTTATCGTCACTTTGTTCATTTGAAGAGTAGCCCGCAGGATTATATTGTTGTTTATGATGATGTAAATACAAATGTCCCGATGGATAAGATATCCCGGGTGCATTATTACGCAGATAATGGTGAAAAGCCCGAATTTTCATATGAGGGTGACCTGATCACTTTCAAACGGGAAAAGGCGATGATTTCTACTCGGGTTTTGCTTCCGTTAAATGCCAAAACACCAGAAAGCCTTTCCAGCAGAAACCCCACTGCAAATGAAACTATTCATGCGGTTGCGTTGAACAGCGGAACAAACACTACTGGAGAATTCCTGGTTGTCCACAGGCCAAGCACTGGCGGAAATGACAGAATGCCTGAGGCACAGGTTTTGGATGTCAATTCCTCTTTCCGCGGTATTTTGATTCATGATCAGACACCAAAAGTAGTTCTGTTTTCACGTGGGAATTTGAATCCATCTGCTGTGAACTTTACAATCCCCGGTACATCTGTAAATCATGAAGTTATCATTGCCGGGTTGGCTCCTGGTGCCTATTCCTTTTCAGTCAATGGACGCGTGATTTTTTCAAATCAGTCGGTAGGAACTCATGGGTCTTTATTGGCGAATGCTCCCGCTGGGAATGTGAGCATTACAAGGGTTGGTGTTGCTCAGCTTGAAATAGGACCTGAACGTCCTTCTAATGCCTTGGTAGGTTCGCCCTTCATGTTTCAGTTCAGTCTATTTGGTGGAGAACAACCTTACCAATGGGTTCTGAAAAGCGGGTATTTGCCTCCAGGCCTTCAACTTTCTTCGAATGGAACGTTGTCTGGAACCCCGCAGCAGACCGGATCTTTCTCTCCTGTAATTCAGGTAACCGATGCCACCGGAATTTCAGCTGAAATCCAAATTCATCTTGAAGTAACAGGTGGTGGGGGATCTGTACCATTATCAGTTTCTATTGCAGACTTGCCTGCTGTGATTGTTGCTGGTGAGAAATTGTCCTTTCAATTGGATGCTTATGGCGGTTCAAGACCTTATGAATGGAAACTGATATCTGGAACTTTACCGGTAGGGCTCTCCATGGATGAGAGTGGTCTGATTTCCGGTACTCCTGTAACACCTGGAAAATTCCCTATTTCTGTCCAGGTTATGGATTCGTCAGGTCAACTACAGGTTGCTAACGCGGAATTTACACTGGAAATCAATAGAGGCGTAGATCGGCCGAACTCAGGGGATATTGAAATTATTGAACTTCCTGAAGGATTTGTTGGTTCTGAATATTTCCTTTCTCTTCCTCAGCTCAGCAACATAAATGTTCAGACAGGATGGTTGATGAATCATGGAGAAGTTCCGAATGGTATGTACATGGATATGCGTGGACAGCTTTCCGGAGTTCCGGTTCGCCCTGGTGTATTCACTTTCTCTGTTCGGATCATGCGGCAGACTGGACCTTTAGAACGGTTCTACATGATTAAAATTAATTAGAACTATTTCCAGTCGAGGGGTCGAATTCTGCGGATTGCACACGTTGTTGAAACACTAGGGATTGGTGGGGCTGAAACGCTTGTCTATCATCTGGCCCTCTCACAGCGTTCGCGAGGGCATGAAGTTTTTGTCTACTGCCTTTTCCAGGGCGGGGCGATTGCTGACCGCCTGATTGGCGAAAAGATTTCTGTAAAAATCTATACTGGTTCTTCTCGGCTGGCGAGGATAAACGCACTGAAACATTGGTTTCAGAGTGATGGAATTGAAACAGCTCATTTCCACAATGCAAGTGCAACGATTTTTGGTGCTCCTGCTGCACGATGGGCTAAGGTTCGGTCTGTTGTTTCCACTCGCCATGGTTTGGTGGCACCGCCTTATAAGCAAAAGCAAGAAGCGCTCTATGCTGTTGCAGTTCGATATTCCCATGCTTCTGTAGTTGGCGTTTGTGAAGCAACCAGTCGGAATCTCCGTGGGATTCCATTGCTTCCGGAAGGAAGTGTTCGGACAATCTACAATGGGGCTGTCCCGGCTCATTCTGATGGTGAAGACCTGTCTTTACAAAAAGATGGGTTTACTTTTCTGACTGTTGGACGCTTGGCGCTGCCTAAAGATCATTCTGGATTGATCCAGGCATTTGCTCAAAGTCTTGAGAAAAGATCAGATCTTCGTTTGTGGATTGTAGGGGACGGAGTGCTACGTCCTGACCTGGAAAAGCAGGTGAATGATCTTGGGATTCAGCATGCCATCCGCTTTTGGGGAAGCCGGCAAAATGTTGGCGATTTTCTCAAAGTTGCAGACTGTTTTTCTCTTATTTCGTGCAGTGAGGGATTGCCTGTTTCTCAGCTTGAAGCGATGGCTGCTGGATTGCCTTTACTTGTTTCCGATGCTGGGGCAATGCCTGAACTGGTTCACATGGGCAACTGTGGTTGGGTAGTGCCCATTAGAAATCATGACCAACTGGTTCACTCTCTACTGGAGTGTGTTGACAGTGCAGAATTACGAAAGCTCTATGGTGCGAATGCAAGAGCTACTTTTAACGAACATTTTCAGCTTGAAAAAATGGCTATGGCCTATGAATCTCTCTATTTGTCTTGAAACAATCGTATAAGCCAATATTGCTGTTCATCAGTATCTTTCATGATTCCCTTGAAGCATGAAAGATATTCTTTGAGTTATTTTTCTTCTCAGAATCTACGTTTATTATTGAGAAAATTTCCAGAAGCAGTTCGTGTGAGCGCGAATAGTTCTGATGAACAAACCTGACATTGCTCTACAGTGCTGATCCAACTCCGACGATAAGAGGTGAGGGTATTAGGATCCTTTCTTTCCCTGCTCCTGTTCATGATAAAACCAGAGTACGTTCATGAGGCATTTTGATTGCTGTAATTACAGCAGGAAGTCTCTTCTGAACGGTAGCTGGCTGTATCGTCTGCTTGCACTGCTGACGTTGCTATTGGGTCTGCCATGTCCTGGATTTTCCCTCGGATCTGATCGGAAAATTACCCAGTACCTTCGAAGAGGTTGGACGAGTCAGGATGGTCTGGTCTCCAACAATGTGATGAGAATCCGGCAAGCTCCGGATGGTTATCTATGGGTTGCTACAAGAGATGGGATTAGCCGTTTTGATGGAATCCAGTTCACCAACTTTCTTCCAGGCATCACTCCTGGATATTCAGGGATTCCCATTCGTTGGCTACTTCCGGCAAAGGATGGAAGGATCCTGGCGGCAACTGATGGTGGTGTGGCTATCTTGCAAGGTGGAGTATGGAAGAGCTACAAGCAGGATTGGGGCATATTTGGCACTCATGTTACTGCACTCGCAGAAGGCAAGGACGGGATCTGGATTGGGACTCGAAATGGTATTGCGCTTTGGCAGAATGGTGAACTGAAACCTGTTCCCTGGCTGGAGCAGATGCCCAGCAAAACAGTACATCAACTGATTGAAGATCACTCTGGCGTTCTCTGGATTGCCACGCTCAAGGGACTACTAAAGGTTAAAGGTGGACAGTTGGAAGAAGTCGCTATCGATGGCGAATCTCAACTTCCCGTCTCTGCTGTATATGAAGATCGCAATGGTGGGATCTGGGTTGGCGGCTGGCAAGGGTTATTAGCACGCTATCAGGATGGGAACTGGAGCAGGATTCCCATGAAGTCCTTGCTAAATATCAGAAGACCCACGGCTCCACATGCGATTACAGAAGATCACGAGGGGAATCTATGGGTTGCCGTTTATTATGGAGGACTTCTTCGTGTTCAACCGGACGACCGCGTGGATGCGTTAACAGTCAGTCATGGTCTCCCAAATGATGAAATCTACGATGTATCAGTAGATCATGAAGGTAACATCTGGGCCGGATTCGCCAATGAGGGAGGCATTATGCGTCTCTCTGCTGGAAAGTTTGTTCCCTACAGTACTTCCGAAGGAATTCCTGATGACGTGATCAATGGGATTTCTCAGTCTCCGGATGGGTCTTTTTGGCTGGGAACAAGACGTTCAGGGATTGCTCATATGACAAGCCAGGGCGTGAGGACCATTGGGCCTAAACAAGGTCTCAATGTGGAGATGGCACGATCAATCATGGCAAGTCGAGATGGTTCAGTATGGGTTGGAGAAGGAAGTGCCAATGTCTTTCGTTACAAAAATGGACAGACGCGCTTTTATCGGCTTCCGCAATCGCGAGCTAGCGGTGTCAACGTCCTTCTCGAATCCAGGGATGGAACCATCTGGGTGGGGTGTTCGTCAGACGGACTGGCCCGAATTGTGAACGAGCATTATGAACATGTTCCACTACCAGGGGCATCTAGTGTATCTGTGCACCACCTTGCGGAAGCCCATGATGGAGCTGTCCTGATTGCAACCTCCGGGAATGGATTAATCCGCCTTTACAACGGAGAAGCCACAATTCTGCCAGGTTCTCAAAATGAGCAATTGAGCTGGGTACTGGAAAGTGCCTCTGGGGATATCTGGGCTGGAACATTTGATGCTGGGCTTCTGTGTTGGCGCAAGAATAAGGTTTTCCGGTGGACAAACCGGCAGGGGCTTCCGGATAACACAATTTACAGCTTTCTCTTGCGGAATGGTGATTTCTGGGTGAATAGTTATAGCGGCGTTGTCCGTTTCCGTGAGGAAAGTTTGTGGTCGCAAGTGAATGGTGAAATTGGCACCATTCCGGTTGAAATATTCACTCCCAGTGAAGGGAGCCGTTTTCGGGGAATTGTTACAGGTCCTCTCTTTTCTGACGCAGGAGGGAATCTGTGGTTTCCGGGAGTAAACAGAGTTTACCGTCTGAACCCGGTAACAGTTTTGCGGAATCAACTACCCCCGCCGATCTCTATTGAACGCATGGAAGTAAATGGAGAAATGTTTGATTCGAACCATGAGGTGGAGGCTCCACCTGGAAATGGAAATCTGCACATTCAATACACCGGACTGAGTCTGACTGCACCAGAATCAAATCGGTTTCAGTACCGCCTGAATGGATTTGACTCGGACTGGGTTGATGCAGGAACCAGGCGTACAGCTTTTTATACGAACTTGTCTCCGCGTACCTATTCTTTTCAGGTTCGTGCAGCGAATAATGATGGTTTATGGAGTGTCGCTACAGCTCCCATATCAATTACTCTTCAGCCACACTTCTATCAAACAACATGGTTCTGGGGAGGGTGCACTGTTGCTCTGGTTTGGGGTGCTTTTGGAATACATCTTCGACGTCTTCGCCATTTACGTGAACAGAAAAATTTTCTGGAAAAGGAAATCTCTGAACGAACAATCGATCTTCAAAGAGCAAAAGAGGCAGCTGAAGTTGCAATGAGAGCCAAAGGTGAGTTTCTTGCAAACATGAGTCATGAAATCCGCACTCCTATGAACGCAGTGGTTGGAATGTCTCAACTCATGAAGACTCGCCAATTGGATGAAGAATCCCGTGAGTACCTGTCAACAATTCTTTCGGCAAGTGAGTCTCTCCTCACTCTGGTGAATGACATTCTGGATACTTCCCGAATTGAATCCGGAAAGATGCAATTGTTGAGTGAGCCATTCAATCTGCGGCTTTGCGTGCAAAATGCAGTTTCTCTATTCAATCCGGCTGCACGGGAAAAAGAGATTAAGTTGAACCTCTCTCTATCTTCTGATCTGCCAGGTTGGATTCTGGGAGATCAGGCCCGGCTACGACAGGTGCTTGTGAATCTGATCGGAAATGCAGTGAAGTTCACTGAAAATGGTTCCATTGATATTGCTGTTGAGAGACAGGAAAAAGGGCATCAATATTATCTTTGTTTCTCCGTGAAGGACACAGGTATCGGGATGACGAAGGAAGCACAATCCCGCATCTTTGTTGCCTTCTCACAGATCGACAACTCAGCAACCCGAAGATATGCAGGAACTGGGTTGGGGCTTGTCATTTCAAAGCGTCTGATTGAACTGATGGGGGGCGAAATTTCTGTTGAAAGTGAAGCCGGTCTCGGATCTGTCTTTCGCTTTTCAATTTCGGAAATTCAGGTTGCAAAACCAGAGAGGGATGTCGATCCGTCGATAGATCAGGTACCAGCTGACTTTGCAGCACTGAAAGTTCTGGTTGCAGAAGATAATCGTGTGAACCAGAAAGTAATTCAGGGGTATCTGAATCAACTGAAGTGCCAGACTCGCATTGTTGAAACCGGAACTCAGGTTTTGAAAGTGATGACTGAGGATAGATTTCATGTTGTACTTCTGGATGTCCATATGCCAGAGATGGATGGCCTGGCAGTGGCGCGATGGATAGTGCAGAACGTGTCAGAGGTTGAGCGGCCTTATATGATTGCGCTGACTGCCAGTGCTTTCCGTGAGGATCAGGAAGCGTGTAAAGCCGCAGGAATGGATGCTTTCCTCAGTAAACCACTTCATATGAAGGATCTGTCAGAAGCACTCAAGAGATCCGGAAAAATTTAAGTTAGCTCTGAGTCAGAGTGCTTTGCGGAAAGTCAGGTTGAAACGGAAGTTTCCTGTTTCTGGATCAATTCCATCTTTCAAGGGAGAAATTCCATGAAAAGCAAGTCGCGAAGGGCCACCCCATACCGCCACATCTCCACTTTCCACGCGAAGACGGCGGGGTCGATCTTTTCTGCTAATCCCTCCAAAGAGGAAAGTAGCGGGTAATCCCAGAGAAACAGACACAATTGGAGCAGTAAAATCTGACTCATTCCGATCCTGATGCAGGGTTAGCCTTGATCCGGGTTCATAGCGATTGATCAGGCATGAGTCAGGATGAAAGTCCGGGTATCCCGCGGTTGCAGCAGCGGATCCTGCAATATCAAGAAACAGGGCAGGGAACTTCGGCCAGGGCTGTTGTGTTTCGGGATCAGTCTTCTGATAGCGGTAACCTTTGCGATCTGAGACCCAGCCAGCTTCTCCGCAGTTGGTCATGGCGACGGACATTCGAAACCCTCCCGGCGTAACCATATGTCGAAACGGGGAAGTGTTGGAGATGTCCTGAATTGCACGCATGATCTGCGGTACATCCTTCGATGTAAAGCCTCGCAGCAGCCAGGCTCCCTCTGAGATGAGTTCATTCTCATCTCTGCTGTCAAAAGGAAGGTGAAAGCTGGATTGGGTCACACAACTTCAGTCCAGAAAAGTTCAGCGTCAGAGCGACGCACGTAATTTGCATCCAATGCTGCAGGATCTTTTCTCAATCCCGCAAGAAACTGTGGATAGGCAATTCGTGCAATGGCAGCTGCCACAGGTTTCCCGTCGCCTGCAATAAGCTCAGCGTCAGAAGGCAGACTAGCCTTCCATTGATCCAGGGATAGAACTGCTTCTTCTCTGATCAGCTCCAGGTCGTGTGTGAAAATTGCACCATATATCTCTCCCCTTCGGGCGTCCAGCCATGGAGCCCGGATTGCTTCTGTCCCAAAAGTAGCGATGGCGGCAAGATTAGATATTCCAATGACTGGTTTCTGGCAGGATTCAGCGAGTCCCTTAATTGCTGTCAGGCAGACCCGAACACCCGTAAATGAACCAGGGCCGGTAGCTCCTGCAAAGCAATCAACCGATTTTATATCCCAATGATGTCTCTCCAGCATCTCCTGCAATTTTCCAAAGAGAACGGGGGAAAATCCATCTGGAGAGTGCATTTCAAGTTCTTCCAGAATCACGCCATCTTCCAGGAGAGCAATGCTTCCCTGTGCAGAGGTTGTATCAAGTGCAACAAGTCTTGCCATATTACTGCTCCAGACGGAAAACCTTATCCTGCGAATATGCCTTGCCGTTCGCATTGATGGAAGACAAGCGTATGTTCAGGACACTGGGGAACTTTGAAGTCAGATCAGCAGGGAGCTTCAATGTGGCATCAGACCCGATTCCCAGTACACGGAATCCCTGTCCGTCAGAGACAACCTCTCCTGTCCAGATATATTTCATGTCACGCGTTGCTCGTGTTTCTCTTTTCAGTTTTGAAGAGAATCGCACCTGCTGACCAGACTTCAGGACATCTTCAGTAGGCTCAGTGATTTCAAATGGAACCTTGGTTGTGTTCTGCTCAATTTCCTGAGGCAGAAACTGACCATACGTGAATCGATAGCTCTTTGCTACGCGGCTTTTTCTGCCGTCGCGGGAGATATGAAGAACCCAGTCATGATTGGCGGATGGCGGTTCACTGACGAAACGCTCTCCTTTGAAGTTCTTTGCTTTGGTTGATTCTCCATTTGCAGGATTGATCCAGTAGATGTCGTATCCATGTTTCTCCACCAATACTTCTACCGGACCTGATGGTTTTTCAACGTAAACAATGTATTCAATCCCAGGTAGTGCGACTGCTCGTCCTCCATCCACATCGAAGTAAGGCTGTAGCTCCCAGAAACGTGTGTCGCTAAAAACTTCCTGCCATGCTTTCAGGGCAGCAGTATCTCCTCCTGCAAATCCGGGATAGCTTCCACTCATCGTGGTATTCCAGAGTTTTTTACGAAAAGCATCCGGATTTGTCTCTGCTTTGGTGGAAGTGACAAATGGACGAGTATAAAACTGATGCTCCACGGCTGTTAGGGCATCATCTTTTGATCCGATATTGATGTAGTCCATCCATCCATCAGCCAGAAGAGGAGAAGAGGTCCATTGTGCCCCAGTAGATCGAGGATGATTATAGGGGTCGAGTGATTTCAATTGCAGTCCGATCTCTTTCAATAAGGCTCGGGCTCCCAGGTTCCCTTCAAACTGATCGGCGATCAGCCATGTGATGTCAAAAGCTGCAAATCGGGAAACTACCAGTTGAATCCATTTTGATCGTTCATTTCTGTCAGGAAATTTTCTGAGAATGGCCTCTGTTGACGGAGCAAGGCTCAGATCAGCAATCATTCCTTTCGTATTCACTTCGCGGACTTGCTGTTCCACTACGCGCATGGTCTCAGGAGTGTCTGCAAGATTCAGGCTGACCCTTTGGTGATTGATTCCAGAAACCCACAGGTGTGGAGTGAGCGTTTCAGGATGAACCCAGTGATGTGCATTTGCCGGGCGGATAAAGCTGGGATGTTCCGAAGCAGTTGCTTCGAAACTCCCTTTTTGCCCATTAAATCTGGGGACATTGCTGGTTAATCGAAATTCATAAATACCCGCATCTACGGGAGCAACCCGAATGATCCATTTTGTTCCTTCGGAATGAAATGCATGAACAAGAGCTGTTTTGAACTTTGGGGATTTCATCTCAGCATGTAGCTGAGTGATCGTGTCGGAACCAGCGTCGAAAGTGATATCGCAGACAGAAAACAGAGGTGTAGACGGACAGACTTCCTGGGCTGGGAGGAGAGCGGCAAACAGGGACAGGATGAAAAATCGCATCACCCTTCTATTATCGTGGTTCTCCTTTAGGAGAAGGCAGCACTACTTCTGTGCAGACTTTTCTCTGGATGCTTTTTGGTCTTCAAGAATCTTTTCATACTCTTCCAGTTGTGGTGGGGTGAGCATAGCCTTTATCTTTGTAACCTGTGCGTCATAGATCGCACTCATCTCGGGATGATACTTCTGTCGTACCTGATCGAAGAGAGCCTTCGATTCATCCAGTGTGGAATTGAGTTTCCCCATCTGTTCATCAGAAAGACCAACTTTGGTCTTCATATCAGCGGTGAATTTTTTTCGCCACTCATCTGGGGCTGGTTTGGAGATCGCACTTACACTGTTTGTGGAATACAGACGATGCCCCATGACACCAACAGCTGTTCCGCCCAGAAAAATCAGCGCACCATAAAGAAAAAGAACAAAATTGGACGGCTTCATTGCGACTCCTGTGCTGGTCTGCTGGCTTCAATCAGGACAGACGTATCCTGGTTGTCGTTCAGAATATCCACATAAGTTTTTTGTGTCGAGCCTGCCTGGATAGAAATAAGAAGAGCCAGCAGCAGGCAGACAAGAGCAGCGATCGTGACATAGGCAGAAGTCCAGCTTCTTGCATTTCGGAGAAACGCTTTTTGTGCTTCAATCCGTTGCCAAAGGCTGGATGTAAAAGCAGGCGATCCCTCCGGTTCCGGGCATGCAGACCGATATTCTTTGAGTAGTGAATCGAATCTGGTCTCGATTGATGGTGCGCGATCCATTGAATTCTTTCCGGCGATTCAGCTGTTCAAGCAATCATACCGTGGATTCATCCCGGTATTTTTTCATCGCCTCCCTGTTTGTCAAAGGCTTTCAAAACTCGCTGGCGGGCGCGGAAAAGCCGTACTTTCAGTGCATTCTCATTGACACCGTATATTTGTTCCAGTTCTTTGATGGAGAGTCCTTCCACTTCCTTCAGCATAAGAAGCAGTCGGTCTTCTTCTGATACGTTCCCCAGAAGCCTTTGTACAAATTCACGGATATAGCTTTTTCGTTCTGTTTCGTGTGTATGTAGTCCGCTTGCTTCTGCATCAGCACGCGTGACCTGTGCTTCACTCAGATCAGAGATGCGGGATTCTTTTTTACGTTTCCGTTTTCGCAAGTAATCGTAGGCCGAATTAACCGTCAGCCTGTAGAGCCAGGGCTCAAACATATCTGGAGTACGGAGTTGCTGCATTGAATAATACAGTCGAAGAAATACTTCCTGTCCGACATCCTCCACATCTTCCGGGCGACCAATCAGACGGCTGATGGTACCCAGAATTCGCTTACGATACACACGAACCAATTCATTAAAGGCAGTATCGTCGCCATTGCGCGCACGCTCCACTACCTCAGAATCAACTAGCACGCCGCCCCACTTCGGGGTACAAATCGGACGGAGAGTTGAGTTGTTCCCTTCCTGTAGAGATGGCGAAGATTCAAATAGCTAGGTTACAAGTGACTTCCAGGAATGGCAAAGTCTTCTTTTTAGATTCATGTTGGAAGGAATCTGTGAGTTTAGAATTGAGGGGATTCTTCTTGTCTGATCAATTTCCAGAAGGCTGATCAGGAGATCCAACTCCATTTTTCGGGTACGAAGTGCATTCAATTTACGCTCAATCACTCCTGGCGGCGCAACGGAGGTAGGAACCGTGCGATATGTCATGTGTTCAAGGATATGGGTACTGGGAATACTGTTCAAGTAATTCCTGGAGAAAATTTACTTTTTAAACAAGAATCATTGATTTGCTCTGGTTTCGGGAAAAAGTATGGCTGGATAACCCTCCCTGATACACTGAAAGTTCCCCCTGATGGATCTTCTGGAAGGTTTAAACCCGCAACAACGTGAAGCCGTGACCCATGTCAACGGCGCATTACTGCTTCTGGCTGGCGCTGGAAGCGGCAAGACCCGAGTGATTACGCATCGGATGGCATATCTGATGCAGAATCATGGAATTAGCGGTCAGGAAATCCTGGCAGTTACCTTTACCAACAAAGCTGCTGGGGAAATGAAGGAACGTGTCAATTCCATTATTCGCCAGTCGGGAGGAACCGGCTGGGGACCTACGGTATCTACCTTCCATTCTTTCTGTGTCCGGCTTCTCCGGCAGGACGGAGCTGCTCTCGCTGAGATTCGTCCCGGATTTACGAAAAGCTTCACGATCTATGACGACGATGATCAGTTGTCCACTATCAAGCAGATTTTCAAGCAGCTGGGATTAGACGATAAATTCATGCAGTACCGGGCAGCCCTTTCCCGGATCTCCAACGCCAAGAACCAGAAGCAGGGGCCTGAGGATTTTTACAAGGCATCGAATGATCCCAAGATGTCCAAGCTGGCCGTGATCTTCGAACGGTACCAGGCACGCCTGCAGCAGGCGAATGCTCTCGATTTCGATGATCTGCTACTGGAATCGGTCCGTCTGCTGCGTCATGATCAGGTGACACGGGATCGCTGGAACCAGCGCCTGAAACATCTTCTGATCGATGAGTATCAGGATACAAACCGCAGTCAGTATGAGTTGATGCGGCTGCTTTCCGTTAGTAATCCCAATGTTTGTGTTGTGGGAGACGAAGATCAGTCGATCTACGGATGGCGCGGTGCGGATATCCGGAACATTCTCGATTTCGAGTCGGATTATCCGAGCGCCCGTGTTATTCGACTGGAACAGAACTATCGTTCAACAGGGAGCATCCTCAAGGCAGCTGGAGCGGTAGTTGCCAAAAACAAGCAGAGAAAAGGGAAAAACCTCTGGACCCAGTCCGGAGATGGCGACAAGGTTGGCCTGTATGAGGCTCCGTCGTCAGAGAATGAAGCTCTCTGGATTGCGGATACCATCGAACGTCATCTTTCGAAAGATCCCAGGACCCGGATTGCAGTTCTCTATCGGACCAATTCCCAGTCGCGCCAGATCGAAGAAGCCCTGCGCCGATACAACCGGAAATATATCGTGGTGGGTGGATTCAGCTTCTACCAGCGTGCGGAGGTCAAGGATGCCCTGGCTTATCTGAAGGCCATTCTGACACCTCACGATCCCATTGCATTGCTGCGGATCATCAATAATCCGGCTCGCGGCATCGGCAAGACCACTATGGATCAGGTGGATCAGTATGCACTGCAACATCAGGTTTCTCTGTGGACTGCCATTGGGCAGATGATTGAGGGGAAAGAATTCTCTCAGCGTGCGGAAGCCGCTCTGGCAGCATTCAAACGCATGATGGAAGAGATTGCCACCAATTCACCAGAGATTGGCCCAGAACGGACGCTGCGTCAGCTGCTGGATAAATCCGGTTACTGGAAGATGATTGAGGATGATCCAGCGCCGGAAGCAGAATCCCGGTTGCAGAACCTTTCGGAACTGATCAACGCGGCAGCGGAAGCATCAGAGCGTGGAGAAAGCCTCTCAGACTTTCTGGATCATGCGGCACTGGTGGCAGACTCAGATTCACTGGACGAGGAATCCCAGGTTTCGCTGCTGACGATTCACAATGCCAAAGGGCTGGAATTTCCGGTCGTGTTTGTTGCGGGTCTGGAGGAAGGACTTTTCCCACACAGCCGATCCCGTGATAACGAAGAGGCGATGGAAGAGGAACGGCGCCTCTGTTATGTCGCCATGACGCGTGCGGAAAAGCAGCTCTATCTGACTTATGCACGGCAACGGCGCAGGTTTGGTTCCGGCATGCCGGAAGCTACCATTCCTTCCCGGTTTATTAATGAAGTGCCCGCAAACTTTATCCAGCTGATGACGGATGGAGCGCGTGGAACTTCCAATGTTGATCTGTTCGGTGAGCAACATTACGTTCGTGAATCCGCCCGCCGCAATTTGTTCAGCGGAAAGACGTATAATTCGGTGGAGAACATCTCGCAGTTTTTCGCCGAACGGGGCGTCAAGCCTCCCCAGCGATCCAGTGCGCCGCCACCACGGACGTCGGCTCCCCAGCCGGTAGTCCAGCGAGCGGCCACACCGCGGCCAGCAGCAACGGCTGCGAAGAAACCGGGGGGTGTCCGGTCGGGTTCGGTCATTGAACATCCGAAATATGGACGTGGAACCGTCCTTCGAAAAGAAGGAGACGGCGAAGACGCGAAACTTACGGTCAGTTTTCCGGGCTACGGCCTGAAGAAGCTGGTCCAGAAATTTGCAGGAATTACAGTTAAAGAATGAATACGAAGAATATTACTGATAAAGCTGAGCGGAAAGAAGCAAAGCGTACCGCTCGCAAGAAGGCTGAAGAAGCCAAGCCAAAGGCCAAGCGGGCACAGGGTGTGGCGCGCGGTGACAATAAAAAGAAGGTCAACCGATTGACGAAGGGCGCAACAAGAAAGCGTTAGTTTCCATTCCTGATGTCCGGACTGTTTCGGAAGAAAGCCATCGATGAGTTGTTGCTTTCCAGTGAACTTTCTGGACATCGTCTGGCGCGCACGCTGGGACCCTGGTCCCTGATTGCGCTGGGTATTGGAGCCGTTATCGGTTCGGGTATCTTCATTCTGACTGGCACAGCAGCAGCTGGCCAGACGATGAGTTATACGTCGATTCTGAATGCTCCTGTTCTTGATCTCATTCGGGAAGGAACAGGAGCAGTCTCCACAAGTGGACGGTTGGGTGCCGGCCCTGGAATCTCCCTCTCTTTTATCCTGGTTGCGATTGTTTGTGGATTTGCCGCGCTCTGTTATGCAGAGCTGGCGTCCATGATCCCCATTGCAGGCGGGGCGTATACCTATGCCTACGCATCGCTGGGTGAGATTGTGGCCTGGATCATCGGATGGGATCTGATTCTGGAGTATGCCGTCTCCAATATGGCGGTGGCTGTTGGATTTTCCGCGTATCTGAATGATGTCTTTGAGCGATTTGGCTATGCCTTGCCTCAATGGCTTTCAGAACCCACCTTCATGAACGGGGCTTATACCGGCAACATCAACCTTCCGGCTTTTCTGATTCTCATGTTGCTGACATGGGTGCTGGTGCGTGGGATCCGGGAAAGCTCTACTGCCAATAACATCATGGTCGTCATCAAGCTGGCCGTGATTTTGCTGTTTATCATCGTTGCTGCACGCCACGTTGACCCCACAAACTGGAATCCATTCTTTCCCAATGGTCTTCCTGGTGTGATGACAGGCGCTGCGATTGTTTTCTTCACCTACATTGGATTTGATTCGGTTTCCACTTCAGCGGAAGAGTGTAAAAACCCACAGCGTGATCTCCCCATCGGCATCATTGCGACGCTTTTTATCTGTGCTGTTCTCTATGCTGCTGTGGCACTGGTGCTGACGGGTGTCGTCAACTGGCGCACGCTGGATAATGCAGCACCCGTTGTTGGAGTCCTGAAAGAACTGGGCTATGACAATGTGCGCTGGATGGTAGCTGTCGGAGCACTGGTCGGGATGATTTCCTCTCTGCTGGTTTTCCAGTACGGACAGACCCGCATCTGGTTTGCGATGTCGCGCGATCGCTTGCTTCCTGCCGCCTTCTCCCGATTGCATACACGCTTTCGTACTCCTCACATTTCGACGTGGGTAGCGGGGTTAGTTGTAGGGCTTCCGGCCATGGTGTGGGATATCGGAACGTTCGCAGATCTTTCCAACATCGGTACACTGTTTGCGTTTCTGGTGGTGAGTGCAGCCGTCATTGTCCTGCGTAAAACGCAGCCGGACCGCAAGCGTGGATTCCGTGTTCCACTGGTTCCCCTGCTGCCCATCATCTCAATGGTTTCGTGTCTGGTCCTGATGCTCAGTCTTCCTCTGGAAACATGGCTGCTCTTTTTCGTCTGGCTGGCAGCAGGATTGCTGATTTACTTTTTCTATTCACACCACAATGTTACCCGCAGTAAAACTCCATAGCCTTACTACCATTGCCCTGCTTTTTGGCTCGAATCTGTTTATGACAGCAGCCTGGTATGGCCATCTGAAACACCGAAGTTATCCACTCATCGCGACTATCCTGGTAAGCTGGCTGATCGCACTTCCGGAATATTGTCTTCAGGTTCCGGCCAACCGGCTGGGGTATGAACACTTCACCGGATTCCAGCTCAAGATCATTCAGGAAGTGATCTCCCTGATTGTGTTCTGCGGATTCGCCTACTTGTATCTGGGTGAGCCGCTGCGAATGAACTATATCGTGGCGTTTCTGTTTCTGGTCTGTGCGGTGGCAGCAGCGTTCTGGAAGTAACTCTTACCAGACTCCGATGACCTTCCACCATCCGAAGCCCACTGTGGCCCAGATGAGGATGTTCACGACGGATACGATGAACCCTACCTTCCACCATGTTTCAAAGGATGCATATTGCTGCGCGAAGAACATGGGGGCGGGTGTAGTGCCATAGTGCGTGAGCCCGGCTGAGAGATTTGTGAAGCAGGCAAAGCCATAGACAACAAGCCCAAGAGGCGCACCTTTAGCGGCTAGCACAGCAAGAAATGCAGGATACATGGCCAGCATATGTGCGGTGATGCTGGCGAATCCGTAATGGGAGTAGAAGTAGATAAACAGGGTGACGCCGAAGATCACCGGCCATGTGGCATCGCCCATCATGCCGCCCAGACCTTTTGCAATCTCATTGGTGACTCCGGTATCGTTGAGCGCCTTACCCAGCAGGACCAGGCCGCCATACCAGATGAAGATGTCCCAGGCAGTTTTTTCCGAAAGCACATCATCCCAGCTCAGAACCTTGGTCAGCAGTAGAGAGATGGCACCCAGCAGCGCGACTACGGTGATATCCAGCCCATGAATTGATGACGTCGCCCATAGACTACAGACGGTGACAAATACCACCATCAGGATCTTTTCATTGCGGGAAAACGACCCCATCTTGTCCAGTTCCTTGCGGGCAAAGCTGGCTGCTTCCGGTGTACGGCGGATCTCCGGTGGATTGAGCTTCATCACCACCCACGGCACCACCAGCATGGAGACAATGCCGGGAACCATGCCTGCCAGTGCCCAGCTGGTCCACGTCACTTCATAGCCGCCAAACTGACCTGCCATCTGAGCAGCCAGTGGATTGGATGCCTGTCCCGTAAAGAACATGGCGGAGCTGATACAGACAGACTGATAGACAGCCACCAGCAGGAAGCTTCCCAGGAGTGCTGCGGTTTTGCCGGGCAGGGAACCATAGAGTTCAGAGATGGATCGTGCAATGGGAAGTGTCACGCCACCGGAACGTGCGCCATTCGAGGGAATGATCATGGCAAGAACCATGTCCGTTACTCCCAGTGCATAGGCAATACCCAGTGAGCTTTTGCCGAACAGCTGGACGAAGAAGAGAGCAATGCGTCGGGCGAGTCCGGTGTTGATCATGGAACGCGAGATGAAGAATGCTGCCTGTACCAGCCATACCGTCGGATCGCCATATCCTTCGAGTGCCTGCTTTGTTGTGAGCCCGCCGAAGAGTGCTGCTGCCGTGATTGCGGAAAGAACCAGCGTGCCTACTGATACCGGTTGCAGAATCAGCCCGACGACCATGGAAGTGAAGATGGCTGTCAGGCGCCATCCGGCCGGGTCCACGCTTTCCGGTCGTGGAATCAGGTAGACGACAACAAAATATGCAAGGACAAGGATCAGCAATCCGCGGGCAGTCTTCATGTTGTGTGGTGGCGCGAATTGTTTATGGTATCAGCGGAGGAGAAGAGGGAAGAGATGTGCTAAAAATTTGAAATTTATAAGTTGTGTTGTAAGGAGAACTCTTATTGGAGCATCTTTGAATCACGGATTGGATGCACGCAGTTCATATGTAATCTGGTTTTGCTGTCTCCCTGGTGAGACAAACAGTGTTGCACTTCGGCCAAAATTAATTTCGAATGTCCATGGAGCAGAGACAATTGGTCGAGGATTGATTTTTGCAGGGAGTAGAGATGCGAATTTTTTCGCAACTAACCACGAGATATCCACACTTTGATACGAACTCCATCCTAGTCCTGCGTCGCAAAGCTCCCAAAGCACTCCATCATCCGTCTGAAAGACTAATGTTGAGTTTGGAGTGCAGAATACTTTGACGATTATTTCTTGCTTCTTGGGCATCCGCTGTTGGTGAAGAGGCTCAAGGGCTTTAGAATTTCCGTTTTTAAGATCATTGAGCGCCGCTTCAAAAAGCTCTGGTTTCATCCATGTCTTCTGCTGAAGCGGTGCATTTAACTTGTCTACTTCCAAATCCAGTTCTTTAAATAAACTAATATCCCGAGAGAGCTCAAGAAGCATAGTCTCAACACCGTTCTGTGTTGCCGTTAAATGGATTCGTTCATACCAAAAATGATGTGCTAAGAAATTTCTTCGCTCCAGAGCAAGTTTTAATTGCTCGGAGAGCGGGACGGGCAATATGGTTTCCATCTGCTCAAGCAATCGACCAAGTGTCATTTCAGAAGAGAATCGAAGATGTTCTTCAAGTCGATATCTGGACACCAGTCTCGAAGGTGTAATTTGAGAGATAGTATAGAGATTGCATAGGCCGCGATGAAGAACTTCTGCATGATAATATGCCAATCCGAACTGAGCATACACCTCTTTAATATCGTCTGACGTAGGTTCTATGTCATTAAAGACATCATCGACTTTGGCGCGAAATGTGACGGAAGAAGAGTTTGATTCCATTTCTAATCCTGTTATCTATGATGCATGTCAAATTGAGCAGGTATTTAGTCAATATACTTCTTGTCTTTTAAAATTTCCGTTTCTAGGAATTAACCATGTTTGAAGCTGTCCTTTCATGCCCTCATTTGACGCATCCCCCGTTCCCCTGAAAAGATAGGCCTCAACGGAAGATTCCATGAAGACCAATCGTCGACACTTTTTCACCACTGCTGCCGCAGGCATGATGGCATCTCGCGCTTTTGGGGCGGAAACCGCGAATGAGCGTTACCAAAAGCTGGACAGCATTCTTGCGGCTCCTGTACTGAAGAAGGAGCTGTTCAAGTCGCCCGTCATCATCCAGAGTGTCGAACTGTTGCGTCTCGACAATGGCTTTATCTGTCGCGTGCGTTCCAGGGATGGCGCAGAAGGGATCTCCGTTGCGCATACGGGGATGAGCACACTTTTCCCCATCTTCCTCAAGAGCGTCCAGCCATTTCTGATTGGAAAGGATGCGCGGGATCTCGATACCATCCTGGAAAAGATCTACATCTATCAGTTCAACTTCCGGTTGAGTGGCATGGCGTTCGGCCTGCCGCTGGCCACTGCCGAGTTTGCCATTCTCGATATGCTGGGCCGCATTGCCAACAAGCCTGTGGCACAGCTGATCGGCGAAGTTCACAATCCTGAAGTCGGGCTCTACATGGCTACGGAATGGCGGGAGAAGCCGGTGGATGAGTCCATTGAACTCATCAAGAAGGCTTTCTACTCCCATGACATGACCGCACTCAAGATCAAGGTGGGTGGACTCATGTTCATGACGCCGGATATGAATGCTGTCGGCCCAGCGCAGCGCACGGAGCAGATCGTCCCGCTGGTTCGGAAAACTTTCGGCGACAAAGTAGCGCTCTATGCTGATTCCAACAGCTTCTATACCGTTCCTGAAGCGATCCGTGTCGGCAGGCTGCTGGAACAGTACAAGTTCCGATACTTTGAAGAGCCGGTAAAGTTCGATCACTTTGAAGAGATCAAGCAGGTGACGGATGCGCTAACCATTCCCATTGCCAGTGGTGAACAGGATTTCGACTATTACAACTTCCGCTGGCTCCTTGCCCATGATGGACTGGATATCGTTCAGCCGGATAACTATTACTTCGGTGGCATGATCCGTTCCATGAAGGTCGCAAAGATGGCGCATGCTTATGGCAAGCAGTGCATCCCGCATATGTCCGGTGGCGGACTCGGCAACATCTATAACATCCAGCTTGTTTCTGCCCTGCCGAATGCCGGTGAGCATCACGAGTTCAAGGAGATTGGCAAGAACATCCGGTTTGAGTGCAAGACGTCCAATCTCAAAATCAATAAGGGAAAGATCAAGCCTCCGACTGGTCCCGGCTTTGGTGTCGACTTCGATCCGGACTGGGTGGCAAAGCATCAGCCTGTAAAGCTCTAGAAGTTACGGGACCGGACTGAAATGATCCGGTCCCTGCCATAGGGGTGGGAAGTCTTATCTTGCCTGTGCCAGTGCCAACGCATCGGCACCGGACGGGAAGCGAAGCTGACCCGTTGTATCGTTCGCTGCGCGCCAGACTACTTCTGCCACATCGGATTCTGTGGTGATCGCTTTCGGCTGGGCGAATCCCGCAAAGACAGATTCTGCAAAAGGGGCATATGCTTCCGGAATCAGTCCCTGCATGCGCGATGCGCCATTGCTGGTGAACTTAGTGGTGGGTCCATAACCCGGTTCCACCAGCTTGACCTTGATGCCCAAAGCTTCAAGCTCAAAAGCCAGTGATCCGGTGAATCCCTCGATTGCAGACTTGCTGGCGGTATAGGCGGCTGCCAGTGGCATGCGGGCAAGGGTGACGCTGGATGTGACATTGATGATGACTCCCGCCTGCTTCTTACGAAAGATCGGAATGATTGCCTGTGTGAGTGCCATCACTCCGAAGGTATTGGTCTCAAACACTTCACGAACGGTGGTCATCGGTGTGGCTTCAAACGCACCCACCACTCCGATACCGGCATTATTCACCAGCACATCGATTGTTCCGAATGCAGCAGTTCCTTCCTGAATTACATTGCGGATGGAGTCCGGTTGGGTGACATCCAGTGGAAGCACTTTGAGCCGATCACTTTGTGACTCGAAGATCTCCCGCTTTGGCTGGCGCATGGTAGCGATCACATTCCACCCCTGGTCCAGAAAAAATTCTGCTGTCTTCTTGCCGTAGCCGGACGATGTTCCGGTGATGAGTACTGTCTGATTTGTTGAATTCATGGTGCTGTTTCCTTTCTTGCTTACAGGAACAGAATAGACAAGAAATTCAGGAGTATATATAATCAAAAATCCTGATTTAATTATCAATCGTCCATGATGGATCCACTGACAGATATCGTTGGGTTGCTGCGTCCCCATGCTGCTTTCTCAAAACCGATTACGGGGCGGGGAAACTGGGGAGTCCGTTATGATGCCCAGGCAAAGCCCGGATTCTGCATGGTGGTGGAAGGGCAATGCTGGCTGACCACGGAAGATGATCCACCGCAACTGCTGGAGCGTGGAGACTTCGTTCTTCTGCCACTGATTCCGGCGTTCTCTCTGGTGAGTGAACCCGGCGCGGCCTGTCGTCCGGGACAGGTCACTGCGAGTTCAGTTCATCATGGCGATCCGGAGGATGCTCCGGACTTTCGCATGATCGGTGGAACCTTTGAGATTGAAGCCGTGAATGCATCCTTGCTGGAACTGATGCCACGGAAGATTCACATTCGCGCTGCAGAATTTGATACCGGTCGTATGGCTCACATCATTGATCTGATTCTGGATGAGTATACAGCGGAACGGCCGGGCCGCAATACAATCCTTGAGCATTTTCTGGAAATCCTGCTGGTGGAGGCTCTGCGTTGGCCCGGCTTTCGTTCGGAAAAGCTGCCTCCCGGACTGATGGCCGGACTGCGGGATACAGCCATCTCCTCTGCGTTGCAGGCTATGCATTCTGATGTGCGGCACAAGTGGACGGTGGAATCGCTGGCCCGTCAGGTGGGCATGTCGCGATCCGCATTTGCGGCACGGTTTGCGACAACGATTGGATGCGCGCCCATGGAATACCTTGCACGCTGGCGGATGAGCCTGGCTCAGGATGCCCTCACTCGTGGCAAGCCTTCACTGGAACGTTTGGCAGAAGAGATCGGCTATGAATCGGCAAGTGCCTTCAGTACGGCATTCCGTCGAAGGTTCGGTTGTCCTCCCGGAGCATTTGCAAAATTGAGTCTGGCGTAGCACTCAATTTCCTGTTGAATTCAACGGGTATAGTGATCAGGTTCAGGATTCCACTTCTTCCAGCTCTTCAATGTCAGGATCAGTAAAACCTTTATCGGACCATGCCAGAAGATCACCCGGTTGGCAATCCAGTTCTCGGCAGATAGCATCCAGTGTAGAGAACCGGATTGCTCGCGCCTTGTTGTTCTTCAGGATCGACATATTTGCCAGTGTGACTCCCACCCGATCCGCCAGATCAGTCAGAGTAATTCCTCTTTGAATGAGAATCCGGTCCAGATTGACATGAATTGACATGAGGAATCAGATGGTCAGCGACTGATCTTCGCGCAGACAAATCCCTTCCTCAAAAACTTCAGCAATTACCAGGACAATCAGACCACTAATAATTGTGATGCCGCTGAAATCAAGAGAAGCGATGAAATGGATACCATCCACGGTATAGTTCTGGCTGGTGTAATAGCTCCAATAGTAGACTGCACCCACTCGAAT
The DNA here is from genome assembly GCA_037190045.1 of Bryobacteraceae bacterium. GTDB lineage: Bacteria > Acidobacteriota > Terriglobia > Bryobacterales > Bryobacteraceae > JAPKYZ01. Next base: position 459,459 of record JBBCIQ010000005.1, on the reverse strand, counting down.
GATTTCGCCAACAAGCAGAGTGAATCCTACCCACCGAATCCGGCGGGCATTTTCAGAAATAAAGAGCTGTCCACTGTTTAATGACCGGAATAAGAGACGGAGCAAAGTTAGAACCCAGAGAAGAAGACTACAGAGAACTAAGGTCAGGATCAGACTTCCGGAAAAGAAAACGCCATTACTGACAGGAAACCTCAGGTTGCCGCGCAGTTTCTCCAGGTGGGCTTCCGTCTGAGCAGAAGCTCCTTGTCCATAGACAGGAGTATCCAGTTCCAGGGCAACAGGAAGATTCATCGTCAGATTATTGCTCTCCAGATCCAGAGACGATCTGAAAATCAGCAGGCAGGTAAGGAATACCAGACTGATTGTGACCAACCACCATGTAGCATCCAGAACAATGCGAATGAATGATGCAATCGAGCGTTTACCCAGAGGTTTCATTGAGAGATCTCCTGATTCGTTTGATACTTATCGATAAACGATATTATCGAATATCGATAAGTATGGCAAGAAAAACAACCAAGATTTTTAATCACCAGGGATATTGTCAAAAGCTTGGATGTAATCTCACCATTGGAAATACATCGCATTTATTTCTGCCCGGTATCGGTCGGTTATGGCAGATTTATCTGAACACTCATTTCCTGCACAGCAGTCACAATCGACTCAGGCTGTTGTGTGGGTATGTCGTGATCGCTATCAGGCAGCACAATATGCTTTCCCTTCTTTGATAACTGCAATAGACGAAGTTGCAGGATATTGATCCAGGTGTCCTCATAAATTTTTTGATCGGCTTCAGAAAGGACGGATTTCAGGCTGTTGTCGATTACTTTGCCAGCTATGAGAACCATGAGGGGTTTAGTGTCGATACTCCCTGACATCCTTGCTTGTTCGGCGCTCACTTCGATATTTTCCAGCTCACTGGTTCTTGCCCTGATGTATTTAGTTTGGAGAAGCACAGGGGGTACTTCCATGTGATTCAGCCATAGTTGAAATCGAGCGATTCCGAGATTGAGATAAAGCGGTGCCCAGAAAGATTGTCGCCGTGCACGCTGACGTGTCGATGCCGCCATTTCGGACCAGGATTTCGGCAATAAATGATACTGGTCTTCCTGTGTCGAATCCACAAGGATGAGGCCTGCTACCTCCTCCGGATATTTTCCATTAAACACACGAACGTTGAAGCCACCAAAGGAGTGGCCAACCAAAAGGTATGGTGGCTGTTCACCAGCCGATCGGAGTGCCAGATGCAGTTCTGAAGCAATCCGCTCGCTGGTTCGGGGCATCGGGCCCGGCTCACTATATCCATATCCTGCACGATCATATGAACAGACACGGGTAAACTTTGCGATTTTCGGCTGAACAAAGCGCCATGAGTCTAATGAGTCCGCAAGCCCTGACTCCAGAACAACTGTCGGGCTTCCTGATCCGGTGCAATAGAGATTGAGTCGTAATCCTCCAGCATTCACAAGTTGGCCTGGATGCGGAAAGCGTTGCATGTCTCTTTGAAATGCGATGTGTTGATAAAAATAACCGGCAATCGCAAGCAATGAGAGAACAATCAGGACAAAAAAGATCAGTCGAAGCAGTAGACGCTTTCCGGGATAAGACGTCATGAAGACTACATTCTCTCGAAACTGAAATTTGATTATCAGAAGCTTCCGACCAATCAAAAAGTGGAAGAAATCACCGATACCCGAACAGCACTGGGAACACGATCACCACGAATGCAGCCCATACAGCGTAGACAGGCAGGTAAGCCATCTGCCAGCGTTCGAGCGTGATGAACGATCCGTTGCCTCGCAGGAAACGCTGATAGAGCCATGCCGTCCAGGTGAGGTTGACCAGCAGGATGATGTTCTCTCCCAGAGCAGCTACTCGATTCGGAGTGAAGCCGAACTCAGAGATACGGCTCGCGATGGCTGCCAGTGCGACGCCATCCACAGCCAGTGCACTGACCACTAACAGCAGTTGAAGACGATCAAAGAAATCCGGTGGTGCCTGCGGATCGCGAGCAGATGCTGCATACAGCACCAGCCCCACCACAAGCACCAGCAGCAGATCAAAGCCGATTAGCACATCGCGCTGCACATTGATGGGATTGCCCGTCCATGCCATCGTGCCCAGAAACACCAGCAGCAGGATCGTGAACAGAGGCGTGAACAGCTTCGTCAATACAGGCGCCATGTTTTCGATGACGCTCTGCTTTGCTTCCACCAGCCAGGAGGCGACAATGACGGCCCCCATCGCACCACAGGGGATAATCCACCCCTGTGCCAGCCACTCCGGTTTCATGCCGATTGCTGTAAACATCATCATCGTGAAGGCAGTCAGGACACCTCCACCAATCGCGATCAGTACGTAATAGATGATCAGCTCGCCCGTGTAGCGGACAAAGTTCATGCGGCCGTCTCCCGCCAGCCACTCGCCCCCGACGTAAGCGAAGCCGACCACCAGCCACAGTGCAATCGGCAGATGCATGGCCAGCAGGATTTCCGTATGGCTCCCCTTGCTGAACGGGAAGATGTTCGCCACCACAGCACCTGCAACAAATGGCAAGGCTAGCCACAATGTTTCCATCGTGCGCATTCCACGCTTCCACACAAAGTAGAGGGTCAACAGCGGCAGGACAAACAGGCTGATGTTGCGGGCATAGAACGTCTCATGGCTTCCGCCAAAGTCGAGACCAAAAAATCCCGGCACCTTGATGGCGAACCCTGCCGCAAAGGCAAGACTCAGGACCACCATCGTCTCAATGTTGCCATTGTCTGCTGACTCATCCTCAGCCGCAGGACTCAGCACCAGCTGTTTCCACAACCGCTCTGAATGAGCGAGCGCGAACTCGCGGGACAGCGCATCCAGGTTGCCCATGCGTCGCACGGCCACCAGAAAAGCTTCTTCCTCAGCTAGACCGGATTCGGTGAGCTCGGCAAGCTGGTCCCGCAGGTGGCCTTCCAGTTCCTCAACATCCGGACCATGCAGAACATGCCGACGCCGCACGTATTGTCGCCACTGCGCAATCTGCTCTTCCAGTGACTGATTCGATGCCTTGTTTTGTGGATGATTGTCTGACTGATCTTGCGGATCGTCGCCCGATGGATCAGGCATTGGATCGGGTGCCGCATCAGGAGGGGGCATCATGCGGTACACGCCTTCATCCAGATGCCGCGCAGTGTGTCATCCACCACTTCCCACTGCTTGCGTTGTGTCGCTAGCTGCGCGGTACCTTCCTTGGTGATGCGGTAATATCTGCGCTTGCGGCCTGTCTCTGATTCCCCCCATTTGGCGGAAACAAAGCCCTGCTTTTCCAGCCGGTGAAGCACGGGATAGAGCATCCCGTCGGTCCACTGGAGATGGCCCCCGGAAAGTTCCGCCACCCGTTTGATGATGGCGTAACCGTAGCTTTCGCCTTCCGAGAGGATGGCGAGGACGAGCGGAGTCGCAGAGGCCGCGACGAGATCTTTACTGAGCTCCATGCGTAGCAATAGAATGCATTATAGATCTATGTATGTCAAGGGTAGAAAAGTTCAATTGGTGCTTTCTAAGTTGACGATTTTTCCTACCAAGCGTTTGGTGAGTTGAGCCACGACCAGAACCTCGCGAAATTTTTTTGACAGGTGCGTTCTTTTTCACCATAATCAACTAATAGGTTGATTAACTAATGAGTTTAGTATCGGAAGAAAACCTGAGCCAGACTTTCGCGGCCCTGGCGGATCCAACCCGCAGGGCAATGTTGGTACAGCTCTCAAAGGGAGAAGCGAATGTCTCTGAACTTGCCAGCCAGTTCAGAGAAAGCATGAGCCTGCAGGCGATCACGAAACACGTTAAGGTTCTGGAGCGGGCGGGGCTCATTACAAAGTCAAAGGACGCGCAATGGCGACCTTGCAAACTACGAGGTGACGGACTCCGGGGTGCAGCGGATTGGATCGAACAATATCGGATGTTCTGGGAAGAGAGTTTCGATCGTCTGGATGCCTATTTGAAAGAAACAACAGGGAAGAAGTATCGGAAGGATAAAAAGAATGGCATTAAAAAGTAAGTCAAATGAGTTGAAGATATCTCGCATTTATGATGCTCCTCTACAGGCTGTCTGGGATGCCTGGACCGATCCAGATCAGGTGGCACGCTGGTGGGGTCCGCGAGGATTTACACTCACCACACACAGTAAGGATCTGCGGCCAGGCGGAACGTGGGTTTATACGATGCATGGTCCGGATGGCACGGATTACCCAAACATCACCTACTATCACGAAGTGAAAGAACGTGAGGCACTGGTCTATGACCATGGAGCAAGTGAAGGCAAGCCTCCCCTGTTCCGCGTATCCGTCTTCTTCAAAGAGGTCGATGGCAAGACCGCGATGGAGATGACGATGACGCTGCCCACTCCTGAAGAGGCTGAGAGAACACGCGGATTCATCAGGAAGGCGGGAGGGAATTCCACCTGGGATCGTCTGGCGGAATATCTGGAACGGGAATCCTCAGGTAGAGAGTTATTCGTCCTCAATCGTTCATTCGATGTTCCGGTGGAGCAAATGTTTGAGATGTGGACCAACCCTCAACATATTTCCCGATGGTTACCGCCGGAGGGCATGCAGATGGAGATCCTCCGTGGGGAGATCAAATCAGGAGGAAGCATTTTCTCCCGGATGTATGGTCCGGACGTCCAGTTCTACGTTCGTTTTCACTATCGGGAAGTGACGGCAAGTCGCATCGTCTATACACAAGAGTTTTGCGATGAAAATGAGGACATCACACGCCACCCGGGTGCTCCGACGTGGCCTCAAACGATGTTGACGACAGTGGACTTTTCCCCGGAAGGTGCTGATGGCACGCGAGTGACGATTACATCGGAGCCCTATGGTTCAACTACGCAGGAAGAACTGAATGCATTCATTAATGAACGTGGAGGGATGACGAAAGGCTGGACCGGATCGCTCGACAAGCTGGAATCTAAATTGTCGGATTCAGATTCATTGGTCTCGACTGCTTCTTAACTCACCCATGTCATCTCCACCGCGCTGGTTACTGGAATGCCTTGCCGCTCCGGACGGTGGAGATGGCCTCCGGAAAGTTCCGCCACCCGTTTGATGATGGCGTAACCGTAGCTTTCCCCTTCCGAGAGACTGGCAAGAACGAGCGGAGTCGCCGGGGCCGCGACGAGATCTTTACTGAGCTCCATGCGTAGCAATAGAATGCATCATGTTCTATGTATGTAAAAGAGAAGATTTAGGTAAGAGAGTAGATATTTTCTAGCTTATTGGGTTTCAGTAAGTTCGAAGACACACTGATAAATATTAGCTTATAGTTCTAGCTATGCGTTTATAGCTGCAATAATAGAATACATGGACAGCTATTCCCTACCATATGACGCAAAAGGAATTGACAGCGACGAATTTTCTCTGTCATTTAGTCAAAATAGAATCGTTTTAATACCGAAGCTAGCAGGCTGCACGTCTGAAGAAAAAGACCAGGAAAAGCACTATACCCTTAGTATTAGACAGGACTCGGGTGTGATCGACATACACGAAACAATAGTTCTTCCTGATCGTAGTAAGAGGTATCGCACGCTCTTCGCGATACGCGAGGAAGACTTTCTGAGTGCTTTACAGGGAGTCAAGGCGATGGTGCCCGAGTTGTTTAGCCTGTTTCGCCCCCTGCGGCTGGGCTGGCTTAAGCACAGGCATATTAATATCGTCCTCGGCAGCGAACTGGGAAGTGATGAAGAGATTGCTGCTATCACACGCAAGCGCAAACGTAAGCTCGTACTTGATCCGAAACTCTACAAAGACAAAGTCTTCGCTCTGGAGTATCTGGAGGAGATCTACGATTTTGCTGACGGAAATTTTTCGTTGTGGTACAGGAACTCTCGGATTGGCATCGGCTTCAAGAGAACTGACGGGGATGGCCGAGTACATCTGTCCTGGATCAAGCTAAGTGATCTATTGCGATTCGGCTATAACTGGCAGGAAAAAGTGATGAACGCCTTGCAGACCGCTTCTATTCCACCAGACAGATATGGCGATTATCGATTTCTAGTGTTGGGGCATTGATGCCTCTTTGGGGGCGTTTTGGGATGGTTAAATTTGACCGGACCTTTCTGATGTATTAGTAAATTTCCTGTCGTCCTATTTATTTATATCTGTCCTCACTCTCTATTAGATTTGAAAAAGAGCTGAAATACAGCCAGAGAGATAGTGATGAAGGAACCAAGAATCAATACCTGCAACAGCATGTGGCACGCGTCCGGTGATAAGTGGATACCATCTGACGGAAGAAAATTAATGGTTTCACTGAAAAACCGATCATAAGTACGCTTCCATGCTGGCGACGCGCCTCGCAAGTAAGGCACCCACCAGCTATCAATCTGAAGCCATACCCAGAGACCATACAATCCAATTCCAACTGTCATCACCCAGCGTAGTCTCCGCCATGTTGCCATGATGAAGATGCCTAAAACTAAAGCAACAATCAAGTCGAGTGATTCCTGACCATTTCCACGCCGGATATCATTCCAGGGGAACAAATCCACCCATTCAATCACTTGGTAGTAAATGAAGAGGATGCCCTGAAAGAAAAACGATATGCGTGTCCAGTCATTCGTCACAGGCATAACTACGGATAAAGCTATTAAAAGTTCCCTGAATTACAAACAGAAAAACTTTTTCTTCAGTAGTCACACCAGACGTCACCTTGTAGATTTGTCACATGGCACTCAAACGAATGGACAACGTAGGAATCGTCGTTGAAGACCTTGAGGTGACGATTGATTTCTTTCGCGAGCTCGGCCTTGAGTTGGAAGGGCGGGGTATGATCGAAGGAGAATGGGCCGGACGAGTCACGGGACTGGGTGATCAGCGCGTCGAGATTGCAATGATGCGCACACCGGATGGTCACAGTCGTCTTGAGCTATCCCGCTTTATTGCGCCACCTGTCATTGCCGATCACAGAAATGCTCCGGTGAACGCTCTGGGCTACCTTCGTGTCATGTTCACTGTGGATGATATCGACGAGACGCTTGAAAACCTTCGAAAGCGAGGTGCGCAACTCGTCGGTGAAGTCGTCCAGTATCAAAACACGTATCGGCTCTGTTACATCCGCGGACCGGAAGGTCTTCTCATTGGACTCGCTCAGGAGCTCAGCTGAGTCAAAAAAAAGTTTGAACTAATGTGGCTAACGAAAAAGGCGACTGAACCTCGCAGGTAACAGTCGCCTTATTTATAAACCGAACTAACTGAAAAAGCCGCTCAGTAATTACAGCCGATCAATGATTGCGTTGAGCGCAGCGCTGGGGCGCATGGCAGCGGAGACTTTCGCTTCATCAGGGAAGTAGTAACCTCCCAGATCCACGGGTTGACCTTGTGCAGCCAGCAGTTCCTGCAGGATCTTCTCCTGATTGGTTTCCAGGGCTGCGGCTACGGGAGTGAACTGCTGTTTCAGTTCCGCATCCTCGCTCTGGGTGGCCAGAGCTTTTGCCCATGCCAATGCGAGGTAATACGTGGAACCGCGGTTATCGATCTCATTCACTTTGGGTGACGGGTTGCGGGCTTCATCCAGATACTGGCCGATCGCTTCATCCAGCGTCTTTGAAAGCACGGCTGCTTTGTTATTGCCGCTCTTGGTGGCCACCATTTCCAGTGATGGCACCAGCGCACAATACTCACCCAGCGAGTCCCAGCGCAGATGACCTTCTTTCACAAACTGCTGGACGTGCTTGGGTGCGGATCCACCGGCTCCGGTTTCAAACAGCTGTCCACCCTGCAGCAGCGGCACAATGGAGAGCATGCGTGCGCTGGTTCCCAGCTCAAGGATGGGGAACAGATCGGTCAGATAGTCACGCAGAACGTTCCCTGTGACGGAGATGGTGTCTTCACCACGGCGGATTCTCTCCAGTGAGAATTTCATCGCATCCTGTGGCTTCAGGATCTTGATTTCCAGGCCTGTGGTGTCGTGATCAGCCAGATACGTTTTCACTTTCTGGATGATCTGCGCATCGTGGCCGCGATCTTCATCCAGCCAGAACACCGCAGGAGTTCCGGTTGCGCGTGCACGGGTGACCGCCAGTTTTACCCAGTCGCGAATGGGCTCGTCCTTCGTCTGGCAGCCGCGGAAGATATCGCCCTGCTCGACGCTCTGTTCCAGAAGAGTGTTTCCGCTGGTATCGACGATACGGATGGTTCCGTTACCCGGTGCCACAAACGTCTTGTCGTGGGAACCGTACTCTTCAGCTTTCTGTGCCATCAGTCCCACGTTGGATACACTGCCCATGGTTGCCGGATCAAACTGCCCATTCTTCTGGCAGTCCTCAATCACCACCTGATACATGGTGGCGTAGCAGCGGTCCGGAATCACGGCTACCGTGTCCTGCAGCTCATCGTTCTTGTTCCACATCTTGCCGCTATCGCGGATCACTACAGGCATGGATGCATCGATGATCACGTCACTGGGAACATGCAGATTGGTTTTGCCTGCACGGGAATCCACCATTGCCAGACCGGGACGCTTTTCGTAACAGGCAGCGATGTCGGCTTCGATCTCAGCCTTTTTCTCAGCCGGAAGCTGGTCGAGTCTGCTGAGGACATCCGCCAGTCCGTTGTTGACATTGGCACCGATTCCGGCGAGGACATCGGCATGTTTCTGCAAGGCATCGGAGAAGTACTCGGACACACAGTAGCCGAACATGATCGGGTCGGACACCTTCATCATGGTGCACTTCAGATGCAGCGAGAACAGAGCATTGTCAGCCTTTGCGGCGTCAATCTGCTCGGCATAGAACTTTCGCAGAGCTGCCACATTCAGGACTGCGCTGTCGATCACTTCGCCGTTGGTCAATGAAACTTTTGGCTTCAGGACTTTCACTGCACCGGAGGCATCCACGAATTCGATCCGCGCATCTGTGGCGGAGTTCACGGTCACGGATTTTTCGGTGCCGAAGAAGTCCTTATCGTTCATGTGCGCCACACGGGTGACAGAGCCGGATTGAGGCCAGGGCTTCATTCCCTTGGGGGGATTCTTGCGCGCAAACGCTTTCACTGATCCTGGAGCACGCCGGTCGGAATTACCCTCACGCAACACGGGATTCACTGCTGATCCCAGGACTGCCGCAAATCGGGACTGAATGGCACGCTCTTCATCGGTTGAGGGAGAGTCCGGATAGTCAGGAATGTCGTAGCCCTTGGCCTGAAGTTCCGCAATGGCGGCCCGAAGCTGTGGAATCGAGGCACTGATGTTGGGCAGCTTGACGATATTCGCATCTGGCGTCTTGGCCATCTCTCCCAGCCGCGTCAACTCGTCCGGAATCTTCTGGTCGTCCTTCAGCTTGCCAGGAAAATTGGCAACGATACGGCCAGCCAAAGAAATATCTGCCGTTTCGATCTCTACTCCTGCCGCTTTGCAGTACGCTCGCAAGATAGGCAGCAGCGCATACGTTGCGAGTGCCGGAGCCTCGTCAGTCTTGGTCCAGGTGAGCTTCATAGTTGTGTGAATTCAGCGAGAACATGATCGCTGAATGTTAGGATAGCATGTCCGGACGGTCCAATCTTGCGGAAAGCTTTGATTCTATTGGGCAATATATCTATTTTTGTTGTATCTTCCTGCCCGGGATTAGTTGGTATCAATCGTGAAATAAAAATACTTTTAGGGTCAGAAATCAGATTCCGAATCAGTTTATCCGGCTCAATATTTCACAAAATTTCTTCTCAAGTGATGGATAATTCCCGTTATCCTGAGCTGAAAAGAGTTCCCCTTGAACAACCGTTCACTCATCCACGTATCTCTGGCAATCATTGCTTTTTTGACAAATTTTGACGGTACGGTATTTGCTCAACTGAATTTTCCAAAACCAACGCTTCCGGCTGTTGCCAGTAGCAAGGATGTATTGCTTGTGAGCGCTGATGGTGCCGTTCGCATGTGGTCCCCGTTAAAAAGTGCACCAGCGAATCCGTTCCCTATCCAATTGCCCGGGAATACAGTTCAGATTGCTGCTGCCGAAACTGTGAGTTATGCACTCCTCGAAACTGGGATTATTGTGGGGTGGAGCACAAATGATTTCGGGTCGAATCTTGCTACTCCGGATATCAGAATAATCGCTGGACTCCAGAACATGGTCAGCATCGATGCCACCTTTGAAAGAGTAGTGGCATTGCGTAGTGACGGTATAGTTTTTACGTGGAAGGCCTCTGGCGGCAAGGAGACACAGGATTCATCCGGACGCATCATCATTCCAGTAGAAGGACTGAGGGATATCGTACAGGTAGCTACATCATCGAATCACAGTCTGGCTCTGGATCGAAATGGCCAGGTTTTTGCATGGGGCTTTAATGGTGCCCGTCAACTCGGCAACAATTTGCCTGATCTGTTGCAGCCAGTATCAAAAGTCTCCGGACTCGAAAGTGTAATCGCGATCGATACTGGCTTGAGTTCTTCCTTTGCTCTGAAGTCAGATGGGACGCTCTGGGCGTGGGGTTCCAATACCAGTTGCATGATGGGGAATGGTCTCCGACCGGGTGCTGAAAGCGAGCCCGGTGGAATTCAGGCAGTTCCTACTCGTATCCCAGGACTCACAGCTGTGCGTACATTCTCTGCCGGGTCAGGCCATGTTCTGGCATTAGTAAATGACGGCACTGTACGTAGCTGGGGCTCAAATGGATTCGGTCAGATCGGCAATGGTGCTGCCGGATATCAGGTTTCTCCTGCTCGTGTACCGGGCCTTAACGATGTAGCTTCCATCTATGCCAGTGGCATGCGGTCATTTGCAGTAACAACGGGTGGTGCTATCTGGCATTGGGGAGCAACGATGCCCCGTCAGACAGGACGCGACGGACAACCGCGACCACTCATTCTGGTGAAATAGCGAATCACTCAATTTCGCATTCAGCAGAGAGAAATTTAAAGCGATCGAGTTCATTCTATTCTTGCCGCAGCGCCACCAGCGGGTCGATACTGGCTGCGCGTCTTGCCGGAGCATATCCCGCAAGAATCGCGGCGCTGAAGAGAACAAACCCTGCCAGAACCAGAGTTGCCGGATCATTCGGCTGTGTCTGAAAAAGAAGTGATTTCACCAGCCGAAATCCGATCAATGCGACTGGAATACTGATTGCGAGTCCCACCGTCACCAGCAGCAGAACATGACGTAGGATCATCCAGATCACTGTGCCCTGTTGTGCACCAAGCGCCATGCGAATTCCAATCTCACTGATCTGGCGCGAAACACTATAGGACATTGTTCCGTAAAGACCCACACAAGCCGTCAGTAGTGCCAGAACCGCAAAACCAGTGCAAAGCCTGGCGAACATGAGTTCGCGATTGATGGTTCGGTCAATTTCAGCGGCTTGTGTCACCACATTGGTTACGGGTATGCGCGAATCAGCCACCCTCACGATCTCATGCACACTATTGACATACCTCAGCGGATCGCCTGCAGTGTGCAACGCATAAGTCATTCGCTCTGGAGAAAACTGACTGAGTGCGATGAATACAGTCATAGAATTCTCATCTTTCAGGTTGCCGTTGCGCAGGTTGGCTGACACCCCGATGATTTCCAGATCGCGGCTTTCATCCACGAAGGTAATGCGCCTCCCTATTGGGTTTTCAGTGCCAAAGTAAGTCCGTGCGAGACGCTCACTGATGATGGCAACTGGAGTGGAACTGGGTTGATCACGATCATCAATCTCTCGCCCAGTAAGAAGCGGAATCTGCATCGTTGTGAGAAAACGCGGCCCTGCTACCATGACACGCGCTCCCTGGACGCTGACAGTACCAACCTTCATTGCTCCCCTGTATGTTTTTCCAGCATGTCCGGCATTTACAAAGGAGGATTGCGAAAGTGTCGCGCTGCTCACTCCGGGAATCGCTTCAAGGCGCTTGCGAAGATCCGTGTAAAAAGTGTTGATTTCCGGATCACGATATCCAGCCTGACGTGCATTCAATGAGAACAGAAGGATGTTTTCACGGGCATAACCCAACTGGACGGAGTGCAGTTTGTTGAGTGTCTGGACAAACAGACCAGCAACCCCCAGGATCAGAAAGGACATCGCAATCTGGGCCACTACCAGGACATATTGTGCACGATTCCGCGATCCACTCCCACGGCCATTCTTCAATGCGGGCATGACATCCGGGCGTGTTGACTGAAGCGCCGGAACAAGCCCAAATAACAGGCCACAGATTACAGAAAGAGCCGCCGTCACACATAGTACTTTCCAGTTCAGCTCTGCATGCAGAGTAAAATTTTGCTGTCCTTTGGAAAATAAAAAGGTCAGTGATCGTACACCCCAGATTGCAAACATGACGCCCAGAGTTCCCCCGAGTGAACCCAGCAATATGCTTTCAGTCAGCAATTGCCGCACGATGCGAAATCGCCCTGCTCCCAGGCTCAGCCGGACAGCCATTTCACGACGTCGGGCAGACGCTCTTGCCAGTAACAGATTGGCAATATTTGTACAGGTGATCACCAGAATCAGCCCAACCATCGCCAGCAGAACAAACAGGGGTTTGGAATATTCCCGGCGTAAGCTTCCCAGCCCAGCAGCGCCAGGATTCAGCACCAGTGCGGGTAGATTGGCTCGTTCACCATCGGTCATTGCCGTAGTGGCCACCCATTGATTGAAAAGGGGCGACAGCACTGCCTGTGCCTGAACCATACTCACTCCGGGACGCAGGCGTCCCATCATTTCAATCCAGTAAAAGTTTCGATCACTATAGCCACGAGCAGCTTCAGCACTATCCAGAAGCAGATTCGTATGCAGGGGGAGATAGATATCAGGTACTGCTGATGGATCAACTCCGAAGAACTCTGGCGGAGTAACACCGATTATAGTGAATGAAATATTATCGACAAGGATTGGCTGTCCAATGGCATTGGGTGCTCCTCCAAACCGGTTCTGGCTGGTCGCAAAACTGATGACGGCAACGGGTGCTGTGCCGGGACGGTCATCTTCGGAATCGATCAGACGCCCTGCAACAGGTGATACGGACAAGCCGCGAAAATATTCTCCTGTGACATATTCCGCCCGGGCATTCACAGCCTGTCCGTGGATGGTCAGGTTCCGATTTTGTCCGTTGAAATATCCAAAGAGAGTGGAGAAGACGGTATCCTCTTCCTGAAGTGTTTTGAATGCTTCATAGGGAAAGATTCCGCTAACTAGCGTCCCTTTGTCTCCTGGCCAGAAAATACCTTGTACTCCATGGACGACGTGAACCCAGTCTTTGTTGGCGTTCTGTGGCGACCGGCTCTGCCAGTTCAGAACTACCAATGATTCGGGGCTTGTTACCGGCAGTGAACGCAACAAGATCGATTCCATGAAACTGTAGATCGTCGTATTGGCTCCAATGCCAAGTGCTAACGACAAGACGGCCAGGATATTGAATACCTTATTGGCAGACATCGTGCGAAAGCTATAACGGATGTCCTGACAGAGTTCTGACCAGAACCGTGTCAACCAGATTTCCTGTGACTCTTCGTGCTTCAACTCAACATTGCCGAAGCGTCGATGTGCTTCAGCACGGGCTTGCTTTTCTGTCATGCCTTCTGCTTGAAGTTCTGCGGTTTTTTCTGCAAGGTGCAACTCCATTTCTTCACGCAGTAATTCACTACGTTTGGAGCTTAATATCCAATACTTCAGTCGCCGTAACATATCTGTCACTCTGCTCCCATGACGCGTGCGATTGCCAATGTGAGTCTGGTGTACTTCTGCGTTTCAAGAGCCAGTTGCTTGCGTCCAGACGCAGTAATCTTGTAGATCCTGGCGCGACGATTATTTGACGTCATACCCCAGACGCCATCAATCCAGCCATTCAGCTCCAGTCGCTGGAGTGCCGGGTACAGTGAGCCCTCCTCAACCAGAAGCTCATTGTCGGATGATTGCTGAATAAACTGGACAATGCCGTATCCATGAAGGTCACGCCGTGAGAGTGTCCTCAGAATTAACATATCCAGTGAACCGGGTAATGAATCGTTCTTTTGAGACTTGCGTCCCATGCCTAGAATTCTTAGCTTATGTGGCTGTGGGAGTCAAGCTCAATTTTTTGTGGATTCATCTGTCGAAGATCATTCATGCCGTAAATTCCTGGGGAATGTACACTGTTCGCAGGAGACGAAAAATGGAAGTAGCTATATTTGTGGCTGTGTTCGTAGCGATTTTCCTTCCTCTGATTCTGTCGGGCAAGGAATGGAGAACATCTCAGGACAAGGCGCGTGAGCGTCGTCTGGCTGAACATCGAATGAACGCAAGACTTCTGAGATTCGATATTTAATTAATTTTCAAGTCCCCCCTGGGCGCCAAGTTAGAGAGCGTTCCTGAATGAGAATCAGTTTTTTATAAATAAAAGCTCTGATAAATCTTGGCTAGACTCATCATTTCAGTTCATGAATCAGCCAAAGCAAACATTTGATCGGGAATTCTGGGAACAACTGTGGTCGAAGACACTAAGTGAACACCCGGATAAAGTTGCCCGCCGTCCACCCAATCCTCACCTGATTCAGGAAGTCGCCAGTATTCAGCCGGGCAGGGCACTGGATGCTGGCTGTGGACATGGTGCAGAAACGCTCTGGTTGGCAGCCCATGGCTGGCAGGTAACAGCTTTGGACTTCTCGTCAGATGCGATGGCTTATGGGAAGTCTATGGCAGAGACTGCTGGGGCTGATATTGCAGCTCGCATCGAATGGATAGTATGCGATCTTGCAACCTGGAATGCTGCACCAGAGCAATATGATCTTGTTGTCTGCATGTATGTACACGTGGCTGACTCCGTAGAAGATATGGTGAAGCGGATGGGAAGCTATGTTGCTCCGGGAGGAACTCTGTTCATGATTGGGCATCGTCCAGTTGATTCCAAAACTGGAAATGCTACTGCTGCCAATCAACAACAGGTTTCATTAGAAGAAGCAAAAGCTGCGCTCAATCCAAATGATTGGGAGTTCATCGTCGCTGAAGAACGCCAGCGAAAAATTACCAGTACAGGTGTTGATGCTGTCATTCGGGTTCGTCGCCGAAAATGAAAAGAGGAGTGACTGATTATCCAGCCACTCCCCTCTTAACTGATCTACAATCCCGAAACTAGCGGGCTTTATGATCAAACAGACTCAGCTGACCATCAGTCACCCATTGACCGGGGCGGGTGGGCAGGTGACGGACAGCTTCTTCCGAACTGGGAGACTCCGTTTGCCCTTTCTTTTTATTCTCGAAGGACAGTCCGCGACGGGTGTCGTTCACAGGGCTCTCTTCACTCTGCTGCCGGTTTCTTTCCGCTCTGGCGCTGAGATTTGCATCGCTGTCATTCTTGCCAGATCCCTTGAAGCGGAATGATTTGCTCAATGTAACTCCGAACGTCCGTGGATCACCGGGCAGTCCGACAAACAGACCCGAGTTGCCGGGTGCTGCTGAGAGGAATTCGAAGTAATTGGTGTTTGTTACGTTGCGTGCCCACACAGCGATTGCCCAGTCATCCCGAGTACGGAAGCCGACACGCGGATTGAGCAATCCATATCCATCCACAATCAGGTAGCGGGAGATGGAAGGATTTGAAGAGAACGCGGAACGGTAGCTGGCATCGATGCGGGCAAACACTTCGCCGCTTTGTCCCAGAAGAGTTGCCGGTTTCTTCCACTCACCGCCAAAGGATGCCGCCCATTTGGAGATGCCGGGCAGAATTGATCCCGAGATATCTTTCGCCTGCGGTCCGCCAGTTTCTTCCAGTGGAGCAGGCGCATCGGGGAATGAGATATAACGACCATCAGTGAATGCTGCTGAAGCGTAGAGGTTCAGATTGTCATTGACCCGATAGGTGGAATCCAGCTCAATGCCGCGGACTCGGACTTTCTCGGCATTGGCCAGATAACCGCGCAGCACACCAACCTGAGCGTTGACTACTTGTGTCTGGAAGTCACGGATGCCTGTGTTAAATGCGGTTGCGTTCACGGTTAATCCTGGAAGGGGACGTGTCTTGATGCCTACTTCAAAGTGGCGGACACTTTCTGGCCGCACCGTGGCTGCGGAAGTGATGGGGTTACCTGCGGCATCAGTAGGAACACCGCCCAGATTCAGTCCGATGGATTTGAAGCCAGTCGCAAAGGTTCCATAGGCCATGGCATTTTCACTCAGTTTGTAAGAGACCGTCACCTGTCCGGATACATTGTTGTCGCCAACATTTGCTTTATAAGCGAGGGGAGACAGTACAGAGCGCTGCAAGGCGATCAGTGCCGGATCGGTGGTCTGTAATCCGCCATAGACGGTCTGGTTGTAGTCCAGTTTCTTGCGGTCATGGTTGAAGCGAAGTCCGGGAGTGATGCGCAAACGACTGGTGAGGGAATACTCCACTTGGCCAAAAGCTGCTCCGCTGAAGTTGCGGAAGTCGAAATTGATGTTCTGTCCGTAACCGTCCAGCAGACCTGGTGTGGCGGCCGCTGCGCTGGGCGTCAACAGATAACGTGCTGCGGCAGAACCCTGTTCCTGTTTGTGGAATGGTGAGGGCTTCAGAGCCTGATGAAACAGGAATGCACCAACCAGATAATTCACACGGGAGTTCACCACTGCTGCATAGCGGACTTCCTGCGTCCACTGATTCTGGCGGGAGGGTGCAGCTGAAACTGTGGTGATGGGCAGGGCTGTGAAGTCACGGTCATTGGATGGATTCCATAACCAGTAGCGCCATGCTGTGATGGAGGTTAGTTGTCCTTTGCCGATGGCCCAGTTGAGTTCTACTGAACTGCCCCCCATGTCCTGATTGGATCTCCAGGGTGAGTCCGTATCGATCTTTCTGTCGAAGGCATTGTAGCTGGGTGGCACATAGTTCAGATCCGCAGCAATGCTATCCCATTGACGATTTGCTGCACGCAGAGTGGGGGCAACACCAGCAATTGTCTGTGCATAGCCATTTGGCCGCTGGCGTGTGAAATCACCGGATATCAGAACAACAATTTTGTCGGTAGGCGTGTAGAGGAACTGTGTCCGGAAGCCTGTATTATTCAGGTCATTCACACTGCTCTGACTCTTTGTGTTGTAGAGGAACCCATCCCGTTGTGTCCCGGAAAATGAAATACGTGCTGCCAGCTTCTTTGTGATCGGGCCGGAAATTGATCCCTTGGCCTGGACAAATCCATAGTTGCCGAAACTGATCTCAAAGTTGGATTCGGGGGTGAAGCTGGGGCGTCGCGTGGTGACGTTGATGGCACCTGCAGTAGTGTTTTTCCCGAACAGAGTTCCTTGTGGCCCACGCAATACTTCGATTCTTTCCAGATCGATGAAATCAAGGGTGGCAGCAGCTGGACGCGCAAAGAATACTCCATCGACGTAAAAACCGACTCCCGGTTCAATGCCATCGTTTGTCAATCCATATGGAGAGCCCAGGCCACGAATGTTGATGGCCGAGTTCCGTGGATTGGATGAATAGAACTGCACAGTGGGAATCAGTTCCTTCAGTCGGTTCACGTTGAAGGCAGCTGCCTTCTCTACCACTTCCCCACTGACAACAGAAACAGGAATCGGGACGCTCTGGATCTCTTCTTCCACGCGGCGCGCGGTTACCGTGACCTGCTCATAGACAGGATCGATGGGCTTGGCCGGGTCCGCCTGCTGGCTGGCTGGGGGCGTCGCCGGGGACGAAGGCGGGGTGGGAGAAATTACAAGAGTTCCCAGATCCAGCGCCTGTCCTGCCTGAGCAATCTCCACTTTGAATTCCAGCCGCTGTGCTTCCGGTTGTTCCACCACAATGCTGTAGCTGGCCGGAGGCAGGGAAGTCGCCTGAAACCGCCCGGAAGCGTCGGTACGGAGATTGATCCGTTCGCCTGTGGTGAGGTTAATCATTTCCACAGGCGTCTCCCGAACAGGGGCACCTGAGGGGTCCTTAAAGGTGCCAGTGAGACTTGCCGTCTGAGTCTGGGCGATCGCCAGATGAGATGAAAAAAGCAGGAGAACAAGGGCGCAGCAGCTGATCCAAACCATACGCTGGATGCTTGGGCCCATTGGCCCTGCTGAGAGGAGATTCTTATAAAGCATAGAAAAGGAAGGGAAAGCGAGATAGATCTTCATTTACTGTATATCTAGTATTTAGATCAAGTATATAGGATTTTGGGCGATCGTCAAGCGTACGCAGAATTTATCTGGATGAACTGAAAGAAGGAGTTTTTAAATCAAGAGTGGCTTGACCCACTTCTATCGCGGGGCTTTATTGAAGATTTGGATCGGTAATCTTTCGATTTTCCCCTTGGGGAAGATTCAGGACATAATCATGCAGGCTTTGATGATTGCTCGACTATTGATTATTTCCTTAATGCTTGCGGGAAAAGGATTCGCTTGCTCTTGTGCCTCACTTGGGTCCGTCTGCTCAACTTTCACAAGTGCCAAAGTGGTTTTTACAGGAAAAATACTAGCAGGACATGAGGAGAAGAATGGCAGATTCACGCATTATCTGGTGAAAGTGGAAGAAGTATTTCGTGGATTAAATCCTGAACAAAAGGAGGTATTCATCGATCCTGATTTAATGCCCCGAGTGATTTCATCCTGTTATTCACCTCATGAGATTGGAAAGCAGTATCTTTTCTTCGCAGATTTCGCGGAGAAGGAAAAATCTGTTCGCGAGAGTTTTCAAAAGCTCAGTCATAGGCCCTCAGACTGGCCCAAAGAATGGGACGTAAAACTCGATCTGAAGGTTTATCGGACAGGGTACTGCAGCGGAACGAAGCTTCTGGAGCACGCCGGTCCTGATCTGGAATGGTTGCGTCGGGCGGTGAAGGAGAAGATAGAAGAACGGGATCGTACTCGTTCGTGGTGCGAGGTGAGGTAATACGGCTGATTTAAGAATGAATCAAATTAATGAAATATCTTGTGCAATCTTTGTCAGCAAATTTTTAGAAGTCAATTGAGGCGAATCATCTCTTATGCAGATCGTTGAAAACCTTCTTCTGGAGACAAGTTCTTTGGTAAGAAGCTTCAAAATCACCATTGAATGATCAGAGGGTCGCCTTCATCATAAGAACAGAATTTTAATAAATGATCTCTATTCTTATCTCCGTCTTATGACGTTAAGCGATCAACTCTCCTTGTAATCGAAATGAGAGTTGATCACTCAAGCGGAAATTCCTACACAGCGCTCACACTCTTCGCATGTGGACTCAGCAACTCCTGTAATAGCGGAGTCTGCGGATACGGATGTCCACGGTACTGGCGGAAACCTTCTCCATAATCAAAACCTGCTTCGCTGCCCCGGAATTTTGTCCAGGATTCCATGCTCAACAGATAATCATCCATGCCGTGCTGGCGCAGCAGCCATTCCCGCTGACTGGTATGGGCGGCGAGCATCGACTTCTTTGTCTCAAAAGTGGATGCCACATTGACGATGAAGTCCGGCGTGACGCGGCGATGGTCTCGATCCAACCCTTCAATCGGGTCCATGTAATAAAGGTGCGGAATCGCTTTCAGTGGCGCTGAATGCGTCTTGTAATTCGGGGTGGAGGCGGCAAACAGGGCATCACGTACCAGGATGCTGGTCATCTCATGATCGGCAAGATAGTCAGACGGAGCAGCCGTCAGGATAATGTCCGCTTTCAGCATCCGCAGCACTTCCGTCATTCTCTGGCGGGACGGGTTGTCATTGAAGATCTCCAGATCCCGGTATTCGGCGCAAAGGTATTCCGCACCGATCAGGGAGGCAGCAGTCATGGCTTCCATCCGGCGGACGGCACCAATCTCTTCCGGGGAAAGAGTATCGGATCCTTTGTCCCCCGGTGTCATGGTGACAATGGTGACCTTGTGCCCGCTGTTGGCAAGCAGGGCGAGAGTTCCGGCGGCGAGGATTTCGGCATCATCCGGGTGGGCATGAATGCTGGCAATATGCATTACCCGATAGCGTGCCACGACTTGCCCCCCGCCGTCACCGTCTTTTTCTGTAACTGGTATCGTGAAAGAAAGCCCGTGCCAGTCTATCGTTCACGTACAACCACTCATGGCCGCAATATGGCCGGAGCGCGCAGCTTATGGCGCGCCACAGGAATGAAAGACGGTGACTTTGATAAGCCCATCATTGCCATCGCCAATTCCTTTACCCAGTTTGTCCCCGGACATGTTCACCTGAAGGATCTCGGGCAGCTTGTTGCCCGTCAGGTGGAGGAATCCGGTGGGGTAGCAAAGGAGTTCAATACCATTGCTGTCGATGACGGAATCGCCATGGGGCATGACGGCATGCTGTATAGCCTGCCTTCCCGTGAGCTGATCGCTGACAGTGTGGAATACATGGTGAACGCTCATTGCGCGGATGCCATTGTCTGCATCTCCAACTGCGACAAGATCACGCCCGGGATGCTGATGGCCTCCATGCGCCTGAATATTCCAGTGGTATTTGTTTCCGGTGGTCCCATGGAAGCCGGAAAAGTAAAACAGGGTGATCTGGTCCGTTCCATCGATCTGATCGACGCAATGGTATCAGCTGCAGATCCTTGTGTGACAGACGAACAGGCAGAAGAGATGGAGCGTTCGGCGTGTCCAACCTGCGGTTCCTGTTCCGGTATGTTCACGGCTAATTCGATGAACTGCCTTACCGAAGCGCTGGGTCTATCCCTGCCGGGCAACGGAACCATTGTTGCCACACACTCCGACCGCAGGCAGTTGTTCCTCAAAGCAGGAGAACTGGTGGTGAAACTGGCCAAGCGTTACTACGAAGAGAACGATGAATCTGTTCTCCCTCGCAATATTGCCAGCTTTGAAGCGTTTGAGAATGCGATGGCACTGGATATCGCCATGGGCGGATCTACCAATACTGTGCTCCATCTGCTGGCTGCGGCCCAGGAAGGGAATGTTCCCTTCACCATGCTGGATATTGATCGCCTGTCCCGCAAGGTTCCTCATCTGTGTAAGGTGGCTCCCTCTTCGCCGGATGTCCATGTGGAAGATGTTCATCGCGCCGGTGGTGTGCTGAACATTCTTGCCGAACTGGATCGCGCCGGACTGATCCACAGAAATGTTCCGACGGTCCATGCTCCGACACTGGGTGACGCTATCGACAGCGTTGATTTCACGAAGTCTCCTTCAAAAGAAGTGAAAGAGTTCTTCAAGGCTGCTCCCGGCGGAGTTCGCACGACGGAACCCTTCAGCCAGAGCGCCCGTTATATTGAACTGGATGATAACCGGGACAAAGGTGCCATCCGCAATCTGGAACACGCGTTCAGTCGCGATGGTGGACTGGCCGTTCTCTATGGAAACATCGCCGAAGACGGCTGCATCGTGAAGACCGCCGGTGTTGATGAATCCATTCTGAAATTTACCGGTCCTGCCCGCATCTTTGAAAGCCAGGATGCCGCAGTGGAAGCGATTCTGGGCGATCAGGTGAAGGAAGGCGATGTAGTGCTGATCCGCTACGAAGGGCCGCGTGGGGGTCCGGGAATGCAGGAGATGCTGTACCCCACCAGCTATCTGAAGTCCAAGGGACTGGGCAAGAAGTGCGCCCTCATTACCGATGGCCGTTTTTCGGGTGGAAGTTCAGGTCTCTCGATCGGACATATCTCACCGGAAGCTGCAGAAGGTGGAGCCATTGGTCTGGTGGAAGAAGGCGACGTGCTGGTGATTGATATTCCGAATCGCGTGCTGCGGGTGGATGTCAGCGATGTTGTCCTGGAAGAGCGTCGTCGCCGGATGGATGCAAAAGGTGAGGAAGGCTGGCAGCCAACAGCTCCGCGCCAACGTCGTGTGTCGAAAGCTTTGCAGGCTTATGCTGCACTGGCAACCAGTGCTTCCAGAGGTGCCGTTCGCGATCTGAATATTCTGAAAGGCGGATCGGTCCGAAAGGAAACACCGCTGGAACCCGCACTGAAGTAAATCTGAAGTTGTTCAGGCCGCTGTCACAAGCGGCCTTTTTATTTGTCCCGGAAAATTCCTCAGGCAAGTTCAATCGGTCAAGTCCAAAAATGAGTCGCGATCCGCAATCCACACAAAATTATCAGTCTCCCGGTGCGAAGCTTCGGGCTGCTGTTCAGGAAGAACATCCGCTGCAGGTCATGGGAACCATCAATGCCTATCATGCGCGGATGGCAGAACAGGTAGGGTATCGAGCGATCTATTTATCTGGTGGAGGAGTGGCTGCCGGGTCACTGGGGGTGCCTGATCTGGGGATCTCCACGCTGGATGATGTGCTGACGGATGTCCGTCGCATTACCGATGTCTGTTCC
Organism: Bryobacteraceae bacterium; assembly: GCA_037190045.1. Taxonomy (GTDB): domain Bacteria; phylum Acidobacteriota; class Terriglobia; order Bryobacterales; family Bryobacteraceae; genus JAPKYZ01. Next base: position 437,312 of record JBBCIQ010000005.1, on the reverse strand, counting down.
TTGCCTCTGCTGGTGGATATCGATACCGGTTTTGGAGGCGCCTTCAATCTGGCGCGTTCCATCCGGTCTCTGATCAGGTTTGATGCAGCCGGATGCCATATCGAGGATCAGGTGCAGGCGAAGCGCTGCGGTCATCGACCGGGTAAAGAGATCGTTTCGAGTGAAGAGATGGTAGATCGCATCAAGGCAGCGGTGGACGCGCGTACCGATGAGAATTTCGTCATCATGGCGCGAACTGATGCACTGGCGCAGGAAGGGCTGAATGCCGCTCTGGATCGTGCGGCGGCCTGCGTCGAAGCTGGAGCCGATATGATCTTTCCGGAAGCATTGACGGAACTGGATCAGTACCGTGCCTTCACAAAAAAACTGGATGTCCCGGTACTGGCGAATATCACCGAGTTCGGATCCACTCCGTTGTTCACGGTGGAGGAACTGAAGAGTGCAGGTGTTTCTCTGGTGCTCTATCCGTTATCTGCATTTCGGGCCATGAATGCGGCCGCGCTTCACGTGTATCAGAGTGTCCGCAAGGATGGTACCCAGAAAAATGTCATCTATACCATGCAGACCAGAGCGGATCTCTATAACTATCTTGGCTACCACGAATTCGAGAAAAAACTGGATGAGCTTTTCGAGCAGCAAAGAAAGAATAAAGAATCATGAGTGAACAGTCAAGGATAGTGAAGGAAGCTCCTGCTTTCAAGCCGAAGAAGTCTGTTGCCCTTTCGGGAGTACCGGCCGGCAATACGGCACTCTGTACAGTAGGCCGTTCCGGCAATGATCTGCATTACCGCGGATACGACATCCTGGACCTCGCAACATCCTGCGAGTTCGAGGAGGTCGCGTATCTGCTGCTGTACGGAAAGCTTCCAAATACGTCAGAACTTTCCAGCTATAAAGCGCATCTGAAGAGGTTGCGTGGACTTCCACAAGGTGTGAAGACTGCTCTGGAACAGGTACCCTCCACTGCACACCCCATGGACGTACTTCGCGTGGGTGTGTCTGTTCTGGCAACGATTGAACCTGAGCCGGAACCACACACTCGTGAAAGCGCTCTGCACATCGCAGACCGGTTGATGGCTTCTCTTGGTTCCATTCTTCTCTATTGGTATCACTTTGCAAATAGTGGCAAGCGAATAGAAGTTGAAGTGGATGCGGATTCCATTGGTGCCCACTTCCTGCATCTGCTGCATGGCAAACCTGCAACAGAAGAGTGGGTTCGTGCGATGCATGTTTCCCTGATTCTCTATGTGGAGCACGAATTCAACGCGTCAACTTTTACGGCCCGTGTGATTGCGGGAACAGGGTCAGATCTTTTCTCGTCGATTGCCGGAGGCATTGGCGCACTCAAAGGTCCAAAGCATGGTGGGGCTAATGAAGTGGCTCTGGAAATCCAGCAACGTTATGCATCACCGGATGAAGCAGAAGCAGATATCCGGGAACGGGTAGCACGCAAGGAAGTCATCATCGGCTTTGGGCATCCGGTGTATACCATCAGCGATCCGCGCAATGTGGTGATCAAGGGAGTGGCTAAAGAACTCTCGACAACCGCTGGTGATCTGGCGCTCTATGACATTGCGGAGAGACTGGAATCCGTCATGTTTGAGGTTAAGAAGATGTTCCCAAACCTCGACTGGTTTTCCGCTGTTGCTTACCATGTCATGGGAATTCCCACGGCCATGTTCACGCCCATTTTTGCAATCGCCCGCACCAGTGGCTGGTCCGCTCATGTGATGGAACAACGCGAGGATGGGAAGATCATCCGGCCTTCTGCCAACTATATCGGGCCGGAAGATCAGACATTCGTACCACTGGCTGAGCGGAACTGATTCTGTTTCTATCAAAACTGTCGCTCCATCAAAAACTTTCGAAGGATAAGATGTCTTCACATATTTCAAATGTCCGGCCTGATTTTGATCAGGTGATCGTCGATATTGCGGACTACGTACTGAACTACAGAATTGAAAGCTCTCTGGCTTATGAGACGGCTCGCTATTGCCTGATCGATACGCTGGGCTGCGGACTGCAGGCTCTGGATTTTCCTGCTTGCACCAAACTGTTGGGGCCACTGGTTCCGGGGCTGAAGATGGAAAATGGTGCACGTGTTCCGGGAACCAGTTTCGAACTGGATCCGGTACAGGCCGCCTTCAATATCGGCACCATCATTCGCTGGCTGGATTTCAACGACACCTGGCTGGCGGCAGAATGGGGACATCCTTCCGATAATCTTGGGGGAATCCTTGCGGTGGCTGACTGGATTTCGCGCCGCAATATTGCAGACGGAAAAGCGCCGCTCACCATGCGCGATGTCCTCACTGCCATGATCAAGGCACATGAGATTCAGGGATGTCTGGCTCTTGAGAATTCATTCAACAAAGTCGGGCTGGATCATGTGGTGCTGGTGAAGGTGGCATCCACAGCAGTGGTCGCAGGCATGATGGGACTCAGTCGCGACCAGGTTCTCAATGCGGTCTCTCTTGCCTGGGTGGATGGACAGTCTCTCCGGACTTATCGCCACGCGCCGAATACCGGATCACGCAAAAGCTGGGCAGCGGGGGATGCTACTTCCCGCGCGGTGCGGCTGGCATTGATCGCCCAGACTGGGGAAATGGGATATCCCTCCGTCCTGTCTGCAAAAACCTGGGGATTCTACGATGTTTCCTTCAAGGGACAGCCATTCCGTTTCCAACGTCCTTATGGAAGCTATGTGATGGAAAATGTCCTGTTCAAGATTTCATTCCCTGCTGAGTTCCACTCCCAGACGGCGGTGGAAGCGGCGATGCAACTCCATCAACAACTCAAGGAATTGGGGAAAACTGCAGAAGATATTGCGCGGGTGACCATCCGGACTCACGAAGCCTGCATCCGCATTATCGATAAGCAGGGACCACTCAACAATCCGGCTGACCGGGATCACTGTGTGCAGTACATGGTGGCGATTCCGCTGTTGTTTGGACGGTTGACGGCTGAAGATTATGAGGATTCCGTTGCTTCAGATCCGCGCATCGATGCGCTGCGGGCGAAGATCTACTGTGTGGAAGATCCGCAATTCACGGCGGATTATCACGATCCGGAAAAGCGCTCCATTGCGAATGCTTTGACAGTGGAATTGACAGATGGAACGGTATTGCCGGAAGTATCTGTCGAGTATCCCATTGGTCATCGGTTGCGTCGCGAAGATGGAATTCCTCTGTTGCTGGAAAAGTTCCGCACAAATCTGGCCCGGCGACTGGCTCTTGAGGCACAGGAAAAGATTCTGGCCGTTTCTGGAGATCTGCAGAAACTGGAATCGATACCAGTGAATGAATACGTGGAGCTATACGTCGTCTAGATAATTCTCGACAGGAAAATAAAAAGGCCGCCATGAGCGGCCTTTTGAAGTTGTGGCGAACAGATGAAATTTAGAGGTGTGCGTCCAGCAGCTTTGCGACTTCAGACTTTCCAATCGCGCCAACCCGCTGGTCAACAACCTTTCCATCCTTGAAAAGGATCAGTGCGGGGATTCCGCGAATCTGATAGCGCGCTGCTGTCTGGTTGTTGTTGTCAACATCCAGCTTACCTACCCGCACTTTTCCCTGGTACTCTTCTGCGATGGCGTCAATCGTTGGTCCCATCATGCGGCAAGGTCCGCACCATTCTGCCCAGAAATCCACCAGCACGGGCTGATCAGATCCCAGAACCTCCTGATCCCAGGCAGCATCGGTAAAAGTTAATGTGTTTTGTCCAGCCATATCAAACTCCAGTTTCTTTGATGAGAAAAATGCTGTTCGGATTCAAAGTTTCCGGTAAAGGTCCCTGTAACTGCCTGCCGCAATTGACCATGAAAAATCTTTTTGCATTGCGGTCTGCATCATCTGCGTCCATTTGGGACGATCCTGATAGACCTGCAAGGCGTAGCGGATGGCAAGCATCATCTCGAATCCATTAAAGCCCCAGAACTTAAATCCGGTCTCAGCATCAATCGTATCATCCAGCCCTCCGGTCGCCCGAACAATGGGAAGGGTGCCGTAACGCAGACTGTAGATCTGGTTCAGGCCACATGGCTCATACTTTGAAGGCATCAGGAAAATATCCGAACCTGCTTCAATCTGGTGGGCCAGCCTGTCGCTGTAGCCCAGATGTGCACGGACCTTTTCCCGATGGAACTGCTCCATATGCCAGAACAGCGTTTCGTAACGGAAATCCCCGGATCCCAGCAAAATGAAAGTGATATCCAGTGAGCAGAATTCATGGAAGACCTGCTCGAAAAGTTCGAACCCTTTCTGATCAACCAGCCGGGAGACGATGCCGATCATCGGGCGATCAATCACCTGTTCAACCGGAAATCCAAAATGCTCCAGCAGTTTCGCCTTGCACTCGCGTTTCCCTGCCAGATCATGGACGGAGTAATGAGCAGGCAGATGCGGATCTGTCTCTGTATTCCAGGTTTCGTAATCTACGCCATTCACGATTCCTGTCAGCTGGTGTGCACGGGCATGAATCAATCCCTCATGCCCATAACCGAACTCAGGAGTCTGGATTTCTCTGGCATATCCAGGGCTGACGGCTGAAAGCTGATCCGCATACACCAGCCCTGCCTTGAGAATGCTGGCGGACCCATGGAATTCCAGCAGATCGCTGCGCCAGTACTGCCCATCCAGTCCAATTTCGGGAAGCTGGTCATAGCTGATCCGGCAGTCATACATATTGTGGATCGTAAAAAGAGTCTTGATGCCGGAAAGGCGTGGGTCGTGGGGGAAGAACGTTTTCAGATAAAGGGGTGTCAGTGCTGTATGCCAGTCATGGCAGTGGATGACATCGGGGGTAAATAGGGCACGTGCTATTCCCAGTGATCCCAGAGACAGAACAGCAAAACGAATATGATCATCGCCATGGCCGTAGATGGACGCCCGGTCATAAAGGGAAGGGCAATCCAGAAAAAAGACACGAACATCATCCCGAATCACCTGCCACACATCACAAAGGTAGGTGGCGTTGGCAAACTGGACTTCCATTCCCTGATAAACCCGGTCTGCATTGTCCAGCGAAATACTGCGATAGCGGGGAATGACCACTGCGCATTCTTCACCCTGCCGGACCAGTTCTTTGGGGAGCGCTCCCAATACATCGGAGAGGCCACCGGTTTTTGCAAAAGGGGCCGCTTCCGAGGCGACCATGAGAATTCTCACGTGATTTAACCCTCTGATACCTTTCCTGTGTCGACGTTCCAGCTCATTTTCTTTCCGTGACGGTAAGCAATATTTGCCAGATGGGCAGCTCCGCATGCGGCAAATCCTTCAAATGCGGTTTCCACCTTAGCTTTTCCCTCCCGAATCGCCTGGATAAAAAGCTCTTCATGCTTCGTACCCGGAAGGACAGTGATTTCTTTTGGTGTTCGCGCGATGGCAGGCCGTGCAGCAGGAACTGATTTCAGATACCGTTCTCGCATGGCTGCTGGCCAGCCGAGTGAACCATAACGCTGGACTGGAGATGGTTCTGGCTCAGGCGTGATCACCAGCTTCATACTGCCGCGCGGACCTGGCTCGAAGGTGAGGGTGCCTTCTGATCCCATAAAAGTAATGGGGCTGGCTGGACGGCTGTTTGCCTGATTCACATAGACATCAGCCAGGAAGCCTTCCTCATATTCAAAAATGGAGTTCATCACGTCAGGGACTGTGCGGCCATCTTTCCATTGATACAGGCCACCCATGCTGACTACGGACCGGGGAGCCTTCACCTCCATTGTTGCGTGAATCATCGTAAGAAGGTGGACGAACAGATCCGTGGCAATGCCACCCGAATATTCCCACCAGCAGCGCCACCGGAAGAATACCTTTGGATCAAAGTCCCGCTGCGGTGCCGGACCCAGAAATCGGGGCCAGTCGATTGTTTTGGCTGATGCATCCGGGGGAATGGGATAGACCCAGGCTCCTTCCGGGGAGTTCCGGTTATTGGAGATGCGGATCATATTCACCTTGCCGATTGCCCCGGAACGGATGATCTCGCGGGCTTTGAGTATGTAGGCGTGAGTTCCTCCACCACTACCCACCTGTAGAATCTTCTTTGACCGGTCAACGGTTCCACGAAGTTCCATTCCCTGTTCAATGGACCATGTCATGGGTTTTTCCAGATAGACATGCTTGCCAGCATTCAGGGCATCGGTGGCCATCTGCAGATGAAGATGATCCGGCACCGCGATGATCACTGCATCCACATCCTTGCGGGCGAGAATCTCCCGGTAATCTCGTGTAACCGGAAGATCGGCTCTTGTCGCTTCCCGGGCTGCCACATGATGGCCATCATAGATGTCCGCGATTGCAGCAATGTGAACGCCGGAGATCCCTTTAAAGATATTGAGAAGCTGCGTTCCCCGAATTCCAACACCGATCATTCCCAGGCTGATTCGGTCATTGGCGGACTGGGCGGCAGACAGGCTGCTGACTGATCCTGCGGCCGTCAAAATAGCGTTTCGACGCGTCAGGGAATGCACTTCACTCATGCTCCGTAAGTTACCATGATGCTTGAATGATTGACTCTCTTCGCGAGCAGATGAATACGATTCTCCTGTCGGCTCAATCTCAGGCTGAGGAGACCTCCAGAAAGGCTGTTCTGAAAGCACGGCTGGATCTGGCGGATCGTCTCAATCATGCTGTCCGGAGCTTTGTTCAGGCGGAAAATGTTCCTCAGTGGAAGGACGTCCTGCTCGATTCTGTACAGGGATTTTGTGGACGGGCTGCGTTATTGCAAGTTGGCGAAGATACCTTTTCCCTGGACATTGGAAGAGGATTTTCCGGACAGAAGTTTCTGGTGAAACGGGAGGCTGCCCCGGCCTTGCAACAGGCACTGGAAGAAGGAGAGACGACGGTTGCTGCAAATGTCGCTTCTGAAGTTTCTTCCACCATTGCAGAGTTCGCGCAGGGTTCGGTGAAAATCTTTCTTTTCCCCATCATCAGCAATGGCAAGAAGCCGGGTCTGCTGCTGGCGGATGGAGTCATCGAACAGAGTGCAGTAGAGATGATCTGTAACGCAGCCGGGTTGGCACTGGAAAAGGCACAAAAGAAGAGTCAGGAAATTACCAATATTGCAGTGGTTCCTGATTTAATGAAAACCAGAACGGAAGCTGCCGCGTCTACACCCCTATGGGCTGAATATCCGATGCCTGCCCGATTGAAGCATGCACGGGCGCAACGGTTTGCCCGGACCCTGGTGGCGGAGATGCAGCTGTATCATTCTTCCGCTGTCAGAAGTGGCAGAAAAGCAGCCAATCTGTACAGCTCTTTACAGGCACAAATCGACACCGCCCGGTCGCGATTCAAAGATGAATTTCAGCCGGGCGAACAGACAATGATCGACTATTTGCATCTTGAATTGACGGAGACTCTTGCAAACAATGAAACGAAACTCCTTGGGGCCGACTATCCGGGTCCTTTGGCTTAGCTTTACCTTCGCGTTTCTTGCCGTTGCGCAAACCCCAGAAACACTGGCGAGGAACTACCGGGAGAAACCGACAACAGCTTCCAGGGCAGCACTGGAAAAGTATGCCCTGACTCATGCAAAAAATCAGAATGGAGCGCTGGCCCTGCTGTCCCTTGCGGTGACAGATATTGAAGCGAACCGTCCCGCTCAGGCAATTCCGAATCTTCTGAAGGCGGAAAAGCGGCTTCCCGCGCTCTCCAATTACGTCAATCTCTTTCTGGCTCAGGCTTATTACGACAACCAGCAATACGACGAGGCTATGAAAGCTGCGGCACAGGTGCAGGACCAGCCATTGCTGACACGTGCTGTGGCTATTGCCACCAGGTCATCCCTGAAGAATGGGAAAGCCAGTGAATCTCTGAAGCTGATCCGTTCGAAGTACACCATGCTGGAGCAGCCGCTGGGTGAGTTGTTGCTCTCTCTTGCGCTGGAATCGTCCGGGGATTTTCCGGCTGCAGGACTCGGTTTCCGCAGTGTGTATTCGAAATATCCAAGATCTCCTCAGGCCACAGAAGCAGAGCAGGGATTACAGCGTCTGCAGATTGCTCTGACTCCTGATGAGCGATTTGTCAGGGGCAATGGACTTTTGGAGGCAGGGCAGGGAACTCCCGCCCGGATCGAGTTTGAAGCCGCACTCTCCGGATTAAGCGGAGAGGATCTGGAACTGGCAAAAGTACGGATTGGCGCTGCTCGTTACAATGCCCGTGAAAGCACTGCTGCTCTTCAGTATCTGCAATCTCTCAAGGTAAGTTCTGTGGAAGCTGATGCTGAGCGAATTTATTACGCCATCGCGTCTGCCCGTCGAGCAAAAGATTTCACCACGATGGAAGCCCTTACAAAGAATCTCACGGCAAAGTACAAGGATTCCCGCTGGTGGGTGGAGTCCTTTGTCACTATCGGAAATCAGTACATTGTGGATGGAGACACACCTCAGTCGGTGAAGTATTTCGCACGGTGTGCGGACTCTTCTGCTGATTCACGGCTTCTTTCCTACTGTGCCTGGAAGGTGGCTTTCGATTCCTATTTCCAGAGAAGAGCGGATGCCTATCAGAAGCTGAACACATTTGTAGAACGTTTCCCCGCTGCTCCCCAGACCAGTGGAGCACTCTATTATCTGGGACGCCTGGCTGAACCGAAAGATCCTGTAACTGCGAAATCATTCTATCTGCGGATCAATGAGAGTTTCCCGAATCATTATTACGGAGTCCTTGCCCGGGAACGGCTGGATGAAGCAAAGTTTCGCAATGTCACTGCTCAGTCCGCATATCCCTCTTTGGCATTCCCCACAGTTGAGGTGAGTTCCTTTGAAGCCGATCAGGAAGTGAAGCAGCGTACGACCCGTGCCCAGCAATTGGCCACTGCTGCTCTCGATAACTACGCAGAGCAGGAACTGCGTCACTATAGCCGTTCCGGTGGGCCTGCTCCGATCGTTGCCATGCAACTGGCCAGCCTTGCCTCAAAACAGGGAAAGCATGACCGTGGCATCCGTCTGATCAAGGGAACATTTCCCGGATATCTATATGTCCCATTTGACAGCGCTCCCAGCGAGTTCTGGAAGCTGGCTTACCCGATGCCTTATCGGGAAGGAATCGAGAAACACGCACGCAGCCAGGGGTTAGATCCATTTCTGGTGGCGGGCTTGATCCGGCAGGAGAGTGAGTTTAATCCCCGTGCATTGTCTCGTGTCAAGGCTCATGGACTGATGCAGGTAATGCCTGCTACTGGTAGAGACATTGCACGTCGACTGGGAATCAAACCGTTCACGACCTCACGGCTGTTCGAGCCGGATGTCAGTCTCCAGATGGGCACATTTCACTTCAAGGACTGGCTGAAGGCATCGAATGGACAGATCGAAGTTACTCTGGCTGCTTATAATGCGGGGAAGTCACGGGCAGACCGATGGCTGGCGAAAGGCAACTATCGGGAGCCTTCAGAGTATGTCGAAAACATCCCCTTTACAGAAACGCGGGAGTATGTGCAGGCTGTGATCCGGAATGCGGATCTCTATCGACGCCTTTACGGTGTAAATTCAAAAAATGTTCGTGTCAGCCAGAACTGACAGCCGTCAACGATTCCGAAGCGATCGAACTGCTGAATTCACTGAATCGGTCATCCGGGAGATGACCCGTCTTGCACTGGTTCATCATGCGGTGAACCTTGCGCAAGGGTTTCCGGATTTCCCGGCTCCGGCTGATCTCAAGCAAGCGGCATGCAACGCGATCCAGGCCGATATCAACCAGTACTCCATCACATGGGGCGCAAAGCCCTTCCGCAATGCGATTGCGGAAAAATATCAGCGGACATATCAGCTGGAAGTCGATCCTGAACGGGAGATTACGGTTTGTTGCGGTTCGACTGAAGGAATGATTGCCACTCTGATGGCAACCACAAATCCGGGTGATGAAGTGGTGGTCTTTGAGCCCTTCTATGAGAACTATCATCCGGACACCATGCTGTGTGCTGCCACCAGAAGGCTGGTCCGGCTTCATGCACCTGACTGGACATTTGATCCGGATGAACTCAGAGCGGCATTCAACAGCAATACCAAAGCCATCATCCTGAATACTCCGAATAATCCAACCGGGAAGGTGTTTTCCCGGGAAGAACTGGAATTCATTGCAGGGCTATGCAAAGAGTTCGATGCCCTGTGTATTACAGATGAGATCTATGAACACATCGTCTATGACGATGTGGAACACATTCCCATGATGACGCTCCCCGGAATGAGGGACCGGACTGTTCTGATCAATTCCATGTCCAAGACCTTTTCTGTCACGGGTTGGCGTGTGGGATGGGTATTGGCTGCTCCGGATCTCACAGACTCCATCCGCAAGGTCCATGATTTCCTCACCGTGGGGGCGGCATCTCCCCTACAGCAGGCCGGTGTCCACGCACTGGCATACCCCGATTCCTATTACAGGGAACTGGGGCATCATTACCGATCCCGAAGAGATATGTTGCTGAGCATCCTCAAAGAGGCCAGGTTCCGTCCATTCACGCCACGAGGTGCATATTACGTCATGGCTGATATCTCAGAATTTGGTTTTAAGAATGACGTCCGGTTTGCAAGGCATCTGGTGGAAGAGATCGGAGTGGCCGCAGTTCCAGGGTCTAGTTTCTTTGCTGGAGAGGCACCCGATTGTCAGTTGATTCGTTTCTGCTTCTGCAAGAAATATGAGACGCTGGAAGCAGCGAGAGACCGTTTGTTACGGCTTCGTCATCACTGACATGAGCGTTCAATTCCTGCTTCCGGAAACCATCATTGAGGAAGCCGGTTCCGGTCCGGCATTGAAGGTCGATGCCACACAGAGCCCTGCATTCCAGCTGACTCTCGGCATCACCAGAATCGTGGAACAGCAATCACTGGAGCTTTCTATCTGGGGATCTTCCGACCAGGAAGAGTGGGGAGCGATGCCGCTCACTTCCTTTCAACAGAAATTCTATTGCGGAACGTATTCTCTGTTTCTCGATCTTTCCCAGCACCCGGATGTGAAATATATCCGGGCACAGTGGAAAGTGGGCCGGTGGGGCAGAGGCAGCCTGAAGCCGATGTTTGGCGTCTATGTCGCCATCCAGCCCGCCGCAGTGGCTGCCCATTCCTGAAAACTTAGGGAAGTCTGTTAATGAGGCTGCCTACGTAGCCGCCACCAAATCCATTATCGATATTGACCACTGTTACATTGCTGGCACAGGAGTTCAGCATGCTGAGTAATGATGCCAGTCCGTTGTAGTGAGAACCATAACCAACACTGGTGGGGACACCAATGACCGGGATTGAGACAAGTCCACCGACAGCGGTAGCGAGACTGGCTTCCATGCCTGCCACGGCGATCACCACTCTTGCGCTGCGAAGTCGTTCGACATTTGCCAGCAGACGGTGAATTCCAGCCACACCTACATCTGTGATGCTGTCAACCTCATTTCCCATCACCTCGGCCGTCAATCTGGCTTCTTCTGCCACAGGCAGGTCGGCGGTTCCGGCGCAGACCACAGCTATCTTTCCCTTACCCTGGTTTGTCTTGTCACGCCATACTCGCAGGACACGGGAGAGCGGATAATATTCTGCGCCTTCCAGCTGACTGACCACGATTTCCGCTGCTTCCGGAGCAACACGGGTGGCCAGAAGATTCGGAGATCGTTCGAGAAGATTTCTCCCGATCTGGAGAATATGTTCCGGAGTCTTCCCCTGACCGAAGATGACCTCCGGCATGCCGTTTCGCAATGCCCGGTGGTGATCCACCATTGCAAATCCAAGGTCTTCAAATGGAAGATGCTTCAGCTTGCCGATGGCCTCATCGACTGCGACATCTCCGGATTTTACCTGTTCCAGCAGGTTTTTCAGTTGTTGCTGATTCATGCGTTAAAAGTCGAGAACAACGCCTTCCTTGATGCCATATTGATCCGCCAGTCCTCCTGCCAGTTCCAGAACAAACAGTGCAGTTTGCGTTCCACCATATGTAGGACATTCTGACGCAGGTTTCCCGTCGCAGGGGGGTGTGTTGGTGGACACCTCAATTACACGACGGGAAGAATCCATCCAGATGATATCCAGCGGAATCTTCACATTATGCATCCAGTAGGGGTAACGGCCCTGTTGTTGATGGATAAACAGCATGCCGCGGTCTGCAGCCAGCGAATCCCGGTACATCATTCCCCGAGCAATATCCTGTGGGGCCACCATCACTTCCGCAACGATTTTCCGTCCCTCCGGCAGCGTGACAACTCTTTCGTTGACGCCAGCGGTTGGGCCGGAAGAGCATCCCAGAGTCAGAAACAGCGCGGTCCAGAGCAAAAAGGATTTTACGGGCATCCTTTAAGATAGTAGTTGATCCTGTGAATGCCCTCTGCCATACGCTCGAAATGATCAAGTTCGAGCATTCGATCTTTGCACTGCCATTTGCCCTCACAGGCGCACTGCTGGCGGTTCGTGAAGACCATTTCACGCTGGATGGCATTGGCTGGAAGATGCTCTGGATTGTGGTGGCTATGGTGTCTGCACGTTCGGCAGCAATGACGTTCAATCGCCTGCTGGATCATGAGATTGACGCAAGAAATCCACGGACAGCGCGGCGGGAACTTCCAGCTGGAACCCTCAGCCGGCAGTTCGCGTGGGGATTCACCATCATCACCAGTATCATTTTTCTGATTGCTGCTGCCATGCTGAATCCACTGTGTTTAAAACTGGCTCCCATTGCGCTGGCGGTGGTGCTGGGATATTCCTATACCAAGCGGTTTACCAGCATGGCGCATCTGGTGCTCGGGTTTGCTCTGGGGATTGCTCCTTCCGCAGCATGGATCGCCATTCGTGGGTCGTACGACGTGCGGATGCTCTGGCTGACGGCTGCCGTCATGCTGTGGACAGCGGGTTTCGACATTATCTATTCCTGCCAGGATTTTGAATTTGACCGGAAAGCCGGATTGTACAGCATTCCGGCCCGTCTGGGAATTGCACGGGCGCTGGTTCTCTCCAGGGTGCTACATCTCGCGATGGTCATTTGTCTGGCTATGCTGGTAGTAGTCTTCCAGTTGGGAGGATTTGCCATTGCCGGAGTGGTTGCCATTGCGCTCTTGCTTGTATATGAACACAGTCTGGTGAGTGCACGGGATTTGAGCCGGGTGAATGCAGCATTCTTTGCCGTCAATGGCTATGTCAGTGTTCTGTTTTTTGTATTCTGGGCCGCGGATGTGATGTGGGGGAAAGTTTGATTCAGGTTCGATTTGCAGATCCAAAGCTGGAGCCGATTGCCGCAAAGATAAATGCGGGCGAACGGCTTTCCTTCGATGAGGGTGTAGCTCTTTATCGCACGCAGGATCTTCTGGGTGTCGGTTATCTGGCAAATCAGGTGCGTGAGCGCCTGCACGGCAATACCACCTGGTTCAATGTGAATCGGCACGTCAATCCTACCGACGTCTGCGTTGCTTCCTGCCGTCTGTGTGCCTTCGGAAAAGGCGTCCGCGATGAGTCTGCTTACACGATGACTCATGAGGAAGTGTGGCATCGAGCCGGAATTGGCTGGAGCGAATCCGTCACGGAGTTTCATATCGTTGGCGGTCTGCATCCGACACTCAATCTGGACTGGTATTGCGAAATGCTGCGTGGACTCAAGCAGCGTTTCCCGCAGGTCCATCTCAAGGCATTCACGATGGTTGAGATCGGATATTTCGCCAAACGCAGCAAGCTCTCCATTCGGGAAGTGCTGGAACGGTTGAAAGAAGCTGGAATGGATTCCATGCCCGGTGGCGGTGCGGAAATCTTTCATGAGCGAGTGCGCCGCATCATCTGCGATCACAAACTGACTGGAGATGAGTGGATTGAAACTGCACGGATTGCTCATCAGCTGGGAGTACATTCCAACTGCACCATGCTTTACGGGCATGTCGAGACGGAAGAAGATCGTGTGGATCACATGATCCGGCTGCGCGAACTGCAGGATGATACGCAGGGATTCCAGACATTTATTCCGCTGGCGTTTCATCCGGATAATACAGCACTGCATCATCTGCCGCGGACATCCGGTTTTGACGATATCCGCAATATTGCGGTGGCTCGCCTGATGCTGGATAACATTCCACACATCAAAGCTTACTGGGTGATGATGACTCCGGAAATCGCGCAGATTGCACTGCGTTTCGGATCGGATGATATCGATGGCACGGTGGTGGAAGAGAAGATCTACCACGATGCCGGAGCCACCACTTCCCAATCTCTGCGCCGTCAGGATTTGTTGCGGCTGATCCGGGAGGCTGGCCGTGAACCACAGGAACGGGATACGCTCTATCGCCCGGTCACAAGAGCTGAAACCCCGGAGAGCGCTTTCACCGTCTTAGTCTAAGAATGAAACGGGTTGCTGTACTTTTGATGATCTCGCTGGCTGTCATGGGCCAGACGCAGAAGAAGACTTCTCAGAAGAAAAGTACAGCACCCGCATCCACTCAGCCTGCGCCTCCTCCCACGGCTGAAGAGTACAAGGGATTGCAGGATTACCCCATTGCTTCGCTGACGGTAGAAGGAAACTCCATCTATACCCGTGAAGCCATCCTCGCAGTAGCCGGTATCCGTATCGGCGAAAAAGCCAACCAGCAGAGATTTGAAACAGCGCGGGATCGTTTGCTTGCCACAGGGGCATTCGACAGTGTGGGCTATCGGTACTTCAATGCTGCAGATGGCAAAAGCTACGATGCAGCGTTTGAAGTGGTGGAAGCTGTTCCTGTCTATTCCTACCGTGTGGAAGAGTTGCCGATTTCACCGGAAGAGGTCCAGAAGCTGCTGCAGGCGAATGATCCTCTGCATGCTCCGGTCATTCCGGCCACACGGCCTCGCGTGGAGTTCTATCAGCGTCTGTTCCAGGCATTTCTGGCACGGGAAAAGCGTTTTGACGGGCAGATTGCAGGCCGCATTGAATCAGATGGGACCGGAGAGAATCTCTCCATGGTTTTCCGTCCGGGAGGAGCTCTGCTTCCGGTAGTTGCCACCGTGAACTTTACCGGAAATACGGCAGCCCCCATGGAAAGCATCAAGCCGCCGATCACGGTTGCTGCCGTCGGAGTCGCTTTCAATGAAGCACGCTTCCGCCAGATGCTGGCTCTGACCGTGAAACCTGTCTATGAAAGTCGTGGCCGGCTGGGTGTGAAGTTCCCCAAAATCGAGACCACACCCTCAAAGCAGGTGAAGGGACTTGATGTCATGGTGACCGTCGATGAAGGGCAGGTTTTCCATCTGGGCAAAGTGACCTTTCAAGGCAAAAATCCGACGAAACAGCGCTATGACCAGATCGCAAAGTTTCGCAAGGGTGATATTGCCGATATGAACGCTGTTCGGGAAGAGACAGAGCGGCTGGAGAAGCATCTGAAGCGCCAGGGATACATCCGCGCCTCTGTGAAATCCCATCGGGAAGTGGATGAGTCAAAGCTGAATCTTGATCTGGTGGTGGATGTGGATGCCGGAGATCAGTTCACATTCCGCACCTTGAAGATCGAAGGTCTGGATATCGAAAGCGAGCATGTCCTCCGCAAAATGTGGGGAATGGAAGCCGGGCGTCCATTCAATCCGGAATATCCGCAAACTTTTCTGAATCGTGTGCGCGACGAACAAATTTTCGACAATCTGGGAACTCCTCGCAGTTTGGAAACCATTGATGAGAATGGACTTGCAATCGATGTCACACTCCAGTTCGGAGCTGCTGCCAAAGTGAATCCATTGCTGAAATCCACCCCCTGATTCCATTTCGCGGACGCAGGCAATCTGCTTTTCCGCGAATCCCGCATGGTAACTTGATACATAGTGTCGTCCTCATCCCTGAATGTGCACCTTGAGCAGTACGAGGGGCCGCTCGATTTGCTACTCGATCTGATCCGGAAACAGCAGATCAACATCCACGACATCCCGATTGCGCAGATAACGGCGCAGTATTTCGCCTATATGGAGAAGGCAGCCGCGCTCGATATCGAGCTTTCTGCTGAATTTGTCTACATGGCGGCGACATTGATCCATATCAAGTCGCGACTGTTGCTGCCGCGTGATCCGGAACTGGAGAAAATCGACCCGCAGGAAGATCCCCGGAAAGAGCTTGTCGACCGGCTGCTGGAACATGAGCGCTTCAAGAATGCTGCAGAAATGCTGCAACAGAAGCGGATGATCGAGGAAGCGGTCTGGTCCAATCCCCAGATCCAGAAGTTTGTTGATGAATCGGAAGATCCCGGTCTGCAGGTGACCCTGTTTGACCTGGTGCAGACCTTCCAGACCATTCTGGAGCGGGTTAAGAACCGTCCGACGTATTCCATTGACAAGGAAGAAGTCAGCGTTCCCGATATGATCAACCATCTGCGGGATCTGCTGGTGCACGCACAGAAGAACGACAAGCTTTCTGCTACTCGTCTGTTTGAAAGCCAGCGCTCCCGTCGCGCCATGATCTGCCTGTTTCTCGCCATCCTGGAGCTGGTCAAGGCACAGGCTGTCGTTCTGACTCAGGGAGAAGCCTTCGGGGATATTGATCTGGTTCGCGGAGAAGGATTCTCTTCTGCAATTGAAGCTCCTGATCTTGAAGAGGATTACCGCTAAAATTAACGAATAGCGGAATTTACATCGAAACAAATGGAAGAATTAGAAGTAGAGGCCACTGTCGACAATCGACAGGAAGGCGAAGCCATCCCGGAAAACCAGACAGAATCTTCACAATCTGAGGATGTCTCTTCCTCCGTTGAGGCGGAACAGGCAGAAGTTGAAGAATCTCCTGTCGACTCAGGGGAAGCTGAGCCAGCGTCTGAAGAATCCACGGAAGCTGAGCCGACTGAAGTAGCATCCACTGATGACGAGCCTTCAGGAGAAGACTCTTCAGAAGAGATTGTGATTGAGGCTGAATCAGAAACTGAACTGGTCGAAGAAGTCCAGGAATTACCTTTTGATCCATCGCTGAAGGCTATGATTGAAGCGATCGTCTATCTGACCGATGAGCCGCTCACTGCCGCACAGATTGCCAATGGTGTGGATCGGGAACTGGAAGACGTCGAGAAGGCTCTTGCAGCCCTGGTGGATGAGTATGCACAGGAAGATCGTGGACTCTCCGTCCGGGAGGTTGCTGGTGGATACAAGATGTCCACCAAGGCCGAACATCATGAATCCATCCGTCAGTTTGTCCGCAGCCTGAAACCACCACTGAAGCTTTCACTGGCTGCTCTGGAAACTCTGGCTGTGATCGCGTACAAGCAGCCGATTACCTCACCCGAGATCATGGAGATCCGTGGCGTGCAGGGTGGAGGTGTTTTGAAGACACTGCTGGACCGCAAGCTGATCACGACAGCGGGCCGCAAGGCTGTGATCGGAAAGCCGATCCTGTACAAGACCACCAAGGATTTCCTGTTGCAGTTTGGTCTGAAGGATCTTGCCGAACTTCCTTCATTGAAAGAGTTTGAAGAGTTACGTCGTCTTGCGCTGAGCGATGATGAGCCGCTCGGATTGCCCACGGCTGAAGAACGGGCAGCAGAAGAAAGAGGCGACGAACCAGAGTCAGCAGATTCCAGTGTGGCGTCAGCCTCTTCAGCGGATCAGGAAAAGCCGAGACAGGAAGATCCGTCTCCGGAAGAACCTGCGCGGCAAGAACCTCCAGTTGAGGAACCATCAGTTGATGAACCGCCAGCCGAAGAAGCTCCGGTAGTAGATCTTCCAACAGAAGTCGAGCCTCCGGCAGAAGAAGAGAGTGGAGCGTCGCCTGAGTCTGACGCTCAAAGTCAGGAACAGGAACCAAATGCCTGAAGAACGTCTGCAGAAAATTATTTCCACTGCCGGGGTAGCCAGTCGCAGGGCAGCCGAACAGATGATTGTGGACGGACGCGTAACGGTGAACGGTCAGATTGTTTCTGAACTGGGTACCAAAGCCGACCTGCAGCGGGACCACATCAAAGTGGATGGCAAACTGCTGAAAGCACCCAAGAAGTTTGTCTATATCGCTCTGAACAAGCCCACCTGCATTGTCACCACTCTGGATGATCCACAGGGTCGTAGGACAGTGGTGAGTCTGCTGAAGCGAGTGAAGGAACGTGTTTATCCGGTAGGTCGTCTGGATTATCACAGTGACGGATTACTGCTGATGACCAATGATGGAGACTTCGCCAATGCGATTATCCAGAAGCGTTCCAAGCTCATCAAAACCTATGTGGTGAAAGTCACGGGCACTCTTGCACAAGAGGATGAAGAGAAGTTCCGGAAGGGAATTGTCCTCAGTGGCAAGCGTACGGCTCCGGCGGGCCTGAAGCTCATCCGCGCTGGAGATAATCCCTGGTATGAGGTCCAGTTGACGGAAGGACGCCAGAATCAGATCCGCATGATGTTCAAGAATTTTGGATTTCTGGTGGAGAAGCTGCGTCGTGTGAAGATTGGCTTTCTGGCTCTCGATATCCCGCCCGGTGAGTTCCGGCACCTGAGTCCGGATGAAGTAGCAAAATTCCGGAGGATTCTGAAACTTGACGATCCCACAACTTCTCGCTGAAGCAAAGACGATTGCCGTGGTCGGTCTCTCCAGTGACCCCACCCGTGCCAGTCACGGAGTTTCCCGCTATATGCAGCGGGCAGGATACCGGATTATCCCGGTGAATCCGCAGGAGACGGAAGTGCTGGGAGAGAAGGCTTATGCTTCTCTTGCCGATGTTCCGGAAAAGGTGGACATCGTCAATATTTTCCGTCGTCCCAATCGTGTTGGAGAAGTAGTGGATGCGGCTATCGCACGGGGAGACGTCAAAGCGGTGTGGATGCAGATGGGCATCGTTAATGAAGAAGCTGCCCAGGTTGCAGAATCAGCCGGGCTCTTTGTCGTGATGGATCGCTGCATCATGGTGGAACACATGAGTTCCCGCCCTGCGTGATTGTTTGTAAGTGAATGAATACACAGAACTGTTCTGCTTCGTGATAACCTGAGTAGAAAGCATTCGCCCACCTTGAAAATCGGATTTGTCAGCCTCGGTTGTCCTAAAAACCTCGTCGATTCGGAAGTAATGATGGGGCAGCTTGTGTCACGCGGACACGAACTGACCAATCACCCGGATGATGCAGACGTCATTGTCGTCAATACCTGCAGCTTTATCGACCCTGCCAAACAGGAATCTGTCGATACCATCCTGGAGATGGCGGAGTACAAGAGATCCGGCAAAGCGCAGAAGCTGATTGTTGCTGGCTGTCTGGTGGAACGCTATCGCGGAGATATCCAGAAAGACCTGCCGGAAGTCGATGCGCTGATCGGCACCAATGAGCTGGAAAAGATCGCTGCCATCTGTGAGGATGCAGATCCCGCTGGCAATCCACTTGAGCCATATCTTTATCACGACCTCACGCCGCGTGTGCTTTCGACACCACGCCATTTTGCCTACATCAAGATTGCAGAAGGTTGTGATCATCCGTGTACATTCTGCGTGATTCCGCAATATCGGGGAGCTCTCCGCAGCCGTCGTTTTGAGAGTGTTGTTCTGGAAGCATCCCGTCTGTTCGGGCAGGGAATTCGTGAGATCAACCTGATCGGGCAGGACACCACAAGCTATGGCGAAGACCTGGGACTGAAAGATGGTCTTTCGACATTACTGGGACGTCTGGCGGAAATTGAGACAGAACAGCCTAAATGGATTCGCTTTCTCTACGCGTATCCCAATCGGGTGACGCAGAATCTGCTGGATACCATTGCCCGTCACGATTCACTGGTGAAGTACATCGACATGCCTCTGCAGCATGCTTCCCGTAACGTACTGAAGCGGATGAAGCGTGGATCGCATGGTGACTTCTTCCTGCAACTGATCGAAAAGATGCGGGCCACCATTCCCGGTGTTGCCATCCGCACCAGTTTCATCGTGGGATTCCCCGGTGAGACGGAAGAAGATTTCAACGAGTTGTGCCAGTTTGTCGAAGCCGCAAAATTTGACCGTCTGGGTGTGTTCAAGTACTCCGACGAAGATACATCGAAGAGTTATGAACTGGATGGAAAAGTGGATGGCCGGACGATCGAAAATCGTCGCCGTCGTCTGATGGCCATTCAGCGGAAGATTTCTGCCAGGCGGAACAAGAAGCTGATCGGTTCCGAGTTTGATGTGCTGGTGGAAGGTGTTTCGCCTGAGACAGAGATGTTGTGGGAAGCACGTATGACATCACAGGCTCCGGAAATTGATGGTGTCTGCTACGTCAACGATTTCATTGGAATGGATCCTGCGCCAGGACAGATGCGCCGCATGCGTATTACTGAAGCTCATGATTATGACCTTGTTGGGGAACTGATTGACGAAGGTGAATCGGTAATTCCGGTCCGGCAAAACCTCTTCCCGATTCTGGCGGCAAGATGATCCTGGAGTGCCCGATCTGTCACAAGCCAGTGAAAAAGGAAAATCCTGAATTTCCATTCTGCAGTGAACGCTGCAGTCTGATCGATCTGGGCAACTGGGCCAGTGAAAAATATGTGATCCCTGCTCATCCTGCAGAAGAACTGCTGGACGAAGAAGAGTTCCAGGGATAGGGAGTCTCCAGAGATCGTGAAGAGCAGCATTGCGCGTATTATTGCCACCTGGTTTGGTTGTGGTTATTTCCCCAAAGGCCCCGGAACTGTGGGCTCCCTCTGTGCAGTGATCATGGTCTGGTATGGCGTCCCGGCATTATGGGGAGCACTTCTGCTGCTGATTCCTGCTATCTGGGCATCCAGTGTGGTGGCGAAAGAGCTGGGGCATGATCCTCAGATTGTTGTCGTGGATGAAGTGGTTGGACAGTGGATTACGCTGACAGCTGCCCCTCTGGAACCCATTCCTGTTGTCGCGGCCTTTCTTCTTTTCCGTCTTTTTGATATTACGAAGCCATGGCCAATCCGACAGTTCGAGCGTCTGGAGAGCGGATGGGGGATCATGATGGATGACGTCGTTGCCGGACTTATGGCGGCGATGGTGCTTGCATTTTCACTCCGGGTAACCGGATGGTTGGGTTTTTAGAAAAAACAGATGGCTACACGTAAACAGTCGAAAGAACATCGGCCCGAAATTCGTCAGGTGACACCCTCTGCAGCTATTCCAGGGGGAGAGTTCCGGATTCAGGGAACAGGCTTCCAGAATGAGGCCCGGCCGGAAGTTCTGATCGGGGACACTCTGGCTCCCATCGTGATTGGATCAAACTCTTTGGTGATTGCACGGGTTCCGGAAGGTGCTTCAGTGGGAGAACTTGCTGTTCGCAATTCCAACGAAGGTTCATTGAGTGAGATCTGGAACTGTGAAATTGGAATTCAGGTCGCAGACGGTCTGCATCCGGTTGCGAACCCTGTCGTGGATGAAGCAGGAAGTATCTATTCCACCTTCAGTGGTGCTCGTGGCCAGAAGACACCAGTCGCTGTTTATAAGCTGGATCTCAATTACAATCTGAAGCCTTTCGTCACTGACATGATGAATGCAACCAGCCTGGCGCTTGGTCAGGACGGTCTGCTCTATGTTTCCAGTCGCCATGATGGTGTGGTTTATCAGGTAACCAGTGAGGGAACCCTGTCTGTCTACATTGAGGGCATGGGGGTAGCCACCGGAATTGCTTTTGATCGCGAAGGGAATCTGTATGTCGGAGATCGCAGCGGAACCATCTTCAAAATCGATCAGGAACGTCAGGTCTATGTGTTTGCCACACTGGAACCTTCCATAGCGGCATATCATCTGGCATTCGGCGAGGACGGTGATCTGTATGTCACTGGACCTACTACATCCAGCTTTGATGTCGTCTACCGGATCAACAAACAGGGTGAAGTTTCCACCTTCTACCGTGGACTGGGACGACCGCAGGGCCTGGCCTTCGACGAGAATAGCAATCTGTATGTTGCCGCATCGCTACAGGGACGTCGTGGCGTTGTCCGGATTACTCCGGATGCTGAAGCAGATCTATTTCTCTCTGGTCCGGGCGTAGTTGGACTCGCGTTCACTCCGTCGAAGTCTATGGTTCTCTCCACGAATAATGCGCTCTATCGAGTGGATGTCGATATCCGTGGCAAAGCTCTCCCTTAAAATGGATCAGTGGACGCTGAGATCATTGCCGTCGGGAGTGAGATGCTTGGGCCTGTACGGCTCGACACAAACTCCCTTTTCCTTACCGACCATCTGAACTCCCTGGGGATTGAGGTGGTGGGCAAGCGCATTGTCGGGGATGATCGCTACCGGCTTTCTCTCTCCATCCAGCACGCACTCGAATCGGCAGAAATCGTGATCCTGAGCGGTGGGCTAGGTCCTACAGAAGATGATCTGACACGTGAAGCTGTGGCAGAAGCCATCGGATCTTCGCTCGAAACCAGCCCTGTTGCGCTCGAATGGGTATCAGAAAGATTCCGGACGTTGCGCCGCGTCATGGCAGAGAACAACCGGCGTCAGGCAATGATGCTGGCCGGGGCTGAAATGCTGGAGAATCCATTTGGGACGGCTCCTGGACAATGGCTGATGGCAGATGGAAGGATCATTATGCTGCTGCCGGGACCCCCACGTGAATTGCGGCCGATGTTCGTCAATCTGTGTATTCCACGGTTGAAGAAGATCCTTCCTCCTCTATCCATTGCTGTTCGTCATTACCGTGTAGCAGGCATTGGGGAAAGCGACCTCGACCAATTGATCTCTCCCGCTTACACCCAGTATGACAATCCCGTCACCACAGTCTTGGCTAAGCCGGGTGATATTGAGGTTATCCTGCGTGCAAGAAGTACAACACTGGAAGAAGCAGAAAGACTCTGCACGGAACTGGGAGAGAAGATTGAGAATCTGCTGGGGGATCGAATCTATTCCCGTAATGGGGATTCTCTGGATGCTACGGTGGGTGCACTGCTGAAGGAGCGCAATCAGACTGTGGCTGTAGCGGAAAGCTGCACCAGCGGACTGGTTGCAGCAACACTTTCCGATACACCCGGTAGTTCGGCCTGGTTGCGTGGAGGATACGTTGTGTATCACGAAGATCTCAAGCGGGAGCTGTTACAGGCTCCACTTCCCGGACCTGCTGTCAGTGAAACAACAGCAAGAGCACTGGCGATCGCCTGCCGGGAGCGTGCAGGTGCAGACTGGGGTATTGCGACCACGGGATTTGCGGGACCGAACGGCGATGAAGTCGGGCTGGTCTGGGTGGCAGTTTCCTCAAAAGATCGGCTGGAAACACGATCTTTCCGGTGGGTACGCGAGCGGCCCATTGTGCGCGCTCTCGCAACCACTGCCGTGCTGGATCTGCTGCGGAAACAGCTGATCGCTTAGCCAGATCTTTTTATTCGCTCTTTGGCGCGGTATGTTCTTTCACCCAATCGATGAAGGAGTTGTACCAGAGAATGGAATTCTGCGGCTTCAGAATCCAGTGACCCTCATCCGGGAAGATCAGCAACTTGGAAGGAACCTGACGCATCTGGAGTCCGGTAAAGAGCTGCAATCCCTGTCCCAGCGGAACACGGTAATCGAGTTCTCCATGAATCACCAGTGTTGGTGTTTTGAACTCTTCTACGAAGTTTGAAGGAGACCAACGCTCATAGACACTCGGATTGTTCCAGGGCATTCCACGGAACTCCCATAACGGGAACCACAGCTCTTCCGTTTCTCCGGCCATGCTCTTCAAGTCATAAACGCCTGCATGGGAAACCAGTGCTCTGAATCGATTGTTGTGGCCGAGGATCCAGTTCACCATGTAGCCGCCATAGCTTCCGCCCCCTGCTGCAAACCGGTCCTGATCTGCCCATGGCTGGTTGGCGACATATTCTACAGTGGACATGATGTCCTCATAGACCTTGCCACCCCAGTCCTGATTGATGTCATCGGTGAACTGCTGCCCGTAGCCAGTGGAACCACGCGGATTCGGCATTACCACCACAAAGCCTGCACTGGCAAAAATCTGGGGATTCCATCGATAGCTCCAGCTTTCGCCCCAGGCTCCCTGCGGACCTCCGTGGATCAGGAACAGTACCGGATATTTTTTGGTCGGAGAAAAGTCCGGGGGCTTCACCATGAAGCTCTGGACACGGGCGCGTTCTGCTCCTTCGACGGTGAACTGTTCCAGCGGTGTCAGTGCTTTGTTTCCGAGTACGCCGTCATTCGCATGAGTTAAAGGAATAGCAGATCCACCTGAACTGGAGACACGATAAAACTCCACGGGGCGTGAGCCCGAGTGTTCAGAGTAGATCATTGTCTTCCCGTCCGGAGAGAACTGGACATCATCGACATGACTGGAACCAGCTACGATCTGCCGGGTTCCTCCACCTTCCACCGGGATGACATGCAGTGTCTGTCGGCCACGATCTTCGATGGTGTAAAAAATACGGCGGGAATCCGGTGACCATGTGAGGGACTGGACGCTGCGATCGATGGATTCAGTCAGTACATTGGCGATTCCCAGTGCACGGTCCATGACTACCAGACGCCATTTGTCACTCTCATAACCCGGTTTTGCCTGAGCACGATAGGCCAGATACTTGCCATCCGGTGAATAAAGCGGGGAAGCATCAGCTGCCTGGTTCAGAGTGATCTTCTTCGATTCTCCGCCCGTGATGGGAACTACATAGAGATCCCAGTTGGTGGACACCGCCTGCTGATCATCCGTGTTCATGGCATAGCAGACTTCCTGCCCATCGGGAGAGATCACATAGTCATCCGGACCGCCCAGGGTGAATGGAGGCACATCAAAATGGCTTCCCGGAGTGAGATCTTTCGGCTCTCCTCCTTCAGACGGGATGGAGAAAAGATGTTTGCGACGAAGTCCGTTCCATTCGCTCCAGTGCCGGTAGAGCAGAGATGTATACACCCTTGCCTTGACCTTGCTGTTCTTTTCCGCTTCCAGCTTCTTCTGGTTGCAGGCGTCGTTTGTACAGTCCGGGTAGACCTCACTGACGAACACCAGATGCTTGCCATCAGGGGACCAGCTCACGCCGGATGCTTCCGTGGAAAGTTTTGTGACCTGCCGTGCGTTGGAGCCATCCGCATTCATGATCCAGATCTGCGAAGATCCGTCGCGATTGGAAACATAAGCGATCTGTTTCGAATCCGGAGACCAGCGGGGCCGTTCGTTTGACGTTCCTTCATTGGTCAGCTTGCGGGGAAATCCTCCACTGACCGGGACGACATAGACATGACGGATCTGCTTGTTCTCATTGATATCCACAGTTCCGGCCGTGTAGGCCAGCAGTTCTCCATCCGGAGAAAGCGCGGGTTCACCCAGCCGCACGACCTGAAGAAGGTTCTGAATAGTGAATGGAGATTTCTGAGCAGTTGAGACCATAGTGATCGCTGCCATCAGCAGGAGGGCGCGCCGCATACACTTGATTGTAAAGCCAGTAGATTGTATATGGATTCCTTGTCCCGTATTCCGGGGTTGGTCGAGCCTGTTATCGCTCCGGCCCGGCCCTCTGAAAGAATCCTTTCCATTGACGTGATCCGGGGATTTGCACTCCTGGGCATTCTTCTCATGAATATCCAGTTATTTGCCTTCCCGCATGAGGGGTATGCAGATCCTCACGTAGCGGGAGGCAATGATCCGGTTAACCGTCTTTTCCTGATGGGGATGTTTATCTTCGGGGAAGGGAAGATGCGTGCCCTGTTCTCGATGGTTTTTGGCGCCAGCGCTATGATCTTTCTGGAACGTACCCAAAATCTGGGAGCAGGCATCCGGGGAGCCGACCTCTATTTCCGTCGGATGCTGTGGCTGATGATGTTTGGCACCATTCATGCCTATGCCATCTGGTGGGGCGATATTCTTTATACCTTTGCACTTTTCGGCCTGGTCCTTTTTGTATTTCGATGCATGTCTTCCCGGGGCCTGATCCTGACTGCCGTTATCCTCTCGCTGATTCTTTTCTCCGGTTATATTGTTCGATCAAAGGAAGCCTGGTCGGCAATCCAGATAAAAACAGAAAGCCTCATCCTGGAAAGAAATCAGCAGCAGCCACCGCGTGCTTTGCAGCGACAGGAGAATGAATCCACAGAGCGTATTTATGCGCGCTATCAGATTTCAGAGGAAAACATCCGGAGGCAGGTGGATTCCTATCAGGGAAGTTATGGGGAAAATCTGCGAATGCGGATGAAGCAGGCATGGGAAGCGCAGCGCTCTACACTTTACTTCCCGCAAGGCTGGGATATGTTCGCGATGATGCTGGTGGGGATGGCTCTTTACCGCTCAGGGATTCTTTCCGGCGACAGAAGCAAGTCTTTCTATGCGAAACATGCTGCCCTCTGGGGAATCACCGGACTCTGCATCAATATCTTCGCCATGAAGGTGTTTTATGATCTGGATTTTGAACCAATTGCAGCCGCTGTCATCCGTCCAGCGGTGGATGCAGGGCGCATCACGATGATGCTGGGATACGCGTCATTTCTGATTCTTCTGGTGAAAAGCAATCATGCCCGCTGGGTCACTGCCCGACTGGCGGATGTGGGTCGCATGGCATTTTCCAATTACATCGTCCAGTCTCTGGTTTGTTCGGTGATTTTCTATGGAGGATATGGATTGGGCCAGTTCAACAAGCTGGAAAGATGGCAGATGGTTCCAATTGTGATTGGAATCTGGGTGGTCAATCTGGTGTGGAGTTCGCTGTGGCTGCGATTCTTCCAGTTCGGGCCGCTGGAATGGCTGCTCCGTTCCCTGACTTACTGGAGGAAGCAGCCAATGAGGAGTATCGGGACTTTTCCGGAGCCGGAACCCATCGCTAAGTTACAATGAAGATTCCACGAACATGATCCGGCCGTACCGTGGCCACGTGGCCCAGGTAGCCGCGTCAGCCTATATTGATCCGAGTGCACAGGTAATTGGTGAAGTCTCCATTGGGGAAGAATCCAGTGTGTGGCCTTGCGTCGTCATCCGCGGCGATGTCGGGCTGATCCGCATCGGAAACCAGACAAACATTCAGGACAACTCCACACTTCATGCCGATGAAGGAATTCCTCTGGTGATTGGTAATCGTGTCACGGTGGGACATCAGGTGATGCTGCATGGCTGCATTGTGGAAGATGACTGCCTGATCGGCATTGGAGCCATTGTGCTCAATGGAGCCCGTATCGGGAAGGGCAGTGTTATCGCTGCCGGAGCACTGGTTCCTGAAGGCATGGAAGTTCCTCCGGGCAGTGTCGTCATGGGGGTTCCTGGAAAAGTGCGACGGGAAGTAACGCCGGAAGAAAAACAGCGCTTTGAAGTGAACCTGCAGCATTACATCGAAAAAGCAAAAATTTATCGGGATGAAGTAAACAATCAATGATTCGCGCCATCAAAGGGACGCGAGACATTCTGCCTCCCCAAAGTTCAATCTGGAATCAGGCAGAAGCTCGTGTTCACGATGTCTTTCGGGCATATAACTACGCAGAGATCCGGACTCCGATCTTTGAAGAGACAACTCTTTTTGCACGGGGTGTTGGGGAAGAAACCGACATTGTGACCAAAGAGATGTACACGTTTGCCGACCGGGACGGAACATCGCTCACGCTTCGTCCGGAAAATACGGCTTCGGTCATTCGTTCTTATATTGAACATCGGATGGATCAGCAACCGGGCCTCAAGAAGCTCTATTACATCGGGCCGATGTTCCGTCGGGAACGTCCTCAAAAAGGACGGTTCCGGCAGTTCTTCCAGATTGGTGCGGAAGCCATCGGATCGCCATCTCCGGTGATCGATGCGGAAGTCATCGAAATGGTCACGGTCCTTCTGCGAGCGTGTGGCCTGAATGATTTTCATCTGGTCATCAATTCAGTGGGAGATCAGCAAAGCCGAGCCGCATTCATCGCAAAGTTGCGTGAGGAACTGGCTCCGGTAAAGGATCACCTCAACGAAGATAATCGCCGCCGTGCGGAAACAAACCCGCTGCGTGTGCTGGATTCCAAAGATCCCAACGATGAAGAGATCATTGCAAAGCTACCCAGCATTCATGATTTTCTGAATGATGATTGCCGGAATCACTTTGCCACCGTCCGGCAGTTACTGGATGATCGTGCTATCCCGTATGAAGTGCGTCCACGGTTGGTGCGTGGACTGGATTATTACACACACACCACTTTCGAAATCATACATGGAGCACTGGGGGCCCAGAACTCCATCATGGGTGGAGGCCGCTACAACGGACTGGCTGAATCATTGGGATCGAAAGTGCCTGCTCCCGGAATCGGATTTTCCATTGGTGAAGACCGGCTGATGATGGCTGTAGAAGATGCAGGATCCATCAAGGCTGATGGTGGGGTAGAGATCTTCATCGCCACCATGGGTGAAGCTGCATTGCGACATGGTGCCCAGCTTGCTTATGAGTTGCGCCAGCGTGGTCGCCGGGTGGAGCTCTCTACCGATTCCAAACTGAAGCGTGCACTGGAACAGGCCAATAAGACAGGAGCACAAAGTGCTCTGTTGATTGGCGATGACGAGATCGCTGCCGGAGCCTATTCTCTGAAAGAGTTGGCAACTGGCGAACAGAAAAAGATTACAAGAGACGAATTGCTGAATGTCTGAAGAACTTCAACTTGATTTCCTCGGCGACCTTCGCCGAACCCATGACTGCGGAGCGATTCGCAAATCTGACGCGGGTAACCGCGTTGTCGTGATGGGATGGGTCCATCGCATTCGCGATCTGGGCGGAGTGCTGTTCATGCACCTGCGGGATCGTGAAGGTGTTACGCAGATTGTATTCCGTTCAGAAAGTGATCCTGCTCTGCTGACCCGTGCGGCAGAAGTGCGCAGTGAGTATGTGATTGCTGTCGAAGGTCTGGTGGATGAGCGATCCGCTGCTACCGTGAATCCGGCCATTCAGACTGGCGAAGTGGAAGTGGTGGTGGACAAGATCTGGATTCTGAACACGTCCAAGACGCCTCCATTCCCCATGGAAGACGATGTCAACGTCAACGAAGAGATGCGCCTGAAGTATCGCTACGTTGATCTGCGTCGTCCGAAGATGCAGCACAACATGATTACGCGCTCAAAGCTGGCTTTTGCAGTGCGCCAGTATATGTATGGTGCCGGATTCCTGGAACTGGAAACTCCGTTCCTGACAAAATCCACACCGGAAGGATCGCGTGACTTCCTGGTTCCTGCCCGTCTGAATCAGGGTGCATTCTATGCGCTGCCGCAGTCTCCCCAGATCTTCAAGCAGCTCTACATGGTTGCGGGATATGAACGCTACTTCCAGCTGGTTCGCTGCTTCCGGGATGAGGATCTGCGTGCGGATCGCCAGTACGAGTTCACGCAGATTGACGTGGAGATGAGTTTTCCGCAACAGGAAACCATCTACGAAACTATCGAGCCGATGGTGAAAGCCATCTGTAAGGCTGGCGGATTCGAGATTACCTACGACTTCCCCCGGATGACGTACGACGAAGCGATGCAGAAGTATGGTTCCGATAAGCCGGATCTGCGTCTGCCTCCTCTCTTTGATGTTGCAGATCTCTTTGCTGATGCTCCGGTTCCAATGACACTGCCGGGCATGCCTCTGGTGGCCATCCTGACTCCGAAAACGGGTCAGATTTCCCGTAAGGAACGCGATGAGCTGAAGGCATATGGGCAGGAAAAGGGCCTGCGTGTCTTTGATGACATGAAGCGTCTGGAGCGGGACTTCCCGGAAGTGATGCCAAAGCTTCGGGAGCGCATCGGAGCAACGGAAGAAGATCTGGTGCTGCTGGCTGGCTGGCCGACTGAGCTGAAGAGCCAGCGTCCACATGAGACAGCGCTGAAGGCTGCGGGTGATCTGCGACTGTATGCCGGACGGAAGTACAACGACCGTCATCAGCTTCTGGATCCCAAAAATCTGCAATGGCTGTGGGTGGTGGATTTCCCGATGTTTGAATGGGATGAGGAAGAAAACCGCTGGGTAGCTGCTCATCATGCCTTCACTTCGGTGAAGGATGAAGATCTCGAAAAGCTGACCACCGATCCTGGCGCCTGCCGTGCAAAAAGTTACGACATCGTGCTGAACGGTATTGAGCTGGCATCAGGTTCGATTCGAATTCATCGTCAGGATGTGCAGTCCAAAGTTTTTGATGCTCTTGGATTCTCCCGTGAAGAAGCAAAACGCCGGTTCGGTTTCCTGCTGGATGCTCTGGAATTTGGAGCTCCTCCACATGGTGGAATCGCACTTGGTTTTGATCGTCTGGTGATGTTGCTTTTGGGTGAAGAAACCATCCGTGACGTGATTCCGTTCCCCAAGACAGCCAAAGGCACAGACCTGATGTGTGACGCGCCCAGCGTCGTGGACGACAAGCAGTTGCGTGAGTTGGGAATCCAGCTGCGCCAGCGTCCAAAGTAAGATTCAGAGAGTGGAACAGTTTTCGTTATCGCTGGGTCCGTCCCGAAAGGAATTCACTGTCGGGCAACTGACCGGGCGAATCAATGATCTGTTATCCGGTGAATTTTCTGATGTCTGGGTAGCTGGAGAAATCTCCGGCGTCAAGCAGGCAACAAGTGGGCACTGGTATTTCACCCTGAAAGACGAGCAGGCGCAGATCAAATGCGCCTGCTTCAAGATGAATGCCATGCGACTACGGGTCAAGCCGCAGGAAGGCATGGCCGTTCTTGCAAGAGGACGTGTCGAAGTCTATCCTCCCCGCGGCGATTATCAGCTGATTGTTGAAGCCATTGAACCTCAAGGGCTGGGAGCTTTGCAGGCTGCGTTTGAGCAGTTGAAGAAGCAACTGAAAGACGAGGGTCTCTTTGATGCAGAGCACAAACGAGAGCTTCCCAGATATCCGCAACGCATTGGCATCGTCACCTCAGAGACCGGAGCGGTCATCCGGGACATGCTCCACATTCTGGAACGTCGTGCTCCCGGGCTGCATATTCGTCTTTATCCAGCGCAGGTGCAGGGTGCAGGTTCAGTTGAACAGATCTGTCGTGCCCTCGAATACTTTTCTGAGAACGCATGGGCAGATGTGGTGATTGTGGGGCGTGGAGGCGGTTCACTCGAAGACCTCTGGTCTTTCAATGAGGAAGCCGTGGCGCGTGCAATCTTCGGATCTTCAGTCCCCGTAATCTCTGCGGTGGGTCATGAAACCGATTTCACCATTGCAGATTTTGTCGCCGATCTGCGTGCCCCCACTCCTTCTGCAGCTGCGGAAATTGTCACACAGTATCTTGTGTCTCGTGACGAACAGCTCAATGATGAGCATCGTCATCTGGTTCGCGCAATGGCTCTTTTCCTGGCACGATCTCGTGATCAGCTAAACCGTCAGGGAATGGATCGAGGCCGTCTGCTTATCCAGCTTCGTCTGAACCGGCTTGCACAACGACTGGATGAGCTGGAGATGCGGCTGCATCGCGGCGATCTTCGATTCCGCCTGCAGGAGAATCGATCAAAGTTGGACAGCATGGAACAGTGCATGATTCGTTTGCTGCAAGGTCGGCTGGAGAAGGGTAAGCCTGCACTGCAACGGCTGGAAGAGGCATCGGTGCGTGCGATGCGGTTACGGATTGAACAGATGAAGTTCAGAAACAGGTATCTGGAATCTTCCTTGCGGCAGCTAAGTCCCCTTGCCATTCTTCAGCGTGGTTACGCCATCGTGAAAACAGGCGATGGAACTGTTCTGAAAGCTCCACCGCCTGAAGGGACCGAGATTGAAATTTTCCTTGCCCAGGGCAAGGTCCGTGCAAAAACTTACGAAAACAACTAACGGCTATTCCAGCCGATAGTTGGGAGCTTCCTTCGTGATGATGACGTCATGAACGTGGCTCTCACGAAGTCCTGCGCTGGTGAGTCTTGTAAACTTCGACTTCTGCTGCAGATCCTGAATGGTCGCTGCTCCGCAGTAGCCCATGCCAGCCCGCAGACCACCCACCAACTGATAAACCCATTCGGCCAGTGGTCCCTTGGAAGGTACGCGTCCTTCAATTCCTTCCGGAACCAGCTTTCCAGTTGCTTCCTGGGCATAACGGTCTGCCGAAGTGCCGCCACTCATCGCGCCCATGGAACCCATGCCACGATATGTTTTGAAGGTACGTCCCTGATAGAGGATGGTTTCGCCGGGTGATTCATCCGTACCGGCAAGGAGTGATCCGATCATGACGCAGTCTGCACCGGCTGCGATTGCCTTGGTCACGTCACCGGAGAACTTCACTCCACCATCAGAGATCACTGGCACACCAGCTGGCTTAGCCGCCTTGCATGCTTCCGCAACGGCAGTAATCTGAGGTACACCTGCACCGGAAACCACACGAGTTGTGCAGATGGAACCGGGACCGATGCCAACTTTAATGCCGCTCACTCCCCGGTCAATCATGTCCTGAGCGCCTTCACGTGTTGCAATGTTTCCTGCAATCAGTTCAACGTCGGGGAATCGTTTGCGTACTGCTTCAATTGCATCCAGTACACGTTGCGAATGACCATGAGCAGAATCGATGCAGATCGCATCCACTTTGCGATTGACCAGTTCCTGTGCGCGTTCCAGAAAATCACCAGTGGTTCCGATTGCTGCTGCGGCACGGAGTCTTCCCTGTGAGTCTTTGGCTGCGTAAGGATACTTCAGCTTTTTCTGGATGTCCTTGACGGTGATCAGGCCTTTGAGTTTAAACTCACTGTCCACCACAAGCAGCTTTTCCACACGATGTTTGTGAAGGATTTTTTCAGCTTCCTGAAGAGTTGTACCCACCGGAACCGTGATGAGATTTTCTTTCGTCATCCGATTGGAGATGGGCTGTTTGAAATCAGATTCAAAGCGAAGATCGCGATTGGTCAGAATGCCAACCAGCTTTCCTTCCTTGACAATGGGTACGCCGGAAATGCGGAAGCGGGCCATCACGGCTAGTGCATCTTCAATCGGCTGCTCTGGCTCCATGGTGACCGGATCCACAATCATGCCGGATTCAGATCGTTTTACTTTGTCTACTTCCTCCGCCTGTCGCTCAATGGACATATTGCGGTGGATCACGCCAATTCCACCCTGTTGCGCCAGTGCTATCGCCATGTGAGATTCCGTCACGGTGTCCATTGCCGCACTGACTACTGGAATATTGAGTGAAATGTTTTTGCTGAATTGAGTATGGGTGTCGGTTTCAGAAGGCAGTACCGCGCTATGCGCTGGTAATAAAAGGATATCGTCGAAGGTAAGACCCTCAGGGATGAATTCTGGAATCATCGGGTTGATTCCATTGTACCGATGCTTCCCTGAGAGCCTGTAATGTGCAGTACTACCAGGTGCCCATCTGGAGGACAATTCCGGACGTGAACTGCACTCCATTGTTGAAGTTGACACCATTCATCGGTGAAGTCCAGGTACGGACATAGCCGAGATTGGCCAGCCGTAATGCCAGTGCGGACGTCAGCTTCAGATCCACACCTGTAGCTGCCTTGAGTGCCAGCGCATTCGATTCCTGGAAGTCCATAAAATCTGGTTTGGGTGGCGGCAAACCTTTTGCTTCTTCCTGATTGCGCCGCATCTCCCAATCTTGCTTCATTGCAGGATCAGTATAGGTCTGGGTGATTTTATGTCCACCAAACAGAACTTCGACATATGGACTGAATTTTCTGGAGGGCGCTGGTTTCCAGCGTGGTCCCACCTGATACAGCAGTGTGTCTCCGCTTTTGTTTGCTCCCAGTCCGTACACAGTACATCCACTGACATCAACCACCAGTTGCCAGTTAGTATTCAGCCGGAATGCACCATTTGCTCCACCGCCCAGGCAATAGTTAGATCCGAATTTTTGCAAGACAGGTTGAGTGGTGAACTCAAAAGTAGGCAATTCACGGGGCGAACTCAAGTCATCCACTGAAGGAACTCTGGGTTTATGTGTAGCAGCTGTGTAGGAATAGATTCCTGCACGAGTGTCTCTTTTCCAAGGAACCTGAAATGCCATTGCATTCGCCATGCTGCGGCCCGGATTGAGCCAGCTCCTCACCATCATGCGAGCCCAGTTGTTTTCTACTCTGTTTTCAAAAGGAAGAATTACGTGTTTATCCAGAAAGTCTTCCATAATCGTCCATCCAAGACCCACGGATGGAGTGATCACATGATCGACAAAACCTTGCTGTGGCCAGGTATTTTGCACATTTCCAATGGAAGCCTCACTGAGGGGGCCGAGTTCGAACTGTGTACTGTATGCCCATGACCATGCTGTAGCCCGCAGACGGCTTTTCCAGTAATCCTTGTTTTTTCCAAATTCCGCCAGACGATAGCGCTGGGCATCATTCTGGATCCAGATAAAGCTGGCCACGGCTCCCTGTAACGGATGGCCGACGTAATTGACCATGAATGGATCCCCATCACTCCATCCATGCATGTTTCCCACGGAAAGCATGTAGTCCCGGAAAAATGGTCCTTTCATTCCCGCCCGGGTCCCTGGTTCGGTCATGAGCCGGAAACCATGTTGGATTCCTAAAAAAAGACCGGATTGAGCGGCCAGCCCATTCCAGTTGACTGCTTTTGGATCCTCCTGAAGATCAGGAGGCGCGGTAGATGAAGAAGTTGAAGCGGATGATGAATTCTCACTGCTGGAAGCAGTTGAAAATAAAGATTTATCTGATGCTGAAAGCAGAGAAATATGATTGCAGAAAATCAGGCACAAAAAAAATGAAGCAACACGTCCCACTTATTTTTGAGTATTCCAATAGGGATTTGGTTTCACAAAATATTCATCGTTACCTCCTTGATAATTGCTGATGAAAATTCCCAAAAGTTAGTAAAAATTTCCAAATGAAGCAGCGGTTCGGAAGAGCAAATCACTCAGCAAGGAAGGTGATTGCCGATGGTGTCAGAATGGAAGGGCTGAATCTTTCCGGAAAAGGAGACTGGAATGAAAATCGCATTCCTTCTTTTACTTACTGCTGGTGTGTCATTTGCAGCCAGCAAACCTCAGACTCCGGGTCGTACGGGTAATGATAATGTCGGGATTGAAGCAAAAGCCTTTCTCACAAAAGAAGAAGTGAAATCCGTAGTCGGCATGGATATGGATCAGGGATTCATCGTAGTTGAAGTGACTCTGACTCCCCGTAACGGAGAGACGGTCAAAGTATCACTGGATGACTTTCTTCTTCTCTCAGAAAAAGACGGACAGAAATCCGCTCCCTATGTGCCCTCACAGATTGCAGGAGCTGGAGCGCTGATCGTCTCCACTCGCCCCGGAGAGGGCACTGGAATCATGACCCAGCAGCGAACCATTCCCTGGGGAGGCATGGGTGGAGGACGTCCGATGGGAATGCCGGATCAGGGAGGATCAATAGGGAGTACGACTGCAAATCCGGAATTCGCAAAAGCTTCAACTACAAATGGAGCTGGTGAAAAAACGAATCCTCTTCTGGCAACTCTGGAAAAGAAAGTTCTCCCTGAAAAGGAAATAAAAGAACCATTGACTGGACAGCTTTATTTCCTTTTTGAAGGAAAGCATAAGCAGAAAAATCTGGAACTGTTCTACAAAGGATCCGGTGGCAAGTTATCTTTGAAGTTTGCTCGTTAAATGACCATTCACGACCTTGATACCCCAGCCCTGGTGATTGACCTGGATGTGATGGAGCGAAATCTGCTCCAGATGTCCACGTATGCAAAAGAACACCAGTTGAATCTTCGGCCCCATACCAAGACACACAAGATTCCAGCCCTTGGACAGAAGCAGCTTCAGTACGGAGCTGTAGGGCTGACTGTGGCGAAGCCCGGTGAAGCAGAAGTGATGCTTCGTGCTAATCCACAGGAACTGCTGGTGGCATATCCCACCTTCGGTCAGCAGAAGCTTTCTCGGTTGACAGAAGTCGCCCGGAAAACACGGCTGCTGATGTCTCTCGATTCCCTGGAAATTGCCCAGCCTCTTTCAGATGCTGCAAAGACTGCCGGAGTGGAAATTGGAATTCTCACGGAGATTGATGTTGGTCTGAGGCGAGTCGGTGTTCGCCCGGATCACGAACTGGATGAACTGATTAGTGGCGTCCGGAAGCTTCCCAACCTCTCCTGGGAAGGGATTGCTTTTTATCCGGGGCATATCAAAAGTCTGGATGATGAAGGATTGTCTGCCCTGCATGACTTAAATCAAACCATCAATGAAGTGGCAAACCGGCATCAGCCTCGGATTGTATCCGGTGGTTCCACCCCGTCCTGGGCGCACTCTCACGAAATCTACGGTATGACGGAAATCCGGCCCGGAACCTATATCTTCAATGACAGAAATTCTGTCGAAATCGGGAGTTGTACGCTGACGGAGTGTGCCGCTTCTGTGATTGTGACGGTTGTATCCACTGCGGTGGATGGTCAGGTAATCATTGATGGTGGATCGAAGACATTCTCTTCAGACCGCCTGGCGACGGGTGGCGATGGATTCGGACTGGTGTTGAACGGTCCGGCAGAGTTCCAGAAGATGAATGAGGAACATGGGTTTGTCAAAACTGCGGAGCCTTGGAAAGTAGGAGACAGACTGCGGATTCTTCCCAATCACATCTGTGTTGTGGTCAACCTTCATGAAAAAGTTTATGGAGTCCGTGGGGAAGTGGTTGAGGAATGCTGGCAGGTAGATGCCCGAGGAAAGCTTCAGTAAAAGAACACAACTAAATGCAAAAAGGACGGCCGAAGCCGTCCTTTTTGATCTATCAGAAACTCAAATTACATCTTTACTGAATCAACAGTAATCGTGTCACCATCCAGCTTGCCGGTGACCGTTACTTTGTGACCGAGGTGATCATTTACCTTGTCGGCGTTCTTGATCTTGAAGACCTGATCTCCCACAACCAGAACAGGTGCCTGTCCACCTTTTACGCAGCCCTGAACACATTTGATTGACTTTTCAGAGGCATCAGCGTGGCCTTTGCCGCACTTTGCATCAGAAATTGTGCCCTGCCATTCTGCTGCCGTCGCACTCATTGCAAAAAATGCTGCAACGGTGAATGTACTCACAATCAGTTTTTTCATGCAGTCTCCTTTCGCCCATCCGCCCAGAATCCGGCTGATCGACTTTTTACCAGTACAAATGTACATGAGCTACAGTACGAGCGCAACCGAATCTTTACTCTTTCCTGTTGGATTACCACGCTGGAGTTCATTCAATAATCGACAAGTAATCTGTTCGCGATTAATCTACCTGGCTGCTGGATTTTCCATCTATTCTTCCGGGTGATACAATTTGGTCATTCTCTATGGAGAAGAGGTGGAATGGTCACTACAGCAGCTGAAAATCTGGAATTGGAATATGAACAGACTGTTCGTGCGGATATCGAAGCATTCCGAAAAAATGCGGAAGATTACGTAGCAGGACGGATTACCGAAGATGAGTTTCGTGGGTTCCGTTTGCGCCGTGGTGTTTATGGTCAGCGTCAGCCCGACGTTCACATGATCCGGACCAAGGTTCCGGGGGGTCAGCTTCTTGCTCATCAGATGGATCAGTTGGCTGATATTTCTGATGAATTTGCGGAAGGAAAAGGGCATCTGACAACCCGTCAGAACCTCCAGTATCATTTTATTCCGACTCTGCGTGTCGCCGATCTGTTGCACAAACTTGCTGATGTGCGGCTCACAACGCGTGAAGCATGCTACAACACAGTCCGGAATGTAACAGGATCTCCCCTTGCCGGGCTCCTCAAGAGTGAAGTTTTTGATGTCCGTCCCTACATGCGTCAGGTTGCCTTTGCGTTCCTGCATAAAGAGCTGACCGACAGCATGCCCCGAAAATTCAAGATTGCATTCCAGAGTGCACCCGAACAGGACATGGCTCTGGGTATTCATGATCTTGGTTTGGACGCCCGCATTCAGGATGGCAAGCGAGGATTCCGTGTCGTCGCTGCCGGTGGACTGGGTCCGATGCCTGTAGAATCGCAACTTCTGGATGAGTTCCTTCCTGTTGAATTTCTGGTGCAGCGGACAGAAGCTGTTCTGCGTGTTTTCAACAAGTGGGGTAATCGCCAGAACCGCAACAAGGCCCGCCTGAAGTTTGTCATCAAGGAACGTGGCTGGGACTGGTTTAAGGAAAAAGTGGAAGAAGAGTATGCCGACGTTCTGCAAAACGGCGGTGTGCCAATTCCTGAGGAAGTTCCAGAAGGGTTCGGTGGCTATACGGCCAATCCTCAACCTCTGACCGATGGTTCTGAACTGCCGATTCTGGATACCACACCGGATCCGGATTATGATCACTGGCTGCGTTCAAACGTCATCGAACAGAAGCAGGAAGGTTATGTTGCCATTGCGATCAAAACAGATCAGGGCAACCTGATTTCTTCACAGATGCGTGCCATTGCAGAAGTCTCTCGCCGTTCCGGCGATGGACTGATTCGCCTGGGAATCGACCAGAACGCCTACATTACTTTTGTTCCTGTCGGTCGTGTGAAGCAGGTCTACTCCTATCTGAAGCTACATGATCTGGCTGAACCTGGGATTGCTGAACTGGATGATCCGATTACCTGTCCCGGTGCCTATTCCTGTAATCTGGCACTGACCAAGACGATGAATCTTGGCGCTGCTCTGAAGTCTTCCATGAAGGAATATCTGCAGAAGCACCCCGATGCCGGTGTGGACACTCTGCGGATTCATGCTTCCGGTTGCCCGAACTCATGTGGGCAGCACTGGACCGGAGATTTTGGTTTCTACGGAAATGCCCGCAAAATCAATGGTCGTGAAGTACCTTACTACATGATGTTGCTGGGTGGAGCGACTGAGCCTACAGGTGAACAGCGCTTTGGACTTGCGATTCAGAGTATTCCAGCCCGGAATACGACACGAGCTCTCGAAAGAGTGCTGGATCACTATGTGGCCAATCGTCTTCCCGGTGAACGGTTCCGTGACTATGTCCTAAGGCACAAAGTGCAGACCTTCAAGGAAATGATGGTGGATCTTGCAAAGCCGGATGAATCCGCGCCAGAGATGTTCCGTGACTGGGGTGATGATGAGGACTTCTCGTTGCAGCTTGGCCGCGGCGAGTGTGCAGCTTAACCTTCATTGAACTGACATTCTTCTGATTTAGGCTCAGAAAGTGGAACGTAGACACTTTCTGAGCCTTTCTCTTGGTGCAGCCATAGCAGCACCTGTTTCCGTAGCTGCTCCCGGCAGCTTCCGCTTTGTCCACTTCACCGATCCGCATATCCAGCCTGAACTGCGTGCACGGGAAGGCTGTGAAAAAGCCTTTGAAGCAATCAATGCACTGAATCCCGATTTTTCCATTGCTGGCGGGGATCTTGTTTTCGATATCTCGGCAGAAGGTCCGGTACGCGCAAAAGATCTGTTTGATCTCTACTTGAAAACTATCAAGGGACTGAATGCTCCTCTCTATCAGGTTCCCGGAAATCATGATGTCTATGGCTTGTCTCCCAATGGCAAAGTGGAACTGAATGATCCGATGTATGGGAAGAAGATGTATGAAGACAGGATTGGTGCCCGTTACTCTTCCTTCGATCACAAGGGATGGCACTTCATCCAGCTGGATTCCATCGGTGTCGATGGACGTGGGTACCGGGGTGAGATTGATCCTGAACAGTTCGACTGGCTGAAGAACGATCTCGAAAAGACAGGCACCAAGACTCCGATTGTCATTACAGCCCATATTGCACTGGTGACCACCATGGTCCAGTTCCTGCAGGCTCAGGGAATGCCGAATAAGGGAACGGTAGTCGTGAACACAAAGGATGTTCTGGATCTCCTCAGCAAATACAATGTGAAGGCTGTTCTTCAGGGACATACCCATGTTCGGGAAGTGGTTCACTACAATGGCTGTCAGTACATCACCTCTGGTGCTGTCTCCGGTGGGTGGTGGAAAGGCGCCCGGCTGGGGCATCCCGAAGGATTTGGTCTGCTGACCGTGAAGGGCGATTCCATCGAGTGGGAATATAAAACCTACGGCTGGAAAGCAGAAGCCTGATTTCGTTTCTTCTTCTGGCTCCGGGCTGACCTGAAAATCTCCAGCCCGGAATCCCTCTCCAAAAAATCTTTTCCTCCTGCTTTAAATTCAAGGAACAAACTCCCCTGAGTCTGCGTCTTCCAGCACGTGCAGGGCAACGCTTCTCTCCGTGAAGCGGTCGGTGTCGCTCTTGGCTCGCTTCAATCCAGCAAGCTCCGGAGTTTCCTGACTCTTCTTGGAATTATTCTCGCGACCACAACACTGATTGCAGTGATGTCGATTATCCACGGCATGGATCTTTATATCGCCCAGAATGTTTCGGATATGGGGGCCAATGGATTCCGGGTTGTACGAATGGCATTTATTGGAAACTGGGATCCCAAAAAATACCTGGAACTGGAGAAAAAGAATCCTGAACTACGCAGGGAAGAATACGAGTTCATCCGGAAAGAAGCAAAGCTGGTGGGCGAACTGGGAATGCAGACTTTCCGGAGGGTACCTGTGGCGGCTGTTGGTGATCGCCTGGATGGAGTGAGTCTGCAAGGCGTGACACCCAACATGGGAGTCATCAGCAATACCCAGATTGAACAAGGGCGTTACTTTACGGAAAACGATAACCTGCGACATCTTTCTGTTGCTTTCATTGGAGAGGATATCAGAGGGAGGTTTTTCGAAGGGGTAGATCCCATTGGAAAGACTCTGGCCGTGGATGGGCGTCAGTACACGGTGATCGGAGTCGCCCGCGCGCAGGGAAGTGTCTTCGGCCAGTCCCGTGACAACTTCGTCATGATTCCGATTGAGTCCTTTTTCAAGACCTATGGCTCACGGAAGGGAATCTCTTACATGGCAACCGCCATGGATCACTCTGTCCTCTTCCAGGCACAGGATGAGATGACGATGCTGCTGCGTGCCTTCCGTCAGCTAAAACCCACACAGGAAGACAATTTTGCCATCATCAGTTCGGATTCACTATCCCAGGCATGGGATCAGATGACAGGGGCCATTGCGGCCACTGCGCTGGCCGTCGTAAGCATCTTCATGGTGGTCGGCGGGGTGGTCATCATGAACATTATGCTGGCAGTGGTAACGGAAAGAACGCATGAGATCGGAATCCGGAAGTCACTCGGCGCTCGCCGCTCCGACATCCTCTGGCAGTTCCTGATTGAGTCGTCCATCCTGTCAGGAATTGGTGGTCTGTTCGGTGTGGGAATCGCCGGAGCCATTGCGATGATTGTTAGTAGTACCACTTCCATTCCGATGAGCATGCCTGTATCTTCGGTGGTTATTTCTGTCACGCTTTCAACTGCCGTCGGATTGTTTTTCGGAATCTATCCGGCACGACAGGCATCCCGGCTGGATCCCATCGAAGCCTTACGGGCGGAAGCATGAAACAGTCCACGACATTTGCATCTGTACTTCTTGCGTTCGATACGTTGCGTGCGTATAAACTGCGTGCGTTTCTGACGATTCTCGGGGTCATTATCGGAACGGGAACAATCATCGGTGTCGGCTCTATCCTGACGGGCTTTGATGGGGCAGTCAGCGGAGTGTTGCAATCCTTCGGAACAAACACGCTTCTGGTATTCAAGTTTCGTGTAGGAGTGGTGGTTGGCAACCGTTCACCGGAAGAACGCATGCGGAAGCCGATCAGTTATGAACAGTTCCGCGCTGTACGGGAGAGGTGTCGCGAGTGTTCATCGGTGAGTCCGCTATTGTTCGCACCCTGGAACAACATCTTCAAGGCGCGCTATCAGAACAATGAATACTATCAGCTGGAACTGAATGGTACCGATGAAGGATATGCTCAATCCGGTCAGGCAGAGCTTCTGGTGGGACGTTTCTTCAATGAAAATGAGAACCAGCGCCGGGCAGCGGTGACAGTCATTTCTGAAGATGTCTACAAAGGACTGTTTTCGACAGAAGATCCTCTGCAAAAGTGGATAGAGATCGATGGACAGCGATATCAGGTCATTGGAGTGCTGAAACGAGGTCCACAAGCGGCGCTCGGTGAGCGGGATAACCGTGCTCTGCTTCCATACTGGACACTGCGAAAGAAGTTTCCCAAAGCAGAAGAGCACCTGGTGATGGCTGTGGCAAAACCTGGACGGATGAGTCAGGCTGCGGATGAGATTCGTGGAATCCTCCGGCAGGAACGCAGGGTTGCTTATGACAAGCCAGACACTTTCTACATCTCCAGTGCGGAACAGATGATCGGGGATTTCCGGAAGATCACATCCATGACAGCACTGGTCATGATTGTCCTTTCCTCCATTGGACTACTGGTTGGAGGAATCGGTGTGATGAACATCATGCTGGTGTCTGTGACCGAACGTACGCGAGAAATCGGGATCAGAAAAGCACTTGGCGCAAAGCGATCGGACATCATTACGCAATTTCTGACGGAAGCTGTTGTGCTGACTTTTGTGGGTGGGCTGATGGGCATGACATTCGGATGGCTGATTTCTGCCGGATCCCGGTTTGTCTTTCCCAATCTGCCCGTATCCGTTCCGCTGTGGTCTGCTGTACTGGGAGTAGGCGTGTCCGTATTTGTGGGCATCTTCTTCGGATTGTGGCCTGCCAATAAAGCGGCCAGACTCGATCCTGTCGTCGCCTTGCGTCACGAATAGACCAAATCCTTTGTGCCTCCTGAAAACGCGACAATGAGGAGGTGACGGTTCGTGTTCTATTTTTTGGTTCAGTCAGAGATCTGACAGGTTCAGCAGAAGAAATCATCCACCTGGATTCTTCAGTAACGCTGGCAACACTTTTTGAAAAATACGTTGCCCGTTATCCGGAACTCCAGCGTCTGGCCTCATCCATCGTACTGGCCAGAAATCAGGAATTTTCAGACCCATCCACTCCTTTGACTGATGGCGATGAAGTAGCATTTCTGCCTCCTGTCAGCGGAGGAAGCAGTCCCTGGACACATTTCATTGAAGATAAGGATACAGGCAACTTTTTTGCGTTGACGCGCGTCCCCATTGACAGTCAGTCGATTGCCCGCAAGATTCTTCGTGGAGAAGATGGTGCCATCACGAATTTTGAAGGAGTGGTTCGGAACAATACCAAAGGCCGTCCCACGTTATATCTGGACTATGAGTGTTATGAGGCGATGGCTGTGAAAATGATGGCTGAGATCGGCCGGGAGATTGCAGCAAGTCACGCCATCGGCAGGATTGCCATGATTCATCGTCTGGGACGAATGGACATCGGAGAAACATCGGTGGCGATTATCGTTACTGCACCGCATCGTGGTCCTGCGTTTGAAGCTGCTCGAGAAGGGATCAACCGCCTGAAGAAACTGGTTCCCATCTGGAAAAAAGAGCATTTTGCGGATGGGGAAGTATGGGTGGACGGAGATTGGGATGACAGTGTTATCCGTGTAGGATCATCACAACCGTGAACACCCTTCTTCTCGCATTGATGCTCGCACAACTCCCGACAATCAAAGTGGATGTGCAGATGGTGCGTGCCGTAGCAACGGTGAAAGACAGTTCTGGAAACCTTGTAGGGGCGTTGCAGAAGGAACAGTTTCAGATCTGGGATTCCGGAGTACGCCAGGAGATTGCAGCCTTTGAGAGATCTACGGAACTGCCTCTCAGCGTAGCCATTCTGATTGATGCATCAGGATCGACAGCGAAAGACCTGCCGCTGGAAATTGAATCAGTCAAACGATTCACTCGCGCGTTGTTTGCAGAGGGCAATACAAAGGACACTGCATCACTCTATG
Source organism: Bryobacteraceae bacterium (assembly GCA_037190045.1). GTDB lineage: Bacteria > Acidobacteriota > Terriglobia > Bryobacterales > Bryobacteraceae > JAPKYZ01. Next base: position 393,939 of record JBBCIQ010000005.1, on the reverse strand, counting down.
CGTTCAATTATGAAACTCGCCAGCTGGTTGGTTTCACCCGTCGACAGAGCAGGATTGATAATGCCCTGAAGAAATTGAAAGGTGAGGCCGGAACCTCCGTCTATGACGCGATTCACTTTGCATCAAAAGATCTGGATGACCGGAAGGGCAGAAAAGTAATTATCGTTGTGACGGATGGTGGTGACACAACATCTGCTTATCAGTTCCGTCATGCACTGCAATCTGCGCAGCGGGCGGATACGGTGATTTACCCCATTGTCATTCAGCCAATCCGAAATAATGCCGGAAGAAATATCGGTGGTGAGAATGCACTGACCTCTCTGGCTTTTCAGACTGGAGGCCGGACACTGGCAGCAACTTTGGGGAAAGATCTGGATCGGGCCTTTACCGAGATTCTTTCTGACTTGAGAACTCAGTATCTGTTTGCATGGTATCCGCGAAACTTGCCGAAAAGTAACACCCCCTTTCATCAGATCCGCATCGAAATTATTGATCCCGCATTGCATAATTTGCAGGTATTTACGCGTAGCGGATATTATGAGAGTTCTCTCGTCCGTCATGAGTAAAGCCAAAACAAAAGCCCCTTCCGCCACTTTGGAAGAGTCGAAGTATCTGAAAGGGCTTGTCGATCAGCAGTCTGAAGTTTGTGTCAGATTAACCAGCAATGAAGAATTAATCGGACGGCTGGAGTTTTTTGATACTGGCTTCATACGGCTGACCCGCGAAGATGGTCCCAACCTGTTCATCTTCAAACACGACATTAAGTATCTCTACGAAGTATCGGAATAAAGAGTGAGCGATTTTTTATCTACTGCAATTGACATAGCCAAAGAAGCAGGAGCACTGCTCTCTGACTTTGCTGCCCGCAAAATCGGGTATGAACTCAAAGGCGATTATGATCTGGTCACAGCAGCGGATCGTGCTTCTGAGGCTCTGGTTGTTGAAAGACTAAAGCAGCATTTTCCGGAGCATTCAATTGTGGCGGAAGAGGGCGGCGGACAGCAGACCTCCAGCGAGTACCGTTGGTATGTCGATCCTCTGGATGGAACCACTAACTTTGCTCATGGCTTCCCTGTTTATAACGTCACACTTGGTCTGGAAAAAGCAGGTCAGGTGATTGCCGGAGTGATTTTTGATCCAACCCGGAATGAGATGTTTTCTGCAGAGCGCGGAGCTGGGGCTTTTCTGAACGGAGAAAAGATCGAAGTTTCCCGGGCGCAACGCATTGATGATTGTCTGGTTGCCACCGGATTTCCCTCCCGTCGTCGTCACCAGAATGTAAACATTCACTTCTATTACCAACTGGCGATGATGAGCCACGGTGTACGCCGGGCTGGCGCGGCAGCGATTGATCTTGCCTATGTTGCTTGTGGGCGGCTGGATGCCTTCTGGGAGTTTGGATTAAATCCGTGGGATATGGCCGCCGGAATTGTGATTCTGGAAGAGGCTGGCGGACGTATTTCCACCATGGATGGAGCCGCTCACCAACTAACATCCCAGCATCTGCTTGCTACGAATGGAACATTGCATCAACCGATCCTGGATGTTTTTCAGGATATTTTCGACGGAAAATCTCCGTACGAAATGCCTGGTATCTCCCCGAAGTCATAGAACCTTCCTTCATTGCCGGGCCTCATAAGGCATGGTATTCCTAGTTCAGGTATCGCATCAGGGTGCCTGAACTTTCATGAATCAAAAAAGACTCCTGCTCTCCCTTGGGCTGGCGGTGCTCACCGTTTCTTCCAGTGCAGCCCAGACATCGTTGAATGGAACTCCCGGCCGGGTTCTTGGATCTCCTCAGATCCCCATCTCCACCGTGAATCCAAATCTTGTGGAAGGCAGGGAGCTTTTCCAGCCTTTCGGAGTAGCTGTCGATACTACTTCCTCTCCGGCCATTCTCTATGTGGCAGATTCCGGTAATAACCGGATTCTTGCCTGGAGGAATGCGGTGGATGGAGAGAATGCCAAGCAGGCTGATCTGGTGATCGGGCAGCGGGATTTCTTTTCCACTTTTGCTCTTGGTCCGGGCACCAGCCTCTCAACTGGTCTGAATTCACCTACCGGCCTGGCCGTCGATGCTAATGGAAACCTCTGGGTGGCGGACTCTGGCAACAACCGGCTGTTGCGATATCGCAAGCCGTTCGACCAGAAGGACGAAGGTGCGGAACTGGTCATGCCGGATCTGGTTGTCGGACAGGCTGACTTTTCTTCCCGCGCTGCCAATGGCGGATCTGCCGCACCCACTGCTCAGGGACTCAGCTTTGTCGCCACTAACCGTATGTTCCGTGTCTCGCTGCATCTTGATGCCGGGGGTAACCTGTGGACGACTGACCCGGTGAATCACCGGGTTTTGCGGTTCCCGGCAGCAACGCTTGGCGGAAATTTCCCCGCTGCTGATCTGGTGCTGGGTCAGGAAAACTTTGAATCACGGACAACAGGCACAAATCCAGCCGCCAGAATTAATAAAAAAATTCTGAATGCTCCAAACGGAATCACCACAGATCCGGAAGGACGGATTTATGTCTCCGATTCTCTGGCCCGGGTGATGGTTTATCTTCCTCCGTTTACAAATGGAAAAGAAGCAACTCGCATTGTCGGACTGGTTTCTACCGCTACTGGACAACCCGCCCCCCCCACAACTCCTGTCAACCGAATCACTCTGGGGATTACAGAAACCGGTGCTATTGTTCCTCCAGAAGGAATTGGTGTATGGGGAGATTCTCTGGTGGTCGCTGATGCAGCAGCTCATCGCATTGTTGCTTATCCACCTTTTGATGAATGGCCAACCGAAGCAAAACAATTTTCGCCATCCATGAGCATGGTGATTGGGCAGCAAAGTTTTACTTCAGGAAAACAAAATGCAGGCGGGCGTGAATCCGGTGCCAATACCTTTCTTTTCCCAACCAGCTTTTCATTTAACTCTGCGGCCAGCGAAATGTATGTTGCAGATGCCGGGAATCACCGAGTAATTCGTCTGGCGGGTGCCCCCAACTTTAACCAGGCCATGCAGCTCTTTGGACAGGTGAGTTATTCCTGGAACTCCCCCAACTTTGTCGAAGGTCGTGAGTTCTATCTGTTCAACGGATTTTCTGCCATCTCTGGGGTGGCGGGAAGCTATGCCAGTGGTGGAGGTATCACTCTCGATGGAAATCGCCTTTATGTTGCGGATACTGCCAACCATCGTGTACTTGGATTTCGGGATGTCCGGACTCTGATCACCGGGGGACGCGCAGATATCGTGATTGGACAGGATTCTGCTTATCAAACACAGGAGAACTCTCCATTTAATGAACCCGGCGAACGCAATGAAGGAAGCCTGCGGTTTCCATCAGATGTGGCCGTCGATCAGTATGGAAATCTCTTCGTGGCAGACTCCGGGAATGGACGGATTCTTCGATTCCCGTCTCCGTTTGATCAGCCGGAGGGAACACGTCGAAAAGCAAATCTGGTTTTGGGGCAGGCTGATTTTGCTTCCAGGGTGACGGATGCCAGCTCAAGACATATGGCTCTGCCTTTTGGAATTGCCATTGCTCCAAACGGAAATGTGGCAGTTTCCGATGCTGCTCACAATCGAGTTCTGCTGTTTAAACCTGATGAAGCAGGGAACTTCACCAATGGACAGGCTGCCTCCACGGTATTTGGGCAACCGGACTTTACTTCATTTGCGGTCAATGCTGGGGATACACGGCATCTGACGACTCCACGAGGACTTGCCTTTGATGCTGAGTACCGGCTCTACGTTGCTGATGCCGGAAAGAATCGCATCGCAATTTTTGACAATGCACCCGTTCAGGGTAACTATCCGTTTCCGGCCTTTGCCATCACCACAGGTGTGAACACTGCGGCATTGCGGAATCCGCACTTTGTATACATCACTCCCCGGACTGGAGAAATCTGGGTGACGAATACCCTTGCCCAGCAGGTTGTCCGCTATCCCATCTATACGGATCTGGTACTAAATCCACGTTCCAATTTCGCCATTGGAACCGGACTACCGACGCTGGGTGTGGCGGTAGATGATTTTGGTGCACTCTATCTGGCGGATGCCGCCAATCGGGTTGCCATCCACTATCCATCTGTCATTGTCAGAAATGCAGCGAACTTTATTGGCACAGAAGGGCAGGGGGCACGTGCATTGTCTCCTGGAGCCTATGGTTCACTGGGTGCATCCGGTGTCACTCTTGCTGATCAGACTGTTGCCTTCAGCACTGTGCCGATGCCGAAGTCGCTGGCAGATACTCAAGTCCTGCTGAATGGTCAGCCTGTGCCTCTGCACTTTGTTTCTCCCGGACAGATCAATTTCCTGATTCCGAACAACGCTCCCAGTTCAGGTTCGATGGATGTATCGGTAATCCGGGAGTCTACCGGACAGATTCTGGCTACAGGCCTGATTCCCATGGGTCCGTATGCTCCGGGTCTGTTTACTTCCGCAGGAAACGGAACTGCCCAGCTAGCAGCAACCAATCAGGATGGATCCATCAACTCTGCATCCAACCCGGCAAAACGGGGAGACATCATTACTCTCTATGGAACCGGACTGGGTTCCGTTGCCGGAGCACCGGATGATGGCAATGTTCCGGGTCAACAGGTACACGGTCCTGTTCCTCGTGTCGTGATTGGGGCCGGGTTTGTTCCAGACGGCAACATCCAGTATTCCGGTTTGGCTCCAGGGCTGATCGGGGTCTGGCAGATCAATGTCAGAATTCCGGAGAATACAGCTCCTGGGGATGCTATTCCTTTATCAGTGATTCTGGGAAGCATTCCTAACAATCATGTGAATGCTCCGTACAATCAACGAACTACAATTTCTGTGAAGCAGTAGTTCTGGAGAACAGAAAAAGGGAACAACGGCTACCCGGAATGCGTAATTCCGGGTAGTCACTTTTTACATATGGCATTCTGCACACAATGCGGTTCACAAGTTTCAGATGATGCACGTTTCTGCCCTACCTGCGGGGCATTGATGACGGCTTCCAGCCAGACAGGGTATGGGACATCCATCACTCAGCCTCTGAGCTACGACATTGAAGGTGACAACCTTCAGATTGCCCGTGTCCATCTGAAGCCCGGTCAGCAACTCTATGCCGAAGCCGGAAAGATGGTCTACAAGACTCCTTCTGTACACTGGGAAACCCGGATGTCGGGGGAAACCATTGGCGATAAGATCTGGGGAGCGGTCAAGAGAAAGCTGGCGGGCGAGTCTCTGTTCATGACCTACTTCCGTTGCGATCATCCGGGTGAAGTCGGGTTTGCGGGGAATTATCCCGGACGTGTGAAAGCTTTCTCCCTGAATCCCGGTCAGAGCCTGCTTTGTCAGCGTGACGGATTTCTGTTTGCCGAAACAACAGTAACTTTCAATATCGCTCTGGTGAAGAAGTTGGGCTCCGGATTTTTTGGGGGAGAAGGATTTATTCTCGAAAAGTTCACAGGCCCGGGGCTTGTCTTTGTCCATGGTGGAGGTGACTTTGTCGAGTTCGATCTCAAGGCAGGGGAGATGCTGCAGATTGAGCCCGGATCCATTGTTGCTTTTGATGATTCAGTCGACTACGACATTCAGTATGTCGGTGGAATCAAGACTGCCATCTTTGGAGGAGAAGGTCTCTTCCTTGCAACCTTGCGTGGTCCGGGGCGCGCCATCGTCCAGTCGATGACTCTGGAGAAGATGCGCCGTGAACTTGCTCCGTTCCGGACCGGAGGTGATTCCCGCACTCCACTTGAATCGTTGGGGGGATTTTTCCGTAGCGAAGATTGAGTCACAATAAGGCCATGAACAGCTACCGTCCGGAATTTCAGCGTGAGATGTCCACCATGGAACGTTTCACGGCTACCACTCCACTCAGCGAGACGCAGGCCTCTGTCATCAAGCAGACCTATCTGTTGTTTGGTGTCAGTGTGTTCTGTGCGATGGCAGGCGGCTATATTGGATCTACCTCAGAAACACTGGCCGGGTTTTTCTCTGGCTGGATTGGCTGGATTGTTGCAATTTTGGCATTGAATGTGATCCCCATGATTGCTATGGCTACCCGGCATAATCCGGTGCTGGGAGTTTCCGCGCTGGTATTCAATGGGTTTCTGGCTGGAATTGTCATTTCCCCTTTACTGTTTGTCACTTCGATGTACGCACCGGTTCTGATTCTGGCTGCGTTGGGGATTACAGGTATGGTGTTTCTGGCCGTGACTGGCTATGTGTTCATGTCCGGGCGGACGTTTGCTGCCCCGCGCGGAATGATGGTCGGAATTTTTGCGTCAATCATTGGGGCGGTTGTACTCAATGGATTTCTAAATATCGGTTGGCTGGGCATCCTCATCAGCGCCGGAATTGGAATTTTCGGTGTTTTAGTTCTTATTTATTCCACCAGTGGTGTGCTGAATTCCCCGGATGCCGACAGCCCCATTCCAGGTGCTCTTGCACTGTTCGCCGGAACCTTTAATGTTTTTGTGGCGACACTGAATATTCTTCTTCGACTCATGGGTGGTGGACGCAGAAGCTAGTCGCGATATTCTAGTAAAAGTAGAAGTGCGGCATCAATCTCAGTCAAAGCTCTGGTTTGTGCGTCCGGCAGGGTCATATCTCCTGTTGCTGACTGCCATTTGTGCTGCCTGCCTCGCTCCGGGTGCGCCGTCTCAGCAGGAATCCCATACTGTTCAGGCAAAGATTCTTCTGTCAAAGCTTTCGATTGAAACCCCGACAGAAACTACCTCAGATCTGCAGAATCTGCTGCATGATCTTCTGGCTCTGGAGCCGGCTCATCTCAAAGAAGAAGTTTCTGTTTTCACCTCTGATTTTCTGCATGCATCCTTGCAGCAGGATTATCGAAGTTTTCTTTCTTCCTATTCCAGGTTTGAACGACCTCCTCCTTCTGCGCTTCTCTAAGCGTTTCTGCCGGCTCAGGATGGTTTGATGATGCCCGGCTTCCCTCTGTATTCCGATTACCTTTGTTGTGCGTTTTTTGAAGGAGAAGCATTGTGATTGACGCCGTACTGGCCAAGATTTTTGGCACGAAGAATGAGCGCGAAATCAAGAAGATTCGCCCCATCGTTGCCCAGATTAATGAACTGGAACCCGCCATGCAGGCGCTGGACGATACAGCCCTGGCAGCAAAAACAGTTGAATTCCGGGAACGCCTTGCTAACGGAGAAACCCTGGATGACCTGCTGGTAGAAGCCTTTGCCGTGGTGCGTGAAGCGGGCCGCCGTGTTCTCAATATGCGGCACTTCGATGTGCAGCTGATCGGTGGTATTGTTCTCCATCGCGGGAATATCGCTGAAATGCGAACTGGTGAAGGAAAAACACTGGTCGCAACTCTTCCTGTTTATCTGAATGCCCTGACCGGACGTGGAGTTCATGTCATCACGGTCAATGATTATCTTGCCCGTCGTGACTCTGACTGGATGGGCCGTCTCTACAAGTTCCTCGGGCTTTCCGTTGGTGTCATTCTCAACAACATCAGTGAGCAGGAGCGTCGTGAAGGGTATGGCTCTGATATCACCTATGGAACAAATAATGAATTCGGGTTCGACTATCTCCGTGACAATATGAAGTTTCGGCTGGACCAGTGTGTCCAGCGGGAACACAACTTTGCCATCGTTGACGAAGTTGACTCGATCCTGATTGATGAAGCACGAACACCGCTCATCATTTCTGGTCCCAGTGAAGAATCCACTGACAAGTACTACCGGGTCAACCGGATCATCCCCAAGCTGGTTCGGGGAGAAGTGATCGAAGGAAAAGAGCCCGGACAGAAGTTCACTACCGGTGACTTTACGGTGGATGAAAAGCATCGCAGTGTGGCATTGACGGAAGAAGGTGTCCTGAAGTGCGAACAGCTGCTGGGATGCGGCAATCTGTATGAGCCCGAAAATATCGAACTGAATCATCATGTGCAGCAGTCCCTGCGTGCCCATGTGATTTATCACAAGGACAAGGACTACATCATTCAGCCGGATGAAAGCGGTGAACCGGAAGTAGTTATCGTCGATGAGTTCACCGGACGTCTGATGCCGGGTCGCCGCTGGTCAGATGGTCTGCATCAGGCGGTGGAAGCCAAGGAAGGGGTCAAGATTCAGCGGGAAAACCAGACGCTGGCCACCATTACCTTCCAGAACTACTTCCGTATGTACAACAAGCTGGCCGGTATGACCGGAACAGCAATGACGGAAGCTGCTGAATTCGGCAAGACTTATAAAATCGATGTCATTGAAATTCCCACCAATCGGGAAATGATCCGGAATGATCAGACTGACATCGTCTATCGCACCGAGGAAGAAAAGTTCCGCAACGCAGCAAAAGAGATCAAAGTTGCACATGAAAAAGGACAGCCTGTTCTGGTGGGCACCATTTCTGTGGAGAAGTCAGAGCATCTTTCCGGAATCCTGAAAAAGATGGGTGTCCGGAATGAAGTGTTGAACGCCAAGAATCATGAACGCGAGGCCATGATCATCTCCCAGGCTGGACGGAAGGGAAGCGTTACCGTTTCCACCAACATGGCCGGTCGCGGAACCGACATTCTGCTGGGCGGAAATGCTGAATTCACGACGAAGGAAGTTCTGCGGAAACAGGGCAAGGATCCTGATGCTTACCAGACCGCTGCTGTGGGTTCACCGGAGCGGCAGGAATGGGATCAGTTGCTGGAGAGGTTTAAAGAAGAGACCGCAGCAGAGCGGGAAGAAGTGAAACAGCTGGGTGGTCTCTACATCGTTGGTACGGAACGGCATGAATCCCGCCGTATCGACAACCAGCTGCGTGGTCGTGCGGGTCGTCAGGGCGATCCCGGTGCTTCCCGGTTCTACCTTTCACTGCAGGATGACTTGCTCCGCATCTTTGGTGGAGAGCGCATCCAGAATCTGATGCTGCGGCTGGGTATGACAGAAGATGAGCCGATTGAATCCAAGCTGATCACCAAGCGGATTGCGGCTGCCCAGAAGGCTGTCGAGGCGCAGAACTTTGCGGCCAGAAAACACCTGCTGGAATATGACGACGTTATGAATAAGCAGCGTACGGCTGTTTATTCCATGCGGCGCGCTCTTCTGGAAGGTGCGGACCAGAAAGAGAAAGTCCGTGACATGATCGAAGGCATTCTGAATTCATTCCTCGATCTGCGTTGCGGCGATGACATCAAGCCCTTTGACTGGGATCTGACGGCATTGCAGTCAGACATCCTCACCCAGTTTGGTGTGAAAGTTGATCCTGCCGAGCTGGCCGATCTGTCCCGTGTCGAGATTGAGGATCTGATCCGGGAGCGTCTCTTTGCCCGTTACGACGAGAAAGAGCGGATGGTCAGTCCGGAACTGATGCGCGAAACCGAACGCATCATCATGCTCAATGTCATTGATGCCCAGTGGAAAGATCATCTGCTGTCGATGGATCATCTCAAGGAAGGCATCGGCATGCGCGCCTACGGACAGAAGGATCCTCTGATCGAGTACAAGAAGGAATCTTTCAAGATCTTCCAGGCAATGATGGACCGCATCGAGGATGAAACCATCCGCTACCTGTTCTTCCTCCAGATGTCCACAGGGGATGATACGGTGCTGACGGCAGATTATTCCCGTGAAGATGAGTCACCGGAGGACAGTGAACCAGCCGAGCCTGAGCCGGTAGCTGTTGCTGCTGCCCAGAGCTCTCTTCTGGACTTCACCCGCAATATCCAGCGGAAAAAAGACAAGGAGATGGCTGCCCTGCAATTTACCGGGGGCGATGCCTCTGCTCCGGCGAAACCGGCTCCGGTGGTGAATGCTGATAAGGTGGGGAGAAATGATCCCTGTCCGTGCGGAAGCGGAAAAAAATACAAAAAATGCCACGGTGTAAGCTAGCACTCTTTCTTCTTGTGGTCTCCTCAGTGTCGGCGGACATTCTGCCTCCGACACTGCAGGAGTTTACCCGCGAAGGAACGGCCAGCAACTGGAGCCCTTCTCAACTTCCCGAAGTCTGGCAGGAATATGGGTTGGTGGAAGCTGAATCGGCTACCTACCAGGGATCGGGGAAGAAGTTTGTCCTGACCGCCTGGAAGATGGAAGATTCCACAGGGGCACTGGCTGCCTGGCAATGGCAGCGTCCCCCGGAGGCTACTCCGCTCAAAAAGGCAACTCTGGCATCTATTTTTCCACAGGGGGTGATTGCAGCCTCCGGAAACTATCTGCTCCGATTTGAGGGTTTCCGACCTTCAGCATCGGAACTGGAAGTATTTTTTCAGGACATGCCCGGCCGCAAGGTTGCTGCCCTTCCTGTTCTTCCGACCTATACCCCCTCTTCCATTACCCGAAATTCAGAGCGATATATTCTTGGAAACAAATCGCTTGAAGCTTTTCTTCCGGGTTGGAGCGTCAACCGTGCTTCACTCCTTCCGGGTGTGGAAATCCAGGTTGCTCAACTGGGAAAAAATACCCTCGCCATCTTCCGGTATCCCACCCAGCACATTGCCAGGCAGAAAATAGAGGGATTTTCGCAGGACAGCCAACTGGCTACACATCGTAGCGGGCCTCTTGTTGCGGTTCTTTTCGCCTCAGACGGGTCTGTCCCCTCCCCACGACTTGCGGAGTCCGCTTTCAAATCGGTCGAGTTCAGGGCTATTGTGGTGGAAAATGAGGCGAATCCCAATGCATTTGTCCGGGACGCGGCAGATATGTTGTTGAATATCTTCGTCCTGGCTGGTGTTCTGCTCCTGATTTGCCTGGGGGCGGGGATTGTAGTTGGCTTTATCCGTTACTTCTCTCACGGCAAAAAGGGAGAGATGTCCACTGCAATGCAGACATTGGATCTAAACGACCGATAAGTCCTGATGCTACGGTCTTTTACGGTTATTTTCCTCAGAAAATCACATAGAAATTCACAGCTTTTGCGCAGTTTATGGGTTTAGGTTTATTGATATAAGTCAATTATTATGAGCTACTTAGATGGATTCTGGTTTTTCTGTTGACTTCAGAGGCGTGGGGAATTAGACTTCAAAGCACATACGGTTTCTGACGGTCGTTTTCGTTCGTCAAAATCGATTCTCCCATGTACATCACCCTGGAAACAGGGAAGAAAAAGCCCATCCTGTGGATGGGCTTTTTTACTGGAAAGCTCTAAAAAACAAACTGTAAGTTAGTGAGCTGCTGCGGTTTCTTCCACAACATGGACTGGCTTAGCACCGGCTGGCAGAGAAACCAACATATCTTCTTTGCGCTGGATCAGGGCGGAGGTACTGTGACTGGCCAGTTCAAAGCGATGACCATGAGTAATGGCATCCGTCGGGCAAGCTTCCACACAATATCCACAGAATATGCACCGGCTGTAATCGATGTTGTAAACGGAGGCGTACCGTTCTCCACCGGAAATGCGCTTCTGATCGGTGTTTTCTGTTCCTTCGATATAGATGCAATCTGCCGGACAGGCGGCTGCACACAGGAAACAAGCGACACACTTTTCCAACCCGTTTTCATCCCGCTGCAGAACATGTCCTCCGCGGAAACGTTCCTGGAATTGAGGCGGAGCATCCGGGTAGTCTTCCGTGACTGCTGGCTTCAGCATCTCCCGGAAGGTGATGCTCATACCTTTTGCAATCGCACCAGCAGCATTCAGAACGTCGTTAATTGGGGGCATGACCTGATACCAGATTAGCGAAAGATGGGAACCTCAGGCTACCTCAGATGCCACGTTTGTTTCCCCAGATGTTGACATGGAGGCGGGTGGTGAACCGGTAACCCGACTCTTTGCAGATTTCAGCCACCCACTGGGATCGCTCCCGGAGCAGGGATTCATTGGTCCCCTCCGGCATCAGCAGGACGTGGTTCCGGTCTGCGTGGATCTCCGAAACCATGCTGTTCACCTCGTCCATGTCTTTGGGAGAGTCCACCACAAACTTGAGCTGATAGGGATAAGTCTGGATCAGGCGCCGCAGCGTGGACGGGGAGTAGCGGATCTTCTCATGCTGCTCAGCCCAACGCGCATTCTCCGGGTCGATCGGAGTGGAATTTGCCAGTTTGGGTGAAATACTCATCAGGTCACACGCCACAGGAGCTGTTACTGTCCCTGCTGTTTCGATGGTGATGTGTTTTCCCTGATTCGCCAGCCGTTGCGTCAGTTCCACCACACCTTTGGCGATCATGGGTTCGCCTCCTGTGATCACGACGTGCTGGGCAGGATACCGGCCCACTTCTTCCAGAATTTCATCCACAGTCATGGACTTCCCCTCCGGCTCCCAGGAGGTATATGGGGTATCGCACCATTGGCAACGGAGATTGCATCCGGATGTTCGGATAAAGACGCTGGGGACTCCGGTTAGGATTCCCTCACCCTGGATGGAGTAGAAGATCTCAGAAATCTTCATTGATAGTTCACCGGATCGATGATTCCTGCTTCCTGAAATCCTTTCAGCCGCAGCAGGCAGGAATCACACTTGCCGCAGGAACGGCCTTCCACATCGGGATCATAGCAAGAATGAGTCAGGCTGAAATCCACACCCAGATCAGCCGCCAGCCGGATAATCCCCGCCTTGCTGAGATGCAGTAGCGGAGTATGAATCTTCAGTTGAGTGATTCCTTCCACGCCATTTTTGGTGGCCAGATTGGCCATCTTCTCGAACGCGGAAATGAACTCCGGGCGGCAGTCAGGATACCCGGAATAATCCACAGCATTCACTCCGATATAGATGCTGGTGGCATTCAGGACTTCCGTCCAGGCCAGCGCAATCGACAACATGACGGTATTGCGGGCAGGGACATAGGTGATGGGAATCTCTGTCTGGCTGACCTGACTGACATTCTCATGTTTGGGGACAGCAATCTCATCGGTGAGGGCGGAACCTCCAAACGCGCGCAGGTCAATCTTCATCACTTTGTGATCGCGGGCGTCCAAGCGAGCAGCGATGCGGGCTGCCGCATCCAGTTCCACCTGATGCCGTTGTCCATAGTCGAAGGAGAGGGCATAGGTATCAAAACCATCACGGATGGCACAGGCAAGACAAGTGGTGGAATCCAGTCCACCAGAGAGCAGACAGACGGCTTTAGGCTTCATGTTTTCGTGGCAGTTTCATAGCAAGAAAAAATCCCAGTATAGGGAAGATCGATGTCACAAAAAGAGTGTTATGCAGCGAAGTATGGTCTGCTGCGGCACCGATTAAAGGGATGAAGATCATGCCTGCGGTTCCCCAGGCAAAACCCATCATCAATGCTGATACGGTTCCCGCCTGTTTCGGGGCCAGTTCCTGACCCATTGTGACGTTGACGGGATTCGTGAATAAAAGTGTCAGACCTCCCAGGGCGAGTCCGGTCAGAGACAACCATCCTTCTGTGAAGAAGAAGAGGCAGAGGAAAGGAATGGAAGCAATCATCGAGATCATGATGATCAGGCGCCCCCCAAATCGATCTGCAAGATGTCCACCGACAAACCCACCCAGCGCTCCGCTTGCCAGGTAAAGGGATAAAGCAAGACTGGCCTGTTCCAGTCCCATTCCCCGCTCATGATTCATGTAGAGGGGAATGAACTGGGTGAAAGAAATCTGAACAATCGAACGGATAAACACCAGCAGGTAAAGAATGGTCAGTGGCTTCCACACTACTTTGAGTCCCTGGAAATCGAACTGTGTTCGTTTCTGATGGGATGTGGATTCACCGGGTAACTTCCATAACAACAGCAACGTGATCAGAATACCGGGGATCATTCCCATCCATGTGCTTTCACTTCCCAGTTGCGCAGCAAGAATTGAAAAAAACGTGGGGCCGAAAGCAAGGCCCAGTGTTCCGGAACTGATGAAAATCGCCATGAAGCGTCCCCGATGTTCCGTGATTCCCTGTGTCGCTTTGGAAGAACCCTGTGGATGAAAACTGGCAATGCCAGCGCCGCCCAACAGGACAAGAAAAATCAGCGCAGTATAGCTGGGAGCCACTCCCAGCAAAGAAATAAAGATCCCTGCCATTGCTGGTGCCAGGGCGGTGAAGAGCTTCGATCTGAAACGGTCTGCCAGATATCCATAGGCCGGCTGAAGGGTGGATGAAGAGAAAACCAGAAGCCCACCCAGCATCCCTGCCTGGGCCAGACTCAGACCCAGTTTCTCCACCAGAATCGGCTGGAATGCTCCCAGCGCACTGGAATAGAGATCAATGAAGAAATGCGCCAGCGAAAGAAAAGCCAGGGTGGCATAACCTCGCTTTGCAATGGACGGCGCAGAATCCTCCAGCTTCAATGAGGAAGAGGCCTGCATGTCGGGATATCTCTATTATAGAAATCCCGTCACCATCTTTCGATCCTAGTTATACAGCAGGAACTTCTTCCGCTTTGCCAGAAACTCTTCCAGATTCCATGACTTCTGGATCACTCGTGGATCCGTTCCTTTTTTCAGCTCATCCATGGTCTTGCGATTGGCGATGAGCTTCACACATGCTTCAATGTCAATCTTGCCGGGATAGAGCTTCAGCAGGGCGTTTGCGATTTCGAGACCGAGCAGCGTGGACTGCACCTTTTCCCGATCCGTAATTGCAAAGCGGACCCCATCCGCAAACGGGTACGCACGCACCCCAGGAATGAAGCGGGAATTCAGATAGTCTGCCAGCTGTGGACCTTTGATCCAGTCCGCACTGATCCGTTCAAACGGAGCATCTGTGCCACGGCCCACAGAGTAGTTCTTGTTGTATTCCAGCATGGCGATGCCGGGATAGAGGATTTCACCATTCAGGCTCTTTATGTTGGGCGATGGATTCACCCAGAGCAGTCCGGTCTGGTCCCACCAAACGTGACGGTTCCAGTTTTTCATGGCCACCACATTCAGTGTTGCCTTCACTTCCTCATTGATCATCAGAGCCAGTTCACCGAGAGTCATACCATGCCGCAACGGAAGGGGACGGATGCCGACGAAAGATTCCAGACCAGGATCCAGCAGCGGACCTTCCACGTATTTCCCGGTGATGGGGTTCGGACGATCCAGCACATAAAAAGGAATTTTCCGGCGAGCAGCCTCTTCCATGGAATTCACCATCGTGGAAAGGTAAGTGTAAAAGCGTGCTCCAATATCCTGAATATCGAAGACCAGGACATCCACGTTCCGCAGACTCTGGTCTGTCGGCCGACGTCCGTTTTCTCCCAGATACAGGCTCCAGATGGGAATTCCTGTTGCCTGATCTTTGGCATTGGCGACATTTTCGTGATCTTCTTTCCCGCTCATTCCGTGCTCGGGCGAAAGAAGGGCCGTCACTTTGATGCCATGAGCGAGCATGACATCCACATTCCGCTTGCCGTCACGAGTGAGTCCCGTGTGATTGGTAATCAGGCCCACCCGCTTGCCCTGGAGTGACTTGAACTTCTCTGCCACCAGCACATCAATCCCCGACTGTGTATTTCCCACGGCCACCTGATAGGCAGCGGAAGTGGCGACAGCACGTCGCAAGGGGCTGATGGCAGGCTTGCGCGTTGGGTGGACAGAGTTGGTGAGAAGAATGATGTAAGTATTGGACGAAGGGTCCATCCACATGGAAGTGCCGGTAAATCCTGTATGACCAAAACCTCCGATGGGCAGCAGATCTCCGCGAGGTGAGGAATAGGGCGAATCGATATCCCACCCCAGTCCCCGGACAGCTGCTTTTCCGGCAGGAGATTGAGGAGAGGTGAGCATCTTTACCGTTGCCAGACGGAAGAGGTTTCCACCCCCGGAAAGCATCATGCGTGCAAATCCGGCAAGATCATCGGCAGTGGAGAACATCCCCGCGTGACCCGCCGCACCACCCATGAAGCGGGCTGTTGGATCATGGACAACTCCCTGCAATGCCACTGTCTTTCCCTTGAGTCTCTCCGTAGGGGCGATCCGGCTGCGCAATGCTACTGGAGGATTAAACATGGTGTTGGTCATGTCCAGGGGAACGAAGATTTCCCTGTTGACGAATTCCGGGAAAGTGCTATTTGACAGACGCTGGATGATCTCTCCCAGCAAGACAAAGTTGATGTCGCTATAGACAAACTTTTCTCCCGGTTTATTGACGGGGACATCCTGCAGTGCCAGCTTGATGCCCGTGCCATAGCCGCTCCACTCCGGTTCCAGATCGACATCCGGACGCAGCCCGGAATAGTGAGTCAGCAACTGGCGGACGGTGATGGTTCCATAACGATACTCCGGAAGATACTTCGTCACCGGAGCATCGATATCGATCTTCCCCATCTCATACAGGCGAGCAATTGCAGAGGTAGTAGCCACCACTTTGGTCAGAGATGCTGCATCGAAGATGGTCTCCATCGTCATGGGTTGCCGGGTCTTGTCGAAGGAGAGATATCCGTATGCTTTGCGATGAAGAATCTCATCCCCGGATCCGATCAGGCAGACCGCACCGGGCATCTGCCGACTGGCAATGGATTCCTGGATCAGGCGGGAAACCTCCGGAATCTCCTGCGAAAAGGCAGGGATGGACAGAAGAAAGGAAAGCAACCAGAGCATTATTCTGCACCCATCTCTTTGGACAGATCGGCCAGCAGACGTGCCAGCTTGAGATCGCGACGGGTAATGCCGTTCTCATCATGGGAAATGAGGTCGATAGTGACCCGATTGTAGACATTGCTCCATTCCGGGTGATGATTCATGGCTTCAATGGAGATGGCTGCTGTCGCCATGAACCCAAGCGCGTGCGGAAAATCCGCAAACTTCAGTTCACGATGCAGTTTGCCGTCCACCACGCTCCAGCCGGGAAGCTCTTTGAGTGCGGACTGAATGGCAGATTCATCAAGTCTGGGCATTCTTCGAGTGTAGATCCCGTATCCTGAGAAAGGGAACCGGGGGCCACTGAGCAGAATTTCGTGAAGTCATCATTGTCGGGAGGAACACTTCTTCCCATTGCTGCGCTGATTGGTTCGATGGCATCACTGGGCATCGGAACGTCTTTCGCAAAATATCTTTTTCCTGCCATCGGAGCCCAGGGGACTACTGCCCTGCGGGTCACCTTTGCGTCCATCATTTTGCTGGCCGTCTGGCGTCCCTGGCGACTCCCACTGAGTCGGGAACAGGCAAAAATCATCCTGTTTTACGGGGCCTCGCTGGGGACTATGAATCTGTTGTTCTATATGTCCCTGCGGACAATTCCCCTGGGAATCGCCATCGCGGTGGAGTTCATGGGGCCGCTGGCCGTTGCCATGTGGGCATCCCGTAAACTGCGCGACTTTATCTGGATCGGATTTGCTGTCCTGGGCCTGTTGCTGCTGTTGCCCATTCGTGAGGGCGCCAGTCAGCTGGATCTGGTGGGAATCCTGTATGCCCTGGCCGCAGCAGTCTGCTGGGCGCTTTACATCATCTTTGGACAACGGGCAGGGAAGATGCACGGGGGGCAGGCAACATCACTGGGGATGACGGTGGCGGCGCTGGTGGCGCTGCCCTTTGGCGTCGCCCATGCCGGTCTCGAAATGTTCAACCCGAAGCTGCTGATGGCAGCTCTGGGCGTAGCCATCATGTCGAGCGTAATTCCTTACTCGCTGGAAATGATCTCGCTGAAGCGGCTGCCGCCGAAAACGTTTGGAGTGCTGCTGAGCATGGAACCCGCTCTTGGTGCATTGGCAGCACTGGTCATTCTGGGCGAAAAGCCCACCGGAATCCAGTGGGTAGCCATCGGCAGCATTATCATTGCCTCGGTCGGGTGTGCGCTGGATGCAGGTCGGAAGAAGCCGCTAGTAGACTCCTAATGTATAAGTGTTAAAGGAAGTATAGGGGAATTTGTCCATGAATGTGCCTGTAACACATATCGTCAAGAATTTGGAGGAGATTTACCAGCTGCCTTTTGATGTTGCAATCATCGAAGGAGTTGATCTTGGTGATTCAGAAGTTCTGGCTCTTACAGCGTTTCACCAATTGAATGAGCTCAATCTTGGGGGTTGCGAGGAAATAACTGACAAATCTATTTCTCAACTGCACCGACTACCCAATTTACAAAAAATTGACTTAAGCCTTTGTAACCAGACTACTGATATTTCACTTTTCACATTATCACTTCTGCCAAGACTACATTTTTTGAATTTGAGCTGGTGTTACAGCGTCACCGACAATGGGTTGAAAAGACTTGGACAATGTAAATCGCTTGAATCAATTTTGCTTTGGAGCTGCGAAGAAATTACTGATGAAGGTGTGGAGGCACTAGCAGTTTTACCAAAACTGAGGATTCTTGAGCTGCCGGTGTTTGCTCACATCACAGATAGAGCGATTTTTGCACTTTCTCAAAATGCTACTCGTTTAGAAGCCCTTAGATTAGATCATCTGGAAGAAATATCAGATGAAGGTATTGTCTCTTTAAGTAGGTTATCAGGACTACGTAAATTACTAGTAGAGGCCTGCCCTAAGGTCACTCCTGAAGCGATTTCTGTTTTACAGGAAGATCTCCCAGAATGTGAAATTATCTTTCAGATTTGTGTTTAGTATGATCCAATAAAATGGAATTATTGAAGTCACAATTAAGTTTCTTTGATTTAGTTATCTTTAGTAGGAAAACACTGTAATGTTATTTACCATCATCCTTGAGTTTGAAGGAATAACTTCGGTGTCGCAATTTTTCGGAGAAACTGTTGAAGTTGCCTACTCCAGTTGACTGAATGGCCTGCGTGATCCAAGAGATCGATATCCATATGGGCTTATCCAAGAACAAGCTAAACGCTTAGCTACTGCACTTTCAGGAAATACCACTTCCCTGACACCAGTCCCATTGAGTTCTGTCAAGAATGTCTGGTGTACATCGGCATTTGTAAGAGAGGGCTATGCATTATTGAATTTCATAGCTACGGTGCCTTTAAGCTCAGAGTAGGTAGCTAATATTTTGTATCTTCTGTTGAAGATACAGATAAAAGA
Source organism: Bryobacteraceae bacterium (assembly GCA_037190045.1). Lineage (GTDB taxonomy): Bacteria > Acidobacteriota > Terriglobia > Bryobacterales > Bryobacteraceae > JAPKYZ01. Next base: position 375,157 of record JBBCIQ010000005.1, on the reverse strand, counting down.
TTAACCAGTCTTTGTTGGGTTTTCAAACTTTTCTTCTGACCGTCCCCAGATCGGGCAGGAACACTGTCAGCAATCCAATCAGTGGCAGGAACGAGCAGACATGGTAGACATAATCGATGCTGGTACGGTCTGCCAGTTCACCCAGGACAGCTGCTCCGATTCCCCCCATTCCAAAAGCGAATCCAAAAAACAGTCCTGAAATCATGCCGATTTTTCCGGGGATCAGTTCCTGCGCATAGACCAGGATTGCCGAGAAGGCCGAAGCCAGAATCACGCCGATGATGGCCGTCAGCACGCCTGTCCAGAAGAGGTTGGCATAAGGCAGGGCAAGGGTAAACGGAAGTACTCCCAGGATGGACCACCAGATGACAAACTTGCGTCCGATGCGGTCACCAATGGGACCACCGATAACTGTTCCGGCGGCGATGGCTCCCAGAAACACAAACAGCAGTAACTGCGCATTCTGCACCGATACCTGAAACTTATGGATCACGTAGAAGGTGTAGTAACTCAGGATGCTGGCCATGTAGAAGTACTTGGAGAAGATCAGCGTCAGCAGGATTCCCAGTGAGATCCAGACTTTGCGCGAAGAAAGATTGTGACGGGCTTCCGCTGCTTTGCTTTTGGCCGTAGCGCTCATGGCAGACTGGCGTCTTTTGTACCAGCCTCCGACATTGATCAGGATCAGAATTCCTGCCAGCGCAGCCAGTGAAAACCAGGCGACACTTCCTTGTCCGCGCTGCAACACGATGAAAGCCGCCATCAGCGGTCCCAGAGACGAGCCGAAGTTTCCTCCCACCTGAAAGATGGACTGGGCAAGGCCATGCTGTCCGCCCGATGCCATGCGTGCCACCCGCGAAGATTCCGGATGGAATACGGCAGAGCCGATCCCCACCATCGCGACCGAGGCCAGAATCATGCCGAAGTTATGAGCAGTCGCCAGGAACAGAAGTCCCACCAGCGTGAAACTCATTCCAATAGCAAGCGAATAAGGCTTGGGATTCTTGTCCGTATAGTGGCCGATCAGGGGCTGGAGCAGGGAAGCGGTCAACTGGCCTGTCAGGGTAATGAGACCGATCTGTGAGAAATCCAGATGGAAGGAGTCCTTCAGGATCGGATAGATCGCGGGGATCAGCGCCTGGATCAGATCATTCAACAAATGGCAGATGCTGATGGCGGCCAGAATCTTGAAACTTGTCTTTGAGACTGTATCCGGCTGAGGTTCCACACTTAAGGAATTCAGGGTTTGAGACTGACTGGGATTGGACACAAAAGCTTATTTCCATTATCGCTCAGCGAAAGCGACGAGCTCGATTCCATATATCCCTATCGAGTTGATAAAGTATGTCCCATGCACCGGAGAACATTTCTGCAGGTTGCGGGGGCTGCTTCTGTCGCTACAGCGCAAGAGAAGAAACAGCCGAACGTAGTCTTTATCCTTGTGGATCAGTGGAGGGCGCAAGCGTTTGGCTATACCGGAGATCCCAATGCGCATACTCCCCATATCGATGCACTGGCACGCGAATCGATCAATTTCCGGAATGCAGTTTCCGGATTCCCTGTTTGCAGTCCATATCGTGCAAGCCTGTTGACCGGACAGTACGCAGTGAAAAACGGAATGGTGGTGAACGATGTCCACCTGAAGCCTAACGGCCCCACGCTTGGGGAGTCTTTCCGGGATGCAGGTTACCGCACGGGCTACATCGGTAAATGGCATGTCTACGGAAGTCCGGATGGGAAGTTTGGCCGACGGCTCGCTTATATTCCGAAGGAGTTCCGGTTCGGGTTCGACTACTGGAAAGCCTGCGAGTGTTCACACAACTACAATCGTTCTCTTTACTACGATGGCGATGACCCGACAGAACGCTACTGGGAAGGGTATGACGCCATCGCCCAGACCAATGATGCATGTGAGTTCATTCGTCAGGCCTCTGGAAAGAGCGATCCTTATTTCCTGCTGCTCTCTCTGGGGCCGCCTCATGACCCCTATGGGACAGCACCGGACCGGTATCGGGCGATGTATGAAAATCGTGAGATTCGGCTGCGGGGAAATGTTCCTCAGGATAAGGCTGCAGACGCACAGAAAGATCTGCAGGGATACTATGCGCATATCGCGGCACTGGATGATTGCGTTGCTCAGGTAAAGAAGGCTGTCGATGTAAGCGGAGCTGCCGAAGATACCATTCTGGTCTTTGCTTCCGATCATGGAGATCTGTTGTACAGCCAGGGACTCATCCGGAAGCAGTTTCCGTGGGATGAATCGATCCGTGTGCCATTTCTTGTTCGCTATCCGCGTCAGTTCGGACGGAAGAAGAAAGAATTATCCAGCTTTCTGGATGCTCCGGATATCATGCCGACTCTGCTGGGGCTTGCTGGACTGAAGAGTCCGGAATCCGTTCAGGGGCGGGACTTATCCCCAGTCATGCGCGGAACTCGCAAAGAGGATCGGGATGATGCGGCGCTACTGAACCTGCCGGCATCCTTCTCTGTGATTCGTCGTCATGGTTGCGCGGAATACCGGGGACTGCGAACAGACAGATATACATTTGTCCGGTCAATTCATGGACCATGGCTTCTCTATGACAACCGGAAAGATCCCTACCAGAAGCAGAATCTGCTGGGGAATTCTCAATATCGGGACGTTCAGTCCGGACTGGAACGACGGCTGGATGAACGCCTCAAATCAATTGGGGATGAGTTTCTTCCGGGTTCGCGATATATCGAGCGTGCAGGAGCTTCTCATTATCAGGAAGTCAACGCACCTGTCGGAGACGTCACAAGCCCATGGGGTGACTGGAAATCAAACTGGAGATGAGAAAAATAAAAGAGGAAAGCAGAGGAAGGGGGGAAGAAATAAGGGTCAGGTTAACCCGCCTCGATCTCATAGAAGCTCTAAGAAGTCCCGCCCGACTTCCCATAGCGACGAAACCGTCAGCGGGTTAACCTGATGAAGGACAACTGACATCGAAACCCCCTCCGCTAGTTCCGATCTCACCTTCATCCCAGTAAGCGTATCGGTTAGAGAAAATACCTCAAAAAAATAATAAAAAATTATTTCTTTTGATTTCAATCAGTTGTGGAGGATAGCTGATCGTAGAGGAAGTCCCGAGCGTATTCCCAGTCTCTTTGCACGGTTGCCAGAGAGATTCCCATGAGGCTGGCTGCTTCCTTTTGCGTCATTCCTCCGAAGAAGCAGATTTCTACGATGCGACTGGCGCGAGGATTGATTGTTTCAAGTGCAGTCAGTGCATCATCCAGAGATTCCAGCTCCCTGTCACGCATGAGCCCCACTTCTCCGGCATTTTCCAGTGGGACCGTGGTAGTGTCTCCGCCACGGATCTGAGCCTTTTTGCGGCGTGCATGATCAACAAGAATGCGGCGCATCTGTCGGGCTGCCATCGCAAAGAAATGTTCACGATCTTCAAAGATGACGGTTTTACGGCTGCTGGTGCCGAAGAGGTCTACATAGACTTCATTCACGAGTGCGGTTGCCTGCAGCGTGTGTCCCGGACTTTCATACCGCATGTAGTATTCAGCAAGTCGGCGGAGTTCTTTGTAGACCAAAGCCATCAGCTGATCGGCCGCACCTTTGCGTCCGCTTCGCAATTCGTCCAGCAGAGTAGTGAAAACATGAGACTTCTGGGGTTCCATGAAAAAGCTCTGCCAGCCGAAGGATATCATGGTCATGGAAATGGTTTCCGATTTTTCCCTCGCCCCGGTGAAAGTGCTGGTGATCGACGCACGGGATGATCTGCAACAGATGCTGCCAGCCACGCTGGGGCAGCGTCAGGTCTCCTATGAATATGCACATGCATCGGAAATCAGCGCCAGTCGATTTCCGATACCGTTTGATGCAGTGATTGCAGATATTGATACACCGGATCTGGATGATGTAGAACTACTGAAACAAGTTCGCGAACAGATTATTGATTCAAAGATCATCGTCATCAGTTCGGCCCATAACGGGCGGATTGTTCCGCGGTTACTTCGCCAGAATGCATTCTCAATCCTGATTCGCCCCGTCATTTCGAATCGTCTGTCAGAAGTTCTGGAACTGGCTATTGAATCAAGTAACTGGGAGGACGATCTCGAACTGCTAAGCGGGACCTCTCAATGGGTTCAGGTTCGTATTGCCTGCAAGTTGCAGGCTGCTGAACGTGCCGCATTCCTGTTCTATGAGGTCTCCAGTGAGTTTGGACCCGCCGAGATCCAGGAACTGGCAACTGCCTTCCGGGAACTGCTTCTCAATGCAATTGAACATGGAGGACGTTCTGACCCCGAGCAGTCCATCTATGTGAACTATGTCTGGACAGAAACTTCGATTGTCTTCTATATCCGTGATCCTGGTCCGGGCTTTTCATTCGGCAATCTTGAGCATGCTGCCATTGCTCATCCCGATCAGCCAACAGAGCATGCAGAGATACGAGAAAAACAAGGAATTCGCCCCGGTGGTTTCGGCATCCTGCTTGCTAAAAATTATGTGGATGAATTGATCTATAGTGAGCGGGGAAATGAAGTGATTCTGGTAAAGCATCGCCGCAAGTTTCAATGAACCTTACGGCGATGAGAATTGATCACGCGATCTGTATATCGATCTTTGGTGGTTGCAGCAGTGTGTTGTGGATCAGGCAATGATGTACGGCTTCCCGCATGCCTGATTCATGTTCCGGACTCAGGGGAATCGGGCTCTTGATATCGATGGAAAAGTTATCCAGACGTGTCAGATGTGTTTCCGGATCTTTTACCTTGTCTGCCGATACAGCTACTGTGGTCCCTTCCTTGGCCAGCCGCTTCTTTCTCAGATATTGGGCGGCATAGTAGGCGGCGCATGAACCGAGCGAGGCCAGCATCAGTTCAGGCGGTGTCATCCCTTCATCGAATCCACCCGCCTCTACTGGCTGGTCGCTGGCAATCCTGTGCCCGCGTGTTTTAATTTCGAATTGGACTGCTCCTAAGTGGTCAACTGTCACTTGCATCAGGATTTCCTCCATCATCTTTTTGTTGGACGCGAGATTTTGCTTCGGATTTCAACGCCTGGTCTATCTGCTGCCGGACCATCTGCCGGGCACGATGCAGACGTGACTTCATGGCTTCTTTCTTGATCCGAAGAAGTCGGGCAGTCTCCTCACCTGAGTAACCCTCGAGATCTCGCATCTCATAAACTCTACGATATGCAACAGGTAGTGCATCAATGGCCTGTACCAGAAGCCACTTCATTTCCTGCTTTGCCAGTTGCTCTTCTGGTGATGGTTCTGAGGAGCGAATTGTCATCCCTTCTTCTTCCATCACAGAAAGCTGAAGGATGGGCATCAACGCTTCTTTGCTTTTGATACTCCAGCAGACTCGTCTGGCGATATTTCGCAGCCATGCCTGGAATGCCTTCGAGTTCCTCAGCTGGTCCAGATTGTTATGAGCTTTCAGCAGAGCTTCCACCAGCGCATCTTCGGCGTCTTCGCGATTGCCGCAAACACGGATCATCTGCCGGTATACCGCGTCTTTATGTTCGTGAACGAGTGATTCGAAATCCAATGGAATAGTATTCCACGGATGAGATGGAATTCTCGCAACGAAAGATGTTACCGTCTGCACTGGTTCCATGGCATGCGTCCCAGAATGCTGGCCATCGGGCAAAAATTGGTGAGTCCGGCAAATACAAGACCGGCTCCTGCAAAGGCAGAAAGGTAAATCCAGTCTGGCCGTCGGAGCAGTGAGAGGCTTACTCCTGTGAGGACGATCAGCCCTGCGCCCAGCCTGACTTGTCGTTCCAGAGACCATCGGCTCTTCTGGTTGCAGATAACAGACTGACCGCAGCGCTCCCATTCTGAAACTCCTCCATTCAGCAGACGAAGGTCATATCCCTGATCCTGCAGAAGCCGGGCAGACATTTCAGCCCGTTTACCGGACTGGCAGATGAGGATGGCAGGCCGGTCTTTCCGGATGTCTCCCAGACGGGTTTCCAGTTCATCCATGGGAATATTGATCGCGCCGGGAATGTGACCTGCCGCAAATTCACTGGGGGACCGGACATCGATCAACTGGCAATCGGAGGCTGCCACACAGTCCGTTGGTGTAACTTGTTGCAATCTCATGAGGTTTTGATTCCTTCTTTCTCTCTACAGGGGAAGAGCGGCATTTTAGGGAAAAGGGTTCAAAAAAAGATTGATTTTGCTGTGCTATGTTGGTGTTGACACCGCAACTGTGGCCTGTTAATCTCGAAAATCTTTCCACTGAGGGACAGGGAGAACCAATTTAGGGTCTTCAGTTGTTCGAACAAAGATGCGATAGAGTTCAGCAGGATTATTAACGAAACTTGCAACAACCATATTTCATCCTGGTTCTCGCTCATTCACTCCACGGACGTTTGCGCCGTATACATATTCCCTATACTGTTCTTTATCTGGTTCTGGGCTTGGCGATTCTTGGTAGTGTTTCCCTGTTTGGTTTTGTTTCCAGTTATGTTCGTATGGCACTTAAGGTTAATAATTACAATAACTTAAGGGAAGAAGTCAGCCACTTGCGGGATCGGTATGACACTCTGCGAAAAGAGTCAGAAGAGAAAAACCAGCAGATTGCCACCTTCCAGCTCTATGCCAGTGAAGTGTCCACTATTTTCGGATTAAAGCCAAAAATGGAGGGGCCGGCGAGTATTGCTCACGAAGCTCCACTTTTACCCTCACTGAAAGAATCGGTGGACGAGTATGACTATCTTCGAACCGTAACTATGGCCCGACCACAGCGAAGTGGATTTGGACGCGGAATGTCACCACCGAGTGTCTGGCCTGTGAATGGTCGTCTGATGAGCTATTTCGGAAAACGGACTGATCCGTTTTCAGGAGAGGGTGCTATCCACACTGGGGTTGATATTTCGGTTCCTACCGGTACACCTGTGAAATCGACAGCTGATGGTGTCGTAACCTTTGCGGGTACATTTTCCGGGTATGGCCGGATTGTCATGATCGACCATGGCGGGGGCTGTACAACATACTATGCTCATCTGTCGAGCCCGCTGGTGATTGCCGGACAACCTGTTCGCCGCGGTGATGTCATTGCCTACTCGGGTGCAACAGGACGTGCAACTTCTCCGCATCTGCACTATGAGGTCCGCATGAATGGGGTTGCCGTGAATCCATATCCTTATCTTGCGCGCTCATCGGCCACTGTTGCTTCAAAGAAAGACTTTCCCTTCTGATTCCAGTGACATATAATCCCCAGAGATGCGAATCTCTGTTCGGTTGTTGCTCCCACTCGCTGCTGCTGCGCTCCTGACCTCTGCTCATTACAAAGTTCAGTCATCAATTGTGATGTCTGAGACTGCAAAAGCGTTCCTTGCTTCGTTAAATGCGGATCAGGTGACAAAGGCTAAAATGCCAATGTCTGCAAAGTCCTTTTACGAATTTCATTTTGTTCCGGATAACAATTACGAGCAGTTTTATAAAACAAATCGCAAAGGGCTGACCATCCGTGAGATGACGCCTTCCCAGCGGCATCTTGCACAGTCTTTGCTTGCAAGTTGCCTCAGCCAGCGCGGCTTTATCAAAGCGACATCCATCATGAGTCTGGAAGAGATTCTGAAAGTGATGGAAAACGATTCGGGAGAGCGTCGCAATCCGGAAAAGTATTACTTCTCCATCTATGGCGATCCTTCTGAGTCTGGAAAGTGGGCGCTGCGTGTGGAAGGTCATCATCTCAGCCTTAATTTCTTCCTGGCTGGCGGCAAAGTAGTGGGTGCACCGATGTTCTTTGGAACTAATCCTGCTGAAGTGCGACAGGGACCTCGCAAAGGAATGCGCGTTCTGGCGAAGGAAGACGACCTGGGTCGTGACCTGCTGAAGTCTCTCACTGCCGATCAGAAGAAAACTGCCATCGTAAACAGTGAAGCCTATCCGGATATCCTGACCGCCGTTCAGCGGAAAGCTGCTCTCGCAGGACAACCTTCTGGTCTTGCTGTCACAAAGATGAATGCAAAGCAGAAGGAACTCTTAAATGTGCTGCTGCATGAATACGCCAATAATGTTCCGGAAGACATGGCTGCTGTCCGGCATGAACTCATCAAGAAGGCCGGCAACAGCCTCCATTTCGCCTGGGCGGGCGTGGAAGAGAAGGGCGGACCTCACTACTACCGGATCCAGGGATCAACGTTCCTGATCGAATATGACAACACCCAGAATGAAGCCAATCATGTGCACGCCATGTGGCGCGACCTGAATGGTGATTTCGGGGAAGATGTCCTCAAAGCGCATTACGAAGAATCCCATCAGTCCGTAAAGGCTGAGTAACTTATTCCGGAATTGCCGGAAGAAGTTCTCAAGACTTTTCCATAATCTGTCGATGAAAACAGGGAGCGAGCAAATCGCTCCCTGTTTTTTATTGTCATGGTCGGGAGGAAGTCTTGAGTGTTCAGCACCCTCGCAACAAGCTGGTTAATTTTCGACTGAGCAAAGAGGAATTTCACCAGATGGGAGTTGCATGTTCCGTGAGCGGAGCCAGAAGTCTGTCTGATTTTGCCCGGAATGCGGTTCTCGCAGCCGTGGAACAGGCTTTGGAATCCATCCTACATGAACCAGAGCAGTCTATTGCACGACTGGATGAGGTTGTCGGAAGTGTGGAAACCAGACTGGCTCAGATTCTGAAACTGTTAGATGCCGTTCAGGATGAGAAGACAAATCCGGAAGCAGAAGGATCAATTTCTGTCCGGTAATTTTCCCAAGAAGGTGAGCAAAAAGAGTTTTCCCCCAGCATGGGGTGTGTGGAGACTGGATAAATAGATAATCGGGAAAATTACTTGAGTCTGATTGAAGAAAACCCCAGACTCTCGCTCAAAGGAAAAAGGAGTTCCTGGTGGGGAACTCCTTTTTTCCTTTTGACTTGCGACTTCAGGCTGCCTTGGTCACCGGCTGATTGGCATGATGATCAGGGACCAGTTCTTTTTCCGCGTTGATGCGGGTGAAGAGCCAGGCGCTGAGAATCAGGAATCCTGCAAACGGAATGAGTGGCATGTCATAGCTGCCAAATGTCTGTACAGCCCATCCGAAAGCGATAGAGGAGAGGAATGATCCCAACTGTCCTGCCATGTTCATGGAGCCACTGACTGCGCCTGCATAGCGCTTGCCAATGTCCAGGCATACTGCCCAGGATACTGGCAGCATGCAATCCATGGAGAAGTATCCAAGACTGAGGAACAGGATGGCTTCAAATTTTCCCGTGGAAACTGCTGCGGAGAACATGAAGATGCCTGCAAGCAGGAGTCCTGCTCCACCTACGATGCGGCGACCGTTTCTCAGGCCATAACGTTTTACCAGGGCATCGCTCAGAAAACCACCAACCAGATTTCCCACTGCGCCAAAGACAAACGGCATCCAGCTCAGATCACGAACTTCGTTTTCTGAGTATCCACGACCCTTCACCAGAAATGTATGCAGCCAGGAGAGGTAGAAGTAAGATCCCCAGCAGTATGTGTGATACATGGCCAGGAGGTACTGGAAATTACGGTTTTTGAGGACTTCTTTCCAGGGGAGAGAATGATGCTCTCCAGCGGGAGGATTTCCTACTTCTGTAATCTCTTCGGCAGTGACTCCCTTTTTGAGTTCTGGACGATCCCTGTACCAGAGGAACCAGGCCGCACACCAGAAAAGACCCATTGCGCCAAAGATATAAAAGGACATCCGCCATCCGTAGGCCTGCTGAATGGGAACGACCAGAAGGGGAGACAGTGCACCGCCCAGTCGGCTGGCCATCCAGACAATACCGGATGCTCGTGCGCGACCATTAGCGGGAAACCAGCGGGAAATACTGGAGGCAGAACCGGGATAGGCGCCTGCTTCACCGGCACCAAAGGCAAAGCGAGTCAGCAGAAGGGCGGGGAAGCTGGAAACCATTCCTGTCAGGGCTGTAAATGCTGACCACCAGAGAACGATGCGGGTGAGAACTTTTCTGGCTCCGATCCGGTCTGCCATGACCCCGGAAGGAATTTCAAACAGGGCATAAGAAAGGGTAAATGCTCCCACCACCCAGCCCCATTGCCATGGGCTCAGACCCAGTTCTTCCTGCATTCGCGGGCCTGCAACTGAGATACAGACCCGATCGATATACGTAATGATTGAGAGGAAAAAAAGTAAAAGAAGGACGCCGTGACGATAACGCATGAATTGAAAATTATGTCACATCGAAAGCGCTTAGCTCAGTGTTAAATAAATAAAACCACTGGTACTCAGCTGTTCCTCGTCCAGGAAATGGCGCCCATCAAGGATAACGGGATGCTTCATGGAGGCTCGAAGGGCATTCCAGTTCAGTCTTCTGTAGAGAGGCCATTCCGTCACCAGAACAATGGCATCTGCCTGTACTGCGACGGCTTCAGGGGAATCTGCCAACTGAATTTCCGGCTCTTCGGCAACTTCCCGGCGAGTATTTTCCATCGCAATCGGATCGTGGATTTTTACTCTGGCTCCGTGTTCCACCAATTTGCGTGCAATATCAAGAGAAGGAGCATCGCGGATATCATCTGTATCCGGTTTGAAGGCTGCCCCCAGCAGTCCGATTGTTTTGCCCTTGAGTGCTTTGAGAGCGTCATGGAGTTTTTCCACTACCAGTTCCCGCTGCTGGTAGTTGATCTGGCGTGCAGCCTGCACAATTGGCATATCCAGTTCGTATTCACTGGCGCTGGCGATGAGCGCAGAAGTATCTTTGCCAAAACAGGACCCACCCCAGCCAATTCCTGCATTCAGGAAGCGGGGGCCAATTCTGCGATCCAGCCCAATCCCGCGTGCCACATGATTGATGTCCGCGCCTACTTTTCCAGCCAGTTGTCCAATCTCATTGATGAAGCTGATCTTGACCGAGAGAAAAGCATTCGCTGCGTATTTGATCAGTTCTGCTGATGCCCGATCTGTTGTCACTGCCGGAACGGCACCCATGCCTTCCGGACGGGGAAGATACGTGGGCGCCTGAAAGCTTTGGTCCAGAATCGGCCGGTAGAGAGAGGAAAGAACGTCAATCCCTTCTTCTTCCGCTCCAAGGACGATCCGGTCCGGGTAGAGTGTGTCGTGCAGGGCACTTCCTTCCCGCAGGAACTCAGGATTGGAAGCGATGCAGAAATTCCCCTCCGGACAGGCTTCTCTGACGATGGAATCCACCCAGCTTCCACTGCCCACAGGTACCGTGGATTTGTTCACAATTACTGTGAAATTGCTGGTGAGATGCCGGCCAAGTTCTGACGCAGCTGCACGCAGATATTGCAGATCGGGAGATCCATTTGCACCAGGAGGTGTTCCCACAGCAATGAAGATGACATCACTGTCAGGCACTGCTTCTGCGTAGTTGGTAGTAAACGTCAGTTGTGACTGTGCGTCGGCAAGCATCTGATCCAGATGAGGCTCAAAGATAGGGGGCTTGCCACTTTTCAACTGAGCGACTTTATCCGGATTGGAATCGACGCAGAAGACCTGATGACCGATATATGCGAGGCAAACGCCGGTAGAAAGGCCGACGTAGCCCGTTCCAATAATTGTGACTTTCATGCAGACAGATGTTTTTTCAGGAATGGGAGTCCACGCACGCCATGAAAGACATGCTTACCTTCGAAGACTTCATGGCCTGTCACACCTTCTGCACCAAGCACACGATAGACGTTCTGAGTTTTTGCGAATGATTCTTTTGCTGCATTGATCGGGAAGATGGGGTCATCTGTGCCGGATTCAGCAAAAAAAGGACGAGGAGCAATCAGCCCGGCTACATCGTACATTTCCGCCCAGTTCAGGATCCCCGGAACGTAATTATCAATGCAGTGGGAGAGGCTGAGGATGGAATCCCTAAATGTGTTCAGGTATCCGGAAACAAATGCGGCCTTGATTCGTGGCTCCACTGCGGAACTGAATAAAGTAATCGTGCCGCCGCCGGATATTCCCATGCAACCCACGCGGGAAGCATCGAGTTCAGGCCTGGATTCAATCCAGTCAATCGTTCTCATGACATCCCAGACACGCCAGCCGACCATTGTTTCGCCAAAGAGCAGTGCTGCTCCGGCCGCAGGTTGGCAGGCAGCTGTTCCCAGACCTTTTGCTTTTGTGATGTTGTCTCTGCGGCAACCGAATCCCATTGGTTCAATCGCAACAGCAGCCATTCCCTGTTCAGCAATCTGGACTGCGTAATCGTACTGATAACCGACTTTCTGTGTGCGGTCTTTTCCCTTTTCATCCACTCCCACGATGTCATCGACACCACGACCATGTCCGGGAATGCTGATGACTGCGGGAACCTTCCCGGAAGCCTGCTTCGGAATTAGAAGATAAGCAAGAACGGAAGAACCCGGTCTGGTTTCAAAGACTACTTTTTCCCGGCGATATTTCGGGAAGTCGCGAACTTCCAGAGTGACTGGTTTCAAAGGCGTACGCTCCGGGAAACCGCCTACCAGTTCAACCACCTTTGCGCGCAGTTTCTTCTGCCAGGCAACAGTTTCCTTGGCTGTTTTAGATTGAAAGGAGAGTTTGAGTGGAGCCTTTTTCCAGCGTTCCTGTGTCCAGAGAACAGGATCAAAAGTCTTGGGGTCTACTTTGGATTCAAAATGATCCAGAGCGCCAGTATAAGGGGTGTCAGCCGCACTGACTGCTTTCGCAGCCAGTGCAGTCAGACCTAATTCACGTCGTGAGAGTTTGCGAGCCATGGATATTGATTGACGGAAGTCCGTTAACAGGTATCATATCTTTCCCTCGCAGTGAATCGATAAGGGTCATGATGGAAGTGGCTCCGTCGCCGCCTTCGCGCGGAACCAGTTCAGCCACTGAATTGACAATCAGGGTCGGACGGAAAGGATAGTTCCTCAATGCTTCCGTCTGCGTGGAACCGGTGAGAACAAGGATATTCTTAAAGCCTAGATCAGTAGCTCCCCGAATATCTGTTTCCATTGTGTCTCCGACCATGAGGACTTCATCCGTGGAGAGTCCCAGCTTTTTACGGGCAGCCCGGAACATGAACGGATTTGGTTTGCCAACATGGTAGGCTTCACGGCCAGTGGCAGCTTCCAGCAGTGCTGCAATGGCTCCGCATCCTGGTCGAGGCCCGTGATCTGTTGGGCACCAGGTGTCAGAATTTGTTGAGATCAGCCCCGCACCTTTTTCAATGGCGCGATGTGCAATCTCCAACATTTCAAAATTTAATGTCCGTCCCTCACCGACAATCACATAGTCGGGACGGTCGGAAGTAATAGCCACACCTGCTTCATGCAGAGCTGTCAGCAGCCCGGTTTCGCCAATGACATAGGCGGTCGCATTCGGACGTTGTTTGCGAATCCAGTCAGCAGTAGCCATAGCTGACGTGAAAATGTGGCTGATATCGGTATCAATCCCAAATTTCTTGAGTTTCAGAACGATATCAAGAGGAGTTGGGGCTGAGTTATTAGTCAGGAAGAGGTAAGGAATTCCAGCAGATCCCAGATACTGAATTAGTTCTGGTGCTCCCGGAATTACTTCTGATCCTCGATAGATCACCCCGTCCATATCGAGTAAACAGCCTAGCTTCATATATCTTTTAGATTAACGGTTCACTGTAAAAGATCCGTTAAAAATCGTTGACAAATCGCTGGAAATGGCCGAATGTCGGAAGATTTTTTCAATCAATCTCATTTGAATTTGTTTTCATGGATCTGGCAAGCAAAACGGGATAAACTGGAATATGGCGTCTAAACTCTCAGGTTTGGCTCTCCTGTTGGTTTTCTGCCAGTTTGCTTACGCACAGCAGACTCTCCCTCCCCTTGTCTGCCCGGCAGGCGGCCCAATCGGAAGCATTGATCTTCGTGTCCGGTCTTTGCGGGGACCAGGAGAAACTGTTCCTCTACGGACTGTGAATCGTCTGGAGGAAGGCGATACTATCGTTTATCAACCCATCCTTCGAACGGGAGAAGAACGGAAAGGGCGAGTTTCCCTGGTTCTGGTTCCCGCAAACCGTCGAGAGGGTGACGACCCTTTGATCTTCCTGGATCCCAAGGATGCCGAACATTCACAGGAATGGCAGGTCAAGACACGAATCGCTGTTGTTGTGTATGTGTATGGTCCGGCGGGGTTGAAGCCTAAAAAGGTTAAAAATTACCTTTCCCGGGATCTGGACCTGATTGGACAGCTTGCAGATTATGCAGAAAAAACGGCGCAGGCAGAAGCTATTATCGCCGCTCTTTCCTCGCCACGAAGCTCAACAGCTGGTCTTCAGTCGGCTTTGCAGGGTGTGTCTTCCCGCTATGGTTCTACTGTTTATCTGAATCGCGATGCGGCTGCGGAACAACAGATTTCCACTGTATTCAATACACTACGACCTGCCTTGGCTAACTATGATCCGATCTCTCCCCAACGTACACAGCAGGTGGGGCAAACTGCAGGTCTCGCAACATCAGTAGCAGCCTTGTTCTTTGGTAGCCCTATTGGACTTGCTGTAGGGGGTACTGCCATGGCCATGCAGCTTGGGGCGATGGCATTTCCGAATACAGAATTTCGTTCGTCCTTTGCGCAGAGCCTTCCGCATGATGGACTGGGGTTGTGTGGGCAAAGGACTCCTGCGCCCAGTAATACAAAAATCGCCTATTTGTGGGCATCGAGGATTCCCAATATTGGTCCGCCTAAGATCAAAATTGGTAACGGGAACTCCTTGCCAATTGGAATTCGTTCTCCTTTACCTGTCTCCAGCCCGGACTGGAAGTTTGTGGAACGAGCGCGTCGCTGGACTCTGAAGTCGGAAAATGGGGGAGAACCCATTCCGATCAATGTTTATAAGCTGGATGCCTTGAAGATGCTGGATCTGGATCTTCCCGCTAATCTTCCTCCGGGCAGCTACCATCTATCCGCCATCTGGGATTGGGATCAGTTTGATGTAGAGGGTGTGATTCATGTTCGCCCCATGTCTCCTATGGACAAAGTGAGGCCATCCCGTGCCACACAGGACACACTTGTGGCGAAGACAGGAAAAATTCCTGTTTCTCTTGAAGGTGCGGACTTTGAATTTGTCACTAAGGTAGAGATCGAAAAAATCGGAGACAAGTTCTCTTCGCCTGTTCCTGTTCCCTTTGTTCTTGCCAAAGGCATTCGTGAGGGAGAGCAGGATCGCATGGACATCCAGATCAATACAAATGATCTGGACCCCGGCACATATCGGCTTGGAATCACGCAGGCTGAAAGCCGTATGGACTCTGTAGAAATCAAGATTCTGCCTGAGCCGCCCCAGATTGAGAATCTTCCCTTTACTCTGCATCAGGGAACAACATCAGGATCCTTTGTCCTGCGCGGAGATCGTCTGGATCTGATCGAGAAAATTGAGATTGCCAAAGCTACCGTTGAGCTGGAACCGGCAAAAGTTGGTCAGACCGAGCGAGAGATTCATTTCAAACTGGCTCCGGATATCGCTGCGGGTACCAGCATCGCGGCCAGAGCGCATGTGCGGGATCGTTTCCGCCCCATTGCTATTCCGGATGCGATCCGCATTGGAGAGCCGCAGCCACGGCTGGTTGCAGCCACAGTATCTCGTTCTGCGGACCAACCAGTGGAACTTCGGGAAGGGGAGCTTCCTGGGGGCGCATTCCTGAGCGCCATGCTGAAGGTGGAAAATCTTCAACCAAATAGTGCTGTCCGTTTGGGTTGCAAACAACCCAATACCACTACGGTGACCCTGCAACTTGGGCAGCAGTACGGTGCGGTCAGTCTTCAGCAGGTTGCACCTGGGCAACTATATCTTTCTTTCGATACAGGTGTGTGGTTTAATCGATGCCGCCTTCAGGCCCGCATTGTGAATGCGAATGATGGGGAATCAGAGCCAATTGATCTGGGTATGATCATTCGGGTTCCGGGTATTGATTACATTGATTTCGGAACTGCGGATGCTAATACGGCCAATGCAGGCAATACAGAAGGATCGGCTACCCTTACAGGGCAGAATCTGGAAACGATTGAACGGGTGGGTTGGAGTCCTGACGTCAGTGAGGCTGTTTCAGAACTGCCGCTTCCCTTATCAGGGGACAGCAAGCGGCAGACTTTACGTGTGACCTTACCAGCACCTTCAGAGAAAGACTCTCGGCTTTATATATGGCTGCGTGGGGAAACACAGCCACGTCTGACGAAAGTCCGTACCTGAGGCTGAACTGCTGATTACCAGCGAGCTCCCTTTGTTTTGGTTTTGATTCGGGTGACAAACATATCCGTAGTCATGTAGAGGGTAGATCCATCATCTCCCCATGCACAGTTTGAGGTCCGCTCAAAGGTCTCAATGCGACCCAACAGTTTTCCATCCGACGCGTAGATGTAGATGCCGCCTGGACCGGAAGTAAAGATATTCCCCTTTTCATCAACCTTCAGTCCATCGGGTAAGCCCGGAAGTCCTTTTTTATAGGCATCCGTAAGGTCAGCGAAAACTTTTCCCGTTCCGAATGTTCCATCACCTTTGACAGGGAATGACATGACGATCGCCTTGTCAGGATCAGATTGAGTGACATAGGCTGTCTTCTCATCATGAGAAAAAGCGATGCCGTTGGGACGGGTCATCTCTTTGGTGAGCAGTGTCAGCTTGCCATCTTTTCCCAGACGATAGACACCAAAGAAATCCAGTTCCTTGCGTGGATCTTTCTCCCGTTGGGGCAATCCATAGGGAGGATCCGTGAAATAGAAGTCTCCATTGGAATGGTAGACACCATCATTTGGAGAATTTAATCGCTTTCCCTGATAGTTGTCGACCAGAGTTCGCATGCCACCATCCTTTTCGAGGCGAGCAATCCGTCGATCTCCATGTTGCATCATGATCAACCTGCCTTGAGGATCCAGTGTCAGACCATTGGAGCCAGGTTCTGCACCATAATCGACGACACCTGTAAATCCGGAGGGTTTGGCGAAGAGTGTTGCATCCGCGTTTTTGGGGTCCCATTTCAAGATGGAATTCCGGGGAATGTCAGAAAACAGGAGGTAATCTCCATCCCATCCCTTCCGTTTCGAAACCCAGACCGGACCTTCTGTCCATGAAAATCCGGATGCAAGAACTTCAATCTGTGCATCGGGAGCGAGGATGGAATCCAGTCGTGAATCCAGTCGATGGACTTTCCCCTTTGTCGGGAAAGTTTTCGGAAGTTGGGGCGCCTGTGCACTGACCGTCAGGACTGTGACGAGGAATAGACTAAAGGCTTTCATAGCTTCAAAGAAGATACATCATCGGGAAGCCGGACTGAAAGCCCTTGTTCTTTGTCTCTATCTTGTTCGCAGGTCCACGAGAAGAGAAACGATATCGCTTAACTGGCGGAGATTTTTTTCCATTGCATCCAACCTGCGAATAGTTTCACTGTTCTCTGCTGCCGGTGTTAGGGGTTTTGGTGGATTGGACCAAACCTTCTGCTGCCCGGCTGGTTTGTTTTCTGTTTCCTGAGAATACTGCTTGAGGATGGACTGGACCTGCTGGAGCCTGTTTTCTGTGCTGGTCTGTCCTGTAGATTCCTGAATTCTGCTGAATTCCACTTGCGGATCATCCAGATTGAAGACTGTACGTGAAGTAGCCATGTTGAGTAGTTCTCCTGCCAGACAGAGAATCGGTAGAAGAAGGCAGGATCTTTACATATGGAATTCAAAAAGAAAAGACCACCCCGGAGGGTGGCCCTTTCTGATGGTCGAACGGTCTGATCGGAAAATTAAGCGCGACGACGGCGCAGAATTCCCAGAGCAATGGCTGCAGAACCAATCAGCGCAAAGGTTGAGGGCTCTGGAGTTTCACTGACGTCAATTCCGTCACCGGGATCAGCTGCCTTGAGAATGGCGTGGTTATCGGACTCAAATCCACTGTTTCCGGAATTGGAGAAGACAATTTTGTTGAATACTGTTCCATCCGTACCGTGGAAGTTCAGGTAAGCATAAAACTCATTTGTATTCACTTCCGGAATGTAGTGGAAGTTTCCTTTGAATGAATCTGGGAGTGCGGCAAAAGCTGCTGCTGTGGAATAAGAAGCAACCAGGCTGTCGTTCAGGTAGAACTGGAGAAGGTTGCCGGGATCACCAGCGGCCCACCACATACCAAAGTAGTTCACTTCTTCACTCAAAGAAAGTGTGTAGGAAGTGGTTCCATGGGCAGTGGGGTAGACGCTCATGCCGACACCACCGTAGTTATTTGAGCCGGAGATGTTCACATTGGTATAGGTACCAAGGATTCCACCAAAATCATAAGAGAATGGATCTTGTGCGCCCACTTCTCTGTCATTGAAATCATAGGTGACAACGTCTGCAACTGTTGAAGTTACAGCAGTTGGATCGGATTCAGCGATAACTACCAAACCACCCCAGGAGGCGACGGAAAGGGTAGCAACAAGTGTGAGTTGAAATATTTTTTTCATAGAGTTAAAGCTCGTGCTTGTTGCCATTCTAATGGAAAAAAGCGAATTTTATAGTACTGAAATGCTTTATAGTACTATGATCTAGTTCTATGAGGTACTGGTTTTGGGCTTGAAGGTAATAAAAATCAGTTAGTTGATAGGTTTTTATCTATCTCTATGAATGGATTTACTCTCGCTATTCCACTTGAAAACAGGAAAATTCTGATCTGCTTTTTTGAGCTGACTGAAATCAGGAAGGTTGAGAACCAGGGTCGCGGGGATTCCATGACGGACTTCGACACATTCTGATATGCCTGTTTTCAACATATAAACACCATCCAATGTATTCGGCATTTCCAGGGCAATGACTGGTGTTGTCTGAGCTTCGTGGGCCAGCGCATCACAAGCCCGGGCGTGGATTTCTCCCACCCGTCGCCAGGTTTCCAGATTATGCTGCAGGGCAAAATAATGAAAAGAAAGAAGAAAAATTCCAATTAACCAAGGCTTTGGGAAAGGTGTTCTGCAGAGAGCATTTCCCAGAAACATGGCGAAGAAGGCGGAACAGAGATAAATTACGCGGGATTTTTCCAGATCCGGCCCAATCAGGAGCAGATGATAAACCGGAAGCGCAGAAATGAGGGTCAGCAGCAGAAACAGCCGGGAATTCGAATCCGCTTTTGTCCTGAATGCCAGTGCGAGAAGGCACGCAGTCATCAGAAGCAGGCAGATCTGGAGGATCGGTTCCAGGGAATCTGTCCAGTTGATCGGAAAAATCAGAACTGCCCAGAGCCGTAATGCAAGAGCTTTCAGGATCAGCCAGAGGCTTGTTGAGAAGATTGTGGGGGATCCCTGTTGATTCACATAGCCACCAATTCCACTCAGCAGAAACCATCGATAGGTGAATGTTCCCAGTGTCAGCAGAGAACAGAGCAGAGTCAGCTTGTAGCCTGTTCGTGTCCGAAATTCAGATTTCCACCAGAGCAATGTGCCCAGAAGAAGGGGCAATACATAGGCAGATTCTTTGGAAAGAAGTCCACAAAGAATGGTGCCGATCATCAGCAGTATTCTCCAGCGAACTGGCGATCGTACCTGATGCACAAACAGAATGATCGTCAGAAGAGTAAACAGTGTTGCTGTCAGATCGAACCTTGCGGAAATCCACGTGACTGTTTCTGGCCTGCTGCCATGAAGCCCGAAGAATGCAGCACTGAAGAATGACCACACAGGGGCAAGATAAAAAGCCCTGCAGAGGAAATAGACAAGAACGCTATTCAAAATGTGCAGGAGGACTGCAGAAAGGTGCCATTTAAAGGGAGAAAACCCGGCCCACTGAACATCGATCCAGTATGAGAGCATCCCGAAGGGGCGAAAGAATCGATCTGCTGCTGGCACTGTGAAGAGATCGGGGAAGTAGGAAAATTCCGCTTTTGAAACAGCGAGGATATGGGCATAGTCATCCGCAACAAATTCCACCTTCAGCGAAGTCCTGTGCGATATCAGGATCAACAAGCATAGAAAGATGAGCAGCCAATAATTCCGCAGCGGAAATTGAGTAAGACTTTCAGCAATATTCTGTTGAAGGATACGGATGTTGAGAAACACCAGAAGAAGAATTGCTGCTGAAAAGATCATCTCTGCGTTCATCGGGGAGTTGATGCTCATCCCAAGATGGAAAGGTCCCCAGAAAGCTCTCAGGCTCAGAATCAGTGCCGAGATTCCTGCGGTGAGGCCTAGAAGAACCCGAATGACTTTCAGAGTTGGCAAACGGATTCCATTTTACGAACCAAAAGCAGCCACGGGATTTTGGTTCATCAGAATTCGAGCCTGTTCTGTTGATAATCGAGTGAGAAAATCAGAGTAGATGTAAGTGTAACCGCGGTAGTTTCCTCCGCCCGCTTCACCCACGTGATACCACCCTGAATCCTGAGAGATGAGTGCTCTATCCAGTAATTTTCTCTTCTCTAGTGCATGAAGACACTGCAAATGGAATGATGCACTTTTGGAATTAATTCCATCAAATTCCACCCATGCGCCAGCGGATGCGACTTTTGCGTGCAGGTCAAAATCCAGCTCATTGTGCGCATGCACCCAGATGAATTTTTGGGGCGAAACACTCGCGCTTACGATAATCTCCAATTGTTCGAGTGCAGCCTGCCCGCTTGTTGTGTGGGAAGCAATCGGCAGGCCTGTTTCCCGGGAGGTAATGGCTGCTGCATGCACAAGTTTTCGATCAAGCTCATGAAGTGGCGCAGTGTTGACTCCGGTTTTGATGAATCGTGGTTTCCAGCCTTCACCTGCTTCAGTTATCCATCGCTTTGCCAGTTGCTCAGCGGATTCCTGTCTTGCAAATTCCGGAACAAACTTATGGTTAGCTGCTCCATATATTCCAGTGTTGGTCCATAGCTCAATCCCGGTTGCATCAGAAAGCATGGAGAGCAGTTGAGGATCACGGCCTAAGAAATTTGGTGTGCATTCCATCATGCGAATGCAACCATGCTTTTTGAGTTCTTCCAGATGTGGCCGCGCGGTGCGGAATACTTCATTCCGGTCATACCGATCCATACGAACACGATCTGCTCCGATGAAATCGACCATGACATGTTCATGCACAAGGACGGTGGGGAATGTTCGGGTTTGTGCGACTGCTGCTGAACCCGCAGACATGAGTAGTTCACGGCGCGTCATGAAAATATTCTGTCGCAGAATTGAGCCGTGAAAAGAATTTTCCTTGAGCCATTTTTATTCTGTTGAAACGGATATACTTTTCGAGGATCATATGCGTGCTTTTCTATTTCTGCTCAGTGCTGGTATCTGTTTCTCGCAAACGAACTATCGCAGTTGGGAAGCAATGGGTGGTGGACCAGACAATATTCACTATTCCTCTCTGAAGCAGATCAATCGGAAGAATGTCGGCAAGCTAAAAGTTGCCTGGACTTATGAGAGTGGAGATGCGTATCCGAACTCGGATATCCAGTGCAATCCGATTGTGATTGGCAATGTGATGTATCTGACCACTCCCAAACTTCGTGTGGTTGCCCTGAATGCAGCAACAGGCAAGGAGATCTGGAGTTTTGATGGACTCAATAGTCGTCGTCCAGCTCACAAGAATCGCGGCTTGAACTACTGGACAGATGGCAAGGAATCCCGAATCCTCTTCGCACTGGATCATCGGTTGCTGTCGCTGGATGCAAAGACAGGTAAGTTGGATACTTCTTTTGGAAAAGATGGCGGAATCGATATGCGTGAGGCATTTGATCGTCCCAAAGAAAGGATCACTCTCAGTGTTCCCACTCCTGGTGTTATTTATCAGGACCTGATCATTCTGGGTAGTTCGGTTCCGGAAACATTACCTTCCACCCCCGGAGATATCCGTGCATACGATGTCCGAACCGGAAAGCTGAGATGGAAATTTCATACGATTCCGCGTCCGGGTGAATTTGGATATGAGACATGGCCCAAAGATGCCTGGAAGCACGCGGGAGGTGCCAATGCCTGGGCGGGGCTGGCAGTCGATGTGAAGCGTGGGCTTGTTTTTGTCCCCACAGGATCACCTGCCTTTGATTTTTACGGAGCAGATCGTCATGGGGACAACCTGTTCGGAAATTCAATTGTCTGTCTGGATGCAAACACTGGACAACGAAAGTGGCATCACCAGACGATCCGGCATGATGTCTGGGATCTTGATTTTCCCACTGCCCCGCTGCTGGTCACAGTCAAACAAAAAGGGAAAAATGTAGATGCAGTGGTCCAGGCGGGAAAAGATGGTTACGTTTATGTCCTGAATCGTGAGACAGGAGAAAGTCTGTTTCCGATGACCGAAATCGATATTCCCGTTTCCGGGGTTGATGGAGAGATGCTTTCCAGAAAACAACCTCTTCCTCTGAAGCCGAAGCCGTTCGTCCGGCAGGAATTTACGGAAGAAACTGTCACTCGACGGTCAGAATCAGCTCATCAGGCGGTGAAAGAGCAACTGAAAAATCTGGACTATGGAGGCCGGTTCACTCCTCCCAGCCTGAGGGGTACAGTTGTTTTTCCGGGATTTGCAGGTGGAGCAGAATGGGGCGGCGGTGCTTTTGATCCTGAAACCAGATTGTTCTATATCAATGCCAATGAGCTCGCCTGGATATTGCGTCTGGTGCCTCCGAGCAGTATGCAAAGGAAATCTACTGCCAGCAGGATTTACCGCAGTCAATGTGCGAATTGTCATGGCCCCGATCTGAAAGGCGCGCCCCCTGAATATCCTTCTCTCCATGATGCTCCAGGGCGCCTGACTGATGAACAGGTTACAGCCATTATCCGCAAGGGCAGCGGTCGCATGCCAGCCTACGCAAGTCTGGGGGATGATGCAGTGAAAGCATTGACCGATTTCCTGTTACATGGAAAAGATGAAGAGGTTGCCGTGCAGCGTGGACCCAAGCCTCCGGTGGAATTGAAATACACCATGGATGGTTATAAAAAATTTTATGACCCGGATGGTTATCCCGCTACGACGCCCCCGTGGGGCAGCCTGACGGCTATCAATCTGGACACTGGTGAGCATGTCTGGAAGATTCCTCTGGGTGAGTATCCCGAGCTTGCAGCACAGGGAATCAAGGACACAGGAACAGAGAATCATGGGGGCGGAATTGTCACAGCAGGCGGGCTCTTCTTTATTGCTGCTACCCATTACGACAACAAGTTTCGGGCTTTCGACAAAAAGACTGGAAAGCTGTTGTGGGAAACCACTTTGACGCATGCTGGAAATGCAACCCCTGCCATGTATGAAGTGAATGGGAAGCAGTACATTGTCGTGCCTGCCGGAGGTGGCAGGGGAAAACCCTCCGGCGGTTCATTTATTGCGTTTGCTCTGTCTGACTAAAGGCGGGATTACTTCTTGATCCGGTCGGGATACTGCTTTTTGGTTTTCTCGACTTTTGGATTGGCAATCGCTCGCACGTAAGAGTTGTTCGGGTTTCTACGGCAGAAGTTCTGGTGGTACTCTTCAGCCGGGTAGAAATGTTCAAGCTTATCTACCTTTGTCACGATGGGGTGCGGATAAACTTTTGCTGTGTCCAACTGCTTGATATAAGCTTCAGCAACATTTTTCTGCGCATCATCCAGATAAAAGATGGCAGATCGATATTGGGGACCATGGTCGGGACCCTGGCGATTCAGCTGTGTTGGATCATGAGCTACGTCAAAAAATACTTTCAGGATCTGTCCATAAGAGATCACTTTGGGATCAAATGTCACTTCAATACATTCAGCGTGGCCCGTTTTACCGGTGCTCACTGCCTTGTAATTGGCTGTTTCCTTTGTCCCTCCGGAGTAACCTGAGATCACCTCTTTGACGCCTTCTATATGTAAGAAGACAATTTCAGTGCACCAGAAGCATCCGCCAGCCAATACTGCTCTCTGATTTCCTGATTTTGAAGAGGGAATATCCTGTACAGGGTCGGGAAAGTCAGCAGCAAAGGCGGGCAGGATCAGAAGGGAAAGTGCTGTAGCGAAGAAAGTGGTTCGAAACATGGTTCCTTTAATCAAGACTATACGTAAAACAGCGGCAGAAGGCACCTCAGTAGTTTCAACGGGATACAGTTTTTCCCACAAAAATCAGTACTAGAAGTGCAGTTTTTTTGCCACTGAACCTAACATTTCTTAAACTTATTGTTCTTTAATAGTAGGAAGCATCATGCGCCGAATGAAAAACAGTTCGATGGTCGTGGTCTCGGCGGCATGGATCGCAGCAGCTTTTCCGGTCCTCGCTCAGACCCCCGCTCAGCCTTTTTCGCCTGCTGACGCCACTAAGTTCATGCGGACTTATTGCCAGGCCTGTCATCAGGGGAAAACTCCGGCTGGAGATCTGGATACTACGAAATACAACACAAAAGAGAGCTTTCTGGAGAGGCCGGATCAATGGACCTCGATTATCAATCGGGTCAAGAATCATGAGATGCCACCAAAGGGCATCAAGCCTCCATCGGATGACCTGCGTGAGCAGTTCTCTGAGTGGGCCCATTCCAGCCTCAGACAAGCAGCCTGTGCCGGAGGCATTCAACCAGGCCCAGCTCCTGCTCGTCGCCTGAACAAGAGCCAGTATCGGTTGACTGTACGTGATCTGCTGGGCATCCATATTGATGTCAGCGCAGCACTCCCGGCCGATGGAGCAGGTGGTGAAGGATTCGATAACGCGGCAGAGACATTGTTCCTGTCCCCTATCCATGCGGAGAAGTACCTGGAAGCAGCCCATCTGGCTTCAGCGACAGTATTGGGTGATGAGCGAAACCGTAAGCTGGTGTTCTTTGCACGCCCCAGTGCGGAAATGAAACCTGAAGCTGCAGCACGAAAGATTTTGGACAGTCTGTTGCCACGTGCCTTCCGCCGCCCGGTGACAGAGCTGGAGAAGAAGCCTTTTGTCGATCTGTTTCTGTCATCACAGAAGCAAAAAGAAAGCTTTGATGAATCCATGGGACTGGTACTGCGTGCCATCCTGATTTCACCGGATTTTCTGTTCCGAAGTGAGCCGATAAATAATTCTCCGGAGCCACGGATTATTGACGATTATTCGTTTGCATCCCGGCTCTCTTATTTCCTGTGGGGGACGATGCCAGACAATATCCTGCTGGATATTGCTTCTACCGGCAAACTGCAGGATCCAAAAATTCTGGACTGGCAGATTGCGCGGATGCTGCGTCATCCCAAGGCAATTGATTTTGTGGAAAGCTTTACCGAGCAGTGGCTGGAAACCCGAAATCTGGGGCGCTCATTCAAACCGGATGCCCAGCTCTTTCCAACGTATTCTGATGATGAGCTTCGCTCAGACATCCGCTACCAGCCGATTATGTTTTTCCGTGAACTGCTGGTAAAAGATCTTTCTCTGCTGAACCTGATTGATTCTGATTTCACGTTTACCACGCGGAAACTGCAGAAACATTATGGAATCAATCTGCCGATGGATCGTCAGGGAAATGCGGGGATGCCTCAATTGACCAAACTTCCGGAAGGTAATGATCGTGGTGGCATTCTGGGAATGGCTGCAGTGCTGGCTATTTCTTCCCATCCACATCGGACGAGTCCGGTATTACGTGGAAAGTGGGTGTTGGATGCGATGTTAGGTACACCTCCACCTCCCGCACCACCAAACGTGCCGGCACTGAAGGAACATCATGACGGGGAAGCTCCCAAGACACTGCGGGAAACGCTGAACCAGCATCGTGCTGATCCTGTGTGTGCCAGTTGCCACAACCGGATGGATCCCATCGGATTTGCCCTGGAAAACTATGATGTTTTGGGTCGGTGGAGAGATCAGGACGCCGGACAGCCTCTGGATACTTCTGCAGAGCTGCCGGATGGAACGAAGTTCAATGGCCCAATGGAGCTGAAGAAAGTCCTGATGGAGCGAAAAGATCTGATGATGCATCGTGTGGCTTCCAAGATGCTGGGATATGCTCTGGGGCGTGGACTCACGCTGAATGATTCGTGTACAGTAGATGAAATTATGGCTGAGCTGAAAAAGAATGACTATAAAGCTCAGACCCTGGTTCGTCAGATTGTTTTAAGCATGCCGTTTCGGTACCAGAGTGGTGCAGTAAGCAGTTCCGTTGCACCAGATAAAAAGCGGTTGACAGCAAATGCAGGAGAGAGATAGATGACGACGAAATTTCCGATTTCAAGGCGTACTTTACTTCGTGGGGCAGGTGTAACGCTCGCGCTACCCTGGCTGGAAGCAATGGGCGCTCCCAGCGGGAAAATCAGTCCTGATGGCAAGACCCAGGCTCCCGTTCGCATGGGATTCCTGTACATGCCGAATGGGGTAAACGTGAAGATGTGGAACCCCATTGGTGAGGGCCGTGATTACCAGTTATCGCCCACACTGGAACCACTGGCCGGATTGAAAGACAAAACACTTGTCCTGAGCAATCTCTGGAATGCTGCCGCCAATACCGGTGACGGCCACTATGTAAAAGAGTCCAGCATTCTGACCGGCACCACCATCACTAAGACGATGGGTGTTGATCTCAATATGAATGGCATTTCTTTGGACCAGCTGGCCGCCCAGCGAACAAAGAACGCAACTCCCATTCCATCGCTGGAACTGGGCATTGAGCCCATCATGACTGGTGTTGACACCAACGTGGGCTATACACGTGTCTATGGATGTCATATTGCGTGGAGTGCTCCAACCACTCCGCTGGCCCGTGAGATCAATCCTCGTTCGGTCTACCAGCGCTTGTACAACGCATCTAAAGGTGGTGGAAACACAGCCAAGCAGGATGTGATGCTTCTGGACCGTGTATTGAAGCAGGGGAACGAGCTTCGATCAAAACTAGGTACTGCAGATAAAGCTCGTGTTGATGAGTACTTTGCCATTCTGCGCTCTCTGGAACAACGGCTGGAGCATGCAACCAAACCTGGTAAATCCAGTTGGAAGGCCAGAGTACCTGTGGAATCCGTACCAGAGCCTACCTCTGATCCAAAGACACACACTGAGCATGTGCGTCTGATGATGGACATGATTGCTCTGGCATTCCAGAGTGATACTACCCGGATCAGTACATTCATGTTCGGAAATGCAGTCAGCGGGCAGAACTTCCGCTTCCTGGATGGTGTGACCAACTCTCACCATGAGATTTCTCACCACTCCAACAATGAGGAAAAACTCCATGAATACTACCTCATCACGAAGTGGCACATTGAACAGTACGCATATCTTCTGAATAAGCTGGCATCCATGAAGGAGGGCGAGGGCACTGTCCTCGATAACTCAATGATCATGTTTGCTTCAGCGCTGAGTGACGGTAATGCGCATAATCCGCACAAGTTGCCGATTCTTCTCGGAGGACTGGGTGGTGGACGAATCGATGCCGGACAGCATCTGGTCTATACAGAAGACAGTCCTTTGACCGATCTGTACGTATCTATGCTGGATGCCTTTGGAACGCCCGTAGAGCGGTTTGCGGATAGTAATGGGCCTCTGCGTGGAGTTTTGAAGTCGTAGCCTCATCAGGCAATTGAGCAGTATTCATGAGGGTGTGGACGGAAAATCCCGTTCACACCCTTTTTACTTTTCTTGTTCCGCTTGAATGAGTGAATATCCAGATAGAAAAAGAGGGAGTGCCTTGCAGGCGCTCCCTCTTTTTTGAACTGAGATGTTTCCTAGAGAAGTTTCTTCAGAACCAGTGTCTGCTTGCTCTTCTTGCGTGCTTCGGGGTCTGAACGGGTGAAAGAGTTGTCTGTTTCCCGGTTCAGGTGCATTTCTCCCTCTTTGATCTCACCGCTATAGAGGAAAGTTGTTTTTCCACTGTAGCCCTCATTATGAATTTCGAAGGTGAAGGTATTTCCAGTCACGGTTCCACCATTGAATTCCATGTCAGAGGATGAGTCACTGTTGTACAGTTTTCCCTTGATCTTGTCGCCTTCCTGAATGAACCGGAAAGTGACATCCTGAGAAGTTGCTGCACGAGAGGGGATCTCGCAGGTCCAGAAGCCAGTCAGATCCGCTGCGAATCCGGCAACAGAAAAGGCAGCTGTAAGAATCGAATAACGGATAAAGTTCTTCATGGCTTTCTCTCTTACTTCCATGTTGCCAGATTCAGCAGAATTTATCAGTAACGCGGGAAAGAAATGACTACTTCTTTGCAGTGACAGTGATCTCAATTCTTGCTGTTCCTACCAGCTTTGCAATCCCTACAGTTGTGCGGGCTGGGCGTGGATCTGTGAAGTACTGCATGTATATCGTATTCATTCTGGGGAACAGGGACATATCGGTGAGATATACCTGAACAGCAACAGAATCCTTGAGATCATAATTCACTTCCTGCATTACTTTGCGAATCGCATCCAGAGTATTCTTCACTTCCTGTTCGAAATCTTCCGGAATCTTTCCATCTGGTCCAGGACCCGTATGGCCTGAAACATAGAGAGTGCCGTCATTCGTCAAAATTGCCGGGCTGAATGGGAGTGTCTTGGCTCGTTCCTTTTGAGCAGCAGGAATCACAGCCTTCTTTGCATCAGCGGCCAGAACTGTCATTCCCAATGTGAAAAGACAGAGGGATGTCAAGAGTATTTTGGTCATCACACCGAAATAGTAACGCATCCATTTCGGTGTGTGCTCTGCTGGGTTCAGAGTGGCGCAGGCTCGAAATCCGGATCAAATGGATCGTCTGGAGAGATAGGGATACCCGGATCAATCGGATCGCCAGGATCGATCGGGCTATCCGGTGTCTGTCCGGGTGAATCAGGATTGGGCAGAATCGGATCAGGATCGGGTGGTGGTAACTGCGGATCTGGTACAGGTACAGGCATTGGTGTTCCCATATAGAATCCAATGCAAACAGGGGGCCGTTCACTGAAATAAAAAAGAGACCGGCTAACCCGGTCTCTTTTAATTCATGAGGACAGAGAAGAAAAGAAACTAAATTTCCACCAGCCGTTTACTGGTGTCACCAAATTTATCCAGTTCAACACCCATTCGATCCATGAGAGACAGGTAGAGACTACAGGCACGACGGTTATCATTGCCTTTCTCCCGATAATCGATAATCTGTCCGGGTTTCAGACCACCACCGCGACCTGCGAGCAGCATTGGCATCTCATCCGCGCTGTGTGTATCTCCATCAAAGAGATTAGAACAGCAGAGCAACATCGAGTTATCGAGCAGAGACTGCTCTCCCTCTTTGATCTCCTTCAGACGATTGACCAGATATGCAAATTGCGCAATGTGGAATTTATTGGTCTGCAAGTACATGGCTTCAGCTTTTGCTTCCTTGCCATTATGTGTGAGATCCAGATGCAGAGCGCCTTCCACATCCTTGAGGAAGCTGAAGTTCATTTGAGAGAGATCATTGTTCAGCATGATGGTCATGAGGCGGGTCTTGTCCATCTGGAACGCAAGCACCATCAAATCCAGCATGATCTTCATGTGATCGGGAACATTCTGCGGAATGCTGTCTGCCGGACGATCAATATTGGCTTTCTTCAGAGTAGGCCGCCAGCCTTCTCCTTCCAGCCGGTCTTCTTTCGCCGCACGTTCAATACGATTCTCGACATCACGAATGGAAGTAAGATACTCATCCAACTTGTGGCGATCACTGGAACTGATCTTTGGCTGGAGATCATTCATTTCACGCAGCACGGAATCAAGAACACTGCGATCCAGCTTGCGACCACTACCATCTCCCACCAGGAGATCAAAAGCACGTGCCGGATAGATTTCCTTCGTTGCCGGACGGGTGGGAGTAGCCCACGAAAGCGCTGATCCGTAGATCATCGATACGCCGTCTTCCAGACGCAGTTCGTTCGGCTCAATTCCCAGAGCCATGCTTGGGATCTTTGTCTGATTTCCAATCCGTTGGGAGAGAATCTGGTCAAAGGTTGTACCGACCCGGATATTACTTGGATCGAGGCTGACAGTTTCGCCGGACAGAACATTCGGCATGCGACCCAGATGAGGGCTGGTGGATTCTAATGCCTTCTGGTTATAGAGGCCGCGGAGAAATGTGTAGTCCTTGCCATGAGGAAGCATGGGGGTGAGCGCTTCACCAACTTCTGTGATCTCTTTTCCGTCGCCCTTGGCCCACCAGTGAATCGGTTCGACACCATTTGAGAAGTAGAGGCATGCAAATCGCAGCGGGGGTTGGTTTGCTGCTGCTGCCTTCTTTGCGGTAGAGGCTGTGGATGCAAAAAGGGGAAGCGATTCCATCCAGGGGAGTGCCAGGGCAACTCCTGTACCTCTCAGAAAGTGTCGGCGACTATTCTTGTTCGTCATTGGATCTCTCTTCCTGGAGCGAAGTTTTTACTGTTGGAAGAAACGCTGTCTGCTGGCCTTCAGCAGGACTGGATGTCCCTTCCGGTTCACGGCGATAGCGGAATTGCCGACTCAGGGCAATTTCCTCAATTACTTTTGAGAAGGGTGTATCGCCGCCCATCTGGACTACTGTATCAATCAATGGCTGGTCAGATGCGAGGACTGTTCGTCCCAGTGCATATCCTAAAAGCTTTCCGGTCATAGTTCGGATCACCTGCTGATCCTGCTTCTTGAGGTGATTCAGTAAACCATCAATTCCGGCGATCTCGGTTTTATCGGGAAGATCACCGATATCTTCCACCGCTTTGCCATCGGAATAGGTTTCCCGCCATCGTCCGATGGAGTCATAGCGTTCAAAGGGAAAACCTAATGGATCGATCCGCATATGGCATCCCGCGCAAGTTGCATTTCTCTGATGCGATGCCAGACGTTCCTTTACGGAGAGCCCACCAAACTGTTTGTCATCAGCTGGCAGTGAACCAGCATCTGGAGGTGGAGGTGGCGTCGGAGTATTAAGAATACGCCGCAGCATCCAGTCCCCACGTTTTACCGGGCTGGTGCGGAGCGGAGCAGAAGTCAGTGTCAGGACAGCACCCATGCGCAGCGCACCGCCACGATGATACTTGCCGGATCCTTCGACAAGCTGTACTTCCTTACCTTCCGGCAACTCCTTGTCGATTCCGTAATGTTTGGCGAGTGTCTGGTTTACGAATGTGTAATCTGCATGCAGGACATCCTGAATCGGTTTGTCCTTGCGAACGACATATTCGAAGAAGGACACTGCTTCGTCGTACATTGCGGTCTTCAGTTCCTGGCTGAATTCGGGGAAGCGCTTGGTATCTACGCCTCGATATTCATCGAAACGATAGAAGCCCAGCCATTGCCCAAAGAATTCAGTGGCGAATCTTCTGGCTCTCTCATCTGCCAACATCCGCTTCACTTGTTTGCGCAGAACTTCAGGATTTTTCAATTCATTCTTTCGCGCAACGGCCAACAGTTCTTCATCGGGAATAGACGACCACAGGAAATAACTGAGGCGGCTGGCCAGTTCAAAATCTGACAGTTCCTTTACTCCCGGTTTTGATCCCGGAGTTTCCAAACGATAAAGGAAAGAGGGGGATACCAAGACTCGTGTCAATGTCAGCTCAATGGCACGTCCATGATCCAGCTTGTCCTTTTCACGGGCATTCACATAGAAGGAGCGCAGTCGGTCTTTCTCTGTCGCAGACAGCGGACGTCGCCATGCTTTTTCCGCAAACTCAAGGACATCATTTAAATGACGTGGTTGTGCTGCCAGTTGAGCTTTCTGCACTTCGTGATATTCCTTGTGCAGTGCTGCAATGTACTGTCGTGGTTCTTCCGGAATGGCCGCGATCTGTGCTTCGTCCAGTTGTGCGATCGTCTTGCCTTTCAGGTGATCCAGCTTGAACTTGTCCACCACGAAATCCATATAAAGATCGTGATATTCAAAAGAGGCCAGCAGGTCGTTCCAGGCATCTTCCAGTTCCTGTCGTGTCTTGTCATCCAGCATCTTTTCCATCAGGAACTTGTCGGTACGGTAATACTTCACGCGGGCGTGGTAGCGATCCCGTTCCGGCTGGTTATAGACGTTGGAGAAGGGAGCCGGAATCGGATCCTTATCTGCCGGAGTTGCCTCACCCTGTGACATCTGCGGAAGAAGGGAAGTGAAGTGCAGTACATCAGCTTTCCATGACAGATATGCCGGATTCTTCGGATCGCCCAGTAGAGACCATGAAGGACGTCCTTCTGAAAT
The DNA here is from genome assembly GCA_037190045.1 of Bryobacteraceae bacterium. Lineage (GTDB taxonomy): Bacteria > Acidobacteriota > Terriglobia > Bryobacterales > Bryobacteraceae > JAPKYZ01. The sequence continues at coordinate 343,288 of JBBCIQ010000005.1, read as the reverse complement.
GATTTCCTTGTCGGAAAGCACGCAACGGATGATTGTGTCTGACGGACCTACCAGATGAGCTTCCATATTGAGGTCTGCACCAAAACTTCCTTCCGGCAGTGGAATATCCAGGACAAATGAACTGTTGCTGACAAAGTCCTCCGGCGCTACCGTGACACCAGGAAATTCCTTGCCAAAACCGAGTTTCTGAACTGTCTCTGCATCCAGAACTGCTTTTAATGGCTGTACTGGCCCCAAGGCTCGATCTTTCGCCCGAATGCGGATAGTAGGGTTCTTCCACAGCACTGCCGATTTTCCAATTGGAGTTTCTGTGGCAGCATCAATAAAAACATGCACAAGAGGCTTGGTTTGATTCTTACCCTTGCGGATCGGATATTTATAGGTGTGCTTCATGGCTACCTGAAGCGTCTCGTCGTTCAGGATCAGCGCACGTTCGTCACCTGCTCCCCCTTCGGCTTCCTGCCCGGCAGCTAGCAGCCAGCGTGGCCACTCAATGGTGGCATCTTTCATCTCTTCTGCTGCCTTCCGTCCCACTGCAATGCTCTTAGCCTTGTCTCCTTTGACTGGTCCGGGAAGTGCACGAAACTTCTCAACCATCAACGAGGTGGGGAACTTCGGATTCTTCAGTTGCATCACAGACCAGATATGTTCTGCGAAGCGAGGGCTGATCCCCTCCTTTTTGGCAAGACCTGCAACTGTTGCCTTTGGCTCACCTAAAGCTGCACGGTGCTGATATTGCCAGCACACGAAATAGGCCTGAGTGTATTTCTCCAGCCCATAAGGCTTGCCACCTTCACCTGAGTTGGCGCGGAATCCATTTGCCGAATAAATATCCCGGATACGGGTGATGGCAGAGATTTCAAATCCACTCTTGCCTGGATCATCATAGAAACGGAGTGGACCTGCTCCAATCACAGCATGATCTGCAATTCTTTTTGCGGATTCCAGATACCGTTCCAGATTGGCATCAGCCATAAACTGCGTATCTCCGAAATTGGTGAAACCTTCACCACCTACGGCGTCAGAAGCAAATTCCGAATCAAAGTGGAGATCCAGCCGGGTAAGATCCTGAATGGTATTGATATATTCACCGCTTGTTAGCCGTCGAATGGTGACACGACCCGGATCGCCTGCTGTCTGTGCAATGTATTCATTTACCTTGCCACGTACCCAGTCGACCATTTCCTTGCGTTGATCGTCTGTTGGCTGAGGCATCTTTGCCGGAGGCATATGTTTGTCCTCGACGGCATGAATCACCTTCTGCCACTGGTTATAGTGCTGCCCAACAGATAGTTCTGTGGTCAATTGCTGGAGATTGATACCGCCCATGGCATTTTTGCCATGACAACCCATGCAATGTTTCTTAAATGTGGAGGAAACGTTGGCTGGAACTTCTTCAGCAGAAAGAACTGCTCCGGAACTCAGAATAAAAACAAGATTCAGAGAGGCAATCAGTCTGGTTGGGCGTGATATGCGGAAAAGAGCAGTCTTCATAACAATACCAAAACGCCCCACCATTCTATTTCAGATCTATGGCAATGTTAAGCCTAAGACCCGGAAGGAGTTCTACCAGTTTGCAAGAGTACCATCTGGAAGATACATTGCTTCATCCCGCCATGCTACGGCAGTTTTTGCTGCTTTCTGCACCTCTTCCCAGTTGATGCGGATTCCCAGCCCGGGAGTTTCCGGTACCAGCAGATGCCCCGTCTCATCCACATCGAACATGGGCCAGTCCTGTTCTACGAGATACCGCAACCATGGATCCACTTCGCCAGTTGCTCCACTGGCGTTGTAATGGATTCCCTTTGACCATTCCAGAATCCATCCTGCGCGGCATTGCACCACGACATGCAGACAGGCCATGAAGGCAATGGGAGATAGCGGGCAGTGCGGAGCCAAGGCAATTCCGTTTGCCTCACAAAGAGCGCCAATTTCGGCAGAGTTTGAAATTCCGCCTACATGAACAAGATCAGGCTGAAGGATGTGGGCAGCCTTGTTGGCGATGACATCACTGAATTCAGCCACGGTGGTCATCCGTTCTCCGGTTGCAATGGGAACGTGGGTGATATCAGCGACTTCCTTCAGCCAGCGGTTGTAATCGGGACGAACCGGTTCTTCAAAGAACAACGGCGAGGATGGCTCCAGTTCCTTTGCCAGACGACGTGCCATCGGGACATTGCATCTCCCATGGAAATCGAATGCAATGTCCACTTCAGGCCCCACTGCTTCCCGTACAGCTTCTGCCCGTGCAACAGCTGCCCGGATTCCACCATATGTATCAATGGCAGCAAGTGGAGGACACGCATTCATTTTGATGGCACGTGCTCCTTCAGAAACTACTTTTGCTGCTTCTTCGGCAGCAGCTTCCGGTGAATTATTGTTTCCTCCGGCCCAGCGATAGACTTTTACCTTGTCCCGGACCTTGCCCCCCAGCAAACGATAGACAGGCTGGTTGGCTGCTTTTCCGGCAATATCCCAGAGCGCAATCTCTATTCCGGCCAAAGCGCTCATGTAGTGAGCGCCACCATGATAGAAATTACGGTCGTAAGCTCCACGAACCAGTCGTTTGATGTCGCTGGCATCCTGCCCAAGGAACATTTCAGAGAGTTCACGAACAGCTGCTTCGGAACTTCCCAGCTGTCCTTCTACCGTAAATTCTCCGAATCCTTCAATGCCGTTGCGGCAACGAATGCGGAGAAGCCCCCATCGGGGTGCAACCTGTGCAGTTTCTATCTGCTCGATGACCATACTTTATAGCTTCCCATTTTTGGGGAAAGGGGCTATGATGGTAACCAAATTGAAACAATTTGGTTTCGACTGAGGGGCCGCTATTGCGGCCCCTCTACTATTTCAAATCAGGAGAAGACATTATGAATCGTAAGAAATTGTTTGTTTTCATGCTTCTCACCTCGATTTTAGGTGTGTTGCTGACCAATGAGTGGCTCTGATACCACTTTCATAACTTTTCTCTAATCCTTGTTGATTTTGTAATTACCAGACGATTATTTGGCTAATCATTCTTCATAAAGAATGTAGTCACAATTGATAAAACATATCTGACTTCTGGCAACGTAAACAACTGGCTCTATATTGTGTAATTCTCATGGCTCGAAAAAATGAGGTCTTCCCGGGTTAAGGAAGACCTCGTATGAGTGGGCATCAATAAGTTGTAAGTCGTTATCAGAACTGGAGTCGAAGAGCAAGTTGGATGGAGCGGGGCCCCCCGATCTGAAACAGCGGATTCTGTCCTCCCAATCCATTACTCAGAATCTGAGTTGAGCGGCCAAAGTTAGCATTTGTCAGCACACCAGACGGATTGGAAAAATTTGCCCGGTTGAACAGATTAAACGCATCAGCCCGGAATTCAAGACCCACATACTCCGTTACTTTGAACCGTCGTCTGACTGAAAGATCAACCTGCTGAAGACCAAAGCCCCGCAATGTATTTCTTCCGAGTGTTCCTTGTCGTCCTTCTGCCAGAGGTGTATCTGCATCAAAAGCATTTCGGTTGAATATCCTTCCTCCTGGATATCCGCTTCCATCCAGATATAAAGGTTGTCCCGGAATCAGATCTGGTCTGGCAACAGTGTTGACTCCCAAACCCATCGGATCAAAGCCAGTGGCAATCGTTACAGGGGCTCCGGTTCTCAGGCGGACAACCGAATCCAGCGAGAATCCACCCAGAACTGCCCGTGCTGCCGGATTCGAAAACGGAGTGGGGATTTCATAACTGGCTGATCCGCTGAACTGATGAGCGATATCGAACGAAGATGGACCTCGTTCGCTCGAAACAGGAAGCCGGGTAGACGGTGCCTGAAGGCTGGAATCATCAGATACCGTATCCAGGGACTTTGCCCAGGTGTAGGCAAGCATTGCCTGCATTCCACGGGACATCCGGCGTTTGAATTGCGCTTGCAGGGAGTTGTAGTCCGAATAGGCATCGTTGTTGACCAGATCGATGCGGGTGAACGCTGGATTTTGCAGTATAGCCGGACGCAGGCTCTCGACACGAGCAAGCCTTCTTGCTGCCGAGCCGACATAAGAAACAGAAAATGAATTGGCAGTTCCGAGAGGTTGCTCAATAGCAAAGCTGTATTGCAGGGTATAGGGAAGCTGATATCCATCTTTATACGCGAAGAGTCGAGGATACGGAGGGTTCATGTTTAATGGACCGGCTTCCTGGAACAGGATTGGATCCTGAATCGGGACATTGGTTGCCGAGAGTGAACGAGAGAACGGAAAGTTGGTGGGGGTGAGCGCGGATCCCGTAAAGGCGTAGCCCAGATCGTAGAACATTCCAAAGCCTCCCCGGATCACTGTGCCTTTCCCTGCAAACGGCTGATAAGCCACTCCGATTCGGGGGGCAAAGTTATTGTAAGTAGTCTGATAAAGCTTTGTCCCTTCCGGAGCCAGTGTGGCAGACGGAGGATTATCCAGCCCTTGAACTGTCAATATCTGAGTTCCGCCCTGAGCCGGATTCACTTCCCAGCGCAGGCCGTAGGTGAGAGTGAGGTTCTGGCGGATTTTCCAGGCATCCTGCGCGAATACAGAGAAGTTGTGATAGCGAGGTTCAAGATAGCCCGCTGTCTGCCGGATCTCTGCATTGGGCACAATTCCGGTCGCCAGTTGAGTGATTGTCGGAACAGTCAGAACTTTGCTGTAGGTACGTCCTCCGATGGAAGGTGCAAGCCGCCGATAATCGACGCCAAACTTCAGGGCATGAGATCCAATGTTCCAACTGGTGGTATTGACGATATTGATCTGTCTCTGTGTGTTTTTACTGAATGTTCCGGGACTGATGGTGTTTTCGTCATTCCCACCGATGGTCAGGTAATACAATGATTCCCCTTGCGGGGCAAATGAAGGAAAGAGGATGTCATTGGACAGCAACTTCGCTCCTCCGAACGTGTCCTGAACATATTCCTGAGACGCCCGTGCCTGACTCCAGTTGAATCGCAGGTCGTTATTGACGGCTGGAGTGAACATCATCGTTGAACCCAAAGTCGTCGTCTGGGTGTCGTTGGGAAGAACTGCCACAAAGCTTGCTGCTGAATATCTGGCTCTTTGTCGTGTCTCAGATGGTGCATGGTTGAACCGACCAAAGACTGAGAACCGCGTGGATAGGGAGTGATCGATCCGGAAACTAGTGGCATTCAAGGTCGAGGGGTTTGAAAACCTTGCAGAGTAAGGAGTCTCAGCCGGTGTGTTCGGCAAGGGATCAGCAACAGGCAGGGGGTATGCTTCCAGCAGACTTTTTAAAGCGCCGGTGGCATTCTGTCTTGCCGCAAGAGAGGGAACACGCACTCCCGTGAGAATCACAGGCTGAATCAGGCGGAGTCCTTCATACGATGCAAAGAAGAAGGTCCGGTTTTTGCCGTTGTATACCCTGGGGATCAGGACAGGCCCGCCGACAGTAAAACCGAAGTCGTTCTGACGCAGTGGCGGACGATTAATGCCATTGTAGTTGCCAAACCAGCTGTTGGCATCCAGTTTGTCGTTGCGGAAGTAATTGAATGCATTTCCATGCAATGTGTTTGTACCGGATCGCGTCACAATCGCGACCTGGGCACCGGGCTGTCGTCCATACTCAGGAGCATAAGTGGATGTCTGAACGGTAAACTCCTGCACTGCATCCACGGATGCCAGTGAACTGGTTCCGCCCTGTGAAGAGAAGGAAGGGACACTGCCGCCGGACCCTTCATAGGGAGAAGTGGCCGATGGCATTCCGAAATTTGCACCGACTCCGTCCACTGTGAAGTAATTGGCTCCGGTTCTCTGTCCATTGACGGAGAACTGTCCCTGGCTCACGAGCGATGCGGGAGCCATCACGATGCCGGGTGCAAGATTGATGAGTGTCTGGAAGCTGCGACCATTCAACGGCTGGTTTTCGATGAACTGCCGATCCAATGACGTGGCCACTGCCGGAGCTTCGCTGACCAATGGCACGGAAGAGGTGACAATCACCGATTCTCCCAGTGCGGATACTCTCAGCGCGATGGTGACAGATCGCTGGTCATTTGCATTAATGATGATGCCTGGTTGCTGTGCTTTGGCAAAACCAGTCTGGACTACAGACAATTCATAAGTACTGGGCGGCAGCTGTGAAAAAGTAAATGAGCCGTTACCGTCGGTCTCTGTCGTACGGGATTGACCTCTCTGCGGATCTATGAGAGTAACTCGGGCCGAAGAAATAATCCGTGACTGCTCATCCTGAACTGTGCCGGAGAGGCTACCCGTTGAAGACTGAGCCGCCAGACTGGTGGTGAATAGAGAAGAAAAGACAAAGACAGAAAATAGATGAGTTGAAAAACGCTTCACTGAAAATCCTTAAAGAATCTGAGAAACAGGGAGTACAGCGGTTTGTATACGGCCGTTTCTCCATGCCACCACTAATTGTTTTTTATCGGTGGCCAGACGTGGAATGCCCACCGCTCTTCCTGCGGGTGCTTTCGCAATAGTGATGGCCGGATAGGTTTTACCGGTGACATCAATGCGGCGCAGCCGGATCAGCACTGAATCCGGGTCGTCTGTTTTTTCCAGCCAGAGTGACAGATAAGTCCTGGCATCAATGGAAATCAGGGAGGGACGGCCCAGCGGGTTTCCTTCGTCTATTCTGACGGGAGATCCAAAACTCTCACCGTTATTTGTGGAGAAGGCAACTTGCACCCGTGGTTTACTGTCTGCCCGTGTGAGCCATGCGATGCCCACATTCGCCTGGCTGGTTGCAATCGAGGGACCTTCAGTCGGGCATCCATTAATCTCCCAGTTGTCCTGATGAACGGAGACAGGGGCAGTCCATTTTCCATTCACCAGTCGAATCACAGAGATATCCCGGATTTCGCCCGGAAGACGATCACGATAGGCAGCAATCAGTCCTTTTTCTGTTCTCGCGATGGAAGTGGGACAGCAGGAGCAGGCACTGGCATCGATTTCATCATCCACGCTGAAGGAGCCATCCTTTTTAAAGGAAATGAACCGGACAGTTTTTCGATGATGAATATGCGAATGATCGTGAGTGTGATGGGCATCTGCTGCCGCACCATGCGATGCGTGGCTGGATTCCGGGTTAACCGGTGGGGAAAGATAAATGGCTGAAGGCTGATTGGGAACAAAGTTCAAGAAACCGGCATAGTCTTCTTTTTCATCGAGACTCATACCATGAATTTCCTGCCACTGATGAGTATCCGGATTCCTGCGGGAAACCCGAATGCCATACCCATATTTGTTTTTCTCATCACTCTTGGAGAGCCAGTGAGCCAGAAAAGAACCATCATCCAGAGCAGAAATGGAGGGAGCATCCGCCCAGTTCACAAACCAGTCTCTTCCTGTTGCAATGGTTTCCGGCTTCTCCCAGATTTTGCCATTCCATCGGGAAAAACGCAGCGCATGTCCCTCTTTCGCGGGGTCAATCCAGGACATATAAATAGTCCCCTGTGGACTGGTCGTAAGAAACGGCATTCCGCTTTCCGGCAGGGCAGGGGGAGTGACCAGGGTTTCTTGCTCTCTGGCACTCAATGAAGATATCGCTGCAAGATATCCCGTAAGTTTGATGAACTGCTTCCTGCTCAACGACATATCGGTACCTTTTAAGAAAACATATAGCTATGTCGGTTGTCGTGCGGCAAATGGTCGCACCCGATCAGAGCTATTGGAGAGCGGGGAATCCAGGTCGGTCCAGGGCGGGCTCCCGGTTCCTGACTGATGCCGGAACCGGGATAGATCAGGATAGTCAGGTGACGGAGACAGGCTCAGCCAAAGGTGCTGATTGGTTCTTTTTCGTCAGCCAGATCTCGATTGCCACTGCTACTGGTCCGACGATGGCCAGTGCATAGAATGGCGCGTTCACCACTTCTGCCAGCCGCAGGATCATCTCCGCTACAGCTACCAAAGCGGCGACAAGACACTGCGCCCATTTCGGATGAACGTTTGTTTTCGGATCCGTGATCATGAAAAAGATAAACAGCTGATACATTGGGCCCGTGATGGGTGCCACTTCCGAAAGGAACGGATGCCCATTGATCATCGTGCGGACCAGCGCCAGAACAAAGAATGCGATGACGTATGTCGCCGAGATATGGAATCGTTTGACGCGATAGACAATCACGGCTCCCAGAATCCAGATCACCATCATTGGCCAGATCGTGTTTCCCCACTGGATGCTCAGGACCGCAAGATACTCGGGAGCCAGCAGTAACAAGGCCGAGATGGAAAAGTTGGTTGGATTCCACAAATGCCGCCCGTCCCAGCGGAGGACGTATTTGGAAGTAATCGCCAGTGCCGCACAGACGAAATAGGGCCAGTATTCCGGTGACCGCAGCAGAATGCCGACGCTGATTCCTGAGATGTAGGCACTGGCCAGCACTGGAACTTTTCGATAGACCAGCCATCCCAGTGCCATTTCGAACCCAATAGCCGTTCCAATGGCAAGCAAGGTCCGCGGCAGGCTTTCCAGAATGCCAAAGGAGATCTGGCTCACCAGCAGAATACAGGTAATGAATAGCGGAGGCAGATACCGGTTCTGCGGACTGAAGAATCGGCCGATTGCGGAACCTGTGTTGTGTGTTTCTGTCATGGGTGGGCTCTGAACAGTCTGTTGCGGGGTCATGAGGGTTCCTTTATCCGATGGATCTGGTTAATCCCGGGCGAATCAATGCTCTGAGTTTCGCCGGATGGCCAGCGGATTTCCACCCGGTCCACTCTCGTGTTTTTGCCCAACCCGAAATGAAGACGACGCTGATTCTGAGAACTGAAGCCACTGCCACCACTGACCTCCTGAACCTGTTGCCGGCTATTCCAGACAATCCGCACTTGAGCACCAATGGCACTTCTGTTGCTTTTAGTCCCTTCCAGATCCAAGGCGATCCAGTTATTGTCTGGCGCTGCATGATTTCGATAGAGCAACAGGGGTCCGTTCTGGTTTGCCACTACGACATCCAGAACACCCCGATTCCCAAAGTCTGCCAGTGCGACTGCCCGGCCATCATAGACATCCGTTACGCCGATCAACTGCGCAATCTCCCGGAACTGTCCGGATCCATCGCTCAGCCATACGCGTTTCTGCTGATAGCCTGCCAGGCTACGGCCATCGAGTGGCGGCCAGTTGGCTGCATCTGAGATGATTGTCCGGTTTCCTCCCGCTACCTTGGAATAGTCATACCAGTAACTCCGTTTCTGGTCGAGGGAAACATTGCCGTTTGTGACATACAGATCAGTGAATCCGTCATTATTGAAGTCACCGAACTGACTCCCAAAGCTCCAGCCACCCAGTTCGATCCCCAGCGCATTGGCAATGTTTTCATAACGAACATTTGAAGCAGTATTTCCTTTTGCTGGCATCCAGAAATTATTGCCCTGAACGAGCACCCCTTCTTCTGAAATGTTGGAGACATAGACACCGAATCGCCCCTGATTCAGGACATCAGCAACGGACGCACTCATACCGCTTTTCGGTGAATACCCGATGCCCGATTGTTTGCCGACTTCGCGAAATCCTTTTCCTGCATCATTAATGAACAGTTCCGATACCCCATAATCGTTTGCGATAAACAGATCCGGATATCCGGTTCCCCGCAGATCAGCTGCGGTGGCAGCAAGCGCCCAGCGTGTGGATTTCAGTCCGAGCTTTTCTGAGACTTCCTCAAAACGTCCATCACCCAGATTGCGGAAGAGGTATTTGCGTCCCCCGTTTTCCGCATACTCGAAGCTTTCCGGCATGATTTTCGTGGTCTTCAGATTCCACAGATCAATCTCTTCTGAATAGTAGCCACCCAGAAAAAGATCGAGCTTTCCGTCGCGGTCATAATCGAACCAGACCGCGGTATGAGCATTCACCCAGGGAGGTAATCCCGCTGTCTCTGTAACCCGTACAAAACGTTTCCCCTGATCATTCCGAAATAGTTCCGGCTTTCCCCACTTGTAGATCAGGACATCTTCATAGCCGTCATTGTCAAAGTCTCCCCACACTGATCCTGTAGAGACACCCGTTCGGGGTTGATTGATGTCAGCCAATCCGACTTCATCTGCTACATCCAGAAACGTCCCGTTTCCCTGATTCCGATAGAGAGCATTCCGGCTGCCTTCTCCGCCATTGACGACGTAGATATCCGCCCATCCATCCCGGTCAAAGTCGACAATGGAGACCGCCGCTCCCATGGAGGCGACCTGTTCCATGATGTGGTTCAGCTTTGTGTCGAGCTTTGGAGAAGTGTGATGGAAAGTGATCCCGGATGCCTGTGCGGACTCCTCAAAATAGAATCCGTATCGGTTCAGGAGATCTGATTGTGCAGCGCTGGCTTCCTCTTTCTTTCTCTGTGAGTCCCTGTGTTTGTAAAAAAGCGGAATGGCAAGCAGGAAGACAAAGAGCAGGGAAAGAACAATTCGTCCTCCCGGACCCTGCATCCAGGGCTTTTTGTTCGGAGATGGAGCGGCGGAGTTCATGAGGGCGAAACTTCACTTTGAAGAAAATTGAGAAGAAGAGTTTGCTTTTTTCTGTCTACAGATTGAGTTGAAAATTCTGACATTTGTGAGGGACGGAAGGGAAAGGATCGTTCGAGATTTAAATCCACTTTTCCGTTGTTTCTCTCTGTTGAGTAATTGGCAGTGTTCCAGTCTGAGGATGGCAGGGCAATAGTATTTTTAGATTAGTCTGGGTGAGTTTTTCCGGTTGAAGGTTGAGTTGGGTAACTGAAACAATTGACGGATGTCATGGAGAGAGGGAGACACCCGGTGAGAGAAGGTCTGCAATCCACAACTGGATATTCCTGGAAAGCGTTATGTTTGCTTTCTGTTCTGGTTGTGTTGTCTGGATGTGGCCGTTCCCGCCTGCCTTCGCCTGGGACAGCGGAATACAGAGAGTTGAACTCCTCTTTCTATCTGGGGTTGGCTGCGCTGCAGTCCGGAGAAGATGTCAATGCGGCGAAAGGACTCAGCCGGGCCGTGGAACTTGCACCCGGAGAACCAGCGGGATGGGTGAATCTGGGACTTTTACATGCCCGGCAGCAGGATTACGAGTCCGCTTATCAGAATCTGGAAAAAGCCCGATCCATTATTCCGGACAACAGTAAGGTTGAAGAACTGCTGGGGATGGTGGAGAGCCGGAGAGGAAATCTTTCCGCTGCTATTTCCCACTATCAGAAAGCTGTGGCTCTCGACGAAAAAAACCTGAGAGCAATCTATGCCTGGGCCGCGGAAACGGAGCGGCAGCAGACACCCGGCAGTGATATTGACACTTTGAACCTACTGGACAGGATCCTGAAACAGAATCCCGGAAATGAACCTGTCCTTCTGGATGTGATCCGATTATCGGCACGACTGAATGACAACTCCCGATTTGGAAAAGCAGTTGAGTCACTGGAAGTAAAAGTCGATTCCTGGCCGGAAGCAGCCATCAAGCTCTTTGCCGAACTGCGGCAGGTGGGGAAGGGGCCGGATGTTCGTCCTGCTGCTGTACAGGCTCAATTTCTGCGAAATACCCTGCTCCGACTTCCTGCCTATCGCAAGAGTCTGTATGAAGTTCGCCTTCCTGCTACCGAGTTGGGAGAACCCTTTCTTCGATTCGTCAAACTGCCGTCTCCCCAATCTGAACCAGCATCTCCGGATCTGCAGACAAAGTTTCAGCAAGCATCACAATCGGTAAATGAAGACCTGACAAATGACGCGGGAAAAGTTGCATGGGCTGGATCCATCATTCTGAATGACGGAGGAACCGCCTCTCTGGTGCGGATCGACGGTGACGGAATCAGAATTGACGAGAGTCCGAAGATTTCCATTCCGGGAGGTTTCGGAAGAATTTCCGGTAAAGGAGTGGTTGGAGCGGATCTTAATTATGATTTTCTGACGGATCTGATCATCGCCTCCGAAAAGGGTCTGAAGATCTATCAGCAAAATGAACGGCAGGAATTTACCGATGTCACCCGGCAGACAAAACTTCCATCCTCTGTCATCAATGGTTCATGGCAAGGCGTATGGGTGATGGACTTCGATGTGGACGGAGATCTGGATATTTTCCTTGGAGTATCCCAGGGCTTGCCCGTCACACTCAGAAACAATGGTGATGGCACCTTTACGCCAGTTCATCTTTTCCCTGAAACAGAAGGACTGGTTTCGTTCGCGATTGCAGATGTAGACCATGATGGTGTTCCTGATGTCGCTATCGTCGATGGTTCAGGGAAGCTCCATGTATTTCGCAATGACAGGATGGGGAGCTTTACCTCTCTTCCTGTTCCTGCTCAGCTTAGAGAAGAAAATTTTGCGGTCACTTCCGGTGATGTGGACGGGGATGGATTGATCGACTTTGTGGCATTGCAGAGTAATTACTCCGTCCTGAGATTATCCGGATGGGAAGCATCAGGCCGCTGGAGTTTTCAGGAAATCATTCCAGGCCAGAATGTGTCTCCTGATTTTGAGGATACAGGTCTCTTGCTGGCGGACCTCGATAACAACGGGAGCCTCGATATTATTGCGGGGAACCGGGTGTTCCTAAATGATGGAAAGTCCTTCCATCTTTTGCCTGAGCGGCTGCCGGTGAAGAATCTTTCCTTGATCGATCAGAATGACGATGGCCGACTGGATATTTTCGGAGCAACAGCAGAAGAAGTTCCGGTTCTCCTCTTCAATGAAGGGTCCAAAAAGTACAAGTGGCAGGTGATCCGCACCAGAGCGGCAACGGTCATGGGCGACCAGCGGATGAATCCGTTTGGTATTGGTGGTGAGATTGAAGTTCGTTCAGGTCTGCTGACGCAGAAGCAGATGATTCAGTCGCCTGTCCTTCACTTTGGATTGGGTGAACATGACGGAGCAGAGTTTGCCCGGATCGTCTGGCCCAACGGCCTGGTGCAGACGGAGTTCGATCTCCAGTCTGGTAAACCCGTGCTTGCTCATCAGCGATTGAAAGGGTCGTGTCCGTTCCTGTTTACCTGGGATGGAAAGAAGATGCGGTTTCTGAAGGATGTTGCTCCCATGTCCGCTCCGATTGGTGCGCATCGGGATGCGAATGTTCTGGAAGATATCAGTCAGACAGAGCAGTGGTTCAAGATCAGTGGCGATGAGCTGGTGCCTCGTGATAGCTATTACGATGTCCGGCTAACGAATGAGTATTGGGAAACACATTACACCGATCACTACTCTCTGATGGTGGTGGATCATCCGGAGAGTACATATCTTTTTGTGGATGAGCGGGTCGCACAGCCACAGGCTCCACTTCGGTATTACCTCACAACACAGCCACAATCATTCCTGAAAGCGATGGATGATGAGGGCCATGACGTCAGCGATCTGGTTCGGACTGTAGATCAGGAATATCTGGCAAACTTTGGCATCGGTAAATATCAGGGCATCACACGGGATCACTGGGTGGAGCTTCAACTGCCTGACCATGCTCCGGCTAGTGGTCCTTTATATCTGATTGCGTCTGGGTTCATCCATCCATGGGATGATTCCATCACCATTGCTGTCGGGCAGGGAAAGGCAGCGCCTCCACAGGATCTGCGGATTGAAGTTCCAGATCAGAACGGGAACTGGGTGGTCGTCAAAGAACATCTGGGAATTCCGGCCGGAAGAGAGAAAACCATTGTTCTGGACCTCGATGGAATATTCAGGAAGGGAGCTGCTCGCAAGCTTCGACTGCGGACGAACCTCGAAATCTACTGGGACCGACTGGCATGGGCAACTGGAATTTCCAACGGACAGGAACAAACGAAAAAACTGGCTCTTTCCGGTGCTGAGCTGAGATATCGTGGCTTCTCTCAACTGGAGAAGAAAGAGCATCCAGCGCCTGAACTTGCCCTGTATGACGTTATCGCGAGAACTGGTCCGCAATGGCGCAATCTGGAAGGCTACTACACCCGCTATGGCAGAGTGCGGGAACTGCTGGAAAGGATTGATGACCGCTTTGTGATCGTCAACTCTGGCGATGAGATCCGCATGCGTTTTCCTGCACCGGCGGATCCTCCGCCGGGATGGAAGCGGGATTTCGTTTTTATCGGTGATGGATGGATCAAGGAAGGGGACTACAATTTCCACCATTCCCGGACTGTGCTTCCGCTTCCATTTCATGGCATGAAAAACTACATGCTTCCCCTGAATGTTCTGGAAGACGATTCTGTATACCGGAGGCATCCTGAGGACTGGCAACGGTTCCACATACGTTATGAATCACGAGACTCTTTTATGCGGGCATTGTGGAAATGACAATATCGTGGATTTCGCAAATTGTCCGCGACGCGCGAAAATAAAGGTTGCGTTCTGCCTCAGCCCTGATTGAGCCCCTTTCCGGCCGTAGTATTTTTTTAGCCATCCTTGTTTCCATTCTGTGGGGAGGGAATCTCATCTCCATCCGGATTGGAGTCGATAGCATACCTCCACTGTGGAGCGCGTTCTGGCGCATGGCAGTGGGTGTGATTATCGTGGCGATCTGGTCGAAAGCGCAGGGTGTCTCCCTGCGGCCCGCGAAAGGCGAATGGGGGCGACTGTTCATCCTGGGTGTCCTCTTTACTACGCAGATTGGATTGTTGAATGCTGGCACGGCACTGACGTCGCCTGCATTTGGTGTAGTGATCCTCAATTCCTATGCAGTATTTGCCAACATCACCGGGCACTTCTTTCCGGGAATGGAGAAGCCTCTGAACTTTGTGCGAGCTTTGGGATTGGCTCTGGCAGTTACGGGAATGATTGTCCTCACCTTCGGTCAGGATGTATCGGCACTGGCACCTGATCCATTGCTCGGGAATCTGCTGTTGGTTCTTTCTGCTGTGTTGCTGGGAATTCGGCAGGTCTACACTCGCTGGCTGGTGCAGTCCATCGAACCGGTGCGAACTGTTGTGTGGCAGATGCTCTGGTCTGTTCCGCTTTTTCTCGGAGTTGCCGCTCTCTTTGAACCTCCTGTTCTGAAGGAGGTGACCAAAGAAGCCATCGTCGCCATTCTTTATCAGGGTGCCATCGTGGCTGGATTCTGTTTCATCGTATGGGCACAACTGCTGAAGAAGCATGCCGCGGGGACTTTGTCGATGTTTGCCTTTCTGGTTCCTATTTCCGGGATTGCCCTCAGTGCCTTTTTCTTTGATGAGCCGATGCGGCTGACGTTGTTGATTGGTGGCGTTCTGGTGCTGGCGGGAGTCTATGTGGTGACGAAGGACTAGCGATAACTTCCAGCCATTTCCTCATTTCTGTTGGAAAAGGAATTGCATTGGTATGAAATTTGCTGTCACTCATATCATTGGATTTCATTTCCTTGAAAAAGCAGGAAGGTATGTCACCCCAAATAGAATTTCCCAAAAAGAAGCCATTCTTCTCACGCCTCTCGACGGCCATCGCGAATTATTCAGGACGGCCGGTTTCATTCATTCTTGCGATGATGCTGATCCTGATATGGGGAATCTCCGGTCCAATTTTCCAGTTTTCCGACACATGGCAGCTGGTCATCAATACTGGAACCACAATTGTCACTTTTCTGATGGTCTTTCTAATCCAGAACACACAGAACCGGGATACCCATGCCATGCAGCTGAAGCTGGATGAACTGATCCGTGTGACCAAGGGAGCGCATATTGTGCTGCTGGATCTGGAAGAACTGGAAGAGGACGAAATCAATCAGATCCGGAAGAGATATATTCTTCTGGCTGCCGAGGCGAGAAGAAGTTCGAAAGAAGATAGCGAAAATTTTTGATGAACGACAGATTTTTTCATAAGGCGACTCAGGCAGTGGATACGCTCTATCCGGCAGGTTCATCTTTTACTGCTTGTATACTAATGTTTATTAGTATACTGAGGCTGAAGTGACTCCACTGAAATTAACCAGAATCGGTACCTCAACGGGTACAATTCTTCCCAAAGAAATGCTCACACGCATGAAAGTGGAAAAGGGCGATACTTTATACGCCATTGAGACCCGTGATGGGTACCTCATTACTCCATATGACCCTGCTATCTCTGAACAACTGGAGGCAGGAATTGAATTCATGAAAGAGTACAGGGACACCTTTAAAGCTCTTGCAAAATGAGCAGCGAACCTCGATGGCTGAGTAAAAAAGCACTTTTATTCCTCCATGAAGAAAGCATTGCTGCTTTTGGAGGCAGCCCTGGTATTCGGGATGAAGGATTATTTGACTCAGCTTTGGCTCGTCCAAAGAATCGGTTTGCATATGCACCAGAGAGTACGCTTGCAGAACTGGCAGCTTCCTATTGCTTTGGGCTGGTAAATAACCATGCTTTTGTGGATGGAAACAAGCGGGTTGGGTTTCTCTCCATTGGTGTCTTTCTTTCCATCAATGGATACAAGCTGGTAGCGGATCAGCTTGATGCGATTCAAATGATTCTCAATGTTGCGTCAGGTGACAACAATGAAGAGCAACTAGCCGCTTGGATTATGCAGAATTCAGTTCCACAAAATAGTTAATTCCCTCAAAGATAATTCATTCAATAGTTAGATCATATTGATATGTCTCTTCATCGTGTCTGCTTCACCCTGCGCGTCAAGCCGGATCGGTTAGCCGAATACAAGCTCCGCCATGAAAGTGTCTGGCCTGAGATGCAGGATGCACTTCGGCAAGCCGGATGGCACAACTATTCGCTATTTTTGCGGGATGACGGACTGCTGATCGGATATGCGGAAACGCCGAATTTCGAGCAGGCGCTCAGCCAGATGGCGGCAACGGAAGTGAATGCACGATGGCAGGCGGAGATGGCGGACTTCTTCGAGGGTGAGCCGGGCAAAAATGCCGATGAGCAGATGCGGCCCATCCCCGAAGTGTTTCATCTGGACTGACTGGATCAGCCCCTTTCACACAAACTATGGAAGCTTGGTGGACTGACGGTTAGCCAACTGCCAGGTTCCGTTCTGCTTTACCCACACCATCACGACATAGAGATAGACCTGACCGTTATCGCGAGTGTTGATTCCCAGCTTGTGTGAGGAAAGAACTGTGTCACCGTACTGGCGGTAAGTGGAGTCGTTATAGGTAACGCTCTTTACCGGATTCTTGGCGATGCGGCCATACACATTCTTTTTGTCATCCAGACTGGCATCGGAATGTGTGTAGCGGATGTCATCGGTCAGAATTTTATTCAGGGCGGCTTCATCTCCACGAACCATGGCATCGGCCAGATTCTTTTCTGCCGTCTTGATTTCTTTCTCAATGCCCGGCTTCGGGGCACCGGCAAAGATCGCAGAAGCTGCGAGAAGTGTGACGAGTAAAAGTTTGAGCTTCACGGACCTATCATAAATCCAACGAAGAGGCTGTAGAAATCGACGGCTCATAAAAGTAAAAAGAAGGCGATAATGAGAATCGCTTTATGACACGACGGGAACTGATGGCTGGATTCGCAATGGCGTTCCATGAAAAGGGACTGGAGCCTGCCGACAAGCTGCTGCGCAAGCACGTCGATAATGGTTATCTCCGCGGTGCTGCCCTGCTGGTGCGGCAAGGAAAAGACAAGGTCATACGTGGGTATGGACGGACAACCGCGAACACCCCGTTCCTGATTGCATCGATCACCAAGCCGATGACTGTTTCCGGTGTCATGCTGCTGCGTGATCGTGGTGCGCTGAGCATTGAAGATCCAGTCCAGAAGTACATCCCGGAGTTCAAAGGCGGCGACCGGGACAAGGTTCTGATCCGCCATCTGCTGACACATACTTCCGGATTGCCGGACATGCTGCCGGAAGACAGGGAACTACGGAAACGACATGCGCCGCTGAGCGATTTCACGGCGGCTGCCATCAAAACACCGTTGCTGTTTACTCCGGGAACAAAAGTCAGTTATCAGAGCATGGGCACGTTGCTTGCCTCAGAGATTGTCCAGCGCATCACAAAGAAACCGTTTCCGGCTTTCATGAAGGAAGAGATCTTCCTGAAGATCGGGATGCCCGCCACTTCATTGGGGCTGGGTGGCCGCAAGCTGGAAGATACAGCAGAGATTCAGGTCCCGGAAGAAACAAACTGGGACTGGAACAGCTCCTACTGGCGTAATCTGGCGGCCCCGTGGGGCGGGGCTATTTCCACTACGGAAGATATTGCCGATTTTCTGGAAGCCTTCAGTCCTGCCGTCAAGAGCAAGCTGCCGCTTCCCTGGAAACCTGCCACCCGCGCAGAGATGCTGAAGATCCATACGTCCGGTCTGGGCAGTAACTGGGGGCTCGGGTTCATGCGGCAGGCAAACAAGCTGGGCAAGGGCTGCTCGCCGGAATCATTCGGACATTCCGGCTCCACGGGAACTCTGGCCTGGCATGATCCGAAGACGACGCGGACATTCGTTCTGCTGACCACACTTCCTGCTGAACAGTCGAATGCGACTGTCATCCAGCCTGTTTCTGATATCGCGAGTCAGGTGGGTTAGAAGCAGTCCTTCATATTTCCCTATTGTTTTTTCCCTGACCTGCGACACTGGATGCGATGCCCGCCGTTGCGAGCGAGAGCCTGATTCTCCGTACCTACGCATTAAAGGAAAGTGATCTCATTGTGAGCTTCTTCACGCGGGATGCGGGGAAGTTGCGTGGGTATGCCCGTTCTGCGCGCAAGCCGAAATCCCAGTTCGGAGCATCGCTCGAACGGATGTCGCACACCCGGATGTATTACATCCAGCGTGAGAACCGGGACCTTCTGACGCTCACCAACTGCGATCTGATTCAGTCCCAGTTTGCTATCGCTTCCGATTACGATGCGGGGGTTGCGATGGATTACATTGCCGAAATCAGTGATCTGCTGCTGCCTGCCAATGAGGTGAATGAGAAGTTCTTCCGGCTGTTGCTGTCTGTCATTGAGGATTTACGCAACGGAGGGTCACCCTGGAGAGCCGTTCTCTATACCAGTCTGTGGGCAGTCCGGCTTTCGGGATTTCTGGGGGATCCGGCAGTGGCTCCGGAATCGAGGCAACTGGCGATTGAGATGTTGCAGCGTCCCATCAGCCAGGTGGAAGCTCCGGAATGGGCAAAAACTACGGCGCGTGACCTGCGGCGCTCCCTGCTGCGGGACATCGAAATGCATACGGAGCGCCGGGTGCAGAGTGCAGTGATTCTCGAAAGCCTTTAAGCTAGAAGATTAACCCCACATGGTTTACTACCAGGATGTTGTACTCAGGCTCAAGCAATATTGGGCCAAGCATGGATGTATTATTCAGGAGCCTTTTGATCTTGAAGTTGGTGCTGGCACGATGTGCCCCGAGACGTTTCTGCGCGTCCTGGGTCCGCAACCTTATAACGTTGCGTATGTCCAGCCCAGCCGTCGCCCGGCGGATGGTCGTTACGGAGAAAACCCGAACCGTCTTTACAAGCACCAGCAGTTGCAGGTGATCCTGAAGCCGCTTCCGGAAAATGTGCTGGATCTCTACATGGGATCGCTGGAAGCCATCGGAATTGATCTGGACAAGCACGACATCAAGCTGGAAGAGGATAACTGGGAATCACCCACTCTTGGCGCATGGGGAATCGGCTGGCAGGTGACACTGGATGGTCTGGAGATTACGCAGTTCACTTACTTCCAGCAGTGTGGTGGTGTGGATCTGGAACTGATCCCCGCCGAAATCACCTATGGACTGGAACGGCTGACTGCTTTCATTCAGGGAGTGGAAAGCGTTTACGACATCCAGTGGGCACCCGGCTTTACTTATCGCGATGTCCGCTTTAATGATGAGCTTCAGATGTCGGTCTATAACTTCGAGTCTGCCGATGTCGCACTGCTGTGGGATCTGTTTGCAAAGCATGAGGCAGAATGTCAGCGCCTGCTGAATGAGTTCAAGGAGAATCCTTCTCCGCGCTTCCCCTTGCTGGCTGCTTATGAAAATACGCTGAAGTGTTCCAACGTCTTCAACCTGCTGGATGCCCGGGGTGCGATTTCCGTGACGGAACGCGTGGGCGTCATCGCGCGGGTCCGCCGACTGGCTGTCGGTGTGGCACAGGCATGGATGCAGCAACAGTATCCCGGTGAGGTGGCAGCGTAATGGCAAAAGCAAAGTTTCTGCTGGAAGTGGGTGTCGAAGAAGTTCCCGACTGGATGCTGCCTCCCGCCATTGAGCACCTGCGTGTGCAGGTAGACCAGCTAATTGCTCCTCTGGGTGGAAGGGTCACGCTGGCAGAGGCGACTGCCCGTCGGCTGGCCATCATTGCGGAAAAGATTTCTGAGCGGGAAGAAGATCGCACGGAAGTTGTGAAAGGTCCGCCCGTGGCTGCTCCGCAGCAGGCTGTAGAAGGGTTCGCCCGCAAGCAGGGTCTGACGTTAGACCAGTTGAGCCAGAAGGATGGCTACTGGCAGGCTTCCCGTCTGATTGAAGGCCGACAGGCTACGAAGATCCTGAGTGAAAAGCTGCCTCAGCTGATTCTGGGGATTCCATGGCCCAAGACCATGCTGTGGCCCGGAAAAGGCGGAACTCGCTTTATTCGGCCTATTCGCTGGCTGATCGCACTGCTGGGCAAGGAAGTTGTTCCATTCGAAATCAATGGCGTGAAGACCAGTGATTTCACGATGGGGCATCGCAGGATTGGCAAGCGGAAGCCGTTGAAGGTCTCCATCGCCAGCTATGAAAAGACGCTGGCCAAGAATGGCGTCGTCCTGCGTGCGGAAGAGCGGCGGAAGAAAATCCATGATGAAGTGGCTGCCCTTGGTGGACAGATTGACGAAGCACTGCTTGAGACTCACGTCTATCTGAATGAGTTTCCCCATGTCATCGGTGGCGAGTTCGCGACGGAATACCTGTCACTTCCTGAAGAAGTGCTGGTGACCGTCATGCGTCATCATCAAAAGTATTTTGCCGTCTATGGCCCGGACGGGATGCTGGCAGCGCAGTTTGTGGCTGTCACCAATACGCCCGGAGATCCGGACGTGATCCGGGCAGGGAATGAGCGTGTACTGCGTGCCCGCTTCAACGATGCACGGTTCTTCTTTGATGTGGACCAGAAGAAGAAGCTGGAAGATCGTGTGGAAGATCTGAAAAATGTCACCTTCCACAAGGAGATCGGCAGTTACTACGATAAGACACAGCGCATGGTGGCTCTTTGTGATGACGAATCATCCCGCCGCGCAGCTCTTCTCTCAAAGGCTGATCTCACGACAGACATGGTGAAGGAGTTTACGGAACTTCAGGGTGTCGTCGGAGGCCGGTATGCCGAAGTGCAGGGCGAATCCGAAGAAGTCGCAAAAGCGATCTACGATCATTACAAGCCCGTGTCGATGGAAGATGAGATTCCATCCACCGCTACCGGACAGAAGGTGGCGCTGGCAGACAAGATCGACACTCTCACAGAGATGTTCCGCATTGGACAGATCCCCAGTGGTTCCAAGGATCCCTTTGCGCTGCGTCGAGCTGCCCAGGGTGTGATCCGTATTCTGGTGGAGGGTGAAGCGTCCATCCCGGTTCCTGACGATCCGAAACTGAAAGAGTTTTTGCTGGATCGCATCCGGTATTACTTCAAGGATGTCAAAGGCTATGCCTATGACGAAGTCAATGCAGTGCTTACTTCTGGTGTTGATGATCTCAAGGAAGTGGCTGCCAAACTGAAAGCCGTCCAGGCAGTCCGCAAGACGGAAAACTTTGAACCGCTTGCCGCATCCTTCAAGCGGATCAAGAATATTCTGAAGCAGGCAAACTTCACCGGAACGGGCGAAGTCAATCCTGCACTTCTCGAAGAGGGGCCGGAACAGCAGCTCTTCGAAGCGAAAAAATCCATCCGTCTGACCGGAGATTACAGTGTGGATCTGGTGTCCATTGCTTCTCTCCGGCCAGCAGTCGATGCGTTTTTCGACAAAGTGATGGTGAATGTGGAAGATGCAGCGGTCAGGGAGAATCGGCTAACATTATTGAGCAGCCTATTGCGCGATTTTTCGGGCATCGCTGATTTTTCGGAAATCGTAACCAACCAGTAGTCTCAGGAGACAATTACCCCAAATGAGCAAGTATGTCTATTCGTTCGGCGGCGGAAAAGCTGACGGCGATGGATCAATGAAAGATATCCTCGGTGGAAAAGGCGCAGGCCTGGCCGAGATGTCCACGGCGGGCGTTCCCGTACCCCCCGGATTCACAATTTCCACGGAAGTCTGCAACATCTACTTCCAGAATGATAAGAAGGTCCCGGCGGACATTGATCAGGAGATCCATGAGGCTCTGGCAAAGCTGGAAGCACAGATGGGCCAGAAGTTGGGTGATCCCGAAAATCCTCTGCTCCTCTCCGTCCGCTCCGGCGCAAAGTTCTCCATGCCGGGAATGATGAACACCATTCTCAACCTCGGTATGAATGACAAGACGGTTGAAGGTCTGACCAAGCGTTCCGGTGGTGATGAGCGTTTTGCCTATGACTGCTACCGCCGGTTCATCCAGATGTTCGGTGAAGTTGCACTCAATATTGAGATGGAACACTTCGATCACATCTTCGATGAGCAGAAGAAAAAGGCAAAGATTAAGTCCGATACCGACCTCACAGCTGAAGATCTGAAGAAGATCATTGTCGAGTACAAGAAGCTGGTGAAGAAGGAAACCAAAAAGGATTTTCCGCAGTCCACTCATGACCAGCTGGCCATGGCTCGTGATGCCGTGTTCCGCTCCTGGTGGAATGACAAGGCAATCTACTATCGCAAGATGGAACGGATTCCTGATGCCATTGGCACCGCTGCCAACGTGCAGGCCATGGTGTTCGGAAACATGGGCGATGATTCAGCCACTGGTGTTGGATTTACCCGTGACCCCGGATCGGGCGAAAAAGTTTTCTACGGCGAGTTCCTCTACAACGCACAGGGCGAAGATGTGGTGGCTGGTATCCGTACCCCACTCCCCATTGCTGAGTTGAAAGATGGAATGCCAAAGGCATACGACCAGCTGGTCAAGATTACTTCCAGCCTGGAAAAGCATTACAAGGATATGCAGGACTTCGAGTTCACCATTGAGAAGGGCAAGCTGTACATGCTGCAGACCCGCAATGGTAAGCGTACCGGACCTGCTGCCATCAATATTGCTGTGGACATGGTGGGTGAAAAGCTGATCACCAAGGAACAGGCTGTGATGCGCGTTGCACCCAGCCAGCTGGATCAGTTACTCCACCCCGTGTTTGATGCAGCTTCTCTAAAGTCGCTTCAGAAGCTCACTACCGGCATTGCAGCATCTCCTGGTGCAGCAGTTGGTAAGGTTGCATTCTCTTCTGAACGTGCAGTGGAACTGGCTGCGAAGTCACCAGTAATCCTCGTCCGTAAAGAAACCACTCCTGACGATATCGCCGGAATGGACGCTGCCAAGGGAATTCTGACCGCCATCGGTGGAAAAAGCTCTCACGCAGCTGTGGTGGCTCGTGGAATGGGTCGTCCCTGCATCGTTGGTGCCGGTACCCTCCAGATCGACGAACGTGCCCGTAAGGGAACTATCAATGTAGACGGCAAGAAAGTCGAGCTGAAGGAAGGCGACTGGATCTCCATTGATGGAACCACTGCCAATGTCTACAAGGGACAGGCAACCACTAATGATCCCGATCCTTCCTCCGGCAAGTTGGCCACCTTCATGGAATGGGCTGACAAGTTCCGCGGCAAATTTGATGTCCGTGCGAACGCTGATATTCCTCGCGATGCCAAGGTTGCCCGTAAGTTTGGTGCACAGGGTATTGGTCTCTGCCGTACAGAACACATGTTCTTCGCAGAAGATCGTCTCCCTCATGTGCAGGCAATGATTCTTGCCCGCGATGAGAAGGCCCGTCGCAAGGCACTGCAGAAGCTTCTGCCGATGCAGCGCAAGGATTTTGCCGGCCTCTTCCAGGCAATGGATGGATATCCTGTGGTCATCCGTACGCTGGATCCGCCACTGCATGAGTTCCTCCCCAAGCGGGAAGAGCTGATGGTGGACCTGGCAAAGTTGCCCAATGCCGATGCCAAGACCAAGCGCGCCATGTCCGAGCAGTATGGAATTCCGGTTCCTGAACTGAAGACCGCGCTGCCGGAACTGCTGCATCGTGTGGAAGAACTTCATGAGTTCAACCCCATGCTGGGTCACCGTGGTTGCCGTCTGGGTATCACTTATCCCGAAATCACCGAAATGCAGGCACGTGCCATCTTCGAAGCTGCTGTTCAGGTAGCGAAGAAGGGCATTAAAGTGATTCCGGAAGTGATGATTCCACTGGTGGGTAACTGGCGCGAACTCGACAACCAGAAGCAGATTGTAGAGCGTGTTGCAAAGGAAGTTCTCTCCAAGGAGAAGATCAAACTGAAGTATCTGATCGGAACCATGATTGAGATTCCTCGTGCAGCCATTACTGCTGATCAGGTTGCAGCTCATGCTGAGTTCTTCAGCTTCGGTACAAATGATCTGACACAGACCACACTTGGTTTGTCCCGTGATGACTATACGAAGTTCTCCGGACAGTATCAGGATCTGAAGATCTTTGAAGCTGATCCATTTGCTGAAATCGATCGTGAAGGCGTCGGAAGCCTGATCAAGATTGCTGTTGATCTTGGTCGAAAGACACGCCCTGACCTCGAAATCGGTATCTGTGGAGAGCACGGTGGAGATCCAAGCTCCGTTGAGTTCTGCTACAACGTCGGCATGGATTATGTTTCCTGCTCACCCTATCGTGTACCAATTGCACGACTGGCTGCTGCCCAGGCTGCGCTGGCAAAGACTGCTGGCAAGGCTGAAGCAGGACGCACAACCTAGTCCTCAGTCAATCAGAAAAAGGGCGAGCTTCGGCTCGCCCTTTTTGTTTTTAAGTTTCTTTTTGCCTTCTATTCAGTGGTGACGTTCGGAGGTTTGGGTGAGAAGAATCCCTTCCGGATTCCGCGATAGCTCCAGTAATAGACATTACCGCGAAGAATGGAGTGGCGGCATTCCAGAATGATCCGTCTGGCAAATTTATACATGCCGGATGACTCTGATCTCATTTCCTCATGAACTTCTGCTTCCTCTTCACAAGGGTGAAGTGAAACGGCAGCGATCCGTCCGTCTGTGGTGAATTGCTTGGGGATGGAGTTCAGTTGCCGATCAACAAGATGAGTACTCTTGACGCATCCGGCAAAGGAGAGATCAGTGATGATTTTCTGGCGCTCTGTATCAATGACTGGATCAATCTTGTGTGTGAATGAAGTGAGCGTCTTACCCATCTTAATGCCGATATCGTGCGTTGCTGCGCCAAGCCAGACATCTTTCCCGTGGTATTTGTCCGGACGTTTCCAGATCCGGATATGATGACGCTTGGCAATCGTATTCAGTGATTTCTGAAATACATAGGCTGGTGGAACTCCTTCCAGCAAGATTGTGGAAACAGGTGCGGTGGCATAACCTGTCTGACGTGTCATTGCGCCATAAACACGAAGTGCAGAGCGGGATGTCAGCGGATCTGTGGGATACCATCCAGCTGTTTCAAAAGCATTTTCCAGTTCTTCTGCCGATCCGATAAAGAGGAAGTTTGTCACATCTGCGGATTCGCCGGTCACAGCAAAATTGGTTAGCCATGGTTGACCGGAGACCAGAAGAGCAATGGAGTCGGGTACTTCTTTCGGAGTGACGGGCCTGCCGTGAAGATCAGGCATTTCACTGGCAGACAGGAGCATTTCTGTTTGTCGGCTATAACGAATTTCCGGTTCAGGGAAGGGGACCAGCAGCATGCGCAAGGCCACAATGCCTGCGGAGGATGCCGGATGTAATCCAAAGGACTGGCTGGCAAAGTAAGAGACTCCACTAAACCCAACACTGCTACGGGCTAGCATTTCCGGATCAGGAAGGGACCACATCCCTGTCAGAAATCCAGGCGCGCCTCCAGTTGCCAGTATCCCTCGAATTTTTCCATCTTCCATCACTGCTTCACGGGCATTCTGAACGGAAACAACATTCAGATCGACAGAATGGGTGGACCCATCCGGAAACTCCAGCCGAAAGAATTTCAGTTCCAGAATCGCTCTTTCCCTGCGTAATCCCAGACCCACTCCTCGAACTTTGGTGATTTTTCCGGTGACCAGAGTGTGGGAAGGAATGATGATCTCCCCATCTTTTTCCAGTGGAGCGATAACCACTGCCCGTACAGGATCACCAGTTTTTGAAGCTTTACTGGAAATTTTTGTCTGAAGCCGGACTTCCAGAAGGAGTGTCTTTGCGTGGAGATCAACTGATCCTATACAGAAAAGCAGGATCAATGCCCAAAATGGGGGAATACAGGAATAAATAGGATGACGATGTGCTGCCAATGGGTATATTTTATGGGTATATTCACAAACAGCGTTGTGAATCACAATAAAAGCTCGTACTTCAGCCATTAGCAATTTCATCGATACTACCTCAAATAAGGTTGAAGATGGATAAATTTAACCAGAAAATTATCAAAGTCATCATTTTTATGGTCCTGGTGCTTACGGGACTTCCCGTGAGTCTCCAGGGCAGTGAAAAAAAATCTTCGGATGGGCTCTCCGCAGATGAAATTATTTCCCGGTTGATGGAAGCAGATCGATCCCGTTATCTCAGGCTGAAAGACTATGTCTCCATCAGAAATTATTCAATGGTGAATCAGCGATTCAAGAAAAGTGCCCGCATGCAGGTCAAGGTTTCCTTCCAGCACCCGGATCAGTTTGAATTCGAAGTCCTGGAAGAAGAAGGGCCGGGAGCTGTCAGAAACCAGGTTTTCCGGAAGATGCTCCATTCTGAGCAGGAAGCGTTGAACGAACGGGAGAGGGACAAAACTCAGCTGACGCTGCAAAACTATACTGTCGAACTGATTCGGGAAGAAACACTGAATGATCGACGATGCTACGTGCTTTCTGCGTCTCCCAGAACAAAAAACAAGTTTCTGTTTCGTGGAGAAGTCTGGATTGATGCAAAGGATTTTGCTCTGGCAAAGATTGAGGGGTCTCCTGCACAGAAGCCGTCATTCTGGGTGAGAAAGACAAAATTTGTTCATCTCAATCAGAAGGTGGATGATTTCTGGGTTCCGCATTCCAATCATTCACGAACGGAAGTGCTGATATTCGGCTCCACGGATGTGGAGATTCGCTACGGTGATTACAGCGTCAACCAACTTGTCAGTCGATAAGTCAGAAGAAATAGTGACACCCTATCGCGAGTTGAGTGTTCCAGGTGGTGCGATCCTGCTGATGGTTCCGGATGGAAACGATCAGGGCTTCTTTTCATGAACCACTTCCCCTTTACGACGCAGCGTCGGTGCTTTGCGTTGGGGCTTTGCTGCTTCTTTTCCTCGCTGCTCAGCTTCTTTTCCTAGCTTGTCCTGCGGCTTTGCTGCTTCAGGATCAATGGGCCGGGTGAGATCTTCAAATGCCTTCTTCTGCTGTTTTTCCCGATCTGCGACTTCGGCAGCACGGGCATCCAGATCTTCCTGCGCCATTTCAATGGAGTCTTCTGTTGTTTCAATTGCCTGAGTCAGCGCAAACTCATAGCGTTCGATGTCTTTGGGTTTGTCATCCGCAATCTTCTGCAGAACTTCCAGCATCTGCTTCTGTGCTGATGTGGCTGCCACAATTCCTTCTGCCACGTCTTTCTTTTTGCGGATGGCATCATCGGTCACGACGTCGATAGCATCAATGATCTTTGTATACTCTTCCAGATACTCGTGGATGAGACCACCACGTCCAGCCTTTTCCTTGCTGAGCGCCTGTTGGATGAGATCAATCCGCTGACGGGCGAAGTGAGCATATACTTTGAGCCGGTCATTGGGCTCCTGTGCCTCGCGGATCTGGTCGGCTTCGTCGGAGGTGAGGAAATCCTTTTGTGCAAAGAGAGACAGAGCGAAAAACAGACAGATCAGATATTTCATTTTTTCTTCCTCCTCAGTGCAATGTTGACCAGTTCATCCTGGACATGATGGATGCGTTCTTCCAGCTTTTCGACTGAGCTGCGTTGTTCCACCGGAAGGTCCAGCTTGAAAGTCTCGATCCTTCTCAGAATCGCCCGGCACTTTTTTTCAACTTTCTTGGTTCGACCAATATCCCGCTTTTCTTCGAGTGAGGAAAGCGCCAGTTCCGCAGCCTGCGCTACTTCTTCAATCTTTTTGTGAAACTCCTGTTCATTACTGGATCGGAACAGCTCACGTGCCTCAGTGAGCCTTTCGTCGGAGTATTGAATTGCTTTCTCCGCGCGTTTTCCTGGGTTGGATTCTTCCCGGATCTGATCGAGACCTGAGACAGTAGCCAATCCGAACAGAAGGATCATCAGAGGAAGATTCATTTTCTGCCTTTCGCGGCCTCCTTTTCGAGAACCCTCGCACGCTGTCGTGCCTTGAACTCTTCATCGGGAAACTTCCCACCCGAACTGGAAAGAAATGCCTGATATGCCTGCAATGCGGCTCTTACCTGTTTGTTTCGATCGAGAATCACGGCGCGAAAAAAAGTCTGTCCCGGTGTTTCGGCATTCAGTTCGCGTAGACGATCCAGAACAGACATGGCCTTGGCATCCTCATTCAGGGAGATGAGCATTCCGGCAAGCTCATTCAGAGCAGGGATGTCGTCCTGCTTTACTTTCAATGCATGGATGAAATGATTTGCTGCTGCCACAAAATTCTTCTGGTCGCGCAGCAACCTTCCATAAGTGATCAGGAAATCATAATCATCCGGTGACTGCTTCAGCGCGGATTCCAGAAACTCCTGTGCTTTCAGTGGCTGCTTCTGCTGTAGATAAATCGCAATCAGATGAGTCAGCACCTGGACATCCGGCTTTTCCCGCACGGCGGCTTCATAGATTGGAACTGCTTTCTCAGGCTGTCCCTTGTCCTCATAGAGTTGTGCCAGTTCCAGGGCGCCATCAGATTCCCGGAACAACGGATCTGCTTCATCCACCCGATCCAGTTCAACCAGACAACGTGCCAGACTCAGTTTGGATGCCACGTCCGCTGAATCAAGTTCCATGACGCGGCGGTAATATGGCTCCGCTTCGCTGCACTTCTTTGTTTCGCGCAGGGAATCAGCCAGATGGAATGTCACACGGGCGTCGTTTGGTTTCTGTTCCAGTGCCGCTTTGAGTTGCTCAGCTGCTTCCGTAAATTTCCGATGGCGATGCAGCAATAATCCCAGGTTGATCTGTGCCTCTGCCAGTCCGGGCTTCATTTCCAGCACTTTGTAGAAACCGGCGATTGCCTGATCGTCTTTCTCGACAAAAGTCTGTGACAAAGAAAGATTGAACAATGCGTAGTAATCGTCAGGCTGGGCGGCTACTGCCCTGGAGAATGCTGCTTCTGCATCCGCAAACCTGCCTTCATCCATGGCCTTCTGCCCGGTTTCCAGGTCATTGGCCTGAAGCGCCAGCACGGAGAACAGAATGAGGAAGGGAACAAGCATGGAATCTCTCTTCTTCCATGATAGGACTGAATGACTTTTACTCCGGTGAATGCTTCTGTGAACGCAATGCAGCACCAGTGTGAGACTGCGGGATCTCACGAATCTCTTCCGGCATTCCCTCGGCCACGATCATGCCGCCGCCGGATCCGCCTTCCGGCCCCAGATCAATCACCCAGTCGGCGCTCTGGATCACATCCAGATTGTGTTCAATCAAGAGCACGGACGATCCTTGCTCAATCAACCGGTTGAAGGAGTCCAGCAGCTTTGCAATATCGTCGAAGTGGAGGCCAGTGGTCGGCTCATCAAAGATGAACAGGGTTCCCTTTGATGAGGACTGTCCCAGATAGGCTGCCAGTTTTACCCGTTGTGCCTCACCGCCTGAAAGGGTGGTGGCTGACTGACCCAGCCTCAGATACCCCAGCCCAACATCACACAAAACCTTTAGTTTATTTGCTAGGCGAGGAACATCCGAGAAGAATGAAAGAGCATCATCTATTGTTAAATCAAGAACTTCATGGATATTTTTATTGTTATACCTGATGTCGAGGATGGATGACTTGTAGCGGGTTCCCTTGCAGTCGTCACACACCAGTTCCACGTCTGCCAGGAACTGCATCTCTACTGTTACCGTTCCATCCCCCTGGCAGGTTTCACACCGACCTCCAGGAATATTGAATGAGAAGTGTCCGGCAGTGTAGCCTCTGGCCTTCGATTCACGGGTGGAAGCAAAGACGTCACGAATCTGATCGAATGCCTTGACGTAGGTGACCGGGTTGGAGCGCGGAGTGCGCCCAATGGGCGACTGGTCAACCAGGACGACATCAGAAATCTTTTCTGCGCCAATGACCTCGCGGCATGTGGGGCGATTGGAGACTTCTGACTCCGAATCGTTTTCTTCCTTGCGATCCGGCTTCTGGCGCTTCAATCGCTGTTCAAGAGACTTGTGGATCACATCATGAACCAGCGTGGATTTTCCTGATCCGGATACACCCGTCACTGCTACCAGAAGTCCCAGAGGAATGGTGACATCAATCCCTTTGAGATTGTTGGCGCGGGCACCCCGGAATGTAATGGAGAACTTCTTGTCAAAAGCGCGCCGGCTCCGTTTGGGGATCGCCTGCAATTCGCCCGTCAGATACTTGGCCGTCAGCGTTCTGGTTCCGTTTTTCGCCTTCAGCATCTTGTCGAACTTTCCGGCGTAAACCAATGAGCCGCCATGCTCTCCGGCCGCTGGACCCAGATCAATTATGTAATCTGCAGAGCGCATCACATCGGGATCATGTTCGACCACAATGATGGTATTCCCCAGATCACGCAGGTCATTCAGGATGGAAATCAGTCGGCTGGTATCGCGATGGTGCAGTCCGATGGATGGCTCATCCAGGATGTAGCAGGTACCCACCAGCCGTGATCCCAGGCATGTCGCAAGCTGGATGCGCTGAGCTTCTCCACCGGAGAGTGTGGAGGATAGCCGATCCAGTGTGAGGTATTCCAGGCCAACATCATTCAGGAACTTCAGACGTTGCCGGATTTCAATCAGGATCTTTTCTGCAATGGACTGCTGTTCCGGGGCGAGTTCAACCTGGCTGAAGAAGTGATAGGCCTCGGCAATATTCAGACGGGTCACGTCAGAAATGGGGTGGTTATTCACTCGTACATAGCGAGCTTCCGCGGAGAGCCGGGTCCCTTGACATGCAGGGCACTCCGAATAGCCCCGATAACGGCTTAGAAAAACCCGGACATGCACCTTGTACTTCTTGGTTTCAATCTCATCAAAGAACTGCCGCACTGCATCCGTGATCAGCTTTTTCTCGGACTCCCTCAGATCTGCATAAGGCTCTTTCCAGCGGATCTGGCCACGGTGTGACTTCTTGAAATCCTGATAGAACCACTCGTAGGAAGGTTTGGACCAGGGGTCAATGGCACCCTCTTCCAGTGACCGACCGGGATCAGGAATCACCAGACCCATGTCATAGTCCACGGTATTGCCGAATCCCTGACAGCGGGAGCAGGCACCGAACGGATTATTGAAGCTGAAGAGGCGGGGCTCCGGTTCGGTGAACGTCTTGCTGCAGGTCTTGCAGGCAAAAGCTTCGTTGAAGGTCAACCGCCGTGTGGGAAAAGTCCCTGCTTCTTCAAAAATGACCTCGCCGCTTTCGCGGTAGCAGATCTCCACCGTATCCACCAGCCGCTGATGAAGATCCCCACCCATGGACAGCCGATCGACAAGGGCAAATACGGGCTTTGAGAAGTTCAGGTCCAACAGGGATTCCGGAGTGGAGAATTCGTAGACTGTTCCTTCCTGATAAAGCCGATTGAATCCGCGGGAGCGAAGCTCAATGAGTCGATCCCGTAAAGCAGCGCTGAGATCTGATGTCTCTTTCTTTGTTTTGGTGGACTTTCCTTTGACTGGCTTTTCTTCCACAGGCGCCGCGTGGACGTGAATCGGAAACAGTGCATACCACCGTGATCCTTTCGGCTCTTCCATCATCCGCGAGGCGACCCGGTCCACTGTGTCGCGCTGGACGGGAGTATTACAGGTTGGGCACCATGTTGTTCCGGCGCGTGCCCACAGCAGCCTCATGTAGTCATAGATCTCGGTAGAGGTGGCTACGGTTGAACGGGGATTGCGGGTACTGTTCTTCTGCTTGATCGCAATCGGCGGAGCGATGCCGATGATCTCATCCAGATCCGGTTTTTCCATCCGTTCCAGAAACTGGCGTGCATAGGCCGAGAGGCTTTCCACATAACGACGCTGCCCTTCGGCATAGATGGTGTCGAAGACAAGCGAAGATTTTCCCGATCCAGAAACCCCGGTCACCACTGTCAGCTGGTTGTGCGGAATCTCGACGGAGATATTCTTCAGATTATGGACCCGTGCGCCACGGACCGAGATAGATGATGTCACAGGGTAATCTTTAATTTTACCGTGGCAAGACTGTTTTCCCGAAACCTCATTGACTGGTATGAGGAATCCCATCGTCAATTTCCCTGGAGAGAGACCCGTAACCCGTGGCATATCCTTGTGTCGGAACTGATGCTGCAGCAGACCCGTGCGTCGGTTGTGATTCCCTACTATCTGAATTTCCTCAAGAAATTCCCTACTCCTGAAGCTCTGGCGCAAGCCGATGAGCAGGAGATCCTTGCCGCATGGAGCGGGCTGGGTTACTACTCCCGCGTACGAAATCTTCAGCATGCAACGCGTCAGATCGTGGAAATGGGCGGGTTTCCCACAGACTATGAGGGAATCCGCAGTTTGAAAGGAGTGGGTGACTATACGGCGGCGGCTGTCGGGTCGATCGCCTTCGATCTTCCTTATGCCGTCCTGGATGGAAATGTCATTCGGGTAACGTCCCGGCTGACGAATGATGCCAGTGATGTGGCACACGGAAAGACAAAGCAGCGGCTTCAGGCTGTCGCAAATCAGCTGCTGGATCCAAAGCGCCCTGGGCTTTTCAATCAGGCCATGATGGAATTGGGGGCGACTCTCTGTATTCCCCGATCTCCGCAATGTCTTTTGTGTCCAGTATCGGGCTTCTGTGAGGGACGGAAAGCCGGACGTGCCACAGAACTTCCGGTCAAGCTGAAGAAGGGATCACCTGTTACTGAAGAGAAGTCCGTCTTTATTATTCATAAAAAGGGACATATCTTTTTATGGAAACGTCCCGCTGATTCGCGGAGGCTGGCAGGTTTCTGGGAACTTCCGGAAGATGTTCCACAAAAATCGTTGAAGGAAGTTCGGGAGGTCGGTTCCTTCCGTCATACCATTGTGAATCACTGTTATACGGTGACGGTAGTTAGTGGGCGCGTCTCCTCTTCATGGAAACCAGACTCCTCTCAAGGGGAATGGGTAGCTGAAGAGTCGCTTCAGAATATTCCTCTAAGTACTACATCAAAAAAGGCTTTACATCTTTTCAATAAGGGCGGATGAGATTCTTCATACTAAAAATACACTGATTGTTGTGTGAATGGTTTTTTGCTGACTTTGGTCCTGCTGGCCCAGTTGACTCCCCGTTTTTCGGAAGAAGGGTTGGTGAACGCAGCTTCCAGCACCCGGGGAGCTTTTGCTCCGGGCACCCTGATTACGCTCTATGGGGAAAATCTATCTTTCCGTACTCGTGCTCTGATCCCGGATGACATCAAGGGACGAGTCCTCCCCACTACCCTGACAGGAACTGGAGTCCGCATCATGATTGCGAATCATCTGGTGAATCTTTACTATGTCTCTCCCGGCCAGATCAATCTGCTGATCCCCAGCCATCTGCTGCCGGGTGTCTACAATTTTGAACTGATCCGGGATGGGCTGCTTTCCCGTCCCATTCCGATTGAGATTGTCCCGGAGAGTCCGGAATTTTTTGTAGTTCCCGCAGTGACAGAATCAGGTAATTCCAGAGTCATTGCCATTCATGTGGATGGGTCTGTTGTTGATCCGGGGAGTCCTGCTGAGCCGGGCGAGGTGATTGTTTTGTTTGCGACAGGGCTGGGAAGAGTGAAGCCTCCTGTGCCTTATGGAGAAATTGCAACTTCAGCTGCATCAATAGCTAACAGAGAAAATTTCAAAGTTTATCTGAATGACCTGGAAGTGGATTCACACTGGATTGAGTACGCTGGAACTACCCCCGGATTTGGCGGACTCTATCAGATCAACTTCCGTGTCCCGGAGGGAACTCCTGGCGATCCCCGGATCCGGATGGGCTTCAGCCTGGTTCAAAGTGTGGAAGGAACCTGGCTGGCGGTCAGATCGACAGATACTCCTGTAGCAGTTTCAGATCCCGCTTCATCGCCGACAGAATCTGCTCTCGGCTCCAGGTGATTTTGCGGTGACCATGGTCTGCGCCACCCATCGGATACTCGAAGTGGATCTGCATCGGACCCTGAAACTTCTGTTTCACCAGAAGCTGGAAGAATCCTTTGAAATCCACCATCCCCTGGCCAATCGGTTTCCATGCAGGACGCCACTGACCTTTGTCGTTACGTTCCCAGCGGAAATCCTTGACAGCAACTCCCTTCATGAGAGACGAGCAGAGCCGGGTGGAATTGATCCAGCCCCCATAGCCCCCTTCAATGGTGGCGTGGCCGATGTCGTAATTAATGGCGAGTGAACCGGGCTGGATGTCTTTGAGGACGGCATGAATATCCCAGATGGAAGCTCCGAACTGATCGATTCCGGAGTGAGTATGGTAGATCCCGGTGAGTCCGTTTGATGCTGCCAGCTTCGCGAGCGGCTTCGCGACATCCCGGTAATGCGCCATCTGGGATTCGACAGTAATACTGCGGTCATACGTCCATCCGCCCCAGCGGAAATGAGAAACTCGGGAAGCTGCGCATGCCTTGAGGATTTCTTCTGCATAGGGGGACCGGACGGATGATATCCCTGTAGTGATCATTTCCACATCGAGTCCCTTGTTGCGAATGATCTCGACGGCTTTCGGAAGTTCCTTTGCCGCATTCTCCGGTTCGATATGCCCATCCTTTCGGACCGTCAGATCAATCGCATCGAAGCCCACATCTTTTGCCGCATCGGCCATTTCGGGAATACTCAACCAGTGAAAGTGTTTGGAGAAAACCGAAACCGGAGGGGAGAGTTTTGAACCACTTCTGGATGCGGAAGCCACTATCTGTGTGGCCAGAAAATCGCGTCGGGTCATTTTGGATTCAGTCTAGTGGATAGGGCGACTGGATGCACGTCATCCACAAATTTGTAATGCATAATCAGGTCTCCCTCTGAATTTTCTTTGCGAATGAAAAAAGCTCTGCTAGATTTTATCGATGCGATCACCGGAAATATCAATCTTCTTCGGAATGCTGTTACTGAGTTGTTGGATTCTGATTCTCGTTTTTTGTTGGTATTGCTACAAGAGAGTATTTGGAAAAGCGGGCTACACAGATTCTGGATTTCAGGCAATTCTGGTCATGATTCCAATTGTGAATTTGTTTGTACTTTACAAATTTATCTTCAAGGAATGGCCCATTCAGGAAAAATTTAAGCGGTTGACCGACTCAGGCTGGCAAGGCAATGATCATTCCTGAACAACACTCCTTTTGAAACTAATCTCACTTAAATGAGCCGAGAATCAAAGTGAAACGGTCTCTTTTTCACAAGATGAATCGATTTTGCAGCGGGATGAAGGGGATTCAGAAGATAGTTAGTCTCTTCAGGGAGGATGACCGAGGGAACTGCAAGCAGGCAGTGAGATTGCGATTCAAGCCATTCATTTCCAGTCCGTCGGCTCCAGTTAAGATCCTGAGCCCAGTTTGCAGGAAGCTTTTTCAATTGGGTGACAGATGGATGTTTCTTCGAGTCAGATAATTCAAACAATCCCAGTTGAAGATCGTCCGGCAGCAGATCAGGGTCCAGATGGGCCAGCCTTTCGAGCACAGTGATGGAAGCCGACGCCCCAAAGTAAACTGCCCTTTGTCCCCGGGAATGCCAGCGTCCATCAGCGAACGTTCCCCCAATTCCGTCCAGACCTGCGCCATATTGTTCCCGATATAAGCGCCAGAGCTGAATCATTTAGAAAACAAAGCCGTGCTGAATCTGGCGGAGTTCTTGTTCAACATGCTGTGCACCAGCATCTGTATCCAGCAATCGAAGAGGCATCTCGGAATCGAGTGCGCGGTTCGGTCGCTTCAGCCAGAGAATTGCCTTTTCTTCGGTGCCCAGTATTTCAGTGGCCAGATGAAGAATGCGTTCCACTCTTGCCAAACGGTCTGAAATAACAGGGCTCAGTCGTGCTTCCGCGCGGGATTTTCGCTGCATAGTCCGTTCCGATACTCCAAGCACAGAAAGCAGGATGGCGCGATCAATGGAAAGTTTTTGTGCAATCTGATCCAGCCGTCCCGAAGGATATCCTTTACGGACAATCTCAATCAGATCGGGAGAAGTACGCGGAACGGGGTGGATATTTCTCTGCGCCATCTGTCATCTATTTTCCGTCAAATGGCGCAGGGATTCAAGGATCAATATGTTCGCGAGTAGGGAACACCTTCCCGTTCAATCCGCAGCAAACGGTTGTACTTGGCCAGTCGTTCGGACTGATTGACGCTCCCAACCTTGATCTGTCCCACACCAGTGGCCACCGCCAGATCCGACATGGTGGTGTCTTCTGTTTCTCCTGAACGGGCGGAGACAACACAACTGTAGTCATGTTTACGAGCCAGCTGAATGACTTCCAATGTTTCTGTAAGCGTCCCGATCTGGTTCATTTTGACGAGAACTGCATTGGCTGTGCCAGAGTCGATGCCTCGCTGGACACGAACGGGATTAGTGGTGAAAAGGTCATCCCCAATCAGCTGGACTTTGGAACCAAGCCGGTCTGTCAGTTTTTTCCATCCCTCCCAGTCGTCCTCAGCCAGGCCGTCTTCAATGGAAACAATCGGATACTTTTCACACCATCCAGCCAGAAGCTCCACCATCTCCTCTGCAGTAAGCGCACGCGATTCCCGCGCAAGATGGTATTTGCCGTCTTCAAAGAAATGGGTGGCTGCTACATCCAGCGCAATGGCGATGGGTTCACCTGCTGCTGCTTCCATGATGAAGTCCAGAGCTGCTTCATTCGAGGAGAGAGCTGGAGAGAAGCCACCTTCATCCGCTTTGAGTGAACTCCATCCCTTTTTCTCGATCAGCCGACGGGTCTGGTTGTAGACTTTGACGATCCGTTCCAGGGCCTGCGAGTATGATTCGCAGCCAGTGGGAATGATCAAAAAATCCTGAAGATCCAGATTGCGTCCTGCATGGAGTCCACCGGAGATCAGGTTCACCATGGGAGTGGGAAGAGAGGGCCGAAGATCGGGAGCCAGTGTCTTCCAGAGAGGAAGCTTCTGTGAGGCAGCATTCGCATGCGCCACTGCCATGGATACGGCAAGGGTAGCATTTGCTCCCAGATGTTTGTTCTCTCTCAGGTATTCATCCACTTCTTCCTGGGACACCATCTCGGCGATGGCTGGAGCGATCGTTTCGTTCACGTGGGCAACGGCTTTCAGCACTCCCAGGCCGTCATAGCGATCCGGATCTCCATCCCGCAGTTCCAGTGCCTCATGTTTGCCGGTTGATGCACCGGATGGGGCAATTGCCGCACCCTCAGCTCCATCTGCCAGAATCACTTCAGTTTCCACGGTTGGACGTCCCCGTGAGTCCAGCACTTCCAGCGCACGCACGCGCAGAATCGGTTTCATGCAAGTTTCTCCCAGACACTCTCCAGGCTTTGGGGCGGGGACTGAATCAGCCAGCACGCCAGATTCCGGGCTGTGTCTTTTTCCTGTTCTTCTTTGATGTAGTCTTCTTTGGATTTACCGTCGATGCGTGCCAGCAGCAGGCAACCCAGTTCCCGAATTGTATTCTCTTCCACTGATGGATCTCCATAGCCGTGCCAGTAGGCCTGTGCCACACGAAGATATTCATCTTTCCGGGAAGGGAAGTGAATCACCTTCAGGATTAGATGGGTCAGACAGAAAGCGACATCAAAGGCCGGGTCGCCCCAGTGTGCCACTTCAAAATCCAGCATCATGACCTTGTCCGGATAGGCGAAGAGATTTTTCGGAGAGTAGTCTCCGTGTACCAGCGTCACACGATGAGCCAGCATGCGATCCACTTCGGCATGGATCAATGGGGCAAGATCAGGGTGAGCACGGGCGGTAAACCGATGATAGGGATCAATGCGTCCTTCGATGAAAACGTTCTGATCGATGAACCATTCTCTGGCTCGCGGATCAGCAGCCGCTCTGCGATGCATGTCGGCAAGAAGTGCTCCCACTCTCCCGGCGGTCATGGGA
Organism: Bryobacteraceae bacterium; assembly: GCA_037190045.1. Classification (GTDB taxonomy): domain Bacteria; phylum Acidobacteriota; class Terriglobia; order Bryobacterales; family Bryobacteraceae; genus JAPKYZ01. Next base: position 305,288 of record JBBCIQ010000005.1, on the reverse strand, counting down.
TCTGTATCTCCTTCGAGCAGAGCCGTTTTCCAGAGCTGGCCGCCATCCGGTACATAGGTCATGCCATAGATAAAATTCTCATCGTCATGGAAACGGACTTCCGGTGTACTGCCAGGAATCAGATCGGAGAGCAGCTGCATGCAGCGTCTTTCATTGATGATTCGTTTCTGGTCAAACAACCATTCCTCTGCCACACGGAGTTTGGATAACGATTGTTTGAAGACCAGATGCTCATTGCTGGTCTGCACGTCCAGAACAATATTTGATACACCGCCACCCAGTTCCACAGCTTCACGGACATCGAAACCGTGGGCACGCAGATATCCGGTATCAAGTGCAGCGATCGACATGAGATTCTAGTGTTGCATTGGATTTTGATCGACTGATAGAAGAGGCTCCCGATTCACCTGCTGTTTTTGCAATTTTTGCAGAACAGGGTGAGCCTTATCTGGCTCGTACTACTTTGCTGCGGCGACGGCTGAAACGTCTTCTGGGTTCCCAGGCAAAGCTGTTTTCTCTGCGTGCGGTGGCACGGAATGTGGAATATGTTCTTACCTCATCCCGGCTGGAATCAACCCTCCTCCACTATGAATGGGCGAAGAAGTTTTTTCCGGATAGCTGGACACGCCATGTACGGTTACGTTCACCCAGCTGGATTCGTCTGATTCTCTCGAATGAGTTTCCACGCACGCAGGTGACCTCCCGCATCAGCGGAGGAAGTTCGCGATATTTTGGTCCTTTCCGGACTCGCGCGGCGGCAGAATTGTTTGAAAATCAGTGCCTGGATCTGTTCCAGTTGCGTCGATGCCCGGAAGATCTGAATCCTGCACCTGAACATCCCGGTTGCATTTACGGAGAGATGAATCACTGCTTGCGTCCCTGCCAGATGGCCGTGTCGGTGACAGAATATTCCAGCGAAGTCAAAAGAGTCAGTGAGTTTCTGGTGACGGGCGGGCAGGCGATGTGTTCCACCATTTCAGCGGCCAGAGACAAAGCCAGCGATGCACTGGAGTTTGAGGATGCACTGCGATACCAGAAGCGTCTGGAAAAAGTGAATGAAGTATTGAAGCTGCGGGATGACCTCACTACCGATATCGATTCATTGGGGGGAATTGCTGTTCTGCCTGCTCGTGAAAACAGGTTTGTCCGATTGCAACCAATGACCGCGGGATGGTGGCAGCCAGCGATTGATTTCCCTCTGGATGGGGCAGGAATGTCGATGGATTCCAGACTGAAAGCAGTGCTGGATGCAGAACCAGCCAAAGGAACCATAGCGGAGCGCAATGAACACTGTTCCCTGCTGACCCAATGGTATTCATCTTCATTCCGGGACGGTGAATGGATCAGCGCCCCGGTCTCCTATCGAAAACTGGTACGGGCGATTAACGCGGTTGCGCAGTCTGCATCCAGGCCCGAACCTCAGCCTGAAGGCTCTTGAAGATCTCCGGATGTTCCCCGGAACGATTGCGTCGTTCTTCCGGGTCTTCCTTGACGTTATAGAGCCACTGGTTCACGTTTCCTTCACCAATCTGGAGATACTTCCAATCACCTCGCATGCCAGCGTACATCTGCCAGCCTTCTACGGTGAACTCCCAGAAGACAGCGCGGTCGGGACCATTTGACTTACCCGTCCACACATCCAGCATGTTGGTTCCGTCCACTTTCCAGTCTGGTTTAGGTGCTTCTCCCGCTACCGCCAGCATGGATGGGAATACATCTGTCATGTGAACAACAGTATTGCTTCTCTGCTTTCCCGGAACCCGATCTGTCCAGCGCACAAAGCCGGGAACACGGATACCTCCTTCTTCCAGACTGCGTTTCTGGCCGCGGAAGGGACGGTTGGAGTCATGGAAAAGAGTTGCGCCGTAAGTGCGATCTTCAAACGTGGCACCATTGTCTGAAGAGAACATGATAATGGTATCTTTACCGAGTCCGGCATCATCAATGGTCTTCACGATCCGCCCGATTGCCGCATCCAGACGTTCAATCATTCCGGCGTAATGGGCGTTATATGGCTTCGTCGGATCTTTTTCTGTGAACTTGCCCTGATACTTCTTCACATTCTCTTCCGGGGATTCAATCCAGAAGTGCGGTTCGATAAACGGAACATACAGGAAGAAGGGATTGGCTTTGTTCTTCATGATGAACTTCTGCGCTTCTGCTGCCAGAATGTCGCAACTGTATCCGGTTACCTCTTCCTGCTGACGTCCACGCCATAGCTTTTTCGGGAAATGCTCCCATGCTTCCCTTGCATCGGCATAGCCATAGGTTTCATCGAAGCCCTGATCCAACGGGTGAGTTGTGGGCTCCTGTCCTTTATGCCACTTGCCGATGAGCGCTGTGCGATAACCCAAAGGCTTGAGTGCTTCAGCCAGTGTTGTTTCGTCCCGTGGAATATCTGTCCTGTTATCCCGGACAGTTGTATGAATTCCGTACCGTCCTGTCAGGAGTGCTGCACGGGAGGGACAGCAAAGCGGGTATGCGGTATACCAGCGTTCAAAAATCGTTCCCTCGGAAGCGATGCGGTCCAGGTTCGGGGTGGACCATTCTTTTCTTCCATTGAATCCGACATCGTTAAAGCCAAGGTCATCGGCATAGAGAATGACGATGTTCGGTTTTTTGGATTGTGCAAATAGTGGGGAGGCTGCCAGTGAGCCTAAAAAAGTACGACGATTCATCTGTTGTAACGAGGGGTGATCCCTTTCAGATCGTTCCAGACTTCATCGCAAAGGGCGAGTGATGCACTGTCGAGGGGCCCATCTTCCAATGCTTTTAAATTTTCTTCCAGCTGTTCCAGACGTGATGCCCCCAGAATGATGGAATCAATCGGTGTATGGTGAACCAGCCAGTTCAGGGCAACACTGATCAGGGAGCGATCCAGAGTCCGGAGTTTCTTAACTGCTTCAAACATAGCCGGATGCCAGTAGCGATCCAGATACATCTGATTTCCATCAAATCTTGAACCTTCTGCAGGTTGTTCTTTATGTTTTCCTGTCAGCAATCCACCAGCCAGCGGATTATAGGCAACCGTCTGGATGCCAAACTGTTTGCACATGGGAAGAAATTCCTGTTCGATTCCCCGTGCCAACAGGTTGTACATGGGCTGAGTGGTCGTGATGGGAGAAAACCGCCGTCTCTTTGCGATCCAGCGCATATCCACCATCTGCCATGCCGCATAGTTTGACGCAGCCGGATGACGAATCTTTCCTGCTTTATAAAGATCATCCAGCGCATCCAGAGATTCTTCTACAGGGACATCCGGATCTGGCTGATGCAGATAGTAAAGATCGACATAGTCCGTCTGCAGACGCCGCAGGGATTCATCGATCTGCTTGAAAATGGCAGCCCTGGAAAGTCCACTTTCGAGAAGACCATCTCCCATCTTTCCCCGGACCTTGGTAGCCAGAATGACGGAGTCGCGCTTGCGGCCTTTCAACCAGGTGCCGACAATTTCTTCACTTTTTCCCTGGTTATAAATATTGGCTGTATCGATGAAGTTACTTCCGTGATCCAGCCAGTAATCCAGAATTGCGTGTGCATTCGGCTCACTGGTCTGTGAGCCAAAGGTCATGGTGCCGAAGCAAAGCGAAGGGATTTTCATAGCATTACGGCCTTCGAGTTGGGGGGGCGTCCCGGCATGCGTATTTCAGACTTCCGCGATACAGAGTGGGACCAGGCTCCCGGATTTTCTGCAATGGGAAGGAGTGTAGAGGCCATTGCCATGCGTAACGCATTGCGCCTTGTCTGCATGGCCGAATTCTATCGTGATTTGGATTGGGTGTAGTTGCGAATGACCTTATCCACGTAATTCTGTGTTTCGCGATAAGGTGGAATTCCGTTGTATTTCTTCACTGCACCAGCACCAGCATTGTAAGCTGCCAGTGCCAGCCGGACCTGATCCGGATGGTCCTTGTACTGGATGAGCAGATCGCGCAGCAGCCGCGCTCCTCCTTCGGCATTCTGCTGGACATCATGAGGATCGACACCCAACGCCTGTGCAGTCTGCGGCATCAACTGCATCATGCCAATTGCACCTTTGGGAGAGACTGCTTTGGGATTGAATGCGGATTCCACCCTTGCGACGGAGCGGACAAAAGAAAGGGGCAATCCATGCTTCACTGCTGCGGATTCCAGAGGATCTTCCTGCTTCTGTATCTGGATGGGTTCAGCGACTTTCAGCTCTGCCGATTCTGCAGGTGAACTCATATGAGCCAGCTCTTCAATGGATGTAATCGCCGTACGAGGGAGCACGGTTTCGCCAGTTCCTGAGATGAGAGCAATCTCTTCGCCACGGATTTCGTGCCTGTCGACTTTCAGTTCAAAGCCGTTGGAGAGCGTTACGATTTCACCTGCAAGCAGGCAAAGGGCGAGGATCGTCATTTCTTACTACTGGATATGACGTCAGAACTACGTCCGGCGTTGAGATTTTCTGCATGGAAAAAGATATTGAACAGCAGAAAAAAGCTCCCCTGTGTCTGCTGGCGCCACATCGGATTGTTTGCGAAAAGAATAAAATGCCCCTTTCCGCGAGGGATATCGATGATGGCTGGCCGTTCCGCTAACTCCTTTCCCCCTGCCAGCATGCCCGAGATCAACAGATCCTTTTCCGGTGCGAACTTCAGGACGACGCGAGGCCGCTGTGATTCCGGAATCTGAAAAGCTCGTATAGCCTCAGAAATTTCAGAAGCACTGTCGGTTGTGGGAGGAGGAAGTGGGCGCCCCTGGACAATATCCGGGTCAGTACGGGACCCACGCCCGGTGGGACGGTTCTCGTGCGAAGCAGATGAACCCGAAGGTTCAGGCATTCCACTGAAGGAGCTGACAGAAAAAGCGGGAGCCTGATTGAAATAGACCGCCAGTTTTTCGTCATATCCATACGTGATCGGGCTTTTGCGGTCTGAGAAGATGGCCTGAAGAACAGATCCCTTGGCATTCAGTCCTGGAGTGGACTGGATGGAAACGCTGTCCACCAGTCCATAGTCGATGGGGATGGACGCATTCTGCCCAATGGTGATAAAGATACCTCCGGCTTCGACGAACTTGCGGAGATTCAGCAGCCCTTCCAGTTCCATGCCTCTACGAATGTCTTCTGATTGATCCGGGCCAAGGCCGAAGCTGGGTGTCAGTTTTGACTTCTGAAAGGGAATGGGATCGGGACCATGAGCCGGAATTCCATTGACGATTCTTTGTGAGTTTCCCGGTGTGGGGCCGAACAGGATGACATCCCAGCGTGAGCGAAGGTCCGGAATTTCGCGCAGCTTCTGGTCAGAGATGTAATCGTAAGGGATACCTGCCTGGTCAAGGGCAATGCGGAACCATCCTTCCGTCTGCGTAGACAACCAGCTATGTACCAGTGCAACTCTGGCAGCATGCAGGGGGTGTTTCGAAACAGCTGGCATCTGGGGAATTCCAAAGATGCGGACGCACAGATTCTGTCCTGTCTGATGGAGTCTTGTTCGCAGATCATGATCCGCAGGAATCAGAAATGTTCCGGCGTTGAACTTCTGTCCGGCAGCTTCGAACGGTTCTTCTGCTGCGAACATGGGAACATCTTTCAGTTCATACCGGAACGTTGCCAGTACTGATTCCGCCGTATGGTTGACGACAAACACATCACCATTGCCGGTTACTCCACCCTGTGCGCGTGCCTTGCCGAAGAGGATCGTCATGGGCTGCTTCAGAAATTCCGGATCTGTAATCCTGTGTGTCCGCACATTCCGTAAAGCACCTGCTGTCCATCCGGTGTCGTCATAAGGACGAGTATCATCGGCTTTGTAAAACTGCTGATCCAGCATCATATCGACCAGACGGGAATACGGCTGGTCCATGCGCAGAACATAACTTCCTTTTGGCAACCGGATATCCTTCACGGAAACATCCCGGTCCAGAATATGGGTCTCAGCTCCGTGTGCAGCAAACAGATTGACCATTTCTGCCGCAGCCGATTGGCGGGGATCATCGGAAGGAATCACCCACGCAGCCGGACCTTCCTTGACGGCCTTCTCGATACTGCGGCGACTCTTCAAGTAAAAGTTTTCGAGGAACTCTGTTTTGTTGCGGGCAGTATAGTTCATCGCCAGCAGCAGACTACTTTGCTGAAGATTGATGTTATTGCGGTAAGACCACAAGACCTTTTCAAAAGGAGGATTAGGTCGGTACCAGGTCCGTTCCGTCTGGGCTGGATTCAGTGTTCTTTCACGGGTATCTGCTCCGCCATTGCCGAAGGTCTCATAGAAGCGTCCGATGGCGTTGTGAGTATTTGCTGTCCAGAACATGTAGTTCGGTGCCCAGCCGTCATAGAAACCATGAGTCCACACTCCGGGAACACCGCGCTTCGTCATTTCTTCCACTTCGTGATAGGCAAGTTTCTGCCATTCATTGACCACAATAGGATCCACCCAGGCGTTATACGGACCCATGCCTGTGGAGGTGTAGAGATACGGTATAGATTCATGCAGGTCATGCAGTACCTGCGGATGCCAGTCGAGAAATGTCTTTGCGATGATGCGTGAAAGATTCAGAGAAAGGGACATGCCATCGCGATTGTTATCGTGTGCCACGTATCTTCCCCAGTAGAGAAGTCCGGGAGCCTGGCGATGAGGATTCTCTTTCTTCCAGTCATGCAGCTCCACATTGCGATCCCAGCCATCCACTTCAACCACGGGAGTGATCAGTACGATCATGTTGTCACGAATAGTACGGATAAATGGACTTTCGTCCACTGCCAGCCGGTAAGCCAGTTCCATCAGCATTGACGGTGCTCCCATTTCTGTCGAGTGAATGGCAGCAGTCGCCCAGTAGATGGGAACTCCTTCATGGATCAGTTGTTGTGCTTCGGATACCGACAGCTTGCGGGGATCTGCCAGTTTTGCGGTGATTTCTTTCAATCGCCCCAGCCGTGAAAGATTTTTCTCACTGGAGACAGCCACCAGTAGAGTGTCCCGTCCTTCTTCACTCATTCCGATATTCCAGGTGCGGACGCGTTGTGGAGATGCCGTGGCCAGCGTCTGAAAATAGCTGTGGATCTGTGAAACCTTTGCCAGTTTTCCCGGCTCTCCGGGAACAAACCCCAGTATTTTATCGGGGGACGGAACGGAGGCAGAAGCGGGAAGGGAACTCACCAGTTCGGTCAGCAAGTCTGGCCGGGTTGTATGTTCCCTGATTTTTCTGGAGTATTCTTCCGCATCCTGTGCGGAAAGAGAGAAGCAGATCAGGCCAAACCACAGGAATACCCTCATAATCTCGTTATCATAAACGTTCCACCCCTAACAGAATGACTACAGTCACCCATCTGGAATGCAGCGTTACCGGTAAACGATATGAAGCCGGAAAAATCTGGAACCTCTCTGAAGACGGCTGGCCGCTTCTGGTTCGTTACGACCTGGATGCGGCGAAGAGAAACTGGAGCCGGGAATGGATCACGTCCGGGCCGGATTCGATGTGGCGCTATGCTCCTGTCCTGCCTGTCAGTAATCCTGCTTCCATTGTTTCTCTTGGCGAAGGCATGACACCGCTGGTTCGTACCAAAAATCTGGCGCAGCAACTGGGATGCACTGATTTGTGGGTGAAAGATGAAGGAGTCAATCCGACAGGGTCATTTAAAGCCCGTGGACTTTCCTGTGCCATATCAATGGCGAAGCAACTGGGTATCCAAAAGGTAGCGATTCCCTCCGCAGGAAATGCTGCCAGCGCATTGGCTGCTTATGCGGCAGCTGCCCGGATGGAAGCCCATATATTCATGCCTCGCGATGTTCCCCAGGCGAATTACATTGAGTGCAAGAGCTTTGGTGCTCACGTCACTCTGGTGGATGGCCTGATTTCAGACTGTGCGAAGATCGTGGCCGAACGCAAGGATGCTGAAGGCTGGTTTGATGTCTCTACTCTGAAAGAGCCATACCGCATCGAAGGCAAGAAGACGATGGGCTATGAACTGGCGGAACAGTTTCAATGGCGATTACCGGATGTCATCTTCTATCCTGCTGGCGGTGGTGTCGGACTGATCGGCATGTGGAAAGCCTTTGATGAGATGGAAACGATGGGCTGGATCGGCGCCGCCCGTCCGAAGATGATTGCGGTACAGGCTGAAGGTTGTCAGCCAGTGGTTCGTGCTTTTGAAGAAGGATCAGATAAGAGCGAGTTCTGGAAGAACGCTCATACCATCTCAAGTGGTCTGAGAGTCCCAAAACCATTGGGAGACTTCCTGATGCTACAAGCCATTCGTGAGTCTGGCGGCACAGCCATCGCAGTCAGTGATCAGGACACGCTGGATGCTGGTCTCCAGCTGGCATCATCGGATGGAATCTTTGCAGCACCGGAAGGTGCAGCCTGTGTGGTGGCTTTGAAGAAGCTGCTGGAAAACGGATTTCTTCAAAAAGACCAACGCATCCTGATCTACAACACAGGTTCTGGTCTGAAATACCCTGAAGTGTATGCGACACGATTTCCCCGCTATGCAGGTGGAGATGCAGATAAACTGGGTGGGCTGATCACCCCACGATGACAATCATCCCTTCACCGGAAGACGTCGCACAGGTCGCTGCCATGCAGGACCTGATTGCGCGGAACAATGAAGTTACTCGTGGTTACTATCTTTATTCCCAACGCATGCGAACCTACTTCCCGGATGAAGTGAGCTGGGTCACACTCGCCACATGGGCGTCTGCACAGGCTGGCAGAACGGTACGGAAAGAAGATATGTTGCGGACGCTGGAATGGCGGCTGGGTGATTCGGATATTGTCCGCCGCATTGTCCATGGACCATTGCGTCTGGGCGCTCGTTATGTGATCGGGGCTGTGCTGGAACTGAATCCTTTTGAACGCTCCAGCCAGGCAGTCTCACGAGGCAACATCAAGGTCTACAGGGAAATCGGGGCTGAGTTTGCAAGATTTCTGCGGTTGGTTGAACAGCGTGCCGGAGAAGAACAGATCAATGCATTCATTGATTCCCTGACCCCTGGCGATCCTCCCGATGGACAGGCATATCTGAAGACAGCTTTTCGAGCCTATTTCGATGCCATGCAGCTTCCTGCGGGCAAGGATCGGAGTGAGCTGATCTTGCTGGGCAACCTCAGTATTGGCGTCCATGAACAGACTCGTCTTCAACCAGAAATTGAAGAGAGTATTGATGGCTCAGTCTGGGACGGTCTGGAGATCAAGAACCGGCTGGTGGAACTTCTGTTGCCTCATCTGAAAGGCATGGGACGCATCCTGAAGTCATCTTTCATTCAGGCAAGACTCGATCCCTATCTTTCCCCTCTTATTGAAGAAGTACAAGCGCTGGTTCGTCAGATTGTGACAGAGCGGCTGATGGTTCTTGAATTACCAGGTGAAGTTTTAAGACTGGGAGAGGATCTGCGGGGCGAGTTCCATCCGCATGTTCAATCTATTCAAAGTCCGGTGGTGCGGGATCTCCTGTTGAAAGTTGATTTGTCTGCCGATACGTTGGCAGGAACAGGTGCAGTTAACTGGGCAGATTTTCCGCAACGGATGCATTTTATTGCGGACCTCTTTCGTTCACGCCAGTTTTCTCTCCGTTTATTTGAGTTACCAGCCGAATAAGTCAGGAAGATTTTACATATGTAAAATCTTCCTCCTGATTTATGAAAAAAGATCATATTTCTTCTGCAAAACCCCCCTTTTACAAATGAAAGGTCTGTGGCATACTCAGTCGAACGTGTCTGGCGTCGGCGTCCTCGAATGGGGCGGGAAATTGATGATCCAGGTTCGCGTAAGGCTGGAGATCGTGTCTCCCGCATCGTTAGGAGGAGTTTGAATGAGGCTATTTATTGGAAATCTGCCATTTGGGGCAACAGAAGAAGACATCAATTCTCTGTTTTCACAATCTGGGGTGACGGCAGATTCAGTACAGGTAATGCGAGATAAATTTTCGGGAAAATCCCGCGGATTTGGTTTCGCTGAAATTAAGGACGCTGATGCGGCAAATCAGGTAATCAATGCCTGCAATGGCCGTGATCTGATGGGTCGTGCCCTTGTGGTGAATGAAGCCCGGCCATCTGTTCCCAATGGAGGTGGTGATCGAGGCCCACGCCGTGATCGTGGACCCCGTTACTAATTATCTGTTTCTGACAATAATCTGCTGATCTGATCGGCGTCGTTGGGGACGACGATGGGTTGGTTACCAAAACTGGGGTGGATACGGGAGTTATCTGGGGCAGCTAACTGATCCGTATGATAACGGTAGATGTAATCGGGGTCTTTGAGGACGTTTCCTGTCAATACAGCGATAACGCTCTCATTGCGACTAATCTTTCCGGACTCTCGTAATTTTTTCACCCCAGCCAAACTGGCTGCGGATGCGGGCTCACACCCAATTCCGCACAAACCAATCACGGCTTTGGCATCTGCGATCTCCTGCTCACTTGCAAATTCCACAGTCCCCTGTGTCCGGCGGATTTCGCGCTCCGCTTTCGGCCAGGAGACGGGATCACCGATCTTGATGGCTGTGGCAAGTGTTTCCGGTTTGGGGTTCGCCACGAATTCTGCTCCTTCACCTGCACTCATGTAGTCATAGAAGGGCTTGGAGCCTTCAGCTTGAACCACTGCAAGGCGAGGTTCACGATCAATCAATCCCCACTGCTTCAGTTCGCGAAGTGCCTTTCCGAAGGCAGAGACATTTCCCAGATTTCCACCGGGCAATACGATCCAGTCCGGAACTTCCCAGTCCCGCTGATCCAGCATTTCGATGACAATCGATTTCTGCCCTTCAATCCGGAAGGGATTTACTGAATTCAAAAGATAAATGCCCAGCCTTTCGGAAAGATCCCGAACCAGCGCCAGGATCTGGTCGAAGTTTGCTTCCACCTGAAAAGTTTTGGCGCCATAATCCAGCGCCTGACCCAGCTTTCCGTAAGCGATGTTTCCGTTTGGAATAAAGATGATCGGTTCCAGCCCGGCCCAGCTTGCATAGGCTGCCATCGAAGCGGATGTGTTGCCGGTAGAGACACATGCCACACGCTTCTTGCCCAGACGCACAGCCTGGGACGCTCCTGCGGTCATTCCGTTGTCTTTGAATGATCCAGTGGGGTTGAAGCCCTGATGCTTGAACGTGATCTGATCGATGCCTGCGTATTCTGCAGCTTTTGGCGCATTCAGAAGTGGTGTATTGCCTTCCCGAATCGTGACAATGTGATTTTCATCATCCAGGAAAGGGAATAGTTCCCGGTATCTCCAGACACCGCTCTGATCGACCGGAGCATTATTCATCCGACGTTCACGCCACAGCTTCTTCAGATCCCGGGGATTACCGGGATCACCGTCATAGGAGACTTCCAGAAGGCTGCCTGTTTCAGGGCAGATGTAGATAGGCTCCGTGATGGAAAAGCGCGCACTGCTGCCCGGTGCTGTGGAACTCAGAAAAGCTTGCATGGGAAACTTCTATTATAAGTGACGGCTTTCTGAGCCACTCTGTGTGCGGGTTTTACCCTTTGATTTCACGCTTCGATGGATTGCCAGGAAGACATATTCTAGAATTCAACTATGAGTGAGCAAGAAATGAACGAGCAGGTTCGTCCTGAACTTCCTCCCGCTTCTTTTGAATTTCTCGTGACGTCACTGCGATTCCAGGCGGAAATCGCACTGGGGGCGATTCGCCTGAGTGAAGAAGAAACGGAACCGGACATCGATGCAGCCCGTCATTTCATTGACCTGCTCTCCATGCTTCAGGAAAAAACCAAAGGCAATCTTTCACTGGAAGAAGGCCGGTTGATTGAGAATTCCATCACTGAACTGCGGTTCCGGTTTGTTCAGGCGGCGGGAGAGGCGTCGAAGTCCAAGATCATCACTCCGTGAAGCCGGATCGGATTCTGATTGAAGTCCTGGGAACCGGGACAAGTGTCGGTGTGCCCGGAATCGGCTGTGAGTGTCCTGTCTGTACCTCCACCGATTTACGGGACAAGCGGCTTCGCCCTTCCATTCTTCTTCGCTATAACGGTCGGAATGTGCTCATTGATGCGGGTCCGGATCTCCGGCAGCAGGCGTTGCGCTCGAAGATCGACCGGCTGGATGCCATCCTGTTTACTCATGCCCATGCAGATCACATCATGGGGCTGGATGATGTTCGTCCATTCAACTTTCGCCAACGTCAAAGCATCCCGATTTATGGAAGTCGGGAAACCATCTCCACTATCCGGCAGGTGTTCCGGTATATCTTTGAGACTCTCTATACCCAGTCCACCTTGCCCAAGCTGGAATCGAATGTCCTGGAAACAATGGAGCCGTTTGACCTCTTTGGTCTCACGATCACTCCGATTCCGGTCAAGCATGGACATGGGGATTGCGTCGGATACAAGTTTGGATCTGCAGCCTATCTGACTGATCATAGTTCGATTCCTGAATCGTCCATGGAACTATTGGAAGGGCTGGATGTCCTTTTTCTGGATGGGCTGCGGCATCGCGATCATCCGACACATTCCACGGTGAGTCAGTCTCTGTTGACGATTTCGAAACTGAAACCCCGGCGTGGATACTTCACGCACATCAGCCATGAACTGGGACATGAAGAGACGGAACGGTCCCTGCCCACGAATGTTTCACTCGCCTACGATGGCCTCAAGATTCAAACGTCAGCTCATCCTTCAGCACGTCTTGTTCGTGGATTGAATGAAATTAAATCTTCCACCCGCAGAAACTGGGATCCCTGTGTGCTGACGATTGGGAACTTTGATGGAGTGCATCTTGGGCATGAGGAACTGCTGCGTCGGGTGAAGCAGTATGCGGATGAAAATCATCTGTCTGCTGCCGCGATGACATTCGATCCACATCCGGCAAAGCTGGTTGCCCCCGGAAGGGTTCCCCGTTTATTGAGCAGCCTCGATGAGCGTAGACATCTGATGGCGGAGCAGGGAATTGAGCAACTGCTGATCCTTCCTTTTGATCGCAAAATTTCTCAGCTATCCCCATCGGATTTTGTGAAGCAGGTGCTGGTAGAGGGGTTGAATGTCCGGCACATTATTGTGGGAGAGGACTTCCGTTTCGGACATCAGCAGCAGGGGGATACAGAGCTGCTGATCCGCATGGGCAGAACCTACGGTTTCACTGTGGAAGCCATCCGCAAAGTGGATCTTCATCATCACCACATCTCTTCAACAGGGATTCGCGAACATCTGCGGGAGGGTCGTGTATCTCAGGCAGCCCATGAACTGGGACGGCCTTACACGGTAACAGGGGATGTCGTCAGCGGATTCGGGATTGGATCGAAGCAAACCGTTCCTACGTTGAATATTTCCTGGACTGCTGAAATCATTCCTGCCCGTGGTGTGTATGTGACTCGAACGCGTGAACAACATTCCATACGCACATGGGACTCTGTAACGAATATTGGATTCCGGCCAACTTTCTCAGGAGAGTCACTCACGATTGAGACTTTCCTGATTTCTCCTTTTGCTGAACCTACGCCACGCTCGATTGAAATCGAGTTTCTACATCGTCTGCGGGATGAGATGAAGTTCCCGAGTCCTGAGTCACTCAAGACCCAGATCCTGATGGATGTGAAGGGTGCCCAGACTTACTTCCGCAGGTTACGCCGATGGGTAGAGAAAGAGCCCGTTGATACAATAAAAGTACAATGAGTGTTTCCCTTTCTCCTGGAAAAGTAGCGCATATCAAAAAACTGTCGAATGCCAGTGGCGTCATTGCTGCAGCGGCGATGGATCAGCGCGGAAGTTTGCAGAAGTCGATCGCTGCCGCCAAAGGTTTGGACGTCAGTGCCGTTACCGATGAAATGCTGTCTGAGTTTAAAGTTGCAGTATCCAAAGTACTGACCCCTCACGCCAGCGCTATTTTGTTGGATCCGGAGTATGGACTGCCCGCAGCTGAAGCGCGTTCCTCAAATGCCGGCCTGTTGCTCGCATATGAAAATTCCGGCTATGACAACACCCAGCCCGGTCGTCTGCCCGACCTCCTGCCTCATGTTTCCGTGAAGCGCATCAAGGACTGGGGCGCCGATGCTGTCAAAATTCTCATCTATTACACCCCGTTTGATTCCGCAGACGTCAACGACATCAAGCACGCCTTTATTGAGCGGATCGGCGCAGAGTGTGTGTACTATGACATCCCCTTCTTCCTCGAATTCGTGGGTTATGACCACGAAGGCAAGAGTGAGAAGTCACTCGAATACGCAAAGATCAAACCGCGTGTTGTGATTGAATCCATGAAGGAATTTTCCAAGCCGCAGTACAACGTTGATGTCCTGAAGGTGGAAGTTCCCATCAACGGTGAGTACGTGGAAGGCAGTGGCATTTACAAGGGAGAGAAGGCTCAGTCCAAGCAGGAAGCGATGAACTTCTTCAATGAAGCCGCAGCTGTTGCGACCAAACCCTTCATCTACCTGTCCGCTGGTGTGGATAACGCAACCTTCGCAGAACAGCTTGCCCTGGCTGCTGAATCCGGTGCCGATTACTCCGGAGTTCTCTGTGGTCGTGCAACCTGGAAGGAAGGAATTCCTGTCTACGGCAAGCAGGGCGTCAATGCGCTGGAAGACTGGCTGAACACGGAAGGTGTGAAGAACATCGAGAACGTGAACAATGCCATCAAGGGTGCCAAACCCTGGTGGACCAAGCTGGGACTGAGCGCCGCAGCAGTCAGTTAGTTTTTACTGAGTTATCTATAAATCAAGCGTCCATCCATACTAATAGATAGATGGACGCTTTTTCATTTGAAAAATTTACTCAATCCTGAACACCATTCCCATTCACAGGAAAATACTGTGAGCGAATCACAAATGTATCTGGAGAACGGAATAGTACCTTGCTTGTATCTATTTGTTTAGCAGGCTCAGCAAGTTCAGATATGAACTGAATTTTGATCTCTGTGTGAATACAGTCTTTACTCAGAATACTTTTTTGCATTGATTCAGTTGCTGCATCTTCTAGAATTTTATGCGCTGCCTTCACGGAAATCTTTGATCGATTTTCATGTTGATCTACTATAAAACTCACCGTTGAAATACCAGAGATTCGTGCTTGTCTGGCAAGATCCGGATACTGTGGAATCTGCAATTCTGAAAAGCAACTCAAATTGCTACTCCCCATTACGATCTTTCCGTAAATGCAAAATATCAAAAATACTTCCCAAAGTTCATGATTGAATACTGCTTTTATCTCATATTGAGGACTTTGAAGTATGACAAGAAAAATAGTTTTAGGTGAAAAGAAATTCTGAGCGGGAGGAGAGAAGGAGTAGGAGGGGTAAACTACTGAAATTATTGGTCGGGCCGGCGAGATTTGAACTCACGACCTCTTGCACCCCAAGCAAGCGCGCTACCAGGCTGCGCTACGGCCCGAACATCCGTAGAATTTTCTATTCTACCGCATTCGACTTATCAAAAGCGGTAGAAACAGAGGGATTTATCGATATATTTTTGCTGCGGCCAGTCGTGACTGGGCGCGTTCCAGGGCTTTCTTTGCCCTAACTTTATCCACATCACTGACGTCGATCTTCAGACGATCCAGAGCACGCTCATAGGCGGCTTCTGCCCGCTGGACATCGATATCAGAAACACCTTCTGCCGAAGTGGCAAGAATGCGGACATGGTTATGCAGCACTTCGATGAAGCCTTCGTGGACAATCAGGGATTCCTGATGTCCACCAGCTTTATAGGTCAGTAAACCGTTCCCCAACTCAGCGAGCAGGGGAGCGTGTTCCGGAAGAATGCCAAGATACCCTGTTTCGGCCGGAATCTGGGCTTCGCTGACTTCCTTGTCCAGCAGACACCGCTCCGGAGTTGCAATTTCAAGCCGAAAAGTTGACGCCATGGATATCTATTACGCCTTTGCCAGCGTGGCTGCCTTCTCCACTGCTTCTTCGATGGTTCCCACCAGATAGAATGCCTGTTCGGGAAGGGCATCATGCTTGCCTTCCGCGATCTCACGGAATCCTTTGATGGTGTCGGCGATCTTCACATAACGGCCCTTGAAGCCGGTGAACTGCTCGGCAACATGGAAGGGCTGTGACAGGAAGCGCTGAATTTTACGGGCACGGGAAACGGTCTGCTTGTCTTCTTCAGACAGTTCATCGATACCCAGAATGGCGATGATATCCTGCAGATCCTTGTAGCGCTGCAGAATAGACTTCACCATCTGTGCAACTTCATAGTGCTCTTCACCGATAATTCGCGGATCCAGAATCCGGGAGGTGGAGGCCAGCGGATCGACAGCAGGATAGATACCCAGCGATGCGATTTCACGGGACAGGTTTGTGGTGGCGTCCAGATGAGCAAACGCAGTGGCAGGGGCCGGGTCAGTATAGTCGTCAGCAGGAACGTAAATGGCCTGTACGGAGGTGATGGAACCCTTCTTGGTGGAAGTGATCCGCTCCTGCATCTCACCCATTTCGGTTGCCAGGTTGGGCTGATATCCCACAGCAGAGGGCATACGTCCCAACAGTGCCGATACTTCAGAACCTGCCTGAGTAAAGCGGAATACGTTATCGATAAACAGCAGAACGTCGGAACCTTCTTCGTCACGGAAGTATTCTGCAACGGTCAGTCCGGTGAGACCGACGCGAAGACGGGCTCCGGGCGGCTCTGTCATCTGTCCGTAGATCAGTGCTGCCTTGGACTTTGTGTAATCCGAAGGATCGATAACACCTGATTCCTGGAATTCCAGCCAGAGATCATTTCCTTCACGGGTACGTTCTCCCACGCCAGCAAACACCGACACACCACCGTGCTCTTTTGCAAGGTTGTGAATGAGTTCCTGAATGATGACGGTCTTGCCAACACCCGCACCACCAAAGAGACCGATCTTTCCACCCTTGAGATAAGGCTCAATCAGATCGATAACCTTGATACCGGTCTCGAACATTTCGAGTTCGGTGGACTGTTCTTCAAAACTGGGAGCAGGGCGGTGAATGGGGTAACGAACCTTCGTTGCAACTGGACCCATTTCGTCGATGGGCTCACCAATGACGTTGAGCACGCGACCCAGGGTTTCCTTGCCGACCGGAACACTGACAGGAGCGCCCAGGCTGGTGGCCTTCATTCCGCGGACAAGACCTTCGGTGGGCTGCAATGCAATGGTACGGACACGGCCTTCGCCAATATGGAGCGCAACTTCAACGATGATGTCGATTGGCTCCGGGGTATTGAACCCTTCACTGGTGATCCGGATAGCCGTCCGGATGACGGGCAGGTGCCCTTCTTCAAACTGGATATCGACGGCTGGTCCCGCGACCTGAATCACCTTGCCGACATATTGTGCAGTGGTGGTAGACATTCTGTATTCCTATTCGGCGGCCTGAGCGCCGCTGACGACCTCGATAATTTCCCGGGTAATGCTTGCCTGTCGCACGCGATTCATATTCAGCGTGAGCTTTTCAATTACTTCAGAGGCATTACTGGTTGCAGCATCCATGGATGTCATGCGGGCAGCGTGTTCTGCTGCCACAGACTCCAGCATCATGCGCAGAATCGTGTTTTCAATATAAAGCGGAAGCAATCGCTTCAACATCTGCACCGGATCACCATCCACGATGTAATCAATGGAAGCTTCCCCTGTCTCTGCTTCTAAGGGAAGAAGCTGAACGGTGGCAAGTTTCTGTGAAACGACGCTCTTGAATTCGTTGCCGATCACATAGACGGCATCGATTTCTTCTTTCTGATACTTCTCAATAATCGGTGTTGCGATGCGCCTGGCATCGGCGTACTTGACCTTTTCGAGGATACCGATTGCTTCGCCGGAAATGTTGGCTGCGCGACGGAAAAAATAGTCGCGTCCTTTGCGTCCGACTGTTTCCAGCAGAAATTCCGCACCCGGATTTTCCGACCGCTTCTGTACCATGAACTGCTGGACCTGTTTGACGACGTTGGTGCTGAAGGCACCAGCCAGTCCACGATCCGAAGTCAGCACAATGATCAGAATCCGCTTTTCCGGACGAACTTCGAGAAGGGGATGAAGTGTTTCCTCGCTGTTCGCTGTACGGGCAGCAGTGGCGATGTTTTTCAACATCTCACCCAGGCTGTTGCCGTATGGACGCGCGGCAATGACACGATCCTGAGCGCGGCGCAGTTTGGCCGCTGAGACCATCTTCATGGCCTTGGTGATCTGCTGGGTATTCTTGACCGAGCGGATCCGACGGCGAATGTCTATCAGCGAAGGCATGATTCAGGAAGGCTCAACGCCTTATTTCCGGTTCTCCTCGACAAAACGCTTCTTGAACTCACCAATGGTGGAGAGCAGACGCGATTTCAGATCGTCAGAGATTTCTTTCTTCTCCCGGATCTCCTGCAGCAATTGCGGACTTCCATTTTCCACATAGCTGAGGACTCCGGTTTCAAATGTACGAACCTGATCCAGTTCCAGATCATCCAGGAAGCCGTTGATGCCGGCAAAGATGGACAGAACCTGCTTCTCAACAGGGAATGGCTGATACTGAGGCTGCTTCAGCAGTTCCGTCAGGCGGGCGCCACGCGTGATCTGCTGCTGCGATGCCTTGTCGAGATCACTGCCGAACTGGGCGAAAGCGGCGAGTGCACGATACTGTGCAAGATCCAGACGAAGAGATCCGGATACCTGGCGCATGGCCTTGATCTGTGCGGAACCACCGACACGGCTGACTGAGATACCGACGTTGACGGCAGGACGGATGTTCGCGTTGAACATATCCGCTTCGAGGAAGATCTGTCCGTCGGTGATCGAAATCACGTTGGTTGGAATATAGGCGGAAACGTCGCTGGCCTGGGTTTCGATAAAGGGCAGGGCAGTCAGAGAGCCACCACCTTTTGCATCGCTCAGACGGGCTGCACGTTCCAGCAGACGGCTGTGGAGATAGAAGACGTCTCCGGGATAAGCTTCACGACCGGGAGGACGGCGCAGCAGCAGTGAGATTTCACGATAGGCGGCAGCGTGCTTCGAAAGATCGTCATACACACAGAGGACATGGCCGCTGCGATCCCGGAAATACTCACCAATCGCGCAACCGGCAAAGGGAGCCAGGTACTGCATGGGTGCCGGATCGGATGCGGTTGCGGCAACGACGATGGTGTAATCCATTGCGCCGTTTTCTTCCAGTGTCTTGACGACCTGAGCTACGGTGGAACGCTTCTGCCCGATTGCGACATAGATACAGATCATGTCGCCACCCTTCTGGTTAATGATGGTGTCGAGGGCGATAGCAGTTTTTCCGGTCTGACGGTCACCGATGATCAGCTCACGCTGTCCACGACCGATCGGAATCATGGCATCAATTGCCTTGAGTCCGGTCTGCATGGGCTGCTTCACTGGCTGACGATCGACAACACCGGGTGCTAGTCGTTCAATGGGGTTGAATTCTGTGGTTTCGATAGGGCCTTTGCCATCAATTGGCTCACCCAGAGCATTGACAACACGGCCGATCAGGCTCTTCCCTACAGGAACAGACATGATGCGCCCGGTTCTCCGGACCTCATCGCCTTCCTTGATTTCAGAGAAGTCACCCATCAACACAGCGCCCACCTGGTCTTCTTCCAGGTTCAGCGCAAGACCGGAAACACCATGCGGGAACTCAATCAGTTCACCAGCCATGACGCCTTCCAGGCCGTATACGCGGGCAATACCGTCACCGACTGAGATGACCGTACCGGTTTCGGTGACATTCACCGCCTGATCGTAATTTTCGATCTCCTCGCGCAACAGGCGCGCGATTTCATCCGCCTGAATCTGTGCCATACCTAAATCCTTTTATCCCCCGTACGTGAACTACGCCTTACGCCCCGGTTGAGAGTTGGGTGCCCAGCGTCTGCAAACGGCCACGTACGGAACCGTCATAAACCTGTGAACCGACCCGCACCACAACACCGCCCAGTAACTGCGGATCCACGAGATACTCGCTGCGGACCTGCTTACCGCTCGAAGCTGCCACACGGCCTTCGATTGCAGAGCGCTGTTCCGCAGAAAGTTCCACTGCGGAAATGATGCTTGCCTGTACCACTCCCCGTCGCTCATCTACCAGATGAATATATGCCTTCTGAATCATCTTCAGAATATTCTGGCGTCGATGTTCGACCAGGACAAATAGAAAATTGCGGGTAATCTTTGAAAGTCCCAGCTTCTCTGCCAAAACGGAGAGAATGGAACGCTTCTTTGAGAATGGAATGGCTGGAGTTGCCAGAACTCTGCGGAGCTCAATGGATGACTCATACTCAGCCAGAAAAAGATTCAGCTCCTCAGCCAGTCGATCCGGCTGGATGCTGGTACCTTCACTGAAGGCAATATCCGCCAAAGCGCGGGCATATCGTGTTGCAACGGCAAGAGACATGATTTATGCCCGAACCTTTCCCATATCTTCGACAAAATCTTTCACCAGAGAGTTGTGAACTTCAGGGGAAAGTCCGGAAGCAATCTTCTGCTCTGCCAACTGCAGGGCAAGCCGTGCAGCTTCTGCCTTGACATCGGCACGGGCTGCTTTGGTGAGGGAAGCGATTTCTGATTCTGTCTGATGCTGAACGCGTGCCAGCAACTGTTCTGTTTCTGTACGAACCCGACCAGCTTCCAGTTCCAGCAGGTGTTTTGATTCCGTACGGAAGTTTTCGATTTCGCCCGAGAGATTCCCCAGTCTTTTCTCGATTGCAGAGACGCGCGCATCGGATTCCGCTTTCAGCTTGCGAGCTTCGTCCAGTTCGCGGCGAATCCCTTCGCCTCTTGCCTTGATGGCAGGAGCACCTAGTTTCACCCAGAGAAATCCAAGCCCAAGGGCAAGAATTCCGGTGTGCACCCATTTAGAAACGGTCAAATCTTCATGTGCATCGTGGTGTGCATCATCGGCAGCAAAAACAGACAGGCTGGCTGCCAGGAGAAGTGTGGCGAGTCTCAATTGCGGCTCCCTCGAAGAACGGCGGCGGTGAGTGTATCGGCGATACGGCTGACTTCTGCACTCAGGGTTGCCTGCGCTGTTGCTGCTTCCTGTGCGATTTCCTGCCGGGCCTGGTTGATCAGCTTCCCGGACTGTTCCTTTGCGGACCGCACGGTCTCGGACTGAACCCGGCGTAACTCCTGCCGTTCTGCTTCCTGTGCACGAAGGATCTCGCCACGGGCCGAGCGTAAAGCGGCTTCATATTCTTCTGCCTTTTGCTCAGCTTGAGATAAGGCTTCCTGTGCCTGCTGCACGGCTCCCTTTGTGGCTGCATCGCGTTCTGCTACGGTCTTCATCAACGGACCCAGCAGAACAACTTTGAGATAAATCCACAGAATGACGACCAACGCCGTCGTGGGGAGGGCTGTCAGCACAAGATCAGCAAGGTCTTGTAGCGTTTTTTCCATTCAGTTTCGAAAGGGGGGATTGACGCACCAGGGTCGGTGCGACGATCACTTAGGGTTAGCCTATCAAAATCAGGTAGTTTTCTGCAAGCTATATTCGTGAAGTGCAAGACGTTAACGGCAAATCAGGTAAAAAATTCAGGCCTTTGTTTTGATGCTTTCCGTCGCGCTGATTCCGTTTCGATAAATGCACACAATCACAGGACTTGGAAGAGGATTCGATAGATGTTTTTGGAAGTTTTGAGGCCCGAAAAGAGGCTCCGGCGGATATGATGGCAGAAGCTGAATCAGGAATTGCCGGACGATAAATGAAGAGTATTTAATCTTTAATGCCGGGTGCTTCTGCTTCCTGATCTCAGGAATCGGATGAAGTTCGAGGGTTTCACAGGGGGAATTCAGAATGGGGATTCTGAGCGGAAAATATACAGGAAAAGCCCATGGGTCACTGTGGGTGGTTGCCATTTTGATTCCGGTTGCGCTGCTGGCTCCGGTGCTGTTTCTGAACCTCGAAAAAGAAATCTCGCCGAAAGTGGTGGTGACGGAATCCGGCATCAGGGTTCTGGATTCCATCTACGGACGTTCTTTCCTGTATCCCGATCTGGTCATGGAGCAGGCAGCTGTCATGAAACTGGCTGACGCAGGAAAACTGGTTCGTACGGATGGTGTGTATGGATTGGACTATTGTGCAGGATGGTTCCGCTCAGAAACTCATCAGACCGTGTACCTGATTTCCGCCAATTGCCGACCGGAAGCTGACGTGGTTCGTATCCCGACAAAAGAGAATGGACTGCTGCTGCTGGGTGCGGAAGATGCTGGGAAACTGCTGGGAGAAATCCGGGGAAGGACTACTCAGCTTTCCCGGTCAGATACAGGCAGATAAGATCCTGACTGTTTTCTACATCCGGTACAACATCAGATACACGATCACGCCGGTTACGCTGACATATACCCAGATGGGGTAGGTGATCTTTGCGATCTTTTTGTGGCTCTCGAAACGTCCTTTGAGAGCCCGATACACCGTGATGATTGCAAGCACAGGAACTACTGCGGCCAGGATCACATGGGTGAGCAGGATGCCCAGGTAAAGGGGGCGGAATGGTCCTTCATAACGGACTGATCCTACATGATAGTGGTAGACAAGATAGCTAACCAGAAACAGGATGGACGCGATAAACGCTGCCAGCATTGCATTCCGGTGGCCTTCTCTGTCTCCCTTACGGATGAGGCGGTACCCAAAGACCAGCAGGAGCGTGGCGATGGTATTCAGCGTCGCATTTACGGTAGGGAGGCTATAAACGTCCATTATTTCTTTTGCAGCAGTTTGATATCTGCGGTGAGCTTGTCGAGGATTCCCTCTTCCGTGGAATCATAGAATCCACGAATCCGCATGCTCTGATCCACCAGAATCAGCCGGAGTGAATGATTGGCAGGAGAACCCATCTCACCCTGCTTCATCGATTCTTCCCGAACATTCTTCAATGTAGCTTCGGGACCGGTCAGGAATGTCCAGCGGGAATAATCTGCATGATATCTTTTCCCGTACTCATCCAGAACTGCCGGAGTATCTGTTTCCGGATCTACCGTAAACGTCACCAGTTGCACATCCGGATTCTTCTTCTGCAACTCGCTCATCTGTGTTGTGAGCCGTGGGCAGGGGCCGGGGCAGGTGGTGAAGATAAAGTCTGCTACCCAGACTTTGCCGTGCAGGGAATTACTGGAGAACCCTTGTCCATCCTGCTGGATCAGGCCAAAGTCAGGAACCGCATAATAATCGGGAAGCTCTTTTGTCGGGACCTGCGTGCAGCCGCCGATCATGGCGACATAAAGCAATGGAAGATAGGCCACCGAAGCGAGCAATACCTTCTTTGCATTGACGCGGGTCCGGTTGCGGATGATACGCAGAGTCGCACTCAGATACCATGTGCCCAGGATCACGGCAGCGGCCAGATAGAGCTTTCCTGCCATCGAAAGTGTGACCGGGAGGAAGCTCACCGGAATCAGCAGAAGGGTGAACCAGAGCATCTGTCGTGCAGTGGATTCGCCATCCGGCTCCACCACAGGAAGCATACGGATACCGGCACGGGCATAGTCTTCGCGATACATCCAGGCGATGGCATAGAAGTGGGGAAACTGCCAGAAAAACAGAATGGCAAAAAGGACCCAGGCTTCAGCAGTCAGTGTTCCGGCGGCAGCAGCAAAGCCGATCAGTGGAGGCATGGCTCCGGGGATGGCGCCGATGGTGGTGGAATGCGGAGATACACGCTTCAGCGGGGTATAGACGAACAGGTAGCTCATCAGTGTGAACAGGCCCAACAGGCCAGTCAGCAGATTGACGCCCCATGAAAGTTCGACAAAGCCGATGACAGACAGTGCAACTCCAAACCAGAACGCTTTAGGTGCAGTAATCAGCCCTGCCGGAATGGGGCGACCCTTGGTACGGTCCATTCGGGCATCCGCATCCCGTTCGTACCACTGGTTCAAAGCCGCGGTGCCGGAAGCGATGAGAGCAGTGCCCAGGAGCATATGGATCAGAGTGACCCAGTTGAAATTATCGTGAAGGCCAAAAAAGTAACCGATGGCCGTGCTCATCAGAATCAGCCAGGTGATGCGTGGTTTTGTGAGGTCGAGATAAGCTCTCATGCACGCGCGGCGTGTGGATCAGCCGCCTCCTGGGGTTTATGGATAAAACGCAAAGTCAGAATGCTCAAAGCAATAGTCAGGGCAAGCGTCAGGGCTCCTGTTGCTACGTGGGCCACGGTAAATCCTACCATTACGCTTGTCGGAGTGTTTCCTGTAATTGAAAGCCGGGTGAGATAGGCGGCAATGCCCAGCACCACCTGAATCAGTGTGACCCAGGTAAGGGACATGGCTGTCTTCCGCATCAGCGGACTCTGGGTGTACTGCATCTGGATGATCAGTGCGAAGTAGACCAGCACCATCGTCACGACGAAAGCTCCCAGCACGTGAGGAAGGATTCCCAGTACTTTATGACGGAATGCCGCGCCCAGTGCAACCTGGATCAGTGTCAGCACTGGAGCAATCACGGCCATCGACCGCATGCTGGGCCAGCCGGAATCTGTCAGAATCCAGTCTTCCCGATGCCAGGATGTCGAGGTGAAGAATGCAATTGCGACGGTTGCGCTGAAGAAAAGCTGCGCCAGGCAGGCATGTGAGATGCTGATTGCCTTGGGCAGCAGATAAAGAACGGTAAGACCCCCGAGCACTCCCTGGAAAATCACGGAAGCAACGGCAATCCACGCCAGCTTTTTGAGCCACTTTCTTTTTTCCACCCGCTGGATCCAGATGGCCAGCACCACGGTGAGAAATCCTACGGCTGTTGCCACCATCCGATGGCCGTGTTCATAGAACACACCGCCTTCCATCGGGGGCATTACTTTGCCATAGGAAAGGGGCCAATCCGGCACGGACAGACCGGCTTCATGAGAAACAACAAGTCCCCCCGCAACAATCAGAAAGAGCGTAGCTGTTGCGAGAAGGAACGTAAATCGATGAAGCGATTGATTTTCCATGGAAATGGGCCGCTCTCGCGACCCCAGTTAATTACAGTCTAGCGCGATTTCGTACGGTTTGGCGAGATGAAATGGCGGGATATCCCTCAGCTTTTCACGCGTTCGTCAACAGTTCTGCTCCGTCCCTTTTCCCGTGGTGCAGAAATTGAGAGCAGAAAAGGACGTTGTGTTCAAAACTCCCCATGATATTCTTCCTCCAGAAACGGACTTCAGGCTGCCATGAGACACATCCGGTGCATTCTCATTGTTCTGGTGATTGCGATAACGGTCCATCGTCCGGCAATGGCAGACGATTCTCTAGAGTCAATCCGTCATCTGGAAAAGGTTCTGGCTGCAACTGCTGATTCGGCCTCCCGTCAAAAAGACTCTCTGACTCGGGAACTGGCCCATGTATATGCTCTGGCATTGCTGGGAAAGAATCAGGATGCGAGCAGATATGCCTCTGATGCGCTTGAAAAGTCTGGCAACGTATGGATTCTCGGGAATGCCGCATACATGTTGCAGAGCCAGTACAACCAGATGCTGCAATGGGGCATCACCGATAATCGCGCCGCCCAGCTTGCTGAGCATTATTTTCGCAGAGCACTTACTCTCGACCCGAATCTGGATCGTAATGCCATCCTGCCGCAGATTGATCTGCAGCAACTCGCGCGGGAGAGAGAAATCCGGCAGCAAAAAGAGAAGGATCTGGCTGTCCGGTTTCAACAGGCAGCCAAAGAGATCAGGTATCTGAAGCCCGAATCCTTTTCTGAGCTGCCTCCCGGAATTGTTTCCGTCCTGCGGAATCGCAAGTGCGGCATTCCTCAACCCATGGGTAATTCCACGCCACGCAATGTCGTCAGTGGGAAATTTTTTGAGGATGAACCCCGTTCGTGGGCCGTTCTTTGCTCAATGGATGAGTGGAGTTCGATTCTGGTTTTTCGCAATGCTGCGGATCAGAATCCGCACAGTCTGGATTCAATGGCTGACTGCACTTTCCTGCAGGGAGATGAGAATTTTATCGGCTTTTCCCGTGACATCCGCACAGTGGGTCGTGATTACATTCTGGACCATGATCGTGGATATTCCGGGGAGAAGCCCGCTCAGATCACTCATCAGGCAATTGAAGACAGCTTTCTCGAAAAGGCTTCCTCTCTCTGGTATTTCAGTGACGGGAAATGGTATGAGCTACCCGGAGCTGATTGACCGCAGAATGGATTCTATTGGTCGGCAAGATTACATCGCTATGGCCAGTTCGATCATTTTGGCAATCGTATTCATGTTGCGTGCCGTTCCCTCTCTGGCAGCAGGGATTTTCAGTTTTGAATCAGCCATGCCGGAACCGTAATGGACATAAATCTCGCGGGAACCTAAACTCAGCTCTTCGTCCTTTTTTCCCTTCACCTCTTCCAGGGCATTGGAAGGTGGAGTAGTGTCGAGAAAAATGGCAACCGTTCGGTTGGGAGCAGCTTCCGGAAATGGATTGGCTGCAAGAACAGCGATGAGCTCTTTGGGCGTGCGCACCAGAACGCCCAAAGGTTTCCCGGCATATTCCGCCAGACGCTTTTCCAGCGTTGCCTTCACCTGAGCTTCCGTTCGTTTGGTCTCAAAGATCACATTGCCACTGGCGATATAGGTGCGGACTTTCAGGAAGCCAGCCGCCTCGCACATTGCCTTTAGCTCTGACATGGGTAGCTTGCCGGTTCCTCCCACATTGACGGCTCTCAAGAAGGCGATGTAAATGGCCATGGAAGCATTATGAGAGATCGGTTCAATCAGCTCCAGTAGTTCCGGTCCAGACTCCGATATCCCACTGCTTCCGCGACGTGCTTTGCCTGAATATGTTCGGAACCACCGATGTCCGCCAGTGTGCGGGCCACCTTGAGGATGCGGTCATGGGCGCGGGCGGAGAGCCCCATCTTGCGGACGGCCAGTTCCAGTGTCTTTTCTCCGGCATCATCCAGCGCACAGATCTTCCGCAACTGGCTGGAAGGAATACGGGCATTCACCATGCCGCGCTGCAGCTGGATTTCCCGGCAGCGCTGCACCCGCTCCCGAATCTCCTGCGAAGAGGCACCTGTGGCATGGCCGCGCAGCTCTTTATAGGCAACTGCCGGGACTTCGATGTGCAGGTCAATGCGATCGAGTAAAGGTCCGGAGATCCGGGCAAGATAACGCTGGATGATTCCACCCGTACAGCGACACTCACGTGTGGGGTCCCCAAAAAATCCGCAAGGACATGGATTCATCGCAGCGATCAGCATGAAATTGGCTGGGAAGGTGAGTGTGATGCTGGAACGGGCCAGCGTGACACACTGCTCTTCGAGTGGCTGTCGCAGCTGTTCCAGAACACTGCGGGGAAACTCCGGCAACTCATCCAGGAACAGGACACCATGATGCGCCAGACTGATCTCACCGGGGCGGGGAGTTCCGATGCCCCCTCCGATCAGTCCGGCATTCGAGACAGAATGATGGGGGTCGCGGAATGGTCGATGATGCAGCAGTCCTGTTCCGCGAGCCAGCAGTCCTGCGATGGAATGGACCTGGGTAGCTTCCAGCGCTTCCTGAAACGTGAAAGGCGGCAGAATGCCAGCCGTCCGACGGGCCAGCATGGTTTTCCCTGAACCGGGAGGTCCAATGAGGATGACATTGTGCCCCCCAGCTGCTGCCACTTCCAGCGCGCGTTTGGCAGTGGTCTGTCCTTTGACATCTGCAAAATCAGGCAGGTGAGCGGAAGATCCATTCACGCTGTGCGGGGAAGAGCGTGTCACCTGCGCTGTCAGGGGTTGCTTCAGAATGGAGACAACTTCACTGAGGGAACTGGCTCCATAGACGTTGATCCCTTCCACGACAGCGGCTTCGGCTGCGTTGTCACTGGGGACGACGACGTTGGGAATCCCCATCTCCCGGGCGCACACCACGATGGAGAGAATCCCTCGGACTGCCCGGAGAGAGCCGTCGAGAGAAAGCTCACCTGCTAGCAGGAACTCATCGCTGGAGGGAACCCCTCCCATCGCCCCCAGGATGCCCAGAGCCATCGGCAGATCGAAACCTGCTCCTTCCTTACGGACATTCGCCGGAGCGAGATTGATGGTGACGGATTTTGAAGGATAGCCGAAACCGGAGTTGACCAGTGCGGATTTAATGCGCTCCCTGCTCTCGCGGACTGCGGTATCCGGCATGCCGACAGTGATGAAATCCCGTGCGGAACCACCTGCGTACATATCCACTTCCACATCAATGGGGTGAGCATGGATTCCAAAGACTGCTGCACTTCTGGTTCGAAAAAGAGCCACGTAAGAACGAAGTGGCGGAGATGGAGTGAAATTCTCCCGGATGAATTCCGGAAGATCATTGAAGTTGAGCCTGCCGACCTGTAAGCCGGTTTCTGTGCCCGTGGAAACCACGGGTGGTAGTCATTCATCTTGGCCGTCCATTACTGAACAGCTCCAGCAACCTACCCGGAAGTAAAGCGGAGCGGGCCGCCCCTCCTCCCCTATTTGGTCTTGCTCCGCGTGGGGTTTTCCCTGCCATTTCCATTACTGGAAACGCGGTGCGCTCTTACCGCACCATTTCACCCTTACCCATCCGAAGACAGGCGGTATATTTTCTGTGGCACTTTCCGTGACGCACCCTTTGAGAGTGAATCCCCGGCCGTTAGCCGGCACGTCGCCCTGTGGAGACCGGACTTTCCTCCCGCAGCCAAAACTGCGAGCGACTACCCGTCCGGCAGGCTCGATTCCAGAGTAGCGCACCGGATGTCATAAGATCGCAACAAGGGATGAAGCCTCACTACCTGATTCCATATGAGCCCGAAGCGGATTTTTCCAAACCTCTTCTGGATATCCCCCCGATGGCTGCCAATCGGCTTTTTCAAAGGCTGGCAGCCATCTACGGGGAAATGATCGCTCAGGTTCATATGCCTGAACTGATCCGGCTGATCCGGGTGCATCACGCCTACAAGCCAGATGAATTGATTGAAGCCGAAAAGTTTTTCGACACCGGACAGCGTTTTTCAGAAAAAGATATTGTCCTGATCACATACGGGGATTTGTTGCGCTCTGAAGGAAGAACTCCCTTATCTGCGCTGGGAGGGTTCCTGGAGACCATGCGCCGACGGGCGCCGGTATTCAACACCTTGCACATCCTGCCATTTTTCCCTTATACATCGGATCGTGGATTTTCTGTCACGGATTATCGTTCTGTTGATCCGAAGCTGGGTTCCTGGATGGATATTGAAGAGATCGGTTCTACCTATCGACTGATGTTTGATGCCGTATTCAATCACATTTCGTCGAAGAGCCAGGCGTTTCAGGAGATGCTGGCTGGCAACATGGACTATTGGGATTTTGCTATCAGCTTCCGGTCCCAGGATGAACTGACAGAAGAGCAGCGATCCCTGCTGCGCCGTCCCCGTACATCAGATATCCTGACGCGCTTCCATTCGATTGAAGGGCCTATCTGGGTCTGGACCACCTTTTCGCCGGATCAGATTGATCTGAACTATTACAATCCACGCGTACTGCTAACGGTGGTGGATACGTTGCTGCACTATGTCCGCAAGGGAGCGGATATGGTTCGTCTGGATGCGGCAACCTACATGTGGCGTGAGCCGGGAACTACCAGTGCGAGCCTCGAAAAGACACACAATCTCGTGAAGCTGTTCCGGGAGGTGCTGGATCTGGCGGCGCCGGGAGTGGTGCTGGTAACGGAGACGAATGTCCCCCATGAAGAGAATGTTTCCTATTTCGGCAACGGAAATGATGAAGCGCAGATGGTTTACAACTTCGCTCTGCCGCCTCTTGTCCTGCATGCCTTCTATCGGCAGGATGCCAGTTATCTGACGGAATGGGCAGCCAGCCTTGTGTATCCATCATCCACAACAACTTTCCTCAATATTCTGGATACGCATGATGGAGTGGGACTGATGGGCGTGGCGTCCATCCTGCCCGTTGAGGAAATTGATTTCCTGGTGAAGACTGCACAGGAGCACGGAGCATTTGTATCCTTCCGTGCAGCCAAGGCTGCGGAAGTTCCCTATGAGATCAACACCACCTGGTACAGTGCACTGAATCTGGAAGACAGCCGGGAAACAGTAGAGTTCCAGGTCCAGCGTTATGTTGCCAGCCGATCTATTGCGCTTGCCCTGCGCGGAATTCCCGGAATTTATTTTCACGGATTGATTGGAAGCCGGAATGATCTTGAGTTAGCCCTGGAAACCAAGGTCAAGCGGGATGTGAATCGTGGATTTGTGAATGAAAAGGATCTGTACAGGGAAATTATCAAACCCAGCTCTAAACTTAATCTGATTCGTCATCATCTGATCCGGCTACTGGAAATTCGTGGATCGCGGAAAGTTTTTCATCCCAATGCACAGCAGATTGTCATGAATGTCGATCCTGCAATTTTTGCGCTTTTGAAAATTTCTCCGGATAAAACTCAAAGGCTCATTGCGATGACAAATGTGTCTGAAAATCCTCAAGAGCTGGCGATCCCGGTGGCTCAATATGGCTTGCCGGACATGGACTGGTATGACCTTTCTACTGGTCGTGGATATACAGGACGGGAAGGCGTCCTGAGCCTGACCATGCAGCCGTATGATGTGTTCTGGCTAGTACCACTCATGGAACTGGAGTTGCAGGATACCCCTTGATTTTGGTGGAGAAGTTGTCAAAATACGAAATACTTCTGAGCACCAAAAAGTTTCTGACTTTAAAAAAGCTTTTGTGAGCAGAGTGGAGGAGTGACAGGGCAGGCAACTGCCCTGTTTGTCATTTGTGATGGCCTTTCGCTATACAGTGAAGAGATGGCTTCCTTCCGCACACCCAATGAACCCCTTCCTCCCTCGGAACTGATTGCGGAACTGCCGGATGGCATCAAGGTTAAACGGCGTGGTCCCCGGATGCGTGCCTGTTCAGAAAAAAATGAGAAGGGGAAGTTATGTGCGGGCCATCTGAAAAGATGGTTTAAAGTTCCACCCGAGATTGTTTCTGCTTATGGCGATGAGATTTATCGTTGTGAGAAGTGCCGTACGATTTATCTGCCGTATCCCGGTGAAGACCGATCCCCGACTGTTGGCTGGTAGGAATTTTTGCTGGCCGATGAAGAAGACATAAAAAACCCCCCTATTGCAACCCGCAAAAGGTGACACGAGAGCGGCTGGTGTTTCCCTTTACCATCTCCCACGAAAACAATTACTTTCGCTTTTGTTTCCGTCGTCACCGTCCGCCCGTTGCAACAGAGGGCAGGTTTAAAGTGACTCCATCAATTCGTATTCAACTTTAGCAAAGATGTTTCCATCTCTGCATCCTCTTTGGGAGATTCAAAACAAAGGAGTTGGAAAAAGTTGCATATATGGCTCTGTGGCAGCCTGCACCAGGGTTGAGGTGTTGTGACACACTTGAAGGGTTGATCCGACGAATTCTTTCTGGATTTGCACTTTTTGCGCTGACTCTATCCATTCCTGTGGTGGCGCAGGAAGAGGAATTTCGCGTCTATACAGAGTCTCCACGGCTGTTTTTGAGAAGCCAGAGACTACGTCTGCTGAAGCGGGAAAAGCAGAGGGAATCACTGCGCTGGATGCAGTTTGAAAATCTGGTGCTGGGCAGGACAGCCATGGCCGAAGGTGGCTTTGCCTTTGCCCTGCTGAGCCAGGTGCTGGAAAAGCCGGAGTACTGTCAGGAAGCTGTAAAACAGGCGGGAGAAGATCTCCGGCAGCTTTCCATCGTTTTTGACTGGTGCGATGCGCAGCCTCTTGCCGGATCAATCCGCGAAAAGGCCGATGCGCTTGGATCTGTACGTGATATTTCTTCGATGCGATCCCGTGCCCTGGCAGCCATTGCTCTTTCGGAGAAAGAACCCGACTGGAGCGAATCAGTTCTGAAAGATGTTGTCCAGCGATGGTGGAGACATGAAATGGTGCCTGCTATCCGGGAAGGGAAGCCTGTCCCTCGCGAGGATTTCTATGCACTGTTTGAGCTGTTGCATGCGGTAAAGGACAATCTCAATATTGACCTGCGCGATCCGGTGCAGGGATTCTTCCGTGATCTCCCTGTGTTCCACATGATCAGCCACTATCCAGCTTCCTATCCCGGAGCAGAGAATGAGTTCCGGATTCCTTACTACCAGCATGATGGTGAGCCGGATCTCAAGATTGCTGCTCTCTCACGCGCTGCGGAACTGGCTATGGTGGCATTTGACAGTAATCCGGTGGAGAGTCAGGCGATGCAATCCTGGCTGTTACAGGATCGCTATCTGATGCGAGGTCCCTTTGGTGTGGTTTATGAGTTCCTGTGGGCCAATCCCTACCAGCCAGGCATTACCTATCACTTTCTTCCGAATGTCTTTCATGATCGACGTAGCGGACGACTGTTCATTCGTTCTTCCTGGGAAGAGGATGCAACTTTCTTCTGTTACGACAAAAAAATCGGACAGGTATTTGAGGCAGGCAAGCGCGCGGATGTAAATGTTCTGGAACAGACAAAACCCGTCCGCATTGGAGCTGCCACCATTGTTGCGGCACGATTGCCGCTTCAGTTCGATGCGGGTTATACGCTGGATCAGCCCAAAGACGATGGAGAGAAGACAGTCGAAGAGACTTGGTTCCTGGTAGGGCTACAGCCCGGTTCCCCTTACTCGGTGGAGCCGGAAGATCAGGAGATGAACGAGATGATCAGTGATGCCGGAGGAATCATCTCGCTCAGTTTTCCCCTTCCCCGAAAGATGCAGATTCGGGTTCAGGAACCATTAGTACCTGAAGCTACCTCACAAAAGTAAGGCGTCCGAACCGTTTCGGATTATGGGGGCTGGGTCTCGGCAATTGAGGATCAGACCAGACACTCAAGCGGCGGTTCGGTTCTGTTCCATCCCAGCGATTCAAGTTGGCATACCAGGATGATCCGGCAGCAGGCGGAAGAGTTTTCGAAAGCTCTGTAAAGTTCTTCCAGGGAATTGCCAGCTCCAGTGTCCATCCCTGATCTTTGTCGGATGTCTGGTTCAGAGTCCCCCGGATGTGTGTAGCCAACTGGACGCCGGTAAAGTCGAGTCGGGCGATCAGCAACTGTGGAAACGCATAGAAGTAGTCATAGAGCGTTGCCTTCGCATTCATTTCCAGCCCGTAATAAAACTGCTGTTGAGGATCGGGATTAATGAAGATTTCAACGGCATCGTCCCTGTATGTGGGATCATCCCGCTGGTCAAAATGGGCCACGATGTCGGAATCTGTACAGTCATAAGCGACATAAAGATTTTCATCATCCCAAAGCAAACGGACGATGGTTTTTTGCTTTGCTCCTGTCTGAGCTTCCCATGGAAATTGAAGTTCCAATGTGCTGGCCTGCCTCCATGCAACATCGTCAATTTTTCCATCGACAACAATGCGGGAAGTTGTCCTCTTGACATCATATGAGGGCACCTCTGCCTGAGCAGAAAAGAGCAGGGTGGTGATCAGGATGAATGAGGTCATTGTTTTACGGTTGGATACTTGATTCCCAATTGATCGAGATAGGTGGGATATTTTGCTGGGTCATAATAGAACCCCTTCAATCGGCTTCGGTAACGATCCATTCTTTCCTTATTCAGTTCAATGGCAGGCTGATCTTCTTCCTGAATGAGCGGAACGTACTTCTGGTCCTTTGTCTGAACCTCACGGAAATATTTCCACGCATCTTCAATCAGGGCAGGTTGCGTCAGGTAATCCAGACCTGTGAGGGCCTGAACCTTTGCTCCAGCAGCAGAGCCTTTGTGAGCAATGGGAGTGGCCATCGCAATGGCGTTTGCCCAGTGATGTCCGGGCAATCCGGGGATGTTTGCGGGATACCGCATATAGACCATGGGTGCCACCCAGGAGATATCCCCTACATCATCTGAACCTCCTCCACGTCGCATGTTGTCGTCTATGGGTGGACCTTCCAGTGGTTCAATCTTCGTCTTGAGGCCTTCACGCTGGGGAGAGTTGATCTCCTTCTGTAAGGATTTCGCCAGTGTCTGGTCTGCATCCGACCATTGCGGCATGCCCACCAGTTCGATGTTTTTCTGTTGTACTTCGGAAATGGGCTTGCTGAAATGTGTGGGCCATGCAGATCCTACGATTCTCTTGGAGAGCGTTGTTCCTGTCATGAGCGTGGCTCCCTTGGCCATGGTGTCGCCCAGTTCCAGCAGTTCCTTGATGTGCAGATAGTCCAGTTCACGGAAGTAATACCAGACAGTGGCTTCTTCAGGGACCACATTGGGCTGATCGCCTCCGTTAGTGATCACATAGTGCGATCTCTGCTGTGTCCGCAGATGCTCGCGCTTGAAGTTCCAGCCTGTGTTCATCAGTTCCACAGCATCGAGTGCGCTCTTTCCACGCCATGGAGCTCCTGCTGAATGCGCGGCTTCTCCCTTGAACGTGTACTGGATGGAAACCAGACCGGTATTGATAGCGCTGTGACCATAACTGGTAGCGAACTCGCTGCCGACGTGAGTGCCCAGCACGATATCCACGTCCTTGAACAGTCCAGCCCGGATGAAATAGGCCTTGGTAGCGACCAGTTCCTCGGCAACACCAGGGATGATCTTCAGGGTTCCCGGAATGTCATACTTCTGCATCAGGTCTTTCAGAGCCAGCGCGGCTACGATATTCACAGCCATGCCTGAGTTATGTCCCTCGCCATGACCCGGTGCGCCTTCGACGATCGGATCATGATAGGCAACTCCCGGCTTTTGTGAAGCACGCGGAATGCAATCGATATCCGTAATGTAGGCAATGACCGGCTTTGGTCCTTTATGGCTCCATGTTGCCAGCCATGCGGTCGGGATTCCGGCGACCCCGTGTTCTATTTTGAATCCATTTTTTTCCAGGATGCCGGTGAGATATTGAGAAGTTTCTACCTCCTGGAACCCAAGCTCGGCGAAACTGAAAAGCATGTCCACAATTTCCTGGACCATCTTTTGCCGTTTATCCACTTCTGCAATGGCTTCCTTCTTCAGGTCGGCCAGTGGCGGATGCTGGGCAACGGCAGTGAGTGCAAAGAGAATGAAACAAATGAGAATGCGCTGAGCCATGGAGCAATTGTACTCGTCACGTTTCCCCTGGACAGAAAAACCAAACAGGCTGACTCAATTGAGAAGCCGAATGACCACTTTTCTGGATCTGACGATATCGAATCCTACTCAGGCTGGAATTCAGTATCCCGATGGATTAACACTCCCTCTTGCTGATGCCCGATCTCTGCAATATGATCCTGACCCTGCTGGATTGCTGGCTACGAGAGAGGCCGTTTGTCGCTACTACGGAGCTTTTTCACCGGATCGGGTGTTGCTGACTGCATCCACTTCAGAAGCATATTCCTATCTCTTCAAGCTCTTCTGTAATCCGGGCGATGAAGTGCTGGTTCCCCGACCTTCCTATCCACTGTTCGAGATGCTGGCATCGCTGGATCTGGTGAAGGTCATACCCTATACGCTTTTTTATGATGGCTTCTGGTGTGTAGATGAACTTCCCGTTACAGAGCGAACACGGGCCATTATTGCGGTGAGTCCGAACAATCCCACGGGATCTCTGGCAGATATTGATCAACTTCGAAAGCATGGGTTACCGGTGATTGTTGATGAAGTCTTCGCCGCCTATGCACCACCACAGGAACGATTTGAGGATGTCTTCTATCTGAACGGGCTTTCGAAGATTGCTGGACTGCCTCAAATGAAACTGGGCTGGATCATTCATCCCCCACAGCATCGGGATGCGCTGGAACTGATCGCCGACACCTATCTCTCTGTGAGTGCGCCGGTACAATATGCGGCCATCTCCTGGCTGGAACAGGCTCCCCAAATTCAGCAGCAGATCCGGGAACGATGTCACAGCAATGAATTACTGGTGCGTGAGATGCTGAAAAATACAGTGCTGACGCCACTTGCAATTCAGGGGGGCTGGACGATTCCACTGGAGATTCCACGAACGCGTCCGGAAGAAGATCTCGTCTGCGATCTGCTTGCTCACTATGGAGTGCTGGTGCAGCCTGGATATTTCTATGATTTTCCAAAGGAAGGGTATCTTGTGGTGAGTCTGCTGACTCCACCGGATATCCTCAAAGAAGGACTGCGTCGCATTGTGACTGCGCTGGATTCATATAACTGATGTTTGCTTACCTTCGTTCGGTATTGTTCACCATTCCGTATTCATTTTTAACCACAGCTGTGCTGATCTGGGTTTCCTATGTGCTGGTGCTGTTCAGCAGAAAGTATACGGACCCTATGTTTCGTTTCTGGGCGGGGCGGATCCTGTCCATCTGCGGCGCACGCGCGACGGTCACCGGACTGGAGAAAATCGATTCTTCCCGCAGCTATGTCATCGTGTCGAACCACCTCAGTCTGTACGATTCTCCGTTGCTGGTTCGTTATCTTCCGCTCTCTGTGCGCTTTCTGGCCAAACGGGAACTCTTCAAAATTCCGGTAATGGGCGGCTATATGGGCAGGACCGGACACATCCCCATTGATCGATCCAATCCCCGTGCTGCTCTTACTTCCATGGTGGAAGCATCGCGGCTGGTCAGCGAACATGGCAGCAGTATCCTGATCTATCCCGAAGGGACGCGATCCATGGATGGAAAGCTGCAACCGTTCAAGGATGGCGCAGCTCTATTGGCGATCAAGGCAGGTCTGCCTTTGCTTCCGGTTGCTGTCGTGGGGACGGAAAAGATTCTTCCTTCCAAGGGAGTGGTGATCCAGAGTGGCGATATCCAGCTTCGCGTCGGAGATCCGGTAGAGACAGCTGGCCGATCCCGTGTCGAGCTGACGGAAATCATCCATGCAAAAGTAGCTGAATTACTGGCACAGTAGAAGAGTGAGTGAAACTGCATTTCCACCGGCTCCGCTGACCCTGGAAGGTTCAGCGATTCTTCATCAGATGTTGCGCTTCAAATGGGGGACTCCCATCCCTGAAACTGCACTGAAGCTTCTTTCTTCCATGCAGGGCAACACTGCTGCTTTTTCCATGCTGGGACATAAGGGCGACCTGATGCTGGTGCATTTTCGGAATTCCCTTGAAGAACTGAATCAGGTGGAGCAGGATCTGGGACGTGCAGGTTTATACACCGCATTTGAGCAGGTGAGCTCATATGTTTCTGTTGTGGAACTGGGGCTATATGAATCCACCGGAAAGTTCTATGCAGAGATGGCAGAGAAGGGAATTGCTCCCTATTCGGAAGAATGGGAGTCCGCCGCCGCAGAGATTCTGGAACGGTCCCGCAAAGCCATGGCTGTCCGTCTGTATCCTGAAATTCCTCCCGCAAAGTACATCTGTTTTTACCCCATGGACCGCAAGCGCGGAGAGGTCAAAAACTGGTACTCCGTTCCCATGAAAGAGCGCTCAGAGATGATGCATGTTCACGGAATGAATGGCCGCCGTTATGCCGGAAAGGTGAGACAGGTGATTTCCGGGTCCATTGGATGGGATGACTGGGAATGGGGCGTTGACCTGTTTGCCGATGAGGCACTGGATTTCAAGCGGCTGATCTATGAGATGCGCTTCGATGAAGTGAGTGCGGAGTATGCTCTGTTTGGTCCGTTCTATGTCGGAGTCCGGCGTCAGATGGACGAGCTTTCTTCACTGTTTAGATAAAAGCCATGCCTTGCGGGCTGTTGTTTCAGTCCGCAAGGATATCTGACCGGATGCGTTGATATCCAGACCGTATAATTCAGCAGCCTCTGAAAAATCCAGCTCCTCTGTTGTGTGGAACCAGGAATGGAGACTGACTCCAGCAACCTGTTCAAAATCATTGAGTGAATATCCTTGTTCGAATGGATACTTACGCCACATTTCCTGCATGACATCATCAAGGGATCTCGAATGATCTGACTGTTTCCGCAGATGAGCATCCAGCAGGAAAGCAACCAGTGCACCTTTGGTGTAGTAGCTGATGGACTTTTCTCTGGAACGTCCGGAACCAACTGACCATACATTCAGGCTTGCTTCTGCCAGAGTCTGAACTTTGCGAGCCTTGCTCTGCATGAGTGACGCTGAAAGTTGTGAGAGTGCTTCAAAGAACTCTCCATCATCAATGACTCCTGCTCTGCGAAGAGTGAGCCAGGAATAATAAGTGGTGAATCCCTCAGCAATTCCAAGGCTGGGTGTGTATTGTTCCATTTCATACTCACCCGGCTTGATTTCACGGGGACGAAGCCTTTTGACATTCCACAAGTGAAAGTACTCATGGCTGGCAAGATCCAGCCAGCGGACATAGGCAGATCTGGTCTGACTTGTTCGCGGGGAAGCCATCATGACGGCAGCGTTCATGTGTTCCATGCCTCCTCCCCGCCCAGACAGGATATTGAAAAAAATGTATTCCTGTACAGGCAAGGATCCCCAGATTTTTTTCTGCTCGGTGATCATCCGGGTAAGATCCGCAGTCGTTTGCTGAATATCCCAATTCCCCTGATCCTGGATATTCACGATTCTGTGTCGAATTCCTTCCACCTGAAACTCATGGACTCTGGGGTTTCCCAGAATGAAAGGGGAATCAGTCAGTTCCTCATAATCATTTGCACGGTACTGATGTGCAGCAGTTTCTTTCAATGGAGTGATACATGTTTTCCATGAATCGGGCAGGGTCACCATTACGTGATGAGGGCGATCCTGATCGTCTGCGAGGGTCAGGAATGTTGGCTGGCCATTGATCAGCGCGAAGTCAGGACCCACGAAGTTGTCCTGAACATGTATGGAATCAGCCTGGATGCTGTAGTGAACCTTGACATATTTTTCTCCATTGGTCTTGATCTCCCACCGATTCTTTTGAATACGCGTAAAGGGATGCGCTGTGCGCAATTGCAGGATTCTGTCTGCATAATCCCGGAACGTATATGCAGTCCATCTGGCCATTTTGATCGTAATTTTTTCTTGACCATCCGCCGGATAAGTTGCCTCGACATGAAGTTGATGATCCTCAAGTTGTGGAAAATAAAGCCTGTACTGGATTGGTTCCTGTGCAGATGCGAATCCTGCGACGATAAAAAAAGGAATGAGACCCAGGAGAAGCCGCATTGAAGAAGACCCCAGCCTTCCAAAACGTCCTGTACAGGAAAGATTTCGTGAACTGTTGCCGGATATATGGTCTCTTGTAAAACCAAGACGCGGACTCCTGTTATTCGGGTTGTTCCTCATGGTGATCAACCGGCTGATGGGGCTTGTCCTTCCTTCATCCACAAAATATCTGATTGATGACGTGATCGGGAAGCATCAGACGGAGATGCTGGTTCCACTTGTGTCTGCTGTGGCCCTGGCAACAATTATCCAGGGGATCACTTCATTTTCTCTGACTCAGATTATCTCCAAAGCTGGCCAGCGTCTGATTGCAGAAATGCGAGTCCGCGTGCAATCCCACGTAGGAAGGCTTTCTGTCTCCTACTACGACGCCAACAAGAGTGGAACTCTGGTATCCCGCATCATGACCGATGTGGAAGGCATTCGAAATCTTGTAGGAACCGGCCTGATTGAACTGGTGGGTGGATTGTTTACTGCCGTACTGGCATTCTTCATGCTGATCCGCATCAGCCCCGAGCTGACCGGAATCATCCTGGTAATTGTCGTGACATTTACCGTGGTTCTGACCAGGGCATTCAGCAAGGTCCGGCCCATCTTCCGGGAGCGGGGGAAAATCACTAGTGAAGTGTCTGGTCGTCTGACGGAATCGCTCAGTGGAATTCGTGTGGTGAAGGGCTATCACGCAGAAGAGAGAGAAGAACAGGTCTTTGCCGCCGGCGCTGCCCGGATTCTGGAAAATGTTTTCAAGTCACTGACAGCTGTTTCCACGGTCACGGTGGCTTCCGCTGTGCTGATGGGGCTGGTGGGAGCGCTGGTCATGTTTCTGGGAACGCGTCAGATTCTGGCGGGGGAACTGACTCTTGGTGGATTTGTGACATTTACCGTTTTCCTGGGATTTCTGATTGCTCCCATGGTTCAGGTAGCGAACATCGGAACCCAGTTGACGGAAGCTTTTGCCGGACTGGAACGCACACGCGAAGTCCTGCGGGAAAAGCGGGAAGATGATGATCCGGAACGAACTCTGGAGATTGGTCCCATTCACGGCGATGTCCGGTTTGAGCATGTCACGTTCAGTTATGAAAAGGGGAAGCCTGTCCTGCACGACCTCTCCTTTGCATCATCAGCAGGTACTGTCACTGCGCTGGTTGGCCCTTCCGGTTCCGGCAAATCGACCATCATCGGTTTGATTGCCGCTTTTCATCGACCGGATGAAGGCGTAGTTCTGGTGGATGGTACTGACCTTTCAAAAGTGAAGCTGTCTTCGTATCGGACTCAGCTGGGTGTTGTGCTGCAAGAGACGTTTCTGTTCGATGGGTCCATTCGGGAGAATGTGGCTTTTGCGAAACCAGAGGCCACAGAAGAAGAGGTTCTCGCTGCGTGCCGGATGGCTCGTGTCGATGAGTTTGCAGAGAAGATGGAAAAACAGTACAACACCATCGTGGGTGAGCGAGGTGTCAAGCTATCCGGTGGTCAGCGCCAGCGTGTTTCCATTGCGCGTGCCTTGCTGGCAAATCCACGAATTCTCATTCTGGATGAGGCTACGTCC
The DNA here is from genome assembly GCA_037190045.1 of Bryobacteraceae bacterium. Taxonomy (GTDB): domain Bacteria; phylum Acidobacteriota; class Terriglobia; order Bryobacterales; family Bryobacteraceae; genus JAPKYZ01. Next base: position 264,968 of record JBBCIQ010000005.1, on the reverse strand, counting down.
AGTCTGGATTCCGAATCGGAAGCACTGATTCAGGAGGCTCTGGAACGGTTGATGAAGGGCCGAACGACGTTCGTGATTGCGCATCGTCTTTCTACCATTCGGAAGTCAGATCAGATTCTGGTAGTGGAAGAAGGAAGAATCACAGAGCAGGGAACTCATCAGGAGCTTTTGCAGAAGAAAGAACGTTACTGGGATCTGTACACCCGGCAGCATGGAATTGAATCAAACTTGTTTCTGATGAAAGAAGAGGAAGAAGAATCTGATTCTTCTTCCCCGGTTCCTGATACAGGTTTCAGAAGTTCAATCCAGCTTTAGTTGGGGATGGCAGCCATCCAGTAGCCGGTACGCGTTTTCACATTCAGATTGCGCTTCTTCACTACAACCTTGATGGTGTGGAATCCACCTTCCGATTTGTTGTTCGGGTTATAGGTCAGCAGATACTGGCTCTGCAGTTCCTCGCCGATTCTCATGATGGCTTCTTCCAGGCCTTTCAGGCCCACGAAGCTCTGTTCACTGCCACCGGTGTACTTGGTATACATTTCCGGGGGATTGTCGACAAAGATGGCCTTGGTGGCAGTGAAGATCTCCTGGAACAGGGGAATGTAGTTTCCAAAGGTTCCACCCAATCCCATCTGCATAGCCGTATTTGGAGTTTGCGGCATTCCATTGATCTGGGGACGTGCAGACGGTGGAACTGGTGAAGGCCGGGGTGGTTGATCGCGTGTAGTGAGCTTGTTCAGCCAGTAAGACATATTCACCGGATAAACGATGACATTATTCAACTGGAGTTCGGTCAGGGTCTCTTTGACATTTCCCTCACTGCCACGGTCTCGCGTTTCACTGATCAACAGGATGATGCGGCGCCGGTTTTCCGGGCGGCTTTTCAATAAACGAACGCTTTCCGTGATGGCATCATTCAGCCGTGAGGTGGTGCTGCCGGGACGAAGTTTCTGCAGTGCTTCGTTAAACTTCTGGCCGTCATTGGTGAATTCAGAGATCTGTTCGATTCTGTGATCAAAGGTGAGAATAGCGGCTTCGCCGTTCTCTCCCAGTACCATGCTTTCCAGCATGTTCCCCATTTTTTTCAGAGAAGGCAGAACATTTTCCGTGGCGGCATTTTTCTGGATGGCAACCACCATGGAAATTGGGATGGACGACACATCCTGATTGATCTGCTGTAACTTGCCGTTATCGTAAAGCTCGAAGTCGCTGGCTTCCAGGCCATTTACATAGGTTCCGTCTGCATTGGTTACGGTTGTCGGCGCAACCACAAACTTGACTGTCTCCCGGATCACAAGATCTCTCTCGGCTTCCTGAGCAAGCAGGGGAACACAAAGTAAAAGTGCTAAAGTTCGGGTCATTTCACCCTCCTCTTATAGTTTCCGCTTTTTCCACCCGTTTTTTCGACCAGATAGAGATCCTGAATCTCGATGCCTTTGTCGAGAGCCTTGGTCATGTCATAAACGGTGAGTGCTGCCACGCTGGCGGCGGTCAATGCTTCCATTTCGACACCGGTTCGGGCGGTAGTGACGGCAGTTGCAATCAACCGGATTCCCTTTTTCTCAATTGTGGTTTCCACATCAATTTTTGAAAGAGGCAGGGGATGACACATCGGAATGAGATCCGAGGTTTTTTTTGCTGCCATAATTCCTGCGATGCGCGCCACTTCCAAAGGGTTTCCTTTAGGATTATCTGGTAATGCACGCAGCACGCGAGGTGCCATTTTTACAAAGGCATGGGCCTGCGCGGTACGCTTTGTTTCTTCTTTAGACGAAACATCCACCATACTGGCTCGTCCGGTTTCGTCATAATGTGACAGCTTTTTCATTTCCTGAGAACTCCGATCATCTCTCCTGCTTCCCATGATTCCCGATCCATATCGGCCACCAGGAAAACATCCGCACGGGCCAGTGACGGCACATCGCTGGAGCCCTGCCAGTCAATCGGAAAAACCTTCCCGTCTTCCAGCTTTGCGGGCAGAAAGCGAGTGAGTCCGGTTTTGTGCCGGAATGGCTTACCCAGCGGAGCAAAGGTGATGGGTAATGCAATCTTTTCCTGTCCACTCAGCAGTTCGATAGCAGCCCGCGCGAACAGTTCAAAAGTGACCATTGTAGATGCAGGGTTTCCCGGAAGACCAAAGAAAAAAGTCTGGTTGACGTGACCAAAGACAAGCGGTTGTCCGGGCTGAATCAGGACGCGATCAAAGAAAAACTCTGCATCCAGTTCCGCAAGCACTGTTTCAACCAGATCATATTTCCCTGCTGAGACTCCACCGGAAAGCAGAAGAAGGTCTGCTTGCAGGCCCTGAAGAATCCCTGCCCGTGTTGCCTCATGATTATCCCGAGCAATGGGGAGGATCTCCGGGATTCCTCCTGCCCGTTCCACCTGTACCGCCAATGAACAGGTGTTGGAATTCCGAACCTGATTATCCTGAGGCAGATATGCAATCTCCACGATCTCATCTCCGGTGGCAAGGATCGAGACACGGGGTTTGCGATATACCGGAACCTCTGTCCATCCATATGTAGCCATCAAAGCGATGTCTGCATAGTCTATTCTTTTGCCCGGATTCAGAATATGTTCACCCTTTTTTGCTTCGGATCCTTGTGGGTTGATGAACTCTCCTGCCACACCGGAGCGACTGGTCTGCATGGAATCTGGCTGACGTTCTGTATGTTCCACCATCACCACCTGATCCGCGCCATCAGGAATGGTGGCTCCGGTCATGATTTCCACGGCTTCCCCCGTTTTTATGGACCCTTCGAACGTAGATCCTGCGCGAATTTCGCCAATGATGCGGAATGGTCCGGGAAGATCAGCGGACCGCACGGCAAAGCCATCCCTCACGGAGCGCGCCACGGGAGGATAGTCCCTGTCTGCAATCACAGGATGGGCCAGCACACGGCCATGTGCGTCGAGGAGTGGGACAACCTCGACCTGTGGGACTCTTTGCTGAGCCCTTACACGGCCTAAAACACATGAACGGCCCTCTTCCAGACGAACAGTATGCACCGAGTCCATCTTATCCTGAGGTCTGTGATCCATCATCTTTCCCTGACTGAACAGCTCAGGCTGTTGCAGTCGAAGCAGTGTTCTTCTGAAGAGCTGGTACACGCTCATCTGGCAGAAATTGAGCAACGAAATCCGGAAATCAATGCTTTTGTTCGTGTATTTGCGGAAGAGGCAAGGAAAGAAGCAGAAGTACCCAGGCCAGGTCCTTTAAGTGGATTGGCTCTCACTGTGAAAGACAGTTTCGATGTGACCGGATATCCCACATATGGTGGAACCAGACAGCGTGAGGACCATTGTGCCTCAAAGGATGCCTGGGTGGTTCGCAAGTTGCGGGAGGCAGGTGCGATTCTGCTGGGGAAGACGAATACTCCAGAGTTTTTGATGAACTATGAATCGGACAATCTCATTACGGGACGCACGAATCATCCTGCAGATCCATCCCTTACCCCCGGAGGTTCCAGTGGCGGAGAAGCAGCAGCGATTACTTCTTTCATGTCGGGAGGGGGAATCGGGAGTGATGGTGGAGGATCGATTCGCTGGCCTGCGCACTGTTGTGGAATCGCAGGGCTGAAGCCAACACCGGGGAGAGTTCCGGCTACAGGTCATTTTCCGAATATTGCGCATCCCGGCGGTCTGCTGGGTGTTGCTGGACCTATGGCGAGAACGGTGCAGGATGTTCGTCTGTTATTCGATGTCATCCAGGGTTATGACATCAATGATCCGTTTTCTGTCCCTGTAGCTCCGAAGAAAATTGATCGGGAAAAGATACGCATCGCTCTCTGGCCACAGTTCTATCGGACACCGATACAGCAGGAATGCGGGGATTCTGTGTTCAGAGCTGCAGAAAAACTCGAAAAGGCTGGATACATCGTGGAAGAGTATGAGCCATCCGGTCTGGAGCGTGCGCCATATGTATGGGCATTCTTCTTTGTTGAGCTTGCTGCACCGTTCCTGCGCGATATGGTCAAAGGACGCAGAGAACAGACACATTGGACTGGGCTTGAACTGATGGATCGTGTGGGTGATGCACCGGAACCTACCGGCAAAAAAGTGGTGGAAATGCTGGCTGTCCGGGATGCCATGCGCGGTAATTTGCTAAACCAGATGGAGACATATCCGGTAGTCCTGACTGCAGGAGCAGGCATGACGGCATTTCCTCATCGATCCCGGATCTATTCGACACCTGAACGCGATATTGACCTGTTTGAGGGTACATTCCCGCTGGTATGGGCAAACCTTCTGGGATTACCCGCTCTTGCCGTAGCGGGCGCACAACTGGTAGGTGCTCCCTGGTCCGAAGAGCTTTTGCTGGATGTCGGAGAAGCTCTCAGCTGAACTTCATCAATGTCTTCTTCTCTATTTTTGAATCATCCAGTTCAATGCCAAATCCAGGTTTGTCATTGAGCTGGATATGGCCATCCTTAACCCGGATAGGGTTCTTGTCGAAGTGATAATAATTCACCATTTTCAGGATCAGGAACTCAACCAGCGGGCATGTCATCGGAGACTGGCTTGCAACCACATGTAGAGCTGCGTGGACATTATGTCCATGAGGGATTACCTGGACATCAAAGGATGATGCAATGTTGCAGATCTTTGCCAGTTCAGAAACACCACCACACCATTCCGGATCAGCCTGCATCACCTGGATGGCACCACTCTCCATGAATCTTTTTGCTTCCCAGCGTCCATAGACGTGTTCGCCGGTGGCGACTGGAATGGATGTTGCCCTGCGCAGAGCGATAAAACTCTCCAGTTTATCCATGGGGAATGCCTCTTCTATCCAGCGTGGGCGATATTGTTCCACTTGCTTTGCCCAGGCCAATGCGTAATTCAGGTCCCACCCCATGAAGGCATCGAACATCAAATCGACACCATCTCCTGCACTTTCCCTTAAAGTGCGAACCAGTTCGACATTTTTGAGTAGCCCTTCAGGGCCATGTCCGGGACCATAGGCAAGAAACCACTTCTGATGCTGGAAGCCGGAATCTCTAAGTTCCTTAGTGCGTTCTTGTACTTTATCGAGTTCCAGTGAATACCCCAGACAACTGCCGTAGACAGCGATCTTCGCTCGGGTTGGGCCTCCCAGCAGCTGATATACAGGCGCATTCAGAGCATGCCCACGTAAATCCCAGAGAGCATTATCGACAGCTGAAATCGCCATCATAAAATGCCCTGCACGCGAATGTCGGTTCAGGCGATACATCTGGTCCCAGAGTGTTTCACCTGCCAGTGCATCTTTTCCAATCAGGAAATTCTTTAACTGCTGATCGACAACAATGATGGCTTCCTTGTCGATGGGGCCATAGATCCCGGAGACATCACCTGCAATGATCTTCAAATAGTAAGCAGTCAGATTTGCAGGGGCAGTTCCTTGCGGATTGTCTTTGTATACCGGGGGACGACGCTCTTCATAGAGATGAATCGGCTGAATCTGGTGCTGCCGGTTCACTCCAGCTTCAGTCTGACGTTTCCCTTCAAGTTTCCAGATTTCAACATCGGTAATTTTTAACGCAGGACGCCCCCACAGGGGCAATGCGAGTAAGGGAAGGAATTCGCGACGGAGCATTTCAGCCAGTCTATCGTCAATTTCTTGGATTCACTCTGTCTGTGTCAGTTGTGGTAAATCAGTTTCGGGTCATCCGGCCACGAATATTTTTCGCTTTTTTCTCGATCTCAGACAGTTTCTTCAGCGTCTGGACAGAGACCACATGCTGAGTATTTTTCTCTACGTCTTCATAGACGGACTCAATCAGCTTTTTCATTTCATCCAGATCTTTGAGCGATTTTTCGTGGTCAGACTTGATAATGGCTTCGCTCTGCGATTTCCCGTTGGGAAGACGATCCAATGAATCCTCGTCTTTGGGGAGATCCGGGAACTGCTGAGCCATCAGAACTGCGGACAACATAACCAGAAATAACCAGCGCATATAACTAGATTTACATGATTTTTCAATAAGATGACGACGTTCTTGTGTTTGAAACAAAACCGTCATACATCGTGAATAATCCTGTAACACAAGGTTCATACGCTGTTAACGAATGAGATTTTCAAATCTAATTGCTTGGGGTATGTTCCTGCTTTTTGCGTCAACCGGCTATGCACAGCTGGAGCAGGGACGCCTGATCGGCCAGGTGGCCGATCTTTCTGGTGCAGTGATTCCAAATGCAACCATCACTGTCACAAACACAAAAACGGGAGAAGTCAGAAATCTGACAACTTCTGAAAACGGGGACTATATTGCTCCAAACCTGGCTCCTTCCACCTACACGGTTGTTGGAGAGGCTGTTGGCCTGAGCCGGACCGAGTACAAGGATGTTCCCGTGGCAGCAGGCCAGGTGCGAACACTGAACATTGTTCTGCAGCCTGCTTCGGTTGCAACGGAAGTGACTGTTGTGGGTGGCGATCTGGCTGTGATTGATACTTCATCTGCCCGCATCGGCGCGAACATCAATGAACGCGAAGTGGCTGCGTTGCCATTGAATGGACGACAGCTTTCCCAGCTTTATCTGCTTGCTCCCGGAGCGCAGACGGCCGGTGGTGGCAGTTATGACAATATCCGTTTCAGTGGTCGTGCCAATCAGCAGAATGCTATCCGTTTTGACGGTGTAGAAGGCTCTGCCATTATCGATTCATCTCCCGGAAATCTGAATGGTGAATCCAGTTCGGGATTTCGTTTGCAGTCCTCTCTCGAAAATGTTCAGGAATTTCGTGTGGAATCGAGCAATTACCCTGCAGAGTACGGCACAGGAACCGGTGGACAGATCACTGTGGTGACCAAGAGTGGTAGCAACGCATTCCATGGATCTGTATTCCATTACCTGCGAAACAATGCCATGGATGCCCGGAACTTTTTTGATCGAGAGAAGAGTCCCCTGCGCCTGAATCAGTTCGGTGCATCTTTTGGTGGACCCATCATTAAGGACAAGTTGTTCTTCTTTGGTACTTATGAAGGACTGCGGCAGCGAGCCGGCGTGAACTATATCGAGACAGTTCCTTCTGCTTCCGCAAAAGCCCGAGCTGTGGCTTCCATTCGTCCATTGCTGGACGCATTTCCTTCTGGCACTCCCACAGCCAATCCTGATCTGGAACTGGCTCAGCTGAACGCTTCAAACCGTGTCGATGAGAACTATGGTTCACTGCGAGTGGACTATCGCATCAATGACAAGTACACCATCTATGCGCGTTACTTCCGGGATCATGGAACTTCCATTGCTCCACTGGGAGTCACCGGCAACACCAGCCAGATTCGTGCGGTTCCCCAGAATGCTCTAGTGAACTTCCAGCAGGTACTTTCTCCCACCGTCATTAATGAAACAAAGATCGGGTACAACGGCTATCTCACCCGCATCAATGGTGTGGCTCCGATGGTCAACGGAATCGATTTGTCATCCATTCTTCTGAGCTATACCGGCAGTGTGGCGCTTCCGGGAATTGGCGGACAGGGTGCTTCCGCAGGGGCTGCCGTGCCCGGTGGACTTCTTCGATCCAACTCTACACAGAACGGACGTGGACAGCCCTACACCAACTACACCATGACCGTTGCCAACAACCTGACCTGGATCAAGTCCGATCACAACTTCAAGTTTGGATTTGAATACCGTCCCATCCGCATGTATACAGACCGGCTGGGCGGAACTACGTATACATTTTCAAATGTGAATGATCTGATCAACAACATTCCTTCACAGGTGCAGTTTCTGGGAGATGTCAGTGCTCCGAGTCCTTTCAACAATGGAGTAACCGGAAATCGCTTTGCCAAACAGCATTACCTGATCGGGTACGCGCAGGATGAGTGGAAGCTGCGTCACAACCTGACGATGAGTTATGGTCTGCGCTATGAGTTCTACAGTGTGCTGAGAGAAGATCAGAACCGGGCGGTCATCTACAACACGGAAACCGGAAACCTGATGCCGTCAAGCACACCGTTCTATTCTTCTTCCAAGCTCAACTTCGGCCCGCGGCTGGCCTTCAGTTGGGCACCGGACAGATTCAAGAACAATACAGTATTCCGTATCGGTGCGGGATATTACTATGGTCCGGGGCAGACGGAAGATCTGATCCAGCCCATTGAAAGTGATCGTGTCAGCCGTACTCTGACCAATGTTGTCTATCCCATTGTTCCGGCAGAAATTATTGCCAACTACAACATCAATGATCCCAATCTTGGATTCCAGCCGCGTGCTTACGCACCTGGTTATCGGGTACCTGAGCGTGTCCTGAGCTATACCGTTTCTCTTCAACAGAAGTTGTTTGGCGATGGTGTGCTGACGGTGGCTTATGTAGGAAGCCAGGGACGAAATCTGTTCCTGCGATCCTGGAGCAACCTGCAGACAGGTGTGACCACTGACCCGGTCACAGGCCTTGGCAAATCGGTGCTTGAGTTCGGTAATCGTTTTGCCCAGGTGGACTACAAGACATCCGGTGGTACGGACAACTACAACTCCATGCAGACCACCTATCAGCGTCGCTATGCCAGAGGCCTGACTGTCGGGGCACAGTGGACTTATGGACACTCCATCGGGAATACAGGTGGGTCAAATGAGGCTCAGACAGCAGCCAGTCCGTATAACTTTGGGCTGGATCGGGGGAACAATGCATTCGATGTTCGTCATTCCGGAAACGTCAGCGCACTGTATGAACTGCCATTCGGGAAAGGACGCAAGCATGGGTCAAGCTGGAATGGTTTGAGTGAAGCAATCCTCGGTGGATGGCAGTTGGGCGGAATCTGGAATGGCCGCACTGGTCTTCCAGTGGATGTGAAGATCACCCGTCCGGATTTTGTCTATCGTGATAATCGCAATGGAAACATTGTCAATGCTCCCATCCTGGTTAATGGCACTCCAGTGACGACAGCTATCGAGAATACACCCGGTGGAGGAGCATTTCGGAATGCCCGACGTCCGGACTACATCGGTGGTGATGTCTTCATCAAAACTGATGACCGACGTTATATGCTGAATCCGGCTGCATTTGCGATTCCAGAGCCGGGGCGTGTGGGAAATCTTGGGCGCTGGGCCATTCATGGACCTGCGATGAGCCAGTTTGACCTGACGCTGCACAAGCGATTCACCATCACCGAACGAACAAATGTTGAATTCAGGTCTGAGATCTACAACATCTTCAACCTGGTCAACTTTGCCAATCCTCCAGCCACTCTTGCCAATGCTCTGGGGACCGGCACCAACCAGTTGCAGCCCGGTCAATCCTTTACCCGTGCTGCTGCCGGTGGGAATTTTGGAGTTGCCAACGGAACAGTGGAACGGGCTATCGGGCTGGGTACCAGTCGCCAGATTCAGTTCTCTCTTCGCGTCAATTTCTGATTCTGTTCACGGGGAGAGCAGGGAATTGCTCTCCCTTACCCATCTGAAACACTCATCCCCGATAATAAAAAGTTGAGTAGAATTTTTCTGATTCGTCACGGACAGGCTGGGCTTCGTCACGATTACGACACTCTTTCTTCCCTCGGCCAGCAACAGGCGTCGCTTCTTGGGGAGTGGTTCCGATCTGAGAGGATCCAGTTCGATCATGTCTTTGCAGGAAACCGCAAGCGGCAGATCGAAACAGCACGGATTGCTGTGGGATCTCCTGATCTCCATGACGGATTTACTGAGTTTGATCTGGACATCGTCTATGAAGGTATGGCGCCTCACCTTTGCCGCGATGATGAACAGTTCAATCGTGAGTATCACCAGATGCTGGATGATATGAAAGCCGATGATGCTCCGGTACATCGTCAGTGGAACCGATGCGATGCTCTGGTTTTTCAGGCATGGCACAGTGGCCGTTATGAGATGGAAGGTGAGTCGTGGCTCCAGTTCAAGTCTCGTGTGCTGGATACACTGGATCTCATCCGTAGCATGGATTCAGGTAAAGACATCGCTGTCTTTACCTCAGCAACTCCCATTGGACTGATCCTAGCGGAAGTTCTGGGTGCAGCAGATGAACACGCCATGCAGATGGCTGGCGCATCGTATAACTCAGCCGTCAGTGTTCTTCACTTGCGGGATGGAAAACCGCGCATGGCAGGGTTCAACTCTGTGGCTCATATTTCTGACCCTGCGCTGCGTACGCTTCGCTAAACTCTAAGATTGTGGCGCAACCAGTTCTCCCCCTGCCCGACCTTGATTCCGGTGAACATGAAGAGCATGCAAAGCTCTACCATGTGGTGCTTCTGGATGATGATGAGCATACCTATGACTATGTCATTGAGATGCTGCAAAAGCTGTTTTTCATGAGTGTGGAACAGGCCTACCGCCATGCTGTGGAAGTAGATTCTCAAAAACGGACGATTGTCCTCACCACAGAGCTGGAACCTGCTGAATTTGCTCAACGTCAGATCCACTCCTATGGCGCAGACTGGCGTATGCCTCAGTCCAAAGGATCAATGACTGCAATTCTGGAGCCTGTACAGAAATGAATCGTGTTGCACTGGTGACGGGAGGATCCCGCGGAATCGGCCGTACAGTGGCTGAATATTTGAAAGCTGCCGGATATCGTGTGGCAATCGGATACCGGGAAGGAACTCCGGATACCAATGCAGACATCGCAATTGCTGCTGATCTGAGCAGTCCTGCAGAGTGTAAAGCTCTGGTTCAGAAGACAGAGAGTGCACTGGGTCCTGTGGAGATCCTCGTGAATAACGCCGGAGTGCTGCTGCGAGGAGACTTTGAGGACTTTGATCCTGTCGCATTTGAGAAGATGCGGAAGATTAACGTCGATGGGCTCATCAATGTCACCAGAACGGTCGTACCCGGAATGAAAGAACAACAGTGGGGCCGGATCGTGAATCTGACGTCCATTGCTGCACATGGCACAGCTTTTTCCGGCACGACTTTCTATGCGATGACGAAATCTGCCGTCACAATGTTTACCAGGCGCCTGGCTTTCGATGTCGGACAGTTTGGCATCACTGTGAATGCTATCGCTCCCGGCTTCATCATGACCGATATGGTGACACAGGGGAAGTCAGAAGAAGAGGTAAGGCAGGTGGTGGATCTTATGTCCTCCCGTGCTATGGTGCGTCGTGTGGGAGAGACGAAGGATATTGCATCTGCTGTCCGTTTTCTGGTCAGCGAAGATGCCGGATTTATTACGGCGCAGGTTCTGACTGTGGATGGTGGGAGAATGGATTACATCTCCCACCCCTGAGTGTGGTTCTATTTAGCGGATTTTGAAGGCAGCTTCCGGGCGATATAGTTGGTATCGAAATTCCCTGTAATGAAATCCTCATCCTGCAGGATCTGCTGGTGCAGCGGAATAGATGTATAAATTCCTTCCACCACAAACATCTCAAGTGCCCGCAGCATTCGATGTCGTGCTTCTTCACGAGTTGCACCATGCGTAATCAGCTTTGCGGCCAGTGAATCATAATACGGTGGGATGACTCCATCCGTATAGGCAGCCGTATCTACACGAACTCCAATGCCGCCGGGAAGATTCAGCCCGGTAATGCGTCCGGGTGACGGAACAAACGTCTCCGGATGCTCTGCATTGATACGGCATTCAATAGCGTGGCCTGTAATCTTCAGTTCTTTGGGGAGAATCTCACTAAGCTTAGCTCCGGCAGCAATCTGAATCTGGCTTTTTACCAGATCGATTCCTGTAATCATCTCGGTGACCGGATGTTCCACCTGGATACGGGCATTGACCTCAATAAAGTAGAGATTGCCCTGATCATCCATTAGAAATTCAACCGTACCTGCATTGGTATAGCCGACATCTCTCATGGCCACCTTGAGCCGTTTGCGGATATCCTCCCGAACCTCCGGTCGAAGTACCGGTGAAGGAGCTTCCTCAATCAGCTTCTGATGGCGCCGCTGGATGGAGCATTCCCGTTCAAACAGGACTTCTACATTTCCGTGCTCATCGGCCAGAACCTGAAACTCAATGTGGCGAGGATTGGGAATGTACTTCTCCACATAAACATCAGCCACGGCGAAAGAGAGTCCTGCTTCTGTTTGGGCTTGAGCGAGCAGTCCCGGAAGCTCTTCAGGTGAGTTCACCACACGCATACCGCGACCACCACCACCGGCTGCTGCCTTAATGATGACGGGATAGCCGATCTCGTTTGCGATCTCCAGTGCTTCTTCCGCTGTATGCAGCACATCCGGTGATCCGGGCAGGATTGGAACGCCAGCGTCCTTCATGGCTGCACGGGCTTTCTGTTTCAAACCCATGAGCCGAGTTACTTCAGGCTGCGGCCCGATAAACTTGATTCCGGACAGCTTACAGACTTCTGCAAAGTCAGCGTTTTCACTCAGAAATCCATAGCCTGGGTGGATTGCATTCACATTCGTGATTTCTGCTGCACTGATGACAGATGGGATATCGAGATAGCTGCGCGCGCTTTTTGCGGGTCCGATACAGATCGCCTGATCGGCAAAACGGGCATGCAGGCTGTTGCGATCCGCTTCTGAATAGACGGCAACTGTTTTAATGCCCAGGTCCTTGCAGGCACAGATCACACGTAGTGCGATCTCTCCACGATTTGCGACAAGAATTTTTTCGAACATGCTGTTTATGCAGTCCGAATGGCAAAGAGAGCTTCACCATACTCTACGGCATGGCCGTTCTGGACCAGCTTTGCGACAACTGTTCCGGAAAGCTCACTTTCAATCTCATTCATCAGCTTCATCGATTCAATGATGCAGAGCACTTTACCGACATTGACAGAATCGCCCACTTTGATGAAGGGTGCTGCATCGGGGGAAGCTGCTTCATAAAAAGTTCCAACAATTGGAGATTTCACCAGCACAACATTGGGATCATTCGTGTAATCGGTTGGAGCAGTGGCTGCAGGTGCTGCCGAGACAGCCGGTTTTGATGGTGCCGGGCTGGCTGTTGTCTGCGTAAACACCGGGGGAGTGACATATTCTACAGCTCCGCCCATGAGCTTAATGCGAACGCGGTTTTCACTGCGTTGAACTTCCAGCTCTTCTACTCCGGTATCCTGTGCCAACTGGATTAATTGTTTAATTTCTTCAAGTGTCATGTTTAAATGGACAACAATTCCTTTGGCGTCGGTGTAAGAATTTCGCAGCCAGTTTCCGTGACCAGAACTGTATCTTCAATCCGGATGCCGCCTACACCTTCGCGATAAACACCAGGCTCAATTGTAATGGTCATGCCTGGTTCAAGTCTTGTTTCGCCGCCTTTACCGATTCGCGGCATTTCATGGATCTCCAGCCCCAGTCCGTGACCAGTGGAGTGGACAAATTCCTTGTCCAGACGGTTCTTTTTCAGTACCGTTCGGGCTGCCGCATCAACGTCTCCTGAAAGTGCTCCTGGTCGGACTGCATCAATGGCTGCGAGCTGTGCCTCCAGTGTTGCCTGATACATTCTTCGCAGTTCAGCTGAGATCTTTCCAACTGCCATGGTGCGGGTCATATCACTTGCATAGCCATGAAAACTGGCACCCATATCGACCAATAGTAACTGATTGTTTCGAACTGGTTGCAACCCCGGCTGAGCATGAGGAAGTGCAGTGCGGGGACCGCTGGCTACGATCGTTTCAAATGCTGGTCCGGATGCCCCCAGCTTTCTCATCTGATAATCGATCTCTGCTGCCAGTTCAAACTCTTTCATCTCAGGCTTGAAACGACGAATGGCTTTGGTGAATGCTTTGGAATTGAGCTGGACGGAAGCACGGATAGCATCAATTTCCTGTGTGTCCTTCACCATTCGCAGTTTTTCCACGACATCTTCCGTGGATATCAGTTCCGTGCCAAAGGGCAGAGAACTTTTGAGAGACAGGTATAACGACCAGGAGATCCGGTTCCCTTCGATGCCTATACGCCTGATTTTGCCCCGCTTCAGTTCGGCGGCCAGACCGGAAACCAGCGGGCCGGATTTGATCGTTCGGGAAGGGCAGTCACACTCATCCGCTGCCTGGATCGTATAGCGAGGGTCCGTCAACAGAACGGCACCGCGCTCGCGGATCAACAGAAGTGCATTTGAGCCAGTAAACCCGCTCAAATAGCGAATGTTCGGAAGTGCAGAAATGAGTAGCGCGTCGACCTGTAACTGTTTCAGGTTCAGACGCGAGCGGCGTCGGGCATGCAAGTAACCATTTTACACTTAACCTTACTTCATTGAAAAGACGTGTACTTACGCCAGAATGTCGTGAACAATGTTACCGTGTACATCTGTCAGCCGCATATCTCTTCCGCTATATCGGAAAGTGAGTTTTGTGTGATCCAGCCCTAACAGATGCAGGATGGTGGCATGGAGATCATGGACATGCACTTTCTTATCTACGGAGAAGTAGCCGAAGTCATCTGTAGAACCGTATGTGATCCCCTTCTTTACACCTGCACCAGCCATCCACATTGTGAAACCAAATGGGTTATGGTCTCGACCTGCTCGTGATTCGTCGCCGTTTTCTCCTAACTGGGCACAAGGAGTACGTCCAAACTCGCCACCCCAGACAACCAGTGTCGAATCGAGCAATCCACGAGCTTTCAGATCCTTTAAGAGGGCTGCAATGGGCTGATCTGTAGATTGTGCATTAATCGCATGTCCGGTTTTGATGGAAGAGTGCTGATCCCATCGGTCCTGTCCTTTGCGGAACGGCGTGAGCAATTCCACAAAACGGACTCCACGCTCTACCAGACGACGGGCAATCAGGCATTCTCTGCCAAATTCGGCGGTCATTTCCCCATCAATGCCATACATATCTTTGGTAGCCTGGCTTTCATCAGAGAAGTCCAGAAGATCGGGAACAGCCGACTGCATGCGGAACGCCATCTCATAGTTCTGGATGGTGGCTTCGAGTTCACTGACCTGTCCGAAACGGTCGAGCACACCTTTATTGAGTTTTGAGAGAAGATTCAGTTTGTCTCGCTGACTTCCTGCATGAGTGCCAGGTGGAGTCAGGTCTGCAATGGGGTGTTCACCATTTTTGAAGATGGTTCCCTGATAGCTGGCGGGAAGAAATCCGCTGCCAAAACAGTCGAGTCCGCCGGGTGGAATCAGACCACTTTCCAGAACGACAAAGCCGGGCAGATTTTCTGATTCGCTACCCAGGCCGTAGTTGATCCAGGACCCCATGCTGGGCCGCCCCTGGAAGCCGGAGCCGGAGTGCATGAAATAGTTGGCAGCTGTATGTTCTGAGTGATCAGCCACCATGGAACGGATCACACACAGATCATCTACGCATTCCGCGACATGAGGAAACAGGTTGCTGACCGGAATACCACTTTGTCCATACTGCTTGAATGTAAATGGCGATCCGAAGATCTGGTCTGAAATATTGAAGACAGTTGTTGGAGGCTTGAAGGGAAGTTTCTTGCCGTGATGCTTGGTCAGCTCCGGCTTGGGATCGAATGTATCCATCTGCGATACGCCCCCATCCATGAACAGGAAGATGACAGATTTGGCCTTTGCCGGGAAATGGGGCTTCAGGGTTGCGGCATTGCCATCCCGCACCATCATATTGAGCAGTGCGAGACCACCAAACCCATTGGCTGCTCCACAAAGAAGTTTGCGTCTGGTCAGGGGGCGGGAAGCGTGATGGTTACTGGACATAGATAAACTCCGCTGAATTCATCAGGACATGGGCCAGGTCTTCAAGAGACCGGCCCTGATTCACAAAAGCAAGAGATTCCTTGATCTCATCCGGTGAAGGAGGTCTTGAATAGGCTTCCTCAAACATCTGCTGCACCTGCTTTTCCGGATCAGAACTTTCCTTCTTTACTTTTTTTGCCCAGAGGGCAGACTGTTCCAGGACGAACTCATTATTCAGCATCATGAGTGCCTGTGAGGGAACAGTGGAGACGCTGCGATTTCCTGTGGTGGATGTTGGCAGGGGGAAATCAAAAGCCAGAAACATCGGTGTCAGGAAGTTTCTGCGCACCTGAACATAAAGACTGCGACGACCATCTCCATCCACAGGACCTGAAGCTGGCTTGCCACGGCCTTCCTGATATCTGCTGATATACGGAACAATGCTGGGTCCGCCAATGGCGGAATTCAGTCGGCCCGAGACCGACAGCATGCTGTCCCGGATAGACTCTGCTTCCAGTCGCTGCACAGGGTAATGATGCAGCATCGTATTGCGTGGATCCTGTTTGACGGCCTCTTCACTGGATTTGCTGCTCATTCGGTAGGTTGCGGAAAGAACCATGTCCCGGTGCAGTTTTTTGATACTCCATCCATTCCGGATAAAACGGTCAGCCAGATAATCGAGCAGCTCTTTATGGGTCGGTGGCTCTCCGGTCAGACCAAAGTTATCGGTGGTCCGGACAATACCTTGTCCGAAGTGATGCTTCCAGATCCGATTGACGAAGACACGGGCAACCAGAGCATTGTCAGCCGAAGATAACCATTCAGCCAGTTCGGTGCGCCCACTGGCTTCCGGTCCTCCAATCATTTCGTGATCTTTGGAGATCACCTGCAAGAGATGGCGGGGAACTTCCTCACCCAGGTTCTGGTGACTGCCGCGGATATGCAGCTTGATATTGCGAGGCGACTCATCCATAGCAATCATTCCAAATGATGATTCCGGAACCTGAATAGAAGAAACCGGTAACGCAGGCCAGGATGCAGGTTCTTCCGTGATGACTTCGGGGGGCGTCTTATGATCCGAGAGAACAATTGCATCAACTGCCACATAGCCATTGCGGGAGCGATCGACAATTTCGAAATATCCCATCCGCTCATACGCAAAGACAAGATAGTTTGATACCCACTCAAAGTCCTGATTTCCTTTTGCGAGGAAATAGACACTGCGATAATCATCAGCCACCAGCGTGACGCGAACCGGTTCATTTTCTGCCAGCCGGGGATTTCCCTTTGTCCCTGTCATCAGAACGTGGACATATCGCTTCGGCATCCGGAATTTCTTGGAAGTCAATGAGCCGACCAGTTGATCCGTTCCATAGCCTGCGGAATTGGCGACTCCAAACTGTGGCCCATTCGCGAATGCTTCACCGGTAGCAATCCAGTCTCCCCATCCACTGCCATTGAAATCTTCAAATAACTGATCTCCGGAACGAAGAACGATCTTCTTTTTACCGGGGTGTTGGCGGAATCCCGAGTCCAGATTCTGTTTTGCAATCTGTTCATGGGCTTTTCGGATCTCCTTCTCACGGGATGGAGAATCGATCACTGCTTCCCTCATGCTGGTGGAGTGCATGACACCAGCAAGGCCGTAATAGTCTTTTGTGGGCACCGGATCAAACTTGTGATCGTGACATCGTGAACAGGCGACGGTCAGTCCAAGAAATGCTTTGGAGAGAACGTCGATCTGGTTATCCACGGTATCTGCCTTTGTTTTTTCGGAGTCCGTGGCGCTGTTCAGAACTTCTCCGAACCAGAAGAAGTTTGTGGCCAGTGGAGATTCCAGAAATGTTCCATCCTGTGAGATCCGCTTCTGTGGAAGAAGATCCCCTGCGATATGTTCTTTGACAAATGTATTGAAGGGAATATCTTCATTGAAAGCGCGAACAACATAGTCGCGGTAACGCCATGCATCGAGCTTGTTGTTGTCATACTCATGGCCATTGGTTTCTGCAAACCGGACCAGATCCAGCCAGTGACGTCCGTAGCGCTCTCCATAATGTGGAGAGGCCAGTAATCGATCCACTACTTTTTCATGCGCATCGGCTGAATTGTCAGCGAGAAAATTGCGGACTTCCTGTGGTGTGGGGGGAAGTCCGGTCAGATCAAATGTGATGCGGCGAATCCAGGCGCGACGGTCTGCTTCCGGAGCAGGGGAAAGACCTTTCGCTTCCAGCTTTGCCAGGATATATCGATCAATGTCTGACTTTGCCCATGCTGCATTTTGAACGGCAGGTGCTGGAGAAACAGTAAGAGGCTGGAACGACCAGAACTTTCTTCCTCGCTCGATATCCAGCCCCAGTGGTTTGCGGGCGGACGGAGTGAAGTTGGATTCCCGTGGATCATACGCACCCATCCGGATCCATTCCCTGAAGTCAGCAATCGTTTCATCGGAAAGCTTACCCGTGGGAGGCATTCTCAAATGAAGATCGGTATAAGAAATTGCCTTCAGGATCAGACTTGCATCTGCGTCTTGAGGCACCACCACAGGACCGGAATCTCCGCCTGTATGCATTCCTTCACGGGAATCCAGACGCAGGTTTGCTTTCGGCTCTTTCAGCTTTTCGCTATGGCATGCATAACAATTTTCAGCAAGTACCGGGCGGATTTTCTTCTCAAAAAACTCTTCTGGAGTCGCGGAGATAATTGTGCTCGGTAGCGCCCCGATCAGGAGAAAAAGCCTGATAACAGGGATAGAGCTGAACAGCCTGGGCATCACAACACCATATCGCAGGAATTGATCAAAATGAAGGTGTTTGAGTGAGATCGAAAGTGAGGGTTTGATCGTCAGAGAATTCGAATGCTTTTCAAATTTTGTTAGACGCCTTGTTGCCTGAGATTCATCCGTGATCGAATGTCTTCCACTTCCTGACGAGTTGGCATGGAGGACTGAGCTCCTCTTCTCGTAACAGAAATTCCCGCAGCCACTACGGCAAGCTGTAGCGATTCCTCGGTCGATTTCTCCTCTGCCAGGCCTGTAGCAAATGCTGCATTGAACGTATCGCCGGCAGCAGTCGTATCTATTGCCTTCATCTCAAGAGCAGGGACGTGAAGGAACTGATGGGCCGATCCCCAATATGCACCCTTTTCTCCACACTTGAGAATGACGTTTTTGATTCCGCGCGAAAGAAACTTCTGAATTACTTGATGGATTTCCTGTTCTGTAGACGGAGGTGCATCCAACCCCAGCAGGATCTGGGCTTCAGTCTGGTTCGGAGTCAGGTAATGAATCTTCGACAGCCAGTGGTCAGGAATTTCCTGAGCCGGTGCGGGATCAAGGATGACAGTTGTTCCGGATGTTGACGCAATATCGAGAGCTGCCTTAATCGCATCCATCGGAATCTCCAGTTGCAGCAGCAGGAGATCACCTGGCTGAAGATGGAGAACCTGCTTTACCCATTCAGGAGTGATCTTTCCATTGGCTCCGGGAGAGAGAAGAATGGAATTATCTCCCGTGGGAAAAACAGAGATGAAAGCGATTCCCGTGGGTCCGTCAAAGGTAGTGACGAACGGAGTATTCACTCCATTCCGGGTCAGATTCTCTTTGAGCAGAGTTCCGAAAACATCATTTCCAATGCCACCGTACATAGTGGTTCTGCTGCCCATCAAAGCGGCTGCACAAGCCTGATTTGCTCCTTTGCCTCCGGGGATGATAGAGAGATCTCCACCTGTCAGGGTTTCTCCGGGTTGAGGAAGCCGTGTGGTAGGAAGAACCAGGTCAGCGTTCAGGCTCCCTAAGACAATAATGCTTTTTGCGGACTGATTTGTGGCGGTAGTAATAAGTTTAATCCTCTGAGAAACAATGAACTGGAATGGCCATCTTATGGAAGCATGGTTCTGATCGTCAATTTATTCACAGTAGTTTTGTTAATTTCCATTTCCCGAAAAATTCAAGCAGTAAAAAGCAACTTTCCTATTTTTAAACTTCTGATCTGATTTTTGGCACAGCAGTTGCATATCAAAAGAATGAAATTGGCATGAAGCCCAAAGTTTTCCAGATCCACTAAAGGATCTCGATAGCGGCATTGAAATACAGAAGGAGTGAAATTATGCATAACCGATATGACAACTACCGGAGGTATGAAAATCAGCCGGGGTATCAGGGACGGAATACCAGAAGAAACCAATACAACCCAGAAGAACATGATCCGTGGAAATTCGATAATGATCACTACATGGACCTTGATGCAGATGAGGCGTACGGAGGACGTGGAGAGGACCGCGATTTTCGTTATGAATTTGAAAGAGGATCACGACGTGGTTATCAGGGAATGTCCAATCGTGAACTGAGCGACAGGTATGATCCTTTGCAAAGGTATTCCAGTAAATCATCCCAGGAATTCAGAGGGGATGAATTTAGTGATCAGCCTTATTCTCGTGGATCGCGTAATTTCGATTATTCCCGAGGATCAGAGAATTTTGATTCACAGCGGAATTACGGTTCATACCCATCTTCATCACTTCCAATGGAAGGACGTGGTCAGTTTGCGGGTCGGGGACCGAAGGGATATAGCCGATCCGACGAAAGAGTCACAGAAGATATCAATGAACAGCTGATGCGTCATCCTGACGTAGATGCGAGCGATATTGAAGTGAAAGTGAATGGTGGTGAAGTTATCTTAACGGGAACTGTTACTCAACGTCACTGCAAAAGAATGGCTGAGGATATTGCTGAAAGAATATCCGGAGTTAAGGACGTTCGGAATGAGATCCGAGTGCAGGCACAGAGTAATTACTCTCAAAATGCAGGGATGGAGTCTTCACAGTCCAAGCAGAATGGAGAGGAAAAAAATCGGAACAAGTTGAGCCAGACTGCTCATTGATGAGAGTAATTGTACAGATAAGTAAGAACATTTAAGCGAACAGGATCGAATTGTGGAGGAGCGGCTGATAATAGCCGCTCTTTTTACATTTTCTGGATAAATTTTCTCTCCTGACCTCATCTGAAATCGTAGATGATGGCAGTGTGGATTTTTCCTTTCGACAATCAGATTCCAGCAAGCAATGGGTAACCGGAAATGCAGCTGTCAAAGTTACAGGCTCTGGAGAAGACTGGGAGAGTTATCTCAGAGCAGGGCAACAACCTGAGGTCGGGAAAAATCTCATTGTTCCGGTAGAACTACAGACGCAGGATGGAAATCCTGTCTCATTTTCTGCAAATGATGCCTGGAAAGTTGGAATTACCACCAGTGCAGGTGCGGGGCATGAATTGCAACTGATCTGGCCTGGAGAATCATCCGACACGCAACTCATGCGCGGACTGAATCCGAGCGCGGATCAGGTTTTGCTCCGTCTGTGTCTGTTCGGAAAGGCTCAGGCGAGTGTGGCTGGTTGTATTCCTGTTGGACCACTCACAACGAATTTTGGAGTCGCTGCTGGTGGACATGTTGCCATAGAGCGACTGAAACTTTTTCCAGGGAATCTTCCTCTCACGGAACTGATTCCGAAGAGCTTATCAGGTATCCGATTTCCTCAGCAGATCGATTCAGCTAATGAGATTCCGGAAGGGGATGAAGTGCTGGTGTCTCGTTTCGGAGGATATCTCAAAGTTTCCAGTCAGGTCAGCTATGGGTATTCCTTTCGTCAATGCCGTAGTCTGGAAATTGGTGGATTACAGCCAGACCTGGAATTCAATCTGAAGATTGCTGCCGGACTGATGGTGGGTTATCAGATGGCGGGAGAGTTTGAGATTGAAGCTAGACGTGGTAGTTCGGATGGGTTCATTCGATACGTTGTTCGGAAAAGTAGAAAATCCGTGACGAACCTGATTGCTGATTTCGGAATGTCGACACAGTTCGGAACAGTACTTCCCAAAAGTTCACAGGACTTCCTGTCCAGAGTATTTGGAGTTCACATGGAGAACGCTTTTGGAATTCTGGAAAAAGTTCAGTCCTACAGCGATCTGGATCAACAGGCGGGAAAGTTGTTGAAGAGTATTCTTCCTGATTTCAGTAAGCGCTTGTTTGGTGAATCTCTATCTCCTGATTCCATTCAGCCATTTCTGAAAAAAGTTCGTGAAGTAATCACCCGATACCGCAAAACAGATCCCCGGATCATCCATCTTTATGAGGATCATTTCGAACAGTTGCCTGAACTGGTGAAAGCCGTACAAAACTTTACCCGGCTCAAGACGATCGAAGAACTGAGGTCAGTGGATGATTCCTTTTCATTGAGTCTCTTGCAAAGAATGTGCGGAGATCAGATTCATGATGTTTTTCTGAAGCCTGAAGCATTTGCTGAATTTCTTGAGCTGATGAAGAAGACAGAGCAGTTTCTGACCGATGCTGAACAGGATCAGTTGCGAAATGTTGTGCGTTTCTTCCCGGAATCTGTTCCTGTGCAGTCCATGCTAAATCAATTGAAAACGATTGATGCACTGGACAAGCTCAAGCAACTGAGAGATGGAAAATCAACAAAGCTGGCAGAAATTCTTCTGGGTGAAGATTGGGAAAACATCCCTGCTGCTCAGTTTGTCCTGAAGTTGCGGAATGCAGTGGGACAGATTGAATCTTTCCAGGAGAAATACTATTCACGCCTGGTCAATACGGTAAATCGGAATTTTCAGGCCAATATCCAGTTTGCTTATGTTCGGGCAACACAGAACACTGCATTACTTGATGTGGAAATTGATCTTCGTGAGGATGAGGGGCGAAAGCTCGCAAAACTGGCAACTCGCGGTGATTTTTCAGAACTGCTCAGCAAGTACCAGTCGCGTCTGGTTCGGATTCATCAAGGTGTATTGACACATTCCACGATGAAGAGTTCCCGGGTACAGGTCAATCTCTTTGGGCGTGTTTATGAGAACTTTACACAGATATCCCAGGATGCAGAGGAGACTATTGAAGAACACGAAGGGGGCTTGCTTCATATCTATTCCACAAAAACAGCGATCGAGGAAAGAAAGAAGAGAGGCGGAGAGTTAACGGCCTCCACATTTCTGATTGCAACAACTGCTCAGTCATTCCAGGCAGAAGGGCAGCAGAAATACATGCTGGATTCTTTGCCCCGTATGTCCATCCAGTATGATCTGCTGCATCAGGATAATCTGACCGGCTTTGATGAGATTCATCAGATGCTGGAGTTTGCAGAGTTGATGGGACTGGTGAGAGATCGCATGGATTTTGTCGAGGGAATGAAATCGGAATTTCCTCAGGGACTGGGAAACGTCAGTGCAAAGTATATGGTCCGGTATGAGGAGGATGCTGTTATTCAGGCTTTTTTGATGCCGATCACAAAACCGGCTGAACAGAAAATCCGCAATATCATTCGTACATTTATTTCAGCCCGTTACATCGGATTGCCGGGTACGAACTGGTCAGCTCGTATGGGGTTTGCTTATGCCAGTCCGGTGACGTATCAGAAGTTCAGTAAATTGGGATTTGCTGCTTTTGTTGCACAGCCTCTGACGGTCCAACAACCGGGTTGGTATGCGGGTAAAACTTCTCTGCAGTTGCAAAAAATTGATAAAGAGAATCTGGTGAATTTGTACGGGCTGGAGGATCGCTTCATCAAGCGATACGGAAAACTGAGTGATTCTGTGCAGTCACTGAAGCAGGGAAAATCGATTCATGCAAAGGATCTGGATCAACAGGTGCATCAGTTGGTGGAACTCTCCGATAATCTGAATCAGTACCGAGCGAGCTCATTCTTTGTAGTCCTGGACTCATTGATTCAATTTGGTAATCCGGGAAAAGCAAGAAACTCTTCCCTGATTCTGGAGATTCAGCCTCCCGGCAGCTCTGAAAAAGTGATCAAAGTCCTGCCTGCGATGGTTATTTGATATCCGGTGCAGCAGACTGGTGCTCAAGATTATTTAGAAGGAGCTGAGTCCGTTGTCAGAATATCTTTCACTACCTGCCCATCCAACTTGCCCATGTCCAGACCCAGAAGATAGGCAATGGTGGGGGCCAGATCAGCGGCACTGATGCGTCCAATGGTCTTTCCTTTTTGTATCCCCTTGCCCCATGCGATGAATGTTGTGCGCAATTCGGGTAGGGAATTCAGATAACCGTGATGGCCCGGATAGGTCCCGGCACCCACCGGAATAACCCCTTCCCCAGTAGCAGAATTATTGAATGCATAGCCATCTTTAGCCGCCAGAACAAGATCGCCCATACGTCCATTGGGCGTAGGTTGCGGATAGCCATAAGTTGCGTATTCACCGGGTTCAATCACTTTTTCGATTCCTTCAGTAGCCCGGAACAAATTCTTTGCCTGCTGGATCAGTTGATCTCTCTTTGTGGGATTCGTGACATAGAACATTGCTGTGCCGCCTAGTGACAGAACATAAGCATCACATTCAATGCTGGTGCCACTTCCTGTGAGCAGTCCCTTGTCGCGAAGAAGGGCATTGGGTTTGATAATACGTGTTGCTGACTTGAATCCGTGATCGGAAACAACAAAGATAGTGGTCTTATCTTTCAGACCGGCTTCTTCCACTGCACGAAGCAATTCACCGACATGTTTATCTGCCAGGGCATAACTGGCATTGCTGGCGGCGGTTTTAGGTCCAGCAGAGTGATTGATGGAATCGATATTCAGAAGATGGAACAGCAATAAATTTGGCTTGTGCTTCTTCACGATATGAATTGCGGCCTGCGTCCATTTTTCATCACGCCATGCAGGATTACTCTTCATGAACTCTTCTACTTCTTCTGCGGTGATGTTTCCTGCTGCAACCATCTCTCTCTCAATCTGTCCTTCAGGATTGGGAACTTCAGGAAATTGCCAGGTGATGGTCTTTGGTTCGCTAATGGCTACCCAGTCAACCTGAGCAGTGGTCAAGCCTGCTGCATAAGCCTTGTCATAAACAGTTGGTGCAAGAACCAGTTCATCCTTGGGACGCCATGGGGCAATGGACAGAGGCTTGCGATCCCCATTGCGGACGGGTAATCCGTTAAAGAGGACTCCATGTTTTGCCGGAGATACTCCCGTGATCATAGTGGTGTGGCTGGGCCAGGTGACTGTGGGATTGGGGGGAATCATTCCTTCTCCCATCACTCCTTCTTTTGCCAGCTTTCTCAGATGGGGAACCGGCAGCCTGGGATCATCCCATGCGTAACCGGGGAATCCATCAAGGCTGATGACAATGATGGTTCGGTCTTTAGCCGGAATGGGTTGGGCCAGTGCTGCAGAAACCAACACGGTGAAAGAAAGCAGGAATCGGAATCCGGTAAATTTCATAACAATCTCCACGGAAGACTTGAGAAGAATCATCATAACTTTTCTTCACTTGTAGAGATGCACGTATATCCGGCTGAAGAAGCTGAAAACGTGGCTCTTCGTCTGATGGCCTCATTGGGAAGAATGTACAGGTGGATTCAGAAATGAAGGTCGGTCCTTCTTCTGAGCAATCATCAAGGCCCATGCAATCAGTAAAGGCTGCAATGCTACGCGAAACCATCGATACCAGGATTCTGAGGGGTAGTCCGGAATTTCCACGCCGCTTTGGGCTGCATAGATGTTTGCGGGCAGAACGGCGATAAGCAGCGCAATGGCAGCATATGCAGCGATTCTCCGGTAGCGCGCGATCATCAGGCCCAGACCAATGATGAGTTCTGCCACTCCACTAAGCGCCACCATTTCATCCGGCCAGGGAATGTAGGAGGGAACCATCAGAACAAAGGGTTCCGGTTTGACGAAGTGCATGAAACCGGTAAAAAAGAACATAATTCCCATTGCCCAACCTGCATGATCACGCAGATGTTTCAATCGAAACGTGTGGGAAATCAGTTCAATGCGGGAAATCAGAAACAGAATTCCCAGTAACAGGAATACAAACATAAACTCCTCTCACAATGATTCATGATGAGAAAGAAGAAAAGCATCTCACCTCTGAATAGTTTTCGTTGAGTGGTTTTGTTGGCAAATGAAAGTCGATCAATCTTCAGTTTTTCAGTTCATAGTTCTGAAGTATCTTCCTCAATTTCACTCAGATTCGGTTTTCGCTGATCAATTTCAATATCTTCCTCCAACCAGTCCTGCGGTGGATTTTCCACCGGACTTTCTGGTGCTTCCTGACGGTCCAGCCGGGTATTCTTTGGCATGTTCTTGTTTGCTGGGTTCATATGAACTCCTTTATTGAGGAATTCCGAGCAACTGGACATCCAAAACGGAGAATTTACTCGAGAAATCAGAAGAGGAATAGAAATAAGGAGAGGAAGGAATGGTCGGGGCGAGAGGATTCGAACCTCCGGCCTCCTGGTCCCGAACCATGAACCGACGAAGAATCAACAACTTAGCAGCATTGAGCGAAATTGCGACCCGTTACGATATGTTGCGACAGATCAGCAGGTTGCGGACGAAATCGCCCCGGATCTTAGCAATCCATCACAACGCCTCCATGCACAGGGTGGGCATAGTTTTGGGCATAGTCGCGAGAGCCTGGAATGCGGCGTTTCCCCTACCGACTCGCACACGATTGTGCAGCTATTCCGTGCTGGATTCAACGCTGAGATGATTCACAGAAGACTCGGTCATTTAGGCCTTTGGCGGGTTTACGCCACAATAGCAGAGCATCTGCGAGAGCACGCGCGACAAACAGAATCTGGGTGCGAAGTTTGCACGTTCGCTCGGGGTCTCACATAATAGTTCTAGAGAGTTGAACTATTATGCAGGGTCGATCTTACGTTGCGGACGAACGGGCACTGACCACTCTGGCTGCGTCGCAGGGCGGTTACTTCACCTCCAAGCAAGCTGCCGCCATTGGATATACTGCGCCGAAACGGAACTACCACGTTCACGTTGGCAATTGGGTGCGCGAGCGGCGCGGGATCTTTCGGCTTTCTACGCAGCCACTCCCCGTGCGCCCTGACCTGATCCTCTGGTGGCTTTGGTCTCGCAATCGTCAGGAAGAGCCTCAGGGTGTTTACAGTCACCAAACCGCACTGTCCCTACACGAGCTAACTGACGTTATGCCTTCACGGCTCCACATGACTGTGCCCAAAGCATTCCGGCGCAGCGCCGCCATCCCCAAATCCGTCGTCCTCCACATGGCCGACCTGCCGCCTTCCGATATCGAACAAATCGACGGTGTACCCGTGACTAAGGCGCTCCGCACATTGATCGATGTGGCGGCTTCTGCCGAGCTTCCTCTGCCGGATCTGCAACTCGCATTTGCTGAAGCTATCCGGTCCGGAAAAATCACACGCGCGGAGATCGCGGTCGCAAAGGCGGACGCGGCTAAGCGAGATGTCCTGCGGCTCCTCCAGGGTAAAGGGGTACGCGCTGATGGCTAGAGGCCGAGCGTACACTTCGCCTGGCGCCTTCCGGCAAGCTCTTGAAGAGCGACTGGGACAGTCTCCCGTCAAGAGGGGACTGATTTTCAACGGCTATGCCGGCAGGTTGCTTTCGACCGCTTCCTTGCTCGACTGGTCAGTGAACCGGCCGGAGATTGGATTCTCAAGGGTGGATATGCGATGGAGCTTCGATTCGTCACGGCAAGATCGACCCGTGACCTCGACTTCGCCCTTCGCGCCGGTAATACAGAGTCAGCCCTTGATCACCTACAACGTGCGGGCGCGAGAGAGATTGGCGACTTCTTTGCATTCCGCATCGGCGAGGCAATGAAGGATCTCGATGCCGCACCTTACGGTGGAGCGCGATACCCGGTAGAGTCTCGACTCGATGGCCGGACCTTTGTGAAGTTCCATGTCAATGTCGGCATCGGCGATCTGATCCCAACGCGCAGCGCGATTGGCGACCTGGTGTTTAAGGAGGATCAGTTCCTTCTCGCACGCATCGGTATTTCGGAGAACAGCTACGAGAGCATCATCGTTCCGAGATATCGCGGGCAGGCACTGCACAAATCTGCCGAGGTTGGCGACGACGACCTGTATTACAGATGGGTAGTGCCGCAGTGGATTCACTATGGCTTCAAACGGCCGCTACCGGATAAAGCCCAATGGCGCATCTGGGTGCTCACGGACGATCTGGGCCGCGAGTGTTATATGTCTTCCGATAAACGACCTTGGGAAGACTAGGGAGTGCGACGGCGCCGCATACCCAAACTCTCCCGGCCAACATACCTGAGTTTCATTTGGTCGGTACGAAGGACCCGGAGAATCTATAAATTACCGTCGTTGGTCCCTCAGTGAACTCGGGGCTGCCGCCGGACCTACGGGCATCGAATAAGCCTATGTGATCCCCCCTCTCAACCAGGTTCAATGCCTGATGCTGAGAAAGTGAAAGTGCACGAAAGATAAGATCGGAGCCAGTATTGGATCGGACGCGCAGATTCTTTTTGCCGTCCAGAAGGAGATTGATATCCCACACCTGGCCCAGTGCGTCCGCAGGCCACTTCTCTTCCGTGTTCTTCGGAGCGGCATGATATGCACGGCAGACGGGCCGAAAACCACACTGCCTGCACGCCGCGGGGGATGGAGCAGCCAAATCCGTATCGGACTCCGTACCGCTGGAAACCCTGTCATTAATCTGCGCAAGCACAGTTGACGCCTCTACCAGTAACCTTGAGCACTCGTTCCGGCTGAGTGGAACAACGCTCGGCGCACCATTGAGAGGCACTATCTGAATTCTGGAGGGCCACTCCCCAAAAGTCTCATGATAGAGCGCAGCGTAGATTTTGAGCTGCACGGCGTAACTCTCCCTAACTGCCGCATCTCCGGCCTTGAGGTCGCTCAAGACAATCTCCTCGTCAATTCGCTCCACTAGATCGATCCAGCCGCCGACGGCCTCATCGCGAGATTTAACCCAGATTTCGTGGCCGGTGCGGCGTCGCTGGATGGGTGTCCCAGGCCGTTTGATCCTGTTTTCAGGTGGATTCGATGCAGCCCTCTGACACGTTCGTTTTCGCACAACCTCATACAGGCGCACTGATGTCCGGAGCGGGTACAGACAACGTTCCAGGGATGAAGCTCTGAGCTTTTCGTCCTCCGCTCCAACGAGCTGATCCCACGTCTCCTCAGCGCTAGCAGCGCCGCCATTCGCTCCCGCCAGCAGCACTTCATGGGCAATTGAACCGATGATAGCCATCGGATTTCTCGGGAGGAAAGGAGTTGCTGTCCCAGATGCCCAGATTTCACTGAGCATGCAAGTACTTAGCTGAACGTAGCGACTCGGCGAAATCCTTCTCATCGGTTCCAACGGTGGAGGTTCGCTCAGGATCTCAGCGGTCACGCGAGTTCCTGGTAAGCGCGGCTGGGGCGTCGCAGGACATTGAACGTGTCCAGAAAACGGACTTCGGCTGTCTGATCAGCGTCTGCGTAAGCGTCTGCGACGACTCGCGAAGGGCGTGACGCATCCCAGAGTGGGTGAATGAATATCACTTGTCTTCGCCCGATGGTGAATCCCGGCAGCAAACCGAAATCTCTGGGCACACACTGAAATGATGAACAGAAGGAATCGCGCAAGATCTTCGCAAGATCAAGCCACCCTGTCAGCTCGGGATTTGTGAACACACCGTCGATGCCACAAGTCTCTGTTGGGTCAGCGAGAACCCTCAACAAGGCCAAGCCTGAGCGCCAGTCGAGTAAACCGTGATAGTTCATATTCCGGTACTGCCGCAGGCAGTCATAGCAGGATGAGTCGCAGTCGCGCCGGTGCGAATCCCGGATAAGGTTATACAGCACAGAACCCTGTGCCGGCTGTGTGTTTGTCGCTGCACCGAGAAGACCTAGCCAATTCCCGGAGATCCAGCGGGTGAAGCCGGCACCATTTGCCAGGTGATCGCTGATTACCAGCTCTCCCACAAAACCGGCAGGTTGCGACGGCACTGCACGAAGATTGCTGATGTCAATCTCTTCTGGATCTATGTCAAGTTGGTCAGCCGCGATTGAACGGAAAATAAACGCAGCCGAAAAGTACGCCGCTTTGATGGCCGAACCCTGAATCGAAGGAAAAAGGGGATCAAGGCACAAACCTGCGGGCACGCTGGTGGGCCTTACTCGTAGGACATCGGTTGTCTTAGGCGAAACGATCGCAAGTTGCTCGGATTGACCAGTACTTGCGAACTGCACCCCCACGTCGCCTGGAGTTTGATATCTATCATCAATCCACTGATTGGTGAATCGATGGAGCCCGTTAGACAGTGAGGCTGTACCAAGGCTCCCCGAAAACAGACGGCCCCGCCTTGTGTTCAGCTGGAATACTCTTCCGCTCGGCGGTATCGCCAGGCTGGTGTTTGTTCCGGCAACAGGTTCGTGAGGTGAGTTGTCCGACTGCGCCACAACTCCCGAGCCGCTCACAAGTATCTCGTTATCCTCTTTCGCATCTTCGCCCCGCCCAAGATTTGTCCTGAATCCAAGAGGTACCGAAATCTGAAATGACCGGAATCCCGGGGTCGCAGCATTGGTGGCCCCGCACTGGCTACAGAAATCACCGTTCGGCGGCTGGTCCAAGGTATGGGTATCGTGACACCGTTCGCATCGCGTCATCCAGCGCCGCCAAGGCATTGGATCATCGGTTGCCGGCCGTAGGCGCGTCCCGCCCGGCAGGTATGGCGCAGTGAATCCGATACTCGTATAGATTCGCTTGTCTTTGGTCTTTTGAGATCCGGGCGCAAACTCGGTGATGGCGAGATCCAAATCACGTTCAACCTGCAACGCCTGTCCCCGGCGCACGCCATGAAAAAGGTACCGAATCCGGGATGGCATGCCATACATCGGCAGAATGGCACCCTCGGCGAGGCGCTCCGCCAGACCGTCTCCGGTAATCTCCTGGTTCGCAAGGCATGTATCGATACGAGGGGGCAAATCCTGTCGCGTGGCCTGTTCCAGAGCGGTTGCCGGAAGATTCACTCCATAGAGCAGCGCACCTGCTATGGCCCGGACTTCTCCACTGGTTTGTAGCCATCGGCCAACATTGATTCGGATTTGCGGGTCTTGCAGCCAGGATGCGTAGGTCCCAAATTCACCGTGACTGTCGGGGGGCACCGGACTGTCCCACCATCTCACGCCGGCATCGCGAAAGGCCCGGCGAAGACATTCCTTGGCCATAAGGCGCGCGGGAATTTCAGACCGGGTCATGGATAAAAATGGAACCGGCGGCTTGTCTCCGGTAATACGCTCCGGATAGTTGAAGTAGAATTCGTCATGACTCCGGCCACGGCAAAGCGTCAGAACCGCCGCAAAGGCCTGCCCTTTCCGGCCCGCGCGACCTGCACGCTGCTGATAGTTGAACCGCATCGGTGGCATGTTAGCCAGCATCACTGCCTGTAAACTCCCGATATCGACGCCAACCTCCATCGTGGTCGTCACACTTAGGACATCGATTTCGTCCACGTCGGAGTAGTAGCGCCGTGCTGCGTTCGGCGTGGCATTAATTACCACGTTTCTGAAATGCCGTTGTCGTTCGGCCTGGTCATCGGTTTGTGCGGTCAATTCCTCGCAGTGCAAACGCAGAGGCTCGCGTAGCTCCGCGGCCTCTTTGGCATAGTAGTTTTCCTCATGCAGTTCCCGGCAGAGGGCATCGGGATCGGGGTTCAGTGCTCCCAGGCAGTTCGTGCACGTGCGGCCCCCGGCATGCAGATGCGCCCGCCGGCAAACGGGGCAGTGCCAAACGGGATCTTCCGGAAGCGCAACGCGAACGCCGAGCGTTCGCGGATTCAGGATCAGGTTGCCATTTTGCCCGTCAACACAAATCGCGTTCCAGACACCGGCAAGCAAGCTTGCTTCGGTCAGTCCATTGCGGGCAGCACAATCACGCAGATAGTTCCTCAAATGGGCGCGAGCTGAGCCCCAGTCGGGCCATCCGTCGAGCGGATATTCCTGGGGCTGTTGCTGGTACCGGTAAAGGTCGCCCATAATTCTGAGGAGACCGTTGCAAATGCTGCCGAACAAAGCTGCCGGGGCTCCAGATGTGGCAGCGTGACGCTCGATAGCGCTGGCATCAAGATCCAGGCAGGCGTACCCAAGCCCGGCCGACTCGAAACCGAAGTACAGCCTGCTGAACAGAACGTTACAGATCTCCGAAATGACCTTTGGGCGCAAGGTACTTTCTCGCCGCTGCAGAGCTTCCGGAGAAAGGCCATTGCGCCAGCAGAGGTCCGGCGAACTGAAATCAAAGAAGCCTGTCCAGTGATTGTCGAAGGTCCCGTCGTAGTTGTACTCCTGATAGAGCACGTCACAGCCCGCCGGATTGACGCCAAGACGTTTCAGTCTGTGAATCAGCAGCCCAGGCCCGCGCGGATCTCCATCGGGCTGCTGGCTCTCGAAAAGAATCAATAGTGGTACGATCCGTGACCGTCCCCGGCGGCGGATCGTGTTCAACGCTTGTGCCGCGACATCTCGCCGCTGTTCGAACATCTGGCGATCTTCAGGATCGAGATCCGGAGGAATCGGCCGCCTCTCATTTCTCAACCAAGTACGGAGGCGATCAACCGCGCCTGGATTCGCAGACACATACCGGACAGCAAGGTGTTGCGATGGATTCAAACCGGCTTCGAGGTCTTCCAGCAGGTTGCTTTCGCCAATTGCTGCCGTGCTCAGCTCGTCATACATCGCCTCCCTGACGAGATCAAGATAGTGCATTCGTTCCATGCCGTTCGAGATCGAAGCTGCATCTTCCCGGCTATCGGAAAACACGATCAGCTTTCGCGAGCCTGCCTCTGGAAGCGCATAGAAAAGCTCTTTGGCGAGCAGCTGGCTGATCTTGGAAAAGCCGGTCCGGAACCCCCGAATCGGAGACTTGCGATAGACGCGGCTTGTGTAGTTTCTTC
Source organism: Bryobacteraceae bacterium (assembly GCA_037190045.1). Taxonomy (GTDB): domain Bacteria; phylum Acidobacteriota; class Terriglobia; order Bryobacterales; family Bryobacteraceae; genus JAPKYZ01. Next base: position 232,722 of record JBBCIQ010000005.1, on the reverse strand, counting down.
CGCAGCTTGCGCAGACTGATGGCAAAGCCCCGTAGAATTCCTGATTCGCAGCGGCCAAGCCTGGAAGATGATATACGAAACCGGGAACCCAGGACCCTGCGGGAATGGCCGCACCGGCTTGACCCAGTTGCACGCGTCCGCTCTTTGAATCCATTGAGGCCGGAGCCCATCGGCCAGTAGCCATCTGCCGTCCATCGAATCCGGGCTGCTGCCAGTCCCGGCGCGCATCCTGATGAAGATTGGCACCTTGAGAAGGCCAGAAAACTCCAAAATCTCCGTAGCTTCTTCTGTCCACAAATCGGGCCGCCTGCCGATCGGGAATACCTTCTATGTCTGGATCGCTGCTGAGGAATTCCCAGCCCGCATTGTCTGGAAGGGTTAACCGGCTGCCTCCCGTCATCATGGTGCCGCAATGTTCGCAGTAAAGCGCCTCTAACACCCTATGAGGGTCCTCGCGGTTCGCGCACAACACCCGACCTGATGCGAACAACTGGCCGACAGGCCGCTCGGCCGAGTCACAGCCGCATCCTGGTCTTATACAACCCCACAGCCCCTCAATGTTTCTGAAGAACCAATGGAAACGGAACCGGGGCAGGTCTGACGCACCTAATTCGCCGCAGATCGCGCGAGCGATTAGAAATCCCTGGCATGCCCGCACCAGATCGGCGGCGTTCTGCTCGCCAAACAGATTGCGGGCCAACGCCTCTACCGGCACCGCGCGCACGCGTTGTTCGACGAGTGCAGATGCGAGGATTCTTGCCTCGATTGAATTCGCTGGATCTTCCAGCGCTCGCTTAAGATCGGCTCTGGGATCTCCGGTAGGCTGCACTCCCAAACTGAGTGCGGCACGGCCGCAGGCCGAATTGAATTCGTCGCCACCTGCTTCGTATGCGGCCGCAAGCTGGATAAAAGGACTGCTGGGAAGGAACGGGTCACCTTCTATTGCGGGAAGTGGTCGCATCGCCCCAGGTACTATTTCCGCGGGAGTCCAGGCGCATCCGAAGAATTCGGAAAGGAAGGTAAGGCTATCCGGATCGTTCGGTTCAAGTGAAGCGCTCGACGCAAGAATCCGGAGCCTCGGGTCATCCGGGGTCAGGCCCAGTCTTTCCAGGAGAAGCCGAAGCAGATAGGCTACTTCGGTGCCAGCCGTGCCCCGATACAGATGAAGCTCGTCCACAACGAGGTGGAACACGCTACCCTCCTGCTGAAGCCAGCGGCGCGTCTGTTCAAATATGCTCTGATCCGCCTCGCGCATGAGCATGATGCTGAGCATGCTGAAGTTGGTGATGAGAATGTCCGGAGGACAATCCTGTATGTCCCACCGCGATCTCATTTCGGAGCCATCAAGGCGCGGGAAGAAGTAGACAACATCCTGCGCGTCCGGATCCGGAGGATTTGCGGCCATGCCTTCCCTCGCATGCTGCTCAGCCAGGCGTGATGCCTGGTCTATTTCGCCGAGCCGCTCGGCCAGTTCCTCGATTTTGTCCCGATTGGGCCGGCCATTCTGCCTGAACTCATAGCCGGCAACCGGAGTTTCGCCGTTGTACCTCCCGAAATATATGCGATTGCCTCCACGCCTGTTGGTGAAGAACTCCCGCGCCTCGGAAGAATCCAGCGCTCGCCGCAGCCGCGTCAGCTGATCTTCCACCAGGGCATTCATGGGGTAAAGAATAAGGCCACGAACCGCCGCCGGCCTGGTTTCGTGGCTTCGCTGGGATATACGGAATGATCGAGTGAGTTGTCCCCCTCCCCCTTTGCACTGATCTTGCCAGGCGGTATCGGTCCACCAGTCACCCCAATGGGCAGCAGGCTGGCCGGGCGCACTCCATCGGGCGGACTCCTTCACGAGATAGGCCATGAGAGGCAAAAGGAATGATTCGGTCTTGCCCGAGCCCGTACCTGCTGTGACGACGGCTTTGGGACCGCGAAGGCCGTTTCGCAGCATCGTGAGCTGATGCGCGAAGAGATTATAGTCACCAACGAGGCCGCAAAGTGCTAAATCCTTGAGGTCCTGCAGTTCCTGCGTAGTAAGGCCTGGTGCGTCAGCAGCATCCAGATCCCGAATTGGTTTCACATCAACATACTTGCCGAGCGGCTCGATCCAGGGTTCCCGATAGAGTGTTCCTTGTGTTCGCAAGAGGCGTTCCCGCTCTTCTTCAACTGCCGGGAATTGCGTTGCAAATGCTGTCCGGATGTAAAGAAGGAGTTTTTCCCGAACCTCCTGAAAAGAACCAATAGGATCAATCATTGTCCTCTCCCCTGAATGAAACGTCAGTATTCAATCTCTGGTCCAGCTTCCGCGCGGCCATGTGCGCGTGATCGAGCGGAACGTTGGTGTACACCCTGTACTGCGGAGCATCGAGCGGGACGGATACAGCCGAAGCCGGCAGTATACGGGGTGCAAGACCGGAACTTAAACACATGGCGCGCGCAAATAATCTGGGAAGTGGAATGGTTACCGGAACGATGAATGCACCTGTGGAGCGTTCGTAAAAAACCACATCTCGCCCCGCGGCTTTTAGGATCGCGAATCTTCCCCAGTCTGGATCAACATGGGCAGCATCCGCGCCACTCCAGAGGACATATAACGGATATTGCCTTGACGGATGAACGTATCTGATAAGCCCCGTTTCACTACCCGATGGTGTCTTGAGGAAGCGGAGACCCTGCACATCAAACTGTTGTCTTTCCCAGTTGAGAGCATCGCCGCGCTGCCACTTAATCCCGGTCATATACTCGCTTAACGAACCGGCGAAGTTCAGGATCCTCCAGGAGGCTGGTTCTTCCTGAAACGCCAGTCCGGATTCCACAGCCAGCGAACGAAGGTCCCCGCGGGTTTCCGCTAACACGGCAATTCGGGCGGGAAAACTCCTGGGTTCTTGGGGCTGGTTTGTAGCGGCCAGAACGAGGCTGGTGCCTCGCCTTAATATGCGCGCGCTGAGTTCCTGCAGCGTGCGGGGCGACCGTGCTCCCGCCAGCACAGCCACCGGGAGACCGGAAACCGGCAGCAATGCCATCGCCGGAGGCGCTACGTACAAACGGGCTGGTGAGGTGAAGTCGAGGTCCAGATGACCGAGCGCGTCCAGGCCGCGCGCGGTCTCATAACGAGCCAGATTTGCATCCCTCAATTCATCTTCTGCGAGCGACTCCGCACAAATCTGCTCGAACATCTTCTTGAACGAAGGCCAGCCCAGCTCCCGTTTAGCAGAGATTGCAAATAGCAGTCGATCACCAGCTGTCATAGTTTGCGAGCCTCTTCCTGGTATGACAGCCATAAGTTCCGCAGGGCCGGGTGTTCCGGAGACTCGATACGTTTGCGGCGATACCAGAGAACCTGCTTCCAGTCCTGAATCGAGCGCCTGTCCCCCTCCGCCTGCTGAGCCGGCAGGCTCTCCGTCACGCCCGAACCACAGAAGAGTGCGTGGCCCCTTCGCCGCCGCATGATGACTGCCCAGACTGGCTGCCAGCCATCGGGTTGCTCTCCTTCTGAAACCCAGGCGATCTGCCCCGGAGCACGCCCAATCAGAGCGCGGACTACTTCACCATTGGACAGGGGCAGGAACAAACCACGGTAGGGAGGGGTATTGCTACTTGCCGTCGCCCCGGCAACGAAACCATCACAACCTTGCGCCTCAATTCGGCCGCCGAACCGGTCGCCGGTGAACTGGTAGGTGCCAGAAGTCGGGATGTCGTCGCTTACGAAGAGGCTTCTCTTCGCGAGCACGGTATCGCCGTCTCTGATCTCAATAGAAATTCTCCCGTCATGGATTCCGGCTTCGGGTATCACATAACGGCCGTATTCGCCTGCCTGAAGGCGTGTACTTCCGCAGAAGACAGACAGGTTCGGGACGTCACCATCAACAACGAGGTCGGGAAGACCGAACGTAAAATATTGACTGCCGACGCTTCGGACGCCATTTTCAAACGAGATTCGCAGAGTCGAATTGAATGCAAGCGGGGAGAAGCGATTCCGAACGGCCGCATCGGTTTCAGCAGCGCTTGAGTGGTATAGCTTCCAGTCGGCCGGAAGGCCAGACTCTATCTGCAGGTCAACAAAATCTCTGCACCCTGCCCGTCCCCAGCTCTCGATGTAAGGAATGGCTGCCGCATTGCACGCGATATAAAACGGTGTTCCTTTCGGCAACCGGGAAATCTCTACAAGGCCGGAAATGGAGTCCCCGCTTCCGTCCGCAAATAGACGCACTTCTGACGCAGGCAACCTGAATTTCCAACCAATGTCGTTTGCTTGACCCGAACAACCAGATCCCCAGTCCAGAGTGCTCGCATCGAACAACGAGCCATTGTTCTCCAAAGCCAGTTCGCTTGACCATCCCAGAACGTAATCGAGGCACTTCAGCGGTGGGTCAACGCCGGCCAGGACCAGCCGAAGACCCTCATCAGGGATCTCATGGCTGGTCTTGCATCTGAGTGTGAACGTGGCCCGGCGCGCAACACGATCAACCCGGCTTGCGCAGATACGAAGAGTCCCATAAATCTGTGTGGGACGACCATCCTCCGTTCTGAATTCTCCATTCCATTCCCTCAGCTCATCAAGTGCCGTCGATATCAGGAGTTGCCGCACATCGGAGTTTGCCTGGCCTGACGACTGCAGAAGGTGGAGCGTTCGGGGGCGAAGTCGTTGGTGCCCGCGAGCCACGAGTGTGGCTGCGAACTGCTCGTCTGAAGGCGACGATCCTGGATCAAAGCCAGCTTCCGCAAAGATTGTGCGAAGCCGATCGCGTTCCTGGTCGCTGAGAATGACCTGCGCGACCGGAATGCCTACATTAATCCACCCTCCGGCGATGTCGGCCTGAAACTGGCCAAGTTCTCCTCGTTTATCTCGCGTTGCCCATCGTTCGAGATCATCCCAGAGCTCCAGCATGCGATCAAATGACGGGAATTGGCTCAACGCAGGGCTTTCATCGAGCAGTGTTCGTAACCGCGGGTAGTATGCGTGGGGTGCAAACTCTCCCTCGATTCCTGCAGCCAGCACGAACAGCGACAGATATCCCACATAGGGAGGAAAGCCGAGATTTCTTTGCCGCCAGCCTGTCATCGACTGCAAGGCTTTTTGGCAGATGCCCTGCCGCGTAACCCACGGAGGACCAAGCTTAACTGCTGAAAGAAAATCGGCTCTGGCATCAGGCGACGTGGGAGCGAGAGCATTGATCGTCGCAGAAACAACGGAAAGGTGTACCCGCCGCCCGGCGGATTCTGGTTTGAAGAAATGGGCAGCTAGAAGATCATTCCATGCCAGATATTGCACGCGAGCAATCCTTTGTTGTCTCGCCCCCGGCCCGCTCGTCTAGTAGCGTTCGGGCATAAGCGCAGATTGTGTTGAGCTGGCACGACTGGCAAAGCGGAACCCTGGGCTTGCAGACTCCCGCCGCGAAATCGAGCACACCGTAGTTATGCAGCGCAAAGTTATTCGCTGGCAGAATTGCCCAGGCAGCGTTCCATACACCTGGGCTGCGCCGCAGTTCCTTACCAGGCTCAATGCCAGTCAATCTGCCGACGATCCTCAGTACATTGGCATCTACAATCGGCACACGCTCGCCATAGCTGAAGCAGGCGACGGCGCATGCGACATAGAGTCCCACATATGGCAGCGAAAGCAATTCGGGAATCGAGCTGGGTGGCTCGCCGCCGAATCGCTCGACGATCGCCCTCGCAACCGATTTAAGTGCTCGGGCTCTCTGGTTTTGCAGCCCCAGCGGTGTCAAAAACTTCGTAAGACTGCCCGTCTGGGCGCGTGCGAGCCGCTGGGCTGAGGGATAGCGCCGTACGAGGTGCGACCAGAGTTTCTCAACATCTTCGGCCTTTGTCTGCACCAGTAACATTTCGGCGACCAGGAGTTCGAAGGGAGAGACACCCGGCGATCGCCAGGGAAAGGCACGCGAGAACTTTCGGGCATACTGTACGAAGAATCGTTTGAGGGTGGTCCCGTGGACCACAGGCGACTTTTGGCTGCAAGCCGTCCAGAGAATTTTATGCTCTGGATGCGCGAGTTGAAGAAGTGGCAGCGTTTGCGTCATAGCCCAAAGTCCTGACAACGGATTTCGCTATTGCCTCCGCCAGCGGCGGCGGTACAGCGTCGGAGACGAGACGGATTTGATCAGACAATGTCCCACGCAGTTCATATTCTGGTGGAAATCCCTGCAGCAGCATTGCTTCGTAGACGCTCAGACGCCGTTTCGCCGTAGGGTGTACGTGGACTTCACGGTGCCCGTACGCCACCGTCCAGCTTGGCGCATCCCACCGGAGCACTCGAAACGGCCGGCCTTTTATGTCGCCTTCTTTCAGCGACCCGTCAAAAAAGCGTTCAGATCGGGGAACCATACACCAATGATTTGGATGGAAAGGGATCTCTGCCTTACCAACCTGCCTGCTGAAGAACATCGGGGGCGGCAGTTCTTCGATCAGATCGCGGACGTTCTTTCGCTCGTGTCCGTTCGGCGATGGAAAATGGAATTCAACCTTCGGGTACTTCGAACGGTTTATCCCGACAATGAAGAGACGCCTGCGCACTTGCGGAACTCCGAAGTCATAGGCATTCAGTTCGGACTCATAGATCTCGAAGCCTGCCGCGGCAAAAAGCTGCTTGAAGAGCGTAAATTGCTCGTCATGCCGCTTATGCTTCAATCCAATCACGTTCTCAAAAACGAAAAAATCCAGATTAAACGCCGTATTTAATTCACGCAGAATCGTCGCGTAATGTTTGGACAGCAGGGCACGAGGATCATCATCACGCTTGTGGCCGTTACCCTGCGAGAATGCCTGGCAAGGCGGGCCACCTACGACGCCGATGGGCTTAACTGCGCTGGCAAATTCCGATAGCCGTTCAAGTACGTACTTCTTCGGCAGATCGGATAGATCCTTCTTTAAAACGCGCGTACCAGCATGATTGTGCTCGTATGTCAGACAGGCAGCCGCATTTGCATCGATAGCGAGCACGGGGCTGAAGCCTGCTTTCGAGAAGCCCAGATCAAGCCCGCCGGCCCCTGAGAACAAACTCACGACTGGCAGGAGACGATCGGGGTTCCTCCTGATGCGGCTGAATCCGTTGTGGCCGTTGTGGTTTGTCTTTGAATCCCCGTTTGTCACAACCTTAACCTTTGAAATTTCTTCAAAACCTCTGCAAGAAAGCACATACAATTACAAATTGCAATGATCGGCATAAGGCCTTCCAGCGCCATCGCACTATCGGTTCCTTCCCGAACAGAGCTGGCCCGATGCTCCGTTGCCGCCATTGCCCTTGAAGGTACGATTGTATCCGGAATGCCAGCCTGCTGTTGCGGACAATCACCGCGCAAGGGCTTGTGGTGACTTCTTCAAGAAAGCCAATCGGGGCCTCGATCGGATGCGCATCGGATGGGGGACCGAGCATATGCCGATCTGGGAAGCCGAGATTGCCGGCATTGACCACCTTGCTGAGTCAGGGCCGCAATGTGCAAAGCTCGCATGAGGCTTGGGATTGTTCAAGAACGTCATTTTGCCAGCGTGGCCTCAAAGCAGACGGCCTATGCTGTTTGAGCGCCTGGTCCGGATCATCGAAGGACTCAGGCTGGCTGAACTCGGCGGGTCCACCCTTTTGTTGCTAACACGTCAGCCGCAATACCAATCTGCCGCTTTGTAAACTTTCGTTTCCGCTCGTTCCAAGCATACGCCTGGTCAACAAGCTGGCTCAACGAGGCCACCTCGTCGTTCCTGAGAAGCCAGTGGATTGTAGCGAGAAGCTCAAGCCCAAAAGGAGACTCAAAGCCTCTCACAAGCTCAGAAACGCGGTCGAACCGACCCCTGTGGTGTCAGCGTGTTCGGCGAGAAACGCGGTGGCATCTTCGGTTGCTCCGGGCTCCAAAGACAGTAGCTTGTCGGGAGCATCTCCTCCATCCGCGTAGCCTGATATCAGATGACCTTCGACAGCGTGAAGCACGTGACGTAAATTCTCAGCATAGGGGCCATACGGCGCAGCCTGAAACTGAAGACGCAATGGTTCGCCCGATTCCTGCAGGAAGTACATCAGCTTGTGAACCTCAAGCAGAGACACCTGAGGATCGAGTAGCCCTGCCTGGTATCGGTTGATGAGTTCCACGAGGGCGGCTCGGCCTGCTGTCATTTTCGGCACATTGCGGCTGTGGCTCATCGTCTCCGTGCTAGGGGCACCCTTGGGCTCGTACACAGTTACGCGCACATCAGAAAGTTTCCGCATCGCCGTTTCGATAAGCGGGCGAACATCTGCCCAATTCAAGCCTCCCAGTCCGCTTCCCAATGGCGGGATGGCAATCGAATGGATACGTTTTTCGCGGAGCACCTCTACGAGGGCCACGAGGCCACTCTTAACATCTTCAATCCGGCTCTTCCCGCGCCAGTGCCGTTTCGTCGGAAAGTTGATGATGTAACGGGGTCCCGTCAACTCGTTGGTTTCGTACACCAGCATATTGCCGGGCTTAACATCTCCCCGCTTGCAGGCAGCGGCGTACTCCTTGAAGTTATCCGGGTAGGCATCTTTGAACTGAAGGGCGATACCGCGGCCCATGATTCCAACACAATTCACCGTGTTGACGAGCGCTTCGGACTCGTCTTTCAGGATGTCGCCAGTACGGTAATCGATCATGTCGGCCTCTTTATCCTAGTAATACCAATCGCGGAGGATTTCAACTCCGGGCCGGTGTCCATTCGCTGCCAATGCATTCACAACTCCTCGGTATTGTTGCTCGGAAAGTACACCGATCCGCTCCACGAGTTCCCACGGAAAATATCGCTCTGCAAGAAACTCAGCCTGTTTTCTGTCCTTGCAGCTCCGCCAATCCCGTGCTTGGACGGCATTCCAGTCGATTTCTCCGAGCTCGTCCAGGTCACAGCGATCTTCGAAGAAATATGAGCCTGCGTTCGAAAGGGTAAAAGCCCAACGCAGACCAACGTCGTCCGCCCAGGAAACCGTAGACTGAAGGACCATTTCCAGATGTATGATCGGTCCCTGCCACCCTTGTATGTGAGTTCTGCGTGGTTGGCTTGATAAGTCAGATACAGCATGACCGAACGCGGGCAAAAATAGAATGGGACGCAATCCCCTACGTGCAACTCAGGATGGCTGCTGAGCGTGAGCTCGGTCAGCCGACGCTGCTTGATGCCCGTCATGCCGATAGTAGTCCCCGCTGGATTGCGTGCTACCACCTCTGCGTCGCACCAAAGGCGTCCCTCGGCGATTATGGATGGCAATCAATCCACGTGGACGATATGGTAGAGCTTTGGATGGCGCGGCACCATGCTCAACGCCTTCCCGCGGGCTGGGTGCCCGAGGCGACCAGTTCCTCAGTAGAGATCTTCGGCGCGATGATCAGACAGTTTTCCCATCCGTCCTTGCAGGATTTGGGAAATGCATTCGTACCGCCAGTGTTCGTTTTGCTGATATGCATCGTTGCGCCTGATGGCTCACTACACTCGAAACCTTGTACCAGAGCCGCAGAGCCTTGTCATCGGGTTTGAAAAGTACGATTGTACCTGGATTGATCAGCAGGGGGCACGTTTGGGGTGCTGCTTCTCGCTGCTTCTCCCGCAGCGATCTACAATCGGATCGCATGGGACTTGAGGTCTGGGTGTATGCGGGCCTGAGGAAGGCGGAGAACGTCGAGGTGGATCGCGACGGCTATCGCCATCATGGCCTATACGTTCGCGCGCGTGAGCGCGGTCGTCGGCCTCGGGCGCAATGATTATCGTCTTGAAGGAAAACGTGCCAGGTTGCGCCTCATGGAAAAAGGCAACAAGGAAAAACTGGTCTGGCTGCATCGCGAGGCCGAAGAGTACCTGGACGCCTACCTCGCCGCGGCGGGCATCGACGATCCCAAGGCTCCCCTCTTCCAGTCACTCGACAAGGCACAACGCCTAACCGGCCAGGCGCTTGATCGGCGCAATATGTTGGCCGTCGTGAAGGACCGTTGCCGGGCATCGGGCCTGAGCGAGGAGTTTTGCAACCATACGTTCCAAGGCACGGGGATCACCGTGTTCCTGCATAACGGCGGCGCACTCGAATCCCAGCCGGTCTTGAGTATGGAGTTGACCGCGGTCGTGAGCTCGTCTTCCATCGTACTCATTTCGCGATAACGGAAACGCCGGGCAGTTGCGACGAGAACAGGGCGACGGTGATGGCCCACGGAATGATTGCGAGCGCCACGAAGATGAACGCCCGCTTTAGGGCATCGAATTTCGCCGTTAGGATACAAGAGTTGCGCCATACCTGGCCAAGCAGGTCTTTCACTCGCAGACATTCGTCCTGCTGGGTGAATGCGCCGATAAACGCAGTTTCGGTTTTCCTGGCAACCTCCCGGAAGTAGATCAGTGACTCCTGTCCGCCGTCCAAGGCCGGGAATGCTACGCGATACAGAAACCACAGACTCGCTCCTATTAAAGCCACCGTGATTCCCGCTAATCCGTAGGTGAACGCTGACATAGTTGCAAAGGAAGGTGCTTTCGAGGCGAGCACTCCCAGCATCGCCGTGTTGATCGCAAGCAATGCCCACGCCTTGGCGTCCACGCGTGAAAAGAAGCTCAGAATCAGCGTAAGTTGATCACGTGCCTCTTTGCGTTCGTCCTGGGTGCTACGGGAAGCAGGTACTTGAGCTGGTGTCATGCAATAGCCATTGCCCTCGGCGGCTCAATTTCGACTTTGGTGTGAAGCCGGACGTTGAGCGCATCTAGAATCTTGACCGCCCGATCCAGCGTGATTCCGAAATACTCGTTCCGTTCATCCCGTGAAACCTGCGATTCGTGTACTGCCAGACGTTTCGCGAGTTCCCGCTGGGATATGCCCTTGGCGATGCGAAGCGAGATAAGCAGGTGGCCGAACCCCCGAAAATTCTCAAGCTCGTCGAACTCTCCGCGCTTCAGGCGTTCATAGCTTTCGACCTCCTCCTTCAACTGAAGATGAAACGACTCCATTGGATCGATGACGCGCTTTATCTCTTCCTCGCCAAGTCCCGCTTCTCTCAGGCGTGAGCGATGTTCCGCGAGGCGCTGCCGCTCGTCAGCTAGACGAGCCGAGGCTTCTTGATACTCAGCTTCATTGCGAATCATGGCTGACCTCCATATTTAATTTTCACGATGCCCCTGGGTTTGCCGTTTCGCCGGCACTGCCGAAAAGCGGAAGGAAACTCCAGTTCGTTGCCGTATTTGTCGAAAATGCCGCAGCCGACGCCGAAGCCGGGAACATGGGGATAGAGCTCTACCCGGTAGCGATGCCACATCGGCAGCTGCTTCTTGGGATAGCCGCGGTACGGCCTGCGGGACGCAGGTTCCCACGTCCAGACCTTCGAGGGGTCCTGCAGGTTCAGTTGACGTTCCAAATCTCCCGTGATCAGGCGGCTCAGATCGCAGACGAAGTATCCGTCGATATCGTTAGGATGCGCTTTGTCTTCGGCGAATGAGCCGTCCGCATAAACATCGCGAATGCCGACCGACCAGAGCTGGCGGGTCAGGACTTCCAGGTTATCGACGAGCTGAGCCCGCCACGCCGCATCCCAGTTGCCCTTTGAGACTGCGCTCCCAGCGACGAGTACCGACTGCCGTAGCTCCTCGAAAGAGACTTCATAGTCCCCCGGAGGCAAGAGGCCGTCAGTATCGAAATCGGGAATCATCGCCGTCTGCTGGATGCACCTATTGACACTGTAGCTCAGCTTGACATACAGGTCAAGCTTGCTATAATGAGAGTGACGCCATCTCCACTTATAGTGGCCTGGCTTGGTTTTGGTCAATCTATTGGGGTCCGCTGGAGCGACCTCTTCGACCGGACAGCGATTTCATGCACTATCCGGGGGGTTGAAAAACGGAGTATACGAACGTGGCATCTCGCAGTTGGAATAAGGACCGCGCAGGAAAGCGGATAGATAGCAAGATTTCCGGGCTTCCGATCAAGGACATTCAGATCAAAGAATACGTCCGCGACACGGATTTGACGAACCTTCCGGGCAACGTCGCCTATCGCGTGAACGGGGTTCATCTCTACGCTGACATCCTCAATCTCTCCAAGATGCTGCATGTAACCGACGTCGAGGGAGAGACCTGTCACCGCCGCACCCTTCGCTTCCTGAACCTTCACTACCGCGCGGTATATCGGATCATCGAACGTGTTGATGCCATTTTCGTAGACTTCCATAACCAGCGCTTGCACACGGTCGTCTCCAAGCCTTACGACGCCGAGGCAGACCGTGTTCACAAGGCAGTCGCGATGGCGCAGCTGATCATCGACGTGCTCGCCCAGACGGGCGAGGACGCCGACCACCCGGCAGCGAAGGTTCGCATCGGTATAGATACGGGCAAGGCACTGGCGCTGAATAACGGTCGCAGGGGACATCGCGAACCGCTGTTCCTGGGAGTGCCTGCCAATCATGCGGCCAAACGCGCCAGTGGTGGAAATGCCACGGGGATCTATCTCACGAACGAAGCACGAACGGCAATCGGCTTTAAGAAAGCCGATAACGAGGACACGACCGCCGTCACCAGTGACGAAATCTCCACGAGCAAGGACAAAGCGAAGCTTGGTGTGACGGCTGACGACATCGTGAAGGATTGGAAAGACGATCTGGCCAAGAACCCGATCGGCGCGTTTGAGTTTTCGGGCCATACTCCCCCGTTTAGCACCCTCGATATCGAAACCTTGTCCGTCAAGAACTCGCGGCGGCAGGATGCCGCGACGGTGTATGCGGACATTGACGGCTTCACCGCCTATGTCGCCGCGAACATCGCAACCGACAACTCGGCAAAACATGTCGTTCGTGCCCTGCACGTGTTGCGAAGCGAACTGGACGCGGTTCTCCATACGGATTTTGCTGGGCGCAAAGTGCGTTTTATCGGCGATTGCGTGCATGGCCTGGCAGTGGAAGGAACCGCACAGATCACGGACGAAAAGGAAACCATCAGCAACCTCACGCTCTGCGCGGGCGGAATGCGCAGTAGCTTTGACCTCGCGCTTACCAAGCTCAAGGAGGACAGCACGGACGCATCGAGCCTGGGCCTGGCTATCGGATTTGAGTTTGGCCCGATGACGATCACCCGGCTCGGCATGAAGGGTGAACTTGTCCGCTGTTCCGTCAGCCGCGGCGTCCTGACTGCGGAGCAGGAGCAAAGCCGGTGCTCTGGCACGGAAACCGCGCTGGGTGCAACGGCTTATAAGAACGCAACCGACGCCGTCCGATCGCTGTTCGGGACGGGGCGGAAGCGTTCCGGCCTAACCTACGACGTAGCGGTGAAGGAACTCTCCGAAAAGAACGACAGCAGCGCGAAAGCAGCTAAAGCGCTGGAGTCTTCCAGCTTGCTGAAGCCCGCTACTGCCGCCGCCGCGCCATTCAGCTTTCCCAGCCGCGCCGCCGGACCGTCGAAACCGGCCGGATTTGCATGATCTGGCATATCGAAAATTACCGGCGCTTCAAGAGCGAGCGCGAAGCGCTAGAGGCGCTGGCCGCCCGCGCGGGATGGCTCACGCCAATAGGTTGGCGGATCGACAGCACCTTCCGGGTGGTGTGGGACGCTGACATCTCGGTGCCGGCGGGATATAGGCCGATCACCCTCATCTATCCCAATCACTTTCCTTTCTCCCCTCCCCAGGTGGTCCCGCGCGGCGATACAACACGCTGGTCGCAGCATCAGTACGGTGCGGGGGGCGAGCTTTGCCTGGAGCATGGGCCAGACAACTGGCATCAGGACATCTCAGGGGCCGACATGGTCGAAAGTGCCCAGCGACTATTCCTGGGCGAAGAACCGGAACCGGGCGTTGCGGCAGAGGTGGCGTCACGCCATGAAACAACGATGGGACAGGATTTCCGAGGAAACCGCAGCCGCGTTCTCATGACACGGGCGCTTAAGGAAGAGCTGCAGAATCTGCCAGAGGCAACGATGGCGCCTGCGAGTTCGGCAGTTATTTATCGCCACAACGAGAGCGTTGTCCGCATCATCGCGTCTGTCACTTTGCCTGACGGAAGATGCTGGAAGGATGAAGTGCCGGAGATCACAGAATTAGGCTTTGCCCAGGACATTGCGATTTTGAGGTGGCCTTCGGGCAGAGGCTTCCCGCCTATCAACAGCCTTTCGGCCTTTAATGCAGCCATCGCGGAGCTGGGTATCACATTGCCCGACCTGAGTTACGCCGTGGTCGTAAGCGGTGAAAGCGTCCGTGTGTTCTATCTCAGTACAGATGACGACACCGTTTCGGAAGTCGCCGTCATTCCCGCGATGCCCTTCATGCCCCGGCTGGATACGAATCACGAAACCCTAGCCGGTCGGAGAGTGGCGATTGTTGGCTGCGGATCGCTGGGCAGCAAGATCGCTGTTATGCTCGCGCGTTCGGGCGTCGGCGGATTCTTGCTGGTAGATGACGATTTATTCCTTCCGGACAACCTCGTTCGCCACGACCTTGACTGGCGCGACGTTGGCACGCATAAGGCGCAAAGCGTCGCCAGACGGATTGAGTTGGTGAATCCAACGGCTTCATGTTCCGTCCGCAGAGTAAGGCTTGGAGGCCAGGAGTCGAGTGGAACCATCGAAACGTTGCTGGAAAGTTTGGCCGCCAGTGACTTAATAGTCGATGCGACTGCGGATGCCAGCGTGTTTAACTACCTTTGTGCTGCCGTCGCGATTTCAAAAAAGCCGATGGTCTGGGCCGAAGTATTTGGCGGCGGGTTTGGCGGCCTCGTGGCGCGCTACAGGCCGTCCAGAGAACCGGACCCGGCCTCGATGCGACGCGCGATTGAGAGTTGGTGCGCCGATCAGGGCAAGGTGCTTTCGCGACCGGCGCATCGCTACGGCGGTGAACCCGACTCACCAGCGATCGCCGACGACGCCGATGTGACTGTCATGGCAGGTCATGCGGCTCGCATGGCGATAGACCTGTTAATCCCTCGCGACCCGTCCATTTTTCCGAACTCCGTTTACATGGTTGGGCTTGCCCAAGGCTGGATCTTCGGTCAGCCGTTCGATACCCGTCCGATTGACGTGGGTTCGCCTCTTCCCGAACCGGAAACGGTCGAGGATGTCGAAGAAGCGGAAGCGGACTTTGAATTCGTTAAAAAACTCTTCACAGAATACAAAGATGCAGCTTCTGGTGGCACGGCCGGTAGTTGAACGCCTTGAGCATGAGTTGCGCCGGGCGCGGCGTAAAGAAATTGGCGGCTTGCTGATGGGCGAGCATATCCGGGACGAACTGTTTCGCCTCGTCGAACTGTCGGTCCAGCGCAGCGGCGGCACGCATGCCTGTTTTATCCGTCACCCTGACGATCATAGGGCGCAGTTAGAGAAATTCTTCGCTGAAACCGGCAACGACTTTGGCCGGTTCAACTACATGGGTGAGTGGCACTCGCACCCGAGTTTTGAGCCCCTGCCGAGCGATACCGACATCCGCACCATGCAGTCGATGGTGGAAGATCCAGAAGCCGGAGTGAACTTTCTCGTTCTGATGGTATGCCGGATGGCCTCAGGCCGCGGACGGGTCCTGGAATTGACAGCCACTGCATTCCGTGCGGGAGCCCCTCCCCTTGCTGTCCCGATCTCTTTCGAGCCTTGGTCAGAGGGCCAGAAAGAAACGCTTGTCGCGCGCTTCAGGAGATTCATACGGCTGTGACGAAGGCATCGGAAAGGCAGAAGCTAGCTACCTGCTTTAAGGGTTCCCGCCTGTGATAGAAGCGTTCGGACGCCGAGATTCGTTACGATTTTCCGAATGTCGTCACAGGCAGACTTCAGACACGTAGGCAAGTCGGCCGGGTCTCCCAGCTCGTATCGCAGCAACGTCAGGCCTTGCAGATCCGATGGGAGTTTCAAACCGTCCACCTTGGGGTGGATAAGCAGCGCGCGATGGCGGCCTAACTTGCCCATGAACAGTCCCAGCTCGAACAGGACGTTGTCGCGAAGCGTCGGCTGTCTGCTCCCCCGTGTCTCGATAATGTCGTCCGCCTGCGCGATGGCTATCGCAAAGTCCGATTCGCTCACTGCCTTTTCCAGGGCCTCAAGCGAGTAGCCTCCCGCAAAGAAAACACCCTCGTTCCAAACGGTACTAAACACCTCATGCTCCAGCGAAGTGCGAATCGTATTGGCAACGCTTAAGGCTTCGCTGGAGGAAATGATGAAGAGTTTGGGGAACTCGTTCGGAGCCGAAATCAGCTCGTTCCTCTGAAAGAGACGCCGCGACAGCTCACGCGCCATTGGAAGCCAGATTTGCGGGAAGCTCCGCCCGAGTTTCATGAACTGTGGGTTGCTTAGTTTCAGCGCGACTACCGTATCATGCGCGACGACATCGGCGGACCGCTTCTGCGAGGGCTCGATGGCTGCCATTTCTCCGACGTGCTGCCCCGCCTTGCGAACGGTGTATTCGTTGCCTCTGATGACGATTGAAACATCACCCGCCACGAGGAGATAGATGTCGTTGTCCTCGCCACCTTCGGCGATGATCTTATGCCCTTTGGCGAACTCCAGAAGCTCGCCCTGGTCAGCCATAGCCTCGGCCAATGCCTTTTCGCCACCAACGAATTCCTGGCGCTTCAATGCGTCGATTAGGTTAGGTCGATTTTCCCCTTCAAAGCGCTCTTTCACTACGTCGAGACCTCCCTGCAAAGGTTCAAGGTACGATCGCCCGGAAACACCGGGCGCAAGCTGTATCCGCTAGCCAAAAGATGTTGGAATCCTCCCGCAATGCCTGCTGTCTAATGCCGTCCTTCGATACTTGTTCCTGAGCATGACACCTACGCTATTGTACGGACAATACGAGACGAAGAGCTAAATCTGCGCCTGATGCGTAACGCACCAAGTGTGCTCCCAGAATGCAGGATAAACCGTCGAGAGCCCTTGGACTCCAGAACCCACCGACAATCGTTGTCGGGATGGTATGGGCGGTCTGAAGTTAGCGGGCTTGACCAGTGGATCGCAGATGACGTCAAAAGCGAGGCTGGGCTACCGGCGTCCTCCAGACTTGACCTTCTGATCGGCGCGGCGGGTGGCTTTCTTGCTAGCGTATGTGATGTCGAATTCGTCTGGAGGTGCATCAGCTTGTATGTGTCCTACTTGGGACACCTGCTCTCCACTCGATACCTGACCGAGCACGCCCCAATTGGACGAGTTTGGACAATGCGCATCGATGGCGCGGTCAGCTAATGTGGGGCTCAACTTTGCAGCCAGACGGAAGCATCACGTCTGAAACGTCCACAATCTTCTGTGCCAGTGTTGCCAGGGACACGACGAGGTTCTGCGCGTCGGAGGCGCCCAGTTCGCACGGCACATAGACCGTCAATCTGATTTCGCCTGCCCACAACTGCTCAGTATGAGCCAACTCTGAGTCCGTGGTAGTCATCCTATCCGACGCTATCCGATTTTGGGATAGTCGTCAAGCCCTCCATATCCTGATTTCGGATATGGACAAAGGAGCATCAGCGCAACGCCGAAAGTGCAAGCCGCTGCTGTTGTCCATGCTGCGCGATCTTCGCAAGGGTGCCGGGATGACGCAGGTTGCATTGGCGGAGTCATTAGGCGTCCCTCAGTCATTCGTCAGCAAGTACGAGTCCGGTGAGCGCCGTCTGGACCTGCTGGAGCTCCAGCGCGTCTGTCAGGCCCTTGATGTCAGCCTGGTCGGCTTCGTGAAGCGGTTCGACGACGCCAGCAAGGCGCGCTGAGCGGAACCGAATCCGTATCTTCCTCCACCGTAGACCGCCGATCCCGCTCTTCAAGGCGCGAGCGTCATTCTCTCTTTGCGCCTGTGGTCCCTTGGCTCATCCCCACGCCCCCAGAATATTTCGCCGGTGATCGCAGCCCGCCCGATCACGATCCGTCTGAGCAATGGCGAGACCGTTCTGAACTCGCATGGTCTTCATGGTGGGAGTCAGCATCCAGCCCAGCGTGTTGTCGAGGACGCAATCCTGTACGCGGTTCTCTCCACGTCTGCCCCGGATCTCGCAGGCACCTGCTTCGCTTGACGGCCACTAGGGCCGAGCCGCGCCCTGCGGAACTGCGTGCCTCTGCTTCCGCTTTCAGCGGCCCTGACGGGTTTCGGCTCCCCCATCATCCGCTGGCGCGGACCGGCTGCGCCTTGGCGGTCCCCCCGAAAAAGCTGCCCTTGTCCTTGGGAGCGGCTCCGCTCGCTTTTCGGGTGCCCCGCGAGACGCCGGGAGCAGAACAAGGAGAACCGAAAATGTATCAAAATCGCGCAACCCTCATTGGCTTTCTAGGCAAGGATGCCGAAGTCAAAACCCCGAAGACCAACAATACGTCGTTCACGATCCTCTCGCTCGCCACCAAGCGTAGTTGGAAGGACCGCGAAACCGGAGAACGGCAGAGCCAGACCACCTGGCATCGCTGCGTCGTGTTCGGGAAGTTGGCAGACTTCGCCGCCACGTTCCTCAAAGGCGCACACGTACAGATCGAAGGCGATATTCGCACCCGTGAGTATACGCAGAAGGTCGGCGGCAAGAAGCCGGTGGACGTGAAGAAGTCGATCACCGAGGTCCGCGTCACCTCGCTCACCAAGCTGGATCGTCCCGTCAAATCCGGGCAAGCTGACCCGGCTTTCGAGGAGGTGCCCGCATAAAGGGCACCTTCGTTTCGCCAGGAAGCTCACAGGGCGGCGGCGCTCTGGAGCGCCTGAGAACTCACGAAAGCGAGGAACACGACCATGACTACCGAACAAGCCAAGCAACTCAGCGAAGACGCCATCACCCGGCTCATGGAAGCGCTCGAACGCGGCCAGAGCGATGCACTCAAGGCGTACTTGAGCGTGATGTCCCGGTTCCATCGATACTCCTGGGGCAACATTCTGTTGATCTACAGCCAACGCCCGGATGCCTCGCACGTTGCTGGATTCCATGCGTGGCTCAAGCTCCGCCGTCATGTCCGCAAGGGCGAGAAAGGCATCGTCATTCTCGCGCCCATGGTGGGCAAGAAGCGGACTGCCGAGACAGAAATCGAAGCGGACACCGATAGTCGCCTGTTTGGGTTACGTGTGGCGCACGTTTTCGACGTGAGCCAGACGGAGGGCGAACCGTTGCCAGAATTCGCGACGGTGCAGGGTGATCCGCAAGGCTATAGCAGCCGCCTCACTGCGTTCATCGCGGCACGAGAAATTACGGTCGAATACTCGGATCAGATCGCACCGGCAAAAGGGATGTCCTCGGGCGGCAAGATCACGATCTTGCCGAACCTTCCTGCGGCGGAGCATTTCTCGGTACTGGTACACGAGACAGCACATGAACTCCTGCATCGCGGCGACCGGCGCAGCCAGACAAATCATGTCATCCGCGAAACGGAAGCTGAGGCTGTGGCGTTTGTGGTCTCGAATGCCATTGGCCTGGAGACTGGAACGTCCAGTTCCGACTACATCCAGCTTCATTCTGGCGACAAAGCCACACTAGCCGAATCGCTAGGTTTCATCCAGCAAACTGCTGCCGTGATCTTGAAGGCCATTCTTCCGGCCCAAGAGTTCGGCTGAGGCAACAGCGGCCTAGAGGACAAGGATGAGACAGCGATGCAATATAAATATAATTCGTCCGTTCCAACGTCGCAGTGGCGCGAGGAGACGATCCTCGCGCACCTTCCGCAAGTCGAATTGCTAGCGCGACGCCTCCACCGTCGATGCCCGCGGGTAGAGCTTGAAGACTTCATCTCTGAGGGAACTCTTGGATTCATCAAGGCCGTGGATCGGTTCGATCCGTGTCGTAATCTAAAGGTCAAGACTTACGCAGAGCACCGCATTCGCGGCGCGCTCCTGGACTATCTCCGGCGGATCGATCCGCTATCGCGCAACGTGAGGTAGTTTCAAAAGAAGCGAGAGGCCCTCATCAGGTCATTGGTATTGGAATCGGAGAACCAGATCGAGCCTCAAGCCGCGGCACTTGCTTTAGGGATGCCCTTGGTTCGTTATGAGATCGTTTGTCGCTCAGTTGCCGCTGCAAGGACTGTCTCAGTACTACTGAATCGCATAGACTCCTAGATCTACACTGCGCCGTCAGCGAGGATCCATCTCATCGCCGCCCAAGATCAGTGCCTGGCGTTACACGGCCAAATTGGGCCTGAGTCAGCTTCCGGTACCGAAATCAAATTAAGCGTTGACGCCACTACGGCGAGCGATGACAGCGACATGTGCCGGTGGCGATCTGTTACGTCTTCTTCCAAGTTGTTCGCCAGTCCACCATCGACGACTACTTCCTAAAGCTTTTCGCCCAATCAGCGGCCTAAAATAGCCTACGGATTCGCTCGCATCTCTTGTATCTCTATACCCGCACACTCTCTGTAGAAGCATTAGAGCAAGCCATAATACTATTGCTTCTGGGTTAAGATAAGATCCGTTCCGCTGGCACCATCCGCCAACAGCGGGAGTTTATACGCCGTGAAGAACTATGGCGAGATTTTTTTCAGATCACACATCAGCCCTCTCGCTTAAGCCCTTGAGCGAGCCCAACTCGGGATTCCGCCCCGGTCAACTCGGCGCAATCCACTCCACACTGGCCCACTTCTCCGTCTACGAGGAACCGGCAATTCTGTCTTTGCCAACTGGTTACGGAAAAACAGCAGTGATTATGGCTCTGCCATTTGTCCTTAAGCCAGAGCGTTGCCTAGTAGTTGAGCCATCGGACGTACTGCGCAGACAAACCGCAGGGCACTTCCGCTCCCTATCAACCCTGAGGAAGCTGAAACTCATATCCGAAGAGACGCCGAACCCGACCGTCATTGCACAGAAGGGCCGCCTTGAGTCGGCGGACGCCTGGGTAGACCTGGAGGCTGGCGATGTAGTCGTTTCCACGCCGGGAAGCACGTCACCCGTTTACGAGCCGAAGAGTTCAAATACGCTTTTCGACCTGGTGATCTTTGACGAAGCGCATCACGCACCGGCGGACACATGGGCTGAATACTTAGAGCACTATAAAAGTGCTCGGTTCGTTTTCCTAACCGCCACGCCGTTTCGGAGGGATAAGAAAACGATCCCAGGTCGTGTGGCATACTTTTATCCCGTTTCACGAGCCTCTCGCGAAAAGGCATTCGGACGCGTCAGCTTTCGCGCCGCCCAAGTGAATAACGATCTTGACGAGCAAGAGGTTGACCGGGCCGTAGCACGGGCCGCGGTTCAGCAGCTTAAAGAGGATCGGGAAGCAGGCTTTGACCATCGCCTCTTCGCTCGAGCAGCATCGATTAAAGGAGCGGACGCTCTGGTTCAACTTTACACGGCGGAGGGGGCCAAGGTCGCTGCTGTTAACAGTCAAATTTCTAAAAAGCGGCAGGACCAAGTTGAGGAAGAGCTTCTGCAGGGAACGCTCGACGGAATTGTGTGTGTGGACATGTTCGGTGAAGGCTTTGATTTCCCGAAACTAAAGATCGCCGCCCTACATGCACCCCACCGCTCCTTGGTCCCGACAATTCAGTTCGTGGGAAGGTTCGCCCGGACAACGGGCGAGGCCACCGGCGACGCAACGCTTATCGCACCAATCAGTAGGCTCAGAAAGGACACGGCCAAACTGTTCGACGAAGGCATCGATATTGCAACTCTAATCGACGAGGCGGCACAGCAGCAGCTTGCTGATGAAGCAGTCGATCGAGGCATACTCGATATTCTTAAGGCGAAGATTCAAACCGAATCAGACTACGACGCGGTCTCACCATTGTCTCTGGAGCTCTACGCACACGCTCGAATTTTTGAGTGCGCTGAGACTCCGGACTTCGACAAGTTCGGAGCGGTTATTGGTCGCAGGCTGAAACTCGCTAAGCAGTGGACGTCTGACGACGGATTGATTACGCTCCTTTTAACAGTCGATCATCAGCCCCCCAATTGGGCCATCTCCGATGATTTGGTGAACGTCCGACATGATGTTTTTCTGCTAGCGCACAATAAAGCAACTCGATTGTGCTACATCGGATCATCCCGGCGAACCGATCGCCTCTATCTTGACCTGATGCAGACTGCGTGTCCGGACCGGCACCGACCAATTAGCTATGAACTTACGCGCCGCGCAGTAGCTGGCTTGTCTGACTTGCGTTTCTACAACGTCGGTCTGAAGAATACAGCCATCAACACACAAGCGGAATCTTACCGGGTCTTAACGGGACCTCGGGCCGAGCGGGCCGTGACCGCAGGTGACGGTCGAGCATTTGTTCAGGGACACTTCTTTGGCAGCGGCGCAGACGGCGAGGAACGGGAGACGATCGGCGCAAGCAGTAGCTCACGCGTATGGAGTAACCAGAGGCTCACCGTCTCCGAGTACTTAGAATGGATTTCAAAACTAAACACCAGGCTTAACGGCAATCAAGGTATCGCGGCGTCCCAACTCGATCTTGTTCAACACTCCAGGTCCCTAAAGCAATTGCCCGCTATCATCATCGGAGCCGCGTGGCACAAAACAGCATATCGGCACGCTCCAAGAGTCAGGTACCGTCGGTTGGGTGAACCGAACTGGAACTATAGGCAGATAACCGATTTGGAATTGGCGGCGTTCGCAGTTGTCGGCCAAGAGTTGAGATTTTGCGTTCAGAGTGACGATACGACGATTCCACTTCTGTTCTCCCTCGGAGGAGGACAACTCATCCGACTGCTAGACCCGAACTGGGCGATCGACGTTCACACTCACCTCGATGATTGGATCGATCTCCCAAGTTGGCTGTCACTGAATCCGCCCGCTTTTTTTGGATCGGACAAATCCTCCTTTCAAGGCATAAACTCTATGCCGCCGCCGCCCCTTGTTGCGTGTGCATTGGCGGATGGGGACTTCGAATGCATCACCTGGGATGGATGTGCCATCGAGGTAGAGTTTGATACGGCAAAAGCAAATGGATGTTTGACTGTTCATCAATTCCTTTGTAACCGGCTTCAGATGCAACCAAACCTTGAGGCTCTGATCTATGACCACCGGAGTGGAGAGGCGGCAGACTACATTGCGTTAACACGGGAGGGGGACAATACAATCAAAGTCTCGCTCTATCACTGCAAAGGGGCGGGAGGCGAGCCGAGCGGCGGCAGAGTCGAAGATGTTTACGAGGTGACCTGCCAGATTTTGAAATCCGTAGCTTTTTGTGAAGCTGAGATTTTGGCGAACCACTTGGAACACCGCGTGAACCCAAATCGCCATATCAATCCGTCCACCTTTCTCCTGGGAGACTTGGACAGCACTAAAGCTCTGCTTCTTGACACGCCGGTCGATAAAATTCGATTTGCGGTTTACGGAGTACAACCCGGCATTTCGGCGGCAGAAGTAGATGAACACCTAACTGACCTGATGGCGTTTAGCCTGGATTATGTTCTGCGCGGTGGTGCAGCCGTTGGCCAGTGGCTCATCAGCAAATAAACTCGATTCATTGGCTTCGACAGTTTTTGCTAACCATTCGTGGAACGGTCGTCGAACTCCTGACGCAAAAAGAGGGGACTAGTTCGAACTCTGCCGTCTTTCTCGCCAGTTTACTTCTCCAGAAATGCAGGCACGTCGACACGTCTTCCCCGCGGCGTTAGTTGGACGCAGATTTACTGGTCACCCTGACGTATAGTCGTCGTTCTGAACTTTGGCGCCGCCGATAATTTAAATACGGCGTTTGTGAGCGATCGGCTCTGCATTGTCTCTTAGGGTTTAGCTTGTTGGATCAATATGGCAGCTCTTCTAGCCCCATAGCTCTCGGTTCAGCTTAAGTTCCCAAGTCTTATCTCTTTCATCTCCTCAGCTCATCAATCCCAGCCGACAAAGCATTGGACGGAACCGCTCATCGCGCTTACGATCGGACTCAAGCCGGATTCGCCATCGAACGCTTCGGCGATTCGTAATGCCGACCGGCGGGCCAAGAAGGAGGCAAACAGACATGAGATTCACGCTCTCACACGCATGGTTCGGCGAACGAACTGGACTCCGCTCGTTGAAGGCTCGGTTCTGGGTACACACGCTGGGATCGCTCGCGATGCTGGCGCTGGTTGTGGGGCCGGCTTTCGGGCAGTCCCCTTGGGAGACAGCGGTGGACGTGCTGCGCGCCTCCTTCACGGGTCCGATTGCGCGCGGACTCAGTCTGGTTTCGATTGTCGTTGGCGGGCTAATGTTTGCATTCGGTGAGGGGCAGTCCAAACGCGCACTGGCTGGGATCATTTTTGGAGTCGGCATGGCCATCGGCGCAGTCAACTTCATGGCTTGGCTTTTCCCGTAGACAAAGCAAACACGATCAACGGGAGAAAACATCATGTCAAACGAGCCGCGATTCCGCACGGTCTACAAGTCGATCAACAAACCCCTGACTATCTGGGGCGTGGAGCGGCGGCTCTTCTTCATGGCGGTCGTGATGGGCGGCGCGACGTTCAATTTCTTCGCCAGCCTGCTGAGTGGGATTATGATGTTCGCCGCCCTATATGGATTCGGGCGCTGGGCGACCGGTGCGGACCCGCAGATTTTGCGGATCGTTCTCAATTCCTCGAAGTTCAAGGCGCAGTACGATCCGGCCAAGTGGGATTGGTGGCCGGTCGCTATGGAAAGGAGACCGCATGGTTCCCGTTAGCCGGATCGTCAGGGACTACCGCGAGGCGGGCGCGATGAATACGCTCATTGGCCTGTGGGGCTTCGTTGATGAGCACTGCTTCCTGACCAAAGGCGGCGATCTGGGTGTCGTATTCCGCGTGGACGGTATCGACGGGGAATGCCTGGACCACTCGCAACTGGATCAAGTCGCTCGGCGGTTTGAAGCGAGTGCCCGCGTCTTCAACGAGAGCTTTCGGCTGTATCAGTACGCGATGAAGCGCGACGGTGCGGAGTTACCGCACCGCGAGTATGAGAATCCCGTGGTGCAGCAGGCCATCCGCAATCGCATTGCCTTCCTGTCGGCGAAGAGTACCGCCTTGTACTCCCTCGATCTCTACTATGTGCTGGTCTATGAGGACTGGCGGCGCACGCAGTCGGTGATCGAGATGCTCCGGGCGCTGCCGCGAAATCCCCGGCAGACCTTCGCGGAGATGCTCTCCGCACGCAGCCGGACAACGGTCTATGCGGAGGAACTCGAGCGTGCGCGCGAGACTCTCGTCAACAAGGCGCAGAGCTTTCTCGTTCAGCTGCAGGACACCTTGGGAATTCGCCTGTTAGCCAAGGATGAATCATTTCGATTCTTCCGGCGGCTGATGAATTACGCACCGCACAAGCATGATGTCTCCCTTAAATACGACAGTCACGCCGACTACTTCGCGTGCGATTCCACTCTCGAATGCCATCGCGACCATCTGCGGTTGGATGACTACTATGTTCAAGTCCTGACCTTGAAGGAACCGCCCGCGCAGACCTTCGCGCGGCTACTGCGGGAACTGGAGGCCGTTCAGTCGAACTATGTCGTGGCCAGCGAATGGAAGCGGGAATCGAACCTCGCGATTCGCAAGGAGATCAACTCCAAGCGCCGTCATTTCCACAATTCGAAGGCGTCGCTGACCAACTACATCGGCAACCAGCAACCGAACGCGCAAGAAATGCTGATTGACGACGGCGCGTCCGCTGTTGTCGCCGATCTGGGCGGGTGCTTGAAGGAACTGGAAGTCAATGGGGCGTACTTCGGCAAGTTTTCGTTCACAGTCATTCTGTATTCGCTCGACCGGACACAGCTTCGCAGAGCGGTCGCCGAGTGTTTCAAAATCTTCAGCACTCACGACGCTGTGCTGATCGAGGAGCGTTACAACTTGCTCAATGCGTTCCTTGCCGTGGTGCCGGGCAATCGCGCCTACAACCTCCGCCAAATGTGGCTGCTGAACACTAACTACGCCGATCTTTCATTCCTGTTCAGCCTGCGAACCGGAGAGCCGGAGAATGCCCATTTGGAGCAGGAGTACCTGGCGATCCTCGAAACGAGTTCGGCGACACCTTATTTCCTGAATCTTCATTACCAGGACATCGCCCACACCATGATCCTCGGGGCGACAGGATCGGGCAAAAGTTTCTTCCTGAACTTCCTTCTAACGAATCTCCAGAAGTACCAGCCACTCACCTACATCTTCGATCTCGGTGGCTCCTATGAGAACCTGACGCGGTTGTTCGAGGGCAGTTATCTCCAAGTTGGGATAGAGAAGCGTTCGTTCACCATCAATCCGTTTCGGTTGGAACCAACTCGCGAAAATCTGCATTTTCTGTTTTCGTTCGTCCGGGTGCTGATCGAATCCGGCGGCTACCAGCTTTCGAGCCAGGATGAGCGTGACCTGTACGAGCAGGTAGAGAACGTCTATGCCATCGACCCCGAGCAGCGCCGCCTGTTCACGCTCGCGAACATCCTGAGCCGGAATCTCGCCCAGCATCTTCATAAGTGGATTCAGGGCGGGCAGTACGGCACACTGTTCGACAATGCGGAAGACAACCTCACATTTGCCCGCTTCCAGACCTTTGATTTCGAAGGCATGGACAAGTACCCGCAAGTGCTGGAGCCGCTACTGTTCTACATCCTGCACCGCGCCAATGCGTCGATCTATTCCCATGAATTCGCCACGACGTTCAAGGCGTTCGTGATGGATGAGGCGTGGCGCTTCCTTCGCAACGACACGATTCGCCGCTATATCACCGAGGCAGTCAAGACCTGGCGGAAGCGGAACGCGGCGATGATTCTCGCCACGCAGTCGAGTGACGACTTGGATCGGTCCGAGATGCTGAGCGTCATCGTCGAAAGCTGCGCTACGAAGATGTTTCTCGCGAATCCCGGCATGGACCGCGAAGCGTACCGTCAGACGTTCCATCTGAACGAGACGGAAACCGAACTGATCGCGCGGCTCGTTCCCAAACAGCAGGTTCTCCTCAAACGGCCAGATTACTCCAAGGTTCTGAATCTGAACGTTGATCCGGTGGGCTACTGGCTGTACACATCCAACCCTTTTGAAAATCAGCGGCGGCGCGAAGCGTTTGAGAAGCACGGATTCACGCGCGGCCTTGAAATCCTTGCAAGGAGCAATTCATGAAGACCATCGCCCTTCTCTCCCTGTTTGCTTGTGGTCCGCTGTTCGCGGACGATGCGGCCGCGCGCGTCGTTCACTACGGCGAACGCGACATCATCCAGATCAATGCCAAGGTCCGCTACACAACGCTGCTGGTGCTGCCCAAGCACGAACAGATTCTCGACTTCACTTGCGGCGACAAGGAGTTCTGGATCGTCGATGGCAGCCAGAACTTTGCTTATGTGAAACCGGCCAAGGCAGGATCGCGGACCAATCTCAATCTGGTCACCGCCGCAGGTAACATCTATTCGTTCGCGCTTTCCGAGATATCCGATAAGCCGGATATGGAGCCCGACCTGAAGCTGTTCGTCGAACCCAGAGATGCGACAGTCGGGGCTTCGTTCGACGCCAGTCCTCGGTTCGTGCCCGCCCAGCAAGTCGAAGACTTCCGGCAGCAGGTAGAGATCGCGAAAGCGGAGACGCGCCAGGTCAGGGACGCGGCGCAGACGGCTCTCAACCGTGGAATCAACGAGTTTCGTGCTGAACTCCCAGGGAAGCTCAAATTCCCTTACCGATTCCAGGCTGGGAAGAAACCGTTCGATGTCCGCGCCATCTTCCATGACGGCACGTTCACTTACATTCAGGCGAACCCGCAGGAAACCCCTGCGCTCTATGAAACAAAAGACGGCAAGCCGAACCTGGTCCAGTTTGAATACCGGGATGGATCATACGTCGTCGCAAAGGTGCTCGACAGCGGCTATCTGGCCATTGGCAAGCAAAAACTTACGTTTCTGCGCATGGAGTAGTTAGGATCATTTCCCACAGGAGGCTGCGATGTCCGATCCCATACCAGATCCGATCACTGGTGAAAGCGCAGTTAAGAATCTTGCGCCGAAGCCGCCCGGCATTTTTCCTAAGAATGCCCAGACTATTGCTATCGCGGGAATCTCTCTGGTGATGGTCCTAGTTATTGCGCTTTCTGGAGGACCGTCGTCCAGGCCGACATCGAGTGCGGCTCAGCCGAAATCGCAACAGGTCATCGATCCAAATGCGGCGCGCATTGCGGAGTACCGCAATCGAATCGAAGAGCAGACTCGCCGGCTCGCTGCTGAGCAAGCCCAACTGAATCAGGCAAAGCAGGCGTTTGGAGGGGAAGTGGTCCCCGGCGCGGTGGTGACGCAACAGCCTCCTTACGCCGCGCCCTCTTCGATACAGGCAGCACCCACACCAGTTGTTGATGAGAAGGTGAGATTGCAGGAGCAATTAGAAGCCGCAGAGCGGAAGCGCGAATACGATTCGCTGTTCGCATCGAATGTTGCCTTGACACTCCGTAGGGAAGCCGCTGCGCAGGTGGTTCCCCCTCCTGCGATTCCGGCGACGACCGTTTCAGCGCCGAAGCTGCCACCACCCACTGAGAAACCGAAGCCATCTGCGCCGCTGCCCACGGAACTGCTGAAACCTGCCATCGACGGCGAGGTGCCACTCCAATCCCAGCCCCGGCAGAACCGTAAGGGTGCCTCCGTCTTGCAGCAGGCGACAGGCAGGCAATTCCGGCTCTTCGAAGGCACGATCATGGAAACGGTGCTCACCAACCGGCTGACCGGCTCGCTTGCCGGCCCGGTGAATTGTATGGTCACGACCGATGTCTACTCGCACGACCGGCAACACCTCTTGATTCCCAAGGGCAGCCGAGTGTTGGGAGAAGTCGCCCAGGTTTCAAGTTTTGGGCAGCAACGCTTGGCGGTGAGTTTTCATCGCATCGTCATGCCAGACGGTTTCTCGGTGGACCTCGACCAGTTCCGCGGACTGAACCAGATCGGCGAGACCGGACTACGCGATCAAGTAGATCGGCATTATCGGCAGACCTTCGGTATTTCGCTCGCTATCGGCGCGATCGCCGGGCTTTCACAGGTCAATACACGCGCCGGTTTTGATGCGTCCGGCACGGACCTCTACCGCCAGGGTGTCGCCACGAGTCTCTCGCAGAGCGCGCTGCGGATTCTGGATCGGTACCTAAATATCCTTCCCACCTTCACCATTCGCGAAGGGCATCGGATCAAGATCTATTTGGCGGATGACCTGTTGCTGCCCGCGTATGCCGGACACCGCCTGCCCGGCGATTTGTAAAGGAGACGAATGAAATGTGGCTACTCCGCTTTTTGTTTACTGGCCGGCGAACCTTCGTGCTGTTTGCACTGTTCGCATTCGTCGCAACGCTGGCCTATATGGCTTGGTACCACCGGCACCGTGCGCCGGTCGTGATACAGGAGCCGCGCTGGAGGCAGGTCCGATGAAACTCGCACTGATGTTGATAGTTGCGCTCATGCTCGCCGGATGTGGGAACAGCGAGGAGCGGGAACAGCAAAAGTTCCAAGAGGCCCAGAAGAAAGCCGCCGAGGAACTGCAGAAGATGCACAAGGGCACAGACAAGGCGCTCCGCGTGTACCGTCCCGGCATTCCCGATTCTCAACCGAAGGAGCCAGCGAAAGGAGCCCCGAAATGAAAAAGACCATTCTCGTGATCACCCTGCTTGCCGCATCGAGTGTGTCCATGGCGCAGTTCTTCGGCATCACCGTGTTCGATCCCACCAACTGGGCCGAGGCAATCAACCAACTGCGCCAGCTCGAACAACAGTATCGCCAGCTCGTCCAAACCTACAACCAGATCACCAACCAGTACAACCACATGCTCCTGATGGCGCGCCAAGTGCCCGTCAGTATGACCACGCGCTACCGTGCGCTGGTGTCTCCGTGGCGGCAATCGACGGCGACCAACACCTATGGAACGACCGGCGGCTGGATCGACGCGATCAATTCCGGCACTAACGTTGCCAGCGGTTACCTCGAGGCCGCGGATCGGTTGCTCGCCTACGGCGCGGCCTTCGGCAACATCCCCGCCGACCAGGTGGACCGCGTGCGTAGGAACTACGCGACCGTTGAACTGACGGACGGAGCCAATCGGCATTCGATGGAGACCATCGGCACGATTCGCAGCAATGCGCGGCAAGTCGAAACGGCGATCCAGGGTCTCGAAGACGATTCTCTTTCGTCCGATCCGAACATGAACACCGAGATCGCCGTCCTGAACAAGATCAACGCCGCCGCCGTGATCTCGCTGCGCAACACGCAAGATGCCAACAAGATGCTCGTCGCACTGGCCGAGCAGCAAGTGATCGAGGCCAAACGGCAGCGTGACGCCGAAACTCGCGCCATCAATAGCCATATCCGTTTCATGGCGGATGAACGCGGCCTTCTATCGAGCCAGAAGGCCAACGCCGCCGCCGACATGATGGCGTTCCGAATGCCCTAACGGGCGCGTCTTCAGCGGCGCTCCGAGGTTCTATTTCCACGTGTGGAGGTGACGTGTGCCCAGTTCCATGAACGATCTTTTCCGGTTCCTTACCGAACTACTGACTACGCACTCGGACACCTTCGAGACATTGGGCCTCAACTTTTTTCGCGCGTTGGCCGTCATCCTGATCGCCTGGTTTGGAATCAAAAGCGCGCTATCCGCCGCCGGAGGTGGCCGCGGATTCCAGTTCGATCACTTTGCACAGTTGCTCATGACGATCGCCTTTGGCTTCGCAATGATTACGTACTACTCGCGGCCACTGCCGGGTATCGGCATCAGCTTCCACCATCTGATCACCGACCAGGGGTTCGCGCTGGCGAATCGCCTGAACAACTCGATGACCGACGAAATCTGGCAGCGGCTCGACACAGTCTACTTCTCGCTGGAGATGCCGATTCTGGCCTTCAGCATCATCCAGATCATCTACTTTGCCGTGCTTGTCATTGCCATTCTGCTGGCCGAAGCCGCCATCTTCTTTGTTATTTCGTTCGGCTACATCGCAGCAGGTGTCTGCGTCCTGCTGGGGCCGATCTTTATTCCGTTTTTTATCGTCCCGAAGATGGAATGGCTGTTCTGGGGATGGTTCAAGGCGTTTCTGCAATACGCCTTCTACCAGGTCGTCGCCAATGCCTATCTGTTTGTGTTCGGCAACCTGTTGATCCATTTCGTGGACTCGCATCCGCCGCCTTACGACGGCGCGAATCTATTGCTCCTATTCGCCCCGCTGCTGTTTCTGCTGATTGCATTCACCTACGGCATCGTCCGCATTCCGTCGCTGGTCAGTTCGATCTTCAGCGGCAGTTCCGGTGAATCTGTGATTCCTCGTCTTTAGTGAGATCCAAGGAGGTCCGATGACCACACCGTTGCCCCGTCCCGAAAAGGATCTGAACTCCGCCAAACGCCATTTTGTCGAGCTTTACGGATCGGCCATCGTCACCGGCAACTACCTGAAGATTGCCGTGCTCTGCCTTGCGGCGGCGTGCCTCGGCTTGCTGGTTTTGAATCTCAAAACCTACCAGACCTTCAGCCGGTTCAAGCCGCTGGTCATCCGCATCAACGACGTTGGCCGCGCCGAAGCGGTCCACTACGACTCGCTCGAATACCAGCCGCGTGATGCTGAGATCCGCTACTTCCTCATGGATTTCGTGACCAAGCACTACAGTCGGATGCGCGCAACGGCTCGTGAGAACTTCGCGCGATCGTTGTACTTCCTGGACGGCCGTTTGGCGGACGCCACGATTGAAGCCCACAAGAAGAACAAAACGATTGAGACGTTTCTCGCCGGCCAAGGTCAGGAGATCGAAGTCACAGTAAAGAACGTCTCGATTGAGGACATGCGGACTTCGCCGTTCCGCGCCACGGTGGACTTCGAGAAGGTCTACTACAATCCCGGTGACTCCATTGAAATCAAGCGCGAGAAGTACGCAGCCCACTTTGTTTTCGTGGTCAAGGAGCGCGTCACCAACGCCATGATTCCGGTCAATCCGCTCGGGCTGACCATCACCTATTTCCGCGAGGACCAGGCATTTGAGTAGGAGGCTCTCATGGTCACCAATGTCTTCTTTGCAACCACGATTCTGTTCATGGCTATTGCGTTCTTTCTCCTCCAGGAATGTGAGTTTCTGATCCCCTATCGGGACCTGCTCGTGGAGGTGTACGGACCGTGGATCGCTGCCTACGCCGCCGTTTTGTTTGTGAATATATTCGCCCTGATCTACGTTGCCGTTCGGAAGCTACTGCTCAAGGATACCGGCCGCAAGTTGGCTCATCTCGAAAAACAGTTGCGTACCGGCCACAGCATATCCGACGAGTTGACGGAGCGTTTGAAGGAGCATTCCCTATGAGTCGCGGACTGGATCGAAACGACGAAGAACGCCTTGAGCAGCAGGACCCACGGAGCCGGGTGACGCTCTCGCAAGGGCGCAGCGGAAGCAGCGGGAGTGCTGAAGAGAACCGTAGTGCCGGAGGAGACGGGACGAACTACCAGCACATCGATCACAGCCGCTTGAGCCACGAACGCCATGAGGTTCGTCACGGCCGCCATCGGTATGAATGGAGCGAAACGGAACAGGCCGTGATTGCCGAAGTCGGTAAGTTCCGCACTCTTGACCAAGAGGATATCGAGCGGGTCTTCTATCGTTCAAACCCCAAGCAGTTTCGTGCCGATCTGGATCATCTGGTCAAACAGGGATTGTTGATCCGGCGATCCGTCACTATCGGAAAGAATGGGGAATTCCGGCATGTCGCCGTACTGTCGAAACGCGCCAAGAGGCTGATTCAACAGCACCGGATCGTCTCGGACGGCCAAGCCGTTTACGCGGGATTCGTCAAACCCGCCGAGGTTTCCCACGACGCCTCCATATATAGGATGTACGAGGCCGAATCCGCCCAAATCGAGGCCCGTGGCGGACGTGCCCATCGAGTCGTTCTGGACTTCGAGTTCAAGAAAAAAATCTATACCAAACTGAACAAAGCGGGTGACTACGGCGACATCTCGTACATCCGCCGCCAAGAAGAACTGGCGAAGCTCCACGAGCTTCCCATCGTCGATGGCAAGATCAGCCTGCCCGATCTTCGCATTGAGTACGAGAACCCGGACGGTAGCCGCGCGCACATCGATCTGGAACTCGCGACGGAGAACTATCGGCCCGGCCACATGAGCCAGAAAGTCCGTGCCGGATTCAAGATGTACGGCGTCAACTCCACTTCGCACGGCCGCCGCGCAGAGTGGGAAGGCCGCGAATTGACCGCCGATGTGCTTGCCCTATGAGGAATCCGGAATGACGCAGGAACAGCGCACGATCAACATTCAGAGGCTTGGATATGCCGAGTCCGAGGCGCAGTTTCTTTGC
The DNA here is from genome assembly GCA_037190045.1 of Bryobacteraceae bacterium. Classification (GTDB taxonomy): domain Bacteria; phylum Acidobacteriota; class Terriglobia; order Bryobacterales; family Bryobacteraceae; genus JAPKYZ01. The sequence continues at coordinate 199,650 of JBBCIQ010000005.1, read as the reverse complement.
CTCGTGGCGCTTCACGGCGGCTACTTCGTCCGCCGCCAGTTCGATTCGTGGATAGGTGTCCAGCGCGGCAAGCGCAGCGAGGAGTTTGTGGCCGATTTGCTCGACCGGAGACATTGCCGCCGCCACGTCTTTGAGCACAACCGCCAGGTGTTCCACTTGCACTTCCGGCCGTTCTATTCCGCCATCAGCGATGAGAATAGCCGCAACCGACGTGAGCACCAACCTCAGGCGATCAAAGCCCGTCTGATAGCGCTCGACTTCGTGCTGGCGCATCCGGGAAATCATTACTTCGCAACAGAACTTGAGAAGATAGAGTATCTTTGCGGCGAGCGTGGCATTACCCGCGAACACCTTCCCGCCAAGCTGTTTGGCAACACGCGCCGGTACTTCCTGGATCGGTTCCCGATGTTCACGCGCCCAGGAGCATCAGACATTGCGTTCTGCTACATCGACTCGGGGTTTGAAACCAGTGCCGCATTCGTGACGCATCTCCGTCACTACCTGCCGCTGTTCGGTGAACTTCCCTCGTTTGAACTAGTCTACGTGGGCACGGCATCGGCTCGCTTCGGTGAGGCGCAAACCGTATTCGAACGCGTCCTTTCACATGGTTGTGCTTGGCTTTCCAAGGCCGCGGATGCCAACCGTCTGCTGGAGCATTTCCGCGACCGGCTTCTATTTGAGCAGCGCCAAACCAGCAGCTTTGACCGCGTTCGTCTGGACCGGTTGCGCGACGACATGGATACGTTCTCTGGGCCGCACTTTGTCGAACTGTTCGAGCGTTGGAAGTCGCTCGGTGATGACGCCATCCTCGCGGAACTGGCCTCGTGCAAGATGCCGAAAGGTCGTTTCTCCAAGATCCTTCTGCCTCACGATTACGACATCTTCGGCCGCATCCAGGTGGCCTCATGAACGCCCGCATCATAGCGCCGTGGCGTGAACGGAGCCAAAATCACGCGTTCACCCAGTTTCGCGGAAGGCGTTCACCATCACATCAGTTCAACCACCTGAGTTCCAAAGTCAATTCGGTGGTGACGGCTTCCCCTCATGGCGGCTCGACCGTCGCACCATGGTCGGGGCCGGGGCGGGAGCGACCCCGGTTTCCAGTCGGCTATGCCGCCACGAAACCTTCCTCACTCGTTCCACTCCGTTTGTGGGTCACTCCCGCCCCTGCCCCTCCGTTTCTCAATCTTCATTGCCATGCAGTTTGCATGGCGAATTGCGGTGAACGAAAGGAAGCCCTTCTTATGTCTTCATTCATCCCCAAGCAACCTAAGCGCGAGCGCGAGCAAATTACGATCAAGTTGGAGAAGGATCTCTTACGGAAGCTGGAGCAGTATGGCCGCTACCTGGAGTCAAGCCGCGACTACATCATCAGCGCCGCGCTCGAACTGATCTTTCGCAGGGACAAGGCCTTCGCAACATGGCTCCAAGATCACGGCGATGTTCAGTGCGAAACACCAACCAAAGCTGCCTCAGAATCGCTCAAGGCGGCACGCAAGTTGACGCGATCTATTTCATCTCCAACAACAGACACGGCGGCTTGAACATGCTCCGGCAGATTGTGGCAAACCGGATGGTCCTGAGCTTCGCGCTCAGTTGCAGTGCCGGTATCGCTCTGTCTCGGCATTTACCGTTCCCGGATGAGCACCCGCTATTGCAGCTTGTGCTCGTGAATCGGCCCTACATCTTCTGGGCAATTCGATGTGGCTACGTCGCGATGCTTTTCTCAACGCCGCTCATTGCGATTTCCATGTTGTTCTCGCTCCTCTACATCTTCGCCGTCCGGCACGAGCGGACCATTGGTACAAACTCGCTGCCGCCTTATCCGAATCCCACGCTTCGACAGAAGTTGTTTCTCGTGATCGGCGAATTGCATAACACCAAGCGGCCTGAACCCGCAGAGCATCCGCGCTGGCTCATCATCCCGGATCGCGGGCTGTACACCGGCGTCGCTGTCTTCGGCGCAATCGGCTCCGGCAAGACAAGCTGCTGCATGTACCCCTTTGCCGAGCAGATCTTCGCCTACAAATCGGCAGATCCCGAACGTCGGGCCAGCGCCTTGGTGCTGGAGGTAAAGGGCGACTTCTGTTTCAAGGTTGCCGTTCTCCTGAAAAAGCATGGCCGTGAGACCGACTATGTAGAGCTTGGGCTTGGTGGTCAGTATCGCTACAACCCGCTGCACAACGACCTCGAAGCCTACGCGCTTGCCTACGGCATCGCCAGCCTGCTGAACAACCTATTCGGCAAGGGCAAGGAACCCTTTTGGCAGCAGGCGTATACGAACCTTGTAAAGTTCATCATCCTGCTGCACAAGGTCAACTACGACTACGTGACTTTGTTCGATGTCTACGAATGCGCCATCAATCCGGAGAAATTGGAGATGCGGATTCGCGAAGGCGAGCGCATGTTCCAGACCGAGGAGTACATCCTCGTCTCCGAGACCAACTACGTCGCTCATCGCGACTTGGCGAAGTTCCCGTTTGAGAAGGACGCGCCTACTAATGAAATGAAGTCGCCGATCTCGGCGGACCTATTACGTCTTCTGGATATGAACCACATTGCGTACTCGCTAGTGACGGAAACCGGACCTGACGCCGGCAACGGCCAGGATGCAGCCCTGACCCGCAAGCGCGAGCAGATCGAGGCCGTCAAACGCTGGTTCTATCACGACTGGCGGCGCATCGAACCGAAGCTCCGCACTTCGATTGTCGAAGGCATCTCGGTATTCCTTTCGCTATTCGACGACAACCCGTCCGTCAAGCACACTTTTTGTCCGCCAAAGGAATGCTACGATCCGGAACTCAACCGCGACGGCAGGTTCGGAACGCCCTTGCCGGTCTTCGCCGATCTGATCGAGCAGGGCAAGGTGTGTGCGCTGAACTTTCCCGTGGTGTCGAACCCCGGCCTGGCGCGCGCCATCGGCACACTGATGAAGCAGGACTTTCAGCGGGCGATGCTCAATCGAATCCCACGCATGGAACGTGAGCCGGAACGCATCTGGCGGGATGTTGTGTTTCTTTGCGATGAGTATCACAGCTTCGCCACTGTTGGCGAGAGCGATCCGACCGGCGACGAGAAGTTCTTCGCCCTGTCGCGGCAGGCCAAGTGTATTCCGATCGTCGCCACGCAAAGTCTCAGTTCGCTACGTTCCACGCTGCCCGGTGAATCCTGGCGGACTCTGCTCCAGACGTTTCGCACAAAAATCTTCCTGTCCTTGAGCGACGATTTCAGCGCGCGGACCGCGAGTGAGTTGTGCGGCAAGGAGGAGCAATTGAAGCTGAGCTACAGCCTGTCGGAGAACGACCAGGACGCTCACGTCAGCGTCCTGAGCGGACGGGCCACTTCGCATCGCGCCACCATCAGCACCTCCAAGAGCTACAACCTCCAGCGCGACTGGGTATTCGAGCCGAAGGTGTTCACGGAACTCAAGAATGCGCAGTCCATCGTTTTGGCCTACGACGGTGTGAATCCGATGCCAGCGTCCTACTGCTACCTGAAGCCGTACTATCTCGATCCCGACCGGACCTACTTCGAGCAGTTGGCTCGCGGCGAAATCTGAAGGAGGCGCATGGGCTTTGAAGTCATTCTTCCGTTTCTGCGTCCCATCGAGCATTTGATCCTTGATGACGGCATCTCGGAGATCATGGTGAACGGCCCGGTGCGCGTATTCATCGAGCGTCAGGGACGTGTGGAAGAAGTTGAAGGTGTTTCGATCCCCGAGAAGTCTCTGCAAGTTGCCGTGCGGAACATCGCCCGCGCATTGGGCGATGAGATCAGCGAAGAGAAGCCAGTGCTCGACTCCCGGCTGCCGGACGGATCGCGGGTCGCCGCTGTCATTCCACCATGTTCCGTCGGTGGGACAACACTCACGATTCGGAAGTTCCAATCGAGGTTGTTTACGGCGGACGAACTCGTCCGCGTCGGCTCGATGCCTGTCAGTGTTCTGGACATTCTTCGGCGTTCCATAGAGTTTCACGAAAACATTCTCATTAGCGGCGGTACCGGCACGGGCAAAACCACCATGTTGAACGCCCTGGCGTTTTTCGTCGCCGATGAGGACCGCATCGTCCTGATCGAAGATACTTCGGAGATCCAGATCGACAAGCGAAACCTTGTGCGATTCGAGGCCCGTCGCGAACAGGCTGGATTGCCCACCGTCACGATCCGCGACTTGCTTCGCGCTACCCTACGGCATCGGCCTGACCGCATTATTCTCGGCGAGGTCCGTGGCGGTGAGGCGTTCGATCTTTTGCAGGCGCTCAACACCGGCCACTCAGGAACACTTTCCACCATCCACGCCAACTCCGCGCAGCAGGCGTTGGCTCGCTTCACAAGCTGCGTCCTGCAATCGGGCGTTGAACTACCGTACGCCGCCGTCCGACGTAATATCGGTGATGCAGTCCACATTCTGCTTCACCTGGAACGACGGCATGGACGACGCTATGTCTCCGAGCTACTCCGTGTCCGGGGCTTCGACTCCGATTCCGACTCCTTCCAAACCGAAATTCTCTACAGGGTCGAGTGATGCAGAAGGACATCGCATCCCGGTTCATCCGCGACAACTTCGAGTCGAAGGACCGCCTGGCCATCGTCATCGTCAACAAGCGAAGTGGCTCCGCTATCCAACGTCTGGCGACCGCTGAGCAGATCGCATTACCCGAGTTCCAGGCATGGCTCCGTTACCAGAACGCCCAGAAAGCCGACATCTACTGCACGCCGAATGTCCTCGACGAGCACGCCCGCGGACGCACCAAGGACGACATCCAATCCATCCGCCACGTTTATCTCGACTTCGACCACCAGGGTACATCCGCCGTCGAGCGCTTGCGGAACCATGCAGCGGTTCCCATGCCGAACTACATCGTGAATACCTCACCCGACAAATGGCAGGTTCTCTGGTGTGTGGAAGGCTTCGAGAAATCCCAGGCCGAGGACCTTCAGCGCGGCATGGTGCGCGAGTTCGGAGCAGACCCCGCCGCTACCGATTGTTCCCGCGTCCTTCGAGTTCCCGGCTTCTACAACCACAAATACTCCCCGCCGCACTATGTTCGCGCCGTCGAACTCACCCGCCAGATCTACACGCCGGAATATTTCCCGAAGTTCGAGGCCGAAGACCGCGCAGCCAGATCCGCCAGCATCGAGCGCGACCCTTCAACGGGTCTGTCGCAATCCGAGCGCGATTGGGCCTACGCCCGACGCGCTCTCGCCCGTGGTGAATCATCCGAGGTCGTCACCACCGCCATCGCCCAATACCGCCGCGACGAGAAAGCAAACGTGATCGACTACGCCGAACGCACCGTCCGCAAAGCCGCCACATCCCTCGCAATGGAGCCTTCCGTCGAACCCGACCGCTAACAACGACATTCACAGAAAACATCGAGTTATTCTCACAAAGCATCGCGGAATCAGCCAATGGCCTCTATTCTAAGGTTCAACACTTAGACCGGCCTAGACGAAAGGCCCGATTCCCGAATGCGAACTCTTCAACCTTTTCTCTTCCTGGGGACTGTGCTCCTCGGTACCGATATCGCCAATCTTGTCCTTCAGCAGATGGTCCTTGGCACGGAGCATCCTGGTTCTCAAGACTATTCACCTGTCGCCGAGGGCCTCGTGCTGCACTCGGCTTCGCAGTTCTACGAAAGCATTCGGCAAGCCGGCCTTCGCATGATGCGAGCATTGGGTCCGGGAGTTGTTATATGTGGAATGAAATCGATTCACTTCGTAAGAGCCACGGACCTGCAAAGATTCGCCGTCCTGGAAGCAAACGCCGCACCCGTCATCGCATTTCTAGAACGCTCGCGGGATGCGTCAGTTGTCCGTCTGGGTGCTCGGCGCAGGCGAACTGTCATCGGCCACATCCGCCCCGGCGGGAAACTCTTCCGGAACGAAATGTTGGATCGCGGACTTCAATACCTGCTGGAGTATTACTGACTTGCTATCGCACCGATAGACAAGGCCGGTCTCAATGGAGAACTCCGGTTCGATGATGATACGGAACGCCACACCCGGATGATGAAGACGGCGGACAGACTCCGCTGCAAAACTGATACCTTCGCCATTCGCCACGAATTGAATGCGTTCCGCTAGTCCCTCGGCTTCCTGCTCGACTGTTGGATGATAACCAGCGCCGCGCCACCACTCCGCGATATGCGCGTGGAAGGCTGGGTGAAGCGCTTGTGGAATCCACACCACCGGATCGCCGTCGAGATCTCGCAAGCCGATCTGACGACGCCGCGTCAAGCGATGTCCTGCTGGAAGAATGGCGACAATCTGCTGCCGAACAAGCACCTGTGTGCATAGCGCAACGTCGCTCACCGGAAGCACCATCAGTCCCATGAGATACGTCCCATCCAGAATCCCCGAGATTTGCTGCGCCGTGGTCGCGCCGGATACCGCCAGACGTAGCGTTGGATTGGAACCCGCTAGCGCTTGCTTGATCTCGCCCGCCACCTGAAGATCGGCCAAGGGCGAGTATGCGATGCGGATTTCGCCATGATCCTGACGCTGCGCGCCCTGGGCCAGCGCGACAGCCCGGTGCGTCGAGTCCAGGATGCGCTTGGCCTCTTCGACGAAGACCTCCCCGGCAGCGGTCAACTCGACGTGCCGCGTGTCTCGCTTGAACAACATCACACCGAGATCCTGTTCCAGTTGGGCAATCTGGCGCGTAAGTGCCGACTGTGTCACGTGCAGCCGTTCCGCCGCGCGTGTGAAGTGCAGCTGTTCGGCGACGGCCACGACGTATCGCAGTTGTCGGAACTCGACGGGAAGAATCAAAATTCGAATCCTCCTTTGATTAACTTTCGATAAGATGCCCGCCGTTGCTTACGAACCCCGTTCTTTTTGCTGGCCTTGTTGCGGGCACCTCCATGTCGTACCTGAACAATATCCGAAGCCTTCTATTTGGCAAATACTCCTGTCCCGCTTTTGCATAGAGATGACCTTCAAAACAATGACGGGCCGTCTAATGGAACGCACTAATGCGATTGGGGAATTGATTGTCACATCCCGGGAATATCAGTCTGATTCGCTCGACGCACCTCCTAATCGCCCGTATGAAAAGACCGATCTTCGCACTGGTGTGAAGCGACTACTCCTTGGCAAGGATTTCTCTGGTAACGTTCCTCCACTGGACGAGGTGTCATCGGCTGCAAATTCACCATGTTTTGGCTATACGTCTGGCCACCGATCAGCGTCAGGATCAGACCCGCGCGGGCGGCATCGCGCGCTGGCGATTGGCACGATGCTGCCCCCTTGCCCAACTCGCTCCGCTGTTCTTCCGCAAGCGCGATCATTGATCGATTCCGCCTCATGGTGATTTTTAGGTGTACTAGTGGCTATGGCTCGACAGCTTACTAGTCTCCTTACACTGTCTTTCCAGATGCGCGAACCGGCCATTGCCCACAAAACCACCATCGACTGCGGTCTTAGAATCGGAAAATCGGCCCAATACTGAACTCATACTGATTCCAATAGTTTGGGATAGTTGCCCAATCGTCCCGATTTCTCGGGAGCGTATAGCAACTGCCTGATTGCACGCACCATACGGCTGAGCGGCCTGTATCGTACTTTGTCGGTGCATATCGAAATTGCGCCCGGAGGCCTATTCGCCGGTTGAAATATGCCTTTATGCCGCCCCCCACTCCAAAACTGAATGTCGTGGATGTTCCTTGGAATGTGTCCGTCGGAGCAATCCTGCCCACACCTGCACCAAATAATAGGTATGGCTGGATCTTGGCCTCTTGAACCTCCCTGAAATGGAACAGTAGATTCCCATGGAACTGATCTACTCGCGTTCCTGACAAGCGCTGGCCTTGACCTCTACCATCTTCTCCCCGTGCGGATCCTGCGGTCCGTTGTTGACTCCAGCGGGCCTCGCCTTCGAAATATCGTGAAAAACGATACCCTGCCGAGATTCCAAAATTCGGACCTGTTCCCAAGCCCAGCCAACGAGTATTCGGGATGTCGGGGTTGGCGGGATCGGCCGCCTGCAAATCTACAGGGATTTTTCCGCCGGTCGTCACTCCGGCAAAAGGGCTAACTTCGAATTTCTGTGCGAACATGACCGGTGCCAGAAGACACGCGAGCATCGCGACTCTGGTGACGTGACAAGGTAGCATCATAAATTATCGAACCTCTGGTCGATGCGTCTTTGGCATCAGAACGATACGCAATACAGGCACAAACAGCAGGATGAATATCGGCCCCAGCAACATGCCACCAACGATCACAGTCGCGAGCGGCTTTTGCACTTGCGAGCCAATTCCCTGTGAGAGAGCAGCAGGAAGCAGTCCGACGCACGCGGACATGGAGGTCATCAGCAGCGGACGCATCCGCGTCTCTGCCGTTTGCATCATCGCCGGTTCCCTTTCGAGTCCTTCCTCGCGAAGCCTGTTGTAATACGTCAAAACTAGAATTCCGTTCATTACGGATACGCCAAACAACGAGATAAACCCCACGGCTGCGGAGACACTCAGATTCAACCCTGTGAAGTAAAGCGCAAGGATTCCGCCCGCCGAAGCAAATGGAATATCCCAAAGCGCGATGATGCTGTCGCGGATATTGTTAAAGAGCCCATATAACAGAATCACAATCAGCATCAGGCTGAGAGGCACAATCCACGTCAAACGCTCCTTAGCTTCTTGCAGCGCGCCAAACTCGCCGCTCCATTCCAGCTGATAACCGGGCGGCAGAGGAACCTTCTCCTGGACTCTCGCTTGAGCCTCGCTAACCGTTCCGCCAAGATCGCGGTCCCGGACACTGAACTTGATAGGAATGTAGCGACGCGCGTTCTCGCGGTAGATATAGGATGCTCCCGGCGACATGCTGATATCCGCGACATCACTTAGCATGACCGCGACACCGGATGGGGTGGACACTGGGATCCGGCGAATCGCTTCCATATCGCTGCGATACTCCGATGCCAAACGCACTCGCAGGTCAAACTTGCGGTCGCCTTCGAGAATTTGGGTGACATCCTGGCCGCCGATGGCCGCCTGTACGATGCCATTTATGTCGTTTACTTGCAGCCCATAGCGGGCACAGCGAGCGCGATCCACTTTGATCAGCACGTTTGGCTGCCCAATCTGATGGAAAACCCCTGCGTCTTGAACGCCGCGCACGGTACTGATTTCGTTCTTGATTCGCCCGGCCAGTTCTTCGAGCACGTTTAAGTCACTGCCGAAGAGCTTGATCGAATTGTCGCTTTTAACTCCGGAAACAGCCTCATTCACGTTATCCGCGATGACCTGAGAAAAGTTAAAGACAACCCCAGGAAACTGCATGGTCATTTCATCCTTCAGCTTTTGGATCAATTGGGGTTTTGTCATATCCCCCCACTTGGAACGATCGTTAAAGGGCGCCAGCGGAGCGAACAGTTCCACATTGAAGAAACCGGTCGCCTCCGTTCCGTCGTCTGGGCGTCCGTGCTGCGAAATCACCGTGCCGATCATCGGCTGTTTTCGCAGGTGTTCACGCATCTGATTTACGTACGGCTCGCCGGCCTCCAGAGAGATTGTTGGGGGCAGTGTGGCACGAATCCAGAGATTACCCTCCTCAAGGGTGGGGAGGAATTCCGATCCGATGCGAGTTGCGGCGTAGCCACATGCCAGGAGCACGAATAGCCCCGTGACAGTAGTAATGTAGCGATGCCGAAAGCAAGTCCTGAGGGTCGGCCGGTAAGCGCGTTGCAGCACGCGAATGAGCCACGTCTCCTTCTCCTGAAGCGTCAAGGGGAGGAGATAGCTCGAAAGCATCGGCGTAATCAAAAACGTCGCAAGGATCGCGCCCACCATTGCGTATCCATAGGTTTTGGCCATGGGAGCAAAGATTTGGCCCTCGACTCCCTGCATCGTAAACAGCGGAATGAACGCAGCGATGGTGATGGCGGCAGAGAACAAAATGGCCTTGTCAACTTCCAGGCAACTGGCGTACAGCCGCAAAAGTTTCTCCCGAGACGGCAAGCCTACAAACAACTTCGACGTGTCTCGCTTCAGGACTCCGAACGGTTCGGGATGCATCAGGCGCCGGTAGATATTCTCGACCAGGATCACCGTGGAATCCACGATGATTCCAAAATCGATCGCTCCCACCGACAGCAAATTGGCGGAGTCTCCCCGCAGAACCATAAGAATCACACTGAAGAAAAGCGCCGCGGGAATCGTGGCGCAGACAATCACCGCCGTTCGCATGTCGCCCAAGAAGAGGTATTGAATTACAAAAATCAGGGCCACTCCGAAAAGCAGCGCCTCGAGCACGGTATGAGTGGTGAGAGTGACAAGATCTTTTCGATCGTAGTAGCGCTCCAGCTTGACACCAGGCGGGAGTTCGCCGGACGTGTTCAGCTGTTCCACTTCTTCTTCAACGCTGTTGACCACGTCGAGAGTTTGCGCATCCCGGCGCTTGAGCACGATGCCCCCGACCACATCGGGGTCGCTATCACGACCCATTCTGCCCAATCGCTGAGTGTTACCGACGCTAATGTCAGCCACGTTCCCGAGAAGAATCGGCGAGCCGCCACTCTGAGTAAGCACGATGTTTTCTATATCGTTGAGTGCCTGAAGGAGGCCGATACCACGGACGTTGGCGGACTGCTCGCCGATATTCAAAGTGCGCGCGCCCACGTTCTGGTTCGATTCCGAAACCTGTTGGACGAGATCCTGAAGCGGAATGTTCGTAGCCGTTAGTTTCTTGAGATCAACATCGATGTGATATTCCTTCGTCAATCCACCCCACCCCACAACGCCTACGACCCCGGGCACCGCACGCAAACGCCGCTCGATCGTCCAGTCCTGAAGAATTTTCAGATCCAGAAGACTATAGCCTCTTGGAGCCGTGACTTGATAGCGAATGATTTCCCCAGTTGCGCTGGTCGGGGAGATAGACGGTCGTATGTTGTTCGGCAACTCCACCTGGCTAATCCGGTTCAGAACCTGCTGTTGGGCGAACCAGTAGTCCGTTTCGTAAGTAAACTGGACTTTAATATCCGACAGGCCATAGAGCGAGATGCTTCGCCGGTTTTGGAGGTACGGAATCCCGGCCAACTCAACTTCGAGAGGAATGGTAATGTACCGTTCCATCTCTTCTGCTGAATAGCCTGGATACTGTGTAATGAGTCCCACCATTGGAGGGGCTGGATCAGCGTAAGCCTCGATATTGAGCCTCTGGAAGATCAGAAATCCCACCGCCAGGAATACGAGAAACATCGCCAGGACGAGCGACCTTCTAGAGAGGGAAAGTGCAATGAGTGGCTTCATGAATCTCCTGACTATCCCTTTGCGACGCTGCTGAGAAACAGAGCACCGTCAGCCACTACAGTTTCGTTGCCAGCCAACCCGGATTTAATCTCAACCCTGCCATCGTGTTCTGCTCCCAATTCCACGGGTCTTCGTGAAATACGATTTCCGCTTTCAACTACCCAAACAACGGCAAGATTGTCTTCTCGAACGACTGCCTTTTGAGGCACGAGCATTGCCCGTCGAGGAGCCTTCTCGAATCTGAAGGATGCGAACATCTCAGGCTTCAACTGATTACCTCGGTTCTGAACGACACACCGCACCGTTACGCGCCGTGTGGCAGGATCAAGCGTGGAGGCTATGTAATCGACCCGCGCGGGAAATGTCTGATTTGACAGCACTCGCACTTGTACGCGGTCACCAATGCGAACTAAAGGGATCTGCGACTCGTAGACTTGTGCCAGGAGCCACATTGTAGAGGTGTCAGCAATCGTGAATAGAGGCTCGGGGTTGTCCGGTCGTATGTACTGTCCCGGCCCTACCTTTCGCGCCACGATCAACCCTCCGATGGGGGCCAGCACGCGTGTCGCGCGATCCGTGCGGCGCGCTTCGGCGATCTGTTCGATTTCGGCTTCAGTCTTCCCGAAATTAAGAAGCCGCTGTTTGGCGGAATCAATCTGAGCTTCAGCTACGCGCACACCGCCTGTCGCGCTTTCAACGTCGGTCAGCGCCAATTCGAGATCCTTAGGTGCGGCAGCCTCGCCGGCGACGAGCTTCTGGACGCGGTCACGCGTGCGCTCTGCCTGTTTCAAGGCTGCCTCCGCCTTTGAAAGCTCAGCCTGCCCGGCAAGGAAGTCGTTCGCGGCATCAACGACTTCCGGCGAATCGACAATCAGAAGCGGCGCACCCTTCATGATAGTGTCGCCCGGCTTGGCTAAGAGCTCAGTAATGCGTCCGGCGTATGGCGAGTACACGGGCGTAGTCTCATCCTCGTTGAAGCCGACCTTCCCTACCGCCTCTTCAATATCGGGAATCGTCTCCAAAGTGACTGCCACCTTTTTCAGGGACTTCATCTGATCCCCGGTCATCTGTAATGCATCCTGGGATCCCGCGGTATTGCTGCTGGCGGGGGAAACAACCACCATATTGGCGTGATCGCTTCCGCAAGCCGCCAAGAGGACCAGCAATGCCGATATAAGACTCACTTTGACAAATTTCCTCATACGTCCCTCTCAATAGACACTTCGGCCAATGGCCGCTTCTAACATCCAAAGACTCTCCTGCAAGTCGAACCGCGCCTGGGCGTAGCCCAGGCGTGCCTGTAATAGCGCGCGTTGAGTCTCCAGGAGTTCGAAAAGACTGGTAGCGCCTTGCTGATAGCTAAAGAAAGCTGCACTGCGTAACCGCTCGGTTTGGTCCAGGTTCTCGGAGCCAAAAACCTTCAGTGCTTGCTGTGCCGTCTGATATTTGTCCCAAGCCTTTTCGAGGTCGGTAATAGCTTGCACCTCGGCTTGGCGGACCTGAAGACTGCTTGATCGTTCCAGCGCCAACGCTTGCGCAATTCCGGCCTTCTGGTTGTTATAGGCGAACAACGGAATGGCGACACTGAAACCGATAGCGCTGTCGTCTCCCACACGCTGGTACTGCGTCGAGATTGAAATATCGCGGGCGCGCTGCGCTACCGCCAAGCGTGAACCGAACTGTGCAGCCTCCTGAGTGCGGCGGGCCGCTTCGACATCGGGGCGCTCTTGAAGGACGATTTTCTTCAATTCATCGAGCAACAATAGTGGGGCGCGATCGGAAAAATCTCCAGACAGGTTCAGCACGGCACCACCGGGTGCTTCGTCGGGAGTTACTTGGCTAGTCGGTTGAACTACAATCTCTTCACGTTGGCTATTAAGAAGATTCAGGACATCCAACGCCGCTTGGCGATAGTTGGACTCTGCCTGGAGGACAGCCTGCTGGTAGGGCAACTTAGCGGACCTGATGCGGTACTGTTCCACCATGGGCGCATCCCCTGTATCGAGTCGAATCTGGGTGAGTCGTTCCGTTTGCTCGTATTCGCTCAGCGTCTGTCGCGCAAGCTCTAGGTTTATGCGCGCCAGAATCGCACTTCCATACGCCTGACGTAGCTGAAGAAGTTGTTGGCGATAAGCGTCGAGAATTTGCGCTTTGACCGCTGCAACCTCCGAATCGGCTTGTTTTGTTCGCAGTTCGCGTTTTCCGCCACGTTCTATTACTTTGGAGAACACGAGAGAATAAGCGGAATTTGCACCGGCATCGGAATTGGTCTCAAAGAAACGCGGTGCAGCGCCGGGCACAGGCGATGCGATGGTGATTTCTTCTGCGCCGAGTTCAATCGTCGGATTCGGCTTGTAACTGGCGATGAGCTTTGCCGCTTCCGCTGCATCGAGTAGTTGCCGGTTCACAGCGATGGCGAGATTGCGCTGTAAGAGAAGGTTCTCCGCATCCGCCAAGCTCAAACGCTGTGGAATGCTGACGCTGACTGGGGCCATTTGCGCCGCAACAAGCAACGATGTTCCAAAGACCAGAAAAATGAGATTTGTGGTGCTTCTGCCGACAAAAGCGATACGTCCTCGCGCGGAACGGCACTTAGCTGAATTGCGCATCTATTACGTCACTCCTGATAGGTACTTACAACCCAAGAAACGAAGGCAGTCGCTACCTGTGGATGTTGGCGGTTGAGATTGCCTTCGAAGCTGCGGCTACTCGCGCGCGGCAATCTGACGGAGGCCGTCTAGACTTCACGCCTCCAAAGCCGATCCAAATCGACGCTTGACATCTGAGTCGCCAGTAACGAGTTGGGCAGCATCACACGGCGCGGCTATGAAAAGCGCCAAAACGAAATGCACCCAGAGAACTTTTAGGAGTGGGAGTAGGGAGGAGCTCGGGAAGAATTGGCCGATACAGCGAAAAATGCTAGGAATGAGCGTTCCGAGGAATCATGAAGCCAGCGGGCCGGGAATGACGTAGCCGGAAGGCTCCGGCATGGCAAAGCCGCAATTTCTGAGCCACGTTGTGGCGGCAACCCAAGAGAGACAACATCCAAACGAATCTCCCGCGACCATCCTACAGCGTCCTTGCTGAACACTTTCAGCGCCTGCCGGTTTGCCTGCACAGCCCCATAGGCACGGTCAACATCCCCCTGTACTTGAACGGTGGTCTGCCGCACGAGCGCCGATACGAATCTCTGTTCCGCCGACGCTTGGTCAATTGCCGCACGCTGGTTATTGAAAAGAAACAAGGGAATAGACACACTTGCCCCGATCTCATAATCCTGTCCTGTACGTTGCACAAGAAACGATCCGTAGATATCTCTTTTCCTCTGAGATTCCGCGAGTTGCGTGCCATATTCGGCAGCGCGGAGCTCGGATCGTGCGCCCTGAAGATTTGGTCGCTCTTCGGCCGCCATCATGCGCAGTTCTGCGAGAGGTGGAATGGAGACCGCGACTTCCAAGTCCCCAGCCAGGTCTACAACTCTCGCGCTCGTGCCATCCTGAGTCACTCCCAGGAAATTCATCACTCTTTGTGCTGACTGGGTGTAGGCCAGTCCTGCCTCACTGACGGCCCGGAGCTCCGGGCCGTCAGTGAGGCCAACGACCCGCCGCACAGCGCCTGCAATCTCGATCTGATCTTTGGACGCCAGCACTGCCAAGCTATGGTTAACTAGCAACTCCTCCGCTTCTGAAAGAGAGAGGGACTGCGGTAAAACCGACGGTTGGCCGAATGCCGTAAAGCATCCCAACCAGAGCCCGAAGGAGATAAATAGACGATGAGTGGGGAAACGCATTGCTGCCAGTAACCGTGCTTGCTGGCAGCATAGCGTCTGTCTTCCACTATTCACTAGAGGGTAAATGCACCCATTCTGCACCCAATTCACGGGGTATAGCGAACAGAGTTCGCTTGTCGCAGCCAGGTTCCATGTGTCACCCCCCACTGTGGTTTCGTCTGCTTAGACGGAGTACGTACGGGGTATCTGACAGGTCCATACCGCGCTAGATTGAAAAGCACGGCAATACCGCGCACGATGACGAAGCGGTTGGCCGCCTTCTATGCTGGACAGCTACTTTTTCTCTCCCACCGATCCTCACCAGCCTAGCGAGCCCAATCGCCACGCCAAGCAGGAGCGGCAAGTGCAGCGCTGGCTACTTGGCGGATTCCTGCTGATGATTGCTCTATTGATCGCCGATGTCATGATCGGTTTCAGCACCATCATTTCGATTCGCGAAAGTGTTTCTGCGCTCACCGAGAGCCAGTTTCGGAGCGTAGCGCTGATTGATGAAGTCCAAAGAGCGCAGTCCTCGTTGGGTTCGGTTTTATACCGGCTTTCGACCGGAAGCGCGCCGGCGGATTATGCGCGTTCCATGAGGAATGTCGAATCGACTTTGAAGGAACTATTTCGGCGCATCCCGCGAACCGATCCGGATATCGCGATATGGCGGGACATAGAGCGCGCATCCTCGGAACTGGCCTTGGAGGCCAACCGCATCCTTGCTCTACCGGATGGAACAAAGCCCGATATCGACAAGGCGCTGGAAGCTCACGAGCGGTTGGTTTCCTATACTGCGCAACTCATCCGTGCAAATCACGATCGCGCGGAGGCTACGAGCCGGCAGATCAATGCCATTGCTTCCTATCAATTGTGGGAAGATGGCATCCTTCTGGCTGGCTGCCTTATCGTTGCGTGCGTCGGAGCATGGTTGATTCTGAAGATGACAACCCGCCTCTATCGTCAGATCACCGAGCAGAATGCAGAACTCGCACAGGTCTCGTGGCAGCTTCTTGAGAAACAAGAACACTTGGCGCAACGCTTGTCTCACGAATTGCACGATGAACTAGGTCAATCGTTGACAGCGCTGAAGGTTAACTTTTCCCGGCATGCTGCTTCCTCGTGCGTGGATCCGGCATGGATGAATGACTGCTCTTCTCTTCTCAAGGAGTCAATCCGTTCGGCTCATGAAATTTCACTCCTATTGCGGCCGACGATACTAGACGACTTCGGATTGGATTCAGCCTTGAATTGGCTGTGCGAGCGCTTTGAAGAGAGAAATGGAATTAAGGTGCAGTACGTCTCTGATTTCCCCCACAGAATGGAGCCAGAGACAGAGACCCACCTTTTTCGAATTGCGCAGGAAGCATTGACAAACGTCGTACGACATTCCGAAGGCACCGAAGTTATCGTCAAGCTGCTCTATCAGGACGATAAAGTGCGGCTACGCATCACTGATAACGGCGTGGGGCTTCCGGCGATGCTAGACGCAACTCGGCCTCACTTTGGACTCACCGGAATGCGGGCGAGAGCTAGAAGTCTACGGGGAGAAATGGTAGTGCGTAGCGGCTCCGGACAAGGCACTGAAATCGATGTGGTCTTCCCTTGGATGGGAAATGAGCATGAAGAAAAGAATCCGAATCTTATTAGCGGATGATCACCGCATGGTCCGCAAGGGCTTCAGACTGATTCTCGAGTCGCAGGACGATCTGGAGGTGATCGGCGAAGCCGGTAACGGCCGAGAGGCGGTTGAAATGGCTCTTTCGCTAAAGCCGGATATCGTCGTAATGGATGTCACAATGCCTGAGTTGAATGGGATTGAGGCAACTCGGCGGCTCCGCAATGCGACTCCACCGATTCGCGTTGTCGCTCTGAGCGTGCACCGTGACGGGGTTTATGTTCGGGAAATCGTTCGCGCGGGAGCCGAAGGATATATCCTTAAAGAATCCGCGGATACGGAACTCCTCTCTGCCATTCGTGCCGTTGCGGAGGGTGATAGTTATCTGAGTCCCGAAGTCGCCGGAGCAGTTCTTAAGGACTACCGCCGGCACGCCACTAACCCGCTCGACTTGCTTAGCTCCCGAGAGCGCGAAGTTTTGCAGTTGATCGCGGAAGGCAAGACCAACAAGGATGTGGCGGCGCACTTAAACCTCAGCGTTTATACCGTAGATGGATATCGAACGCGTATCATGGAAAAGTTGGGGCTCCATAGCGTAGGAGAAGTCGTTCGGTTCGCCGTACGTTATGGCCTCGTTGACTGATTGAACGCAGCAGTCCAGACGCTATGTAGTTGGCCTCCAACCCCGTAAACACCCCCATACATTCCCTAAGCTACAGGGGGAACCACAAAAGTTATTGTGATGGCGGCGAATGCGTAGTAATTTAGGGCCTCAGCAACTTTGGAATCAACGATCAGTAGCATCAAGGCACGCGTGCGTTCGCCGCAATGGATCAGCACGATCCATCCTCCAGCAAGAGTCGCTCTTGCTTTCTTCATATACTTAGGACTCCTCGCTGCATTTCGACAGTTACCGTTTATCTACGCTCGGGTCGTGCCCGAGCACAAGCTCCGAAGCGTCGCGCGCCTGACGGCGCGCGACCACGTCGTTGCGGTTACTGGCGACGGGGTAAACGACGCCCCCGGGCTAGCGGAGACTGATGAACCGTTGCTGACTGAGCTTGGGACATGTTTCATTACTCACTCTTTAACCACTCTGTGAAGAAGAATGATGGCCAACAGAAAAGGAGGAGAGATCATCTCACCTCCTTTTCATTGTTCTCAATTACCGGCTGGCTACATTCACGTTGCCTGTTCCTGTCTCACAGGGATCCAGGAAGGTGACCCGCAAGTATCCGCTCTGATAGGAATCCAGCACAGGCACAAGGATCGATTCCATCGTTTCCACCTTTGCTGTGCTATTCCCTTTCAGATTGATCTGATGGTCAGCCAGAACTCTCTTCAGTTCCTCTCCCGCACAGGCAGACCCACGCGTCTTCAGGACCATCGCATCCAGACGATGACGAACATCGCCAATGGATTTTCCTTTCCATGACTTTACATCCCACTGTCCGTTGCTCTTTTCGTACAAGAGAGCTTCGGCTCCATTGGATGATTCCACAAAAACAAGATGCATCCGGAAATCATTCAAAGAATCTCCAGTACGACGCACAGCTCTTAAAATGTCTTCACGATTTCCATAAAAAGTCTGCATCGTAACACCCTTGGCGTGACAGCCAGGGACAGGATATGGAGCAGGCCGTGTCCAGTCCGTTACTTGATCAGCATGCAGAAGAAACATGATTGAGCCAGTAAGCATGGTCAGTTGAATCAGTTTTTTCATTTGAAACTCCGAATAAATGGAAGATTTGAGCGGCCACTCATTCTGGAAGTATGATCTTTTCTCTTCGCTGAGTCAATGATATTGATATACCATTATCATTAATATGAACCGCCGTATTCTTCTTTCCATGCTTTTGCTTGCTTCTGCCCTTGCCCTGAAAGGTCAGCAGGAATTTGGAAGCCTGACGGGAACAATTGTGGATCCAGCCCAGGCAGGAGTTCCTCAGGCAAAGATTTCAATCCACTCATCTTCAAGCCGGATTATTCATCAGGCGCTCTCCCGATCCGATGGAAGTTTTCAGATCATTCCCATTCAGCCCGGAAAATACAGGATCACAGTACAGGCTGATGGGTTCCGGACAGCTGAACTGGACAATATCATGATTAACATTCAAACGCCTTTGACTCTGCAGATTCCTCTTGCAGTGGGGTCCATTCAGGATCAGGTAACAGTGCAGGCGCAGGAAACAGTTCTCAATACACAGGATGCACGCATCGGAAACGAATTCATCGGACAGCAGATTACACAGCTTCCACTGGAAGCACGAAATGTACTGACACTTCTCAGCCTGCAACCCGGAGTGACTTATCTTCGGGAAAACTCTCCCACCGAACGAAACTCAAGCAATGAGCCGGATCCGGACAGCAGGAATGGTTCAGTCAATGGTGGCAGAAGCGATCAGGCGAACGTCACCCTGGATGGGGTGGATGTAAACGATCAGGAAAAAGGAATCTCTTTTTCAAGTGTCATGCGTGTCACAGCCGAATCCATTCAGGAATTTCGTGTCGTCACGGCAGGTGTGAATGCAGACCAGGGCCGGTCTTCCGGTGCGCAGATTTCCATGATTACCCGATCCGGAAGCAATGAGTTTCATGGAGCGCTTTTTGGAAGCCACAGAAATACAGTGACGTCCGCCAATGACTGGTTCAATAATCGTGCCGGTATCGAACGGCCCACACTGCTCCGAAATGTCTTTGGCGGTGCGGTAGGAGGTCCGGTCGTCAAAAACAAGCTCTTCTTCTTTGGCAATTATGAAGGTCGCAAGGATGCCAGCCAGGTATCGGTCTCGCGTGTGGTTCCGACAAATGAATTCCGGAATGGCGTCATCCGCTACAGGCATACCAACGGATCCAATGTTGCCCTGTCTCCCACAGAATTCAAAGCGCTGGATCCGCTGGGGATCGGAGTCAATCCAGCCATGCTGAACCTGCTTCAGCTTTATCCCGAAGCGAACAACTCCATTCTGGGAGATGGAATCAACTGGAGCGGAGCCACCTTCAATTCTCCCGTCCATTCCTCCTTTCACACCTGGACTGCCCGCATGGATTATGCAGTATCCGATCGTCATACTTTGTTTCTGCGTGGAAATCTCCAGAGTGACCGAAGTAATGATGAACAACAGATTCCGGGTCAACCTCCTCGTCTGGTTCGTCTGAATAACAGTCGTGGACTGGCTGCTGGCCAGAATATTTCCATCACACCCAATCTGACTCACAGTTTTCGTTACGGACTCAGTCGTGCAGGTTTTGCAGATTCAGGATGGAATACTCATCCTTTCTGGACACTGGGTCCTGGAATCGGGTCACCGTATCCCAGCAATCGGGACAAAGGACGGGTGACTCCCACTCATAACTTTGTGGAAGACATCACCTGGAATCATGACCGACACACCCTCAGCTTTGGCGCCAACATCCGTCTGATTGAGAACAGACGTTTCAATGGAGAAAATTCCTATCCATTTCTGAATGCGAACACCACTTATCTGATCAATCGAGCATCTGAGATTGTTCCTGCTGGAACAGCTAGTGCTTTTACCACTCCATATACACAAGCTGCGATTATCCTGATGGGCGTCTTTCCTCAAGCCAATGCCTATTACAACTGGGATCAATCAGGAAGACTGCTGAATACAGGAGAACTAGTCCGCAGAACATTCCGCTCTCAGGATTATGAGTTCTATCTGCAGGACACATGGAGGATTGGCCAAAACCTGACACTGACATTTGGTCTGCGTTACGGAGTGAATACTCCCTTTTATGAGATCAAGGGAAACCAGGTAGGTACTGATATCGCTGTCTCAGACTGGATGGACACAAGAGCAGCGAATGCAGCTGTAGGAATTCCCTCCAGCGCAACGCCTCATCTCAGCTATCAACTGGCTGGTCCGGCACACGGAAGACCTGGTTTCTATCAGACAGACCGGAATAATTTTTCCCCTCGTCTCGCGATTGCGTGGTCCAAAGGAAAAACGGTGATTCGTGCGGGGGCCGGTCTGTTCTATGACCGGGTGGGGGCGGCATCTTCTGTTACCGCTGATCTGGTGGGCGGATTTGGAATGTCCACCCTGCTGATTCCCACATCGAACTCATTGCAGCTGAGAAATATCCCACGTTATCAGGGGCCCGGAACTGTTCCGGATGGTCTGATGATTCCTGCACCTCCCTTCGGCTTGCCGAGGGAATTTCCCGGACAAGGGGAAGCAGGAAGTTTTGCTGTCCAGCGGACCACAGATTACCGAATGACTACGCCATACACCGCTGCTTTCAATTTTTCGATTCAGCGGGACCTGGGCCATAACTGGTCACTCGAAGGGATCTACGTCGGGAGAGAATCGCGCAATAACCTGGTGTGGTCCGATGCAGGTGCTCCATTGAATCTTGTGGATTCCGCATCCGGCACCAGTTATTATCAGGCAGCCCAGGCGCTCTATCAGCACGCCGGGCAATCCATCACAGCACTGTCACCCATTCCTTACTGGGAAAATCTGTTTCCGGGTTTTGCAATGAGCGCTGCATCTATGACGCAACGCTATGGAACGTCATTCAGCAGAGCCAATCCCGGACTGGACCCGTCGATGATGTTGACGCCCACCCAGGTCGCCTACTATCTCTGGACACAATCCGGAACAGCTCCGACACGGGTTCTCTCTTCGGCAGATCTCAACTGCTCGCCCGCATGCAGCCAGTTCGGAAGATATGCGTACTACTCGGATCAGTTCTCTTCCCTCTCTGCCTGGCGATCCATTGCCCCATCCAGCTATCATTCCGCCCAGCTGGTTCTTCGCAAGCGCTTCTCTCAAGGCTCACAGATGGATCTGAACTATACATTTTCAAAAAGCCTCGACTGGGGTTCAGGTGCGGAGCGGACCATGCAAACAGGCGGATCCTACATCATCAACAGCTGGGACCCCGGACAGAACAAATCTGTCTCTGACTTCGATATGACTCATCAACTCAACATGAATGGGATCTACGAACTCCCGTTCGGTCGTGGAAAACGGTGGGGACATTCGGTCAGCCGAACGCTGGAGGCTCTGATTGGCGGATGGCAGATTGCAGGCATCGTGAGATGGACCAGTGGATTGCCCATCAGTGTGGCTGAAGGTCTGGGTACTCCAACCAACTATTATCAGTCCGGGTTTGCAACACTGACAGGCCCGCCTCCAGCAACATCCCGAATAAAGACCGGCGCTGGTCCCAATATGTTCGCTGATCCTGACCAGGCCTGGTCAGCATTCCGCCAGTCGCGTCCGGGAGAAACAGGCTCCAGAAACAGACTGCGGGGAGATGGTGTATTTTCCATCGACACCGGTGTCAGCAAGGCATGGAAGATGCCGTGGAGTGATGCTCAACATCTGGCTCTTCGATGGGAGACATTCAATCTGACCAACAGCGTCCGTTTTGATGTGAGATCAGCAACCCTGACCAACTCATCGCCAGCTTCTTTCGGACTCTATTCCCGAACGCTCTCCACTCCACGCGTGATGCAGTTCATGCTGCGCTATCAGTTCTGAACTCTTCCGCGATAAACGGTAGAGACAGATACAAAGTAAAGATCCGGTCTTTTCAGAATGTATGCTGAACTGGCCGGATCAGCAATCTGTCGCAACAACTCTCTGTCAGATTGCGAGATGTCTGCCTCTGACTTCCGCAACAGATAGTGCTGAAAATAAGATTCCTGCACTGTGGTGAATGGAGCCCTGACTTCATGCAGAAAGGAATTCACCTGAATATCCTGCAAGCCGATATTCCGCAAAACTTCACTCCACATATAGGGGAACCGCCCCAGATTGATTCTGTCCTTGGCCAGATAGGTGGTGAACGCAAGATCAGCACGTGCTTCTACCCCAGGCTCACCCAATCCGATATCAACAGGCATCAAGCTGCTCATCACCCGGTTCTCGCGGATTGCCAGTGACCCACCTGGACGCACAACACGCTTCAGTTCCGCAGCCATCTTGTGAACGTCACGCACACCATGAAAAACATGGCTGCTCCAGACAAATGAAAAGCTTCGGTCTTCAAAAGGAAGCTTCCGCAAATCGGCTTTGAGAATTTTTGCACCGGGATTCCGGACATGTTTCATTGCGTAGTCCAGTGACGCTTCCTTCAGATCCACTCCCACGACAGGACAATACTCTGAAAAAATCCGCACATGATCTCCGCGTCCACATCCGGCATCCAGCACACGGTCTGATGCCTTGAGATTCAACGCTCCTATCATCTTTCGATCCAGAGGCTCCCAGAACTGCCGGATCACTTCCGGACTTGCTGTTTGTTTCGGAGTTGTCTGGGCTATCGCCACTGCCTGGGTCGCCGCAGCAATCATCATTCGACGCGTGATCATAATTATTGATATTACATTATCAATAATTATTACGGTCAACAGTATCTGGTTTCCATACATTTCTGTTAAGTGGCTCCACAGGATTTGTTGTAAATGGGGTTGTGAAACTTTTCTTCTGGTCGTTTGTGTCAGTGAGGTGGTGATCTGGTGACAACGGATTCAGCAGTGGAAAACGAGTTCTTTTTGATTTGAGTCAATCACATGAATTATCACTTAGTGCTAAATGCTCATTCCCTCTGGCGAGACAAAATCGTTTTAAGTTCATATGGTAAAGAGATGTAAAGGGAGATTTTGGCATATCCCACATTCTTTCGATTACTGGAATTCGGTACTCAACAATCCTGATTTAAAGTCCGGTTCTGGACGTATGCCCTGAGCTTTTGCCTAATTGAGTAGATTGCCGATGCTCATCCATTCATTAAGCGATCCGGTCGCTATCCTGAAGAAGGGTGCTTGACGCGAAGATTTCAAGTAAAGGTGGGATTTTGGCAAAACGCGAGATTGGAAGAGTAGCGCCTGACGCTCAGCACCTGGGGTTAGCGGAGAAGGTGACAACCATCATTTCTAGGTCTTTCGCTTCACCAGCCGATCGTGTCCAACAGCGCCTTGCACTTGTAGTCGATCTAGTCTTGATGGGCTTGCATTGCTATTTGTACTGGCTTTTCAAGTCCTCAAATTGTGTTCTCCTATCGATTCCCCAAGCCAGATCAACTCCTTGCAAGTAAAGCCCTGGATTTAGAGTCGAACGAACTACTCCTCGGTGTAGCCAATGTAATAAAGCCAGAGCGTCAGAGCATGCAGTACAGTCTTTCTCGCACCGAGAGCGAAATTCTGATAATTTTCGTTCGCTTAATCCAGTCGAGGAATCAATCTGAGCAAAAGTAGCATTGGATTCCGCGAACAGACTCCGGCATATTCTGAGCAGGCTGTTGTGATTGCACGTGAGCTACTCGTACAACGAGTTATCCACTGTGACCCGACGCTGGAAATTGTGCCGACAAGGAGTATAGAGATGCTTGATGCCCTATTGAACGAATCCGAAGTCGCCCAGCGCTTGCGAGTGAGTGTGGCCTGCGTACGCCGTTGGCGTCTGGAGCGCCGCGGCCCAAAGTTCATCAAGCTTGGGGCGCTTGTCAGATATCGTCCGGAGGACATTGAGCAGTGGCTGGCTTCCTGTCCGGCAGGAGGGGAAACGCAGGCCATCGACAAGGATGAGCACGCTGTAGCCTAGAAAAGAGAGCACAGACGTATGGCAGTC
The DNA here is from genome assembly GCA_037190045.1 of Bryobacteraceae bacterium. GTDB lineage: Bacteria > Acidobacteriota > Terriglobia > Bryobacterales > Bryobacteraceae > JAPKYZ01. The sequence goes on along the minus strand of JBBCIQ010000005.1, from coordinate 175,404 downwards.
TACAAACAGAACGGATCGAACAAGTGGTGGTACAAGTTCTCCTGGGACGGGAGGGCAATTTGCAAGAGCACAAAGCAGACAAACAAACGAGTCGCTGAGCAGATGGAATCTGCTCACAAGGCGTCACTCGCCAAGGGAGAGGTTGGCATTCGCGAGAAGCAACCCGCACCGACGCTCCAAGAATTTGCTGAGCGGGACTTCAAGCCATACGTCGAATCACGGTTCGCAAGCAAGCCCAAGACGCTTGAGTACTACTGCTACGGGATCAAGAATCTCACGGAGTACGCTGGGCTCGGAAGGGTGCCGCTCGACGCGATCACGTCGGACAAGATCGCCGCTTTTGTGAGCAAACGAAGGAACTCTGGTCTTCAGGTGACGAGCATCAACCGCCAACTGGAGGTCTTACGCAGGATGCTCAGGCTTGCCCAAAAATGGGGAAAGATCCAAGCGACTGCGACGACTGTCGAAATGCTCTCTGGAGAGAATCATCGAGAACGCGTCTTGAGTGGGAATGAACAGGACCTCTACCTTCAAGCGGCAGTCCAGATTGCGAAGGACATCGAAGACGCCTATCAACGTGCCCTAAAGGGGACTAGAGCGGCTCGGGGTAAGGAACCCATCAAACCGGAAGATCCGTATCTTCTCCGGGACGTAACAACCATCCTTCTTGATTGCGCTCTGCGTCCAGAGGAGTGCTTCCGTCTTCAATGGGGTGATGTACGCGACGGAGCGCTGCACGTTCTGTTTGGCAAGACAGCGAACGCGCGCCGCCGAATTCCACTGACAAAGCGCGCTCTCGCTCTGATCGAGATGCGTCGTCCCAGTTCGGCCAAGGGCTGGGTGTTTCCGGCTCCAACCCAGAGCGGACACATTGAGAAGTCCACGCTGAAGAAGCAACACAAGAAGGCATACACGGAGGCGAAGATCGAGCCTTTCACGCTCTACACCTTCCGCCACACCTGCCTGACGCGCTGGGCAGAAGTGATGGACCCGTACACGCTCGCCTACCTCGCCGGGCACGCGGACTTTTCAACGACCAAGCGCTACGTCCACCCACAGACAGAAACGGTGCTCGCAGCGCTTGATCGGGCACGCGAGGTAAAAGGTGGGCATAGTTTTGGGCATAGTCGTGAAAAAGCCGCTGAGGGTGAAGACCCTTCAGCGGCTATAACTATCAATGTTATGAATGCTTTAGATGGTCGGGGCGAGAGGATTCGAACCTCCGGCCTCCTGGTCCCGAACCAGGCGCTCTACCAGGCTGAGCCACGCCCCGAACTCATCCAGTATAGCCGACTTCAGTCTGTCACACGCACCTTGTAAGCTGGAAAAGTGAACCACTCGCACGATAAGCGCACGGTACGCGTGCGCCGGGTCGATGAATGCTCGACCCTCCATGAGATTTTCAACCATTGCCTGCCTGCTTTTGGCGGTGCTTACCTGCGGCGGATCTATCAGATTCTGGATCGCGCCATCGGAGCGGGTTGCCCGATCACACTGGCGATTTCCGGTCCCGTAACTGTTTCAGGCCAGCATCAGGCGTGGCTGATCCCTTTTCTGGAAACCGGATGGGTTGCTTATCTTTCCACAACGGACGCAGTCTGCTACCACGATGGTCACCGTTCACTGACCGGACATCGCGATCCGGTTTTCGAAGTGCCGATCTTTGGCGATGACGCTGCGTTGCGGGATGAGAAGACGATCCGGGTGACGGATATGGCCTTCGATGAAGAAGTGCTGATGGATCAGGACAGATATCTGTCTGCCATCCTTCAACTCCCGGAATTCCAGCACAGGATGACCGGCACGGAACTGCGGAATCGTCTGGGTGCGAAGTATGGCGAACTGGAGAAGAAAAACGGCATTGAGCCGGGACTTCTTGCTACCTGCCAGCATCTGGCGATTCCTGTATTTGTGGGCGCGCCTTCAGATGGCAGTGTATTCCTCAATTCCATGAAATTGTGGGCAATGCGAGAGACAGGCATTTTGCCTGAGTACGGCTTCGATCTGGATCTTCATGCTGAAGTCTTTGAGGCATGTGCCTATCACCGTTGGGGGCTGTTCGAAAGTGAAGCTAAGGCGCTGGCGACTTTGATTCTGGGGGGTGGTGTTCCTAAGAATTTCAATCTTCAGCCTGAACCGGCTCTGGGGCAGATCCTTGGACTGGAGAATGTCCGGGGCTATGAGTTCGATGTGCAGATCGTGACTGCTCCAGTGACGGATGGTTCCCTCTCATCGTGTCCTCCTGCCGAAGCGGTGACATGGGGCAAAGTGGATAAGGATACCTATCAGCAATCCACGGAAAGCATGCAGGGAGATTATTCCGCAGTCATGCCATTTGTCGTGAAGGCGCTGCTGGATAATCGTGCACGCTATGAAAAGCTGGCAACTGAGATTGGTGAGGAAAAACTGTTTGAGCAGGAACCGAAAGCAAAAGGGTATCTGCGATCCAGAGAAGGCTACCGGTTATTTGAAAACAGGGATGCTCTGACAAATACCCTGAAAGAAGAAGTGAAGAAGAATGCTAAGTGGTTGGCTGAGAGTTCTCACTATCCACTTCACTAATCCGATCGAAGTGTAGTTCAGTGGATCAGAGCAGTTTCAAATCCGCCAGTTTGTTGAAAAGCAGACTGGCGGATTTTGCTTCAAGTGTTAGACTTCAGCCCAACGTCTCAACAGGTTGTTATAGATGCTGTTGAAGCGTGTGGCGGAAGCATGATCCGGTTGATCCTGTGCGAGTTGCTGGATTGCCAGATCCATGTCCAACAGCAGCGATCGCTGTCCATCATCGCGCACCATGCTCTGAATCCAGAAGAAAGAAGAGAGCCGGATTCCACGTGTGACCGGGCGGATATGGTGGATGCTGTTGGAGGGATACAAAACCATGTGCCCAGCCGGAAGCCGGGCTGTATGAGTTCCATGAGAATCCTCAATCACCAGTTCTCCTCCTTCATACTCATCTGGATCTGAAAAGAAGAGCATTGCCGAAAGATCAGTTCTCACACGAAGTGGAGTTCCCGCCACCTGACGGACAGCCTGATTGGTGATGCCTCCAAACGGACTCTCTCCCTGATAACGGTGAAATACAGGAGGAAAAACGCGAGAAGGAAGCGCTGCTGTCATAAAGAGAGCGTTGTGTTCCAGAGCGCTTAGAATCATATCGCCCATTTCCTGAGCGGCTGGAAGGTTTTCCGGCAGCTGCATGTTTTCTTTGAGTCGGCCTGGCTGAGATCCTTCAGTTGTTCGACTCCCGACCCAGTGATCCACTGGGTCGAGAATCGTACGACATTGATCCACCTGCTCCGACGTAAGAATATCGGGGATTTGAATCAACATGGATCAGTTAAAACCGAAAGGCGAACGTGCCCATAATGCTCCGACCCCATCCCGGAACCAGATGGCCTCCACCCAGCCGCTCAAAGTAATACGCATTGTTGAGGTTGGTGGCGTTAAATCGAAGTTCCAGATAACGGTGAATCGGATAGGAACTCATCAGGTCCAGTGTCCAGTAGGAGTCCACTTTTCTGGTGTTTGTATTGTTTCCATACCGTTGGCCCATGAAACGGGGACCACCACCAACTGTGAGTTTCTTGTACTGATAAGTTACCCAGGTTGTGGCAGAGTTTCGCGGAGTGTTGGAGAAGAATTTCCCGACTTCACTTGCCGTGCTGGAATTCTGGATCTTTGAGTTCATGAAGGTGTAGCCTCCCAGAACGCGCAGGTTCCGGGTGATTGCACCATTCAGGCTGACTTCGAATCCATTGACCCGTTGTCGTCCATCCAGAATCTGAGGTGGATCATCAGGTGAAACTCCTGGGGTTCGTGCATTATCTTTTCTCACCTCAAAGTACGCGGAGGAAAGAAGAAGTCGCTGACGGGAGAGGTCCCACTTTGTGCCCATTTCAACTGTGTAAGTCTTTTCCGGAGGAATTTCCGTGGTGACCGTATTGTAGGAAAGTCCTTCAAGAGAGGGGCTCATGGATGTGCCGTAAGAAACATAAACACTTCCACGTTCAGTGGGTTTATAGATGACACCTGCACGGGCATTGGCCATTTTGTCAATGCGAGCAACCCGTGCAAGGGAAGTGTTGACACCGTCCACATCAAACCGCTCCCAACGCACTCCGCCAGTGGCTTCCCAATGCTTTCCAAACCGTACTGTATCGAACAGGAAAAGCGACTGGGTCTTGCCCACAATTTTCCCGATATTTGGACCCATCGTGATGGATCCAGTAAAAACATCATCGGGATTGGGGTTCAGCAGTGTTGTATTGCTGGTTCCTGTGGCCGAAAGTGTCCGGCGGGTATTTCCTTCACGAGTTAATGCAGCGCCACCAACCAGAGCATGGGAGATAGCTCCTGTTTTGAACCGAGCCCTGATATCCGTCTGATTATCAATGGTGGAATCTTCTGCGTGCCAGGCTCGATACTGACGGCTAATCTCGGTTGAATCATTGCTGACGAAACGGGGAGGAGTGGATCCGGAGTTCCGCAGATTATTTGAATAACGGAACTGATTCCGGAATGTTACATCATCGGCAAAGTCATGCTCATACCGGATCGTTCCCATATCGGTCCCGAGATATTCGTTGTCACGGTTCCGGAGTCCATAATATGTCTCACGCGGGACGGGAGCGGGCTGATCCCTGTATGCTTCCAAAGCGTTGTTGGTCGCAGGCACCCAGGGAATTCCAAGATCCAGCAGGTTCTTCTGTTTGAGCTTGTAATATCCAAGCGTCAGGCGATTGGCTGTCCCAACGCCAAAATTCAGAGTGGGTGCAATACCCCAACGATTATTTGTGACTGCGTTGCGGCCTGGAACATCGCCGTCTGTATACATCATGTTCAGACGAAGTGCCGTGCGTTCACCCAGGAACTTCACAGGAGTGTTGAGATCAGCTGTAGCACGTTTCTGATTGGCATTGCCGAACATCAGACTGGCACCCAGGGCCCGGTTCAGATTTGCCGTCTTACTGACCAGATTGATCGTTCCACCTGCTGATCCACGGCCTGCAAAAGCGGATTGTGGACCTTTGACTACTTCCACCTGTTCCATGTTGAATGGGTCACGTGTCTGTGGATTAATATCGCGGACACCATCGACAAAGATGTCATTTCTCGCGCTGAAGCCGCGGAGGACCAGGTTGTCACCACCTGCTGATCCACCTTCTCCAGCTGCCATTGTGAGACCTGTGACGTTTCTCAAAACATCAGACAGAGATTGCGCACTCTGCTGCTCAATTACCTGACGCGGAATGATGTTGATGGTTTGTGGAATATCAACCAGAGGTTCTGTGTAGCGGGGTGAGGATGGGGAAATCTGCTCCGTTACATCGATGGAAGAGCCTGATGCCCGCAGTTCGATCAGTACGGTGTTTCCTGTAGTGAATCGGAAAGATGCTCCTGTTCCTTGCAGGATTCTGGTCAGGGCAGCATCCGGGGCATATGTTCCTGATACTCCGGGAGATTGCAGATTACGGATCGCATCCTTGTCAAACGAGATCTGGAGGCTGGTCGCTTTCCGAAATGAAGAGATGACATCATCCAGCAGTCCTGCAGGGATATTAAACTCTTGCGGGGGAAGTGCGGACTGTCCCTGTTCTTCAGAAACGGAACTTTCTAATGTCGCTCTGGCATCCGCAGCATAGGCTACTGAAATGGTTTTTTGTCCGACTGCTGTATACATCGCAAGCGTTCCCATTGCAATGTACTTGTAGGCCACTGGCCATCCAGCCTTTCCCTTTTTCTGACTCTTCGGTTTCATCTTCTCCTTATGAATGGGGTACGGCCGCCCCTCATGATTCCCGGCAACAAACACCTTGCTTACTCAATACCGAATGACGGTTGAGATTTGCTTTCCTAAAAACTCTGAAGGAAATTCGCGATGTATTTTCGTCTTCTTAAACCAGACGAATGGATTGAAATCCCTGGATTTTTCTATCTTGTGTAAAAGCAATCAGTTTGCAACTGAGAATCTGAATATGACGAAATTAGCATGGTAGGACCAAAACAGTCTAGATTCTATGAATGAAGGTTAATATTAAAAAAAATCCAGAAATTGTAAAGTGTCGATTGGAAAATCAGACAGCAACTGGCACAAGATGTGAAAGGAAATCCGAAGTGCGGGGCAGAAGAACTCCGATCTGATTTAAAGGATCAATGGCAGGTAGATCTTGCGTATAAGTTTCATCAGTAGAATGAGTTGGGTTGTTTCTGCGGAGTGACCGCAGCAGGTCTATCGCCTCTGGCAGTGCGAACTGTTCTCCGGTGAATCCTTGGACAAATCTACCCCCTCTGATTTCTCCTTTAGCTTCCATTCGACGCAAAACAGGAAGAAGTTCTCTCCATGGAGGGGTAACGGTCTCTTTCTTCAGGAGATCGCGGAAAAGAACACCCCATCTTAAAAGCAACTGTGATGCAAAATGGGTGGTGAATGTATCCCGGTCTTCTGTTGAGATGGGATGCTCTACCAAAGCCCATCTACCCGCGGCATGACGCGGTCGCGACCGTTTTCCATGTCTGCCTTGACCTCGGCGACGCTTGGGATCAATGAGAGCACGCAGATTTTCAAACCCGTCAGCTGTTACCAGCCCGGCTGCGGTGAGTTCCCACAGAGCGTCCTCTACTTCACTGGGCAGACGCTTTGTATTCCGGACAAGATCATTGAAGAAAGAGGCACCTCTTTCTCTCAGCGACTGGATCACCTCCCGTGCAGGGTGAGAAAGATTTTCCAGATCGGGCAGGGAACTGACTTGCAGAAGCCATCCGGCATCTTCCCGCAGAAAGAAGGTGATTGGCGCAATCTTTGTGGGTCTGATTTTTCTGTCTGGCGTTACCAGGGAGGGATGCGGAGAGAGACGTGCCCACATGACTTCTCCCGAGAGACAGAGATCATCCAGATCATCCGGAGAATATTTTGCAATACGACGAGGAAGAATCTCGGATTCCCACGCAGAGGCCGGAATCTCATAACCCTGGAGTTGACGGATTACCTGCAGAAGGCCATCTGCCCTATGAAGATGTGTTCCCGGAGCTACATGCTGCCAGTTCAGCAGGAATTCGTGGAAGCGGGAAGCCGTAACGGGTTCAATCTCACGCCGCAGCTGTCCCAGCGTCATGCGATGAATCCGGGCAAGAATGCGCCGGTTACACCACTCTACTTCTGCGGGTTTCTGGTTGAGGTAATAACCTTCAAAGACCTGACCTTCAGTTTCAAGAGTCAGGAGTGCCATGCGAACATCTTCCACAGGCAGCTGCAGCTTCTCTGAGAGTGCGCTGGCGGTGATTGGCCCCAGATGATCCATCCATCCGCGAATGGTCAGCAGAATGTCTGAGACTTGCTCCTTACGTTCAGTCGCTACCCAAAATTCCCTGTTTTTCCGAATGATGGAAAAAGCGCGGTGGTCGCGGACGAGTTCGATGAACCAGGGATTCCATTGGTCCTGTGCCGGAAGTGTAATCAACGTGAGGAGTGCGTCGTGAAGTTCGTCCGCATCCCGAGGGTCAATCCATACTTCCTGGGCTACTGCTGCAATCGCTTCAGGGTTGAGAATTCCTGCGCCATTGGAGATGTCTGTTCTGAGCGTGCTTCGCAGCTGTACTGCGCGGGCACGTCGTTCTTCCAGTGGGGCATCATCCAGAAACGCGTACGGATTTGCATTGAGAATTTCATGGGAAAACACCGATGGCACGGGGTTCTCCACTGCTGCCCTCTGAATGGTTCCATTTTCCAGTCCCTGAATGATCTTGCGTAATCCATCGATATCCATCGCCTCATGCAGGCAGTTGGAGATGGTTTCATTCACCAGTGGGTGATCGGGAATCCGGATGGGACCCGTGAGGTTTTCGGCGCATGCTACCTGGTCTGGAAAAACTGCTGCCAGCAGATCTTCGGATCGCATGCGCTGAATGGGGGCTGGGAGCTTCTTGCCCCCGGCAAAGCGAAGCACAGCCAGTGACCGTGTGACATTCCAGCGCCAGCGGGAACCAAACATGGGAGCCGTGATCAATGCTTCCCGCAGGACATGCTCTACCGTATTCGAATGCAGGAACTCAAACACAGATTCAAGCGGGAAGGCATGCTGTTCACTCAGAGAGATCACAATTCCGTTATCTGTCGCTGCTGCCTGAAGTTCAAAGTTGAAACGAACACAAAAACGCTTACGTAGCGAGAGACCCCAGGCCCGATTGATTCTCGATCCGAAGGGAGCATGAATTACAAGCTGCATTCCTCCAGACTCATCAAAGAATCTTTCTGCCACCACCATTTGAGTGGAGGGCAATACTCCAAGGCCTGCAATCCCCTCCCGGATGTAGGCAACAGCCTGTTGGATTCCTGCTTCATCCAGGCAGCATTCCTTCTGAAGAAAGCGATATAGCTTTTCATCATCAGAGGACTCTGCAATTTTTGTCCGGACGGTCGATACAGATTCTGAGAGTTTCATGGAACGGCCGGGCGCTTCACCCAACCAAAACGGGACGGAAGGTTTGACTCCCTGTGCATCTTCCACACGCACCACTCCCTGGCCAACATGACGAACGCGCCAGGAATGAGTTCCCAGCAGAAAGACATCACCTACCATGCTTTCTACTGCAAAATCCTCATCGATATTCCCCACCACTTTCCCATCCGGCTCGGCAATGACAGAGTAGTTTCCGGTTTCGGGGATTGCTCCTCCGGAAGTAATGGCCGCCAGTCGGGCGCCACGCCGACCCTTCAGCCGATGGTTGACCTGATCCCGGTGAAGGAACATTCCACTACGTGCTCTTGTGGTGGTAATGCCATCCGAGAGCATGGTGAGGATCGTGTTGTATTCCTCACGCGGAAGATTGCGATAAGGCCAGGCTGTACGAATCAGCTGATACAGGTCTTCTTCATTCCAGGTTTCCGCAGCAACTTCTGCCACAATCTGCTGAGACAGGATGTCCATGGAGTTTTCCGGAATTTCAATGCTTTCCAGATTTCCATCATGGATGGCATAAATCAGTCCAGCACATTCCAGTAGTTCATCCCGCGTGGTGGGAAAGAAAATTCCTTTCGGTCTTGCCCCAACCCAGTGACCCGATCGACCGATCCTTTGCAAGGCGACGGCAATAGAACGTGGAGTTCCAATCTGGATCGCAAGATCCACGCTGCCGATATCGATTCCCAGTTCCAGCGATGCTGTTGCAACAACTGCTTTCAGCTCGCCGTTTTTGAGTTTGCTTTCCGCCTTGAATCGCAGGTGTCGCGCCAGGCTTCCATGATGCGGAAGGACAAATTCTTCCCCCAGCCTTTTTTCCAGAGCGTGGGCGACTCTCTCCGCAATCCTGCGTGTGTTGACGAAGACCAATGTTGTCCGGTTCTGCTGGATGTGTGCGGTGATCCGGTCATAGATCTCTTCCCACATCTCCGTGGTAGCTACAGCGCCAAGTTCATCATTGGGGACCTCAATTGAAAGATCCATATCCCTGCGATGACCGACATTGATTATTTTTGTGTCTCGCGCGAGAAAATCCGCCACTTTTTCGATGGGACGGACAGTAGCTGAGAGCCCCACGTATTGAGGGCTTTTCCCGGTTTTCCGTTCGATTACGGAATGGAGTCTGGCCAGAGTCAATGACAGGTGCGCGCCCCGTTTATCATCGGCGATGGCATGAATTTCGTCGATGATGAGAGTCCTGACCTGGCTCAGCATCACTCGCGATTTTTCAGCAGTGACCATGATGTAGAGTGATTCCGGCGTGGTCACCAGAATATGAGGTGCCTGCTTTGTGATCTTCTGACGCTCGGCAGCAGGTGTGTCTCCTGTACGGACGGCAGTTCTGATGGGCATGATTGGAATGCCCCGGCTCTCTGCCAATGCCGCGATTTCCTGTAGCGGAATTTCCAGATTTTTGTGGATGTCCGTAGAGAGGGCTTTCAGCGGAGAGACATAGACCACCTGCGTCTGGTCTTCCAGCGTTCCTTCTCTTGCGGCACGAACCAGTCGATCAATGCTGGTGAGGAAGGCTGTGAGTGTTTTTCCCGATCCGGTTGGAGCAGAAATCAGGACGTTTCGGCCGGAAGCGATCTCCTCCCATCCCTCTTTTTGTGGCTCTGTGGGAGCGGTAAAGCGGGCCTGGAACCATTCGGCAACCAGTGGATCGAACCGTGAAAACTGCATCATGGCCTGTTTTTATTATCCCGCGAAATATATTCATGCGAAACTATTGGATAATTTCAGGTTATGCGTCAGCTCTCCAAACGCACGCAATATAGTCTCCGTGCCCTGTATGCACTTGCGAGAAATCACGGCCGCGGCCCTATGCTTATCGCCCAACTGGCAGAAGAAGAATCGATTCCCAAAAAGTTTCTGGAACAGATTCTGCTGGCTTTAAAAAATTCGGGCTTTGTGGATAGCAAGAAAGGAAAAGGTGGAGGTTATACACTGGCTCATAACCCGGCGAATATTACCATTGGAAATGTGATTCGCATGATGGAAGGTCCGCTGGCACCGCTTCCCTGCGCCAGCGAAACACGTTTCCGTAAATGCGATGAATGTGTGGATATCGACACATGTGGCACTCGTCTGGTGATGCGTGATGTGCGTGACGCAATCGCTGAAATTCTGGATTCCACAACACTGGCAAGTGTATGTGACCGGGTGGATGATGCCCGTCTCAAAAATAACCACGAAGCTCTGATGTACGACATCTGAGTTTCAATTCAGGCTGGATACTCCTCATTTGTAAAATGAAGTTCAGATGAAGTTAAATTCATTTTCTCCTTTGTGAAGCTTTCCGCTTTCTGAGGAATGAAGGAGTATCTCATTTCTTCCGCAAAAAACTGGCATGCGCTGAGTGCTGCTGAAATTACTGCCGCCCTGCATGTGGATCGCACACAGGGATTATCCGCGTCGGAAGTAAGAGAACGTCAGAGCCAGCATGGCTTGAATGAAATAGCGAAGCAGCAACGGCGTTCTGTCCTCTCACTCATCTGGCGTCAGCTTCGTTCCCCCATGATCGGACTCCTGGTGGTGGCAGCCATTGGGTCGTTCCTGGTCCACGAGCCCATCAACAGCATTGCAATCATTGCCATTCTGATTCTGAATGGAGTCCTTGGTTTTTATCAGGACTACAGTGCAGAAGAGGCCTTTGAAAGTTTGCGCAGCCTTGCCTCGCCTTCCTGTCGTGTCAAAAGAGATGGAAAGGAACTTTCCTCTCCCGCAAAAGAGGTTGTTCCGGGAGATATTGTCTTTCTGGATGAAGGCAGCCTGGTCCCGGCGGATATCCGAGTTCTGGAAGGCACTGCGCTTCATGCACAGCAGTCAGCACTGACCGGAGAAGCGGAGAGTGTTTCGAAAAATCCGGATGCTGTTCTTGGGGATGATGCGTTACTGGCTGACAGGGTCAATATGGTCTATGCCGGAACCTCCATTGTGCGCGGACATGGGGTGGGGATTGTTACCGCAACAGGTTCCTCTACTGAGTTGGGCCGTATCGCTGAACTGACGCAGTCAGCCGAAGAACTCACTACTCCTTTAGAGCGGCGAATGGAGGGGGTTGCCCGTCGTCTGACTGTGGCGGCTCTGGGGATTGTTGTGGTCATTATTGCTCTGGGCTTCATTCGGGGGGAATCCTGGCGCGACATGATGCTGGTCGGTCTCAGTATGGCTGTGGCAGCTGTTCCTGAAGGACTTCCCGCTGTAGTGACTGTTGCGCTGGCGCTGGGAAGCCGAAAGATGTTATCCCGCCATGCTCTGGTTCGACGTCTTTCTTCAGTAGAAACTCTGGGTTCCGTGACTGTGATCTGCACGGACAAGACGGGAACGTTGACTGAGAATCGCATGAAGGTCAGAAAGATTCATTCTTATGGCCTCATGGAGTCTGATCTTTTGAAACTGGCTGCTCTGAGCACGAATGTTCGTCGGGCGAACTCCGGCTGGCATGGAGATCCGACAGAAGTCGCATTGGTCGAGGCTGCGGCTACTGAAGGGTTCCAGAAAGAAGACCTGGATCGTGAAGCCGAAAGAGTGGCAGAAATCGAGTTCGATTCCATCCGCCGCCGCATGACGACGATTCATCAAACGCCGGAGTGGTTGAAACAATCCATCCCTCATACTTTCCTCGCGATTTCCAAGGGTGCTCCCGGTGGATTGATCGATACCTCACAGCAGATTTTCGATTCTTCTGCCTTGCAGTGGGGTGAACAGAAGCAAGGGCTGGAATCAGATATGAACCAGCTGGCAGATCAGGGATATCGCCTGCTGGGGTTTGCTGTCCGTGGCTTCGATGAATTGCCGGAAAATCTGGAAACTGCTGAGCACGAGATGCTTTTCGTGGGGATCGTTGCGATGGAAGATCCGTTGCGCGAGGAAGTTCATCAGGCAGTGGAACGCTGCCAGCAAGCAGGGATTCGTCCCGTAATGATTACCGGTGATCATCCTGCTACTGCAATGGCGATTGCCCACAGTCTGAAATTTCAGGAATCAACTGCAGTGCTTGGATCCGTCGTATCCAGTGGAATATCTGCCGGATGGAATCCGGACCACACTTCCGTATATGCACGCGTCACTCCGGAAGAGAAGCTTCGCATCGTGGAGGAGCTCCAGAATCGTGGCAATGTCGTCGCCATGACAGGGGATGGCGTGAATGATGCTCCGGCACTGAAGCGAGCCAATGTGGGGGTTGCCATGGGATTGGCAGGGACGGATGTCGCACGAGAAGCTTCTGATATCGTCCTGCTGGATGATAACTTTGCCACCATTGTTTCTGCAGTCGAGGAAGGGCGACGTGTTCTCGACAATATCCGCAAGGTGATCCAGTATCTGCTGGTCGGAAATATTGCAGAAATTCTGGTGATGACGTTGGCTCCGTTTCTGGGGATGCCTTTTCCTCTCACTCCCTTGCAGATTTTGTGGATCAACCTAGTGACTGACGGTCCTCCTGCCATGGCCCTCATCACGGAACCTTCTGAAGAAGGCACCATGAAGAAGAAACCCCGTCCGTTGGAGCAGCCGATTGTAGGTGGTCGTGAATGGATACAGGTGATTTTGATCAGTGCTGTCCTGACTGCCAGTGCGCTTCTTACAGGATGGTTCGCATGGAAAAGCGGAGATGAAGCATGGCGTGAGCCCGTATTCCTGACACTTGCATTGGGTCAGATGTTTCTCGCATTCAGTCATCGCAGTGGAGAAGTGCCTCTCTGGAAACTGAAATGGGGGAACAACAAACCTCTTCTCTGGACAGCACTGTTCACTTTTCTGGCACAAGCACTTCTTCTGACATTTGAATTTACAAGGCATATGCTGGGTCTCAAGGAGATTGCAGATACGGACTGGACGCCTATTTTCCTTGCAGCAATCATCCCAACTCTGCTGTTTGAACTGTGGAAGGCATTCCGGTTGAAACCCGTGAACTCATGAAAATTCTGGTCCTCAACTGTGGAAGTTCGTCCCTGAAGTATCAGCTGTTCACGTGCGATGTCGGGAAGCTACCAGAGTCATTAGCAAAGGGACTGGTGGAAAGAATCGGAAGCGCGGGAAGTGTCTCGGATCATCATCAGGCGGTCCAGAAAGCCTTTGAAGATTTATCGAGCCGTAACATCATTGCCGGAAAAGATGAGATTGCAGCTGTAGGGCATCGGGTCGTTCATGGGGGTGAACAGTTCAGGCAATCTGTCATTCTGAATCAGCAAGTCATCTCCCAACTGGAAGAGATATCGGAACTGGCTCCCTTACATAATCCTGTCAACATCCAGGGATACCGGGCTGCACAAGGACTGTTTCCGAATATCCCGCATGTTGCGGTGTTTGATACAGCATTTCACGCGACACTCCCTGCGCATGCCTACACCTATGGACTGCCGTATCGTTTTATGGAAGAAGAAAAAATCAGGCGATATGGTTTTCATGGAATTTCCCATCGATATTTGTGGCAGAGATATGTGGTGAATACCGGGAAAAGTAACCATAAAATCATCACCTGTCACCTTGGAAATGGATGCTCCATTACCGCAATCAACGCATGTGAATCGGTGGATACGTCCATGGGATTTACTCCACTGGAAGGTCTGTTGATGGGAAGCCGTGCTGGAGATCTGGATGCCGGAGTGGTCCTTTATCTGATGCATCAGAAACAGTTCAGTCGGGAGCAGATGGAATCAGTCCTCAATCACGAAAGTGGCCTAAAGGGAGTATCTGAAATTTCCCAGGATATGCGGGAGCTTCTCAAAGCCGAAGAGGAAGGCAATCAAAAGGCTGGACTGGCAATCGATATCTTCTGTTACCGGATTCGAAAGTATATCGGTGCCTATGCTGCTGCCATGGATGGGCTGAATGGTGTGGTTTTTTCCGGGGGCATTGGCGAGCATGCGTGGCAGATCAGGGAAAGAATCTGTTCCGGTCTGAAATTTACCGGAATCAGTTTTGATGCGGAAAGAAACCGGAACCTGCAGAGTGGAAGTGAAGGACGCATTTCGAGAAATGAATCATCAGTGTCAGCCTGGGTTATTCCTACGAATGAAGAACTGATGATCGCGGAAGATACAGCAGAAATTTTTGCGAATCATCATGTCCGGGCTGAATAGAACCGAGTTATGCCCAAACAGGACCGAACTTCTTCAATGACGATGCCATGGTTCAAATTTGGGCAGATAGCAGGCTCGTTCTTTTGGGCGGGCCTGGTCCTGGGGCTTTCATTCATTGAGGCCCCACTCAAATTTCAGGCTCCCGGTGTGACGCGTGAAATTGGGCTTGGCATCGGCAGACTGGTGTTCGGGACACTCAACCGGATTGAGATTGTTCTGACGATCCTATTACTCAGTTCTCTCTTTTTCAATCACACATCAAGAATTGTGCGAATCTTTCTGACAGGTGTTGCTGTGATTGTGTTTACGCAAACTTTCTGGCTGCTGCCAACGCTGGATGTGCGGACACAGAGTATTCTTGCTGGTGTCGAACCGGGACCCTCTTTCCATCATCATCTGTTCATTGTGATGGAAGGATTAAAAGTGGTTCTGCTGATCCTCTCCGGATTTCTGGCAGCAAGATACATTCGCATACACAACTGAACGCAACCAACATCTGCCCCGCAGCTAGGCGCGGCAGGCACTCCGCACTGCATCCACCATCCGTTTCTGTAACTTTTCGACGTTCTGCATAATGGACTCAACTTGATTCTTTGCCTGTTTGGGATTGTTGTGGATGGCTTCCAGCCGTTTCCATAACTGGTCGCCGCTAGTCTCTTCAATTTCAAAGAACCAGTCTCCGGCCCCAAAATCACGATACATCTGTCCTTTGCAGGTATCGGTAGGTTGCCGGACATACATCGCCGGAGTGCGATTGTGATAGGCGATCAGTGGGGAATGGCATTCCACACTCACAACTGCCTGTGCTTTTGAATAAACTGAGGCTGCTTCATCCGGAAGCCAGTAGGTATCGCGCCACACGACATTCCTGCGAATCTCTTCAGAAAGGGGATCCACCAGAACTTCTTTTGCCATCTCCACCTGATAGGTCATCTCCGCGCACGCCATGACCTTGTTTCCCGTGTTCTTCACATAAGAGATGATCATTTCCCGAAGTTTCGAATGATCCTGTTCAGTTGTGCGATTGTTGATCGCATCCCGGATATCGTCATCCGGTGTTCGTGGTGTATTTCGAATCCGGTAATACGGGGTGTAGCGAAGACGGGGAATGACACAGATGAATTTTCCTTCTTCCAGTTGATGTTCTTTCAGCCAGGCAAAAGCCTTTGCATCATTGCGGAGTGTCATCCCCAACTGGGCATCCGGACCGAACTCCAGGATGGGCGTCTTCACTTTCTGTGATTTCAGATAGTCCCGGGAAATCGTATCGCGGCAAAAGAAAAATGCAGACCGATCCATGATGTAGCGGAGATCCTCGCTCAAGTGAGAGCCAGGAAGCTTTTCGGCTCTTACCCGAAGATTGCGGAGTGTGCCACCTTCCGGGTCTCTGTTTTGACCGAGGCCGGAAATGGGATCGGTACTGACACCGAAGACACCCACAGGTTTTCTGGTCACCTGATGAAATGCCACAGCATGTTTGCTGGCCGGGAATCCGGAACCTGATCCGCTCAGATAAAGATCTGCTTCATTCCAGGCCTTTTGCAACTCGGGAGTGGTGGGACGGTTCTGGGCATCCAGTGTGCCTTCAACAATCCGGAGTTGCGGATAACCTTTCGTCAGCAGTTCCCGAGATCCATGACCCAGTTGTCCGGGCCACAACGTGATCTCTGCTTCCGGAAAGTATTTCTGAAGAAGTGCCAGTGCTCCGGGAGTATGTCCGATATCCCCAATGTTGACACTCTGCCAGGAGCTCCGAAGCAGAATCCGGGGTTTGCGTGAAGACTGACCGCGAAGAACCGTTGCCGCCGTAACTCCTGTGAAATTTTTCAGCAGCGTACGTCTGTTCATTGTGTTGGATTCAGGTCGTGGATCTGTTTTGCGTAGCACTTTCTAAACAGAGTATTCGATCCTGAAGCAGGCGTTTGCTGAGAGTTTTCGAAAACCAGTGACGGCCGTTTATTTCCGCACCAGAACGATCGGTGTTTTTTCCGATCCACCCACCTGTCCAATGAAATCCCGTAGCTCAGGATAATCCTCGGGGGAAACGGTAAGGGACGGAATTTCCAGTGATCTCGTGATGCGGATCTGATTCCCTTCGGGTAACAGTTGAATAGAATACTTCCCAAACCTGGTGCTCAACTCGGGGTATTCCGGAAGTTCATCGATCTCGAAACCATCCGGAAGCTGAAGCTGCGCTTCCTCCGTAAATGAAACTGGTTTCAAAACAAAAGGTTGAGTTCTTTTGGCATTTGTCGTTTCAGGTAATCCATTGGCGGGGAGTGGAAAGGGGCGGATCATCATGAGACGATTCTGCATGAGCCGACTGTAGTTTTTGGAACTGAACTCCAGCTGGGAACTGAATGTGGTTCCTTCATCCTTCTGGTCGGACTTTGCCAGCACAGAGCCCGGAACATAATAGCCGACGTAACGTTCGCGGCTCTTTCGATAATCTTCGGCTGACCGTTGGCGCAGTGAATATCTTCGATTGAAGGCTGGCTGTCCGGTGGATGATTCCTGCATCTCCGCTTTTAATCCACCCTCTGCATCCAGGGAAATCCGGGTAGTCCTGCTCAGATGGTTCTGTGCAGGAAGAGTTCTGGGCGTCTGGAACAGGTCTCCATTTTGCCCGGCAACGAGTAGTGCATACGACCCTTGTTCATGATCCGGGATATATCCCAGTGGCACATCTTCATCGGTGGGATCAAATAATAACAGTCGCCCGATTCCGGGATAGTCAAAGGAAGCAGGAGCTTTGTTGGTGTCGCTTACACGAATGGCCAGAATTGCATGATTGAACTGTGAGGGAGAGGGCCATTCCGGCCGGGCATAGTCAGGATCTCCGGAGAAGATGGAAACCATATAGGAATCGATTCCGGCAGCTTTCAATAGAGTCCTCAAATAATTGGACTTATCTTTACAATCCCCGTATTTCTTCTGATGAACAAATTCTGCGGTATGAGGCGTGTATCCTCCCCCTCGCGAAATGTTCATCTGCACAGAGATATACCGAATCTTCTGTGCGATCTCTGCCAGTTTCTGAATCCGAACCTCTTCCGGTAATGAAGATGGCGCAACCTGCTGGACAAATGCACTCAGCTCCGGTGTTACATGGAAGGATTTCTGTGTTAGCTGATCTTTCCACACGGAGACTTCTTTCCAGGAAGTGAAAGATTGGATCGGTGTCTGGATGCCCTCGGGCGGAGTCATGCTCACAACCAGCCTGGGACGGGAAGGGGAGCGACGGGGAGAGCCTGGCTCCCTGTCCCATGGGGGCAGATTTTTCAGTTGCCAGAGATAAGAATTTCCACTTACCTCAGGGCTAGCCGATTCACTGACTGCTCCACGAAATATTTTCCCATCTGCTTTCCAGCCTGCGGGAACATTCAGAACGAAGCTGGAACGGAGAGCGGGAAGATCATCCTGAAAATCATACTGAAACTGGCTGAAGACGCGAGTCTGTTCAATCGTGGACTCCGCACCAAAGAATGAATCAACATCGGCTGCCTGTCCGGCCTTGACCATGCGAATACGATACTCATCATAGAGACCATCACTGGCACTGACATCAGTAATGTCAGATTTTGAAAACTCCTTCGTATTGCCACTCGGAGAAATCAGCCATGCTTTCATATCACGGGGCTTACCCGTGTCGCTGGAATAGACATCTGCGAAAGACGCTTCGGAGATTCCATCCCGGTTCAGAATTTTGATGACATATCGATTGGTTCGCGTCTGTTTTCCAGACGTCTCAACAGTCACTATCTCTTCCTGAAGCAGAACGGCCGCAGGAGTCTTGGCCGGATATTGTGGAAGCTGAGATGTCGTTGCTTCTTTTAACCAGCCCGGCGCATCCGCACCATACAAAGTCAGAGACAGCAGAAAAGTCAGGATCAGTTTTACAGGCATGTTAGTCCGCTTTCAACGCCAGTGTGTGTCCATCCCGACTATGGATCTCATCCCATGCCTGTTTCAGCTGCGGGTAGGATTCAGCAGGATAGAACATTTCACCTTTGATGCCCCATGTCAGTACACGTTTGCCCTTTACTGTTTTTCCATCTTTGGAAGTAGTCAGTGTATTTTCATAAGTTGCGATGTCACCAATCTTGATGGGGGCAATGCCTTCAGCCTTTTCCAGTGAATAACCTTCCGGGAGTTCAAAGGTAACCTCTTCCATTTCCTGAAATGGATAGCGGAACGCGATGGGATTTTTTCGTTCCTGGGAAATAAAACGAGCGGGACGTCCATGCTGGAAAAAAGAAGGTTGAAAGAAGATCCTTTTTCCTGTCTTCTCTGCATATCCGTTCACGGTAACTTCGTAGGAATACACCAGAGGTTGAGTGGGATCCGTCACATTTTCGATACGGACGTCGGACAGTTCAATATCCCCATGCGTATTGCGAATCTCCTCTTCCATATCTTCGATCCGCTTGGCTTCGGATTGATCTTCCAGCAATGTCTTCAGGGAAGTTCCACTGTGCCCATAGATCGAAACAGTGACTTTTCCGGTGAGTGATCCATCCTCCTTCAGGCGCAGGATTGCCTTTTTGAGTGTGGTATTCATCTGGGGACTGGAAGCGGGAACAGTGAAGAACTTAGGTTCCTTGTCGTCCATGAGAATGGCAGGGACATTTTCCTCATCCCAGGCGACCATCCCTACCGGACGGTACGGGTTAGAGAGATTGTAATAGTTCCACTTGTCATTAATGCGTACAGCCACAAATTCACTGGGGAGTAGATATCGATCGGGGAATTCCGGGCGCATGAGAGCAGTCAGTTGAGAACTTCCCCGTACCCCCCGTACTTCAAACCCTCTGGATTGTGCCATGGCAGCAAACAGATAATTGATGTCATCCCGAGTGCCGATGCGGGCCTTTGCTGTATCCGCCGAGGTGGACCGTGGTTTGAACTTGAACTGCTCTCTTTCTTCTGCTGTGATTCCAGCTGTCAGAAAAGCGGTGTTCTTGATTCGGGTCCGGCAGAATTCAGCGATGCGGATGACCTGCTCATGAGGATTCGTGGCATCGCCCACAGCTTCTGCTGCCAGGGCCTTAACGTCATTATTGATCTTTATCCGCTGGTTGAATTCCCCATGGAACTGACGACCCAGTTTGGGCCAGTATTTCTTGGGGTCAGGATTGCTTTCCTCAGAGTAGTAAAGAAGCATCCATTTTCTGATTTCATCTTCTGATGGAGAATCAGGCTCATCAATGACGGCAGGAACATTGGTCAGTGATGTCGTGACAAATTCATTGTTGCCCTCCCGGATCTGGACCCATGGCGTGGGTTGACAGTTGAAGGGATGGGCATGCATGGTCCAGGGGAATCCTGAATGAACCAGTGGTCGAACGAAATAAGTCACTTTCTGGATCGGAAATTCTCTCTGGAAATTCAAGATGTTATACCGAGGGATATATTCCGTGTAGACTTCCTGCCATTGATATTCAATGATCGAGCCGGGAGTAACATTCGGGAGAGTGAAGGAACGTGTTCTCCGCAGGGTTTTCCGCCCCACTTTTACATCGGTCTTATCAAAGATGGCATCTTTTTGCAGATCAATAACTGTCCCATCGGGCTTGATTGTCCGGCCTTTTACATCCACCAGTGATCCTTTCAGTCGTGTGGAGTAAGGAATATTTACCGTTGCATGTTCACTGGCACCCCGTTCCGTAAATACTTTCAGGCGGACATAGTTTTCCACATGATGATTCACGTATGGAATTGTCTGAATACGGTCATATACGCGGACTTCCCAGAAGACAGCTTCAGCATCTGCATTCTTCTCGACGACTGGCTGGCTTAAGGAAAGCTCCTCAGTGGTAATCGGTTTCCATTCCACAGCAGAAGCGATCAGGGAAAAGGAAATGAGTAAAAGTAAACGGATAGTCGGTATCATGGGCGGATGATGAAAATTTATTCAGAAATGATTGAAGTATGAGTAAATGAGCTTAATCAGTGTATTGCGCAAAAAGGAGAAAGCAAACCCTCTTTTTTCATTTTCGTCCTGGTACTGAAAAAGTTAAATACTTTAAGATGCTTCGCTCAAAAGTGAGTAGTTCATGATCTGAAAGGTGATTCTGATGTCAAAGTGCATTATCTATAACCTGGCAATTCCTCTCCTGGGAGTTACCCTTTTGCAGGCGCAACCTGCTACTGAATCCAAACCGTTTAATGCCGGTCAACCCCTGAAGCTCACCCCAAATGCCAAGACATTTGGTGGATTTCGCTTTGCAGAAAGCATCTCTTACGATGCCGAAAGAGACCTGTATGTGGTTGTTAATGCTGGAATGCCGCAGGATGTCGTTCCCAATGATGGATATGTCTCGCTCATCAACCCGGATGGAAGTGCGCACACTCTCAAATGGATCGGTGTGGACCGAAATGGACTGACTCTCAATCATCCCTTAGGAAGCTATATTGAAAATGGACTTCTCTATGTTGCAGATATGGATACAGTCCGCTGGTTTGACCTCAAAACAGGTACACCCAAGGGCCATGTCACTGTCCCCGGAAATCCTCGCTTCAACGACATTGAGGTCAAGAAGGATGGAACCATCTATGCCACACAAACCGGAAGTGGAGATGACAGTGATTCCTGGCGCTTGTATAAAATCACACCTTCCGGTGAATCCTCAATTCTTGTAAAGGGAGCACCTCTCAAGCAGCCCAATGGTGTGGGCTTCGACGAGAAGGGGAATGTCGTGGTGGTGAATATCGGCTCAAAGGATATCCTCACATTCTCAGCTGATGGGAAATTGCTGAAGACTGAGGAGTCAATTGATGCAGGGAATGATGGGATCGCTATTCTGAAGGACGGTACGAAATATGTCAGCAGTGTCCGTGAGGGAACAGTCGCCAGGATCGCTCCCGGAAAGAAAGCCGAACTGATTGCCTCCGGCATTCCGAGTGCAGCATCCATGGTGTACGATCCCAAGCGGCATCGGCTGATCGTTCCCATGAATAACTGGAATGCCATCACGATTGTGGATCTGAACCACCCGACAGGTACCCGCTAGTTTTTGCCGTGACCCGGACATTCATCATGATGGATGTCCGATATCTCTTTTTGAGCTGTCTCGGGTGTCTGTCTTGTAAAAAAGACACGGTCGTCTTTCCCTCATACAATGGTTCCTTTAGCTGGTATTTCAGCAAGGGATTCTTCCCGGAGTGATTCTGATGATTTCAAATATGGCTCGTGTCTTCCTCTTCTGCTTGTTGCTGCTGTTCCTCGCAGGGACTTCTCTCCCTGCCCAGCCGCAAAATTCAATCAACTTTGAAGGAAATACGGACGCTCCTGAATTTCCGGGCGGACTCACCTGGCTGAACACCGATGAGCCGATCCAGCTCAAGAAGCTGCGCGGTAAATTTGTCCTGCTCGACTTCTGGACTTTTTGTTGCATCAACTGCATGCATGTCATCCCGGATCTGAAAAAGCTGGAAGCGAAATATGACCAGGAACTGGTCGTGATTGGAGTCCATTCGGCCAAATTCGAAAATGAAAAGGATACAGACCAGATTCGTCAGGCCGTTCTCCGCTATGGGGTTCGGCATCCGGTTGTGAATGACGCAGATTTTAAAGTCTGGAACCGGTATGGAGCCCGTGCCTGGCCTACCTTTGTTTTAATCAATCCCAATGGACGTGTGATCGGATCGATGTCGGGAGAGGGCGTTTATGAACCGATTGACAGAATTCTCACGATGGCGATTCCTCATTTCGAGAAAAAAGGTGAGTTACACAGATCCCCTCTCGAACTGAGCCTGGAGGAAGCAAAGCAACCCGAAACATTGCTCTCTTATCCGGGAAAGATCTTCGCTGATCCTGAGAGCAAGCGATTATTCATTACCGATTCAAACCATAACCGGATTCTGGTGACCACTGCCGACGGGAAAATTCTGGATGTGATTGGGAATGGAGAAGAAGGAAAAGCCGATGGCAGTTTCGACGAAGCTGAGCTAAATCATCCCCAAGGGACATTCTTGCATCAGGGCGTTCTCTATATTGCCGATACTGAAAATCATCTGATTCGCGCTGCGGATCTTAAATCCAGAACTCTGAAAACGGTTCTTGGAACCGGAGAGCAGGCTCGTCGCATCAATGTTCCGGGGCAGGGGACCACTGTTGCCATCGCATCACCGTGGGATGTCCTGATCCATGACAGGCAGGCCTACATTGCAATGGCAGGAACTCACCAGATCTGGTCTGCCGACATTGACACATGGCATGCTCAGCCTTTTGCTGGGTCGGCGCGTGAAAACCTTGTGGATGACAGACGACTAAAGGCAGCACTGGCACAGACCAGCGGACTGGCAAGAAGTGACACCGATCTTTTCTTCGCAGACAGCGAAACCAGCTCTATCCGTAAAGTGGATCTGAAACCTGATGGTGAAGTGAAAACACTGGTGGGTACAGGTCTCTTTGATTTCGGCAGCAAGGATGGTCCTTGCAAGCAGGCGACTCTTCAGCACCCCCTTGGCTTGACTGTTGCGGAAGAAAAAGTTTATGTAGCGGATACCTACAACAGCAGAATTCGGGTGATTGATCTGGAGAAATGTTCTGTCAGCACTCTTGCCGGCTCAGGGCTGAAAGAGTTGAAAAATGGAAAGCTCAATACTTCTTCATTCAACGAACCCGGTGGAGTGGCCTGGCTGCAGGATCGGCTATATGTTGCAGACACAAATAACCATGTCATTCGTATAGTTGATCTGAAAACGAAGACGGTATCTTCTCTTGAATTGACGAATCTGGAAAAGTTGAGCGCAAACCTGGGGAAAGGAAAGAAAAGCAGATTCAGCGGAAGAGAAGTCCGTCTTCCTGATCTTGAGGTGGAACCTGGAAAAACGGAGATTGCCCTTTCATTTACCCTGCCACAGGGATACAAAATGAATGAGAATGCTCCGTTCTATCTTCAGTGGAACAGCGGAGACAGCAATGAGATCCGATTTGAAAATCAAGCCAGTGATCTCAACCTGAAGAAACCAGAGTTTCCCCTGATGATTCGCATTGCTGATCTCAAGCAGTCCAGAAAACTTCGGATTGATACGGTTGTTTATTACTGCACAAGTGAGCAGAGTGTGTGCCTGGTGGACAGGATCAGTGCATCTGCCCAGATCCGTCCGGTAGACACAGGCGCGAATCAGATCCCCGTGGCGATTGAAGTGAAAAATCCGGGAAAGATGTGAAACTTCCTGGTATTAGAAAAATTCCCATTACCTGAAGAACACTGATTGTCTATGAAAGTTTTCAGCGGAGAATATTCCGGGCACGGACTTTCCAGCATGCAGCAGTAAATTGCACGTTGTCATTCTGAACAAAAGGCTGGAATGCGGAATGAACTGTGTCTATCACTTTTTCCCGAAGAGTCTGATCCAATTCAGAGAGGATTTGACTGAGTGGACCCATATTGGAGAAGTAACGGACAAGATCTTTTTCTGGGAAAGTACAGGTGGCATCTACCTGTTCAATTTCGATCTTGCTCCATCCACTGTCCTGAAGAATTTTCTGAATTCGCTTCTGGTCTGCCAGTCCAAACTGACCGGGAACATCAGGTTGTCGTTGAGGAACATCGGGAATAAGCGATAAGGCAGCTCTCTCTGTAACTGTCATGAACGGATTTTCCAGTGGAGATCTCCAGGAAATGAATAACAACTGTGCGCCATCTTTTGCTGCATGCCTCAGATTCGAAAAAGCCTGGACAAAATCATTGAAGAACATCACTCCAAAACGGGAAATCAGCAGATCAAAGCTAGCTGCTTCAAAGGAATATGTCTGAGCATTTGCATGAAGGAAACGGGCAGAGCTCTTCTCTTTTTCTGTGATTGACCGAGCTGCTGCAAGCATAGGCGTCGAAATATCAATACCCGTGCAGTGACCCTTCTTTCCTAAAAGGCGGGCAATCGCACGTGTTGTGTGTCCTGTTCCACAACCGACATCCAGAACCTGAATCTCTAAGCTTTGAGCGGAAATCGAGGTAATCAGTAAATCTTCCAACGGTTGAAGCATCTGGTTGAGAAAATCCTGATTCTCTACCCATGCGTTCCCAGAGAGTCCATTCCATATCTGCTCCTGATCGGGTGGTGGCGCTGAGTTCATCTGCATGAGTCCTGAAGTAGGAATGTAGCATGTGATTTTTGAGGACAGCTGAATAAGAAACTAAACAGGGGAAAAGATAAAATCTTCAATCATCATATTGAGTGTGGTGTTCATTCGATCGGTTCTTTTGATATTCACCCCCTGTGCAAAAAAGGAAGAATCTGAACATACTGTATAAATGGAAGTTCTTCGTCCCGGCCGCCGATCCGTCTGGACCTTCACATTTCTCTCTCTTGTCGCGATTGCTACAACTACACATTATCTGACTGCTCAGGCTCCGGCTCCAGATCCGGATTACCGGACTTTTCTGAAAGATAATTGCCTTAGCTGTCACAATGCGGACAACAGCATTGCAGGAGTTCGTGTCGATAACCTGGATGAGAAGTTTGGCGATGAAACTGTCCGGAAGTGGGAAGCTGTTCATCATCGGATTGCTGCCGGAACGATGCCCCCTAAAGGGGTGAAGCAACCAACTCCTGAAGACCGGCAGGCAATGTCGGACTGGATTGCCAAAAATCTTGAAATTGCCAAACTGCGTCCCTCTCCGAAGAATGGCAACGTGCGTCGTCTGACTGTGGCGCAGTACCGCAATACTCTTCGCGAGCTTCTCGGGATCGATCATGACCTCGCTTCTGTCCTTCCCGCGGATGCAGTATCCCACGATGGCTTCCTGAATAATGCCAGTACGTTGCAGCTGTCTCCTCTGCTGATGGAAGCCTATTTTGAGATTGCAGAAAAAGCCCTGGATCATGCCATCGTTGATCCTACAAAGAAACCGGAGATCCAGAATTTCCGTGTGGATCTGGGTGATGGAGTGAATCCGAATCCGCTTCCGGAAAAGCTAGTTCTCGGTGCAGGTAGCGCCTTGCTGGAAACTTCTGATGTTCTGGTAACTCAACTAGTGCCTAAAAAGCCGTTTGTTTTTGAACCTTTCATGATGCGGACCAAGTATCGATTTATCGAGGGCTACCGGGGGAATGATACCGTTCGAGGCTGGCGTGATTTTGACAGCATTTATCATGCAGTATTTGCAGATATGCGTGGCAGTGGCGGATATCCAAAAGGCGAACCGTGGAGCACTGTTCCCGAAGGATTATTGCTTCGTCCGGCGATTCCAACTGCAGAAATGTTCGACGAGGACGGCACATACGGACCTAAGGCTAACTTTAAGATCTCGCTTCGGGAACTTCCAGATAGTGGACGATTCCGGGTTGCAGTTCATGCAGCGAAATATGAGGATGGACTTCTTCTCGATCCTGGTGCGAAATCACAGTCAGCCAGTAATGGGATCGCACTGAAACCGGAAGAAAGAACTATTAATATTCCTCGGACTGGAATTTATCAAGTGGATATTCATCCAGTTGAACCCAAGCCGGTAACTCCTGATGGATCCCGGCTTCAAGAAGGTCTCAGTGGTTCCTGGCCCACGAAAGGTCTGGATGCGCCAACTGTGCAGGCGATCACTGAGCCGCTTGTTATCCAGAGAAGTGATCTTCCTACGGATGACGAACATCTGGTGGGCGAAGGGGACTTCAGTATTTCTGCATGGGTAAATCCAAAGCAGGCAGGACGTAATTCAATCATCAATCTGGCAACTGCTGACAGATCGCGTGGCTGGCTTCTGGAGATCCCGAATAATCAAGGGTCAGTTCGATTCCAGATCATGGGGGAAGCGGATGGGGCAACAGCAGCGGTAACTACTCGTCCTAATGCAATCCTGCCAAATCGATGGAGCCATATTGCAGTGGTTATGCGACGTGGCCGCAATGAGACTCTTCTGTATATCAATGGGTCTCTAGCCGCAAAGAAGAGCATGGGCAGTGCACAGTTCGATGCAGACAGGTCTGACCTTCGCATTGCGCCGGCTTTCAACGGAGAAGTAGGGGCTGTTCGTCTTTATCGACGCCCTCTGAATGAATCAGAAATCGCAGCTCTGATTGAGCCTGGAAAGAATCTTTCCCTGGAGACAAAAGCCGGTGGAAAGAAAGGGTACATGGAGGACGGAACCACTGTCCGTCGTCGTAGCACACCGGATCTGATGCTCCATCTGGGAGATCGTGAGTTCACTGGAAAACTGGAACAGCCTGCTTTCATGTTGGTACGTCTGCAAGCTGGACCACTGAAGGTAAATGTGAAATATGAGAATGTCCGGGAGGTTGACCGGATTGTATTCACCCCGCTTGTCGCCACAGATGCTCTGGCAAAACAATTTGCGATCTTTGAAAAACGTCTTCCCCGGTTGGGTGTTCATCTGGGATTACGACGTGACTGTGGCAGCACACTGGCTCCCGTCGGATCACCGCAAACAGTAAAGGGAACCAGTCTGACAAAGTATCTTTTTGAAGGAACCATTGATAACTATCCGGCACCGATTGTGGAAAAAGATAATGTCAATTACCTTGCAGGTATTCATGAGATCGGGATTCGGAGTGAATACACAGATGGACGGGATATGCCCAGGATGCTTGTTCGGTCCATCGAGTTTGAAGGTCCATTCTATGAAGCCTGGCCGCCCCCTTCCCACAAAAATATCTTTGTTTCACGTGCTGCTGGTGTGAATGATGAAGCTTACGCAAAACAGGTAATCTCCGGTTTTGCAACAAAAGCCTACCGGCGTCCAGTAAAACCTGAAGAGGAATCGTCACTGATGGCGATCTTTGCGAAATCTCAAAAAGAGGGCCGTAGTTTTCAGGAGTCAGTCAAAGACGCATTGCTGGGTGTTCTAACTTCACCACAGTTCCTGTTTCTGATTGAGAATAGTGCGACTCCCAAACCTGAACCTCTGACTCCATGGGAGTTGTCTTCCAAGCTTTCCTATTTCTTGTGGAACAGCCCTCCGGATGCCCGAACCAGGCAGTTGGCTGCAAACGGAACTTTATCCTCACAACTGGATGCGGAAGTGGACCGTATGATCGCGGATCCAAGATTTGACCGGTTTGCTGCTGAGTTTGTATCGCAATGGCTGACCCTGGATAAATTTCAGGTTCTGGAGGCAGACCGGAAGCTGTTTCCAAAACTCACAAGAGATACTCGGAGAGCTCTGGAACAGGAACCTATTGAGTTCATCAAATATTTGATCCGGAATAACCTTCCGGCGAAAAATCTGATTACTGCGGATTTCATTCTTGCCAATGAAGCCGTTGCGAACTATTACGACATGGCAGACAAGACAGAGAGTGGTTTCGATTTTGTCACCATTCCTCATGGACGCAACGATCTCGGTGGGGTTCTGACACAGGCATCCGTTCTGGCCGGTCTCTCTGATGGACGGGAGTCTAACCCGGTGAAGCGGGGAGCCTGGCTTGCCCGGAAAATTGTTGCGGAACCTCCAGCGGATCCGCCCCCCAATGTTCCGGCATTAAAGGATACGGCTGGTCTCACCTTGCGCCAGCGACTGGAGCAGCATCGGAATGTTGCCGCTTGCAAGCAGTGCCATCTGAAGATCGATCCATGGGGTGTTCCCTTTGAGGACTATGATGCCGGTGGGCGTCGAAAAAACGAAGTTGTTGATGCGAAGTCAGTTCTTCCGGATCAGACGGAAGTCGATGGAGTGGATGGGCTGAAAAAATATCTGGCAGATGATCGGCTGGATCAGGTTGCATTCAGTACCTTGAAGCATCTGGCCACGTATGCAGCCGGGCGCTCACTCACGTACAATGAGTTGCACGCGTTGCGGACAAAAGCCGTAAAGGATTTGAAAGCAACAGATTACCGGATGAAAGATATGGTTCGATATGTAGTGAAGAGCCCTATCTTTTTAGAGAAGTAGAATAGTAATAGAAGCAGTCTGAAAAAAGCCTGGACGGAACTGAATGATGAAACGCCTAAGTCAGCTGGATCGCCGAGCATTCCTTAAAGGGATTGGAGGGGTTACTCTTGCTCTTCCTGTGCTGGAAGCTATGGGAGCAGAAGTTTCTGAGCAGACGCCTCGCCGTTTCTGTGCCATCTATACAGCCAATGGCATGTCTCTTCCTTTAGAAGAGCATGGACTTAACGAATGGAGTTGGTTCCCAAGGCAGGGAAGTGGCAAAGAATTCAAGTTCGGAAAATCCACTGAGCCTTTTGAGAAGTATCGGAATCAGGTGAGTTTTATGGGCGGCCTGGAACATCCTAACGGACCCAAGGCTGACCCACATATCTGTTCCGATATGTGGCTGACTGGAGCTCCGCTTCACAATCCGAAGCCGGGCACCTTCAACTCTGTAAGTCTGGATCAGCTGATTGCTCAGCATACAAAGCAATATTGTCGACAGCCTTCTCTTGTGTTGTCGATTGATGCAGGAACCGGTTTTCTATCCCGCACAGGTACCATTTCTTACAACCTGGAAGGCCGTCCTGTTCCAGCCGAAAATAATCCACGCCGGATTTTTGACCGGTTGTTCCGTGGAGACAATCCAAATCAGGAATCTGCACGCAAGGACCTGAAACGTCGCATCAAGCTGGTGGACGCTGTTGCAGAGAGTGCAAAGTCTCTGGAAGCTAATCTGGGAAAAACTGATCGCGAAAAGATGGATCAGTATCTGAGCACTCTGAGTGAAATGGAATCCCGACTGATTGCCTCAGAGCGCTGGATTGATATACC
The DNA here is from genome assembly GCA_037190045.1 of Bryobacteraceae bacterium. Classification (GTDB taxonomy): domain Bacteria; phylum Acidobacteriota; class Terriglobia; order Bryobacterales; family Bryobacteraceae; genus JAPKYZ01. Next base: position 146,190 of record JBBCIQ010000005.1, on the reverse strand, counting down.
GCTGAAGAAGCAGGATTATTCACATCTGAATCTGGAAATTACAAACTCTGGTGATCCGGCTGAGTACTATCGCAACATGTTCGATCTGATTGCGCTGGCTTATGATGCTGATATCACTCGTTCCGTTGCCTTCATGCTGAATCGTGAAGATGGCATGGGCATCAGCGATACATTCCCATTGAAGCTTGGTTTATCCAAGACGCATCACAATCTTTCTCACGCAACGGACAAAGAAGGTCAGTTGGATTTTGCAAAGTACGATCTGTTTCTGGCCCAGCAGGTGGCGCATTTCATGGATCGCCTGAGTCAGTATAAGGACAATGCTGGTTCAATGCTGGATAACACAATCGTGCTGTTTGGCAGTGGAGCCAGTACAACCCATAATTCACATAACCTGCCCACCATGGTGGCTGGTGGGACGAATATGGGGCTGAAGCACGGAACCTACTGGCGTGAAGATGGAGCCCGGATGTCTAATATGTATCTGAGCATTATCCGGTCCATGGGGATTGAAGAAGAAACCTTCTCTGACAGCACAAGTACAATTACCAGTCCTGTGTTTACAAAGTCATAAGTTCTGATTAATTTTCGGATAAAAAGAGCGCTCCATGGTTATCCATCGAGCGCTCTTCTTGCATGAATCAGGATCTGATCAGGAGTCCTTTTGTCTCATCCGTATCGGCGATGACCAGTTCTCCAGTACAACCTTCGCCTTTAACGCAAGCCCCTTTTGCGACCAGGAATGAGCCCTCTGCAATCGGTACGATTCCAAGTGAACAGTTGAACTCATATCTTTTGACGGTTTGAAAATTCTGATCTGCCTTCAACAGGACTTCTGGGGCTCCGTAACATCCAAACCACCAGTGGTTATCACTGAAGGTCACTGTCTGGATTCCCATGCGTGTATATCCACTATGAAGAGTATGCTTTTGGATGAATCTGAAATCCCGGTCGTATTCATAGATATAGTTTTCTTCAAAGCTTTCAGGTAATCCACCAACCACTATGAACCGATCCTGATGTTCCGCAACTCCACCTGCTCCATAAACAGCTTCCGGTGTTTTGTGTCTCGCAATCAATGTCAGATCAGCAGCGTTGTAAACATACACCCAGGAGTCAGCACGTTTCTGTGCATCATTGAAAAGGCCCAGATTGACGGCCACATAAAGTTTTCCATTTTTGTAGCAAATATCACCCAGATGATTTGGCCCGGCAGTTTTTGTGAGGACATTTCCTTTCCGGTCAGATGTTATCAGTGCATCTGTAAAAGACCAGTAAATCCTGTCCCGATGATTGGTGCAGATACCTTGTAAATGCATCGGATATTTTCCTGCAAGGCGGACATTGGAAAACTTTCCCGTATCTTTTGCTAAAGCAGTGGCCATCAGCGAAGAGCCGAGAAATGTTCGTCGAGTGAGATTCATGCGTGGATAATCAGTGTATCCCGATCACATTTTAAATAGACGAAAATGGCCTTCTTATTCAGGTTTTCGTTGCAGCTCAGGAGGGAAATCAGCTGCTTTTGATCCCTGTGAATTTCGGAGATTTTGCTGTGATCCTTTATCGCGATAGAGAGTAATCGACATTCCTCCGGTTGCTTCAAGGGTATCGAACAGCTTCTGATTCATTCTCTGGATTACGGGTTGAAGATCTTTCTTGTAGATCAGATTTGTTGTTTCCTGAGGATCTTTGGACAAATCATATAGTTCATCAGAATCCCAGATACCGTAATAGTGGATGTACTTGTATTGATCTTCACGGAGGGCAAACATCGTTGGGGTTTGCGGGAAATTCCTCTCCCAGTAGTACTCATATAGCAGAGACTTTCTCCATTCAGGAGTTTGCCCTTGCATCAAGGGAAGCATGCTCTGTCCTGGAAGACTATCTGAATTTTTCAGACCTGCAGCATCCAGAACAGTGGGCATGATATCGAGGTTGGCTACCATCTGTTTCACGGTAGTGCCTTCTTTGATCAGTTCCGGACAACGGGCAAGCAATGGAACACGAATGGATTCCTCATAAGCATTTCGTTTGTCGATCAGGCCATGTTCTCCGAATCCGAATCCGTTATCACCCATATAGATGACCAGTGTTGAATCCAGTTCTCCTTGTTTTCGAAGAGTATCGAGAATCCGGCCAACTGAATCATCCACACCCAGAAGCGTCTCGGCATAGCGCTTGTAGTATTCACCCAATTCCATATTGCTGTGATAGGGGAACTCTACACCATGCCAGCTATTCCGCTGATTCTTCACCCACATCGGGCGGCCCGCTGCATCCGGACCAGTTGTTGCCATAGTGCGAGGCGGAACAAACTCTGCTTTTGTATAACGACCCTGATGTCGCTTTGCCGGAATGAATTCTGAATGGACAGCTTTATGAGACAGGTAAAGAAAATAGGGTTGATCTTTATCGCGCTGACTGATCCAGTCCACTGCGTAATCAGTCAGCTCATCGGTAATGTATCCTTTTTGGGGTACCCGCTTTCCATTAATGTTGAGTCCGTTTTTTGAGGGAAGGTAGCTCCCTTGACCACGGAAGCTGATCCAGTGATCAAAGCCTGGTTGAGGATGATCACCTTCTCCACCCATATGCCATTTGCCGATAAAAGCCGTTGCATAACCCGCTTTTTGTAACAGCTGCGGAAAGAACTGAGTTCCATGAGGGATTGCGGTATTGTTATCAACAATCTTATGTTGATGAGCATATTTGCCTGTGAGGATGGTGGCGCGGCTGGGTGAGCAAAGAGCAGTGGTGACAAAAGCGTTCTGAAAATAGGCTCCATCCTTGGCGAGGGAATCGAGGTGCGGTGTTTCCAGGAATTTTTGTGGACGCAGAAATCCCAGCGCATCATATCGATGATCATCAGTCAGGATGAAAATGACATTCCTTGGCTTCTTGGCCTGTCCATGTGTCAGGAATGCTGGGACTGCTGCGATCCCGGCCAGCACAGTTTGAAGTGAAGTTCTACGGTTCATGGAATATTCTGAAATATTAAATCAGCAACATTATCCTAACTCTGAATTGATGGAGTAATGACTAGGAAATGCGTTATCAGGCAAATTGTCCTGTCCAGCAATTGTGTTGCCTGCGATTAATCATCTGATTTGCAAGACAGCATCCAGCTCTATATGAAGCTGTGGCAGCTAGTTTCCGGGGACTCGGATGGCCTTCCATTTTTTACTGAGGAAGCGATTCCACCACATCAGGAATCCAGTAACGAAAAGAATTGCAGGTGCAATTCCAATGACTGTCCATAGCACTTTCACGGATGTTCCACCGAAGTTTCCAAAGTGCAGATATCCAAACCATCGCAGAATCCTGTCCCCAGGCATAAGGTTTTCAAAATCTCTAATTTGCTGAACCTCGCCTGTATATGCATTCAGAACCACTCCTGTGAGAGGAGCATGGTCATCAAAAGAATCCTGCCGATAAATCTGAGAGACAGCCTGACCTTTGCGATAAGGTAATCCAACCCATGTCGTAACTTTTCCAGGAGTGGCCTGTTCCGCAACGGAGACCAATGAAGATAATGAACGAACTTCTCCCCCTTGAGGTGCAACAGGAGGAGTTGCTCTCTGCCCTGCGGCTTGCAGCGGAGCAATCATCCCAACAAAGTTTCGAAATGGTTGGGGAAAGATGAGATAGATTCCGGTTACACCCCAGATCATGACAAATGCCAGTGTCCAGAATCCCACTGCACTATGGAGATCCCAGTTGATACGTTTCCAGCTCTTTCTCAGATCGATGGTCAGACTACGGCGCCAATTGCGGATTCCGGGCCACCAGATTACAAGTCCTGTGATACACAGGAGACAAAGAAAACCTGATCCGATTCCGTTTACAATCCGGCCAGTTTGCCCGGCCAGAAGGGAAATATGAAGATCGGCCAGCCATTTCACTGTGGCTTCAATGGTCCCGCCCTTGGGACCAAGTACTTTGCCACTGACTGCATCGGCCAGAACGATTTCAGTTCCGGAATCTTTTTCCAGCCATACCTCGACCGCTTCCCGAGGGTTTTCCCGATTACGAAACCAGGAAATTTTATGTTGTGGGTAGGCATTTTGAACATGTTGATGCAGAGTACTCCAGTCCATCCGCTCCCCAGGAACGTTTGAGATAACTGGAGTGTAGGAGGCAGCAATAATTTCCTCACGGAATACCAGAGCAGCCCCACTGACACTGACAACAAAGATGTAAAGCCCAAGACCAATACCAGTCCAGAGATGGACTTGCATCAATAACCAGCGCCACCAGATTTGTTGAGGATGTTTCCAGAAACTCTGCATCATAAAGATTAAAACTGCAATTTCAAAGCAAGCTGGACTGACCGTGGACCGCCAGACTGATAAAGCGGATTGAGCCCTCCATTACCTCCACCAGCTCCCAGTCCACGACCAAACATCTGTGTGGCTTGTCCAAAAAACGGACTGTATGTGTCGGCTACGGGGGAAGCAAAATTAGGAGTGTTAAATACATTGAAAAACTCACCACGGAATTGCAAATTCAAACGCTCTGTCAGATTGAATTGTCGCCGTACTGCGAAATCTACCTGGCGCAGCGGAAAAGCACGCAATGAATTTCTTCCAAGTGTACCGTTCGTAAAATCAGTCCGATAGGTAAAGGCTGCAGGATTGATTGCCCGTCCTCCTGCGTACTGATTTCCTTCCAGATATAGTGGAGCTCCGGCAACAACATCCGGCCTCAGTGTGAAGCTGCCAAATGCATTCCGAAGCCATTGGGTGACATCAACAGGTGCCGCAGTCTGGAACCGGAATGTTGAATCTGTTGCCCAGTTACGGATCAGCGGGGAAAGAACTCCTGTCTTTGGTGCAGGAATCTCATATGTAAGTGCTCCCTTGAAAGCATGACGTATATCAAAGTTTGAACTGCCACGGTTGATCCGGGGGCTGGGGCGGCTTAAGTCATTGCCGATAATGCCATCCGTATAGACGGTTGAACCATCATCAATGGAATGAGCATAAACATGAGACACCATCAGATGTAGACCATGTGTCATTCTCTGCTGGAACTGCAGCTGCAGAGAGTGATAGCTTGACGTTGCATCGCCAAGGTAATAAGCGATACGTGTGAATGGAGTACGGTTACCCAACTCATAAGTAAGCTGACGAGACAACTGATTTCCCAGTGCTCCTGCGTAGGTAACTGTCAGACTTCTGCTACGACCGAGTCCCTGTTCCAGGGCTACGTTGAATTGTGTAATTCGTGGCAATTTCAGATTGGGGTCGAATGTTTCGATTCTTCCGAATACACCGTCCAGATTGAACGGAGGAACAATTGCTTCTTCGGTTGGAATAGGAAATGCAGATACTGGACTGTAGACTTGATTTCGATATGGAGGGTTGCGTCCAGCAAAATAAACGGCACCCTGTCCGATATCGTAGAAGAGTCCAGCACCAGCCCTGATTGTTGTTTCTGAGCCCGGAGCGGAACGCAGCCGATATGCAATGCCCAGTCTCGGTGCGAAATTTCCATATTGAGTCTGATAAAGAGGAGTACCCACCGGAGCTAGCTTTGCAGTGAGTGGATTATCCACTTGGTCGATAGCATACATTGGCTTGCCATCCAGCCCCTTCGGTGCTGGATTCATTTCCCAGCGCAAACCGTATGTCACAGTTAGCCTGTTTGTCGCTCGCCATGTGTCCTGTGCATACAGGGAAAAGTTAACCACCCCTAACCTGAGTGGATCGCGGCTATTTCGCGAGGCAACTGTAGGAATTCCACTGGTCAGTGTTGAGAAATTAGCAAACTGGATTAGCTGGGAATAAGCTGGATAACCAAACTCTGGAGTCATTCGACGGAAGTCCACCCCAAATTTCAGTTGATGTGTGCGAGCGACCACTGAGAAATTGTTCACCACATTGATTTGCTTCTGGTGACGATCTGAGATCGAACCGACAATCGGGCCTGTGTACCCTGGAACCAATAAGCCAAAAGCAGCTTCATCACGATTGGTAAATGATGGGAATAGATAGGAATCTGAAGGAATTGCAGCTCCTCCAAAGTTATCAATGGATGCTGATTGGCCTGCATGGCTACGGCTATAGTTAAACCGAATTTCATTCGTGGATGTCGAACTCAGAATCTGCGTAGATCCAAGTGTCAGAGTTCGGTTATTGGTGAAAGCCTTCGTCACATTGCTGAGAGGAGCTGGTCCATATCCTGGTTGACCTCCCCGATAACTTGTTGAGGAAGGTGCTTCATTGAACCTCCCGAATAGTGTGACTTTGGAGTTGAAGTGATGATCAATTCTGAAGCTGGTTGCGTTTAGAGTCGAGGGGTTGGAAAAGGTTGCGGCAAACTGAGCTGTTCCATTTCCCATTTCCGGACCATTCGGGATTGGGTATGCATCAAATAAAGGACGGGTTGAAGCATGGGATGCTTGCCTGGTTGGAATTGTTGGATAGGCATCAATCTGGAACTGTGGTTGACGAAGGCGCAGCCCTTCATAAGAAGCGAAGAAGAACGTTTTATTTAGCCCGTTGTATTTCGGTAGTACAACGGGTCCGCCAACTACACCGCCGAAATCATTCTGTCTTAATGCTGGACGCTTCAGCCCCTCGCGGTTGGCGAACCAGTCATTTGCATCAAGAGCATCATTCCGGAAATAGTCAAAAAGTGTAAATGTCCAGTCATTTGTCCCCGAGCGGGTCATGATCTGAATTTGCCCACCTGGCTGACGACCAAATTCTGGTGCATAAGTGGAAGTCTGGATCTTGAACTCTTCCATTGCATCAATGGAAACGAGGCTATTTGTTCCCCCGGCTGAACTGAATGCTGGAAGTGCACCATCATCTGCCAGCGAATCCCAGAAGCCTGATTGTGCTCCAAAATTTGCGCTGACACCATCCACCGTAAAGTAATTGGAGCTTGTTCTCTGGCCATTGACAGAGAACTGTCCAGGATCCCAATTCCCGGCAGAAGTCTGTGTGACGCCGGGCGTAATCGAAATCAGGTTGTGAAAACTTCGCCCATTCATGGGGAGATTCTCAACGAAAGTACGATCCACTACGGTTCCAACAGTTGCATCTGATTCATTAATGTTCAGTGCACGACTTTCAACAGTGATAGTTTCTGTTATCTGTCCCAGCTCAAGCATGAGTGGAAAAGTGATATTGTCCGCGGTTTGTACCTGGATTGATGTTCGCTCATACTGCTTGAATCCTGACGCTTGTACTGATATCCGGTAACTGCCGATTTCTACGGACGGAAATACATAGAGACCCTCAGTGTTGGAAACATTTGTGCGGACAAGATTTGTCTGCTCAGCGGTCAGTGTCACTGTTGCACTGGCAACTGGTCGGCCGGCTGGGTCTGAAATGCGTCCTCCGATAGAAGCTTTCTGCGCCCATAAGGTATTGCTCGCAACTATGAGAATGCAAGTCATTATCTTTATAGGATTTAAAAGCCTACAAGGAAATTTTTTCTGAAAATATTGTGAAAAGTTAATGTTTAAAAGGTATTTAACTCGTCGTTTGGTTGTTGGATGATAGACCAAGAAAACTCCTAGATGCAAATGAATATCGTTAATTAGTATACAGAATATGCTGCCTGATCCTGAACCGGGTGGCAGTTTGAAACATCAGGATGGGTTCGGGAGAAATCTGGGGAAGAGCAATCAATAGTGAGAGATTCGCAACTCTGTGCCCTTCGGGTAAGGGACAAATCATCAACAAAAAGTGGCTCAACCCCTAAAAGGAATTGAGCCACTTGTATGACAGGAGAGACAGAACAAAAGAGTCATTTTATAAATGACTCAAGGGTGCTCTTATTTCAGAACCATTTTATTGAGAGCAGCATCACCGGATTTTAAAGGAGTGTTTCCTGCACCGAATCCATTCGTTTCCAGGATGTAAGCAACGATATCTTCATACGTGTCCGTTGACAATGAGCCGGGATGTGCAGGTGGCATTGTAGTTTGTGTCTTTTCAAAGAAAGAGCGGACACTTTTCTGTGACCACTGTGACTTGAAGTATTCGCCTGCCAGAGGAGTTCCATATGCCCCGTTTGTCATGGTGCTTCCATGGCATACAGCACAGGATGCAGTGTAGGCAGTTTTACCGTTCGATGCCTGGGTAGCTGTGAACTGGGGTTGAATTCCATCAACGATAGCCTCAACTATCGGTTCTTTGGTCTGTGGTTCTGCCTTACTAATCGAAGGCGGAGGCGTTGTTCCCGGTCCACCTTCACTTTGGTATGTGAAGGCCAGAATTGCTCCAGGGTTTTCCATCTTTGCTGTTGTTCCTCCACTTCCGGATTCGGTCAGTCCTCCCGGATCAGTAGCAATATAGATGGTTCTTCCATCCGGACTGACAGCAGTATCGCGATAGCGATTCTCAGATTGGAAGTAGCGGGAAAAATGTCCTGCGGCTTTTTTCCCATCTGAGCTTAACGGAAGAACGTATAGAGAACCTCTTTTAAGCGTCGTGACTAACAGGACTTTGTCCCATCCAGGGATCCCTTTGCCTTTTGATTCGTAATACTCCACATCTGAGACACCGACTGTTGGCCAACAAATAAAATCAACTCCCTTGCACCGGGGATCTGCAAAATTATGATCATTCTCAACTGTGAACATCGTCGCAAGCGGATTCACAAATGGTTTTTTGAATGCAGATTCCGGTGCCTGCGGAACTGAAGGCGGGATCGCCAGATCATTGAATTTCAGTTCGGAGCAGGGTGGTTGAGTTGATTTGGCCCAGAGGGCATTAACATATGCCTTGTTATCTTTGAATCCAGCGACATGAGGCCATCCGTAATTGGAACCGGATGTCAGGATGTTCACTTCATCATCTGACTTGGGTCCGTGCTCAGAAGAGTAAATGATCCCATTGGGTCCAATATCCAGCCCCTGTGGATTGCGATGCCCGTAAGTGTAGACATGGCTGACCACTCCTGCCAGTTTTGGATTGTCAGAAGGAATAGATCCGTCCAGGTTGATGCGAAGGCTTTTCCCGACATATGCGTTGTAATTTTTCTTCTGAATTTCCTGTTTTGTTGGAAGCCGTTGTGATTCGATCAGCAGACATGCATTTCCAAACTGATTGTGGCCATGGTCGCCAATCGTGTAGTAGAGCTTTTTATCCGGACCAAATTTTAAGCGACCACCATTATGATCGTTGCTGGCAGGAAGTCCGGTAATGAGATCCATTGGGCTGGAGAGCGTTTGGTCTGCAGCGTTATAAGAGAGACGGACGAGTTTGAAGTACAGGTAATAGTAAGGATTTGCCGGATCGGTTACGTTTGGATTTGGTCCTTTAGCTTTGTCAATGTAGGAATAGGAAATATACACATAATCATTTCCCGTTCCTTTCAACAGTTCAGGGTGCAGGGCAAGTCCCAGCAACCCGTCCTGTCCGCCCGGCGAGGAAATCTCATCGATGGTAATGGCGGCTTTCCTCTCACCCGTGGATGGGTTGATCCGGGAAACAGTTTTTCCCGTCCGCTCCGTAACCCAAAGCATATTGTCTGGCCCCCATGTGAGTTCCCATGGACTGCTGAGTCGGGAGATGAGGACTTTCTTTTCGAACTGCTTGGTGCCTCGGATAACAGAATCCGGACTGTCCTGCGCGATCACGGAACCAGAGAATATAGTGAAAGCCAGCAGAGGTGTGACAAGTGAAAGATGCTTCATAATTCCTTTTGATGAATGTGCGGCTTATGTGGACTACAGATGATGATCAGTGTCTCTTCCTGAGGCCTGATCTGTAAGGTAATCGTTTGAATTTCCTGAAGTCTTGTCGTCACAAAGCTTTCACTATTTTATCTGTGTATTTGACAGCTTGTGATTCAGCATCGAGTGGTAGGTCTGAGCACATCGTCATCACGAGAAAATTGGTGGTTCTCCCCTTTGGATAATGTGGATAATTGCACTCCGAAGGTATTAGCAGCGGTTGCAGTGTTGTTTGACCTTTTTAGGGGGTTGAGCCTCTGGCATCAGGGGGCGGTTCAGTGTGAATCGACAAACGAGTCTACCGAGGAACGATCGACCACTCCCAAAGGGCGGAAGGGCAGGAAGACATCTAGCATCGTGGCGCTCTCGACGGGTACACAGGAGAACTTTCGGGAATTAGCAACCTTTCAGGTCCTCCGCCGGACGAAAGCGAACTTGTCCCGCAAGGCGAAGGTCGATGACAAGGTGGCGGCTGACCAGCGCGACCACCGTCTGGGCGTGAGCTTGGAGGCTACTCGATGAGCGACCTCGACCAGAAAATCGAAGCAATAAATAGAGACTAGAATCTGAATTGATCCAGCAGTCGAAAGGGAACAGTTCAAATATTTACGGAGTAACTAGTGTACAACGTGAAAATCGAAGGGCTTGCAAGTTGTTGATGTTATGGAGCGGGAGACGGGACTCGAACCCGCGACGTTCAGCTTGGGAAGCTGACATTCTACCACTGAATTACTCCCGCAGAATCGGAAATTGGCCAGGTGAAATCTCCAAAATCCAGACCACAGACTTGCTCAGAACTGTATCTAGAAACATAATTTATCACAGCAGATATTCATGTTTTCAATTATGATCCCTAAGGGTCTGAGAGGCATAATCTTCAATCTTAGGTTTTGTATACGCTAAGGTTTTTGGCCATCCTGTTTTGCAGGTGCTGGAACGACTTGCAGGCTGTTCAGCGGGACATGAACACTGCCAGCTCTTCCATTTTTCGTATCGTGCGCAATCAGCCGAAGCAGTGTACAACCCTTAGGAACAGGCATGGATTGCTGCAGTACCAGACCATGCACGAGAGCTTTCTGGTGTATCTCCGGAGTGAGCCTGAATTGAAGAGTGCCGACATGGGCAGGAGCAGCCAACTGATTACTCGCAGTGAAACACTGTGCCACCATATTCAGCGTTCCTGTCCAGTTGTTATTCTTGAATTCCATTGGAACATTTCCGATACCGACTTTGATCTGCATCAGCAGATTGTCTTGCTGTCGTACTGCCCTCAAGGCTAAAGGGATGGATGACCAGTTGAAAGGCGACTGAAGCACCTGATTGATTTCATTCTCCTTCCCGCCGGTTTGATCCTTGGGTTCAATGTAAGTTTTTCTGTAACGAAGATGAAGTCCCGGTTTTTTTGCTTTGATCTGTATCCGATGTTCTCTGTTTTCTGTCTGACTTTCTGGTAACTGATATCCCAGCACGTATCCTGATCTGGAGCTTTCCACTGCACGGATCATGCCGAAAGAAAGATCATTTCGATTGATCCAGACACGACCGCCTGTTCTGCTGGCAAACTCCGTCATGACGGGAAAAGTATAGTGGACCTTGGGATTTACAGATAGTCCTCTGGCATCGACAGGGAATACAGCAACATTCGCTGCATTCATTGCCCTGACTGTCGACTTAACCCTGTCAACAAAAAACTTTGTTTGAGCAGGAAACTTTTTTTCATATGACTCTGGATCGTGTACAAAAAATCCTCCTGTGATCCATATCAGAACTTTCCTGCCAGGGATGTGCTTTAATCGTTCGGCGATTGCCGTGAGTCCATTTGTAGTCATGCTTACCAGCCTTGCCCTGCGAGCATCGAATAAATCTGCCATGCCCACAGATGATGCTGTACCACCTATCAAATCTGTATTTGAAGAAACTCCAAGGCCATCGAGATCTGCATCACCTAGAAGTGGATTTCTCATTAACCCAATCTTACTGATGAGGGATTTCTTATCTCCCGTTAAATCATGAACCACTCTAAGTGTTTGATCCATTACCAACAGTTCAACTTTTTGTCCCGAAGGAATTTTCTCGATGAATTCCAGTGCTTGGTTTCTGGCATACACCCGTTCTATTAGAGCTATATTCACCCAGTCCAGAAGAATAACGATGGAGTTGGTCTCTTCTTCCCGAAAATTCTCGACAGAATTCGAAAAGGCCGGAATTTCTGAATCCGGAAGTGTCTCACTGATCGAAGGGGAGGGAATTGTCAGAGAAAGGATTTTCTGAGTGATCCCATTATCCTTCAGTTCAAAGTCTTCCTTGGTTAAACCTGTGACAGCTTGTCCATCTCTGTCTTCCGCGGATACATGAATCTGGACAAATGTCGTTGATGTTCGAATGACAGTATCAGGCGGGTCTTGTTGTTGTGCTTTTGCATTCGAAGCAGAAAAGATGATGAGAGTCAGAAGAATCAGGGTTAAGAAAGGAAATATCTTTTCACGAAGATTCATGCAGGCGATTCCCAAATGACTGGTCTTTAATCGCCCACATCATATCCTCTTTAGTTTCCGAAGAGAATCACTACAGCAGCTATGGGAGTTGAATCCGGAACAGATGATGCTGATGAATCTGGTAAGGCTGATACAGCAGTTCCGTGCCGTAGTGCACATCAGGTGAAGAGCGGAAGCTGTATGATTCACAATCCAGAATCAAAGAAGCCGGACCGTTGGTGTTTCGACGGATGAGGCTGGTTCGGTTCTGGGCACCGGTCCACTCCCGCTGCTTCTCTTCCTGGATATCGGCAATTTCTTCAATGGATCCGGATTCCACATACACTTTGGCACGGCACCAGTTTCCCTTATCGAAAGGATCGATGCCCTGATGCAACTTCAGCCAGATGGTAGCTTCCTCTCCGGGCTCCAGCTTTCCGTTGCCATTCCCTTTGCCTTCTTTCACGGTTCTCTGAATTCGTGCGCCACCACCCTGATTTCCTTGCTGGCGAAAAACATCAAAAGTCTTTTCTCGCCCGTCCAGAACAATGAACTCCAGAGGTTCTTTCAAATGATCAGGAGTGATCCAGGCATCCATTTTTGTGGATGTGGAATGCCAGTCATCATAGGTGATTTGTACCTGAAGACTTGCCCGTTCGAAATCTCCCCCACCGGCTGTAAACTCAACCAGAAAATCTTTGCTCAGATCGGTTGAGCTTCCGGATGCAATCTTTGAGATTGTCTTTTTCCCTTGAATGATTTTTACGGTCGGCCAGTTGGAAGTAATAGAGACGGATACGTTATCCTGATCCGATCCCCGAGGGTTGTAAATAGAAATGGGCAGATGGACCGGAGTTCCATTGGGGAAACGGTTGGAATAAGGAAGAAGTACAGGTGGCTCTGCTCCTGCTCCCGGACCGAAAAAACTCACTTCATGTGCGCCAGGAGAAAGATCCAGAAGCAGGCAGCCATCCTGATCTGGTGTGGCTGTGGTCTTCCTTGCGGTTGATTGCATGTTGATCTTGCCTTGTGTTGTCAGGTCAATGATCCGATACTCTGAACCGGGCTGATAGAGAGGAGCTGTCCTGATTTTGTAAGAGCAGTCTGCAGGCTTTCCATCAGGAAGCCATTCTTTCGAATCAATACGAAAGTATCCCTGGGTCACATTCGCCAGCCGGATATAAGCTGGGGTCGAACATTTTGCCTCTACCTGATATCCCCATACGTGAAATGACTGATGAGCACTGGTGTAGTTCCAGTGTTCGGGTTTCGTGTCCAGTGAAGGATTGCCGAATGCTCTCTGATGAAAATCGAAAGTCTCACCGATGGAAGTCGCTGCATGACGGTGGTATTCATCCTGCCGGAATTCAAAATTCACTTTTGACCTGGCATATGCTGCACGCGTTTCTTCGTGGTACTGACTGATGTAGTCACCACTGGCACGCACCAGTCGAACCATGGAATGGTCATGACTGGTTATGTGATCCTTGGGTCGCCACAAGGATCTTCTTCCGGGCTCACCTACGTAAAATTCAGGACCAGGGTTGAAGATGGAAGCACTACCAATCAGATCGGGATAACGTGCGCTGAGGTACGCGCTCATGAAGCCACCCATGCTCAGGCCGGATGTTGCACGATAGCGACGTCCGGTGAGTGTCCGGTAGGTGTGGTCGATATGCTGGATCAGCTCCAGAAAGTATTCACCGAAGTCATAGTCTCCACCATCTATCCGGACATCCCATGGAGTACCTCCGTAGAACCCTGTGTAATGTTTTGCAACATACCCATCTACGGAGACGACAATCACTTTGTTTTTGCGAACAAAGTCTGAAATTTTGGGAACAGTGTCTTTTCCATCGTCATACCGTTCCAGAGTGTATCTGTCACTGTGACCGTGGAAATAATAGATGACAGGATATCGTTCAATAGTCGACTCATAGCCTACCGGAAGAAATATCCGGTAGGTACGAGGTTCATTGAACACTTTGGATGAATGGATCTGATCCGTAAACGGAGAGCTGGTAGCCAGCATCAGGCTGAGGATCAGTACATTCACGAAATTAAACGTCTACTCCGAATTCGTCCCAGTGAATGACGCGACCCTGTTCGCAAACCTGATTTCCCAGAATTGCTGTCAGGGCACCAGTTGCTCCAACAGTGATATCTGCATTGGACGGTTTGCCATTCAGGATGCAGTCATAGAAAGCAACAGTGTGTGCATCCGGCTGTTGCTTCACTTCCGGAGTCAGAAGATTCTGTACATTGCCATCCAGTGAATAGAAGTTGGCTTTGTTCATCAACTCCACGGAACCCTTGCTGCCATAGACATTAATTGTCTGACCATTTACAGGCATATGTTTGGGATGGAATACCAGCATGGTAAAGGAAAGTTTCACACCGTTGGCATAGTCATACGTGATGCTCTGATGGTCCATGATATTGCGACCTTTGGGAGAATCCTTATAGTAGTTGATGCCTCCAAACCCGGCTGCACGGATAGGACGTTGCCCGATGGCCCAGTTACAGGCATCCAGATTATGGACGGACTGTTCCACCAGGTAGCCTCCGGATTTTGTCTTGTCGTAATACCAGTCGGATGAAGTAAAGTCGTGGGGCAGATCAGCGCTGGCATGTCTCTGCGCCTTCACGAAGAGGACATCACCGATCGCACCTTCATGAATCAGCTTGATAGCTGCTGAAATCTGTGAATAAGACCGGAGCTGCTGTCCGACATGAAATACCTTATTGCTCTGGTGCACAACCTTAATCAGGTCGCGAATGGAATCTGCTGTTGTCCCGATCGGCTTTTCACAGTAGACGTGTTTTCCTGCCTGAAGTGCAGCAATTGCCATTTCCACGTGGAGATGCGGAGGTGTGGCGATGTAAACAGCATCAATGCTTTTATCATCGATCAAGGTATGCCAGTCGCGAGTGGTTTTCGGACTTGCTGCCGCAGCTTTTGTGGCTGCTGCATCCAACCGATCCGCTTTGGTGTCGCAGATGGCAACCAGCTGGGCGTTCTGTTGTTTCAGAACTTCTCCCATCAGGTATGCACCACGATTTCCAACTCCAATGACTGCGGTCGTAACCTTCCGGTTGGAATTCTGACCGAAGACAGCCTGTGCGGCTGCTCCACTACTCATTAAGAAATGTCTTCTTTGCATGTTCATGCTCCGTAACTCTGTAATCCGCGCAGTACTGATTCCACATACTCACGAGCGCGACGCGCAAGGATGTCGATTGCTTCCGGGGTGCTGGGACGTGGCACCAACGGTTCAAAAATGTTTTCGAAGGTTAAAGGAATGGTGAGGCCTGTCTTCATGACAGGAGTGAAAAGCTTGTAGTGATCAATTTCACCGAAGCCGGGGCCGCAATCCTCATCTTTGGGTGTATTGCGATGATCCTTGATATTGAATGCACGAATCTCGGGCCAGCAGGTCTGGATGTCGGCAATCGGATCATGGTTCTCATAATCCAAAACATTACCGGCGTCATAGCAGATCTTCACTGATTCATGAGAAACTTCGCGCACGATCTTTGCGCACATCTCACCCGTTGCAGTGTTTCCACCATGCTGCTTGACCACCACCATGACTCCGGCTTTTTTTGCTACAGGAGCCATCTGCTTCAGGTTCTGGACGAATGTTTCGTACTCGCCTGGTCGTGTTCTGCCAAAGGTCAGCAGATAAGGAATTCCTGCCGCCTGCGCCTGTTCAATGCGGCGCAAGTGGGCATCCAGAGCGGTTTTCTCTTCGAGGAAAACGGTAGAGAACATCATGATGGGTTCCAGGCCCATGCTGCGACACCGTTCAGCCTGGTTTCTGGATTCCTGTGCAGAGGCCTGTAGAGCTAACGCCGGTTTTTTCTGATGCTCAACACCCCAGGCGACATACTCATATCCGGCATTTTTAATCCCGGTCAAAGCACGTTCAAACGTGAAAGCTGAATAGGGAAGTGTCATACAACCAAGCTGGAACTTCGTTGGTTGAGACTGAGCCATTGCAGGAACCAGCAAAGAACTGGTTGTGGCGAGAAATTTCCTGCGATCCATTCTATTGATCGTCGCTGATTTTGTCACTTTTGTCATGTTGAATCCCGCACCAGTGACAAACAAAATGAAGCAACCCTTCAGCTGCATTCACCATGGAATCCAGCTCTACATACTCATCCGGCATGTGTGCATTTGCTCCATGTGCACCCCAGAGAATGGCAGGAACACCATATGTATGGAACACATACATATCACATGGTCCTTCAATTCCCTGGATCAGCGGAGCGATGCCTGTTGTCTTCTGAATGATTTTTGCAAACTCCTGAACCAGCGGCTCATCTTCTGAGATGGCAGATGCAGAAAGCCATCGGATCGGATATTCAATCTGAGGATGCTCCTGGAAAACCTCCGGATATTGGGAGAGCAGGGAATCAAACCAGTTATTGAATTGAGTATCGATTACGTCAAGAGATTCACCGGGCATGGTCTGCCAGAAAAGTTCCAGCTGGCAAACAGGTGGAACATTGGGTGGCTCTGATGTTCCCCATGGAGCAGTCTGAATGCGAGCTACTGTGACCGGTACAGGGTTTTCCAGATGAGCATAAGCCGGGTGTGCTGGTGCAGAAATGGATCGGATCTTTTCAAATTCTGGCAATGCACTGAGAAAGATTCGTAGCTGATCCACAACTCCGGCACCTTGTCTGGAAGACAGAATTCCTTTGTTCGGTGCCCGGAATGTCAGATGAACAGTTCTTCCTCCTCGTTGTGCAGGACAGATCCTTCCGGATGAAGGTTCAGTGATGATGGCTGCATCCGCCAGATCACCGCGCACTCTTCCTGCAAGCGTTCCATTGACGCCACCGAACTCTTCATCTACTACAGACTCAATGGTAAGATCCCCCTGAAGTTCAATTCCGAGATCATTCAATGCTTCGGCAATAAAAAGATTGATTGCGATCCCTGATTTCATGTCCATGGATCCACGGCCATAGATGAGATTGTCTTCCTGTTTTCCGCTGAATGGATCAGTGGTCCATGGTTGAGAACCAGCGGGCACTGTATCGATATGGCCGCTGAGCAGGAGTGATCTTCCATTCCCTGAGCCGGAGCGTTTTCCCACTACATTTGGCCTGTTCTCATAAGACCTTCCTGGCCAGAAGAGTGGGTGTGTTTCCAGTTCAGCTACCTGTGTCGGTAGATAAGATACGGGCTGAAATCCATTCTGATTGAGTGAATCCTTCACATAATTCTGACAACTTTCCTCTGATCCATAAGGGGCACGATTTTCTGAAGGAATGCGGACAAGGTCCGTCAGAATTTCTGCGAGTCGGGTTTTGTTTTCCTGGCAATATGCGGCGATCTGTGTTTTCAAGATGAGATTCGGGGAAGTTTCAGTATGAGAGATTTCTCTTCAGGATATTTTATTTTCCAGATTGCTGTCAGAAGGCTGAATGTTGTGTAAAGACGTTGGTATGAAATTGCAGAAGATCAGGGTTTTTGCAATGAGCAATGACTGTGATTTGCAGATCAAAAGTCACGAAAAATTGACGAAACATTTTTCGAAAGTTAGATTACAATTTCTCTCAGCAAGGTCTCAGGTTTGGTCGCCACTTGCTTCAGGAGAATTGAAATGAACTTTGTGCGTTCAGCGCGCTGCGGAGCCGCGCTTGTTTTCTCTCTATTTCTGGGTGTATCTCTCTTTGCCCAATCTGACAATACATCAGTTACCGGAACAGTCAGAGATCCGTCTGGTGCAACAATATCAAATGCAAAGATCGTTCTTCGGAACGACAATACTGGAGCTGTTCGGGAAGCGACTTCCACTGGCTCTGGTATCTATGTCATTCCGTCTATCCCCTCCGGAACATATACCTTAACTGTTGAAGTAGATGGCTTCAAAAAGTTTGAATCCAGGGGGAACAAGGTGGATGCTAATCTTCCCGCTACCATTGATGCGGTTCTGACTGTTGGTGCTGTTTCGGAGACAGTCACAGTTGAAGGTTCCATTGGTGGAATCCAGACAGAGACATCCACCCTGGGAAAGTTGGTGGAAGGAAAACAGTTGACAGACCTTCAACTCAATGGCAGAAATCCGATCTTTCTTGCCGCTCTGAAACCGGGTGTCCGTGGGGGAAATTCCCTCGCTAACTTCAGTTTTGGGCTTTCCACAGGTGGGTTTTCCATCAACGGCAGCCGGAGTCAGGACAATCTGATCACCTTTGATGGAGCAGTCGGAATTCGTACCCGTGCGAATGGTGACTCTATCGGTACTGCCGACCTGGACTCAGTCCAGGAAGTGCAGGTGCTGACCTCAAATTACTCAGCGGAATATGGTCGCTCTGCAGGTGGACAGATTCGTATCATCACGAAGTCTGGCAGTCAGCAGTTTCACGGTGCAATTTTTGAGAATCTTCGCAATGAAAAGCTGGATGCCAATACATGGGCGAACAATCGTGTAGGCACTCCTCGTCAGCCGAATAAATTCAACCAGTTTGGCTGGAACTTCAGCGGACCGGTCTTCATCCCGGGACTCTGGAATCAGGATCGTAGCAAATTGTTTTTCTTTGTCGGGCAGGAATGGGTGAGGCGTCGTGCCGTATCCTCCAACTTCAGAACTGTGCCAACTCTCCAGATGCGTCAGGGGAACTTCAGTGAATTACTGGGTCCCAATATTTTTTATCGCGATGGTCGTGTCATCACTGATCCCACAACCGGAAATCCATTCCCGAACAATATTGTTCCGTCCAGCCGATTAAGTCAGAACGGAATGGGATTGATGTCGGTATTTCCAGAACCCAACCTTGCTGTTCCGCAAGGATCTTCCAACTGGTATGGAATTGCTGGCCAACCCACGAACCAGCGGAAAGATACTGTAGCAGTGGACTTTCTGCCAACCAGCAAGGACTCCTTCAAGTTCAGGCTGTCCATGTTCCACTTCAATGAGATTCAGCCATTTCAGACAAATTATCTGATCTCCGGACGAGTTTTTGACAGACCAAATGAATCGGCATCCCTGAACTGGACACGAACTATCAACTCAACTACGGTCAATGAGTTCTTGATCACTGCCAGTGCGGATCACGTCAATATCGGCATGGAAGATACCCGCGCTTTTGACCGGACAACATACGGCATCAATTATCCGTACATTTTCCCGAATGGCAAGGATCGTTTTAATAAATTACCCACTATTGATATCAATGCGTTCAATGGGTACACAGGTACACCTTATCCATCCCGTTCTGCTGGCCCCATCTATAACATCTCGAACAATACAACGAAGATTCTTGGTTCCCATACATTGAAGTTCGGTGTGTTGTGGGAACGGGCAGGGCAGAATGACTATGATCAGATCAATATTACCGGTGTTCCCGGCGGTTCAGACAATCAGAATGGCCGATTTGAATTCCGCGATGCGCGTCCGGGTGGAACAGGAACAGCTATTGCGGACATGGCCCTGGGCCTTGCGTCAAATTATGCAGAAATCGGAACCCGAAGCTATACACCTTATCGTGGAAATATGGTTGAGTTCTTCATCCATGATGGCTGGAAAGTCACCAACAAGCTGAAGCTGGAACTGGGAGTGCGGGGTTCCATCATGCAGCCATACTATTCCCTGTGGGGCAATATGGCATTATTTGATCCCCGTTACTACGATCCCTCAAAGGCTGTTCAGGTAAATCCCACTACGGGAAATCCGATCCCCAATTCCGGAGATGCCTACAATGGCATCGTGATTCCTGGCAGCAGTTGGCCTGATGCGGCGAAGGGTCGTGTACCAATTGCCACCACAGGAGAATTTAACCATCTGTTCCGGGGGGAACCGAGACATTACTCAAACATCAATACCATCTGGCAGCCTCGAGTGGGAATGGCTTATCAGATCGGTTCAAAGACAGTGGTCCGGAGTGGTATTGGACGATTCTCCACCCGGAATGCAGTCAGTGACTCTACCTTCCTGGGTGGAAATCCTCCCTTACAGCCCATGGCATCCATTCCTACCACTTCTGTCGACATGCCGGGTGGGGGATCTCTGGCCAGCTTCCCTGTCTCTGTCACATCCCAGGACAAGATCTATAAGATCCCGGAATCCTGGAACTGGAATGTGACGGTGGAACGGGAACTTGCCCAGAACACTGTTTTGGAAGTTTCCTATGTAGGCCGCAAAGGCTTGCATCTGGTTCGCGAACGGAACATTAATCAGCTTCAGCCTGGAACCATACAGGCAAACCCTGGAATCAATGCCAACTATCTGCGTCCCTATAAAGGCTATGGACCCATCCGTCTTTCGAATACAGATGCCAGCAGCTTTTATCAGGGACTTCAGATTGGACTGAATCGGCGCTTCAGCAAAGGCCTGGGATTTGGATTTGCCTATACCTATTCAAAATCACAGGACAGCGGATCTGGTCCAAAAGACCTGATTCCCGATGCTTATGACGCTTCCAGCTACTGGGGTCCTTCTGATTTCGACAACAGGCATGTGGCGGTTGTGAACTATATCTATGAACTGCCCTTCTTTAGAGACACCACTGCCTTTACAGGAAAGGTGCTGGGAGGGTGGCAGATTTCCGGGGTGACACAATTTCAGACAGGAAGACCCTATTCTCCTGCTACTGGTGACGATTTTGCCGGAGTTGGTCCCGGTTCCGGGAATCAGTTCTGGCAGATCAGTGATCTGACCTATCAGAATCAGTTCACTGCAAATCCAGGGGACGGCAATCGCTGGTTAACTGCAACGGTTCAGCGTCCTGTGGCCGGCACCTTTGCTCCGGGAAATATGCGCAACATTCTGCGTGGACCTGGATTTCAGAACTGGAATATCTCCCTGATCAAGAACTTCCGGGTTACTGAGCGGGTGAATATTCAGTTCAGGGCTGATGGCTTCAACTTCATCAATCGTCCAAATTGGGGTGGTGCGAATGGTGATGCCTCTGAAGCAAATGGGGGACTGGTTCGCAATCCAAACAGCGGAAGCTTCGGACTTGTGGCAGGAAAGGGTGGAGAGAGAAATCTGCAGTTTGGATTAAGGCTAGCCTTCTAGTTACCCAACATTCACGATCAGTCTAGGCCGCTTTGCAGGAAAGCGGCCTATCATTTTGATACCCTGAGAATTCGTAATGCAAAAGACCAGCAATCCCGTAGAACTCGCGGAAATCTGTAAGCGAGTCAGACGAGACGTTGTCAAGATGATCACAGCAGCCAAGTCCGGACATCCGGGCGGATCGCTGTCTGCGGTTGAGATTCTTGTCACTCTTTATTTTGATGTGATGAAGCATGATCCATCCAATCCCAAGTGGGCGGATCGTGATCGCTTCATTCTCGGTAAAGGACATGCCTGTCCTGTTCTTTATGCAGTGATGGCAGAAACTGGTTATACCCCCCTGGATCAGCTGGATACCCTAAGGCAGATGGGCTCCATCTATCAGGGGCATCCTGATGTTCGCTTCATTCCGGCTTTGGAAGCATCCACCGGATCACTGGGGCAGGGTCTTTCCCTTGGATTGGGTATGGCGACTGCTGCAAAGCTCGACAAGAGTCCTACCCGAAGCTATGTTGTCCTGGGTGATGGTGAGATTCAGGAAGGCCAGGTCTGGGAAGCAGCCATGTTCGGGGCCTTCCACAAGACGGACAACTGTGTCTGCATCGTGGACTACAACAAGATCCAGCTGGATGGCTTTGTGAAAGACATCATGGACATTGAACCACTGGCTGATAAATGGCGCAGCTTCGGTTGGCACACCATTGAAGTAGATGGCCATGACATCCCTGCCTTACAGAAGGCTTTTGCTGAAGCGGAAGCAACCAAAGGAATACCCACTGTTCTGATTGCAAACACCATCAAAGGCAAAGGTGTTTCTTTCATGGAGAATAATCCCAAGTTCCATGGTGTTGCTCCCACACAGGAAGAGTGTGAACTCGCGCTGAAGGAGCTTGCATAATGTCGACCTCAAAAGACAATCCAAACGTAACGGACGAGAGCGCAGTATCAGTAGACGCAAAAGTGGCACAAGGCAAGTACGAACTCAAATTAGGCGCGGCAACGCGTGAGGCATTTGGAAAGACGCTGGCTGAAATTGGAAAAGAAAATCCCAATGTCGTTGTCTGCGATGCCGATCTCTCCAAGTCCACCAATACTCACTTCTTTGCAAAAGAGTTTCCGGAACGGTTTTTCTCCTGCGGAATTGCAGAAGCCAATATGGTTGCTCTGGGAGCCGGACTTTCCTCTTCCGGTAAGATCGCTTTCGTCTCCAGCTTCTCAGCATTCCTGCTGAACAAAGGATTCGAGCAACTGCGTGTCACTGCGGCATATCCCAATGTGAATCTGAAGGCAGTCGGCACCCACTCCGGTATTTCCATTGGTGAAGATGGTCCCACCCAGATGTCCATTGAGGACTTCGCACTGGCCGGAGCTTTACCCGGTTTTGCTGTGATTTCCCCGGCAGACGAAGTTGCCATGAAGTGGGCAATCCGCGCGGTGACTGAGCATTTCGGGCCGGTCTTTGTCCGTGCAGGTCGCGCTAAGGCTCCAATTATCTACCCCGCAGACTACAAGTTTGAATGGGGCAAGGCGAACGTTCTCCGGGAAGGGAAGGACATCACGCTGATCGCCACTGGATTGCTGGTTGCGGAGTCCCTTCTTGCCGCCGACATTCTCGCGGAAGAAGGTATTTCGGCCGGTGTGATCGACATCATGACCATCAAACCGATTGATCGTGATGCCATTGCCAGGGCTGCTGCGGAAACTGGAGCACTGGTTGTTTCTGAAGAGCATCTGGTGGATTGCGGACTGGGTGTCCGTGTTGCCCAGGTTATGGCAGAAACCAACCCTGCCGTGATCGAATTTATCGGAGTCAATCGATATGCAGAGTCCGGTACACCGGATGGTCTGCTGGATCATTACGGACTCCGTGCTGTCAATGTTGTTGCTGCTGCTCGCAAGGCACTCAGCCGCAAAAAGTAGTCATCTTTCAAATACGGCCTTCTGTTGACGCAGGAGGCCGTATTTTTATGTGCTCAGGAGTTTCATGCCCATCTCTGACGCCCACATCCATTTTTTCTCTCATCAGTTTTTCTCCCTGCTTGCCGGGAATCCCGAAGAAACCTGCCAGAAACTCAGCTGGACCAATCCTCCCCATGAACCGGAAGATCTGGCACAGCATTGGGTGGCTGAACTGGATCAGGCAGGAGTCAGCCGTGCCGCGCTGATTGCCAGTATTCCTGGCGATGAATTATCTGTCATCCGGGCAAAGCAGGCCTTTCCCAATCGATTCGTCAGCTATGCGATGGTCAATCCGTTGTCAGGCGGGATGCCTCATGCAGATCTGGATGTCATCTGTCTCTTTCCGGCCATGCAGGGATTTTCCATCAATAGTGCTGAAGTGGATAGAGTTATTCAACATGCGTCCACAGTGTTTGTTCATTGTGGGGTGCTGAGTGTGGGAATTCGTAAGAAGCTGGGATTACCTTCCCGATTTGATATGCGTTACTCCAATCCACTGGATCTTCATGCGGTTGCTCTGAAGCATCCGGAAAAGCGATTCATCATTCCACATTTCGGAGCAGGCATGTTCCGTGAGGCACTGATGTTGGCGGATCTTTGTCCCAATGTTTTGTTCGATACATCATCATCAAATTCATGGATGAAGTATGAAGGTCTGAATCTGGAAACCGTATTCCGTCGCGCTCTGGATGTTTTGGGAGCGGATCGTTTGCTCTTTGGTTCCGACTCTTCATTTTTTCCGCGTGGATGGAATCGCTCTGTCTTTGATCAACAGAAAGCCGCTCTCCAATCTTCAGGTGTCAGTGATGAGGATCAACAGAAAATTTTTCATGGAAACTTTGAACGCCTATTTCCGGTCAGAGCTTCCTGATTTTTTTCGGTGAGATGAAATAGACTGTTTTTGTTGAGTGTCAGGCAGTCGTATTCGCAGACGCGGTAATATGAAAAGAGTTTACGCGGATGTGGCGAAATTGGCAGACGCACTAGGTTTAGGTTCTAGCGCCTTAACGGGCGTGGAGGTTCAAGTCCTCTCATCCGCACCAAACCAAATTCAATTCAGTATTGTAAATCAGGGAATACAAAGAGTGATGAGCACTCTCTATTCTCTTTTGCCTGTGCTGCTCAACACCCTCATTCATACAGATTTCTCCATTCGTCCATACCAGGAAGTTCTGTAATAAATGCCTCTGCCAAAACTCTGAAGATTTCAAACTAGTTTTTGTTTTTCTGGCTGGGAGTGATTCGCCAAAGTGCATCAGGAGCATTTGTCAGGACGTAGAGTGCTCCGTCAGGTCCAATTTTGATGTCCCTGAGGCGTCCGTATCCTTTTAACAAGATTTCCTGTTCTTCAACTGTGTCACCTTTGATCACCAATCTTCTGACTTCCTCAAACTTTAATGCTGTTACCAGCAGGTCGTTCTTCCATTTCGGGAACCTGTTTCCAGTGACAAACTCTATTCCAGAGACTGCAAGAGAAGGGGTCCAGTAAGTCAATGGTTGTTCCATTCCCTTTTGATGCGTTTTGTTGGAAATCACAGTGCCATCGTAGTCAATGCCATAAGTGATGTCGGGCCAGCCATAATTTGCTCCTCTTTTTAATCTGTTCAGCTCGTCTCCTCCCTTGGGGCCGTGATCGCTGAAATAGATCTCACCTGTTGCAGGATGTTGTGCGATCCCCTGTACATTGCGCGTTCCCCAGCTATAGATGGCTTGTAGCGCGTCATCCTTTCCATAAAGAGGGTTGTCGTGAGGAATCGTGCCATCGCTATTGATGCGAAATATCTTGCCTTCCGGTCGCGTCAGCAGCTGTGGCCTCCTGCCGCCACCCCCTTTCGGGCTCAGCATTTCGCCGATAGTGAAATATAAATATCCCTGCTTGTCAAAAAGGAAACGGCTTCCCCATCTCACGCCACCCGTGACAAAGAGTGATTCGGGTGCCTGAAAAAGTACCTGCTCATCTACCCAGTGATGATCCCGGATTTTCCCTCGAATAATTTTGGTGGTTCCCGGTGCGTTTTTATCAGTTGTGCCAATACTGTTGTAGCTATAGGCCAGATAGATCCATCTATTCTTTTGATAGTCCGGATCAAGAATTACGTCCATCAGGCCACCATACATGTCAGCGCCGTAGATCTTCGGAATTCCCTGAATGGGTTTCGGATCAACTTTTCCGTCTACCAGCCATCGAAGCTCTCCTTTGTTGAAAGTGACCAGGATGCGGTTTTGGCTGACAAAATCAAATCCCCAGGGTTTCTCCAGCCCTTCAGAAGTCACCTGTTCAACGTGTAAGTGGTAATGCTTCGTCTGGACTTCGGAAGGCTTTCCATAACTCTCTATGAGACTGGGAGATTTTCTTGCCGCAATGATGTAGGCAGCAAGTTGCTCGATCTGATCCACGGAGAGAATGTCGGAATAAGGGGCCATTTCGGTTGAAGCAAATCCGTCACGGATGGATTTGAGAATCGAGCTATGGTCAACACCGTGTTTTAGACTCTTGCCCACAAGGGCTGGAGCAGCACTTCCTTGTAGCTGTTGACCATGGCATCCACCACAATGAGTTTTGTAAAGAACAGCACCGTTTTTCAATGTGTTCTTATGGCCAGCCTCAGCTGTGCCATTGTTCTCCACCTTTTGTTGGGAGGAAGAACTCGGCACTATAAATAATGCCATTGGCACTATCAGGAAAAGAATTTTTGCCAAACTTCTGGCAAAACGTCCTGAAATGAATTCATTGATCATTGGCATTTATCTTGATAGTTCGTTTCTATATTGGGCAGTGATAGTACTTCCTCCTGCCCAAAGTGAAATCTGCTGGTTACTGGGCACGTTTGTATGGAGGGATCCGGTCTGATCTCGATTCCAAGGCTATTCTTTGGAAGCACCGGGTTGATTTCAGCTTATAAGCGAATCGACTTCATATCGATCACGAACCGATACTTTACATCACCCTTCAGTAGTCGGTCATAAGCTTCATTGATCTGCTGGATATTGATCATTTCAATATCGCTTGTGATATTGTGCTCCGCACAGAAATCCAGCATCTCCTGGGTTTCCTGGACGCCTCCAATACCTGAGCCTGCAAAGTTACGACGGGGAAGCATCAGATTAAAAGCGGCCACAGGAAGTGGATCTTCTGGTACGCCAACCAGCGTTAAGGTTCCATCCAGATTTAGTAGTGACAGATATGCGTTGATGTCGTGAGATGCGGACACGGCATCCAGAATGAAATCGAAGCTTCTTGTATGCTTTCCGAATTCCTCCGGATTGGTGGATACAACCACTTCATGTGCGCCAAGTCGCAAGCCGTCCTCGATTTTGCGTGGTGATGTGGTGAACAAGACAACATGAGCACCAAAGGCACGTGCGAACTTCACTGCCATGTGACCTAGACCACCCAATCCGACAATTCCAACTTTCTGACCTTTGCCAACCTTCCAGTGCCGTAAAGGTGAATAAGTTGTAATGCCAGCACAAAGAAGTGGAGCCACTGCTGCAAGATTCTTTTCGTCTCTCACCTGGAGAGTAAATGCCTCATTGACAATGATGCTCTCTGAATATCCACCGAAAGTTGGCCCACCCAGGTGCTTGTCTTCAGAGTTATAGGTGAAGGTGGGATATTGATCGCAGTATTGTTCCAGGCCTTTCTGGCAACTGGGGCAGGTTCGACAGGAATCCACCATGCAACCAACGGCGGCATAGTCTCCCACATTGAATTTCCGGACTGCACTTCCTACACGGGTCACCGTGCCCACGATTTCGTGGCCGGGAACAACAGGGTAGATGGAGTTCTTCCATTCGTTTCTTGCCTGATGGAGATCAGAATGACATACGCCGCAATACAAAATTTCGATTTCCACATCATTGGGCTGGAGTTCCCGACGTTGAATGGCGTACGGGGCGAGTGGTGATGTTGCGTTTTGAGCTGCCCATGAGCGGACATTTCCTGGATGGCCGATTGTGTTGGATTCTGCTGATTTTTCCATGATCATTCCTGATTGATAGTAAAGGTTTCCCACTAAAATCAGATTGAAAGTGAAATATTTCGACTTTTGTCTGATTTCAAAACAACATGCTTAAACACTACTGTTCTCTCATTCTAGCGAGCCTGTTTTTTATGAGCGTTTTTCCTCTTCGAGCTGCCCTACCTCCCTACTGGCAGAGAGCTGCTGAGCTAAAGGCGATTTTAGAGAGTCAGGAGGTTTCAGAACTGCTGAAGAGTAAACCAGTTGATCGGGTTGAAAGGCGGAGTAACGACCAATATCGGGTTCAGGCTGGGTCCTGTCGACTGGATGTGCGAATTGTTGGGGAAGAGCAGACGATGCCGGGTCCACGAAAATTTAAACTGGAGCCAGGAAAGCTGAACTGTCGTTAACAGTTTTACTGAAGGAATTGCCCAGGTTTCAGAAGAAACCTGGGCAGAGTGAATCAGAACAGCAGCTTCAGTCCAAACTGGAGCATGCGTGGAGCATTTGCCTGGGAGAAGATTCTTCCATCGGTATCAGCTCCCGGGCTGATGGTTGGATTTCCAAACTGGACCCGGTTCAGTGCATTGAACATTTCAAACCGGAACTGGAGCTTCACCCTTTCCTGCTTGATCGGAAATGTCTTTAGCAGGGAAAGATCCCAGTTATTCTGCCCATCGTTACGAAGCCCGGTCAGATAATTGGGCAATGTTCGTACAGTAAAAGCTGGGAAGATTCGGAAGGCATCAGTGTTGAACCAGCGATCCACAGATTGTTCAGACCGACTGAGAGTCGGGCTTGTTCCTGTGTGAAGAAGATTACCCAGAGGAATGGGGCCCCCACTCTGATAAATCAGCATTGCGTTGACCTGCCATCCACCAACCATCTTGTGAAGAAATCTGTCCCCCTTTGCAAAAGGAAGTTCCCATAAAAGATTGACGGTGGCACGATGAGGTCTGTCGTATTCTCCAATCATCTTTGATGGGCCATCATCTGTTACATCGATATAGCGCATCCGTTCAATCAGTTTGGAGAAAGTGTAGGTTGCCCCTAGCTGGATACCACGTGAATAGCGTTTAGTCACCGATGTCTGCAAGGAGTGATAGTAGGATCTTCCTTCTGTCTGCCGTAGCATGTTCACACTGGTGAAGTGAGGATATGTTGAGAGCAGACTGCTGAGCGGAATCGTTCGTTGACTGAGAGGACCCGGTGTTGTAATCACTCCAAAGAATGGGTTGTCTACAGGGGTATTCAGTTCATTCCGCAGATGCAGATACTCTTTGGGTAGAAAATGAATCTGTCGATTTTGTTCACTTCCATTGGTTCCCATTGGAATTCTCATTCCTGTATTGCCAACGTATGCCACTTCGATACCGAGATCCCGTCCCAGTTGATGCTGGATGCTGAGATTCCATCGGTTGTTGTAGGGAAACTTCTTCAGATAAAAGAAGGGTGAAATGGATGATCCCACAAGGGTGGAGAGTCCTTCATTAGTGGATGTTGGTTGCACCAATCCATTGGGAAATGGATTGGAAAGAACATCAGCGGGTGTTACACCATCACGGCTTGTGACCATGGTTGTGGTGGTTTCCGCGCCGGTTCCTTCGGTAGCAGAAGAAACCTGCCACCAGAAGCTGCGGAACAGACCGTAGCCAGCTCGTATGACAGTCTTGTCACCCCATCGATATGCCAGTCCGACACGCGGAACAAACATGGTCTTTTCGACTAGTCCACCGTTGCCTCTGTGTTCAGGTGTGGCAAAGATCTGTCCGCCAAGCACTCTGAACTGATCCACAGGCAGATAGGGAGAGGGATTCATCGCATAGTTTGCGCGCGCAGCATTTTCAATCGGATTGGGCGTGGTGAGGTCGAATCCCCGGACCGATCGGTTGTAGCGTTCCGTCACATTCGGTTGCAGTTCATAGCGCAGTCCCAGATTCAGTGTCAGCCTGGATGTAATCTTCCAGTCATCCTGAATGAATGCTCCGTAGTAGTCTCCCTGAAAAGAGTATGCAGCACGGATATTTGCGGATCCGGCATCGGGTGCTCCCAACAGGAATGAAGCGAGGCTCTGGCCCACTGCTGCACCTCTCTGTGCTGGGTCCGGACCAGCCGTGAATGCCTGTGAAAATGCATAAGAACCACTAGGTCTCTGTGCCAGTTGGTAGTTATTCCGTTTCGGCTGATACTGGAATCCGTACTTCAGATTATGAGCACCTTTCACATGGTTCACTGTTGCCTGAAGAGAGAAGGTATTTGTGTGTTCGAACCAGTTTCCTTCATGCCCACCACTCTGGTAACCATTCACATTGATGGTCGGGAAGATGGACTCCTGCAGGCCAGACCCAAATGATGCAGGGTATCCCAGACGGGTCAGGTCATATGAAGGTGTCAGCCCTTGCTGTGTCCATCGGGCGAAGCCAGCCTGGACGGTCAGGATAGTAGTCGGCGTAATCATATAGGTGTCTCCAATGCCGATGGAAGTTTGAACCCGATTGTTTCCTGTGGAAGGTCGCGAGTTTCCATCCACGCTGCCGATGTCCATAATGTGCGGAGAAATGGACAGTGTTTTGGCAATCGAAAACCGGCCAAACAGTCTGTGTTTCCCCATGGTGTGATCCACCCGGCTGACATAAGCATTGGTGGTAAGTGGAGCAGTGCCAACAAACAGATAATTGCTGGCGCCGCTTTGTCCAACTCCTGGGAGATTGGCCTGAGGCCAGAGATTGAGGATGTTTCTTGCAACGGGATCAATTCGGCTTTGCGGCACGATATTCCCAGGGAACTGTGTTCTTCTGAGATTTCCGATGGCGGGATCGATAGCGGTTGATGCTGGATCAAAGATGTTGACCTGCTGTCCTGCTGTAGGGAAGGTAGTGGAGAAGTTACCTGCTCGTTGATCAGCAGTGGGCACGGTAGTGATGGAACTCACTCCGCTGCTCTGCCGCACCCCTTCATACATGAAGAACCAGAACGTCTTGTCCTTGATGAGTGGACCTCCAACCGTTCCTCCAAACTGGTTCAGTCTGAAGGGTGCTTTATTGGCACCACTGCGATTCAGGAAGAAGTTATTGGCGTTGAGTTTGTCATTTTGTAGAAATTCAAAAAGAGTTCCGTGGACTTCATTTGTACCGGACTTGGTTGTGAGATTGGCGTAGAATCCTCCGCCATGTCCAAATTCTGCATCTAATGGATTGGTCTGGATGTTGAATTCCTGAACTGCATCTGCGGTTGGAATATACAGCACACGATCCTGAATGGTGTTGGGGACACCATCAATATAAAACTCATTCTGCCTGACATTGGCTCCGGCAGTGGAGATATAGGATGTTCCACTGACATCAGTCATTCCACTTGCTCCCGGCGCGGTGGTTGTCGTAATTCCGGGAGTAAGAAATGCCAGGCGTAGTGGGTTGCGTCCTGCTAGAGGAAGATCCAGAACCTGTTTTGTATTGATCAGCGATCCCATTGTTGCTGACCCTGCCTCAATCAAAGGGGCTTCGCTTTGGATCTGGATCGTTTCAGAAGTTGACCCAATGGTTAGTGAAATATCAAGTGTGACTTTCCTTCCCGTTTCAATCGCTACATTTTGGGAAGTTTTCTGGAAGCCTTCTTTTTCTGATTCCAGCCGATAATTTCCCGGTTGAATTTGTGGAAAGAAATATCGTCCCTGTTCATCAGTCACTGTTTCTCGAGCCTGAGAAGTGCTGACATTTGTGAGAGTGACTTTGACTCCTGGAACAGCTGCCTGACTGGAATCAAAAAGAGTACCGTCAATTGATCCGACGGGGATAATCTGTGCGGACACAACGGTCAACGCAAAGAAAGTCAGGAAACACAAACAATGTTTTTTCTGAAAAAGAGAAGAAACCGCTGAATAAAGCAGACGCTGCATGAATTCTCCTGAACGGTGCGGTAATGTGGGTGGGGCAAAACTTCAAGGTTGCGATCTTATCATAAGGACAGAGAATTCAAAGAAATTTTTTAATTTTCGGAAAAGTGAGTTGATTTTTGAGTATTTAAAACCAAAACTTACTTTCTCTATCCATACTTATTCTTTTGTGCGGAGAAAAGCTCGTAGCATGAGATTGTATGCTGCGTGAAAGAACAGCACGAAAACTGATGATCCTGGTGAGTCTCCTCATTGGGGGAGGGGACAGTTGTCAGGCGGATCTCACACTGGCTTTCCAGACCTATCTCAAGGAGCGAGTCAGACTTTCCACTCAGGAAATTCGGAATATTGATCAGGGGATTGCTGTCGCACGTATCCTTCCCACATCTTCACCTTCAGAGGTTTTTGTTTTTGGGATGGTCCATATACAGGCACTTCCTGAAGAATATGTACGACTTGCGCTGGACCTGGAGCGATACCGGACTTTACCTGGTTATCTGGATATCCGGAGAATTCATAGGCCACCCCGTCTTTCTGACTTGAGTGGGTTCACCCTGGAACCTGAAGATATTCAGGATCTTCAGAAATGTCGGCCCGGGAGTTGCGACCTGCAGCTTCCTGCTTCTTCAATGGAGGAGTTACGAACAGGGATTCAGTGGTCTGACCCGAATGTTGCAGACATCGTGAACAGGCGTGTTCAGGAGAATGCGCTCAAAGCCTTACGGCAATATCAACAGAATGGCAATGAATCTCTTCTGACCTACAACGATAAGGAAACTCCCTTTGATGTGAGAAAGCAGTTTCAGACATGGTTGGAAAGATCGATTGATGTTTCCGGCTATCTCCCGAAATTCAATACTTATTTGTTGGATTATCCCCATGTAAAGCCGCCGGATGCAGAATCCATATTCTTTTGGGAAAAAGTCAATTTTGGGCTAAAGCCAACTTTGCGCCTGAATCATGTAATTGCCTATGAGGCCGATATTTCTGGAAATAAAGTTCATATCGTGGCGGTGAAACAGCTCTATGCCAGCCACTATTTTCAACTCGCACTGGATCTTGCTACGTGTATTCCGAAAAATCCGGAAGATCCGTCAGAAGGATTTTATCTGGCAACCCTAAAGGGGTCAATTCAACAGGGTTTAACAGGAATCAGGGGGTCAATTATGCGGAAAGTAGCAACTGGAAGGACTCGTTCAACTCAGGAAAAAGCTTTAGCAGGGATTAAAAAAGAACTGGAAGGGAAGTAAAAGAGGGGGAAAATCCTGACTCAGGCCAGCCTGAGTCAGGAAATAAATTGTTACCAGCGTGGTTCGCGGTTTCCACCACGTCCACGACCACCGCCGCCGCCACCATTTCCAAAACGGTTGCCGCCGCCGCCAAAACGATTTCCACCGCCACCGAAGCGGTTTCCACCACCACCACCACGCTCTTCACGAGGACGGGCTTCATTCACGTTGAGTGAACGCCCACCCAGATCCTGTCCATTGATGTTCTCAATGGCTGTCTGTGCCTCGTTTGCATTAGTCATTTCAACAAATGCAAATCCACGTGGCTGTCCGGTATCACGATCCCGAACAATACTTACGCGCTCTACGGCGCCGTATGCAGAGAACAGAGATTCCAGTTCGGTTTCTGCGGTCTGATAGGAAAGGTTTCCAACAAAAATATTAGTCATTAGGTAATGCTCCTTTGCTTGCGGGGGTGCAAGCGCTATTCACAGGCGGGCTAAATTCGGCTGGTCTGAGGAGGCAGGCGAAAGGATAACGCGCAAGTACACATGAATTCATCAGTGCTCCTCAAGAATACCACTACAAATTCCCGATTGCTGGAGCCTGTTACGATGCCTTCATGTCCACTCCTTCTGTTCTGATTACCGGTGCCGCCAAACGTGTCGGGAGGTCTGTTGCACTCAGGCTGGCGCGGGAAGGGTACCGCGTGGGAATCCACTACAGCACATCCCGGGAAGAGGCGGAAAAGACGGCGCAGGAGTGCGGAAATGCGGAAATTTTTCAGGCTGATCTCGAAGATGTGGAGCAGATCAGAAGTCTTTATGAAGAAGTCGGAAAAAAGTTTGGACGGCTGGATGGTCTGGTCAATAATGCTGCGCGATTCACAAAGTTTGATCCTTTGGAAATTACGGAAGCGGACTGGGATTTCATTCACTCAGTCAATCTGAAGGCAGTGTTCTTCAGTTGTCAGCAGGCCGCCCGGATCATGCTGGAACAGGAAAATGGAGGGAGGATTATCAACATTAGTTCCATGGGGGGAATCCGGCCCTGGGCTCAACATGCACATTATTGTGCATCCAAGGCTGGTGTCATCCACCTGACCCGTTCTCTGGCACTCGCATTTGCACCAAAGGTAACAGTGAACAGTATTGCTCCTGGAGTGATTCCTTTTGGTGAGGAAAATGATCCTGAAGTGATCGCTTTGATCCGAAAAACTCCGGCGGGGAGACCGGGTACTGGGGATGACATTGCAGAAGGAGTGCTCTATTTCCTGAGGGCATCCAGCTTTGTTACGGGTCAAACTCTAGCCGTGGATGGCGGTCTGACCCAGAAATAATTACTCGTCCACCCTTTTGAGGGAATCCATGCGAGAATCCCTGGGATTAGTTGGTTTCAGTACATCCTTGTAGTCTGACCAGTTGGACAGTACGAGAAAAATTCCAAATCCCACCGCTCCCAGGGCAAAAAGTGATACGCCCAGGATGGACACCCAATGTACCCACGCATCTGGGGAATCAGCGGAAAAGAAAAGTTCACTGAACTTATCCCCGAAATTCATGCCGAAGAATCCAGTTAGCACTGCACCAGCACCAAGGATCATGGAGATCATGGCGAGTCTGTTAACTGCCTGAGTATTGCGTGACTGATAATACTCACTCATGAAGCTGCTCATCCGGTCTACTTCGCGGTCTGTGTCGCGTAGCATCTGACGAATTCTGAAAGCGTCGCACTGAAGATTGAAGTGTTCGCTCTCTTCATCCTTGTTGGCGATCTCATCAAAATGCCAGTAGTTGTAAAAGTTCAAAAACTCACTACGCAGGCTGTTAGCCAGCCGCAGAGTTTCCGGGGTCAGGCGTTCATCGGCATAGTCATTGTGGATGCGACGCGCAATCAATGCGATCCGTTCTGCATAATCCAGAAGTGTTGCTCGATAGAACAATGCAACGATCATCATCAGGTAATAACGCGAATCAAACATTCGGTGGATGAGAAAACCTTCCCGAAGCTGATGGTCATCACAATCCGTTTCTCCAAAAGCGACTGTGATATTGGAATAACTGGTGAATCCGTAGAATGTTCCCTGATGAACCCAGCGGCGGTATATCTGCTGCTTCATGTTTTTGCGGGTAAATTCCGGATCGTAACGATATCCTTTGCCCAGCTGATCGACATACAGCACCCGGCTGATGAACTGTTCATGTGCTTCTGATCCAGCCCAGGTTTCGTCCACTGAGTTCGGATCAATGGCCATGTAGGAGTAAACGATCATGCGCTCATCCAGCACGGGCTCAAACTCCTGCATGGAATACTCCAGAAAGTAGAGAAGGGAAGTGACCAGAGTGGAAAGAGGGGGCTGAAATGCACGGATATTACAGGTGTGGAAGGACTCCTCTACCAGGATGTCTGTTTCTCCATCATGTTCCAGGTTGAGCCGCAAATTACTGGGAATCCTGCCTTCCCTGCGTTGTCTTCCACTGGAAGGAAAAATTTTCCGCACCATCTCATTGATCCAGAGCGCTTCACTGGCCGGAAGATGGGTGTTCTCCACTCCGATCGACAGCAGACCGATTCCGTTGGCGAAGAGGAAGAGCTTCAGGCTGGTGACTTCCGTGACAGCACTTCTCTCCCGCTCATCTTCTGCGGATAATGTGAGTCTGGAATCTGCCGGAATTGTGATCTCATAACGCCGCAGCAAGCTTTCCTGTTCTCCCGGGGCCCGGCTGATGCCTCCGGTATCGAAAAACACCCGTCGCACAAACGGATGGAAGAAGACCATATCCTGATAGGCTCTGGAATCTGCATCGAAACGGGAGAGCGGTGCTCGTTGCCAGGGTCCCAGCCGTCGGGCGATCTCATTCAGTCCTGCGTGTTGCTCAATCCACTGATCCAGTCCATCGATCCAGCGGCCGCCTTTCCAGACGTCACGATGCCGGGAAAGGACCACTTCACGGTCAATCGCAAATGGAAAAAGAAAATATGTGTGCAAATGAGCGATGACTGGGTCCATCGCACCGATTATAGTGGGGAGAAGTGACCCGACGCCTGTTTCTTTCTCAAACCGCAGTGATGCCAATGGCATTTTCAGCTGCAAATGATTCCTGGACCTCGCTTTTTGACGGTCAGACCCTGAACGGGTGGACTATCGTGGATGGTCCGGAATCTGCTTTCTATGCCCAGGATGGAGCGATTGTTGTTCACCCGGGTTCCAACTATCCAACCTGGTTGAGGACAAATCAGGAATATGAAAACTTCGAGTTCCGTTGCGAGGTTTTTATCAAAGGCTGGGCAAATGGGGGTCTGTTTTTTGCCGCTCCTTTATACGGTCGCCCAACAGAGTGTGGATTCAAAGTTAACCTGTTTCAGAAAAAGGATGATGCCCCACTGGCGGAATCGATTGGATCCATCTTTCCGTTGGTCGCTCCCAAGATAGTGAATGTCAAAAATGAGGGGGAGTGGAATGCCGTTCGGGTGCTGATGGATGGTTCGTCCCTGAAAGTCTGGATCAATGACGCCTTGGTGCAGGATCTGAATCTGGATTCTCACCCTGAACTGCGTTATAAACGGCGCTCTGGATTTATCGGGATTGAATCCCTCAGTTATCCACTACGCTTCCGGAACCTGCAAATTCGTACGCTTCCTGCGAAGGGCAAGCCCTGGGAGATCCTTTACGATAAGGCTTCTGATATCGACCAGTGGGTTCCACAGGGAAAGCCAAAAGTTGAAGCTCTGGCGAAGGTTCTACGGCTGGATGAAGACGGGTATCTGGAAACGAAGAAGAAGTACCGCAATTTTGAATTTGACTGCTATATCCGTGCATCTCGCCATTCAAATGGCGGAGTGATTTTCCGTTCACATGGAGTTAAGACAGATCAACATTACGAAATTCAGCTTCATGATGTTGAAGGCGCTGTCTACCCTACAGGTTCTTTGTACCACTATGCCCGCTGCAATCCGTATCCCCGGATCGAAGCGGAAAAGTGGTTCCCCTTCCAGTTGTTCGTTAAAGATGCACAATGTGTTGTCCGCATCAATGGGGATACTGTAGTGAATTACTCAAATCTAAAGAATCTTGATGCTGGGACGATCATGCTACAGGCTCACCAGAAGAATCGCTGGATTGAGTACCGGAATATCCGGGTGAGGGAAATCTGATTCCAGGAGTTATATTTCACTCCTGAAAAGTCCATTGCAAAGAGAAACGGCACCGGTTAAACGGTGCCGTTTTTGTGAAGAGAGACCGTTTTCTAGGCAGTCTTCATTGCAGACGGATTCCACTTTACAGCCCGGCTTTCAAAGTAGCTTGCATTGGAAAGAACTGCCGGAGCTGCTGCGCGGAATCCGAAGACAGCATCTTCCACCACTGGTTTCCGTGACCGCACGGAAGCGAAGAAGTTCCGATGATGATCCAGATGATCGGAATATCCGCGGGGAGCCACAAACTGCTCATCCACTTGTGGGCGCATGCTGTCGGCGTTGGGTGTCTGCTGCGGATACTTCTCCCGATACTGCTTCAGGAACTTTTCCTGTTCGCTTCGAGTAAATGTGTCGATGGAGTATCCGGGCTCTGCGGCTCGGGGAGCTTTGGAGAGAGAAACGCCACGACCAATGGTCATGATTCCTTCACTTCCGACAAAACGGAAGCCGGAGGATTCCCCGGCACCACTGACAAAATTCACACGCAGTGCCAGAGTAAAGGCAGGATGCTTCTCCGTCTGCGGGTAGTCATAAAGACCCAGCATCACATCAGGTACATCGCGGCCATCCTTCCAGAACCGCAGGCCACCAGTGGCAAATACACGCTCCGGACCAATGGCTCCGGTCACAAAATGCATTCCGCTGAAAAGATGGACAAACAGGTCTCCCGCAACGCCGGTTCCGTAATCCTGATAGTTGCGCCAGCGGAACATGCGGGTGGCATCAAAGGAGCGCTTGGGAGCCTTGCCCAGAAATTGATCCCAGCTGACCGTTTCTGGTGAAGCATCCGTTGGGATGGAATATTGCCATGCACCCATTGCCGAGTTCCGATCCCACCAGGCTTCCACCATGTTGAGTTCGCCAATGGCTCCTGCGTTAAACAGATCCTGTGCCTTCTTATATTCCACGGAACTGACCCGCTGGCTTCCCACCTGAAGAATGCGTCCTGTTTTCTTCTGGGCCTCCACCATGGCAGCGCCTTCGCCGACTTTCTGGATCATCGGCTTTTCGCAATAGACATCCTTGCCCTTGTTCATGGCCTCAATCGTGATCTGTTGGTGCCAGTGGTCCGGCGTTGCTACGATGACCGCATCCACATCACTGCGGTTGAGGATCTCCCGATAGTCGCGTGTAGTGGCGATCTGATTTCCCCAGACCTCTTTTGCATGGTCCAGCCGACCCTGATAACAATCAGCAACCGCTACCAGCTCAGTCCCAGGAACAGCCAGAGCGCTGCGGATGTCACCCGAACCCATTCCTCCGATACCAATTGCCGCAAAGCGGATCTTGTCATTGGGGGAAATCTTTTTTTCCTGGGCTGCCGCGGAAGAAAGAGCGAACCCGGCTACGGAAGAAGTTTGCAGGAAATGGCGACGCGTGGTCATGAGTTTCATTTTAGACACATGCGACCATAACTTTAATGGGAGTCCAGTCAATTTGTGTGTTTTGTGGTTCCAGCCTGGGAAATCTTGTGGAATATCAGCAGTCTGCCAGAAAGCTGGGACATCTGATTGGTGAACGTGGAATGCGTCTGGTTTATGGCGGAGCCAGTGTTGGCCTGAT
The DNA here is from genome assembly GCA_037190045.1 of Bryobacteraceae bacterium. Classification (GTDB taxonomy): domain Bacteria; phylum Acidobacteriota; class Terriglobia; order Bryobacterales; family Bryobacteraceae; genus JAPKYZ01. The sequence goes on along the minus strand of JBBCIQ010000005.1, from coordinate 108,185 downwards.
GGGTGTAGTTGCCGATGCCTGCATGGAAGCTGGTGGTGTGGCTGTCGGCGTGATGCCACAGAGTCTGGTTGATAAAGAGATCGCTCACCTGCAGCTGAATGAACTGCATGTCGTAAACAGCATGCACGAGAGAAAAGCCCAGATGGCTGAACTTTCTGATGGATTTATTGCCATGCCCGGGGGCTTTGGAACTTTTGAAGAGTTTTTCGAGATCGCCACATGGACTCAGTTGGGAATTCAGTTGAAATCGTACGGATTACTGAATGTCGCCGGATATTATGACCATCTTCTGGCAATGGCAGACCATGCTGTTGTAGAAGGATTTCTGAAGTCGCACCACAGGGAGATGCTGTTGGCAGATAAAGATCCGGAAATCTTACTGGACAAAGTGCTAAATTTTCGTCCGACACTCCAGGGTAAATGGATTCCCTCCGAAGTGCCGGTTTCTGAATAGATTACAAGAGTAATGATTAAGTAGAACTGCTGGTAGAAGCCGGGGCAGGGGCAGCAGGCTTCGATTCAGTTTTTGCAGGTGTGCTCGCTTTGGACTCAGAAGAAGTGCTGGTTTCTGGTTTTGAGCTTGCTGCGGGTGGTGCAGAAGAAGCATAGCCGTCTTTGTACCAGCCTCCGCCTTTCAGATGAAAAACAGGGGTGGATAGAAGACGTTCAATTCCACCCGTCTCCTGACAGATTTCACACTGTGCAGGAGACGGATCAGAAAACTTTTGTAACTTTTCAAAGTAACCGTTGCACTTTGTGCATTTGTACTCATACAGGGGCATTATTTATCCGGGACAGCTTGTGGTGTTGTGTTGGGGTTCGCGGCTGGCTCCGCTGCTTTCTTGGCAGCAGCATTGGTTGCCTTTGGAACTCCATTGATTAAAACATCGATTGCTTTCTTCAGCAGTGGATCATCCGCCGTGCGGGGAGCAGCTTCCGTTGGTTCGGCCACTTCGGGTGCGGGACCCTCTTCCAGGTCTTCCTGTGGCTCAGGTGTTTCCAGCATGGGAACACTAGGTGTTACTGCTACATCCTGAATCACTTTTCCCGAAGGAGATTGATACTTGGCTACTGCGAGAATGATGGCGCTTCCATCTTCCAGTTTGATTGCTTTCCGCTGGGCTGCGTTGCCATAGGTCCGTTCTCCAATGACCTCGGCGCGCTTGGAATCCAGAAGGGCTGCCGCTGCAATTTCAACTGCGCCAGCCGTCCCACGATTGGTGATTACTGCCAGTGGGAGTTTGGTGATTTGTTTTGTGGGTGCAGCTTCAAATGTTTCTGCTGTGACGCGCTGACCCTTCAGGGTCGCGATCACACCTTTATCCATGAACAGGTTGGCCAACTGGATTCCGTCTTCCGGATTGCCTGTTGCACAATCGCGGAGATCCAGCACAAGGCGTTTTGCTCCTTGTTTCTGTAGCGTCTCAATAGCAGCTGCCACTTCCTTCAGTTTTCCGGGTTCAAAAGACTGAATGGCGATCCAGCCAGTCTGATCAGAAACCAGCGTCTGTCGAACAACTGGATAAGGAACCATTTCGCGAGTCAGGGTAATCTTCTGGGATTCCGGCTTTCGTGCTCGCATCACGGTCAGTTCTACAGCTGAACCGGAGTCGCCTTTCAAAAGGATGTCGGCATAAGCCAGGGGCATATCCCGGGTGGAGATATCTTTAATAGCTTCAATAATGTCGCCGGTTTTCATGCCTGCTTTTGCAGCGGGGGAACCGGGAAGAGCATCAACCACACCCAGATAACCCATCCGCTTGGACAAAATCAGTCCAACGTCGGCCTTTTTTTCCGTCTGGTTTTTCTCATGCTGGATGAACTGGTCTGCACTCAGGTAGCTGGCATAGGGATCAACGGATTCAAGTAACCCATTGATCGCTCCCATGGTGACACCCTTGAGATCGGGCTCCTCCACGTAGTCGCTTTTAATTCTGGAGAGAACTTCCGTAAAGACGGAGAGTTGCTTATAGGCATCTTCCCGCTTGGAGGCTGGTCGGCCGAGCACTGTTCCGACCAGCAAAGTGGTCGCTAACAGGCTTGACATCGTTACGAATGCAAGATTAAATCGGCGATTCAAGAAGATACTCCTGCTTTTTAAAGTATAACAGTGAGATCTCACTCAGATGCCAAAATCAGATCCTGTCCCACCAGCCCATAGCTTCAAGGATGTCCTGAAGGAGGAACTGGAGCAGGTTTCCACCTCCAGAATTCACAGGGAAGTTCCTCTGGACATTCCACGCGGGGAGGACCCCTATGATCGGGCGCTGGATTCCGGCCTGATCGGGCTGGCATTCTCCGGAGGAGGTATTCGAAGCGCGACATTCAATCTTGGCCTGTTACAAGGCATTGCCCGCTACAAAATGTTGCATGCAATTGATTACCTTTCAACTGTATCCGGGGGCGGTTATATCGGAAGCTGGTTCCATGCGTGGGTGAGTCGCTCCCCAGGTGGGCTGGCGCAGGTGGAGGATGAACTGTCTGCGCGACCAACACAGGAGAGTCGAGGCGGACCTGCTCCTGTCCATTTCCTCCGTCGTTATGCAAACTACCTGACACCCAAGACAGGGTTGCTGAGTTCAGACACATGGACCATGATTTCTATCTGGCTCAGAAACACTCTTCTCAATCAGATTGTTCTGTTCCTGTTTCTGACGGCGCTATTGCTGGCTCCAAGGTGCTTGAAAGAGATCGTAGATGTCACTCGTGGAGCACCCATCGCAATCCTGATTGCCCTGCCGTTGATGTTCCTGGCTGTATTCGTCATTGGTCTGAATCTGACGACATTTGAGCGGTCACCCACGGTATTCAGCCGCTTTCTTTCGGTGTTCTGGCGGGAAACCCTGTGGCGGGGAGAGTTCTGGTTCCATCGACCTGCATATATTCAACTGCTGGTGGTAGTCCCCATGCTGCTGGTGGCCTTCCTGACCAGCTCGTGGTTTGCCCATTATTTGATCCAGCCGGATGAACGGAGCCTGATCCAGGCTTGTGCGTTCATTGCATCCGGATTCTTTGGGTTTTTGACGCTCATCAGTTTTGTGGGAGGGCTGGACCGGGGCTTTTCCGGAGACACAGAAACAGTTTCATGGAAATCCTTTGTGGTTGTTCCCTTGATCAATGCCGTAGCAGCAGGGCTGGGTGGTGTTGTGCTCTATCTCTGCTGTCAGGTTGTCAGGCATTTCATGACACAACCTCCGTATTCACTCACAGTTCTTGCCTGGGGACTTCCCAGTTTTCTGATGATTGTGACATTTGTGGTGGTACTGCAGATTGGCTTGTTGGGTCGAAATTTCCCTGATGAGAGACGGGAATGGTGGAGCAGGCTGGGAGCAGCCATCATCATGCACATGATTGCGTGGGTGGCTGTCTGTTCCATTGCCATTTATGGACCCCAGTTTTTGCTTTGGGTTCATAGCAAGCTGGATACGGCATGGAGTAGCGGAGCGTTGGCTGGCTGGGCGAGTACGGTTGCGGCAGGACTTTGGGCCTCGACAAAACCTCAGTCCAAAGAAGAGGAAAAAGTACAGCGCCCCGTTCTGAACTTTTTTGCTCGTCTGGCTCCTCCTGTTTTTATCGTGGGAATTTTCCTGTTTCTATCGATGCTGATTCACCTGGCATCCCTTTATGATTGCCGGGATTGCTTTGTGAACTTCTCGTCATCTGAGCTTTCGGCCAATCATCTGGTGTTGATGTCGACTTTTCCGGGATGGCAGGCCTTTCTGTCGATGTTGTCCCTGTTGACGGCCGCATGGCTGCTGGCCAGCCGTGTAGATATTAATGAATTTTCTCTACATCAGTTCTATCGAAACCGACTGGTGCGCTGTTACTTGGGAGCCTCCCGCAGTGATGCTCGTCGGCCGAATCTTTTTACCGGATTTGATCCAGATGATGATCTGACCATTTCCAGTCTCCGCCCCAAGGAAAACGGATATAACGGGCCTTATCCCATCATCAATACTGCGCTGAATCTGGTTCATGGTGAGAATCTGGCGTGGCAGGAGAGAAAAGCAGAATCTTTTATTTTCACCCCTTCCTGGTGTGGTTTTGATGTGGAAAACAACCGTTCTACTCATCACGGAAAACGTGGGGATGATTGCTTGTCGGAGTACGGATACCGTCCAACAAAAGAATATTCCCGGGAAGGTGGTCCAAAGATTGGACAGGCCCTCGCCATTTCCGGAGCAGCTGCCAGCCCGAACAGCGGTTATCATTCTGCCCCCGCGACTGGCTTCCTGATGACAGTGTTCGATGTACGACTGGGCTGGTGGATTGGGAATCCACGTCACTGTGAGTACTGGAAAGCAGCCTCTCCCACTTCTGGTCTTCTGTATCTGCTGAATGAACTAATGGGTCGTACCAATGATCGACAGCCGTTTGTCTATCTTTCCGATGGCGGGCATTTTGAAAATTTGGGAGTTTATGAACTGGTTCGTCGGCGTTGCCGTTTCATTATCGCCTCTGATGCAGAACAGGATGAATGCTATCGATTTGAAGGTTTAGGGAACGCGATCCGGAAGTGCAGGACAGATCTCGGAGTAGAGATCGAAATTGAGATGGATCGTTTACAGCCAAACGCCGAAACCGGATTCAGTGGCGCTCATTGTGTCGTTGGGACTATCCGATACCCTGAGCGCGACAGGAATGGGCAGAACATTATGGGGACCTTACTGTATATCAAGGCCACCATGACGGGAGATGAGCCCGGTGATGTAATGGAACACAAACGGAAGGACAGGCTTTTCCCGCACACGCCTACATCAGACCAGTGGTTTGATGAATCTCAGTTTGAGAGCTATCGACGTCTGGGGGTCCATGCAGCGAATTCAGTCTTTGGGAATGTGGCTGAAGATGTATCTCTTGTCTCGGACCGGGAAAAGTTCTTCCGGATGATTTCCCAGCAATGGTATCCACCATCCAGAGCTGTCCAGAACAAGTTCACTGAACATGCTCGTGCATGCTCCAATCTCATGGAGAGATTACGCAAAGATGCAGACCTGCGGTTCATGGCTGCACAGATTTCTCCTGAATGGCCCACTCTGATGAAGGAATCGATTGATCCTGCCCGGACCCAGATGTGGCTTCCCCACAAGGAAAGCGAACTGCGAGCCGGGTTTCAGCTTTGCAATTCCATGATCCAGCTGATGGAGACGGTCTATATCGATCTCAATCTTGAAGAGGAATGGTCGCATCCGGACAATCGCGGATGGATGAACCTGTTCAATCATTGGGTCTGGTCCAGCATGTTCCGGGTTACCTGGGCAGCCAGTGTTTCCTGCTATGGCGCACGATTCCAGAACTTCTGCCAAAAACGACTGGAACTGCCCATGGGCGAGGTCCGGGTGAAGCGCGGTCAATTTTCTGATCTGAACTTCTACGAAAAACTTCGCTTTGAGCAATACGGAGATCCAACAGATGCTATCTGGAATCTGGAACTGGAAGTGAAAAATCCCTGGGGCAAGGACCAGAGCATCGCATATCGGTTTGGATTTGCAGTAGTGGATTCAGAATGCATCCTCCGTTTCTATCGTGTCCAGAATCATCTGAGAAGGATGGGGTTGTGGACAGCGGTAGAGCCTGTACTGAGAGATGCATCAAAGATTAAAGGGTTTGTGGCACGTAAGAAAGAGTAATCCCCGTCCATCATAAAAAGCCTCCCGAAGATTGAGCTTTGGGAGGCTTTGAAAATCCAGATTGATTAGAGACTGCGCAGGCTGAGATAGAAGTCTTTGATTTCACGGTCTCCACCCTGATGGCTCAGCCGTTCTTCCACTTCTTCGGCTGTCTTCGGGGGCGGAACAACAACCTTCTGACCCGGTTGCCAGTTAACAGGTGTTGCACAGGAATTGGCATCAGCAGTCTGCAATGCTGTCACGATGCGGATGATCTCATCAATATTTCTTCCGGTACTGAGCGGATAGTAAACAATCGCACGGATGACTTTCTTGGGATCAATAATAAAGACTGCACGCACAGTGGCGGTTGCACTTACACCGGGATGAATCATGCCATAGAGAGATGCAACTTTCATATCCAGATCTGCAATCATCGGGTACTGAATATGAGTCCCCATCTTTTCACGCATATTCTGGAGCCATGCCAGATGGGAGTGTACGCTATCGACGCTGAGTCCGATCAGTTTGGTGCTGAGAGCGGTGAATTCAGGTGCTCTACGAGCAAACTCCATTAACTCAGTGCTACATACGGGGGTAAAGTCAGCAGGGTGTGAAAAAAGCACTGCCCACTCATCGCCTTGCCATTCACTGAATTTCATCGAACTGGCTTGAGTCGTAACGGCGGTAAAATCGGGTGCCGGGTCGCCGATCCGCGGCATACTTGTAGTTTCAGCCATAGCGCTCATGAGTATAACGTAGAGTTCAGGACCCGATTTTCAATAGCAATCCATGGCAAATCTTCCCGGAAAACATTTCTTTCGCAATCTGATTGAAAAAAGATCACTTCTCTATCAACTTAGTCGACGAGATTTTGACCGACGCTTTGTCGGATCAGCTGGAGGGTGGCTATGGGCACTGGTCCATCCACTCGTTCAACTCCTGGTATGGACTTTTGTCTTTCATGTCTGTATGCGCATCCAGATTCCACCGGGAGCTGGTACGGAGAACTTTACCCTTTTTCTGTTTTGCGGATATCTTCCCTGGACTATGTTTCAGGATGCGGTCTCCCGATCCTCCACATCACTGCTGGATTCTTCCAATCTCATTACAAAGACCGTTTTTCCCTCGGAAATGATTCCCATTTCCGTGTTGTTTTCTTCTCTGGTATCCCATGTGATGACAGTCATGCTGGCGATTCTCTCTGTAGCGATCTGGGGAGATGGCGTTCCGCCACAGGTATTCCTGATTCCGGTTTATGCGTTTTTCCTTTCTCTCTTCTCTGTAGGTGTCAGCTGGATTGCTTCATCCTTGCAGGTCTATCTCAGAGATACCGCTCAGGCAGTACTAGTGGCTTTGAGCCTGTGGTTCTGGGTAACTCCGATCTTCATGAGTGTGCAGCAGGTTCCGGAACAGTTCCGCGCATTCATTTATGCAAATCCATTGAGCTTCTTTGTGTCCGCCTACCGAAGCTGTCTGCTGGGAATACCGCAACCATCTCTCGAAACCATGATGTATGCCATGTCTGTCTCCGTGGTCACATTTATGGCGGGTGGGCTGCTGTTCCGTCAGTTGAAGCGTGGATTTGCAGATGTTCTCTAAATTTTTTCAGATCAATTGACAGTCTGTTCGGTACTGTGGGACCAGTAGAAGATGAGAGTAGCCGTATTCAGCTCCCGGCGGTATGACCGCATTTCTCTTGATGCCGCCAACCATGCTGGTAAACATGAACTGGTTTACTTCGAGCCGCATCTTGATCAAAGAACAGTAGCGCTGGCGGAAGGATTTTCCGGTATCTGCGCATTCGTAAATGACACGTTGAATGCGGAAGTTCTGCGTGAGCTTGCAAACCGAGGAATCAGGACGATTGCCTTGCGTTGCGCAGGTTTCAATAATATCGATCTGGAAGTTGCTGATGAACTGGGTATTACAGTTGCCCGTGTTCCGGCATATTCTCCCTATGCTGTTGCAGAGCACACCATGGCCCTGATCCTCACTCTGAATCGCCAGACACATCGGGCATTCAATCGGGTGAGGGAAGGGAATTTTGCACTGGATGGGCTCCTTGGATTTGACCTTTATGGAAAGACCGTCGGTGTAATTGGTACGGGAACCATCGGCGCTGTCTTCTGCCGTATCGCTTCCGGATTTGGATGCCGTGTCCTGGCAAATGATCTTGCGGAAAATCAGGAGTGCAAGGATCTCGGCGTGGAGTATGTCGATCGGGATGAATTGTTGAAGAACTCGGACATTATCTCCCTGCATTGTCCTCTGACGCCGGAAACCCGGCATCTGATCAATCCGGACACTATTGACAAAATGAAACGCGGAGTCATGGTAATCAATACCAGCCGTGGTGCATTGCTGGATACTCGTGCAGCCATCGAAGGGCTGAAATCAGGGCAGATTGGCTATTTGGGGGTGGATGTTTATGAGGAGGAGGGAGACCTCTTCTTTGAGGATCTATCCGGCCATGTCCTGCAGGATGACGTTTTTGCCCGTCTCACCACATTCCCCAATGTTCTGGTGACGGGGCACCAGGCATTTTTTACATCGAATGCCCTGGCTGAAATTGCTGCGGTGACCATTGGCAACCTGACGTCGATTGAAGAGACAGGAGCCAGCCCCAATCAGCTCAGTGCACGGTATTTGCGCAAGAGTTCATAGAGGACGATTCCACCCGCAGTCGAGACATTCAGGGAATGCTTGATGCCCAGCATCGGGATTCTCACATGGGTGTCGCATGCTTCCAGTAATGGATCAGCAATGCCATCCACCTCATGCCCAAAGATCAGGCATACGGGAAAGCGTGGACGCCAGTCATAGATGTCTACGGAGCGCATGCTGGTTTCAATAGCCGCAATCTCATAGCCGCGGGAACGATGGTCCTGAATCAGAGCCAGTGGATCACTGGCTCCTTCCCATGGGACGGATTCTTCTGCTCCCAATGCTGTCTTCGTGATCTGTTTCTGGGGTGGACGACCCGTAATTCCGGAAAGCCAGATCTTCTCAATGCCTGCTCCGTCGGCAGTGCGAAAGAAAGCTCCGACGTTATAGGTGCTGCGGACATTATCGAGAAGAATACTGACAGGAATGCGTCGGAACTGCTCATAGACAGATCCTGCTTCAGTAGCCAGGAAGGGGATGCGGTCACTCATTGTGCGATATACAGGGAAAAATTGGTCAGAGACCGGAACCCCATTTTACGGTACAGGTTCAGTGCAACAGGGGTGGCCTGTAAAACAATCGGCAATGGACCCGTGTTGCGGAATGTATCATCCAGCGCCTGCCTCATGAGGGCTTCCGCAAAGCCACGGCGTCGAAATGAGGGAAGTGTACCCACGGCATAGATCCCGGCTACTCCATTAGCAATGACAATGGCACCGGCCACAACATCATGACCGTCAATGCTTCCGATGTATCCCTGAAATGGAGTCTGCCAGACCGGATCTGCACTATAGACACGGGTCAGCTGTTCAGCCGGACTGTCAAAAGAAGTCACCATCAGGTGGCAGAAGCTGATCTTTGATTCTGCATCGGAGACACGACGGATCTTCAATTCAGGCAAAGTACGCGAACTTGGTTTCAGGGAGTCTGTGTAGAGTCCGGAAGTGTTCGCGTGAAGCTGCATATGATGCCGCGCAAAGATGGAATCCATCTTCTTTCGCACCGTGTTGGACAGAAGCCCTTCACATACCCAGAATGACCAGGCTGTCAGACGAAGCTGGAAATACTGGGATGCGGCATGGATACAGTTTTCGAATGTCTGTTCATTGTCGATCGGTTCATTCAGAAGCACTGAATTGAAGGAAGGGTTTTCAGGCCCTGCATCGATGATTGTGATTCCTGAAAGCCTTGTTACACTTGCGCTGGGCTGGGCGATGGTGAAACACTCCATCGTGGTCACCAGGTTTGCTGCCATCCGATTGATCACAAATTCCTCACATGAGACTCATGGGATCGACGTCGATCACCAGTGCTGTCGCATTCCATTTTCTGTCTAACGCATGATGTCGTATCTGATGAAGTGTGGTCGCAAGAACACGTCTGCTGGATGACTTCAGGAGTAACTGATAGCGAAACTCTCTCTTCAGGCGGGGAACGGCAGCCTCGCTTGGACCCAGTACACGAATGCTCTCTGGCGGCGGAGTGAGAAGAGAAGCAATCTCCCCACTCATGGTCATCGCGTCTTCCTTATTTTCACTCCGAACGATGACATTTGCCAAAGCAGAAAATGGTGGATATCGCATGGCACGCCGGAAACTCAGCTCTTTTTCATAAAACAGGCGATAATCCTGCGCCGCTGCAAAGCGAATGGCATAGTGGTCCGGGTTGATGGTTTGGACGAGTACCTGACCGGGGATGTTGCCACGGCCCGCTCGTCCTGCGGCCTGGGTCAATAACTGGAAAGTACGCTCCGCAGCCCGGAAATCAGGCATTCCCAGACCGATGTCTGCATTGATGATTCCGACCAGCGTCACATTGGGGATATCGTGTCCTTTTGCGATCATCTGTGTTCCAACCAGCATGTCGTATTCTCTGGCACGGAAAGCATCCAGAATCGCCTCGTGCATCCGTTTACCGGAAACCGTATCGCGATCCATACGAGCAATGCGTGCCTCAGGGAAAGCACGATGCAATTCATCCTCCACTTTCTCTGATCCGGAACCCAGAAACTGAATATATTCGCTGTCACATTTCGGACACTTGGAAGGAACTTTCTCGGAATGGTTGCAGTAGTGGCAGAGCATCCGCCGATCGCGCCGATGATAGGTCATGGTGACAGAACAGTTGACGCACATCATCCGTTCACCACATGCACGACAAGTCACAAAGCTGGAAAAGCCACGGCGATTCATCAACAGCATCACCTGTTCGTTCGCTTCCAGTTTTTCCTGAATTGCGGTGATCAATCGCCGGGAGAAGATTGCCTGTGTGCGGGTCTCCAGAAACTCATCCCGCATGTCGATCAGTTCCACTTCCGGCATGGGACGTTTCTCGATCCGTTCCGGCAGCTCAATCAGGGAATACTTTTCCAGTTCAGCGTTGTATCGGGATTCCAGACTCGGTGTTGCTGATCCCAGCACCACACAGGCTTTTGCCATGCGTGCCCGCACCACAGCGACATCACGTCCGTGATAGCGGGGATTCTCTTCCTGCTTATAGCTGTTATCGTGCTCTTCATCGACGATGATCAGGCCAAGATCGCGTAAAGGAGCAAATACGGCTGAACGCGTACCAACGGCTACGCGGACGTCACCATCGTGAATACGCCGCCATTGAGCTGCCCGCTCCGTATCATTGAAGGCCGAATGAAGAATTGCTGCACGGTCCCCAAACCGGGATGCAAACTGAGCTGCGACCGCAGGGGTGAGCGCAATCTCAGGCACCAGCAGCAGAGCTGTTCGGCCTTCAGCGAGAGCAGCTTCAATCGAGCGGAGATAGACCTCTGTCTTTCCGGATCCGGTTACTCCATGAAGCAGGCATGTCCGGTAGATCCGTTCCTGGATGGCAGAAGAAATTGTGTTGTAAGCCAGCTGTTGTGAAGTGTTCAGTCGATGAGGTGGCCGTGCATGCGGCGAGCTCATGGAAGGTTGAATGAGCCGGACATCTGCGAGTTGTTTACGGGCCAGTGCACGTGTGGCGGTAGCAGCTCCCTTGATGACCTCTTCCAGTTTGTCCAGTGCATGCGGACCGGGATGCAGTTCCAGATAGGCAAGAACTTCCCGTTCGCGTTTGGGGAGCTTGTCTTCGGTCCGGCGAATAAAAGCTGCCTGAAGACGATCTGCAGGAGAACGAAGAGGATCCCGTTGCAACGGATCATCCTCCATAGAGACCAGACCGTTCTTCACCAGCCTGCGAATGATGGATGCCGCTTTTTCAACCTTTCGGGCCAGATGCGATTCCGAAAGCGGACGCTCATCCAGAAGCCGCAGGATCTGTGTGGTGGCGTCCACTTCACTTCCTGCTTCCAGAAACAGTTGACGGGCAGCATCGCGTCCTGTGTCCGTCAGCGAATACGTGCGGCGCTGGGAAACTTCTCCCCCCAGCGGGGCCATGACACGAAAGACTTCCCCTAGCGGGGCACAGTAATACCCGGCGATCCATTGGGCCAGCTCAATCAGATGATCATCAAATACGGGTTGTTCATCCAGCAACCGGATCACATCGCGGAGTTTCTGTTCCGTTTGATCCTGATGGGTTCGCAGAACAACACCCGTCAGCTTGCGAGCACCAAAAGGAACAATGACTCGTGACCCGCGCTGGACACGATGTCTGAGCGTCTGTGCAAGGACATAGGTGAAGGTGCGGTCCAGAGGGACCGGCAGACTGACGTCACAGTAAAATGGAAATGCGGACAATCTTTTATCATCGCTATAGTTGAGGGCTGTATGTCGAGAGGTTGGGAAAGCAAAGATGTCGAATCCCGGCAGGAAGAAGCACTGGCCCGGCGCGATGTCCAGAAAGACACACGAACTCCGGAAGAAATTGAGCGGGACCAGAAGCGGCAGAGCATCCTGCTATCCCGCCAGAGAGTTCTTAATGATCTGGAACGTGCCACGCATCCCCGCTATAAAAAACAGCTGCAGGAATCTCTCAAATTTTTGAATCAGCAGCTTGATGATATAGACTGACCTTCATCCCTGTTTTAGAGTCCAGTCAGATAAAAAAGTCATATGATGCGGTGCAGGCCCTCAAGGGAGTCGATTTCTCGCTGGAAGCGGGTGAAGTGCATGCACTGGTCGGTGAAAATGGTGCCGGAAAATCTACGCTGGTCAAAATCCTGACCGGAGCTGTCACAGCGGATGCAGGAACAATCACAGTTGATGGTCAACAGTATCCTGCCCTCACGCCGTCTCTGGCAAAAGAACTGGGGATTGGGATTGTATACCAGCAACCTTCCGTTTTTGGCGAATTAACCATCACTGAAAATATTGCTCTTGGTGTTGAGGGAGCTTCTGTAAAAGGAAAAATCGACTGGGATAGCCGGAAACAAAGAGCAGAAGAGCTTCTGCAGTCTGTCGGAGCTTCCATTGACTGCAATCGTCTTGCATCCTCGCTGTCTCTGCCTGAGCAACAACTGGTGGAGATTGCAAAAGCCCTGGGTACGGATGCAAAGGTTCTGATTCTGGATGAACCGACTGCTTCACTCTCTGAAGTGGATGCACAACATCTGTTCACTCTGGTGCGAAGACTTCGTGCGGAAGGACGATCCATTATCTACATCTCCCATCGTCTGGAAGAGCTGTTTGAGATTGCGGATCGTGTGACTGTTCTTCGCGATGGACAAACAATTACGACGCAGCCAATCTGTGATCTTTCCCGACAGGAACTGGTGAGACTGATGGCAGGCAGGGAACTGTCTCAGGTTTTTCCCAAGAGAGGAGTTCCCATTGGTGAAAAGCGAATCACAATTGCCGGAATCGATCTGCATGCCGGAGAGATTGTTGGTATGGCTGGGTTGGTGGGGGCAGGGCGGACGGAACTGGCTCAGGATGTGTTTTTTGAAAGCAGCTCAGAAGTGGCTTATCTGCCAGAAGATCGTCGCAAGCACGGGGTGATTCCTGAAATGAGTGTTTCTGCCAATATCACGCTTGCATCACTTCAACGGTTCTTTCTGGATTTCGATGCAGAGCGTCAGATCGCAGAAGCATTTCGGGAAAAACTGTTGCTCAAAACGCATAGTGTGGAGAGTCCGGTGAGTACCCTTTCCGGTGGGAATCAGCAGAAGGTTGCAATAGCCCGTTGGCTGGCAACTGGTCCCGGAGTACTAATTCTGGATGAGCCCACTCAGGGAGTGGATGTCGGAGCAAAGTCAGAGATCCATCGGCTGATGTGTGATCTTGCAGAGCAGGGAATGGCAATCCTGATGATCTCTTCCGAGCTTCCGGAAATTCTCGGAATGAGTGATCGCATCGCTGTCATGCGGCAGAACAGAATTGTAGGGATCGTAGACCGGGCGGATGCCACTCAGGACAAAATTCTTTCTCTGATGCTGGGGGAGTCTGAGTGAACCTGCGAGAACGTGCAGCGCTGGCTGCATTGGTGATGATTCTGCTGGTTCTGGGTGTGGCAGCACCTCGTTTCTATGAAATGGCCAACCTGCGTGATCTTGCGCTGAACAATATTCCTGTACTCATTACTTCCATTGGAATGTTGCTGGTGCTGCTGATTGGCCGCATTGATATCTCTGTAGGTTCCCAGTTTGCTCTCTGCAGCATGGCTGTCAGTATCTCTCCTCCGATGGCACTTCTGGCAGGCGGATTGGCGGGTACTGTCAATGGGTTTTTGTGTGGATGGATGGGACTTCCGTCTATTGTTGTCACGCTGGGAACAATGGTGGCCTTGCGCGATGCCATTCGATGGTCCACACAGGGGGCATGGATTCAACTCCCCACGGGATTTCAATGGGCGGGTTTATCGCAGGAAGTGGGCCAGATCCTGATCCTGATTCTTGCTCTGGTGCTGGTGCTGGTTATGGGCTGGGCATTGAAGAATACAGGACTGCTTCGGTTTGTATACGCCACGGGAGCTGATGAAGAGTCCGCTCGACTGGCGGGTATCCCGGTGAAGTATGTTCGGATGCTCACCTTTGTTGCAGCTGGATTGTTTGTTGGGCTGGCTGCCTTGCTGAACGCACTGCGATTCAATGAGATTCAACCCAGCGCTGGAATGGGACTGGAACTGAAGGCCATTGCTGCTGTGGTGGTGGGAGGAGCTTCTATCCGTGGTGGTCGTGGCACGATGCTGGGTACAGTCATTGGTGTCACGTTACTTGGTGTCATCGGTGCAGCTTTGACTTTTCTGGGTATCAGCGCTTATTGGGAAAAAGCGATTCAAGGCGTGATTATCCTGCTAGCTGCACTGGCGGAGAGTCTGGGGGAACGCCGTGCGGGTTGAGTGGATTCTGGCCGGAGTGATCGCCATTGAAATCGCCCTGTTTGGCGTAACAGGACAGAACTTCTTCACCACATCCAATGTGATGGATATCCTGCGGCTGGCCGTAGAGACAGGGCTTATCGCATTGGCTATGACCTGTGTCATTGTCACGGGGGGAATCGATCTCTCCTCAGGTTCTCTGATGGGACTATCGGCAATTCTGCTGGGGATGATGGTGGAAGAGTTTTCTTTTCCGTTTTTTATTGCTGTCCTGTTGGTCCTGATGATTGGTGTGGCTTCGGGGGGATTGAACGCATTGCTCATTGCCCGCTTTCGCCGACTGCCATTGATCATCACTCTGGGGACATACTCTCTCTATCGCGGACTTGCTGAGGGGTTGACGAACGGAGCACAGACCTTCAACCAGTTTCCGGATGCCTTCCTGAAGTTTGGACATGGATGGCAGATTTCTTTATTCGCGCTTGCGATTCTCCTCTTCTGGATTTTGCTGGAACGATCAACGATCGGACGTTCGTTGTATGCCATTGGTCACTCTCCGGATGGGTCACGTTTTGCGCGCATTCCAGTGGCAAAGCGGCTGACACTGGTCTATATCCTTTCGGGAGTGATGGCTGCACTGGCTGGCATCATTTACACATCGCGGCTGGGGCAGGCGAAGGCCGACGCAGGGACTGGATATGAACTGGCGGCGATTGCTGCTGTGGTGCTGGGCGGTACATCGATTTTTGGTGGATCAGGAACGATACTCGGTACACTGCTGGGGTTGTTTTCAATTGTGATTTTGCAGACGGGTCTTCGACTCTCTGCCATGCCGGCTGAACTTTCCGGCATACTGACAGGGCTGCTGCTGATTGTGACAATTGTCCTTTCTCTCCGACAGCGTAGAAGTCAGGTACATCAGGAACAGACAAAGGAATTCGAAGTGAAGAACTCTCAGATTGCGATCTTAAGCGGTGTCATTCTGGTTGCTGCGCTTATCGTGGCAGGTAGCAACTGGATGGCGATCCGGTCTTTGCAGACAACAGACATCTCTGCGACTCCATCGGGTAAGAAGCTGACCATCGCCATGATGCCCAAATCCAAGGGCGATCCCTATTTCATCAGTTGCCGCAAGGGCGCAGAGAAAGCAGCAAAGGAGATGAACATCGAACTGCTCTGGGATGGGCCGACTGATGTCGATCCGGCCAGGCAAAATGAGATCATCGAGAGCTGGATCACACGGGGAGTGGATGCCATCGCTGTAGCGGCTGCCAATCGGGAAGGGATTTCCACCGCCTTGAGAAAAGCACGCAGCCGCGGAATCAAGGTGATTACCTGGGACGCCGATGCGATGCAGGATGCCCGGGATTTCTTTGTCAATCAGGCCACTCCTCAGGCGATTGGAGAAACTCTTGTCGATGAGGCTGCACGGCTCATGAATGGGAAGGGTGAGTTTGCAGTTGTCACTGGATCATTGACCTCAGCAAATCAGAATGAATGGATCGTCTGGATTCGCAAACGCCTGAATAAATATCCGGGAATGAAGCTGGCCCGTGTGGTGCCCAGTGATGATGATCGGGACCGTTCCTTTGCAGAAACACAGACTCTAATGAAGGCAAATCCTGCTATCCGGCTGTTTATGGGAATTTCTGTTCCGGCTGTGCCGGGTATTGGGGAAGCGGTAAAGCAGTCTGGACGCAAAGATGTCTTCGTCAGCGGATTGTCTCTGCCCAATCTGTGCAAACCATATGTGCTGGGGAACCATGTGCAGAGTGTTCTTCTCTGGAAGACTGAAGATCTGGGTTATCTCTCTATCCTGGCTGCGAGGAAAGCCATTTCCGGAGAATTACAACCGGGGAAGGGTACGATCAATGCCGGATATATGGGGCAGAAAGAGATTCAGGACACCGAAATCATTCTCGGTGCCCCGTTTGTGTTCGATCAGTCGAATATTGAACAGTTCGACTTTTAGACTTTTTTCAGTTTGGTGATGCGACCGACTTCCACCCATTCGGAAACGAAGATATTGCCGTGGTGGTCGAAGCAGGCTCCGTGTGGACACACAAACTTTCCGGGCTTGAACTGTTCCCGGGCCTGTTTGCGCAGTTCATAATGTCCGCCGTCCTTGTCCTCACCCAGGTGCTCAATGAGGCCGTTTGATTTGTCGAGCAGCGTCACGCGGGCATCCAGATCCGGGATCAGCAGAACTCCCTTCTGTTCCTGGAAGTGGCACGGCTTGCTGACATTTCCGGCGAAGCTGAGGTGTTGTCCTTCCAGTGTCATGAACTGGAGCCGGTTGTTGCCACGGTCCGCCAGTAAGAGAGTTGGCTTGCCCCGCTCATCCACAATGATGCCGTGCGGGTTGTTGAGTTGCCCTTTTTCCTTGCCGGGTGTGGAGATGGTTCGGATGTATTTGGCATTCTTGTCGTACTGATTCACGTAATGACTGCCATATCCATCTGCCACGTACACATCGCCATTGGGTGCGATAGCGACATTGGTGGGTGAGTATTTCTTTTTCTTCCCGTCCTCGCCGATTTTGTAAGGTTCAGCCATCTCGGGATAGCCGATCTCCCACACCTTCTCGCCTTTGGTGTTCATCTTGACGACGATGGCTTTGGATGTATCGCTGATATAGAGGAAATCTTGTCCACCTTCCTTGCGGATGTGGAGCCCATGAGCGCCACCCTTGAATTCAGCACCCATGGATCGCACAAAGCGTCCTTTGGGATCGAAAACCAGAAGCGTGTCATCGGACGGGCTGGATTTGTGCACTGTGTGCTGCACCCAGATAAAGCCATTGGAATCTTCGACGACAGAGTGTGTGTTGCCGTAGACGATATTCTTCGGCACTTCACCCCAGTCGTGAATACATTCATAGGTAAACTTACCGGAACCGAGAATCGGGTTTTTCCCTCCCGACTTGCTCTGTCCGCGAAGGATTGCCGGTGCGCCAGCCAGGGCGCCAAGAATAGTACGTCGCGTGGACAACATGATGGAAAGTTTATCACTCAGATGCACCGGAATCATTCGGTGGAGATAAGCCACTTATCTTCCCGATGAATCCTGGTTTTCGATTCCTCTATCCAAATTGCACAGGTACCGGCAATGAACAATCATTTCCCGAAAACGAACAGTTCGGCAGAAACGATATTCCATAACCTGCTGATTTTCTTCAGTGTGGAATGAGTGATTGCGGCGATATAAATGCTTTACTGTTCACCATGTGGGCTGACCTGAAACTTGCTCTTCGTTCCCTGCGTAGAAACCCCGGATTCTCTATTGCTGCCATTCTGACTCTTTCCATAGGGCTCGGAGCCAGCACAGCAATTTTTACCGTTCTCAATTCAGTAATGATGCGCTCACTGCCTTATGCAGAGGCAGAGCGGATTGTGACGATAGAATCCACATGGAAGAACAGACCGGGAGGCAGGGGGACGGTGTCTGCTCCTGATTTTCATGACTGGCGCAATCAGTCAACATCTTTTGAATCCATGGCCTACTGGTTTGGTGGAGAGCTGGGCATCAAGACAGGTGAGCAGGGAGAGTTTGCCGGTGTGTTTGTCGTCAGCTCTGAGTTCACGAAGGTAATGAAAGCTATACCAGTGCAGGGAAGGTTGTTTTCCACAGAGGAAATGACCCCGAATGGACCTCTTGCTGCTCTGGTCAGTGCCGATTTTGCCAGAAGTCATTATGGCGATGAACAATCGGCAATCCATCGCTCTATCATGATTGCTGCTGTTCCTTATTCCATTGTGGGTGTGCTGGGGAATGGATTTCATTATCCGGTTCGCGGAACGGTACGGGCAGATGTCTGGCTTCCTTCGTCAGCTTTCCCGGAGTTTCAAAGCAGGACAGCTCAAAATTATCGTGTTCTCGGCCGTTTAAAACCTGGTGTTTCTGTTGAACAGGCACAAGCGGAGATGAATACGATTGCTTCCGGCCTTCAGGCCGCATATCCAAAGGAAAACAAAGACAAGGACGCTCTGGTTTCCAGTTTGCAGAACAATCTCACGAAAGATGCCGGGGCTACACTCTGGCTTCTGATGGGTGCTGTTGGATTATTACTCTTGCTTGCTTGTGCCAATGTCGCGAATATGCTGCTGGCAAAGTCTGTCTCCCGAACGAAGGAGATCGCTCTGCGGATTGCTGTGGGTGCAAGCCGCTGGAGTATTATCCGGCAGCTTCTGGCAGAAAGTCTGATTCTTTCACTGTGTGCGAGTGTGGCAGGGTTTGGAATTGCTGCATTTCTGGTGGATGCCTTGATTATCCTGGCTCCCAAAAATCTGCCACGTCTGGATGAAATTCATCTCGATCTGGTTGTGGCCGGGTTTACTTTTATTGCCGCACTCATGACCACACTGGTATTTGGCCTGATCCCTGCATTACAGACTTCCAATATTGATCTGAATGAAGCTATCAAGCAGAGTGGTCAACGATCATCCCATTCCGGAAAGTCCAGCCGGACCCGGAATGCACTGGTTGTGGTGGAAATCGCGCTCTCTCTGGTTCTGATGATTGGAGCTGGGCTGCTGTTCCGAAGTTTCGTTTCCCTCATGGATGTGGAAATGGGATTCCGTCCGGAAAAACTTCTGGTGATGAGTACAAGTGTTCCTTCCAAAGATCTGGATTCAGTCAAGAAGGCCACACTTTACTTCGAAAACCTGAATCGTCAGCTGCAATCAATTCCCGGAGTACAATCCGCAGCAGGTGTAATGGGATTGCCTACCGGAAACAGAAACTCCAACGGCGCTTATCAGATTGAAGGAAGAAAGCAGTATGAGGCACTTTCTGAAATGCCATTTGCAGGCTTCCGGGTAACTACACCCAATTACTTTAAAACGATGGGGACTCCGTTATTGATGGGCCGGGACTTTGAAGAGCGGGATAGGTACGAGTCGCCACTGGTAGTCATTGTGAACAAAAGACTGGTGGAGGCGCAGTTCCCCGATGGCAATGTATTGGGGAAGAGAATCGAATGTGGTCTGGATCGACCCGGAGAGTGGATGACGATTATTGGGGTTGTCGGCGACGTGCGGCACGAAAATGCAGGTGTCGATCCTAAACCTGAAATTTACATGCCTCACTATCAGCATCCGTGGATGGCTGATGAACTTCATGTGGTTGTTCGTGTCAATGAAGAGTCAGAACAGGTAGTTCAGGAAATGCGGAAACTGGCGGTTTCCCTGAATCCGGATGTGTCCACCAGCATCACCACGATGGAAACCATGTTGAGTGATTCTCTTTCTGCATCACGCTTTCGCCTGATCCTGTTGGGAGTATTTTCAGGCATTGCCATGTTACTGGCCATGATGGGCGTCTACAGTGTGATGGCATATGTGATGAGCCAGCGGACCGTTGAACTGGGATTGCGTATGGCCTTGGGCGCAACACCCGGAGACCTTCTTCAACTGGTAATGCGTCATGCCCTTCTGCTGACACTTACAGGAATAATTGCTGGTCTGATCTTGTCGGTTCTGATGAGCCGCAGTCTTTCTGTAGTTCTTTACGGAACATCGGGCACTGACCTGTTTACCTATGCGGTGTCTGTTGGATTTATTGCCATTGTTGCCATACTGGCTGCACTGATTCCTGCCATTCGTTCTGCAAGAGTGGACCCTGTGGATTCCTTGAGAGCGACCTAGGCGCTTTCTGTTCGTGAATCCTGGGATCGGCCTGGCTTTACGGGCAATGATCTGGTTCGCTCACCTGTGGCCTGAAACAGAGCGTTTACGATGGCAGGTGCAATGGTGATGATCGGCGTTTCACTGGCCCCTACGGAAGTGAGATCCGGTCGATCCAGCAGCTTTGTGCGGATGGGGGGGACATCGCTGAAGCGTGGAACAGGGTACTTCGAAAAGCTTCCATTGAGAAGTCTGCCGTTCCGGAACTGGATTTCTTCCGTTAGTGCTCCTCCCAATCCCTGAATGATTGCACCATGCACCTGTGCTTCTACATTGGATGGGTTCAGAATTCGTCCACACTCATAAGCTGCCTGGACATCCTTCACAAGGATCCTGGAACCCTGGAGTTCAATCTCGACACAGGTTGCGATATAGGATCCCTTTTCTACTCCACACGCCAGTCCGATACCACTACCCTTTTTCAGGCTTTTCTTTCTGGATTTCCAGTTGAACTCATCTGTGGCTGCAATCAGGACATCCCGAAGACGTGGATTTTCCAGATTGTTGAGCCGAAAATCCAGAGGGTCCTGTTTGCATGCATGAGCAAGCTCATCCATCATGCATTCCCGCGAATAGTTATTTGCAGTCGCTGCGATGCCACGATAAGAACCTTCCCGTAATGGGGAATTAGTGGCAAAGAAGCGGGTCCGTACATTCTCGATTCTGTACGGAGTCTGGATTCCTGCCATGCCTGCGTTGTAAACGGAGTAATCCCATGCCATGATTTTTCCGTCTGCATCGATAGCAGCTTCAATTTCGTACAGAGCAGCTGGCCGGAAGTACGCCCACATGAACTCTTCAGTACGAGTCCAGCGCAGAGACACGGGTTTGTTTACTTCCTTGGCCAGGCGTGCTGCTTCAATTGCGACTTCACCTGTATGCTTTCCGCCGAAACCTCCTCCAGTATCAGGAACAATGACGCGGACCCGGTTTTCCGGCAGATGGAATGCCTGTTGTAGCTGCTGCTGCACGCCGAATGGATTCTGAGTTCCGGTCCATACGGTGAGTTTCCCGCTATTCCATTCGGCTACTGCAGCCCGTGGCTCCATGGGAGCGTGCTGAATGTAGGGTGCTTGATAAGTTGCTCTGATCCGCTTTTGCGATGTTTCCAGAGCTTCTTGCACTGAACCCTTGCTCTGTTCCCGCGGATTCTCTGCAAACTGCTTGAGAACTTGAGGAAGATCATCATGGGATGGATGTGATGCTTCTGTCCAGTTCGCAGTTGCTGCAAGTCTCTCGACAGCCTGACGAGCTTCGAATGAGGTAGCAGCACAGCAGGCGGCAAAATTCTGGTCTTGCACAAGATGAACATTCTTCATCTTGCTGATGGAAGATCCGTCGATACTTTTCAACTTCCAGCCATAGGCTGGTGCACGCAAAACACACCCATACAGCATTCCGGGCCGACGAATATCTGATGGATAAAGATGTGTTCCCGTAACGATCTCTTTTGCATCGGTTCTGCCGTGCGAAGTGCCCAGGATCTTCTTTTTCTTTTCCGGGGCAGGAGGATTCTGAGCAATGAACTCCGTAACAGATTGATGAACCTGCGGCAATGTAGATGGGGTAGTTCGGCTGCCCGCAGTGATTCCATCATTGGGACAAAGTTCTGTATCACCCAGGGTGACGCGGATTCTGCTGAGAGGAATCTGTAACTCTTCTGCCACCGCCATGGCAATCTCTGTGCGAGCGCCTTGTCCAAACTCCACCTTGCCGGATCTAACAGTGATGATGCCATTCGGATCCATGGTGATGCGCGCAGAACCAGCTGTGTCTGCTGCCATGGCCGGATACAACGGAGTAAGGCAGATGACAATTCCTGCAACTTCTATGAATTCTCGTCTGGTGGCAGGGAATTGATAAGGCGGAGATTCCCGAAGTTCGTACCGATCCTGCTCCTGCTCAGGCTGCATGAGATTTCTCCTGATTGTTTTTTACTGCTCGTCGGACTGCGCTCAGAATCCGTTCATATCCACAGCAACGGCAAAGGCTACCATTCATCTCCTGCATAATCTGCTCATCTGTTGGATTCGGAAATTTCTGGAGAAGATTGACTGTGCGCAGGATCATCCCCGGCGTGCAATATCCACACTGCATCGCAGATTCATCGATGAACGCCTGCTGCACTGTATGAAGCTGGCCACCTGACGCAAGACCCTCAATCGTGGTGATCTTTTTCCGGGATGCAGCACTGACCTGAACCACACATGAGGTGACGGGTGAAGACTCCAGCAGCACGGTACACGCTCTGCACTGGCTTTCTCCACAACCGTATTTTGTTCCCGTCAGTTCAAGGTCTTCACGAAGGACGTCCAGCAAAGGACGTTCAGCCGGTGAATCCACATTGTATTTACGGCCATTGACCGTTAGCTGGTATTTGGGCATGGGCGTACCTGCCCACAACTTAACGAAGCAGAATGCCAGATGCAATCAGCCCTGTAACCGATTTACTTCACGGCAATGATGGAAATCTGTTCCAGTGTGGGCCATTGCTGTTGCGCATTTGGATTGCGAGGTTGCGGGGGGATCTGCTGGACAGCTGTTCCAGCAGGATAAATACTTTTGAAATAGCGTTGATAAATCGTGTCCAATTTAGGCAGTTCACTGTAGGCATCCAGATAAATATTGCTGAACACAACATTCGAAAAATCCATGTCTGCTTCTTCCAGACCATCCAGCAGATTTCTCATCGTCTGTCGAAGCTGATCCTGGACAGAATGTGCATAGATCCCTCCATTGATGCCTGGGATGAATCCTGACTTGGCGGAACAGAACAGAGTATTGCCTGCAAGAACACACGGACTTGCTGTGGGGCTGGGTGGCATATTCCTGGGACGAATGGCCTTTCTCGTGGAGATATTCGTAACTGCGACTCCTGTAAATTCAATATCTGCGTGCTCACTGAGATCTGAAACCTGAATGGTTGCCCGTGCCGGTGTGTTTCCGAATTCGAAATGTTCAGCATAGATACGATTCATGGAATTCATGGGCATCCTTTTCGTGAGGTAAGGATTCATGAAAACCATGTGCCGCAGATCCAGCCCCGCCATCTTCAGGATGGATTCCATTTTCTGCAACGCTTTGCGAACTTGCTGTTCAGGAGTCAGAGCCTGCGCTGTATTTGTTCCACTGAAGCCTGAGAGATAAAACATCCCTTCTGCCTGCACCGCCGCTGCAATATGTTTCCTGTCAAATTCAGGATGCGTGTATGCCTTGATTTTTCGTGGATCCCGAATGGCAACTGCGCTCAATGTGATTCGGGCTTTTTGATCAAGAGCCGAGACGTAAATCAAAGATCGGGCAGGAAGTGATTTTGAAAAAGTTCTTGTCCAGACTTCCTGAAACGCTGGCTCATTCATCGGATCAGTCAGGTAGACTTGAACGTATACAATGTGGGTTCTATCAATTCCGGATGCTTTGAGAACAGAATTCAGTTGTTGAAAACAGTTCTGAATTTCTATAGTGGCATCTGCTCCTTTAATGGGTGAAGTCTGGCCGGAAAGATACAAAAACTCTCCTGCCCAGATTGCCGGACTGGATGTAAAAGCAGGAACGATACCTGAAGCCTGAACAGGGTAAACGTCAGAGCCAGAAGCCAGAATGCTCATAACTAAGCTCATGAATAAAAGTGGGATGTTCAGTTTCATCGACATTCCCGCCATATAATCATCTGAGGTTTCCGCTTATGCTTCGTATCCTGTTCATGATGATCCTCACCACTTCCCTCAGCCACGCAGAAGGCTGGTGGATGAACCAGCCGATCCGATGGATTCAGACCAATCTGCGGCAGACTGATGCCAATCTTGACGCACAGGATCTGGTGAATCATTTGTCTGACTATAAAGCAAATGTGTTGTTGTTGGGAATGGGCGGGATTGCTGCCTATTACCCTACTCAGGTTGAATTTCACTATCCCAGTCCGCACCTCCCGCCTGGCCGGGATCTGTTTGGTGAAGTCCTGAAGGAGGCACATCGAAGAGGAATCAAAGTTGTCGGACGCTTCGATCTCAGCAAGACACAGAAGGCTGTTTATGATGCTCATCCTGAATGGTTCTTCCGCAAAGCAAATGGTGACCCTGTGGTATTCAATGATCTCTATTCTGTCTGCATCAACGGGGGCTACTATCGCGAGCAGGGGCTGAAGATTCTGGCCGAAGCGCTGGATCGCTATGAAGTGGATGGGCTCTTCTTCAATATGTTCGGAAATTCGGAACGGGACTATGCAGGAAATTTCGTTGGCCATTGCCACTGTGATGCGTGCTCTCGTAAATTTCGGCAGATGTACAATCGCGACCTTCCAAAAGAGCCGGATGAAGATTATCGGAAATTTATGTTTACTTCATCGCGGGAGATGGCGGCTGAGATCGGGAAATTGATGAAGTCCAAGCGTCCGAACGCAGGCTTCTTCAATTACATCCAGGAGTATACAGATGGCATCATGTCGGAATCGAATACGGCAGTCAATCGACCGCTTCCTTTATGGCCCTATACCTCCAGCGATAACGTGAATCGTGCAAGGAACTCGCAACCGGGTAAGATGTCAGTCAACCTGTGTATGCAGTTTCTGGATTACATGTGGCGGTGGGCAACGGTTCCTGCTCAGGAGATCAAGCTGAGGCTCTGGCAGAACGTGGCTCATGGCGGGGCGTTGGCATTCGCCATCAATGGGACATTTGATCAGGAAGATAAGCAGGCGCTCATTGCCGCAAAACCGGTATTCCACTGGCTGGCAAAGAATGAACAATATTTCGTTAAACAGGAAAGTGCTGCAAAAGTTCTGCTGCTGGGCCGTGCGCCTAATCTGGGAAGACCCACTTCTACATCATCCTATCGAGGAGTGTTTCGTCTGCTGACGGAAGAGCATATTCCTTTTGCTGTTTCGGACAACCTCGACTGGATGGGAAAGAGAAAGTTCGATCTGGTGATCGCCACTGATTGGGCTCCTGCTGAACTGGAAGGCTACATCAAAGATGGAGGCAGGGTTCTGATTGCTTCCTCTCGCGTGCCGGATTTCTCAGTCGCAAAGGTGGTGAAGCAATGGGATCAGGTACAAGGATTCTTTCGCATCCGGAATCATCAATTATTTCCTTCACTGGCTGACACCAATGTGATGGTCCTGAACGGCCGCTATCAGGAAACAGAAAACGAATCTGCGGAGATGCCTCTGCTGACACTGGTTCCACCATCCATGATTGGTCCGCCGGAGAAAATCCATATTGATGCTGTCAATACAACTTCTCCCGGTATTGTTTCGAAATCTTTCGGCTCAGGTCAGGTTACGTGGATCCCCTGGGATATCGGAGAACTCTATTACAAATACAGTCTCACTGCCCATGCTGGATTGTTCCGTGACGTGATAGATCGGATGTTGCCGCAGAAGCGTCAGTTGATTACCAATGCTCATCCCCTGGTAGAAATGTCTCTGATGAAACAGGGAGGCCAAACGCAGCTTCATCTGATGAATCTGTCTGGACACTCTTCCACTGCCTATTTCATACCTTTGCCAATGCAGAACATCTCTATTCAGATTGCAGGTGAATACAGAAATGCACGTCTGGTTGATTCCGGAAGGAAAATATCAGTGAAGAGAGAAGGAGGTTATACCTCCTTCTCCATTCCTCAGCTAGGTGAGTATGAGCTGGTTGTGCTGGATTAGTCTTCCCTGAGGGCTTCAGTGCAACTAATTCCCAGTGCACGGCGGAGAGGAATATAAATTGCTACCGGGGCAGACACGACAATCGCTCCGGCAGAGAGCAGCCTGGTTGTTATCTCATTCGCACTTACCTGATACAGGAGTGATTGCAGGAATTGACCCATCGCGAAACTTCCTGCAATTCCGATCGCAACTCCAATGGTGATCGGAAGCATACTTTGTCGGAAGATCATCCGTGCTATGTTTCCGGGCGTTGCCCCAATCGCAATACGAATTCCGATTTCCTTTGTTCTTGCCGAGACCATATTGGTTAAAACACCATAAACACCAATCATGGCAAGGAGCAGAGCAATCCCTGCAAAAATAGTCATCAACATCGTGCCGAATTCCCGAAAAGCGTTAAAGGATCTGAGATATTCCTTGAGTGTTTGTACTTTGCTGACGGCAATGTCTTTATCAATTGAGTGAACAATGCTTTGAGTAGTGGACAGAATGGATGCATTACCTCGTGTTTTTAAGACGAGGGTTGCCTGGGGAACCCGGAGATCCGGATAAAAAATCTGGGGACGAAATCCATGCTCCACACCGATGGGCCTATAGCTGGATACCACTCCAACAATTTCCAACGACTGATTTTTCTTGATCAGACGCCTGCCTGTAGCAGGCTTTCCGGGAAGAAATTTTCGAACCCATTCTTCATTGACGATCACTGTTCCACTCTGATCTTTTTCCTGATTGATCAGATCCTGTTCCGTGAACATCCGTCCTTCAAGCAACCGAAGGTTCAACATCTGAAGGTAATTTTCACTGACATGCGCGTAGTCGGCAATATAAGGATTTTCCTCTGAGTGGTCCGGTTCGCCTTCAATTCTGAAGTTTGTGGCGGCCACCGAATGCAAAGGGAGATGGTTCGTAATACTCACATCAATCACTGAGGAATCTGCTTTGGCCCTTTCCAGAAGAGTGCGAAAGAATCTGGACCGATCAGCGCCGCTGCCATATCTGGATTCAGGAAGATCAATATCCACTGCGGCCAGATTTTCCAATGAAAACCCTACACCTGTTCGAATCAGTTCCTGGAAACTTCGAATCATCAGGACAGCACCAGACACCAGCATGAGAGCCAGCGCTACTTCGACTGCAATCAGGATCTGACGATTTCGGGAATGCTGACCTGGACTTCCACTCTTCTTGCCGGACTTCATGGCCGAATGAAGCTCAATCCTGGAAGCATTGATTGCTGGAATGAGTCCCACAATAAATGTAGTCATGATGCTGACGATTACTGCGAAGAGGAATACAGGAAAATTCAGTTGAATCAGTTCCGGACGACTGAATTCATCCAGCTTCAGTGTCAGAATTCCCTGGACGATCCAATAGCCCAGGATCAATCCCAGAAATGCTCCCATTATTGAGATCAGGAAGGATTCAGTCATCAGATACCCGATTACTCGCGCTCTGCTGGCTCCAAGCGCCAACCTGACTGCAACTTCACGAACTCGTTCGTTTGCGCGAGCCAGTGTCAGGTTGGTCAGGTTCACACAGGCAATGAGTAAGAGAAATCCCGTAGCTGCCAACAAAATATAGAGTGAGTGATGAAAATCAGGTGATCGGTCTTCTTCAGAAATAGAGAAAACTGAAATCTCCCATCCAAAGGCTTTTCTATCGGGTTCTGCATCACGAATACGGGCAGCTACTGTACGCATCTCCGCTCTAGCGGACTCAACACTAGCCGTGGGTTCCAGCCTTGCAATCACAAAAAGTTCCTGAATTGTTTCTCTCTCAGCTGATTGCCATCGCCGCGAAAGAGGTATCCAGACTTCCGGCTTTTTCTGATCTGTACCCTCCCACATGGCTGGAATGAAAAACCCGGATGGCAGAACGCCGATGATTGAATAACTGGTTCCATTCAGTGTGATTGACTGTTGCAGGGCATTCGGGTTCCGATGGAATCTCTTTTCAAAATACTGGTCTGTGATGATGGCTACCGGTGCGGCAGTCTTCTCATCTTCCTGAGAAAATGAACGACCAAGTGTCGGTTGAAATCCCAGCAAAGAGATGAAATTTTGGGTGGCAAACGATACAGAAACGTGTTGAGGGAATTCGATACCGCTTTCCGTCAGTGTTTCTTCATGGAAAGCTGCCATGTCCGTGAAGCTGGTAGCGTTCTCCTTCCAGT
This sequence comes from Bryobacteraceae bacterium, assembly GCA_037190045.1. GTDB lineage: Bacteria > Acidobacteriota > Terriglobia > Bryobacterales > Bryobacteraceae > JAPKYZ01. The sequence continues at coordinate 80,180 of JBBCIQ010000005.1, read as the reverse complement.
TCAGGAACATCTTTCTGGATACCTGCATCCTGCTGCCCAAGGGCTCCGCCATTTTGGGAAATCGCTCCCAGAGAAAGACCAGTTTCTCTGCATCCTGATATGGCAAGGGCGTCAGGATAACCGAATTGACGATGCTGAAGATTGCCGTATTCGCTCCAATTCCCAGAGCCAGTACCGCAATGCAAGTCAGAAAGTAGGAGGGAGCTTTCAGCAGTGAACGAAAAGTCTGACGGATGTTGCGAAAAAATTCATCTGGAAGGAATAACCCCTTCGCTTCCCGACATTCTTCCTTCATCCGTTCGATGCTGCCAAATTCACGTTGAGCCTTACGGTGAGCCTCGTCGGCACTCATCCCGGAGCGGATCAGATCTTTTTCATAGGCTTCGATGTGGAACCTGAGCTCTTCATCCATGCCTGTTTCGAGATGTTTTCGACCCGTGAGTGATCGGAAAAAGGATTTCAGCCGATGAATCATGATACTTCCCCTGACTTTGCCTTGAGGACATTGCCCACTGCAGCAGAGAAGAGTTCCCACTGTTCTGTTTCTTTACGAAGCCTGGATTTTCCAGCCGTGGTCAGCTCATAGAACTTTGCCCGACGATTGTTTTCAGACACTCCCCATTCAAAATCAATCAGTCCGGCATGCTCCAGTCGATACAACGCAGGATAGAGAGACCCTTGTTCAATCTGCAGCAGTAGCCCGGATATCTGCTGGATTCGCAGAAGAATTCCATAGCCGTGTAGTGGTCCCAGAGAGATGGCTTTCAGGATCAGCAGGTCCAGAGTGCCGGGAAGAAGGTCAGCTAATTTGCCCAGAGTATTTACTCCTAGTCTGACTAGGAGAATAATGTGTCTCTCCTAGTTTGTCAAGGAGAGGGAGTGTCAGGCCATGGATTAGACCAGCGTGGATCTTTCAGCAGCTCTTCATCCGTCAGTGATTTCAGAAATTCGATCAGGTCAGATTTTTCCTGATCTGTGATCTGCAGTTTCCGGACAATAGAACTTTGATTGGGATTTCCGGGAGATCTTCCACCTGCTCTGTAGTGATCAATCACTTCTTCCAGAGTGGGAATACTTCCATCGTGCATATAGGGAGCGGTCAACACGATGTTTCGCAAAGAAGGCGCACGGAACTTTCCGATGTGTTCAGGGAGTCCGGTGAACTGATGGACACCGGTATTTCGTTCCGGATAGGAGTATTTTCCGGTGAGATTGTAGAGGCCTGTGTTATGGAATTCTGTTTCCGTCACCGGACCACCTGCATAGCGAACACTACCACTGAAGTTCCATCCTCCATGGCACTGGAAACAGCCAGCTTTCTCGCTGGAAAAGTAAATTTTCTCCCCTCGTTTTGCAGCATCAGAGAGAGCATCCGGCTCACTTCCGTAACGGTATCGATCATATGGGGAACGGGTTGAGATAATACTTCGTTCAAAAGTGGCAATCGCTTTGGTGATGTTCTGAATGGTGAAGGGATTTTTCTCTGTGGGAAAGGACGGAGCGAATAGCTTCTGATATACAGCATCGCTCTGAACCCTTTGCAGAATCGTTTCTTCCGCACCCTTAAGTCCCAGCTCAACAGGTTCTGTACCAAACATCGGAACCAAAGCCTGATCTTCCAGCGAATCCAGTGTCGGGTTTGCCCAGGTCAAGGCGGAAATATATCCCACATTCACCAGGCTCATGCTGGAACGCGGATGAATCTCCCCGGTGGTTCCTTCTCCCCGTGCTTTGCCATCGGTAAACGCCAGTTTCTGTTGATGACAACTTGCGCACGACTGTTTGTGATTGATGGACAGTCGAGAGTCATAGAAGAGATGGCGGCCCAGTTCTACTTTTGAAGAACTCATCGGATTGTTGGCTGGGACAGCAGGAGCAGGGAATCCGCGAGAAAGTTTCCAGTCAAAATCACTGGCTGAAGCACACAAGCTGCCCAGAAGCAGCAGGAAAAGCTCAGGCCAGAACTGCACCGGTTTGCGAAGTTTCATATCCGGCGAGAACCTCCAGTTTTCGGCGTAATGCAGCTCTCTGCAGAACATTCAGAAAAGCCTGAACAGCTGGAAGTTCCATCGTATGGCGATGCATCACCAGGTCATATCTTTCACTCTGCAGAGGAATGAAGTCCAGGCCGAAGGTTCTGGCGGCGGAATGAGTGGCCAGGCAAACATCTGCATCTCCCGTCATCACTGCATAAGCTGCTGCAAGGTGTCCATATGCGATCCGTTCATAGCCACGAACCTTACGGGTGGAAATTCCAGTTTCCTTCAGCAAACGATCCAGCAGTGTTCTGCTTCCGGATCCAGATTCCCGATTCATGATGGAGATATCATCGCGGTGAAGATCGGAAATCTTGCGGATGTTGCCTGGATTTCCTTTTGCCACTACCAGTCCTTCTTCCCAGCGTGCAAATGTAATCACGGCCAGATCATCTTTAGGAAATTCAGTGCGCAGGAATGGGAGATTGAATTCCCCTGTTTCGGGGTCTTCCAGATGCGATCCTGCAATGTGGACTTTCCCTTCATGCATCCAGGAAAGGGCCAGCCGGCTTGATGCTGCCGCCGGAATGATTTCCACACCACTCTGTTCCTTGACCATTCGTGAGACCAGACTGATGGCTGGATCACATCCCGCAAGAACCAGTTTTTTGGCATCGAAGCTTTCTGCAGTGAATGCTGCCATCTCTGCCTTGCGAGAGTTTCTGGTGGATCTGGTAATCACACCGTCAGCCTCAGGCAGATAGTAAGGGGACGAGTTCACGGGGATACTCACCAGTCGATCACCCACATGGCAGAAACGGACTGCCTGTCCTTTGGAAACAGGTTCCGGCGTGAGAACCTCTGTGCTCAATGTTGCAGGAGTGAGTGGTTCTTCAATATTCAGTGAGAACAACTCATCAACCGAAACATCCAGTTGACGTGCCAGTTTCAGGGCGACTTCTGTATTGGGAACATAGGTGCCGGATTCAATGGCATAGATCGTCTGCCTGCTGACACCAATCTGTTTTGCCAGTTCAGACGCACCGGTTCCTCGTTGACGGCGGATGATTCCCAATCGATTCTGGACGCTCTTCTGCATACAGACCTATTTTCGAAGCTGGACTAACTGAAGTCGAGTCAGCATCCGGACGGAGCGGGCACCACGCTTGTCTTTAGGGGCAATCAACCGGAATGCACCCTGTGCGCCACTCAATGATTTTCCATCGACTTTGTCTGCCAGAAGCACCTGATTTTCCGTAAAAGCAGGGTTCAGTTCAGCAAGAGAGAAGATCACCTGATATCCATCCTCGGCTTCAGCCAGAACGTAAGATGCCAGGGCTTTTCCCCGAAGGTCGGTGCCCGAAGCAGCTCCTGCTCTGCTCAGGATTTCATGCAGCCATACACCTTCATAGTTCACGACGATGCCATCACCATTGGTCTGGACTGTAGATCGGGGTAATTTGCTGAGTTGGGTGGCTGTCAGTTTCAGTGGTGTATCTACATCACCGGATACCTCGACAAACTTTTCCTGTTGAGCAAACAGGGTGATTGAGCACAGCAGAATCAGGATCAGAATTCGTGGATAAGCAGTGATTACAGGTCTCACGAAACGTAATGATAACACGTCATACGTCCTGTAAACATTCCGTATAATGGTATATTAAACAAGTCATAGTCGTGTATAAAAAACAAATTGCTCTCCTGTTTACTTCAATATTTCTGCTTCAGTTTACTTTCGCTCAGCAGGCTGGCCAACCATCAGATGACGCATCGAAAAAGAAGACGGAAAACGTTTTCGATCTCGGTCGGATCGATTCGGTGGATGTCACTGCTGAAGCGACACAAATTCCGACGGCCACCACGTTAGATGAGTCCGAATACCGCCAACGCAACCTCAACAACCTGACCGATGCTTTAAATCTGGTGCCAGGCGTATCCATTCAAAAGATTGGAGCAAGGAATGAACGGGCAGTTTATGTTCGTGGATTCGATGCCCGGCAGGTGCCTATGTATATTGATGGAATTCCTGTCTATGTTCCTTATGACGGTTATGTCGATATGGATCGCTTCCTGACGCTGGACGTTAGTGAGATTCAGGTATCCAAGGGATTTACCTCACCTCTCTATGGGCCGAACGCAATTGGAGGTGCCGTCAATCTGGTCACCAAGGCACCGACGGAACCGTTCAATCTGGATCTGGGGACCGGTTTTGCTTCCGGACGACAGGTAAATGGATTCCTGAACAGTGGTGTGCGCTGGAAACAGTTCTGGGCACAGGGTGGCTTTGCCTGGCTTTCCAGTAACACATATCCCTTATCCGGAAACTTCCGGCCCGTTCCTCTACAACCAGCAGGTGATCGTCTGAACGCTTATCAGACGGATAACAAGGGCAGGGTCCGCATCGGATGGACACCCAATCAGAATGACCAGTACACCTTTACCTACTCTAAACAGAATGGGCAGAAGGGAAATCCGACTTATGCGGGCTCTGACCCGGCCGTTCGTCCCCGTTACTGGCAATGGCCCTATTGGGATAAAGAGAGCTTTTACTTCATCGGAAACAAATCGCTGGGTGAATCCAGCTATCTGAAAGCGCGTCTTTATTACGACAAGTTTGATAATCTGATCCGCTCATACGATAACAACTGCTATTGCACACAGACGCTGCGATCATCATTCACCAGTCCATATGACGATGACACTTACGGAACAACAGTAGAACTGGGAACCCGTGCTCTGAAGCGTCAATTGATCAAGACTTCGTTCTACTTCAAGGACGACACACACCGCGAAGGGAATATCGGTGAGCCGATGCGCAGCTTCCGGGATCAGTCTTTCTCTTTCGGATTTGAAGATACGATTCAGATCAGCAAGAAAACCTCAGCGATTCTGGGTTTCAGCGCAGATCGTATGCAAGTGCTAAATGCAGAAAACATCGTCAACAATCAGGTGGTGCCTTTCCCGAAGCGAGATGTCTGGGCCTACAATCCACAGGCAGGAATCTTTCATGCACTCACGGATTCAGCAAAAATCCGGTTTACGTTTGCCCGGAAGACCCGACTACCCACCATTAAGGATCGATACTCCTACCGTATGGGGATGGCCATTCCGAACCCCGATCTTCGGGAAGAACGATCCAACAATCTGGAAGTTGGGTATTCACAGATTCTGGGGCGCAAAACTTTTCTGGATTTCAGCCTGTTCCGGAGTGATGTCAGCAACTCCACACAACGGTTCTTTATTGAACCCAATGTATTCCAGCTTCGGAATATCGGAGAAGCAAGGTATCTGGGAGGTGAGATGGGAATTCGCAGCAATCTGACATCAGCTCTTCAGTTGAATGCGAATTATACGTACCTCAGCCGGAAGAACCAGTCAGATCCGGGAGTACTGATGCTGGATACTCCTCGGCACAAGGTCTACACCTCAGCGACCTATACGCTGTTTACCCGTTTCACCTTCCTCGCCGATTTCCGTTATGAGGCCGGTCGCTTCTATCAGAATGATGGCGGAACGTTCGGACGCGCCAGCAGTTTCGGAGTAGTGGGAATTGGCGGGACAGCGCGCCTGTATAAACAACTGGATCTGCAGGCCGGGATCGGGAATCTGTTTGACCGGAATTATTACTTCCAGGATGGATACCCGGAGATCGGGCGGAATGCCTACATCAATCTCCGGTATCGGTTTTGAGGGGTGAATTAAAAGTGGGCGTTTAACCGACGCCCACTGCTGTTTCTGCCGGGTAGGTGCGATCCACATAATCGTTCAGCATCTGCATGAACTCTTCTGCGATGTGATCTCCCCGTAATGTTCTGACCAGTTTTCCATCGACATAGACCGGAGCTACTGGGTCCTCAAATGTGCCGGGCAGGGAAATGCCGATATTGGAGTGCTTGGATTCTCCGGGGCCGTTGACGATGCATCCCATCACTGCCACCTTCATCTCTTCCACGCCGGGATGATCCACGCGCCAGATGGGCATCTGCACCCGAAGATAAGTCTGGATTTGTTCGGCAAGTTCCTGGAAGTAGGTGGACGTGGTGCGCCCACATCCCGGACATGCGGTCACCTGTGGCGTGAAACTGCGGAGCTCCAGTGACTGCAAGATCTGCTGACTCACGATGACTTCTTCTGTACGGTCACCATTGGGAGCGGGTGTCAGCGAGGCACGGATGGTATCGCCAATGCCTTCCTGCAACAGGACAGAGAGCGCAGCGGTGGTTGCCACAATTCCTTTTGCCCCCATGCCCGCTTCTGTCAGGCCGAGATGCAATGGATACTCGCATTTGGGTGCCAGCATCCGGTAAACCTTGATCAGATCCTGAACGCCAGATACCTTTGCGGAAAGGATGATCTTGTCCCGCGATAGTCCATAACGTTCTGCGGCTTCTGCTGATTCCAGGGCACTGATGACGATGGCATTCAGCATGACATCCTTGGCATCCAGTGGCTCTGTGCTTTTTGCATTCTCATCCATCAGACGAGTGAGCAGAACTCCATCCAGGGATCCCCAGTTGACGCCGATGCGAACCGGTTTGTTGTACTGGATTGCCACCTCGATCATGGTGCGGTAATTATCGTCGTGCTTTTTGCCGATATTGACGTTTCCGGGATTGATCCGGTATTTCGCGAGAGTACGGGCACAGTCAGGATATTTCTGCAGAAGAAGGTGTCCGTTGTAATGGAAGTCTCCGACTACAGGAACATCGCACCCCTTAAACCGGAGAAGATCAACGATCTTGGAAACGGAGCGGGCTGCTTCATCCGTGTTGACTGTAATGCGAACCAGTTCAGATCCAGCCTTTGCCAGCGCAAGAATCTGTTCTACCGTGCCATTGATGTCGGCTGTGTCCGTGTTGGTCATGGACTGAATGACAATCGGGTGATCGCCACCAACTTTCACGCCACCAACATTCACAGCGACTGATTTTCTTCTGGGTATAGGCCCGGGAGAGGCTTCCATCATGCTCACTTCTATCTTATCAGTCGCATTTGACGAGTACCAGAGACCAGAATGAGTCCCCGTTAAACCATTTCTGACCCAGATAAGCAATTTTTATGAAAAATACATGGCTTTGTTATGTGAGAATGAGATTGTAAGACCAGTTGGATTAAATGTGTCTTACGTCTCAGCAGACATTGGTTGTCTCCCAGAAGAGCACTTCCCCAACCCCGGCCATGATGCGGGTTTTCTTCAGGAGGGCTTTATGCCTGTAGTGCCATCAAAGATTGCTTTTCTTGGAATGGATTCCATCCTTTCCAATGAGTTAAACCTGGCGTTAGCCTTATTAAACGTGGAAGTCGTTCCGGTGAGCGATCCGGAAGTCCAGCTGGCCTTTTGTGATTCAGCGTTGATCTGCCAGTTGATTCAGGATTTCCCCGGAGTTCCCGTTGTTGTCGTCAGCAGCCAGCGTCATGTGAATGACTGGCTGGACGCGATGGATGCCGGTGCAGTAGATTATTGCGTTTCCCCGTTTGAATCTGCAGATCTCGATTGGATCCTGCAGTCCAACCTTCGGCCCCTGGTCAAAAAGGCCGCTTAAATTTTCAGCCTCCAAGGCTGCCTCTTGCGATTTCAAAATCGCATTGTAATCCGGTCAGATCTGTACAGGTCTGATTCCGCCATCTGCAGTAGCTAAGTAAGTCTTCCTGCAAACGAAAAAGGAGAAAAATATGCACAGGAAAACTGTATCCAGAGTTGTCTCTATTCTCATGATGTTCATTCTTGGGAGTCTGGCCCTTACAGGTCAGGAGTTTCCCGGCTTCGCCCAGCCCCAGATCATGGATGTTCGTGGTGAAATCACATCCGATCAACCTGTCCTGTTTCAGGAACTTTTTGTTGAACTACGAGGAGATGCTCTTGGGAAAAGCGATCGGGTAGCGGTGATGCCTGATGGCCGTTTCCAGTTTTATTCCATCGCAACCGGAAATTACAAGCTCCAGGTCCTGACCCAGTATGGAGATCTGATTCAGGAAGACTTTATCAGTATTTCTACTACCAGTGCTCCAAGTCTTGAAATCCGATTGAAAACTGCTGGGAAAAAAGTGAATGTTGCACCTCCTGTCTCATACCGCCGTCTGTCTCATAAGCCAGTGAAGGGAGCAGTTAAGGCATGGAAGCAGGCACGGAAGTCTGCCCTGAAAGGTGATCACAAGGCTGCAATTGTTCATCTCGAAAAGTGTGTGCAGATGGACTCTGAATATTTCGAAGCCTATTTCCATCTGGGCGGACAACGGATGGTGGTGGGAGATATGAAAGGGGCTCTTCAGGCATATGAAACGGCACTGGAGATTGATCCTCTTTACTCACCTGCATTAATCTCAAGGGGAATGATTCTTCTGCATCTGAAGCGTCCGCAGGAAGCAGAGCAACAGGCCCGTAAGGCTCTGCAGGCAACTGAATCGGAATCAGCCCACTATGTGCTGGGGATGAGTCTGGCGATACAGGGTGTGAATATTCCGGGTGCGATTGAGCACCTGAAGATGGCTGAAGTCCGGCATCCCCAAGCTTCTGAGACTGTCCATATTCTGGAAAGTCAGATTCACAGCCGCCCCGGAAAATCCGCGACGGCTGTTGTCCATGAATAGATGAAGCTTGCTGATTACCAGTAGATTTTCAAAGCCAGTTGCAGGCGTCTGGGTTCATTTGACTGGGAGGTCACCCTTCCGAATGCATTTGAGTTGAGGTTGGTGTTTCCCGGAGAGAACACAACCCGATTGAAGACATTGAAAGCTTCAGCCCGGAAGTCGATCCTGCGCGATTCTCCAAAGGGGATTGTCTTTCCGATACTGACGTCTTCGCGCAGATTAGGAAATGCCCTTACTTTGGGATTGTAGCGGGTGGCATTTCCCATCACCGGTGTCTGGGCTGGAAATGCACTGAGATCCAGGAATCGGTCAACCGCTGGATCAAAGCTGTCTCCCTGAATTGGGGCACGCCAGTTGTCATAGCTGTTGATGGTTGGGCGGGTGGCTCCATTAAACAGCGGAAGTGGATTGTTCCTGGAGAGGGCAATCGGCAATCCGCTGGAGTAAACCATGATTCCGGCAATGCGCCAGTTGCCCAGAACCCAGCTGGCAAATCCGTTCTGCATCCATTTCCTTCCTTTGCCGAAAGGAAGGTCATACACCGTGGAGAATTTGGCCTGATGTGTCTGATCAAGTTGGCCGATAGACTTTTCAAGGCCACGATTATAATGATCCTGCGCACCGGCAGGAGATGTTGCGAAGTAGGTGTCGCTGTCAGTCAGCAGCTTGGAAAATACGTAATTCCACTGGAATGTCAGCCCGGCTGACATGCGTCGCTCCAGTTTCAGGACTGCTGCGTGATAGGAAGAATGTCCGCTTTTATCTCCATTCTGCACTCCGGTCACGATGTTCAGATATTGCGGAAAAGGACGCAGGGATTGTGCCACGCTTCCGTTAAATGATGAGAAGGGAGCACGAAATCCGGCCTGCTGTGCTGCTGGTGAATTGATGTTGGAGTTCATCAGCGCAATGGCCTGGGTCGCTCCATACTGGCTGACCAGATTATTGAAGATGGCAGTCGGCACCTGATTCATATTGAGCAGTCCTGCTTGCAAATGACTTCCGATCACGCCGTTATAGGTTGCTTCCAGTACAAGATTCTGGGAGATCTGCCGCTGGATGGAGAGTGTCCAGGAATTGTTTTCCGGAGCGCGCGTGGCTTCCTGTCCCTGCCAGTAATCTACTGTGTTTCCATTCGAGAAAGACGGATTGATGGAGGGGGGAAGTGGATACGCCGGAAGTCCATCATCCAGCCGGAAAGCCGGCGTGATGCCTTGATTTAGAGAATTAAAGACGTACTGTCCGATGAAACCTGAAAAGTGTCCACTTCCCTGAACTGCCGTCACTTTACTGAATGACCGGCCATAGCCTGCACGGATCGTTGTTTTGCTGTCTGGTGAGTAAGCGATACTGATGCGCGGTCCCCATCCTGCGTACCATCCGGGGACGAGGGATCGGGTATTCTCCCGTCCTTCTCCAAAACCTGCGAACCACAGTGCGCCGGGAATTCCATCTGCTGCCGGATTCGGACGTGTGGGATTGAAGTCACTGTATTCATCATTCTTCGCACGGGGCGGCAAAGTGACGTCATATCTCAGCCCGAGATTGATAATGAGGTTTCTGGTGACACGCCAGTCTGTCTGCGCATAGAAGCCATGATAGGGATAGACCTGTGGAACATAGCGAATAGTTTCCGTCCTGCCGACGTTGGCATCTCCCAGAAGGAAACTGGCAAATCCGGATCCACTGGTATTGGTGGTCATTCCCGGAACTCCTGTTCCCAGGAAGCTGAACTCAGCCCGTCCGGAAATATCCTGTTGGCCGAATCCTTCTGCTGCCTGATGCTGATAGAGATATCCAAACTTCAGCGTGTGCTTGCCGACAATCCAGCTCAGGTCTTCCTTGATCTGCCAGGAAGGCTGATATGTGCCATTGGTGGAAGTTCCACCCCATTGTGTGTAGTCGCTCATGACGACGTTCAGCAGGTTCTCGTTGCAGTCCACGGCATTCTTCAGGCAGACCTTGTCCCGCCAGTTGCCTCCTGTGTTGGGTGAGGCCGAAGTCTTATCGAAGCTGCTGACTCCAACAGAGAGAAGATTCAGCAGTCGGGGAGACATGGTCCAGTCATAGGTGGCGCGAAATGCACGGGTAGGAAAAGTCTGTACCTGTCCGCTCCACAGAGGGAGGGGAAGTCCGGGCGCTCCATTGGAACTCACTGTCTGATTAAAGTCTGTCCGGTTGAAAAAGACCGACACCCGCTGGTTGGATGTCAGATGATGATCCACACGGATGCTTCCCTTGTCCTGTGGACTCAGAATGGCTCCGCCCGAAACCAGATAATTGAAGCGGACATAATCGCTGGTTCCTGGAATCAGACCGGGACGGTTGGGTACTGCGATGGGTTGTGCGATGGCCATCATCTGCCGGGAGGTATTGCTGAAACGGCTCACCGGAATCTGGTTATTGACGAAGGGATCACGGATATACCCGCTTCCATTCGGATTGGGGCGGGTGGTGGCCGGGTCATAGATCTGCAGCCGCTGATTGCTGTCATTCACCCAGTTGCTGAAGTCGCCGTTATACATTTCCGGGGTAGGAACAGTGAGGATTGTGTCATTCGATCCCACCCGGTTACGAAACCCTTCATAGGCAGCAAAGAAGAATGTCCGGTTCTTGCCGTTATAGAGTTTCGGAATGGAAAGTGGACCACCCACGGTGGCTCCAAAATCATTCTGACGGTAGACACTCCGCTGGGCGGCAAAGAACTCACGGGCATCCAGCGCATCATTCCGAAAGAAATTGTAGACATTCCCGTGATACTGATTGGTGCCGGAACGCGAAACAAAGGACATCACCCCACCACCTGCCTGCCCGTACTCTGCCTTGAAGCCATTGGTATCGATGGTGAACTCTGTGATGGCATCGACAGATGGAGTCAGGTAGGCAATTTCATTTGCATCCGCGGACCGGTTAGTGGTGATGGAGAGTCCATCCAGCGTTGCATCCCAGGCAGCTGCCTGACCTCCACCCAGAGAGAGTTGTTGACCGCTTCCTTTCGATTCCGGGGTGACCACGGTGAGATTGAAGACACTGCGCATCGCATTGCCGACGACCAATGGTAGTTCGTCCACCATTTTGGTACTAACTGCCGTCTGGACTTTGGCATTTTCCGTCTGAATCTGTGTCTGGCTGCTCTGGACTTCCACAGTCTCACTGACCTGGCCAAGCTGGAGCTGAACATCCACGCGGACAGCCAGTCCTGCCGCAACCACAATGTTTTCCTGTAAGTATCGTTTAAACCCTGGTTGAGAAATTTCAATCCGGTATGCACCCACCGGAAGATTAGGGACACTATACTCCCCAGTGTCCGATGCGGAGATCGAAGAGGTTGTATTCGTTGCAGTGTGGGTGAGCGAAAGCTGCACCCCCGCTATCACTGCTCCGGAAGCATCTGTAATCTGGCCTGAAATCGATCCGCGGTCTGTTTGCGCGAATCCGACGAGGGAAAAGAAGAGCGCTAGCGCGACATTACGCATGGCGTCGATTGATAACACCACATATTCCCGGCTGCAAGGGTTTTTTGAAACAATTTTCACAATTGACGGCGGTTTTGTAACGGAATATACTTCCTCAGTTACTGCTTTTCAGTGGGTACTAGTCTCAAGTTTTTGAAGGGGAACATGATATTGTGAGGAAATTCCGTCAAACATGTAGGTTGACGTTGGCCCTGCTATGCCTTTCCATTGGCTCCTGGGCACAGACATCAACCGGTTCATTATCCGGTGCGGTTACTGATGTAAATGGGGCTGTGGTGCCAGAAGCCACCGTCTCAGTGACCGACAATTCTACTGGTATTCGCCAGCAGACCGTGACAACCAATGCAGGACTTTATGTCTTTGCGACGCTCCCTGTCTCCACTTATACGATGTCGGTGGAAAAGACTGGTTTTAAGAGAGTCAATCGTACAAATATCGAAATCCGTATCGCTCAGCGTATGGATCTTAACGTGGAACTGGAAGTAGGTGATGTCCAGCAGACAATTGATGTCTCTGCAGAAGCACCACTGCTCGAAACTTCCACCAGTGAAAAAGGGCAGACCTTTTCACCTCAGTTCATGAACAATCTGCCTTTGTTTCAGGGAGCAATTCGTGATCCGCGACAGTTTGTATCCTATATGCCTGGTGTTAACGCAGGTTTTGGTGAGACGAGTATTTCCGGGTCTGGTGGACGTGCGCAGGAAGTCCAGATTGATGGTGCCTCATTGATCATTCCGGAATCGGGTGGAACGGTGTTCAATATGCCCTCCGCTGAAATGTTCAATGAATTCAAAGTGATCACTGGAGCCTATTCTGCTGAGTATGGGCGTTTTGGTGGCGGCATGGAAATCTATGTGACGAAGAGTGGTTCCAACTGGTATCACGGCACTGCATTTCTGAACATGAGACGCGATATCTGGAATGCAAACGCCTGGCAGAGGAATGCAACCGGACAAATTCGCCCCAAGGAGCGCCAGAATGAAGTGGGCGGTGCTATGGGGGGACCCGTTTTTATCCCCAAGGTTTATGATGGCCGCAATAAAACTTTCTGGTATATGACCTATACCAAGCAGTTGCAGCCTGCCACCATCTCTTTTCCAATCAGCACTGTTCCAACTGCTCTCATGAGACAAGGGAATTTTTCTGAACTGGGAAATCAAACCATCTATGACCCCAATACAACTGTAGGAACAACTCGTCAGCCATTTGCGGGGAATATCATCCCACAAAGTCGGATTTCGAATGTGGCCCGGAACCTGATGGGCCTGATTCCTGATCCAACTCGGGCTGGATTACAAAGTAATTATGATTTTGTAAACACCAGCAATGTTGATCGTGCTATCTGGAGTCTGAAGTTCGATCATGCCTTTACACCCAATAACCGCCTGGCATTTTTCATGAGTAAAGAAGATCAGGTCACAGCGCAGGTAAATACATTTCCTGGACCTATCGGACAAGGATTGGGATCTCAATCACAGAAGCCTTACAACTACCGTGGTAACCATGATCTTGTGATCACACCTAACTTCCTGATGCACACCACCGTTGGCATTTCAGCAACGCGTCAAGGATGGAACAATCCTGCCCAGCAGGGATTTGCGTCTCGTCTGGGTATTCCGGGAGTGCCTTCTGAAGGTGATGCGATGCCTCGTATCCAGTTTTTGGGTGCTGCGGGCCTGACTCCCTATGGTGTTCAGGATGGCAAAGTGGCTAACGGCGGACAGGATAACGATACCTACTCTGTCTCACAGGGCTATTCCTGGTTAAAAGGGAAGCATGAGTTCAAATTTGGATGGGATTACCGATATCTCACTACCTTTGGTTATGACTACGCTGGGTCAAATGGCCTCTATGTTTTTAACCGTTTACAGACAGCAATGCCTAATAGCACTTCCGGTAGTGGGCATGAGTTTGCCAGTCTTCTTTTAGGCGCAGTAGATTCTGCTCAAAATACTGTTCTACCGATCATGTTGAATGACATTCGATACCGATATTCTTCAGCATATTTTCAGGATAATTTCCGGGTAAATAGTCGGCTGACTTTAAATCTGGGATTCCGTTATGAAGTGCCAATTGGCTGGCACGTAGAACAGGGAAACTACTCCAGCTTTGATCTGACAAAGCCAAACCCTGGTGCGAATAATCTGCCTGGTGCTATGGCATTTTATGGATACGGCCCTGGTCGTGCGAATACTCTACGTCCATTCCCCACAGATTGGTCAAATATCGGACCTCGTCTGGGATTTGCCTATAGAATTGGCAACAATACTGTTCTCCGAGGTGGCTGGGGAACCTTCTATCAGACTCTCGGTAATGGTGGTTGCGGATGTCGTGAAGGTTTTGCCAGCACCAACCAATTGTTGAGCAATGGCATTGATCCCATCATGAACTGGGATGCTGGCATTCCAGTAAGCCCGAACTATCAACCACCCCCTAATCTGAACCCTGCGCTGCGTAACTTCCAGGATGTAGATTATCTGGGAGAGAACTTTGGCCGGGCACCACGTGTCCACAACTGGAGCTTCAATATCCAGCATGAAGTGAAAGGATTCCTGTTTGATGTAGGTTATCTCGGAAATCGAGGTACACGGCTGAACTCCTCGGTTAACATTAATCAGGTCTCTCCTAACCGTTTAGCCTTGGGTTCGCTGCTGACACAGAATATATATTCTCAAGCTGCAATTGACGCTGGGTTTAATGCTCCTTTCGATGGATATCCAAATCGTTCTGTTGCACAGACTCTGAGGCCTATTCCACAGGTATTAAACATCATGAGTCGGAATTCAGGGGATGGTCGTACCTGGTATGACGCATTACAGGCTAAAGTTGAGCGTCGTTTTGGAGGATTCCAAATGATGGCTTCTTATACATGGTCCAAGTCGCTGGCGAATTCGCATTATCGTCAGATTTTTGGACAGCAGGGACAGGCAGGTGCGCAGGATTCTTATAACCTCGATGATATGAAGTCCTTCTTGCACTTTGATCAGCCACATGTTTTTAACGTACTGTGGACATACGATCTGCCATTTGGAAAGGGTAAGCGCTTTGCCGGAACGCTGCATCCGATTGCAAATGCTTTTGTGGCCGGATGGACAATTAGTGGAGCTCAGCGGTATTACTCCGGAAGTTTGATTCAATTAACTACTCCTGGAAATCCTCTTGGTTCTACACTGTTCTCAACCATGACCAAAGCAAATAGGAATGGCAATGTTCCAATCCGAACAAATATTGGATATGGTTCCCTGGATCCAAATGATCCTTCAGCCCTCTGGTTCAATGCTGGTGCATTTAGTGCGGCGGCTCCGTTTACTCTGGGCAATGCAGCAACTTTCTACAGCGACTTCCGTCAGCCAATGGTTGCTTTTGAAAATGTTTCTGTTTCCAAACGCACAATCCTTTGGAATAACGAAAAGAATCCAGTGGAACTGCAATACCGAGCAGATGCATTCAACTTATTCAACCGGACACGGTTTGGTGGAATCAATGGTGTGATCGGCAATCCTAATTTTGGCCGGGCAACCGGACCACAAGTTGGAGCACGAGCGATTACAATGGGTCTCCGTCTGAATTTCTAGTTCACTAAGTTCAGTTAATTCTCCAAGGGGGAGTCATGAAATGACTCCCCCTTTTTTATTGAATCTGGATCTATTTTTATATTGACTTTATTGAATTATCCAATAGAATTGCGTTGGAGGTATTATTTAGGTGCTATCTAAGTGGGTATTTCCTTTTATGGCTGGAGTTGTTTTACTCCTGTCAGCAAATCAGCTTGTGTCTCTAACTACAAACCATCACACAACAGGAAAATGCTGCAGAAGCGACTATGATTGTGGGAGTTATGATCACGCTTGTGTGTTGGACCCAACTTTTACTTGTCCGCCACATACCTATTACGGAGTTTGCGAATAGCATCTAAAGTGTGATGGGCTCAGCTAATTGAATCCATCACGCTTTTTGATTTGATAAATCCTGATGTATAAATCCTCTCTTTTAATATTACTGGTATTCTCTATTGGGTTAAATGTATTCCAATATCAAAAATTGGATAAGTTTAAGTCAGGTAATGATAGAGAGAAAAAAAGAGGTTCTCTTCGGGTAGGGGAGACGATTCCTACTATTTCTGCTGTTCAGTTAGATGGTTCACTTTCGAAAATTCAATATTCTGATTCTGATTTTCCAACTGTTTTATATATGTTTGCCCCAAAGTGTTCTTGGTGCCAACATAATCTGAGTTCCCTTAAATCATTTAGTGGGCAGATTAAAAATAAAGCTAATTTGATTGGAATTTCACTCGCTTATGTTGGTACGAATGAATACATACAAGAGAATCCACTACCCTTCCAGGTTCTTAAAGATATTCCTGCTGATGTATTTGAATTGATGAAGCTTGGCTCTACTCCTCAAACAATTGTTATCTCCCCAGAAGGTAAAGTCTTAAAAAGTTGGATTGGTGCCTATATGGGAAATACTAAATCTGAGATTGAATCCTATTTCGATGTTCAATTGCCCGAGATTAAACTTGAAAGATAAGGAATTTATTTCATAGATATACGTGTAATTCAAAATTTTTAACAATAAGGAGCGGATGAAATTCATCCGCTCCTTTTCTTTTACAAAACGAATCTGTATTCTTTACCGTACCCGCTCAAACCGCAGCGTATCATCCCACAGAACAACCGAAGGAGGAGCGCCATCCTTGACATCAAAGGACAATGTAGACGGCCGATCCCAGCGAGTCTGAATAATCGGACTATTGAAGTTCACCTGGAACACGTCATAGTTGAAGTGCTGCAGGGTTCCCACCAGTTCCCTGGAGAAAACGACCTCCAGGGCGGAACCATTGAAGCTTACCTGGATATTTCCAAATGAATCGTTGTGATAAGCACCTGCATAGGATGCGAGGTCGAGTGAAGGATGGGTACCGCGAACCTGTTTCTTATAGAAGTCATCCGCCTCCTTCTTTTTTGCTGCCTTTGCTGCATCGGTCATCTGATGCGCCTGTTTGAAGTAATCGTAGTATGGCTCTTTGAGCAGACGGCCCAGGATGGTCTGCAGAATGGCTCCATGCACCTCATGCCCTTCAAAGTTGGTGAGAACAACCACGCCCACTTTTTCGGAGGGTACTAGCCCGACAAAAGCCTGCATTCCATCGATCGCTCCATTATGAACAACCATCTTTTTTCCTGTGCGGTCACCAACCAGCCATCCCATTGCATAAGCACCAAGTTGTGGCTGAGGAGCACCCATAAACATCCGGAAGTTCGGATGACTGACATCCAGATTGATGTGAGGGGTATGCGTCTCCTTTAATGTCTCAGAAGCAACAATGGGATCTCCGGTTGTCTGGAAGGTTTCCATTTGGAGCTTCAGCCACTGGGCCATATCATTCACGCTGGAGAATAATCCGCCAGCTGCCAGGGGAGTGTCCATATTGCGATAGGGAATAGGGGCGATCTTTCCCTGCATCTCCAGATGAGGAGAAGCGATGTTGTGGAACCGGGGCAGATCTTTGAGTGTGGTGGCTGTTCGATTCATTCCCAGCGGACTAATGATCCGTTTCTTCAGGAAATTATCAAGAGATTCTCCCGTGACCGCCTCAATCACCTGTCCTGCGACGACAAACATCACATTTCGATATGCATAATGAGATCGGATGCTGTATTCCGCATCCACATACTGAAGTTTTTTTACCAATTCATCACGGGTGATGTCTGTTCCATACCAGAGGATTTCACTGGTGCCGGAGATTCCTGTGCGGTTGGATACAAGATCACGGATCATCAGGTCTTCCGTTGCCACAGGATCTTTCATCTGAAAATCGGGTAGATGCTTTTTAACCTTGTCATCCCAGTTCAGTTTTCCGTCTTCCACCAGAAGGCCGATGGCCAGGCCGGTAAAAGCTTTGCTGGTTGATCCGATGGCGAAGATCGTATCTGCGTCTACTTTTTGATCTTTTCCTTTTTCGCGGGTTCCGAATCCCTTGGCATAGATGATCTGGTCACCCTGGACGACAGCCACCGCCAGACCTGGAACTCCAAAGGATTCCATTTCCTGCTGGATGACATTATCCATGTACCAGAGATCGTTTGATTGTGAATTTACATGGCAGGACAGCAATAACACCATGCAGAGAGTGAGGGAGAGTTGTTTCATGATCAGGATTTCTTTCAGGTTCGGTTGAGATCAGTAGACGTGGTGTCTACAGGCGAGGACTGGCCGGTGTGCTTTCACGGGGCAAGTGAAAACTGTGGAAAGAGATAAGATAACGCAAAAAAGCCCCGAATCCCTTTAGAGATTCGGGGCTTTGATTACTGCGGACAGTTCAGGAAAGGCGGCCCATACGGCCTGCCTTGTAGTCCACCATTGCCTGAATAATCTCATCGCGAGTATTCATGACGAATGGTCCCTGACTGACAATCGGTTCATTGATCGGTTCTCCACTGAGGATCAGCAATCCGGAATCCTCTCTGGCTTCCAGCGTGATTCCATCTCCGGAAGGGTTGAGAACTGCAAACTTAGCCTCACCCTTCAGTTCACTGGAGCCGTTGAGTATCGTGCTTCCCATCCTCTGCATGACAGCTGCATTATGGCCATCAATCAGAGGAATTTCCACTTTTTCCCCAGCTTTCAGCGAGATATCGAAAAGGTTGATCGGAGTGAACGTCAAAGCTGCTCCTTTCTTTCCGTCCAGTTCTCCGGCCACGATACGGATATATCCACCTTTTTCCAGTTCCACTACTGGAATCTGTTCCTTGGTGATGGCCTGATATCGTGGGCTCGACATTTTATGTGCCTTTGGAAGATTCACCCACAGCTGAACCATCTCGAAGGTTCCTCCACTCCGGGCGAAATCAGCTTCATGAAACTCTTCATGGACAATGCCGGATGCTGCGGTCATCCACTGCACATCTCCGGGATAGATCACTCCCGAGTTTCCTGCGGAATCCCGATGGGCAACAGACCCCTGGAATGCCAGCGTGACAGTTTCAAACCCACGGTGAGGATGTTCTCCTACACCCGGTGAATGATTGGATGGTTTGAATGTCGTGGGTCCGGCATAATCAAACATCAAAAATGGACTCACTTCTTTCTGAATTCCGGTGGAGGGGAACAGATTCCTGACTGGAAAGCCATCTCCCACCCAATAGCTGGCTCCGGGCTCGTAGATTCCGACGATTTCTTTCGTGTTCATGACTGACTCCTTCCGGCGCTGGTTGGCGCCTCATTCGGCCGGAGCTTCTGCTCGGCCGATTTTCCTGTTTTCTTGAGGAG
This sequence comes from Bryobacteraceae bacterium, assembly GCA_037190045.1. Lineage (GTDB taxonomy): Bacteria > Acidobacteriota > Terriglobia > Bryobacterales > Bryobacteraceae > JAPKYZ01. The sequence goes on along the minus strand of JBBCIQ010000005.1, from coordinate 60,868 downwards.
TTCGATCAGTTGTGATCGCTCCTGCATGGACAACTCAGAGACGGCTGTCTCCATCGCTTCCTGATGCTGCCCGAAGATTGATCTGATCAGATCCTGACCTGATTCGGTCAGATGAACAATACAGGCACGACGGTCTGATTGATCATTTCCCCGGGCCACCAGCCTCTTTTTCTCCAGCCGATCAATGGCGGCTGTCATTGATCCACTGGTGAGGAGAACTTTTTTCCCCAACTCGCTGGCATGAAGTGGACCACGATGAAATATTGCCTCCAGGACTCCGAAATCGCTGAGACCCAGATTAAATCTCGCAATACTCTGGGAGGAATGCTTTTCGAGTGATCGAAATGCCTTCCACATCACCAGCCACAGATGAATTCCACTAGTGTCTTGTGTCTTCATGTCCACTTTCATAATTCTTGATATTAAGATGCTTGATATCAAGAAAAGATTCAAGACAAAATTAAAAGAGAAAATGCTTTAATTCCTTAGATGCGAATCCTTTCTACGGATTACAGTATCTTTAAATATGTAGGGAGATTGAATGGAGCTTGTCCAGCCGGCTTCTAGCAGTAGTGTAGCTTTACAAAAATCTTCTGCCTTCCGGCTTCCTCAGGAACTCGTTGATAAAGCAGCAACATCTATGTGCTGGATCACGGCTTTCTGCGCCATTACCTCTATCATTGCAATTCCTCTTGAACATTTGACTCAGCCAGAAATGGCGCAACAATTCAGTGATCCGGGGCAGCGTCTGATTCTGCTTTTACTGGTATTTGTATCAGCCGGGTTTTTAGTGTTGCTTCGGACGGGTTGGCTCAGCAAGTATACGTTGTTAGATGTTGGTAGCTGGTTTCGTGTTTTTGTGGCATTTGTCATTGGGTGGTATGAAACAGCGATGCCAATCCACACAGACTATCCTGTCCGTGGTTTATCAGCAGTGGCTCTCTGGGTAATACTGACCAGCTTCTTTATGCCCAATTCCCCAGTAAAAACAGCACTGGTTTGTCTTGGATCTGTGATTGCCTGGCCCGTAACTTATTTTCTTCATCTGAAGATCTATGATTTTCCACCGCCACCACTCAATCGGTTGGTGGTGTGGCTTTTCCCGATTGTGATGATGTCAGTCTGGGCATATGTAGTGAACTCGCGCATGTTGCAGATGTATCTCAAGAATCAGCGTGCAGAAGAGATGGGCAGCTATAAGCTGGATTATGTGATTGGTAAGGGTGGAATGGGTGAGGTCTGGCGTGCCCGTCATCGGTTGCTGGCACGGGATGCTGCCATCAAACTGATTCGCCCGGAAATTCTGAGTGGACTGAGTGGACGCCAGGAAGATCTGATCAGAAAAAGATTTGAACTGGAGGCTCAGGCTACGGCAGCGCTCAGGTCACCCCATACTGTGGATCTTTTCGATTTTGGTATGACAAAAGATCATTCCTTCTACTATGCAATGGAACTGCTGGATGGAATTGATCTTCAGGTGCTTGTCGAAAGACACGGACCTCTCCATCCCGGGCGTGTCAAAAAGATTCTGCTGGAAGTGAGTGAATCTCTGAATGAGGCGCATAAGCATGGCATCATCCACCGGGATATCAAGCCGAAAAATATCGTACTGAGCCGCTTGGGATTCCAGTATGATTTCACAAAGGTGCTGGATTTCGGGCTGGCAAAGAGCATTCTTCCACACGATGCCACTCTGATGACGATGGAGGGTGTTGCAACTGGAACGCCTGCTTATCTGGCTCCTGAGATTGCTCTGGGAGAGTCAAAGATTGATGGGCGGTCGGACATTTACAGCCTGGGTTGCGTGGCTTATTTTCTGCTGACAGGGCAGCTGGTTTTCAATGAGCCATCTCCAACTGCAATGGCTTTGGCTCATGTCCAGAAGGAACCTGTCCCACTTTCACTTCGAACAGAACTTCCCGTTCCCCCAGAACTGGAACATGTGGTCATGCAGATGATCAGTAAAAAACCGTCTCAGCGTCCCCATGATGTGGAAGAACTGATGCGCATGCTGAACTCATTGGCAAATATTCCTGAATGGGCCGCTGAGGATGCTAAAACATGGTGGAAGACCAATCTTCCCGAGATTGCAGAACCTTCCCCATGCTGTTCCAAAGATCTTGAAAGCACCGGTGAGTTTGCTGTAGTGGATCCGGCAAAATTAAAGGTGTGAACCAACAGCAATTTCTCTCTCGCCTGACCTGGATAGCCATGTTAGGTGCAGGGCTGATGATGGCACATCAGGTTGCTGGAAAAGCTGCGCGCGACGGACTTTTTCTCTCCCGTTATCCGGTCAGTGATCTCCCCAAGATGATTGTGGGGGCAGCACTTCTGGCTGTCCTTCTGGGCTGGATGTTTACTCGCCTTTTATCCCGGTATTCTCCACGCAAAGTAGTTCCAATTGCAATTCTGAGCAGCGGAATCCTTCAGTGCCTGGAATGGTTTTTCCTTTCTCACCATCCAGACTTGATCGTTGTTCTGGTCTACCTGCATATTGTGGGATTTGGTGCTGTTCTGCTGTCCGGATTCTGGTCTGTTGCCAATGAAGTATTCGATCCGCGCGAAGCAAAAGCACGTTTTGGCCGGATTGCCGGAATGGGTACTGCTGGTGGAATTACGGGAGGTGTACTGGCTGAGCGTGTGGTTGCGCAATTTGATGCAGCTAGCATTCTTCTTCTGTTGACGATCCTTCATCTGATTGCGGCTAGTTTGCTTTTTTATCTGGGGTCACTCAATCAGACCACTCCATCAGAGTCACGAGGGTATTCTTCTGAAGGAAGCTCTTCACTGGAAGCATTCAGAAAAGCTCCATTTCTCTGGAGTCTGGCCACCCTGGTTTTATTAGGTACAACCAGTGCTGCTCTTCTGGATTACCTGTTCAAATCAGGTGCCAGCATTGAATTTGGTAAGGGTGAGCCACTAGTCCGGTTTTTTGCTGCATTCTATACTGGCAGCCAGGTTCTGACGTTTCTGGTGCAGACTGTTCTCACCCGGTTCTCTCTGGAAAAACTGGGATTGGCAAGAACAGTGATGGCATTGCCAACGACAATTCTGGCAGGAAGCATCGGACGGTTACTGGTTCCCACTTTCCCTATGATCACCGGAGTCCGCTCTCTGGAACTGATCCTTCGTGGTTCTCTGTTCCGAAGCGGCTATGAACTCTTCTATACGCCAATTCCAGCAAGGGAAAAGCGGTCTGTAAAAACAATCATCGATGTGGGGTTTGATCGACTGGGCGATGCTGTTGGTGCCGGAGTGTTGCAACTCCTGATTCTGCTGAGTGTTTCATCGATGGATCAATACATCCTCATTTTCTCTGCCGGACTGGCCATCATTTCCATCTGGATTACAACAAGGATGGATAAGGCATATTTACGCGTCCTGGAACAGGGGTTATTAAATCGGGCGGTTGAACTGGATGTGGCCGAAGTTCAGGATTCAACCACGATGTCCGCAGTGTTGCGATCTTTGCCAATAACTTCCTTATCTGGAGAACGAATTGCTTCTGTTGCGGAAGCCGGTGCTGCTCCTTTGATTCAACAGAGTGATCCCTTCTGGCAGAAGGTACAGGTTTTTCGATCAGGTGATATCCGGCGGGTTCGGGAAGAACTGGCATCCATCCATCAACTGGATCCGTTTCTTGTTCCTCACCTGATTCGGCTGCTGGCATGGGACGGGGTATCAGAACAAGTGAGAGATATCCTCATTGAATCCGGACCAAGAGTGATTGGACAGTTATGTGATATTCTTCTGGATGATTCACAGGATTTCACGATTCGTCGCAGAATTCCCCGCATTTTGGCAAGAATCGGAGGACAGCGTTCTGTCTATGGACTGGAATCGGGCCTGAATGACAGCCGTTTCGAAGTCCGCTTCCAGTGTGGGCGGGCACTGGATTATATCCATCAGACGCAGCATGAACTCAAGGTAGAAAAGGACTGGATTCTGGAAGTGGTAGAGAAGGAGTTATCCGTGTCCCGCCCCATCTGGCAGAGCCGTAAGTTTCTGGATAGCAGGGATACAGAAGACAGCTTCTCTTTTCTGGATGAAGCGATCCGGGAACGGACAGACCAGAGTCTGGATCATATCTTCTCATTGCTTGCATTGATTCTTCCCCGTGCACCTTTGATGACTGCTTTCCGTGCATTGTACAGTGAGGATCGGTTGTTGCACGGACTTGCTATGGAGTATCTGGAGAGTGTTATCCCTGAACGGGTACGAGGGAAGCTGATCGAACTTCGGGATGCAGAACCTATCTCTACGGAAATTCGGAACCCTCAGGATATTCTGGATCAACTGATGGGATCCAGCCAGAATCTTGAGAGAGAATTTAGAATCCCATCCGGCGATGTTCCGTTGCCAGACGGGAAGAGATCCAGAGCCACACCAGAGTCAGACCCACATTGATCCATGCAAAGACTGGAACTCCAAAAGATAGCTCTGCTCCGACTTTAACCAGCCCGGCCTGCAGAACATCCCCAAACCGCATGAAGAAAGTATCAATGGCCGCTTTAGCCTTATATTTCGCTTCCCGTGAAGTTGGTAGAAACAGAGCTTGGCGTACTGTGTTCTGTAGTGAGTAATTGACGGAATTTTCCATCACTTTCATTCCACGAACAACACCCAAAACAGGAGCGACAGCCTGGACGGAGTAACTCATCAGAGCAATGACAGGCAGCACATAGATTGAGCCTTGTACTCCCATGAATGCGAAGATACGGGAGACTGCGAGGGTCTGGATAAGAAATCCCACCAGATTCACAAGGCCAAAGAAGTGCCCGTAAAAAGTTCCGATAAACTGCTGCTGTGCAACCGGATCATTACCCACTGCTTCCAGTGCTTTTTCTGTGATGATCTTTCCCAGAATGAATTCGCCAGTGGAATTGACCAGGTTCAGGATAACTGTCAGGGCAGCGATCAAAGCCAGATAGCGGCTTTTGAATACAAGCTGAAATCCACCTTGATCTCCCAGTTTCTCTTCTGCCTTGTGTTGCATCTCAGGGATTTCCGGATGGGTATAAATCCGGTTCACCCATGCAGGAATAAATGTACAGAGAATCAGGATCCCACTTGCAGATATCTGTAGTTGATAGGGATTGAGATGAAGTGCACTGATCAACTGGGCAGCAGCTTCAGCTCCCAGCCAGGCTCCTAGTGAACTGCCAACTCCGATGATGGGAAATAATCTTTTTCCTTGCGGTTCCGTATACAGATCCGTAGCAAAAGACCAGATCTGGGAAATGACAAAAACATTAAAAATGCCGACCCAGATATAAAAAGCAACGCTGATAGAGACTCCGCGTGAACCCAGAAAGGAAAACAGCAGCAGGTGTGAGGCAAAGAAAGCGGTCAACCCGGAAACCAGCTTGACGCGATTGACTTTTGTTCCAATTAGTCCATAGAGAGGGACCAGTAACATCAGCAGGATCGCCTGTCCAGCTGAAGAATATGCCTTGATATAAACGCCCCCCTCCGTCAGGATCAAAGATTCTCGTGCTGTCTTCAGGAAGTAGTAAGCAAACAGAAGCAGAAAGACATTCACTGCCAGGAGTAAAACAGCCGGACCTTCACCGCTTCGTACATCTGCAAAGAAAGAGAGGAATTTTTCAATCGGCCCTTTTGGTCTTTCTCCGAGGGTCTTGAAATGAGGAAAGCTCGAAAGCGTACGAAGTTCCAGGCGTGACTGATATTCCGGCCGTTCTTCTACCATGCCCGGTCCACTCCAACCACTTCCAGTTCCTGATTTTGTCTTCTGACGTAAACACTGATCGTGTTGGCTGGTTTACTGGTCTGGACCAGCTTTGCCACCACATAGTTTCCTTCTTCCATCGTTGGAACTGCTTCGGTATTTGCTCCTTCAATGCGTGTTTGTTGTTCGGTCTGGTTATGAAAGCGGGACCACTGGATTTCCAGAGTTCCGGCTCCTCCGTAGCCATGAATGCGCGACAGATCATCCCAGGTGAGGACACCCTCCTGAATCCGGAAGTTGTCTAGAGGAAGAACACGAGCAAAATAGATGCGTCCAATTTTTTCACGTCGCTGAATCAGACATTCAATTACCCATTCTGTGGCTTTCGGGTCAGAATATTCCCCCGTACTCACGATGGCCCGGATGTCGTCATCAGAGAATGCTTTCACCAGTTTTGCTCCCCAGAACTCATCATCTGGAAGACGGTTCATGAAAGCAGGATTGTGATACTCAGGTACCCATCGATCCGGGTCAAAGGTTCTCCATTCAAGCCTGCCGACAGATGGAAGATCCGGATAATCGGCACGTGCCCAGTAGGGAACATAGAAACCCAGACTGAACAGCAATTTTGCAGATTCAGTCCATTCAAAGAAGTAGGCTCCGGACCGGGCACTGTTCGGACGAATCGTTGCACTTCCCAGCGTAGAGCCAAAATCCAGCTGATAATGCCGGATGTACTGGATTCCGTTTTCTTTGACCAGAACATCAATGTTATTGATGGCGCGGGAGTCATCATGGCCCAGCCATGCATCAATCACATGGAGTCCGCGCAGATCCCGGCGATGTTCATGAGGGACAATATCATTCGGATCATCCAGACGTGTTCCAAACCATCGGGGAGGGCCGATCGTCTTTCCCGGTAGTGAAAAAGATGCTGTTGCCCGATAGCGACCATCCTGCATCTTGGGAACATTGAGCAGAATTTCCACAACATCACGCTTTGTCATGGGCCGCTTTCTTCCTGTACTGTCAGCGATCTCAAGCCCCTGATTCAGTTCCAGTTGATCAGGGTGAAAATATACAACGTAGTTCGCTGGTACGTGATATCCCAGTGCATAAAAGAATCGGGAAGTGATGGAGTCTGCAGCGGTGGCCATCTCCGGATTGGAGAATGAATCGAACTTCACGAAGTATCGATTTCCTTTGGTGTCCTGGACTAAGAATCCCGGAGTTACTCCTTCATTCTTTGCACTGAGAATAGTCCATGGACCATCCATTGAGGGTGGTGTACCATCGTCAGGTCCACGCATCAGTTCTTGACGAGTCATCGGGTGGTAGTAATGACGTTTTACCCACCATGCACCTTCCATCGGTTCGCCGAGTGTGTTTACTCCCTGAGCTTTGACAGGGGGAGAATGTTTGGGTTGCTTCTCTCCCGGGGGGCTGAATTGATGTTTCAGCAGGTCATAATAGTCACTCAGTTTGCGAGAGAGTGCTGTTTCGACATGAACCGGAGGTGGTTCCTGCTGAAGGGGATCATCCGGATAGAACTTCTGTGCAAAGCAGGTAGATGCAGCAAGGATGGAAAGGAAAATCAGGTGTTTCATCAGATGCTCCATCAATAAATTGGCTGTCCTGTTGTTGTCCCAAATGCACGGGGATTAAAGACATCATTGAATCTGAACCAGACCTGATATCCTTCATGGCTGAATCCAACATCCAGACGGATGAATGTCTTGTTGCGAGCATTGAATCGCAGTCCAAAGCCGACAGAACTTTCAAGGTCCTTGAAGTTCAGCTGCTTGATTGTGGGAGTCACTTTACCAGCGTCTGCAAAGATTGCTCCATCCAGCCCTGCAAAGACTTCCCATCGATATTCCGCTGTATAAAGCACCATATTGCGGTCGCTGAATCGAAATGCACGATAACCACGTAAAGTGTCTGGTCCGCCAAGGATGGGTTGCAGGTAAAAAGGAACTACATTATTGCCATTCGTCTGGGTCATGATGCTCTTTGCGCGAAGCGCAATCACGCGCGTACGATTGAACATCCCGATGTACTGCTCCAGATCGACATCAAATCGATCAAAGTTGTATCGGTTCAGTTTGTGGTCTTTAAAGTGAGAATACTGGAAGACATAATTTCCTCCCTGTTTGGGGCCGGGAGGATGATCCCTGTAATCAAACTGGGCAAATCCTCCGTACCGTACGAAATTTGTCTGGGTATCCATACCGGGGATCACACTGGCCGGAAACTGTTTATCGGTTGAGATAAACCGATCATCCCTACCCGGCCCGACATTCACCCAGAGCCCGCCAATCGACCCACCGAACTTTGCATAACGCCTGGGCTTGATACCCAGGATGGCGTCTACACTTGTATCTTCCAGACGATAGTTGGACCGACCTGTTTTCTCTGAGTTCGGACCCGGGCCATAGTAATTGATGCCGGAATAGTTCCGGTGTGTGCCCCACAAATCAAGATTGATTTTGCTGTTGGCCAGACGGGGCAGGGTAGCCTGCGCCTCATACTTCTGATATCCACGAGTAGAGATCTGTGCTGATGCGCGTGCGGTTAACTCTCCGTTAAACAGATCCTCTCGATAATATTCCGGACCAATGGCGAACCCGCTGCCAGTCACCATGTTGCCAATCTTGAGACGAAGTCCGTTGTAGCCCTGGGTAAATCTTTCGATGTAGTTCTGTTCCTTGACCTCAAGCAGGAAACTCTCTGCAGGAGTTACTGCATCAGGCTTTAATTCTTCTGCTTTTTGTTTACGTGCCTGTTCGATCTCTTCTGTACGAGTTTTTACCTGAGCAGCAAGAATTGAAGAAAGCAGGATGAGTGGAATCAGCCTCTTATAGATAACCATTTAATTTGAAATGAGCATTGATTTTGCGATTATTTTTCTTTTTTTTCAACATGGAAAGAAGGGAAAACGGTTGATCCCTCACTGTTGAGGATTTTCATGAAATCTGCACTCACTGGAGTGACCAGCATCTTCCCTTCATTCACTTCAACAATCAGGAAATGACGATGAGGCGCCCAGGCGTTTATTCTACGTTTGTTCATCACAGAAGAAACATTCCCGGCCCTTAACTGACCTCCTGCACCACTGACGAACCATGCAATATTCCCATTGTCCTGTTGCGGAGCGGAATACTGAAAGTTGTGCTCATGGCCTGAAAACACTGCAGATACATCCGATGTCTGGAAGAGCTGAAACCAGTGCGGAGCATTTTCCAGAAAAGGGGGATGATCCGGACCTGCCGTAAACATTGGATGATGCATCACAATGAAACGCCATTCCAGAGAATCTTTGGACAGCTGTTCTTTCAGCCATTGGGATTGTTCCCCATCCTGGGTATAGATGGGGGCACGCGGACGTTGCGGCTGATTTCTTGTTGAATCCAGGGCAATGAATTCTGCAAAGTTCCCATACTGAAACCTGTACCAGCGGGCGGGTTGTTCTCCCGGAAAGAAAAAGTTATCCAGGTAAACATTCAGGTCTTCCGTCCGCTCACTCTCATTTCCATCATGATTTCCCAGGACGGCATAGAAAGGAATTTCCTTTAAGGTCTGTGCATACGGGATGAAGAACTTGGGAATCCATTCCCGGTCATTTTTTCCGGACTTCCAGAGTCCGTAGATATTGTCACCAGTGGAAAGGATGAAGCGGACCTCTTTGCCTTCAGCGCGTAAACGCTGTCTTTCTGCTTCCATCTTCTGAGCCAGTTTGTACTGGTCGGTTGAACCATTGCCCCAGTCTCCAATTACAAAAAACACAAGGCTGGTCGTCTTGTCCGGCCAGGTACGAATGGTCCCCTCTGCAATTACAGAGTTATCCTTTCGAATACTGTACGAATAGGCAGTATTTGGCTGGAGATCTGAAATTTTCAACCAGGACTGAGTGGATGAAATCACTTTCCCGCCAATATGGACAGCGACTTCTCCTAACCCATCTCCATTCCGGCCAATGGGATTTCCCTTTTTTGCCGGATCCCCCCATACAAGCGTGACACTGCGATCATCCAGTGTTCCGATGTATGCTAGCGGATCGGAAAAAGCTGGTGATGCAAGAAGAAGAGAGAACAGCCAGTAGAAGATTTTCAAGCTTCTGATCCCGGATCGAGGTGATCTAAAACTTCTCGCGCCTGATGACTCCTTTTCCTTCTTCAATCGTAATCAATTGCCGGGCTGAAATTCCGTTAATTTTTTCATGCAAACCGGATGGCCAGCGAATTTCGACATCCGCATTTTGCTCCATACCCAGCCCAAAGTGGAGACGGGGATCACTGCATGAGAGGAAGCTGGTTTGTGCCAGTCGTTCCTGAACCTGAGTTCTTTTTCCGTATTTGACGGTAACTCTGGCTCCAATGGCACTCCGGTTGGATCTTGTTCCAATCAGTTTTACCTTCAGCCAGTTCTGCCTTCTGTCTACATCATTCCGCAGAAGTATTGGAGGCTCATTCACAGCAGTAAGCAGGATATCTACATCGCCATCATTATCGAAATCACCAAAGGCACTGCCTCGCCCCACTCGGGGGAGTGCGAAATCCGTTCCCAACTCTTCAATCAGTTCCTCAAAAGTGGATCCATCAAGATTCCGGAAAAGATAACAAGGCGATTTAAATGGCATGTCCGGGAGTTTGCCATCTGTTTCCGGATAGACACCCCCGGAAGAGACAAAGATATCCGGTAGTCCATCGTTGTCGAAATCTTCAATGCCACAGCCAAAGTTGACGAATCTGGTTTCAAAACCAACACCGGATTCCATAGTGACTTCGGTGAATATTTCTTTCCCATCGTTCCGGTACAGGTTTGGAGTGTCCTCTGAAAAGTGAGGCTTGAAGAAATCCAGTCGGCCATCACAGTTATAGTCCCCTGCCGCAACTCCCATGCCGGACTGTTCCTTGCCATCGGAACTGAGTGCCACTCCACGCTCGAGTGCTTCCTCGCGAAAGGTTCCGTCTTTCTGGTTGATGAAAAGCAGACTGGGGGTGGAATCACAGGCTACGAAAATGTCCGGCCAGCCATCATCATTGAGGTCAGCCGTGATGACAGAAAGTCCATAACTGCCGGTTGCTTCCGAGATGCCGGATTCCTTGCTGACATCAGTAAATGTTCCGTCACCGTTATTGCGATAGAGCAGCATGGTCTCGGGCTCAAGTCCGCGAGGACCACAATAGACAGGAATGCCTTTCCAGTTGCAACTGCTGCTTTTCCCCTTGGGCGGAATTTTATTTTTATCGAACCGGAGATAGTTTGAGACGAAAAGATCCAGATGTCCATCACGGTTGTAATCCAACCATGCGCATCCTGAACCCCATCTTGTCTCTCCCCGCATGAGACCTGCCTGTCTGGTGACATCGGTGAAGGTTCCGTCACCATTGTTTCGATAAAGGACATTCTCTCCCCAGTAGGTGATGAAAATGTCTTCAAACCCATCATTGTTGTAATCGCCGATCGTCACGCCTTCAGCCCACCCTGTGCGGATCAGACCAGCTTTCTCCGTAACATCCGTGAATGTGCCGTCGCGATTATTTTTATAGAGCCGGTTGCTTGTTCCTGCAGGAGTTCCGTTCAGACGGGTCCCATTCGGGATGAACAGATCCATCCATCCGTCATTATCAAAGTCAATGAATGCGACTCCCGTCCCCATGCTTTCAAGGATGTAATCGAATCCTTTTTCACCGCCAAAGATAAGTGGATGTCTGAGTCCGGCTTGTCTGGAAACATTGGTGAACTTTGCACCATAGGGACGTCCTGAAGGCTTTCGACGTGCAGTGGGCTTCACTCCCCGGGTTGCTACCTGACTGTAAAGAGCAGGCGAGAGGAGAGCCAGCTTCAGGATGTCACGGCGCTTCAGCAACTTCATTGACCAGAACCTGTTGTAAGTAATTCCAGTGCAAACTCAATGTCCCGGTCTTGAGGATCCAGACTTTTTGCGACTTCCAGTTCACGCTTTGCTGCGGCAATATCCCCGGAACGGGCAAGTACAAGCCCCAGATTCTTCTGTAACGCAGGACGAATTGCGCAACGTCCACAAGCTTTCAGCGCATCCTGTAACTTAATGACGGCTTGCGACCAGTTCTTTTCATTTGCTGCATCCAGACCGAAGTTGGAAAGAACACGAGCCTGGGTAACTGCCAGCTCACCTCTTTTCAACTCGCGGACTCGTGCGGCAAGAGTCGGGACTTCCGGAGATTTTCTTTGCATCAGAATCTGCAACAGGGCATAAGCAGACTGGGAGTGATTGGGCTCCAGTTCGAGAGCCTTTCGATAAGCAGTGATTGCTTCATCTGCTTTTCCTGAACCGACAAGAGCTTGTCCCATTTCAAAAAAAGCCAATGGATTCCCAGGTTCTGTCTGCATGTACTGCTGAAGGTAAGGAATGGCTTCCTGGGGGCGGCCACTCTGATTCAAAGCCGAAGCCAGTGTCAGTTTTGCAGCATTCAGAGATGGGTCCAGCTTCAGGGCTGTGCGCAATGCTGGCTCTGCTTCAGTTTCTCTTTTCAGTTCATGCAGGGCACGGCCACGATAGTAATGTCCCATAGCAAGGCTAGGCGAGATTTGCACAGCACGATTGAAATGCTTGAGGGCTTCAGCCTGATTGCTGAGGTCTGCCAGTGCTACGCCCAGGTTCATGTGCGCATCAGCAGATCCTGGCTTGAGTGTGACTACCTGACGAAGTACTTTTACAGCATCATCCAGAAGTCTCATTCTGGTGAGAGTCATTCCCATGGCTGTCAGCAGATCAGGATTGCGAGGGTCTTTTTTCAGGGATTCAGAAAGAAGGTTGCGAGCTTCTGTATATCTTTTCTGATCGATCAGCTGAAGAGCTTTGGAGAAATCAGTTGAGGGAGGGGGAGTGGAAGCTGCAACCTGTTTTTTCTGTTGAGCAACTACAGCGTTCAGTGTTGTCTGAACATTCGGATCATTTCCACTCAGGCGGACTGCAACCTTGAGTTGCTCAATTGCCTTCTGTAATTGACCTGTCTCTGCCAGAATCAGGCCAAGGTTATAGCGAGCCTCCAGAAAATCAGGATCAGTCCGGATAGCGCTTTCAAATAATTGAATGGCACAGGCTGGCTGGTTTTGCTCAATAAACCAGTAACCAACTGCACTTAGAAATTCGGCTGAACGATTAGTTCGTCGTTCAGCCTCCAGTTCAGGGGATGCCGCACACTGCTTGACGGTATTCTGGGCAAGCAGTGAAACAGAGCAGAGAATAAGTCCAGCGACACAATGCGCGGATTGATTCCGCATAATGGCGCAGCATATCACTATCCAGCGTTACCAGACTATCTTTCCTGCCAGCTGCAAGACGCGATTTCCTGTTGCGCCGCGCACCTGACCGAAGAAGTTACTACTCATGTTCGCATCAGGCGCATTGAAAATCGGAGTGTTCAGCGCATTGAAGGCTTCCAGCCGAAGTTCAAGATGCATCCGGTCTTTGATCGGGAACTGCCGGATGACAGAAGCATCCAGGGATCGATGCCAGTCCTGTCGCATGATGTTTCGTCCCGCATTTCCAAAGGTGAATTGTGCAGGTGTCGCAAAGGCTGCTGTATTAAACCACATATTGGGTGATCGATTCTCCAGTCGCCAGTCACCCACTACATTCGGTCGCATATAGGTGTTTGGATTTCCTACATTCGCGATATCTCCGGGGATCGTGACTGTGAAGGGAAGACCAGTACGCAGGATGACTGTTCCGTTCACCTGCCACCCCCCAATGATGTAATCCACTACGGAATTCTTCGTACTGAGCGGTTTTCCTTTTCCAAACGGAAGCTGATAGAGAATATTTCCCACAAAGTTATGTGGAACATCATAGGCGGAGACACTGCGGCTTCCATTCAGATCATATTCATTCTGGACAGAACATCCTTCTGTCCCAAAGAAACCGGAACAGGCAATGTCAATGGATTTTGACCAGGTATAGTTTGTGGTGAAACTGAGTCCGTTGCTGAAGTTCCGTTTGAGAGACAACTGCATTGCATGGTAATTATTCCGTCCGATGCTCTTCGCAAACCATGTAGGACGCATGTAAGGGAATCGCATCCGGTCCCTGGGATCTCCTGGACCCGGAGTGACTGCCGTATTACGAGCGGCACCCAGATCCAGCCGTCGCCCACCTGAACCCACATAGTCAACAGACAAAACAGTATTCTGTGCAACCTGATGCTGAATGCCGAAGTTCCATTGCAGGGAGTAACCATTCTTCCATTCAGGGTCCATATACCACCAGTTCATCTGCCAGGGAAGAGCCGGTGGCAGATTTGTGGCGCCAAGCCATTCCGTCTGCATGCGAACTCCCGGATAAAGATCCGTTGGTGTAGGATTGTTCAGATTGGTGTACATCGTCGTGGCGACCATGGGCCAGCTTCCACCAATTCCTCTGGCACTCTGATAGACGCCAGCCCAGCTGTCATAGAACATTCCGAATGATGTCCGGATTGCGGTCTTATCTGTCAGGCGATAGGCGATTCCCAGGCGAGGGCCGAACATATTCGGGCTCCCCTTCATGATGGTTCCATCCCTGGCCGGAATGACATTTTCTGGGAGGCTGCCATCTGGGGTTGGAATACAGGGAGCTTTCCCGAGCTCTGCACAGGAACCGGGAACCTTAATCAGCCAGTATTGGCCAGTATCCGTATTCATGTTCCCTGTGTAGCTGTTGTTGTCTCCGTCGCGGCCAAACCGTGGAATCCAGGTGTAGTCATAACGAAGACCGATGTTGACGGTCAGCTTTGGAGTCATTTTCCATGAATCGGAGAAATAGAGACCCATCGTACCCCCGAATCCCAGACTTTCCAGCAGGTCGCGCCGTGTTGAGGTGTAGGGTGAATTCAGGAGGGCAGACGCGATGGCATTTCCGGTATTTCCTGTATTTCCGGGATCTGCCGTTTCATACTCACGGAAGTTAACACTGTGATAGTTGATGACCATCCCCATGTCGGCACGAATGAATTCTGCTCCAAATCGCAGAGTATGGTTCCCGATAATTTTCGAATAGTTTCCTTTGATCTGCCAGTTATCGCCCGGCCTGTTGACCGTATGATTTTCTCCACCACTAAACCAGTTGTCGACATTCACACCTGGATAAAGAGTCAGTCCGCTGGTGTTGTATGAGGTCAGTCCTGAACCCAGCCCCATTCTTGAACCAAAGTCGGAGGGAAGATTCAGATAAGTTGTTTCATCCGGAAGCCGGACTCGCGACTTTCCAAACTGGATCTGCATCATGCTGGTTGGACCAAATGTATGGTTCCAGCTGGTTCCCAGGTTATGAGCGAACATGTTGTTCTGAGACTGGACATTTGTCCGTCCCGGATTGAAACCCCACTGGTACAGGCCGCTGTATCGGAACCAGACCTGATTTCTTTCGTTGAAGACATGATCTCCCCTCACGGAGAACTGATCCTGCCGCCGTGTCCTGTTGACAGAGTTCACCTGGTTGAAATCGGGCCTTCCCACATCCGTTGGTTTGGGAACCAATGACTGAAAGTAATAAAGCATGGATGGGTCTATTCGGTTCTGAGGAATCCGGTTTCCGGGAAAAGGTGTCCGCACGTAGTTTCCATTCGGCAGGATCTGAGTGGATGCCGGATCATAGATGGTGCGGGCAGCAAAAGGTGTTCCTTGCAATCCGGCTGCGCTGAAATCTCCGTTCAGCATCCCCTCGGTGGGAACGTTGAACCATGTCAGTGCTGGTTCTGAATAGCGAAATCCTTCATAACCGCCATAAACGAATGTTTTGTTCTTTCCGTTATAGATTTTGGGAATGACAACAGGTCCTCCTGCTGTTGCTCCAAACTGATTTGCGCGAAAAGCCGGAACATTCGGCTGAAAGAAATTGCGGGCGTTGAACGCATTGTTTTTCAGGAACTCAAAAGCAGAACCATGGAAATCATTGGTTCCGGATTTTGTTGCGACATTGATTGTTCCGCCGGAGGACATGCCGATGTCAGAAGAATCGTTATGGGACTGCACTTTGAACTCCTGAATGGTGTCGATGATGGGCGGAATCGCATAGGCATTGCCAAACGTTTCAATGTTGAGTATTCCATCCAGAAGGTAGATGTTGGCGCGATTGTTCTGTCCGTTGACGGACGGGTTGTACACTGTCTGTCCAGGAAGAGTTCTTGTATAGCTGAGGCTTTGTGATCCTCCAATTCCAGCCACATTCACTCCGGGCTGCAGAAGCAACATTTGGGTAAAGTTTCTTCCATTCAGTGGAAGGTCAACCACCTGTCTCTGTTCGATGACCGTTCCCAGTTCCGCAGTGGAGGCCTGTACCTGAGCAGCAGTTGCAGCAATGGTGACCGCTTCAGTCACTGATCCCACGGAGAGTGAAAAATCCAGCGTTGCTACCTGTCCCACCTGAAGGCGAAAAGCTTCCAGCCTTTTGGAGGTAAATCCGGGTGCGGAGGCGGTCAGAACGTATTGCCCGATGGTCAGATTCTGAAATCGATAGTTACCGGAATCATTGGTTGAGGAAGACAACTCAACATTTGTATTCACATTCGTCAGCACCAGCCGTGCCTGGGGTACACTTGCTCCCTGTTCGTCAGTGACGGAGCCAGTAATCGTTGCAGTGGAAACCTGGGCTTCCAGCGGTAATGTGCTTATCGCGATCAATCCGGTCAGGAGAATACCCGACACAAAAACCTGGAGGAGTCTCATTCATCATCTCCGTTCAGCTGGAACTTTCGAAATCTTCAACAGCTAATCAAGCTAATCAACAGGGAGCAGTACTGAAAAAGTACTAAGTGGGATGAATATTTATCATGTTGAAAAATGAGCGTCAAGGGCTTAAATGTTTTTCTTCCTTGAACCTGAAGCAGAATAGAGAAGGATGGATTCAAAGGTCATGGAGTTCAGCACAGATGAGATTGTCATCACTGGAAACAGCAGGCTGAGCAGGATTCTTCTGAAGAAATTTGATACTGAACAGGTACAGGCAGGAAGGCAGGTATGGGAATCCCCCCCTATTCTTCCGTGGGAAGCATGGCTTCGTCAGTTGTGGGGCCAGGGTGTTCTTTCTGATCCTGCGGCCACTCCTGTTCTTTTGAATCGTTCCCAGGAACTGAATCTGTGGGAGCAGATCATCGGTACACAAAGTCGCATGATGCTACTGGATGCTCGTGCAACTGCGATGACAGCCATGCGAGCCTGGTCGATTCTTCACCAGTGGAATCTCTCTCTTGCAGATCCTGCCTTTAAAGATCTTCCGGATACACAGGCGTTCTCTCTCTGGGCACAAGAGCTCGACAATCAGCTCAGAAGAAGAAACTGGCTCACGATGGCACAGGTTGCTGCAGCGCTGGGAGAAAGAATCGAATCCGGTCAGCTTCGCCTGACAAAGCGAATCAGTATGGCCGGATTTGATGAGATTGCTCCTTCTGTTCAGAATTTGTTGAATCAGATTCAGCAATCCGGCAGCAGTATTTCCATCCGTCCTTTTTCTGTTCTTTCAAACACAGAGAAACCTTGTCTCACACCATGTGAAGATCCCCAACAGGAAGTCCGCCAGGCAGCATTCTGGGCACGAGAGTATCTCGAAAAATATCCAGACTCACAAATCGGTATCATCATCCCGGGCCTTTCCTCCATTCGATCGATGACAGAGCGGATTTTTGACGAAGTTTTACATCCGGCAGCAGGTTTTTCGATCCAGGAATCATCCAGGGTATTTCATCTCTCTGCGGGTATACCGTTAACTGAATTGCCTGTGATCTCAGTGGCTTTGCTGATTCTGCAGCTTCCTTCCGGGTTGCTTTTCAATGATTTCTCACGACTGCTTCGGTGCCCATATCTGAATCTCTCCCCGGAAGACTCAGTGATCCTGGATGATCAGCTTCGGAAACAAGGGATGACTGCAGTGGATCTCCAGACAAAAGGAGTGCAAGAAACTTTCTCCTCTTTTACGGAAGAATGGCTGAACCTTCCTGCTTCTGCTCCTCCGGGTGAGTGGAGCGGCTTCTTCCTCAAATTACTGAAAGCTGCCGGATGGCCGGGTAACCGACCCTTATCGAGCAGGGAATACCAGATTACAGATCGCTGGAAGGAGGTTCTCTCCGAGTTTTCCCGACTGGATCTGGTGAGGAACGAGATGAAATACCAGGATGCTGTAAAGCAGCTTGAGTTTCTGGCGTCCACGACGATCTTTGGTGTCCAGGATGCCGATGCTCCCATTCAGGTAATGGACATGCTGGAAGCGTCAGGATCCTCATTTGACGCACTCTGGGTAGCTGGACTGCATGACAGAGCATGGCCCCAGCCCGCCCAGTCGAATCCGTTTCTTCCGCTTGCTTTGCAGCGACAACATCAGACACCCCAATCCTCTGCTGAACGGGAACTCCACTATGCAAAGAGAATCACTCAGCGGTTGCTGGATTCTGCTCCATTGGTGATCTGTAGTTATCCACTTCATCAGCAGGACGAGGAGCTTCGTGCCAGTCCGCTGATTCAGCATCTTCAGTGGATGGATGAAAAGCGGGAAGGGAACTCTGCTGCATCTTCCCTGTTACAGGCAGCTCCGGAGAAGGAACTGTTCGAAGATCCGGAAGTAGCCTTACCGGGAGGGAAGGATTCACAACCGGGAGGTACTGCGGTTCTGAAAGATCAGGCTGCGTGTCCTTTCCGGGCCTTTGCCACGCATCGGCTGAATGCCCGTGAGATGGAAGTACCGGAAACAGGTTTGACCTTGCGGGAAAGAGGAACCATCATCCACGAGGTGATGAGCCGTTTCTGGCGTCGATTGAAAACGCAGGATCAGCTCAACCAGTTATCAGACCAACAGGTGCAGAACATTCTGAAAGAAAGCATTGACCAGGGCATGGATCATGCACTCCGGCATTCTGCAAATGGATCGTTGATCCGGCATCGTGAACTGGAGAAGAAACGGCTGTTGGTTCTGCTGGAAAAATGGATGAAGGCAGAACGGGCAAGAGATCCTTTTACCGTTGTATCCACCGAAGAGAAGACCACTGTCGGCATTGG
The DNA here is from genome assembly GCA_037190045.1 of Bryobacteraceae bacterium. GTDB lineage: Bacteria > Acidobacteriota > Terriglobia > Bryobacterales > Bryobacteraceae > JAPKYZ01. Next base: position 42,171 of record JBBCIQ010000005.1, on the reverse strand, counting down.
CGGACTTTTTCTTCACGTACAGGCAGACAGAGTGGATCGCTTCAGCGATGGCAGTTTCGGGATTGTGGATTACAAGACATCAAAGTATCTGAATGTCTCATCCTGGGATGGAGATCGTCTGGATGAGCCGCAACTGCCTCTCTATGCTGTCCAGCATGAGGGGCCCGTATCCACAATTCAGTTTGGCCAGCTTGCTGCCGGCAAAACAGGTTTTGTTCCGGAAAAGCCACAGCCTGTGCAGGATCGAATAGAAGAATGGAGATCTGCCCTGACGCATCTTGCCGAACAGTTTGTGGCGGGAAAGGCGACAGTTGATCCAAAAAAATATCCAAAAACCTGTGAATTGTGTGGGCTGCAGCCCTTCTGTCGGATTGATGAGATTGTGAACGGAGAAACCGGAGAGGAAATGCTGGATGGGTAGTGCTGCATTTGTTTTTGCTCCCGATCTTGAGCAACGCAGGGAAGCGATCAGTCCAGATCATTCGTTCATGGTGCAGGCGCCAGCGGGATCAGGAAAAACGGAATTGCTGATCCAGCGGTTTCTCAAACTGCTTTCCACAGTGGAACATCCGGAATCGATCGTGGCGATCACCTTCACACGCAAGGCTGCGGGTGAAATGCTGGACCGCGTGCTGCAATCTTTACGTCAGGCACAGCAAGGAAACATTCCTGAATCAGCCCATGGAAAGCTGACGCAGCAACTTGCGGAAGATGCACTCCAGCAAGACCAAAGATATGGATGGAATCTGCTGGAGAATCCCGGAAGGCTACGCATCCAGACCATCGATTCACTGTGCATCTCCATCGTGAGCCAGATGCCTTGGCTTGCCCGGTTGGGAGCGGTTCCTCGCATTGAAGAAAATGCACGGTCACTCTATTTGGAAGCAGCGCGACGGACGCTGATGCATCTGGAAGAGAACGGTCCATTTCAGTCTGCTCTGGAAACCACACTCCTTCATCTCGACAATGAGATGGGAAGAGCCACGCGATTACTCGCGGATATGCTGGGGTCCCGCGATCAGTGGATCGATCTGACCTATGAAGTGAATGAGGATACGCGTCCTCACCTGGAAAATGCACTGAAGAAGGCCGTAGAAGCCGGACTCATTGCAGCAGATCAGTTGATTCCAGCACATCTGCATCATTCATGGATCAGCCTTGCCCAATCCAGCGAGACTGAAGTCCCGATTGATCAATGGCCGACCACGACTGCTGACCAGAAAGATCAATGGCTGGCGTTGGCAAAGCTTGTTCTGACAGAAAAGGGAACAATCCGCAAGAAGAACAAAAACTATCAGGAACTGCTGGATTCACTGGCTGAAATTGATGGTGCTGCCGAAGCACTGTTCTTTATCCGATCCCTTCCTGCTCCTGGTTATACAGCAGCTCACTGGAATATCCTGCGGTCACTGTTGCAATGCCTTCAGCTTGCCGTTGCAGAACTCAGGATTGTTTTCAGCCAGAAGAATACCGTGGATTTCATTGAGCTGGGGCTTGCTGCCCGGCATGCTCTGGGAAGCCCGGAAGCTCCCACTGACCTTGCCTTCCGCATGGATCAGCGGATCATGCATCTGCTTGTGGATGAGTTTCAGGATACGTCTGTTTCCCAGTATGAGCTGCTATCTCAGCTGACGGCAGACTGGCAGGAAGGAGACGGACGGACGCTTTTTTTGGTGGGCGATCCAATGCAGTCCATTTATCGGTTCCGGCAGGCGGAAGTCGGTCTGTTTCTCAATGTGCGGGAACAGGGTATCTCCAGCATCCAGCCCCGATTTCTTCAGCTTGTGGCAAATTACCGATCGCAGGGCGGCATTGTCGACTGGGTGAATTCCTGTTTCTCCCGAATCTTTCCGGCTGTGAATGATGTCTCTTCCGGTGCTATCTCGTATAGTCCTTCGCAGGCACCTTCTCCAGATTCTACGGAACCTGCAGTCAGCATTCATGCATTTGGAGAAGGCCAGTCGGCGGAAGAAGCCCGGACCGTTGTCCGGCTGGTTCAGGAAGCCAGGCTTGCTGATCCACAGGGCAGCGTGGCCATTCTGGTTCGTGCACGAACTCATCTTCCCTCCATCGTCAGAGAGTTGAGAGCAGCCGGACTTCGGTTTCGTGCCGTCGAGATTGATCCGCTGGATAGCCGGATGGGGGTTCGTGACCTTTTATCTTTGACACGGGCGATGCTGCATCGGGGAGACCGCATCAGCTGGCTTTCCATTCTGCGTGCCCCATGGTGTGGACTCGATCTTCAGGACCTGCATGCTCTCGTTTTTTCGGACCGGAAGCAGATTATCTGGAATGCCATGCAGAATGCCGTGGGATTGAGTACGGATGGTTTTCATCGGGTACAACGGATGTGCGGAATCCTGAAACAGGCGTTTGAAGAACAGGGTCGATGGCCCTTACGGCAGTGGGTAGAACGAACCTGGCTGGCGTTGAATGGTCCTGCGTGCCTGGAATCACAAAGCGAGCTGCAGGATGCGATGGATTTTTTTGATCTTCTGGAAAAAGAGGAATCCGCTGGCGACCTTCGGGATTTCGATGCGTTCTCTGAACGGGTAAGCCAGTTGTTTGCCCAGCCGGATTCTCGTGCAGAGGATTGGTTGCAGGTCATGACCATCCACAAATCCAAGGGACTTCAGTTCGATACGGTAATCCTGCCAGGGCTGGGGCGTTCCCGCCGTCGCGATTCAGGACAGTTGTTCTATTTCCACCAGTGGATGGATGAGGAAGGGAACTGGGAGCGGCTGCTGGCGCCCATGACGGAAATCGGCGAAGAAAAAGATCCTTCCTGCAAATATCTGCAGGAGATCCATCAGCAAAAAGAATCCCATGAGCAGGTGCGGCTTCTATATGTCGCCACTACGCGTGCCAAGAAAAAACTGCATCTTCTGGCGAATGCAAAGAAGACGAGCAAAGGGGAACTGACCTATGAGAAATCCTCCATGTTGGCGGATCTCTGGCCATCCTTCAGTGAAGAGGTCCAGCAGCAATTTCACGAAGCGATCCAGCATACTCAGGAACTGAAGCAGGATTCGGGGTCAGTACAGATTCCCTTCAGACGACTTCCGTTGCAATGGAATACTCCTCCACTTCCTGCACCAGTAGACTGGCAACGATCCATTCCCGTCCGTCAGAAAGAGTATCGACCGGAGTATGAATGGGTGGGTGATCAGTTGCGTCATGCAGGAACAGCCGTGCATCTTTTCCTGCAGCAGATGGCTCGGGATAAGTATCCTTTGCCGGACATGCAGATGATCCGGATGACACTGGTTCATCTGGGTGTCTCTGATCGCGATCTGGATGCAGTTGCCGGCCGTGTCCTGAAAGCTCTGCGGAATGTATCCCAAAGCTCACGAGGGCAATGGATTCTTGCAGAACATGCGAATGACCAGTATGAGTATTCGCTCAGTGGTCTTGTTTCCGGCGCCATCGTTCGCGGGACTATTGACCGGACGTTTCTGGATGAGGATGGAGTCCGCTGGATCATTGATTACAAGACCAGCAGCCATCTGGGGAGTGACCTGAATGTATTCCTTGATGAACAGCAACGCCGCTATCATGACCAGATGAGCCGTTACGGAAAGCTTCTGGCTTTACAGGGCTTTCCGGTCAGGCTGGGAATCTATTTTCCTCTTCTGGACGAGTGGAGGGAATGGTCGATGGAAGATCCGGTCTGATTACCGGATCTTGCCCTGCCAGCGAAGTCCCACTCTCCAGAGCCGGGGGGCAGCAATCTGTGGCTGTGGAGTGAACCCGGAAAGATAGGTGCGGTTGAACGCATTTTCCATCGCAAATCGGAACGATACTCCGTGAGAAATCTGTTGCTGCGCACCCACATGGAACACGGCAAATCCGGGAAGCAGTTGGGAGTTGATATCGTCTTCAAACTGAAGACTGCTGGGGCGGATTCCTCCGGTGAGCATTGTCGAATTTTTCTGCCATGTCAGTTGAGCCGATCCCTGACTGCGTGCGACCTGGGGGATGCGTCGTCCGTTGGAAAAGCGGGAATCGGCCATAAGGTATGAACTGTCAAAGAACAGGTCATTCCATCGATAGCGGAAGCTGGCTTCAATTCCGCGGGAAAGTGCGGAACTGATATTTTGCCGCTGGCGAATGATCGAGGGCGTAGAGCTGAGCGTCACGTTGCCGATCAGGTCAGTCAGTTCATTCCGATAGGCAGTGACGGAGAAACGTGCTTTTTCCATAACGATGTCTGCACCAATCTCTGATCCAAAAATCTTCTCGGGGCGGAGTCCGGGGTTTGCCTGGGTGACAGTATTACCAACCCGGAATTCCCGGTAGAGTTCATTGAGAGTGGGGGCACGAAACGCACGATAAGCCGATCCGCGAATCCGCAGCCAGTGTCTTCCCCATGCAAATCCCCCACTCGGAGAATAGAAGGTTGAACTGTTCTGCAAGCCGGTCCACTGGAATCGTGATCCGGCAAACAGCTTCAGGTCGCCAATAGAGAAATCTGCTTGTCCGAACATGCCGCGCTGGAAGATGGTGCCTCCGCCTGCGCGCTGACCTCCGGCCGGAAGATAGTCAAATGATGTACCTGTCGTTCGCAAAAAGTCTCCTCCTCCAATGAAGTGAAGACGGGAATGACGGATGCTTGCAAATCCTGCACCACCTGTCGCTTCTGCGGGAACGCTCTGTTCAAAAGTAAGTGTCTCTGTCTGACGATTGGTTGCGATGGAAGAGAACGCAGCATGGAACTGCTGCCTCTGATGGAAGGCCAGCAATGACAGATTATGATCACCGATCGCCCGGGAATAGTTTCCGGAAAGAGATCCCAGTGACGTGGAGTTACGAGTGACAGATGTCCCGTTATCGCGTTCCTCTGTGAGGAGGTCGGTCTTTAGTGCAAAACGTTGACGGTCTCCAATGAAATCCAGTTTGATGTTGGGAGCCAGAAACCGGACATTCGCCTTGGTATCGATAGTGCCGCGGATCGTTTGCGGAACAATGTAATAGCCTGCTGTATCAAAAGCACGCATGGACGCTGTGACACCCAGCCAGTTCCGCACAAGGTTGGTATAAGACCCATACGGCATAACAGTTCCTGCATTTCCCCCATCAATGCCAAAGGTCAGGCGCTCCTGTGCCGGAGTAGCCGTCAGGAAATTGATAGTGCCTCCCATGGCGCGATCACCAAAGACGCTGGTAGTAGCCCCTCGCGACATCTCCACTCGTTCAACGTCATCAGGAGAAGTCCGTGTCCAGTAGACCCATCCACCAAAAGGATCATTCAACGGAATCCCATCAGAGAGTACGAGCGTGCGGCTGGTTCCGCTGGAACCAATTCCGCGTAGTGAAACTCCCTGTGTTGTGGGGTTTGCGGCCAGACTGGATGTTCTGCGAAGTAATGTAAATCCGGGGATTAGGCGCAGCCGGTCATCCAGATTGACTCCGGGCATGGTCTGAAGATTTTTGGTTCCCAAAATAGTGAGGGATGCGGGGGTATCTGCACTGATACTTTCTGTAACGGTGACTTCTGTCTGGACAGGCTCAAGTGTTGCCGGAGTTTCGTCCTTCTGTTGCGACTGGGCGAGAGCTCCGTAAGCTAAACACAACACACATACGATTGTTTTCATTTAGTTCCAAAGGTGCGGAAAAACCGCTGGGCTGGGCTAGAGCCAGAACTCTCAGAATAGCGTATACATCTGAAGATCGAGAGTATTCCAGGTCGCACAACTGGCTTCGAAAACGAAATGGGGCATTCCTCTCATGCAGACTCCAGCTCAGATAAGCGCAGCATTCAATCGACTTCTCCAGCCAGGTCTTCTCGCTCTCAGGAACATCCAGATCCAGGACAATTTCGACAGTCGGTTGTTCTTCCCGGACAAATTCACGGACCTGTAGTTCACCTGTTCGTGCTGTCTTCTTCCAGTCCACATGCCGGACATTTTCATTGAACTCATATGGCCGGATGCGATGAAACTCATCTCCACGACCTTGCCGGTGGACGGAGATTTCTCCTTCCAGATCTGCCAGAATCTGCTCAAAACCAGGCTGGGGCAGAACGGATGGATAAACAACGATGTCCCGCTCAATGGCAACCCTTACCCGCCGTTCCGTAAAGCCGAATGGAAAGCGGGTACTCAGGATAAAACTGTCTTCCCGGTACTGTCCACGTCTGGGGAAAGTAAGCGATACCAGTTCGTTGACCGAACCATTTCCTGGGATGACAGGAAAGAAGAGCTTCCGGGAGAAGCCGCTTTCCGCACTGCCTTCCAGATGAATGGAAAAAGAGGGCATCCATGGTTTGTCATTTTTGACTTTGACTCTGCCAGTCGCCGGAATTTTTGCTGAAAGATGTTCAGGAAGTTCGACATCAATTTCCAGCCCCGCCAGACCCAGCCTGCTGACAAATCCGGAGATGAGCAGAGTAGATAACAGAGCAGCAAAGATCAGGAAAAGCAGGTTATTGGCAGAAAGAAACGCAGCAAGACCGACAGAGAGCGTCAGTACCGTATAGATCAGGCCAAGCCGGGTGACTCGCTGACGGATTCGCCCGCTGAACTTCTGATGCAGATGCCTCCACCACGTCACTTCTTAGAGCTTGTCACAGAACCACTGGTTTCGTGGTGTCCCGATATGTACTGAATTACAATAAAGGCGCAATGCGATATGTCCTGATTCTGGTGTGCATGATGACTTCATTGATGGCTGCGGAAAAACAGCTCTTTAACGGAAAAGATCTCTCAGGCTGGAAACATGTGGGGCCGGGTAAGTTTGAAGTGGAAAATAAACTTCTCAAGACCGTGGGCGGCATGGGACTTCTTGTCTACGAGAAGGAAAAAATCGGAGATGCCACACTGAGAGTTGTCTTTAAAACGGTAGGTGAGAAAGCCAATTCCGGAGTCTATATCCGTATGCCGGAAGTTGCTCCTGACCCTTGGTACGGAGTTCACAACGGATATGAGGTACAGATTGATGCAGGTGGGGACGACTGGCATTCAACCGGTGCTATCTATTCCATCAGCAAAGTGACGGAACGCGCGCAAAAACCAAGTGGAGAATGGAACACTATGGACATTGAGCTCCGGGGTCCTGTCACTAAGGTCACCCTCAACGGAAAACTGGTGAACACTTATCGCGAAGGGCAACAGGTGCCTGATCGGAAGGTCTGGTATGAGCCCATCCGTGGGCCGCGTGCCGAAACTGGATATATCGGAATCCAGAATCATGATGCGGGTTCCACAATTCTCTTTAAGGAAGTATCCATCATTCGATGATCCGGTCTTGGGTTCTTGCCTGCTCTCTATTCGGTAGCCTTCTGGCTGCGGACCGACAGATTGCTGTCACATTTGACGATCTTCCTTTTGCGCAGTCAGGCAAGACAACTTGTGATCCGGAGCAGGCGAGTAAACGTACTATCCAGTTAATGAAACCATTCCGGGAACGAAAAATTCCGGTAACAGGTTTTGTGATTGCTAATGGGTGTAGTCCGATGTCTGATGAAAAACGGGCTGATATCCTCCGCTTATGGGTGGATGCTGGTGCTCTTCTGGAAAACCATACCTTTACTCATCCTGATTTTAATAAGACTTCAGTTGCCGATTACACAGCCGAAGTCGAACGAACCAGCGCGTGGATGAAGAAGTGGCTTCATCTGAGTCAGATTCATTTCTTTCGTTCTCCTTATCTGCACGTGGGAGAGACACAGGAAAAGAAGTCAGCACTGGAAAGTTCCCTGAAGGCATCCGGGCTTAAGCAGGGCGTTGTCACAATTGATAACGCAGACTGGCTGTTCGCGAATGTCTATGCCCGATTTCGGGATCGTGGCGATGAAGATATGGCGAACCGTATCTCCACGGAATATGTGAACTATCTGAATGAAGTGATGAGCTTCTTTGAAAAGAGAACTCCTCAGGTGGTTGGACAGGATATTCCTCATGTTCTGCTTCTGCATGCAAACTGGCTCAATGCAGATCATATTCAGGACGTCCTGAATATGCTGGAACGCAGAGGATATAAGTTCATTTCTTTGGCCGATGCTATGAATCATCCTGCTTATCAAATGAAAGACGGCTATGTCGGCACTAATGGCATCAGTTGGATTCATCGATGGGGTCTGGCAAAGGGTATGCCAATCGAATGGGAACCTGATGTGCCGAAGTGGGTGCAGGAAGTTTATAAAAATCAATAATTCCTGTTCTTGATCCACCACGTCTTTTCTGCTTTTTGTAAGCGATTTACAGATACTGTTGAGAGAATATTATTTTCTCTGCCATAGAGTACTGGGTTTATTGAGATTTCGATAATAAAACTGAAAACCCCTCCATCCTTTCGTTTTACTTGACAATCAATTGCAAAGAAGTTTTAATGAGTGAGGATTAAGCGTAGTTAATTTATCTATTGGTAAATCAGTTGCCAGTCTATTTTCTGTTTCAAAAGTAATGCACTCAGACGTTTTTTTGCTGCAGTACGCTTTTAATCTATTCATGCCCCAATTGCTGTAAATACCCTCTTCAAGAATGGAGAATTGTCTGGTGAAGGAAAAGAAGCGCAAGCTGAAGATGGCTTTCAGTAAAAAACCGGAGATTTCAAAAAAAGATAAGAGCAAGTCATCTGCAGAATGGCCGGAGACTTTCCGCTGGTTGGCTACCGGTGCTCTGGTTGTCTATACAGCGATGGGCGTACAGATAGTCAAGCCTGCTTATGCGCAGGGATCTCAAGTTCCAGCCGGGCAATCACAGAGCGCTGGCAGCCGTGTATACCAGTTCAATATTCCAGCTGGTTCTCTCGATGATGTGATCGATGCTTTTGAAACGCTGACCGGACTTGAGATTGAACTTGCCAGAACCGGACTTTCCCGCATTCCTTCTCCCGGCGTTCAGGGATCCCTTTCCGTTGACCAGGCAATTGAAAGACTGCTGCAAGGAACTGGTGTTGTTTCCAGGTACAGAAATTCCACAACACTTGTCTTTGATCTTCAAAGTGCAGCATCTTCAGTTGAAGTTGCCGGACAAATCAGTAAACTTTCGTCTCCGAAATACACACAGCCACTTCTCGATCTGCCACAGACCGTTTCGGTAATTCCAGAACAGATCTTTGCTGAACAGGGAGCACGAAATCTCACTGAAGTTCTGAGAAATACACCTGGCATCACTTTTGAAGCTGGCGAAAACGGGTTTGCCAGCGGAACCAGCAACTTCAGTCTGCGCGGAATTGACACTACCGGGAATATCTTTATTGATGGAGCCCGTGACTCCGGAAACTACTTCCGCGATGTCTTCAATATCGAGCAAGTGGAAGTGGTGAAAGGTCCGTCTGCGGATAATGGCCGTGGTGGTGCTGGTGGCTATGTCAACATGGCAACCAAAACTCCAAAGGCCGAAACTTTCCATCGCCTCTCACTGGCCTATGGTTTTGATGAGTATGGTTCAAAGAACAGACCTCGTGCCGCATTCGATGTGAATCGTCGGATTGGAGAAGGAACCGGACTGCGTTTGAATGCTTTCTGGGATGAAGGCGGAGTCATCGGCAGAGAAGTAGCAGAGCGGAAAAGCTGGGGACTTGCTCCTTCACTCGCATTCGGGTTGCTGGGCCCCACGCGTTTCTCAGTTGGATATCAGGTCGTCAAACAGGGTGATCGTCCAGATTGGGGAGTTCCGGGTGCAATGGTTCCGGGAATGAGAACCTATAACCCTGCAACGGGCGGAGGTGCGTATCGGAATCGTTTCTACGGTCACGTCAATGACTACGATGATGTGATGTCGCATGCATTCCTGGGACGTTTCGACCATGATTTCTCAGATCGTGTCCGTCTGCGGAACACCACACGCTGGTCTGGGACGGATCGTTATTCTCTCTATGCAGTGCCCACTGCTTTTACGGAAGAAACCATGTCTGTCACTGCCCAGCGTCAGGCATATGCTCGTGACAATCAGTCATTCTCCAATCTGACCAATCTGGAAACTTCATTCAACACTGGTTGGCTCACGCATGTCATCAGTAGCGGCATTGATGTTTCATCAGAAAAGTCTGATGCCAACCGTTACCCAACCAATGGAATTCTGGGGAATCCGGGTAACACTTCTCTGGTGACTCCAGATCCATGGAGGCCACTGACGGGTTTTGCCGGGCTCAATCCGACTCAGGTGGCGAACATCAACATCAATACCGTCGCCGGATATGTGTATGACACGGTCCAGCTTCACCGGAAACTGCTGCTGAATGCCGGGTTGAGACTGGAACGCTACGGAGTCAGTCTGAAGAGCCGTACACTTGCTGGTGCTTCACAAGGTCCGGATGGTTTTGACCGCCATGATACAACTCTCAACGGCAAGGCAGGACTGGTCTACAAGCCTGTCGAACGAGGAAGCATCTATGGATCTTTCGGCGTTTCTACCATGTCTCCCGCATCTTTCCTGTCCAATCCCGATATCTCTCGTGAAGGAGATAATGCATTCCCCGGCTGGGACAACGGTCCGAACAGTTCTTCTTCAAAAGTCCAGAGAGCGAAGAATTATGAACTGGGAACCAAATGGGGCTTCAATCGGGATCGCCTGATTACCACTGCTGCCCTTTTCCGCACAGAACGTACCAACATCGCGATGGAAGGAACCCTGAACGGCGTTGCCAACTCTTTTGCCGGATACGGAAAACAGGTAATTCAGGGTATTGAACTGGGCGCGACGGGCACGATCACCAAAGACTGGTCTGTATTCGGTGGTGTGCTGTTCATGAACAGTGAACGAATCCACAGCCCGCAGGTGGACGCTGCCCGCATTGCAGCAAATCCTGGTGACTACGGCAGTGCCACGACCACGAACGGAGATCAACTGGCGTTTACGCCTCGTGTCTCTGCCAATCTGTGGACGACGTATCGACTTCCGTTTAACCTGACCCTGGGTGGCGGCGTTCGTCATCTGACCGATTCTTATCTGGGACGGCCGGATAACGCAGTCCGCATCATTCCGAATGGAAATGCAGGAAAGCTGCCGGGTTATACCGTCGTGGATCTGATGGCAGCGTATCGGGTGAACCGGCACTTCACATTGCGATTTAACATGGATAATGCGGGTGATACTTACTACCCAGTTTCTGCCAACTGGAATGGAAGTCGCGCATTGCTGGGGCCGACCCGCTCATTCAGGATCGGAACGGATATCTACTTTTAGCGAATGGATGAACAGGGCTTCTGCGGAGGCCCTGCAACAAATATGATCCTTGCAATCCCCGATGTTCTGACCCGAGAAGAAGTAACAAAGGCCCGGTCACTGCTTGAAGCAACCGAGTGGGTGGATGGCCGCATCACCGCAGGACATCAGGGCGCCCGCGTCAAGAACAACCAGCAGTTACCGCCTAACAGTCAGGTGGCGGCTCAGGTGGGTGAACTGATTCTTCAGGCTCTTGAAGTCAATCCTCTGTTTCTTTCTGCTGCTCTTCCTCTGCACATTCTCCCTCCCATGTTTAACCGCTATTCCGGCGGACAGACGTTTGGCACGCATGTTGATGGATCGATCCGCAGCCTGCCAAACGGACAGCGTATCCGCACCGATCTTTCATGCACTTTATTCTTTAATGACCCCGAAGAATATGAGGGAGGGGAACTGATCGTCGAGGATACGTATGGCAGCAAATCTGTAAAGTTACCTGCGGGGCAGATGATCCTCTATCCGTCTACCAGCCTCCATCAGGTGACCCCTGTCACCAAAGGAACCCGACTGTGTTCCTTCTTCTGGTTGCAATCCCTGATTCGACAGGATAACCGCAGAGCCATCCTGTTTGATATGGATATCGCGATTCAAAGACTGGGTGCCGAAAACGCACTGCATCCCTCTGTGGTGTCCCTGACCGGTGTGTATCATAACCTGCTTCGGGAATGGGCAGAGATGTAAGTATTGAAATCTTGCACTGATTCGCAATGAATCAGTAGAAGTGTAAATGCCTTGGTGCTTATGGCTGAACAGCAATTATTACATCTGGTCTACTCAATACATTTCCCTGTTTGATGACAATTGGGATTTGATCTCCTGATGGAATATTAGCGGGTAATGTGAGATTGATCTGATAAAGCCCAACAAATTGTGGTGCAAGACCAGCAAAATGAATATTCTCTGAGGGCACTGTAACTCCACCAATTTCGATTGAAACTGGATTGATGACAGTTCTTAGAACCATATTGCTATAGTCTGGCTTACAGATGCTATCAGGTTCACAAGAATTTTTACCTGCAGCAATAGGGGGAGAGACAGCTCCAAGTCCGTTCACATAAAGCGTTAATACATCTCCCGTCTGTGCTGGCCTGGAATCATTCGTCAGATTTTTAGGAGCTGCCAGAGTTGCTGAATTTGCAAGTACAGCAATTGCCTGGCCAAATCCTTGCTGGTTGTATGTATAAATTGCAGGAGATGTTTTTTCGATCTCAACTAATTGGCTATTGCTATTACCAGCAGGTGTATGAACCATTACCTGAGCAGAAGAAGAGTTCACATTAAAGGGTACCTGGGCATTAATCTGGCCCGGTGCAACAAAAAATAATGGAGCTTCTACACCATTAAATGTTACTTGTACTCCATTCAAGCGGGTTGGTAGTGGAGATTCTGTAGCGACACTCAGCTGATTTGAGAAGTTCTCCCCAAATAAAGATACGACGGTTCCTGGTGCCACAGCATGTCCCGATTGTCCGACAAGTGAAAAGGAAGCTGCATTTAGAGTGGAACCGGAGGATAGTTTAGGTACTTCATGGAATGTTCCTTTTGGGATTGCTAGAGCTATTCCAGAAATATTATTTTTCAATTGATAGCGAAATGCAATTTGACCTTTGTCATTCATCTGAAGTGATTTAATGCCATCTCCATAAATTGTGTGAAGTTCGGAATTAAATAATTTGTTTCCTGAGAAAATAACTTGATCCTTCTGTGCATCCGGGCCAATGAAAATACCATTTCCAGCTTGGATATCAGTGAGAGAGTTTTGAAACATTCCCCCTGCCAAATATGAAATGGAATTGTGAATATTAATTGTTGGAGAGGAAAAATCCCCAAAAACTATTATTGATCCCTGAGCTGATATAGTTTTTGCTATTTCTTTTCTTTCTCCATTGATATGTGCATAAATTGGTAAACCTGTTTGAGGGAGTGGAGTATATATCAAATTATTTTTATTATTTATGTCAACTCCCAGAAAACCTAATGAGAAGCCATTGACTTTCTCTGGGCCTGCTACTACGGAAACATTCCCATTTCTGGCAATCTTTACCTTTCCACCCGCTTGCATTAGGTCACTGTCTGAAAATAGAATTGTTCCTTCATCATTAAAGGCAATGTCTCCAATTATGCTAAATTCTGAACCTAAATCAGTAGATTTTAGAGCTTCTTTGAAGTCACCATCTTGGTATATAAAGAGAATGGCATTGCTTCCAGTTCGCTTTCCGGGAAACAGAACATGACCATGGTTGTTAATCCATATTGGGTAGCCAATCCTATTCCCACCCAAGTTTAGTCCGATCGCCTGAAAGTTTTTTGAATGTAAGTCAATGGCTTGGTTTCTTTCCTCTGAGAGAATTTTTAAAGTAATTTTTTCTCTACTAATTTCAATGAACGAAATTTCTCCTTTGTCATTGACTGCGGCGTAACTAAAGGTTGGATCAGATGTAAATATTCTGCTTTCTGCAAGTATTCTTGTTTGACCACTTGAAAACGAGCTGATTCTACGAATTTCATTACTAACTATGCTTGAAAAAACAATTTGGCCATTATTGTTTAAAGAAAAATCTCCAATAATTCTATGGTCACTTCCTCGCCCATCATTAACGATGTCTATAAATGTATACTCACTAGCTTGGGTTAATTTGCAAAAGAAAATTAACCCAAAAGCTATTACAAAGACAGGGTGTTTTGAGAGGTGGAAAGAGTAATTCATGAGAAGTAAGAATGCCAGAAGGTTTTACTGATGGTAATAATTTATGCTGTATTTTTAAAATATGCAATGACTGGATTAAATTAAGTAGATAAGTACTTTGAGCAGGGCAAAATAAAAAGAGAGGGTCTCCCCTCTCTTTAATTCGCTTGAAACTTCTGAGTGAACTATCTCTTGGTCAGATCCCGGATCCAGATATCCTTGAACCGCATATTACCCTTTCCACCGGAGTGCAGCTGTAGTGCGATGGTTCCGTCAAAAGACTTGGGGTTAGGGTCAGTGTAATCCACCATGACGACTCCGTTCAGGCGGGACACATAGCGATTTCCCTCAGCCTTGAGCAGATACTCATTCCACTCACCGTGACGAACCACCAGTTCGTTTTCCGGAGAAGGCCAGACGATCCAACCGCGACCATCTCCATAGATTCCGCCTGTGTGCTGACCGATGGTGCAATCTACTTCGAACTGTAGGCCTTGGGAAACATCGGGAGTTCCAGGCTTGAATGCAGTGTGGAAGAAGACGCCGGAATTTCCGTCACCTTCGCACTTGAAGCGAAGGGCAAGATGGAAGTCTTTATATTTCTTTTCGGTTTCCAGATAGCCATAAGCCTTGGAGATAGCCTGGCCATGGATGGTTCCATCATCAACGATCCATTTTTCTTTACCCACTTCGGTCCATCCCTTCAGATCCTTGCCATTAAACAGCTGGACCCAGTCTTCACCAGGAAGCTTTGGTCTGGATGACTGTGCTAACAAAGTGAGCGATGTCAGAGCGAGTAAGAGGAAACGCATTCGCCTAGCTTAACTCAATCCGAATTGAGTCGGCGATGCGTTTTGACCACTTATTTACGAGGGATTCATCTGCCCCTTCCACCATGACTCGCAACTTCTTTTCAGTGCCGGAATAACGCACCAGCACACGGCCGCTTCCCTGGAATTCAGACTCAGCCTGTTCGATTTCCCGGGTCACGGAAGGCAGATCTGTCAGAGGCTTCTTCTCACGGACAGAAAGATTGATCAGTGTCTGTGGATATACCTGAAAGTCCGACAGGATGTTATCCAGAGTTTTATCCAAAGAAAGAGCTGCATCCAATACCCGCAGAGCGGTGAGGATTCCATCGCCTGTAGTGGCGTACTGCCGGAAGATCACATGCCCGGACTGTTCGCCGCCAATGGGAACATCCTGACGGATCATCTCTTCAAGAACATACTTGTCTCCAACGTTGGTTCGAAGCAGCTGGATTCCATCCCGTTCAAGTGCCTTCTCAAATCCCAGATTCGACATAACGGTGGAAACGACAGCAGTTACCAGCCGGTCAGAAGATTTGAGGTGCCGGGCACAAACCAGCAGCATCGCATCTCCATCCACCACGCGGCCGGAAGCAGATACAGCAATACAACGGTCTGCATCGCCATCAAATGCAAATCCGAAATCGGCATTCTCTTGGAGAACCCGATCTTTCAATGCCTCTACATGAAGGGCACCGCAATCCTGGTTGATATTCCGTCCGTTCGGTTCACAACCTAGAGCGATGACAGTAGCTCCAAGATCCCTGAACAGTTGCGGGGCCAGATGACTGCTGGCGCCATGTGCACAGTCCAGAACAATCTTTTTTCCGGCAAGAGCGTGTGGAAAGGTGTTCCGCAGAAACTCGACATACTGAAGATCCAGACCCGGATCTTCGGTTAACGTGAATGCGGATGATTGTTCATTCTGTTCCAGAAGGGAAAAGATCTGCCGTTCAAACTCCAGTTCCACTTCATCGGCGATCTTGAATCCGGAGTGATCGAATATCTTGATGCCATTGTCCTGGAATGGATTGTGTGAGGCGGAGATCATCACACCGGCAGCGAAAGGACCCATGCGGGTAAGATACGCGACTCCAGGTGTCGTAATCAGCCCTGCGAACTTTACATCTACCTGTTGGGCGGTCAGTCCGGCAGCGAGTGCTTGCGCCAGCCAGGGGCCGGATTCACGGGTATCCATCCCGATGATGACTTGTGGTTGAGAACCTTCTACTGCATGAGTTGCTGCCCATTTTCCCAGGGCTTGTCCCAAAGCATAAACAGTAACAGTGTTCAGCGGGAACTCTCCGGCAACTCCGCGCATTCCATCAGTTCCAAATAACTGACGAACAGGGGAAGCCTGCATGGCCATATTTTTTCCTCCGGTAAACAGTTTGCCTGTGAGATTTCTATTCTTGTTCGCGAATCTCTTCCAGGTGAACCTTTACATCGACGTGGGGCACAGAATCGATGCGGACACGGGTGTTTTCCACAAATGTATGGAGCTTGCTCTCCACAATCCTGTCACCCTTGCCTCTTTCAATTGTCCCAAAGTCAAAAGGATCAGTCTGGACAAATTCCACACTATTTACATTGTTTTCCGGGCCTGAAATCACCACAGATGAAGGAGTGATGACAGATTTAATGATCCTGTAACCATTCGGGATTCTTTCGGGCAATCTCAGATGAACGGGAACCTGACGGCTGATATGCCGTTCCATTAGAATCCTTAACTGAAAGGGAACGGCACGCACCAGCCGCACACGGTGGGGAAGACCTACTACTGCTTCCGGAACATCGTAAGTGCGCTCTCCCGGTTTAGTGACATCACTGAGATCCAGCAGTACGGCTGTACGACTGAAGCTGCGTCCAGCCAGTGCATCACGAGGTCCGCTCACCTGAAGCTGAACCTGTTCCGGGATATCGGCCCCCAGATCAAGCCCGGCAGGGAAGTTCTTGAACTCTACCGGAGCAGAAATGGTAGTAGTCAGTTCTGGTGCATCCACCAGTGCAAACCACAGCAGAATGGCAGATGCCAGAGAAAAGAGCTTCCACAGCAGGTTGTCAGTCAGCAGAGACAAAAATCGTTTTGAGTAATCCTGCTTCATGACGAATGACTCACATGTTCTTTTTCAGCAGAGGACTGTCCGGATGGTGAAGCGGGACGCGGCGGTGTTTTTCTTCCCGTCAGTTGCTTCTCAATCTCATCCAGTGTCACTCCCTGATGGATTTCTCCGTGAATGGCGTAAGAGAGCTTTCCCGTTTCTTCCGAGACGACAAGAGCCAGACAGTCTGTTTCTTCTGTAATGCCGATTGCTGCCCGATGGCGCGTTCCCAGGGAATTCATTAGTGCAGGGTTGAGCGTGAGTGGCAGCAGGCAGGCTCCGGCAGCGATTCTGTCGCCCTGGACGATGACCGCTCCATCATGCAGGGGGGCACCCGGAAAGAAGATGGAAAGCAGAAGGTCCCGGCTGATCTGTGCATCCAGGCTGACACCTGTTTCAATAAACGTTTTGAGTCCGGCATCCCGCTCAATCACAATCAGGGCCCCTGTCTGTGTTTGCGAAAGATACTGCATAGCCAGCAGGATCTCTTCAGCCGATTCCCGACGTTCCAGCTGATCTGAAAATCCAAAGAGCTTGTTTCGTCCAATGCGAGCCAGAATTCTGCGGATTTCAGACTGAAACAGAATGACCATCGTAATGGCCGTATAGGGAGCCAGATTGGAAAGAATGGAGCTCAGTAGCTCCAGTCCCATCACTGCTGCACCGATGTAGATGAACAGCAGCATCAGGACACCGATCATGACCTGTGCTGCACGCCTTCCCCTCAGGTTCACCGCAAACTGATAAATCAGGAAGGCAACAATCAGAATGTCGATGACCGCAATCAGGGTCACCTTGTCCCCGGCTCCACGAATTGCGGCGAGGATTTCAGGCATGCGGGAACCGGTACAGGACTTCGGAGATCGAAGCCCCGGTCACTTCAATGTTCTTCAGATTCGTCGTGCCAATGCCTGCTGCTTCTGCAAGAAGAAGGGTATTGTCACATCGCGTAAACGGAGGTGTTCCCTGCGGTGCTCGCGGATCATATCCCATCACCGCTGTGCCAACTGTATCGGTGGTGACGCAGTTGGTGCCGGCGATCAGCAGTCCGGGTTTTACATGCTGTAACTCACCCCCTACCCAGGGGCCCTCTCCTCCCGTCATCGTCTCGATTCCATCGATAAAAGCAAGATCGAGTGGACGTGCGCCAATTACATCGCACACAATGCGCGGCATTCGATAGAAAGATGAGCGGCTGGAATTGGGATCTTTTTCCGGGGCGGCAGCTGAAGCCGGTTGACGTTTTCCGGCATGGCACACGGCTCCGCGTCCGGAGGTGGGGTTCTCATTCGGCTCGTCCACACCCGCATCATCGCCATAGATGGAAGCAGGCGTGATGCCAAACATATTCTTCATCGAAAGAGTGATGCCGCAGGTGGCATGGTTCTTCAGTTTGGCCATGGAGACCAGGACATCCGTGTCTTCATAGGCCGGATTCAGATCGAAGGAAGGGAAAATGTAGCCACCGTGACTGATCTTCAGCCGGGAATACTTTTTTGCTGTTCCCAGTCCATTGGTGTTGACGAATTCAATATTGGGCGCTGCCGAAAGGAGTGACCGGACATTCCATCCGGAATCCAGCATGTACTCTTCCAGCGGGCCGCTGGTACCCCATGCGCTCTCCACAAAACGGACCCGTTTTGCACCTGCCCGGTGCATCAGGTAAGCCATCGTGCCAATTGTTTTGGGGTGTGTATAGTGTGTGACGCCGAGAGCTTTTCCCTTCAACCGGAGCGCAGGGCTTCCGGTGAGATTGACCTTTACCGTGACGGTCTTGTTTTTTACGATCCTGCCCAGGCCACCGATCTTGTCGAAAAGATCGCTCATGGAGTTGGTCAGTTCATCGCCATAGGTCTGGCATCTGGTGATGGCCACAGGAGCAGTCGGAGCGTCTTTTGCTGCAAAAACAGGCATGGCACCTGCCAAAGCCAGAAAGTCACGACGATTCATCACTTTAGATCCTTTCCTGTCTCTTATTGTCGCTCAAAAATAACTGCCCCTACCGAGATGATTTTGGAAATTTCTGCTCCTGAACCCTCGTCCACTTCAAAAAGTTCCACGGGCTGGTTGAGGCCTTCTGGTGTAATCAGCTTTCCGGATTTCACTTTCCCATGGAGGTGAACTGTAATATCTTCAATCGGATAGTCGGAAAAGTTCACCAAATGCAATATGTATGATTTTCCGTCTGGTGAAGCCGTGAAGTTGGAAAGCATGCTGGAGACATTGAAAAGCCGGGCGCCCAGATTCTGTCTGTTGGTCATGCTGGTGACTTCCTTCCAGATCTTGTCGAGAGAAGCGATATCGGTCTTGTCCAGCGTGACCTGATCCGGACGCGGTTCCGGCATGGCCCAATCCTCCGGAGCAGAGAAGAGCGAACCACCGAAAGCCGCAAACTGCTTCAGAATTGCTTTCTGATCTGTTGAGAGGGATGCAGGACTTGTATTGACAGCCATGCGAATTCCCTGCATAGCCGAAGTATCCAGATGCTCTGCCGGAACAGCACGAATCGGCGTATGGCGGGAGGAAACCATATCCAGTACACCTCCTGATAACAGACCTCCGTTTTGTACGCCCTGAATCACGGCCATTTCCCCTGCAGGTCGATAGTCATTCCACTGCCGGTGATCGGCATAAAAGCGGATGACTGCATTGATCTGCTTCCAGTCAGCCAATGCTTTTTCATCTCGTGACAGTAGTTTTTGGGAAAAATCCCGGTCCAGCGTGAGCACCCAGTTTCCTCCGACAAAAGCCGCATCCGCGATGGCCTGGATGTAGCGGCTGACGGGAATGATCCGGTTGGGTGGCGGGGCACTCGATATCCAGATTCTCGCTTTGGTCAATGCACGGGCAAAGCGGAAGAATCCAGCGTTTGTATCGATCCACGGAGCACCGGACGGCATCGCTTCTGCTTCTCCCTCCGCGATGTTGATTCCGGGCCATACTGCCTGCCGGGAGACCAGGACCGGGTCACTGGAGCCGATCTTCATTTTTCCCCGG
Source organism: Bryobacteraceae bacterium (assembly GCA_037190045.1). Lineage (GTDB taxonomy): Bacteria > Acidobacteriota > Terriglobia > Bryobacterales > Bryobacteraceae > JAPKYZ01. Next base: position 22,409 of record JBBCIQ010000005.1, on the reverse strand, counting down.
TCTGTTTCTTCCAGAAAAGGCAATCCGGCTTGCTCTGCTTTGGCTTTTTGAGCAGCATCCCCGATGACTACCAGATCGATCTTCCGGGCTTGTGCTGCTTCCCGAAACGCTTTGCTGAGAGTTGCCGGATCCACAGCCAGGCAGTTGATCGAAGAGTCTTCCAGCAGTTCTAGGCTTTGGGAATCCGGCGAGATCCACCGCATGGGTACCCAGTCAGTGGGAGCAAGAGCAAGAAAAAGCAGAGCTACAGGGATCATTCGTTTATCTTCTCAGCAGAAGGCTTGAGAAAAGGGCGGATGCCGTAATCGTACAGGGCAAGCCCAAGAATCCCACCGAGAATGGGCGCAATAATGGGGATCCAGAAGATCCCTGATCCATCCGTAAGGCCATTGTTTTTAAAGCCTGCGACTACGGTCATCAGGCGCGGACCAAAATCACGGGCGGGATTGATGGCGTAGCCATGCAGCGCGCCGAAGCTCATGCCGATCGCCACCACAATCAGACCAATCACGACAGGAGCGAGATTTGAGCCGGGAGTCAGATTCTCTTTATCCGTTACCGCAGCAATCAGGAATAGCAGGATGGCAGTCCCAATGACCTGATCCAGAAATCCGGCGGCCGGAAGATGTGCAAACGCCGGAAATGTGGCGAAAACTCCTGCAGATTTCTCCAGTAGCGGGTCGAACTGCTGGAAGGCGGGTTTGTAGTTGAGATACACCAGTCCGGCTCCCACGAATGCTCCCAGAACCTGAGCCAGGATGTAGCCCGGTACCTTTGCCCATGAAAATCCACGAAATACTGCCAGGGCGATGGTCACTGCCGGGTTCAGGTGGCCGCCAGAGATCTTTCCCGCAGTGTAGACGCCCATGGTGACGCCCAGTCCCCATGCCAGTGTGATGTTGGTGTAGCCTCCATTTACCACCTCATGGGGAGCTCCATTCCCGAAGAGAACAACCATTGCCACAACGCCGCAGCCGATCAGAATCAGGACCAGGGTGCCGAGAAATTCAGCGATATATTCGCCAGTTGATGATGTACGCATAGAAACAGTGAGGAATTGTATCAGAACAGGATTTACATCCCGGAACTTGCGTTTTGTATGCAGGATAGGGGATACTTTCCAGTTCCCCGACCGTTACAGGTTCTTGAATGCTTGTTCGAATCTTATATCACGACCATTGCTTTGACGGCGCTGCCTCAGCGGCGTTCTTCAGCAGGTTTATTGCGGATCATGTTCACCCTGGTGCAGAGTTTGCGTATACCGGAATGGCGCACACGGCTGAACAGTTTTTCCGGGATTCCCTGTTTGATGGGGATATAAACGCAATTGTCGATTTCAAATATTCCAACAATCCCAACCTGACCTGGTGGTTTGATCATCACCAGAGCGCCTTTCTGACCCCGGAAGACGCGGCACACTATCAGGCGGGAGACAAAAGCCAGAAGTTTTTCGATCCCACGTACCGTTCCTGTACGAAATATATTGCCGATGTCACGGCGCAAAAGTTTGGATACCGTCCGACAGATCTGCATGATCTGGTCAAGTGGGCAGACATTATTGATGGTGCACTCTATGCCAGTGCGGAAGAGGCTGTCGGGCTGAAATCACCCGCTACCCAACTGGTTCTGGTGATCGAGGCTGCCCGTGGATCTGAAACCGTCCAGCGTATTATCCGGATGATGCAGAAGATGACACTCGAAGAGATCATCAGTGATCCGGAGATCCAGGCACTTTACCAGCCACTCTATGAAAAGCATCTGAAGTCCATGGATGTGATTCGGGAAGAGGCGGAGTGCAAGGACGGAGTCATCTCGTTTGATCTGGTGGACCGGGGAATCTCCGGCTACAACAAGTTCATTCCGTATTATCTTTTCCCGGAAGGTACCTATACGGTTTCTGTGAGTGAATCCAGCTTCCGGACTAAGGTCAGTGTGGGATCCAGCCCCTGGGTCAAGGGTGACCTGAAACATAACCTTGCCACCATCTGTGAACGTTACGGCGGCGGTGGACATCCCAGAGTGGGCGCAATCAGCTTTCCGGTAGGTGCTGTGGAAGAAGCACGCAAGGTTGCTGCCGAAGTGATTGCAGAGTTGCAGAGCTGATCAGTCTCCGCAGCGTTCTACTTCCACCAGGCAGTTGTAAAAGGTCGGACCTCCCCCGATATCGGTCAAACGCTCAGAAGTGAGTACGTTGACGGTCTGTCGATCTTCAGCCAGCTTTCCCCATCGAACAGCCGGGATCCGCACCACACCTTTCCGCAGACCCTCGCTGAGTTCTGCCCTGAGAGTCAGGCTCCCCCGGTCATTGAAGACCCGTACGCGATCCCCGCTGACGATCTCGCGTAGTGCAGCATCTCCCGGATGGATATAGGCGATCGCAGTATCCGCATCCACTGCGGGCCGGTATCCGAACGTGGAGTTCATGCTGTCATCATTCTTGGAACTGATCATTTCCAGCGGATAGCGTGACGCGAGCCCATTTCCGTAACGAGATTCAATTGGGGCCACATATTTCAGATGAACTGCCCCAAATTCGCACTTTCCTGACGAAGTTCCGAATCTACCTTGGGAAAAAGGTAGAAAAGGTTCACCCTCAGGTGCAATTTTTAGTCTCATAAATGAGTTTTCTTCCAAAGACTTGCGGGTGATTCCTTCAAGAAATGGATGACTGGTATTCAGTGCGGTGTCAATCAGTTCATCATCCGATGCCTGCAACTCCGGATCGGGGATTCCCATGGCACGGGCCAGCTGGCGAAAAATTTCGGTATTCGGTTTGCACTCTCCCGGCGGTTCCAGTGCTGGACGCGCCATCTGGACGTAGTAATGCCCGTAGGAGTAGTAGAGATCTGTGTGTTCCAGGAATGTGGTTGCGGGCAGCACGATATCCGCATAGTCTGCAGTATCGGTCTGGAAATGTTCCAGCACTACCGTGAACAGATCATCGCGCTTCAGTCCTTTCCGGACGGCAGACTGGTTCGGTGCAATGGCGGCCGGGTTGGAGTTGTAGACGACCAATGCATGTACTCGCGGCTTGTCGATCTCCGTCAGGATCTTTCCCAACTGGCTCATGTTCAGAATGCGCGATGGCCTGCCCAACGGTGAGCGCTCTTGCAGATCAGGACGTTGCAGGGCTTCGCGGTTGAAGTGGAACGCCTCCGAGGTGGTCAGTTGGACACCGCCTCCAGGATATTTCCATGCTCCCACCAGCGCCGGAAGGGAAGCGATGGCCTGAACAGCCCGTCCGCCGCGTTCTGAGCGCTGCATGCCATAATTCAGGCGGATGACAGCAGGGGAAGTTGTGGCATACTCTCGTGCCAGTGCGACGATATCCCCGGCTGCAATTCCGGTCATCCGGGAAACATGTTCTGGTGTGTAGTCTGCTACCAGTTCCTTCAGTTCCTCGAAGCCATGGGTGTACTGCCGGACGTACTCATGATCCTGCAGATCTTCGCGGATGATGACATGGGCCAGACCCAGTGCCAGTGCAAGGTCGCTGCCGGGATTGATGTAAAGATGCTGGTCCGCCAGTGCACCGGTTCGGGTCAGGACGGGGTCGATGGTGACCAGTCTTGCTCCCTTGCGGCGAGCTTCCACGATGAAGGGCCAGAGATGAACATTGGTGCCATGGATATTTGCCCCCCAGGCGATAATCAGTTTTGCTTCGGCAAACTGTTCAGGTTCGGTTCCATAGCGATAGCCAAGGGCATTCGTGATGCCCACACCTCCGGCTGATGAGCAGATGGTGCGGTCCAGACGGGAAGCGCCCAGCTGATGAAAGAATCGGCGATCCATGCCGTTTCCCTGCAACATGCCCATGGTGCCTGCATAACTGTAGGGAAGAATTGATTCCGGCCCGTATGCGTCAGAGACTCGCTGAAGATTTTCCGCAATCGTGTGAAGTGCTTCTTCCCAGGAGATTTGCGTGAAGTGTCCTGCGCCCTTTTCCCCAATCCTTTTGAGCGGGTGCATCAGGCGTTGCGGATGGTAATTTCGTTCGAGATATTTGGCGACTTTGCCGCAGAGAAATCCGCGCGTGATGGGGTGTTCCGGATTTCCTCTCAGCCGCGAACCCTTGCCTTGTTCATCCACATTGATCAGCAGTGAACAGCAGTCCGGACAATCCAGGGCACAGACAGAGGTACGCGTGAGCGTCATGCTCTATTTTGTCATGCAGAGAGGGTAAGGCTGAGAGCAAAGAGTTAAAGCTCGCCGCGCGCAAGGCGGCGGACGAAATCCAGATCACCATCCAGGAAATCAAAACCGGGCATCTCCTGCGGTTCTACCCAACGGATCTCCTCAAACTCATACGAATAGGGATTGCCTTCATATTCGCGAACCCGTTTGAAGATCAGAAGAATGGGAGGCTTGCCGCCATAGGAGTATTCATAACGGATCACTTCTTCGCCAATGACCGCATCGATACCCAGTTCCTCCCGCAACTCACGCACCAGCGCTTCGTGAGGCGACTCACCGAATTCGACTTTTCCCCCTGGAAATTCCCACTTCAGGCCGTGGCGGTCGTTCTTTTTGCGTTGGCCGACAAGGATCTTTCCTTCCTTCTCTATCAGGGCGGCAACGACAATGATCATGGAATCCTTGAGAATAACAGGTACGTGCATAGTTCCGTTTTGCTGGACCATTTTGAAAACCCCAGAAATGTGGGGGAACTGCCGCCTCCGGCACTGGTTGTGGAGGTTTCCAATCCCGCCTGTGGAGATATTTTGCGGATCTCAGTCCTGATGGAGAAAGGGAAAATTGTGAATGCAGCTTTTCTGTCTCGTGGATGTACCGCCAGCATTGCAGCAGGATCCGTGCTGACAGAATTGCTGACAGACCGCGACATCCATCAGCTGAAACAGCTTCAACGTGAAGATATCGATGCAGCCATGGGAGGACTGATCAACGAATCAAAGCACGTTGCAGTCCTCGCAATCGATGCGGTCCGCGAACTGGAGAAGAAGATCCGGTCAGCTCAATAGCGCCGCTTCCGTTTCTTTCCTTTGGCGCGGAATCCCTTTGATGATTTGTCCTTTCCGGTTTTCGGACCAGAGCCACCGCCGGGCTTTCCAATCGTCCCGGTAAATTCACCAACCGGAGCAAAGAACAGACGTCTTTCCACAGCATCCACGCTGAGAAGCTGAACCCTGAGCTTGTCCCCGATGGAATACTGACGACCCGTCCGAACCCCTACCACTCGTCGTGTATTGTCGTTGAAGATATAGCGGTCGCCGGGGATCGCGTCCAGCGTCACCAGTCCTTCAATGAACAGGTCATCCAGCTCCACATAGAAACCTGGCTTGACGGTGGAGATGATGATGGCCGGGAACTCATCCCCGACACGATTCATCATGAACTTCGCTTTTTTCCATTCCAGCAGTTCCCGCTCTGCTTCCGCCGCCCGTCGCTCCGTCAAAGAACAGTCATCGGCAAGCTGATGCAGTTCACCTTCTGACGGCTGGTCGCGCTCTGTGAGGATGCGGTGGACGAGCAGATCCGGGTAGCGGCGAATCGGGGAAGTGAAGTGCGTATATGCTTCTGCTGCCAGCGCGAAGTGCCCCTCATTCTGAGCGGAGTATCGTGCCTGCTTCAGGGAGCGCAGCATCATGTAGCTGAGGATGCGTTCCTCGGGCCGGCCTGCTATTTTTGCGATGAGCTTCTGGTAGTTGCGTGAAGTAACCAGTGGTTTGGAATCATCCGCCAGAATGACATCCCGGCGAATCTTTTTTCCGTCCCGCGTCTTCTGCACCAGATAGTGCTTCTTGACAGGGATGGCTCCTACATTCAGCGAGACACCAAACCGATTGGAGATCTCTTCAAACTCCAGAATCTTTTTTGCGTCCGGAGTTTCGTGGATACGGTAAATGGAAGGAACTTTCTTTGCTTCCAGAAAAGCAGCGACGGCTTCATTGGCAGCCAGCATGAACTCTTCAATGATCCGGTGAGCAATATTGCGGGGACCACGAATCACGGAAGACATTTCCCCTTCCTCATCGAACTGGATGACAGCTTCGGGAAGATCGAAATCGAGTGAGCCGCGCTTGACCCGTTTCTTGTTCAGAATGAGTGCCAGATCCCGCATCCGGGAGTATTTCTCGAACTCAGGACCGGATGTTTCAGTCTCCAGGATTTCAAAGACGCGGGTATAGGTCATCCGCGCTGAACTGCGAATTACACCCGTCGTAAAGCGGGCATCCACCGTCCGGCCATCATGATCAATCTCCAGAATGGCGGAAACCACTAAGCGGTCCACGTGTGGACGCAGGGAGCAGATATCGGTGGAAAGCTCGATGGGAAGCATCGGGATTGCGCGATCCGGGAAATAGACACTGGTCCCACGCAACTGCGCTTCCCGGTCAATGGCTGATCCCGGCCGGATGTAATGGCTGACGTCGGCAATGTGGACGTGCAGTTCCCAATTTCCGTTGGGCCGACGGCCTAACCAGACCGCGTCATCGAAGTCGCGTGCTGTCTCTCCGTCGATGGTGACGGTGTCAAAGTCTCTGAAGTCCTCCCGGCCCTTAAGATCGTCACCAGAGGGCTCTGTGAAGCTTCTGGCTTCTTCCAGTACCTCTTCCGGAAACTGGTCTGGCAGATGGTGCTTCCGGATGGTGATTTCGACATCAATTCCAAAATCATCGGGGTGTCCCAGCACTTCAATGATCTGGCCGATGGCACTGTCTCCGCCTTCGGAATACTCCAGGATCTTCACGTTGACAATCTGTCCGTCGAGATCCAGAGGAGTTTTGATTTCAGGAGCTTTCACTCCCACCCTGTCCACGTTCAGGGGGTGCTTGGGTATCTCCAGTCCGGAGGGAATCTCAATCCAGTCACGGAAGCGCGGGTCATGAGGTTTCACAAAGAATCCTCTCTTGCGCATCACGAATTCGCCCACGATGGTCTCCGTGCCGTGCTTCAGGATCTGGACAATTTCCCCTTCTGCCCGTGTGCCGGATCGCTTCACACGTACCTGCACGGTATCGCCATGCATCGCCTGCTGGGCGTTCTCCGGGGGAATGAAGATGTCCCCCTCGATTCCGCGCAAAGGAACCTCCGGTTTCACAAAACCGAAGCCATCGCGGTGCATGCGCAGCACACCGCGGGAGTATTTTTTAGGATCGTTGCGATCGCGTCTTGATATTCTCAAGGTTTCCCTATGGAACTGAAGGCTATTCGTCTCGAAATCCCTGATGGAGTGAATCTGATCCTTGGACAGAGCCATTTCATCAAGACAGTTGAAGACATCTATGAAGCCATCGTAAACACAAATCCGTCCATGAAGTTTGGCATCGCATTTAACGAAGCCTCGGGCGAGTGTCTGACGAGGGTGGAAGGTAACGATGAATCATTGAAAGATCTTGCTGCGTACAATGCCGGACAGATTGCTGCCGGGCATAGTTTCGTGGTGGTGATGCGGAATGGATTCCCTATCAATGTGCTTGGTCGCATCAAGGATGTGCCGGAGGTGGTCAGTATTTTTTGCGCTACTGCCAATCCGGTGGAAGTCATCGTTGCGGAAACTGAGCAGGGCAGGGGAGTGCTGGGAGTGATCGATGGGTCATATCCCAAGGGAGTGGAAGGACCGGACGGCGTGGAATGGCGCCATAACTTTTTGAGGAAGATTGGATACAAGAAGTGATTGATATTGAAGATATTCTCAGTGAGCCAACGGACGCAGATCGTTACGCACTGGCAAAACTGGATGGCGACCTTCTGCTTCTTGGAGCAGGCGGCAAAATGGGGCCAACCCTGGCTCTACTGGCAAAACGGTCAGCTCCTGAAAAAAGAGTGATTGCCGTATCGCGCTTCAGCGACCAGGCAGCGGCAGAACGGCTGGAGCAGGCAGGCATCGAAATCATCCGTGCCGATCTGTTGAACCCGGAAGATCTGAAGAAACTCCCGGATGTTAAAAACATCCTGTTCATGACCGGACAGAAGTTCGGAACAGCCGGAAACCCCGGTGCCACCTGGGCGATGAATGTCCTGTTGCCATCGCGTGTTTGTGAACGATATCCGGATTCCGAATTTGTGGTGTTCTCGAGTGGAAACATCTACCCCTACACCCGTTTCGGAGCAACCGAAGAAACCCTGACAGAACCTGTCGGCGAGTATGCCCAGACGGTTCTGGGACGGGAACGGATCTTCGAGTATTACCAGGTTCCGGCTGTTTTCTATCGACTTAACTACGCGGTGGAATATCGCTATGGCGTTCTGGTGGACATTGCACAGACCGTGCTTTCCCGTCAGCCTGTGGATCTCAGTATGGGACGGTTGAACTGCATCTGGCAGCGTGATGCCAACTCCATTGCCTTACGCTGCTTCGGGCAACGAGGTCCGTTGAATGTGACTGGTCCGGAAACACTTTCCGTAAAGAAGATTGCGGAGGATTTCGGACGAATTTTCAAAATCGAACCTGAGTTTGTGGGAAGTGAAAGTGAAGTCGCTCTGCTGAATGACGCTTCAAAATGCATGCGCCTGTTCGGATATCCCACCGTCAGTGCGGGAGAATCTATTGAGCGCATCGGCTGGTGGCTGGAAAAGGGCGGCAAGACGCATGGAAAGCCGACCCACTTTGAGGTGACCGATGGGCGCTATTGATCTTTTACGCAAAGGCGGAGCGATCCCTGCCCATCCGCTGGCATTGAATGCAGACCGGAAGCTGGATGAGCGGCGTCAGAAGGCATTGACCCGTTATTACATCGAGGCTGGATCGCTGGGAGTGGCCGTCGCCGTTCATACTACTCAGTTCGCGATTCGTGATGTCGGCCTGATGCGTCCGGTGCTGGAACTTGCTCGCCCGGAGATTCCTGCTGATCGTCTCGCGGTCGCCGGAGTGGTGACGCTGAAGGATGCAGAACTAGCTGCTTCTCTGAATTATGATCTGGCTCTGGTGCGCTCAACTGATCTTGATTTCGTGCGCGAAGTGGCAAAGATCATTCCTGTAATGGGCTTCTATCTTCAGCCTGCTGTAGGTGGAAAAGTTCTTCCCTATCAGTGGTGGGCGGATCTTTGTGAAATTGAGAATGTTGTTGCCATCAAGATTGCTCCATTCAATCGCTATCAGACGCTGGATGTGGTGCGGGCAGCAAAAGGGAAGAACATCTCCCTCTATACCGGTAACGACGATGCGATCATCTGGGATCTGAGAAGTGACTGGTGCACCGGCGGATTGCTGGGGCATTACTCAGTCTGGACCCGGAAGGCAGTGGAGATGGTGAAGAATCCGGAGAGCTTTGATCCCTGGGAAGTCACCGACACCAATGCGGCTTTCTTTGATTCCGCCAATGCGTTCCATGGATGCATCGCCGGATTGCATGAGGTGCTGCGGCGACAGGGTCTGCTGGAAGGTATCTGGTGCCTGGATCCAAATGAGGGATTGTCTCCGGGACAGAAAGAAGAGATCGACCGTGTCTATGCTGCCTATCCTCATCTGAATGATGACGATTTTGTAAAAGAACATTTAGATAAGTGGTTAGGGTAAATTGGGGAGCTAATGAGCGACGAAAGAAAATTCGGATTTAATACTCGTGCCCTGCATGAAGGGTATGACCCGCAGACCGGCATGAAAGCTCGTGCAGTGCCGATCTATCAGACTACCTCGTTCGTATTTGATGATTCACAGGATGCCGCCGACCTGTTTGGTTTACAGAAGTTCGGCAACATCTATACGCGCATCATGAATCCGACGACGGACGTTCTCGAAAAAAGAGTGGCCTCACTGGAGAACGGAATCGGCGCACTGGCGACTTCTTCAGGACAAGCTGCGCAGTTCACAGCCATATCCAACCTGATGGAAGCCGGTGACCATATGGTGTCATCCGCTACGCTGTATGGTGGCACGCATACACAGTTTGATGTCAGCTTCCGCCGCCTTGGTTTCGAAACAACTTTCGTGGAGCCGGATGATCCGGAAAATTTCCGCAAGGCAATCACTCCGAAGACCAAGCTGATCTATGGTGAAACGATTTCGAATCCGCGTGGCAATGTTCTGGATATTGAAGCTGTGGCAAAGATTGCTCATGACCACAACATCCCACTGGTGATCGATAATACTTTTGCGTCGCCCTATCTGTGCCGTCCGATTGATTTCGGTGCTGATATCGTCGTTCAGTCGCTCACCAAATTCATGGGGGGGCATGGGAATTCCATTGGCGGCATCATCATCGATAGCGGCAAGTTTGACTGGACAAAGGGAAATTTCCCGATGCTCACCAAGCCATCTCCTGCTTATCACGGACTGGTTTATACCGATGTTCTGGGGCCTCTCTCATACATCATCAAGTGTCGTGTAGAAGGTTTGCGTGACATGGGTGCCTGTCTGAGTCCCTTCAATGCGTTCCTGTTCCTGCAAGGGATCGAGACGCTGGGGCTTCGCATGGATCGTCATGTGTCGAACACGCTGGCCATCGCAAAATACCTGGATGAGCATGCAAAGGTGGAATGGGTGAAGTATCCATCACTTCCCACTTCTCCCTATTACCAGCTCGCACAGAAGTATCTGCCTAAGGGTGCCGGAGCCGTATTCAGCTTTGGAATCAAGGGGGGCTACGAATCGGCTAAGAAGTTTGTCGATAGCCTGAAGCTGTTCTCCCATCTTGCAAATGTTGGGGATCAGAGGAGCCTTGTCATTCAACCGGCAGCGACTACTCATCAGCAGTTGGATGCGAAGAATCAGCTGGCAGCCGGTGTCACTCCGGATATGGTTCGTTTCTCAATTGGCACGGAAGATCTCGACGATATTCTCTGGGATATCGAACAGGGGCTGGCCAAGATCTAGGCGAAGTAAACCGCAAAAGCAAAGGTTCCTGAATCCGTGTATGGATCAGGAACCTTTTTTATTGAAATAACCGCTGTATTCAGGAGGTCTGTGCCTGAAATGCACCTTTCCATTCCGGGATGCGGACCTGCGAGACCACTTCGATTCCATATCCTTCTAGTCCTACAATTTTTCGTGGATGGTTTGTCAGCAGCCGAACACGATGCAGTCCAAGATCAGCAAGAATCTGTGCTCCGATTCCAGCCTCATGCAGTAACGGGCCTGTTTGCGCATGACCACTCAATTGCAGGAAGACAACTCCTCCACTTCCATTGGAAACAATTTCTGCAAGAGATCCACGCACAGCACTATTGAGTGCCACCGCATGGAATACATCGCCTTCCAGTCGCTGGACACGTACCAGTTCTGGATCATGCGGCTGATCTCCGTAGATCATTGCAAGATGAGCGCGCTGATCCACCGCACTCAGATAGGAAACTGTGCGGAAAGTACCAAATTCATTGGTGACCGATGATTCGGCAATGCGCTGTATGAATCTCTCATTGCGGAGGCGATACCGAATCAGATCCGCCACCGAGATAATTTTCAGGTTATGAGTTTTGGCGAATTCAATCAGTTCCGGCAGCCGGGACATTGATCCGTCCGGGTTCATGATCTCGCAGATCACGCCTCCATGAGGCAAACCTGCCAGTCGCGCCAGATCCACTGCTGCTTCTGTCTGGCCTGCTCGAACCAGCACGCCACCATCCTTTGCCCGGAGTGGAAACATATGGCCGGGACGTGCCAGATCCTGTGGCAGCGCTTCACTGCTCATGGCGACGCGAATGGTATGAGCACGGTCAAAGGCAGAGATGCCTGTGCTGATCCCGTCCAGAGCATCAATGGATTCTGTGAAATTTGTCCCGAAATTGGAAGTATTTTCGGGCGACATGAGTTTAAGATCCAGCCGGTCACAGATTTCCGGTGAAAGTGCGAGACAGATCAGTCCGCGCCCATGAGTTGCCATGAAGTTGATGATTTCGGGAGTAATCTTATCCGCAGCAACGGTCAGATCCCCTTCATTTTCACGATCCTCGTCATCGACGATGATCAGCATTTTTCCTTCACGAAAAAGCTCAAGGGCTTCCGGGATGGAAGCAAAAGCCATAGGTACAGTTCCAGTTTATCGTTACCTGCTGGAGTTCCAGTGAAAGGTTAATCCTTTTGCTGCTGGACGAAGTTCAGGATGTCGAATTTATGAACTTTTCTCTCGGGGAAAAAGCTATTGATGGCATCAGTCTCATCGTTGAAAATTTCGAAGACAGTGGAGAGTTTTGTCATCACCATAAGTTCAATATTTCTTCGATTGAGGTTGAGAAGAACAAGCTTTCCCTCTGATTTTTTCAGAGAAGTGGCTGCCATGACCAGCGTTCCCAGGCCGGTGGAATCGATGTATTCAACATCTTCCAGGTTGAGGAGGATCTTCCGAATGCCAGTATTGATCAGGTCACTTAACTGAGTTCGGAGAATGCTGGAAGGCTCTCCGAGTACAAGACGACCATGGAGATCCAGGACGGTAATGTCTTCGACTTCTCTTTGCTTGGTTTCAAACATCCTGTGTTTCTTTCTGTTCAGATGGGGTAGAGTTATCCATGCCTGTGATAGGGAACTTCACGACAAACCTGGTTCCTTTTCCGACTGTACTATCAACATCAATTGAACCCTTGTGAGCCCGAACGATCCAGGAAACAAAATTCAGTCCCAGGCCTAGTCCTGTTTCAGGATCGCGCTGTTGGCCGGGGACACGATAATAGCGATCAAAGATGTGCGGCATGGCTTCAGGTGGAATTCCTCTTCCTGTGTCTTCAACGATGATTGTCGCGTCAGACTGATTCTGGGAAACATGAATCCCGACCTTTCCATCATGGGGGGTATATTTAATGGCGTTTGAGAGAAGATTCGAAACCAGTCGTTCAATCTGAATGCGATCTCCGGAGATGATGCATGGTTGCTGCATATGGATGCTAAACTGCACCCCTCCCGCATCAGCAAGAATCCGGAAGTGTTCTGCGATATCTTCTACCAGAGTGCAAAGGTTGAATTCGCTTACCTGAAGTGTCAGTTGTCCACTTTCCGCCTGCGAAAGATGCAGAAGTGCTCGCACTGTGTTGGATAGTCGCTCGACATCATGAAGAGCAGTCATCATCGCTTCACGATATTGGTCTTCCTTGGTAGCAGTGAGAAGAGCAACCTCAAGCTGTCCGCGGATGACGGTCAATGGAGTACGTAACTCATGGCTGACATCCGTGGAAAATTGACGAGTCTGAATGAAAGACTTTTCCAGTCGTTCCACCATGTTGTTAAATGTGGAAATCAGGTGATCCAGTTCATCACCGGCGCCACGCAAGGGAATTCTCAGGCTCAGGTTAGAGCCTGAGATCGCTTCCGTGCGTGCAGCCAGTTCCGTGACAGGAGTCAATGCGCGCTTGGAAACAAACCAGCCCAACAGGCTGCATCCCAGAATCATGATCGGCAATAACGTCAGATAAAGAGTCGTAAATCTGTTCAGGACGGCATTATTTGCAGAAAGAGAACGGCCGATCGCCACATATACCGGATGCTTTTCATCAATGATGATTCCCGAGCGGACCATGAATTTTTCATTGTCTGAGGCTTCTCGAATTCCGACTGTGGAACGGTTTGCGCGGATCAGTTGCCGGATGATTACGGGGGAATCAATTCCGATTCTGCGATAGGTGTCAGAAACTTCAATAACACGGCCATCGCTGTCTGCAATCAGGCAAATGCTGCGCAGACGCTCCACGATCAGGTCTGTTTCCGGATCGTCATGATCATATGCCCACACTGCCTGGATTCGATCAAGAGAGTCTCTCTGAATTTTCAGATAGCCGCGAACGGCACCCCATTCTTCCTCAAGAATCTCATTGACTTGCTCATTCTGAATGGAATTCAGAGCACCGCGGAAGAAAAACCCGACGATAACCAGAAGCAGAGTGAAGAAGATGACATAGCTCAGCGTGAGACGAAACCGAAGCCATCGCGTAATTCTCAGAATGCCGGGTGCATTGGACATCTCAAGTGATGTTTTCCTGACTGGAATCCTGATTCTCCAGCATGTATCCAATTCCACGGACTGTTTGGATCAGTTTGACCGGAAAGGGATCGTCAATTTTAGAACGCAAGTGACGAATATAGACATCGACAATATTTGTCAGTCCATCATAATCCGTGTCCCATACATGTTCCACAATCATGGTTCGGGAAAGAGGACGTCCACGGTTTCTCATCAGGTATTCCAGAATGGAGAATTCCTTTGGTGCCAGATCAATCGCTTCAGCGTTTCGCGTGACCTTGCGACGAATGCAATCCAGGGACAGATCGCCCACCTGCAACCGTTCTGGAGTGGGTTGTCCACGACGCAAAAGAACCCTGACACGTGCCAGAAGCTCAACAAAAGCAAATGGTTTGGTGAGGTAATCATCGGCGCCCACTTCCAGGCCCTTCACCCGATCATCCACTCCCCCGCGGGCACTCAAAACCAGAACAGGGGGAGAAACTTTCCTGTTTCGGATTTTTTCCAGAATTTTCAGACCGTCCATGTCTGGCAACATCATGTCGAGGATGATCAGGTCATACTCTGTCGTATGAGTCAGATCCAGTGCGCTGGTTCCATCCAGAGCAGTATCTACTAGATATCCCGCGCTTTCCAGCCCTCGGCTGACAAAATCAGCAATTCGCTTTTCATCTTCAACCACTAGGATTCGCATATATATTTTTGCTGCACTCCTGATCTGGTCACTTCACTCTGGAATCAGTTTGTGCTCTGATTTACAAGGTATCACTCTGTTAAAATCAGATTTTCCCCCCTACAAATTTTATGCAAGCAAATGATCTTCGCCCGGGAATGGTGATTAAGTTCAACAACGAACTCCACTCTGTGGTTTCCGCCACTCACCGCACTCCCGGTAATCTTCGCGCTTTTGTTCAGGTAAAAATGAGAAACCTGCGCAATGGTTCCTCATTTGAACACCGGTATGCTTCTACGGATTCGGTGGATCGTGTCTCCCTGGATGAACAGGAAATGGAATATCTCTACGCTGAGCGTGAAGATTACTACTTCATGAACACCGAAACTTTTGAGCAGATTCATCTCACCAGTGAACTGTTAGGGGATTCCGTAAACTACTTGATCGAAAATATGAAAGTTTCGGTCACTTTTTACGAAGGAACCCCGATCAGTGTGGCTTTGCCTGCCTCTGTGGAGCTGACTGTTATTGAAACAGAGCCCGGTATCAAGGGCGCCAGCGTGTCTAACGTCGGCAAACCAGCCAAGATGCAGACCGGCCTTGTGGTGACAGTGCCTCCATTTATCAATGAGGGCGAAAAAATCAGAGTTTCCACAGTAGACGGCAGCTATCAGTCCCGCGCCTGAATTGCTTTTCTCAGTAGAGATTCTTCCTCAGGGAAGACAGTGCGCAGGTCAATCACGGCTTGGTTATTTTCTGTATGGATAAAGATGGGCGGATCATTCCGGCGAAGGTATCCGTCCCACTCTTCAGCATTTCCTTGTAAGACCACCAACCAGGTGGGGAGCTGATGATTACCTACAAGACTATGTCCTGGAATGACTTCAGCATCGATCCCTTCTGCCAGATCTATTGCACGGGCACGAATCTCATTTGAACTTCTCTGAATCATCCACAGGGTTGGGATTTCCTGCTCTTCCTTTTGGATGTAATGGTTGAGAACTCCCGTCAGAAGCTCCACCGTTAATGCTGGGGGCTGGAGAGCAGGGTATAGCGGGTTATTCTCAATCCTCTGAACCAGTGATGGTGTTCCGGCTATCAGACTGGCTTGTGGGCCTCCCAAAAACTGATCACAAGAGAAGCTGATCAGAGCAGCTCCAGCAGTCAGGCTCTGGTGAATGAGTGATTCACAGATTCCTGTATTTTTCAGATCGACCAGACAACCATTTCCCAAGGCTTCATATACGAAGATTTCTGCCTTCCGGGCCAGTTGAGCCAGTTCTTCCAGTGGCAGAGATGACTTCTGTCGCCCTTCAGATACTGACGAATGGAGCAGCAGGATCAATCGTGAGTTTTCATTCAGCGCTTTTTCATAATCCTGAATGGTGACCATATCTTCGGAACCAACTTCGACGGGGGTTACGCCTGCGCTGTTGATAACACTCAAGAAGCGCTCTCTTTCACTTAGAGCGGCTAGATCCTGGCGGGAAATCAGGACTTCCCCACCGGATGCCAGTTCCTGTAAGACCAGAAAAACGGCGGCTGTTTCATTGCTCACAGCAATTCCAGGAACATTCAGTAATTGCTGGATGGAGCTCCGATAGGTATCCTCATCCAGATAATAATTTCCGGAATTGCTGAGCTGGAAATCTTTCAAATAACCCGGGGCATGAGTTCTTCGGGACGATAATTGCGCCAGTTCAGCATGCAGAACTATCCCGGATGCATTAATCACTCTCTGGAGTGTCGTTGTGATCACTTCTTCGTCATGGGAAAGAGATTCTGAAGAGTCTCTTCATTCGGCTGACTGCCATACTCAGCGATTTCGAATGCTTCAAAATGCTGGAATCTGTCAGCGGATTGCTTTCCGTACCATTTCTCGGCTGACGCTCGAACTTCGGGTGTAATTCTTCTCACCCGCTTCTCCCGTAGCCATTTCTTTCGCTCTGCTGGATCTTTGGGGACCTGATCCAGTGTCCCTTCTACCCAGGGCAGCCATTCATAAAACTGGCTGACATGCGCATCCAGTGCGTCAATCTTCTTATCCAGAACCTCGTCGATTGCCACTACAATATCCGGCTGGAATGGCTGAGGTTTTCGGAATCGATCCTGGAAGTAGAGGAAGACCGGATTCTTTCTCAACGGTGGAGTATCCGGTGCCATGTTGGGTACTACCACCATATAGGCCGCATCCTGGACCAGCATGCCGGTATATCGGTGATCGGGATGATAGTCATTGATGCGATGGCTGATCACTATATCCGCTTTCCATTCGCGGATCTTGCGGATGATCTGTTTTCTGATTTCCAGATTGGTGGATAACTCACCATCGTGGTTGTCAAGAACGTCATACTCGATACCCAGCCGTCGTGCTACTTCCTGGGTTTCGGCATAACGCCTCTTTGCCAAGGCTCCGCCACCCATCTCATGATGTCCGGCATCACCGTTAGTCACTGAAACAAATTTCACTTTATGCCCGGCCTGCACATAGAGTGCGGCTGTGCCTCCCATGCCGATATCGCAATCATCGGGATGTGCACCAAAGGCAATGATTCTGAGTTGTCCGAAAGCAGCCGTCGTAATCAAGAGAGTAACGAGAGATAGTCTCAGCACCATTATCGGATTTTATACCGACGAAACGGAATTGTTTGAGGTGCTTTTCTTTTGCGCTTCACTTTGCAGTTCTCTGATCTTGAATCCCGTCACTGACAGAGCCACAAATCCTGCCAGTAACAGCGGAAGCGTCACAATGCTCCACAGGATGATGGAGAACCTTTTTGCAAGGGAAGCATCGAATCCCAGAAAAGTCATAGCCAGTACGACAAGAAACTGGTAAGTGCCCAGATTTCCGGGTGCGCTTGGAATAACCGTTCCCAATCGGACGATGACATTGATCACCGCAGCATCCAGAAGCGTCAGATTATCGATTCCGAAGGCTTTTGCAACGCCATAGATTGGCAAGGTCATGCTGAGGAGATGAGGAAGGCTGGCCAGCCAGGCGAAATAGAAAGACCGGGAGTTTCCGATGGCGTGGAGATCCTCAATCAGAACACTCAGATGCTTTGCCCACCTGCTGGATGCAGTGACACTTGCTGCCTGCTTCTTGTAAAACATCAGCCATCCCAGCACAGAGGAAAGAATGACGATAAACAGCATCAACACATATCCGCCATTCTGGACAATGGTGGGGACCTGAACTAGCTGCACAATGATCCCCAGGTAGACCACCAGCCAGATACCATCAAAAATTCTTTCGATCAGAGCAGAAGAGAGCGTGACGCTGATGGGGAGATTCCCCCATCGTGACTGGAGATAGCAACGAATCACTTCGCCCGTGCGAAAGGGAAGGATCTCATTTGCGAAGAGACCCACATAAATGGCGCGGATACTGCGAAATACAGGAATCTGAGATACAGGAGTGAGAAGGATGCTCCATCTCCATCCCTGTATCCCATAAACCAGAATGTCTGTGACAGCTGCAAAGATGACCCATCCCAGTTTCATCTGGGAGATTTCTTTGCCCAGGTTCCCCAGATCTGCATCGTGCAATACCCAGATGAGACATGCAACAGAAACAAGATTCGTGATAACCAGGAAAATCTTGGCGCGTGCCGAAGTCAAGTTCTAGTTTAGCTTTCGTGGAGAACCTTCAAATGACAATCCATTGAATTCAAGCTGTTCGTGTAATTTGATCAGGATGTCTGGTACAGAACTCAGGAGTCAGTGGCGGATGATACTTGATTCCATCAGGGGCTGGAGAATTGCCCAGCACTGCCAGCATGTGAGTCGGTTTGATATGCCCTTTCCTGATCTCTTCTTCGTCGCGCTCGTGCAGTTTGTCGATAAAGGATCGGTCAGCATCGCTGTTTGCATTGAAGTTATGACCGAAGCTCCGATCGACAAAAGGGGAGATGATATTGGCAAAACCAATAAAGAGATGAAAGTGAAAATATTGCTGAAGAAGTGGCAAGATGTCCTGGGCACGGATTCCTTCAAACGATTCAAATGAACAGTCCCAATTGTCGAAGACGTCCTCCTGTCGTTTGAGTTGATTGTTGTATTTATATAGGGAGGGGAGTTGCTGCCAGTACTCCTCGACAATGGCAAGAGCCTCTGGCCAGCGCATATGACCATTCCTGCCAATCATGTCAGAAGTAATGAAAATCCCGGTGGGATTCAGTGATCTTCTGATTTCCTTAAACAGTTTTTCCAGTTCCAGGACATGATGAAGAGACTGATTTGCAATCACGGCGTCATAACTCATGTCTGACTTCCAGTTGTTGAAGTCCCCCTGCCTGAACTCAAGATGCTCTGCAACATTCTGTTCTGCTGCCAGGTCTTTTCCACGTTGCAACATGGCTTCATTCAGATCCAGGCAAGTGATATTGAAGTTTTGAATCCCTTTGTTCTTCAGGATGAGAGCAATATTGCTCTCGAGGTCACAGTTTCCGGATCCAATACTCAGAAAGTGATTGTATTTATTGCTATTTTCTAAGCATTTCTGTTCCAGATAATAGCGAAAGAAATCGTCGGGTGAAGAAAACCCAAAAGCTTCCAGTTTTGGTCTGATATATCGGTCTGACCAGTAATGAAAAATGTCCGGCAGATTCTCATGAACCCCAGCGCAATCGTTGTAATGTTCCTTTTCAATTCTTTTTCTTTCCAGATATTCTTCTGATTCAGAGAAGGGGTGCGGTTTCTTCCTCCAGATTTTGTCTATAAGCAATTCGAGGAATGCCATACAGCATCTGTATCATAAAAGTCGTTGAGGAATCTTTTGACAGTGTCTATTGAGCAAACGAAAGCAGCATCTTTGCTTGTAGTTCTGATGGTAGGGGTGCCCGGTTCCGGGAAGTCTTCGTGGCTGAAGAGCCGGAATATTCAAGCGATCTCTTCGGATGAGATTCGCGTACTTCTTACCGGGGACGTAACAAATCAGACCGTCAACAGACAGGTATTTTTTCTCCTTCGTATGATTCTCCGGCTCAGGCTGAGATCTGGACAAGCTGTGACATATATTGATGCGACCAACCTTACCCGATGGGAGCGTCAGCAGTATATCCGGATTGCCCAAAAGTTCCAGGCTGATACAGAAGTGCTCTGGTTCAATGTTCCATCAGAAGTTGCGAGAGAGCGAAACCGTTTGCGAGAACGCATTGTTCCGGATGAAGCCATGAATTATCTGGTTGGGAAGTTCGAAGAGCCTCAGTTGGATGAAGGATTCACGCGTATTCGTCGCATCACTGAGGAAGCTGAAATGTCAGCTTTCTGAGAAAGCTATCTAAAAGGAGAAACGGAGTTATCTCGTCTTGCAGGACAACTCCGTTTCTGTGACTAGGCTGAATTATTCGGATGCTTACTGTGCTTTTTTCTGATTCCGTCTTTTCGCGCCAGCAATCACCAAGGCAATTCCTACACCTAGGGTCAGCATAGTTCCCGGTTCCGGAACCTCTGCTCCTGGATCTGGAGGATCAACCGGCGGGTTCACCGGAGGAATAACCGGCGGGTTTACCGGAGGATTAACCGGTGGGTTCACCGGAGGATTGACCGGCGGGTTTACCGGAGGATTGACCGGCGGGTTCACCGGAGGATTGACCGGCGGGTTTACCGGGGGATTCGGCGGTCCAACCGGAGGATTCGGGTCACCCGGATATGGGGGATTCACTGGTGGATATGGGTTGTTCGGGTCAACAGGTTCGCCAGGGTTTCCAGGAGTTACGGGATAGGGAAGGGGACCGAAGCCGCCACCGCCAAATCCACCTCCAAAACCTCCACCACCGCCAACAGAAGCGATCATGGGAGATCCACCAGTGCTATTTGCTGTCCCGGGAGTCTGTGGCCCCATGTTGTCCAGAAACTGCTGAACTGGGTCAGTATTGGGTGTCGCAGTCAGAAGAGGGGCTGGATTCCAGGCATTTGCCGTAGTAGAAGGTGTCCATGTAGAAACCGGAGTTTCTGTCTCTTCCAGCTCTTCCAGAGGCTCATGGGCCAGGGTGGGTTGCTGAGGAGTATCAGAAATCAGGTTTCCGCAACGGCCGCGGACCATTTCCTCATTGCTTTCGCTGGCTAATACCAGTTCACCTTTCCGCAGAGGAACTTTTTTGGATGTCCAGAAGATACCTTCCTGGGTGCGATAGGAGACATAAACCATCTTGGGCTTGTCCACCTGGGCTGCCCGCAGTCGGCTTACCGGCACTTTTTCATAATGCTTTGCAGCGGTAGAGTCTGTCGCAAGACGGATTCGCAGTTGCTGAGGAGTATCCACTCCACCGGGAAGGACCGAGTGTTTGTAGACAATCCGTTCTGCCTTAGCCTGGGGTTGATTTTGCTCAGTTGTGGTTTTCTCCGGCGTAGCAGCCGCATGATTTGAACGATCAGAATGGAGACTGCATCCTGCCGTGATCAAAATCACTGGAATAACTAAATACTGACGGAGTGACCTCACTGATTTTTTCTCTGGTCTCTTATCTATCGGATTCCGAGAAGAGTTTTTTCAGAAAAAAGTGAGAAATTTGAGGGAGTGGAGCCGGCGGTCGGAATCGAACCGACGACCTTCTGATTACAAGTCAGATGCTCTACCAACTGAGCTACACCGGCAACTGCAATGGCTAGTGTAACACTCTCAAATTCTCTCTTGCTGACCTTCTGTGATCTTTTCTCTTTTTGTTTTGAGAAGGTCATTTTTTCTGTCCAGAACCCCTTTCCGGCCATTTATAACTGCTTTTTCCCTTGGCCTGAATCTATAGTGCGGCTTAAGTTATTGAAAAAACAGAGAAATAGGTACTGTTTGGTAATGGGTACTGAGTGGGCTCTTTGACTGGTACTGGGGAGAGGGTCTCTTTTATAAGCTATTGAAAGTAAATAAAAACTTTCAAAAAAAAGTACTACATGCGTAGAAGAGATCTGAGCTTTTTGGTTTGAAAACGGCTGACAGGAATCAATGTTTGTTTGCGATCATCCATCTTGATCTGGAAACTGGATTTGAACCATGGCACCACTTCGCGGATTCTGTTCACATTCACCAGGAAAGAACGATGCACTCGCCAGAACAGATCAGGGTCCAGATCAGACTGCATCTCTTCCAGTGTCCGGTAGTTGGAGATGCCTTCCAGTTCGTTGGTAACGATCGTAATGATGCCGTCCTCAATGGTGACGTAAATGATATCTGAGGCATCCACAATCAGGTTGTGGCTGGCATGACGAATCAGGATCTTATTGCGGACCGGGGTTGTCCGCGGCTGTGCAGGCACATCCATGTTCTGTCGCTGGGTTTCGTCAATTACCTTGCGAGCCCTCTCAATGGTTTCCGATAAACGGGATTTCTCCACCGGCTTGAGGAGATAATCCATGGCATCCAGACGGAAAGCTTCTACTGCATATTGATCGAATGCGGTAGCCAGGACAAAGTATGGAAGTGGAATGTTTTTTTCCCGAAGCTGCCGGATGACGCCCATACCATCCAGCCCTGGCATCTGTACATCCAGAAAAACCAGGTCAGGTTCAAGATTTTCAATGAGTTCGACGGCTTTCAGTCCATTTGAGGCGGTGCCTGCAATTTCAATCTCAGAAAAGTCCTTCAGTAGATGAGTTAACTCGCCCAGTGCAAGTGGTTCATCATCAATGATTACAGTTGAGATCATGGCCGTTATCCGCGCCGACATTCAAATAGAAGTGCTAGTATAACAACTTAACCAAAACACGACCTTGATCAATAGGCCGGGTAAATACGCTCGAAAGAAGGCACCACTTTGTCGGACAAGCAGGAACAGAAGCAGGAGAAGGTGAAGGTCGCGCCAGCGGAGGGGAAGTTAGGGATATTGATTCCCGGGATGGGGTCGGTGGCGACGACATTCATGGCAGGAGTGGAGGCCGTAAAGCAGGGATTGGCG
>JBBCIQ010000004.1:0-1185805 GCA_037190045.1 Bryobacteraceae bacterium | reverse complement strand
ACTCCGCGCTACTGCATTCGGACTGTTCTTCGCCATCACCTTCGTGATCGCCGCCGTCAGCGTCGTCTTCCCGTGATCAATATGCCCGATCGTCCCCACGTTCACGTGTGGCTTGCTTCGATCAAATTTCTCTTTCGCCATATTTCAACAGAGAGTCTACCAAATGGCCTTAACATGGGCAAAAGGGAAGTGAATGAAAAATAATCAACTAAAGAAAATTGTTCAGCTGGGATGGATTCCGGTTCTTCTGGCAGCTATCTACACTGGCTGGACCTTCTATTCCCGGCACAGCACGGAGGCGGAAGTCCAGAAGAAGGCTGCTCAAAAAGAAGTGGAGGACCATAAAAGAACAATTCGACAGGCAGGAGGAGATTCTTTGAAAATTAACTCCTTCTATATCAATCCGGGAATCACCACGCGGGGCTCAAAAGTCTTACTTTGCTACAGCGTGGTCAATGCGTCAAAAGTGAAAATTGAACCAAGTGGCCCTGACATCCATCCTTCTCTCAGCTATTGTGCAGAAGCAGCACCGAAGGAAACCACTACCTATATATTGACTGCGGAAGATGAATCGGGCGGTTCGGTATCGGCAGAAGCAACAGTGAAAGTGAACTAATCAGCACGGAAATTTTTATGAAATTATTAATCGTTCATCATAGTATTTACGGCCACATCAAAACCATGGCCAAAGCAGTAGAAGAAGGCGCTCAGGAAGTGGGCGACATCGAAGTTGTAGTGCGAAGGGTCCGCGAATTCCCCGAGTATGTGGAATACATTTCAAAGGAAAAGGGATACAGCTATGACGTTTACCAGTCTCAACTTGATATCCCGGAATGTACTCTCGACGATCTGAAGGAAGCCGATGGAGTGATATTTGGATCTCCCACCCGGTATGGCAATATGACCGCCCAGATGAAGGCCCTGATCGACAGCACGGCACAACTCTGGCTGAAGGGTGAAATGGAAGGAAAACCGGCAGGAGTTTTTACATCCACCGCATCCACTCACGGAGGGCAGGAGACCACTCTTTTGACCATGATGGTCCCATTGCTTCATCTAGGAATGATTATTGTCGGAGTTCCCTACTCCACGCCAGGCATGATTCATACAGAAGGCCGTGGCGGCACCCCCTATGGCCCTTCTACCATCGCTGGACCCCAAGGTGAATTACAACCAACTGCAGAGGATCTGAGTATCGCAAAGGCACTCGGCAAGCGCGTTGCTGAAACAACAGTGGCTCTTCGTCGCAAGTAGAAGAAAAATTACAGAGTTGGGGCTAACATCCGTTACCCCAACTCGATATAATCAGCACACTTTGAAGTGTTCATTCCTGAAAGCCTGCCTATCTTTTTTAGGGATTCTTGCCCTGTCCTCCCTGAGCCTACTGGGACAGGACCTTTCCGGCGGTGATTTCTTCGAAAAAAACGTCCGGCCTCTTCTGGTCGCCAAATGCATGGCATGCCATACATCCACGGGCCAGCCTATGGGTGGATTAGGTCTGGACACCCGGGAAGGAATCCTCAAAGGTGGCAAACATGGGCCGGCTCTGGTGGAAGGAAAGCCAGAAGACAGCCTCCTGATCAAAGCAATCCGCAAGGTAGATGAAAACCTGAAGATGCCTCCCAGTGGATCGCTGAAGGATGCAGAAATCGCCATTCTGACACAGTGGGTACAGATGGGGGCGCCCTGGGGTGGAGCGGCACAGGAAAAATCCGCTGAAAAGTTCTGGGCTTTTGAAAATCCAAAAAAATCCACCTTTCCTCAAGTCAGCAAATCTGACTGGGTCAAATCCCCTGTGGATGTCTTCATTCTTTCTGGACTGGAAGCCAAAGGGCTGGCACCATCGGCTCCGGCGGACAAAAGAACACTCATTCGGCGTGCAACTTATGACCTGATCGGGCTTCCGCCTACGGCAGAGGAGGTGCAGAACTTCCTGGAGGACAACAGCCCTGAAGCGTTTCGCAAAGTTGTCGATCGGCTTCTGGCATCGCCACATTATGGGGAACGATGGGGACGCCACTGGCTTGACGTCGCACGTTATGCCGATTCAAATGGCATGGATGAAAACCTGGTCTACAAAAATGCCTATCGGTATCGTGACTATGTCATCAATGCCTTTAATCAGGACAAGCCATACGATCAGTTTGTCCAGGAGCAACTGGCTGGTGATTTGCTTCCCCCTTCATCTGATCTGAAAACTACTTTTGAACGATGGACCGCGACAGGGTTCCTTTCACTGGGAGCCAAGATGTTGGCAGAGGATGACCCGGTCAAGATGGAAATGGATATTGTCGATGAGCAACTCGACACCACAGCACGAGCATTCATGGGCCTCACCGTGGGCTGTGCCCGCTGTCATGATCACAAGTTCGACCCCATCACACATGCAGACTACTATTCCATGGCAGGTATCTTCCGCAGTTCAAAGACCATGGAGAACTTCAAAGTCGTCGCAAAGTGGCATGAGTATCCGCTTGCCCCACCGGATGAAGTAAAGAAGTTGCGTGATCATGAAGAAAAGGTCGAAAAGAAACAGAAAGAAATCAATCAGATCACTGGGGAAGAAAATCGAAAGCTTTCTGCCGATGAACAACGCAAGATAAGTTCTTATCTCCTGGCTTCTGACGATCTCATGCGGTACCGGAAAGTTCAGCTACAGCCTCTCAACAATGCGAAGTTTGAAACCATTCTGGAGTCCACTGCATTTGAAAAAGGAAATCCACTTCGTGAACTGAAGAAGGGCTCATCCAATGTTCCACCCAAAACAGATGGCCCTTTCTTTGCGGAATACACCATTACTGTTTCGAAACCAGGCGACTATCAACTGGACATGCTGGAATTGGAAAAAGGAGCAGGAACGGCGGACATCCACGTGAATGGCCTCCTGGTCCACACCGGTGCTCCACCTATCGAGAACAGAGCAGCATCTCCAGATGAAGAAGGATGGGCAGTCATAGGAGTTCTTCCGCTGAAAGCTGGAAAAAATACTCTTCGCCTGGAACACAAAGGCCGGTTCCCCTATTTCGAAAAGCTCAAAGTTGGCACGCTCTCCCTTCCTGCTGGAACACCTGTTCCCCGCAGCACGGTTCAGGTAGCACGCCAGTATGGAATCAATCCAGGATTTCTGGTTCAGCTGATTGACAGTTTGAACCGTTCCAAGGGCGCACCCAGTTCTGTTCTTTTTGCCTGGGAAAACTACGGTCAGCCCATGAATGGATGGGTATCCCCCGCCGCAAAACTGTTTGAAGGATTCCACCCGGCAAACAAGAAAGATCTGGCTGTTCGCTACGAGAAGCTTTTTCTTGAAACCATCGATCAGTGGCAGATCCGTGAGGAACAGTTAAAAGGGGCAACAAAAGATTCTCCTAATCCGGAAGAGAAGGGGAAAAAAAATTCCGGACTTGAAAACCCGGCTTATGAGGCATTGCGCGAGTTCCTTTATGAAAAAGCAGGTGTCTTCCGTTCACCTCGCGATTCCCGTCAATACTTCCCGCAAGAGATCCAAGCCACATTGGCCCGGCTGGACAAAGAACATAAAGTGCTGGCTGATGCGACACCCCAATTACCCAGTGCCATGGGGATTACCGAAGGGAAAATTGCCGATTTAGCCATCCATCTGCGTGGAAGTCACTGGACGCTGGGAAAGACCGTACCACGTCAGTTCCTGAAAGTGATTGCTGGAGAAAAGCAGACGCCCATCGGCTCGAATGAGAGCGGTCGTCTGCAACTTGCAAAATGGATCACACAGCCAGATCATCCATTAACCAGTCGAGTCATGGTGAACAGGCTCTGGCGTTGGCATTTTGGACGGGGCATCGTGCCTTCTGTAGACAACTTCGGACGTCTGGGAGAAAAGCCGTCCAATCAGCCATTGCTGGACTGGCTGGCTGTCGAGTTCGTTGAACGAGGCTGGTCGATCAAGGAGATGCATCGCCTGATGATGCTTTCCAGCACTTATCAGATGAGTTCAGATCGCAATGAAAAAGCGGAAAGTACTGATCCGGAAAACATTCTCCTCTGGAAGATGCCACGCCGCCGACTGGAAGCAGAAGCAGTCCGGGATGCCGTTGTCACCGTCGCTGGAAACCTTGATCCGGCCATGGGCGGAAGCATTCTGGACTATAAAGACCGTCAGTATGTCAGCAACACGGCAAAGCGGGGAGGCGTCGATTATGACCGGAATCTGCGAGCAGTCTACATCCCGGTTGTGCGCAGCTCCATGTATGAGGTCTTCTCCGCCTTTGATCTGCCGGACCCAGCAACATCCAACGGTGACCGCAACTCATCCGTGATTGCACCGCAGGCACTGTTCATGATGAACAGCTCTCTTGTACTGAAGAACACACGGAAAATGGCTGAGGACATGCTCAACCAGCAGAACATCGATGATGCAGCCAGAGTCCGTACAGCATATGAACGGGCATTGTCTCGGCCAGCATCCGCACAGGAAGTGGATCATGCACTGACATTTATCTCGCAGATCGATCAGGCAATGCGCGATCGACATCCTGATGATGCTGAACGAAAAATCCTCGCATGGCAGAGTTTCTGCAAAGCTCTGCTGGGGTCCAATGAATTTATTTATCTGAATTAACAGGAAACAGAACTGAAGACCATGAACGCTCACTGGAACTCCTATATCAACCGCGCAGTCTCCCGCCGCGAATTACTCAGGGCAAGCAGCGCAGGGTTTGGCAGTCTGGCTCTGATGGGAATGCTCGGTGCGAACGCGCGTGCAGAAGACAAGGGTCCTCTCCATGAAAAGCAGCCACACTTTGCTCCGAAAGCGAAGCGGGTCATTTTCCTGTTCATGCACGGTGGTCCATCTCAGGTAGATACGTTCGATTACAAACCTTTTCTGATCCGCGATCATGGCAAACCCCTCCCGTTTGCCCGCCCCAAAGTAGTTTCCGGAGAAACATTCAATCTTCTGAAATCACCATGGGAGTTTAAGCAGTACGGTGAAAGCGGAATGTGGGTCAGCGATCTTTTCCCGGAAGTGGCAAAGAAAGTGGACGACATCTGCTTTATCAAGTCGATGTACGGATCCAACTCCCGACATGGAGGTGCCCTTCTGGAACTCCATACGGGGAGCGATACCTTCGTCCGTCCCAGCATGGGGTCATGGATTACTTATGGGCTGGGAACCGAAAACCAGAGTATGCCTGGCTTTGTCACGATTTCTCCCACCCAGAGTCATGGTGGAGCCAACAATTTTGGGTCTGCTTTTCTGCCGGCTCCCTATGCAGGAACGCCCGTAGGATCGGTGGGTGTCCCCGCCAAAGAAGCCCGCATTCCTTTCATTGCCAATGAGGAGACTCCACGGGATATTCAGCGGATGGAGCTGGATTACATCCAGCACATGAACCGGCAGCAGCTGTCGAAAATCGGCAAGGATCGTGAACTGGATGGCAGGATTGAATCCTATGAACTGGCGTTTCGCATGCAGAGCGAAGCTCCGGAGTTGCAAGATATTTCCGGAGAATCCGCAGCAACTCTGGATCTGTATGGCATCAACGACCGCATTACTGAAGACTTCGGCCGTCAATGTCTGATGGCCCGTCGCCTTTCTGAACGTGGTGTCCGTTTTGTACAGGTAAGTCACACCTATAAATGGGATCAGCACACCGCGCTGAAAAGAGACCATGAGCAGAACGCCCGGGAAGTGGACAAACCTATCGCCGCATTGCTCACGGATCTGAAAGCACGTGGATTACTGAAGGATACACTTGTCATTTGGGGTGGCGAATTTGGTCGAACGCCAACAGCAGAAGGCTCCGATGGCAGAGATCACAATCCTGAAGCATTCACAATGTGGATGGCAGGTGGAGGAACCAAGCCTGGTTTTCAGTATGGAGAAACAGATGACTACGGATACTATTCAGTCATCAATAAGGTCCACTTCCATGATCTGCATGCCACCATCCTGCACCTTCTGGGTTTCGACCATACAAAGTTGACCTACCAGTATGCAGGACGGGATTTCCGACTGACTGATGTCCATGGCAATGTGGTTCATGACATTATTGCCTGAATATTTCAGATGTCGTAGTTGAGGATGATCGAATCGGCAACTCTTTGCTTACAAAGTTCAGAGAGTGTCATTCCATCCAGAACGTTCGCTAAAGCATTTTTTACTTCAAGCATTGCAGTTCGGGTCTCACAGTTTTTCAGATCCGCACAATCCGGACAACGTTTTGGATTTTCTTTGCGGATACAGGGGAGTGTTTCCAATGGACCATCAATCGCCCGAACAATTGCTCCAAAAGTAATCTGATCCGGAGGAGAAGACAGGTAATAGCCACCTTTTTTCCCCTGTTGACTCTCCACAATCCCTTTATTTCGCATCTGCAGAAGAATCGCTTCCAGAAACTTACGGGATATATTCTCTTCTCTTGCAATCCGGGCACTGGAAATTGGTCCGCGCTGGTATTCGGTGGTGAGTAAATACAATGCCCGTAATCCATACCGACATCTTCGGGAAATCGTATTCATGCC
The DNA here is from genome assembly GCA_037190045.1 of Bryobacteraceae bacterium. Lineage (GTDB taxonomy): Bacteria > Acidobacteriota > Terriglobia > Bryobacterales > Bryobacteraceae > JAPKYZ01. The sequence continues at coordinate 1,179,307 of JBBCIQ010000004.1, read as the reverse complement.
AAACTCCCCATCAGTTGATAGGAGTTTAGGGCTGTAATTCTCCTACCTCCCCCATGGGATATAAACCATTTAAAATCAATGATTTGAAGCGGTTTTTCTCCTTGACTCCCGTTCAAAACTGGTTTCCAATAGGAATGTAAGTAGCGTGGGCTCGCTTCTTGCAATAATCGGTTCCGGAGGAAATAGAAATGATGATGTCGAAAGAAATGCAAGCTTGTATCCAGGCCTGCATGGAATGCCACCGTTGTTGTACAGAAATGGTCATGCAGTGCATGCAGATGGGTGACTGCGATGCAAAGATGATGAAGATGATGATGGACTGTGCTCAGATGTGCCAGATGTGTGCAGACTTCATGATGCGTGAATCTGAAATGGCAATGAAGATGTGCATGATGTGCGAAGAGATGTGCATGAACTGTGCAATGGCTTGCGAAGCAATGGGCAAAGAGAACGAAATGATGATGAACTGCGCTAAGGCCTGCCGCCACTGCGCTGAAATGTGCATGATGGTTGTCAAGACAGCGAAAGCTGCCTGATCCATTTTCCAACCAGACGAATTCTGTGTGCGTCCGGGAAGAAGAATGATGGCTCATATCATTCACCTGTGACGCACCTTCAGTTTGATCAGACTCCGGAGACAGCTGTCTTCTTGCCGGTTCCTTGGGCTGGTCGAACCATCTTCAACACTTCGTCAAACACCAGTTCCCCTGCCTCTACCTCGGCTCCGGCAGAGAGTTCATTTTCCAGTTCCATTAAAAACTGACGTGCTGCACGGATTGCCGCCCATTCCTGCTCCAGAAGTTCCTTCCCCTTTTGCAGGCGATCCTGTGAGATTTTTGTCAGATTTCCGGTATGAGGCCTGACAGCTACAGAGGAAGCCTGTTTTTTTACCCGGAAAGGAATTACCCTTGCCATCTTTGGATTTGTCATTTCCTCTGTATTTTGATTTTTTTCCATAGAATCAGCTGCCTCCAGTCCAATCTCCTAAAATCTATCTTATAGATAGGATAATAGGGTAAACAGGAATTGGAGTCAAGGCTGGTCAGGGAAAAATGCACTGACTTTTGTAAAATTCAGTCTGAAGTATTAACAGAGAGAACGATAAAGTTCCGGACGCCGGAAACGGAAGGTGTATTCAAACGCTGCCCGTGCTTCCATCATCCGTTGCGCGGAAAGATCGGCAATCAACATGGAGCCTGCATCTTCAGCAATCAGCTCGCCCGATGGCCCAATCACCATCGTGCCCCCGGGGAATGACTGGGAAGCTCCTGCATAAGAAACATCACCAAGATAATTGCAGGCCACACCGAAAAGACCATTCTCCGAGCAACGTGCCTTCAGAACCGGACCACACCAGTTCGACCAGCCTGCTGAATCTCCGGGAGGAGGATCCGCAGCAAAGGGGAATAAGCCAATCTCACAGTTCTGTACACCCAGCAGACGGGTTGATTCCGGAAGCAGCGTATCAAAACAGATATTGATCCCAATCCTTCCCAGAGGAGTTTCGACAACCTGTGGAGCATCACCTCCGTTATAGACAGGCATTTCAAACATGGGAATGTGCATTTTTCGCCAGTACCCATAAAGCTGCCCGTCGCCCACAAGCACATGAGTGTTATGCAGGACATTCCCTGCATTCTCCAGAAACCCTGCCGCGATTAGCATGCCAGTCTCATTGGAAATGGAGATCAGTTCGCGAACGGCATCTCCGGCCAGTGGCTCTGCAGTGGACCATGCTCCTTCCAGCACTTGCTTCAGCCAGACAGCATGATCACCCACCGGATGATTGGGAATAAATCCAGTCACACTCAGCTCAGGAAACAGCGCCAGTTCCACGCCTTCATCCGATGCGCGCTTCGCCCATTGACGAATCTCCTGAAGATTCATTTCTGTCTTTCCCGGATGGCTGGTGTGAGAAATCGCTGCTGCCTTGACGTTTGCTTTCATCGGTTCCCTTCAATGTTCTCACTGAACCCATTTCAGGATCCCCATTCCGCCAACAGAATCCCGAAGCGACTATGATTTTTTTATGTACCTCCTGGTTTCTTCCTGCAACCGGAAGTAACCCTGAGCAACCCGCCGCGGCTCAGCTCTCCACTCTTATTCCATCCTGAGCAGGTAAAAAATGAATCAACCGCCACCATCTTCCGCCAGTCGGAGAGGACTCACCCGCAGGCAATACTTTTCACTTATGTCCGCTGCAGTCGCAGCATTTACCAGAAAACTTCAGGCAGACTCCGCCCTATCAGAAAGCCAAACAACCCAGGACATTCCGGAAGAAGCCATCGCCCGAACTCATGCCGCTCTGTTTGATCTCTGGTTCCCTCAGGCAGAAATTAACATTCCGGATTCGATCCGTCCGGACATCGGTCAAATCGCGCAAGAAGTCAGTGCAGGAATGTTGGAAGCATTCCGTAACTCCGTACTGCTGGATGTTCTCAAGGCAATGACCGTCCCGCAGGCTTTTCCCTTCTACAGCTGCCTTTCCTCCGCATCCAATCCAGCCATTCAGGAGTTCATTCACACCAGTGGCGGATTTGGAGCAATGGCTCCTCAATATCGTTCACAGGTGTTCAACTATTTTTTTGAAGGACGATGCGGAGAAGCTTCCACCCAGACAGCAATGGTTCTCCGGGAGGCTTACCTTTCAGGAATCTGGGATCTTCCTCTTGCATTGCCTCTTGCCGAGTTTTCTCCTCCTCAGACCTTCGTCAACCGGCCCGACATCTATGCCAGACGAAATGCTCCACAAGTGCCACCCAGTCGACTTTATTACGACTCCGCACAGAAGATCATTCGCCATAAAGATGGCCCCATCGACTATCTCGTCATCGGCAGCGGACCCGGAGGGGCAACCGTTGCACATCAGCTAAGAGAAGCTGGAAAGCGCGTGGTGTTGCTGGAAAAAGGTCCCTTTGTTGTGTGGGGATCGATGACCACCCGAAGTTATCCACGCCTGATGTACAACGGAGATCGCGCAACGTCTACGGACAACGGAATCATCATTCGAAGTGGAGAGACTGTCGGCGGCGGATCAGCCGTCAACATTGACCTTGCATTCTCTCCCCTGGAAGCAACTATTCAGGCCCGCATCCGCAACTGGATTGATCAAGGGTATGTCTTGCCTCAACACTTCTCTACCGACCGGATTGCCAGCGCTTATCAATGGGTCAGAGACAAAATTCAGACCCGAACGCTGGATGAGTCCGAGATCAACCGAAATAATCGTACTCTCTGGGACGGTGCAGCTTCCTATGGAATTGACCCATCGCTGTATCACCTAAACCGTTTCCCAGTCGGTGGCTCACCGTCCCCTGTGAATGACAAAAGACATGCTGCAAAACAGCTTCTGCTGGAAGCAATTGAGGATGCCGGAAATCCTCTCAGCATCATCCCGGATGCAACCGTGGATGAGATTCTCCTGAGTCCGGACACATCCGGTGGCCCTCGTGCGGTGGGAATACGATTCCATTCAACCAGCCCCTGGACAGAATACGGGAACACACTGGTTGATCCTTGCGGACTTCATCTGGAGCCAAATGTTCCTGTAAACATCGAAGCAGAAAATATCGTCCTGTCTGGTGGAGCCATTGGTTCTACACGGGTTCTTCTGAAAAGTGCGCAAACCAATCCGATTCTGGATAACCCCGAAACAGGACGTGGTCTGGTCCTTCATCCTTCCCTGCCCCTCCTTGGTTTGTTTGACAATCTGGTCAATCTGTCTGAAGGACTGGACAGTTCTGTCTATGTGGACTCTTTCGGTGTCTCTCCCGGATTTCTGTTTGAGGCGATGTCCGGGCTTCCTGCATACGGATCACTCCTTGTTCCGGGAAGTGGAAAGCAGGTCTATGAACAGCTCATCCAGTACAACAACTATGCGGGATTTGGCTGCATGCTGGTGGATACTCCATCTCGCGATAACCGTGTTCTTCTGGACAGTCAGGGCAACACGGCTATTCAGTACAAGCTGAGTGAGAGCGACAAAGAAAGATTCCGGATCGGAACCGCAATTGCCGTCCGCATGATGTTCCGGGCAGGCGCTAAACAAGTAGTTGTTCCTTCTAATGAAAACCTTCTGGAGGTGCCACACTTCTCTCCCATGCAAGGTACATATCTCACCCAGATTGACCAGGCTGATCTCGTGGAAAGAAATCTCAAATTCATCCCGAACAGGACAGTTCTGACATCAGCTCATTTGCAGGCAACCAACAAAATGGGAAGAGCAGAGGATGGAGCCGTCGTTTCCAGAAATCAGAGAGTCTATACAAAAGAAGGCCGGGAAATCCCCAATCTTTATGTGATGGATTGCAGCATCTTTCCTACATCCGTGGGGGCCAACCCAATGCAAGCCATCTATACCTTCGCCAAAATATTTTCGGAACGCCTGATTCAGGGAATCCCCTGAGCAGCGGTAACACGAATTATTTTTTCTTATGCTTATGTGGTATCACTCGTAGAGATGCTGTCGAGTGATACCCACCCTTTTCTGTTCCCGTTATTCTTTCGGATCAGTATGGTTTTTGTTCTGACCGTTCCGATGCTGGCTCATGATCTTTATCTGATGCCACAAGAGTTCCATGTGCGTTCGGGAAAGAAAATACCTGTGGCCTTTCATAATGGGGATGATTTCCCGGAAAGCCAGGCAGCCGCAAGAATTGAACGATTACTCGAACCCTCCGTATTGTCCGTACAGGGAAATTCAATAATTCAGGATCTGTATGTGGACGGAACACTCGTACGGGGTGAGGCAGAGATTGCCCATCAGGGAAACATCATTCTGGCCGTGCGGACAAAACCCAACGGAATTGAAATGACTCCTCTGGATTTTGAAAAGTATCTCAAACATGAAGGTCTGGATCATGTCATCCGCTGGCGGGCTGAACACGGAGAAGCCGCTCAGTCAGGCAAGGAACGCTACAGCAAGTATGTGAAGTCCATCCTGCAATCCGAAGAGTCCTCTGACTTCTACCGCCACTCAGTGGGATACCCCATCGAAATTATGCCGGAAGCCAATCCCTATTCGCTGAAACCCGGCGAAACTCTTCCCATTCAAGTGTTGTTTCGTGGAAAACCTGTGGCCGATCTTCAGATTGAAATGTCCTGGCTGACACCTGAAGGCAAGGCTACGACAAAAGTTGCTGGCCGCACGGGTGCAGATGGAAGACTGAAGATCCCACTATCTTCAGCAGGTATCTGGAAACTTCACACTGTTCTGATGGAACGGTGTCAGGAACCGGCAACTGCCGACTGGGAAAGCTTCTGGTCCAGTCTGACGTTTCAGATCCGATAAATGGAGGTCATATGCAAAGTTCACGAAAAATATCAGCACTGGCACTGCTGATTCTGTCTGTTGTCCCTGCCCTTGCCCACGATGATCACGACAAGGACCCTGCCATAGAACGCGTATCTCTGATTCATGGAGGCACCGGACCTTTTGCTATCGCCGGTTACCGGATGGGAGAAGCTGCTCTGCGTCAGTTGAAAACCAACCGGGGAAACTTCCAGCTGGAAGTAATCCATTATGCTCCACAGGAAGTTCAGTGGAGTTGCATCATCGATGGACTGCAAGCAGCAACCGGCACCAGTGTGGGGAAGCTGAACCTGCGCATGGAACCCTCCACCGCAGATCAGGTCTACAGTATCATCAGAAACCGGAAGACAGGAGCAGAAGTAAAGCTGCAGCTGACCTCTGAGTTTATCCAGCAAAATCTTAATCTGAAAAATGAGGAACTGGCAGCAGCTGGAGCCCGTGTCACGGCAATTCCGGAAGAAAAAATCTTCCGCAAAATTCCCTGAACGGCATTCGAAAGAATCAGTAACTCTTGCGCACTTGTTTCAGCAATGCTTGCATCTCTGAGGCAGCTTCCGTCCTGCCACCAAAACGGAAGTCATAGTATGCCTGTGTAAACTTCACTGCGGAATCACGCCAGGGGGCAGCCGGAAACTGATGAGCAAACTCCTGGGGCGTCATCCATACCGGACGCTCCACACCTCTTTTTTTGAGGATCTTCAACAACTGGTCGTACATGCGTTCCGCTTCGTGGATGGAGAGCCGTCGTTTCCAGGCAAAATTCCATTTCCTCGGAACAACGAACCACAGGCCAATGAGGATCAATCCAGCTCCCGCCCAGAGTCCGATTTTCTGAAAGGGCAATGCCTGAAAATCAAAGCTCATTCGTTTCTGTTCGACCCGGGAGACAATGCTCAGTTGCTGTTCCAGGCTATAGCCCAGAACCCAGTCTTTCCAGAAGGTATCCAGTGCGTCCACCCACATGGACCACTTTTCCTGAATCCCGAAGCTGGCGGCATTGGGGTCCGCAGGGGTAGGATCAAACACCACCCAGCCCCGGCCTTCAATCCAGGCTTCCACCCAGCTATGAGCATCTGCTGTCCGTAGTACATGCCATCCGCTGATCTCATTCCGGATTCCACCGGAAAATCCTGTAACCACCCGGGAAGGGACATTCAGAACTCGCAGCATCACAGCCATTGCCGAGGCAAAGTATTCACAATGCCCCTGTTTCCGCTCAAACAGGAAATACGCAGTGGGATCTTCCGGAAGCGTTTCCGGCAGTGCCAGCGTATAGCCATATGAACTCCGTAAATGCCTCTGGATCGCATCCGGAGTTCCCAGAGAACGTGCAAGTTCGACGACCCGTGGATCCACAGGAGGAAGAATCAGATGTTCAATCCGAGAGCGATGGGTCAGAGCCGCCGGCTCAGCAGCAGAATTGAGATAGCTGTAAACCACATAGCGGGCCCCGTTCTGCGTATTGAATGCAGTCTTGAGTCCATCATCACTCATACGGCGGATATAGGGTGAGTTGATCTGCAGAAACTCGGGAATCCCGGCAACAAAAATCGTGTCGGAAACCATGGTCTGCAAATTCACTTCGTAGACCATTCGCTTCCCTTCCCTGCGCCTCTGGTCATCTGACGCCAACTGAATGAGCCCGCCTCCCTGAGGACGCAGCATTTCTCCCGTATCCGCAGGGGGATTGATCCAGCGACGACCATCGAATGTCCGCAAGGCGGACCCCCGCCAGTACATGGGTGGAATCGCTCCGGATTGATCGAGCACACGGATGTGGGCCACCGGCGTCTGGCGCTGCTTCAGCTCCCCAATTCGTCCCAGATTCACTTCATTGGAAAATCCGGCAATGTGATATCTCTCCGCAATCAGATGCTGGAATGCTGCACGTGCTGTCCTTGGCAAAAGGAAGAACATGACGGATGCCAGGCAGAGAATCCCCAGCGTCACCGAGCCCGTCAGGGCGGACAAGCGCCAGTTCACCCTTCGTTCCCCATGGATCACTATCTGCTGTCCAGTTCCGGAGCGGCGAATCTCCGCACTCGCAAAAGTGGCAACCGCAAAGAACAGAAACATGGCCAGCCCGATGAAAAAAGATGCACTGGTAGACAGCATCGACGCCGCCAGAATTTCCAGAAAAGCAATCACCTGAAGATAAAAGAAGTCCCGGCGGGTTCTTGCTGTAAACAGCTTCACAATAGCCAGAAAAATAACCAGATGAACGGTAACGGTCAGAAAATCCTGGGAGAGCCAGAGATAATCACCGATCAGGAAAAGAATACAGATTCCAGTGGACAGTGTGACCCACGAATCCGGAATACGGAGATCCCTGTGAGAGAGAATCAGAACCGTCTTCAGCAACAGGGCCGCAGCAGCTATCAGAAGAACATAGATGCTCAGATACCCAGCTCCGGCAATCGCAATATATCCGCTTGCGAGCATGCCGGTCAGCGACAACTGGAAGAAACGGTTGATGGAGTTCATCGCAACATTGGCTGAAGAACATCAGAGAATCTGCGCAGAACTTCTCTGTCTTCCCCTTTGGGAACAATCAGAAGGCTTCCCTGATGGAACGGAAGCGTATTCGGCTCCACTTTCCATTGCTGGAACTTTTCAAATGCGACTGTGCCCGACTTGTACTGGTGAGTGGTGACACTCACGGCAGCAGACCCTTCGTAGCGATAATCACGCGTGATCACACCATCTCCAGAGTCAGGAACAAGCTCCACACTGACCTGTTTCCATTCTCCCACCACCTGCGGAAGAAGAATTTCCTGATGGCCGGAACAGCCCATCAGACCAAGGAAAAGCAGCAGCAGATATATTCTCATCTGACCGCGATGTTAGCATCGAGTGGTAAAGATGGCGAAGTATAAACCCCTCAAGAGTGCCAAAGGAAAGAAAGCTGCGGCAGCCCCCGTCAAAGGAAATTGGAAGGCCATTCCGTGCCTGGTTCTGATTGTCGGTGGCGTTGCTCTGGTCTGCCTCCTGTTCTATTCAATGATGAAGTCCTCCCTGTAGGAATGAGCGAGATTTTCAGAAGATGAGTACCCGATTTGATGGACGCCTACCCGATCAGCTGCGTCCGATAAAAATGATCCCCGGCTATACACAGACTCCGGAGGGATCAGTTCTGATTGAAGTGGGACACACCCGCGTTCTCTGTGCAGCATCCGTAGAGGATACCGTTCCACCTTTTCTGCGCAATCAGGGAAAAGGCTGGGTGACGGCAGAATATGCGATGCTTCCCCGTGCCACATCCGCGCGGACACCTCGTGAGGTGGTCAAAGGACGCCAGTCCGGACGTACGCTTGAGATCCAGCGACTGATTGGCCGCTCACTGCGGACGATTGTTGATATGAAAAAACTGGGTGAACGCACGGTGATCGTGGATTGTGATGTGATCCAGGCCGACGGGGGCACCCGCACCGCCGCCATTACCGGAGCCTATGTTGCACTCCAACTGGCGATCCGCAAATATCTGCAGGCCGGGGTAATCAAGGAAAATCCGATTCTGGATTCTGTCGCCGCTACCAGCGTCGGCATCTATAGAGGAACCCCTCTGCTGGATCTGTGTTACGAGGAAGACAAAAGCGCTGAGGTCGATATGAACATCGTTCTGACTGGCAGCGGAAAGTTTATCGAACTCCAGGCAACTGCCGAGAGCGAACCTTTTGATGATGACCAGATGGCGCAACTTGTAGCACTAGGTCGCAAAGGAATTGCCGAACTCCAGCAGGTTCAGAATGAAACTCTACGCAGCAACCAGTAACAAAGGAAAGCTCCGGGAATTCGCCCTGGCCGGACTGGAAGCAGCACCCGTCGATACGTCCAATCCGCCAGAGGAGAACGGGTCAACATTTGAAGAGAATGCCGCGATCAAAGCCCGGCATTATTCCCTTCTTACGGATGGACCAGTCATCGCTGAAGACTCCGGTCTCGAAGTGGATGCTCTTGGGGGAGCACCGGGGATTCACTCCGCGCGCTATGCAGGCAGCGATTCTGAGAACAATCAAAAACTGATTACTGAACTTCAGGGTGTCGAGCAAAGGACTGCCCGTTATGTGTGTGTGATTGCTATTGCAGAAAAGGGTGAAGTGCTGGCAACATTCCGCGGAGAAGTGGAAGGGGAGATCGTGGATCAAGCCCGAGGCAACTCAGGCTTTGGCTACGATCCCCACTTTTATTACCCACCGTTTCAACAGACCTTTGCCGAAACTCCTCCCGAAAAGAAGTTCAAAGTCAGTCACCGCCGCAAGGCACTGGATCAGCTCTTTGCCTGGCTGAAAAATCGCTTCCAGACGCTATAGCCGATCAGCGTCTTTCCATCATTCAGTTTGCCGGCACGGATCAGATCATCGATCTCCTTGCCGGTAAACCAGCGCTTTTCAATCCGTTCATCATCCATCGGCGTTGCTTCCCCTTCAACAAGTTCTGAGGCGAGGTAGATGGTCATCTTTTCCCCCAGAAAGCCGGGACTGGGATAGAACGAAGTCATCTTCGTCCACTTTTTTGCCTTATAGCCCGTTTCCTCTTTCAGTTCCCGTTTCGCAGCCTGAAGCGGTGTTTCTCCTTCATCCACTTTTCCGGCAGGAAGTTCCCACAGATACTGTTCCGCAGGAAGACGATACTGACGAACCAGAAGCACTCTTTTTTTCGGATCAACAGCCATCATGACTGCCGAACCCTGATGACGGACAATCGATCTCTTGATTTCAAATCCATCAGGAGCAACGGCAACATCCTCTGTCACCGAGAAGAGACCGCATGTATATTTTTCCTTGGAGGAAACAAGCTTCATGCTTCCATCATGACGAACTTCGGCCACTTCTGAGAAATGCCTCAAAGCGATCCAGTGGCAGCGTGTTGATGACATCTTCCTGCGTAAGCCATCCCCGACGGGCGGTCAGCACTCCGTAACGCATATTGGGAAGATGGCGGACATGATGGGCATCGGTTGAGATGACAAACCGGCAGCCCTTTGCTTTCGCACTGCGAATCATCGTATCGGAAAGATCCAGCCGCTCCGGACTGGAGTTAATTTCCATCAGGACACCCTTCTTCGCTGCTTCCGTTGCGATCCGTTCAAAATCAAACGGGAACCCTTCACGATGCATCAGTACGCGTCCGGTGGGATGCCCGATGGCCCGGATATATCGATTTTCCAATGCTGCCAGATAGCGCTCTGTCATCTCGGGGGATTCCTGATTCATATAGCTGTGGACACTTCCCACCACCCAGTCCAGAGCGGCCAGCGCCTCATCATCCAGATCCATGTGTCCATCACGCATGATGTCGCATTCGATGCCAGAGAAGACACGAATACCCAGTGAATCCCCGATTCGCTTCACCCGTTCAGCAAAGGCAATTGTTCTTTTTTCATCCAGACCGTTAGCCATGGCCAAAGCTTTCGAATGATCGGTAATTGCGATGTACTCATAACCGAGCTCCCGCGCCGCCTCCGCCATCTCTTCCAGAGTGCCCCGGCCATCCGATTCACGCGTGTGCATGTGCAGGTCTCCGCGCATGGCGGATTGTTCCAGAAGGCGAGGCAAGGCATTGGCCTCCGCAGCCTCAATCTCGCCATGGTTTTCCCGAAGTTCCGGAGGAATCCAGGCCAACCCCAGCGCCTGATAGACCTCTTCTTCTGTACGCGCGGCCACAATCGTTTCATCGGAAACACGGGACAGGCTGTACTCATTCAGAGTGAGCCCCATTTTCACGGCACGGACCCGCAAGGCCACGCTGTGTTCTTTCGATCCGGTGAAATACTGAAGAGCCGCACCGAAGTTTTCTTCCGGAAGCGTTCGGACATCCACCTGGATATTCTCCACTCCCACGTGAGCGCTGGCCTTGTTCGCCCCTTTTGCCAGAACATCAGACACACGAGGATGATGAGTAAAAACCTCAAGAGCATTTTCTGCCTGCGGTCCGGTGACCAGGAGATCGATATCCCCGATGGTCTCCTTACCTCGTCGGACGCTGCCTGCCACTGCAACATTGGTGACACCATCTACAGCAGACAGATCATTCGCGAGAATGGATGCCATTCCGGACGCAAAATTAAGAAGAAATCGACCGGAGCTGCGGCGGTATTGCGCAATGGACTTCAGTACCTTCTCTTCCAGCTTTGCTCCCATGCGGGGAAGCGTCCTGAGCTTCTGTTCCTGCGCCAGCTTTTCCAGATCATCAATGGTGGTAGCCCGGAAGTGTTCAATGATGAGGGCGATAGACTTGGGACCCAGCCCCTGGATCTTCAGAAGCTCCAGCGCGGTAGGTGGATATTTCTCCAACATTTCATCCCGTCGCTCAAACGATCCACGCTCCGCAATCTCCGCAATGATGGCAGCGATCCCTTTGCCAATCCCTGGGATCTCTGTCACATTCCGTTCGGGATTTCTAAGCAGATCCTCCACACGCTCCGGATAGCCTTCGATCGCAGCTGCTGCATTCCGGTAACTGCGGACCCGGAATGAGTCCTCCGCTGCAATCTCCATCAGGTCTGCTGTCTCACTCAGCAGCTTTGCGATTTGGATGTTTTCCATAAGATTCAAGGGACTTCAGGTGTCATCTCCTTATACCGTCAATAGATATCTGGTGTACAATTCTGGAAACGGGATAGCCCAATTCCGTTAGTATTCTCGCGCTCGAAGAAGGAAAGTATGGAAAAGCTAGCACAACAACAAAACATTCAGGAAGCTTTTCTGAACAATGCCCGAAAGGAAAAAATCTATCTCACCATTTATTTGATGAGCGGAGTAAAACTTTCGGGAAGAATTAAAAGTTTTGATAAATATTCGGTCATCCTGGAAGCAAATGCTCAGGAGCAGTTAATTTTCAAGCATGCAATTTCAACTGTAGTGATTTCCCGTGCAACACATTCCAATGCTCCGCACCATGGAGCAGGTACAGGAGTTCCTGGTCATGCACCATCTCCTCAGAATCCTGTTGTCGTCGGAGTATCAGGAGAATAAGTTACTACTCTGGAAATTGCAGTCTTAGCAGGAATTGAATCGAGAAGAGAAGGCCGGTCCAAAGAGAATTCTTCGGAACCCGGCCTCTTTTCACTTACACCCTCCGAATCACTGGAAGAATTATCTGTCCTTGCCCAGACCGCAGGCGCACAAGTAGCGGATACCGTTCTGCAGGTACGGGAAGCCCCTACTGCCGCTACACTTCTGGGATCCGGAAAAGTAGATGAACTCCGCAAGCTGGTGGATTTCCATCAGGCGGACGTGGTGATCTTCGACACAGAGCTCACCCCTACCCAGCTTCGCAATCTCGAAAAAGCTCTCGACACGCGTGTGGTGGATCGGACACAGCTGATCCTGGATATCTTTGCTGCTCGCGCACACACAAAAGAAGGTCAGCTTCAGGTTGAACTTGCGCAGCTGAACTATCTGCTTCCCCGTCTGGTGGGTCGTGGATCTTCGATGTCCCGGCTCGGTGGAGGCATTGGAACACGTGGTCCGGGTGAAACACAGCTCGAAACAGATCGCAGGAAAATTGCCGGACGGATCCAGCGCATTGAGAAAGACATTGAACGGGTTCGGAGCGGACGTTCCATTCAGCGCAGACAACGCCAGTCGGTTCCATTGGCTACTGTTGCTCTGGCAGGCTACACAAATGCAGGCAAGTCTACTCTGTTCAACCGCCTGACCGGATCGGATGTGGTTGCGGATTCCCGTATGTTCGCGACGCTGGACCCAACTGTACGGCAGATTGTCCTTCCCTCGAAACGAAAAATTCTGATGTCCGACACCGTCGGGTTCATCCGCAACCTGCCCACAACCCTGGTCCGCGCCTTTCGCGCCACCCTAGAAGAAGTGGTAGAAGCCCGGCTGATTCTCCACGTGGTAGACGCCTCAGCCCCCTATGCGCAGGAATACACCAATCAGGTACGAAAGGTTCTGCACGAGATCGGTGCTGCGGAGACCCCGCAAATTCTGGTCCTGAACAAGTCAGACCAGATGGAAGAAGGGATTCCCGCTGAAGTGGTGGCTCAAAGACTGCTTGCCGGAAGTGAAGAGCAGCAAGCCATTCCTTCGGTTGCTGTCTCTGCACTGACGGGTCAGGGAGTTGATCAACTGCTGGACACCATTGATCAGATCCTTCCTGTCGATCCTGTCAGTCAATGTGTATTCAGGGTTCCTGCAGGAGACGGTGGATCTCTCCATCTTCTCCATGAGTACACCCGAATCCACTCCCTGACCTATCAGGATGATCAGTGTCAGATTGAAACAGATGCTCCGGAGAGTATTCAGCGACGTCTCGGAAAGTACCTGATATAGTCATGACAGGGATGAACCTCCCCAACCTTCTCACGCTTCTCCGGATCTTCTTTGTCCCTGTACTGGTAACTGCTCTTATTGGTGAAGCACGCCGGGAAATGCTGGCCTTGGCAATCTTCCTGGCAGCCGCATTGACGGATCTTCTGGATGGTTATCTGGCACGGCGCTGGAAGCAGATCACTACCGTCGGGACGCTGTTGGATCCGATTGCAGACAAGCTTCTGATCTCAGCTGCGCTGATCTCCCTTGTGCAGGTTCATGCAATTTCCGGATGGATGGCCATTTTGATTATTGGACGGGAGTTTGCCATCTCCGGATTGAGAAGTATTGCAGCAGCGGAAGGCTATACAATCGCAGCCAATGAAATCGGAAAAACCAAGATGGTGTTCCAGGTGATCGCGATTTCCATGGTGCTGGTCAGCCTTCAGGTGCCGGAACTGAAAGTGTATGCAGACATTGCAATGGTTTGCGTGGTGATTACTTCATTCTGGAGTGCTGCGGTCTATTTCCGGCAGTTCTGGCGGAAACTTGATGAACGCATCAAGCGCAGAAGAAGGAATGAGCTACTGGCTATGGCGCGCGAACAACATCAGAAGAAGCGGGAGATGACTCGTCGCTCTTCTTCACCTGCTGGTTCCTGACTTCCCAATTCTCTGTACTGAACACAACAGTACGCACTTGGCCTTTCGGGCCTGCCGTACCAATCTGCTTTCCGTTGTATCGGAAATCCAGACCTCCTGCGTTTCCTGTAAACACCACTGCGGACTGTTCGCCATTCAGTGTCCTGGTTTCTCCTGGCTCCATCACTCCACCGAACACACGCTCGCCATCGACAATCAGGCGGACCCAGCTTTTTTCGACAGCCAGAACCGCTACTTCCACAGGGGAGGCCTGCGTAGTAGCTTCGGGAATCGGAGCTTCTGCCGCTGCTTCCGCAGGAGTGGTAGTGTCCGGAACAGGGCTGGATACGGGTGCAGATGGAAGATACGCCGGGCTCTGCCGATTCATGGACGGGCTTACCGTTCCAGAAGACTGGGCGAAGACATTCTCAAAAATCTCTGGCCGGTGCTGCCATGTCAGGAAAGCTCCAGACCCGGCGATGAGAACCATCGCAACCCCTACCCAGAAGGTTCCGGAATGAGAGGGCTTGAGATAAGCAGCCTCATGGAGCATTTCAGGCTCTGCTTCATGATCAGGAGATACAAAGACAGATTGTCGTGCCTGAAGTCCCGCAGTAGGGCGGTAGTCTTCATAGATTTTTTCTACAGGCACAGTATCTGTAGGTGGTACGGTGACGACTTCAAGCAGTCTTTCGACCTCCCCCAGATCTACCCCAAGGGACTGGGCGTACTGCCGTACAAAACTGCGAGAGAAAAAGCCTCCAGGAATCGTGTCCAGGCGATCATTCTCTATCGCTTGCAGGTAACTCAGGCGGATCTTCGTCTGCGTGGAAACTTCTTCCAGCGTTCGTCCCGCTCGTTCTCGCTCCTTGCGGAGCATAGCTCCCAGAGATTTCATATCTTCAAGGTTTTGAACAACCTGCCCGCTATAATACTACATTCAGCATGAGGTCATTTTCGATATCTGTCGTGATAGCAAACCTGAATCAGAAGGAGATGCTTCGCGAGTGTTTAACTTCTTTGGAATTACAGACCTACAAGGACTTTGAGATCATTGTCGTCGACAACGGCTCCACTGATGACTCAGTACCCATGGTACTCGAAGAGTTCATTCAATCCCGTCGTCTCCATGGGCAGGTAATTTCCAATACGGTCAATAAAGGTTTTTGTGAAGCAAACAATCAGGGATTTGCCGCTTCCCGAACTCCCTTCGTAGCACTTCTGAATAACGATGCAGCAGCGCATCCACAATGGCTGGAACATCTGATGTCGGTATTCGATGATCCTCAAGTAGGAATGGCTGCCTGCAAAATTCTGGTCTATGAAGACCATTCCCGGATCGACAAGGTGGGCCACCTGATCTACATGGATGGACAACCGCGCGGCAGGGGAAGCGGAGAGATCGATCATGGGCAATATGACGAAATCGAGGAAGTAGCATGGCCGGATGGCTGCGCTGCAATTTATCGGCGGGAGATCATTGACACCGTCGGAGGGTTCGACGAAGACTTCTTCGCCTATGTGGACGATGCGGATCTGGGGCTGCGTGCCCGGATCGCCGGATGGAACTGTCTCTATGTCCCCAAGGCTGAGGTCTATCATCGACGGGGAACCACACTGGGCGTGGCCAGCGTCCGACGACTGGCCCTGATTGAAAGAAACCGTGTCCTGCTGGCAGCCAAGCTCTATCCCTGGCATGTCCTTTTGCTGAATCCCTACTATTACTTCCTCCGGCTGCTTTCCGGTGTCTGGGCAGCAGTGCGAGGAAAAGGAGAAACAGCAAAGTTTGTAGGTGTCAGTGGAAAATTACGCCTTGTATGGGCGATGCTGGAAGGTGATCTCAGAGCGATTCCTCTGCTGCCGCGGATGTTCGCCAAGAGGAAGGAGATTGAAAAATTTCGAAAGCTGACCCCATCCGAGATACGGCAACTGCTGCAACGGTTCCGGATCTCTCTGCGGACACTCAACGAGAAGTCCAACTAGGCGGAAGCTGCCCCCTTTGCGGACAGACCGAAGCTCAATCTCTTTTCGAAGGTTCAGACCGGCTGTTCGGCACTACCGAACGGAAGTTCCAGGTGGTGGAGTGCAGCAACTGCCAGTTCCTCCGGCTCTATCCGAAACCGGCCGATCACGAGCTGAGCCAGTTCTATCCTCCGGATTACTACTTCTCCCCCTCTCCCGGTGCAGTGTCGCAACTGTCTGAACTGTACCGTCGACTGGTGTTGAACGATCATGTCCACTTCATCCGGAAAACTGTAAAAAAACAGAAAGGACTCATGCTGGACGTCGGATGCAGCGGCGGATTGCTGGCCCGTCTTCTCAGAGATGACAACGTGAAAGCCATTGGCTTTGACAACTCTCTGTCAGCGGCTAAAGCAGCATGGCAGGGAAATGCGGTTCCTGTGATTTGCGGAGATTTTCTGCAAGCCCCCCTCAAAAAAGGAAGTATCTCTGTAGTGAGCATGTTTCATGTCCTGGAGCATGTCCCGGATCCACGAACTTTCCTGCAGAAAGCACATGAGCTCCTTGAACCAGAAGGTCGGCTGATCGTACAGGTTCCAAATGCCGCCAGCTGGCAGTTCCTGATGTTTGGGGAAAACTGGAACGGCGTAGACATTCCTCGCCACCTCTGGAATTTCCGGACTTCCGATCTGGAGAAGCTTCTGGATGAGTGTGGGTTTGAAGTGGTTCGACGCAAGTTCTTCTCACTCCGGGATAATCCGGCAGGGATGGCAACATCCATTGCCCCTTCCCTGGACCCTATGGCTCGCAGAGTCAGGGGAGTTCAGGAAACAGAACTGGTAGCATTCCTGCGCAGCATCACTTATCTGGGTCTCACACTGGCCTGTCTGCCATTTACGATTCTCGAGGCTTTCTGTAGGGCCGGGTCCACCATCATGGTGGAAGCGAGGCTGAAGAAATAGGTGTACGACCAGCTGCGCGATTCCATGCCCCGATGGTTCTCCCGTTACATCATGCACTTCGAGGCAACCATTGAGGATGCTGTTCGGGAGTTTGCAGCATCGCTGCCTCAGGGATCTCTGGTTCTGGATGCTGGAGCCGGAGAAGCGCGGCACCGGAATTCATTTCCCCATCAGAAATATATCGGTGTTGACCTAGCAGTTGGCGACAGTCAGTGGAATTACTCTGGCATTGAAGCATTGGCGGATCTGGAAGTTCTGCCATTTCGAACGGACAGCTTTAACGCTGCCATTAACATCGTCACACTGGAGCATGTTCGCAGACCTGCCATTGTTCTTTCAGAAGTTGCACGCGTCCTGAAACAGGGGGCCCCGCTGCTGATTATTGTTCCGCTGGAGTGGGATGTACATCAGGCTCCACACGATTATTTCCGCTACACACGATACGGATTGCGCTACCTGCTGGAGACTGCTGGATTTGAAGTTGAATCACTGAAGCCAGTAGGCGGGATCTTCCGGGTGCTCTCCCGGCGTCTGTTTGGAACACTCAAAATCGCATGGTGGCTGGCACCACTCACAATTCCGTTTGCAGTAATTCTTCCATTGTTTGACGGGGTGGATGTCCAGAAAGACTCCACCCCAGGCTATCTTGCCATTGCCCGCAAGAAAGCTACTTCGTCTGATTGACAAAGAGGAAGAGACCGCTCTTTCCTCCTACAGCAAAATCCAGATCTCCATCACCATCGATATCGGCTACTGGAATCTGAATGCCTCCTCCTGTGCGGGTGGAGTAATCCACTACATGACGAATCCATTCAATACGCTTTCCATCCGCAGTGCGACGATATTCATACCAGTAGACACCCAATGGCTCTTTGGCTCCCGGATCACGGCCATTGTGAGCGTGATATCGCTTTCCGGTCACAATATCTTTCTTGCCGTCACCATTGATGTCAATCAGTGTTGTGGCATGCGCCTGAGACCAGGAGTCATCAATGGTGCTTTCCTGCCACTGACCATTACCCAGATTCTTCATCCAGAAAATGCCATAGTCATGCGCCAGGGATGTGATGATGTCATTTTTTCCATCTCCATCCACATCCAGCACGTGCATAAAACCAAGTGACCATTTCTTATCTGCAAAATCCGGATGCCACTTCCAGCCGGAGTCTGTTGCTTCAAACCAGCCCTGCGGAGTCAGAATGTCTGTTTTTCCATCTCCATTGATATCCCCTGCCCCAATGCCATGTCCGTAGCTTCGATCGCTGACAATATGTTTTTCGGGCTTTCCATCTTTAAATTTCTTCAGGTCGTACCAGGCAAGCGGTGCTTTGGTATCGCCAAACTGTGGAAGTAACTCTTCAGCTTTTCCGTCATTATCCATGTCTACCAGAAAGGCGAATTCCACACTGTATTCCGTCTCCACCGGACGAGGCACCCATGCAATTTTCTTCAAACCCGGATTCATCCAGACATTGATTGCTTTTGAAAACCAGCCCACAGTCACAATATCCGGATACCCATCGCCATTGACATCCATTGGCAAGTCACTCAGAGCATCCATGTAATTGTTCATGAAAGGAATCTCACGAAACCGGTGTTTTTTCCAGGTGGGAGCTTCATACCAGAACTCTCCGGAAACAATATCCAGCTTTCCATCCTTGTTGATATCAGCAAATGCGCAGGTCTCGCTTACCCCCAGATCAATTGTGATTTTTTCAAACGGGATATCCGGCGGGCGGGACGTGGCACTCCCCAGGCCGATCACGAGTAAGGCTGAAATAAGCAATCGTTTCACGCCAGCCATTCTATCGTGATGTTTATTTAATGAAAGGATCACTCCCGGAAAATAAGTGATTCGATATATTTGTACTATTCAATTCGCATTTCATGCGATGCCCCCATGAGAACATTTCAATTCATATCGACCCTGCTTCTTGGCCTTCTTCCAGGAAGCACTCTGACTTTTGCAGCTGCCCCTCCACCTTCCGAACTGAAGGACGCCAGTGGAAAGACTATCATCCAGTACGTTATTGAAACCCCTGATTCAGTTGCTCCTGCAAATACCGCAGATCCGGCACAACAACTGGGCCTGATCCTTGTTTTTCCGGAACACGACCGACCGGTGGGAGATGAGATCTATCCGGTTCGGGAAGCCCTGAAGCGACTGGGCATCCGTGACCAGTACATCATTCTGGCCGGAGGTCCACAGGGCCATAAGTTTGGAGCCGTCGATCATGAACCCATTGCAAAACTGATCGAGTGGGCGAAAAAGACTTACCCCGTCAATCCTCGTCGTGTTTACATGTACGGCAAAGGAGAGGGCGGCAAAATCTCCGGGGAACTGGCCATGCTCAATCCCAACGTCATTGCCGGAAGCATTTCATACAGCTGGAGCTGGTGGACCATGCCCAATGAGCTCACTCCTGGTTTTGATCCGGTGAAGAGCGGTGCAGAAATCTATATGGTTCTGGGCATGCGTGATCTTTCCTATCACCTCACAAACGTACGGGATGGATTTTCGCGCGTACATGCCAAGGGATATCACGTCATCTTCCGTGAGTTCGATGAACTTGCTCCCCGCACTTATCATCCACCCAGCAACGATGACGCCATCGCCTGGGCAAGCCGACTGCGCAACAAAAATCTTCCGCTTTCAAGTGGAGAGAAAAAGATTCTTGCAGCAAAGCCGGTGATCAGCTCTCGGGGCTACTATGAGTCACTTGCTATCGTTGGTGGTGTTCCGGCAGGAGAGGTTCTCCAGAAGCTGCTGGCATCCAGTGACGCAAAGGTCCGTACTGCAGCAGCAGAAACTTTTTCGTACGGAATTTTTGGCGAAGAAGCCAATGCAGCCCTTGGAACAAAACTGACAGATCCGGTTCCCGCAGTGCGCCGCTCTGCCGTCAAGGCACTGGCATTGCAGGCCAACTGGCGATCCCAGTCCGCGCAGGATGCGCTCACCAGCTTTGTGGCAGATCCTTCCAAAGCAGTCAGCTCAGCTGACCGGGTAGCAGCCGCCGATGCGATTGTTTACGCAGTCCGTTTGCAGATTAATGGTGTACGTCAGGACCCCGGCCTGTTCAAGGCACTGATCCAGATGCTGAAGGATGAAGATGAAGAACTGCGCACCATCGCCAACAGCACACTGGCCCCGATCCGTGATCGGAGCTTCCGCGGTGATCTTGGCCGCAAGGAGCTGACGGAACCAAAGGGCGGCTGGGAAGCATGGCTGGCCGAAACCACAGAAACGGCAGCCGGATACCGAAAATACTATTCAACCTGCGCATCAGCTGACTCCCCCGCTGCAAAGACTTTTTGCGAAGGTGGTGCATATTTGACAGGCAAGAATTTTTCCACAGGAAAGTCTGTCGACATCAATGCAGTGAAGGCATTTCAGTTAACCCTCGAATCAGCTAAACAGGGTTATCATCCAGCAGAGGCAGTGGTTGGCATCATGTATGTCATTGGGAAAGGTACAGAGCAGAATAATCCGGAAGGCGCAGTCTGGCTGGCCAAAGCGGCAGATTCCGGAGATAAGCTGGCTGCAACAAACGCCAACATGCTCTACAACGGCAGCCCGGGAATCCGTAAGAATAAGGACCTGGCTGAAAAGTACCTGAAAATTTCATCCATCCTTGAGTAAACTCCTGACAGAGAAAACCGGACGGCTGATATAATCAAAGCTGTCCGGTTTTCTGCTGGCGCTATCGTCTAACGGTTAGGACAGGGCCCTCTCAAGGCTCAAATAGGGGTTCGATTCCCCTTAGCGCTACCAGCTTCCGCTTCTTCCTTTTCTAAAATTCTGCTTTCACCTTCTTGCTGAGCTTATATTCCTCCACTATATTTTACTGGCAGTGACATCCCTCCAAAATTAAAATTTATTTGTATCTGAAAACCGTTCTCACTTTCTTTCCTCTCGCCATCCTTGATTTCTCCATAAAAACAGGTACATGCAGTACCACAGAAAACAAAATTGCAAATGAATTGCTTGAAAAGCAATAATTGAGCCCTATAATAAATACATTCGGGTCAACATTGAAGGTCTTGCTCATCCACCTTCACCCCCGTTCCATCTTTGGAAATCCGGCATCTAGCCCTGATTTTTCAAATGTTTACATTACACCAAGAGATATTCATGTTCGAACGACTTACACTCTCCAGATTCATTACCTTACCCCTCTCCGGTCTCGTGATTCTGTTTTCCCTGATGCCAGTAGTAGTTGCACAACAAGTGCAGGTTTCAGGAACAGTAACCGACCCCAGCGGTTCAGCAATTTCCAAAGCCACGGTTGAACTGATTCATGAGGGGACTCAGAACAAGACATCTGTCACAACGAATGATCAGGGGCGTTATGGGATTCCATCACTCGCTCCTGGGAATTACCGGGCCACAGCAAGAGCTAGAGGATTTGAGAGTAAAGTTCTGGAAAACGTCCGGCTGGAAGTTGCAGCAAAACTCAACATGGATTTCTCTCTCAATGTTGGATCGGAATCACAGTCAGTCACTATCGATGGAAGTGGTGTACAGATCAATACAATCGATGCTTCACTTAGCGCTGTAGTGGACCAGAAGTTTGTCGAGAATATGCCCCTCAACGGACGCAGCTTCCAGTCCCTGCTTACACTGGTTCCCGGAGTGACAGTGATCCCTTCGTCCGGTCCAGGCAGAAGCGGACAGATGAGCGTCAATGGGATGCGATCTGAATCGAATTACTTCATGGTGGATGGAGTGAGTGCGAACGTCGGTGTGAATACAGACTCTCCCGGTCGTGGCGGAGGGTACTCCGGTTCACTTTCCAACAGTACTGCTCTAGGAACAACCCAGAGTCTTGTATCTATTGATGCGCTTCAGGAGTTCCGTGCAATCACCTCAACTTACTCTGCTGAATATGGCAGAGTCCCCGGAGGTCAGTTCTCCTTTACCACCCGCTCTGGAACCAATGAATTCCATGGATCTTTGTATGAATACTTCCGAAATGATGTGATGGATGCCAACAGCTTTTTCAACAACCGGAACAATGTGGGAAAAATCAAAATGCGCCAGAATAATTTTGGCGGGACTTTTGGCGGACCTACTCTGATCCCCGGTGTCTATAACGGAAAAGACCGGACCTTCTTCTTTCTCTCCTATGAAGCTCTGCGCCTGCGCAGCCCACAGGAATCCAGAATTACCAGTGTTCCGACACAGGCATTGCGGGAAAGAATTGCACCCCCTGAACTGCAGCAGGTTCTGAATGCTTTTCCATTGCCCACTCCCGGTTACGCAGAGGAAGCAGGTCACACAGCACCATTCATTGCTTCCTACTCTCAGCCAAGCAAAATCAATACAACCAGTCTGAAAGTTGATCACGCCATCAATGATCGCTTTCGATTATTTGGATGGTTTTCTTATGTACCTTCCAGCACGATGAGTCGGTACTCATCCAACATGGCGCAGATCACTGATGCTCAGGTGAATACGAAAACGGTCACTCTCGGAAGTACGAATATCTTCAGCAACAGCGTCACAAATGAGTTTCGTTTTAACATCACGTTACCCGACCAGTTGACCAAAGTTGAGATTGATAATTTTGGCGGAGCCACTCCAACCAAAATCAGTGACTTTGATGGACTTTCGGAAACTGACTGGGCACTCTTCAGCTATCGCGTGAACACTTTCCCTGGTTTCTGGCTGAATCCGCAAACCATTCGTCAACGACAGATTAATATCGTCAATAATCTGACATTCATCAAGGGGCGTCACACGTTCAAAGCAGGAGGTGACTGGCGCCATCTAAGAACCAACTCATCAATGCCCAGGTTTTACCAGACCCCCTTTTACTACAACCAGACGCAGCTACTCACCAACACTCCACAATTATTCACTGGTTATCGCTCGGTTGGAGATATGGCTCCCTTATACAAAAATCTTTCCCTGTTCCTGCAGGATGAATGGAAAGTATCAAGTAGGCTAAATCTCTCTATGGGAGTGCGCTGGGAATGGAGCCCGGCTCCTCGGGATGCCAATGGAAACCAGCCAGCAACAGTAGATCAGTTGGACAATATCGCGACCATGAAGGTTGCTCCAAAGGGCACTGACTTGTGGAAAACCACTTACAACAACTTTGCACCACGTCTTGGTCTGGCCTATCGCCTGAATGATAGTGCTAACTATGCAACAGTTCTTCGCGCTGGCGCAGGTCTTTTCCATGACACAAGCTCTGTACAGGCATCGGAAGGTTACTGGTATGGTCTTGGCATCACAGGAACCATCAATCTGAACAACAAACCATTTCCCATGACGGCAGAAGAGTTGCGGAATATCCCTGCTCCTACTTATGAGCTTGCCCCATCGGCTTATGCACAGATATTTGCTTTTGATCCGAATCTGAAAATGCCTTTTGCTCTCCAGTGGAATGCCACAATTGAACAGCAGCTTGGATCAAAACACAGTCTCACAGTCAGCTATGTTGGATCAAATGCACGACGTCTTCTGATGGGCCGACAGTATTATCCGGAGAATGTAAACAATCCTGCATTTCCTCCGGGATCATCGTATGTGTATGGCACAACCAATCGGGGAACCTCCAGCTACAATGCACTGCAGACCCAATTCCGCCGTCATCTTTCAAAAGGACTTCAGGTGCTGACATCCTACACCTGGTCTCATGCTCTAGACCTGGCCACAGTAAACTTCACATCTGCTGTTTTTGAAAGAGCCAGCTCCAACTATGACATTCGTCATAATTTTCAGACAGCTCTTTCCTATGAGTTACCTGGAAGGTACGATAATTTATTCCTGAGCGGAATTCTTGCCGGATGGGGACTTGATACCCGTATCTCTGCACGCTCTGCAATGCCGGTGGATATTATTGCCGCAACGAATGTAAATGCAGCGGGCATGTCATATTCTCTTCGCCCTGATTACAATGCTGGTCAACCCCTGTACATCACTGTTGAAGGGGCTCCAGGAAAAAGAGCGATCAACCAGGCTGCATTCACGGTACTCCCCAATAATCAATCCGGGAATGCAGGCAGAAACATTGCTCGCGGTTTTGCATCCTATCAAACGGATCTTGCTTTCCGGAAAACATTCACCTTTAACGAACGCTTCCGCACCACTTTCCGTGCAGAAGCATTCAACCTCTTCAACCACGCAAACTTTGGGTCGATTGCAAGCAACATCCAGCGCTCTACAGCAGCTCAGCCCTTCGGCTGGGCAACAGGAACTCAGGCTGCCCAGATGGGTGGAATGAATCCCCTCTATCAGGTAGGTGGTCCTCGCTCTCTCCAGCTTGCATTGAGATTTCAGTTCTAGGTAGATCGGTTTGCAGACAGTAAGCACAGTGCCAGTCAAGAAGAAACAGCCAGGCATATGGCGCCGGCTGCTTGAAAGACCGCAGCAGGTCTGGATCCGCAAAGCGATGTTCCAGATTCATCTATGGGCTGGCATCATTGTCGGTCTTTATGTGATTGCAATTGGCATCAGTGGTTCCATTCTGGTTTTTAAGGAAGATCTGATGCCACGGCCTCGCATTGCTGTGGACCCGGTTGATCTCAAGGCGTGTACGCCGGAAAAACTGATTCATGCAGCAAATCAGGCAAATCTGGCTTTTCCCAAATACAATGCTTTTCTTACAGCCTGTCCTCAAGAAGCAAATCCGTTTTATCTGATTACTGTTCGGGAAAAGCCGAAGCCAGGTGCCCGTAAAGCTGGCCCACCTCAAAAGGGTATGGGTGGTCCTCGCCCCAAACAATTGGCTGTCTATGTTCACCCGCATACAGGGGAAGTGACGGGCTCAGCTGACCGTGAGGAATCCTGGGTGGAATGGATGGAAGACTTCCACTTCAATCTCTTATCCGGACGACAAGGAAGACTCTGGAACGGAATCGGTGGGGCCGTTCTTCTGGCTCTCACAATTACTGGCATGATTCTGTGGTGGCCTGGAATCAAGACCTGGACTCGAGCTCTGCTGCTGGATTTCCGCAGAAGCTGGAAACGGATCAACTGGGATCTTCATAGTGTTGTCGGATTCTGGACTGTCTTCTTTTCTTTAATGTGGGCTACAACTGGAATGTATTTCACATGGCCTCAATTGTTCAGAACTCCAATTGAGAAGATCTCTCCGGCAGTTACGGCGAACTACCCCGGTGAAGAGATGCGCAAGATTGGCCAGCGTCCCGCTGCACCGGAAGCGCCGCTGGATGTCCTGGCCGTGTTGAAAAAATCACAGGAAATCTCTACGGATGGATATCTGGAAGGGTTTTTTTATGGAATGGGTCGCAAGCCGATCTTCACCGTGTATATGGCTCGAGGCCGTATGGGTGATTATTCAAACACTGATTTCATCTATTTCGATCAGCATACGGGAGACCATCTCTATACCTGGCATCGTGGCAAGAACCAGTCCATGGGTGACTGGCTACTCTGGCTCATCGCACCACTTCACTTCGGAACCTCATGGGGATATGGCGTGAAATGGGCCTGGTTTGTTCTGGGACTCATCTTCCCTCTTCTCACCATTACAGGCTTCATCATGTACTGGAATCGGTATCTCGGCAAGAAGTGGAAAAAGCTTCGCCAGCCGAAGGCAGCCTGATCGAAGAAAAGCTGATTATTCACTGCTTTTTTCAACGGTACTGACTTCTTTTATTCCGCCCATCCATCATCAGGATGGGCGGATTTTATCTTCACCAGCAGGGAAAGACTCCTGTCTTACACAGATTCCATGCTGAAATCCATGTCTCACTGAATCAGGATAATCATTTCCTTGGCTTGCCAACACTGATCATTGCAGTATTGCTAACCAGCCCGCCTACACGAATGGAGACTGTATGTTCCCCTTCATGCAGGTTTTCAGGGACTTCTACGTTTACCTGGAAGAGTCCGGCAAAGCCGGGAGCTAATCCTGAAAACAGAACCTTCGCGGATTGGTTACCGACGAAAGCAGAAACCTCTTCTGTGCCCCAGGATAGCGGCTCCATTGGAGCAGCATCGCCTGTAACCACTCTAGGATTCACCTCACCCAATCCGGTTGCATAGAGAAGAATAACTTCACCGGGAGCAACCGGGTTCGATGCTGAATTTAATGAAAAATCCTGATTCCGTGCAGCAGCATGTAATGTTTCTGGTTTCAGGAAGATCCCAGGGGATGTCTTTCGCAAAGGGAAAACCACACTGTAAGATCCAACACCATTCCGCTTGACTACAATCACGACGCTTGCAAGATCCGGCCGTTCAGTGAGTTCCGCTACATCGGGAAGCTGAAAGTTGATCTGGTTCTGATTGACAAAAAGAAGAGGAGCAGGATACCCATCTACTGTTACAGAAATGCCACCGAGTTCTGTGGGCAAAGGAAACTCCTTCGCCTCTATTGGCATGGAAGAAAAATTATCTCCAAATAATGTAATGAGTGAATCAGCGGAGATGACCCGGAAAAAACTTGCAGCATTCACGAGACCACGAACTTGTGGAGATCCCGGCAAAACATCCAGAACTGTCAGCCTGAAAATTGCAGGAATGCTCATTCCTGCCACCGTTGCTCTGACTTCAAATGCCCCAGGTGTATGGTTCGCAATCAGTTCAGGGGCAGTCGCAATTCCATTTGCATCTGTCCACACCACTGATGAATGTGTGAATACTCCTCTGGGTCCGGAAGCAGGGACGGTAAACGTCACAGCAGTTCCGGCAACAGGCAATCCAAAAATATCCTGGAATCGAACCTGTAACGGCAGAGGGAATGGAGTTCCCGGATGGGTACTCTGATCTTTACCTGCATATGCAGTCAGTGTGCCGTTGCCCGGGGTCACAATATTGAAAAGTGAACTGACCACTGATGACAATCCTGAGGCAGACGCTGTCAGGCCTTTCACTCCAGTCAGATCTATGGACAAATCACCGAATACAGCAGCTCCGCTTGCATTGGTGGACACAGTGGTTGTCCCGGACAGTACGCCATTCCCACTGGTGAGCGTCAATGTAACCGGAACCCCTGGCAGGAAAAGATTATTTCCACTTCCACCCTGTAACTGAACAACGATCGCCGGAGAAATGGCAGAACCGGCAGCAGCACTGGATGGCTGCTGCGTAAATACCATGTTGTTGACAACGCCGCCAGTGTTCGTTAATGAAAAAACAGCCGATCCCGAGTAACCAACCACGGTTGCCACAACTGAATAAGTTCCGCCATTTGCATTTGCCGTAAATGGAGGTGCGGTAGCGATTCCACATCCATCCGTCAGAACAGTTGCAGAAAATGCAAAAGTGCCACTGGCACCAGAAGAAGGAGCAGTAAACCGGACAGCGACTCCTTCTGCCGGGCTCCCATGACTATCTTCAACAGACACCTGCATTGCAGTGGAAAAAGCAGTGTTCACTGCAGTGCTTTGGGGAGTTCCGCTGATTGCTGTTAAATTTCCAATCGATTCACCTAACAGGACTCCGATCTGATCATCCCCTGTATGAACCATGAAAATATCAGAGATGTGATCCCCGTTCAGATCCGCCAGTTCAATAATTGCACCATTTCCGATGATTGATGCTCCCCGTTTCTGAAATCCACCCATTCCGTCTCCCAGGTAAACATCAATAGTATTGGTGAGTACAGTCGAAAAAATAATATCGGTATTTCCATCTCCGTTGATATCGCCCGAAACGATGGTATAGGGACTACCTACTACCGGGAATCCTGAATCACCCGCGAATCCAGATCCGGCATTATTCAGAAAAACTGAGATGGAATCACTATAAAGATTTGCTGTGGCAATGTCGGGATAACCATCCTGATTGAAATCTGCAGACGTCAGATAGAAGGTAAATGGAGGTGATGGAATTGAAACATACGGCTGGAATGTGCCATTACCATTCCCATGAATTATGGAGATCTGATTTCCTAATAATGATGCGGCTGCAATATCCACATGCCCATCCTGATTGAAATCAGCTGCAACCATGGATACTGAACGTTCAAAGACGGGTACGATTGTCGGAACAGGGTTCAAATTCGTCCCGTTCCCCCAAAAAATCTGGATTTGATTGATTGGCACATTCCCATTCGAATTCCCAATGGCCACATCGGGATAACCGTCTTCATTGAAATCTGCAACCTCAGCGCCTTCCGATTCCTCATCGCCTTGAATCTGCTGATTGTACGTAAACTGGCCTCCACCTGTACCATGAAATACAATGATGTTTTCGGTAACACCCTTATCCAAAACAATCAGATCCTGAATGCCATCTTGATTCAAATCCATCACTACAACTTCACAAGGGAAGATGAAAGCATGGGGAAAAGGAACAGGATTCTGAAAGGTTCCATCTCCATTTCCAATTCGAATTTCCAGAGTGTGACCTGAAGCGATAGGAACTATAGAATCAGGAATTCCATCATTATTGATATCCACTAACGTATACCTTAAAGGCTGAGCCCCGGTAGCCATAGTTACCCCAGGAACAAAATTCAGTCCAACTCCCGCATTTACTTTGTGCGTAACAGATGAGGATCTGCTCGAGTTATAAGACCCATCACCAAGATAATATGCACGGAATTGTGTATTACCGGACGAAAGTGAATTTGTGTTTAAGGTAGCAATGCCCCCGGAAAGCTGGGCTGTCCCCACCACCTTCACATCGGAATAGAAAGTAACCTGTCCTGTTGCTGTTGAGGGAGTGACCGTCGCAGTCAGCGTCACCTGTTGCGATAGATTTGATTCATTTATCGGACTGACACTGAGCGACGTAGTGGTTGCCTGTGCAAAAGCAGCACTGGATATTCCGATAAAAGAGATAAGCAATTGGAATAAGACACCGATTTTTCGACAACCAGAGTGAGAGAGGATTCCTGTATTAAACATGAATAATTGCCTTTGCATTCCATCTTTAGGAAGAGGTACTCAGGGGAAGTTTGATTCCCTATATAGGTAATGAGCACTTCGCACATGCGCAAGGCTATCTGGATGACAATTGGTTCAAATGCCACTTAACAGGTATAGATAGTTTTAAAGGAATAGGGAAATTTACAGCTTCGATATTCCCCTCAAACATCAGATAAGCTAACACAAATTGAATATCGAACCAATATAGTTTTATTGCTGAGAATCATACCCCTGATTCTCAGCAATATCTATAAAAATGACAGCAGGTAGGCTGATCACTGCATATACATCTTTGCGAACTCTTCACTGGGAGGGATCTGCTTGATCACATCAATCAGGACGCCATTCGGATCACAAGTGATGAAGTGCCGTTGTCCAAACTCTTCATCTTTCAGTTCAGAGAGAATGGGTAGCCCGGAAGTCTTTGCCTCTTCATAGAAAGCATCCACATCTTCCACTTCAAAATTCAGAATCATTCCAGTGGCAAGACTGCGAGCCGGTTCGGGAACAGTTTCATGATCATATTGCAGCAGTGCAAGATTGACGGACTCATCCACCGTGGATTGCAAGTGCATATACCACGCACAGTCAAACAGAGCCTGAAATCTGAAATTCTTCGTGTAGAACTCTGCTGTTTTCCTGACGTCCTTCACCATCAGAACCGGATAGTAGCTGGTAATTTTCATTGCGACATCCTCCTATTTACATACATACAGTATGTATTTATTATTTAACATACAATCTGTATGTATGTCCAGAAAAAACCCGGAAAGATCGGAAGCAACCCGCCAGCTTTTAATGGATACTGCCCGCAACCTCTTTATCCAGAAGGGATTTTCGGATACAGGGACACCTGAAATTGTTTCCCAGGCAGGAGTCACCAGAGGTGCTCTCTATCATCATTTCGCTGATAAGAAGGATCTTTTTCACGCAATTCTGGAGCGTGAGGCAATCCAGGTAGCTGAAGATATTGAGTCGGTGACTCCGCCATCTCTTCCCATCAGAGATGCCATGATTCAGGGAAGCTTTGCCTATCTGGATGCCATGCGGGTCCCCGGACGGACGCGGCTTTTATTGATGGAAGGCCCATCCGTTCTTGGCCTGGCAGCAGTCACAGCACTCGACAATGCGAACGCGGCTCGGACATTGCGGGAAGGAGTGGAAACAGCACTGGCTGAAACCGGTCAACACGATGTTTCTGCTCAGGCTCTGGCCGACTTACTTTCCGCGGCGTTCGACCGGGCAGCCATTGCAATCGAACTGGGTGCCGATGCCTCCGAATACAGATCTGCCATGATCCGGCTGATTGACCGCGCACTGGGATTCCAAAGCTAACCCCACCAGGTTTCGCCGGGAGCAAGATGGGCTTTTGCCACATCCGGATTCAGTTCCACACCGAAGCCCGACTTCTCACGAATGCGATAGTAGCCGTTTTCGAAAATCGGTCCATCATGGATCACCAGATCCTGCCACCAGTCGATGTACTTCGCCAGTTCATGGATCCGGAAATCCCGCATGGAAGCAGCCGCATGTGCCGACGCAATCGTCCCCACCGGACTCGCCGGATTATGAGCAGCTGAGGCGATGTAGTAGTTGTCCGCCATGTCGTGAATTCTCTTGGATTCCAGCAGTCCGCCGGACTTGGGAATATCGATATGGACGATGTCGCATCCCTGGAGTTCAATCAGTTTGCGGAAGCCATCCCGTCCATAAAGATTTTCCCCGGTCGCAATCGGCACATTGACGGCATGGGTCACACGAGCCATTGCTTCCGGATTCCCCGGCGGTACCGGATCTTCCAGCCACATCGGCGCAACAGGTTCGATCGCCTTTGCCATGTTGATCGCGTCACGCACGTCATACTTCCAGTGAGCCTCGACACCGAAGTCGATGTCCGGTCCTAACTCATCCCGCACAGTCTCCATCGCTTTTGCGATGCGTCGCAGATCTTTGGCAGTCAGTCCACGAGTATAAAAGTCATGGCCGTGTTCTTTGTATTCCGGGTCTGATCCGGTAGGGATTCCATCGCCCTGCAACTTGAATGCAGTCCAGCCGAACTTTTCCGCACGAGCACTTTGCAACTGATCCCGCCATTGCTGCATGTTTTCCGGATCATCCACGCGCTGCAGTGTTCGATAGAACCGCACTTTATCGCGGAAGCGTCCACCCAGCAGATTCACCGACGGTGTTTCCAGCAAGCGTCCGGCAAGATCCCAGAGAGCAATCTCCACCCCACTGGCAGCGGTCACCGTCACGCCACCAATGGCTCCCTGCCCCGCGCTGCGCATCAGCATTTTGGTGTAGAGCTTGTCCACATTCAGCGGATCTTCCCCCACAACCAGAGGCTTCAGCTGATTCAGGATCATATCCTTCACACCAAATCCCCAGTAAGCTTCACCAATCCCGGAGATACCAGCGTCCGTATCGATACGAACCAGATTCCAGTCCCAGGTGCCACGGATGATCATGCACTTTACATCAGTGATCTTCACCTTTTTGCGAATCGCGGCAGCGGCCTTGTCAAAAGGAGCAGCGAAAGCAAAGGCTCCTCCGGCAAGGGTCTTCAGAAATCTTCGACGGTGATGGAACATAGAGAAAACAGGTCTCCTCGCTGCTGATTCTTCTCAGCAGACTGGGAATGATTCTATCGAAATATTGTTACTCTGAAGATTCTCTTCACGCTGAGTTGCGTCCTTTCCCTGCCCTGTCCGCTGCTGATTCTCTTCGAGGTTTTGAATATGCGGACTTTCTTCTGGCTTCTTCTGATCAGTACAGGCTCTCTTCTGGCACAGGCTCCACAGCCGGATGGTGCAGGACTGGAACCGGGAACATTACCCAATCAATGGATCACCGGAGGTCCGGTCTGCATGGAGATGCAGGAGTTTCAGATTCATCAGTACAACCCGGATTTCTATATCCTGCGCCAGTCCGGGTGTACCGACTATGAGAAGCCGTTCCTCTTCCTGATCTTCGGGAAGGACAAGGCGATGTTGTTCGATACAGGTTCACGCAATGCACGTACCAGAGAAACAGTGGATCGTGTCATTGAGCGATGGCTGAAGGTAAATAGCCGCACAGAAATCCCTCTGCTGGTGACACATTCCCATCGGCATGGAGATCACACAGCAGGTGATGCCCAGTTCAAAGATCGACCCAATACAACTCTGGTCGCACCGAATGTGGAAGCGGTACAGAAGTTCTTCGGCTTCCAGTCCTGGCCGGAAGATGTGGTGCAGCTGGATCTGGGATCACGCGTGATGGATATTGTTGCTATCCCCGGTCACTCCGATGATTCCATCGCTGTCTACGACCACCGCACAGGATTGTTACTCACCGGTGATTCTGTCTATCCGGGTCGTTTGTATGTTGCCGAGTTTGCCGAATACAAACGCAGCATCCATCGGCTGGCAGGTTTCATTGAAGGGAAGCCCATTGCACATGTGCTGGGATGTCATATTGAACAGACGAATACTCCGTTCCTGGAATATCCCGTCGGCAAGATGTATCAGCCCAATGAACATGCGCTGGAACTGAATGCGGCGAACATTCTGGAACTGGATAAATCTCTTTCTGGCATGGCCCAGCCCAAACGGCTCGCATTGCGAGATCTGACAATTTTTCCTGTGAATCGGGAAGTGAGTACAGAGATGCGGGATGTGCGGAAGAAAACTACGGAAGCGGATCTGAAGATGGTGTGGGGAAAGTAATTCAACTAGCAAAGGAGTACTGAGCTTGAGAACCTGCTGTGCGAATCTGAGGACGATAATCAGACCTCAAAAGGATGTTTATAAAATCTTCCGAGGATCTAAGCGCAATATCTAATTGATTACGTTGCATTAAAGAAACAAATAGGGCTGCTGAGCGAGCTTGGCAATTTATGGACTTGTATGGATTAAATTCTATATCAGTAAACCCAGCGTAACTATATAGCTTCACAGCCCAATCGCGATATTCTAATAAAAAAGAACAATAGAGCCAATCATAAAAAGCTGTTTTAGGCTCTAAAGGAAACTCAACACCTTCAAAATTAAACCCAATCAGTTTGCCTGATTTCTTTAATCTCTCATCTCTTTTTACTTTCTTCACATCATCACCTATCAAATAAAGATCCGTGAATGGACCTCCATTTTGAAAGACCTTGCTACCTTGAAATGCTAGCTCTAGCTTAATTCGACCGTAGTTTTTGGTAGGTACTTCCATGTGAAATGCACTCATATGCCTACCTCGCTCACTTTTCGATTTACTAGATATTTCTAACAATGGAATGAGCCCAAGTTCTCTAGCTGCTTCATGTAAAGAATCAATATTCTTTTCTTTTTGAGATTGTGCAAATCCTGGATTCCATTTGAGTGACACCAAAATCTCCCTGACTAACTCAGAGCTATTTAGTTCTGGAATAAATATAGGACGCTTAACCATTTGAAAATTTTTTTATAAACCTCATTGGAACATGATCAGGAATCAAGACTTCACATAATTCTGCAGCACGCCGTCTTGGTTTCACCATTGGATCACCCCATGGCATATATGTATATAGGACATCATAATCAATCATCCTACGTTCACAAGCTTCATCAATTGACACTATTTCAACTCCTTTTGCATACCCTACTCCCGTTGCAAATTTGATTTCAGGCTCATAAAGGATTTCTCGATCTATATGAAGATAGACTAGATCTGATTGCGGATTACGAGATTTTATGTTCATCTCCATTGGGTGATCTTTAGAAATAAAACATAGATGAACAAATTCATCCATACCGAACGATATATCCAAACTAATACTAGATTGATCCCCTCCTGGTTGAAATGATATATCCATCTCCCTTAATTTTGCGGCAGAATATAATCCATTCAGTTCTTTTATTTTTTGAAGATTAACTCTATCTGTAAAGTGATACAGACAAGGTATACGCGTTAATAAATTGAGTGACATCGATAAATAGTTCACTCAGGACAATAAAATCTCGTACAAATAAATTACACCAATGCTAAATCTTCCGATTCTCCCCATCCACCAGCACAATCGCTGGCTGATGAGCAGCTACTTCCTTCTCATCCATCCAGCCAAAAGCAGCAATGATGACCTTATCACCCTTCTGCACCAGGCGGGCGGCGGCTCCGTTCACCAGAATCTCTCCGGTCCCTGCCGGACTGGCAATGGCATAGGTTTCAAACCGCTCACCGTTGGTCACGTTCCAGACATGGACGCTTTCAAATGGAACAATCCCGGCTGCGTCCAGCAGATCCGTGTCCACTGCAATCGATCCCTGGTAATGCATATCGGAAGCCGTAACGGTGGCTCCGTGGATCTTTCCCCGCAAAAGTTTTCGCTGCAAACTAACGTTTATCCTTCAACTTCTTTCGAATGACATCTGCATTTTTGGCGTCCGGACTCAGTTCCAGATACTTTTCATATGCCGCCAGTGCTTTTCTGAGGTTGCCGTTCTTCTCACGAGCCTCCCCCAGTTTTAGATACGCTTCGGCATATCCGGGATTCCACTTTGTCGCCTCTTCATACCGGCTGATTGCCGATTTGTAGCTGCCCTTCTTGAAGTAGAAGTTCCCGACTTTGAACACGTTCTCCGCCTGTAAAGGATTGAATGTGTATTCCTTTTCAGGCCGACTGAGTTCTTCGTCCTCTTCCGGAGGCTCCTGTTCCTGGGATTCCTGAGCAGTGGCAGACTGATCCGCAGCAGGCTTTGACTCCTGTGTCCATGCGGGTACAGAGACGCCCATCAGGACCGCCAGCAGTGCCAGAAAAAAACTACGTGCCACAATTAGAAGTATAGACGCGGATCGCCATCAATTGCTTCGTGAGAAGGTCGCAGCACTCCCCACACGACCCGGTGTCTACCTCTATAAAAACGACAATAACCGGATCATTTACGTCGGCAAAGCGAAGAACCTGCGTGCCCGTGTCCGCAACTATTTCACCGAAGAACGGCTGCTGGACCGCAAGACCAGTTCACTCATCAGTGAAGCCCGCGACATTGAGTACATTCTTGTCGATAACGAGAAGGAAGCTCTCGCGCTGGAAAACAATCTCATCAAGCAGTGGAAGCCACGCTTCAACATTCTGCTGCGCGATGACAAGACCTATCCTTACATCAAGCTGACCAACGAAAAGTATCCACGTGTCTATGTCACCCGCAGGATCCGCAAGGACGGAGCCGCTTACTTCGGTCCTTATTTCCCAGCCAATCTTGCACACAGACTGGTGCAGTTCATCCATCGGCATTTCCAGATCCCCTCCTGTAAGGTGGATCTCACCCGCAACCATCGCAATCCGTGCCTGCAATATCACATCCATCGATGCCTGGGTCCCTGCGTAGAAGGGCTCACTTCAGAAGTTATCTATGCGGAACATGCCCGCGATACACGAGCTTTTCTGGAAGGACGTCACAGGGATCTGATCCATGATCTGCGGGCTCGCATGGAAACTGCATCGGAGGAGATGAATTTCGAAAAAGCTGCTTCGCTGCGGGATCTGATCACCACCGTGCAGGAGATGGAAGATCGCCAGAAGATGGCGGCAGCTGAAGGCGATGATATCGATATTCTTGCCTACTATGCGGAACCACCGCTGGTAGCTGTCAACCTGTTCCACCTGCGGCGCGGACGCATTGTCGATCGTCGTGAATTCTTCTGGGAGGACATCGAAGAGTTCGATGTGGCAGAGTTCTTCTCTTCCCTGATCAAACAGCTTTATCTCGACCAGGCATATATCCCGGCCATCATCCATGTTCCGGTGGAATTTGAGGATCGCAATGTACTCGAAGACCTGCTTTCCGAAAAACGGGGACGGAAAGTTGAAATTCTGACCCCGCAACGCGGGCAGAAAAAGCAGATGCTGTCCTTGGTGGAAACCAATGCGCAGCACAGCTTCAATGCGCGCTTCCGGGTTCTGAAGCCAACATCGAAACAGATCATTGAAGCGGCACAGGATGCGCTGAACCTTCCGGAACCACCATCCCGTGTGGAATGCTTCGACATCTCCCATATCCAGGGAACGGACAAGGTAGCGTCCATGGTGGTGTGGGAAGACGGACGCATGAAGAAGTCAGACTACCGGAAGTTCATCATCAAGACGGTCATCGGTAACGATGATTTTGCATCCATGCGGGAAGTGGTAACGCGCCGCTATTCACGTCTGAAGGAAGAGGGAAAGAAGATGCCTGGCCTTGTCCTGATTGATGGGGGGCTGGGACAGCTGCATGCTGCTGCCGACGCACTGGAAGCCATCGGAATCGTGAACCAACCGTTGGCCTCCATCGCAAAACGGGAAGAGATCATTTATGTCTATGGGCAGGAAGATGAACCGATCATGCTCGATCGTTTCTCGCCCATTCTGCATATGATCCAGACCATCCGCGATGAAGCCCATCGATTTGCCGTCACCTTCCATCGCACCCGGCGCAATGCCAGCCGCCTGACCTCTGAGCTGGAACAGATTCCGGGAATCGGTGAGAAGACCATCCGAAAACTGCTCACGGAATTCGGGTCCGTGGAACGTGTGCGTGAAGCAGGTTTTGATGCAGTTTCAAAAGTAGTGGGACCTGCAATCGCCGGGAAGATTTTCCTAAGCTCCGATCGCCAGCCGATTGGCGAGAGCATCGGGTAAACCTTCTTCGCGAATCCGTGCCTGAGCACCAGCGATATCGTATTCCACACGACGATACGTCAAGCGTGGCTTTCCTTCTTCATAAAGAACATAAGCCGCCCGCGGATCTCCATCCCTTGGTTGGCCTACAGAACCGGGATTGATCAGATAGCGAAAGTTTTCTTCCAGTTCCAGCTCATGCCCATCACTTTCTAATGAAGGCCGTGGAATCCGCTGGATGTTCTTATGTGTCAGAAAAAAACCACCCTGCATATGAGTATGGCCAAAGAATGAGATATTGCCTTCCACATAGAAACGGATCGGCATGACATCCTGGGGAGAAGTGAGGTACTCATCCTCATCTGCCGGGGAACCATGGAAGATCCGGAAATAATCCAGAGCGATGGGACCTTGAGGAAGATCTTTCAGATACTGTTTATTTTCAGGAGTGAGGATTTCCATTGTCCACAGAGCGGAAATCCGTGCAATGGGATTAAACCATTCCAAAGAGTCCAGTCCACTGCAAGCCTTGTCATGATTCCCACGGATGACATGGGTAATATGTTCTTTCGCCCAATCCAGAACTTTATTCGGGTCGGCACCGTAACCCACCAGATCACCACAGCAGATGATCTGATCATACTGACCTTCGGCATCTTTCAGAACGGCCTGAAGAGCCTGCCAGTTGCCGTGAATGTCACTCAGAATCAGACAGCGCACAAACGAATTAAAGCTACTTCCGGGGGAGCCCCAAACCGTACAGGAACACCCACAGTCCCAATTCCCGCTGATACAAACACAGATCTTCCTTTCTCTGTATACAGCCCATTGGTATAGGGTGTCACAAAACGAGCAACGTTCAGGTTCTGGTGCAGAATTTCCACATTGATCTGCCCGCCATGTGTATGTCCACTCAGTGTCAGATCAAAGCCAAGATCCTTCGACACAGAGAACACATCGGGGTTGTGGGACAACAGAACATTCACCGCATCCGGCTGGATCAGCTTCTCTCCTCCTACCAGATAAGGATTTCGCATGCGTTGATAATCGACTCCAGCCAGGTTCAGGGTGGCATTTCCAAACCGCAAAGACTGCGCCTGTCCACGAAGAAAATCAATTCCCAGTTTCTTTCCCTGCACTGTTGCATAGTTTGAGGCACGGGCGTAGATCTCATGATTGCCATGGCATCCATAGATACCCACATCGGACTTCAGCCGTGCGACTTCTCGCAATGCATCATCCAACGGATCTCCCCCCGCTGTAATCAGGTCTCCTGTCACCACCGCAATATTCGCCCTTGTCTCATTGGCCATGTCGATGACACGGGCAAATTCTTTAGTCGACAGAAATGGACTCAGATGGACATCTGAGATCTGCACAATGCGCAGGCCTTCCAGATCTTTAGGCAGGTTTGGAATATGAACATCTACTTCCTTCAGGCGGAAATGATGGCGGACATAGGCGCCAGTGAGTGTCACTGCCAGAGGTGCAGCTACAGCAATCCGCCCAGCTGTGGAAAGAAATTTTCGACGCCCTGATCTGTGTCGATACTTCTCAACATCAGGGAGAAATACAGCCACCACACCTGCACCCAGAACAGCCAATCCCCAAGCCAGAGTCAATCCACGAACCCAGACTGTATGGACATGCAGGGAATGATCCAGAATCACTGCCATGTTCGTGGCAGCGCCCACTAACAGGATGATTGCATTCACCCACTCCAGCACTCTGACGATTTGAGAATTACGCCATTCAGCACGGATCAGTCGACTGATCACCAGGCTCTGCAGACCGAGAGCTGCCAACAGAATCGCCACATCGGCGATGTATCGAACACCAAAAAGCATGTGTAGCTTTTATTTTATCGTCAGCCGGGAAAATGCTTTAAGTAGTGGCTGGAGTCCTATCTTCCTTTAAGAGGAAATGAGAAATCACCAGACCCAGCAGATGGAAAACACCCATTGCCAGAAATACCGGGGTATAACCAAAATTTGTCACCACATATCCCGGAATGAGAGCGGAAAACAGAACGCCACCAATTCCTCCGGCACAGCCACCGATGCCAGTTACTGATGCCACTGCATTCTTGGGAAATGAATCCGAGGTAACTGCATAGAGATTGGATGACCAACCCTGATGGGCAGCAGTCGCAAGTGAGATCAGCGCAATCGCCCAGACCGGGCTTGGCGTCAGGACGCTGCATGCCGCCACAGGCATACACAGTGCAAAAATAGCCATGCCAACTTTTCTGGCGCGTAACGGCTCCATTCCCCTGCGGATCATCAGGCCTGAGAGCCATCCTCCAATCACCCCGCCCAGTCCTGCAATCAGGTAGATCACCGGGATCGCCCATCCAATTTCCTTGAGATCCATCTTGCGGACATCGAAGAAATAGGGGGGTAACCAGTACAGATAAAACCACCAGACCGGATCGCTGAAGAATTTCGCAACAGCAAATCCCCAGGTGGAACGATGACGCAAAGCTTCACCCCATGAAACCTGTGGCTCTTTTTCATCCTCTTGAGAGACGGGGGGCTTTGGAGTCATCAGCCAGAAGATCAGCCAGACAAATCCCAGTCCGCCTGTAACGATAAAGCAGAATCGCCATCCCATGTGGACAACCAGATAAGCAAAAAGCGGTGGTCCAATGATGGACGAGATAGTTGCGCCGGAATTAAAGAGGCCAATCGCAAGCGCCTGATCCTTCTTCGGAAACCACTCGGAGACAGATTTGATGGCAGCTGGAAAATTGCCAGCTTCTCCTAAACCCAGCAGCCCTCGCCACATTGATAAACCGAATGCGCCCTTCGACAGGGCATGCCCGATCGCAGCCAGCGACCACCAGATGACGGAAAAGGTGTATCCCTTCTTTGTTCCCCATTTATCGATCAAACCGCCCATGAAGATAAAGCCGATGGTGTAGCAGACCTGGAATGCGGCATTGATATAGCCATAGTCCTGATCATTCAGGTTCAGGTCTTCACGAATGACCGGAATCAGAACAGAAAAAACGATGCGGTCAAGATAGTTGATCGTGGTGGCAAAGAAGAGGAGAGTGAGAATCCACCATCGGGTGCGCTGCATCAGGCAATTATAAGAGAAAAGGGCAGTAGACAGCTGGCGGGTAGCCTGCAGTGATCAACGACGGCCTGCACGCTGCAAACGATCACGCACTCCGGCCCATTCCGGAGTATCCGGAGGAAGCTCTACCGCAATCCAGTCCAGATTCTGCTGATCCAGATCATGCAATGCGGCATATAACATCCCTGCAGCCTCAACTGGATTCTGAGGAAGGATCAGCCGATATCCCTTCCCCGAAGAGGGAGCGTCCCCCAGAACCAGCCTCGTCTTCGGCTGATAGTGGCGATGGTGCATCCCCGGTGAGGGGTGCGCTCCGGTGACTTCACTGACAGATGAAATTCCGGCAAGGTGGATCACGCCGGGGCGCAGTAATACTGGTGTATCTCCTACCAGGGACACCACCGTCGATTCAATGCCTACCTGTGAGGGGCCCCCATCCAGCACAAAGTCCGCCAGATCTTCTCGAAGATGATTTGCCGAAGTCGGAGAAAGCTCGGTAAAACGGTTGGCACTCGGGGCAGCGATAGGAACACCCGCAGCACGGATCAGTGCCAGCGCCACGGGATGGTTGGGAATCCTGATTCCCACTGTCGGCAGCCCAGCCGTGACCTGATCCGGCACATGGGCAGCCTTGGGAAGCACCAGCGTCAGGGCACCCGGCCAGTATTCCGAAGCCAGCTGTTCTGCCGCTTCAGGCCAGCGCGTCACCAAAGATTGAGCCATCCCGACATCCGCAACATGAACAATCAAAGGACTGGTAGCCGGGCGTCCCTTCGCCTGATAGATCCGGGCCACTGCTTTTTCATCCAGTGCATTGGCACCCAGTCCATAAACAGTTTCCGTAGGAAAAGCCACCAGCCCACCAGCCCGGATGATCTGAGCCGCTTGCTGAATCTCAGACGTCAAGGTCGTCTTTGCCGTCAGTGGCTACTGTTTTTCCGGTGCGCTTGAACACCAAAAATGCATGGATCAGCTCTTCCAGATCCCCATCGAGTACACGATCCACATCACCGATGGATGCCTTGGTACGGTGATCCTTGATCATGCGGTAAGGAGCCAGAACATAGCTGCGAATCTGGCTGCCGAAGTTGATCTCCAGCTTGCTGTCTTCCAGCTTGCGTTGCTCAGCCTGTTTCTTCGCCATCTCATGCTCATACAGGCGTGCCTTGAGCTGCTTCATGGCGGAAGCGCGATTCTTGTGCTGGCTTCGTTCTGTCTGGCACTGCACTACAATGCCTGTCGGCAAGTGTGTCATGCGGACCGCAGATTCTGTCCGGTTGACATGCTGGCCACCGGCACCCGAAGCGCGGAAAACATCGATGCGCAGATCATCGGCTTTGATCTCGATGGGAACATCATCATCGACAATCGGGTAAACGAATACAGAGGCGAATGATGTGTGACGCCGGGCGGCAGAGTCAAAGGGTGAAATTCGCACCAGCCTGTGTACGCCCACTTCGGACTGCAGCAGTCCATAAGCAAACTCACCATCCACTTCAAAGGTGGCGGATTTGATGCCAGCCCCATCCCCTTCAATCCGGTCCGTGATTTCCGTGGGAAACTTCATCCGTTCCGCCCAACGCAGATACATGCGGAGCAGAATTTCGGCCCAGTCCTGGGATTCTGTGCCGCCAGCTCCGGGATGGATGGTCACAATCGCACCCATGTGATCATTCTCACCGGAGAGCAACATGCGATTTTCCATCTTTTCCAGATGTTCACTGAGACTGGTGAAGGAGCGGTTCAGATCAGAAAGAACATCCTCGCCTTCTTTGGACAGCTCCAGAAATGTATCCAGATCATCCGTCATGGACGCAATCAGCTGGTCATCGCGCACAGCTTCTTCCAGCCGCTTGCGATCCTGCATGATCTTCTGGCTCTTCTCAGAGTTATTCCAGAAATCCGGTTCACTAATCAGTTTTTCTACTTCTTCAAGTTGAGAGCGCTTCTGAGATGCGTCAAAGATAGCTCCGCACAGCTTCTGCCTGCTGCCGGAGCGACGCGTATTCGCGCTCGAGTTCATCGAGTGTCATACGAATCCTTAGTGTACCAATTGCACTTTTCAAGCAAAGACCCGGGTATTTTTTCAAGTTTCATGAAACGATATTCATTCCTGCTTCGTCGAGCGGAATAGATTTCCGACGGGGTTCCTCCCGTAAATCCTCCAGGAAAGAGGGTGACTATGTTTCGATACGTCGGATGCCTGGCGCTGACCATGGCGATGCTGCTTCCCCAGGAAGCACTGGCACAGAAAAAAGAAAATCTCGAGACAGACACGCCCACTTTTCGTACGGGTGTCAACCTGATCCTGGTTCCCGTGGTTGTCCTCGATAAAAAGGGGAATCCCATCGGTGGGCTGCAACAGTCGGATTTCGAGCTTTTGGATCGAAAGAAGGTACAGGAGATCACAACATTTTCTGCCGAGACCCGTTCTGCACCAGCATCAGTCCAAACATCCCGACTCACTTCCAACACCAATCCCCTTGTTTCACCTGATTTGGTCCCGCAAGCATCCAGTGATCAGGCATCCACCCGGTTTGTGGCGTACCTTTTCGATGATGTTCATCTTGAGTTCGCAGATATCGCCCGTGCGCAAAAAGCAGCTCTCGAGAATCTGAAAAATATGGGGTTTGAGGACCAGATTGGCATCTTTACAACATCCGGACAGACAGTTCTGGACTTCACCACAGATCGGGAAAAGCTCAAAGCAACTTTAGAAAAATTGAGCCCCAGAACCAGCAAAGCCCCCAAATGTCCGGACATCGATTACTATCTGGGAGAGAAAATCTTTAACCATAGCGACCCTCGTGCAATGACCGCTGGCCTGATCAAACTCGCAAATTGCATGCCTCATACTCCAACCAGCATTGCCATCTCACTCGTTGAAAATGCGGCAAGGGAAGCATACTTTTTCGGAGAGCAGATGGCACGGGTATCCCTTTCCGTAATTCAGCACATGACTCGTCGAATGGCTGTACTGCCCGGACAAAAATCTGTTGTTCTGGTCTCCCCGGGGTTCATCGCACCAGGACTGAATTACGAAAAATCTGCTCTGATCGATCTTGCAACCCGTAGCGGAGTGCAGATCAACACAATGGATGCTCGTGGCATATACGGAGAATCCACAATGGATGCCTCCAGGCCTTTTACGGGTGCAGCAAATGCATCTGAGATGACAATTGAACAGGATTTTGACCGGGCAGCGATTTCAACGCAAGGCCACATGCTGGCAGAGTTGGCTGAAGGGACCGGAGGAATACGGTTCTTCAATGACAATCACCTCCTGGAGGGCTTCAAACGGTTATCTGTTCCGCCAGAGCATTCCTACATCCTTGGATTTGAACCCAAAGACCTTAAACCAGATGGAAAATTCCGGACATTGAGGGTCCGGCTGAAAAACAAAAAAGGAGTCACTGTCTACGCCCGCAAAGGCTATCACATCCTGACTCCTGAGCAACAAAAGACATATACGGGAGAACTGGGAACAATGCTGATCCGCGGTGCCCGGCGTCAGGAACTCC
Organism: Bryobacteraceae bacterium; assembly: GCA_037190045.1. Classification (GTDB taxonomy): domain Bacteria; phylum Acidobacteriota; class Terriglobia; order Bryobacterales; family Bryobacteraceae; genus JAPKYZ01. The sequence goes on along the minus strand of JBBCIQ010000004.1, from coordinate 1,136,106 downwards.
CCATCCGCTTTACTCCCCAACTGGCTCCTCTTCCGGATGGAAAACACATACTGGAACTGGTGGCGAGTCTGAAGGCCGCAGACATTCCTTTTTCCCGAACAGCAGGGATGAACTCGAACACCATTATGGTGACCTTCACTCTCTTCGATCAGACGGGAAACATCCGGGAGTTTATTACCCGAAAAGTGGATCTCAATCTGAAAGATGAAGTTTTGAAGGATCTGCCCGATGGAGAAATCCAGTTCACCACTCCTCTGGGCGTTCACTCGGGAAAATTTCAGGCACAAATGGTGGCGCAGGATAGCCTGGGTCAGAAAACAACCGTCGAAAATATCGGCCTGGATCTGCCCTGATCAGATTTCCAGCAGATACCCTTTCTTGCCGAGATTGCGACCGAGCGTCGTTCCGAGAGTGACTTCCACCCCCGCTGCTTCATGGATGTGCCCACAGAAGAAATACTCCGGCTGATTCTTCGCGATGAAATCCGCAATGGACTTGCTGCCAAAATGCTTTCCGGGACCAGCCTGATCGAGGGCGGTATTCACAGGTGGACAATGGCAGATCAGAATCAGCGGAGAAAGCCCTTCAAATAGCTCCAGTCGCCTGGCAATCTCTTCTTCTGTATACTCTCCTGGGGTATCGAACGGTGTCGGATTGGAATATCCCAGTGCTGCCACATGAAATCGTCCCCATTGTGTCTGCCTGCTATGAAGATTCTCAAATCCATAACGACGGCAGAATGCGTCGATATCGCCCTCTGATTCATGATTCCCGGGGATCACGGATAACTTTCCCGCAAGCGGCTTCAGGATTTCACCCACCGCATCCAATCCACGGGCCCAGTTCACCAGATCTCCCACGGCGACATAATGATCCGCTTCTATCGAAACTAGTGTGGACAAAGCCTTGAGATCGGAATGGATATCGGAAAAGAGCAGGATTTTCATGGGCATGAACCTTCTGTCCCTTATTGTCTCCAAAGTTTACATCAGCTTTTTCATTGACAATCCATTAATTCAAACGTATGATTCAAACAAATGTATGAATGAGGCAAGCACGCGAGACAAACTTCTTGATTCAGCCGAACTCCTCTTCTCCCAAAAGGGAGTAGATGCCACGTCGCTCCGGGAAATCACCGCACATGCAGAAGTAAATCTGGCATCCGTAAACTACCATTTCCGCTCCAAGGAAGAGTTAATGTGGTCTGTTTATGAACGCCGATTCAAAACCATCAGCGATGAGCGTGTCGCTCGACTGGACAGGCTGGAACAGATAAATTCTTCTCCGGAACTTGAAGATGTCCTGGATGCATTCTTCCGTCCAGTAATTGAAGCAACACACATGCCCGATGGTTCAATTGCTTCCTTTATGCCGCTATTTGGCAGGATGTATCTGGAGCGCCCGGATCTTCGTTCCCGCATTTTTGACCAGCTGATTCAGCCGATGGCTGCCCGGTACATCACTGCATTTTCGCGGTGCTTGCCTCATCTCACGCAGATTGAAGTCATCCTGCGGATGCAGTTTGTTGTGGGTTCGATGTTGCATATGCTTGTCGCTCATCAACTGGTCGAAAAATTTCTGGACCGATCCGTCACAGGTCCCATCGAACGCGCCATCGGTGAGCTGGTCACCTTTGCAGCGGCAGGGTTTCGTGCACCAGTTTATTCGGAGAAGTAATCGATGCGAAGTTTCCTTTTTCTGCTGATCTCATCAGTTGTATTGGCCCAGGACCGTCCTCAGATTGAACTCAGTCTCAGGCAGGCAGTTGAGATGGCACTTGCACCGGACGGCGCTGCCAGAATGAAGCTGGCGCGTGAATCGATCACTGCAGCGGAAGCGCGGAAACATCAGGCACGGGCAGCACTGCTTCCAAATATCGATGGCAGCACCACCTATGCCAACCAGACTGTGAATCTGCGTTCGTTTGGCATCAACTTTGCCATCCCCGGACTGGGTGCCACCCCTTCATTAGTAGGTCCGTTCAGCACAGTAGATATCCGTGCAACAGCATCACAGAGCATCTTCGATTTTGCAGCGATCAAACGATATCAGGTGGGTAAATCAGGAGAAGCACAGGCACGGCTGCAACAGAAAGCAACGGAAGACCAGACGATTGAACGGGTATCCCGCGCTTATCTGACAGTACTTCGTGCGCAGGCCATCGTGGAAGCCGATGAAGCGAATGTAAAGCTTGCGCAGCAACTACTGGATCTTGCAGAGTCTCAGAAAAGAGCCGGGACAGGTACAGGCATTGAAATCACACGGGCACAGGTCCAGCTGGCGAATGAATCTCAACAACTCGCCACCGCACGAAATGAACTGAAGAGGGCTTCTCTTCTGTTACTCCGGGAAATGGGAGTCAGTCTGGCTGCGGATGTGAAACTCACCGACACAATGGAGTATCGGGAAACGCCGCTGGACTCTGCCGCAGAAGCATTTCGCACAGCAGAACAGACCCGGTCTGATCTGAAAGCGCAGCTCCAGCAGGAGAAAACAGCACGTCTGAATCATGATTCCGTGAAATGGGAACGACTTCCATCCATCACAGCTACTGGAAATTATGGGGCCATTGGATTGACGGAAGGTCCCATCCTGCCGACACGAGTCTATGGAGCTACACTTCGCATTCCTGTCTTTGACGGAGGCCGTCGGGATGCACGTCGTGCGGAAGCAGCATCTCAGCTTCGATCCCAGCAGATCCTGTCTCGTGATCTCAGGCAACAGATTGACCTTGAACTTCAACTGGCTATGGATGGGATCCGGACCGCTGACATTCAGGTCAGAACAGCCAGGGAAGGTCTGGACCTTGCACAAAATGAGCTGGATCAGGCACGTCGCCGTTATGAGGCTGGTGTAACTGTCCCGCTGGAACTGACGGATGCCCAAAGCCGTCTGGCACGGGCCCGGGACAACTACGTAGCTGCTCTTTACAGCCACAATCTGGCCAGGGTGGATCTCACCGCTGCCATGGGAAACATTGCACAGACCGTTCGCTGAGGATTACTTGTGAAACGAATTCTTCCAATCATCATTCTGTTGGCAGCCATTGCAGGCTACTTTCTCTGGAAACGGTCACATCAGACAGACCCGAACCATATTTATCTCTCCGGGAATGTTGAACTTCGTGAATATCAGATCAGTTTCAAAACAGCAGGTCGGCTGGCGGAGCTGAAGGTAGATGAAGGTGATCCGGTCACGGCGGGGATGCCCCTCGCCCGCATCGACGCCGAACAGCTTCTGCAAACCCGTGACCGCGAGAAAGCTTCTCTTCAGATTGCGGATACACAACTGGCTCAGATGCGAACCGCAGTCGCCTATCAGAAGGAGACGGCAGCAGGTGAGATCCAGCTGCGTCAGGCTGAGCTTGCACAGGCACGGGCACAGCTGGCAGCACTGGAAGCAGGTAGTCGTCCACAGGAGATCCAGCAGGCAGCAGCAGCCGTATCAGATGTCCGCAGCCAGCACGCACAGGCAAGTCAGGACTGGGAACGGGCAAAGACACTCTATAAAGATGACGATATTTCCGCGCAGCAATATGACCAGTTCCGTACACGATATGAATCGTCTCAGGCACTGATGCGACGCGCAGAGGAGCAATTGGCGCTCGTAAAAGAAGGTCCGCGCAAGGAAGACATTCTTGCCGCAAAAGCTGCTGTTTCCCGTGCTGAAGCAGCAGTGAGGCTGGCAGAAGCACAGCGTCTTTCTGTCCGGCAACGGGAGCAGGAAATGGATGCCCGACGTGCAGACATTCAACGGGCACAATCCAACGTCAATGTCTTTGAAACACAGCTGGGCGATACCGCTGTGGCTTCTCCTGCTGATGGAGTGGTGATGGTCCGCTCTGCTGAGCCGGGAGAGGTGATTGCTGCCGGCACCAGCGTCCTGACTATTGGAGCCATCGACCAGCCCTGGTTGCGGGGCTATATCGCCGAGCAATATCTCGGCAGAGTCAAGCTGGGGCAGAAAGTAATCCTGCGGACGGACTCCTATCCCGGCAAGGAATACCAGGGAAAGATTTCATTTATCGCCTCTGATGCCGAATTCACTCCCAAACAGATCCAGACCCAGGAAGAGCGGGTCAAGATGGTCTATCGCATCAAGATCGACGTGGATAATCCACACCGCGAATTGAAAAATAACATGCCTGTGGATGCAGAAATCATCCTGGGAAATGCAGATGACTCCCGCAATTGAATTCCGGGATGTTGTCCGTAGGTTTGGTTCGCTGACAGCAGTAGATCATCTCTCCCTGGTCATCCCGGAAGGTGAGGTCTTCGGCCTGGTCGGCCCTGATGGATCAGGAAAGACAACGTCTCTCCGCATGATCTGCGGCCTGCTGGACCCGACAGAAGGAGAAGTTCTGGTTGAAGGCGCTCCAGTGAATCAGAATCTGACCGCTGTCAAAGACAAGATCGGGTACATGGCACAGAAGTTTGGACTTTATCAGGATCTGACTGTAGATGAGAATCTGGATTTCTATGCAGACTTGTTTGGAGTGGTGGGGGAGGAACGGGAAACCCTGACCAAAGAACTGCTGGACATGACACGGATGGCTCCTTTTCGGAACAGGCCAGCTGGAAAACTATCCGGTGGCATGAAACAGAAGCTGGCTCTGATGTGTACCCTGCTCCATCATCCAAAGATCCTGTTTCTGGATGAACCGACCAATGGTGTGGACCCTGTTTCCCGGCGTGATTTCTGGGCCATTCTGCACCGTCTTGTCGAGGGTGGCATGACATTGATGGTTTCCACTGCATACCTTGATGAGGCAGAGCGCTGCCATCGTGTGGGGCTTCTCTATCAGGGACGCATGATCCATTGCGACCGCCCCGAGGCACTCAAATCCCGGTTCCAGGCAGACACTCTGGAAGATGCATTCATCGCTGCTATCCGAAAAGAGGCAGCATGAATGATTACGCTGTGGTCATCGAAAATCTGACCCGGAAATTCGGGGATTTCATTGCAGTGGATCATCTGGATCTTACGGTCAAAAAGGGTGAGATATTCGGCTTTCTTGGGCCAAACGGAGCCGGAAAATCCACCACCATCCGTATTCTCTGTGGGCTGCTCTCTCCCACAGAGGGCAAGGCATCCGTAGGTGGATTCGATGTGGCAACTCAGCCCGAACAGATCAAGCGATCGATCGGCTATATGTCCCAGAAGTTCTCCCTCTATGACGATCTGACGGTAGAAGAGAACATCGATTTCTTCAGCGGCATCTATGGAGTTCCTCGTGAGAAACGTGCAGAGAGGAAGAAATTCGTCCTGGAAATGGCGCAGATTAAGGATCGCCGTGCCGACCTGACCAATCTTCTTTCCGGAGGTTATAAACAACGGCTTGCGCTGGGATGCGCCATCCTGCATGATCCGCCCATCATCTTTCTGGATGAACCGACATCAGGTGTGGATCCCATTGCCCGCCGTGCCTTCTGGGAGTTGATTCATCAGTTGTCTTCTGAAGGTCGTACCGTATTTGTCACTACGCATTACATGGATGAAGCGGAGAACTGCAATCGTATTTCGCTCATGTATGGCGGGAAAATGGTTGCTCTCGGTTCACCCACTGAGCTGAAGGAACAACTGAAACAAAAGAAGCCTTCTTGCTCCCGGCCCACGATGGAAGATGTTTTCATCACCACCATTGAAGAAGAAGAGGCGCAGAAATGAACTTCAACTTTCGCAGATTCAGGGCAATCTCCCGTAAGGAGTTTCTGCATATTCTGCGGGATCCGAGAAGCCTGATTATCTCACTGGCTCTTCCGATCATCATGCTGTTGATCTTTGGTTACGCACTCTCGCTTGATGTAGACCGTATTCCCACGGCTGTGCTGGATCTGGACCAAACCCCCGCCAGTAAGGATATGATTGCGGCTTTTGATGGCTCCCGTTATTTCGAACTCGGGGACCCCGCAGAAAACTACCAGGACTTGACCCGGAAAATCGATACCGGAGAGATCCTGCTGGGGATTGTCATTCATCAGAATTTTGCACGGGAAGCACTTCAGGGCCGGAGTGCCAGAATCCAGCTCCTTCTGGATGGTAGTGATTCCAATACCGCATCCATTGCCAAGGGATATGCAGATGCACTCATCCTGCAAAGATCGAGTGCACTTCGGGACGCAGCACAGAATCGATTGGGAGCGCCGAAAATCGATCTTCCTGTAGATGCACGCATACGCGTTGTTTATAACGAAGATCTTCGCTCACGAAATTACATCGTGCCCGGACTGATCGCCGTCATCCTGATGATTATTGCGTCCATGCTGACGTCACTCACAGTGGCCCGCGAATGGGAGACAGGAACCATGGAACAGCTGATCTCCACACCGGTTCGCCCCATGGAATTATTACTGGGAAAACTGTCTGCATTCTTTGCCGTCGGCATGTGCGACATGATCATCTGCCTGCTGGCCGGGATCTTCATCTTCGAAGTTCCATTGCGAGGAAATCCACTGGAACTGCTGGCCATCAGCATGGTGTTTTTGTTCGGCGCCTTGTGCTGGGGCATTATGATCTCCACCGTGGCAAGGAATCAGCTCATGGCCTTCCAACTGGGGACACTGACGTCTTTTCTTCCTGCATTTCTTCTCTCCGGATTTATCTATTCCATCGACAACATGCCCATTGTGGTCCAGACACTGTCTTACTTCGTGCCTGCCCGTTACTTTGTCACGGCAATTAAAGGGATCTTTCTGAAGGGATCCACACTGGACGTGTTGTGGCTGGAAGTTTCCCTGCTGACACTCTATGCCGTGGGAGTATTTTTGCTGGCAACCCGAAAACTCACACTGAAGGTGGCATAATGCGCGAACGAATTTTTGAGATTATCCGCAAAGAGTTCAGGCAGTCGCTTCGTGAACCCCGGATGCGCGCCATGCTGGTTCTGCCACCACTCCTTCAGTTACTGATCTTTGGATACGCAGTAAACCTGGATGTCGAGAATTCCCGAATCGCCTGGATGGATCGGGACCAGTCTCCACAAAGTCGCGATCTGCGTTCTTCTTTTTCCGGCTCCCGGTATTTTTCCATTACAGAGACACCAGATTCACCAGCAGAGATTGATCGCCTTCTGCAACAGGGAAAAGTCTCCGCAGTTGTCAGCATCGCACCAGGATTTGGACGGGATCTGCTGCGTGGCAAGTCTGCAGAAGTACAGATTCTGATTGATGGTACGGATTCAAATACTGCATCTCTCGTTTCTGCTCATGCAAGTGGCGTAGTCGCACAGTTTTCCAGCCAGCAGATGCAGCAGTGGCAAAGAGAAAAAATGACAGGGCGGGCAGTCGTCTCCGCGATTCATATTCCCGTTCCACGTCTGGATGCTTCTGATCGTGTCTGGTTCAACCCGGAACTTCTGAGTCGCTATTACTTTGTACCGGGTGTTGTCGTCAACATTCTCACGCTGGTCACTATCATGCTGACATCCATGGCCATCGTCAGAGAGAAAGAGATCGGTACGCTGGAGCAGTTGATGGTAACCCCCATTCAGCCCCTGGAACTGATGCTGGGGAAAACACTTCCATTCGCATTGATTGGCCTACTCAACATGACAATGGTGACTGTTGCGGCCATTCTGGTGTTTGGAGTTCCGTTTCGGGGCAGCATTCTCATGATGCTGGGCAGCACGATTCTGTTCCTGATGACTACTCTGGGCATCGGTCTGTTTATCTCCACCATCTCCGGCACGCAGCAACAGGCAATGATGTCCGCCTCTTTATTTTTTCAGCCGGCATTCATGCTGAGCGGATTCACTTTCCCCATTCGCAATATGCCTGAATTCGCACAGATGCTCACCTATCTGAATCCCCTGCGTTATTTCATGGAAATTGTGCGTGGTGTCTTTCTGAAGGGAAGCGGAATTGAAATTCTGTGGCCGCAGATGCTTGCACTCTTCTTCTTCGGAGTTGTCATCCTGACATTGAGTGCCCTACGGTTCCATAAACGGCTGGACTAGAAGTTTGGCTCAAAGAAAAAGCGGCGAGCTATTGCTCGCCGCTGTATGTTCGATCTGATTTTGCCTAGCTGCTGCGTTTACGCTTCACCAGCTTCTTGGTGGTGCGCTTGGGACGAACAGCCGGTTCGGCAGAGAACGCATCATTGAGCAGCTCTTTCTGCTCTTCCAGATGTCGTTTCATGTTTCCAGACGCAGGAGATGCCGATTCCGGACGCCCCACATAACGAATCCGACGGTTCATCGGATCGAGAATACGGCGCATGCGATCATCCACAAAGAACCATGGCCCCATGTTCCGTGGCTCTTCCTGAACCCATACAATGTCAGCACTCGCAGGGTAGCGAGCAAGAATATCGGTGATGGTATTAGCCGGGAAAGGATACAGCTGCTCAATCCGGATGATCGCCACATTCGATGCCTGTTTCTCTTCTCGAGCCTGCACCAGATCGTAATAAACCTTGCCGGAAGTGAAGATGATTCGCTTCACCTTGTCGCCGGTACTCGCGGAATCTCCCAGCACTTCACGGAAAGATCCGCCTGCAATTTCATCCGCATGGCTGATAGCTTTCGGTGAACGCAGATTGGACTTTGGTGTAAAGACAATCAGTGGCTTGCGGGTAGTCCGCTGACGCCGCAGCAGATGGAAATACTGGGCTGGCGTCGTGCAGTTGGCAACGATCATGTTGTTCTCTGCACACAGCTGGAGGAAGCGCTCAATCCGTGCGGATGAATGCTCCGGCCCCTGCCCTTCATATCCATGAGGAAGCAGAAGCACCAAACTGGATGCCTGTCCCCACTTGGATTCCCCACTACTGATGAACTGATCAATCATGATCTGCGCACCATTCACAAAGTCTCCGAACTGGGCTTCCCACAGCACCAGTGCACGCGGATCACCGATGGAATAGCCAAGCTCAAAGCCCATAGCGGCGTATTCACTTAGTGAAGAATCGATGATCTCCACATTGGCCTGATCTTCAGAAAGATGCTGTAAGGGAACATATTCTTCACCTGTTTCCGTATCAACGAATGCCAGATGACGCTGCGAGAATGTTCCGCGTGTAGAATCCTGCCCGGCCAGACGAACCGGAGTTCCTTCCAGTGCCAGTGACCCAAAAGCCAGCGCTTCACCAAGAGCCCAATCGATAGGGCCATCATTGACGGCTTCCAGTCGTTTCCGGATGAACGTATTTTTCAGTTTTTCGTGGACATGAAATTCTTCGGGAGCAGCATTCAAACTCTCGACCAGCTGATTAAACTCAGCACGATCAATCGCTGTGCGATCCGCAGTTTTTGTGACTTCCGGTTCAGAATTATCTTCCACAACTTCGAAGGCCTGGGCGTTATCCTTCGCTTTTTCGAATCCTTCTTCCAGACGATCTGAAATTCGTTTGCGGATCTGCTCGTACTGTTCCGGCGTGAGAACCTTTTCCCGCAGCAACCGATCCTTGTACTGGGTAACAGGAGAATCGTGTTCCTTGATCCTGCGGTACATCAGAGGCTGGGTAAAGGTGGGATCGTCTCCTTCATTGTGCCCGTACTTCCGGTAACAGATGATATCGATCACCACATCGCGCTTGAATTCCTGCCGATACTGATAGGCAATGCGGGAGATTCGCCCTACTGCTTCAGGATCATCTCCATTGACATGGAAAATCGGCGCCTGAATCGTCTTGGCAACTTCTGTGCAGTAGAGTGTTGAACGGGATTCACGTGGATTCGTGGTAAACCCAACCTGATTGTTGATTACCAGATGGAGAGTGCCACCTGTTGTATATCCGGGCAAAAGGGAAAGGTTCAATGTCTCAGGAACTACACCCTGCCCCATCATGGCCGCATCACCATGAATCAGAACAGGAAGCACGCGGGATCTTTCTTCATCTTCCAGACGTGCCTGTTTTGCCCGTACAATTCCTTCCACCACAGGATTGACTCCTTCAAGGTGGCTGGGATTGGGCGCCAGACTGACCACAACTTCATTTCCGGAAGAGGTTGTTTTTACGCCACTTGAACCCAGGTGATACTTCACGTCTCCTGATCCTTGCGTGGATTCAGAATCAAAGTTTCCTTCAAACTCGCTCACCAGTTGGGAGAAAGGCTTACCAGCAATGTTCACCAACACATTCAGACGGCCACGGTGAGCCATGCCGATGATTACTTCATGAGCTTCTTCTGATCCGGCACGCTCGATAAACTCATGCAGGGAAACCATTGTGCTTTCCCCGCCTTCCAGTGAGAAACGCTTTGCACCCTTGAAGCGATTATCGAGGAACTGCTCCATCATTTCCGCTTCGAGGATATGTTCCAGAATCTTGGTCTTCTGTTCAGGACTATAGGGAACGTATGATTCCTTGGCTTCCAGCTGCCGCTGAATCCATCGCTTCTGTTCCGGGTCCTGGATGTACATGTACTCCACGCCGAACTTGCCGCAATAAGCACGGCGGAGAACCTGCAAGATCTCGCGCAATGTTGCAACCGGCTTTGGAGCTGCATTTCCGGTCAGGTGCCCTAAACCACCCAGATTGAATTCCCGGTCAAAGTCATAAAGCGAGAGACCATATGTGGCGGGGTCCAGTTCAGGGAAAAGCGCCGGAGCTTCTTCACTCAACGGATTGATATCCGCGATCAGGTGACCATGCAGACGATATGCATTGATCAGCTGGAGGATGGCAGCTTCCTTGTTGACTTCGCGCTTGGCCGGGGCCTGCGGAGCAAATCCGGGAAGAGCAGGGGCAGTAATATCGGTCTGCCAGACAACAGGCCGATAAGGCATCCGCAGATCGGCGAACAGATCGTCGTAGAATCCATCCTTGCCCTGCAGAAGATCCTGCACACGACCCAGGAACACACCACTCTCTGCTCCCTGGATGATCCGGTGATCATAGGTACAGGTCATCATCATGACCTTACTGATCCCCAGTGCAGCCTTCATCTCAGGAGAAACCCCCATATACTCGGCGGGGTAATCCATGGCTCCCGTCGCAATAATGGCACCCATGCCGGGCATCAGGCGGGGAACAGATCCGACAGTCCCCACAGTTCCGGGATTGGTCAGCGAAATAGTGGTTCCCTGGAAATCGGCCAGTGTCAGTTTTCCTTTACGGGAACGGACAACCAGATCATCAAACCCGGCCAGATACTGGCTGAAATTCATATTGCCGACATTCTTAATGGAAGGAACCACTAGGCTCCGTGTTCCATCTTTTGCCGGAATATCGACAGCAATTCCGAAGTTGATCTCGTTGCGGACAATGCGGAATGCTTGCCCATCGTTCTCAGCATAGGCATTATTAATTCCGGGATTGGCCTTAAGCGCCTGAATAATGGCCCACCCGATCAGGTGTGTATAGGAGATCTTTCCTTTGCCAATGAATTCTCGGTGCTCGTTGAGGATGCGACGATTTTCATCAATGATTCGAACGGGGATGATGCGCTGGGAAGTTGCAGTAGGAACGGTGAGGCTGAGATTCATATTCTCAGCGATTCGAAGAGCTGCCCCCCGAAGAGGAGTGAGCTGATCTGCTGGCCCCGCATTCACGGCTGGCGCTGCAGGGACTTTCGGAGCAGGTGCCGGAACCGGAGAAGGTGCGGGCGGAGATGGTACCTCCGACCTCGGAGTTGGGGTTACTGGAGCGGGAGCCGGTGCAGCTTCCTGCCCTGAACTTCCTGATCCATTACCATTGTTCTGACCGTCCTCTGAGTCAAAAACTTCCTTCCATTGTTCTCCAACACTTTGGTGATTATGGAGATATTGCTGGTACAGTTCTTCTTCCAGCCAGCTGTTGATACCAGGCGCAGATGTTTTCTCGTTCGACATGTAAATGGGGATTGCGCGACGCTTACCTGCCTCCATGATATCGGAAAAATCCGGCTTTGCCTGCAATCCCACTAACCGGAATTCATCCGGTTGTTATGATCGTTCAAAAAGCCCATGAAGATCGTTGTTCTGGATGGATACTGTACAAACCCTGGGGACCTTTCCTGGGATCGCCTGACTCAGATCGGAGAGATCGAGATTTACGACCGGACCAGCAGCAGTGAGCTGCTTCCCAGAGCCTCCGGAGCAGAAATCATTCTCACCAATAAAGTTCTTTTCCCGGCAGAAACCCTGGACCAACTCCCTGATCTGAAATATATCGGGGTGCTGGCAACAGGATTTAACATCATCGATCTCAAGGCGGCTACCCAGCGGAATATCACCGTCACGAATATCCCATCCTATGGAACACATTCTGTTGCACAGCATGCAATTTCGCTGCTACTGGAACTGACCAACCAGACATCTCTGCACAGCGAATCGTCCCGGCAGGGAAACTGGAGCAGAAATGCCGACTGGAGCTTTGCGCAGACTCCATTAGTGGAACTGGCCGGAAAAGAGTTTGGTGTGGTCGGATATGGACGCATTGGTCAGCAAACAGCCCGGATCGCCCATGCTCTGGGTATGAAGATCAAAGCGTACGACCACAACATGAACAAAGGTCCGAAGGATTATCCTTTCACCTGGATCTCCCTGAAGGGGCTGCTGGAAGAATGCGATGTAATCAGCCTCCATTGCCCTCTGGTGGAAGATACGCGTGGCCTCATCAACGCACAGACGCTGAAACGGATGAAGCCCAGTGCGTATCTGCTGAACACCTCCAGAGGACCCCTGATCGACGAACAGGCTCTGGCAAATGCTCTGAACGCGGATCAGATTGCAGGAGCGGGTCTGGATGTTCTGGTGGAAGAACCTCCTGTTTCCGGCAGCCCCCTGCTTTCTGCAAAAAACTGCATCGTCACCCCTCACATTGCCTGGGCCACACAGGAAGCACGCAGTCGTCTGCTGGATATCGCAATTTCCAACATTCAGGCATGGGTTAGTGGCTCTCCTGCGAATGTCGTGAACTCGCGCGGAAAATAACCAGACAAACTACGGGATTGGATACGGTTGCAGTCATCTGGCGAAAAACAGGCCGATGTTACACTGACGGTTTATGGCCTATGACGTAGTCGTCATCGGGAGCGGTCCCGGTGGGTACTCTGCCGCGGTCCGCGCCGGACAGTACGGTTTAAAAACCGCAATTATTGAAAAAGACAAAATGCTGGGCGGAACATGCCTGCATGTTGGATGTATCCCCACCAAGTCGCTGCTTCACTCTGCTGAAGTCTGGGATTACTTCCAGAACCCGGAAAAAGAAGGGATCACCGTCGAGAATGCTCGACTGGATTATCCCAAGGTGATTGAACGCAAGACTGGCATTGTCAACAAACATGCCAAGGGCGTTGAATACCTGATGAAGAAGAACAAGGTGGAGGTGATCAAGGGCTTTGCCACCATTGAAGCTCCCGGACGCATCAAAGTATCCGGAGCCGATGGCGACAAGACCATTGAGACCAAGAACATCATCATTGCGACTGGTTCAGTGGCAAGAATGATCCCCGGCCTGGAACCTGATCCGGACAAAATTCTCACCAACATCGAGATCCTGAACCTGACCAAAGTTCCCAAGTCGCTGGCCATCATCGGCGCTGGAGCCGTGGGCGTGGAATTCGCTTCCGTTTTCCGCCGCTTTGGTAGTGAAGTGATCGTCATGGAAATGCTTCCCCGTCTTGTCCCCGTTGAGGATGAGGATGTCTCGAAAGAACTCGAAAAGCATTTCAAAAAGATCGGAATCCGCATCGAGACCGGAGCAAAGGTCAGCAATATCTCTCGCACCGCTGAAGGCGTGAAGTTTGATGTCTCCCTCGCCAACGGCAAGACGGAAACCATGGAGTACGAAAAGCTGCTGGTTGCCGTGGGTCGCAAACCTAATACCGACAACCTGGGCCTGGAGCAGCTGGGAATCGAACTCGACCGTGGATTCATCAAAGTGAATGCATGGCAGCAGACAGCTGTTCCCGGTATTTATGCAATTGGTGACGTCGTAGCAGGAACTCCGCAGCTGGCTCATGTAGCCACCATGGAAGGAGTTGTGGCTGTCGGAAACATTGCTGGCAAGCCAGCACGTCCAATCAACAGAAACCGGATTCCCGGAGCAACCTATACCGAGCCTGGAATCGGCAGCGTGGGCCTGACAGAAGCGCAGGCGAAGGCAGAAGGTTATAAGGTGAAGGTAGGCAAATTCCCGATGGCGGCCAACTCGAAAGCTTCGATTGCCGGTCACCATGAAGGATTTGTCAAAGTGGTTTCTGATGAGACATTCGGAGAAATCCTGGGTGTGCACATCATTGGTCATCAGGGATTTGAGCTGATTGCAGAAGCAGTGGCAGCGATTGAGGCAGAAGCCACAGTCGATACGCTGATCAGCACAATCCACGCCCATCCGACTCTTTATGAGGCAGTGGGTGAAGCTTTCAATGCAGTAAACGGACTGGCAATTAACGCATAACAATGCTTTGTGAAGTTCAGGATCTCGGCCGTCTCGGATGGGCAGAAGCCTATGAGCGGCAGCGCACGCTTGCAGAACAGCGCAAGCGTGACGAGATTCCGAACCAGCTGCTTTTTGTCGAACATCCTCATGTGGTCACACTGGGCCGCAATGCTCATGAAGAAAACATCCTGGCCCCCCGGGAAGTTCTGGAACGGGCAGGCATCCAGATGTTCGAAACAAATCGTGGCGGAGACGTCACCTACCATGGGCCTGGACAGATTGTCGGTTATCCGATTCTGGACCTGAACGGCTGGAAGCGTGACGTCCATGCCTATGTCCGGACTCTTGAAGAGTCCATCATCCGCGCATTAAATCAATTTGGTATTCAGGGAGAGCGCTCTTCCCTCAACACAGGCGTTTGGGTCAATGGAGCAAAGATCTGCGCTATTGGCGTCCATATCAGCCGTTGGGTAACATCTCATGGCTTTGCGCTCAATCTCGATACTGATCTCAACTATTTCCGGTATATCGTTCCCTGTGGATTATCCGCTCCGGTTACCTCTATGGAGCAGCAGGGAGTACGAGCTACCCGCGCTGAAGTGATTGATGCTCTTGTTCATCACTTTAGTGAATGTTTCGAATTCGAAGTTCAAGTTCTGGAGACTGCACAATGATCGAAGTCGTCATGCCCCAGATGGGCGAAAGTATTGTTGAAGGCACACTGACCCGGTGGTTGAAGAAACCCGGCGAAAAAGTCGAACGCGACGAGCCATTATTCGAGATTTCCACTGACAAAGTGGATACGGAAATCCCATCACCAGCTGCGGGCGTCCTTGCAGAGATCCTGGTGCAGGAAGGGGAAACTGTCGCCATCAAGACGCTGGTCGCAAAGATCAGTGAAGGTGGCGAAGCTGCAGCCCCGGCTGCTGCCCCCGCAGAAGAGAAGAAAGAAGCTGCTGCCGAACCTCCTCCATCCGAAAAGGTGAAGGACGTAGTACCGGAAGCTCCGGCCGCTGCTCCCACCCAGGCCGCACCGGCTCCTGCCGCACCTGCTCCACAGCAGGAAGCAGTGGATGCCGATGAAGTACTTGGCCCACTGTCCCCGCTGGTCCGCAAAATGGCGCGTGAATACAACATCGACCTGAGCCAGGTTCGTGGCACCGGTGCAGGTGGACGCATCAGCAAGCAGGATCTGGAAGCTTACATGGCAGCACAGGGCGCCCGCACCATTGAATCCGCGCCTGCTGCAGCTGCAGCCGCACCCGCAGCCCCCAAGGCAGCACCTGCTCCCGCTGCACCGGTTGCTCCCCTGCAGCCCCTGAAAAATCGTGTCGAACCGCTGTCGATCATGCGTCAGAAGATTGCGGAGCACATGGTGAACTCCAAGCGGACTTCTCCGCATGTCACCACCATCCATCGCGTCGACATGACAAAGATCGCCAAGCTGCGTGACAAGGCCAAGAATGAATTCAAGAACCGGAATGGCTTCTCCCTCACCTTCCTGTCATTTGTCACTCAGGCAACAGCACAGGCACTGCGCGCATTCCCTATCGTCAATGCCTCGATTGAAGGAACCAACATCCTGTATCACGGCGACATCAATATCGGCATCGCAGTAGCACTGGATGGCGGCCTGATTGTTCCGGTCATCAAAAACGCCGATGAAAAGAACACCACCGGCCTGCAGCGTTCCATTGCTGACCTGGCAAATCGTGCACGTTCCAAGCAGCTGAAGCCAGACGATATCTCGGGTGGAACATTCTCCATCACGAACTTCGGCAGCTTTGGAAGCCTGTTCGCAACTCCTGTCATCAATCAGCCTCAGGTAGCAATTCTGGGCACCGGCAGCGTAATCAAAGAAGCCGTGGTGCAGGAAGATGATTCCATCGCCATCCGTTCCATGATGTATCTGGCCCTGACATTTGATCATCGTCTGATCGATGGAGCACTGGCCGATCAGTTCTGCCAGAAAGTAAAGCAGATTCTCGAAAACTGGTCTGAACAGATCCTGTAATCGGAAACCAGTCTGAAAAAAGCGGAGGCTACGCCTCCGCTTTTTTATTGTCCAGTAGTGCTAGTAACGGGGAACATTCGGGTCGACCAGGATACTCCAGGCTTCAATTCCGCCTTCCATGCTCTGCGCGTTCTCCACACCGTTATGCCGGAGCCAGTTCACCACCGTCATGCTGCGGACACCGTGATGGCAATAAACCACCGTAGTTCTGTCCTTCGCCATTTCTTTGATCGATTCCAGATATTCCCGGGTAGAATTCATAGGGATCAGTTCAGCCCCTTCAATCCGGGCAATTTCATACTCGGATGGTTCCCGGCAATCGATCAGATAGAGGGGATCATCGGCATCCAGCTTGCGCTTCAATTCTGAAACTGAAATCTGATAAGGAATCATATTTTCTCTGCGGCTATATAGATGGTATTCATTTTTCAGTTTCATTTTGGAAACTGACTTGCTTGATCAGCATTGTGCCCCAGCAAACATCAAAAAACCGAAACCTTTCTACTGAGCCTCAACAAACAGGAACACAAAAGGTTTTAAAGGTAGATTTGAATCAGCTTTTTCTCAAGTTTTCAGCACATCGGTCCATGTTCTACAGGGAAATGGAGAAAATCCCCAGAGTAGTAAAGCCCCTCAAAAATCGTCGATTCAGTAACTTCACATCGGCATAGGAGACTCACTCATGCTCTCCCACATCAAGAACAAATTCCTGAATCGTCACTCTGCAAAACTCTCCACTCTGATCAGGAAAGTTCAAGCCGGGCTCAAGAAAGTTCAGACAGATCGTGTCATTCTTACAACAGGAACAGGACTACTGCTGGTTATAGCTGCATTATCCGGGCAGGATCCAACCGGTCCACTCGACCTGGGTCCTGATCCTGCATTGCCCAAGCCGCAACCGAAAACTGAGACAAAAAAATTCTCTACCGTTGGAGGGTGGGCGAAAGGCACGACACCCAAGGCTCCAGCCGGATTTAAAGTACAGCTTTTCGCTGATCAGCTGATCAATCCCCGCTGGATCTATGTTTTGCCCAATGGTGATGTTTTGGTTGCAGAAGCAAGCACAAAACCAAAGCCACCCAAAACAGAAAAAGATAAAGAAAAGCAGGATCTTCTGCGACAAGCCGGAAATATTTCCCGCAATGCGGATCGCATCACACTATTGCGGGACAGTAACCAGGATGGCACCGTGGATGAGCGTCATATTTTTGCAGAAAATCTGAGTCAGCCCTTTGGAATGCTGTTACTGAACGATCACTTTTATGTCGCAAATACCGACGGAATCTTACGGTTTCCTTACACCAAAGGGCAAACAGAACTGAAAGGGAAAGGAGCGTCCATTCTGAACCTCCCGGCAGACGGCTATAACAATCACTGGACCCGAAATCTCATTGCCAATCGAGATGGAACAAAAATCTACGTCAGCGTGGGATCTGGATCGAACGCAGCCGAAGAGGGGATGGAGCAGGAAAAGCGTCGGGCGAACATCATCGAAATCAATCCTGACGGAACAGGCGAAAGAATCTATGCCAGCGGACTGCGGAATCCAAATGGCATGGACTGGGCACCAGGGACGAATACTCTGTGGACTGTCGTCAATGAGAGAGATGATCTGGGCGACGATCTTGTCCCTGATTATCTCACCAGCGTCAAAAGCAATGGTTTTTATGGCTGGCCTTACAGCTACTTTGGCAAAAATATTGATCCTCAGGTCAAGGAACAGCGCCCGGATCTGGTGGAGAAAGCCATCGTTCCTGACTATTCTCTTGGCCCGCACACAGCATCCTTGGGGATGGTTTTCTATCAATCCAACCTGTTTCCGGAAAAATACAGGAATGGCATTTTCATTGGGCAACACGGCTCATGGAACCGAACAACATTCTCCGGATATAAAGTAATCTTCGTTCCCTTCCATAGTGGTCGTCCGGCTACTCCCGCTGAAGATTTTCTGACCGGATTTCTGGCGGATCCCCAGACAGGAAGAACCAATGGCCGACCTGTCGGTGTTGCAGTAGATAGTGCAGGAGCTTTGCTGGTGGCCGATGACACGGGGAACTCCATCTGGCGAGTTGTCCCCGAAAAATAACTTCTTCATTGTCACAATTCTCTGAGTCGCGTCATTCTCGATGAAAATAGAATGATGCGATTGCTTCTCGGGATTGCAGCAGCTTCTGCCCTTCTGGCCCAGCCTTCCCCCGCCACACTGGAATCCTTCGAGCAGGTCTGGAAGACCATTCAGGAAAAGCACTGGGACCCTGCATATCTCCAGAAATTACCGAGCGGAAAAAGCTGGACACAGGTCCATGACGATTACCGAAAACTCATACAACGGGCGGATGGCGAACAGCAGGCTCGGACACTCATCCAGAAGATGCTAGGCGAGCTTCGTCTCTCGCACTATGCTCTGTTGAGCGGGCTTCCTGCCGATGATCTGGAACCTGTGCGCGGCGGCACAGGGAATGTCGAAATTGATCCTATGCTGCTTGAGGGAAGCATGGTAGTTCGTGGAGTGAAAGCTGGAGGCCCTGCTGCCCAGGCGGGTGTCCGGCGTGGCTGGAAGATTCTCAAAGTGAACTCCTTTGACATCCAGAAGGCAGTGGAAAGGATCACACAAAAGGAATCTGCGCTGGCGCAGCGGGAACTGATCCTCCGCATGCTGGTGCTGGGGCATCTTTCCGGCTCACCGGGGTCAGCAGTCACCGTCACTTTTTCAGATGGAAATGGGCAGAACATCGAGAAAACCATCAACCGAAAGCAACTGCAGGGAACGGTTTCCCAGTTTGGACATCTGCCGCCACAACTGGTTGAGTTCGAAAAACAGCGCATCCGCCCGGATATTGGCTATGTTCGCTTCAGTCTGTTTCTTGATCCCTCCAAACTGATGCCGAAGTTTGAAGAGGCCGTTAAAGAATGTCTGACGTGTAAAGGCTTCATCATTGATCTACGTGGAAACCCGGGAGGGCTGGCGATTCTTGCATCCAGCATGGCTGGATTTTTCATTGAAGATGCCGGAGCCAAACTGGGCACACTCTATCAACGCAATCTCACACTGAAACTGATCGTGAATCCAAGACTGACGAACTTCCGGGGAAAGCTGGCCATGCTGGTAGACGGAACGTCGGTCTCCACATCAGAAATCATGGCGGGCGGACTACAGGATCTGAAACGGGCACACATCTTCGGAACCACTACTGCCGGGGCGGCGCTTCCTTCCATGATCGAGCGACTGCCGAACGGGGATCTATTCCAGTACGCTATGGCGAATTATATTTCAGAAGGTGGTGAAACTCTGGAAGGGAAAGGCGTCATCCCAGACACAATTGTCCGCACCACCCAACAGCAACTACTCTCCGGCAAGGACCCTGTTCTGGATACCGCGATAAAATGGGTCTATGCACAAGCTCCTTAGCCTGCTGCTGTTGCCTGCAACCTTTTTTGCGCAGGGCACACCCACAGCAGAACAGATCCTGGATCGCTATATAGAAGTTACAGGCGGCAAGGCAGTCCACGCCAAACTCACCAGCGAAGTGACCACCAGCGTCATGGAGATGAAATCTCAGGGATTGCAGGGAAAAGGCATCACTTACCGCGATGGCAAAGGAAACAGTTACAACTCTCTGGAACTGACAGGCGTCGGAACGGTAGAGGAAGGCTTTTACCAGGGCATTGCCTGGGAGAATTCAGCCATCCAGGGCCCCCGCATCAAGACAGGGGAAGAGCGCGCCTTCTATGAAAGGGAATCCATTCTGGGGAAGGATCTGCAATGGCGCAAACTCTACTCCAAAGTAGTGCTGGCAGGCGAAGAAACAGTCACCGGAGTTCCCTGCTACAAAATCATTCTGACTCCGAATGATGAGGGAAAACCGGAGTCCCGCTTCTATGAAAAAGAGAGTGGACTGTTACGCAAGACCTCCATGATTCTTGCCAATCCCATGGGCGAGATTCCGGCAGAATCCTATATGACCGAGTACAAGACATTCGCCGGACTGAAAGTGCCCACTAATATCCTGACCAAGGTTGGTCCTCAGGATATTCATATCACCATTACCAACGTCACGTATAATCAGCCAATCCCGGCAACAAAGCTTCGGCCTCCAGCTGAGATTCTGGAACTGGCAAAGAAACAGAACGCTACGAAGTAATAGATTGAAAGAGAAGTCCGTGGATTACCGGACTTCTCTTTCAAACTTGATTTTGATGTCTGTCAGAACGATCTCCACCCGCCGGTTTCGAGCACGGGCCGTATCGCTGGTACCTTTGGCAAGAGGACTTGTCTGACCAAACCCTTTCACCGAAATCACGCCGGGCTCCATTCCTGCTTCCACCAGATACTTCTTCACTGCTTCTGCACGTCTCTCAGAGAGCTTGATATTATAGTTCTGATCTCCCACGTCATCAGTGTGTCCATGGATGGCAAGCCCATATCCCCCGGAGGCCAGCAGGATTCCAGCAACCCGACTCAGCAGTTCTCGACTGGGGGCGCTGAGGCTAGCTCGGTCAAATTCAAAATGAAGCGCCTTATCAGAGAGATTCATCACCAACCCAGAAGAGGTGCGGCGCGTCTCAACAATCCGGTTCAGTAATTGCTGCATCCGGTTCAGTTCCTCTTCTCGTTCCTGCTGCATCCGTTGCATTTCGCCCTGAGCACGGGAAGCACGCGCACCTGCTTCATTCGCCGCCATCTCCGCCTGCAACCGCGCCTGTTCCGCCTGTTCCTTTTCATTCAGGGCACTGGCTTTTGAGGCTTCTGCCTCGCCGGCCTGACGTGCAGCATCCTCGGCATGGGCTGATGCCCGTGCAGCTACT
This sequence comes from Bryobacteraceae bacterium, assembly GCA_037190045.1. Taxonomy (GTDB): domain Bacteria; phylum Acidobacteriota; class Terriglobia; order Bryobacterales; family Bryobacteraceae; genus JAPKYZ01. The sequence continues at coordinate 1,114,982 of JBBCIQ010000004.1, read as the reverse complement.
TCCGCCGCCAACCGGGCAGCTTCAGCGGATTCATCCGCACGGGCGGACAGCGCTGCATTCTCACGTTGCAGCTCCTGAAGGTTCCGCCAGGCCTTCCAGCTCAGCACTGAAACTCCACTCAGAAGCAGGATTCCCAGCAAACCCCACAGCCATCCACGGGTAACGCGATTGTTTCCGCTCATTCCTTCATTTTCTCGCATGAATCGAAACCGGAGTAAGATGGCATACGTTTAAGAGAGTAGTCGAGGGAATGAAATGAATCTGAAGACGTTATATGCCTTCATCGGTGGAGCGGTCATGGCAGGAACACTGGCTTTCCTGATTTCCACCCGGCAGCCGGATGTAAACCAGACGCCTGTCACAAAGGTAGAAGCCCTTCCGCCAGTCCCTTCAGAAACGGAGGCACCTCCGTCTCAAGTGACTGAACCTGAATCACAAACTATCCCTGATCCAGTCAAGGCGGAAGCTCGCAGCAGGAAGACACCCGTCAAAGCTCCGGGCCCATCCGTCATCGCAAAAGCCCCCGTCCGGCCCCGTACGGAAGCACCACCACCTGTTCGCACGGAGCCAGCGCCGCCTGTTGCCGCTGAACGAATTCCACATCCGCCGCCGGAACCGGAAGTTGCACAAGCTCCCCCTGCACCTGCTGATCCCCCTGCCCGCACCCAGATCCTGCGACCGGATCCTGCTGAAATCCGTAGAGCACAGGAAGCACGCAAGGCAGAAACCGTTACCATTCCCGCCGGAACCGTCCTGCATGTCCGACTGAACCAGTCCCTCTCCAGCAAGGAGAATGAGGACGGAGACACATTCAGCGCCACTCTGGATGAACCTCTGGTTGCGAATGGATTTGTGATTGCAGAGAAGGGTTCTCGCGTGGATGGACGAGTGATCTCAGTAGATCAGTCGGGTCGGGTGAAGGGCCTTGCCCAGTTATCAATCGCCCTCTATCAGCTACACACTTCTGACCATCAGAAAATCAGTATCTCCACCGATGATTTTTCGCGCGTGGCAGAGTCATCCAAGAAATCGGACGCTGCAAAAGTGGGTATTGCAACTGGCGTTGGAGCCGCTCTGGGAGCAATCTTTGGAGGAGGAAAGGGAGCAGCGATTGGTGCTGCCTCCGGTGGTGCTGCTGGCACCGGAACGGTTCTGATGACGCGGGGAAAACCGGCGGAGATCGGTGTTGAGACGCGTATCCCATTCCGTCTCCGCCAGGATGTCACAATTACTGAAAATCTGGATTAGGAAGCGGCAGTCTTTGCTGCTGCAAGCGCAGCTTCGTAATCCGGATGGTCGGCAACTTCTTTGACGTACTCAGCATGACGGATCACATTGTCTTTATCCACAACAAAGATGGCCCGGCTTTCAATGCGCAGTTCCTTGATCAGCGTGCCATAAGCGGATCCAAATGATCCAGTCTTGTGGTCGCTCAGCATCTTTACCTTATCGACACCAAAGGCATTGCACCAGCGTCCCTGCGCAAAAGGCAGGTCCATGCTGACGGTCAGGATTTCTACATCAGACAGCTTGGCTGCTTCATCGTTGAACCGTTTTGTCTGTGCATCACAGACAGGTGTATCCAGGCTGGGAATCACACTGAAAATCCGAACATTTCCCGAACCCAGCGTAACTGGTTGCAGTGACTTATCAATCAGCTCAAAGTCAGGCGCTTTGTCTCCTGTCTTCAATTCCGGACCAATCAGGGTCAGCGGATTGCCTTTGAGCGTTGTGGCTCCTGGTCTTTCCATAGATCCTCAGGTTAGCAGTTGCTCAAGATCAGCGACAGTGGTTACCGGAAGCTGACAGGTAAAGTCTTTACACACCCATGCCGCCGCTTTCCCTTCCACAGTTGAAAACTCAGGATAATCCGCAGGATCGAGCAACAGGACGCGGAAGGGTGAGAATTTCCGGTGTGCGGCATCAATCAATGGCTGAGCGGACTTCCGGTCACCAGCGATGATGACCTGCTGTGCTTTCCGCTGGGCCGCCATCAGGGCCATCACCATCAACGGAGCATTGGTTCCCTGTGTCTGTAGTTTGGTTGAAAACGCACGGAGAGCTCTCTCCGCAGTTTCATGATCGCCCAGGCGCAGCAGAGCAAGAATGGCAGCAGAATTTCCAGAAGGTTCCGCTCCGTCGTAATCCTCCTTGATGCGCATCACCAGATGATCATCGCCTTCCACTGTCGAGAAAAATCCACCGTTATCCTTGTCCTCAAACAGCTGACGCATGTCGATAGCCAGCTTGCGGGCAAGACGCAGATCATCATCCACAAAATCTGTTTCGTAGAGATCCAGCAAGGCATGGATAAACAGAGCATAGTCGTCCAGAAACGCAGGAATGGCCGCTTCTTCGTCTCTCCATCGCCGCAACAGGATGCCATCACGGGTCATCATCTTCTGCACCACAAAATCAGAGGCACGACGCGCTGCCTGCAGATACCGGTCATCGCCCAGAGCCTGTGCCCCCTTCGCAAGAGCAGAGATCATCATGGCGTTCCATGAAGTCAGAATCTTGTCATCCAGATGAGGCCGAATTCTTTTGCCACGAGCTGCCAGCAACTTTTCGCGGGCAGCAGAAAACCGTTCCGGGTCAGGCTGGACGGTTGAAAGGAACAGAATGTTCTTCCCGACAAATTCCTGATGGGGATCTTCAATCACATTGCCTGCGGGTTTGGCTCCGAAAACCTGGCTGAACCACTCCGCTTCTTCTTCGCCCAGAACATCCACCAGTTCATTGAAAGACCAGACATAGAAAGCTCCTTCACCTTTTTCATGAGGATGTTCGGAGTCAATGACACTGTCTGCATCTTCTGCTGAATAGAATCCACCATCCGGATGCAGCAGATCTCTCAGGACGTAGTCAAAAATATCGCGCGCAACGGCTGCATATTGTGAATCGCCTGTGAGTTGAAATGCTTCCAGATAGACACTGGCCAGTTGTCCCTGGTCATACAGCATCTTTTCGAAATGGGGCACAAACCATTGAGGATCAACTGAATAGCGATGGAACCCTCCGCCCAGATGGTCATACATCCCACCCTTTGCCATTTCAGTCAGAGTCTTCAGTGCCATCTCCTTTGACTCCGCGCGTTCGGACCAGACCGCATCGCGAAGCAGGAAATTGAGCGCTACCGGCCGTGGAAACTTTGGCGCCGTTCCAAATCCTCCCAAACGCGTATCGAACGTCCTCCGAAACTGCTGGAAGAGGCTATCGGCAATCTCTTTCTCATCTGCGACAGAACCAGAAGGAACAACTGCCGTCAGCCGCTTCAATTCATCCAAGACATTGGTTCCCGAACTGATGATGCGATCTCGATCTGTGATCCACTTCGTAGCAATCTGCTGCAGGAGTGAAGCAAATCCGGGTCTGCCATAACGTCCATCCGGAGGGAAATAGGTCCCTCCATAGAATGGCTTCAGATCCGGGGTAAGCCATACAGACATCGGCCAGCCGCCCGACCCTGTTGTCGCCTGGACAAACGTCATATAGATACGATCCACATCGGGACGCTCTTCGCGGTCCAGTTTGATGGAGACAAAGGCTTGATTGAGAATCTCTGCGATAGCTTCACTCTCAAACGATTCCCTCTCCATCACATGACACCAGTGACAAGTGGAGTATCCAATCGACAGGAAGATCGGCTTGTTTTCCTCGCGTGCTTTGGCAAATGCCTCTTCACCCCATGCATACCAGTCAACAGGGTTGTGTGCATGCTGCAGGAGATAGGGGCTTTTTTCATGGATGAGACGATTCGTATGCATGGGGTACCTTACAGTTTGATGGATTCTCTCGACGATTTGCTGCACTGGCTTCGGATTCCCAGTATTTCTTCAGATCCGGCCTATCAGAATGACACCAGAAAAGCTGCTGAATTTACGGCTCATCTTCTGCGTCAAGGCAAGCTGGAAAATGTGGATTTGATTGAATCCCCAGGGCGCCATCCTCTTGTGTATGGAGAATGGCTGCATGCTCCTGGCAAGCCAACTCTGCTTTTCTATGGGCATTACGATGTTCAGCCACCAGAGCCACTGGAAGAATGGACTTCCCCGCCCTTTGAGCCCGTCATTCGGGGCGAAAATCTTTACGCGAGAGGAGCCGCTGACGATAAAGGTCTGCTGTATATCCTGATCCGCGCAGTCAGCAATATCCTTGCGCGAGGAAATTCTCCGGTGAATCTGAAGTTCCTCATCGAAGGAGAAGAGGAATCCGGTGGAGAACATATTACGGAATTTGTTGCTTCCGGCGATTCACGGCTGAAGGCAGATGCAGTCATTATTGCGGACACTGAGATGTTTGCTCCGGAACTGCCGACCATCTGCGTAGGGCTTCGCGGCATCGTCTATGGAGAGATTCATGTAGAAGCGTCAAGGCAGGATCTCCATTCCGGTGTATATGGTGGCGTGGCGCCCAATCCGATTCAGGCCATTGCTGAAATCATTACAACGTTGAAAAACAGGGATGGACACATCACCATTCCGGGGTTTTATGATCGTGTGCAACCGCCCACAGCAGAAGAGAAAAGAGCATGGGCCAGACTTCCCTTTGATGAAAAGAAATACCTGGAAACCGAAATCGGCGCTCCAGCACTGACGGGAGAACCGGGATTCTCTGTATTCGAGAAAACATGGGCACGTCCAACATTTGAAGTGCATGGAATCCGTGGTGGATTTACAGGTGAAGGAGCAAAGACAGTGATCCCGGCGAAAGCAGTAGCCAAAATCAGTGTCAGAACCGTTCCTCATCAAAGAAATGAAGAAGTAGTAGAGCAGCTGACATCCGCTGTTGCCCGTGCAACTCCACAGGGCGTTTATGCCCGGTATGTTTCACTGCATACTGGTGAAGGAAGCCTGGTGGATCCCAGAAACGCTTTTGTGCAGGCGGCAGCTCTAGCGATGACGGAAATCTTCAGGAAGGAGACAGTATTCACGCGAGGCGGAGGCTCCATCCCGATTGTCAGTGAATTTGAAAAGTATCTGGGGATTCCCAGTGTGCTGATTGGCTTTGGATTACCGGATGACAATATTCATGCACCCAATGAGAAGCTTTACCTTCCCAACCTCCATCGCGGCATTCTCGCAACAGAAAGACTGATCGAGCTCTCTGCCTCCCTGTAAATATGGATTTCAAGGATCAGGTTAAGGAAACTGCCGATATCGCTCAGGTCATTGGAGAAGTCGTACGCCTGAAGCCAATGGGCCCCAATCGCTCTATCGGCCTGTGTCCTTTTCATCAGGAAAAATCTCCTTCTTTCCATGTACACCGGGACAAGCAGTACTTCTATTGTTTCGGGTGCCATAAAGGCGGGGATGTATTTCGCTTCATCATGGAAATCGAAGGAGTCAGTTTTTATGATGCCCTGATTTCTCTGGCGGAACGATATGGCATTCCCATTCCGCAGAGGTCCACATTTGGTGATGCGGAAAGCCGGGAACGAGATACCCAGTTTGCCATCCAGGAAGCGGCATTCCAGTTTTTCCGATCTTCACTGAATGCAGAATCCCGCAACTATCTTGCGTCCAGAAATGTCACAGAAGAGACTATTGAATTTTTCGGTCTGGGATATGCACCTCAAGGTGGAGCGCTGACACGCAAGCTGCAGCAGATGGGTTTCTCCGCACAACAGCTTCTGGAATCCGGTCTCGTTCTGAAAAGAGATGATGGATCACTTTATGACCGCTTTCGTCATCGCCTGATATTTCCTATCCACAATGAACAGGGAAAAACCATTGCGTTTGGTGGAAGAGCTTTCGGCGATGACCAGCCCAAGTATCTGAACTCCTCAGAAACCCGGCTGTACACTAAAAAGAGAGTCCTTTACAATCTTCACCGGGCGAAAGAAACAATTCGCCGTCAGGATTTCACCATTCTTGTGGAAGGGTACATGGATGTGATCGGTCTTGTTCAGGCCGGCATTCACAATGTCACTGCCAGTTGTGGCACTGCATTGAGTGAAGATCACGTTCGCATTCTCAAACGACATTCAGACCGTGTTGTCGTGAACTTTGATCCCGATAATGCGGGAATGAATGCCACTGAACGCTCGATTCAGATTCTTCTCGAAGAATCTATGCGCGTGCGTGTTCTGAATCTTCCTGAAGGCAAAGATCCAGATGAATATGTCGCAGAGAATGGCACGGATGGTTATCTTCAACGAATTCGCAATGCAGATACCTATTTCCACTGGCTGGCGGAACGAGCCCGTCATAAATTTGACATGCACTCTGGCGAAGGACGGATGGAAGGGTTCCGCACTCTTCTGAAACCAGCCCTGGAAAAAATCCCCGACAAGCTGGAACGTTTGGCTATCGTGAACGATCTATCGTCATATCTGGGTGTGGATGCAAAAGCAATTCTGGAACAGTTGACGGTAACTGCCGCTTCATCGCCACGAAAAACTGTTGTACCTTCATTGACGGATAGTGAGTCCACATTGATTCGTGGCTTGCTTTCCAATCCGGGCGAGTTGCAGGGAATCAATACACGCCTTCAGCAACTCAGCTTCTGGAGAGGATTGAAAGGGAATAAAATTCTTTCTGCAATCCTGACAGGGAACATCACCATGGATCAACTGGATGTGCGATTGGATGAAACAGATCGTCGACTGTTGGCATCAGTAATGTTTGCCGATAAGACAGATGGTGAAGTCAGCACAGAGCAACTGTACGCTTGTGTGGAGAGACTGGAAAAAGAAGAACACATCCAGCAGATCGCTGCCATCCGGGATGAGATCCGGAAACTGGAACGTGAAGGAAAATTTGCCGAAGCCATCGAAAAACAAAAACTATTGCCGGCATCCGGGAGAAGCATGCGGTAAAGTATGAGGCAACTCATTTTTGAGTTGTTGTAAGTGGGGTCTTGGTGACGAACGAAGAAAAGATCGGGCGGCTCAAGAATCTGATCGAAGACGACAAAGACAAGAGCTACGTTCTTTATGACGAAGTTGGGGATGTCGTTTCCGATGACGTTGTCTCTGCGCCTGAACTCGAAGATCTGGCAATCCAACTTAAATCAACAGATACAAGGGATTTTCCTGTAGTAAAGCCAGGGAATCACCAGCCGGATGATACAGAAGAAATTTCTGACTTTGAGCTGGTTCCTGATATTGATGACAAGACGAATGACCCGGTCCGCATGTACCTGCGAGAAATGGGAACTGTTCCTCTTCTCACCAGAGAAGGAGAGATTGAACTGGCAAGGCGCGTGGAAAAGGGCCAGAAGGCAGTCAAGCGAGCACTATCCCGTTCTCCCCTTTTGATTCAGGAAGTCCTGCGGGTTCATGTCGAATTCCGAAACAACAGTTTCTCTTTACGCGACATCCTTGCGCTCTCAGATGCATTGAGTGACAGCGAAGAAGTTCAGCAGGATGTCTCTTCGGCTCAGGAAGACGAATTCCATCAATGCTGCGAGCAGATGGAAAAGATGTTGCGGAAGATCCACCAGGCAAATCAGAAACTGCTTGCTGTTTCAAAAACATTGAAACCAAAACAGCATCGGAAAGAACGGTGGGCGATTGGGCGATCCATCATCCATCTTTCACGGATTTATTGCTCCATTCCATTCAGTGCTGGCATTCAGCGTCGACTCATCAATCGATTACGGAGCACTGTTCAGGAAATCCGGCTGCTGGAAAGAGAAGCAGCAAAGGAAGAAGCCAGTAGGGACGGAACAGGGAAACGCCACACAAGACAGTCATCGAGACTGCATGAGGTGGAAAGCGAAATTGGCACGACGGCGGAAGAATTGCGCCGGACACTCAGCATTGTGAATCGTGGAGAAGCAGAAGCTGATGCGGCAAAGAAGGAGCTGATCGAGGCCAACTTACGTCTGGTGGTTTCAATTGCAAAACGATATACAAATCGTGGCCTGCAATTTCTGGATCTGATCCAGGAGGGCAATATTGGCTTGATGAAGGCAGTCGATAAATTCGACTATCGCCGCGGTTATAAATTTTCCACGTATGCTACCTGGTGGGTGCGGCAAGCGATCACCCGTGCCATTGCGGACCAGGCTCGCACCATTCGCATCCCTGTCCACATGATTGAGACCATCAACAAGCTGGTCCGCATGCAACGGTTGCTCCAACAGGAACTCGGGCGGGAAGCAACAACGGAAGAGCTTTCCAAGAAGCTTGACTTGTCCGTGCAGAAGGTCAGAAAAGTTCTTCGTATCGCCCAGGAACCGATCTCACTGGAAACGCCGGTTGGAGAAGAAGAGGAATCGCATCTCGGCGACTTCATCATTGATAAACGCGTTGCCTCTCCCTCAGAAGCAGTCATCAATCTCAACCTGCGGGAACAGACCGGTGAAGTATTGAAAACCCTCTCTCCTCGTGAAGAGAAAATCATCAAGATGCGCTTCGGATTGCAGGACGGAAGCGAGCACACCCTGGAAGAGGTGGGCCAGTATTTCGCAGTCACCCGTGAAAGAATCCGACAGATTGAAGCGAAAGCACTGCGAAAGCTGCGGCATCCATCCCGCAGTCATCGTCTCCGGGCATTCCTTGAAAACGGTAATCACGACTAAGGTTTTTTACGGGATCTTTCCCGCACCTGGAGATATTTCTTTTCGGTTATATCGTCCAACTAGAAGCCCTGAGCATTTCTCTTTATACTTCTTCAAAATGATTTCAGAAACCTGAATTCGTTATCCAGCATCCATCGGCTAGCAATGCAGTGTCCATTGATTACATATTGGTATCGTAGAGGAATCTATGTTTAGCTGGATCTGCCAGAAATGCGGGTCCGAAGTCCCGCCTTCGTACAATGAGTGTCCAAATTGTGCTGAGGTAGTGGCTCCGCCTGCAGAGAAAAAACCTATCGTGACGCGGAGCTCCACACCGCCTCCGCCACCGCCACAGCCTGTCTTGCGGCAAGAGCATTCGACACCACAGACATTTGCACGCCCCAGTCAGGCACACTCTCAGGAACAATCACCAGGGCGTCCTCCTAAACCAGCCGGTTTTCTTTTTGGACCCGGCGGAAATGATTTCACGGGAGAGGGGCTGGCGTCGAGACCAATTCCTCCGACCACTCCTCAATCAGAAGCACCATTAACGGGCTTTGCCCCACCTTCGAGCCATTCACCGCAACCGACACCCGTATCTCCCATTCCACCTCCCCCAGCTTCTTCAGGTGGATTGCCCTCATGGTTACTCATGATCCTGGTTGCTCTGCTTGTTGGTGGAATCGTGGCAGGAGCGGTGTGGCTGAAGAAACGATCGGGTACTGCAGCGCCTGAGTCCACTTCATTAGCTGGAGAATCTGCGCCAACAGCATCCAGTTCTGATCACCGCTATGCACGTTTTATCGAACTGGGTGGATTCCGCATCGCGGAAGATGCCAAACGGCGGGCAACACTTCAGGTAGCCATTACTAATCACCACACAGCTGATCTGGGACCAATTGAACTTGAGGTAATACTGAAAACAAACGACGGCAAAGAGATCGGAAGTTCAGAAGTGAAGCTCACCAGCCTGGAACCACTATCTACTGTTGATGTTACAGCTCCGATGAAGTCCAAACTCCGGGCTTATGAAGTTCCTGACTGGCAGTTTATCCGTGCCCAGTTTGAAATCAAATCGAAGTAACCTTGCCTAGTACAATTCCACGCCCTAAAACTGCGGCGGAGCGGAAAGCCCGCATCGCCGCAATTCTTCATACTCTAGATGAAATGTATCCGGATGTCACCTGCGCACTGCACCACACCAATCCATGGGAGTTGCTGGTGGCAACGATTCTTTCTGCACAATGTACAGATGAGAGAGTCAACAAGGTAACACCCGGCCTGTTTGCAAAGTATCCCACCATTGAGGATTTCGCTCATGTCAGCAGAGAAGAGCTTGCACAGGATATTCACTCGACCGGCTTCTTCAATAACAAGGCGAAATCTATCGTTGGTGCTGCCCAGAGAATCCTCAACACTTTCAATGGAGAAATTCCACAGAATATTGATGATCTTCTGACCGTTCCTGGTGCGGCCCGAAAGACGGCCAACGTCGTTTTGGGTACTGCGTTTGGAATCACATCGGGGATTGTTGTGGATACGCATGTGTCCCGGATATCTCAGCGGTTAGACCTGACAAAAAACACAGACCCCGTAAAGATCGAAAAAGATCTGATGAAAATTGTTCCCCGGGAAAGATGGATTCTTTTTTCTCACCAACTCATTCATCATGGAAGAGGTCTCTGCAAGGCGCGTAATCCACAATGTGCACCCTGTCCGCTTTATGCACTTTGCTATGCGAAGGACAAAACTGCGTGAGGGATCTTGCCCGTTAGTTATATTCTTCTCGGCTGGCTCCTGACCGTCATCACTTCTCTCAGTTCAGGAGCACTGCTCTTGCACTTCCTGAAACTCCGTTTTTCCTGGCCGATGGTCTTCATTCTGGGAGCATGTCCAGTCAGCCTTCTGGTCACACTCCTTGGATTTTCCGGACTGATCTATAAGGGAGTATTTCTTGCCGTATTCGTAGGGACACTGGCAGCATGTATCCGTTGCCGGTCGTACCGCGCCATCGCTCCATTACAGATTCAGGAACGATGGTTCTGGTTTGTATTCAGTCCATTCGCACTGATCTGTTTCATCTATGCGCTGGCTCCGGAGATGAGTCCCGATGGAATGGCCTATCACCTCCACTTGACAGATCGCTATTACGATGCCCACGCCATTGTACCGATCCGCAACAACATGTATGGCAGCCTTTCACAGGGCAGCGAAATGCTGTTTCTGTTTGCGTATTCTTTCGGACGGCATTCCGCAGCGGCGCTGGTCCATTTCACTTATCTGCTTGCGCTGGCCCTGCTGATTGCAGACTACGGATCACGAAAAGGGTGGTCTCTTGCAGGTGCGTTTGCAGGATTGGTTGTCTTCACTACCCCCGTCGTGGCGATTGATGGTGTCAGTGCATATAACGATGTCATGATCGCTTGCATCTGGTTTGCTCTCTTTGTGCTGACAGACAAATTTGAGCCATCCCGGATTATCCCAGCAGGCATGCTCGCAGGATTTGCCTATTCAGTTAAATACACAGCTTTTTTAACCATCTTTTTTCTGTTGTGGCAATGGAGACGACACTGGAAACAGCTGATTCCCGCAGGAGTAGCCGCCAGTATTTTTATTCTTCCCTGGGTCCTGAAAAACTGGATATGGGTTGAGAATCCATTTGCACCATTTTTCAATTCACTTTTCTCAAATCCCTACATCACAGCAGATTTCGAAAAAAGTTATTCCGAAGGAATGCGTCACTACGGATATACATTCAGGGAAGTCTTCTGGAGCAATCTGACTTCCGGAGAAAAGGGCGGCGGACACCTTGGATATCTCTGGTTCCTTGCTCCACTGGGGATGACACATATCGCATGGATCTTTCCTGCCCTGATCTTTCCCTTGAACGTCGGCGCACGTTTCCTGATCCCGGTATTGCCTTTCCTGGCACTCGGAATGGGAAAGGTTTTGTCCAGATGGCGCCCACTGGCAATCAGCATCTGTATCACTCATGTGATTCTTTCCACTCCCTGGATGAATCTGGAACTCAACCCGGCTAGCTGGAGTATCCGGACCATCCCCTGGGAGGCCGCACTACGTCTGGTTCAGGATGATGAATATCTGAATGACGCACGGCAGGAATATCGAGCAGCACGGCTACTGGAAGCGATTGTTCCACCCGGTGAGCAAACATATTCATTCATTGCAATTGCAGAATCCTATACAAAGCGCCCTGTTCGCAATACATACTATTCAGCAGAAAATCTGGAGATCGGGAATGTATTGAAGATTCCGCTCATTTCCGACTTTCAACCCACATTGAAGAATGAGGTAAAACTTTCGTCACCACAGAAAGTCATCCGGATTCATCAGACAGCAACTGGGACTCACGATGTTTGGAATATTTCTGAAATTGAGCCAAGTCCGGTGAAGATACGGTCATCAGACGCTCCGTTCTTTCTAAATAGAGCCATTGATGGAAACCCCATGACACGCTGGTATAGCGGTGATCGACTTCAGCCCATGTGGATTGAGCTGGAATATGACAAGGCAATCTCTTCCGCCATTCTCTGGATGAGCCACAATCAGAAATCAGTTCAGTTATCCGTGGATGGAGGTTCCATTCAACAAACAAACAGGCAGTTTTCCTCACCTTGGCCCGAAACACGCAGATGGGCAACGGAGACACTGCGCAATATGGGGATCCGCTACATTCTGCTGGATGAATCAGTGGAAGGATATCGGGATTATGTAGGCAGTGCAGAAGATTGGAATTTTGAAGTTGCAGCCATTAGAGGCTCATTGACGTTACTGAGGATCAGATAATGAGTCAATATTTTGCGGGTATCGATGGAGGTCAATCCTCCACCACAGTGTTGATCGGAGATGAATCCGGAAGAGTTGTAGGTTATGGAAGAGGCGGTCCTTGCAATCATGTCAAAGGCCCTGAAGGTCGACCCAAATTCTTCAATGCGATTACTGAAAGCTTCCGGATTGCCACTCAGAAGATTGGAATGGTTCAGTTCCAACAAATTTGTGGGGGATTTTCCGGAGGCCCCGCCGACAAGCAATCCCTCCTGGAAGAGATGTTCCCTGGAGTGCCAGTCATGACAACCAACGATGGTCTGATTGCCCTCACAGGCGCGACCAATGGAGAACCCGGCATCATCACCATCGCCGGAACCGGCCAGATCTCTGTAGGAAGAAATGCAGAAGGAAAAACTGCACGCGCTGGAGGATGGGGATATATCTTCGGAGATGAGGGCGGAGGATTTGATCTGACGCGGCAGGCTCTTCGCTCTGCTCTTCGTCATGAGGAAGGATGGGGTCCACCCACAGCCATCACAGGCTTGTTACTGGAAGAAACTGGCGCAACAAGCATGAATGATCTGCTCCATCGCTTTTACACAACGGACTGGCCACGTCCACGGATTGCATCTTTATCGAAAATCGTGGATCATGCGGCACTTTCAGGCGATCCGGTAGCACAGGATCTGATCCATGCGGCCGCCCAACAACTGGCGGGATATACAGCAGCAGCCCGTGGCATGCTTTTTCAGCCATACGAACCTGCGCATGTGGCCTGGATTGGGGGAGTATTCAGAAGTGAACTGCTACTCATGCGTTTCCGGATGCTGGTGGAGCTGGAGGATGGTAATCTGACAGCTGCTCCTCAGTATGGTCCAGCAGCAGGAGCCCTGATCGAAGCCTATCGGGCAGCCGGCATCTCTCCCCGGCTTCAGAATGTTCCCGATCAGGAAAAGTGATCTGCTAGCCTGAAAGTTCTCCCATGGCAAAACTGTCTATTCGTGATTTAGATCTCAAAGGGAAGCGTGTCTTCATTCGTGTCGATTTCAACGTACCGCTGGCTGCGGGCGGTCAGGAGATCACATCAGACAAGCGAATCAAAGCGTCAATCCCTACCATTGAATATGCTCTTGAGCAGGGTGCGGGCATCGTACTGGCCAGTCACCTTGGACGACCCAAAGGTAAGCCCAACCCGGAAATGAGCCTGAAGCCGGTGGCCGCCAGGTTGTCTGAGTTGCTGGGCAAGCCAGTGAGTTTCTCTCCGGATTGTGTCGGACCGGAAGCTGAAGCGCTTCTTCCTGCTCCCGGTGAGATTCTTCTTCTTGAAAATCTTCGCTTTCATGCGGAAGAAGAAAAAAATGATAAAGAGTTCGCACAGAAGCTTTCGAAGCTTGCCGATCTCTATGTCAACGATGCCTTTGGTTCCGCTCATCGTGCTCATGCCTCCACAGTAGGAATCATCGAATTCATGCCCCAGGCTGCAGCAGGTCTTCTGATGGACAAGGAACTGGAGTGGCTGGGAAAGGCCATCCTGAACCCGGATCGTCCCTGCGTGGCTCTCATTGGAGGAGCGAAAGTCTCTGACAAGATCGAAGTGATTCAGAACATGCTGAAGGTCGTCGACACCCTGATGATCGGCGGTGCCATGGCCTACACATTCCTCAAGGCGCGTGGTGAAGAGACTGGAAAGTCACTTGTCGAAGATGACAAGCTGGACCTCGCAAGAGAACTGATGTCGAGTGCTGGGGACAAGCTGAAACTCCCCACAGACCACATTGTCACCAGTGAGTTTAAGGCAGGAAATCCCAGCAGTATTTCTGCAACCATTCCCACGGACCAGTTGGCAGTTGACATTGGCCCGGAAACAATCCGTACCTATGAGGGAATCATCAAAGGTGCAAAAACAGTGATCTGGAATGGCCCCATGGGTGTATTTGAAATGCCTCTATGGGACAAAGGAACCGTAGACCTGGCAAAGGCAGTCGCAGAATCAGGTGCTGTCAGCGTGGTAGGTGGTGGTGATTCTGAAAAAGCCATCAAATCTGCCGGAGTGTCTGACAAGATCACTCATATATCCACAGGGGGCGGTGCTTCTCTGGAGTTCCTGGGTGGAACAGAATTACCTGGAGTTGTTGCACTAACCAATAAGTAGTCAACCTTCTTCTTGTTTTCATAACTTTCAGGTGGGCGAAAAAAACTCACCTGAAAGTTATGTCCGAACGCGTCGGGTTCGAGATGAAGAAACCCGGACACGATCCTTCATCTCCTGTACAGAAGAATTGGTACTTCCTGTGGTTGTCGCCACAGCGGAAGAAAGTAATAACAGATCCTGAATCACCTGGGGATCCAGTCCACGCAGGCTTGTTCCCTCATTGATTTGCGGAGAGGGACGCCCAAGATGAAAGCCCTGCATTAGCTGGATGCCAATCTTTCGTACTTCATCAGCCTGTTCTGTTGTTTCAATCCCCTCAGCAATTACCTCAGCTCCTACACGATGAGAGAGCTTGCGTGCGTCCATAATCATTTCTCTTACGCTTGCTTCACCGATATGCCAGATCATACTTTTGTCGATTTTTACGTAGTTGGGGCGCAGGCGTTCAATCATATCCAGCCCATTGGTACCGATGCCCAAATCATCCAGTGCATAAAGAAATCCATACTGCCTGAAAAACTCACAGACGCCTCGAACATGGCTGATGCTGGCTGAATAATCGTATTCCACAATTTCAAAGACTACGTCAGAGGGATTGAATCCGGCATCCTGAATTGATTTCAGCGTTGCATCAATGTATGAAGCCGGGTCTTCCATGGCAGATGGAAAAAAATTAATGAAAAGTTTTGTCCCAAACTGACGGAAGCTACTTGCCGACCGAATTGCTTTGGTACGGGCATATTGGTCAAACGTCAGAATATCCCCACGCATCATCGCTGCGGACACAATCTCTTCACCGTTATAAAGCCGGTCTGATTCCAGGCGAATTAATGCTTCATACGCGACAGGCTTCCCCAGGGATATATTAAATATCGGCTGGAAAAATATAGAAAAATCATCTTGCGCCAGTGCATCCTCAAACCAGCTGGTTTCCAGAATTTCTGCATAAACATCAAGATCAGGAACCCCAAGTACTGGGGAAGAAAGAGTATTGCCTACCTTGATGAATTTCCGCTCGGAGGAATCAATATTCTGTCGTAACACCTGAACAATCGGAATGTGCTCAACTATTGATTCGGTAGAGATAATCAACAGGCAGTCATCGTGTCGAAAACTTACCTTATTCGCACGCAGAATAGTCGCAACATGATCAGCAAGTTGCAGATGAGCAGTAAAGATGAGGAGGAGAGCATCAGTCTGCATTTATTCAAATATCCAAAAAAAGGGGCGGTTTGACATTGTCGTTTTGGAGTTCCTATCGGCAAGTGTGCGCAGGAACTTGAACGGTTCCTGTGCCTTCCAGGGCAAAGTCAAGCCAAGAATGAAGGGGTCAGGGTTTATGCGAATTCAAATCGTATCTTATAATTCAATAAAAATAAAGAAGCTCATTCTAATCATTTCATTGAAAACACGAGATGATTCACTAAATCAATACGATCAATCAACCACACTGAAACTCTTGGTCACCCCTAATCTATATCCTGACACAAACACTTCTTTTCTCCCGGAATTCGGGATAAAGCTTCCAGTTGTGACTTTCAGGCAGTTGGAAGAATACACATTCCCACTTTCACCACATTCTGAAACCTGCAGAAGTAGCAATACAGATTAACTGCAAATTTGTTTTTAAATTGCTGAATTAGAAAATCAGACGGCATTTTCAGGCAAAGTTGTATGTTAGAAAGATGCCGTCTGGGCAACTTCTGAATACCCTGTTGAAAGTTCGCGACTCGGTAAAAAACCGTTCGTTCACCAGAAACCTGAATTTTCTCGAAAAAAGTCAATGGTACAGTCGCGATGAAGCACTGACCTTCCAGTGGAAGGAGCTGGAAAAGCTACTGGATGTCGCATTCACCAAGGTCCCCTATTATCGAAAAAAATTCCAGGAGATGGGTATTCAAAGACGAGATATCCGCAGCCTTCAGGATTATCGTCAACTTCCTGTTCTGACCCGTACGGACATTACGCAGAATCTGTCTGACCTCACCCCGGAGGATGTTTCCAAAGAAAGCCTTCATGTCCATGCAACTGGTGGCTCCTCTGGCACACCTTTACGGTTCTATCGAACCATTGAGAGCTTCGACTGGCGCTCTGCCTGTACCAAGCGGGCCTATTCCTGGAGCGGACTAAAAGCTGGCGATCCCACCCTTCACCTGTGGGGAGCTCCAGCAGGAAAACAGTCTTTACAATCCAGACTGAAAGCCGATCTGGACCATTGGATGAGGGGAGAAGTAGTCATCCCCACATTCCTCCACGATGACAAACTCTGGAAGCATGTCTATGACGAATGGAAACGTCATCGGCCTACACATGTAGTTGGTTATGTGTCCAGCCTTGTACGGTTCGCCCGCTTCGTGGAAAACTCAGACCTTCCCCCGCTCCCTCCAGCACAGGGCATTCTTGCAGCAGCAGAGCAACTGGATGAGAGCATTCGTGAGTACGTCGAATCTGCCCTGCACTCACCAGTCTTCAACACCTATGGCTCTCGCGAATTCATGTCTGTAGCCGCGGAATGCGAGAAAAAGCACGGGCTCCACATCAATTCAGAAAATCTGGTGGTGGAAACAGCGGGTGACCCCGGTACTGAGGCATCGGACATTCTGATCACAGACCTGCATAACTACGGCACAATATTCCTTCGTTACAGAATTGGAGACCTGGGGATCATTTCTGATCGGGTTTGCGAATGTGGACGTGGTCTTCCACTTCTCGAATCGATTCAGGGAAGGTCCGTGGATGTCCTGAAGCTGGCAAATGGACGATCAATAACCGGGCTTTTTTTCCGTCATATTCTCAAAGAGCTTCCCGAAGTTATGGAGTATCAGGTCTGGCAGGATTCACTCGAAAAGATCACACTGAATGTTGTTCTTTCGGGCCCACTATCCGAACAGAGTCAGAACCTGATGGATAATGAACTCGGAAAGCTCCTTGGCCCGGTGAAGTATGAACTGAAGCAGGTTTCCGAACTCCAACAGGGCAGATCCGGCAAAAACAAGACAATTGTCAGCCTGGAGGATCAGCAGTAAGTGTCTCGACAGATTCTGGATGTCGGATGCGGAATCAACAAGTATCCGGGCTCGACGGGAATTGATCGCCTGCCCGGAACAGCAGCCGATGTTGTTCATGATCTGGATCAGTTTCCATGGCCGCTGGATGATTCATCTTTTGATGAACTGCGCATGATTCATGTGATCGAGCATGTGGGCAATGTAATTCGTACGATGGAGGAATTGCATCGCCTGGGCCGAAATGGAGCTCGGGTGATAATCATTACTCCCCACTACACGGACTTCAGTTCTTTCTGTGATCCCACACACCGCTGGCATCTGAACAGCTATTCCCTGCGTTACTTCGGCAACGACAATGCAGGTTATGGCTATTACAGCCCTGTAAAGTTTCGTGAGATTTCCACCCGCGTGAAGCTACTGGCCTTATGGAGGTATCTGGGCTTTGAACTGCTGGTGAATACTTTTCCCCGATTCCGTCGTTTCTGGGAACACTATCTCTGCTTTGTGATTCGTGGAAAAGTGATCGAGTTTGAGCTTGAAGTTGTGAAGTGATCCGATTTGCCTTGCATCTCCTGGACAGGCTGCGCCATCGTGCGCGCCTGAACGGAAATTCATCTCAGGCTGTGGGATGGAGAGGAGAGGATCTTGCCCATCGATTTCTGCAGCAGCAGGGATATGTTGTGGTAGCACGCAACTATCGACCCTATGGAGGGAGTGCGGAAGCTGATCTTGTGGCTTATTCCGGGGAAACTCTTGTCCTGATCGAAGTAAAAACAAGAAGCACAGATGAGTTCGGCTCACCCGACAGAGCGGTAGGCATTGAGAAGCAGAGGAACATGGTTCGGGCTGGTTTGGAATTTGCACGACGGGCTGGCATTGATCTGCATCTTCTTCGTTTTGATATCGTCAATGTGGTTCTGACGAATCCACCCTCCATCTCCCATCTGAAGGATGTTCTCCCGCTTCGTCAATTGCACTCTCCGGATGCGTGAACAACCTTCCACTGTGAGCAGGGATTGCATACGCGCGACACGATAGACTTCATCTGCCTGATGTTCGTGAATCAGCATCTCCAGCGACCAGTCATTGACGGAAGAAATCTCCAGAACCCTTCCTCCTGCAATGATAATTGTTAAAGACAGCGATTCGCCCAGTTCTGCTGTTTCCAGAATTCGACTGGCATTTTGCAGCAGATTTTCCACAAAATTCATATCGCCTGGCAATGATGAATTGTGAGGAATTTACTGCGCGCCACGAGCGGTCAGAACTGTCTTGATCGTGCTGAAGATGATGTAGAGATCCAGCTGTAGTGACAGGTGCTTGATGTAGTAAAGATCATACTCAAGCTTTGCGATGGTGTCTTCAATCGTGTCGCCGTATTTATAGTTGATCTGTGCCCATCCGGTTACACCGGGCTTCACGCAAGTCCTCTGTCGGTAAAAAGGAATCTGTTGGGATAAGGTTTTTGTAAACTCAGGACGCTCCGGCCGAGGCCCTACCATCGACATATCCCCACGAATGACATTGATGAGCTGAGGGAGTTCATCAAAACGAAGCTTTCGTAGCCATTTTCCAATGGGAGTGATACGCGGATCGTTTTTTGTTGCCCAAACCGCGCCGCTTTTAGCCTCAGCATCCACTCGCATAGACCTGAACTTATAGACAGTGAATGGTTTGTCATCCATTCCCATCCGGGTCTGTCGGTAAAAAACCGGACCTTTAGATGTCAGTTTGACAAGGATAGCGACCACCAACATCACGGGTGAAAGCAGGATAAGCATCACCAGCCCAATCAGAAAAGAATAGATTGTCTGAAAACGGACACTCGACTGTCGAGGTCCCAGGCCCCCCGTAAAAATAAGATCTGAAGGGCGAAGTTCCTGAGTGGTGATTCGAGCAAAGGTCTCCTCAAACATCGTCCCAGCCTGCTGAATCGGGATTCCTGAGAATCGAAGCTCCAGAAGATCGTTGACGGGAAGACGTCCTCTTCGCTCACCCAGACCGACGATGATCCGGTCAGGCTTCTGCTCTTCCACAATCGTTTTCAGTTCACTTAGCGGTCCCAGGATCTCGCCGCCCTCAAGATTGGTGTCTGAAGGATCATCAACAAAACCAATGCACCGCAGACCTAGTTCCGGCGAATCATTACATTCCACAGCAAGTTGTTGAACCAGATTATTGGTTCCGACAAAAAGCACCTTCTGGACAACAAGCGACTGCGTTACAGCCATGCCATAGAAATAGCGCCACAGTGGGATAAAAATCAGAGCCAGACCCGAGCCATAAAGCATCACCCATCGAGGCAGCAACAGGCCAGGGCTGATGTAGTTCATAATCGCCTGGATCAGAAAAGCAACTCCGATCGCCAGACAAACCTGCTGAATCAGGACAATGCGGGACCGGATTCGGAACTGGGTGTAGAGATCCTGAAAGTACATCCCGACCACCACACTTGCCACTACGGTTGATGTTCCGATTAAACCGGTTCCATAGAGGAAAAAAACCTCCAGGTCTGTGGACATTCGGAACGAAGCCGCAACGATGTAACAGGTAAATAAAAGAATGACTTCCGAGATCAGGAGTGCAACGACGCTAGTCGGAATGTAAACGTTAAAAAGTCGAAGCATGGATGCTACGTAGAACCAGAAGAGGCAAGAAACAGGCCTCCCCTTTGAACCATCAGGAAAGGCCTAGTTTATCATGCAGAGGTTGCGAAAAAGTTTCGATATCGCAGTAGATTTCAGAAGAAATTTATTTCATATGTACTGGTATTGCACGAGATAAATCTTATTTTGCTGGGACTCTCCAGAGGTAAATCGTACTACCATTCACAACCATTTGCTTTTCAGCCTTCCAGTTCGGAAACGTAAAAGAGTGTGATACGACACGTGATCCGGGCTTCAGTTCTTTCAGAAGCTTGGGCTCCAGCCGGGCATTCATGTCAGGTAGCAGATAGAGAGTTACAACACTTGCTTCATGAAAATCTTCCTTGAAGATGTCATTTTCAATAAAATTTGTTTTATCGCTGACACCTGCCTTCTGGGCATTCTGACGAGCTTCCGCCACTCTTTCCGGGTTGAGGTCAATCCCAACCCCACGCGCTCCGAATTTCGCAGCAGCCTGAACCACAAACCGACCGTCTCCACATCCCAGGTCATAGACAACATCACCTGATTTCACTTCGGCCAGGTTCAGCATTGCTTCTACTACCTTCTCCGGAGAAGGAACATAGGGCGCATTGATATGCAGATAATCTGTCGTCTGAGGTGTCTGTGCATCCAGTGCCTGGATCGCCAGAAAGCTGGCACCCGTCAACATAATACAGTGGACAAATCGATTGAGAACCTGGCTGGAAATCATATACAAGAGAGAAATTTCGTCCTGAAAAAGTTACGCCCGAATAATTTTATTACTCCAGTTCCATCCTGAAAACTGATATAACCTGTACCAGGATTGCGGCACTTTTCGATCTTCAGTTTCGTTATTGGAATGTTCCTGCTCCCAGGAACTGAAGCATTGAGCACTGAAAGCAGGTGGATATCCATCCTGGACGCAGCTACCGAAAAAAGTTGGGGAAATGTATCGTACAAAACTCCTTCTAAAGGTGAAATCAAGGATGGGATGCTACTTCTGTCCGCGGGTCATCCTTTTACGGGCATGAACTGGACACAACCCTTTCCAAAACTTAATTATGAGGTTCGTTTTGAAGCAATGAGGACCGCTGGGAATGATTTCTTTGCCAGCCTGACCTTTCCTGTTGAAGATTCACACTGCACTCTGGTCACCGGAGGATGGGGTGGGGATATCGTTGGCCTGTCCAGTATTGATGGTTGGGATGCATCTGAAAATGAGACCCGCACCTATTTCAACTTCGAAAATAACCAGTGGTATTTGTTCCGTGTGGCTGTTCGTGACAATCAGATACAAGTTTGGATCAATGACAAACCGTTGATCAAGGCTCTGACCGCAGGCCGAACCATCAGCCTCCGCCCTGGCGATACAGAAAAATCAAAACCCCTGGGATTTGCTTCCTATAACACCGCAGGGGTCATTCGAAAAGTGGAGTACCGTCGACTCAACCGTTAAGTGTCCAGTTGGGACGATACTGTCGCTTCAAGTAATCATTCGCTTCAGCAGAATTGGTAACCCGACCTGTCACCCCGTCGTATTCGATCCGCTTCCCTGCCCGATGCGCGACCAGTCCCAGCAACATCTGCTCGATCATGGTTCCTGCGTAATCAAAATCGCAGTGAGTCTTGCTGCTGGTTCCATTCACGATGTTGTTGTTTTGGCCTTTACAGGCATTCAGCCACTCCACCTGAAAAGGATCCAGACGAAGATTCCCAGCAGTGTTGTTTTTCTCCGCTGCCACAATACTCTGAACAGTGTCATTGGGCAATCCCAATGCAGCAGGAATTTTTCCTTCATACATCTGAACAGCAGGAAACGTCCCAGGTGCAGACTGGGCACTGGGCATGGCAGTAAAACCGGGAGGCAGTGAAGGCTTTGCAGCTGCGGCACGCCGCGGAACAGGCTGGCTGGATTGTCCACGACCCGCGACCAGCGGAAGAAGCTGATCTTCGCTCCGACGTTTGAAATAGGTCATGTCCCCGTCATCATTGTTCGGAATGATGACACGACTGGTGAAGTCGGCAAAGATGGAGCCCTTGGTTCCTTCAAAAATAGCTCCGTTTCCGACATTCGTCAGATCCAGATATCCTTTCGGGGATTCAGGCTTCAATCCTCCCTGATACCAGACCAATTCAACTGGACCTCTCCATTGATTTTCCGGCTGCTGAAAGGAAACTTTCAATTTGATGGGACAGATTTCAGGATCATACTTGTCACTCACCTCCTGATCCACTTCAATTGCTGTCGGCGATGTCCCATCGATGACATTCCAGACGAGATCCATCGTGTGAGCCCCCATGTCTCCCATCTGGCCCACTCCAAAATCCCGATACATATTCCAAAAGAGACAATTGAGACCCGATGTCCCCCCGAAGTATTGAGGACTATACGGATGATAAGGAGAAGGACCGATCCATTGCTCATAGTGCAAACTTGCAGGAGGTTGCCCTTCCCCTTTTGGATACCCCGGTCGAGGCAACTGGCGTGCATCCCAGCTATGGACTCTCTTCAGTTCCCCAATCGCACCATCCAGGATCAACTCACGGAGTCTTTCAAAGTTCGGATAAGCATGGCGCTGGGTACCATGCTGAGTAGCGACTTTCCTTTTTCGTTTCAGATAATTTGCACGAACAATGCGAGCCTCTTCCACACTGATCCCCAGTGGCTTTTCACAGAACACGTGCATGTCCCGATTCAGCGCCCAGTTGGCAATGAAGGCATGATGATGATCGGCTGTACAGATCACTACAGCCTCTACATCCTTCTGATCCATGAGCCGTCGCCAGTCCGCATAGGTTTTTGCTTTGGGGAAAATTGCAAGAGCTTCTTTGGTGCGGAGATCATTCACATCGCAAAGGGCCACGACATTTTCATTGCGAAGAGTATTGTAGTGAGCTGTCCCTCGCCCCCAGACTCCGATTAGCGCGACATTCAGCTTGTTGCTGGGGGCATTCTGTCCCCGAAGCGTGCCACTCTTCAGGATGGTCAGACCAGCCGCAGTTTTCAGAAGATCACGACGTTGCATTGTGAAACACCTCCGGTATAGTGGCTCATTATCATATCGAAAATGAGCCACAGCCTAAAGCAATGTCAGAGTAATGAAAGCAGGATGGATCGAACAATATCCACCCCGTCAAGGCTTGCCTGAATATTGATATTAAGTGCACCCAGCAATGATCCCAGAACATTGATCTGGAAAGTTGCTGATGTCTGCCCAGCAGGAATAGTGACAGATGCTGGAACACCCAGATTTAATCCAAACGGCAGCGAAGTCAACACAGCCAGGCTCACTACTTTTCCACCAGTAGGAGCGGGACCGCTAATTGTTACAGTTCCTGTACCGGACTGAAACAATTTAATTTCAGCAGGGACACTCAAACCATTGAGAATCGGAAGCTGAATATTCAGACTTGCAGTCACTCCAGGGCACGGACCAAATACTGCCTGAAGTACTGCTGACAGCAGAGCTGCCACCGGATTAGTGACCAACTGTACCGTTGCTTCCACCTGTCCTTCCGGAATCAAAATGGAAGAAGGCAGATTATTAAAACCGGCTCCACCACTCACTGCCAGCAATTGAACTGCTGCACCGCCAGCGGGAGCAGGACCAGTCAGTCGAACAGTGGCATTCAAATTCCCCCCTCCAATAATTGAGCCCACAGAAAGAGTCAGGCTTTCTACGCATGGAGGATTCAAACTCAGGTTGGCTGTTCGCGAGTTAGCGGACTGAGCAGTGATTGTAATGTTTGCCGCACTGCTCACAGCTGTAGTATTTACAGCAAAATTCCTGGTTATCTGACCTTGTGGAATTGTCAAGGTTGTTGGCACAATACTTGCGGCCGGATGGTTGGAGGACAAAGCAACCGTCACACCGCCAATGGGAGCGGTAGCAGCCAAGGTTACTGTTCCAGTAGTGCTCGCTCCACCAGTGAGAGTATTCGCACTGATGGTAAGCCCCGCTATGTTCCCTGATGAAGGTCCGGTAGGTGTGAGATTCAGATTGGTTGAAACAGTGTTGGCAGAAGTAGCGGTAATCGTCACAGATGCAGAAGACCCGATGGAGCTGGTCGATACAGTAAACCCACCTGTAGTCTGACCCGCTGGAATCAGCACCGGCGTGGTGACACTGACATTTCCATGGTTAGAGGCAATGGCGACAGTAGCTCCTCCTGCAGGTGCTGAGTTTGTCAGAGTCACTGTTCCTGTAGTGCCCTGTCCACCTTCAAGGGTGGAAGCTGCCAGATTCACTCCATTCAGACTCACCTGTTGTGGAGGTGGAGGATTCAGAGTCAGGGCAGCATTAACTGTATTTGCGGACTGAGCCGAAATTGTCACATTCGTGATGGATGATACGGGAGTAGTGGTAACAGCAAAGGTAGCTGAATTCTGTCCTGGTGAGATCGTAACCGATGGTGGAACGATTGTAGATCCATGATTACTGGACAGGCTGATGGTTACCCCCGTCACTGGCGCTGGTGCTGCAAGCATCACGGTACCGGTTGTTGATCCGCCACTTGTCAGTGTGGGGTGGGCCAGAGTAATACTTCCGATACTCACCTGCGGACCGGAAGGTGGATGAACCGTCAAACTGGCAGTGGATGAGTTTGCGGATGTAGCGGTAATGGTGACATTGACTGAATTTGAAACTGTAGAAGTCTGAATCGAGAATGTCCCCGTTGTACTTCCTCCCGCAATAACTATCGGTGTAGATCCAGGGAGGGCACTGGAGTTATTGGACGAAATGGAAACAGAAATTCCATTCGGAGGTGCGGGGGCAGTAAGTGTTACAGTTCCACTGGTGCTTCCACCTCCAATCAAAGCAGAAACTCCGAGAGTGACTCCCTGAATCGAAGCTGCTCCCGGAGCAGCAGGATTCACAACCAGTGATTGACTCTGACTATTGGCTGAGGTTGCAGTAATCAATGCTGTAATCGGCGAAGCAATATGGCTCACTGAAATACTGAATGTTCCAGAGGAAGATCCTGCTGCGATCGTGAGGTTGGCCGGAATCTGGACACTGGCATGATTACTGGAAAGAGGAATACTGACTCCGCCTGATGGAGCGGGAGCGGCCAAAATAACTGTGCCGCTTGCAGTCCCTCCACCGGATACAGGATTCGGTGAAATAGACAGACTACCGATTGTGACAGTCGCACCCGCAATTGGATTCACTGTCAATGTAGCAGTCTGACTGTTTGCAGACTGAGCACTGATTACGACTGAAGTAGTGGCTGTCACATTTGAAGTAGTGACAGTAAAAGTACCGCTTGATGATCCTGCCGGAATAATGATGAAAGTGGGAGCCGCCACAGCAGCGACTGAACCATTACTGCTCATCAGATCCACTCGCACTCCTCCTCCGGGTGCTGCAGCAGCAAGAGTCACTGTTCCAGAAACACTTCCATTTTCTACCACTGTGGAGGGGTTCAGTGAGATTCCGCTTAAAGTAGCCTGTACTGGCTGTGGTGCATTCACAGTAAGAGTTGTTGCCACCGAATTCGCAGAGGTAGCAGTGATGGTCACTGGTGAACCGGGAGCCGGAGATGAGGTTGTAACGGGGAAGGTGTTAATCGTCTGTCCTTCCTGAATCGTAATGGAACCAGGGACAACTACTCCTGGATGACTACTGGACAGCACAACCTGAACTCCTCCACTTCCTGCAGCAGGAGGAGCAACAAGCGCAACTGTGCCTTGTGTCATGTTGCCAGCTACTAAAGTGGAAGAATCCAGAGTGATACTTCCAATTGACCCCAGACCACCAGTAATTGGATTGATTGTTAATGTAGCTGTTCGTGAGTTCTGCGATGAGACAGTAATTACAGCTGTAGCCACTGTGCTGACTGAGGACGTAGTAACAGAGAAGCTTGCAGTGAGAGATCCAGCAGGGATGATGATGGAAGTATCCACATCCACTGAGCCGTTACTGCTATTCAAACTGACCCTTACTCCGCCCACGGGCGCTGCCGCATCCAGCGTGATTGTTCCATTAGTGGACTGTCCCCCCACGACCATACTGGACGCCAGCGAAACTCCCGCAATACTGGCCTGCACTGGCTGCGGAGGATTCAAGCTCAAAACTTCGCTGACAGTATTGCCGGATGACGCAGATATAGTGGCTGCGACCGGAGAAGTAATTGAGGATGAAGTAGTAATGGTAAAGGCCGCCGTTGTCTGTCCCGCAGCAGCACTTGCAGATGAGGGAACGCTGGCTGACGGATGACTACTGGAGAGGCTGATATGAACGCCTCCGGCAGGCGCAGGAGTTGACAGGGAGATTGTCCCTGTCACTGATTGTCCGCCATTGGCCGGATTTGGAGCCAATACCAATGCACCAAGATTCACTGTATTACCCGTTCCAGGTTGAATCATCAGGTCCACAGACCGGCTGTTCGCTGAGGCAGCAGTAATTGACGCCGTAATCGGAGTTGTAGTAGTCGAGGATGTGATAGCAAACATTCCCGTCATATCTCCTTGCGGAATGAGTAAAGCGGGAGGAACACTCACGGCAGGGTGATTGCTCGTCAACCGGAC
Organism: Bryobacteraceae bacterium; assembly: GCA_037190045.1. Lineage (GTDB taxonomy): Bacteria > Acidobacteriota > Terriglobia > Bryobacterales > Bryobacteraceae > JAPKYZ01. The sequence continues at coordinate 1,088,363 of JBBCIQ010000004.1, read as the reverse complement.
AGCCACGCCTCCAATTGCTGCAGGGGCGGACAGCCGAACCGTCCCGGTTGTCCCCTGCCCCCCGATCAGTCCAGTGGATGCCAGGGCCACACTCTCAATCTGCCCGTCGCTTCCTGCGCCCGATGGTGTAACAGTCAATGATGTACTTGCTGTGGTAGCTGATGTGGCTGTCAAAAGCACATCGACAGAAGTGGATACTGCCTGCGTCAAAATAGTAAATCGTGTGGAGGATTGTCCCTGCGGAACAGTAATTCTCGCTGGAACAGTAGCAATCGGATGATTACTGGAAAGTTCGACTTCAACCCCTCCTTCTGGTGCAGGGGTAGTCAGGATCACTCCGCCCGTCAGACTCTCTCCGCCGACTACAGACCCGGCAGTCAAGGAGATCCCGGAAATATTTCCCTGATTGGCCCGTGCTATCGCCAATGCACCGGAGATTCGATTGGAGCCAAATTCTGCTGTAATTGTTACATTTGTCCGTTCATTAACAGCAGTGGTGACCACTAAAAATTCTGCTGCATGATTGCCTTCAGGTACCGTCACCGTATTGGCAACCTGTGCAGATTGATGACTAGATGAAAGCGTTGCCTGAATTCCGCCTGCAGGAGCCGCATTACGCAGCTTGAGAGTTCCGATCACCGGATATCCACTTCGCTGGACTGAAGGGGAAAATGTCAGCCAACCCGCTTCATTTCCCGGCAGTGGATAAACCGACACAGTACCAGTTGCAGTATAAGAACCTCCGCTCGCTGTCACTGTAAAGACCGTAGGCTGGGTGACAACAGGTAATGAGAAAGCAAATACTCCTGCATGCTGGCCAGCCGGAATCACGAAGCTTCCTGGTAGGGACAGCCCGTTCGGCTCGCCGGAAAGTGTAAAAGTAGTTTCCTGCGAGACAGGACAATTCAGCCGCATGGTTGCGAAAACTGTTGCTCCCGCCTGAGGTGAAGAAAAGTCAAAAAAGATGCCTCCTGGCTGATCACATTGATCTTCTCCCCGGTAAAGATGACGAATCCTGTGATTCCCTGAATCTGCAAAATAGAGATCCCCTGAAATATCAGCAATAATTCCGGCTGGCTGATTTACCTGTGAACCCGATGCAGGATATCCATCTGCACTGAACCCCGCCGTACCTGTACCGATCACATGACTGATCTGGCAGCTTCCATCAAGAGAGCGGACATAAGCTGAGGGTGTATCCGCGACAAACAACCGGTGGTCATCATCTACATGCAGATGTAAAGGATCAAGCAGAGAGATTCCCGGAGCCAGATCTCCATCGCCTCCACCCGCTAAAGTTCTGATTGTTCCGTCTGGAGCCACCTGCCGAATGCGACGGTTTCCCGAATCTGCAATCCAGATAGTGCCGTTTTCCCCAACTGTGATTCCATCTGGAAGATTCAGCCGAGCCAAAAGCGCTGCGTTGCCATCTCCTGAGCTTCCAGACACCCCTGTTCCCGCGAAAGTATGAATACGCCCATCGGGAGTAATCTTTCGGATGCGATGATTACCAGAGTCTGCAAGATAAAGTGTTCCGCCGGAGTTTACAGCTAATCCAGCCGGATAAGAAAGCTGTGCGATATGTGCTGGACCATTATCTCCACCAAAGCCAGAAGAACCGTTACCGGCAACTGTTGAGATCACACCTGACGAATCGATGCGTCGAATCCGATGATTGCCCGTATCCGCAATGAAGATATTTCCTGCACGATCCACAGCTATCCCCGACGGCTGATTTAACTGTGCTCCCGTTGCTGGTCCGCTATCTCCACTAAACCCTGCTGTTCCCGTACCAGCAATCGTTGTGATTATGCCCCGGGAGGAGATTCGACGAACAACGGATAATGTACGGCTCGCCAGATAAATATTATTGAGATGATCAATCGCTACGGCTACTGGTGTATGCAGCTTTGCGGAGGTGGCAGACGACCCATCCCCTGAATGCCCGGCTTCCCCCGTTCCTGCAATCGTCCGCACACCAAAATTATTTGATGCACCCAGGCCTGCTGCCAGTGTCCGAGAGAGAACAATAGATGTCGAATTCGATTTTTTCTCTCCAATGCGCACCTGAAGCTGAGCAACCCCTGCTCCCTCAAGCTTTGCGGGAATGACTGCATTGATCTGATCGAGACCGAAATAGACAGGAGCTGGACCTGCATACTCAACTTCAAGTAGATGAACAAAGCCCCAGCGATCTGTCAGTTCAACTTCAACGGAAGCGGAGACCAAGCCTGCATGACGTATGCCTGTTCCGAAAATGCTGATTCGAGTTCTCTTATCATCAATCGGGTTCTGCAGAGTTACTGCACTGAATGGCTCCAGCGAAAACGTCACACCATTCAGCACAGCCGCGCGGTCTTGCCTCAGACATGGGATTGTAAAAATTCCGGGTGATACCTGTTCTATCCGCAGAGAACCTGTAAGCTTACCCGAGGCAGCAGGAGAGATGACCTCTACCGTATGATTCCCTGGAGTAACTTCGGAAGGTACAAGGAAATTCACTTGTCCTGGAGAAACATAGACAATACGGGCATCTTTTCCATCCACTTTGACTGTTGTCCCTTCGACACTCAAAGGAAATTGACCTTCATGGTCCAGCTCAGCAGATTTAGTTGTTTGTGCTAATCCTTTACCGAAAATCGTCGCATGAGAATCAGGAGAAGCTACAGGATTGTAGCTGGCAGAAGATACAACGCTGAGCGGCATATCTATCTGACCAAATAAGAAAATTCCCCCAAAACCTGATATCAGGAAAAGACGAAATAATAAAAGAACCATTCTTATTTTTCCTCCGGAACTTATAGATCAATCTTGGGAAAGTTATTCAACAGCAATGATGTTGGAATAGAATGTACGATTCCTGTAAGCTTGTCTATCCGTACTTTTTATCTGTCAACTCCAGTACGGAAATAGAAAACGCACTATTCCCGCCATATGATTTCTTTCGGAAAATTTTCAGAGAACTTTAGGAATTAGTAATTTTTTCTGAGCACACTCCCCTTGACAATTTAGGGGAGTATTGCCATTATCCCTAAATAACTATGGGGAACAATCCACAGGAAATTCTGCCCGGAACTTTGGATCTTCTGATTCTCAACACCCTGGAATCCGGCATATCCGCGCATGGGTACACGATTATGGAAACCATCTGGAGTGGTTCGGGTGAGCTTTTCCGGGTGGAAGAAGGTGCACTCTACCCTGCCCTCCATCGCTTGCAGTTACAGGGCTATCTGGAGGCGGAATGGGGGCTTTCGGAAGCCAACCGTCGGGCAAAGTATTACAAAATTACGGCGGCAGGCAGGAAGCATCTGAAAGAGAAGAAAACAGACTGGAACCGGATTGCACTGGGGATGCGGCGAATGCTGGAAGGAGCCTGAGCCATGCAATTCTTCAAGAAACTTCTGCTGAAAGTTCGTACACTGCGCCTCCAGCGTCAACTGGATCAGGATCTGTACGATGAGATGGCCGCCCATCTTGCACTGAAACAGCAGGCACTGGAAAGGGAAGGCCGGAGCGCAGATGAAGCAAAACGTCAGTCCGTGCACGCGTTTGGGAATCCAGCTCAATGGAAAGAATCCACTCGTGAAATGTGGATTCCGGCATGGCTGGAAGGGATCTGGAAGGATCTCACATTCGGCACACGTCTTCTGTTGAAGGATTGGTTGTTCACCGGGACAGCTCTTCTCACACTGGCAATCGGCATCGGAGCGAACACAGCCATTTTCTCGATGATCAACGATCTGATGTTACGGGCATTACCTGTAAAGGACCCGGATCAACTGGCATGGATTGAGATCACCAATCTTCCACCTTGGGAAAACAGCGGGCAGCAGGGAAAGCAGGCCGCGACAAGCAGCCGCATGTTCATTTCCCATGACCTGCTTCAGGCCATGGAGAAGCAGGATGTTTTTTCGGGAATTGCTGGGCATATGAGCCTGGGAAACACAACACTGGAAAATAAAGGCGAGCTTTATCAAGCCTTTCCCAGATATGTGTCCGGGTCTTATTTCTCAGTGCTGGGGGTCCAGCCGCTGATGGGTCGGTTCTTTACTTCGGAAGATGACATCAGTGGCGGTCCGCAAGGTGGTTGGCCCATCGTGATCAGTGAATCAATGTGGAACAGAATCTTTCAGAGAGATCCCAATATTCTGGGATCTGTTTTATTAAAAGGGAGCATCCCATTCACAGTAATAGGAATTGCACCTGCATCTTTTACAGGAACCAGCCCTGGTCATGAAACAGACGCATGGATTCCGATGAGAGCTTTGGAAGTAACTTACCCTTCCGTACCCTGGTATAGGCAGGGCTGGAATCAGTGTGAGGCAGTTGTCAGAATCAGATCAGAAGTCACTTTCCAGCAGGCCAGTACAAGAATTCTCAATTCCTCACGAGTCATTTTTGAGGGAATTCTTCCTTCGATGAACGAAAAATACCGGGAAGTATTTCTTTCCCAGAAGATTCAATTGAAACCAGGGCGATCGGGCCATTCATGGTTGGCAGCAGCCTACGGCAACTCACTCTGGATTCTTTTCGGGGCAGTATCCGCAGTTCTATTGATTGCGGCTACCAACCTGACAAATCTGATTCTGACGCGTTCCATCGCGAGAGATCGAGAGATTGCCGTCAGGCTCGCGATTGGAGCATCCGCGCATCGCATTCGCAGACAGTTGATGATTGAGTCTGGAATTCTTGTACTTGCAGGGCTACTGAGCGGGATCGTCCTTGCTCAATGGATCACCCCCATCATTCAACGGAAGTATTCACTCGGTGACTGGGTTCACCTGAATATGCATTTTGATTGGAGAATGTTTGGTTTTTTATCTTTTGTCCTGATTTTCGTGGTCCTCATTTCCGGATGGATTCCCGCCTGGAAAACGACAAACACAAAGATGATTTATCGACAAACCAATGAATCGCAGCTGAACAGATTCGGCATACTTCTGAGAAGCAGCCTGATTGTGCTGCAAATTTCTCTGACAGTGGCATTATTAGGTGGCGCGGGACTTCTGGTTCACTCCCTGAAATCAGTATTCAATGAAAAAACAGGTTTTGATGCATCCCTGAGATATCTGATTTACATAGATGTTGCAGGTACAGGAACTTCAAACGAGAAACTTCTGTTGGCTCATCAGAATATTCAGGAAAATATTCGAACGCTTCCCGGAGTCCAGTCGGTGACCTGGACAAAAAACCCTCCTTTCTCCGGAATGCAGCAAACAGATCATATCTATACACGCGGTCGGATTTCTGAAGTGGCCAATGTCTTTACCCATGAAATCACCAATGACTATTTCAATGTATTTGGCATTCCCTTGCTGGCCGGGCAGGATTTTCCGCAAAAACCCTCACACGCTGTCTGTATTATTAGTGACAATCTGGCAAGGCATCTCTTCGGTTCACCGCAGGCAGCTATTGGTGAAAAAATCCAAAGCAGGACACAACAGGGTAAGGAGACATCGGCAGAGATTATTGGCGTAGTAGGAAATGCCAAATATTCCAATATGAAAGACAACGCTCCGCAGACGGTTTATCGACACATCATTGAAACTCAACCGCAGGCGACACTGACACTGGCACTCCGTTTTTCAGGATCACAGGATTCACTACTGAAAGGGATCACTCCCATTCTGCGCAGAGAATCCTCCGGACGCCTTCCCATCCTCAAGGTTCGAACAGAAGAAGAGATACTTCACCAGAGTCTGGCGTCAGACAGGCTCCTCACCACACTCCTGACAGCATTCTCGCTTTTTGCCCTCATCATCTCCATTACCGGCATTGCCGGACTTCTTTCCTATACCGTTCAGCAGAGACGCAGGGAAATTGGCATCCGCATGGCGCTGGGTGCCACTCCATCGCTCATTCTCCGTCAGTTTCAGAATTTTGGAGTGCAACTGGGAATTGCGGGTATGATTCTGGGCGGAATGCTCAGCTACGGGCTGCACCGGGTTATTGAATCCTATCTTTATGGGATCAAGCCGAATGATCCCCTTATTTGGGGATGTGTAGAACTTGCTCTATTTTTCTCGATTGTAGTCGCTGCTTCTGTACCGGCATGGCGCGTCACCCGAAACGATCCGCTGCAATCCCTCCGGGCAGATTAAGCATTCTTGACCCAGACCATATTTGTCCGGTATTCTTGTAGTGGACTCTTTTAGTCCATATTGGTCTGTTTCATGCTAAAGCTCACAAAAAAGACCGATTATGGCCTGATCGCACTGAAACATCTGGCGGTCAAGGGCGAATCGGCAAGTGCCAAGGAGATCGCGGATACTTATCACATCCCTTTACCCTTACTTTCCAAAGTATTGCAAACACTTGGAAAGAGTGGATTCCTGGCCGCTGAGCATGGAACGAATGGCGGATATCGCCTCGCACAACAAGCAAAATCCATCAGTGCACTGGCTGTAATCCGGGCGATTGACGGCCCAGTGATTCTCACATCCTGCTTTACCAAGACGGAAAGCTCCTGTGACCAGTCCAGTCACTGCAATGTGAAGGAACCCCTTCGGAAGATACATGAAGGAATCCTCAAGCTACTGAACGACATCTCAATTGAAGATATGGCTCGCGACGATTCACCGTCGGAAGGAACACCGCCAGTGCCGGGCGGCCAGCTCCTGACGCCCTCTGAAATTTTGCCGGCTCTTTCGAACGTATAAGAAGAGAAAAAATGAAACTGCCGATTTATCTTGATAATCACGCAACAACGCCGTTAGATCCCCGCGTCCTGGACGCAATGCTTCCCTATTTCAAGGAAAGTTTTGGCAATGCGGCCAGCCGCAACCATGCTTTTGGATGGGTCGCCGAAGAGGCAGTGGAAAAATCCAGAAAACAGATCGCGGATCTGATTGGAGCCAGCCCGAAAGAGATCATCTTTACCAGCGGCGCAACGGAATCCAATAACCTGGCCATCAAGGGTGTCGTGGAGATGTATGCCGAAAGAGGCAATCACATCATCACAGCCGCCACGGAACACAAGGCAGTCCTCGATACCTGCAAGCGCCTGGAAAAAGAAGGCGTCCGGATCACTTACCTCCCCCTGAAGGGTGATGGTCTGGTAGATCTGGACATGCTGCGGGAAGCGATCACAGACCAGACCATTCTGGTTAGCCTCATGTACGCCAACAATGAAACCGGCGTGATCCAGCCCATCGCGGAGATCGGAAAGATCTGCAAGGAAAAGGGAATCCTTTTCCACACCGATGCGGTACAGGCTGTAGGCAAGATTCCTGTCAACGTCATTCAGGACAATATCGACCTGCTTTCCCTGTCCGGCCATAAAATTTACGGCCCTAAAGGTATCGGAGCTCTCTATGTCCGTCGCCGCAATCCCCGCGTTCAACTGACAGCCCAGATCGATGGTGGTGGTCATGAGCGCGGCATGCGATCCGGCACACTCAACGTCCCCGGAATTGTAGGCCTGGGTGAAGCCTGTGCCATTGCCAAGGCAGAGATGGAAGAAGAAACGGCTCGCCTGCTGGCATTGCGTGAACGCCTGAAATCTAAACTGGAAGGCGCACTGGAAGAAACATACATTAACGGTTCGATGGAACATCGACTGCCGGGCAATCTCAATATGAGCTTTGCCTATGTGGAAGGTGAATCACTACTGATGGGAATCAATGATGTTGCCGTCAGTTCAGGATCAGCCTGTACGTCCGCAACACTGGAACCCAGCTATGTATTGAAAGCTCTGGGATTAGGCGATGATCTGGCACACACGTCCATCCGTTTCGGAATCGGCCGTTTTAATACTCAGGAAGAAATCGATTACACAGCAGATAAGGTAATCAGCGTCGTGAACAAGCTTCGTGAGCTTTCTCCACTGTGGGAAATGTTCAAGGACGGAGTGGATCTGTCCAAAGTTCAGTGGACCGCTCACTAATCAGGAATTAAAGGAGATCAGGAAACATGGCATACTCCAGCAAAGTAGTTGATCATTATGAAAACCCTCGCAATGTTGGATCACTCGACAAGAATGATCCCAGCGTTGGTACAGGGATGGTAGGCGCACCAGAATGCGGTGACGTCATGAAGCTGCAGATCAGAGTCAATCCCGAGACACAGGTAATTGAAGACGCCAAGTTCAAAACTTTTGGTTGTGGTTCTGCGATTGCCTCATCGTCCTTGGCCACTGAATGGTTGAAGGGCAAAACGGTGGATCAGGCACTGGATATCAAGAACACTGATATCGTCAATGAGCTTGCTCTTCCCCCGGTAAAAATCCATTGCAGTGTTCTGGCCGAAGATGCCATCAAGGCAGCTATCGGAGATTACAAGAAGAAGACAGGTGCCGAAGAGGCTACCCCGTCTTCCGTCACTGCATAAGAGGAAGTCAGCATCCAGGCAGATATGAGCACCATGACAGAAGCACCGGTACAATCCGCAAGCGAAGAGAAAATTGTCCACGTCACACCCAAGGCTGTTGCCAAAATCAAGACAGCTTTTGAAAAAGAGGGTGTGTCCGGTGGCGGTCTTCGTCTGGGAGTGCTGGGTGGCGGATGTTCCGGCTTGAGCTACCAGTTCAAGTACGACCCCAAACCACGGCCCACTGATCATGTATTTCACTTTGACAACGGAGTGGAAGTTTATGTCGATCCGAAGAGCATGATTTACCTGAGTGGAATGACACTGGACTGGAAGGATACTCTCATCCAGTCCGGCTTTGTTTTTGACAACCCGCACGCCAGCAAGAGCTGTGGCTGCGGAACTTCGTTCAGTTCATAAGATTTGATGGAATACTTTGAGGTCTTCGGGCTGGAGCCCCGCCTCTCGATTGATCTCACAGATCTCGAGAGGCGTTTTTATTCGCGGAGCCGGGAACTGCACCCTGACCGCTTTGTTCGCGCATCCCGTGAGCAGCAACAGCAGGCACTGGCGCAGAGTTCTTTATTGAATGATGCCTATCGTGCGCTGAAAGATCCCATTACCCGCGCAGAGTATATCCTGAAACATCACGGAGTGGATTCAAAGACGGTTCCTCCTGATCTCCTGGAAGAGATGTTCGAACTGAACATGGCACGGGAAGAAGGTGAGGACGTCAGTGAACAGCTCAGGAAGATGCTGACTGAGATTGATGCTTCACTCCCGTCAAAGTTTTCAGCGTGGGATGAGAGTCAGGATCGGAAAGATCTGGAAGAGATTCGCGCGACACTCAATCGCCGCAGATATGTAGAGAACATCGTTCATGGGCACGTTTGAAATTGATTTCGGGAACTCTGGTTCCTCGAAGATTATTGGAATCGACCTGGGCACCACCAACAGTCTGGTAGCCTTCATGGATCTGACGGGGCCTCGCATCCTGGGCGATATCGTCCAGAGTATCGTTGCAGTCACCCCGGATGGACAGTTCATCACAGGGGAAGCCGCACGTGAAGTGCTGTTGAAGTCACCCGAACGCGCAATCTATTCAGCCAAGCGACTCATGGGACGCGGTTCTTCCGATGTTCAGGAAGATCTCAAGCTCTTTCCATTCCGGATCGCGGAGAATTCGGAATCAGTGCTTCGACTGGAGGTGGGAGAGAAAACTCTCACACCACCTGAGGTGGGCGCACAGGTTCTCAAGGCTCTCAAGGAACAGGCTGAGGCCGAACTGGGAGAGGAGATTACCCAGGCAGTCATTACTGTTCCTGCTTATTTCAATGATGCGCAGCGACAGGCCACCAAAGATGCAGGCCGCATTGCCGGACTGGATGTTCTGCGGCTGGTCAATGAGCCCACCGCGGCTGCACTCGCCTATGGCCTGGACAAACGTAATCAGGGAATTATTGCCGTCTATGATTTTGGTGGCGGCACCTTCGATATCTCCATCCTCAAACTGCATGACGGAATATTTGAGGTATTGGCCACTCAGGGTGACACACACCTGGGTGGTGATGACATCGACAACCTGCTGATCCGGATTGCGCTGGAAGATATTGCCTCCGAATGGGGAGAAGATATCTCCGGGAATCAGGAAGCGGTACAGCTTCTGCGACGCAGTGTCATCAAGGTCAAGGAAACTCTTTCGTTTTATCCTGCTGCCAATATCGATCTGAGAATCGGCGACAAGAAGTATCAGCGTGAAGTCTCCATTGACCTGTTTGAGAATCTGATCACCCCCATCATTGAACGGACGCTGGAACCCTGCCGCGCATGTCTGAAGGATGCGGGCGTTACGGTGGATCAGATTGATGAAGTGGTGATGGTGGGTGGATCCACACGCATTCCACTGGTTCGTCAGGCGGTGAGAAATCTCTTCAAGGCTGAGCCGCATGTCGAACTGAATCCGGATGAAGTCGTCGCGTTAGGCGCAGCAGTTCAGGCTGGAATCCTCTCCGGGGATGTTAAGGATACCTTACTGCTGGACGTGACTCCGCTTTCTCTGGGAATTGAAACCATGGGCGGTGTCGTCTCCAAGCTGATCCATCGCAACTCAACCATTCCCGCTTCTGCGACAGAGCAGTTTACTACCTCTGTAGATGGACAACGCAATGTCCTGATCCATGTCTTGCAGGGTGAACGGGAACTGGTAAAGGATTGCCGGTCACTGGCGCGCTTTGAACTGAAGGATCTGGATCCTGTACCTGCTGGTCTGGCACGGATCGAAGTGAAGTTTACCATTGACGCTAATGGCATCTTGAGCGTGGCAGCAAAAGATATCCGTTCCGGCAAAGAAACCTCTGTCGAAGTGAAGCCCTCCTATGGATTGACGGATGAGCAGGTGGAAGCCATGATTACTGAATCCATCACTCATGCCGAAGATGACTTCAAAGCCCGTCAGGTTCGTGAGGCTCAGGTGGAAGCAGACAGCATTCTTCGCTCAACAGAAAAGGCAAAGTCCAGCGAGGCCTGGCAGGAACTGTCCACCGAAGAGCAGTCAACCATTGAACAAGCAATTCTGGACCTGAAAACGGCATATCACTCCAATGATCACCATGTCATCAATGCCAATCTGGAAAAGCTGAATCAGGCTACGCTGAAGCTGGCAGAAAACATGATGAACTCCGCCGTGCGTGGCGCATTGAAAGGAACCAAAGTCGAATGACCTGGGCAGATACAGAAGACATCGGAATTGCACTCTATGAGAAGTTCCCGGATATCGATCCCAAAACTGTCCGCTTCACGGACATGCACCAGTGGATTACCGAGCTGGATGGGTTCTCGGATGACCCCGCCAAATCGAACGAATCAAAGCTGGAAGCCATATGGACCGTCTGGCATGAAGAGTGGGAAGACGCTGAACAGTAGATACATTCAGACATATCGCAAAAAGCCCGGACACAGAATCCGGGCTTTTTTGTGATTCCTCTGCAACCTGTCAGGTCACAGCAGTTCATCGAGGGCATTCAGTTGTTCATTACTACCCAATAATGCCAGCACATCATCCCGAAGGATAATTTCATCCGCAGCAGGAGAAATATTGGTCACAATGTTGTCGCCCCCTACAGATCGTTTGATTGCTATCAGGGTCAGACCGAAACGGGGCCGCAGTTCAAGCTCTTTCAGTGTTCGATTTATAAATGATTCAGGTGCAGGAATCTCCACAATGCTGAAATCACGGGAGAGTTCGATATAGTCGATAGCGTTTGGCACAACAAGACTGTGCGCCAGGCGAACTGCCATTTCCCGTTCCGGAAATACTACGCGGGAAACGCCCAGCTTCTCCAGAATTCTTCCATGGAGTGGCGTAGCCGCTTTGGCCACAATCGTTTGCACTCCAAATTCCCTCAGTTGCATCACAATCAACAGGCTCGCTTCAATATCTTCCCCAATGGAAACAATCGCCACATCGACATCATGAATAGCAGCTGCGCGCAAAGCCTTGGCATCGGTTGCATCCAGCTGGACAGCATGAGTGATGACATCAGACAGATCATTGACCCGATTCTCATCATCATCCACACCCAGGACGTCATGCCCCAACTCTGCCAGTGTGGTTGCAATGGCTGATCCAAAACGCCCCAGTCCAATCACTCCGAATTGTTTACGCTTCAAACGGAATCCTTTCTTCTCTTATCCCACCAGAATCTTGCCTTCGGGATAACGCAACAATGGCTGTCGTCCACCGCGGGCAATGGCGACGGCAAGGGTCAAGGATCCCACCCGTCCCATGAACATCATGGCAGCCAGCAGAATCTTGCCACTGGTTGAAAATCCAGCACTCAGACTTAGCGCAGATCCTTCCTGCCCCATAGACAACCCGACTGTACTGAATGCACTGGTTGCCTCAAACAAAGTCGGCAACAGACTCTGGGTTTCCGTCACCAGTAGAAGACAGACCACAATATTCATCGCAAGAAAACTGATGAGGCAGATGGAAAACGAACGGGCCACCAGTTGCGAAGGAATCCGTCGATGCATGATAGTGGGTTCACTTCGCCCCCGCACCATCGCCCAGATGGTCGCAACCGTGATGCTGAATGTCGTGATCTTGATTCCACCACCTGTGCCTCCGGGAGCTGTCCCGATAAACATCAGGATAATGATCATGAACAATGTAGCCGGATACATCGCCCCCACATCCAAGGTATTGAACCCGGACGTCCGTGGACTCACTGCATGAAAGCAGGAAGCCAGTAATCCTTCCTTCCAGTTCAGTGCACCCAGCGTCAAAGGATTTCTGTATTCCAGCAGATAGATTGCAGCAAAAGCAAAAAGAATCAATCCCCCGGACATCGACAGCACCAGTTTCGTGTGAACAGAGAAATTTCGCTTAGACCGGAAACTCTTCAGTTCATTGAGCACCACAAACCCCAGTCCTCCGCAGATGACAAGAAAAGTAATGACAGTGTTGACTAGCAGATCATCCCGGTATGTCGTCATTCCATGAGGGAATAGAGAGAACCCGGCATTATTGAAGGACATCACGGAATGGAATATACCCAGATACACAGCATGTCCCAGGTCATACTCCATTGCCCATCTTGCAGTCAGTAGAGCAGCACCAATCAGTTCCAGTGTCAGTGTCAATTTGAAGATCGACAGGATGAAATGGGATAGACCATCCAGTGTCTCGATGTTGAAAGACTCCTGAAGTGTCAGCCGTTCCTGGATGCTCAACTGTTTCCCCAGCGCAACCGCAACAACAGTGGTGATGGCCATATAACCCAGCCCACCCGCCTGCACCAGGATCAGTAGGACCAGTTGCCCCATCAGCGTAAGATCAGCTTGCGGATTCACCACCGTCAGTCCAGTCAGACAGACAGCCGATGTCGCCATGAAAAAGGAATCCAGCAATCCAATCTGTTGTTTTGCAGAGGAGACAGGCAGCCAGAGGAAAAAAGTCCCAATGGCAATCAGTGCAAGGAATCCTGCAACGAGGACCTGAGACGGCGATAAAGAATATCTGGACCCTGAAGTGACCAAAGTTTCATGATAGTCCAGGGCGGGCTTCCTCTCAGGTCAGAGCAGACAATCTGCAGAAGGATTGTTCCGTTTCTCAGCAGATGCTAGACTGCCCCACATCGTAGAAATCACTACCCGTGTTGGTAGTCACATACTGAGAGCCAGTCTGGACGCCTCGCCAATGGAGACTATATGCAAACACGATTGGTGAATCTGCTTTTCTGCAAATACATTCTGAAGTATCTGGTCTTGTACACCATTGTTTCTGCAGCTTTATTCAGCCAGCAGCGGAATCCGGATATGGAGCTGATGGTTTCCACGGCCCGCACTCTGCCTGCAGAGTATAAAGCCGATATTTTGTTCTACCTGATTAGTTCAGAAAAAATTCAGGATTCAGAATGGCAGAAAGAGTTACTGGAAGATATATTTCTTTCCGCATTGGATGCCAGACAACCTGTAATGCTGGCGGATGCAGGACTCCCCAGAGATACGGATTCTGTTTCCAGCAGAGCTGATGCGGCGGCCCGGCTGAAGCTGGATACGTTATCCATCCAGAGTCGTGTCATTCAACTGATGCTCAAAGATTCCCCAGCAGAGGCACGAGTATGGATGGAAAGAATCACCCGACGGGAAATTCTGACGATTCCCTGCTCCAGCCCAACAGTAACCAACCCTCAGATCTATTACGAAACAGTACTGGAAGTATTTCAGCGTGGGTTCTCTTCACAGGAACGAGAGGAAGGGCTGGACATCGCATTCCTCAGAAATATTCTGCAGGGAAGACGATCCATTGATGAGCTGATTCCATTCGCCCAGATGATCCGCAAGCTTCCTGTTCCTTCTGAATTCCAACTGGAACTTCTGAACCTGTTCATGCAGAATCTGGTTCAACTGACAACGGAAAAGGATACCGATCGCCAGTTTTCTTTTGCGGAACGTCATCTCGGATTGAGCAAGGAAGTTGGTCAACTCGTTCAACTGCTGATGCCCTCACAATTACCGGCAGCTCACTCGCTATTAGGCACCTATCAAAAATTTCTGGTCAGCCATCTTTCCGGCCATCGCTGTCAAGACACCATGACAGTGGGACTTGATTCGGCACAAACACCCAGAGGAAATGAAGGAACGTCCATTGAGCTTTTCAATGCCATGCTGAAGGCAACTGAGAGTCCTCTGGAACCACTGTCAGCAGACAAACTTCGCCCACAAATCATTCCGAAAGGAAATGCAGAACTTCAACCACTCGATCTTTCTCCACTGAATGGTCTGCTGGGAAACCTGACAATGAAAAAGAATGGAAGGCCACCTGATGATCCTGATTTTGACACCCGTTCATGGGAAAGCCGAATCCTGAAAGTGCTGAATGACCAGAACGAAACTTCGACCAGTGATCAAAAGTGCCAGAAATGCACCTTCTATCAACGGACTCTGATATACATCCTTTTGATTGATGTGCTGGATGGATATCTTCAGACTCAGGCATTGAATGCCATGGTGACTTATCTCGCAGGAAGCAAATTGCAACAGGAAAGTCCGATGGAGTGGCTGGACGCGACGAGAATGCTTCTTCGTTTTACCCGTCCTTTATCCGGCAAACAACAGGACAGAGTGACTGCCCTGAAAAAGGAAGGAAAGATTCTGAGCATGTTACCTATCGAGAATGGGCATCCGTTTCTCGATAGAATGCAGAGCTCAGGGAGTCCGGTTCTTGCAGCATATGGACAACTGGAGACGCTGTTTCCCCAACCTTTTGATCTGCCCTATTAGTGGGTCTGCCTATTGATGCTTTCTGGGTTTGCGCGAAGACTGGATTCTCTTTTTGTACATCCTTGTGATCTCCTGATCGATCTTTTTCCGGAACGCCCTGGGGCTCAGAATTTCTACTCTTGACCCAAGTCCTAAAAGAATAAACTCTGCTTCTTTTTCATCAGAATAGGTAATCTCGAGAAGTACACCTGATTTTTGCGAGCGATCCACCACTTCCTGACGCAATGGCTTGCAATATTGCTGGATATATTTCGCTGTTTCCGGATCCGTGATGAAGGTCACCGGAAACCGTGAGCGGGATTCTTTGAAACTGGCGGTGGATTGCTTCCAGTGTTCTTCCAGGTCAAAATTTTCCGGCCGCTGACAAGCAAGTTCCAGAATTTGTACATCCCGGATTCTCGATAAGCGAAACGTACGAAATCCTTTGGCAGAATTCGCCACCAGATACCAGGACATCCCTTTGGCTACCAGCCCAAGCGGATCGACAACGCGCACTGAACTCTCACCGTCGAACCGCTGATAATGAATGCTGAGCTTTTGATCCTTCATGAGCGCTTCCTGTAGTACAGGGAGAAAAAACATCTCTTCTGCGCTTCCCCACCACCCAGCCGGATCTACATACAGACGTTTCTGAATCGTGGCTGCACGATCCCGTAATGCACTCGGCATGGCAGCCAGTAGTTTATTGAAGGCTCTTGTTGCGGATGCCGCAATTCCGGAATCTCCCATATTACGTGGCTGGATCATCAACAGAGCATGGAGTTCAGCTTCATCCAGCCCTGGCACCTGTACTTTCCACTCTGGATCCAGTTGCCAGCCACCCCCGGCACCGCGTACAGCAAACACAGGAACTCCAGCTATGCTGAGCGCTTCCATATCCCGATGTAAGGTTCGTTCAGAGACCTCCAGCTTTTCTGCAAGATCCTTGCCTGTCATCCGGCCATGAGCCTGCAGTTGCAGAACAAGTGCCAATAATCGATCTGCTCTCATGATGAAATCCTGAAGTTTAGAATATTTCCTGATACATGACAGATGATGTCATATTTACGACAATATTCTTGCTCTGGAGGAAAAATGAAAGTTACCGATCTTCTACTGGAACAATTGGAAAAAGAAGTTGCATCATCTCGCCGGACCCTGGAACGTGTCCCTGAAGGGAAGAACACATGGAAGCCCCATGAGAAGTCGATGGAGTTGGGATATCTTGCATCTCTGGTTGCTGTGATGCCTTCATGGGTTGACATGATGATCACAACGGATGAATTCGATGTATTAAAACCATCGGAGTATATGCCCATTCAGGATCCTTCCCAACAGGACCTGCTGGAGATGCTCGAAATCGCAGCTCAAAAAGGAATCAAAGCGCTTCGTCACACATCAGATGAGCATCTGGAAACAAACTGGAAATTGCTGGCCGGTGGCCATGTCGGCGGTGAATATCGCAGACGTATCTTTATTTTGGATGGCGTAATCGCTCATCTGGCTCATCATCGGGGCCAGTTGACAGTTTATTTACGTTTGCTGGATGCGCCGGTTCCCGGTCTCTATGGCCCTTCAGCTGACGAGAGATTTTAACTGGGGTTCGCGCCGGGCAGAATTCATGATCTCTGCCATCCATAACAGTTCATCAATCATGGTGATGGCTCGCTTCGCAAGTGAGCCATCAAAGGAAAAATTAAGACTGATATTCAGTTCATCGCGAATCGGAATCATTCTCAGCTCGATGGAAACAAGTCTCAACTGCTCAATGGCACGGGCGCCGGAAGCGCTAAATCCATAACTGACAAACGCCACAGGCTTATAGTTCCAGGGTGTGTAGATGCAATCCAGAGCATTCTTTAATGACCCTGGATATCCGTGGTTGTATTCAGGAGTCAGAATGATGAACGCATCAAGGTTCCGGATCAGCTGATACCAGTTCTTTTCCAGAGAATGATCCTTGAATGCCAGTTCTGCAATTCGCGGACCTGTTTCATGTTCATAAGCAGGCAGTGCCCACTCTCGCAGGTCAATCAGCTTCAACTGAACATCGGGCCTGGATTTGAACTGGCCAGTCAACCATTCGGCAATCAGTTCTCCATTCCTCCCCTGCCGAGAACTTGCCAGGATCATTCCAATTTTCAACATTTCCGGAAGCACCTTTCTTTCAAACCACTTCAAACGCACTCAGGACAAGAGTAATGAAAGTTATATGACACCTCATGTCATGTATGGGCAAATGTATTTACTGCGTATTGTGATCATCCTAAAACCTCAAGTACACTTGAGGTCAAGTGAAATTTCCGGAATTCAGTGTGGGTGAGATGGCTCGTCGTAGTGGAGTCGCGATTTCCACACTACACTTCTATGAATCTGAGGGATTAATTCACTGTCGACGAAATGAAGGCAATCAACGCCGCTATAATCGCGACACATTACGGAGAATCGCCTTTATCCGTGTCGCTCAGAGACTGGGAATCTCTTTAAACAGAATCAAAGAGGTCCTGTCGCTGCTTCCTGAAAAGCGGACCCCTTCGCCAAAGGACTGGGAGTTAGTTTCAAAACAATGGAAGTCTGAGCTGGATGAACGCATCCGACTGCTGAAGGATCTGCGTGACGATCTGACCAGCTGTATCGGATGCGGATGTCTATCAATGGAACACTGTCATCTGGTCAATCCGAATGACATTCTGTCTAAAAAAGGACCCGGGCCACAGCGCATCGGGTAAAACTTTACTGGGGATTCCGTGTTTCCCCACAGGAGAAACTAGATGCCTGATTTACATCCCCTGTGCCGTTATATACCGCAACTTGGGGATACGGACATACCGGACGGAAAAGCGGAACAGAAGGATCATCTACGGTAGAGCCAGTTCCGATCAGCTTTTGCGGAGCCACTCCCTTCTCCACCCAATATTCCAGCGCTGTCAGGAAATCTCTCTCCGGGTCCTGGCTTGCAGGACCGCCCGCGGTTCCAAAGCGATTCGCACCAATGCCTCCTGCACAGTGCCCCATTCCCGGAACCATGAAGAGACGATAGAAGTCAGTAACAGGAGCTGAGGCATTGACTCTTCCATCCGGATATTTTGAAAGAAATGCCTGGACCTGCCTGTAGTATTCAGTCGAGCCATATCCGGGAATCGCGGCATCCGCCCATCCGTGATACTGGAGCAGCTTTCCGCCGCGAGCACGAAACGATCGCAGATCCGGATTTGTGGAGTTCACCACAGATCCCACTTTCCGGTTCGCCCATGTCACATCCCGATCAAAATTCAGGTCTCGATAGTTCCATTTGAGATTTTCAAAAACAGCCTGACTGTAAAGAGATGTTCCAAATCCGGCATGAAGAGTTTTGGAGAGATCTTCCGCCACAATCCACGGAAGCCATGTTCCAGGAACGGCTTCCATTCCCGGCGGGAATCCCGGATACATCGGCTCACCTGTGCGGGGATTGACGGCGCCTGCATAGATCTTCTTCAGCGCCTTGACCTGAGAAGCATTCAGACATCCGGCATTTTCCGGCCCCTGACATAACAGTACTTCCGGATTGAACTGGCACCGGGCTGGATCTTCAATCAGACCATCTTTCACTCCGTCCAGCGCGTCACAAGCAGACACAGCAGCTTTCTGGATCACAGACAGCTTTTCAGGTGGGATGGCACTCTGTGGATCTTCAGATAATGCCCGCATGTTCCACACAAAACCAGTGAGAAGATTTGTAAAATCGTTCGCTGGTGCGCCGGCCAGAATCCCGTCAAAGTCATCCGGATATCGTTGTGCTTCTGCCAGTGCCTGTCGCCCTCCGTTCGAACAGCCTACAAAGTAGCTGTATGAAGGGTTCTTTCCATAAAAGGAATGAATGACGGCCTTAGCCAGCAATGTCGTCTCCCGTAAAGAGCGATGCCCAAAATCAATCATCTTTTCCGGATGACCAATCGCCCAGGCAGCAGGGCCATCGGGATGCCCTTCATCATGACCAGTGTTCGTAGCAGCTGCGGCATATCCGCGTTGCAATGCTGCAACAAGAGAGGGTCGGGGAATATTCCCAGCCCATCCACCGTTGCCAACCTGCTGATATTTTCCGTTCCAGCCGGAAAGTGGCAACCAGACTTCGATGCTGATCTCTGAATCAGTTACTGGACGCGAGATGGCTTTCACCACACAGCGGGCAGGAACAGAAACTGCTGCTGCGTTTCCGGATAATGATAATGGCCCGGCCGCAATTTTTTCAGCAGACAGAATTTCTACATGCGATATCTTCAGCTCTCTCAGTTTTTCGCAAGACTGTTGACCGGATATTGTGAATGGAAGCAGGCAGAAAGCCATGAGAAATCTGCTTAAAGTATTCATGGAATAGCTGAGAGTATCAAAAACCCAGGGCTTTCATTTCTAAAATTCTTTTCATCCGTCTCCACAAGGAAAAGTTCTATGAGACCTGCACCTTTTCTGAATCCAACCAGTTCCGGGTATCAGTTAAACTCTTCCCATGCTCCGCCTGGGCGCTCTTTTGCTTTTCCTATCCCTGCAGGTTTCAGCCGCTGAAAAGTGGATTCGAGTCACAACTCCAAATTTTGAACTCTACACCCCCGTAAGCGTAAAAGCAGCCAAAGAAAAGATTCTTTACTTTGAGCAGGTTCGGGAGTTTCTAAACAAATCAACAGGTGGAAATGTTCAGGACTCCAGAATTCCTGTCCGCATTATTCTTTTTAAGACTGAAGCTCAATATTCGCCATATCGATTCAATGAGTTTGCGTCCGCATATTACTCTTCAGGACTGGACCGGGACTATATTGCCATCGGAGGAGAAGTGAAAGAGAGTGAACGTACAGCAATTCATGAATATGTTCACCTTGTCGCGCGCCACGCCCGATTGAATTTTCCACCCTGGCTGAACGAAGGAATGGCAGATCTCTATTCAAACCTTGAGCCTCGAAAAGATAAGGTACTGGTTGGTGCCCCCATTCCTGAACGCCTTTACTTAGCGAGAGAAAAACTTTTTCCTCTCTCTCAGTTGCTGGAAGTAAACGTAAAATCTCCAGAGTACAATCGCAAATCCCATGCCGGGACTTTTTACGCACAGAGCTGGGCACTCACCCACATGCTGCAGCTCGACAAGGATTACCATGCAAATTTCAACGAATTCCTCAAACTGATTGCTGATGGTCTTCCGTCAGAAGCTGCACTGGAAAAAGCCTACAACAAACCATTAAAAAGCATTGAGCAGGATCTTGTGCAGTATATCCGCCATAAAAACAGCTACAACGCAGCTGTTCTGCCGATTAAATTTGAAAAAGCTGAGGTTGTACCTGATGTCACGCTTGTCAATGATGTAACGGCAAAAGCTATATTAGCTTCCCTTCATGTCTCCACAAATCGGATGGAACATTCTCAGGTGATTCTGAAGGAACTCGAATCACATGCATCGCAAAACGCCACAGCCGCAGAAACTGTTGCATATGCATACTGGAGGAAAGGTGAGCCAGCGCAGGCACTGCCCTACTTCACCCAGGCTCTAGCACAGACCAGCAATCCTCATCCCAAACTGCTGATGGATGCAGCCAGAATCTGTCAGACACAGGGGAAAAGTGATGAAGGAATCCATTTATTGCAACAGGTTCTCCTAAAGGATCCGGATTGGCAGGAAGCAAGGATTCAACTCGTTGAGCAGTTGCTGTCCAGCCGCAATCCACAGAAAGCTCTGGAAGAGATCCGGCACATCAAAAAAGTGAACCCAGATATTGCGGCACGCTTTTTTATCGCAGCAGCTTATACAGAAGCAGCAAATCATCTGATCCCTCAGGCAAAAGCGAGTGCAAGTACAGCTCAGAAATATGCAAAGGATATGTGGGCGAAGGAATCCATCAGCCGTCTGCTGGAATATCTGAATCGTGCCGAATTGGCAATCCAGACAGCGGCGTCACAGCCTGTTCCTGAATTGCAGCAGGCTCTTACGCAGGAGATTCAGGAGAGGGATGATCTGGAAATTGAGCGCCCTCGACTGGTCCGCAGATCGGTCACAGGAGATGAGAGGGTTATCGAAGTTTCCCGCGAAGATGAAGTGCAGGAGGCAGTGGGAATTCTGACCCGTATTGATTGCATCGACGGAAAAGCTCGCCTTCATATCTCCCGCTCGGATCGTGATGCAGGAGAGGAAACCAGCAAACTGGTTCTGGCAATTTACAAGCCTGAAACGGTCATCGTGCGCGGAGAAACCGGTGAAAATGGTCAGTTTTCATTAGAATGCGGAGACCAGAACCGGAAAATTCGGGTTGATTACACCCTTAAAACTGATGCAGCCTTCAGAACTGATGGGGAACTGAAGATTCTGGAACCCCTCCCCTGAATCATCCTCATTCATCCTCTTGGAAAGATGTCGGCCATCGCGGTATACTGTTGATTTGCCGTCACTGGGTGGATATTTGCGCCCTGACGAGGCCGAGGAGGTGAGATATGTTCTTGAATGTCAGGGACATGGAGTTTCGGCCCATTGAATTTGATCTTGCCTATGCTCCTGGTGAGATTGAGGATTTAGGCGATGGATTGACGCAAAAATCCGACCTGAAAGTTGAAGGTCGGGCTGAACTGTTAAAATCCGTTGACGAGATCCGGGTTCGCGGCAGGCTGACTGTTGAAGTTGAATCAGCTTGTGAGCGTTGTCTGGATCAGGCAGTTTTTCCAATCGCAACAGAGTTTGACCTGTTTTATCGTCCTTCCGAGGAATCGGAAACTCAGGGAGAAGTTGTGCTGAAGGAAGGCGAGATTGAAATCGCTTTTTACGACGGCGATGGGTTGGATTTGAAGGATATTTTGCGGGAACAGGTTCTGCTGGCTCTGCCCATGCAGCGGTTATGTCGCGAAGGATGTCAGGGGTTATGCCCCCTTTGCGGAATCAATCGAAACCAGAAGGCCTGTGACTGTGCAATTGAAATCGTGGATGAGCGTTGGGCGGCCCTCCGCAAGCTCTCCACTCAGTAAGATTTATTAGTTTTTGTAAGGATGAGAAGCAATGCCGAATCCCAAGCGCAGACACTCGAAGCGTCGCACGTCTACCCGGCGCGCACATGATTTTCTGAAGGCCTACAACATCTCCGAGTGCCAGAACTGCGGTGAGCCAAAGCTGCCACACCGCGCATGTCCCTATTGCGGTTACTACAAGGGACGTGAAGTCGTCGAAGTCGTCAACGAATAACCTCACGGATGCTCACAATCGCACTCGACGCAATGGGTGGCGATCACGCACCCAAGTCTGAAGTCGAGGGCGCAATTCTAGCTGCGCGCTCATTAGGCGTGCGTGTCATTCTGGTCGGAAAAGAAGACGTCGTTCAACGTGAGCTCAAGGCTCACGATGCTACAGGTCTGCCTATTGAAATCCATCATGCCAGTGAAGTGGTCACGATGGAGGATTCAGCCGCCAAAGCCATGCGCAGCAAGCGCGACAGCTCCATGCGTGTTGCCTCCCGACTGGTGCGTGAAGGTGTCGCACAGGGAATGGTTTCCGCTGGCAATACCGGAGCAGTCATGGCAATAGCCAAGACTGTTCAGGGAATGGTCAAAGGCGTAGACCGCCCGGCGCTTGCCTCCGTCTTCCCCACTCTGAAAGGGACTCCGGCTGTAATGGTCGATGTGGGTGCCAATGTCGATTGCTCCCCGGAAATGTTGGCACAGTTCGCCATCATGGGCGAAGTCTATTCACGCATCATCTTCCATACCCAAAATCCACGGGTTGGCCTGCTCTCCATCGGTGAGGAAGAACATAAGGGCAATGATCTGACCCGCCTGGCAACTCCCATCATGAAGACGCTTCCGCTGAACTTCATCGGGAACGTAGAAGGACGGGATGTCTACACCGGGCATGCGGATGTAATCGTCTGCGATGGCTTTGTGGGCAATGTCGCACTCAAAGTGAGTGAGGGCATTGTGGAAGTCATCAAGAAGATGCTGAAAGAATCCCTGGAAGCGACGCTGATCCGCAAGATGGGTGCAGTGCTGGCAAAGAATGGATTTGCCGATCTGCGCCGTCGGATGGATTACTCCGAATATGGTGGAGCTCCCCTCATGGGAGTCAAAGGTGTCACAATCATCTGCCATGGCCGGTCCAACCCCAACGCCATCAAAAATGCCATCCGTGTGGCAGCAGAGTATGCAGGTGGTGGTATCAACCAGAGGATTGAAGAAGAGTTGAGTGAACTCAACGGCGGTGTTCAGTCCTTGCCCCCCAGCGCCTGATTTCCCATTTATTTACAATCTTTTCAGACTTTTACTGAAAATCAGAGAAAATAGCTTTATGAGAGCAGCTCTCCTGCTGGCCGTGCTGGCGTTTTCTCTTCCAGCCCAACGGCTTGACCCCGTCCAATGGTCTGCACTGTCATCAACAGCGGATGGTCAGACCGTGATCCAGCTGACAGCGACAGCAGAAGAGCCCTGGCATCTCTATTCCATGACAACGCCACGACCTCCGATCGCAACAACCGTGAAGATCGAGGGAGTAGAAGATCTCGAAATTTTCCAGCCTGAACCTGTTCGAAAATTTGATCCGAACTTCGATGTCGAGACAGAGACCTATGAAGGCAAGATCATATTCTTTCTGAAGGGATCCATTCCAGCAGGAAGCAAAATCAGTGTCCGCTATCAGGCATGTACAGATACACAATGCCTGCCTCCCCGGAAAAAAGAGATTGAAATCGCACAGGGAACCGTTCCGGAAATCCCGGACAGCTACATACAGGTGGGAAAGTCATCCGCAGGGCAGGCACCCGCGACGGCCTCAGGTTCCGCAGTTCCTGTGGATCAACCAGCTGATGAAGGATTGTTGCAGTTTCTGCTGATCGCCTTTGGTCTAGGAATCGCAGCGATATTTACCCCTTGTGTCTTCCCCATGATTCCGATCACCATGTCCTTCTTTCTGGGACAGAGTGAGGGCCGCAGCAGATCGCAGCAGATCTTTCAGGCAGCCCTGTTCTGCCTGGGAATCATTGTCCTGTTTACCTTGCTGGGATTCACGTTGACAGCTCTGCTGGGCGCATCGGGTGTCATCCAGATCGCGTCAAACCCATGGGTCAACAGCTTCATCGCCATTATCTTCATTGCTCTGTCCCTGAGCATGCTGGGAGCATTTGAAATCACTCTTCCTTCCGGCTTGCTGACCAAACTGAATTCTGCATCGGGATCCGGAAGTTCTATTGGAACCCTGTTGATGGGGCTGACTTTCTCCCTGACATCCTTTGCCTGTGTGGGACCGTTTGTCGGCACACTGCTGGCTGCTTCTGTGACCGGAGACAAACTGCAACCCACGCTCGGCATGGCTGCTTTTGCATCGGGACTGGCACTGCCGTTTTTCTTTCTTGCACTGTTTCCTTCATACCTGAACCGTCTCCCCCGATCTGGTGGATGGCTGGCTCGGGTGAAAGTCATCATGGGATTTGTCGTGCTGGCAATAGCACTCAAATATATTGCTAATGTCGACCAGGTATTACAGCTTGAATTCGTGACTCGGGAGAGATTCCTCGCCTCCTGGATTGTTCTATTTTCTCTCCCCGGCCTTTATCTGCTTGGACTGCTGCCAATGGAAGGAGTAAAGCGGGATGAGAATCTTGGCATCGGTCGACTTCTTTCCGGCACTGCGTTTCTTGTATTCGCTGTCAGCCTGATTCCCGGCATGTCGGGGGGGAAACTGGGCGATCTGGATGCTTATGTTCCTCTTGCCAAACAGAGTCAGGGAAGTGAATCATCATCTGGCCTGGTATGGATGAAGAACGATCTGCCCGGAGCACTGGCAAAAGCCCAGGCCGAAGGCAAGATGGTTTTCGTCAACTTCACTGGATATGCTTGCACCAACTGTCACTGGATGAAAGCAAATATGTTCACCCGGCCGGAGATTCGGGAAGCACTCTCAAAATTTGTTCTGGTTGAGCTTTACACCGACGGTACAGATGCAGAATCCGAGAAGAATCAGATCCTGCAGGAGTCAAAATTCCAGACTGTGGCAATTCCGTTTTACGCCATTCTGGACCCGGAAGAGAAAGTGGTAGCAACCTTTCCACGCCTCACCAAAAGTTCAGACGAATACCTTGAGTTCCTCAATCAGGGAACGGCGGGAGTGCAGACGGCTACGATAGGCATCCGCCGCAATCTCTTCTGATTCCCGGTCAAGCTCCGCCTGCCACTCCTGATAACGGCGGACTTTCAGCTTTTCCAGCAGTTGATGGTTCTGTTGTGCCTGACGCACCACCACCTGCTGCTTTTTCACTTTTGCGAGGATCCCCTGAATCTGATGGCTCAGGATAAGCTCCCGTTTTTTTAATGCACGTCGATGAGAGCTGCTGGATTGCAGTTCCGGGAGAAAAACACTGCTACCCGACCCGGGAGTGACCCAGCATTTAGCCTGAGATTTTTGATTTTCTATCAACTGATTCTGTAGCTGATGCCGTTGACCGATCAGTTGCTGCAAGTGGAATTCTGCCTGATCCACAAGCAATTTCCGGTAGTCCACCACTCGTTGCAACCGGAAGGAGAATGCCTTCATTGCACTTTCTCCGCCAGTTCCAGCAACTGCCGGGATGTTACATCCAGATCAGATTTCTCCTGAATATCCTGTCGCAGAAAACGGTTCATCTCATCCCGATGGCGAATGGCAGCATCCAGCCGGGGATTGGCTCCAGAGACATATGCACCCAGGTTGATCAGGTCCTCTGAGCGATGATATTCAGCCATGGTCTCCCGCAATGCACGAGTGGCTTTCTTCTGGGAATCGGAAGAGAGTGTTCCGGACAGACGACTGATGGATTGAAGAATATCAATAGCCGGGAAATGTCCGGCATGTCCCAGTTGACGGGAAAGAATAATGTGTCCGTCAAGAATGGACCGGACAGCATCACAGATCGGCTCATTAAAGTCATCGCCCTCCACCAGTACAGTAAAGAAGCCGGTAATTGAACCCTGCCGGAACTTCCCTGCTCTTTCACAGATTTTAGGAAGCAGATTGAAGACACTCGGCGTATATCCCTTCTGTGAAGGAGGTTCTCCCGCTGCCAGGCCGATTTCCCGTTGAGCCATGGCAAGACGGGTCACAGAATCGATCACCAGCAGAACATCTTTTCCCTGATCCCGAAAGTATTCTGAAACTGCGAGGGCTGCAAAGCAGGCGCGCAACTTGAGTGGAGCTGGACGGTCAGACGTCGCACAGACAACAACCGATTTCGCCAGCCCTTCCGGCCCCAGTTCATGTTCGATAAAGCCACGCACTTCACGGTTTCTTTCCCCAATCAGAGCAACTACGCAGACATCTGCCCTGCTGTTGCGGACCATTGATCCCAGCAGTGTGCTCTTCCCTACACCAGATCCACCAAACAATCCGATACGCTGTCCCTTGCCGACAGGCAGAAAGCCGTCAATGGACCGGAATCCGGTTTCCAGCTGCTCAGTGATGTGCCCCCGCTCCAGAGGACCTGGAGGGACCTGGTACAGGTTGCATCGCTGATGGGCAACAACAGGAGCGCCTCCATCCATCGGTTGCCCAAATCCATCCAGCACACGACCCAGCAGGGAAGACCCAACCACGATCTGCGCTGCCTCACGCCGGGCAATCACTTTCGCACCTAGCGGCAGTCCATCAATCTCTTCCAGCGGCATGGACAGAACACGGCCATTGCGAAATCCGATGACCTGAACGCGAATTGGCTCCCGACCGGGAGTGATGATTTCACAAAAGTCACCAATGGAAACCGCTGGTCCAACGCTCTCCACCAGAAGACCTATCTGATCGGTTACTTGCCCGCGCCATTGCAGAGCATCGATCTCCGCAACTGTATGAATGAGCTCTGCAGCATCCCATGTGCTGTTCATATAAGCCTCGCAGTACGATCCAGCAATCCCCGTTCGATCTCATGCAACTGCGTTGTGACAGAAGCATCCAATGTTCCCCTGCTGGTTTCGAATAACACCGACCCCGGTTCAAGTCTGGGGTCCGCAATCACTTCCAGTTGTCCGCATCCCGGCATATGGGACAACAGACTTTGAATGAATGGCAGATCTTTGGGATGAACAGAGACATGATGAATTTCGCGCGCATCCAGCCGTGAGAAGGCAACATTGACCAGCCCCACCAGTGCCTCAGCGTCAATCGTCATCTCCCGGTTCAGGATGCGTCGTGCAATCTCCACCGCCAGCCGGACAACATCTTCCTGCACCTCTCTTCGGAATGCAGGTTTATATGCAGCCAGAGATTCAATGGATTGTGCCAGTCTTTCTATCGCAGGTTGAACCCGCGCAGCTCCCTGCTTTTCCCCTTCAGAGAAACCTTTGCGATATCCATCCTGAAATGATTGCTCCACCTGACGCCGGATTTCCTCTTCATCTGGAAATGGGCCGGGCAGAGGCTCCACATCTTCGACATGGGTTTCAACGGGAGTGGCTGCTGGTGGATCTTCCAGGGAAAACGAAACAGACATCCAGGGAAAGCTTTTAATTTCAGGATGGTTGTCTTCAACAATACGGGAGGTCATTGCCAGTATCCTTATCGGGCTGCGGGATCTTCCTGTACCCAGTTACGAATCAGCACTGCCATTCCTGACGGATCTTTTGTTGCCTGTTCAGAAATCAAACGAGCCAGCACTTCACCTTTTCGAATCCCATCCGGGACCTCCAGTAGTTTCTGAGCCTCGGCCTCCAGTTCACGCGTCTTCATTGCATGTTGTGCAATCTGGTCTTCTGCCAGTTGTGCCGCAGTAGAAACTGCTGCCTGTACAGGCTGAAAGGCTTGTTGATTGGGAGCAGGAAGCGCTTCTCTTTCCTTCTTTTTTCGGGTCAGAAGAAAGAGAGCGATCACCACAATGAGAAATACGGCCACTGCAATTCCCGACAGCTTGGACATATCCCGCAGTGGGGCAGGAATCCATTCAGGCCAAGATTCCGCGGAAGGAGAGCTGATATCCGGAATTTCCGGAGGAAGAGCACGCAATGTTGCATCAAATGGAACAGACTCCACTATGATCTGATCGCCGCGTTGCTGTTGTAGTCCTGTGGCTCCGGCAACCAGATCAGAGATCTTCTTGATCTTCTCCGCATCCGGTGCTACCAGAATCCGTTTGGCATCTGCTCCGGTACCCTGCCATTGCAGTTCCTGATCCAGCAGAACGGAGATCGAGATCCTGCGCAATGTACCCTGCGGCAACCGGACCCGTTTCACCACACGGGAAGATTGATAAGCGATATTCTCGGTCCGACGGGATACGGTTTTTCCTGTTTCACCGGGACGGGAAAGCGGACGGGGTAAGGCAGAGGGTGTTCCGGGAATTCCTGCAGCCTGAGCAGCACCGCTCAGATCTTCCGTTCTTTGCTGGCTGGACATCACCGATCGTGTGGGGTCGAACGACTCCTCACTCTGCTCACCACTACTGAAGTCGATCTCACTGGTCACACTTGCACGGTAATGATCCTCACCAAGGACTGGCTGCAGAGTGGTATGAACTTTCTGCAAAAGATCGCGCTCAATCTTCTGGCGATATTCGATCTGGGCGTCATCCGGTTCTGAACCATCCGGCAGAAGTATTTTTTTGGGGCGAGATAAGACAGTCCCATTCGTATCCAGCACACTGACTGCTTCCGGTTGCAGAGTTTCAACAGCACTGGCCAGCAGATGCGTCATCGCCTGCACACTTTGTGGCGAAACTCGCCCCCCCGGACGAAGCTTCAACATGACACTCGCCTTTGCGGGTTGACGAGATTCCGTAAAAACAGACTCCTTCGCAAAAGTGACATGAACACGCGCAGATTCCACATCCGCAATGGACATGATGCTGCGCTCCAGTTCTCCTTCCAGCGCCCGGTGATAGTTCACCTTCTCCTGGAAGTCCGTGGCTGTCAGGTTGGTCTTGTCGAACAATTCAAACCCGATGCGCCCACTCTTGGGAATTCCTTCTCCGGCAAGCTCCAGCCTGAGTTCGGCGACAGATTCCGTAGGCACCAGAATTCCGTTGCCCGTGCTGTTCAAACGAAACTCAATACCTCTCTCCCGCAATCGTGTCGTGATGAGTCCGGCATCCTCTGCAGCCAGGTTGGAAAACAGCATCTGGAAATTTCGCTCGTGATTCCACTGGACGAAATAATAAAGACCTGCCAGCACGGCAACCAACGCTGCCCCCATGGAGATCTTCTGTCGAAGATCCAGTTTTTGCCAGAGATCCTGAATCGGTTTCATTCAGTGCCTTAAAGCTGCATCCTCATGATTTCCTGATATGCCTGTACAACTTTGTTGCGAGTCTGCATGAGAAGGTCAAAGGAAATCTCCGCCTTCTGTACGGCCATGGCCACCTGATGCAGTTCTTCACCCTCTCCGCTCAGGAATCTTTCAATCGACTTGCCTGCTTCCTGCCCCATGCCTTCCACCGTCTGGATGGATGTTTTCAGATGATCAGCAAAACTTCCCGTAACACCAGACTCCGACGGAGAAAAAACGGCAGGCGCAGAGATGTCGATTCGGACAGGAGCAACGGGTGTCACTGGATTCATGGTCTTCTTCCTGATCCTGCTATTTCATCAGATCGATGGAACGATGGATCATATCCTTCACCACAGACATGGCGGAGACATTCGCCTGATAACCGCGTGAAGCATTCATCAGATCCGCCATCTCTTCTGCCGGGTTCAATCGGGGAAATGCCACATATCCGTCTGCATCTGCATCCGGGTGACCGGGGACATATCTCCGATCCGGTTCGCGCATGTCCACCACCACATCAGAAACTCCCACGCCCTGCATGCCACTGTTCCATGAGGTCTGGAACACAGCAGAAAACGGAGACAACTGTTCCTGGCTTTCAAACAGCACGTCTTTCCTGCGGTACGGACCTCCATCCACTGAAAGTGTCGTTTCTGCATTTGCCAGATTCTCCACAATCAGTTCAGCCCGCTGCCGCTGGGCACTCATTCCTGAATGTGAAACAGAGAGAAGTTGAAACAGGCTCATCCGGCTTTCCCTTCCTGAATCGCTGTTTTTACGATCCGTAACTGACCTTTCAGCAGTGATCCGGCTGCATTGAACCGCATCGCTGTTTCCGCCAGTAATCGTGTCTCCCGATCCATCGAAACGTTATTGCCGTCATTCTTTACCTGTAATCCCGGCACTTCCATGACAGCCGGATGCTGCCCCTGAATCAGGGAAAGGTATTCAAACTGGAAATCAATATCCTTCGTCTGATATCCGGGAGTATCCGCGTTCGCAATATTCGAAGTGATGAGTTGCTGTCGTGTGCTCAACAGGTCCATGTAATGCGCCAGTTGCCCGGCAAGTGGATTCAGCATCAGTCCCCACTCCATGAATGATTCTTTTCCTGCAGAAATTCAGGAAAGGCTCGGCTCATGGAAGTTTATCGACCGGGGAGGAAAAAGACTTTAGCAGGATTCAGTAAAAAGGGAATGCTGATTCAGTACATCGTCGGGTATGCCGTTTTCATTTCAGCAGCGATCTCCATGGCTGTTCCGATCTGGATCAATCGCCCCTGTCCTATACCGGGGCAGTTTCGGCCAGCTTCCTTCCATTGCTGCCTATCTTCAACCAGATCCGGCCAGAAAGGAAATATACGACACTGTACGGGCTTCACGGGATGGACCGCGCATCCACCGTTGATCAGAAAATGACATTGGCCCTGACGAGGTTTTCTTAACCGAAGCAGATGACGGGTGCGATACACATACCGACTCTCAAATTCAGCCACCGGGAGTCCGGTATGCGCTGCCATGCTGGTCAGATCCTTTTCCGTCAGATACACATAACCGGATACTTCACAGCAGTTGGTACAGCCAGTCTGACACTGGAACCGCAGAGTGCCCAGAGGAGGATCAGGATTTTTCACCGGCGATCTCCACCATGCGCTCGATACACCGATGGGAAGCTGCAATATTTTCAGCTTTGGACTTGTGCGTGTGTGTTTCCAGACCGATGCAGCCCTGATAACCATCCCGGTTCAGTGCCTGAAAAATCCCTTTCCAGTCAACGGACTCACCGGGTCCAATCAATCCTTCCGCTTTCACCTGAACATTCAGCAGGCGATCCTTGGGGAGCTTTGCATATCCCGCAGGGAAGGCATCTTTCTCGCCGATCCTCACCGAGTTCTGTGGATCCCAGTTCAGCATCAGGCCGGGGACCCGATTCAGAAGAGCAACCACTTCATCGCTGGTAGCCACATTGGTCGAGTATTCATTTTCCACGCAGATGGTGATGCCCTGTTTTTTTGCTGTTTCCACCATCCCCTGATATGCCTCAGCGAGGCGAGACAGCAGTTTGGCAGGCTCCGCAGTTCTCCAGAAAGTGAATCCACGGATCAATTTCACTCCCATGACCTGGGCGGAATGAATGGTGTGTTTGAGAGTTTCTTCCCGGTCGGCATACAACTTCTCGGGAGTGAGTCCAGCCTTGCGGTAGAGGCTTTCATAGTACTCTTCCGGAGCCAGAGGATTTGTCCCCGGAAGAGTGAATTTCAACAGTGCAGAGTTAAGAAATGAGACGCGGATGCCAGCATCATCCAGCTTGCGACGCATCATCTTCAGCTCGGCATCGGGGATCGGAAGATAGGCGCGGATCTCCAGCCATTTCAGCCGATGCTGTTTCGCAAACTCAATCGCTTCATCAAATGTGCCAATCTCATCGGTGATCACACTCAGGCGATCCCGTCCCAGCTTTACAGCAGCAGATAGAGGAAAGGCAGCCAGTGCGGCTATCAGCAGATCACGTCTTCTCACGCGTCTCAGTATAGCCGGATCAGCTATTCAGCAGAAACCGTTGCAGAAGGCTGAGCCGTAAAGCTCAGCCCTCCGGTGGAACGGTCATAATCGGCAAGAACGGATTCACCATCATGAACCGTGCCCATCAACAGCTGTTTTGCCAACGGAGTTTCCACTTCCGTCGTGATGGCACGCTTCAGCGGGCGGGCTCCATAGTTCGGATCGTTCCCAATCCGGACCAGATGTTCCCGCGCCGCATCGGTCAGAGACAGCGTGATCTTCCGCTCCTCCAGACGCTTGCGGACCCCACTCAGCTGGATCTCCACAATCTGCTTGAGGTGTTCCTCATTCAGGCTGTGGAAGACAACAATATCCTCAATCCGGTTCAGAAACTCCGGACGGAAGAACTTCTTCAGCTCATCAAGTACAGCGAGCTTCATCAGCTCATACTCGGCACCCGCAGAGTCTCCCCGGAAATCCAGAATACGACTGCTCCCCAGATTGGATGT
The DNA here is from genome assembly GCA_037190045.1 of Bryobacteraceae bacterium. Taxonomy (GTDB): domain Bacteria; phylum Acidobacteriota; class Terriglobia; order Bryobacterales; family Bryobacteraceae; genus JAPKYZ01. The sequence continues at coordinate 1,056,066 of JBBCIQ010000004.1, read as the reverse complement.
CATGACGATAATGGTGTTCTTGAAGTCCACCACACGCCCCTGACCATCGGTCAGACGTCCATCATCCAGAATCTGCAGCAGGACGTTGAATACATCCGGATGCCCCTTCTCGATCTCATCGAAAAGAATGACGGAGTAGGGCCGGCGACGAACAGCTTCCGTCAGCTGACCACCTTCCTCATACCCGACATATCCGGGAGGTGCGCCAATCAGACGGGAAACAGAGTGCTTCTCCTGATACTCGGTCATGTCGATCCGGATCAGTGCCCTTTCATCATCAAACAGAAACTCTGCCAACGCTCGTGCCAGTTCCGTTTTTCCTACACCAGTCGGTCCCAGGAAGATAAAGCTGCCAATGGGACGATTGGGATCTTTCAATCCTGCCCGGGCACGCATCACTGCTTCTGCCACAGACTTCACCGCTTCATCCTGGCCAATCACACGCTGATGCAACTCCTGATCCAGAGACAGAAGCTTCTGCAGTTCACCCTCCAGCAGCTTGGTGACGGGAACACCGGTCCAGCGGGATACCACCTGGGCGATGTCTTCCTCGGTTACTTCCTCTTTCAGAAGCTTGTTCTTCGATTCACTTGCAGCAATCTGTTTCTCTTCTTCTTCCAGCGCTTTTGTGAGTTCGATCAGCTTGCCGTACTTCAGCTCAGCCGCACGATTGAGATCATATTCTCGTTCTGCACGATCGATTTCCAGACGTGTTTGTTCCAGCTGTTCTCGCAAGGAACGAAGCTTGTCCACGCCACCCTTTTCCGCCTGCCACTGGGCTTTCAGCGTATCGGCTTCCGCCTTGAGTTCTGTCAGCTCTTCTTCCAGCTTTTCCAGACGATCTTTGGATGCGGCATCAGTCTCTTTCTTCAGCGCCTGACGTTCGATCTCCAACTGCATCACCCGGCGGGAGATCTCATCCAGAGACGCTGGCATGGAATCGATTTCTGTCCGCAGTTTTGCTGCGGATTCATCGACAAGATCAATCGCCTTGTCCGGCAGAAAACGGTCGGCGATATAGCGGTTGGAAAGAACAGCAGCTGCAACCAGTGCAGTATCCTTGATCCGCACACCATGATGGACTTCATACCGTTCCTTGAGTCCACGCAGGATGGAGATAGTATCTTCCACGGAAGGCTGGTCCACCAGCACCGTCTGGAAACGCCGCTCCAGGGCAGCGTCTTTCTCAATATATTTGCGGTATTCGTCAAGCGTGGTGGCACCGATGCAGTGCAGTTCCCCACGAGCCAGCATAGGCTTCAGCAGGTTTCCGGCATCCATGGACCCTTCGGTCTTCCCTGCTCCGACAACTGTATGGAGTTCGTCAATGAAGAGGATGATCTCGCCGTTGGACTCCTGCACTTCCTTGAGGACCGCCTTCAGCCGCTCCTCAAATTCACCACGATACTTGGCTCCGGCAATCAGAGCGCCCATATCGAGCGATACGACTTTCTTGTTCTTGAGGCCTTCTGGGACATCGCCGCGCACGATGCGCTGGGCAAGACCTTCCGCAATGGCGGTCTTACCAACACCCGGTTCACCAATTAGCACAGGATTGTTCTTGGTGCGGCGCGACAGCACCTGAATCACACGGCGAATCTCTTCATCCCGGCCAATAACCGGATCGAGCTTTCCATCAGCAGCGGATTTGGTCAGGTCGCGACCATACCGTTCAAGAGCCTCATAGGTGGCTTCCGGATTTTGAGTGGTCACCCTCTGTGACCCACGCACCTGATCAATAGCATTCTGCAGAGCATCTTTGGTCAGACCGGACTCACGCAGAATTCGGCCCGTCGCCCCCTGGTCCGGAAGTGCAGCCTGTAACAGATGTTCCACCGAAACAAAGTCGTCCTTGTGCTTTTTTGCTTCAGCTTCTGCATCCGCAAACAACTTGGTGAAGCGTGTCGTAACAAAAACCTGATCCGGTGTACCTGCCGGACCGGACACCTTCGGGAGCTTTTCAATCTCTGCCTCAATGCGACGCCGGACATTGTCCACATTGATGTTTGCCCGTCGAAGAATTGTCGGCACAACACCGCCTTGCTGATCCAGCAAAGCGATCATCAGGTGTTCGACATCCACCTGTTGCTGACCCTTCCGCAGGGTAACTCCCTGTGCAGAACGAATAGCTTCCTGTACTTTTTCGGTAAAACGATTGAAATCCATGAAAGGCTCCCAGTAGAAAGGCTACCATCTATACATTAATCATGTCAATTTATTTTAGTCAATTACACTCATATATAAACGATGACACGAACAGAAAAATTATATCTTTATTATTGAAGGGTTATCGTTCGTTTTCGAGGGCCAGCGCCTGAGCTTTATTGAAGGCCATCTTGCCCCGATACTCATCAATCAGGGTAGAAAAGCCAGCCCAGTAATATCCGCCCACAAAAATCAACAGAAACGGAATAGAGAGGAAGTTATAGGTATCAATCGCAAAAGCGATCATGCCAACAAAAAAGGTTCCAGCTGCCAGTTCCAGATAGGGGAGCATTCCGCTGCGACGTTTATACTGTGCTCGAGCAACTTGTGCTTTCTGATTACCCGAAATGGCGTACTTCGGGGTTCGCGCAAAGCTGGTCTGGATTCCGAACAGTGCTTCCAGTACAGCCTTGGTATTCGAAAGCGTCAGAGCGACTCCGGCAGCGATCAGGGCAGGCAGGAAGAAGATAGTCCGCCTCCAGTTGTTGGGATAAAGCTCACGCTGGGCAACCAGATAGAACGCAGAGATGGACCAGAACGAAGCGATAATCAGTGGCAGATCGATCAGAAGCATCTCTAGCCACCCCATATAGAACCGCACGATCATGACCGGAAGCATCAGTGTCGAGATCACCATCATCAGGGGATAGGAGATGTTGGGGGTCAGATGGCAGAATGCCTCCACCTTGTTCTTCAGCGGAATATCCGCTTTCAGAATCATGGGCAGCAACTTCTTTGCACACTGTGTCAGACCTTTTGCCCACCGTGACTGCTGCACCTGGAATCCGTACATATCGACAGGAAGCTCAGACAGACACTCCACATCGCGCACATATACAAAACGCCAGCCTTTCAGCTGTGCCCGGTAGCTGAGGTCGGAATCTTCCGTCAGCGTATCGTGCTGCCATCCACCCGCATCTTCAATCATGGCTTTGCGGAGAATTCCGGCAGTTCCATTGAAGTTGAAGTAGAGATCGTTGCCCGCACGTGCAGGATGTTCCAGCGCAAAATGACCATCCAGAAGAACTGTCTGGACTTCGGTGAGAAGGTTGTAATCCCGGTTCAGATAAGTCCAGCGCGTCTGAACCACACCGACATCCCCTTCTGCGAAAAAGTGGATCGTTCTATCCAGGAAGTCAGCCGGGGGCAGAAAATCGGCATCAAATACGGCAACAAACTCTCCGGTGGCGGCAGCCAGACCTTCCTGAAGCGCTCCGGCCTTGTATCCGGCCCGGTTGGTGCGGTGGTGATACTCGATGGGATATCCCATCTCCTGATAGCGTTCCACCAGAGCCTTGGTAAAGGGATGCGTTTCATCCGTAGAGTCATCCAGAACCTGAATCTGCAAAAGCTCTTTGGGATACCGAACCTTTATGGTCTCCTCAATCAGTCGCTCCACAACAAAACGTTCGTTATAAAGAGGAAGCTGGATGGTAACCCGGGGCAATTCGGCAAAGCGCGTGGGCGCTTCCTTCGGAAGCTTATCCCGATACTTGTAGTAGGTCCGGATCACATGATAACGGTGCAATCCGTAAAAAGAGAGGATACCCAGCGTCAGGAAATAGGGGACCAGCAAAGACCAGTCGAACCAAGAAAGCTGGTGGATGCCTGCAAACGTGTCATCCAGAAAGATATCAATCATCTCTTCCGTCGTCGACGAAGCTTGTAAAAAACATACGTGCAACGGGAGGGAGAGCATTCGATCCTGACCCAGTATAGCGTGATCCCGAACTTCTATTAAGAAGAATCAAGGGAATAGAGCGGCTGCCGGATGCCTGCCGGGATGAATCAGGTCACCGGACCGGGATTGAATAATGCGATGGAATTATGAAGTCCCCAATGATCGGCCCAGGTTTTCTTTTTTCCGCTGGCCACATCCAGAATCAGCCGGAAAATCTCCCAGCCCACATCTTCCAGACTGGCTTTTCCGGTAGCGACACGTCCGGCATCCACATCAATCAGGTCATGCCACCGCTCAGCCAGAGAAGTCTGTGAAGAGACCTTGATCACTGGCACCGCAGCCAGCCCGTAAGGAGTTCCCTCCCCGGTCGTAAAGATGTGCATATTCATGGCAGCAGCCGTCTGGAGTGTGCCGCAAATGAAATCGCTGGCTGGAGTGGCAGCAAAGAGGAGACCTTTGGTCATCGCCTGTTCTCCAGGCCGGACCACACCGCGAATTGCTGTCGACCCCGCTTTGGCGATGGACCCCAGTGCCTTTTCCACGATATTGGAAAGTCCACCGCGCTTATTGCCAGGCGTGGGGTTTGCACTTCTATCCGCAGCACCCAGCCGGAGATATTCGTCATACCAGGCCATCTCGCGGATCAGATCGTGGGCGACTTCCTCATTGATGGCGCGAGGCGTGAGCAGATGGATGGCATCCCGAACTTCCGTCACTTCCGAGAACATCACCGTGGCCCCGGCACGCACCAGCAGATCAGCCGCATAGCCGACACTGGGGTTTGCCGTAACGCCGGAGAACGCATCGCTGCCTCCGCATTGCATCCCCACCACCAGATCCGCTGCCGGTCGAGTAGTCCGTGTGCGTCGGTTCAGCTGCTCCAGACGCTTCTCGGCAGCACTCATGATGGCACTCACCATATCGCCGAATCCGTGATGCTCTCCATCCTGCAAACGGATTACATACGGTTCATCCTGCAACACAGGAAACGGCTGGTCTGCCGGGAAAAGCCGGGATGGCTGCAACTTCTCACAGCCAAGACTGACAGCCATGGGAGCTCCACCAAAGTTCGGATTTCGGCTGATATTGCGAATTGTCCGGATGGGGATGGCAGCTCCGGGTGCATTGATCGCAACTCCGCAACCATACGGGTGAGAGACAGAAAGAACATCATCCACATTTCCATAGCGAGGAAGAATCTCTGCTTTGATACGCCTTACCGCGAAATCGACAGTCGGCGCCACGCACTGCACTGTTGTCGTAATGGCGAGGATATTCTTGGTCCCTACGGAACCGTCTGCATTGAGAAATCCCTCAAATGTATATCCTTCGAGCGGAGGCAGTTCCTGCGGCACAGCAGTCGCCAAAGGAAGCGAATCGAGTTGAGGAGGTTCCGGCAGGGAAAGAGAATCTTCGTTCACCCACGAACCTTCCGGCAGGTCACGCTCCGCATAACCGATCACCTGCCCATAACGCAGGATGGGATCTCCACAGGATAGATTGCGGATGGCCACCTTATGAGCAGCAGGAATAAACCCACGCAATACAATTCCGTTATCAAGAGTTGTGCCGGAAGGAAGTCCACCAGTGTTCACAACAACGGCGACATTATCCTGGGCGTCTACACGGATCGATCGGGGTGACACTTTTCTATCTTCGTGTATCAGAAGCAAAACAGGAAATCAGGATCGGGAAGCTGCGTCAGCCATCAGCTTCCAGGCGGTTTCATCGTGTCCGATGGAGAAATGACTGGCAGCCCGTACCAGAGGGAGTTTCAGCAGTTTCGGAGTGGATTCGATCTTTGCCAATAGTTCAGCATCCGTGACCTTCAGATACTTCAGCCCTGCATTCACATAATCTTTTCCTTCAGTATCCAGCAAGACAGAGAGGCCGAATTTCTGAATGAAACGGTTGATTTCTCCGGGAGCCATCGGTTTTTTCTGAAGATCAATCAACTGGATGGCCACACGACGTTCCTTAAAAAAACGTTCCGCTGCACGTGTTGCCTGTGAACCCTTCACACCAAAGATCTGCACATTGACCATTGGCTTGATTCTGCCAGATCAGACACAGAGTTCGCTGTGGTCAGCCATTCATTTTGACGATCAGTTGAAGAGCGGACAGCAAGGGACGAACATCAGCCTTCCCTTGTCCCACGATGTCGAATGCAGTGCCATGGGCAGGAGTCGCGATGGGAATACTGAGTCCACCGGCCACTGTAATGCCACGATCAAAGCCCATCAGCTTCAGAGCAATCTGTCCCTGATCGTGATACATGGTCACTACTCCGTCATAGTCGCCGCGCCGGGCAGCAATGAACAGCGTATCGGCAGGAACCGGCCCGAAAACATTCAGACCATCCGCCTGCATTTTCCGGACAGTGGGCAGAATGACATCCGTTTCCTCATGGCCCAGCAGCCCACCTTCCCCCGCGTGAGGATTCAGTGCGGCAATCGCAATTCGTGGATGGGCAATACCTGCCGAAACCAGTGAACGATGCAGCAACTGAGCTGATTCCACAATGCGCTCTTCCGAGATCAGATCCGCCACTGCACGCAGCGGAACATGGGAGGTCACCCGTGAAGTCCACAGATTGTCACAGACGTTGATCTCCGAAACGGGTCCCGATTCATCCAGCAGATCAGCAAAGAGATGCAGTTCATCATCATGCTTCATGCCCGCAGTTTTCAGCGCCTGTTTGTTCAGCGGGGCATAGAGCAAAGAGTGAATCCGGCCTTCTTGCAGAGCCCGTACAGCCTGACGGATGGTCTCAAGAACATATTCACCCGCACGGATATCGACCTTGCCTGTCGTGAATGGTTCCCGCGGACGAAGTACAGGAAGAAACTCCGGATCATCCGCGGACACCTGAGCAACAGCCGCCCCTTCGCGATAGATTTCCGGATCACCGATCACCAAAAGATTCAGTTGCCGGACATCCGGCATGGCAAGAAGCCGCGAGGCAATCTCCGGTCCGATTCCGGTGGGATCCCCCAGAAGAAACCCGATGCGTTTCTGTGTGGACATTCCCTGTATATTATCGAGGCTGGTTCGGAAATACAGAGCGGATCTGAACGCCCCGCTCTTGCATCTCCTGTAGAAGTACTTTCACTGCGGGGGAACATTCGGTAGCGGAGTGCACGACTATCGCCCATGCCAGATCTTCCCGAAACTCCCTCGTACTAATCTGCCAGGCAGTCAGATCCTCCGGCACAGTCAGGCCAATTCCGATATAAGACCATGCACGGACAAGCCTGAGAGCAGTGGACTCACCAGGCTCCGGTCCGCGCACGATGAAGTGATTGTCTTCATACACAAGGATTCCGACACTACACTTCATTGCAGAAATATCAGACCTTTGAACTAGACACCTTTTTCCATGGGAAGGGCTAGCGGCTCTTCCACCAGAAAATCAAGACCTTTCATCTCTTCCAGCGCTGCCTTCATGGAGCTTTCTTCCGTCGGCTCTACGGTGATGACAAACGGCAGATTTTCTTTTTCCTCACAGGGGACCTGCAACACCGCATCGAGACTGATGCCCTTTTCTGCAAGGATTCTGGAAAGAGTGGCAATGATGCCGGGACGATCCTTCACACGGAAACGGATGTAATAGGCGGTCTGGAGGGAATCCAGTGGAACCGGAGTCGCGGATTCCAGCTTTGCATGAGCAAACGGGGAGACACGATCATGAGAACCGCCACGGATCTCACGCGCTACCCGCATCAGATCACTCACTACCGCCACACCCGTCGGATGGGGACCAGCACCCCGTCCGTAATAGAAAGTATCCTGTCCATAATCTCCACGGACCCAGACTGCGTTATACGCTCCGGACACTCCCGCAAGGATGGTAGAGAGAGGAATCAACGCCGGACGCACACTCAGGATGAGACCCGCATCCACCTTGCGTGCGGAACAGAGCAGACGGATGGTATATCCCAGCTCATGCGCATACTGAAAATCAAACGGAGTAATGCGGCGAATGCCCTCGGTGTAAATCTCTGACGGTGCGACTGATTTCCCGAATGCGAGAGCAGAGAGGATCGCCAGCTTGGAACGGGCATCAAATCCATCGACGTCTGCGGTGGGATCTGCTTCCGCGTATCCCAGTTCTTGCGCTTCCGCCAGCACTTCAGAGAACTCCGCCCCATGTTTTTCGATCTCTGTGAGGATGAAGTTCGATGTTCCGTTGAGGATTCCAAACAGAGACATCAACCTGTCTCCGGAGATTCCCTCGCGCAGAACATTCAGAATTGGAATTCCACCGGCAACAGAAGCTTCCATTGCCAGATTGACGTTGGCCTCTGCTGCCTTGCGCCAGACTTCCGGACCGTGGAGTGCCATCAGTTCCTTGTTGGCAGTGACAACGCTCTTGCCATTCGCAATAGCCGCATCTATGATTTCACGGGCCACGGTAGTCCCGCCGACCAGTTCACAGATGATATCGATCTCAGGATTGGTGACAACTTCCCGCCAGTCTGTAGTGCGGATCACCCGCTCCATTCCATCTGGCAGCTTCTTGTTATCCAGATTCCGCGAGCACACTGCCCGCAACCAGAGAGGGAAGCCCAGCTTCTGTGTGTTCTGTTCCCAGTTATCCCAGAGAATATCCACCGTACCGGTGCCAACATTCCCCAGTCCAATAATCCCAACGTTAACGGGTTCCATGTGAAATTTGCTCAGTATTTTCCAGTTTCTGATTTGTTACAGGTTCAGGCAGCCGTCCGGTCCAGTTGGCCCAGCCCCAGAAGATCGCAGTGGTGGAACTTAATACTCCAGCCACTACTCCTATTGTCCTTGGATCTGTATGCGTCGAGGCAATCCCCGCTGCCATCATCGAAATCATCATTGTCGACCAGGTAAGGGTTTCCATAGTCGCAAAGACTCTTCCTCTAAATTCATTGTCCACATTCCGCATCATGGTCGAAAGATTCAGAACGCTGGAAATGGCAACCGCAGCCCGTGAAACTCCAATGAGCAATAGCGCTGACGGATAGTGCGGCATCAGGGAAAACGCAACATACGATCCACCATGGATCAGATAGGCAATCGAGATCGTTCTTTTGTAATTGTTGAAACTCAGCTTCGGCCCCAGCCAGTTGGCAAAAATCCCACCACAGACAAGACCAATACCAGCGGCTCCCCAGATTTCGCCGATGCCTGCCGGTCCGCGGTTATAAACTTTCTCGCCAAAGAGGCTGAACAGAATCTGCGCCGCGCCACCACCGGTTGCCCACCCGACACTGATCAGACAGATCCCCAACAACAGAGGATTGGCCCGGAGATACTTTAATCCACCGACATAATCATGCCAGGGTTTGGGGCGTGCGGTTCCGTGAGAAGAGATCGCCTTGGGTGCGCGGAAGTCACCTTTGAGACGGGCAATGAATCCTGCAGAAATCAGAAACGAAGCCGCATTCCAGAAAAAGGCAACATCATAGCCATAGGCACCCGCAGAAGTTCCACCCAGGAATGCTCCCAGAGCAACAGTACTCCAGGCCGTTGTCTGTGTGACTGCATTTGCTGTATGTAGCTCTTCCTTGCTGGCGATTGTTGGCAAAATGGCAGAGCGTCCACTGGTAAAGAACGGAGATGCGGCCATCAACAGGGCACTTAAGAGAAAGAGTGCCCATAATTCGCCACTCTGTGACACAGGGATGAAGAGCAGTGCGATGATGAACCGGACCAGATCACTGCCAATCATCAGCTTCTTCCGATCAAAACGATCCAGAGAAACTCCGGCCAGTGGCCCCATAAACAGCATGGGAACGGCTCGGGAAATCAGGACACCAGCAACGGCCAGCCCACTCTGCTCATGATTTACTGCTAGAGAAAAAACAGCGACGCTATTGAAATGGTCTCCCACTTCACTGACTATCTGGCCGAACCACGTATTGCGGTAGTTTTTGTTTGTCTTTAAGAGCTCAACAACTTTCATCGAACCCGCTCCGCAACCCATACGCCGGCCAAAACCAGGACTCCGGACAGGACCAGTGCCAGTGTGACAGGCTCACCCAGCAACATAATTGCCAGTGATGCAGTCATAATCGGCTGGAGATAACTGAACTGGGAAATACGGGAAGCAGACATATGAGTCAGCACATAGTGGTAGATCAGGTATGCGATGACCGATGAAAATATCGCCATGTACAGAAGTCCAGCCCAGGCCTGCCAGGGAACAACAGAAAAATCAAAGTCCTTCGCCTGATAGAGGGTGAAGGGCAACAACACGATGGCAGTAGTGACGTAAGCAAACGTATTCACCACAATCCCATCGTAATTTCTGGTAATCCCCTTCCCGAAAACGACATAGGAAGAGAATGACAGAATTCCCAGAAAGACAAGGAAATCGCCCATCAATGTTGCTCCGGCTGTGGCCGAGTTTGAGAACTGAAGAACCGCGACGCCCACAAAGGCAATACCCATCCCAATCCATTTGGGGGCAGTGATCTTTTCCAGCCCCATCAAAGCGGAAACACCCAGAATCAGAATTGGAGCAATCGGGATGATCAACCCGGCATGAGTTACCGCAGTCCGGGCAACTCCAACCACGAACATAAACTGATTCAGACCGATGCCCATGAGCCCCAGAGCAGTCAGTTTCCAGAAATCTTCCTTTTTGATCTTTGGTTTTCGGATCAGGAAGAACGGAAGAATAATCAGTGCAGCCAGAATAGCCCGAATCCCGGCAAGCAATACCGAAGGAATATAGATGGCAGAAATCTTGGAAAGCGAATTATTCAGCGCCCACAAAAACTGTGCCAGAAGCGCGAGAACAAACAGATGCATCTCGCGCGGAGTACTTACAGAAGCGTTCAAACAAGAACCTCTTCACTAATGGTTACTGACTTCATAAAGTCGAAGTCGATGCCGTAACCGAACCCGATACCCTCGGGAACCGTGATTGTTCCTTTCTCAGAAACCACAACTTCAGGCTGGATGATGTCCTGTTTCCAATATCTTTTGGATGCGGAAACATCGCCGGGCAAAACAAAGTTGGAAAGAGTGGAGAGCGCGATGTTATGAGCACGCCCGATCCCTGACTCCAGCATTCCACCACACCACACCGGAATCGATTTCTCCTGCGCAAGATCATGAATCTTCTTTGCCTCAGCAAATCCACCGACCCGACCAAGTTTGATGTTGATGATCCTTGCTGCGCCGAGACGAATGGCCTGTTCTGCATGGTGTACAGAGCGGATACATTCATCCAGACAAATGGGAGTGTCCAGTTTTCTCTGTAACTCGGCATGATCGATGATTTCGTCATGAGCCAGCGGCTGCTCAATCATCATCAGAGCAAACTCATCCAGCGCTTTCAGTCGATCCGCATCCGCAAGTGTGTAGGCAGAGTTTGCATCCCCCAACAGCCTGATGGAGGGAAAGCGCTTACGCACCTCCCGGATCACATCCACATCCCAGCCGGGAGCGATCTTGATCTTGATCCTCTGATAGCCCGCATTCACTTCTGCTTCAATCTTTCGCAGAAGCTGATCGACAGAATCCTGGATTCCGATGGAAACTCCACAGGCGATTTCCTTGTGTGCACCGCCGCCGATCAATTGATAGAGAGGAAGGTTCTTCTGCCGGGCTTCAAGATCCCAGCAGGCAGCTTCGAAACCGCCGCGAGCCATCTTGTGACCGCGAATGTGATCGGTGCGGCTTCCAGTCTCTGCCGCAGATTCAAAGGAATGACGTAGAACCCGGGGGGCAACGTAATTCTTCAGGATGAGCCATGCGGAATTCGTCCACTCTTCGTTGTAAAAAGGATTCTCTCCACACGTCACTTCACCCCAGCCAGTGAGATCACCTGACTGGACTTCTACGATGATGATGTCTCGCTCATAAGTTCTTCCAAAACTTGTCTGGAAAAAATGAACCAGCGGCATCTTCAGATGCCGGAGAACAATACGATCTAACTCAAAGGCCATGATGCTAAAAGATAAGTTCCAAACTCGGGGCTTCTGTCAAAGCCAACCACTGCCAGTCCGTTTGCGAAATGCGTATCAAACTGATGACTCACTGATTTCTGAATCTCCAGTGCAAGGACAGGATTTTTCAACCGGATTTCACCGATATCCGCTGGTACTGGAATCCGGGCCAGAATTTCAGGACGTTCCCCTGGGGTCCGCTGGATTGCAGCTTCCACTCGCGGAGACAAGAGATACCACTCGGCAATGCATCGATCCGTTGGCAGACTCCCATGCAACGAACTCGATGTCATCCCATACTGATTGAAGACGAAACGCCGGACGACAGCTCCCAGATTTTCAATATTGAATGCAGCGTTCTTCAGTTCCAGAGGATCAAACGTCCATTCCATCAGGTCAATACCATTGGCAATGGCATCTTCCCGCTGAACCAGCTTCAGGCGACGGCCCAAACCCAGATCCCGATAATCACTCAGGACTCCCAGCATGTGACTGTGCAAATAGGACGATCCGTGTGGTTTGAGTCCAGGGATGGCAAGCGCAAAGGCAACCATTTTGTTTCCGTCGAAAGCACCAAAAGAATGGCCTCCGATCTTGGAAGCAACCACAAACAGACGCACGGGAAGAAGATCGACATCTGCAAACCCCCAGATGGTTCGCTGAAGCTCTACGGCTTCCGCAAACTCATCCCGTTCCGTCAATCGGCGGATAGAGATGTCTTTGCTTCGTTCCATAACTGATCCATTTCCTCGAGGTCTGACGACTTTAGATTTTTACCCGCTAACTGAAGCTGCTCTTCGATATAGCCAAACCGTCGGCGAAACTTTGTATTTGTTCTGCGCAATGCCTGTTCGGCATCTACGTTATATTTTCGGGCCAGGTTCACCAGGACGAAAAGAATATCGCCGAGCTCCGCTTCAATCTCGTCCGGAGTCTCAGCAGCGCGCAGCTCCTCCATCTCTTCCTGTAATTTTTCAAAGACTTGTTCCCGATCGGGCCAGTCAAACGCCACATCAGCGGCTTTTCGCGTCAGTTGCTGTGCTTCGGAGAGAGCGGGCTGGGCTTTCAGTACGCCATCCAGATGTTTTTGGGTTCCCTTATCTTTCTTCTCCGTCTTCTTGATCTCATCCCATCGCTGCTTCACATCAGAAGCAGTATGGGCGGTTTCATCCCCAAAAATATGCGGATGACGCCGAATTAGCTTATCGTTGATGGAATCGAGCGAATCTGCAATGGTGAATCGATTCTCTTCACTGGCCATCTGCGCATAAAACACTGCCTGCAGAAGATAATCACCTAACTCTTCAGAAAGAGCGGACCAGTCTTTGCGATCGATTGCATCAAAGACTTCATAGGTTTCTTCAAGAGTGTGAGGCTTGATGGAATCAAAAGTCTGCTCGCGATCCCAGGGACACCCATTGGGGCCCCGAAGTCGCTTCATCAAGCTGACAAGGTTAGCGAATTTTTCCCCAACAGAGGGACTTTCAGCTTCGGAAGACATTCAGGAAAGGCTCGGAAAAACGAGAACTATGTTGGTAATTTTAGCATGAGGGATTTATTTTCATGAGGAGCTCATGGCCTCGACGAGAAAGCCGATACCCTTCTCTCAGACTTTCTGTGAGCCCCAGATTCTTCAACTTCCGAACCTGAATTTTCAGCCACTCTTTCTCCACCTTAAGAATTGTTGCCAACTCACCAGACCTTGTTTCTGGATACTTTTGCAAGGCAAGCATCAATCTTTGAACCCAGGCACCATATGGACTGGCCTGGTCATACTTGTTGATTTTTCGAAGCAGAAATATAAGATCATCATCAGAAAACTCTTTCTGCTCACGTAAAGCAATTCTGGGGTCCTCTCCTGAATATCTAAGATGGATTCGGAAGACCTCAGTTCCATCAACATTAGCCAGACTCTCCAGCAAGTGTTTCCGCGAAGGAAATCCAGCAAGCCGAGCATCTACGTCCGTAATTCCAGACTCACTGACAGAAGTGACTTTCTCAATATGAAGAATGCCAATAGATGTTTTATGAAAACTGTTCTCAAGAACAGCGGGCTTCTTCCATTTTCGGAAAGCAAGTGTAATCTCTCCGTTTTTGATCCCTTGCAGGACATTCTTCTGGAAAAGCATTACCTGAAACTATTAAAAATCAAACTGATATTCGACGGGCTGGCAACCATCTGGCCAGTGTCCGTTCCAGATCTTCATGATGAATGGGCTTCGTCAGATAATCGTTCATCCCTGCAGCCAGACATTTTTCCCGATCGCCGGGCAATGCACTTGCAGTCAAAGCAATAATTGGAATCTTTTTTTCATCCGTCTCTGATTCCCGGATGATTTGTGCAGCCTGAAACCCATCCATAACTGGCATGTGGCAATCCATCAGAATCAGGTCGAAGTCTGCCTGATGGAACCGCTCAATACCTTCCTGCCCATTGGTGGCCACCTCTACAAAACACCCTGAGCGTTCCAACATCAGAGTGGCTACACGCTGGTTAACCAGGTTATCCTCCACTACTAATACTCTCTTCCGGCTCAAAGCATCGTGCGTTTGTTGTGGAATTTCTTTTCTTCCCTCATCACCTTCAGCCAGTTCTACCAGCAGTTTCGGGAGTGTCGATAAACGAAGTGGCTTAATAATCTTCCGTTGCCACTTCCCAAAAGCGGCAACGGTAATCAGATCTGACCCCGTGTCAGAAATCATGAAGTCCCAGGAGGGTTGCAGTGATGGAGGAATTGTCACTATCGTGTTCAGCCCAACGGACTCCAGCTTTCGGGCATAGAGTCGCGCGGCTTCGCTGTCAGCACATGCAATGACACAAGTCTTTTTTTCCAGTTGAGGAAATAATTCAGGCGATGATGCAGTGACCACACCAAAAGGAATTCTGACCCAGAAAATTGTCCCTTTTCCTTCTATGCTGGAACATCCGATCCTTCCGTTCATCATCTCCACCAGAATCTTTGAAATTGCCAGGCCCAGACCTGTTCCCCCAAAACGGCGCGTCGTGGATGAATCCACCTGCGTAAACTTGGAGAAAAGGTCAGCTACTTTATCAGGAGGGATCCCGATCCCTGTATCTGTCACGCGGATCCAGAAGAACTCATCCTTAGCCTGAACTGAAATCAAGATACGCCCGAATTCAGTAAACTTCACGGCATTCGTCACAAGGTTCAAAACAACCTGGCGAACACGAAAAGGGTCTCCAATAACATCAACAGGTGTACCGGGAGGATAGTCCACCAGCAATTCCAGGCTTTTCTGGTTTACATGAGGCCCTTGTAACACCTGGACATCTTCAATCAGACTCTGAAGATTAAACTGGATCGACTCCAACTTCAGCTTGCCTGCCTCCATTTTGGAAAAATCGAGAATGTCATTCAGGAGGGTCAACAGGGATTCACCGGACTGGCGGATCGTCTGCACGAATTCACGTTGCTGCCTGTCCATGGGGGAGTTGTACAGCAGAGAGGACATGCCAATAATTCCATTCATAGGAGTCCGGATCTCATGGCTCATGGCAGCCAGAAACTCCCCTTTAGCTCGCGCTGCATCTTCCGCCAGAGCACGTGCTTCCTCCAACTCGTGTGTATAACGCTTTGCTTCCTGAATCCGGTAAATCAATAGCCCGGCCAGCGTCAATAATGCAAGCCCCAACGGAACATAGAAGTGGGGCGTCTGATAGAGCGGATAAGGGATAAAAATATCAATCGAATCTGTCTCCCCAGCAGCCATGCTCAGTGGATGAGCTGCTTCTACTTCGAAATGATGTTTTCCGGAACCCATCTCATGAATCAGATGGGAAAGCCGCTCTGTGCTCCACTCTGACCAGGCATTGCCATCAATTCGATATCGCGTTGGAATAATTTCCGGGTCTATCCTTCCCCAGTGGGAAAGAATCTGCCACTTCACCATTCCGCCTTGATTATTTCCGGAATGCTCCAGCCGAAGTTGCGGAGGTGTCTGGATTATTTCATTGAGATGTAGCGCATAAACTCCACTGTCATTTGATCCGACATAAATGCGGTCCTTTGTTGGCAGAACTGGCCATAGATTACTGCCACTGATGCCGGACTCAGAATCAAATTTTGTCCAGGCTCCATAGGCACGACAAAGCAGTCCGGCATGAGTTGCAGCCCAGACTCGACCCTCCTCATCCGTTTCGATTTCCCAGACTTCACCACTAGCAACATCCTTCTCGTACCGGACATGTTCCAGTGAATCAATCTTTCCAATCCCGGACATTCGATTTCCGAACCAGATCAGAGGATCATCCGGGGAAGGATTCTTGGGAGTATCTAACGTAAAAACGGCCTCTCTCTTCAATCCTTCACGACCAACAAGCCACGACCGCCACTGTTGAGATTTCCATCGATGAATACCGCTGGGCGTGCCAAACCACAGACTGCCGTCCGCGGCTTGAGAAAAGGCATAGACAGATGAATCCGGCAATCCATTCCGGGCACTCCAATGAGTGAATTTCTGCCCATCAAATACCCAGACACCCTTATGTTCCGCAAGAAGAGCGTGTGTTCCGCTCAGAAACCACAGATTCCCTTCCCGGTCATGCTGGATCCGATGAATCGGAGCATCCGCAAACCCTTCCCTCTTTCCAACATGCCTCCAGGATTTGCCATCAAAGTGGAAAGCTCCTCTAAACATGGAGCCACTGGTCACCCAGACCCCGCCCTTCCGGTCACCCCTGATTCCAGTAATTCCGGATATTGGTTTTCCAGCCAACGATGAATAGAACTTTCGCTGACCATCGCTGGACTCTACTGTCAGACCGGCATGAGATCCAATCCACAGTGACCCATCTGTGTGTTGATAAATCTCGCTGACAACATCGCGGAGATCTCCTTGACCATGCCTGATGTTGGTCCACATGTCCTCTTTCTTTCGAAAGAGCCAGAGGCCATTCAGAGTGGCAACCCATAACTCCCCATTCCCCCTGATCCAGAGAGAACGGGCATTGCGGAAACCCTGAGGAATTTGATCCAGACGTGACCATTGATTTTGCTTCTTTCTCAGGATTGCTCCGGATCGCAAAACAGTGACAATTTCTCCATCCGGTCCCAATGCCATCGTTCTCAGCCACTCCATTGGATGACTGATCCGCTTCAGTTTCCCGGGATCTTGCAGAGACACTTCCCAGACTCCACGAAGTTCTGGTGGTACATAAATACCCATAACCACTACACCGGATCCACTGCCAATCATGAGCTGTGTCTTCTGGGAATGGGTAAGCTCCAGATTTCCGGCATCAACTTCCTGCCAGTTACCATCCCGATACCAGAGCATTGTCCGGGAAGTTTGTAAATAAACATCTTGCGATGAGTGACGAATAAATGTGACTGGTTGTCCCACTTCTTCTGGCAGTGATGCAGTGAAATCAGACACCTCATCTCCCAGCAAGTGCAACAACCTTCCCTTGCTGGTTAGCAGGAAAGTATCATTTGTACCCGGATAGGTTGAAGCAGTAATTTGTTCATGCTTCCGCAGAAATTGATGAATTTTCCGAAACTGGCCGGGCTTGCCGATTTTCAGGCTGCGTGAGGAAACAAGAATGATTTCATGACTAGTGGAAGAAAGCTGAATAATCTCTTCGGCCTGATCCTTAATTGGGTGCCAGAGATATCCATCAAACCATGCCACACCTGCTGATGTTTTCACCCAGGGAATATCGGAAATCTCGACAACTTCCTGGACCTCTTGCGAAAGTAATCCATGATCTCTTGTGAAGTGAGACCAGCGCCAGGACTGACTATATTCTTCAGCCGTTTGTCCCTTCATCATTCCGGACGGAAGTATGACGAAGAAAATAATCTGTAATATTCGCAATAACCGCAACAAAAACCCCTGACCGACAACGAATCACCGGGAATTTCAGAAAAATAAAAGGACTAAGCCCAAACAAAGCCCAGTACCTGTCCAGCTAGAGATTCAGAAACTTCGAAGCAACTTACCGCAATAGCTTATCGACAGAAAATAAAGAATCGCACATGGCACAAGAAAAACAACCCCAAAGTGACCTGCACTGAATCCTGCAAAGATCAGCAGAAGCATCTGCAAAATACCGCTGGCAAATGATCCACCGGACTGAAAACGCCAACGCATCTGGTCGATTGGTTTTCTGACCGATGCTGCGTGACCAACGGCAAGCATCATTAGCGCGGCACACATTCCTGCAATCAGATTCAACGAAAGGGTCAAAAGGAAAACAACCATGAGCACCACCACATCCTTAGCCACAAGAAGCATCCATCCCTGAACAGGAAGCAATGAATAACGGACCATTCCTCCTGCGCCATCAAGGCCGAAGAGATTCTGCGCATAAGTAGACATGATCAGTACAATCAACAAGCTCAATGGCAGCAGGGCTTCATCCGGCAGATTCCCGTTTAACCTGACAAGTGCAGAAACCAGAGCAAACCCACTCGCACAATAAAAATCCAGTGTTGAAGAGATCTCCCGCAGGTTTTTTCGAAGAAGTTGATTGAGCCTCCAGGGAAACGAAGGAAGTCGAAGCCATGCAGGAAAACACACGCTCACCTTACTGACTGTCAGCAGAAATCCTATAAACGGCATCATGGCTATAGTCAGAAGAATTTCCCAACTGACCTTACCCCATAGAACAAGCAGGATCACTAACCAGATCAAGGGATTCATGGCAATCCCTGCAAGCTGCAGGAAAAGCTTCTCATTTTTCCGGAGCGGCCAGACAGACCATCGCTCTTCCGGAATTTTCCTGAGGATACTGGCACTGGCTGGGAAGATCAGAACAAGCCCCATCAAAACCATCGCGAAAAACAGAAAAGATCCTGCCCCCAGAAACAACAGTGCTATCCCCAGAGTGAACAGATTATTCCCCTGAAACGAACTCAGCGTTCCCCAGTCCCGGAAGAAAAGTGTTTTCAGCGTTCCGAGAAGGGATCTGAGCCGAGCCATTCCATGTCCTTTGGTTTCGGCGATTCCTGCAGCCGGAAAAACAGTTCATCGAGGGATTCTGACACTTCAGATAAACGTGAATTCCACACTATCTTTCCACTGCGGATCATCATCACCTGATCGGCAAGCTGCTGGATCATGGAAAGGATATGAGATGTCAGGAAGATGGTCGTCCCTCTTTGCGCAGCTTGACGCAATATTGACTGCATGGATTGCGCGGCTACCGGATCAACAGCTTCAAATGGTTCATCTAGAAACAGCACAGGTGGATTGTGAATCACCGCCATTGCGAATGAAGTTTTCTTCCTCATTCCATGCGAACACTGCCTTGCAAAGCGATGACGATCTTCAGAGAGATCCAGCAGATCCAGTAACTCTTCTGTTCTTTCTCGTGTGACTGATCTGGACAGGCCATAAATATCTCCCGTAAACAGCAGATGTTCTTCAATCGTCAGATCATCAAACAAACCCAGATTTTCCGGCAGGACGCCCATCCTTGAGCGGATGGAGTTTCCATCCTTCCCAAAGTCACACCCCAGAATTTTTACTATTCCTGACGTAGGCTGAATCTGCCCGGTCAGCATTTTGACAGTAGTAGATTTCCCCGCCCCGTTGGGCCCCAGAAAAGCACAGATCGTTCCCTGTTTGACATAAAAAGAGATCTGATCGACAGCCCTGAAAGCTCCAAAATTTTTGATCAGTTCCTGACAGAAAATAACATTGTGTGAATTCACAATTACCCAGCAAGCATATCTCTATACTGGACTCTCAAGGAGTCCACTATGGCAAACCGTTACAGAGGTCTCAATACTCTTCAACAGAAAAACAAGGAAACTGCTTCACGTTGTGCAGAGCGCCTGCTGGCAATACGTAGAAGACTGGAACCGATCAGGAAACGGAGAAGAGAAGGAACCCTGCTGCTGGCAACATGGAACATCCGCGATTTTGATTCGAACAAATTTAAATTTGGGCCCCGACTTCCGGAAACTTTCTATTACATTGCCGAGATAATTTCCTCTTTCGATCTTGTCGCACTCCAGGAAGTCAGCCGCGACTTGAGTGCACTTGAAAAAGTCATGCAGATCCTCGGACCCTCGTGGGATTACATTGCAACGGACACAACAGAAGGTCCGGGTGGAAACGGTGAACGGATGGCATTTCTTTATAACAGAGAGAGAGTCCAGTTCCGAAAAATCGCTGGCGAGATCGTTCTGCCAAATGGGCAACTCATTGTTTCCCGCAAGAAAATTGCCGAAGCCTCAATGGCAAATCAACCCACTGTTGAGCCAGAAACAATCGAACAGATCAAGGACGAATATGTGGAAGTGGAACAACAGTTCGCACGAACGCCATTTCTGGTAGCATTCCAGTCCGGATGGTTCCGGTTCAGTCTCTGCACTGTTCATATCTATTTCGGCAACACAGGTGGAGAGGAACTGAAACGACGAATCTCTGAGATTGAAGCACTGGTGAAGTTTTTTGCAGATCGTCAGGACAAGGCGTCCCGACAGGAAAAGGACAGAGATGGCAATGTTGAGAACTACATTCTGTTAGGTGATTTCAACGTTGTCAGTCCTGAGCACAAGACAATGGCTGCTCTCAAAAGCCAGGGATTCACCATTCCCGCCTCAATCGATGGAAAGAAGGTAGATCCGGAACGATCCCACTTCTATGACCAGATCGCCACTCGCGTCAAGGACTCACGATTCAAGGTGCGAAGTGGAGGCATCTTCAATGTCTTTCAGGATGTATTTCAGGATAACGATGAAGATCGAGACATTTATGTCCCATTAATGCCTGCTAAAGATCCTGAGAGAACGGAAACTGATCCACGCGCACTTTACCTGAAATGGCGAACATGGCAGATGTCTGATCACAATCCCCTTTGGATTGAAATTGACACAGACTATACAGATGATTTTTTATCGCAAATTGTAAACAAAAATCACGATTAGACCATCTGATCTCTATACTGAAATCGAGATGAAAATAATACCTGTTCTCTGGTTGTTATTTTTTCTCAGCACCGCCCTTGCTCGAGATCTTCAACCACCCAAAGGCTGGCTCATAGAAAAGCAGTCCGGTCATTTTTTGCTCAGACCGGAAACTCTCTCCAGTTCACAAAGCGTACAAGCTCGTGTCTACGATGCAGAGCCATTACCCGAAGACATGGGAGCGTGGTTGAAGCAGCAGATCAGCAAAAAAGGTGGCACCTTCCAGGATGTAACTGGCTGTCGGCCTCGCGTTCGCAAAGGCAAGGATGCCAACTGCACGACAAAAACCGGAGGAGCAGATCAGTATTGGTATGCCATCCAGACGAGTGATCAGCAGATCAGATTCATGCACGTCATGATGAGTCCCTCGACTTTGGCAAACATGAAGTTCATCTCTTCTGTTTCTCATCTCATCAAGGAAACTGCAGCAAACGCAGGAACAGCCGGAACAGAGACACAGGTAGTGGCAAAAAGTGCCGCTCCACCGTCTTCTGAACCTGATCCTGGCTTCTTTCCTCAAATACCTGCTGACCAGTCACCCGGTCATATTGCAGAAAAAACTGAGCCCCATACACCGGCAAAAGTCACCAACACATCTTCATCAGTCAGTATTCCGCTGGAAGGGATCTATCTTCATCTGGAATATGAAGCGGGTGTAGGCGGAGCTATGTATCCCATCTACAGGCCTTATCTTTTCTTGACAGACGGAACTGTCACTACTGATCTCTCCTATTACCCGTTATCAACAAACGATGTGGAAGCATGGCGACAGAGACGGCCACAATCCTGGGGACGCTGGGTGAAATCTGCAAATCAGATCACCATCAACTGGAATGGAAGAGATAGAAAAGGCCAGCCTCGGAAACCTTCTGTCTGGGATAAATGGTTTATCGCACGGTCCGGTTCATCTGGCACCCAACTCTCTGGCTCCTATCAATCAATTGGAGGAGGAGGAAACACAGCCATTGGAGGAACATCCATGGTTGCGGCGTGGAACAATTACAATTTTTCCCCGGACGGATCCATGACCAATGATCGAGGCTCGATGGGTAGTGATGTTGGAGTAGTCTCTTCTGCAAAGAGAGGGAATTCTGGAACTTACAGGCTGGACGGGCACTCAATACATCTTCGGGTTGCCGGAGGAAAAGAGGAAACCCGGTGGTTCTTTCTGTTCCCCGATTCCAATGATGTCATTGGAATCGGAGGTACAGTCTTCAATAAATCCAAACCGCGCAAACCCGGGACCAGCCGATCCCGGCGGTCTCGTTGATCAACCTAACAGCTGGTACCGACGAACATCTGGCGGTGCGCTGCAGATCTCAGCAATTGTGGAAAAAGCTGACTCAATATGCCTGGACTGTAAATGGTTTTCCAGATCGTCCTCAGAATCCCATTCTTCAATAAAGGTGAACTCTGTAGGATCTCCAGTATTCTGGTGTAACTCATACAAAACACAACCCTTTTCTTTTCGGGTCGGTTCAATAAAACCTTCCAGAAGGGTACGGGTCTCGGAAATTTTATCGGGCTTGGCGAGGATATGGGCAACTACGCGAATCATAGGGTCATCGTCATCATAGGCTGTCCGGGGATTTGTATGAAAGGACCAATATTTCCATAAATATTTCTCATACACTTCACCTCTTGCATTTGCAGAACTAACTCGCTATTCTAACGACGTGGAACAGTTCTCTCAGCCTCTCCGGAACCAGCGGAATGCGGGGAATTTGTCTGTCGAGACCGTAGGAATTCGAATTGTAATTTCCATCATCGGGGTAGGTATTCAAAACCCCGCTTGAGCGGCCTCGATCTCGGAACACAAAGGCCATCAGCGGGGGACACAGACCCAGCTGATGGCTTTTTTCTTTTCGATGAAAATCAGGGAACTGGAACCAGAATGAGGAGTAAAAGGTATGCCTAAAACAACAGGAACGTCTCCGGTGGCTACAAATGTGAAACCTGGAACATTGCTGGACGGATCAAGAATCCTTCTGGAATGTCTGGTACGTGAAGGTGTAGATGTCATTTTCGGATATCCCGGAGGCGTCACACTGCCGTTCTATGATGCGCTCTACGATCATCCGATCCGGCATGTCCTGGTCAGGCATGAACAGAATGCGGCTTTTGCTGCTCAGGGTTATACCCGCTCCACCGGAAAGGTGGGAGTCTGCTGCGCCACTTCCGGCCCGGGAGCAACCAACCTGGTGACAGGACTGGTTGATGCCATGATGGATTCTATTCCAATTGTTGCGCTCACCGGACAGGTCACTTCTTCATTGATTGGAACTGACGCATTCCAGGAAGCTGATACTTTTGGCATCACTCGTTCTGCGACCAAACACAATTTCATGGTCCGGTCAGTAGATGAACTGCCGCAGATCATCCATGAAGCTTTCTATATCGCTGCTTCAGGTCGCCCCGGCCCCGTGCTGGTGGATATCCCGAAGGATGTTTTCCAGGGACGTGGACACTACAACCCGGTCAGCAGCATTCATCTTCCCGGCTACAAGTTCTCGAATGAAGGTCATGCAGGACAGATCCGCCGCGCCGCCCAGATGATCTGGGAAGCTGGACGTCCTCTGGTCTATGCTGGTGGTGGCATCATTCACTCCGGAGCAGCAGAAGAGCTGAAGGAGTTTGTTGAAACCATTGATGCTCCCGCAGTGACCACATTGATGGCACTGGGAGCCATGCCTGGCACACATCCCAATTACATTTCGATGCCTGGCATGCATGGCAGCTACACGGCCAACATGAGCATGTATGAAACAGACCTGCTCATTGCGCTGGGCACCCGTTTCGATGACCGTGTGACCGGACGTCTGGCCGCATTTGCACCGCACGCCAAAGTCATCCATGTGGACATTGATCCTTCGGAAATCGGCAAGAACCGTGCCGTGGACATGCCAATCGTCGGCGATGTGAAGAAGGTTCTCGAAAAGCTCAACAAGGCCGTGAAGGAACTTCAGCCTGAAATGAGCCCTGCCCGGTCTGAAGACCGTAAAGCATGGTGGTCACAGGTTCGTGCATGGAAAGAACAGCATCCGCTGGAACCATCCTTCTCTGTGGATGAGATCAAGCCGCAACATCTGATGGCCGAAATCGACAGGATCTCCGGCGGCAACGCCATCGTCTGTACCGACGTTGGACAGCACCAGATGTGGTCAGCTCAGTTGATCAAGTTCAACAAGCCACGTCTCTGGATCAACTCCGGGGGACTGGGCTCCATGGGCTTTGGACTTCCCTCTGCCATGGGTGCACAGTACGCCAATCCCGATCAACTGGTATTTGCCATCTGTGGTGATGGTGGCTTCCAGATGTCCCTGCCGGAACTGGCAACTCTTGCCAACTATGGACTGCCGGTCAAGATCATTGTGATGAACAATGGCTATCTCGGCATGGTTCGTCAATGGCAGGAACTGTTCTATAACAACCGCCTGAGCCAGGTGACCATCGACTCATTCCCGGAACCCGAAAAACTGGCCGGAGCCTATGGATTCAAGGGCAAGACTGTGGAGCGCCCCGAAGATCTGCGCAAGGCACTGGAAGAAGCAGTTGCAGATCCCGGTCCCTACCTGCTGAATGTCCGGGTGACACCGTTTGAGAACGTGTTCCCCATGGTTCCCGCAGGTGGTGCAATCAATGAAATGGTATTGGGTCCGCCAAAGCCCGTGCCGGTCTCGTAAGGAATTTGAAGAGGCACAGGAATCAAAATGATACAGGTGATTTCACTCCTCCTGGAGGACAAGCCCGGCGCCCTGATGCGTGTGACCGGAGTTCTCTCAGCCCGAGGTTATAACATCCAGAGCCTGACCGTGGCTCCTACAATGGACCCAACACTGTCCCGCATGACCATCGTCGTGGACGTGGAGGCCCGTCTCCGTACACAGGTGGTCAAGCAGATGAACAAGCTGATCAATGTACTTCAGGCAACAGATCTCACAGAAGCTCCTGCGGTATCCCGCGAGCTGTTGTTGTTGCGTGTACGGACTCCCATGGAATCGCGCACAGCGGTTCTGAAGGAAGCGGAAATTTTCGGTGCTCGTGTCGTGGACAGTTCGGTTGAAGGCTTTGCAATCGAAGCCACCGGCGCCCCGGAAAAACTCAACGAATTTATCGATGTTATGCGAAGTTATGGCGACATCGAAGTGACGCGGTCCGGCCTGCTGGCTGTATCGCTGGAATCCAAGAAACTGCGCCTGGCCCCCCCGGTTCCCCGTGGCAGCACAGGTGGCGTAACGCAAGAAGACGAAGAAGAAGGAGCAGCCATCCATGGCTAAGCGCTATTACGAGAAAGACGGTGACCTCAGCCACCTGAACGGCAAGACGGTCGCGATTATTGGATACGGCAGTCAGGGGCACGCACATGCACTGAACCTGCGTGATTCCGGAGTGGACGTAGTTGTCGGGTTGCCCGAAACCTCCAAATCCCGCGCCAAGGCAGAAGCCGCAGGCCTGAAGGTCCTCGATGTTGCAGATGCCGCAAAAGCTGGCGATCTCATCATGTTGTTGCTGCCGGACCACGTCCAGGCAGAGGTATACAACAATGACATCGCACCCTCACTGGGCCCCGGCAAGACCCTGATGTTTGCTCATGGATTCAACATCCACTTCGGATTCATCACCGTACCGGAAACAGTTGATGTCACCATGGTTGCCCCCAAGGCACCCGGACACCGCGTTCGTGAACTGTACACCGAAGGTGTAGGCGTTCCTGCGCTGGTGGCTGTTCACCAGAATGCTTCCGGCAAGGCTCTCGAAAATTCACTGGCTTATGCGAGCGGTCTCGGCTCACTGAAGGCTGGCGTGATCGAAACCACCTTCAAGGAAGAAACTGAAAGCGATCTGTTCGGTGAGCAGGCAGTCCTTTGCGGTGGTGTCTCTGCCCTGATCAATGCAGGTTTCGAAACACTGACCGAAGCCGGATATGATCCGGAAATCGCCTACTTCGAATGTCTGCACGAACTGAAGCTGATTGTCGACCTCATCTATGAAGGCGGCCTCGGTTACATGCGCTTCTCCGTCTCTGACACTGCAGAGTATGGCGATTATGTCACTGGCCCCCGCATCATCACTGATGAGACGAAGGCTGAGATGAAGAAAGTTCTTGCTGAAATCCAGGCTGGCACATTTGCAAAGAACTGGATGGCAGAGAACAAGAACGGCCGCGGCAAGTTCCTCTCCATGCGCGAAGAAGGCAAGAAGCTGCCCATCGAAAAGATTGGTGCAGAACTTCGTGAAATGATGACCTTCCTCAAGAAGAAAAAGGAGGCAGGTGTACCGCAGGAAAATTAACCTGCGATATACCTCCAGACTGACATGAGAATATTCACCTTCGATACAACGCTCCGGGATGGCACGCAGGGCGAAGCCGTCTCTTTCTCCGTGGACGACAAGCTGATGATTGCAGAACGGCTTGATGAACTCGGGATTGATTACATCGAAGGTGGATGGCCTGGTTCGAATCCAAAGGACAAGGAGTTCTTTGCCAGGGCGCGTGACCTGAAGCTAAAACACGCAAAGCTGACCGCGTTCGGAGCGACGCGGTTTGCAAAAAATACAATTGATACCGATCCCAATGTACGGGCACTTCTGGAAGCAGAAACTCCCGTCGTGGCGATCTTCGGCAAAAGCTGGTGGCTGCATGTGGAACGTGCGCTCGGCATCACCGAAGAACAGAATCTCACCCTCATTTCTGAAACAGTTCAGCGACTGAAAGAGCATGGACGCGAAGTGGTCTATGACGCTGAACACTTCTTTGATGGGTATAAAGACAAGCCTGAGTTTGCCCTCCGTACGCTGGAAGCAGCCAAGAAGGCGGGTGCGGATGTTCTCTGCCTATGCGACACCAATGGCGGCACTCTGACCGGAGAGTTGACGGAGATCATTGCAGAGGTCCGCAAGCGTTTCGATGGCATCATCGGCATCCATCCACACAATGATTCAGATGTTGCAGTCGCCAATGCGATTGCAGCTGTAGAAGCAGGTGTCACCCATGTCCAGGGCTGCATGAATGGATATGGCGAACGATGTGGCAATGCAAATCTGGTGTCCATCATTGCGAATCTGGAGCTCAAACTGGGGCACACCACGATCGGCCCAGAGCGCCTGGCTCATCTGACTCAGGTTTCCCGCTTTATCTCTGAACTGGCTAATCTGCAAATCCGCAATGATCAGCCGTATGTCGGACCCAGTGCTTTTGCACACAAGGGTGGGGTTCATGTGGCCGCAGTCCTCAAGGACTCATCCACTTATGAACACATCGATCCGGCAAAGATCGGCAATCGTCAGCGCGTCCTGCTGTCTGACCTTTCCGGTCGTGGCAATGTCGTCTATAAGCTGAACGAACAGGGCATCACGGGTCTGGATGATCAGGCACGCCGTGATCTTTTGGAACGGATGAAGCAGCTGGAGTATGAAGGCTATGAACTGGAAGCAGCCGAGGGAACCTTCGAGCTTCTGGTGCGAGAAGCTCTGAACCCCAACCTGCATCTCTTTGATGTTGTCAGCTATGAAGTGGCAACCAAATGGACAGAACAGGGCATGCAGACGCATGCAGCCGTCAATCTGAAAACCAAGGACGGCATCCATCAGGCCACCGCAACCGGGCATGGCCCGATGAACGCGCTCGATGTCTGTCTCCGCCAGTGCCTCACCGATCTCTACCCTGCGCTGGCTCAGGTTCGTCTCACCGACTATAAGGTTCGTGTCCTTGATTCCAAGAAAGGCACTGCGGCGAAAGTCCGCGTGCTGGTGGAATGGAGCGATCACGAGAAAAGCTGGGCAACCGTCGGCGTGTCTGACAACGTGATCGAAGCCAGCTGGAAAGCTCTCATTGATGCACTGCGTCTGGAACTGATGCGGATCGCGGAGCAGGACGGTACAGCCGCAAAGCTCGAAAAACACTCTTTGAGCGTATAATCTTACCGGCTCGGTTTAGTTATTCGCTGAACCGAGCTTTCCCACCACTCCGCATGAATTGCTCATCTACTAAGTTTTATTTTTATTCTTAATATTTTCAACAAAACGCATAAGTCTTAAACCATCTTTCTATAAAATATTTTTATTTATTGATCAATATAGTTGATATGATTAACCCAAGAGGATGTTATGACTAAGACTAATAATAAAGTTAATCGACAACGACCTGATCGAGAAGTAACTAATCATTTTGCAGAGAAAAAATTCCGTAAAGAAAAGATCACATACCCGGAAGATACAGTGTCAGGTGAGGTTGACGCGTTAGTGGGGGATCCACCTCATACAGCTATTGAGCACACTCTAGTGGAACTATTCAACTTGGAATTAGAATGTAAGGAAAATTTCAAAAGAGCAGGATTTACCAGCTCACCATATACTTACAGAACTTTATCAGGGTTTTCTATTGGTCTTGGCCTAAGCTGTGATACTTTTCAATCCCGAAAAGGTGAAGATTGGGAAGAATTGGGAAAAGAAATTCGAAAATGGTTTAATGAATCACTAGAAAGCTTCCCAGAAGGCTATTCTTCTCATCAAATTAATACTTCGGCTGGTTTTATAACAGCGTGTATCCATAAATCAAACTGCGGAGACACATTCACCTATCATGAGATGCTGGTTGATGGTTTACATCAAATGACCATTGAAAAGGTGATCAAAAAAGCAATTAGCAGCAAAGTTCCCAAGTTACTGCGCAAACATCCCGAAAAAAAGAAAATTCTTCTAATTGAGGTAAATAATCCCTCAATTAGCCCTTTTGAAATTGCTCTAGACGTTCATGCCGAACTAAAAAGACAATACCCACTTGAAGATGTAGAAATATGGTTTGCATGGAATTCTGGACAGGGACTTATAATCTTTCAAAAGTTTGATGAATATGGCGTACTTTTGGAAAGCCTACAATGGCATCAAAAAGAGAGTTATTTCGCTGAACCGAGCTTTCCCACCACAATAGTTGCCTCTTCCACCGCCTGAGCCAGAACCGAGCGGATCTTTCCCTCTTCCAGCTTCATCAGTCCTGCAATCGTGCAGCCGCCCGGAGTAGTCACATCCCCACGCAATTCTGCCGGATGCCGGTTCGACTGCAGCACCATTTCGGCCGCACCCAACATCGTCTGCGTGGCTAACTCCTGTGCAACAGCTCGCTGCAGCCCATTCTGAACACCAGCATCGGTCAGTGCCTCAAGGATGAGGTACATATAAGCTGGCCCACTGCCACTAATTGCCGTCGCAGCATTGAAATACTTTTCTTCCAGCACCAGACATCGGCCGATGGCGGAAAAGATCTTCTGTGCAATCTCCAGATGCTGAGGGGATGCCTGCTGGCTGCCGCAGATCACAGTCATTCCCTTGCTGATCAACGATGGGGTGTTCGGCATGGACCGGATCCACGGATTTTCCGTTCCCAGTGCGGATTGCAGACGCTCAGTAGTGACTCCCGCCAGCACCGAAATCAGTAAGGTATCGGAAGGTATTCCGGCTTCACGAATCTGCTGGCAGACTTCCTCAATCTGGAATGGCTTCACTGCCACAAGAAGCACAGAAGCAGAGTCCAGCAACCCATGGCAGCTTTGCGATGTCTGAATTCCCAGTTCCTGGGTAGCCCGATCGCATTTTGCCTTTGATCGACTGACCGCCCACATCTGTTCGCGCAAAACCAGTCCTGCATCAAGAATGCCTTTGGCAATGGCTCTCCCCATCACTCCTGCACCGATGATTCCGAATGTTCGACCTGACGGGATCAATGATTCCTGTGCCATGAATTCATGATGACGTTTCCGCTATCAGATGTGCAGAAAAATTTTCACCCGTTGATTTCAGTCTGGATGCCGACCAGTCTCTGAAGGCGCCGCCGGACTTTTCTGAATATAGCTCTCAATTCATAGATCAGTTGAGCAGAACGAATGTAGAGTGGATTGGCTGCGTAAGGATTTCTGGTCTTCTCAATCCAGAGACTGGCTCCGCTATTGAGCACACAGTTGGGCATCAGCTTTTGCAGCAGATCTCCGTGTTTCAGAAACATGTAGTGATTAAAAAAGAGAATCCGGAAAGATTCATTGAACTGGAGAAACGCCCGCAAAGCATATGCTTCATTCCACGAACGGTTTTCGTGATCGATCCATTCTGAGCCGTATTCAAATGGATACTGAATGTCATGAATCTGAATGATCACTCCTTCATTCAGACAGGGCAGAATGCGGAAGAGATAGTCGTTCACATCACTCCCCATCTTCGCCACATGAGATGAATCGATAAAAAGAAAATCCCCGGCCTGAAGCTCTCTGAACACGTGAGTGGGCACATCCTGCACCTTGGAGACAACAACATTCTGCCGATACTCAGCATCTTCCCCAATCAGATCGAACAACAGTTGCGGATAGGGCTCAATGAAGCTGAGTTGGGAAGTCTTGTCCAGAAACTGATCATTGGTATCCATGGCCAGACACGAGGAGTATCCGGAACCAATTTCAATGACTCTCTTTGGACGGAAATGCCGCAACATGCCAAAGTAAACACTGGCATCTCCGTAACAGAAAGCAGGATTCTCATAGTAGTATCGCCATGGAGATGACTTCTGCTTTGGGAATGGAAGGTCTTTATAATACGCACTGATGGAGTGAAGCAGTTGAAGCATCGCCTCATCATCAATCTGAATTCCCATCTCTCCATCCAGATAAAGATCTTCGGGATGAGCCAGAATATTCCGGACATGCGGATCAGTTGGATCGACAAGTGGTGAATAAAAATGCCCCGGTGGAACCCAGGTGCTTTTCGGCATAGATGTTTTCCTGTAGCAGTAACTGCCAGCTGCATTGGGTCAGGAGTGAAACCCGGATTCAATCTCCTGACCATAAATTCATGATCAGTTCTAATTTTTTCTGGACTTGCGGTATCGCTCAATCAGAGTGTTCGTCGAACTGTCGTGCTTCAGTTCCGGTTCAGCAGGGTTCTCCAGTTCCGGGATGATCCGGTTGGCCAGCACCTTGCCCAACTCCACTCCCCACTGATCAAATGACCCGACATTCCAGATCACACCCTGCGTGAATACGGAGTGCTCATACAGTGCAACCAGTTTTCCCAGGACCTCCGGCGTCAGTTGCTCAATCAGCAACATATTGGAAGGCCGATTTCCCTTGAAGACCCGATGCGGCACCAGCCATTCGGCTGTTCCTTCTGCTTTAACTTCTGCTTCCGTCTTTCCAAAAGCCAGCGCTTCCGCCTGAGCAAAAACATTCGCCATCAGAATGTCATGATGGCGCCCCACTGCATTCAGGGACTTGTTGAACGCAATAAAGTCACACGGAATCAGACGCGTTCCCTGATGGATCAGCTGATAAAAAGAGTGCTGGCCATTGGTACCGGGTTCTCCCCAGTAAATGGCACTGGTCTGGTAATCCACTTCCTTGCCATCCAGCGTTACGTACTTTCCGTTGCTTTCCATCGTGAGCTGCTGGAGATAGGCAGGGAACCGCTTCAGATACTGATCGTAGGGCAACACTGCAATGGTTTCTGCCTCGAAGAAATTGCTGTACCAGACTGCTAGGAGCCCCATCAGGACAGGCAGATTCTGATGGAACTCTGTATTCCGGAAGTGTTCATCCATGGCATGGAATCCCCGAAGCATTTCCGAAAAGTGCTTGGGCCCGATAGCGATCATGGTGGAAAGTCCAATAGCTGAATCCATGGAATAGCGTCCGCCTACCCAGTCCCAGAAGCCGAACATATTTGCGGTATCAATGCCGAACTTTCCGACTTCTGCCGCATTGGTCGAAACTGCCACAAAGTGGCGGGCTACCGCTTTCTCATCTCCACCAAACGCCTTCAGCAGCCATGTGCGCGCTGTATGAGCGTTGGTCATCGTTTCGATGGTTGTAAATGTCTTGGATGAGACAACGAACAGGGTCTCACGAGGGTCCAGGCCGACCACGGCTTCTGAAAAATCGGTGCCATCCACATTCGATACAAACCGGAAAGCGAGGCTGCGATCACTGTAATGACGAAGAGCTTCATAGGCCATCACCGGACCCAGGTCAGAACCACCGATCCCGATATTCACAACATTCCGGATGCGAGCCCCGGTATATCCCAGCCACTTCCCCTCCCGGACCTGGTTCGAAAATGCTGCCATCTTCTCCAGCACGTCATGAACATCAGGAACAACATTGTGATCATCCACAGTAATCGTGGACGACTTCGGAGCACGCAAAGCGGTATGGAGGACAGCACGATTTTCCGTGATATTGATCTTCTGTCCCGTAAACATCGCTTCGATTCTGTCCTTCAGTCCAGATTCTTCCGCCAGCTGAATCAGCAACTGAATCGTCTCTTCAGTAACCCGGTTTTTTGAATAATCCAGATAGATCCCATTGCCCTCTACTGCCAGTTTTTTTCCACGATTCTCATCCGCAGCAAAGAGATCCCGCAGATGCTGTTCCCGGATCTTTTCAAAGTGAGAATGAAGAGCCTTCCAGGCTGGAAGTGCAGTGAGTGAATGATTGGTGTTTCCCATATGCTGGTCCTTCACTATTGTGGCCCAAACAAATCCAGTTGAATTCCTCGGCAACGATGCAGACACCAGACTAAAAATGTGATTGGATATTCTGGGTAAGCCAATTGTTTTCATGCCTTTATTTCTCCTGAATCACCAGCCCCGTAACCATGAGGTCCATGGAAGCGTTTTTCCATACAGAATGTTTTTTATTCTCAACTGGTTGAAGGGTAGAACCCGCGGTTGTTTTTATCCTTTGGTTGCACTGCTGGCAACCACTTTCTCCGCCCTCGCTGCTGATCCGGCCCCTGAGAAGTCCTCTCTTTCGCAGGCCTCACTTTCGCAGGAACGACAGGCTCTGCATCAGGAGTTTGAAAACACAATCCGCCCATTCATGGCAAAGCACTGCACAGGTTGCCATGGTGGCAAAACTCCGGCAGCGCAGTTTGACCTGAAGGCATACACTTCTGTCGATACAGTTACCAAAGACTATCCACGCTGGGATCTGGTGATGGAACGTCTGGTGGCAAAGGACATGCCCCCGAAGCCGATACCTGCTCCACCGGCCGAAGCCAATCAGAATGTCATCCACTGGATTGAAGCCGTCCGCGCATCCGAAATCAAGAGACTGGCCGGAGATCCGGGCATCGTTCAGGCACGACGCCTCAGCAATGCGGAATACAACTATACAATCCGTGACCTGACCGGGCAGGACTTGCAGGTAACTCGGGAATTCCCTCTCGACCCAGCCAATCCTGCTGGGTTCGATAATTCCGCCGAATCGCTCACCATGTCTCCTGCCTTGATGAATAAATATCTGCAGGCCGCCCGCGAAGTAGCCAATCATATGGTGCTGCAACCGGATCGCATCGATTTTTCCCCCAACTCCATGCTGGTGGAAACAGATCGTGATAAGTATGCAGTCCAGCGAATTGTCAGTTTCTATCTCAGCCAGCCGACAAAATACTCCGACTACTTTGAGGCAGCCTGGCGATATAAAAATCGGGTCGCACTAAAACAACCGCAGGCAACACTACAATCCATCGCAAACGAAGCAAAGATCAGCCCACGCTACCTTCCTTTGGTCTGGAACATCCTCCAGGAGAAGAATGCCGTGGGTCCGATTCTGAAGTTGCAGACCATGTGGAATTCCCTGCCCTCTGCGAACCAGAACCAGCCAGAACTTCGCGCCAGCATCTGCAAAGAGATGGAAGACTTCGCTATCCGTATCCGCAAGCATACCGGGATGCAGTTTATTGCTCCACGGGTGAAAGGATTGCCGGAAGCATCCCAGCCGCTGCTCAACTGGAAGCTGAAGGAGTACGCAGCCAATCGACGGAAGATCGACATCAAGGCATTGCGCAATGACACAGATGCGCCGCCCGTCATGCCAGAAATTCCAAAGTATGCCGGGCTCCATCGCGAATCGGCACACCGCTGGGCAGCACTGATCGACCAGGCCCGCGCACTCGACAAGGATCTGGTTGTTCCTGCGGCTGAGCGGGACCGTTATAAAGATGCTTTCGTGCGCTTTGCCTCTGTATTTCCGGACCAGTTTTACATTACGGAACGGGGTCGCTACTTCCCGGATGATTCACAGGACAAAGGGCGCCTGCTGAGTGCTGGCTATCACAGCGTACTGGGTTTTTATCGGGATGACACTCCGCTGATGGAACTGATTCTGGATGAAAAAGGGCGCAAGGAGATTGACCGGCTCTGGAATGAGTTCGAGTTCGTCGCTGACTTCACAGCCAGAACGTGGGTGCAGTATTTCTTCAACCAGAGTGGTGAAGTGCAGGGACGTGGTGCGGAGTCCGCTACGGATCGCCCCACTGACCATGAAGTCACGGATTCAGAAGTGGTGATCGCCATGCGCGATGCCTATCTGGCGAAAGCTGCGGCCGATCCGACGAATGACCCTATTGCTCCCTACGCGATCCGCGATCACTATGACCGCATCGATGTCACCTTAC
Source organism: Bryobacteraceae bacterium (assembly GCA_037190045.1). Lineage (GTDB taxonomy): Bacteria > Acidobacteriota > Terriglobia > Bryobacterales > Bryobacteraceae > JAPKYZ01. The sequence continues at coordinate 1,021,873 of JBBCIQ010000004.1, read as the reverse complement.
GTGGTGTGGAAAAGCAGCGAAAGGAAGCCGAACCCAGACATCTGGAAGCAGCCTTGAAATTTGCCAGCCAGGCATATCGACGTCCCCTGACGAAAGCCGAAACAGATGATCTGCTGGATTACTATCGGACGCTGCGCACCACTCGCGAGCTATCGCATGAAGATGCTGTCAGAGAACTCATCGTCAATATCCTGACTTCACCCGATTTTCTGTTCCGCATCGATCTTCCGCAGACAGGTCAACCGGTCATCAGCAAATCCATTAAAAAGACCGACGCATTTGCCAGCCACCCTCTCTCAAACTATGAGCTGGCCAGTCGGCTAAGCTACTTTATCTGGTCCAGCAAGCCGGATGCAGAACTGTTGAAACACGCCGCTGCCGGAACCCTTCATCGCAAGGACGTTCTACTGGCCCAGACCAGAAGGATGCTGCAGGATCCCCGTGTCAGCGGACTTGCAACGGAGTTCACAGGAAACTGGCTGACCTTCCGTCATTTCCAGAAGAATAATTCTGTAGACCGGGAAAGATATCCTTCCTTCACAAATGATCTGCGGGATGCCATGTTTCAGGAGCCCGTCCAGATGGTGCAGGATGCACTTTCCAGCAACCGCTCTGCACTGGATCTGATTTATGGCGACTATACATTCGTAAATCCTGTTCTCGCCAAGCACTATGGTGTTTCCGGAATTGAAGGAAACAGTAATCACTGGGTTCGTGTGGAGAACGCCAGCCGTTATGGCCGTGGTGGACTGCTGCCCATGTCTGTCTTCCTGACGCAGAACTCCCCGGGACTACGTACCAGTCCGGTGAAGCGTGGAAACTGGGTCGTCCAGAAGGTATTGGGAGATGTGGTGGCACCGCCTCCGCCGCTGGTTCCGGAATTGCCTGAAGATGAATCGAAATCAGAGCTTCCCGTCCGCCAGATGCTGGCGAAGCATCGGGAGAATGAACTGTGTTCCGCCTGTCATTCAAAGATCGATTCCTTCGGTCTTGCTTTTGAAGGATATGGCCCCATCGGCGACCGCCGGGAAAAGGATCTGGCTGGTCGTCCAGTAGATACCAAAGCAGAGTATCCGGGTGGGTATACCGGCAATGGCATTTCCGGCCTGAAAACATTCATACAGGAGAATCGGGAAGCCGGCTACATCACGAATATCAGCCGCAAGCTGCTGGCCTATGCTCTGAATCGCTCTTTACAGCTTTCCGATGAATCTCTGGTTGCGGAAATGTCACTGAAAGCAAAATCTAATGGATACCGAATGCACTCCCTGATTGAATCCATCGTGACCAGCCCTCAGTTCCTGAACAAACGAATTTCCACCCCAGGAAATTCACTTCAATCTCAATTACAATCCAAAGAGGTTAAACCATGAGCAGATCAACTCCGAAGTCTTCTCTCAGCCGCCGCGTTGTTCTTCGTGGAGCTGGTTGCGCGATGGCATTGCCATGGATGGAATCGCTGCACGCACTGGCAGATACACCACCCCAATCGGCATTCCCCAAGCGATTCGGTGTCGTGTTCCTGGGTAATGGAATCAACGAGGATCACTGGAGCGCAGAGGGCGATGGCGCAGCAATGAAGCTGAGCAAATCCTTGTCTCCACTGGAACCTCTCAAGGAAAAAATCAACGTCATCGATGGTCTGTTTGTGAAGGCACTCACTGGTCAGGGAATTCACCCTGGACAGACAGGCAGCCTTCTTTCCGGTGCAAAGATCGCGCGTGGCGCAGTCATTCAGTCCGGTATCAGTGTGGACCAGAAGATTGCCAATCACATTGGAGAAGATACTCCCCAGTCCAGCATTGTTCTTTCGTGTGATCAGCCCATGACCGGCTATCACGAGACGAACTTTTCGATGGCATACAGCTCGCATCTTTCCTGGCAGAGCCCGGACTCCCCTGTTCCGGTGGAAGTCTATCCTTCACTGGCCTGGGATAATCTGTTCGACAACCGTGGAAGCCTGCTGAACATCAGTATTCTTGATCGTGTCAAAAATCGCGCGCAGGATCTGACAAAGAAAATCAGTTCCACCGACAAGAGCAAGCTGGATGAGTATCTCACCAGTGTTCGCGAAGTGGAAAAGCGCGTGGAGAAGATGCGCAAGGGCAAAGATGAGGCAGAAGACGCAGCCAAAGCAAAGAATACGGTCACGGCAACAATGGATCGTCCAGCCAATGGCCTTCCTGAGGATCTGCGCGATCATGCACGTCTAATGTGCGACATCATCGCCATTGCATTCCAGACCAATAAGACCAATGTAGCTTCGCTGATCATTTCGCGTGATCTCTCTGCCATGTACTACCCCTTCCTGCAAGTGAAGGAAGGACATCATGCGGCATCCCACAGCAATACGTCTGAGGGTTATGAACGAATTACCCGCTTCCATGTCGAGCAGTTTGCTTACCTGGCATCAAAGCTCGACAAGATGAAGGAAGGAGACAGCACGGTGCTGGATAATTCATGCCTGATGTTCCTCTCCAATATGTGGATCGGCCGCAAGCATGACAACTTCCGTCTGCCTCTGGTTCTGGCTGGAGGACTGGGAGGGACATTGGAGACCGGAAGGTCTCTCAATTACCTGAATGAGAGCGAAGACAAGCGCAAGATGTGCAGCCTGTACCTCTCTTTGATGGATCGCTACGGCATCAAAAATAATGAGTTTGGTGATTCCACCACACGGCTGGAAAGACTGTAATTCGTGATCTGAAGAAAGAGTCTGCCGGCTGTTACCGGGCAGACTCTTCCACATTTTTATATCGAAGCTATCCACCCAGCACTGCAGCCATCACAATCGTCAGACCTGCCAAAATTCCTCCAGCTATATACCAGCCCTTATAGCTTTTCGCCTTTTCCACTTCTGAAACATAGGTATAGCGAACTTCCCTGACCGGATTATCTGACTTCAGCAAAGTATCATGCTCAAGCACAAAATGCTCCGCATTCTTCTCCATCAACTTACCCTTAAGGCGATTTCCATTTTGAAGCTTGACTGTGATTTTCTGTCCAATGGAGAAGGAATTTACTTTTTCAGGAATGCCGGTGGAAGCAGACAACGGATTGACCACGAACACTACCGATAAAAACATACTCAGAATGTAAGTATTGATCCTTTGCATGCCCAGACAATACGGTAGAGTCAGCAGCTCACAATCAGGAATCTTTTAGACAGAGTAAAAAAGCAGTCAAGCTGGGAGAAATGGGGTTGAACTGCTGTTCATTCACTTTGGCTTTAATTCAGGAAAAAACAGAGAGAAATGGAGCCGATGACCGGGATTGAACCGGTGACCTCGTCCTTACCAAGGACGCGCTCTACCAACTGAGCTACATCGGCGCTTGAACTGCGATTCGCGCAATCCCAAGTTAACACAGCAACCTGAAAATTGTATGGTGGACAGGAGAGGATTCGAACCTCTGTAGCTCGCAAGGAGCGGCAGATTTACAGTCTGCTGCCATTAACCACTCGGCCACCTGTCCAGCTGATGATTTCCGGACAGACGCCCGGAATGCAACCGCGAAGGTCGAACTTCCAGAGTATCACTGGACCTTGCCAGCTGCAAACTCTAAAGCAAGGTTTAAGGCATCCAGCGTGATATCCATCAATGGCTCATCCCGACCCGCATGTCCCTGCGGACCCGCCACGAAATCGTGATATCCATTCTCAAAAATGTCCAGACGAACCTTTTTTCCGGCTTTTGAAAGTTCTTCATAGACTCGCTTGTTAACGTCAATCAGAGAATCCTTTGTTCCCACCAGCAGCATCAGTGGAGTCTGAATCGCTGCAATATTTTTGGCAGACCGTGCCTCATCGATCGTCTTCCCATCGCGGGACATCCCGAAGAATGCCATCGGAGCTCCGGCTCCCAGAATTGCGCGCCAGGGCTGGACTCTCGTCAGCAGATGCATGGTGACGCTTCCACCCAGGCTAACTCCATAGATCGTCACGCGATCCTTGCGGACATAAGGAAGAGCGGCAACATGCTCATAGACAGCCTGCGCGTCATCGGTGTAGGTTGCAAGCTTGTCAGAAAGTGGATCCCCCAGGGTTGCTCCCACCGGATGCCGGTAATCCGCAACCACCACGACATATCCTTCCTGCAAAAACTTCTCCCACAAGGGACCTCCGGTTGAGCCGCTGGACCAATCCACCAGCTTTTCCATTCCCCTGCCCCCCGGAGCACCATGAAAATAGATCAGCACCGGAAATGGTCCGTCTCCCTTCGGCTTCCGGATAGCAGCCGCCACATAGAGGCCATCCTTCGTCTTGATGTAGCTTTTCATCACCGGAGAATCCGTCTCACTCACGACACGGACATACTTTTCATGAGGAAGAATCTTGCCGCCGGGATGATTGTGAACTTGTGCCATCAGAGAAATCGTCAGAATCAGCGTGCCATACACCATGCGTAGAACATACAATATCGGCATGTCTTCCCGTCGTGATTTTTTTTCGACAGCAGCGGCTGGCCTCGGTGCTGCCGCTTTGATGCCAGCTTCAGCAGCAGCCCAGTCGGCCCCTGCTCCCAGCCTGAAGCTGGGCCTGGCCAGCTACTCACTGCGTGAATTCCAGCGTGGGCTTGCGATCCGCATGACCCAGAAGCTGGGAGTAAAGTACATCAACCTGAAAGAGTTTCACCTTCTGTACAAGCTCTCACCGGAAGACCGGAAGAAGGGGCGTGCACAGTTTGAGAAAGCCGGACTCACCATCACCGGTGGTGGCACCATCTACATCGAGAAGAATGACGAAGCAGACATCAAGTTCCACTTTGACTATGCGCGTGACTGCGGAATGCCGTTGATGGTGATTGGAGCATCGCCAGCCTCTCTGCCGTTAATTGAAAAGTATGTCAAGCAGTACGACATCAAGGTCGCTGTCCACAATCACGGACCGGAAGACAAGTTCTTCCCCAAGCCCTCGGATGCACTCAAGGTCATCAAGAACATGGACCCACGCGTGGGTGTGTGTATCGACATCGGCCATACCACTCGCTCCGGTGGCAATCTTCTGGAAGAGATCGAGGGAGCAGGCAGCCGTCTTCTTGACATGCATGTGAAGGATATGAAAGATATCCGTGACGGAAAAACACAGGTCCCCGTCGGTGACGGAGCCTATCCTTTCCCGAAGATCTTTGCCCTGCTGAAGAAGATGAATTACCAGGGTGGCGTCATGCTGGAATATGAAATTGAAGGAGATGACCCGATGCTGGGCATGGCCAAGTCATTCTCCTACATGCGTGGCGTTCTGGCAGGTCTCGAAGGCTAGCTCAGCGAGGGAGTTGACATCCCTTTTCACCACAAAACCAGTCTCGTAAAAGTGCAGCGGCACCAGGCTTGTCTGATCCGATAAAGTTCTGGCGCCGCTTTTTATATTCATCCAGTGCTTTATCGGTTCTTTCCCTGATTTCGCGATCTTCACTGTTCTCCAGATGATTCAATGGCACAGGCCAGTTGAACTGGAGTCCTTTTTCATCAAAAGTCTTGATGGAGTATGAACTGGATTGAATCGCCCGATGCTGCTGACGCAGTCGCTGCAGCGTATTGTTGAATTGCACAGAATAACGGGGATGCCCCAGCAGATAGCCGTATCCTTCTCGTGCAATCTCATCCCGTGACTGATCCACCAGCTCAATAAGAGTCAGCGCATTGCGGCTTCGATCCGGACCGAACTGTGCAAAGTATTCCAGATTTTCTGACTCCACCCGCTGCACAGCAGAGCGCCGGGCAATCACAAAATTCCAGAACTGCTTCTGCCGATACATGGGTCCAACAGGAATCACCGCAGCCTCCAGATCGTCTCCACACCGGAAAGCAGCAGCCACTCGTTTCCAGGCAGCAAGCTCCGCATGTGTATTGGCCTGACTTACGGGAACAAACAGATAAGCAAATCCAAAGCTGATCGGTTTTACCGGAGTTGTCAGAGTATACAGACCTTCGCTATCCAGCAACCGGGTCAACAATGATTCTGCAATCCTGCGATCCTCCACAGAAAGAGATTCAAACGGAAAACACTGGGTCGGCTCCGTCTTCGGCTGCGCGAAAATTAAACCGGAAAGCAGAAGCAAACTCAAAACTCTCATTGCCCTGCCTCCTTCTGTAGTTCGGCTCCGCATTTCGGAAACCCTTCATCCATCCAGTCCCGCAACAAGGCAAACGGACCTTTTTTGTCTTCTCCAAAATAACGGGGACGTCGCCCTTGATACTCCTTCAGAACTGTCTCTGCACAATGGAAAACAGCTTCATCTGCAGTCGTCTTGTGATAACCAATGGGAACAGCCCACACAAAGTAACTGCGCGGATCAAAGCTGGCCGGATTCAGGAAATCCCGCTTCACAAACTGTCCCGTACGATTCTGTTCTTTCCCGGCGGCATGAAAGAAATCCACAGCATCCTCGGGATACCCCAGCAGATAACCCAACATGAGGCTGGCATTGCCTCCACGTGCGTACTCAATCGCCATCATGACTTCCAGAGGATTCGCATTGGAAGTAATGCCGTAGGGAGCGAACAGATCCGCGTGCCGCTTCAGCTTCTTCCTGAATTGCGGCAGATGAAACAGCACGGTCTGAATCGCTCGCTTGCCGTCATAGATGAAATCCATATGGTGGACTTCTGACTGGAACAAACCGGGACAACTGAAAGCCGGGCTGATTCTTCTGAGCTGTTCCACTTCGCGCAGATCACCTTTTCCGTCTGCCTGTACACGGATGGAATCAAAGCCAATATTGACAGGCTTCAGACCACCGGCGTAGGTGAACAGAGTTTCCCGATCCAGTGACTGCCATAACAGTTTGACCGCGCGCTCCCGATCATCCTTCGACAGAACAGATTCATCCAGACAACCCGGAGGAGCAGCCTGCAGAAACACGCTGCTGCATCCGAACAAAATCAGAGAAAAAGTGAGTGCCCTCATTTAGAAACTCAGCCTCAGAGAAAGCTGGATCGAACGAGGTCCACCAATCTGGAAGATGGGATTGAAACCACCGGAGGTTCCACCCGTTCCCAGAGAACGGCCCATCATTGCGGTACTGCGTCCGAATGTACCACTTGTCAGTTCTCCGGAAAAATTTCCGAAGTTGGGAGTATTGGTCACATTAAACGCATCTGCACGGAACTGCAGACGGAAGCGGTCAGCACCCAGATGAAAATCGCGACGCAGAGAAATATCCAGTTGTCGCAACGGATGTGCACGGATCACATTGCGTCCGAATGCCCCAAGCGCTCCTTCAGCTGGGAAGGCAAAAGCACCACGATTCGCAACCTTGCCACCCGGATATTGTGAGCCATAGAGATACAAAGGCTCTCCTGTAAGATTGGGACGGACGTAACTGCTGAGTCCGATGTTCAGTGGATCGTCACCGGTAATGACGTTCACCGGCGATGCTGACCGTGCACTGAAGATCGCATCCACTCCCCAGTCCCGAATCAGTTGTCCGATCACTGGAGTGCGGGTCTGGAATGGCAATGAATACGCAAGCGCAAAGTTGACATTATGCCGGATATCAAAATCGGATGGCCCATAGAAGTAACTCGGCGTCAGAGTCTGTGTGGGAGAAAGAAAGGTTGTTTCATCGGATGAGTTATCCAGTGACTTTGCCCACGTGTAGTTCGCCATGGCCTGCAATCCATGGGAAAGCCGACGCTGATACTGCAACTGGAGGCTGTGATAGTTTGATCGAGCCCGGTTCTTTGTGATGTAGATCCAGCTTTGCTGAAAGACGGGATTGATCACAGGCGCGATCCCATCCTGATTCTGGAAGAATTCTGTATAGAGCAGACGCCGTCCGGCAGATCCCACATAGTTGGCGGAGACAAACTGTGAGGAACCGAGAGATTTTTCAATGCTGAAGTTCCACTGCCAGGAATAGGGCAACCGCAGATTCGGATCCGTGAAACGGAACTCATCATCATAGGGTGGGTTTGTATTCACAGCAGATGGTTCCAGCGACGAAACCGAAGCAGGAAACGTATTTCCGGCAACTCTGTTCAGAGTATTGTATGGCCAGTATCCAAATGAAGCCAGAGCCTGTCCGGTATTTAGGTCATAGAACATACCTGCACCGGCACGGATCGTCAGATCAGAATTGTCGAAAGGCTTATAGGCCACACCCAGACGTGGTGCAAAGTCGGTATAGCGTGTCCTGAAAAGTGATGATCCGGCAGGTGCCATGTTGGCACTCAACAGATCATCCACTTGTGAGATGCGATATAGGGGACGATCTTCTGACGAGGGTGGCGGGACGATTTCCCAACGCAGACCCAGCGTCAGCGTCAGCTTCCGATGAATGCGCCACGCATCGTTCACAAAAAACGAATAGTTATTGAATCCGACATCTGCGGGAGGAGCCAGAAACTGCACCGTGGATGTATTCGTCCCGGTGGTCAAGGCAGTCTGCATGCTGGGGAACTGATAACTGATGCCATAAGTGCGGAAGCGGGATTGCGGCAGCATATGCCTGAAGTCCACCCCGAACTTTAGCTGATGCTTTCCTGTCACCCAGGAGAAGGTATTTACGATGTTCAGTTGTCGCTGATAATTTCCGATAGACCTCCCTACCGAGAAGCCTGGGGAAGAAGCAGCCGGACCAAGATTAAAACTGGAGCTTGCGCGATCCGGTCCTGTATAGGAAGGAAAGAGAATATCGTTGGACGGTCTGACTGCGCCATCCACTTCTGCGATATCCCAGTTAAAGCCGGACTCTGAAGTGCTCCAGTTCACACGCAACTCATTCGCGGTCTGTCCCTTCGTGACATTTAGCCCGACCGTATACATACTGTTCCAGGAATAGTTTTCCGTCAGACTATTCGCACGGGCACGACTCACATAGCTGGAAGGTGCATGGTTCCATCGGCCAAACAGCTGCACATTCGGTGAGAAGTAATGATCAATCCGAACAGCCGGAATGTCATGACGGTTCGGAAAGGAAATATTCTTGCGATACCGGGCTGTGTATTGAGGATCGGTTGCCAGAGCTTCTCCATTCGGAAGCGGAAATGCATTCATGATCTCCCGCATCTGACCTGTAGCCATCTGTCGGGATTCTTCCGTTGGCACAACTGCATCCAGGAACCGCGGCTGTTGCAAACGCAGGCCTTCATAACTCGCATGGAAAAATGTCTTGTTCTTTCCGTTATAAATTCCGGGAATCCAGACCGGGCCACCAAATGAAACTGCCGGCTGATTCAGGCGAAGCGGTGCCCGGCCCTGTCTGTTTGCATTCGCGAACCATTCATTCGCATCCATCACTTCATTCCTGAAGTAGTGCGAAAGGCTGCCATGGTAATCATTACCGCCAGAACGCGTCATCATCTGAATCTGCCCACCGGGAGTCCGTCCAAACTCTGCAGAATATCCTGAAGTCAGGATGCGGAATTCCTGCAAAGCATCAGCAGTCACCAGTCCGTTGAAGCCACCCAATACAGTCAGGGCAGGATGTCCCCCTGAAGCCTGTTGGGTGAAGGTGAACGCACCACTGGCACCGAAGTTGGCACTCACCCCATCCACCATGAAGTAATTGCTGTTATTGCGCATACCATTCACCACAAACTGCCCGGGAGACAGCACACTGGATGCAGCAATATTCACACCGGGTGCCAGTCGCATCAATGAGTGAAAGCTGCGTCCATTCAGCGGAATATTTTCAATGATGCCCCGGTCAATCACTGTACTGATTCCGGCACTGTCACGCTCCAGCGGAGAGATGGCACCACTGACAGTTACGGATTGGCCGATAGTTCCAACTTCAAGCTGAACATCCACCGTCACGTTGCCACCAATTGAGAGGACAACTCCATCCTGGATGGAATCCCGAAAACCCGTTTTCTGAAAATGAATCCGGTAATTTCCGGGTTGCAGGACAGGGAAAATATACAGTCCGTCGCTGCGAGTCGCCACCTCGGACCGGATTCCATTAGAAGTGTTTTCAGCAGAGACTTTGGCATCAAGAACAGGACTTCTGGAAGAGTCTGTAACATGGCCGGTAATCGTACCGTTCGCCATTACTGGAACGGAAATAAACAGGGCAGTTGTGAATAAAGAGATGAATCGGGAACAGTAACTCATAGGAGGTTTTTCTTACTTCGCTCCTGCGGTGAGACAGAGATAAATCTCCTGTCCACAGCGAAAAGAGGGAAGATCTCAAGCTAACAGCCCATGAAAAAATGTCTGACTTTTTACTGACAGACGGGATGACAATCCCAATGAACGGACAGAAAAGGGAAGCCAGCGGCGGGGAAAAATCGTGAAAAAAGAAAAAGGGGAAGCGTTGCTTCCCCTTCTGATTGTTTATGAATAAATGTTCTGAAAACTAGTCTTCGGACTTTTCAGTCTTCTCAGATTCTGACTTCAGTTTTTCGCGCTGTTCCTTCAGGATGGCTTTCCGGCTCAGCTTGATCTTGTTACCTTCGATGCCCAGCACCTTCACCATGATCTGATCACCTTCATTCAGCTCATCGCGAACCTGCTTTACGCGGCTCTCGGAGATTTCAGAAATGTGAAGCAGACCGTCAGTACCAGGGAAGATCTCCACGAATGCTCCAAAGTCAGCAATCCGGACAACAGTACCCAGATAGGTCTTTCCGACCTCGGCTACTGCACAGATATCCGTGATCATCTGGATCGCTTTCTTCGCAGAAGGTCCATCGGATGCAAACACCTTCACTGCACCGGAATCGTCTACATCAATTTTGACTCCGGTCTGTTCCGTGATGCCACGGATGACCTTTCCACCCGGTCCGATCAGTTCACGGATCTTCTCAGTGGGAATCGTCATCGAGTAGATGCGCGGAGCATACTTGGACAGTTCGGTCCGTGGAGCATCGATCAGTGCATCCATCTTGCCCAGGATGAACAGCCGACCCTCAAGGGCCTGTGCCAGTGCTTCCCGCATGATATCGATCGTGACGTTGGTCACTTTGATATCCATCTGCAGACTGGTGATGCCGTTACGTGTTCCGGCCACCTTGAAGTCCATGTCTCCGTAGTGATCTTCTGCACCTGCAATATCGGTCAGGACGGCATAGTCCTTTCCTTCAATCACTAGACCCATAGCTACTCCGGCAACATTTGCCTTGATTGGCACACCGGCATCCATCAGGGAGAGAGATCCACCGCACACACTGGCCATTGAACTGGAACCATTCGATTCCAGAATGTCCGACACGATACGGATGGTATAGGGGAATTCTTTGTCGCTGGGCAAAACAGCCATCAGCGAACGCTCAGCCAGTGCACCGTGTCCGATTTCACGACGTCCCGGAGCGCCAGTGCGTCCTGTTTCTCCGACAGAGAACGGGGGAAAATTGTAGTGCAGCATGAAGCGCTTGGAGGAATCCGGCGCGTTCAGCAGTTCAATGCGCTGTTCATCATCTTTGGTACCCAGTGTGACTGAAACCAGAGCCTGGGTTTCTCCACGAGTGAACAGAGACGAACCATGGGCGCGGGGAAGAACGGTAGATTCCAGAGTGATCTGGCGGATCTCGTTGAATTTCCGGCCATCCGGACGACGCTTGGACTTCAGGATTTCATCCCGGAAGATCCGTTCCTTCAGGCGATCGAAAAGAGACCCTGCTTCAGACTTCGCTGCATCGTCTCCACCTTCGGAAGCGATCAGCTCAACAGCTTTGGCATGCAGCTCATCCACCTTGGCATAGCTTTCGATTTTGCCGTACTTCTTGGTATCCAGAGCATCGGCCAGATCCTTGCGGAAGGCCTTGTCAATCTTTGCCGCCAGTTCCTGATTGATCTCAGCAACTTTGAATTCACGCTTGGTCTTTCCAGCCAGTTTCTGGAGTTCTTCGATCCCGGCAATGATCTTGCGGCAGGAATCATGTCCAAACTCGATCGCTTTGAGAACTTCTTCTTCAGAAGCTTCATTTGCGCCGGCTTCAACCATCGTCAGTCCGTCTTTCGTTCCGGCAACAATGATGGACAGCTTTGCCTTTTCCACTTCTTCATAAGAAGGATTGGCAATATACTCTCCATCCACCAGACCTACGCGCACGGAAGCAACTACGTGATGGAAAGGGATATCAGAAATAGCAAGAGCAGCACCAGCTCCGGCCATTCCCAGAGGACTGGGGTCTGATTCCGCATCAGCGGACATGACAAGAGCAATAATCTGCGTCTCATTCATGTAGCCTTCAGGAAACAGTGGCCGAATCGGACGATCAATCATCCGGCTGGTCAGGATTTCTTTTTCGGAAGGACGTCCTTCGCGCTTGATGAAACCACCGGGATAACGTCCGGCAGCGTATGTATATTCTCTGTAATCAACAGTAAGGGGGAAAAATCCGGCTCCCGGCTTGGGAGCAGCGGCTGCACAGGCAGTTACCAGAACTACGGAATCGCCACTGCGCACCACAACGGAACCGTTGGCCTGTTTCGCCCATTTCCCGGTTTCGAGGGTAATCTTTCTGCCGTTGAGGTCAATCTCTACGGTATGCATGTCTCTAGGACCTCCTTGTGTGCAGTTCAACAGAACGTGCACGCACGCGTGATTGAGCAAAGCTCGTCAAAGGACGGGCAAGCTCGACCAAGGAGAAGATGAAACGGAGATCGCTGGCCGGGATGGCCAGCGAGTTCTAGTATTCTTAGCGGCGGAGCCCCAGGCTCGCAATCAACGTCTTGTAACGTTCCGGACTGCTGCCCTTCAAATACTTCAGGAGTCGGCGGCGCTGTGCCACCAGTATCAATAATCCACGCCGTGAACCATGGTCCTTCTTGTGAGTCTTGAAATGCTCCGTCAATTGGAGGATTCGCTGGCTCAGAAGCGCGACCTGCACCTCTGGCGAACCCGTATCGGTCTTGTGAACCCGATAATTACTGATTGTTGTTGCCTTAACTTCGTTCGCCAGTGCCATTCTGGAATGGATACTCCTCGTCTTTCCTCAATCTAACTTTTCGTCGTTACGATGGTATCACAACTGGATTTATCAGCGGACAACATTTGTCCGGGCAATCCACGAGTGACTGCATGCATTCCGTCTCCTTTCTTGCGGGAAATGGTATGCACGCTACGATGAAAAGGTAGCTTATTTATAAAATAACATTATGTGGACATCTATCGCAGCAATCACCCTGGCGCTCGCCGTCTCCCTGGGTGCTTTCGGAGCACATGCGCTGCGCGGAAGGCTGGATGAATATCTGATGGGAGTCTATGAAAAAGCAGTCTTTTATCATTTCATTCATGCGTTGGGCCTGCTGGTGATTCCGGTTTTGGCCCGCACAGGGATCGTCCAAAGCTCGGCCGTGGGACCAGTGAGTTCCTTACTTCTGGGAGGAATCTTCTTTTTTTCTGGATCCCTTTATTTACTTGCATTTACGGGAACCCGCTTTCTGGGTGCAATTACCCCCATCGGTGGAGTCGCGTTTATCGCAGGATGGCTGTTGCTGGCCTATGCCGCCACAAAAGGGAACCAGTAGTCAGAAGCATTAATCTTTTGCACCCGTGCTTTGGTTCTCCGGCTTCTTTTATTTATTCTCGGTTCCTTTTCCCTGCCGGTGGTCGCGATAAATTAACTTCATTGACGGGGTAGTTAAAGGGGCATAGACTTAGAGATAGCTCGACGAGCGTTCGGACGGATCAATATTATGAAGGCACTGAAGTTCAAGCTTTTCGTTGCAGTACTCTCCGCCAGTTTCCTGGCACTTCCTGAAACCCAAGCTGCACAAAAGAAGAATTCTGATCAGGGTTCCCGCGAAACCATCGCCAAACCTTTATCGGAAAGAGAGCGGAAGAAGCGCGAAGCTAAACTTCGTAAAGAACTTGAAACGCCATTTCGCCGCTGGCTAAACGAAGACGTCACTTACATTATTACTGATGAAGAGCGCGCCTCATGGAAACGCCTGCAAACAGATGAGGAACGCGAACAGTTTATTGAGCAGTTCTGGCTGCGCCGTGATCCCACTCCGGATAGTCAGGAAAACGAGTACAAAGAAGAGCATTACCGTCGTATTGCCTATTCAAATGAACGGTTTGCCTCAGGTATTCCCGGATGGAAAACAGATCGTGGCCGTATCTATATTACATTCGGTCCTCCTGACGAAATTGAATCTCACCCCTCTGGCGGCACCTATCAGCGCCCCATCGAGGAAGGTGGTGGCACAACCTCCGTCTACCCCTTTGAAAAATGGAGATATCGTTATCTGGAAGGTGTAGGCCTCGGTAACGACATCAATATCGAGTTCGTGGATAAAACGATGACCGGGGAATACCGCATGACAATGGATCCGTCTGAAAAGGACGCTCTCATGATGGTTCCCGGAGCAGGTTTGACTCTGTATGAACAGATGGGGATGGCAAACAAGGCAGATCGCTTCACCCGTACCGACGGTACACGTCTGGGTATCGGTGGAATGCCAATGAATTCCCGCATGAACCAGTTTGAGCGCCTGCAGCAGTTCACGGCCTTGCAGAAACCGCCAGCTGTGAAGTTCAAGGACCTGGAAGCTCAGGTTAATTCAAAAGTGACCTTTAACGTTCTTCCCGTTCAGGTGAAGGCAGATTTTGTCCGGATGACGAACTCTACCGTGATGACCTACATCACCCTGCAGTTGGAAAAGAACGACCTGCAGTTCAAGCAGACAGATGGTGTGGCCAAAGCAATGGTCAACATCTACGCCCGTATCACTTCCATGTCCCGCCGTGTCGTCAACGTATGGGAACATCCCGTTGTGATTGAAGCCCCGGCAGAGCTACTCGAAGAAGCCTCTAAAGGTCGCGCCCTCTATCAGAACGCAGTCCCCCTGGCGCCCGGCAACTATCGCCTGAACGTAGTCGCAAAAGACGTTGTGGGTGGAAACATGAATAATTATGAGCTGGCCATTCATGTTCCCCGTTACGATGACGAAGAGTTGGGCATGTCCAGCATGATTCTGGCAGACCAGATTGAAAAGGTTCCCACACGCAATATTGGCAGTGGCATGTTCGTCATCGGCACCTCAAAGGTTCGTCCACGAATCAACGACACCTTCACTCGCGACGAAAAGCTGGGACTATATTTGTCTCTTTACAACTTTGAGCCAGACGAAGCGACACAGAAGCCTGACGCACAGATTCAGTATGAAGTTGTGCGGGCTTCGGATAACTCGACAGTATTTGAATTCTCAGAGGAAGTTTCCGCGATTCAAGGAGCTTCGGCCAATCAGGTAACGATTGAAAAATTGCTTCCCCTGAACTCACTTGAACCCGGTAAATATCTGATCCGGATGAAAGTCACGGATCGAAAGCGCAATCAGACACTGACCCCCTCAGCCACTTTCACGGTGACTTGAGTTCGGCCCAAAGGAGAGCGTGCTAACAGGCTATCGCCCAACGCCGCAATTTTTAGGCGCGTTAGCGCTTACGTGGGTCGTGTGTCTCTCGACCCCGCTGCAGGCTGCCGATATGAAAGTCAAGCTTTATGGCTCGATTGTCGGCTTTGTTACAGGCCCCAATGGAATTGGCCAGATGGGGGCAACCGTTTCGTTGGTGAATCGCTATGACCAACTGGTCCATCGAACACTCACCAATGAAAGGGGAGCGTTTGGATTCGACTCACTTACCCCTGATCTGTATACTGTCCGTGTTAATCAGACCAGTTTTGCCCCCGCTCTCAAGAATGGAGTCCGGGTTGAGCCAGGTGAAAGAAGTTTCCTTTCCATCCAGCTGGCATCTCTTGTCAGCTCCATTCAATTGATCTATGCCGCTCCCGGCGCCTCATCCCTTATGACGGATGACTGGAAGTGGGTTCTGCGAACGTCTGCTGCATCCCGTCCTATTCTGCGATTCCTTCCTTCTGAACAGGCAAGGATCGCACTGGAAGCTCCTCCGCGACGCAAATCAGCAAGCCAGGTATTCACTGATGTCCATGGAATTCTCTCTCTCTCGGCAGGAGAGATGGGGAATGCACAATCGACCAGCATTTCTGACATGGGCACAGCATTTGCCCTGTCCACAGCAGTTCTGGGAACCAACCACGTCATGCTGAGCGGGAACCTGGGATTCTCTCCGGCTAATGGACTCCCTGCGGCTGGTTTTCGTACTTCCTTCCGGAAAATCGAAGATGTGGAGTCTCTCTGGAACCCGGAAGTGAAACTGACAGTCCAGCAGGTTTTCCTTCCCATGCACTCCAGAGATCGTTTTGGAGGGGGAGCGATGTCAGATATCCGATCCATGTCACTTGGATTCTCTGACCAGATTCAGCTCGCTGAAAATGTGCAACTGGAAGCCGGAGCATCGCTGGATTCCATCAGCGTCCTCTCCCGCATGACTTATATCAGTCCCTATGCACTGGTGACCGTAAACCTCAAGGATCTGGGCTCAATTGAAGCAGGGTTCAGTTCCGGTATTCCGCAGACAGAGATGTACCGCTCACGTCGCGGGATGCTGAAGAATGAAGGCACCACAAGCCTGCACCAGAACGTGACCGCCCTTTCTCTGATGCCTCGAATTTCCGTTCGCGACGGCAATACACGAGTTCAGCGAACAGAGAATTACGAGATTACCTATCACAAGAACTTTGGATCCCGTGCCATCAGTGCTGGCGTCTTCAGTGAAAACATGACGAATGCAGCACTGACAATGTCTTCCAGCGGACTTTATCCCTTGGACGCGATCCCGGATTTCAATTCCAACAGCGCGGTATTCAACATCGGTGATTTTCACCGGACAGGATTTTCAGCATCCGCTTCACAGAAATTTGGGGACCTGATGACACTCTCCCTGATTCTGAGCAACGGAGGCGTTCTCCGCACTGAAGAACGAAATCTCGCTTCAGATGATCCTACAGAGATCCGGAAATCCATTCACAGATCCCGGCAGAACGCGATTTCAGCGATGGTGTCGGGGAATGTTCCCCAAGCCGGAACACAATATGCGCTGTCCTACCAATGGACTGATTATCGCGCCCTGACTCCTGGTCATCTGTTCCTGACGAATCTGCGATCCCCCGATGCAGGACTAAATATCTCCATCCGGCAGCGGGTTCCTTCACCGGCATTCATGTCGGGAAGAATGGAAATATCCGCTGAAATGCGGAATCTGTTGGCACAGGGGTATCTCCCACTGGAAACACCGGACGGACGCCAGCTTCGCCTGATCCATACACCTCGTGCCTTACGCGGGGGAATTTCCTTCTTCTTTTAACAACCTGCGTCAACGAACCCTGACGGTTCAACACGTGCCCCGCTTAAGAGATGCCCAAGATTCCCACATTGGTGGGGAATACACCTGACCTGAATTGTTTCTTTACGATGAAGAAGTGAAAGCGAAGATAAAGACAAAGGAAATTCGGAGAGCTCTTCCTGATCTAATGGATTTTGAAGAAATGAACACCTCTTCAATTGCCGAGAGCGAACCGCTGGAGGATGTGAGAATTACCGAGGGGAATTTTTCAACTCAAACCATCCACCATCTGGACATTCAGCGATCCGTAGTCGAAAGTGTTTCTTTTGCAGAAGCAAATCTTCAGTCAGTACAGTTGCGCGATACGCGATTTATCCGGTGTGATTTCTCCAATGCAATGATTCGCAGCCTGGATGCCACTCGTGTTGAGTTTATTGACTGCCGCTTAATCGGGATGAAGGCAATTGAGTGCAGGATGAAAGATATTCTGCTTGAGCGTTGCGACGCAAGGTATGCACAGTTTAATGATGGGGCAGTAAGAAGTTCCGAGTTTATTGATGTGCAATTACAGGAATCTGATTTCCGCGGAGTGGATCTGGAGAATAGTCGCTGGGTCCGCTCAAATCTCTCGAAAGCAGATTTTCGGGATGTAAAGTTGAAGGGTGCAGATCTGAGAGGAACAGAGATCGAGGGGATTATCTTGTTTGCCGCCGATGTCGCCGGCGTCATTGTCAGCCCGAATCAGGCAATGGAGTTGTCACGACTTCTTGGACTAGTAATCCGTTAATTTCTCAACAGCTCTATATATCCCGATTTAACAGGTCAGGAACAGGTCATCCAGTTCGATAACAGGCAGGGATCCCAAGAAATCCCCGCCTGTTTGACCCACCAGCAAGACAATCGGATCTACTACAAACTCAAACTCTGATCAGACCCCATTCAAAAAACTGGGGTGAATCCAAACTTGCTTAAACAGCAACAGTCTGTGATTTGGCACCCGTGCCATTTTTGGAACCTGGGGGACGACCACGCTTCCTTGCGTCTGTCAGCCAGCGAGGTGGTCTGCCTCTTCGCTTCCCACGACCCTCGGCAAGACGTTCCAGCGTGAGAATTGCTTCTTCAATCTGAACTCGTTCCCTCCGCAGGTCTTCGAGAATTTTTGAGATATCCATGAGGGTAAATCCTTAGAATTCTTTTCAATTGAACTCAGTTTAGAAAATAAAAATACTGGAATTATTTTCGTAAATAATCCGTTCTGATTGTGGAACGAATTATCAACCACAGCTCATTTGACCCTTAGTCTATCGTTGATTTCTTAATAAATCCAAGGATATTGTTCTGAATTCAGAACAATTCGGTACTATTCGGTACTAGTAACTTCCGCCTATTTTGAGGAATTTATCGACCGTCTCCAGTAGAAATAGAAGGGAGTTCCTAAAAATATCAGAACTAATCCCATCACAGATTCACGAGGAGAATCCTGCAAAGTGAAGTAAATCAACAGAGCGGCAACCATGACGAAAACAATGGGAACCACTGGGTATCCCAATGTTTTATAGGGTCTGGGGAGATCAGGCCGTTTGAACCGCAATACAATCACAGATGCCGCAGCCATCCCATAAAGAATCCAGCTGGCAAAAATCACATAAGTAAAGAGCTGCTCAAATCGTCCGCTGAGTACCAGAACTGCTGACCATATACTGAGCCAGGCAATAGAATTCGCGGGAGTATGTCGGGTAGGGTGAACCTGTCCAATTGCTTGAAAAAACAGGCCATCCCGGGCCATGGCAAAAGGAACACGGGCACCGCTGAGAATTGATCCATTTAATGCGGCAAAGATAGAAAGCATCGCTGCAATACTGACCGCATTTGCGCCAGGGGTTCCGAAAATCTGGTACATCATTTCTGAAGCCACACGATCACTTCCGGCCACTTGTTCTGCAGAAAGCACATAGAAATATGCGGCATTAGACAGGAGATAGATCACCAGTACGGCCAGTGTTCCAAAGATAAATGCGCGAGGAAGGTTCTTCTGTGGATTGCGAATCTCTCCGGACACCATTCCCACGTTATTCCAGCCATCAAAGGCCCATAGAATGGCGACAAGAGCGCCAAAAAATCCCGTCACCCCGCCAACAGAGGGTACTGATGTCGAAAGATTCGTCACAGTCCCCTGAGAACTGGTGAGGCCCACCAGAATAATGATCCCAATCAGTGCCACCTTAACCACAGTTGAGACAACCTGAAGAGTGCCACCGGCTTTCACTCCGAAATAATTCACAGCCCCCAGAGCAAGAATGACGCACATCGCCAGAATCTGGCCCGCTCGAATATCCAGCGGTGCCCCATCCTGCCCCAAAGGCAGATGAATCTCCCACAGCACCTGATCAAGCGAAGGGATCATCTGGGCGAGGTAATAGAAAAAAGCAGTAGCTAGTGTCGCAATGGACCCACTCTTGGCAACCCAGAACTGCGTCCACCCGTAAATAAAGGCAAAGAAAGGACCATAGGCTTCACGGAGATATACATATTCTCCACCTGCTTCCGGCATGGCAGAGGCAAGTTCAGCATAAGTTAAAGCACCTGCAAGGGTCAGCAATCCACCGAAAACCCATACAAGGAACACCATTTCAGGAGTTCCCACCTTGAGGATGGCCGTCTTGGGGACCAGGAAAATTCCGCTTCCGATAATGGTCCCCACTACGATGGAAATCGCAGTGACAAGTCCCAGCTCCCGTTTCAGTTCAGCCATGAAGATCCTCCCGCTTTTCGGCGGGAGATACCAGGCCCGCAATCAAACCCACAATAAATGTTACTGAAGTTCCAATCAGCACGTGCCAGGTCCAGGCTATGGGAGTGGCAAACCGTACATAAATCATCACCAGTAAACCAGCGCTCATTCCGATCATGGCTGCCAGCTCGCTGACTCGATTCTTTCGCAAACCCAACAGGAAAACACCCAGCAGCGATCCGTAAATAATCGAGGCAATCCCCAGGGCAGCTTCCAGTACAGAACTAACTCCCGTTGACGCCCAGCCGATCAGGAAGAGAATGATTCCCCAGAAAACAGTGGCAATCCGGGAAAGCCGCAGGTATTCAGCCTCAGAACGCTCTTTTCGGGAAAGTGGTTTCACAAAATCCATGATTGTGGTGGATGCCAGAGAGTTCAATGCAGCACTCAGATTCGACATAGCAGCCGCCAGCACTGCGGCAATAACCAGTCCGGCAACGCCCACCGGCAGGTAGTTCCAGATGAATTCGGGATAAATTCGGTCACCTACTACCGGAGGAGGGGTTCCACTGGATTGGTAGAACACAAACAGAGCCACTCCGATAATCAGAAACAGGCTGAACTGGAAGAAGATAATGATCCAGCTGGAAAACAGCGCCAGACGACCATCCCGGATATCCCTTGCCGCCAGCAGACGCTGCACCATCAGCTGCTCCGTCCCGTGGCTGGCAGTGGTCAGAAAACATCCACCAATGACACCTGCCCAGAATGTATAGGGCTTAGTCCAGGACAGTTCAGGAATAATTACCTGGAACTTTCCGAATTCGCGGCCAACATCCACAACATGTCCCCATCCACCGGGGATCTGCTGGAGGATCACAAACAGGCTCAAAATCGCCCCTGAGATATACAGCACCATCTGAACAACATCCGTCCAGATAACAGCAGTCATTCCACCCTCAAACGTATAGAAGAGTGTCAGTCCGACGATCAGAATAATGGAGGCAATTTCCCCGGTCCCAAGAATGATGGAGATCACAATCGAGATTGCAAATACTCGCACTCCTTCAGCGAGGGCTCGCAATACCAGAAAACATCCCGCTGTCAGTTTTCGGATTCGCTGGCCGAATCTCCGTTGCATCAATTCATAGGCAGTAAACAGTTCTCCCCGAAAATAATGTGGAAGAAAAAGGATGGAAATAACAATCCGGGCCAGAAGATAACCAAAAACGACTTGTAAAAATCCCAGATTTCCGTAAAAAGCGAGAGCAGGCGTTCCAATGACGGTTAGCGTGGAAGTTTCCGCAGAAACAATGGAGAATCCGATCGCCCACCATGGGGCATCTTTTCCGCCAAGAAAATAGTCCTTGAGCGTCTTCTGGGTTTTCCCAAACCGGGCACCAAACCATGTGATGCCAATCAGATAGATAATAATGACCCCGAGATCGAGCCAGCGCATGAAAACGGGAGTGTAACATGACAAATCAGAAATGCTGCGAAAACTTCCAGATGGGATCTGAACAAATCCCGACCAGATGATTGCAGATTTCTCTGAGGTTAGTACGATATTTAAAAGGCTCACGATGAGCCTTATGGAACAAAATAGTGGAATACGGTATCTATAAAGTCCAGCAGTCGTGCTGAATGATGAGAAGTGGTGTTGCGGTCAAGCAGGAATATCAAGTATTCTTCCTTTTTGTCAAAGCCACCCGGCACGGTTGGCCACGTGGAATTCACTAGCCAAATTTTTAGGAGGCACGAAGTGCAGATTCGTTTGAAGCAGGGAAAGATCGCGCTGGGAGCAATAATGCTTGCCGGGCTGCTCGCGATTCCGACATTCGCGCAGGAAGCGCAGCAACAGCAGCAGGAATCGGTCTGGAAAGACACAGCTGAGTACGAGTTGGTCCAGAACGGCATTGCAAAAGAGCAGAGCCCACAAAAGAAAATTCAGCTTTTACAGCAGTGGAAGGAAAAATATCCTGACACCAAATTGAAGACAGCCCGACTACAGCTGTTTCTTCAGACTTATCAGGCATTAGGTAATGCAGCTGAAATGAAGAAGACAGCAACCGAAATGACAGCAGCTGATCCTGATGGGATCACTGGTCTGATCGGCTACCAGACGTTGAATCTTCTCACCTTCAGCATGAATGACACCTCTGAACAGGCACTCTCTGACGGAGAGAAAGCAGCAAAGGGTCTTCTGGATATCGTTGAAAAAGTAAAGAAACCAGATCAGGTAGATGCCGCAGCCTGGGATAAAGAAACCCAGAACAACAAGTTTCTGGCACATCGCACCCTGGGTTGGGTTGAATGGCAGCGGAAAAATTTCACCGAGGCGGAAAACCACTTTATTGATGCTCTGAAAATCAAACCTGCCAGTGGAGAAGTAGCTTCCTGGTTAGGAACAGTGATTCTGCTACAGCGCAACACGGCGAAGCAGGCTCAGGGACTTTACCAGTTTGCCCGCGCAGCATCCATTGAGGGAGATGGCGCACTTCCTGCAGCAGCAAAGAACCAGACCAAAGCCTATTTCGAAAAGACTTACGAAAACTATCGTGGCAGCAAGGATGGCATCGAGGAAATCTACGACCGGGCACGCACGGAACCTTTTCCAGCAGAAGGATTCACCATCCAGAGCAAAGCTCAACTGCAAGCCCAGGATCGCAACCGCCTCCAGTCAGAAAACCCACAGCTTTATCTCTGGTTAAACATCAAAGACAACCTGAAGGGTGCAGAAGGTGCATCTGCCTTCTCTGAAATGAAGGGATCCGATGCAGGTCTGGCAGCAATGAACATTGCCGGATTCAAAGGAAAGCTGATCTCAGCCACACCTGAAACCAATCCAAAGGAACTTCAGCTCTCTGTCGAGGATGGCCTCAGCCCCGATGTAAAAATCATTCTGAATGAACCCCTTCGCGGCAAAGCCGATGAAGGAATCGAACTGGAATTCCACGGCGCGGTTGATGCATTTGAAGCAGATCCTTATGTTCTGACTTTCAAGGTCAATCCGGATGATGTGAAGGGCTGGCCGTCTCCCCGTCCGGCAACCAAAAAGGCTGCTCCCAAGAAAGCAGTCAAGAAAAAGTAGTTTTTAGCTCCGTGTGGGAGCGCTGGAAGCCAGGATCAACTGGTAAACCAGCCGCTCCCATACACCCGCCTCAGCAATTCCCTTCTCTGTCTGGTCCACAATACGCTCACAGGACTGGATGAGCTTCTCTGGAGCCTTCTCCACCTCTTCCATCGATCGAGTCCTGGCAATTGTTCCAGCCAGCAGGATCACAGCAATCCCCAGCATCAGCGCTTTTGTATTGGAAGCTGTTGTCTTCACACATAGAAAGACGACATACGCCAGATGCGGTTAGCGTGACTTAACAAATTGTTACAAAGGGACTTCCGGGGCAGGATCAGGAAAGACGCAGGATCTCAGACAACTCACGGGTAAAGTTTTTCAATTCGTCCAGCTGTTGCTGACTGGCTGTTTCTTCAAAACCACGCCCGGACAGGCAAGGGCGATTCTCCTTCCAGACCAGAGTGGCGAATCCGTTTTCTGTCATCAGCATGGGGGAACCCGGCTGGAGAGTGGCGACTTCCACCAGACAAAGGATTTGCTGGCGATGCACCATGAAAAACCGGGGATTCTGAGAAGCTACCGTAGAGAATCCGGCAGCTTCCAGACGTTCAGAATAATCCATTCAAAAAACTACATCTTATAACGGCCGAAATCCTCATCATTCAGTTGCTCCAGCCATTTTTTGAGTTCGTCGTTATTCACCTTGTTATCCACACCATTGGTCGTCATTTTGGAATTCTTCAATACGGAATCATCGACATAGATGGGACAATCTGCCCGCAATGCCAGTGCCAGGGCATCAGAGGGACGGGAATCCACAGAAATAATCTCCCCGTCTTTTTCCAGCCAGATCAGAGCATAGAAGGTTTCATCTTTCAGCTCATGAACCACAACCTTCTTGATCTGGGCATCCAGACCACTCAGCAGGGTTTTCATGAGGTCATGCGTCATTGGCCGTGCAGTGGCAACCTTTTCGATTTCCAGTGCAATGGCATTCGCTTCATACGGCCCGACCCAGATCGGCAAGATGGTTTCTCCACCCATATCGCGCAGAATCACGATGGGCATTTGCGTCACCGGATCCATCATCAGAGTGCGGATTTTCATCTCGACTTCCATGTTTCGGCTCCCTTCAATTCCCACAGTAACATGCGTGTCATTGAATACTCACTGAGTCCTGCAAAGCAGCACCTGCCAGTGAATTGGCACCAGCGCGCAGAACAGCAACATCCATGTATTTTCCGAGCAGATCCTCACCGGATGCCGTGAAATTAAGGGTCTTGTGCTGAGATGTCTTTCCGATCCACTGCTGCGTAGCTTTGTTGAATCCTTCGACGTGGACCTCTTCCACTTTTCCTACATATTCAGTATTGAGACGCAACTGAATGGATCGCTGCTTTTCCAGCACCAGCATGATCCTTCTCGTCTTCTCTTCTTCACTAAGATGATCTTCCAGCGCCAGAGCAGGAGTGTTGGGACGTTTGGAATACTTGAAGCTGAATACGGCGTCGTATTCCACGGTATCGAGAAGGCTCATCGTCTCTTCGAAATCAGCTTCGGTTTCGCCAGCAAATCCGACGATGATATCGGTGGTCAGCGTGATGCTGCGTTTTGCATTCTTGACCCACTCGATTCGGCGCAGGTAATCATCGCGACTGTACAGACGCTGCATTCTTTCCAGAACTTTGGTCGATCCGGACTGTACGGGTAGATGAACGTGATTGCAGAGGACGGGATTCTCCTCAATGGCGTCAATAATGGGCTTCACAAAATCACGCGGATGAGAAGTCATGAAACGCACGCGCTTGAATCCGGGCACTTCACCTACTTTTCTGAGCAGCATTGCAAAATCCGCATTTCCGTTGGGATCGCGATAACTGTTGACGTTCTGCCCCAGCAACTGAATTTCCGTGTAGCCATCTTCGGCCAACCGCTTCGCTTCTTCGAGAACACTCTCAACAGTCCGGCTTCTTTCCGGCCCCCGCGTCATCGGCACAACGCAGTAGGAACACGCCTTGTCGCATCCTTCAATAATGGTGATGTAAGCCCGGTATGGATTATCACGGCGAGTGTAGGGAGTATCGAAGGTCTCTTCCGTATCGAGAGAGAGGCCGGTAACACGTCGATTCCCTTCCTCAATCTGGACCAGCAGTTCGGGCAGCTTCGTATAGCTGGCGGAACCGGCTACCAGGGAAACATGGGGCGCCTTTTCAAAGATGCGCTCACCTTCCTGCTGGGCGACACAGCCCAGCACACCAAAGGTCTTTCCCTTGTACTGGCGCTTGAACTCCTGCAGGCGAGCAAATACTTTCTGCTCCGCACGATCCCGAATAGAACAGGTGTTATACAGCACCAGTTCTGCTTCATCTGTCGTGCTCACCTGCTCATAGCCACGTGAGACCAGGGTGCCGATGACTTTCTCTGAATCATGAGCGTTCATCTGGCAGCCAAATGTCTCAATGTAAAACTTCTTCACTCTTTCATCTTAGCGTTTGCATTTCTCAGCCGAGCCCTGCGCCGTTTCTCCATCCTCAGCACCTGAGACTCATTCATTCCCAAAGCGTGACCGATCTCATGAATAACTGTTTCCTGTACCAGAGTAAACAGCTCCTGAAGATTAGCTGACAAACGCTGATGAGGCTGCTGATAGATCGTAATGCGGTCAGGAAAAGGAGGTTGGGACTGATAAAGTCCCAGTAATCCCCGTTCCTTTGATTCAGATTCAACGATGACCACGATGTTCTGCAATAGCTTCCTGTACTTTCTGGGAACGCTAGCCAGTGCATCCTCCACCAGTTGGTCAAAATCGGCGGTGGAGAGGGAGATCATGACTCTTCTATACGATGGCAATCGGCAGAGAAGCTACCCGCCGCTGCCCCAGGTAAAGGAAAAGCTGGTGCTCTCCCGCGGAAACAGATGCCGGGAAACGGATGTTCACCTCATGACGAGGTGGCCCCGGATTGACACAAAACGTATCTGCTTCCAGCTGCGTTCCATCAGCTAGTTCCACCCGGAAACTCTCAATCGGTTCAAACTCTTCCACCACCAGCTTGGCGATCCTGGACGTGATGCGATTTTCTGACAAGAGATCGATGCCATCTGTCAGCGAAACTACACACGGGACACGCGGTGGCGCAGGCAACAGCCGGAATTCCCGTTCCGCACCATTGAGATTCAGAATGGTCATCCCTGCTTCCAGACCTTCCGGCAGAATGGCATTGATCTGCTGCCAGCCGTCGTATTCTTTTCTGCCCAGATAAGTCAGCGTCGCCGGAAGACCCCCTACGGTGAGTTGAAGAGTATTCAGATCCACACCATCCGTCAGATCATCCGCCCACAGCGAGATGGACGCAAATCGTCCGCGCACAGGAGCCAGCGGTTCTGAAGTGAATGTATTAGTGACACGGACAACAGACGGCTTATCCTGTGGCACGACCGCAGGGACCTTTCTCCATGTGGTCCACATGTACTGCGTATACAGGCCTTCCAGTGCCAGCAACTGTATTCCCTGTTCCTGCGCAAACTCGCGGATCTCCGCACCACTGATCCGGACCCCGGACCATGTTGTATAGTCCGCCGTATCTTTCGGCAGGCCATTGATCTGGAGCCGGGCGAGCCCACCTGGTTTCAGAACACGTACCGCTTCCCGCAGATAGCTGAACACCACATCACGACTGGGAATGTGCTGGAACACAGCATATGAGTAAACAAAATCGAATGACTGATCTGCAAAGTTTTCCAGCGTGGACCCGGTACCCATATGAGCATGTGCATGATCGATGCCCGTGAGATTACGTCGTGCACGAGCAACCATCTCATCAGACACGTCCACACCATGAATCTCGGTACACCGTTCGCTCATGGGACGCAGAAGCCGGCCCGGCCCACACCCGATTTCCAGAAACCGTCGTGATTCCCTTGGAGCAGGAGTGCCTCGCTTCAATTCCTGATCCAGTGAGTTCAGGACTTCCGTTGCGGTAGCAAAGAACCCTTCATCATCCTGTTCACGCTGCCCAAAGGCAACGTAGTAATGTGCATCTTCCCGTGCACGTTGATTCCACTCTTCACGCATTACCTGGTGGACGTCTGACATTGATTCCTTTCATAGCGAACCCCCGGATAGGGTTCAGGGCAACGGCCCTTGCCTGCAATAAAATTTCCCCGCACCACTGCCCCGGCCGGATTCGGCCGCAGGACTCCATTCGCAAATGCGATGGTGGAACTCAGCAGCGGATCGCTTGACTTCGACAGATTGGTATTGAGCAGGACGTTATTCTCGATCAGATGACCGGGACCAATTACATAGATCCCTCCATACTTCAGGCCATCAAAGACATTGTCCCGAATGACGATGTTCTGTGATTTGCTGTCCGGGTGGGAATCATTGAAAACGACTGCGAAATTGCCATGTGGATATGCTTCCGGAGGCTTGATATTGATGCAGATGTTTCGGGTCACGTCTCCATCCCGGAATCCATCAAGGTCGAAGCATTTTCCGTTGATCTCAAACATGCGGTTTGTTCGATACTCACTCTGATCGACATCGCCGGCGGTATCAATCCCCACAGGCTCTGCATCTACAATCTCAGCCGGGTAACCGATGTTTCGCATCACATTGTCGAACACTTTTACACGGGTTGCATGTCCCACCTGAATGGCATCCCGTGCTGCAGTATCGATTTCATTGCCGGTAATTATCCCATCCCGATTCTTCGGGGATTCCGTATAGGAATGCGTCCAGATGGCGTTTCCCCGCACCCGGATGAGATGACAATCTCTGACTTCAAAGTTCACGGTCCCCTCTTCGATCAGGATGCCGCCAGTGGTGTTGTTCAGCCCCCTGGAATCCAGTGAACCGGAATCTTCCACCGTCACCTTAAGAATGCGGACATTTGAAGATCGCGCCACCACAATCGCAAGATTGGTGACATTCCGCAGAGTGACGTTTTCAATCAGGACATTCTGTGAACGATCAATCGCGATGCCATTCAGCGGATAGTAATCGATGAATGGTGCCCCGTTTTCAGCAATGGGAAAAGGACGTTGCAGAGTATCCCGGCGGCCATCGATCACCACATTGCGGATGGTCACCTGTTTCTCATTCCGGATATGCAGTACTGCTTTTGCATTCGGATCATCGCCCGCACGAAAAGTCTGGTTCTCTATCGTGACTGCTAACGCTAAAGTGAGAAGGATGCTCATCATCCGTAATGACGAGTTTAACTTGAGGTCCGTGGAATGACTTTAAATCCAACAATGCGGCGCGGCGATCAGCGTGCCCGTCTGATTGATATTGAAACACTGAATGAGCAGAACCAGCCCACCAGCCAGTGGCAGAGCGGAGCAGAGGCATCCATCCGTGTCACGGTGGAGTTCAACTTCCCCATGGAAAACCCTGTGGTCGGCATCATGATCCGCACCCGCATCGGCATGGAGGTATACGGAACCAATACCGAACTGGAAGGACTCAGGCTGGGTCCGGTCAATGCCGGAGACCGGCGCGTGATCACCTATGCTTTCCGTTGCGATCTGTGTCCGCAGGAATACACCATCACCGCCGCTTCTCATGATCCAGATGGAACATGGCATGACTGGATGGAAGATGCCCTCGCCGTGAAGGTTGTGGACACACGCTATACGGCAGGAGTGGCAAACCTGCGCGCACGCGTAACTGCATCAGACCAGCCCACGCCCTGACGCGGCTCATACCGTTTTAGAGAGAAGCTGTTGCGGACCACCTGACGCATCGCATCCAGATCGCTTCCATAAGCCTGCACCAGGACATTTCCAGCTGCCGTGGCCTCTACCGGACCAGCAATGACGGTGGCCTGGCAGGCATCGGCAGTGAGCTGATTCAACAACTCATTCCTGGATCCTCCGCCCACGATATGGATCTTTCGGATGGTGCGGCCCGTCAACTGTTCCAGATTCTCTTTCACAATGCGATAGCGAAGAGCCAGCCCCTCAAACACTACCCGAGCAATCTCACCGGGGGAAGAAGGCACGCCTTGTCCGGAGCTGATGCACCATTCGCGAATGCGCGTCGGCATGTAGCCCGGCGCATGAAACTGATCGACATCCAGAGCCGCCATCAGTGGCGGAGCTTCTGCTGCCATCTGCGCAATATCTCCATAGGAAAATTCGCTGCCTTCCGCCGCCCACTGGCGACGGCACTCCTGAATGATCCACATCCCGGTGATGTTTTTGAGGAGACGAATCTTTCCTCCGGCTCCCACTTCATTGGTGAAGTTGAGGTCCAGGCATTGCGGGTTGATCACCGGATGCTCCATTTCCACGCCCATCAGGGACCAGGTTCCGCTGGAGATATAGCACCAGTCGTCGCCTTCTTCTGCTGGCACTGCCACCACGGCTGAAGCGGTGTCATGGCTGCCCACCGAAAAGACCTGTGTTTCAAATCCAAGTCCCTGCAAATCCCCCAGCACTTCTCCCGTCGGCCGGATCTCAGGCAGGATCTCTCCCGGAATGCCCAGACGGTCCAGCAGATGATACGTCCAGTCTCCTGTAGCAGGGTTGTAGATCTGTGAGGTGGAAGCAATCGTCGGCTCAGTTGCCTGTACGCCCGTGAGCCAGTAGTTGAACAGATCCGGCATAAACAGCAGGCGGGATACATCACTCAACCGGGAACGCAATAGCTGATAGAGAGAATTGAACTCCATGAACTGCACGCCAGTGGCCTGAAAGATCTCCGCACGGGGGACTTTTTCGAAGGCTTCCTTCATGGCTCCATCATTGCGGGGGTCTCGATAATGATGCGGATTTCCGGTCAGTTCGCCATCGTCCCGCAGCAGTGCAAAATCCAGCCCCCAGGTGTCCACACCAATGCCATCGACATGAATGTGTCCGCCTTGTTTCAGGCCGTGCCGGATCTCATGAAAGAGTCCCTGCGCATCCCAGAACAACCCCTGTTCCGTATGGCGAGGCTGATTGGGAAACCGATGAATCTCTTCCAGTTCCAGACGACTGTCCTGAATTCTTCCGGCAATGACACGGCCACTTTCAGCTCCCAGATCCACGGCAAGATATCGACGCATTCAGCGCTAGTCTACATGGAATATGGAGCGTAACAAAAAATAGTAATTCATGAACAGAGTACGCCGAATTACCTATTCTTCATTCAGCAGGGATACATGTTCACGAATCCATTGCCTGAGATGGGTGAAATCAAATGTGCCTGTCTCATAAAGATGGTGGATAAATTTATATGTTTCTTCTGCATCTGCATTGAAGCGCATGCCATTGATGGCAAGAAACGTATAGGCTACTGCAAAAGCAGTTCTTTTATTTCCATCAATAAAGGGATGGTTCTGTGAGAGGCTCTCCCATAATGCAGCAGCCTCTTCCACCAGATCCACATAATAACCAGTTTGTGGACGATACAATGCAGCTTCCAGGAGACCTGCATCCCGCACTCCGTCTGATCCTCCGTATCTCTGAATCTGATCAGAATGAA
The DNA here is from genome assembly GCA_037190045.1 of Bryobacteraceae bacterium. GTDB lineage: Bacteria > Acidobacteriota > Terriglobia > Bryobacterales > Bryobacteraceae > JAPKYZ01. Next base: position 991,499 of record JBBCIQ010000004.1, on the reverse strand, counting down.
TCGCAAGGACTTCAGAGAAGGTAAGGTAATCGGTCATTTTGCGAGCTTTTTGTAAAGCTCGCCATACTGATCGTGGCTGGATAGATAGGCCGACATTACATGAGATCGAGGTCCGCTACCCTTTCGTTTTTCAACAAGATCAGCCAGTGCCTCGTCTACAAGGACCTGAATTTGATGCCCTTCCTGCTGCGCGAGCTCACGAACAGCAGACAAAATCTCAGAATTTACCTGAGTAGTAAATTCTTCTCTGTTTTGGGACATAAGCGGGGCAATCCTCTATCTTCTGCGAGCATATCATGACATATATTCCTCAGGAACGGCCTGATATAGCTGCTTTCTCTCTCAAAACCCGGAACATTTCCCCCCGTGTTATCGTTCCTTCAAATAGAGAGGGAATACACACCATGTTTTGTACAGCCTGTGGATCAGAACTGAAAGACACCGACCGCTTCTGTTCTTCGTGCGGGAAGCCGACCGCAGAGGCACCCTATCTGCCACAGGTCGCGACGTTTCCCGAAAACCCAAAGCGGCTGGTCCGTACCATGCGCGACAAGAAAATTGCGGGTGTGTGTGGAGGTCTGGCGCAATTCTTCGGGCTGGATTCCACACTGGTGCGCTTTATCTTTCTGGCACTCTTCCTCGCGTATGGAGCGGGATTCCTGGTGTATATCGTGGGCTGGATTGTCATGCCTAAAGACACCGATCTGGAAGGCGCCTGGAAGACCACCTAAAGAGTTAACAGAGGTAACTGCAACGAAGACGGGAACCGGAATCACATCTCATCAAGAGCTTAATCCTGATTTCGGTTTCCGCCGCGGATGAGGGCGCCGGACTGACTATTCCCATCCGGTACCGCGGCGGTTTTTTCATCAAGATCGAAAGGCTTCAGCCCTTCTGTGCGCTTTTCTGTACTTCCATAAACTCTGCATAGGGTCCCTTGAAATCTTCAATCCCCTGCGGAGTAAATGACCAGATGCGAGTGGCTGTCTCTTCCAGCAGGTCATGATCATGCGTCACCAGAAGAACGGTTCCTTCATACTTCTGCAGTGCGGTATTCAGCGCATTGATGGATTCCAGATCCAGGTGATTGGTGGGTTCGTCCAGCACCAGGAAGTTTGGCTTTTCCAGCATGATACGGCAGAAGATCAGACGGGCAGCTTCCCCACCCGACAGAGCTTTGGTGGGTTTGAGACCATCCTGCCCGGCAAACAGCATCTGCCCCAACAAACCACGTAACTCTTCCTGTGTAGCTTTTTCATCGAACTGATTCAGCCATTCGATGGCGGTCAGACCAGGAGCGATCGATTCCTTGTGATCCTGCGCAAAATAACCGACGGAAACTTCATGTCCCCACGTGACGGTTCCGGAATCAATGGAGAACTCTCCATCGGTACGAGTTCCACTCATCACAGCATTCGCCATCAGAGAACGCAGCAGAGTGGTCTTACCCATACCGTTGCGCCCCAGCAGGGCAATCTTTTCTCCACGGGAGATATTTGCCGAAAATCCCTTAAGCACTGCCAGATCGTCGTAGGACTTGTGCAGATCCTTGAATTCCAGCGGATGACGGCCGGATGGCCGCTTCATCTCAAAACGGATATAGGGGCGCTGGATGTTGGAACGGGCCAGATCTGAGGTCTGCAGGCGCTCCACTTCCTTCTTACGGGATGTCACCTGCGTGGAACGGGTACCTGCCGAGAACCGTGCGATGAATTCGTTAAGCTGGGCGATCTTCTTTTCCCGTTGCGCATTGTCTGCTTCAATCCGGGATCTCACCTGTGTTTTCGCCAGCACCATGTCGTCATAACCGCCGACATAGGTGATGATCGTCTGATAGTCGATATCCGCAGTATGCGTACAAACTTCATTCAGAAAGTGACGATCGTGCGAGATGACAATCAGGGTGCCATCGTAGTTCCGCAGATAATCCTGCAGCCAGTGGATGGATTCCAGATCCAGATGGTTGGTAGGTTCGTCCAGCAGCAATGCCGGAGGGTTGCCAAAGAGAGCCTGGGCCAGCAACACACGGACCTTGAGGCCGCCCTGCAACTCACCCATCTTGCGTTCATGGAATTCATCCGCAACATCGAGTCCGTCCAGAAGAATGGCAGCATCGCTCTCTGCGGTATAACCACCTTCTTCGCCAACAATCCCTTCCAGTTCGCCCAGACGCATCCCATCGTCATCGGTCAGCAGTGAGGGGTCTTTCTCGTAAAGAGCCTCTCTCTCCTGCAGCGCGCTCCACAACGGAGCATTACCCATGATTACCGTATCGAGAACGCGATAGTCATCAAAGGCAAACTGGTCCTGACGCAGGATTCCGAACTTCTTCGGACGCGTGACTGAGCCCTTTGTCGGCTCCAGATCGCCCGTCAGAATCTTCATGAACGTCGACTTCCCCGCCCCGTTCGGACCGGTCAGGCCATAGCGCCGACCCGGCTGGAACGTAGTGGAGACGTCTTCAAACAGAATTTTTGCGCCGAAGCGCATCGTGACATTATTTACAGAAATCAAGGGGGAACTTTTATTTTACCGTGAAGATCCCCTCCGGGCCAGTTCAGTAGCCTTTCTGTTTGTCCACGACATTCAGTAACGGCAAACCGTCGGCGAATCGGCGGATATTTTCCTTGACTGTATTCAACATACGCCCCCGGTCCAGATCAGAGCGTCCTGCAATATGAGGAGTGATGATGGCATTCTCAAACTTCCAGAGAGAATTACCCTGGGGCAGCGGCTCCGGGTCTGTGACGTCCACACCCGCGCCGGCCAGTTTCTTGGCATCCAGTGCTTTCACCAGGGCCGGAAGATCATAGAGTCCGCCACGGCTGACAGCAATAAAGTAGGAATCTTTCTTGATCAGCTCAAACTGACGTGGCCCCATCATCTTGTGACTTTTCGGCGTATGGGGAGCAGACACAAAGACCACATCTGTGGTCGGCAACAGCTCATCCAGTTGGTCCGGCTTCACGGTCTTCACGACAAATGGGGAGTACGGCAAGTCTTCCGGATCTACACACGTCACCTTCATTCCATGAGCCCAGGCACGCGTCGCGATCTGCATCCCGATTCCACCGCAGCCAATGACCACACCATTCTTGCCATTCAGTTCAATGCCAGTGAAACGCTCCCGACGCCAGTTCTCTTTCTCTCGATCACCGATATAGAGCGGAAGGGAACGGGTGAGAGCCAGCAGCATGGCCATTGCATGATCGGCAATTTCCGGGCCCTGCACGATCTGGTTATTCGTCAGGACTATGTTGCTGTCCCGCAGATCATTGCCACCGGAAAGATGCAGAACGCGTTCCACGCCTGCGGAAGTGGTTTGCACCCACTTGAGATTCTTTCCCGCCCGCACCATCTCGGGAGAAGGCTCTCCGATGAAGGCATCTGCATCCGTGATTTCCTGCAGAATCTGATTGCGTTCGGGAATGATCAGACGAACCTTCGACGAGGCGGTCTGCCAATCCTGAACCACTTCCGGTGGATGTCCCACCACCAGGATTTTCTTTGTCTGTGCAGAAAGAAGGAGGGTACAAAAGAAAAACGATAGAATCAGCCGGTTCATGATGTCTCCGGCGTGATTCTATCGCATATCATCTAAATTATTCATGACTTCTAACGAGAGGCATGACAATCGCTACAAACACTTGAGGGCTATATGAATAGACTTCTACAGAGAATAAAGGAACTAGATTCTGACTCTTTTGAGGAGTTGTGTTTTCAAATCCTGAAATCACGCTTTCCAACCACGAACATGCATAGAGTCGAAGGAAAAGGTGGTGATGACGGTGTTGACTGCTTCTGTGGAGTCCTATCTCAAGCCACAACCATTTGGCAGTGCAAATCTTTCCCAGATGGAGTAAAAAAAGCTCAGCGACAACAAATCAAAAACTCACTTAATAGAGCAATTGATAAAGTTGCCCCAAGCGTGTGGGTGCTCTGCATCAGCATAAATCTTGACCCCAGAAACATACGCTGGTGGGAAAATCTCAGTTCAACATTTAACTCAAAAGTTGAACTCAAACTACTAGATGCATCGAATATAGCTTCTTCGCTAATAATCTATAAATCCATAAAAGATCAATTTTTCCCAGATCTCACACTTGACACTTCTTTGCTACGTGCATTGGCAACTGGAACTACAAACAAATCCCCAGATGAAATCGAAAAGATCAGCATTGAATACTCATCTCAAGTACAAGAAATTTATTCACAGACAGACCCTCGTTTCACCTATGAAATCCAACAGCATGCGGCTCACCCTTCCAGCCATGAATATTCAACTGAAAGACCTAATCTTTTTGCAAGCTTTTCCAATGGAGAGCGCACAATCAATATTTTTCCGCATGATATTGAGGCACTCAAACAAGATCCTCCCAAAATGCAGCTCAAATTTAATAAGTTAGCAACCGAAAAATTAATTACCTACTTAAAAACTGGAACTCCTACAGAATTCCTCAGAAGTGATGTGGATATATCCACTTCCGGTTCACCATTATTCTCAAAGGATAATTTTTGGCCTGTAGATGGAACTATAAAAATAGTCCAGCCCAAGAAATTATTCCCGAATTTATATTTCAAAGTCACATTCACATCAGGTACAGAATTAGAACCTATTACATATAGTTTGATTGAATTCTCAATATTACGATGTGGTTTCCAAGAAATAGAGATGGAAAGTAGTACAAAACTACCGTTCAAGATCCGTATAGTATTAGCACTCAATCAAGGCCGCATATCTCCTGAGGGAGATTTGTTTGAACTCACACATAATCTCCCTGGGCATTCTGCAAAAGACATTCAAAAATATCTTAAAGTGCTAGAGCATCTACAAAACCAAGGCATATTTGAACTGCATGATCTTAAGACAGATTCTATGTTTGTAAAATCCAAAGCTTCATCTGTTCATCTACCTGAATGGATTCCTGAATTACGTAAAATCATAAATGACATTGTTCAGGTAATTGATTTTCACCACACAGAACTCTATTGGCCTAACCATATCACCCAAAAGGATTTAAATACTCTTGAGCATTTAAAAAAAACCATCGATGGATATGTGTATCCGAAGACAGATGGCACACTAACTCAAATAAAAACTAGCCATTATACAGAGAGTGAAATAGAAACGCATCTGGCCAATCCATTCTTCCGAGGTGAAACCAACGACGAAACCAATACAATATTTTTCGGAAAAACACTCCCCCCGCTTAAGAAGGAATTGATTTTCGAGAAATCCTTTATAGAAAATTTAGAAGAATATAAAGAGTTTTTGAAAAATGCGCCATTAGGCGAATCATTTACAGTTCGAATATCTACACCAGATGGAATTCTGATTAAAGCCATCCCGTTTCCTTCCTGAAAGCAGGATGGCTATTGATTTTAAGCCAGTGTATTTAGTGTTCCGTGACGCTGTGCTTCGAATGCCTGGATGGATTCTTCTTGCTGCAGAATGTAGCCGAGTTCATCGACACCTTCCAGCAAAAGATACTTTGAAAACTCATCCACAGGGAATGTAACAGAACTGCCATCCGGCAGAGTCAGTGTCTGGGAAGCCAGGTCAATCGAGAGTTCCGCATCCTCTGGCAGAGCCAGCAATTTCTTGTGCGTTTCCGGATCCACAACAATCGGCAGCAAAGAGTTCTTCAGAGAATTGTTCTTGAAGATATCCGCAAACGAGGTGGAGATGACAGCCCTGAAGCCATATTGTGTCAGTGCCCAGGGAGCATGCTCACGGGAGGATCCACAACCGAAGTTGTCACCCGCCAGCAGAACATTGCGAACCTTGGCCCAGTCCTGATTGAGGACAAATTCAGGCTTGGGTTTTCCTTCCGCGTCATAGCGCCAGTCATAGAACAGCTGGTCACCCAGACCATCCTTGGAGATGGTCTTCAGAAAACGTGCAGGAATGATTTGGTCCGTATCCAGATTATCGACAGGGATCTGAACGATTTTTGTAGAAAATGGGGTGAATTTAATCACGACATCAACCTCCGAACATCAGCCACAGCACCTTCAATGGCACTGGCTGCGGCAGTTTCCGGGCTGGCCAGGAACGTACGGCCACCTTTACCCTGACGTCCTTCAAAGTTTCGGTTGGACGTTGAGACAGAGTATTGTCCGGGGGTCAGCTGGTCACCATTCATGGCGATGCACATGGAGCATCCAGCTTCACGCCATTCGGCACCGGCTTCACGGAAGACCTGATCCAGACCTTCAGATTCAGCCTGCTTCTTGATGATCTGTGATCCGGGAACCACCATCATGCGGACCTTTGGATTCACTTTGCGGCCCTTCAGCACACTGGCGGCAGCACGCAGATCCGAAATGCGGGAGTTTGTGCAACTGCCGACAAACACAACATCAATCGGCTGCCCCAGCAATGGCTTACCCGGTTCGAGCGCCATATAGTTCAGAGCCTTGGTGAGCGATTCCCGTTCAATGGGGTCTGAAACATTGGAAGGCTCAGGGACCGCACCGGAAATCGGCATGCCCATTCCGGGATTGGTTCCAAAAGTGATCATCGGTTCGAGTGATGAGGCATCAATCGAAACGGATTTATCGTAGGTTGCGCCTTCATCCGTGGGAAGCTGCTTCCAGCGCTCCACTGCCGCATCCCATTCCGCACCCTTGGGCACGAAACGGCGACCGTTCAGATACTGATAGGTGACATCATCAGGAGCAATCAGTCCGGCACGTGCACCCGCTTCAATCGACATATTGCAGACAGTCATGCGCTCTTCCATGGTGAGAGAGCGGATGGCAGATCCACAGTATTCGAATACGGAACCTGTTCCACCACCGATGCCCACTTTGGCACAGAGAGCAAGGATGATATCTTTTGCCGTCACGCCGGGCTTCAGTACGCCATCCACGCGAACTTCAAAGGTCTTTGACTTTCTCTGTGGCAGACACTGGGTAGCCAGCACCATTTCCACTTCACTGGTTCCGATGCCGAACGCCAGCGCACCGAAAGCACCATGAGTCGCAGTATGACTGTCCCCACAGACGACGGTCATACCAGGCTGGGTGAGTCCGTTCTCGGGGCCAATCACATGCACGATACCCTGTTGTGGCGAGTGATATCCAAAGCAGGGAATGCCGAACTCTTTTGCGTTTTCTTCCAGCTGTTTCACCTGTGCGGCTGCAATGGGATCGACAATCGGAAGGTTCTTGGGGGTTGTTGGTGTCGAGTGATCTGTCGTTGCAAAGGTCAGATCAGGTCGACGAACTTTTAAGCCACGGCTCCGCAGTCCGGCAAAGGCCTGCGGGGATGTTACTTCATGAACCAGATGCAGATCAATGTAGATCAGCGCAGGTGCCCCTGGCTTCTCGACAACAACATGCTGGTCCCATAATTTTTCAATAATTGTTTTTGGTTGGCCCATTTATATTGCCTCACATACTGCCTGGCCGACTTCTTCCGTTGAGGAACTGCCCCCCAGATCGCGCGTGACACGGCCGGCATTTAATACTTCTTCCATTGCGCGATTGACGGCGGTTGCTTCTTCCTTCAGCCCGAAACTGTATTCGAGCATAGCTGCCACACTTCCGATTGCACCCAGAGGATTAGCCTTGTTCTGTCCAGCGATGTCGGGTGCAGAACCATGGACCGGCTCATATAGCCCCACCCAAGCTCCGGATGGCTTCTGGTCACCGATGGATGCGGATGGCAGCATTCCGATGGAGCCTGCCAGCACGGCACCTTCATCGGAAAGAATATCGCCGAACATGTTTTCCATCAGAACGACATCAAACCGCTTCGGATTCAGAACCAGCTGCATGGCACAATTGTCCACCAGCAGATGATCCAGCTCCACATCCGGGAAATCCTTGGCAACATCCGTTATCACCATGCGCCACAGCTGGGAAACTTCCAGCACATTGGACTTATCCACGCTGGTCACTTTCTTGCGGCGGCCACGAGCCAGATGGAATCCCATGCGGGCCAGACGCTCGATCTCGGCGCGTGTGTATGCCATGGTGTTGACTCCACGCTGATCCGGACCTTCACCGGAGATCCCGCGAGGCGTTCCATAATAAACACCGCCCAGCAATTCACGGACGATGATCATGTCGGTTCCGTCAATCCGGTCATTCTTCAGAGGAGAAGAATCCAGAAGGGCCTTGTAACTACGTACCGGACGCAGGTTTGCATAGACACCGAGAGCATTCCGAATTCCCAGCAAGCCGCGCTCCGGCCGCTTTTCCGGCGCCCAGTTGTCGAATTCCGGCAACCCAACCGCACCCATTAAGGTTGCATCCGCTTCCAGCGCTTTCGCCTTGGTCTCATCCGGGAAGGGAGTTCCCGTCTGGTGGATGGCAATGCCACCCAGCAAAGCTTCACTGGTTTCCAGTTTGTGGTTGTACTTCTTTCCGATGTGCTCCAGAATGCGCACAGCTTCACGTGTGACTTCGGGCCCGATTCCATCGCCCGGACACAAACAGATCTTCAGATTCATGCGGTTGTTGCGGTACTTTCCTTGATAGTTCTGATGAGAGAAATGATCTCGTCGTTACGGACACCCTTTTTGCGGTCAGCCAGGGCCGTAAATTGATCATACAGCGTAGAGATCTCTTCTTTCGACATTTCAAACCCGAGATCGGCTGCACGTTGCGCCAGGGCATGACGCCCGGAATGCTTCCCGAGCACCAGTCGTCCTTCCGGCACTCCTACACTGCGTGGGTCCACAATTTCATAGGTGGACTTTTCTTTCAGGTAGCCATCCTGGTGAATGCCTGCCTCATGAGCGAAAGCATTTTCTCCGACGATGGCTTTATTGGGCTGGGGTCCAAAAGTGATGATGGAGGTCAGCATCTGGCTGGCCGGATACAGATGCTCGGTCACGATGCCTGTCTGATAGGGAAGACGATCCTGCCGCGTTTTCATCGCAACGACCACCTCTTCCAGAGCGCAGTTGCCTGCACGCTCTCCGATTCCGTTGATGGTGCACTCGATCTGGCGGGCGCCTGCCCGGACTGCGGCCAGTGAGTTGGCAACGGCAAGTCCCAGATCATCATGGCAGTGGACGCTGATAATCGCATCATCGCCAACCGCCTGGACCAGCTTCCGGATGAGATCTTCATATTCATCAGGAACACTGAATCCCACAGTATCCGGCAGGTTCACTGTTTTCGCTCCGGCTGCCACCACTGCCTTGCAGACCTCTTCCAGATACGCATGGTCGGTTCGTGTCGCATCCTCTGCGGAAAATTCCACGTCATCCACATACTGGCGAGCCAGCTGCACAGCAGCGACAGCATCATCCAGAACCTGTTGGCGCGATTTCTTCAACTTATATTTCAGATGAATATCGCTCGTCGCGATAAACGTATGAATTCTGGGGTTTTTCGCGTTCTTCAGTGCACTCGCTGCACGCTCCACATCGCCCCTTACCGCGCGGGAAAGAGCGGCTACCCTTGCATCCGGGTATTCGCGAGCTACTGCATCCACTGCCTCATAATCACCCTCTGACGCAATGGGAAACCCTGCCTCCAGAATATCCACCCCAAGATCGACTAATTTCGCCGCCATCCTGAGCTTTTCCGGAACCGTCATGCTGCATCCGGGAGATTGTTCTCCATCCCGAAGCGTGGTGTCGAAAATGTAGACTCGCTGTTGATTCGCCATCATTTCGTATCAGCCTCCTGTGATCCTCAGTCGGTGGACCTGGATCATGATTGTCATTATGAAGCTGGCTTATCCAATTTGGCAAATTTATAATTTTCTTGAATGGAATAACCCGCAGTGATATGATAAGCGGCACTTATTGAGAAGGGGCTCAGATGCTCTTACATTCGCTGAAAGTTTTCTTATCCGTAGCTAACGAAAAGAGTTTTTCCCGCGCAGCTGAAAAACTCCTGCGCACGCAACCTGCAGTATCTCTGGCAGTGCAAAGACTTGAAGCAGAACTGAACGAAAAATTGATCGACCGATCGGCAAAAGAACTGCTTTTGACCGATGCCGGAAAAATCATGGTGGATTATGCCCGGCGCTTTGAAAATCTGGAACGAGAAATGGCCAATTCGTTGGCCGAACTCCGGGATAACTCATCCGGCAGGTTGATTATCGGTGCCAATGAATCCACATCACTCTACCTGTTGAAGCACATTACCGGATATCGGCACCTGTATCCCAAAGTAAAGATTCAGGTTCGAAGAAGCCTGTCCAGCCGGATTCCCACACAGATTGCGGATGGGGACCTGGAGCTGGGCGTCATCAGCTATGACCCTGAAGACGACCGGCTGGAATCCCATGTGATCTACACCGATCATCTTTCTTTTGTGGTGTCTCCCCAGCATCGCTTTGCCAACCGCAATGACGTTTCGATCAGCGAGCTGGATATGGAAACCTTTATTGCGCACAATGTTACCTCGCCCTACCGGGACAGCGTATTGCGGGAGTTTCAGCGGGCGCGGGTTCCCCTGAATATGGATGTCGAAATGCCTACGGTAGAGACGATCCGCCGCATGGTTCAGAGAAACGAGGGTGTCGCGTTCCTGCCCAAGATGTGTGTGGAACAGGAGATTGAACAGGGACTGCTCCGGGAAGTCAAGGTACAGGAGCTCCGGATCGAACGGAAAATCCGACTGATTTATCCGGCACGGCGCACCCTGAGCCATGCAGCCAAGGCGTTCCTTGAACTTGTAAAATCGTCATAAGTGGAGAAACAGGCCCCATCCATGGAATCAAAATCCGGATGGGCCCCTCTCAAGCGTCCGCTCTTCCGGAATCGCTGGATCGCTTCGATCCTCACGAATACAGGAAGCTGGGCACAGGACACAGCAGGAACCTGGCTGATGACATCCCTGACGTCATCGCCTCTGTTGATCGCTCTGATGCAGACAGCCGCCAGTCTGCCGGTTCTTCTGCTGGGACTCCTTGCCGGAGCCACTGCTGATATCTTCGATCGACGAAAGCTGCTGATCTTCTGGCAGACGTGGATGCTTGGATCCGTTCTGGTTCTTGCCTTCCTGACCTGGGCAGGAGTCGTCTCCCCCTTCTTTCTTCTCGCTCTGACCCTGATGCTGAATATCGGCTCTGCCATGTCCGGTCCGGCCTGGCAGGCCATTGTCCCTGAACTGGTTCCCCGCTCTGAACTACCGGATGCTATTGCTCTGAACAGTGCAGCCTACAATCTGGCCCGTGCTGTGGGTCCCGCGCTGGGCGGGCTGACCATGGCTGCTTTTGTCTCTCCTTTTAATGGGGGCACGGCCGTCTTCTTCTCGAATGCCGTCTCCTTTGGAGCGGTGATCTGGGTTCTCTACACCTGGAAACGGACTCCCCTCTTCAAGAGTGTCCTTCCATCTGAACGGATTGCCGGCTCCATGCGGACCGGATTGCGGTATGTCCGACATGCTCCGGCGCTACAGGCGGTGTTGGTTCGGGCTGTTCTGTTTACTCTTTTTGCCAGTGCTGTCTGGGCATTGCTGGCAGTTGTCGCCCAGCAGGATCTTCAGGCTGGAGCCATGGGATACGGAGTGCTGAACGGATGTCTGGGTGCGGGAGCCGTAGCCGGGGCAATCTCTCTTCCCCGTGTCCGGCGGCTTCTTTCCACCGATATCATTCTGGCTTCAGCCTCCGCAGTATTTGTCCTGACACTGCTGATTCTGGCCTTTATCCCCACCCTTTATATGGTTGTCCCGGCATTACTGGCTGCCGGATTTGCATGGACCACCACCACTTCCACCATGAATGTGGCCGTCCAGCTTTCAGTTCCGGCCTGGGTGCAGGCACGATCATTAGGAACTTACCAGATGGTCTTTCAGGGAGGCATGGCCCTGGGAAGCGCAACGTGGGGGCTGATCGCAGAACACACTTCCAGCAAATTTGCCCTATTGACGGCCGCCGGGGGACTTCTGCTGAGCCTTCCACTGGCATTCCGGTTCCATCTTCTACAGGGAGAACTGCCGGATCTTAAGCCATTTGCCATCAACCGGCCCACGCCACAGATCATGATTGTTCCGCATCCTGATGATGGCCCGGTGCTGGTCACTGTAGAGTATTGCGTGCGGGCAGCAGACTACCATGCATTCACAAAAGCGATTCATCAGCTGAGGGATGTTCGTTTGCGGGATGGAGCGATCAGGTGGGGTGTCTTTCAGGATGCAGCCGCACCGGACCGGTTTGTGGAAACATTTGTCGTCAACTCCTGGCTGGAGTATCTGCGACAACGGGAAAGGCTCACAGCCGCCGACCGCGAGATTCGGGATCGCGTCTGGAGCTATCACCAGAGTGAACAGCCACCGGAAATCTCACATATGATTTATGCCCGACAGGTGGCTGAGTAACTAACAGGTTTATTCTGCCTGTTTTTTCTGACGGCGCACCATCAACAATACGGCAAGACCTGCACCACTAAACAGTAAAGTGGCAGGCTCGGGGACTTCTGCAAAGGAATATTCCACCGTCACGGAATAAAGTGCAGAGAGGGAATATCCAGCCAGTTCGACAGCAAATCGCCCATATTCCGGATAGTTCGGAGAGGGCCCAAACCATTCCGTGATGGTAAATATCTCATCATTCCCGTCACAAGGAGAGGTTTCAGGATGGCCTCCCAAATCAAGCCGTAGACCATTATTCGGTGCACCTTCTGAAGGATCATGGGTGCATGAACCCACAAAGGTCACTTTGCGGGAAAACGGATGTGACAACCCATCAATATCGAAGGACAAACTCATCCCATTCGATTCCCCAAAGTCCCCCACAACAAGTCCGGAAAGAACAAGTCGATCAATTCCATTGGAAGAAATAAAAGCATTCTGAATGGACCCGATCCCTACCGGCACATAAGAAAAATTCGTAAAAGTGAGGTCATCAAGGGAGCACCCTTCACTCCCCAAACTATTGTAATCATAAGGATTACTGGATATACATACCGGAGCCGCATACGTGAAAGCAGATACCATCAGTGCAGCCAGCATCAGTTTTTTTCTCATGAAAAATCCTCCCTGTATCAAAAACTTGCAGACTCCATGATGATCAGGACTTTTTCAATGTAGTACCAGCCCTCCCTGGAAAATTTAACTTTTGTGAAACAGGAGACTGTATGATGGAAAAGGAGCGCTTCTACCGAAGCATCCGCTGGTTCTCAAAAATTGATCCGATAGTCAATGTCATGGAGCCCGACTCGTTTACATGCGTCGGTGTGCAGGCTCCGGCAGGCAACTGCCATGGAGAAGCCTAATGGCGCTCGGAGGGTTCCCCCCTTGCCTTTTAGGGGTCAATGACGGAGCCAGCAACCGCGCAAGTGTAGCGCTCCCATAAACTTCTGCATGAATCTGCTCTTTATCGGCGACATCTTCGCCTCCCCCGGGCGTCGCATCGTCGCAGATAAGCTTCCCAAGCTGATTGCTCATGAAAATGCCGATTTTGTCATCGCCAATGGAGAAAATTCGGCAGGTGGCTTCGGAATCACTCCCCTCATCGCAGAAGAACTGTTCGGCTATGGCATCGATGTTCTGACATCCGGCAACCATATCTGGGACAAACGCGAGATCTACGATTACCTCAACACCTCAGAACGGCTGTTACGACCCGCCAACTATGTCCCCGAGTTGCCCGGCCGTGGACTCACCATTGTCCGGGCAAAGAACGATGTCCCGGTAGCGGTGATGAATCTTCAGGGTCGCGTGTACATGTCCTCGGTGGATGATCCGTTCCGCAAGGCGGATGAACTGCTGGATTCTCTTCCCAATGACATCAAGGTCCGTTTTGTCGATTTCCATGCAGAAGTTACCAGCGAGAAAGTCGCTATGGGATGGCATCTGGATGGGCGTGTTTCTGCCATGGTGGGGACGCACACACACATCCCGACCGCCGATGAACGCATCCTCACACACGGCACGGCCTATCAGACAGACGCAGGCATGACGGGTCCGTATGATTCCGTTATCGGTGTGGACAAAGAGATCATTCTCCGAAAGTTCAAGACCTCCCTTCCCACACGCATGGAAGCAGCCAAGGGAATTGTTGAGTTGCGGGGACTGCTGGTAACAGTGGATCCTTCTACGGGCAAGGCAAAAAAGGTCAAACGGATCATGCTCGCCGATTGATTTCGGCTTGCGTAAACTCCAGAAGTGATCGTTCAGGCTGTGTCTGATTCAGCCCGTTTAAGATACCCTCCACATCTGTTGCACTCCGTTCCAGCCCCAGCTTGAACTTTGCTTCCAGCGAGTCAATCTCCATCTCAAAGACGACAATCGCCTGTCTGAGTTTCTTCTGATATTCCGGTGTCAGCTGATCCAGACCCCATGTAGGATTTTCTTCTGATTCAAATTGCCGGACCAGTTTCTCCAGAGTTTTTTCCTTCAGAGAATCATCATCTACTCGTCGGAGCTTTCCTCCGGCATGGACTACAGCAAAGTTCCAGGTGGGAACAGCGGGCTTACCTGACTCATACCAGGCAGGAGAGATATATGCGTGCGGCCCGTGAAATACAATCAGTCCGTCCTGCTCCCCATCAAACAGCTCACTTTGTGGATTAGCCTTTGCCACATGCCCGATAATCTTTCCGTATTTCCCTGAACCAGCTTCATATGAAACAGGAAGATGCGTAACACGAATGTGAGGAACAGCTGTAATCAGCTCCGCGAATGCAAACTCCCTCATGAAGTTACCGATGACTTCCAGATCTGTAATTCGGTGATGGTTCGGGATGTAAAGGGAAGAATTAGTATTCATGAATGAATTTCCGGGCAGAGCATTCCAGTTGCAGACATCTCTCATTCTATGATTCCGTATGGAAGTGAAACTTCGCTCCCAGAGTTGGTTCAGTGGTCCTGAATATTACGCCTTCGCCCGACGTGCATGGTTGCGCAGCGAAGGATTTTCCCACGACATCTTTGATGGACGCCCCATCATTGGCATCTGCAATTCATGGAGCGAACTTAATAACTGCAATGCACACCTTCGTCTGGTAGCGGAGGCCGTGAAGCGCGGAGTCTGGGCAGCAGGAGGTGTTCCGCTGGAGTTCCCCACCATTTCATTGGGCGAAATCTACATGAAGCCGACGGCCATGTTGTTCCGCAATCTCATGGCAATGGATGTGGAGGAATCAATCCGGGCGAATCCCGTAGATGGAGTGGTCCTGCTGGGTGGGTGCGACAAGACCACGCCTGCCCAATTGATGGGAGCAGCCAGTGCAGATATCCCGTCCATCATGGTGACGGGCGGCCCAATGCTGGCAGGGCAGTGGAGGAATCAGAAACTGGGTTCCGGCACGGATGGCCGGAAGCTCTTTGATCTCTATCGCACGGGAGACATAAGCGATGAGCAGTTGTGCGAGATCGAAGGTGGCCTTTCCCGTAGTGCTGGCCATTGCACCGTCATGGGAACAGCTTCCACTATGGCTTCAGTGGTAGAAGCATTGGGAATGACCCTGCCCGGATGCGCTGCTATTCCGGCACCGGATTCCAGACGTCTGGCACTGGCAGAAGAATCGGGAAGGCGTTGCGTGGAGATGGTGAAAGAAGACCTGAAACCATCCCGAATCCTGACCCGGGAGTCGTTTGAAAATGCGATTGCGGTGAACATGGCAATCGGTGGATCCACTAACGCCGTTATCCACCTGTTGGCGATTGCGGGCAGAGCCGGAGTTCAACTGAGCCTGGATGATTTTGATGCCATCTCCCGCAGAATTCCCTGGATCGTCAATGTGAAGCCATCCGGTGAATACCTGATGGAGGACTTCTTTGCTGCCGGTGGTGTTCCTGTGGTGATGAAAGAACTGGGGGATCGTCTGCATTCCGATTCGCTGACGGTCAATGGAAAAACAATCGGAGAAAATGTGGCAAGCGCCGAATGCCATATCCCGGACGTCATCCGTCCCATGGCAGATGAGGGAGGAACGGCAGTGCTCCATGGAAACATCACGCCGCGTGGAGCAGTCATCAAAGTCACCGCCGCTTCCCCGGAACTGTTGCAGCATCGGGGCACCGCTTATGTTTTTGAAAACCGGGAGCAGATGATGGCGGAGATCGACCGGGATGATCTTCCTGTCGATCAAAACAGCATCCTTGTCATGAAGAACTGCGGCCCAAAAGGCGGTCCCGGATTTCCAGAGTGGGGGCAAATCCCCATGCCGCAAAAGTTACTCAAACAAGGTATTCGCGATATGGTGCGCATCTCCGATGCGCGCATGAGTGGAACCAGCTTTGGAACAGTTGTTCTACATGTCACTCCCGAATCAGCAGTGGGCGGACCACTCTGGGCGATCCGGACCGGAGATGAAATCGTGCTCGATACTGATAGCCGCCAGATCAATGTCACGCTGAGTGAAGAAGAAATCAGGCGGAGGCTGGAACATTTTGTTCCGCCTGTCCCTCATTATTCACGTGGATACGGAAAGCTGTTTCTTGACCACGTCACACAGGCCGATGAGGGTTGTGACTTCGATTTTCTCCGTGGAAAAACACCCTCTTCATAGGAAATACTTCCCGATCTTTTATAATCGGCATGTGAAATACTGGCTCAGCGTAATTGTCTCTGCATTCTTCCTTACCGGTTGCGGACCGGACATCCAGAACAAGGAGGCCGTAAAGGAAGGAATTGTCGATCATCTCAAAACCCGCACAGATATCGATCTGAGCCACATGGACGTCGATGTCTCCTCTGTCTCCTTCCGGGAGGGTGAGGCAGACGCCACCGCGGTCTTCAAACCCAAGGGCAGCAATGAGCCGGGCGGTTCCATGTCTATCGGCTACACACTGGAACAGAAGAGTGGCAAGTGGGTGGTGAAAGGTCGAAAGACTGGCACAGCGCCTGCACAAGGCAGTCACCCTTGAGACGCGTTGTCGTTCTGGGTGGGGGACCTGCGGGTTCCATGGCAGCGGCTCAACTGGCGGAAGCCGGTATCGAAACAGTTTTGTTCGATGAAAAGCTGGCATGGGAAAAACCCTGCGGGGGCGGGCTGACTTACAAGGCCTACCAGAAGTATCCCTTCCTGATCGACAACGACACACCGAAGAAAATCGTGACTGAGACTGTGCTGGCAGCCCCCATGACGGGGAATGCCTCCATGAAGCTCAGTCGCCCGCTGCTGATCTATTCCCGCACTGACCTCAACCAGATGATGCTGGACCGCGCCATCCGCGCAGGCGCCCACATCGAAAAGGCTCGGGTAACGGAGGTGGAGCAAGCCGGATCAGGCTGGAAGATCCACACCAAAAACAGTTCCCTGGATGCAGACTTCTGCATTGTCGCCACAGGTGCAAGGAACCCTTTCCGCAATCTGGGAACAGAGTGGACCGCAGCCGACACCATGACAGCGCTGGGATACTATGTCCCCGTCCGGCAGGAGCATGTGGATATCCAGTTTCTTCCACAACTGGAAGGGTATATCTGGGTCTTCCCCCGCTGTGGACATCTTTCCATTGGCATCTGCGGTAAAGGCGAATCCGCGCAGAGCCTGCGTCAGCGGCTGGAACGGTACATGAAGGACAAAGGCATTGATCTTCGTGACGCCCGCTTCTATGGCCACATGCTTCCTTCACTCGAAACTCCGGGATGGAAGAACAACAGAATGGCGGGTCAGGGATGGATCGCAGTCGGCGATGCAGCGGGACTGGTGGACCCCATTACCGGAGAAGGCCTCTACTACGCCATGCGCTCCGCTGATATCGCTACGCAGCTGATCCTGAATGGCAAACACTCACCGGAAGAACGGATCACAGCCTACCGTAACTGGCTCCGCAGCGATTTCATTGAAGATCTGGAATTCGGCTCATCCCTCGCCAAAAGACTCTTCCTCGGCAAGTTTCTGTTTCGCAGTGCGCCTACCCGCATGGTGGAATACATCCACAAGAGTCCACGCTTTCAGGAACTCATGCAGGACCTCTTTGCAGGTACGCAAAATTATCTCGATCTCAAGGATCGATTCCTCAACACCCTCAACCTGACCGTGCGGGAGATTTTGGTGAACAGTTTCCTCCGTCGTATCGTGGTTGGGTGAGCCTGACTCGATCCCAAGCCCTTCTTGAACGTGCCCGTGAAATTATTCCGGGCGGTGTCAATTCTCCTGTACGCGCGTTTCGCAGTGTGGGAGGAACGCCACCGTTCATCAAACGTGGTCAGGGTTCTCATCTGTTTGACGAAGACGGAAACGAGTACATCGACTATGTTGGCTCGTGGGGTCCGCTGATCCTGGGCCATCGACCGCCTGCTGTCATTGCAGCAATTGAGGAAGTCCTGGAATCCGGCACCAGCTTCGGAGCTCCCACGGAGCGCGAGATCCATCTTGCCGAAGCAATCCGTGATGCGTTCCCTTCCATGGAAATGGTGCGTCTGGTCAACTCAGGCACGGAAGCCACCATGAGTGCGCTGCGCGTAGCCAGAGGATTTACGGGGCGGGATCTCACCATCAAGTTTGAAGGCTGCTATCACGGTCATGTGGATTCACTGCTGGTGAAAGCAGGTTCCGGTCTGGCAACACTGGGCATCTCGGATTCCGCTGGCGTTCCACAAGCATTTGCGGCCACCACCATTTCCCTTCCCTACAATCATCTGGAAGCGGTCGAAAAAGCTTTCTCTGAGCGCGGAGATCAGATTGCCGCCATTATTCTGGAACCCGTCATTGGAAACATGGGTTGTATTCCTCCGGCTCCGGGCTTTCTGGAAGGATTGCGCGACATCTGTACCCGATATGGTGCATTACTGATCTTTGACGAAGTGATGACCGGATTCCGTGTTTCCTTTGGCGGCGCTCAGAAGCTGTTCAACATCACTCCCGATCTCACGGCTCTGGGAAAAATCGTGGGTGGCGGACTTCCCATCGCAGCTTATGGTGGACGCAAGGACATCATGAGCCATATCGCTCCCACGGGTCCCATCTATCAGGCAGGAACACTTTCCGGAAATCCACTGGCAGTTGCAGCTGGACTTGCCATGCTGCGCGAACTGAAAGCGCATCCCGAAGTTTATACGCAGCTGGAACAGAAGACCGCAGCTCTCTGTGCGGAAAAATTCCCCGGCATCACCATCAACCGTGTGGGATCGATGTTCACCTACTTCTTCACCGACCAGCCCGTGACAGATCCTGCATCGGCACGAACCAGCAATACCGAAAAATTTGGCAAGTTCTTCCACTGGATGCTGGATGGTGGAGTCTACCTTGCGCCTTCCCAGTTTGAAGCAGGCTTTGTCTCGGCCGCCCACAGCGATGCCGACATTGCAAAAACAGTGGATCGCGCACGGGAATTCTTCCGGAAGTAACTTTGCCCATCAGGCGCTCTCGCCAGTTCGCGAGAATACAATGAAGACATGGAAGAGAGCGCCGTCTATCCAAACCAGAGCCCTTCGCTGGAACTACCAGCATGGAAGTCCATCGCCAGCTGGATCGGCGCCATTGTCATTGCCCTTCTGTTCACCGCCTCCGGAATCTGGAAGATTGTAGATCCGCTGGAAGCCTCCACCAAGCTGAACCAGATGAAGGTTCCGGGCATGGTGGCACTTCCTTTCACAATTATTCTCGGCGTGGTGGAAGCATGGTCAGCAGTGCTGATCCTGATTCCGCGGTTTCGGCGCTGGGGAGCCTGGCTGACGGGACTGATGCTGGTGGCATTCATGGTCTGGGTGGGCTACTACTATACGGACCTCACAGGTCAGGATTGCAGTTGCTTCCCCTGGCTGAAGCGCGCTGTCGGTCCCGGCTTCTTCATTGGAGATACAGCCATGCTGCTGGCCTCCGTTGCTGCTGGAGTCTGGTCCCGTAAATCGACAAATCTGCGGGGAGCCCTGATTATTCTGGGAGCGATTGCGGTTTTTGCCGGAGTTTCCTATGGCGTTGTTGCCAATCAGCAGACGGGAACACTGGCTCCGGAGACAACCATTGTGGATGGAAAACCCTATTCACTGCACGAAGGAAAAGTTTTTCTCTATTTCTTTGATCCGGAGTGTACACACTGTTATCAGGCCGCAGTAGCTTTATCGAAACATAAGTGGCAAGATACAAGGCTGGTAGCGGTTGCAACCCGTGTCCCTGAATTTGCGCAGGGATTCCTGGATATGACAGGATTTCGTGCCGTACTTTCCACTGACGCAGTTGCGCTAAAGGAAGTATTCCCGCATGGCGATCCACCGTATGGTGTCGCGCTGGAAAACGGACGGCAGAAGGCCGGGTTTGCAATCTTTGAGGGGAATCAGCCGGAGTCCTCCCTGAGAGACCTGGGATTCATCGAGTAATCAAGAAATGACTGATACAGAAAACAGGACGGACGGCCTGTCCGTCGTCGAAAGAGAGCAGAAGTATCTGCTGCAGAACTATGCCCGCTATCCCCTGGAACTGGAACGTGGACGTGGATGCTGGGTGTGGGATGCAAACGGAAACAAGTACCTGGACTTGCTGGCAGGCATCGGCGTTAATGTCCTTGGACATAATCATCCACGCATTATGCAGGTGATCAAGGATCAGGCATCCAAAATCATCCACACCTCTAACCTCTACTATCATCCCTATCAGGGATTGCTTGCCCAGAAGATCGTGGAAACCAGTGGGCTGGATCGGGCCTTCTTCTGTAACTCCGGAACGGAAGCCATCGAAGGCGCATTGAAGATGGCGCGCAGCCATGGCCGCAAGATCAGCAAGGACAAGTTCGAGCTGATTGCCCTGGAAAACTCTTTCCATGGCCGGACATTCGGTGCACTCTCCATCACGGGGCAGCCGAAATATCGCGAACCGTTTGAACCACTGCTTCCGGGTGTGAAGTTTATCGAACGGAATGACGTGGCGGCGCTGGAAGCAGCGGTGAATGAACGGACGGCTGGCATCATCATGGAAGGCATTCAGGGTGAAGGTGGAGTTCTGCCCATCACCAATGAGTTCTTCTCCAAAGCCCGTTCGCTGGCAACGCAATACGATGCCTTGCTCATTCAGGATGGCATCCAGTGCAGCGTAGGCCGCACCGGAACGTATTATTCCTATCAGCGATTCAATCCTGTGATTCTTCCGGACGTGCTGACAATCGCAAAACCCATCGCCTGTGGATTCCCATTAGGTGCTGTGGTGGCCAACGAGAAAGCAGCCGCAGCCATCGCACCCGGAATGCATGGGACAACCTATGGCGGTGGTCCACTAATCACACGCGTGGCACTGGAGTTCTATTCCATTCTGGACGAACTGCTACCTCAGATTACCCGTGTGGGTGAATACTTCTGGTCAGAACTGCGTTCCCTGCAACAATCCTTCCCCTTTATTAAGGAAGTCCGTGCATCAGGGCTGATCATTGGTGTCGAACTGGATTATGAGTGCAAGCATCTGGTGCAGGAAGGCTTCAAGGAAGGTCTTCTGTTCAATGTCACCCATGACACAGTGATCCGTTTTCTGCCTCCGTACATCCTGACGGAAAAAGAAGTGGATCGCGCAATCCGCAGCCTGAAAAAAATCCTCAAGAATGAAAAGAAGGCGGCCCGCTAAGGCCGCCTTTCTTCTAAATCCTGAACTCTACCTGTCCGCTTAAAGCAGTTCTTCTTTCTCTTCCTCTTCCAGCACTTTCACCAGTTCTCCGACTTTCTGTGCCTGATCCCGGTGACAGATGAGCAGTGCATCCGGGGTATCCACCACTACCAGATCTTTCACCCCGATCATGGCAACCAGTTTGCCGGAAGCATTCACATAGTTGCCGCTCGCCAGATTGGTAAAGATCGCCTCTCCACGCACAGCGTTCCCAGCAACGTCCTTGCGTTCCAGATCATAGACAGCATTCCAGCTACCGACATCATTCCATCCCACATCATCCATGGCGAAACCTGAGACATTGGTGGACTTCTCCATCACGGCATGATCCACCGAGATGTTCTCACAGAGAGGGAAAATTTCTGACAACCGGGACATGAATTCCCGATCAGCAAATACAGGAAGCCCGGAAAGAAGAGTGGCCGTTTTCGGAAGATGGCGCCGCAGCTCTTCCAGAAACACGGAAGCCCGCCAGAAGAACATGCCGGCATTCCATCCATAATTTCCTGCTGCAACAAAACGACGGGCAGTTTTGAGATCCGGCTTTTCCCGAAAGCGTTTCACTCCCAATGGAGTGAGTGCTCCTGACTCAGTGCCCTTAGGGAATTCAATATAGCCATATCCTGTTTCCGGCCATCGCGGCTGGACTCCCAGCACAGTCAGGGCGCCTTCCCTGCCCGTCCGGTAGGCTGCACGGACAAAGCGAAGGAAGCGGGCAGGCTTCAGAACAATCTGGTCTGAAGGAAATACGCCCATCACCGCATCCGGATCCAGTCCATTCAGGATTTGAGCAGCCAGTCCAATGGCGGGAGCGGTATTTCTTTGTGCCGGTTCAGCCAGAATCTGCCGCTCGGGAACTTCCGGCAACTGATGCACAATTTCATCCCGTAGCAGTTCATTGGTCAGCACCCACATCCGTTCCGGCGGCAGAACCGGCTTGAGCCGGTCCACTGTCTGCTGGATCAGGGAACGTCCGCTTGCTGCCCCGGAGGAATTCACACCGAAGCCCGGAAGAACCTGCTTTGATCTTGCTTTACGGCTGAGCGGCCAGAAACGGGTACCACGGCCTCCAGCCAGGATCAGGCCGTAGTAGTTGGATCGAGACATGATGAGTTAAATATCGGCGCTGCGAACCAGTTGGAACTGACGATCCCAACGCGTCTTGCTGAAAAAGTTGGTCACGATATCAAAGATGTGTGCTGGATCAATGTTTCCGCTCGCCAGACGATCGGTTGGAGCATCATAAGACCAGAAAATAATGGTTGGCGTTCCGA
The DNA here is from genome assembly GCA_037190045.1 of Bryobacteraceae bacterium. Lineage (GTDB taxonomy): Bacteria > Acidobacteriota > Terriglobia > Bryobacterales > Bryobacteraceae > JAPKYZ01. The sequence goes on along the minus strand of JBBCIQ010000004.1, from coordinate 968,776 downwards.
CAATGTTTTCGCGGGGAACAAATCCCCAGTATCGGGAATCCGCTGAGTTATCGCGGTTGTCGCCCATCGCGAAGTACTTGCCGGGAGGAACGACAATTTCTCCATTAACGACGTGATTGGCCAGCATATCCAGCGCCATTGCATCCACGCGAACATTCGGTTCCGAAGGAAAGTTGTCGGCATAAGAATCGATATAGGGCCGGATGTACTGAACATAAGGTTCTTCCAGCATTTTGCCGTTGAGAACAACTTTCTTGTCCACCACACGAATACGATCTCCGGGAATACCGATCACACGCTTCACATAATTCTGGCGAATATCCGGCGGATACCGGAAGACAATGATGTCTCCCCGCTCTACTTCCCGGTAGGGGAGCAGCTTGCCACTAATGGGTCCCGGGGGTGCATACACCAGCTTGTCCACAAACAGATGGTCACCAATCATGAGAGTGGTATCCATTGATCCGGTCGGGACAACAAAAGCCTGCACCAGGGTAGTGGTACCGAACAGCAGCATCAGGATGGTGACACTCCACTCTGCTACCTGGCGTTTAAACCAGTCACCACCGGACTCTTTGGGCTTTTCCGTTTTCTTTTTGCCGGCTTCTGTTTTCGCTTCAGCTACGACACTTTCAGCAGTGCCATGGGCCTTAGAGTTTTGCTTTGCCATTATTCAACAGTTTCTCCACGGATGAGATGCAGCGTACGCTTCCATCGTGTCTTGGTAAAAAAATTCTGGGCGAGATCCAGGAGATGTTCCGGATTGATCCAGTTGCCGGTCAGACGTTCTGTCGGTGCATCATACGACCAGTAAATGATCAGTGGTTTTCCGATGATATTCTCCCGGGGAACAAATCCCCAGTAACGTGAATCCAGAGAAAAATCCCGGTTATCTCCCATCGCGAAATAGTGATCCGGCGGAACCACGACATCCCTGCCCTCAATATTCTGCTCCAGCATCTTCATTGCGGGTTCTTCCAGATGAACATTCGGATCATTGGGAAAGAAATCACGATAGGTCTGGAGATAATCCGACTTTGCGTACTTATAAGATTCCTGCAGCGGTTTTCCGTTCAGATATACGGTTTTCGCTTCAATGCGGATGTGGTCGCCCGGCATCCCGATCACTCTCTTCACAAATGTCTGGCGGATATCGACAGGATAGCGAAAGACAATAATGTCTCCCCGTTTCACCGGAGTGTAGGGGAGAAGGTATTTGGAAATGGCGCCCGGTGGTGCATACGCCAGCTTATCCACCAGCAGATGATCGCCAATGAGAAGAGTATCTTCCATGGAGCCTGTTGGTATAACAAACGCCTGAACCAGGGTTGTTGTTCCAAACAGAAGAAGCAATAAAGTCACGGTCCATTCCGCCACGATGTTCCGCTCACGCAGAATGGGCTGAGTCGTGACCTCAGGAGTTTCGGGAGGTGTAATCTCTGTGGATGCCGCAGAGTTTTCCGTCACAGACATTATTGTAGTTCCGATCCTTGCGAAGGAAATTCACGTGTCACAATCCGGCGGGGAGGATGGGTACGGAGTCGTCCCACTTCAATGAAGGAAATCAGGACATTCACCACGCCCAGTCCGCTGACACCACCACGAAACCATGTACTGCTCCAGATGGTCTCCCATTCTGTTCCCAGAAAGGAAAATCCCAGCGTAGAAAAATAGCTCTGGTCCCACAGTGCCAGCCAGGGATAGACAATCAGAAACACGCCTAGTTCAAAGCAGAAGATGACAAAAAGGAGTGCTGCCAGTTTTTCCAGCCACGTGGAATTGCGAGCCATCGCCTAGAACAACCTCGCTTGTCCCAGCCGGGCAGCAGACTGGACTGGACTGAAACTGTATCGGTGTTGCGCAACAGGGCCATGGGATTCCAGACCTTTGTAATGATCCGGAGCACAGTATCCTTTATTACTGCCGAGATTGTATTCAGGAAAGATCTCGTGCCATGTGGCCATGACTCTATCCCGCGCCACCTTGGCGACAATCGAAGCGGCAGCGATGGATGCACAGCGGAGATCGCCCTTGATCAGGGCCTTCTGGGGGATTTCAACATCCAGTGTGAGTGCGTCCACGAAAAGAAAGTCCGGAGAAACAGAAAGGCGTCCGACCGCCTGCTTCATGGCAAGGCGTGACGCCTGGTAGATATTGATTCGGTCAATCCAGAAAGCATCCACTGCCGCAACAGCACAGGCGATGGAGCGTTCCAGAATACGATCGGCGAGCACTGCCCGCCGATCCGGAGAAAGAACTTTACTGTCGTTGAGACCACGAATCGGCTTAGCCGGATCCAGAATGACAGCGGCAGCAAACACGGCACCAAACAGACAACCCCGGCCAACTTCATCGACGCCGGCAATCCAGTTGTGTCCGTGTTTTCGAGCGTCACTCTCGAAACGGCTGGTAATAAGCGATCCTTAGACGCGTTCGCGCAGACGAGCAGCCTTGCCACGCAGGCCGCGCAGATAGTAGAGTTTGGAGCGACGAACCCGCCCGGTACGGACAATGTCGATGTGATCGACTACAGGTCCGTGAAGGGGGAAGATACGCTCAACACCCTGGCCAAAGCTGGTCTTCCGGACAGTGATGTTTTCGCCAAGACCCGTATTCTTCCGGGCAATCAGAACACCCTCGTATGCCTGGAGGCGCTCTTTATCGCCTTCCTTGATCTTGACGTGAACACGGAGCGTGTCACCGATACGGATCTCGGGAATGTCCGTCCGCTTATTCTTTTCGATAACTTTCGTCAACAGAGCGTTTTGCATCTCAACTTCTTCCTTTACTACTTTAACTTATCGTTACGGCTCACTAACAGGTCCGGACGCATCCGCGCCGTCTTTTCTTCAGCAGCCCTGCGTCGCCATTCGCGGATCTCCGCATGATTTCCCCCAGCCAGAACATCGGGGACTTTCCATCCGCGAAAATCTGCTGGCCGCGTCCAGTGCGGACAGTCAAGCAGCCCTGGATCGCTAAACGATTCATATTGCGTGGAATCCTGATTCCCCACCACTCCGGGAAGAAGTCGGGAAACCGCATCCACTACAATTGCGGCAGCCCATTCGCCACCACTCAAAACAAAATCTCCAATGGATAACTCTTCATCCACCAGATGTTCCGCCACACGCTCATCGACACCCTCATAGCGTCCACAGATAAGCATGCAGGAACTTTCCTGCGACAACCGGCGGGCAGTGGCCTGGTCAAACTTCCTGCCCTGGGCAGAAAGCAGAATCACACGCTCGTCCGGCTTCCGGATCTCTTCCACAGCAGCAAAGAGAGGTTCGCACTTCATCACCATCCCCTCGCCACCACCAAAAGGCCGGTCATCCACCGTCTTGTGTCTGTCCGTCGTCCAGTCACGCAGATTATGGACCTGAACATCGACAATCCCGGATTCAATCGCTTTTCCGACCACTCCCAGCCGGAATGGACCTTCAAAAAAATCCGGGAAGATCGTGACAATATCGAACTTCATTGCAGACAGTCCTACCTGTTCAGATCCCGCAGACCTTCCGGAAGCTCGACATCAATTCTTCGCTCCCCCAGATCCACTTTCTGAATCAGACGGTAGGGAAAATCAATATCTCCGGCAGTCAGCAGAATCTGTCCCGGCAACTCCTGCCAGTCAGAAACTTCTCCCACCAACTCTCCCTTGTCGTACACCTTGCAACCCATCAGGTCGCTCAGATAATACTCACCTTCAGGAAGAGGAACCCGCTCATTCTCCGGAATCTCGACATCATTTCCCGCCAGCGGCCCCGCATCATCCATGGAGTCCACACCAGCAAACTTGAAAACGATGTCCGCACCGTGCCACCAAGTCCGCTCCACTTCCATCTCACGATCTCCGACGTACACACGCTGAAGATCGGCGAACCTCTCCGGGAAATCCGTGTGAGGAGTGGCTACCAGCTCTCCCCTGATTCCCCGTGGACGACGAAGCGTCGCTATGACAACACGATCCACCTATTCCAGAATTTCCAGAAAGAACCGTCGATCCGCCTTGGTTCCCGCAGCATTCAGAAGTGAACGGATAGAGCGCGCAGTCCGACCCTGCTTTCCAATCACACGACCCAGATCTTCCGGAGCAACCTTCAGCTCCAGTGTCGTCAGATCCCCGTCACCGGGAATTTCGCGGACTTCCACCTGGTCGGGGGAATTCACGAGTGATTTCGCAATGTCTTCTACCAGCTCTTTGACGTCCATTCTTCTCCTCCGGAAGCTTCCGCCGTCTTAGGCAGCAGGCGTTGCGGTTGCAGGGTTCTTTTCGATCAGACGCTTTACGGTATCGGAAGGCTGTGCACCGGACTTGATCCAGTGTTCAATGCGATCATGCTTCAGACTGACAACACCGGGCTGTGCCACCGGATTGTAGTGACCCACAATTTCAATGGCGCGGCTATCGCGTGCACGGGCTTTCTCAATCACAACCAGACGATAGGTCGGCTTCTTCTTAGAACCAAACCTCGCCAAACGAATCATTAACATTCAACAATTACCTCGCTTCAATCTTTACAAAACTCTTGCTGCCGCTGATTATCTCAACTTCATCAGATCATCAATCGACGGCATCTTGAAATTTTTCATCTTTTTGCCGAGCGCGCCGGAAGTCAGTCCGCCCTGCAGGCGCTTCATCATCTTGCGCGCCTCTCCATATTGCTTCAGGAGATTATTGACATCCTGCACCTGCGTTCCACTTCCCTTTGCGATCCGCCTGCGACGGCGGCCATCAATAATCATGTGATTATTGCGTTCACGCGGGGTCATGGAATCGATGATGGCGACAATCTTTGTCAGCTCATTCTCATCGACCTTGGCATTTTTGAGACCCTTGAGCGCACCTGCACCTGGAATCATTCCCAGCAAGTTCTCCAGCGGCCCCAGCTTCCGGATCTGTTTCAGCTGATCCCGGAAGTCTTCCAGAGAAAAGTCATTTTCGATGAGCTTTCGCTGCATCTTCTCAGCTTCTTTCTGATCGATGGTCTGTTCGACCTTCTCGATGAAGCTGAGCACATCGCCCATACCCAGAATGCGCTGGGCAACCCGGTCGGGATGAAAGGGCTCAATGGCATCCGTTTTTTCACCCGTACCGACAAATTTCAGGGGCTGTCCGGTAATCTGCCGAATAGAAAGTGCGGCACCACCACGGGCGTCACCATCCATTTTGGTCAGAATCACACCCGTGATCCCCAGACGCTTGTGGAACTCATCTGCAGAGCGGACGGCGTCCTGACCCGTCATAGCATCTGCAACAAAAAGAATTTCAGTGGGGTTCAGCAGCTCTTTCAGCTGCTGCAGTTCGGTCATCAGTTCTTCATCAATATGAAGGCGACCGGCAGTATCCACCAGAATGATATCGCGTCCCAGCTGGTTGGCTTCCCGCTTGGCACCTTTTGCCAGTTCCACCGGACGAACCTCACCAGGTTCTCCTTCATAAATGGAGATCTGAAGCTGTTTGGCAAGAACGGACAACTGCTGACGGGCAGCTGGACGATAAACGTCAACGGAGACCAGCAGTGGCTTATTTCCCTGCTTCACCAGCCATTTGGCCAGCTTGGCAGTTGAGGTGGTTTTACCGGAACCCTGAAGTCCCACGATCATGACAACCGTTGGGGGTTCGCTGGCAAACCGCAGGCGGGAGGTGTGCTGCCCCAGAATCTGAACCAACTCATCCCGGACAATCTTGATGACCTGTTCGGTCGGGGAGAAAGCCGTCAGCACTTCCTGTCCCATCGCTTTTTCCTTGATGGATTCGATGAGCTGTTTGACGACCTTGAAATGTACGTCGGCCTCCAGAAGCGCGACCCGGATTTCCCGGAGCGCCGCTTCCATATTTTCAGCCGTTAATTTCCCTTCGCCGCGCAGGCCTTTGAAAACCCGCTGCAACTTTTCGGATAAATTGTCGAACATTGGTAAGCGCCTGCAATTACGACAGAGAAATGGCTCTGAAGGACAGTCTGCGGACTGCCTTTCAGTTTAACACGAGATATTTAGATTTCCGGAGACCAGAAACCGGGCAGTCACAATGACTATCGGAAATGATGAATGGCAAGCTCAGAAATCCTGGCAATCATGGCTGAACGATCTGAAGAACTTGCAGATGAATCCGCCACAAATACAGAAATCGAAAGCACTTCCCCCGGAGGAGCGGTTAAAAGACCGACGTCATTTGTCGCCGCCGTCACCCCCTTCCATGACCCGCTGGTGCCGGTTTTATGAGACACTTTCCATCCTGCAGAAGCACCTGCCTTCAGCCGATTCGGAAATGTGACACATTCCTCCATTGCCTGCAAGACAAACCGAGTAGAGGTCCCGGAAAGAAGCTCTCCCTTCTGGAGCCGACTCAGAAAATTGACCATCCCGAGCGGGGTGGCTGTGTCCCGTGCATCTTTTTGATACTGCCGATATGCCTGCTCCCGAATATTCTGCGGAACAGATGCGATTGCATGATCCAGAACTGCCGGATCGACATATTCGGGCTTCCAGCTTAATCCCACAATTTCTGTCTGCAGATGGCGCTCATCCCGATCCAGCCGAATTCCACTGACACCTTTTTGTTGGAGAAAAGACTGAATAGCCGCTGGACCTCCCAGACGAGCAATCAAAATATCTGTGGCCGCGCTATCACTCTCAATCACGGCTCTCCGAACCAGATCGCCAATGGTCGTCCTGAATCCCGCGGAATCGTTCACCAGCTTCGCCAGAGGCTGCACATAAAGACTGAGATCTTTTTTGTGAATCATGACGGAGTCGCTCAGATTCCATCCTGCATGATCCACGCGATCAAGAACCGCAACTCCAACCAGCAACTTCATCACACTCTGCATCGAAAAACGCTCGTCGCCTTTCGTACAGGCGACTGTTTCACCGGACCGGACACAGGCCCCGACTCTGCCATGAAAGTGGCGGGTAATCTCCGTCAGTTCCTTTTCTAACTGGACTGCGTCCAGAGATGCTCCGTTCGCCACAGAAGGCGGACAAAGAATAATCAAAGAGAACAAAACCAAGGAAATCTTCAAAAAAGACACTCTAAACACTTTCCATTCCACGATTCCTAAATGGTGATTTTGCTGATTGACTATAGCGTTGCTCTTTTGCCACCAGCACTCAGAGTGATTTTCAAGGTCTGACTGCGTCCGCCGCGGAAAATTTTGACGTCAATGACATCTCCCGCACGCCGACGGGAAAGAGCACGGCCGATGGCATCTGCGCGGTCACACGCCCGGCCATCAATCTCCTGGATCAGATCGCCGCCAATGCCGATTTCCTGACCACCCAGAATTCTCAGCTCCTGTGGTCCCTTGATGCCGGAGCGGTCAGCCACAGATCCACGCTGGACTTCCTGCACCAGCAGTCCACCGGACTCCGGCAGACCCAGCACTTCCGCCCATTCACCCGATACATACAGCACCCGGACACCCAACGGAGCCGGAGGCTCATAGGTTCGTCCCGACTGGTAATCATTGAGCATCATCTTTGCCTTGTTAATGGGCATGGCAAAGCCGATCCCGATATTGCCGCCCGGACCATAAATTGCGGTGTTGATTCCGATAACGTTCCCCTGGCTGTCGAGAAGAGGCCCTCCTGAATTTCCGGGATTAATTGCTGCATCCGTCTGAATCAGGCCTTCCAACTCCCGCTGGCCCTCATCCTGAATGGTTCTGCCCAGAGAACTGATGATTCCGGTGGTCAATGTACCATCCAATCCAAAGGGATTTCCGATTGCCAGCACCTTCTGCCCCACTTGCAAATTTTCCGAATCACCCATCGAGAGGTTGGGGAGCTTACCTGATGATTCAATCTTGATCAGGGCAAGATCATTGGCCGGATCGCGATCCAGAACCTGAGCCTTGTGCTTTTTCTTGTCCGCAGTTGTGACAATCAGTTCCGAGGTTCCGGAAACCACATGGAAGTTCGTCAGGATATGGCCTTTGTTATCGACAATGAACCCGGAACCTGAGTTACGGGAGGGATAGATTTCCATAAACCATCCCCGGCGGTAGACCGTACTGGTGATATTGACGGTGGCATCGTGGGCACGCTTGTATATTTCGATGTTATTCAGCTCATCTGCACTCAGACCCGCCGAAAGCGCTATATCCGGGCCGGACCACATAGGAGAAGAATCCTTCGCATTTCCTGCATTTTCAGTAGGGCGCAGGATATGCGACAGCTTCCAGTTCGCAACCGAAGTCGCATAGTAGAATCCACCAGCTAACAGGGCGGCGATGACGAAGATTCTGGCTTTCATGTAATTTTCCGCAGACTTTCGTAAACAAGACAGACCTGCTTCAGGGTCTCGTCCATTGAGCCGGATGTGTCAATTATATAATTTGCAAATTTTTTCTTTTCCTCCAGAGGCATCTGCCGGTCCAGACGAGACCTGACTTCTTCCTCTGAAAGGCCATCCCGTTTCATGGCTCTTTCAATCTGCTGCTGCTCTTCACATACCGTCACAATCAACTGGTCATACTTCTGATAAGATCCTGTCTCGATCAGGATGGCGGCCTCAACCACAACAATGGCGTCAGGATCTTCTACGTTCCGAATCAGCTTTTCCTCTAATTCAAAGACGAGAGGATGAATAATTTCGTTCAATCGGGCCAGCCGCTCCGGACGCGAAAACACCTCGCGAGCCAGGATTTTCCGGTCAATTTTTCCCTCGACCAGAATTTTGGGGCCAAATTCCACCACCACCGGAGCGAAAGCTGCTCCTTCCGGAGCCAGCAACTGGTGCCCCAGCCGGTCGGCATGAATAACATGACAACCCAACCGCCCCAGTTCCTCACTGACAACGCTTTTGCCGGTTGCAAGGCCGCCGGTCAGTCCAACACGCAGCACAGACTTAAGCCTGGATTCCGAGATGGCGCTCTGCCAGCTGGACAGTATTCGACATCAGCATGGCGATGGTCAGCGGGCCTACTCCGCCTGGAACCGGCGTATAAGCGGACGCATTGGCTTCCTCTGCCGAGCGCTGGACGTCGCCAAACAGTTTGCCGTCCACCCTGTTCATGCCCACATCAATCACAACAGCACCTTGTTTGATATGCTCTGCGCGGATGAACTCCGCCCGTCCGATGGCCGCCACCAGTATGTCTGCATGCGCACATTCCTCTGCCAGATTTTTCGTCTTTGAGTGACAGATGGTGACTGTCGCATTGGCATGCAGCAGCATCAGGGCCATAGGCTTGCCGACGATATCGCTGCGACCAACTACCACTGCCTTTTTTCCCGCAACCTCAATGCCACTCCGGCGCAGAATCTCCATGACCCCGGCAGGAGTACAGGACCGGGCAGCTGGAGCATTTTCAACCAGCTTGCCGACATTCGTGGGATGAAATCCATCCGCGTCTTTATCCGGATCAATGGCATGCAGCACGGCCTGATCATTGATCTGCGATGGCAGAGGCATCTGCACCAGGATGCCGTCGATCTTTGGGTCGTGATTCAGTCTGTCGATAATCGCCAGCAGCTCTTCAGTTGTGATTGACGCAGGGGGAGTGATCTTCTCGCTATAAATCCCCAGAGCTTCACACGCTTTCACTTTGTTCCGGACATAGATTTCGGAAGCAGGGTCTTCACCGACCAACACAACGGCCAGCCCGGGAACACGCTCCTTTGCGGCAAGCTGCTGCACACGGGGCTTCAGCTCTTCCAGGATCTGGTCCCGGATCTTCATTCCATCAAGAATTTCAGGCATTCATCTCCAAGCGCTTTTGCGGATCACTGGAACGGATCCGGAAACGGTAAATCAGTGCACCGACAGCAATCATGGCAACGGCTGTCAGGGAAATCCCGGGAATCAGGATGAATCCGTAGATCACCATCCAGGTCCCCACGATCATGAAAATGGCAGGCATCAGCGGCCAGGCAAAACTGACAACGCCCAGCTTCTGCCAGTTAGGACGCTTCCGGAAGCGAAACAGAGAAGCCACGCTCAGGACAGCGAAAAAGTTCAGTGTAAATCCGATGAACGTCAGAAGGGAAGGAAATGGCGTCAGCGTCATGATCATGGAGACCACACCCTGCAGAATGATCGCCTGAACGGGCGTATGCCATCGCTCATCGACATTGGCCGCCATCCGCAGAAACGCTCCGTTCCGGGCCATCGCGTAGTAGACACGAGGACCAACTGTCACCATCGCGTTAATGGTGGGCACCAGAGAAAGAGCCATCAGCGCACTAAAAATTCCTGCCACTTCAGGGCCAAACAGTTTCGAGGCGGCAAGTGCTCCTACTGCCACCACACCCTTCATCTCTTCCATCGGAATGGCGTAGACATACACCACATTCATCAGGATGAAGAGGATCGCTACAAAGGCAGTTCCGTAGGTCAGCGCCAGCGGAAGATTCCGGGCGGGCTGCTTCAGTTCTTCTGCGACATACGTGGCCGCATTCCATCCGCTATATGCCATGTAGATAAAGCAGAGAGAGATCGCAAACTGGGCAAAGATCGAATTGGTGGATTCGCGGACAGCTGGCTGGCTGAAATGGGCCCAATCTCCGGTTCCTGCCGCAAGTCCAAAGAAGATGAACACTCCCAGAATGGTCAGCTTGGCTGCGGTCATCACGTTCTGGAACCGTGCTGCACGGACAACCCCAAGAATATTGATGACCGTCAACATGCCGATCAGCAGGCAGGCCAGGATCTGCGCGCCCCCGATACGGATCTCAAACCAGGAAGGCCCAATCGTCCAGGCAGCGGCATCCTGCTGGAACTGCGGGAAGAAATAGCCGACATAGTTGGAAAAGGCGAGAGCAGAGGCGGCAATGGGAGCGGAAAATCCGGCAAACAATGAAGCCCATCCGGTCATGAAGCCCCAGGAAGGTCCATAGGCCTGGGTAAGGTAGACATATTCCCCACCGGAACTGGGAAAGTTCACGCCCAGTTCGGAATAGCAGAAGGCTCCGGCCAGGCTGACCAGCGCACCGACGATCCAGATGGCAAACAGCCACTTGGGATCACCGAGATCACGCGCCAGAAATCCGCTGGCGGTAAAGATTCCGCTTCCCACCATATTCGACACCACCAGAGCAACCGCACTTACCAGCCCCAGTTGCCGCAACAGCGCCGAAGTTTTCTCCATATTGGGGTATTGTATGAAATCGATATGCAGCAGACCCGAAATTTCCTGATTTCCGGCAGAGTACAGGGAGTGGGTTATCGCGCCTTTGTTCGCAAACATGCAGCACAACTGGGAGTCGTGGGCTACGCAAAAAACCTTCCAGGTGGAGAGGTAGAGGTTTTCGCGACGGGTTCAGAGACAGCACTGGATACCCTTCGCGGATATCTTCATCAGGGGCCACGGTTCTCCAATGTCCGAAAAATTGAGGAGCGCGAAGCCGCACCTGCAAGCTACGATGGTTTTTTCGTGAAATGACAAATCTCAAAGCACTCATCCGTGAAGTTCCCGATTTCCCCAAGCCGGGTATTAATTTCTACGACATCACGACCCTCATTAAAGATCCCATCGGGCTGAAAACCGTTCTGGACGAGATTTCGAACAAATACAGTGGTCAGAAAATCGACAAGGTCATCGGGATTGAAGCCCGTGGATATTTCTTCGCACCAGCCGTCGCCTATGCGCTGGGGGCTGGTTTTGTTCCGGTTCGTAAACCCAAGAAGCTGCCATCCGCTGTTGAATTCGTGGAATATGCCCTGGAATATGGTACGGATCGGCTGGAAATCCACCAGGATGCGATTGAGCCCGGCGAAAATGTCCTCATCATTGATGATGTGCTGGCTACCGGAGGAACCGCTGCTGCGGTAGCGAATCTGGTTGAGAAACTGAACGGAAAAGTTGTGGGTCTGGGTGTCGTCATTGAGCTGGATTTCCTCAATGGCCGCTCAAAACTTGGAAACCACGAAGTCTTTTCACTGATCCATTACTAAATGCTGCGCGTCCGCGCTTACGCCAAAATTAATCTCGCGCTTGCTGTTCTCGGCAAGCGCGCCGACGGATTCCACGACATCCGTACAATTTTCCACACCATTTCGATTGCCGATGATCTGACGATCAGGTTTAATCGTTCCCGTACCACCGCTGTATCTGTCACTTCGTCGGTGGAAATCCCCGGAGAGAATATCGCGGCAAAGGCAGCACATCTTGTTCTGGAAGCGGCAAAGGTATCTGGCAAAGTGGACATCCATATTCACAAGAGGATTCCGATGGGTGGTGGCCTCGGAGGGGGGTCTACTGATGCAGCAGCAGTCCTGCGCGCCCTACCTGCCTTAATTGGACGAAAGGTCGCCTTTGCCCCACTGGCTGTCCAGTTGGGTTCAGATGTGCCATTTTTCCTTCACGGAGGATGCGCACTGGGAATGGGACGCGGGGAAGAGCTTTATCCGCTGCCGGATGCCAGGCTCCGGCATGGAGTACTGTTAACCCCGCAAGTTCATGTATCCACAAAGGACGCTTATTCTGCACTCAACCGCCAATTGACACAGAATCAGCAGTTTCCTATCCTAGAAAGGTTGCAGTCGCTTGCATGGGGGCTGGAGGTGCGTGCACCGAAGGATCTCTGGGCAGCTGATTGTATAAATGACTTCGAAGAAGTCGTGTTCCGCCAATACCCTGTTCTATCAAAGCTGCAGCGAAAGCTGAGCCGAATGGGGGCAGCACCGGCAAGAATGACCGGTAGCGGAGCAGCTCTGTTCGGGTTTTACTCGGATCAGGCTGCGGTCCAGGCGGCAGTAGAGCAGTTTGGTCAGGTAAACGGGACTCCGCTTGCCTTGCCGTTCTCCCTCCTCAGCCGGTCTGCATACCAATCCCGCTGGAGTCGATGGATTTCGGGAATTCCGGGACAATGAGAAGCCCCGCAGACAAGATGCGATTTGATCGGTTAAAAATTCTTACGGGAAACGCCAACCCTTTGCTGGCACGGGAGATCTGTGAACGTTTGTTCGTGGAACTGTCCGAGGCACGGGTGGATCGTTTCGCCGATCAGGAAAGCTATATCCAGATCAAGGAAAACGTTCGCGGTGCGGATGTTTTCGTCGTTCAGCCTACCTGCACTCCCGTCAATCACCACATCATGGAACTGCTTCTGATGATCGACGCTCTCAAGCGCAGTTCAGCAGAGCGGATCACTGCAGTTCTTCCTTACTTTGGCTATGCCCGGCAGGACAGGAAGGATCAGCCACGTGTTCCTATCTCGGCCCGTGTGGTAGCTTCCCTTCTGGAACGTGCAGGTGCAGACAGGATTCTTGCACTGGACCTTCATGCAGCTCAGATTCAGGGATTTTTCGATATCCCGGTGGATCACCTGTTTGTCACTCCCGTCATCCTCGACTACTTCAAGCCCAAGAATATTGAAAATCTCACGATTGTTTCGCCTGATGCGGGCGGAGTGGAGCGGGCACGGGCATTCGCCAAGCGCCTGAATGCGCCACTGGCCATTATCGACAAGCGTCGCGATCAGCCAAATGTCGCTGAGATCATGAACATCATTGGTGATGTGGAAGGTCGTTACTGCCTGATGGTGGATGACCTGATCGACACAGCCGGAACATTGGTCAAGGGTGCGGATGCCTTGCTTGCAAAAGGAGCAGCCACGGTAGCAGCCTGTGCAACCCATGGCGTGCTGTCCGGTCCTGCCATTGAGCGGATCACCAGTTCCCGGATTTCGGAGGTCGTCCTGACGAACTCAATTCCTGTTCGTCCGGAAGTTGCGGCCTGTCCAAAAATTACAATTCTTTCGGTGGCGCCCCTGCTCGCACGCGCCATCCAGTCTATTCACGGAGAAACCTCAATCAGCGTGCTGTTCGAGTAGTTGAGGTTTGAAGGATTTTAGAGAGTAGGTAAGACCATGCGCAAAGACATTACAATCGTCGCTGACGTGCGCGAAGAACGTGGCAAGAATGCTGCGTTCCGTTTACGCGCCGCTGGCAAGAGCCCGGCCACCGTTTACGGACTTAGCAGTGATCCTGTCGCCATCGCCATCAGCCCAAAAGAGATCGGAAAGATTCTCCAGAGTGCTTCCGGACACAACACTGTTTTCACCCTGGATATCAGCGGCAAAGAAAACACACTGGCAATGATCATCGACTGGCAGCTTCATCCCGTGAAGGAAACTATTCTTCACGTAGATCTGCTGCGGATTGATCCCGCAAAGCGGATTCACGTCAAGATCCCTGTCCATACCAGTGGCGACCCCAAGGGTGTCAAGATTCAGGGTGGTATCTACGATATCGTCACTCGTGAAATTGAAATTGAATGCCTCCCCAACGATATTCCTGAGTCCTACAATGTGGATGTCACAGAGCTGCTGATCGGACAATCCGTTCGTGCCAGTGATATTCCGTTGGCTGGATCAGCCAAACTCTTGTCCGCTCCCGATCTTGTCATTTCACACGTTGTTTCAGGCAAGGCTTCTGCAGAGACCGAAACCGATGCAAACGCCGAACCCGAAGTCGTGAAGAAGGGCAAGAAGGAAGATCCGGACGCCAAGAAGAAGTAGTGATCACTCGTGGGACGCTGGCTGATCGTAGGGTTAGGTAATCCGGGTCCCGACTACGAGTGGACACCGCATAATGCCGGGTTTCTGGCAGTGGATGCTTTCGCAGAACGAAATAATCTGCGGATCCACAGAAAAGAATGCCTTGCTTATGTGGGAGGTGATGAGAATTTGCTCATTGCCAAGCCGCAGACTTACATGAATGAAAGTGGCGGATCGGTAAAGCAGCTTCTTGTCAAGTATGGATTTGAACCAGCTCAACTTTTGCTGGTATATGACGAACTGGCACTTCCGTTCGGGCAGTTAAGGATCAGGCCGAAAGGTTCGGCTGCAGGCCATAACGGAGTCAGTTCAGTGATTCGTTCGACTGGAACGCAGGATTTTCCAAGATTGCGAATTGGTGTGCATCCCGGGGCCGGAAGGACCGGGGGAAAAGATTATCTGCTTTCGCCGCTGCGGCGAGGGCAAAAACAGGAACTGGAAGAGATGCTGGGCGAAGCAGCCGCAGCTATCGAATCCATAATCGCTGACGGCGTCGAAAAGTCCATGGCGAAGTTTAATCGCCGCGCCGAAGGCCGAGATAAAGAGGATGCATGAGGCTTTACGAAGAAGTATTCATCGTCAAACCGGACGTCTCTGAAGAAGAGACCACAGCGGTTGTCGAACAGGTTTCGAAGATCATCACTGATCAGGGCGGCTCCATCGACAAGGTCGATAACTGGGGTAAGCGTCGGCTTGCGTATAAAGTCGCAAAGTACGAAGAGGGAACCTTTGTTATTTTGACGTTCTCTGCAGAAGCAGGAACAGTAAAAGAACTGGAACGTCGTCTGCGTGTCCATGAACTGGTGATCAAGTTCATGACTGTGCGTCTGGACGAAAAACTGAAGTGGGTGGAGAAGCGTCGCAAGAAGCGCGAAGAGCGCGCAAAACGCAAGCCCCCTGTTGTCATCCCGGCAGCACCGGCAGCACCTGCCGTCGCATTGCCCAGCGAACCGGAAAATCCTGTTCCTGCAGCACCCGTACCGGAAGCTCCAGCAGTAGAAGCAACACCGGCACCCGCAGTCACTGAAACCGTAGCCGCTGAAGCACCTGCCGCTG
Source organism: Bryobacteraceae bacterium (assembly GCA_037190045.1). Taxonomy (GTDB): domain Bacteria; phylum Acidobacteriota; class Terriglobia; order Bryobacterales; family Bryobacteraceae; genus JAPKYZ01. The sequence continues at coordinate 953,215 of JBBCIQ010000004.1, read as the reverse complement.
AAGCAGCAGAAACCAAAGAGTAGGAAGGAGAACCAATCCAATGGCCGAACAAAAAGGCGGACGTCCAATTGCGGCGTCCATGAGACCCACCGGGAGCGACAAGGCTCTTGTCTCCCGTAAACAATATTTCCGGCGCAAGAAGGTTTGCAAATTCTCCGTCGAGAAAATTGATGACATCACCTACCGTGATGTTCAGCTGCTCAAGCAGTTTATTAGTGAAAACGGACGAATTTTGCCCCGTCGGATTACTGGCACCAGCCCTGCATTTCAACGTCGGCTGACCCGTGCGATTAAACAGGCACGCAATATTGCGCTGCTGCCGTTTACATCGCGCAATTAGCCTGCAGGTGATTGAGGAGATTTTTCATGGAAGTCATTCTGAGAGAAGCAATCGACAATCTGGGCCTTCCCGGCGAGGTTGTCAAGGTAAAGGGCGGCTATGCGCGGAATTTTCTGCTGCCCCGTCGCCTGGCTGTACCCGCAACCGAAGCAAATCGCAAGATCGTCGAGCAGGAACGTCAGGCATGGTTACGCAAGGAAGCAAAATTCGCCTCTGAAGCACAGGAACAGGCCAAGCTGGTAGAAGCAGTGGTTCTGGTCTTCAAGCACAAGGTTGGCGAAAACGATCAGTTGTTTGGCTCTGTCACCTCCAAGGACATTGCTGATGCACTGGCAGCCCAGAAGTTTGAAATCGACCGTAAAAAAATTGTTCTGCCCGAGTCCATCAAGACACTGGGAGAGCACAAGGTTGATATCAAGCTGCATCGTGAAGTGACTGCACAAGTCACGGTTCAGGTAGAAAAAGAAGAAGAGGCGTAAAGTGGGTTATTTCGATCTGAGCGGCCAGGTGGCCGTTGTTACAGGCGCCGGTCAGGGTATCGGCGAAGCAATTGCACAGCGTCTGTCAAAAGCAGGTGCACGAGTCTACATTGCCGATATCGATCCGAACCTGGCGGCTTCTACCGCTCAGTCGATTCCCAATGCAGAACCTCTTCCTTTGGACATTACCAGTTCAGCAGCAGTCCAGGCTGCTTTTGACAAGGCCGGACGCATTGACATCCTGGTCAATAATGCCGGACTGGCTGGAAAAGCTGCTCCTCTCTGGGAGCAGACCGATGAGGACTGGCAGAAGATCATTGCCGTTAACATTATGGGTGTGGTGAATACCACCCGTGCAGTGATCCCCGGCATGCGCCATCGCAAGTATGGACGCATCGTCAACATTGCCTCGATTGCCGGCAAGGAAGGCAATCCCAACATGACAGCCTATTCCGCAACCAAAGCTGCCGTGATTGGATTTACGAAATCAGCAGCAAAGGAAGTGGCGACAGAAGGGATCTGCATCAACTGTGTCACCCCTGCTGTGATCCGGACCAAGATTCTGGACCAACTCACCCCTGAGCAGGTCGATTACATGACATCCCGCATTCCCATGCGCCGGACTGGCACCACTGACGAAATTGCCGCAGTGGTTCACTTCCTGGCGAGTCCGGATGCTTCATTTGTCACAGCCCAGACTTACGACGCTTCCGGCGGACGCGCAACCTACTAAACGTGTTTCGATCACCGGACCAGTACGGAGCAGCTTCTGTTGAATCGCTGCTCCTGGATGCCGCAAAAGGATATATTCCTTTTGATCATCAGCTTTTTCATCGCCTTATTAGCCGTCAAGAGGAAACTCTGGCCGCCATCCTCACTGTAGGGAACGGTCCCCAGAGTGAATGGCGCTTCGATATCAGCCAGGAACTGCTGGATCTTGCCCGCCACCTGAACAATCCCGTTACAATTCCGTTCCTGATTGATCTTCTGAGCGAAGAAGAGCCGCTGGATGATGTCTTCGATGCTTTCGCTGAGCTGGGCAAGAGAGCGATTGATCCTTTGCTCGATGCTTATGCGGATGAAGATGATGAAGAGATTCTGAGTCACATCGCATTCGCGCTGGCAGCTACCGGAGAAGAAGACTCTCGCATTGAGAAACTGCTGAAAGAACGGGACGGTGATGAAACAGCGCTGGAGCTTTATCATTCACGGGGCGAGAAATCCTCTGAACCTTTCGACCTCTTCGCAGAGTATGACGCTCAAGGAATTCCAGCAATTGATGTTCTGACACTGGATGAACGGTTCCAGCTTCTGGAATCATCGGTAGAAGAGTACCGGATCCTGGCGGCGGCCAGCCTTTTCCATGAAGAATTTGACGAAAAGGGTCAGAATACATTGAGTGAACGCGCTCGGACGGATGCTTCTGAGATTGTTCGCATGCACTGCTGGCAGGCTCTGGACGATGCGCTGGACCGCAAGGAACTTGTAGATGAAATGATCGCCCGTCTGCAGGACACTTCACTTTCCACAACCGAACGTAGTGGATTGATGATCGCGCTGGCTCCTCTCTCGGAGAAAACTGAGATCAAGAAGGTGATTCTCTCTTTCTACGTCAATCCTGAGACCCGCCTGAAGGCTCTGGAAGCCATGTGGCGCTCACTCGATCCGGATTTCGAGGATTACTTCCCCGAACACCTGAACGACGCGAATATTGACATCCAGCGCATCGCATTGCGCGGAATCGGCGCTAATGGCATGGCTGGAGAAATTGGCAAAGTCCGCAAGATGTTCCAGAATCCAGATCTTCGGGAAGATGCTCTGTTTGCCTATGCCATGGCTGCTCCAAGCAAGGATTCTCCCGCATTCCTGCGCACCTTATACAACAAACTGGAAAAAGAAGCGGACGGATTTACCGAAGAAGAAGATGCCGTTGTGCGGATCGCTCTGGATGAGAGACTTCGTGCCCATGGCAAGCAGCCTGTCTTCACCGAGGAACAAAACAATTCCCCGGAAGAATGATTTATTAAAGATTCACTTTATTCCCATCTCTTTGTAAATCACGAATGACATCTTCATGACGTGACCAACCTTCACCTGCTTTGGTCGAACCCGGACGCCGCGCGCCGCTTCCGGACGGGAGTCAGTCTCCACAGTCATACGAGCCTCTCCCGGGAAACCATGTCATTCATTCCCCGTCATACCCAGGATGTCCCGCTTCTGTCTGCCGGAATCCGCAGGCTGGAAGCTCAGTTTCGGGATCATCACGGGCAGGATCTGGACTACTCAAACATCTGGTGGACACCACCGTTATCGCCGCGTGAAGCCTTTATTCTGGAGCGGAGCCAGATCGAGAAAGAACTCGGGCTACCGGGGCTGGTTTCCCTGACAGACCATGACAATATAGAGGCAGGCATCCAGACAGAATCTCTGGGAGCACCCATTTCCGTGGAATGGACAGTCCCGATGGATCCTGTTTTCTTCCATATCGGCCTTCACAATATTCCCCGCACCATCATGCCCACCCTGCAGCAAGTGACGCAGGATCCCCGGCCAGAACGCGTGGCTCAGGTGCTTTCTGAACTGAACAGCAACCCGGAAACCCTGGTCGTCATCAATCATCCTCTGTGGGACGAAATACGGGCCGGGAAGGACATTCACCGCGCCCGTCTCAATGAGTTCTTCACGCTTTATCGTCCATGGATCCATGCCTTGGAACTGAATGGCCTTCGTTCCATGAAAGAAAACATGGAAGTGATGAGATTGGCAGAATCTCTCGGACTCCCCGCCGTCTCAGGAGGAGATCGTCATGGATCTGAGCCCAATGCAAACGTGAATGTCACGGATGCCGAAACATTTCCGGAGTTTGCAGCAGACGTCCGGTCCGGGCGCAGTGACATCATTTTCATGAATCAGTACAGGAAATCATTGCCACTCCGCATGATGCGAGTGATCTGTGACGCTCTGCACGAAAACGAAACCTCCAGTTGGAATGATCGCGTGTTCTATCAGGGAAGAAAGCTCTCAGAAATCATGGGAGACCGGGCCCCTGGAGTGATTGGACAGTTTATTGCAGTAGTCAGAGTGGCAGAGGTCTTTTTGTGAACAGTGAGTTACGTCCGGCTTTTTTTACCGACTCTTTCCATGAAATCAATGGTGTAGCTCATACTTCACGCCAGCTTGAGAGGTATGCGCGTGAAGAGGGTCTTCCTCTCCTGAGTGTGCATGCCGGCACGGAGACTCACCAGAAGAGGGATGAGGCCTGCCTGAGTCTGGAACTGAAGCGTAGTCGCATGAAGATTCCGCTGGATGAGGATCTGGCCTTTGATCCTTTTATCTTTCGCCATTGGAGTCGTGTCGTTGAAGCCAGCAGAGAGTTTCAGCCAAATGTCATTCACATTACAGGACCCGGAGATATGGGCTTGCTCGGTGTACTTCTGGCATGGCGGCATCGAATTCCTCTGGTGTCATCCTGGCATACCAATCTGCATGAGTATGCAGCCCGCAGATGGCCTCTTCCCTTCGGGAAGAAATCGGTCGAGGATCTGACCTGGCAGATGCTGATGTGGTTTTATCGATTTTCCAGTATCAGCATGGCGCCTAATGAGGAGCTTCGTTCTTTACTGGAAGATTCCACTCATCGACCTGTCTACCTGATGGAAAGAGGCATTGATACCGAACTGTTCCATCCTGCTCGTCGCAAGCGTAATGATCAGGAACTGGTTCTGGGATATGTGGGTAGACTTCGCCCGGAAAAAAATGTGCAGCTTCTGGTGGAAGTGGAAAGGGCTCTGATTTCCGCAGGTATCCATGACTATCGCTTCCTGATTGTGGGTGAGGGCAGCCAACGAGCCTGGCTTCAGGAAAACATGCAGAAGGCCCATGTGCCGGGTGTGCAAAGAGGTGTGGAACTGGCAGAATCCTACGCTTCCATGGACCTTTTCCTCTTCCCTTCCTGGACTGATACCTATGGAAATGTCATTGCGGAATCACTGGCATCCGGAGTTCCTGCAGTAGTGACATCCGGAGGTGGTCCTCGCTTTCTTGTCCAACACGGGGAATCGGGGCTTGTTGCAGAATCCAATGATGATTTTGTCCGGCAGACAGTAAACCTGGCCCGGAATCGGGAGCGGATCGTTGCCATGCAACAACCATCTCGTGACTGGACTATGGAACGATCCTGGGAAAATGTTTTCAGAAATGTCTGGAACTACTATGATCAGGCGCGGGGAGGAAGCTGGACAGCAGCTTCCCGTACTAACTGGAAATCCCTTGCGGGGAAGATACAACATTTGCCGCGGTAATTTTTAAGAATTCACCGCGGCAACTGTCTCCATTTCTACACTATGCGAGCATTACTTCCTCAGCGCTGGATGGGGACAGGTCTCTCCACTACTTATTCCTCTGTCCTTCTTGCTTATCCTGATCCAGCGCTGAAGTCCGCTGGCCATCATCTAATGTCCTGAACTAGCAGGAGCGGCGACGACGTGCCTGAATTGCGAGAACTGCAAGTCCAACACCGGCTACTGCAAAGGTGGCAGGCTCAGGTGTTTCAGTTGCATCGTACTGATAGGTGATCTTCAGATCAGCTTTTCCTAACAGATCCTGCAGAAACACATTGGGGCTGAAGTTCATGTTCGGTGAGGTAAAGGATGAGAAGAAGTTGGTGAAATCCACAGTTCCATTGCCAGTGAACAGACCAAAATCTGCCAGTGAAACGGTATACGTGTCAGAAGCTCCTGCACCCAGAACTGAGAAGAAGTAGGTGGAACCTTTTGCAATCGTGTGAGTTCCCAAAGAGGTAGAGGGGCTCAGGTTGCTGATTGTGCCCAGTCCGCCAGGACCAACCAGTGCAAAATCACTGAACAGGGAACCAGTGAGTGTTCCATCAGCCTTAGGATTGCCATTTCGAACTTCGAAATCGCCAGAAACGAGTACATTGTAGTCAATTGTGATTCCGGTCAGAGTACCCAGTGAAGAGTCAAACTGCTGCAGAGAGAGGATAAAGTCATCCGGAGTGACTGCAGTGGAACCTGATGCTGTATAGGAAATTGTTGCTGCCGGGGTGACCGCCGCCCAGATCAACAACCCGCATACTGCGGAAAGGAGTTTTTTCATACTTCAATCATGACGGCCACCCCTCAAGAATGTCTATATTTTTCAATGACTTACAGTTCTAATACCGTACGCAATTAGTATTAGTACTATTTCGTCTGAATTATCTCATGGACGCATATTTTTCGAGTGCGAGTATCCTGTAAAGGATGAGTTATCTCGATAATCTGGAGAACAGTCTAAAGGCGCTAGAAGCCAGAGAACAGCTTGACCCAGAACAACTTAAGCGAGAACGTGAAGCAAAAGAAGCGGCCCGGCAGGAGGCTCTGAAGATTGCTCCAAACGCTGAGGCCTTGAAGTCTAGTACTTTTACACAAGAGCTACTAACAGCGGCAAGGACAATTGGCCATGGTCAACGAACTTTAGTGAAATTTACCTGGATTGGTAATGTTCTTCGACTGGAAGCAAAAGAAAAAAAGCTGGAACTTCACCCCACTGTTGATGGAGTTCAGGCAATCTTCTTTGAAAAGGATGAAGAGAAATCAACAAGTCTTGTTGATCTGGCAGGAAATGCAGAGAATTTCGCCAGGAACTGGTTGAAATAGAGTTGCCTGAAGCAATAAGAGGTTTAGCGATGTCCAAAATACATCAGCCAGCCCAGACCAAAGACCGCCACCATAAAACACCCAAAACAATATGCTGCGTAGCGGATTCGTTCACGATCAGTAGACTTGGACACGATACCCAGCACAATGCTGGTTAGCAGAGCAAACAGAAGAGCCGCTTCAAAATGATTCAATGCGAGTTTGGGCATTAGTCCTTTTTCCCCGTTGCAATTTCGTATACATCTACCATGGACAGAATGTTCAGCAGCCCGGCAGCAACCAGAAACTTGGATCCATAGTCATGGACATGTCCGGCAACATCCGGCTGGTCATATCCCATCCATGTAGCAAGAAAATAAAGAATTCCGGAAGCCATGTCGCAAAGGAATCCGCCATAGTAAATCACCATGGTCAAAAGGTCATCTCCCTGCGGCTCGAAAAAAGATCCTCGCATCATCAGCCCCAGAAGGAACATGACAGTGACGGAGAGGGCGATCAGTGCACCACGCAGATGACGGTTCAGAAGGAAATATCCTCCCCCCGGAATCAACCAACCCAGTGCAACCGCCGGAAACCAGGAACGCATATTCATATTGTACGCGGCCATCCATAGAGGCCGTTCTGTTTGATATAACGAAAAACATCAGGATGGAGTTCCGAGGGTTGCTGTCCATGCAACAACTGATTACGGATATCTGAACTGGAAACATCCAGCGCCAGAGAATCCAGACGACGCACTTTCGCTCCGGCAGGAACATCATATTGATGCCCAGGTCGCGAGATAACAATGAACTCCGTCATGGAAATCACCTCATTCCATCGATACCAGGTTCCAATTTCGGAAAATGCATCGGCACCAATCACAAAAGCTCGCGGCTGATCAAAGTGCTGCAGAGTATCGAAAGTGTAACTACGCCCACCTCCCTGCTCTACTTCCGAAACATCGCTCCAGACCAGACGACACATGGCGACACGATGATGAAAAGCACTGCGCATGGGTTTATGAGGGGGGTTACCGGATGGAATAATCACCACACGACGATACCCCAGCTTCTTCACCTCTTCGGCAATTTTCAGGTGACCGCTATGGATGGGATCAAAGGCACCGCCAAAGAGAGCAGTCACTTCAGCTTTTTGATCCGAATATTCCGGAACTCTGCCTGCATGCCAGGGCCTTTATGGAGTTGCAGAGCAATCACTCCGGATTTTGGTTCTTCACCACTCAATTCAGAGGTGACCAGCCCATTGACGGTAATGCGAATATCTCCGCCTTTTGCGTAGACAATATAATCGTTCCAGTCATTCGCCTTCACGACTTTTTCTGCCTTACCCTTCCATCCATTGACGATGACACCGCGCTTTCCTTTTTCGTCATAGATGGACCCCCACCAGTTGCCTTCTGCCGCATCCGCCTGAAGCCCTTTCACCACATAATTGGGAAGAACTTCACTACGGAACTGGATTCCTGAATTATGATTGCGGAGCTTGATTTCCAGACGCAGTTCAAAATCCTGAAACTTCTCTTTGGTAATCAGAAAGGTGTTGTCCTGGATCTCCACACCATCGGTAGATCCCACCAGAACACCATCTTTCACACTCCAGAGTTTGGGATCTCCTTCCCAACCATTCAGATTCTTTCCATTAAACAGTGGTTTGAATCCGGGTTCGACGGCAGCAGCCACAGGCAACGCTGCCAGGGTCAAAATCATGTCACGTCTGGTCATCATGAGGATTGTATCTCCCTTGCAGCAGCACTGGCTAACTCATCACAACGATTATTATCGGGATGGTCCGCATGACCCTTCGTCCATTTCCAGTCCGTCTGGTGACGGGAATTTTCCTGGTCCAGTTCTTCCCAGAGATCCTGATTCTTTACCGGCTTTTTATCCGCAGTTTTCCAACCGCGCGACTTCCACCCCTGGATCCACTTTGTGATGCCATTCCGCAGGTATTCGGAATCGGTGGTAATCTCGACCATACACGGTTCCTTCAGTGCTTTCAATCCTTCGACCGCAGCGCGTAGTTCCATCCGGTTATTGGTGGTATCCCGTTCCCCACCTGATTTTTCGCGCTTATGCTCTCCATAGCGGAGAATGTATGCCCAGCCGCCCGGTCCCGGGTTTCCCAGACAGGCACCGTCAGTAATCAACTCAACTTTTTTCATTCAGATCGTCAGACAGCTGCAGGCTCTTCCAGCAGTTGCTGAAAAAATGTGTCCACCTGGTCAATAATCTGCTGAGGTTCCCGTGCAGTATAGATCGCGGAACGCAGTTTTGCACCGTTACGGATGCCATGTGTGAAGTAGGTTGTGAACTGCTTCATCTTCCCTACAGCATCCAGTGCACGTTCGGGCTCTTCCAGCCGACCAGCCAGCATCAGAAAATATGTCCGCATGATCTCATGCCGCATGGCATCTGTGGGCTGGAAATATGTTCCCGTAGCGACATATTCCGCAATCTGACGGAAAATCCATGGATTTGCGGATGCGGCTCTGCCAATCATGACGGCATCACACCCTGTTTCTCTGACCATTCGAACAGCATCTTCCGGTGTAATGATGTCCCCGTTTCCGATTACCGGGATTTTGGAGACGGATTTCAGTTCTGCAATTCTTGTCCAGTCAGCTGTCCCCGAATATCCCTGTTCCCGAGTCCGAGGGTGAAGGGCGATCGCGGACAGACCATTATCTTCCGCGATTTTCCCCATTTCCCTGAAAACCAGTTCATGATCATTCCATCCGGCTCGAAATTTGCAAGTGAGTGGAATTTTAATCGCAGCCCGGATTGCAGAAAGGATGTTCGCGACCAGAGGTAAATCTCTCAAGCAACCCGATCCGCCATTACACCGGACCACTTTCTTGACCGGGCATCCAAAATTGACATCCACAATATCAAACCCCAAATCCTCACAAACCCGGGCCGCGTCGGCCATCACTTGCGGATCACTACCAAAGAGTTGTGCGGAAATCGGACTTTCTTCGGGGGCAAAAGCAAGATAGCGTTTGGTTTTTGTCTGCTTTTTCGTTTTGACTGAAGCGACAATTCCGTGAGAACTGGTAAATTCCGTCATCAGGAGCCCACACCCACCCTGGTCTCGGATTAGTCGTCGGAACACAGTATCTGTAACTCCTGCCATAGGCGCCAGAACTGTCGCAGGCTGGATTTGGATATCACTGATGGAAAAAGAGACCGGAAACTGCACTGGTTGTACCTCTTTTAGTGTAAGCGGTACAGATCAGATCAATTCATCCGGTATCCGCTGCCCATCTTCCTCCCTCCAATGCGCAGGATTTATATCTTTAATATGAAGGAACTGATCAATACCACTGAGTTTTCTCTTTAAATTTCTTACTATCAAATTTTCATCACTACTGGAACCTTGAATGGGCTATTTGAGAAAACCCGGGCATTCATGAGGATTTGAACTAAAAAGTAGCGAAACAACGTCTGTTTATGGTGGAATGTTCACAATTTCGTACAATAAAATTTTACATGTGTTAACAAAAATGACCCATATAAATTAATCTGGTTTTCGTGTATTAACAAAAGAAAAGATTCGTAATTATTTTGAATCAGGTTGTGTCGGAAAATAGTCATTTAAAGGTATAGGAATTTTTCTTCTGCAAAACAGCTGGAAGATCTCCACAACGTCATTTGTGAAAAGGCAAATGCCTTTCTCTTTCGTAGTAAAAGTTTGGGTTTTCAGAAATCAAAGACCTTTGACCCAAAGAATCGTCGGCAAGCGACTATTCATTTCAGGTGTGACAAGAAGATTAAGTTTTAGTGAAGTAGCTGTCGATTACTATACATCCTCACCATAGAGAAAAGACTGTTATCTCTTTCATTCTCGAATGGCCACAACAGGCACATGCCATCCGATGACCTGAGCCTTGTCTGTGGAATTCAGTCATTGAAGGCTGCTGGTTCTTCAGACGATTTGAGCAACTGGGAGTGAGCATACGGCCCGACCCCAGAGAAAGTCAGATAAATCCGAATTAATATGATGAGCAACGAAGTCGAACAAAAAAGTCTGGAGGCCCTCTACGATGAATACTTTGCTGTCATCCCAGCAGATACAGATTCACTTCGTCTCCAGGCGTATAAGCTCCGTTACCAGGTCTATTGTATTGAACAGGAATTTCAGCCACCGGACGAGCAACTGGGAGACATCGAGATGGACGAACATGACGAACATTCTGTTCATGCAGTCCTCATCTTTAAGCCAACGGAACGCGTCGTAGGATGTGTCAGACTGGTACTGCCTACTGATCAGGCTCCTATCAGCTCATTCCCTATCTATCATCTGCTCCCCTCAGATCTTCAGCAACGTCTCCAGGAATGCCCGCCTGAAAAGACTGCAGAGATTTCACGATATGCAGTATCTAAAGTATTCAGACGCCGTGAAGGTGAATCTCTTTATCCTGATATTGGATTTTTTGAATTGGAAGAGCGCGACTCCAGACGTCTTGCCCCTCATATCAGCCTTGGGCTTCTCCGAGGAGTAGGTAAATTGGCTTTTGATAATGGAATTACTCATGTATGTGCTGCGATGGCACCTGCATTACTACGACTTCTGGGAAAATTCGGCCTTCGTTTTGATTTATTGGGGAGTCCAATTGAATATCATGGCCTCAGGCAGCCATGCATCGCAGAATGTGAAACATTGTTGACTGATCTTTCTAAACAGAACGCTGACTATTTCAAACTTGTAGAAGCAGCATACCGACATGGTCGGGTTTCAGAAAATCCTCTCGGAAAAGAGTCATAAAGAAGATGGTTACGGGTGAGAGATCGTCAGTTTCAGAACCAGTGACAGATGACCAGCTTCGCGAAGATCTGGTAGTTGCTATTCGGGAAAACCAGTTTTATCTTGTCTACCAACCACAGTTTGACCTGGAAAATTCACATTTAACAGGCGTAGAGGCACTTCTCCGCTGGAAACATCCAGTGAGGGGAATTATTCCTCCAATGGAGTTCATTCCTTTAGCAGAACGCTATGGGTTGATTTCTGAAATTGGCTTATGGGTCTTAAGAGAAGCGTGTCGGCAGCTAGACAAGTTCCAAGCAAAAGGAACTCCTCCTGTTCAGATTGCCATCAATGTTTCGCCACAACAATTTCTACTCAAGACATTTACTCAAAAAGTAGAGAACATTCTGAATGAGACCAATGTCAACCCCAGCTCAATCGAGATAGAAATTACAGAGAGCATGCTGATGCAACATGGGGAGCAATCCAACCAATGTATTCAGCACCTACAGGATCTGGGAATTCGTTTTGCCATTGATGATTTTGGAACCGGATATTCCTCTCTCAGTCAACTCCAGTGCCTCTCATTTAATACTCTGAAAATCGATAGATCATTTGTGAACAGCCTGGAGACAAACCCACGGGCAATCCAGTTAGTGGAATCGTTGATCACACTTGGACACAACCTGGGAATGAACATCGTAGGGGAAGGCATTGAAACTCAAAGCCAGCTTCATTCCCTTCGTCAATCCGGCTGCGACATGGGACAAGGTTATCTTCTGGGGCGCCCCACAGAACCAGAGGAAATCATCAAGCTCGCAAATGAGCATTCTCAGCCAGCTGAACAAACAACAGTTTTAATCGCAGAAGATGAAGAAATGGTGCTCCGCCTGACTCGTCAGATTCTTCGTGCTGCAGGGTACAAAGTTCTGGAAGCACGGAATGGACGGGATGCGCTATCCATTCTGGAATCGAATAGCTGGGGAGTGGATGTTCTCATCACCGATCAAAATATGCCTGTAATGAATGGCGATGAACTTTCACGTATAGCAAGAGAACAAAAACCTGAGTTGAAAATTATTTTCATTTCCGGTTATGCTCAACGAGATCAGAAACCGGTTCTGGAATCTGGTACGGCCAGCTTGGAAAAGCCATTTGGTAAACAGGAGCTATTGGAAACAATTCAACGAATATTGGGTTAAAAATGGTTTTCTAAAATATTGGCAGGTGATGAAACAACCCTTATCCCTGAGTTTATTTAGTCCCTATGCTGAATTCATCTGACCCGGACTCATCTAAGCAAAACATCGTTCCAGTTGATGAATATTGCCCATGGCAACATATCGTCGAATTCAGTGTAGAGGCTTTAGTTGTCCTCAATTCAGACGGAACAATCAAGTATTTCAACCCAGCCTTTGCGAACCTGATATGCTCTTCCCCGGGGCAGGCGCAAAACCCCAAAATTCAGGATTTTTTTGAGCAAAACATTCCTTGGGATACTTTTTTTGAAGAACTTCTGCCGCTAGAAACACTCGGTCCATTCCGATCACATATTAAACGAGCAAATGGATCAAGTGCAGATGTTGAAATCCATTTACGTCGCCTCCCTCATGATTCAGAATTTCAGGGAATTCTCTGCAACATACGGGATATTTCCGATATTGCCATGCGAGAAAACCAGCTGTTTCAACAGGCAATGCATGATCCACTCACTGGTCTTCCAAATCGCAGACTCCTGACAGACAGGCTGAAACAAACACTCGCCTCATCCCGTCGTCGGGAAAAATTCGTCGCAATTCTATTTCTGGATGTTGATTGTTTCAAAAATATAAATGACACGATTGGACATCTTGCTGGCGATGCCCTGCTTATCCAGATTGCGGAAAGGTTATGCCTGACTGTTCGTGAATCCGATACCGTAGCAAGAATAGGGGGGGATGAATTTATAATCGTTGCGTCTGATCTCGATTCTCCAGACTGTATCCAGAAGCTAGCCAACCGACTGCTGGATACACTGAGGCTACCCTTTACCCTTCATGAGAAAAAAACTCACATCACGATGAGCATCGGGGTATATCCCATCCCAGACGATACACAGGCACCCTTCGAACATCTGATTCAAAAAAGTGATACAGCCATGTACAGAGCAAAAAGAAATGGTGGCAATCAGATTATTTATCTCAATACATAATTATTCTGCTATTTTCTGAATTTCTCCTTATAATTTCCAAATATTTTATTCAACTTCGGCAATTAAAATCCAATCAGACCCCTGATTTAGCTATATTCATTCATATGTACTGGTATTTTTAGTACATATATTGTAATCTTCAGAAAAATGACTTCAGGGCTAGTAATATTTCTACTCAATAACCAAAAATATGCCCTCTATTTATCTGCGGTAAAAGAAGTTCTGCCAGCCATGGAAATCACGCCGTTACCTCAGGCAACTGACATCATTCTTGGTTTAATTAACCTCCGCGGAGAGATCATTCCGGTATTTAACACGCGGAAAAGATTTCAACTGCCGGAACGGCCACTCGATGTAAACGATCACCTGATCGTGGCAACAGCAGGAAAAAGAATGGTGGCATTGTTGGTTGATACAACAGAGAAGCTTATCCCATCAGAAAGCCTGAGCATTTCAGAAGTTCCACATATCCACTCAAGACTCGATTTTGTTCGGGGTGTATGCAAGCTGGATGATGATTTGATCCTGATCCACGATCTGGAAACATTCCTCTCTCCAGAAGAAGACACACGGTTAACTGAAGCATTGTCAGCCGTCACACCACACCCATGAAAAAGTTATCAGTAAATCTGCTCACAAGTGTCAGCAGCATAATTTCGAAAAAATTGGGGATTCACTTTCCAATTGAGCGACACCATGATCTCCGTAAGGGACTAAAAATCGCCGCTGAATATGCAGGATATAGCGAACCTAAAGAATACGCGGAAAAATTGGCAGCCCTCCCTTTGAATCAGGAAACTCTGGATATTCTCTCCCGATCTTTTACGGTTGGAGAAACATATTTTTTTCGGGAACAAAGAACATTTGAACTCCTGACTCAATCCATTCTTCCCCAGCTCATTCAAATTGCCCAATCCAAGCAGCAAAAGCTGCGCATCTGGAGCGCCGGCTGCTGTACAGGAGAAGAGCCATACTCCCTTGCGATACTATTGGATCGCTTTTTCCCTGAATTAAAATCCTGGGATGTCCAGATTCTGGGTACTGATCTAAATCCGGTCTTTCTGGAAAAGGCACGCAAAGGTGTCTACACCGAATGGTCATTTCGACAGACACCATCATGGCTGAAGTCTGCCTATTTTGAAGAAGTTTCTCCTGAAAGTTTCTCCATTGCTCAAGCAATCAGAAAAAAAGTGAAATTCAGTCAACTGAATCTGATGGAATCTTCCTATCCCTTCCTCTCGAACACAGAAATGGAAGCAGATATCATCCTTTGTCGGAATGTTCTGATGTACTTTTCAGAGGAAAACAGAAAAGCTGTTTTCCATCGCTTTTATTCATCGTTAAGCAGCCATGGCTGGTTGATAATTGATCCTCCGGAACCAAGCAACATCACATCCAATTGGTTTGAAATTGTTCAACATCAGAACACACTGAGTTACAAGAAAAAAGCATTCTCCACGGAAACAAGCTTTTCCATACCGCATTTTCCCAAGACTCACCATGTGAGTTTTCTGCCTGAATCTGAGATTCCAGACATGAACCTGGTGGAGGAGTCCAAAGAGACAATGAAGATCCTTGAGAATTTGATGTCGCAGCATCAAAGAATCTCTCCGATCCGTACAATCTTATCCCCGAAGCTCTCACTCCCTCAGAAGGCTGATTCTAAAAATTACAATAAAAAAGAAGATTCTTTCCGAGGGAATGTAGAGGCTGAGCCAGACATCCTCGATCCTGAGTATCACTATCTTCATGCCATTTTTCTTCAGGAAAAAGGCGATCTGGAAGAAAGTGCTCTGTCACTGAAGAGAGCACTCTTCCTTGATCCCGATCTTATCGTGGCGCACTATGCGCTTGGACATTTGGCTCGAAAAAGGAACAACCCAGCTGAAGCTGAGCGGCACTTCCGTAACACTTTAGATCTGCTCGATAAAAAAGATCCGCAAGATACTCTTCCTCACTCCGAAGGAATGCTCATTAAGCATTTTCAGGAAATTGTCAGGGAACTGGTAACCCTCAACCCGTGCAGTAAAAGCACCTATCTTCATAACTCTCGATGAATCCACATACACATTTTCTCAGTCAAAACAAAATTCTCCAGGAAAGAGCGCTCAAATTCGCCAGGGAAACAGCGCAGCAACCCGATGCAAAAGATGGACAGACCACCTGTATTATCGGATTTCGTCTTGCATATGAGAACTATGGAATAGACGCCTCATTTGTCCGGGAAGTGCTCTCGCTCAGAGCATTTACCCCGCTACCAGGATTACCACCCTTCATTCTGGGAATTACCAATATTCGAGGGCAAATTCGTTCTATTGTTGATCTGAAAATTCTTTTTGATCTCTCTCAAAAAGGCCTGCCTGATAATAACAAGCTCCTCTTGATCCATAACAGGGAGATGGAATTTGGCATTCTGGCTGATGAGATCACGGGAACCAGCGAAGAGATACTCGAAGATATACATCCAACAATCTCCACGCTTTCTCCAATTCAGGCATCTTATATTCAAGGTATTACAAAAAACAGAATGATTATTCTGAATGCAAATAAACTTTTGTCTGATAGCCAGTTACTAATCCGCTAGAAATAAATTGCAGGAGATATCTTAATGAAACCAACAATCGGGCTGAAAATCGGGAGCGGATTGGGGTTGGCACTATTAGCCATCACAATCATTGGATCTTCTGCATACCGAAGCACTTCAAACCTCACACAGGCGATGGAAGATGTAGATCACTCTCATAGGGTGATTGAATCACTTGAGCGCCTTCTTTCCACCCTCAAGGATGCAGAAACTGGTCAGCGAGGTTTCGTCCTCTCCGGTGATAATACATATCTGGAACCGTACATCAGTGCTTTGAGTAGGATCGACCAACATCTTCAGTCTCTTCGGGAACTGACAAAAGACTCAACTGAACAACAGCAGAAACTCCAGTCATTAACGCCACTCATTCAGGAAAGGCTCTCTACCCTGAATACAATGATTGAAAATCGTCGAGAAGTAAACGGAGGTGACAAGTTAAAGCAGATTGCACTTATGGATAAAGGAAAAGTGGTGATGGATGCAATCAGGACAGGAATTGGTGAGCTCATTTCTGAAGAATCCATCCTGCTCGATAAACGATCTGAGACAACTGCAAAAAACGCTTATTCAACACAACTTACAATTCTTATTAGCACCATCGTTTCTTTTATTGTTCTTTCTTTTGCAACTGTCTGGCTCACCCGAAACATTTCTAATCCACTCAAAGAAATTACGCATATAGCTGAGGCCATTGCGAATGCCGATCTCAATACATCCGTACCCATTTATTCCCGTGAGGATGAGATTGGAAAGTTATCCAAAGCATTCTTCAGAATGAACCGGTCATTGCAGAGAATGGCAAAACAGGTTCAGCAGATCGCCATGAACGATCTCACACTAGAAATTCGCCCGATTTCAGAGTCAGATCAACTTGGACATGCCTTACATACAATGGTGAATAATTTGCGCAGTGCAAACAAAGAAGTCAGTGAGGGAATTTCAATTCTTGTTACGTCTGCCAAGGAAATTCTGGTTGCTGCAAGCCAGGTTACATCCAATGCTGTAGAAACAGGAACTGCTATTGCACAAACCTCTACTACCGTCGAAGAAGTAAAACAAACTGCTCATTTATCAAGTCAGAAAGCCACATATGTTTCAGACAGCGCGCAAAAAGCAGCTCTGATCGCTCATGAGGGCAGAGCTTCTGTGGAAGCATCTATCCATGAGATGAAGCGCATTCATACTCAGATGGATCTGATTAATGAAAGTGTCGTCAAGCTGAGTGAACAAAGCCAGACCATTGGAGAAATCATCACGGCAGTCAATAACCTTGCTGAACAGTCCAATTTGCTGGCTGTAAACGCTGCAATCGAAGCAGCAAAAGCTGGTGACAGAGGGCGTGGATTTGCGGTTGTAGCCCAGGAAATCAAAAGCCTTGCGGAACAATCCAAGCAAGCGACAGCTCAGGTCAGAGTATTGCTAGGAGATATTCAAAAGTCGACGACATCCGCAGTAATGGTAACAGAACAAGGATCCAAAGCTGTGGAAACAGGAATGAACCAGACAATTGCGGCCGGGGAATCAATTCGACTTCTTGCAGACAGTATTACTGAAGCATCACAGGCGGCAACTCAGATTGCTGTATCCAGCCAACAACAATTGGTGGGAACTGATCAGGTCGCTATGGCAATTGAAAGCATAAAAAAAGCCAGCATGCAAAATGTTTCCGGAACACGGCAAACAGAGACAGCAGCGCAAAGTCTTCATGAACTGGGCCAACGGCTGCAGAAGCTGGTTGAGAACTTTAAGCTCTAACTCTGTTTCAGACACACGGCATGAATCAAACAGATCGGCAGGAGGCTTTACTTAAACACCTTCGTTCAACCTTTAAAGTTGAGGCGCAGGAACACATCGGTACTGTTTCCCGTGCATTGCTTCAACTCGAGAAAGATCAGGAATCGTCAAATCGCTTTGAGGTTCTGGATACAGCTTTTCGGGCTGTTCATAGTTTAAAGGGTGCTTCCAGCGCAGTTAATTACCCGGAGATATCTTCCATTTGTCATGCAGTGGAAAATATATTCTCAGGACTCCGAAATCAAAGCCTTTCTCTCTCTACAGAACTGTTTAATCTTCTTCACAAAACAATTAGACAGCTTGCATTGATTTTGGAGTTACCTGAGTACATCGCCAGTCCTCCTGCCGAGCAACTGCGGGTTTCTGATCTTCTGAAATTGCTCCAAGGATTATTAGGAGCCCAAACCGTCACAAGCAAGGAAAAATCTTTACCAAAGAAGGAAACCCCATCTCAGCCTCAACTTGAACGAACAAAAGAAACCCAGGATTCTGAAAAAAATGATACGAGCACCGCTAAAACGATTAGAGTTTCTGTCGACAAATTGAATGCTGTGCTGCTGCAGGCAGAGGAAATGCTATTGGTCAAACAAACCAATCAGCAAAATGCCATTCAGCTTCGTGAAAGCTATAGAATTGCTTCTGAATGGGGAGTCAGGCTGGTGTCCCTCCGCCCGGATCTCCGCTTTTTGCAGCAGTTTCTGGAAACAACTTATGATCCAAACAAGCAGGATCTTCTTGAGCACCATCTCTCTCGAATCGTAGATTTTCTCGAATGGGGACCAAATTTTCTTGAAGAGATGGAAACACTCCTTCTGGACCTGAGCCATAAGGCAGAACACAACTATCGTGTTGCAGCTGCCATGATAGATAACCTGCAAAGAGAAGCAATTGAAATCACAATCCAGTCAGCATCTACGCTACTGGATATCTTCCCTGCTTTGGTCCGACAACTTGCTCTTGAACAAGGAAAAAACATTGAGGTATCCCTAAAGGGAGGAAGCGTAGAAATTGACCAGCGAATCCTTGAATATCTTAAAACCCCATTAATTCACCTCATTCGAAATTGTGTGGACCATGGCATTGAACTCCCCGAAGCTCGACAGGCAAAGGGAAAATCTGCAACCGGTCGGATCTCCATTCATCTCTCTGTCAGGTCAGGGAGTCACATTGAGTTGGTTATTAGTGATGACGGTGCAGGGATCAATCTGCAGAAAATAAAGTCATCTGCAGAAAAAGTAGTCAATTCCTTTGCCCAGCAAACAGAAAATCTGACAGTTGAGGAACTAACCTCTTTGATATACCAGCCAGGGGTCTCCACCAACTCTATAATTACTGATATTTCGGGAAGAGGATTAGGACTCGCCATTGTCAAGGACGTTGTGGAAAAACTGAATGGGACCATCAACGTTCAGACAGAGGACGGTAAAGGTACATCATTTCTGCTTCAATTGCCACTGACCGTTGATCGACTGCGAGGATTGGTTATTCAGTTAGGAGCGCAAAATTACGTCATCCCGGTTAATCATATTGCACGTATTTTTCAGATTGATATTCGGGACATTGAGACGATTCAAAATCGCTCTTCGATTTCTATAAATCAGCAGATTTTTCCACTTGTACAACTCAAAGAAGTTCTTGGGATGCCCCATCAGAACATCAATACTTCCGAGCAAACGGCTATTGCCGTTCTCCTTTCCAGTGCTACCCATAAAATCGCATTCACTGTGGACCGGATTCTGGATGAGCAAGAAGTCCTGGCAAAGAGTCTTGGACCTCAACTGGTTCGTATTCGGAATATATCAGGAGCCACTCTTCTTCAGGATGGGTCGCTCTCTCCGATTCTGAATGTCCCTGAGTTAATTGATTCTGCACTAAAGGTTAATCAGAGTAATCATTTCAGATCAGCCTTTGTGAAGGATGAACCTCAAACAGTTAAGAAATCGATTCTGATTGCAGAAGACTCAATTACTTCAAGAATTTTGATGAAAAGTATTCTGGAATCTTCGGGGTATGCTGTAGAAACATCAGTGGATGGTCTTGACGCACTTACAAAACTGAGGAGTCAACACTTTGATCTTATTGTGTCAGATGTAGATATGCCTCGCATGAATGGATTTGGGCTCACTGCAAAAATTCGGGCAGACAAGAAATTCACACATCTTCCTGTAGTACTTGTTACAGCACTGGATTCCCGTGAAGATCGTGAGCATGGTATCAACGTAGGCGCAAATGCTTATATTGTTAAAGGGAATTTTGATCAAACAAATCTTATTGAGATTATTCGAAGACTTTTATGAGTGAAAAGAATAATAAGTGTATTAAAGTCTTTCTCATTCATCAGATAAAGAGCAGTCTTGCTTTTGTCACAGCTGCTCTGAATACAGATCACGCAATTCATATTGTTGGAAAAATTGTAGAACAGGGCCGGGTTCTAGATGCAATCAGGCAAACCGATCCCGACATCCTAATACTGAATATCAAAGCACCCAGTCCTTTTCTGCTTGCCTTGATACAGGCCATTATGCAATCCCAACCACGTCCAATTCTTGTCTGCTTTGATGACAAATTTATTGGCGATGGAGATTTTTTTACACATGCATCCAATGCTGGAGTTCTTGCAGTTCTGACAGGAACTCAGGATTTATATGGCACTCAGTTCACTGATGCAGCAAAAAGGCTGGTTGATGCAATCAGACTCATGTCAGAGATCAAAGTAGTTAAGCGATGGATCGTACCATCACTTCAGCCAGTGCAATCGGAAAATCGTCTGCTTCTCAATTTTTCAGCCAGAAAGTTTGAGATTGTGGGGATTGGAGCATCAACAGGCGGACCCAAGGCTTTGCAATCTTTGCTATCTAATCTTCCCAAGAACTTTTCACTGCCGATTCTGATTGTCCAGCATATGACACCAGGATTTACTTATGATTTTGCAGACTGGCTGATGCAATTCACGAATCTCCCCACCCGTGTTGCAAAAGATGGCGAAATTATTCTTGGGGGACACATATACATTGCTCCGGATGATTGTCATCTAGGTGTTTCTTCCAGGCACAGAATCCAACTCCAAAGACAGCAGGATCCAAATGAAATCTGCCCATCTGTTTCATTTCTCTTTCAATCCCTGGCACTTGTTTATAAAGAGAATGCCGTCGGAGTGTTAATGACAGGGATGGGTGCCGATGGTGTGAATGAGTTAAAAACATTGAGAGAACTGGGAGCTTTAACAATCGCCCAGAATGCAGATTCATCTGTAATCCACGGAATGCCCGGACAAGCAATCAAGATCGGTGCAGCCCAATATGTATTGCCACCAGATCACATTGCAACGTTACTGGAATCAATTAAAGCCTGAACATGGAATCTACACTATACTTGTCATCTGTAAATATTTTGATTGTTGAAGACAGCTTTACGCAGGCTGAGCATCTTCGTTTCATATTGGAGGACAATGGATTTACCATCCGGACTGCAGGGAATGGCGCCGAAGCCCTTCAGCTAATCCAACAGCAAATACCGACCCTCGTTATCACAGATATCAACATGCCTCTTATGGATGGCTATGAGTTGTGTCGCGCCATTCGATCCCACACCATTTTCAAATCCATTCCTGTCATCCTTCTAACCTCTTTGTATGATCCGAAAGATGTTTTTACAGCTCTTGAATGTGGAGCCGACAGCTTCATCACAAAACCGTATCACGAAGAAAGTCTAGTAAAGCAGATCAGGGTTCTACTTTCCGGTTCTCAGTTTCGATATCACCAAATGGGCTCGAAGAGTATTACTTTCTCCATGCCCGGTTCCGATCAGCCTGTGTCCGCAGATATAGATAGAATCATGAATCTTTTGATGACAACCTATTCTGCTGCTGTTGAAAAAAATCGTCAGCTTGCTGCTGTACATGACGACTTGATGATGATGAATGAAAAGCTGGAAGAGATGGTTGCGGAACGCACAGCGTCTCTTGAGAAGGAGATTGAAGAAGGAAAACGAGCAGCAAAGAGGATAGCGGAGCAAGCTGCCTTACTTGATAAGGCTCAGGATTCTATTGTTGTCATTGACTTAAACGGATGCCCTTTGTTCTGGAATAAGGGGGCTGAAAGAATCTTTGGCTGGAGTTCTGAAGAAATTCTCCTAAACGCAGTTCCTGAAATTGCACAAAGCTTTATCGATTTTAAGGATCTATTACTTGAGAACGAGGAATGGTCTGGCGACATTGAAGCCCATACTAAAGACAAGAAAAAAATCATCCTGGAGACCCGTGCCAACCTTCTCAAAGACGAACAAGGAAACCCAGTATCCCTGCTAGCAATCTCGACAGATATCACTGAAAAGAAGAAAATTGAGGAGCAGTTCATTCGATCCCAGAGAATGGAGAGCATTGGTACTCTTGCTGCTGGAATTGCTCATGATCTGAATAACATCCTGACACCTATTCTAATGTCGATTGATATTCTCCGATCCAGTGATGATCCACAGCTGTCCAATGAAATTCTTGACACAATTGAAACCAGTACACGCAGAGGTTCGGAGGTAGTCAGACAGGTACTGTCCTTTGCAAGAGGAGTCGATGGCAAAAGAACTGAAGTCAATCCTAAGTTTTTGATTAAAGAAATCGAACCGATCATTCGAGAAACATTTCCCAAGATAATCCATCTGAATATTTCTATCCCGAAAGATGTCTGGACTGTACTTGCAGACCCCACACAACTACATCAGGTTCTACTTAATCTTTGTATAAATAGTCGGGATGCGATGCCAAATGGAGGAACTCTCACCATTGAAACTGAGAATCGAGTTCTGGACAAACAATATGTCGCAATGAATCCGCAGGCTCGGATCGGTCAGTATGTTGTTGTTTCTGTAATTGATACAGGAACGGGAATCTCTGCCAAAAATATTGATAGAATTTTCGAACCATTTTTTACAACGAAAGAACTGGGAAAGGGAACAGGTCTGGGACTACCCACTGTGATTGCCATTGTGAAAGGTCATGGTGGTTTTTTGAATGTTTACAGTGAGATTGGTAAAGGGTCGAAGTTTTCTATTCATCTTCCTGCAGTCAAAACATCTATTGACAACCAGAAAACACCTCAAGCAATTCCTGTATTTCATGGTAATAATGAAACGATTTTGCTGGTGGATGATGAAGAAGCAATTCTACATATAACTGCCCAGACCCTTACACACTATGGATATAAAGTTTTAACTGCAAAAAATGGAGCTGAAGCACTCAGGATTTACGCAGAAAATCAAAGCTCTGTCGATGTAGTTCTTACAGATATCAATATGCCGATTCTGGATGGTTTTGCAACGATTCAATCCCTGTTTCACATGAATTCTGAAGTGAAAATTATTGCGGCAAGTGGGTTGAACTCTAATGGTGGGGAATCCCGAATGAAAGAACTTGGGATTAAGCATTTTGTAGTCAAGCCGTATACTGCAGCAGCCATATTGAAGGAAATACATCTGATCCTGGGAGGAAGTGAAATCCCCCCGGACGGCGAATATCAATGATTCTTACCCTGGTAATGTCGATGACTCAGGAGAAAAATTTTCCGATCAGCTTCAATGGATTAGGCGCCAGCATACCTGTATTTCGACGATACATTACATACTGATCAGACAGAGCGCTTTGAGAAAATTTTCCCTCTTCCTGCTTTACCGCACGAATATACAAAATCAGCATGATTGCCACAGTAATACTTAGCCACCAGTAACCGGATGCCAGAACACCAGCCATCCATGTGAGCAGGTAAGCGCAGTAAAAAGGGTGTCGAATAAACTGATAAGGACCATTTTGGTTCAGATGTACAGGAAGATCTGGAGAAAAAACAGCCGAAAGCGGGAGCTTTCGGTTTGCTGAAATTGCCCACCAGTATAGTGCAAACGAAATGGCATAAATTGCCGTTGCACCATAAGCATATACATCCGAAATCGCATTGCCCCATAATATGCTGACCAGGTGAACCACCCCGAACAGTGTTCCACAGATCGTAATCAACCTCATTCCCGACGTATACCCGGAAGGTTGTACAAAAAAAGTACGCATCCCCCACCAAAAACTGAGCAGGCAAATGAGCAGTACAATCGCATTTAAAATCTGATGGAAATTGAATTGAGGTAAATTCATTTCTTGCATAATCAGTATCAATGTCCTTCCGGATAAGAAATCACAAAATTAAAACAACGAATTTCTTTAATAAAGATTATCCCAAAATTTGAATTCCTACTGCAGGCAATTGATATTTTCTCAAAAAAAATCTCCCTCTATGAGAATTGAAATTTTTATCATGTCTCACGATAGTTTTTGCTGCCAGATTACGCTATTTAATTAGAAGCTGTAAGATAATTCGTGTAAGCTTATTTCAAGCTACATTTATTAAATCCACATCTTCAAGATTTAAAATTTGTCAGGCAGAACTAACCTGAAATTACTTGTCAGGTTGTGAATATCAAATGAACTTTTTACCAGCGTCACCTTCACGAAAATTTATTCTACTTGCACCCAAAGGTCAGCGATTAAACTACTTTCGAAATGTGACTTCTGATTCTACCTATCATGATCAACTTCTGACAAAGGTTCAACGTTTTCGCGGCAGCATCTATCACGCCGGAGGTCACCTTTGTTCTTCATTGTTGAGTCATGACGCACGGCATATTCAAAAACCTGACTACACAAGCTGGCATTTTCTCACTATTCTCAATGAAAATACGATTGCAGCCTGTAACCGGATGCAGATACACGGGAGTGATGTCTGTTATGAAGATCTTACAATTTCAAATTGCGCTTTAGCTAAATCGCCTGACTGGTGTATTCCGTTCAGGGATAGTATTAACAGAGAAATTGATTCAACCCGAAAAACTCATTTAAAATTTGCAGAATTGGGTGGATGGGCGATATCACCCGATCTGAGATGCAGCACAGAAGCAGTGAGAATGATTTTGATGAGTTATGCTCTGGGCCGGATCATCGGAGGAGTTTCAGGAATTAGCACAGCAGGCGCAGATTACTCATCCGCATCAATCCTGAGAAGACTTGGTGGAAGACGTCTAATGTTCGGAGATCAGGAATTTCCAACATTCTATGAATCAGCTTATCGAGCAGAACTTGAGGTATTACGATTCGATTCATTCTCACCCAGTCAGCGTTATGAAGAACACATACAGAATTGTGTCACCTCATTACAATCAATCCAGGTAATCACCCCCGAAAATTTAACCGAAATCTTTACCTATCAAAACACTAAGGGCGTGAACTTCTCTAATAAAGAAGTTCACGCCCTACAGTAAGTTGAGTTATTAAACAGCTTAGTTGTTCACTGAACGGCGGCGGATTCCGCCAACCAGCATCAACAAACCACCTGCAACCAGCATGGAAACTGTTTCCGGCTCTGGTACTTCAGATGGAGGAGGTGCTGTAATAGTGATTGTTCCAGAGTATGCATTTGAAATGCTACCTGAAACCAACTGAGACAGAACAACCTGGTAAGGAATGTCAAACGGGGCAGTAAAGGTTCCAAAGAAGTTTGAAAGCTCACCCGTCAAAGTATTCCGTGCGGTACCAGCAACAGAGAATGAAGCAGTAGAACCCACCGGAGTGTTCTGCAGATTATATGGTGAAAGCCCTAACGGGTTTGCAGCAGTAATCAGCGCAGGAATGGTTGGAGTGCAGGTCTGTCCAGCTGCTGGAGCAGAATAGCATTGTGCCTGTCCTGAAGATCCGAGGTAGATAAACTCCAGATCTAATGCGATGTTTGGTGATACTACGGGATTGGTAGGCTCCGTTGAGAATGTGAGCCAATCCGTCAGAAGAAATGCTTCATTAGCAGGTGTAGTTGTGGAACTCAGGTGTTTAATGTGTCCACCCTGTCCAACATAACCAGCGAGGTCACCTGTACCACCAGTGACATTGAAGTTTCCTGTTCCTGCGGGTCCGGGGCAAGTTGCTCCAGAAATACCGTTGGTGCAGTTAAAAGTTAAAGTTGTTGCGGCAACAGTTGCACTTGATCCACCGAAATTAAAAGAACCTGTAATAGGTGCTGCGAATAACGGGGATGCTAAAGTGACCAGGCCAAGTGAAAAAACCAATGAAAAGGATTTTCCGTAATTCATTTGTACTTGCAAGCTCCTCCGTCATGAATCTACTATTCTTTAACTTGTCGAATCAAGGAACTTACAGAGGTTTAACACAAATGAGAAAAACAATCCATTACTACTAATGGTACTAATTTAGTAGTAATGGTATTACTATTTCATCATTATTTTCATATGTTTACAGGAAAATCACTTAAATATGGAAAAATAATACTGAAATTTATCCGAAAATTGAATCCTCATTTTGTACCATACAGAACCCTTGAAAGTACTAAGCTTAAATGCATTTTTTTAATTTTGGCTACAAGCAATAGGGTGGATTGTACAATTATGCGGTATCATCCCATTCCCCGCTCTTCCGAGAAATTTGATTTTGCAACCATCCTGAAGATGTAGATAGAGGGAACTCTCTCCCAACTGAATCACAACAGTACTGCCCATGTGAAACAGCAACACCAATGCTCCACCTTGAAGGATCGTATCAATTACAGCAAATTGAGGTAGCAGTCCTGAGACAAATGCCCAAAACGATTGCTACATGAAAATAATGAAGACCTAAGAAATTGGTTGGAAGTCTGGCCTCCCTCGAGAAGCTACGCAAATAAGCAGTGGAAGCTGTAGAGATCGGATCAAAAGGGTTTTTGAATATTGAGGATTAGCAAAGTTTCTGTACGCTTTAGCTGCTATCCGGAAGTCAAGCGTTAAAGGAAACTACTTGGAAAAATTTTGAGTTGGTGCGGATGAGAGGACTTGAACCTCCACGTCCTTGCGAACACTAGAACCTGAATCTAGCGCGTCTGCCAATTCCGCCACATCCGCACGAGGTGGGCAACCACTAATTATGCAGGTATCGCCCCAAAAGCGCAAGCTCACCTGGATTATTTTTCCGCCTAAGGTCTTTCCGATGTCAGATTTAGCGGGTTACCTGACACAAAAGTAACGGTTCTCTCTTTTTGGGGCGAAGAAAAGTCAAAGGGTATTGAAATGAGCGATTTTCCCATGCAATTATTCAGTGTGGCCAGATTGTGGCCGATTAGTGGACTCAAGTGGAAGAGAATCGCAATATCGTCCGGGTTCGTCCCCCTCGCGGGATCTTCCCTGCCCGTGTGGATGATAAAGGGCGGCTCAAACTTCCGGCAGCTTTTAAAACTTTTCTTGAACAACTCGAGGAAAGAGATGTGTTCGTGAGTAGCTTCGATGGCCGCATAGCTCGAATTTACACTGTCCCCGCATGGGAGAAAACAGAAAACTTTCTGAACCAGAGCGGCGACAACTTCGAAACGCGAGCCAAGCTGTACCACTTGTCCATGCACTACGGAGCAGATTCCCGCATGGATGACCAAGGCAGAATTTTGATCAATAGCGATCTCCGCCGGGAAATGGGCGTCGAGAATTCGCCAGTGAAGGTAATGTTTTTCGACGGTGTCATTCAGGTCTGGGGTGATGTCGTGGATCAGGAAAAACTGGCGGTTGCCAAGTCGGTGACCCCGGATGAACTCAAGAACGAAGAAAGGATGGGACTCCGGTAATCCAATGTATGCATGTCTCCGTCATGACTGCACCGGTTCTGGAGTATCTCAATCTGTGCCCGAAGTATGTCTACATCGACGCCACAGCAGGTCTGGGTGGACATACAGGAGCAATCGCCAGACAACTTTCCACAGGAATGGTTTTTTCCAGCGACAGGGATGCAGATTCTCTAAAGCTGGCTCAGGCAAACACAGAGGATTGCGCAGCGAAAATCCGTTTCTCGCAGGGTCCCTTCTCCACACTGGAGGAGAGGTTCCGGCAAGCCGGGCTGGAGGCACCAGCCGGACTGATTGCCGATCTGGGAGTATCCCGGTATCAACTGACGGGGGCAGAACGGGGGTTCAGTCTCCAGGCCGATGGTCCTCTCGATATGAGGATGGACCGGTCCGTTGGGGAGACCGCAGCCGACATTGTGAACTTTTCAGCCGAAAAGGCCCTCGCCGATCTGATTTATCAGTTGGGCGAAGAAAGGAGGTCGCGGCAGATAGCCAGAGCAATCGTTCGGGCACGTCCGATTCAAAGCACTCTGCACCTTGCCAGGGTAGTGGAGCAGGTCGTGCCCAGAACGGGAAGAATCCATCCCGCAACACAGACCTTTATGGCGTTGCGGCTGTATGTGAACCAGGAACTGGAAGAGTTGGAGGCACTACTCCGGTCAGTGCCAAATCTGGTGAGAAGTGGAGGAAGAGTTGTATTCCTCACCTTCATGTCACTGGAAGACCGGATTGTGAAGCAGGAGTTTCAAAAGTTATCGCGCGAAGGTCGTGTAAGGATTCTTACCAAGCACGTCGTAAAACCTTCCGAAGCAGAGGTGGCCGCCAACCCTTCTGCCCGCAGCGCGAAATTAAGGGCAATCGAGATTATTTAGGCAATTAAAAAATGGCGACGCTGGCACAAAACTTAAGATGGAAAGATTCTCGCGACGACGAGAACAACGATATGCACCGGGCAGTAGAGTTTACTGACTCGATCCATGCAGTGGAATCAATGGAGGAATCTTCTGCTACGGATCATTATTCTCTACGTCCATTACCCAACGAAGAACTCTACCTTTACATCAAACGAATCGACAATACGGGAGTGGTCCGCCAGCACGACCCCAGTTCGGGTCGAGTCGCCTGGAAGGCGATTGGTGGGTCCTGCATCGCCGCAAGTTTACTGGTCGGTCTTTTATTGCCCAGCGCTTACCAGCTTCTTGCCGGATATCAAATCGATCGACTGAAACAGGTTCAAGCCCAGTCGGTCAAAGAACTGAAAACTCTCGAATATGAAGAGGCGCGGCACATCAACATGGAACGCATGCTTGAGCTGGCCAAGACGAAAGAGTTCGTCGCTCCTTCTACTGAGCAGGTACAGTTTCTGCAGCCCAAAGACTCTGTTGCGAGCTTAAACAAAAAATAAGCACGTTCCTTTTTCAACCACCTCCCCCAACTCAATCTCCGGATTGAGACGTGGTGATTACAAAGTCAGGGAATCAGAAAAAATCCCGCCAGGAGTAGAACGATGGATCCATACGCCGACCGTCCTGCGAGCCGACGCGTTCGTTGGGTTGCACGGTTTGCTTTTCTCTGGGCCGCGCTCATTGCCTCGCGGCTCATCTATTTGCAGGTAATCGCTCACGCGGACTACCAGCATCAGGCAATCAGACAACAACAACAGCTTCGCGAAGTGCAAACACCTCGCGGTACCATTTTCGACCGCAATGGCAGGCCATTAGCCATGAGTGTGCCGGTGGAAACGGTATCGGTGAATCCGATGCTTCTTCCCGATCTCCCGCTGGCCGCACATCTCATTGCCCCCATTCTCGAGATCGACGAAACACAGCTATTAGAGCGTCTGGAAGACTATTCCCAGCGTCGCAAAGGGTATATGGTTGTCGCCAAGAGGGTTTCCGCAGAAAAAGCGGGGAAACTCCGCAGTCTCGGCGTGAACTGGATCAGTTATGAGCAGCAGGGATTACGTCGTTACCCCAATGGGACGCTTGCCTCACATGTCCTGGGTGGAGTGGACCATGAAGAGCATGGCAATGCAGGTATTGAACTTTCCTTTGATGACGAACTGGGTGGCTACCCTGGATATGAATGGGTAACCACAGACGTAAAGCGCCGCAGCTTTGACTCTTCTGTCGAAACAGAAGCGCAGATGGGACACAATCTGGTCCTGACCATCGACCGCCGGATACAGTTCACTGCAGATGAAGCGCTGAAAAAAGCTGTCCTGGAAAACGATTGTGACAGTGGAACGGCTGTCGTCATGGACCCTCACACAGGGGACATCCTGGCGATCTCCAATTATCCTCATTACGATCCAAACGAAGCTCCCCGAAATTCCAAGGACTATAATGCGCGGAAGAATCTTGCAGTCGGAGATCCCTATGAGCCTGGTTCGGTTTTCAAAGTCTTCACCATAGCAGCCGCTCTGGAAACCACCAAAATCACTCCGGAAACAACATTTTTCTGCCATAACGGTTCCTACAAAATCGCCAGCCGTACAGTTCGTGAAGCAAAAGGTGGCTACGGAGTTCTTTCTGTGGAAGACATTCTCGCCAAGTCTTCCAATATCGGGTCCATCAAAATTGCCCAGCATATGGGCTCCAAAAATCTGCATGACTATCTGATGCGATTTGGCTTCAACCAGCCCACCGGAATTGATCTGCCTGGGGAGAGTTCAGGCCTGGTCTTTCGATTAAACCGCTGGCAGCCCACATCGATTGGTTCAGTCCCCATGGGACACGAAGTGCTGGTCACGTCTGTGCAGCTTGCGCGTGGCGTCTCTGCCATTGCCAACAATGGACTACTGGTCAAACCGCGCCTGACACTTCCCCGCCCTGCAAATGGTCCGGCTATCCAGACAGTTGCTTACTTTGAAGATCAAGACAAGCCAGTCCGTATCCTGAAACCAGAAACAGCCATTACCATCCGCAAAATGATGGAAGCTGTCGTTCTGCGAGGAACGGGGCGAAATATCCGGCTGGAAGGATATACATTTGGCGGAAAAACCGGAACAGCTCAGATGTTTGACAAGGTCACTCGTCGGTATACCCGTCGTTACAACGCATCATTTATGGGCTTTGCTCCGTTAACGAATCCTGCCGCCGTTATCGTCGTCACGCTTAATGGATCTACAAAGTACGGAGGTGTCATTGCTGGCCCGGTATTCAAGGAAATTGCGCAGTCTTCCATGATGGCCCTGAATGTCCCGCAAGATAATGTCGATCCACAAACATTCAAGGATGACATGGTCATGGCTGAGGCCTCAGACGTTCCAATTGAATCCATCTCTATTGCAGAAGCAGCGCAGATTCATCAGGAAATGCAGGCAGAAGTATCCCAGACAGAGATATCCACTGGACCTAAAGTGCCAAATTTTCTGGGAAAACCAATCCGAACGGTGATCGAGGAAGCGACTGCTGAGGGAGTGCGTCTGGAGCTGACTGGTGCAGGAATCGCCCGACAACAGTTTCCTCTTCCCGGTACCCAGCTTTCCGCAGGACAGAAGATCAAAGTGCATTTCGAAAGATAACCCTGTTTGTATCTGAGTGAATTATTGTCGGACACCATCTCCCAGAAATCCCTGGCGCCAGAAGTGTCTTCACTCAACATACAGGGACTAAACTATGACTCACGCCGGATAAAAGCCGGAGATCTCTTCTTTGCTTTTTCTGGTGCAAAAGCAGATGGGCGCCAGTTCGCGCAAGCGGCCATCGAAAAGGGAGCAGTAGCGATTGTCAGTGAGGGAGGGGCACCGGAAAATTTAAATGCTCCGTGGATCCAGACCAGTTTTGCACGACGCACCCTGGCTCTCGCCGCCCGTCGCTTTTACTCTTCAGCAACACAAGACATCTCACTGACAGGCATTACCGGAACGAACGGGAAAACCACCACTTCATACCTGATTGATTCAATCCTTCGTGCCAATGGAAAGAAGACAGCAGTCATCGGGACCATTGAGTATCGAATGGGAGATGAAATCCGGCCTGCAGTTAATACAACACCGGAATCCCTGGACACCTACCAACTTCTGAAGGAACTGAACTCTATCGGTGGAACACATGCAGTCATGGAAGTCTCATCCCACGCCCTCGAACTGGGACGAGTGATGGGCTTTTCCTTCCATGCAGCGATTTTCACCAATCTCACCCAGGATCATCTGGACTTCCATGGAACGATGGATGAGTATTTCGCTGCCAAATTGAAGCTGTTTCAGGGGCAGGATGCGCCACCACCGAGGAACTCCATCATCAATTTCGATGACTATTATGGACGACGGATCCGGGTTCATACAGACTCTCAGGCATGGTGGTATGGAAAATCGGCTGGTGCACCCATCCGGGCTGGAAATATTCAGAACACATTCAACGGATTGCAGTTCGACATTTGGCACGAACGTGGAATTCTGAAAATCCAATCTCCATTACTGGGTGAGATCAATGTCTATAACATCCTTGCTGCCTGCGCCGTTGGATTGAGTTACGAGATCCCGGACGATGTGATCGAAAAAGGAATTGCAGACTGTCATACTGTTCCGGGTCGCTTCGAACGGGTTAACGAAGGTCAACCATTTCTGGTGATTGTAGATTACGCACATACACCAGATGCATTGAAAAATGTGATTGCTGGAGCACGGGCACTAAAACCGGAACGTGTCATTACTCTGTTTGGTTGTGGTGGAGATCGGGACAGATCCAAGCGCCCCCTGATGGCAGAGGCAGCATCAAAAGATAGTGACTATGTTGTCCTGACCTCAGATAACCCTCGGTCTGAAGATCCATTGGTCATCATGACGGATGCCATGGTCGGTCTCCAGCGCTTCGATACTCCACATCATGCTGAGCCGGACCGGGCAAAAGCCATCCGTCATGCGATTCATCAGGCAGGGCCTCGAGACATCGTCATCCTGGCAGGTAAAGGACACGAGACATACCAGATCCTGCAGCACGAAACGATTCATTTCGATGACCGGGAAGTAGCCCGGGAAGTTCTCAAGGGGATGGCTCCATGAGATTGAACGTCGAACAATACGTCGCGAGTTCGTGGAGTATCGACTCCCGTACTATTCAGCCTGAGGATTTTTTCATTGCCCTGCGTGGTGACCGGTTTAATGGCCATGACTATGTGAATCTGGCTCTGGAACGTGGAGCTGTGGCCGCCATGGTGGATCACCCGATGCCCGGGAACGTCGTCGTGGTGCCGGATACACAGGAAGGACTGGAAGAACTGGGTCGAAGGGCAAGACAGCAATGGGGTCGTACTGTTATCGCAATAACAGGGAGCGCAGGTAAAACCACCACCAAAGACATTATCGCTGCTCTGCTCTCTACGCAATACAGGACTGCCAAGACACAAGGAAACCTGAATAACGATATCGGAGTTCCTCTCTCTATTCTGCGGATTCCTGATGAAGCCGAGGTTGCTGTCCTGGAGATGGGAATGAACCATACCGGGGAAATCAAACATCTTTGCAGCATCGCGAAACCGAATATCGGCGTAATTACCAATATCGGCTATGCCCATATTGAAAATTTTGAATCCATCAATGGCATCGCCCATGCAAAGGGTGAGCTCATCGAATCCCTTGGACAGGATGGTATTGCGATTCTCAATTCCAATGATCCCCGTGTTTTTGGATTGAAGACCAAACATTCTGGCAAAACAATCACATACGGAACCACTGAGGATGCAGATATCCGCGCTACAGATATTGAATGCCTGCCATCAGGGGGAAATTTCACAGTAGACGGCGTACGCTTCTACTGCCCCCTGGTGGGAAACCATAATCTTCTGAATATCCTTGCAGGAATCGCAACAGCCAGAGCACTTGAAATCCCACTATCTTCCATGGTGGAAGTTGTTGCTGCCTTGGCACCATCTCGTATGCGAGGAGAGCGGATGTCGCATCGAGGAATTCATATTCTGAACGATTCTTACAATTCAAACCCGGATGCAGTGCAGGTCATGATCGACACACTCATGGATCTGCCCGGTGAGCGAAAAGTTGCAGTTCTGGGAGAGATGCTGGAACTCGGCGCATGGAGTGACCCTCTGCATCATAAGACCGGAATCTATGCTGCTGGTAAAAATCTCTCTCTGCTGATTGGAATCCGTGGAAAAGCACTGCAGATGATCGATGCGGCCCGGCAAGCTGGCATGAAAGATAATGCTTTCTTTTTCCACACACCAGAAGAAGCTGGCGATTTTCTGAAAACAAAGGCTCGTGAAGGAGATTCCATTCTGTTCAAAGGATCACGTGGCACACAGGTAGAAAAAGCTTTGGAAAGGTTTCTTGCCTGATGCTTTACTGGCTCCTTTTTGAACAGCTTCAGGATTACTTCGGCCCTCTCCGGCTGTTTAATTACATTACATTCCGGACTGCTTTTGCTGCACTCTCCGCACTGTTTATCTCCATCTCCATGGGGCCATGGATGATCCGGAAATTGCGTGAGCTGGCTTACGGACAATACATCCGTGAGGATGGTCCGCAATCCCATCAGAAAAAATCCGGAACTCCCACCATGGGCGGATTGCTGATTATTGTTTCTACAGTCATTCCTACTCTGCTCTGGACCAATCTGACCAATGTTTATGTTTGGGTCGCGTTGTTGGGGTTGATCAGCTTCAGTGCAATCGGCTTTTACGACGATTACACCAAGGTCAAAAAGATGCAGAATCTTGGCCTGACAGCGCGGCAGAAATTTACAGCCCAGGTGATCTGCGCCATGCTGATCGGATTCATTCTCCTGCTGCTGCATGCCAAGAACAATTACTCCACGGCAATGAATGTCCCGTTCTTCAAATCATTCAAGCCGGATCTGATCATCACTTCGCTGCTGGAGAATCCCTGGACCTATGCGATCGCTTTTGCGCCTTTTTATCTGTTCCTGATTCTGGTGATTGTCGGCAGTTCCAATGCAGTCAATATTACGGACGGACTCGACGGACTCGCTACCGGACTGATGATTATCGCTTCCGGTGCCATGACCGTACTGGCCTACACCTCCGGACATCGGGAATTTGCGGTCTATCTGGATCTGGCACGACTACCCGGTGCTGCTGAACTGACCATCTTTTGCGCATCGATGACAGGGGCCTGTCTTGGCTTTCTCTGGTACAACGCCCATCCGGCGGAAGTCTTCATGGGCGATGTCGGAGCACTGGGGCTGGGCGGAGCTTTAGGTACTGTGGCAGTTCTGATCAAACAGGAGATTCTGCTTCTCTTTATCGGAGGAGTGTTTGTCATCGAACTGGTAAGCGTGATGCTGCAAGTGTCCAGCTATAAGCTGCGGAAAAAACGGATTTTCAAAATGGCCCCACTCCATCATCACTTTGAAGCATTGGGGTGGACGGAATCGAAGATCATCATTCGGTTCTGGATTCTGGGTCTGGTGATGGCATTATTCGCCCTCACCACATTGAAGTTGAGGTAACAGTTGACAGTTCTGGTTGTTGGCTTGGGCAAATCGGGTCTCGCAGCATGTGCACTACTGGCACAGCGTGGAGATCGTGTATTTGCGACAGATCTGAATCCCACGCCCAATGCCCTGGACCAGTTAAAAGCGATGAATGTGACCTTTACGGAATCGTTCGTGGATTCTGATCTGACAGTGGTTTCCCCCGGAGTTCCTCTTGATTTGCCTGAACTGGAAGGGCGGACCGTTATCGGCGAACTGGAACTGGCATTTCCCTATATCAAGGGACCCATCATTGGGGTCACCGGATCAAACGGAAAAACAACCACCACAGCCCTGATCGGCCACACACTGACTGCTGCAGGGATTCCCAATCAGGTAGGAGGAAATATTGGTATTCCTCCCGCTGCCATGATCACATCCTCACAAGATGATCAATGGAATGTGCTGGAACTTTCCAGCTTCCAGCTGGAAACCACACAAAGTTTTCGCCCACACATTGGTGTTTGCCTGAATGTGACACCCAATCATCTGGACAGACATCACACGCTTGCAAAGTATGCGGAAGCAAAGGCACGGATGTTTCAGGAACAGGTGGAATCGGATTTCAAAGTCCTGAATGCAGCTGATGAGACCTGTCTTACGTTCGGTGAAATGGGCAGTGCAGAAACTCACTGGTTCAATCGCGGAGAACATCCACTGGAACTGACCAGCCTCGCCCTTCCGGGTCGCCATAACTGGGAAAATGCTTGGGCAGCAACGCTGGTTTGCAGGCTGGCTGGTGCCGGGTCAGATGAGATTCGACAAGGATTGCACACCTTCCCCGGTGTTGAGCATCGCCTTGAATTTGTCAGTGAGATTGATGGGGTCCGGTATTACAACGACTCCAAGGCAACCAGTGTAGACGCAACATTAAAAGCTATCGCAGCACTGCAAGGCCCCCTCTGGATCATCCTGGGAGGCAAGGACAAAGGCAGTGACTATCATCCATTGATTGCTCCGTTAAAAGACAGAGCCCGAGGAGTCTTGCTGGTCGGGGATGCTGCTGCAAAGATCGCATCCCAGCTCGCTGACGATCTCCCCGTCCATCACAGTCACACAATCGAATCCGCTCTGGAAAAAGCTCATCAGGAGGCAACCGATGGAGACATCATCCTGCTTGCCCCGGCATGCGCAAGTTTCGATCAGTTCCGCAGTTTTGAGCATAGAGGCGATGTCTTCAAATCACTCGTCCGGCAGTTGGAGAAACAAAAATAATGGCACAGCGATTAAAACCAGACTGGGTTCTGTTCATCACCATTCTGGTCATGTCCTTCTTCGGCCTGGTCATGATCTACTCTGCATCGATTCCCAAGGCAGAACTCGGTGACCGCAATAGCCTCTACTTTCTGGTAAAGCAGTTTGTCCTGATGGCTGTTGGATTGATCATTCTGATGGCCCTCCGCAGAACGGACTACCGGGTATTCAAACATCCCATCTGGGCATTTGGTCCGCTGGGGCTGGTGCTATCCATGCTGGTGGTGGTGTATTTCATGGACCCCGATCATCATCGCTGGGTTCGCATCGCTGGCTTTCAGCTGCAACCTTCCGAACTGGCAAAACCCGCGCTTGCGATTTTCCTGGCGTGGTTTGTGACACGCAGAA
Organism: Bryobacteraceae bacterium; assembly: GCA_037190045.1. Taxonomy (GTDB): domain Bacteria; phylum Acidobacteriota; class Terriglobia; order Bryobacterales; family Bryobacteraceae; genus JAPKYZ01. The sequence goes on along the minus strand of JBBCIQ010000004.1, from coordinate 916,751 downwards.
TTAACGCGATCAACAGTCGATACACAATTGGCCCGGCTGCACTCGTTCTGGCCATTCTCGCGTTACTGGTCCTTGCAGGAGACATGGGAACGATGGTCGTCCTCATGATTACGGCTGCTGTCATATTCTTTGTCGCAGGCATCAGCATGCGATATGTGGCATGGGCTTCGTTGGTACTGGTTCTTCTTGGTGTCGCTGGTGTGGTGACAAAGCCATACCGATTATCCCGTGTCGTCAACTTTATCGATCCAAATTACACAATCATCAACAAGTTCGACAAGGAGGGCTGGATCAAATCCAAGATTGATACATCTCTTTCCACTCGTGATCCAAACTATCAGGCACGCCAGTCTGTGATTGCTGTCGGCTCCGGCGGAATCCTGGGACTTGGCTTGATGCAGGGCAAGCAGAAGATGCATTACATTCCCGAAGCTCATACAGACTTCATCTATGCAGTTGTAGGTGAAGAACTCGGTCTCTGGGGATGTACCGGGGTTCTGATGGGATTCATGGTGATCTTCTGGCGTGGACTTCGTCTCTTCTGGGTGGCTCCGGACGACTTCGGAAGATACCTTGCCCTGGGTGTCACCATCTGTCTCTGTTTTCAGGCGATGGTCAATATCAGTGTGGTTCTGGATCTCGGTCCAACCAAGGGCATTCCACTTCCGTTAATCAGCTACGGGGGAACTTCCGTTCTATCCAGCCTCATTTCATTGGGACTGCTGCTGAGTGTCAGTGAGAGATCGGGATGAACTTTCTGATGACCGGTGGCGGCACCGGAGGACATGTCATCCCGGCCATCGCAGTCGCAAAGGAGCTTCTGCGAAGGGGCCACGCTGTCTTCTTTATCGGAACCGAAAAGGGAATGGAGTCCAGAATTGTTCCGCGTGAAGGATTCGACATCGAATATGTGCGGATTGGTGGCCTGAATCAGGTGGGTCTGGTTCAGAAAATTCGCACCTTATCCCAACTTCCGGGCAGCATCATGGCAGCCCGCAATATCATCCTGCAACGAGAGCCTGATGCGGTATTCAGCATGAGTGGCTATGCGGCTGCTCCAGCCATGATCGCCGCAATCCTTGAAAAGCTACCTCTGGTGGTCATGGAACCCAATGCAATTCCCGGATATGTTAGCCGCAAGTTGGCATCTTATGTGGATCGAGCGCTCCTCAGCTTTGAGCAGGCTCGTTCATACTTTCCAGCTGATCGGACCGAGATGACAGGACTGCCTGTCCGTCGAGAGTTCTTTTCCATTGCGAATAAAACACCGGGAACTCCATTGAAAGTACTCCTGACAGGAGCCAGCCAGGGATCGAAGAGGCTGAATGAAGCAGCCCGGGATTCCTGGCCTTTGTTTGCCGCTGAAGGCTGGCCGGTAGAGTTCATTCATCAGACAGGCCGACTGACTCATGGAGATTTCGCTCCACTGTTTGAAGCAGCCCATGTTCCGGGTCGCGTTACAGAATTTATTGAGGACATGCCGTCTGCATTCGCAGAAGCAGATCTGATCATCTGCCGAGCCGGTGCCGGAGCAGTGTCTGAACTGGCGGCAGCGGGGAAGCCTTCTATTCTGGTCCCCTATCCCTTCGCTGCTGATCAGCATCAGCTGAAAAATGCTGAAGCCATGCAATCAGCTGCCGCTTCCCTGCTCATCCGGGATCAGGATCTGAATGGAAAGTCACTGTTCGACGCGGTGATGGGATTCATCCGGAACACACAAAGTTTAGTCACGATGGGTGCCGCCGCCCGACAACTGGCGAAGCCCGGTGCAGCAGAACGCGCCGCGGATTTGATGGAGGAACTGGCGCAATGATGACGCGCATCAATCGCACAATGGTCGCGAATATTCTGGGTGCGGAATGGGAAACTCTGGTCGCTCCACCCGACCAGCCTGAAGCTGCTCAGAAGCCCGAAAAAGAAGACTCCAGTCGCGTTGACACTGACGCAGAAAGCCGAAACAATAACAACTAAAAATGTTTTTTAAGAAGCAGCGCTTCCATTTTGTCGGTGCCGGAGGAATCGGGATGAGTGGCATCGCAGAAGTATTGCTGAATCTTGGTTATGAGATCACCGGATCGGATGCAAAATACTCGGCTTCCACTGATCGGCTGATCGGACTGGGTGCCCGGATTTCCGAAGGTCATGCGGCGGAAAACGTGGAGGGTGCCCGTGCAGTTGTCGTTTCGTCTGCCATTCATCCGGACAATCCGGAACTGATTGAAGGGCGCAGACTCCAGATTCCCGTCATTCCACGTGGTGAACTTCTGGCTGAGCTCATGCGGCTCAAATTCGGAATTGCAGTAGCGGGCAGTCATGGGAAAACAACCACAACATCGATTACGGCAACCATCCTGAGCCATGCCGGGCTTGATCCCACTGTTGTAGTGGGTGGACGGGTCGGCACCATGGGGGGATCCAATGCACGCGTCGGACAGAGTGACTTCCTTGTCGTGGAATCAGATGAGAGCGACGGCAGCTTCCTGAAGCTTGCTCCCATCCTGGCGATTGTCACCAACATCGACCGCGAACATCTGGATCATTATCCGGATCTTGATGCGATTCGTACCGCATTCATTGATTTCGTTAACAAAGTTCCTTTTTACGGTGCTGCGATTCTCTGCCTGGACAATGAAAATATCCAGCAGATACTGCCGTTTGTGAATCGCAGGACGGTAACTTACGGACACAGTGCTCAGGCAGATCTCCGCATCACAGCCGCGAATTTTCTGCCATTTGCTTCAGAGTTCTCCCTGCGCTTTCATGAACGCGATCTGGGAAGTTTCCATTTGAAGGTTCCGGGCACGCACAATGTTCTGAATGCCACTGCTGCCATTGCTGTTGCACTGGAACTTGAAGTGCCAGTGGAGAAGATCCGGGAAGGACTCGCTCTTTACAGCGGAGTGGACCGACGGTTTCAGCTCAGAGGAACAGCAGCAGGCATTACTGTGATTGATGATTACGGTCATCACCCTACAGAGATTCGCGCCACTCTGGATGCAGCTAAACTTTGTGACTTCAGAAAAGTGCATGTCCTTTTCCAGCCTCACCGTTACAGCAGGACAGCGCATCTGATGGATGAGTTCGCCCGCAGCTTCCATGCGGCGGATGACGTGCACATTCTGGATATCTATGCCGCCAGCGAAAGCCCGATTGAAGGGGTGTCCGGGGAAGCGCTTGCCCAGAGAATCCGTGATTTTGGACATCGCAGTGTGGAGTTTGATGGCTCCATGGAAAATGCCGTGAAGCATGTTCAGGAAAATGTGGAGCCGGGTGACGCGGTGATCACGCTGGGAGCGGGCAATGTATGGCAAGCAGGTGATCTTCTGCTGAACCAATTAAAGGAAAAGTCCTCCTGATGGCCAAACAGGATATCAGCACACTCCGCTTTTCCATCTATACTCTTGTGGGTGTAGGGATAATTGCAGGAACGATCTTTGGCTGGCACCAGTTGGATCGTTTTCTGATTACAAATCCGCGTTTTGTCCTGATCACTCATGATGACGATTCGGAAGGCGGTATCAAGGTCAGCGGAAATCATCATGCTTCTCTTGATTTGATCCATACCGTATTCGACAAGGATTCCGGGCGCAGCATCTATCGCTTCCCCATCGAAGAGCGAAGAAGAAATCTGCTGGCAATCGAATGGGTGAAGGACGCTTCTGTTTCGCGCATCTGGCCGAATGAAATTCATATCGATATTTCGGAACGGAAGCCTGTCGCGTTTGCCCTGCTGCCACAGAAAGGCGCCCTGCCCGCAGTTCTGGTGGATGAGGATGGAGTATTCCTCCCTCTGCAGGAATCCGGCAAGTTCAAATTACCGGTTGTGCGCGGTTTGCAGACTGAGCAGACAGAAGAAGACCGCAGGATGCGGGTCCGCAGATTTCTCCGTCTTCAGCGGGAAGTGGGCGAGCATATCGACCACATCTCTGAAGTGGACATTGCAAATCTGGAAAATCTCAAGATCACTTACCCCATCAACAACCGGGCCATGATCCTTTATCTGGGGCACAACCGTTATGCATCCCGGTTGAAGAAATTTCTGGAAAACGCAGATGAGATCCAGCGGCGCTGGCCGAATGCACGCGCACTGGACCTGAGGCTGGAAGACCGCATCACCACAGTAGAGAATCTGGAAGGAGTGCAACGTGGCGGGTAAATCGCTGGTAGCAGCAGGAATCGATTGCGGCAGTTCCCGCACGCGTGTCGTATTCCTTGCACTGGAAGGCTCACGAGTTCGCTATCTGAGCCATGGAGAAGCAGAAGCAAAAGGCTGGGCCAAGGGAAGAGTTGTGGATCCAAGGGCCATTGCGGAATCTACCCAACGCGCAGTGCAGGCAGCGGAAGCACGCGCAGGGATGGGTGCAGAAGCCGCAGTCTGTGGCGTCGGCGGTGGAGGCGTGGATGGAACCACCACCCGTGGCCTCTATGAATTCGGACGCCGGAGAGCCATCACACGTGAAGATCTGGTTTATGCCATCGAGCGGGCGGGCAAGCTTCGCCTGGAAGATGACCGTCTTGTCCTGATGGTGATGCCTCAGGATTTCACCATTGATGGAAAGGCCGGATTCCTGAATCCCGACGGAGCGCAGGCCTCACGTCTCGAAGCAAACGTTCAGGTCATCACTGCGTCCTTACAGGAACATGAATGTCTGGTAGCAGCCGTTCATGAATCACACCTGGCTGTCGAGGAAACTGTTTTTGAACCAGTCGCTGCGGCCTATGCAGCTGTCCTGCCGGAAGAGCGGGAGCGTGGCATTGTTCTGATCGATATTGGTGCACAGTCTACGGAACTGGCTATCTATTCCAGTGACGCATTGATGTCCAGTTCCAGTATCCCGATTGGTGGCGATCACTTTACCAGTGACGTGGCATGGTGCCTCAAAATCTCTTTTGAAGATGCACAACGTCTGAAGGAAGAGTACGGTTGTGCCCAACTAGGACTCACCGTGGACGACAACCTCATTGAGATCCCCTCACATGAAGGACGTCCTGCCCGTGAAGGCAAACGGGGACAGTTGAATGAGATTCTTGAAGCTCGTGCGGAAGAGCTGCTGAACTACATCCGCAGCGAGATTGAAAACGCCGGAATGGACCGGCAACTATTGGAAGGAGCCATCCTGACAGGCGGAGGAGCCATGCTGCCAGGAATGCTCGACATGGTGGAGAACGTCTTGCACTGCCCGGCAAGAAATGGATTGCCTGTGGGAATCCAGGGCTTTCCGGATGATCTGATGAACCCTGCATGGACGACAGCAGCCGGACTTGCAATGTACTCGGCAAGACTCAAGGCATACCGCGATGGACGAAGCCGTCCACCGGGTTTCCTCAACATGATTCTGCGTTAAAGCAAACAAGAAAAAAACAAGGAGTGGCGAAGATGTTCGAAGGTTTGAAATTTGAAATCCAGGATGAAGGAACTCCCGGAACACGCATCAAAGTAATTGGCGTGGGGGGAGGTGGCTCCAACGCTGTAGCCCGCATGCTGAAGGAAGGTCTGGGAGGTGTGGAGTTTTATATTCTCAATACCGATGCCCAGGCATTAAACGCTTCGCCCGTACCCAATAAGCTGGCCATTGGCTCCAAACTCACGCGTGGACTCGGTGCTGGTGCCGACCCCAAAGTCGGACACGAAGCCGCACTCGAAGACACCGCAAAGATTATTGAAATGCTGGAAGGCGCCGATATGGTCTTTGTGACAGCAGGTCTCGGTGGCGGAACAGGTACCGGTGCAGCACCGGTAGTCGCTTCACTGGCCAAGGAACTGGGCGCGCTGACAGTCGCTGTTGTGACAAAGTCTTTCGAGTTTGAAGGACCACGTCGGCGTCGTCAGGCAGATAAAGGCCTGGCGGAGCTTGCAGCGGCCGTCGATACCGTAATTTCAATTCCCAATGACAAACTGCTGAACCTTGTCCCGCGCGGAACCAGCTTCCTTGAAGCATTCCGTGTGGCGGATGATGTACTACGGCAGGCTGTCCAGGGCATCAGCGACATCATTACCACTCCTGGCCTGATCAACCGGGACTTCTCCGACATCCGCGCAATTATGAACGGAATGGGCTACGCCATGATGAGCACGGCAAACGCCAGCGGGCAGAATGCAGCACTGGAAGCGGCCAAACGGGCCATTACTTCCCCGCTTCTGGACGATGGCGGTGTAGAGGGCGCACGAGGAATCCTCATCAACATCACTGGCTCCAGCATGCTGAGCATCCACGATGTCAATGAGGCCTGCTCCCTGATCCGTCAGGCGGCAAATTACGAGGACGTCCAGATCAACTTCGGTGTGGTCATGGATGAATCCATGGGTGAAGAGGTCAAGATTACCGTCATCGCCACCGGTTTTGAGCGGGACAACCTTCCGACGATTGAACGCAAGGGCGGCGCATCTGCAGAACCCATTGAAATGCCAGAAGGATTCCCATTCAGCGGAGCTACCAGCGCAGAAGTAGCAAATGCCTCTGAAGAAAATTCCGATGAACTCGTTACAGTGAGCGAAGCAGAAGCAACCCCGGAGCCTGAAGAAGAACCCTCCCCCGACGATATTAATGTTCCAGCGTTCCTGCGTCGTCGTCGCATCTATCAGGAAAATTAAGACTTAAATAGAAACAAGGAAAAGATGTATTCAATATGCATCTTTTCCTTGACCCTGTCGCATAAAAGTTGCATATTAAATACATCTTTTATGCCCACGCCTACTCTTTCCCTGTATGAACAGATTGGTGGCGCTGCAGCCGTTGATGCTGCGGTGGACCTCTTCTATCGAAAAGTTCTGGTCGATGACCGGATCAGCCATTTCTTTGACGATGTCGACATGGATCGTCAGATTTCCAAACAGAAAGCATTCCTCACCATGGCTTTTGGTGGACCCGTTCACTATTCGGGTCAGGACATGCGTCGCGGCCATGCTCATCTGGTGGCCCGTGGCCTGAATGACACTCATTTCGATGCAGTAGTCGAACTGCTCGGCGGAACGCTGCAGGAGTTGGGAGTAGCCCCGGAACTGATCCAGCAGGTTGCTGCCATTGCAGAATCCACACGGAATGATGTCCTGAATCGGTAAACAGTCATGCCTATCCTGAACTGGAGGGGACAGTCGATTGAACTGTCCCCCGGAGAAACTGCGCTTGAGGGCCTGCTGCGAGGCGGAGTGGACATTGCAAACTCCTGCCGGGCAGGGGCATGTCAGAGCTGTCTGATCCAGGCAAAATCCGGCAATGTCCCCAAGGCGGCACAGGCAGGACTGAAACCTGCCCTTGCCCAGCAGGGTTACTTCCTGGCGTGCATGTGCAAGCCCGAAGAGGATATTACGGCTGAGCCTCCGGGAGCCGGAGTTCGCACTCCCGCCCGTATCCATGAAATTCGTTGGCTGAGCCCCAGTGTGCTGCATGTCGGTATCGAACTGGAGAGCCCGTTTGACTACCGCGCCGGACAATATCTCACGCTTTTCCGCCCTGACGGGTTGTGCCGCAGTTATTCCATCGCCAGCCTGCCGGAGGAAAACATCATTAACCTCCATGTTCGTGTCATTCCCAACGGACAGATGAGCGGATGGCTGTCGTTACAGGAACCAGGCATCCAGCTGATGACGCAAGGTCCGGCGGGAGAGTGCTTCTATACAGCGGATTCCCCGGAGCAACCTTTGTTGCTGGCAGGCACCGGAACTGGACTGGCTCCTCTTTATGGAATCGCAAGAGATGCGCTCAATCAGGGTCACATCGGAGAAATTCGTCTCTATCACGGGGCGCTGAACTCCAGTGGGCTCTATCTGGTTGCGGAGCTTGAAGAGCTGACTCGTGAGTATGCAAACTTTCACTACCAGCCAGCCCTGCTGGATGAGCAAGGTCCCCTGCCACAATTCCTGCATAACCAGCATCCAAAACTGAATGGCTGGCGGGGATTTGTGTGTGGAGATCCAGGCATCGTCAACCAATTGAAGAAACGGCTGTTCCTGGCCGGAATGGCAAGTCGGGACATCCACAGCGACGCATTTGTCCCCAACGCAACGGGAAGCTAACCTGAATGATGTAGATGCATCTGACTCTGCATACCGATTACGCACTCCGGACTCTGCTGTATCTCACGCATTTTCCGGATCGTCGCATTGGTACGTTGGAAATCAGTACAGCATTCAATATCTCCAAGCATCACCTGGTCCGCGTGGTCCAGACACTGGCCGATGCAGAGTTTGTCACAGCCAGCATGGGAAGAGGGGGAGGCATCTCACTCACGATCCCTCCCGACCAGATTCGAATCGGAGATGTGGTCCGCGCCTGCGAACCGAATTTCAAGATGGTGGAATGCTTTGAAGTGGAATCGAATACCTGCCCCATTATCTCCGTCTGTGGACTAAAAGCTCCTCTGGCAGATGCCATCAACAAGTTTGTGGAAGCTCTCAACCAGTACACGCTGGCTGATATTATCCGCAAGGATAGCCAGGATCACTTTGTGCAGTTATTGAATATCCAGCCTGTAGTAAGCAAAACTAACTCAATGCTCTAATTTTTGATAGTAAATAATAGGCTGGTCCGAGAGAAGATTGTCCTAGAGGTCTATCACTTTTTGAAAAAAGCACGGTATACCAGCATAGTTAAGCTTCCAATTGACCCAATTGTTGCAAATCCAATCCAATGCATCAGATCTACTGGCAATTGAAACCCTCCTATTCGGAATCCTTGAAGACAAAAGAGCCCCAAACAAGCAGTACACGAAATACTAAACCAAGCACACATAAAAAAAGCGAGAAATCTTTGCATAGTTATGTTGTGCCGTATTTTTTTCTCAGTAAGCTGGGCCTCAAATCTGGTCAAGTTTTACTCCCACAACTATTTTGAAGAATATTTTTAAAAAAAGAACCCACCTCCTCTGTAACTTTATGAATATAAAAACAAAAAACACCCTAAGGTGTTTTCTGTAGGAATTATAAGCGCAAGATTTATCGGATTTCATCCATCCGTAATTGCTTAAATTGCTCCCGTTCCATAAGCAACCGCAGACCATCCCGAATGATCTCACTCTGTGACTGATAAAGGCCCATCTTTAGAAGATCTGTCACAAACAGATCAAAGACAGGCCCAAGATTTACGTTCATAAGTTGACCTTAAGAGAGTTAAGGATAATTATTAACTCTGATCATTGAAGAACGATATAGACTATCGCATTCTGGAAACGACGTTAACAATCCAGATGGTCAGCAAAATAGCGGTCGATGGATGCTTTCTGGTCGGCCATCGATTTGAAAAGCTCATTCCGCTCTGCTGGATTCAGTACACGGACTGACTTCGCAATCGCGACATTCTGTTCCAGCATCTCCATCTTCGGCATTCCCAGGACAACAGCGGCGACCGGCAGTGAAAGTGAATACTGGATCAGTTTATCGATGGGGGCTTTGCCAACCAGCTTTTCCTGGCCAAAGATTTTCATCGCAATGACGCCCATGTTTTTCCGTTGTGCCACCGGAAGCGCAGTTGCTTCGAAGCTGGCAGGACGCGGTTCTGACTGTCCCACGCGGGCAGCATTCAATGCCATCTGCGTGCAATCAAAATCATGTCGTTCAAGAGCATTCTTCAGCGTTTCAGGATCAGTATGTGAAGTCACTCCGATGGCTTGCGTGACTTTCTGCTCACGCAGTTTGTAGAGAGCTTTTAATGCGCCGTTTGGTGCTTCCAGTTCCGCCAGATCTTCCGGTCCTGTCAGGGAATGCGCATGGATCAGGTTCAGATGATCGGTCTGGAGGCGCTTCAATCCATCTTCCACCAGACTCATGGTTCCGTCATAAGTGCGGTCATTCGTCTTCGTCACCAGCCAGAGTTTACTGCGGTGTGGCTTCAGAACTCGCCCAAAGCGCCTCTCGCTTTCGCCATTTCCGTATCCGAATGCGCTATCGAAATAGGTGATGCCCAGTTCCATTGCCCGATTCAGAACCGTCTCCACTTCATCTTCTTTATAGGAGAGGAAACGGCTCCCGCCTCCAAATGCGACCACAGAAACTTTTGCTCCGGTTTTCCCCAAAGTTCGCATGGGCATCGGTGCCGCAGCCAGTGAAGCGGATGCAGCAGCAGTGGTGGCAATGAAGTGACGACGAGAGAGGCTCATGCGCTCATTCTGCCATTAAATGAAGCACAATGCGACGGCGATGTGGATGATCGCGATGCTCAAACACATAAATTCCCTGCCAGGTGCCAAGAGCAAGGTGTCCGTTGAGGACCGGAATGGAAAGCTGGGTTGCGGTGAGAGCTGTCCGGATATGTGCGGGCATATCATCCGGACCTTCCATGGTATGCCGATAATGTTTTTGATCGCGGGGAACAATGCGGGCGAAGTAATCGTTCAGATCTGCAATCACATCCGGGTCTGCATTCTCCTGAATGGTGAGTGACGCTGAAGTGTGCTGAATGAACAGCGTAATCAGCCCAGTCGTCACGTTCAGGGAATCTACCCACCGCTCCACTTCATGTGTGAACTCGATCAATCCCGGACCACGGGTATTGATCGAGATCTGATGCGTATACTGCTGGATCACTATTCCACCGTGACAGACTTGGCCAGATTTCTGGGCTGGTCCACATCACATCCCAACCGGACTGCTATGTGATAGGCCAGCAACTGGCAGGGAACGGTTTCCAGAATCGGCAGCAGGACTTCCAGCGTGGGGGGAACTCGAATGATGTGATCGGCAACTTTAGAGATCTCTTCATCCCCCTTGTTCGCAATGGCTACAATGATTCCGGACCGGGCTTTGACTTCCTGAATGTTTGAGAGGGTCTTCTCATACCGCAACCGGCTCTCTTCACTGGAAGGATCATATGTTGCCAGAACCACTACCGGAAGATTCTCATCAATCAGCGCATTGGGTCCGTGCTTCATCTCCCCGGCAGGGTAACCTTCCGCATGTATATAGGAGATTTCCTTCAGCTTGAGAGCACCTTCCAGCGCAATGGGAAAGTGAATTCCCCGCCCCAGATAGAGGAAGTCCTTCGCTTTATGGAGGCGTCGGGTCAGCTCCTCATAGATGTCTTCTTCCGACAGAATGCGCTCCAGCTTGGATGGAAGTTTGAGCATCTCCTGCGTAATCGCGATGGACTCTTCTTCGCTGAGAATGCTTCGCACTTGACCAAGATAGATCGCAAGAACAAGCAGAGCAGTCAGCTGTGCGGTAAAGGCCTTTGTAGAAGCAACTCCGATTTCCGGCCCGGCATGGGTCAGTAAATTTCCGGCAGCTTCCCTCGTCATCATTGAGCCAACAACGTTACAGATCGCCAGACTTTTGGAGCCTTTGTTTTTGGATTCACGCTGTGCCGCCAGAGTATCTGCGGTTTCGCCAGATTGTGAGATGACAACTGTCAGAGTTTCCGGACCCACAATCGGATCGCGATAGCGAAATTCGGATCCATAGTCCACTTCAACCGGAATCCGTGCCAGCCGTTCAATCATGAACTTACCGGCCAGCGCTGCGTGCCAACTGGTGCCGCAGGCAATAATCTTGATGGATTTAAAGTTCCGGAATTCCTCCTCCGTGATATCCATCTCATCCAGAAACACTCGTCCGGTTTCCTGCCCAATCCGACCCAGCATCGTATCCCGCACCGAGCGTGGCTGCTCAAAGATTTCCTTGAGCATGAAGTGCTTGTAGCCACCCTTTTCCGCCATGATCGGGTCCCACAGAATGTGCTGTACCTGACGACGGACAGGCTTCCCTTCCACATCCGTCAGATGAACCCCTTCCGGGCTCAGCACTGCAATATCTCCATCCGTCAGGAAAAACATATCGCGGGTGTGAGAAAGAATGGCAGGAACATCAGATGCAATAAAGTACTCATCCTGTCCAATCCCCACTACCAGAGGAGGACCACTGCGCGCAGCCACAATCCGGTTGGGAGTCTGCTTCGAAATCACTGCCAGAGCATAGACGCCTGTCACTTCCTTCAGCGCTGCCCGAACGGCATCTTCCAGATTTCCCGTGAAATGCTTTTCGACAAGGTGAGCGATGACTTCTGTATCAGTCTCTGAAACAAATGTATGCCCTTCTGATTCCAGCTGATGTTTCAGCGAGAGATAGTTCTCAATAATGCCGTTGTGTACAACAACAATGTTTCCTTTGGAATCCCTGTGCGGATGGGCATTCTCTTCTGTCGGTCGGCCGTGTGTTGCCCAACGGGTATGACCAATTCCATACGAACCCTCAACAGGATTCGCCTGCACTGCATCTTCCAGATTCCGGAGCTTACCGGAGGCCCGACGAACCACAAGCTGCTGGTTGTCATTCAGTACAGCGATGCCCGCTGAATCATATCCCCGGTATTCCAGACGCTTGAGTCCATCCAGGATGATGGGGACCGCTCGCCTTGTCCCGATATAACCGACAATTCCGCACATAGAGCTATTGTACTTTTGGACGCAAAACCGGAACCATGAGAAGCTCGTTAATTTTTCCGGGCAGCTTCAGGGATTGTGAATATCCTCACAGCAAAGATGAAGAGCCCCAGCGTTCCGCTCAGGTGCAGGAAGCTCGATATGCTGAGTGAGAACGGAGAAAGCCAGAATGCTTTATGGGTAGATAATCGGCTGAGTATCTCCTGCATTCCTGTCTGCGAGATCTGATACAAGTGAAAATTTTCCAGAAAACCGTTTGAACGATGGGCAGTCAGGCCTGTGTAATAAGGAATACTGACAAAGTAAACCGTATAGAGATCCAGAACCACCATTAGAAACAGCAGCAGCAAAAGCAGTACTGGTTTGCGGTATCCGGGGATGATAGCCTGCATACCGACAGCAAGCAGAGAGAGTTGCGCCGCAATGACACAATACATATACCATCCCATGGATGTCGATTCGCCCTTGCTCAGAAACAGAAGCAGTACATTGAAAAGCTGCCCCAGCCAGTAGAAACCATAGATCAACAGAAGAATGAACAGTGGCTCCCTTCGTTGATTCTCCCTGATGAAGAAAAGGATCACTCCCAGGACAGAGAGGCCAATCAGAATAAAAAGCACATGGTAGATCCAGCTGCGGACAACAAGTGAACTCCACGCTCCAAACCAGATATGCGACACCAGAATCGAATCAACCGCATTGCGCCAGTCTACAGATTGAATCCCTGAAAACCACTCTGCAAATGAAAGGTGCTTGAGCAGAACGGATTCACTCAATCCGGACCATGTTCCAGACATAACTTTATTGCGGATGTACCACCAACCCGAAATCAGAACAGCGGCTCCATAGGTCAGACACATGGAGTGAATCCACTGTCTGTACTCTCCGGTCCTCCATGCTTTCCAGATACACATCAGAAAAATTACAGGGACAGCAGTCAGGAAGTATGCCTTGGTCAGAAGCCCCAGACCGAGCAAGATACCCAACAGAATTGATTTCCGGTGAGAAGTTCTATTCGTTTCCAGACTCAGGCTAACCAGAATGAGCGCTGAAAAAATCAAAATCCCCAGACATTCATTTCCAATCCGACAGACGTTGATCATCATCTCCGGCAAAGCAACAAATAGCGCGGTACTCATCATGGCTGTTTTATGACTGTCGGTTACGAGAAATACAGTCAGAAAGATCAGAGGAACAATCAGCGAAGCAATCCCCATGCTGATGTATCGCAACAGAAAAACCCGTTCCATCAACGGAGCATTTTGCAGTAACTGGTAAGGAACAGCAAGAAGCCAGTAGTACAAAGGAGGCTGCAATGCTTCATAGATCTTGAGATCTGTTGCTGCTGTGATTTCTCCCAATGCTGGGTCGATCTTCTTTAATGCAATGACACGCTGCGATCTTTCATCTTCTGACAGCTTCCAGTAATCATCATGGGGGAGAAATGGAAGCGGAAAGGAACGCAGTTCCCAGGCCACTGGCGCATTCTGCAAGGAGAAGAGTACTTCCTGCGAAATACTCTCTTCCCGATTGGCCAGCAGTTCGCTCTTTGTGATCAGTCTTTCAATATGTCCAAAATGAGACCACTCGTCATAGCCTTCCCACAACGGCATGAATGAGCAGTAAAACCAGCCCCGACAGAGAAAACAAAGCCAGAGACAAAAAACAATTTTCCTGGAATGCTCATTCATCCCGAATCATCTCGAACCGGAGTTCGAAATCATACCGGGATCATATGTAGAGCCAGCAGCAACCTGCACCATAGTGATTCTGACTTTCGTGGGGAAGAACTTCTCATGATCAACACGGCGATGCGCATGCCCTTTTCCGCCGCTGTTATCTTTGATGACCAGATCCATCTGCTTGATCCCTTCAGACCAGATAATGGAATCGTTCTCCCAGAATGAAGTCATCGAAACATCTTTTTCGTAGACTCCTTTTTCCCGATAAAGATCAGTTCCCGTACATCCATATCCATTCTTCTGGCCTTTGTTCGGGATGTAGCAGAGTGTCCAGGTTGTCTCTTCCCCACCCGGAGGCTTCTCCAGTACTTCCAGACGAATATGAACGGTTCCATTGCGATAATCCACAGGACTGGTCCAGTCTTTTGGACGGTCGGAATTGATCAATCCATCCTTGACGTAGTAATGAGACTTGCTTGGCTTGGAATGATCTGCATCTTCCTTTGAATAGTCAAAGGTCACATCAAACAGAACAAATTGCTCCGCGTGTAACATTGCAGGAATCAGTAGCAGTCCGACCTGGATCCAGGAAAATCGCATCTGACAGTTTTATCGCGAAATGATTCCGGTTTCACCCGTAAAGAAATTAACGGATCATAGGAAGAGAGATTCACAGTATTCGCATGATGACCCGCAAACACTTTACAGCCCTTCTGACATTGACTCCACTCGCCTTGCTCGCACAAAAGCCAGGCATCAAACGTGGAGAACCAGTCGATCTTGGTGCCATTGGAGCAGGAGAAGGTCCGGCATGGGGACCTGATAACAGCATCTATTTTTCCGGTTCAAAAGGTGTCCTGCGTCGCACGGATGAGGGGCGCGTCCATGAAGTGCGGGACAAATCCGCAGGAACCAATGGAGTAATGTTTGACCGCGAAGGCCGCATGGTCACCTGTGAGTCCGGCAATCGACGGATCGTTCGTACAGAAAAGGATGGAAGCATCACTGTTCTGACAGACAAGTTTGAAGGTCATCCTTTCAACTCACCAAATGATCTGGCAATCGATTCTCAAGGCCGTATCTATTTCACTGATCCTCGCTATGGACGTCGCGACAATATGGAAATCAAGGATAAAGATGGAAAAAGTGTTGAAGGAGTTTATCGCATTGATGCTCCGGGCAAGGTTTCGCGAATCATTACCCATGAAGTGGATCGACCCAATGGTGTTCTGATCTCCCCGGATGATCGTTATCTATACGTCGCAGACAACAATAACAACAACACGGGAGTGGAAAGAAAGCTCTTTCGATTTGACCTGAAAAAAGATGGAACAATTGCCCCTTCCAGCAAAAAATCGATCTTTGATTGGGAAGATGGACGCGGTCCTGACGGGCTCAAGATGGATATTGAGGGACGTCTCTACGTGGCAGGTGGAATCAACCGGGAGAATCCACCTTACGAGTCCTCCAAAAAATTCAAAAGTGGCGTTTACGTTATCTCTCCCGAAGGGAAACTACTGGATTTCATTCACATTCCGGGAGGAGACACCACAAACTGTGCCTTCGGTGGCAAGGATCTGAAGACGCTCTTCATCACTGCCGGTGGGAACCTCTGGAGCGTGAATGTAGAAGTTCCCGGATACACATACTACAAACGGAAATAGCTTCAGCTATAGGGCTTGAATCCTGCACGTTCAAGCCCTCGCTTCGCTTCCGCATTCTTCATAAAAACTTCCCAGACAAAGCTCGTCCGCAGATTCTCCGCCATCAGCATGGTGATGCCAGTATCGATACCAATGACATCTGTACCTGTCCATTTGGTCAACGGATTAAAGGCATTGATGAATCCGTAGCGATTCCACGCGACTGCTCCGTATTGCTTCCGGATATGCTTCAGCACACGAAGAGTCTCCGCAGGAAGAAATGGCAACGAACCGCCAGCGGCCGCCGGTGCAATTGTTCCATCGATTTCTCCCATCTGTGGAGGACCTCCCCAGATGGCATAGCCATTCTTTGAATCCGACGCCGTAATTCCCCACAGATTTTCCGAATAAGTCGGAAAATCGGTAGCCAGTTCCAGGCAGAAACGCCGATGGACTTCGGTCGCCGTCACAGAATTCTGAAAGTAATCCGCATACTGGTCACGCTTTCCCCGGAAGTCAAACCATGCCTGCGAATACTGGTGAACAAACAGAGGTGCGAATGATCCGACATAGCGCAGTCCATCATATTCAAACGTGGTGCGCTTCCATGAGTTCCATGTCGAGATTGGCAAGGGATAGGAAGATGATCCAAGCCCCAGCAGATACATCATCATCAGTTCGCTGTAGTAATCCCATCGATAGGGAAGGAATCCACCTTCAGGAGTCCATCCATGCGGAAGCAATGTCGTATCGGCAGAGAGCCATGTCCAGTCTGCCCGGCTGAAAATTTCAAAGGCCAGCTTGCTGATTTCAGACTCTGGAAAATACCTGCGACAGGAAAGCACTCCACACAGCAGGATGGCAGTATCAACAGATGAAATTTCTGAATCCCAAACGCGGGCTCCGGTTGCGATGTCCCCGAAGTGATAATAAAACCCGCGATGATGCGGCATGCGCCGATAAAGAAACCGTAGTGTGGTCACCACGCGATTCCGGATCTCCGCAGCAGGCGCGTATCCCCGCTGATGAGCGATGCAAAGAGCAGTCAGGCCAAAGCCGGTGGCTGCGATACTGCTGACCGTACTCTTGTCAGGAGTCCTGACATTGCACCGATCCTTAATCAGTCCGGATTCCGGATGAGCCTGTTCCCAGAAAAACAGAAAGTTCGCCCTTTCCAGTTCGTCCAGAAACTGATCATCTTCAGGAGAAAGCCCAGGGGGAACAGCAGCAGCCTGCTGACTTCCGACAGCAGACAGAGGCAGTCCCATGGCCAGCATCATCTGTTGCAACATCCGCCGTCGGGATGTTTCGGTTTCACTGATCGTCCCACGCACCTATACTTAATCTAGACCAGTAGAGACCTGATGAGCGGAAGAAGAACATTTATTCCGGGAGCCATCATCCTGGCAGTAATCGGGATCGGGTTCACAATCCACCAGATTCAGAAAAATCGCACACGTACTTTTTCGACAATTGTCGGGACAGTCATCCGCGATGATCCAGACCCTCACAAGCAGTTACCAGTCCCCGGAGTTCGGATCAGTTCGATCAATGGTCTCGCCACACCTGCTGAAGCAGACTCCACTGGCCACTTCCAGCTGAACCTGAACCCGTCACTGGAACCAAGTACCCCGGTGTCGCTTCAATTTCAGCACTCTCAATACGAAACATTGAATGAGAGCCGTCCTGCCGGTGACCAGCTCTGGATTGTTCGTATGAAGCCACGGCAACCAATAGTGAATGGATCAACAGAACGCAAAATTGTAGAAATTGCCGATGTACGGATTCGTCACACCACTAAAGCCATGTCCACCGCCAATGTCGGAAGTGTTGTCCGCACACTGGATGTGGTGAATCAGGGAAATATCCCGTGTGAAAAACCGGGAACCTGCTCACCGGATGGCAAGTGGAAGGCTGCACTGGAAACATTCAGGCTGGATGCAGGGGAAAACAGAGTATTTCGGAACCTGCGCTTATCCTGCATAGCAGGCCCATGTCCGTTTACGAAAATCGAGACAGAGGAAACACAAAATCGTGGTCAGACGATTCATGTGGTTGTCAGAAACTGGTCCGATACCACAACGTTCCTGATTGAAGCGGAAGTCTTCCAGACCATGATGAGCGATATGGTGCGCCGTTCCTATCCAGCAATCTTTGGAACGACAATGAACTTCACCCTGCCTTCCCAGGCAATGGGTCCCAGCATCGAAGCCGAACTGGATCACGCTCCCATTGTCTTCCCGTTAGGCCCCAATCTGATCCTGTCATGGGCAGTGTGCAGTGTAAAGACAGATAAGGATCAATCCAGGCTTTATCGCTGTGAGCTCAAGCCTGGATACCAGTTCAAAAATACGGCAGCAGAAAGCGAGTAAGGATCAGGAAGTGAAGATCAACCCGCTCCGGCAATGGCAACCGGAGGACGCTCCTGCAGGCTTGCCTTGATGAAGTCACGGTTCATGCGGGCAATCACCTCCAGAGGAATACCCTTAGGACAAGTTGCTTCACATTCTCCGATGTTGGTGCAGTTCCCGAAACCTTCTTCATTCATGGTGCGGACCATACTGAGTGCACGCTCCATTTCCTCCGGCTTACCCTGCGGCAAGTGACCCAGATGAGAAATCTTGGCTCCGGTAAAGAGTGCAGCGGCGGCATTCGGGCATGAAGCGACACAAGCCCCACATCCGATACAGGCAGCCGCATCCATAGCAAGGTCAGAATCCAGCTTACGGATCGGCAATGAGTTCGCATCCTGGGCAGAGCCAGTGGAGACAGAAACATAACCTCCAGAGGCAATGATGCGATCAAAGGAACTACGATCGACAACCAGATCTTTAATCACCGGAAATGCTGCAGCACGCCAGGGCTCAATCCAGATTTCATCACCATCTTTGAAATGGCGCATGTGCAGCTGGCAGACCGTTGTATTCTTGTGTCCGCCATGAGCAACACCGTTGATCATGAATCCGCAGGAGCCGCAAATTCCTTCACGGCAGTCATGTTCAAATGCGATGGGTTCGTCACCCTTGTTGATCAGTTCTTCGTTGACGACATCCAGCATTTCGAGGAAAGACATGTGCTCGTTCACATCTCTCGCTTCGTAACGAACAATCTTTCCAGGAACCGTTACGTCCTTTTGTCTCCAGACATGCAGTGTAAGGTTCATCGTCATTATTTGTAGCTCCGCTGTGCCAGCTGCACGTACTCGAACTCCAGAGGTTCTACGTGTCGAATCGGTTTGGCATTGGGTCCCTGATATTCCCAGACCGCAGCATGACGGAAATGCTCGTCATCTCGCTGGGCTTCTCCATCAGGAGTCTGATACTCTTCCCGGAAATGTCCGCCACAGGACTCATTCCGCTCCAGGGCATCCATGCACATCAGTTCTCCCAGCTCCAGGAAGTCTGCCACGCGACCAGCATTTTCCAAATTCTGGTTCAGTTCGTTTGGTTCGCCAGAAACCTTGAGATTCTGCCAGAACTCTTCCCGCAGTTCCCGGATCTTGCCGATAGCAATCTCCAGTCCCTGTGCGTTCCGGGCCATTCCGCAGTACTCCCACATGATCTTTCCAAGTTCACGATGGAAACTGGTGACAGTACGATTTCCGTTGATACTCAGAAACTTCTTTGTCAGATCCTGCGTCTGCTTCAGAACAGCCTGTGCTTCCGGATGATTTTCGTCTACCTTCTCAAACTTGTTCGATCCCAGATAGTGACCCAGCGTATAAGGAATGACAAAGTAACCATCGGAAAGCCCCTGCATCAGTGCGCTGGCACCCAGACGGTTTGCACCATGGTCTGAGAAGTTCGCTTCGCCCAGGACAAACAGTCCAGGAATGGTGGATTGCAGATGATAGTCTACCCACAGGCCGCCCATTGTGTAATGGACAGCGGGATAGATTCGCATCGGAACTTTGTAAGGATCTTCACCGGTGATGCGCTCGTAAATTTCGAAGAGATTTCCATAGCGTTCAGCAATTGTCTGTATACCCAGACGATTGATGGCATCACTGAAATCGAGATAAACACCCAGCCCACCCGGCCCAACTCCGCGACCTTCATCACAAACGCGCTTGGCTGCACGGGAAGCGATGTCACGCGGGCAGAGGTTTCCAAAGCTCGGATACATGCGCTCCAGATAATAATCGCGTTCATCCTCAGGAATGCTGTCCGGAGAACGATGATCATTCTGCTTCTTCGGTACCCAGATCCGGCCATCGTTTCTGAGCGACTCGGACATCAGAGTCAGCTTGGACTGATATTCACCGGATACAGGGATACAGGTGGGATGGATCTGCGTATAACAGGGATTTCCAAAAGCCGCGCCACGACGGTAGGCTCGCCAGATGGCAGTGGCATTCGATCCTTTTGCATTCGTGGACAGATAAAAGACGTTTCCGTATCCACCAGTTCCCAGAATCACCGCGTCTGCCATATGTACATCAATGGCACCTGTCACCAGATTGCGAGTGACAATACCTCTGGCTCGACCATCAATGACTATCAGGTCCAGCATTTCCGTACGAGAGTACATCTTGACCCGTCCAGCCTGCACCTGCCGCTCTAGCGCCTGATAGGCTCCCAGCAAGAGCTGCTGTCCCGTCTGTCCACGAGCATAGAAGGTACGTGAGACCTGAGCGCCCCCGAAACTACGATTGGCCAGAAGGCCACCATATTCCCGGGCAAAGGGGACGCCCTGGGCGACGCACTGGTCAATGATATTGACCGATACCTGCGCCAGCCGGTAAACATTGGACTCACGAGCTCGAAAATCGCCGCCCTTTACTGTGTCGTAAAAGAGGCGGAAAACGGAATCTCCGTCATTTTGATAATTCTTGGCAGCATTGATTCCACCCTGTGCAGCAATCGAATGCGCACGACGTGGAGAATCCTGAAAGCAGAAGCACTTGACGTTATACCCAAGCTCAGCCAGGGTTGCAGCTCCGGCACCACCGGCCAGACCGCTGCCAACCACGATGACGTTATATTTCCGCTTGTTCGCCGGATTGACCAGCTTCATGTCAAACCGGGTTTTATCCCATCGATTTTCAATAGGACCGGATGGGGTTCGGGCGTCGAGCTTCATTATTTAATCACTCCTAACAACACAGAGAGGACAATCGCGATATTGCCGCCAGCCAGCAGGATGGCTATTCCTTTTGCAGCAATGCGAAGCGTGCCGTCATATTTCGGGTGATTCAGACCGATCGTCTGGAACAGGCTCCAGATTCCATGATGGAGATGCGCCCAAAGCATCGTCATGGAAGCAATATAAAAAATCGCAACCAGTGGATTGGAGAAACTACGGACCAGATTCGCGGTGACTGCCCCTTCAACAAAGCCGGGGTTCACAACACCCAGTGTGAGATCCAGAAGATGGTAGATCACGAAGACCAGCAGGACAGGTCCGCTGAAATACATCATGCGAGATGCCCAGGTGGAAGTGGTTGGAGTCTTTTTTGCGTATTCTACAGGGCGGGCTTTTTTCTTCAGTGCGTATAACTGCAATGCCGAAGTAATGTGAAGGACAAACATCGCCAGCAGGCCCAGACGCATGGTCCAGAGAATCCCCGGCATAGTCCGCAGTAACCGGCCATATTCATCCAGTTTTGTGGGCCCGAGAAAAACCTGAAGATTCCCGACAAGGTGAGCAATTACAAAACCCCAGATGGCGATGCCGGTGAGCGCCATAACTGTCTTTTTCCCAGCTGCTGCTTCGTAGAAGCGCAGCGTTCGATGAAGCTTACTGTTTGCTGCGAGGGTAGCCAAAGAACGACCTTTCACCAGGGATTTTGAAGCGGACCCCTGTCCAACTTGATGACCAACTCCCATTATTGTATGAGGTGCCTGTCAAATCGCAAAGTCGGGCACGAGGCTGGAAATAGGATCGAATCAGTCTTTATTCTCAACAGTTTCCATAAAGATTTATATAAGTATTTATGATTGCAGCGACTTCGCGAAAGCGGACCAAATCGGGTACAAATCAGGAATCATTATTCGGTGAGAGAAAAAAAATTTCTGGTGATCCAGAAACCGGGCTGCAATCCACTTCTGAATGTAATCTTCATCGACTGAGAGTCATACCAACCAGATGGCATCTTCGGTCAGATTGTTGTCTGGGGTGTGAGTGGCTTCTGCCGGATCTCCATACAGCCCCGTCCGGTAGGTAGCACCTTTCCGGGATTCAGGCGGCAGGCAGGGTCGAACAGATTCTTGAAGCGCTGAATCATATCCAGTGTCTCCCCGGAAAACTGATGCTCCATCAACTCCATCTTTTCCATGCCAACACCATGCTCACCGGTGATGGATCCCCCCGCTGAAATGCAATATTCGAGGATCTCATCCCCGGCCTGTTTCGCTGCTTCCAGCTGTCCCGGTACTCGGGCATCAAACAGGATGATGGGATGCATGTTTCCATCCCCCGCATGGAAGATGTTGGAGATCTGCAGATGATGCTTTTCGCCGATTTTACCGATGGCAGCAAGAGTATCCGCGATTCGGGTTCGGGGTACAACGCCATCCTGCACATAGTAGAACGGGCTCATCCGGCCGACAGCTCCGAAAGCATTCTTGCGGCCCTTCCATAACAGATCGCGCTCTTCTGCTGACTTCGCCACACGGAATTCCCGTGCACGGCAATGTTCACAGACCTGACGAATCTGTTCCACCTGCTCTTCTACCGCTTCTTTCAGGCCTTCAAGTTCGATAAGAAGCACAGCAGCAGCATCCAGTGGATATCCGGCATGGGTGGCTTCTTCCACCATCCGCAGCATGGGCCCATCCAGCATCTCTACCGCTACAGGCGTGATGGTGCGTGCCGTAATTTCGCTCACTGTGGCACCAGCGTCTTCTGTTCGGTCATAGATGGCCAAAATCGTCTTCACTACTTCAGGAGCACGCATCAGACGCAAAGTAATCTTGGTCACCAGTCCCATGGTTCCTTCAGAACCGGTGAACAGGCCCACCAGATCATATCCCGGCAGATCCTGTTCCTTGCCCCCCATTTCGACAATAGAACCATCAGGCAGAACTACTTCCAGCCCCAGAACATGATTGGTGGTGACTCCGTATGCCAGAGTGTGTGGTCCACCCGCATTTTCCGCCACATTTCCCCCAATGGTGCAGGCCCGTTGGGAAGAAGGATCAGGAGCATAAAAATACTGATCTCCCTGTACGGCGAGGGTGACATCGATATTGACTACCCCAGGCTCGACAACACACCGTTCATTGAGAAGATCGATTTCCAGGATGCGGCTCATCTTGGCAAAGCTGATCATGATGCCGCCGCTGCGGGGAATCACACCTCCGGAAAGGCCAGTGCCTGCCCCACGCCCGACAAACGGGATTTCCAGACGATTCGCAAGTTTAACCAGTGCGGATACATCTGCAGAAGAACGAGGAAATACGACGATATCCGGCCGATGCTTGTCCACTCCGCCGTCATACTCATACAACGTCAGATCATGAGGCTGGTCCAGGTATCCACGTGGCCCGACAATGGCTGTGATCTCACGCACGAGTTCATCTGTCATCAAACTCATATCAGGCTTTTGATCCGTTCAATCAGACGGGGATCTGCCCAGTTTTCTTCCCCGACAAACTTCTCCAGCACCTGCCCTTTGCTGTTGATGACATAGGTTTCCGGGTACTGAGCCGTGCCAAAGGAAGCTGAAATGTCAGCATTGGGGTCACGCCCTACTTCAAACTCCAGCCCAAATCGCTGAATAAACTGCTTGTAAGCCGCTTCATTCTTATCCACACTGATGGCCAGAACAACAACTCCCGAATCCTTCAATGCACGATGAAACTGGTTCAGAGAAGGCATCTCCTGTACACATGGTGGGCACCAGGTGGCCCAGAAGTTCACAACCAGCAGCTTGCCTCCAAAATCCTGGGGCGACAATGCCTTTCCATTCTCAGTCACAATAGAGAAAGACGGGGCTTTATCACCTACGCGAATAATGGGATCCTTGAGGGAGACAGCCAGCACAATCGCCAGCGCCCCCAACAGAATTCCGGCAAGTCCTTTCAGTATCCGATCAAGGCTCATTCTAAGAATGATTTTAGAGTATCTTCACATCACTTATCTGCATCCAATGGGTGGAACTTCATGTTGATCACACGTCGTGCGGAATTTTCTGCATCTCACATCTGCGCAATTCCCGGACTTTCTCCTGAGGAAAACTATGCCATCTATGGGGATGAATCCAGCCCGAACGGGCATGGTCACAACTATGTTCTGGAAGTTGTCCTGGAGGGAACACCTGATCCCAAAACCGGTATGATCATTGATCTCAAAGATGTTAAAGAGATTCTCGAAAAGGAAGTTGTTCAACCTTTCGATCATCGTCATCTGAATCATGAGGTCAGTGCATTCAAAGAAACTGTCCCCACTCCGGAAAATATTGCGATCTATATCTGGAACCGGCTGTTGCCTTATTTTGAGAATTCTCCAGCCCGGCTGGCTCTGGTGCGTTTGCGGGAAACAGATGATCTCTACGTGGAGTACGACGGAAGCAGCAGATGATCAGCATCACCAGACGCTATCCGTTTTCTGCATCCCACAGGCTGCACATCCCCTCACTTTCCGAAGAGCAGAATATGGAACTGTTCGGGAAATGCGCCAATCCTTATGGACATGGCCATAACTTTGGAGTTGAAGTGACCGTACGCGGAGAGCTGAACCAAAAAACAGGCCGGGTTATTGATCTGGCGGCCCTGGATCATCTGGTGGATGCAAGTCTGATTCAGCCGATGAATCGACGTGATCTGAACAGGGATGTTCCGGAATTCTCTGGTGAACTGGTACCAACTACAGAAAACCTGATATCTGTCATGCTGCGCCGGCTCCAGGCAGTATGGCCAGAAAACTTTCCGCAGCTCGAAAGAGTTCGCATTTACGAGACAAGAAAAAATACATTCGAAATCAGCACAATATGAAAGCGAAGCAAACATCCGGCAAAAGGATTATTCCCATTGCAGCTTCCGAACTGGAAGAGAACGAAAAGCCCGGTACAATCGCCCCCCATGTCGAATCCATCCTGAGTGAACTGGGAGAAGATCCGCAGCGGGATGGGCTGGTCCGGACTCCACTGCGAGTGGAAAAAGCGCTTCGCTTCCTGACCTCCGGCTATGATTCCGACATCAACAGCATCGTGAATGGAGCTTTGTTCGATGTGGAATACGACGAAATGGTTGTGGTCAAGGACATCGAGTTCTTCTCGCTCTGTGAGCATCATATGCTGCCATTCTTCGGAAAAATGCATGTAGCTTACCTGCCGCACAAGAAAGTCATCGGTCTATCGAAAATCCCCCGGATCGTCGATATGTTTTCCCGCCGCCTGCAGGTGCAGGAGAGGCTCACACAACAGATTGCAGAGGCCATCCGTGATGTTCTGGGTGCAAAGGGCGTTGGTGTGATTGCAGATGCACGGCATTTCTGCATGATGATGAGGGGGGTAGAGAAACAGCATTCCTCCACTGCTACCAGCACCATGCTGGGCGCATTCCGCTCAAACAAGGCCACACGGGACGAATTCCTCTCTCTGGTGCGCCTGAATGACCTGCGCAGCTAGCCATCGCTACAATAGTTTTGAATGATCGAGAATTACCGCAGCTTTACAATTGACGACCTGTTTGGCAGGACATGGAGAATTGAGTTCCAGTGGCAACAGAACGGCATTTCCATTCGTCATGCGGACACTGTGGACGTGAAGTGGCAGATTCATACAGCTGATGAGTCACTGGAAAAGGTGATTGCCCTGCCCCATTCACTTCTGCAGGCTGCATCCAGGAAACACGATCATCCCTTGAGCGATCCATGGTGTATGAAACTGGCAGTAGCTCATCTCAAAGTCATGCTGGAAACCTGGCAGGATATGGACAAGACGCTGGTAACTGTTTCAGCCGAAGAGCTAGATCAAGCAGCGGAAACTGTCAATCAATGGGAAGGTGAACGCCGCGAAGCAGCATTCGGAGCCTGAAATATCAGGCTCGCAGCTCATGCCCCAGAGCACGCAGACCTTCAATCAGGCGTGTACGCTCTGCAGTCACTTCTTCTCCCGCCAGGGTACGGTCTTCGCGCGACAGAGTCATCCGGAACAACAGGCTTCTCCGCCCATCCGGCATGCGGTAGTCTTCAATAAATTCCGGCTTGTGGCCTAGCGCTTCAATGGCATGGGAAAGATCACTCACCAGAGCTCGCGCAGGAACAATGACAGCCAGATCGAAGGAACTGGATGGGAAGCGATTCACAGGCACATACTTCGCCGCGGAGTGGGCTTCCTGTAGCTGCTGAATACTTGTGAGGTTCAGATCGATCACCGCGGCACGTCCCTGCTCGACAAATGACGGGTGAAACTCGAACAACCGCCCGACTTCTTTTTCTTGCCATCGGATATTCACCACCCGCGCCGGATGTTCGTAAACATTGGCATCACTGGCAGGAAAAAATTCTGCCTCATCCAGCAGAGATGCGACGATACGCTTCAGCTCATTCAATCCCAACTTGCCATCGTCTTTTGCAAAATAAGCCACAGCCAGATGTGCGACTTCCTGAGGAAGTCCTTCCGGCTGCTTGTGGATCTCATTCCCGATTTCAAACAAACGGAATCCGTCGAAGTGTTTCCGGTTTTCTTCGATATTTCCATAGATACCGGGGATCAATGAAGTCCGAAGCAGTGCCTGATTTTCCGCAATGGGATTCAGCACACGAACATGCGAGGCAGGGTTCATCTCAAAAAGATTTGCTTCCGCGTCACTCACAAATGAGTAGTTCTGGACTTCCGTATATCCATTATCTGCCAGCATCCTGCGGATATTATTATGGAACCGGCGAACAGTATTGATGACGGGCGGATTGACAGCCATCATCGGAGGCTGGGGGGTAATGGAGGCATAGCCGATCATCCGGCCTACCTCTTCCACCAGATCATCCTTGACCGAAACATCTTTTGTTGCACGCCATGAAGGGATTGATACAGTCAGCTTTTCATCGGATTCCACCACCCCAAACCCGATGGAAGTCAGGATGGATACGACTTCCTTCTGTTCAATTTCTCGGCCTAGCTTCCGCTGCAGCCAGACCAGATCCACCTCAATTGCATCGGGTGCAATCAGAGGCCGATAGACATCCGTCATGCCACCGACCAGCTTTGCATCCGGACAGCATTCTTTCATCAGTTGAATCGCTAGAGCAATCCCGCGCACAGTATTCTCGGGGTCCAGTGCCTTTTCAAAGCGGGCAGAAGCATCCGTTCTCAGTCCCAGCTTCACACTAGTTTTACGGATAGAAGCGGGATGCCAGTTGGCAGCTTCAAAGATCACGCGAGAAGTAGTGTCATCAATCATAGAGGAAGCTCCCCCCATGACTCCGGCAATAGCCAGCGGCCCATCCACTCCCGCGACCACAATCATGGACGGATCCAGTTCGTAGGATTCGTCATTGAGAGCAGTGCACGTTTCGCCGTCACGGGCAGCCCGTGCAATCAGAGTGTGATCCTCGACCTTGTCGGCATCAAAGGCATGCATCGGCTGAGGCAACAATGCCATTGCATAGTTGGTGATATCGACAATGTTGTTGATCGGGTTAATCCCAATCGCTTCCAGCCGCTGCTGCAGCCACTGCGGAGACGGAGCAACTTTTACGTTCTCAAAATAAACTGCACTGAACCGCGGACACAGATCGAAGTTCTCAATTTTGATGGTGACTTTTGATTCACCTTCTGGCAGAAGACTCAGATCCACCGGATCTTTCAGTTCTTTCCTGAAATGCGATGCCACTTCACGAGCCATCCCAAAATGGCCCCACAAATCTGGCCGATGCGTGAGAGATTTATTGTCGATCTCAATGATGAAATCCTCGCCGTGAGCATCAACACCATCACATTCGGCGGTCTTCATTGTGATTTCAGCACCGACAGCCTTGGCGTCAGCGGATAATCCGGGAACAAGCTCTGCGAGCCAGTGATAAGAGAACTTCATCGCAAATATTTCAGAACTGATTCAGGAAACGCAGGTCGCCGGAGTTGATCCAGCGAATATCATCAATCGCATAACGCATCATCACCAGACGGGTGAGACCCAGCCCGAAAGCAAATCCGCCCCATTCATCAGAGTTGATGCCACCAAACTTCAGCACATTGGGATGAACCAGTCCGCAAGGGAGGAGTTCCACCCAGCCGGAATGCTTGCAGACAGCGCAGCCAGTTCCACCACACACCATGCACTGTATATCCAGCTCAAAGCCTGGCTCGACGAAAGGAAAATATCCGGGCCTCAGGCGAACCGTGACATCATCGCGTTTGAATATTTTCGCCAGCAGAGTTTTCATGAAGTAGATCAGATTCGCAATGGATACATTGCGATCAATCATCATGCCCTCCAGCTGATAGAAGGTGTGTTCATGACTGGCATCCACTTCTTCATTGCGAAACACACGTCCTGGCGCAATCATGCGCAGGGGAAGCGGCAGAGACTTCATGCCTCGGATCTGCACCGGCGACGTATGTGTCCGTAACAGATTCCCGCCTTCCAGCCAGAACGTATCCTGCATGTCGCGCGCCGGATGAGTGGATGGGATATTCAGGGCGTCGAAGTTATGAAACTCTGTTTCTACTTCCGGACCATCCAGCACAGTAAAGCCCATGGAAACGAACAGTTCCTCAATCTCTGTCTGGATCTGGGTAATGGGATGCAGAGCACCGGGTGTGATCCCAGAGGCAGGCGCCGTAAGATCCAGCCATTCTGCATCGAGGCGAGATTGAAGTGCCGCAGACTGGAACGTAGATTTCTTTGTTTCGTAAGCAGACTCAAGTTGCTGTTTGGCAGCATTCAGCAGTTTTCCGGCAGAGGCACGCTCTTCCGGAGCCAGCTTCCCCATGGACTTGCCTGCTTCTGCCAGCACACCCTTGCGACCCAGCACTTCCACACGAACAGCTTCCAGCGCTTCAACGCTTTCTGCTCCGTTCATGCGGGCCAGCCC
The DNA here is from genome assembly GCA_037190045.1 of Bryobacteraceae bacterium. GTDB lineage: Bacteria > Acidobacteriota > Terriglobia > Bryobacterales > Bryobacteraceae > JAPKYZ01. The sequence continues at coordinate 888,079 of JBBCIQ010000004.1, read as the reverse complement.
GCTTTCCAGAACCTCTTTCAGTTGATCCATTAGCGTGCTCTGAATCAGGCGTTGAACACAGTTTCAGCCTGCGTCATTTCCCAATCCAGGTGATTGATGTAGAAAAGCAGGGTCTTTTCCGGAAACTCACCCTTGAAACGATCAAACACGCGCTGCTGCCAGCCTTCTGTCAGATACTTTGAGGCATCCAGATCCTTAGCGAAGAAACCTTCTTCATGCGGGATCTCCAGAAAGTTCAGGACCGCAACAATCATGTTCAGATTGCAGATCAGGATCGCCTGAGCCAGTTCAGTCGCCAGATCCTCCTCGCCCTCTTTCAATCTTGGCCAGAGCCGCGTTGCTGAACGACGAAGAGTCTCGGAGTTCAGCTTGTTCAGGTGCAGACGCACCTTCAGGCGATCGTAGAGCTGGAAAGTCTTCAGGCGTCCGAGCGAGATCGAACGCAATAGTTCACCGAGGGCTGGTTCCCCCAACCCGATATACACTTCCGACAACTGCATGAATTTCGAGCGTAACATACGGCTCAGCCCCTGCCGTGCGCTAAAATAACGTGGGTAACAAACATTTCATGAGTAATTTGATTGTCCTGGGCGCTCAGTGGGGCGACGAAGGAAAAGGAAAGATCGTCGACCTGTTTAGTGAGCGTTTTGACCTGGTCGCTCGCTATCAGGGAGGCCATAATGCCGGCCATACCGTTTACATCGGCGAAAAGAAATTTGTCCTGAAGTTGATTCCCAGCGGAATTCTTCGTCCTGAAGTGCGTGCGGTGATTGGCAACGGTGTTGTCATTGATCCGGCCGCGCTGATTGAGGAAATGAAGACACTGAAAGCTGCGGGAATTGATGTTCTGAAGCAACTGTCGATTTCCAATCGGGCCCATGTTATTTTCCCCTTTCACCGGATGGTGGAAAAGCTGTCTGAAGGCCGTACGGATCGGGTTGCCATTGGAACAACTTCGCGCGGAATCGGTCCCTGCTATGAGGACAAGATCGGGCGTCGTGGTATTCGGATGGCGGACCTGGTCAATGGCAGTTTTGAGGAGATGTACGCCAATCTCACTGCAGATAAGCTGACACTGGCCAAAGCATTTAATGTGGCAGAGCACATTGACTTCGACAAGATCCTGCAACAGTACAAAGAGTACGCAGAGATTCTCAAGCCGGTAGTTTGTGATACGGTCCATCTGTTGAACACAGCCATTCGTAATGGAAAAAGTGTTTTGTTTGAGGGCGCACAGGGAACCATGCTGGACGTCGATCACGGAACATATCCGTTTGTGACCTCTTCCAGCGCAACAGCCGGTGGAGCCTGTATTGGCACAGGAGTAGCGCCAACCCGGATCGATGGTGTTATCGGAGTCTCCAAGGCTTACATCACGCGAGTGGGCGCAGGTCCATTCCCAACCGAACTATTCGATGAAGTGGGAGACATCATTCGCAAGAACGGCAATGAGTTCGGCTCTGTTACGGGTCGTCCCCGCCGTTGTGGATGGTTTGACGCTCCGCTCCTCCGATACACTGCTGCGATCAATGGCTTTGACAGCATTATTCTGACCAAGCTGGACGTACTGGATGATCTGGATGAGATCAAGGTCTGCACGGCATACAAGGTGAATGGCAAAGTGGTGGAAGACATGCCGGCTACTACCTGCACAATGGATTCCATCGAGGCGGTCTATGAGACGCTTCCCGGCTGGAAATCCCAAACTCGGGGACTGACAGACTTCAATCAGCTACCCGATAAAGCTAAAGATTATCTAAAGTTTCTGGAAGAATCTTCAGGCGTGGAAGTCGGATCTGTCTCCACAGGACCGGAACGCAATGAAACGATTCTGGTGGCAAATTCCAGACTCGAACAACTTCTCAACAAATAAACTGTTCCCATACCGAAAAAGCCCTTCCACCTGGAAGGGCTTTTTCTTTGCGTTGATCCTGATTGCTGATTTACGCCATATACAACCCGCCATTCACCTCAACGGTCTGTCCATGGATGAACCGCGCACCATCTGAACATAGAAACACGATCGTATCAGCGATCTCTTCATTGGTCCCTAGTGTCCCTACCGGTGTTTGCGACTTCATAGTTTCCAGCATCTGGGGAGTGGAGAACAGCTCGTGGAAGTGATTATCTACAGTTCCGGGGCTTACTGCATTCACCCGTACTCCCTGTGAAGCCAGTTCTTTGGACATTCCCTTGGTGAAACAGGAAACAGCGGCCTTGGCTGAAGCATACAGAGTAGCGCCCACCCCACCACCATTTCTGGCAGCAATCGATGAAAGATTGATGATCACACCATTTTTCCGGGCAATCATTCCTCCAGCAACTGCCTTGGCCACAAACCAGGCACTCTTCACATTGAGAGTGAAGATTTCATCAAATAGCTCAGGAGTGGATTCCACCAGTTTGGCTCTTTTAACCAGTGATCCAGCGTTGTTAATGAGAATATCGATCGCAGCATCCTGACGAACCAGAGTCAGACAGAACTTCTCAATGCCAGCTTCAGTGGAAAGATCCCCCTGAATCAGTTCAGCCGTAGCCCCGGTTTCCCGAATTTCCTCCGCAAGACTTTCAGCACCCTCTTTATGGGTGTTGTAGTGGATGATCAGCCGGGTAACCCCAGCCTTCGCCAAAGCAAGGGCAGAAGCTCTCCCGATGCCACGCGATGCGCCGGTGACCAGTGCGGTCTTTCCTGCGAATTCGCTCATATATTTGACTTCCTCCTCTTTCCATTCATCGGCCTGACCACCGGAGTTGCACTATTCCAGCGTCCCAGCTTAAATCTTTTCTCGTAACCCGAGGTCCGATTGGACAGTACAACTTCAACCGATCCATTCGAATGACACAGCCAGATTTCAGCAATTTTCTGCTGTCTGGCGTGTTCACTATGCTCCACAGAAATATTCCGCAGATCTTCCACTCCCTCCAGTGCAGGATCAAATGGAAAAAGAATTTCATCCCATAGTGTCAGGTCTCCGCCAGGGCGACCATCGACATACAGGGTCGACGCTTCAAGATAGCGGAAATGACCAATGTTATGGGTGGGTGTATATTCCCGCTCCCGATGCAAAGGAAGCTCACCAGCAGAAGGCAGGGCTGTGCCTTTGGCAAACACCGGATCAAAAATGATGTTCTGTCCTTCATCTGCTTCACGCCACACACCAAAAAATCGAGTGAATCTTTCCTGGATCATGCCATCAGCATGGCCATCAGCAGAGATGGCAAGACCAATGGCAGTGGCAGCACGGGTATATGCAGATCTTTTGACTCTCCGTCCGAAACCTTCCCGTAGCATCCGGGAAATCAACGGCAGTTCACTTCCTCCACCAGTAATATATAAACAGTCTGGCGTACGGCTTCCGACATGAAGAAGGAGATCATTCACCGCATGGATTGTTTCATCCACCAGTGGTCGCGCACGCTCAAAGTACTCTGACACAGGAATTGTGACAGTCCCCATACCCGGCTGGACCAGATCCAGATCCAGCAGAATTTTGCGTGAATTCGCATGCAATGATTCCTTCGCTTCCCGACTGATATCGAGTAACAGAAACTGTTCATGCTGATTCAGGGTTTCGAGGTTACCTGCAGGAAGGACAGCCTCCACCAGTAATGCATCAAAATCATCCCCACCCAGCGTGCTAATACCCTCGCTGGCAAGGACTTCCGGCCCGGATTGCTTCAGATCTACCAGTGAGGCGTCAAATGTACCGCCGCCCAGATCATAGATCAGCAACAGTTCTTCATTCTGCTTTTTGCGAGTAATGGAATGTGCATATTCGATGCCTGCAGCAGACGGCTCATTCTGGACACCCAGAACAGAGAATCCCGCACAGCGAAATGCTTCTGCCGTCAGATACCGCTGATTGGAGTTGGAGTTGGCAGGAACGCCAATCATGGCCTCCATCTGAATTTCCAGCTGTTCATCCAAGGGACTCAGCCCATCACGAATCGTCGCAGCAAGCCCTTTGAGCAGTTCCAGCACAGGAATCTGTAAGGGACCCAGATTGACCTGGGTAGTGGGACCCGCAGTTTCCAGCAGACGCTTGATGCTGCGTGTCAATGTCCACCCCGGCTGGCCGGAAACTTCCCAGGCTGCCCATCCATACCGAATTTCTGAGGCAGAGGAAGCAATGAGTGCAGGAATAAAATCCCGAGCCTCACCATCCGGACTTTCGAAGGTAACTACTGGATAGTTTCCGCGGTCCGCGCGGGCAACAACAATTCTGGTTGTTCCGAAGTCAATTCCAAGTTTCATGAATCAGAGTGAAATACAGGCTGATCTTTCAGCTTACATTCCACCGGAAATGAAATGGATAACGAAGAAACAGATGCCAGCTACAGCTGCTGCTGCGGGCAATGTCATGACCCAGGCCCAGACGATATTCTTGGCTAGCTTCCAGCGAACAGCACGAGGCCGCTGAATGGAGCCAACACCAGCAATGGCGCCAGTGATGACGTGAGTGGTGGAAACCGGGATTCCCAGATAGGTAGGAAACAGAATAGCCATGGCACCAGCCGTCTCAGCGCAGAAACCACCACGTGGCTTCAGACGGGTGAGCTTACTGCCCATCGTATGGACAATCCGCCATCCTCCAGTCATCGTGCCCAGTGCAATGGCCAGGTGAGCAGAGAAAATCACCCAGGGTTGCACATGAAATTCATCAATAAAACCAGCAGCCAGCAGAACACTGGTCATGATACCCATTGTTTTCTGAGCATCATTGGCACCATGTGAGTAGCTGAACAGCGCAGCAGAAACCAACTGAAGCCTGCGGAACCAGAAGTCCATGTATTTGGGTGTTGAGTTCCGGAACAACCAGTACACGATAATCATCAACAGGTAGGCCAATGCCATTCCTACCATTGGAGCCACGATGATAAACAACAGCGTTTTGGTCCATCCGGAAACGATGATTGCCTGGAACATCTCTGCAGGACCACCAACCAGAGTTGCTTTCGCCATGGCGGCTCCGGCATATCCACCAATCAGAGCATGAGAACTGGAGGTGGGGAGCCCAAACCACCATGTAATGAGATCCCAGACAATGGCACCAAGAAGTCCGGCCAGAATCACATATTCAGTAACATAATTCTGCGAAACCATACCGGAACCGACTGTTTTCGCAACACTGACACCATGATCACTCACCAGCGCAGGCACAGCTGCAATGAAATTCCAGAATGCAGCCCACAGAACTGCCTGAAATGGAGTCAGAACCCGCGTTGCAACGATAGTAGCGACAGAATTGGCAGCATCATGAAAACCATTGATGTAGTCAAATATCAACGCCACCAGAATGATGATGACGACGAGGATCAGCGTTCCGGATATCATCAGTGGTTAGCTGTTCTTGACAGCCACTGCCTGTAGCTGGATCGCAATATGCTCACACGCATCTGTTGCCAGCTCAAGCGCTTCGTAGATTTCCTTGTATTTCAGCAAACGGATCGGGTCCTTTTCCGAACGGAAGAGTTCAGAAACAGCCCGACGTTCCAGATGATCCGCTTCACCTTCCAGACGCTTTAGCTCGATACAATCTTCCTGCACTGACTTTTGATTCCCCAGAGCAGTGAAGGCCCTTCGCAGGGTAATGCCACCGTTTGCAATGATCCGCACCAGATCCTTCAGTTCCTGAGTAATCTCAGGAATTTCATAAGCTGCCATGCGGTGGGAAGCATCTTCAAGGTGATCCACCACGTCATCCAGCAAAGACCCAAGTGCATGGATATCTTCCGGATCTATGGGAGTGATAAACGTCTGGTGAAGCTTTTCATAAATCTCATGAAGAATCGAATCTCCCTGATGCTCAAGATCAGAGATCCTTTGAGCAGCTTCAGTCAGAGAAGGTGAGCCATTATCACAGGCAGACTGCAATATCTGCGCGGCCTGATTGATGACTTCAACCTGTTGATCGAAATAAGTGAAGAATTTCTCTTCGCGTGGGAGAAATTTCATAGGGAGGGTTCAAACATGGTGATTTTAAGATCGTCTGGTAACAGCCCTCTTATTTTCTCATTCGAACAAAAGTGCGGTCAACAAGCGATCAGTTACGATTCGGTTAAAACAGGTAGCAATTGTGAAGTTTCTGGCTCATCATCACGGTCTGGATCCAGATATCGGGTATCAAGAAGCCTTTGCATATTGATATTCCCCATTGCTGCCAGCAGATTTTCCTTGAGATAGGGATAATCTTTCTCAAACTCATCAAACACATCACGAATCGACCGCCGAACAGTACCTGTCTTTTGTGAACATCCACAGGGAATTACGGGAGCAATCAGAGACTTCGCATATTCCGTCGTCAAATTTTCATTTACAAATACCAGCGGCCGGATCAGTCGAAAATCTTTATTCTTTGAATAAGTTACGGGAGGAAGCGCACTCAGCTGCCCGGTAAACATGGCATTCCGCATAAAGGCTTCGCAGAAATCATCTGCGGTATGCCCCAATGCAATGACATTCACGCCCAGTTCTTTCCCTACCTGGTAAACAGCACGCCGACGAAAACGGCTGCATACATCGCAACCATGGCCCGGCTGTTCTTCAATCAGGCGAAGAGAGGGAGAATCTGTGAAATACGTCCACTTGATTCCTTTTTCCTTCAGATAATCGCCAAAGGGCTCGATGGGGGATAAGAACTTTCCCTGCTCAATTGTGAAAGCCTCAACAGAAAACTGGATGGGAGCACGGCGTGACAGCTCCACCAGGCACTCCAGGAGGGTCACTGAATCTTTCCCGCCGGAGAGTCCAACTGCTACACGATCCCCCTCCCGAATCATCTTGAATCGGGTGACCGCGTCCCCAACTTTCCGCAGTAATGTCTTCTGAAGGTCCAACTTTCTATTATAGAGGGGCGGTCTCTTTTTCCTGCCAGCATCCCGGCAGGAAGAAACAGCTGACATACGGATCATGATTATTGCTCTGGATGGCACACCTCTGATCACACCCACAGGCGGAGTACGGCGCTATGTGGAAGAGCTTTCGCGCGCATTGTCTCTTGCGTACCCTAAGGACAAATTCGAGCTGATTTCCGATCAATTGCTTCGCCCTCATTCATGGATTGAACGAAGGTGGTGGTTGTGGGGAATTCATCAGGAGATGCGTCGCCGGGGAGTCGAAGTGTTTCATGGAACAGACTCATCTGTTCCTTACCTCCCTCTCAGGCCAAGCGTCATGACGTTGCATGATCTCACTCCATGGCGTACTGGAGGCTCTTCCCGCATCAGACAGAGAACTCCACTTCTATTACGCTTTGGGCTGGCAACCATGGTGATCACACCAACAGAAGCAGTCCGTAAAGAAGCGATGGATGAATTTGGACTTTCTGCAGACCGTGTTGTTGCCGTTCCCCATGCGGCACCATCCTGGATGCGCCCGGTTCCAATTGAACGGGGAGCTGGAGCAAACCCATACAGCGGTGCCAATCCCTACTTCATCTGCGTGGCAACAGTTGAAAAAAGGAAAAATATCCAGATGTTGGTGGATGTCTGGCGCCAACTTCGGAAAGAGACCAGCGTTGATCTTGTACTGGTGGGAAGAGTTGTTGATAAAACGCAAATTCCTCCTGTCGAACGAGGATTGCGATTTCTGGGCTCGGTCAATGATCGTGACCTGCCCACACTTTATTCCGGAGCAGTAGCCAGTCTTTACCCATCGCATTATGAAGGCTTCGGATTACCCGTGCTGGAAGCCATGCAATGTGGAGCGATGGTGATCACATCCAACGACCCTGCAGTAAAGGAAACAGGGGGTAACGCAGCAGTCACGATTGATGCTGATGATGATCGGGCATGGCTGGAAACCATGAGAGGGGCTTTGCGAAATTATGATTTTGTTCAGGAGCGACGCAAGGCATCCTTAAAACGCGCGGCCCAGTTCACCTGGTCAGGAACTGCAAACTCCACCTATGAAATTTACAAGGAAGCATATCAACGATTCAAAAGATCCTAGCGTCTAAGCTTCTGGAGCAGAATCCCGTACCTTCGTTACACTGAAAAGGACCCTAACTTGCTGGAAACAGCATATTCATCATGAAATATTTCCTGATTTTCTTTCTGCTCCTGCCTCTGCCAGCAGAAGAAGTCCTACGCTATTCCATCAACTGGCCCAGCAGTCTGAGCCTGGGAGAAGCACAGCTTGAATCGAGGCCATTCTCTTCCGGCAAGGATGCTACCGCTCATCATGAGTTCACCTTTTCACTGGATGCTGCTGTTCCCGGATTTGTTGTCAGTGATCAGTTCCGTTCTCTGGCATCCCGGCAGTTCTGCTCATCTGAGTTTGAAAAGAAAATCCAGCACGGCAGTAAGAAGACATCGGAAGTGACTACCTTCCATCCTGAATCGGGAGTCGCTTCCCGTCATACGCAGGGTGGAGGCAAATCAGATCTGAAATTCTCTGGTTGTGCAAAGGATGCTCTGGCCTTTCTCCAATGGCTGAGAGCAGAACTGGCTCAGGGCAGAATTCCTCCAGCCCAGACCGTTTTCTTTGGAGCACCCTACCGCCTGACGATAAAATTCGGGTCAACCGTGGATTTACCTATCGCAGGTAGAAGAATTCAGGCAGATCGACTGGAAGTCAATCTGAAAGGCCCCGCCTCAGAAAATAACTTCGAAATCTTCTTTGATCGCGAACCAGAAAGAAAACTTGTACTTGTGAAAGTTCCCCTCCCAATTGGAAGCTTTTCCATGGAGCTGACGGACTAGGTGAAAATCGCATTTTTCTCTCCTCTCCCTCCCGCCCGGAGTGGAATCGCAGATTATTCTCTGGCGCTGGTGAATGCACTCAGGGAGCACTCCGAAGTGGAGGTATTTACCGAAGCATCTGACGAATTTGATGCGTCCGCATATGACAACATTCTTTACCAGTTAGGGAATAACGGCGATCATGCATTTGTCTATGAGACAGCGCTCCGGCACCCTGGCATCGTAGTCCTGCATGAAGCAAATCTCCACTACCTGATCACAGACATCACGATTTGCCGGGATGACTGGGATAGCTACATGAAGGAAGTGGAGTTTGATGGTGGGGAAGAAGCTCTGGTTTATGGCCAGCGCGTACTTGCCCGTGAAGTAGGACCGGATTACGCAGGTCTTCCGATGATCCGACGGATTCTTTCCGTGTCCCGTGGTGCAATCGCTCACAGCAATTTCGTCGCAGAAAAGATTCGTGAGGCTGGGTTCACGGGGCCGGTGTCAATCATTCCCCATGGCGCGTGGCTTCCTGATGCATCTCCAGAGAATTCGTCCCGCAAACAACTCGGCATTCAGCAACCGGAAAAGCTGATCGGAGTCTTTGGCCATCTCAAGCCTTACAAGCGGATTGAGGAAACTCTGCGTGCATTCCGTAGACTTGTTCAGGACATTCCTTCCGCCAAACTGATTCTGGTGGGTGAGCCTCATGCGGAACTACCAGTTGAGTCCATGGTCCAGACAATGGGTCTCGCATCCAATGTCCGGATTATTGGCTATGCACCCATTGATGAGTTCATGTCCCAAATGGAGGCATGTGACATCATTGTGAATCTCCGCTATCCCACAGTTGGAGAAACATCCGGTACACTTCTGCGTGCATTCGGCCTGGGAAAACCTGTACTAGTTAGTGATGTGGGCGCGTTCTCTGAATTCCCGGATGAGATCTGCCTGAAGGTTCCAGTAGGACAGGATGAAGAGGCCATGATCTATGAATATCTGAAGATGTTGCTCCAGAGGCCTGATCTGGCTCAAACCCTGGGCAACCAGGCAAGAAAATGGGCAGAAATAAATTGTCCCTGGCAAAATGTAGCCCGCAAATATGTAAATTTTCTCGAAACGACTCATCAGCGAGACAAGATTGAGGCGGAAATCAGGCAGTGGACAGATGTTTCTCCCGGTAGTTATGTCCACTCGCATCTTCGACGCCTGGTTCAGACACTGGAATACACCCCGCGTGGCACCGCTGGCGAACGGGTCCTGGAAATGGGAGCCTACATGCACATCACCCCCACTTTGCAGTATCAGATGGGATACGGCGAAGTACGAGGCTGTTATTACGGAGAGCTGGGAATCACCGAACAAAAAGAAGTTATTTCCAGTGATGGACGCACATTCTCCTGTAAGGTTGATCTGTTCGATGCAGAGCGGGATATATTCCCTTATGCAGATGAATCATTTGACACAGTGCTCTGCTGTGAACTGGTGGAGCATTTACCAAGTGATCCAATGCACATGATGTCGGAGATCAATCGCATCCTCAAACCTGGTGGCCATCTGGTACTGACAACTCCGAATATCGCCAGCCTGAGGGCGATTCACGCAATCATCCATGGATACCATCCAGGATTCTTTCCGGCTTATCTCAAACCGTCGGCTCTTGAGAAAGGAGACTCCCGGCACAACCGTGAATATGCCGCGCGGGAGGCTTATCTTCTGTTTCACTATGCAGGCTTTGATGTCACCCTGCTCGAAACAGGTCCGTTCAACGATGATCCGCATTCGGAACTGGACTCGACCCAGGCACTCCTGAAGAAAAACGGTGTGGATACAACACTGCGGGGGGATGGCATTTACATTGTGGGCAAAAAGACAGCGGCTATCCGTGAGCGGTATCCTGACTGGCTATATAGTGCATGATCTCGCTCTGGAAACACAGACGCCTTATCTGGTCACTGACAAAACGGGACATCCAGTCCCGCTACCGGGGTAGCTTTGGTGGAGGCTTGTGGACAATTCTCAATCCCTTGTTGCTGACTGCCACTTACTACTTCGTTTTCGGAATTGTCTTACAGGCACGTTTTCCAGGCGATCCCTCACGCGAAGGGTTTGTCCTCTATTTTCTTGCTGGAATGATGCCATGGCTCGCTATCAGTGAAGCGCTGGGCCGATCTCCCACCGTCATCATTGAACATTACAACTTCATCAAAAAACTGATTTTCCCTTCGGAGATCCTGCCTGCGATCCGGACTCTTGCCGCCCTCATTTCCAGCCTGATTGCACTCTGGATTTTCTTTGTTCTTCTGCTGATCACCCGTGATTCCATTCCACTGTCCAGCCTATGGTTCCCTGTACTTCTTGTTCCGCAGGTTCTGCTCACGCTCGGACTCAGCTATATACTGGCAGCAGCAGGCGCGTTTCTCCGTGATCTTGCACAAATCATCGGATTTGTTCTGACACTCTGGTTTTTTACAACTCCCATTTGTTATCCGGATACAGCGATTCCACAGGAACTGATGAGTATCCTGGGGAAGAATCCCCTGTATGCGCTGGTCCGTGGATATCGTGCTATTTTCCTGGAAGGAACTGCTCCCGAATTTGCAGCACTCTGGAAACTGTGGCTGGTTTCCATCGTGATCTTTTTGATTGGCACTCGATGGTTTTCTAAACTACAAAGAAGCTTTGCTGACATACTCTGATGCTGTGACAGGAGGTTCACGATGCCCGGTGGGCTGATGCTTTCAGAAAATCATCCGCTTGATCCTTTCTTCACGCCTCGCAATATTGTTCTGATTGGAGCAACCGAAGAAGAGGGCAGTGTCGGACGAGCTGTATTTGAAAATCTTCGATCCGCATCATTTCCCGGCAATATCTTTCCCGTCAATGCCAGTGAAGCCATTGTTTTTGGCGTCAAGACATTTCCTTCCGTCACCGATATTCCCATCTCCGCTGATCTGGCTGTTATTGCTGCACCGCGGACAACTATTCCTGGACTGATTCGGGATTGCGGCACAAAAGGGATCAGGGGAGCAGTCGTCATTCCACCGGGATTTCGCACCGGGGTGGAAGGTCAGGCACTGGGGCGACAGTTACTGGCAGAGGCAAAGGCAGCAAAAATCCGCATCATCGGCCCGGACTCTCTGGGCATCATGACACCTTCCGCAAAAGTAAATGCCACCTTTTCCCGTGGTATGGCACGACCCGGAAATATCGGCTTCGTCTCACAGTCGGGAGCATTGTGCAGCGCAGTTCTGGACTGGAGCTTCAAGGAAAACGTCGGCTTCAGCACCTTTGTTTCCACAGGTTCCATGCTGGATGTCAGCTGGGGGGACCTGATCGATTATCTGGGGCAGGACTATCAGACACGCGCCATCCTGATATACATGGAAAGGATCGATGATCCCAGCAGCTTTCTTTCTGCTGCCCGTGAAGTAGCGCTCAGCAAGCCGATCATCGTGATCAAGCCACGACGGTCACAGCAGGATGAGGTCTACGATGCAGCTTTCCGCAGATGCGGTGTTCTGCGCGTAACGTCTATCGCCGATCTGTTCTATATGGCGGAAGTATTGAGCAAGCAATCGCGTCCACAGGGTCCCCGATTGACGATTCTGACCAATGCTGGTGGACCCGCTGCAATTGCAACCGACACTCTGCTCGCTAACGGCGGACAACTGGCTGAACTTGCACCGGAGACCCAACAAGCACTGGACGCAGTGCTTCCACCTACCTGGAGCCAGCGAAATCCGATCGACATCACCAGTGATGCCAACCCGGATCGTTATGAGAAGTCTCTCGATATTGCGGCTAAAGATCCAGCCAGCGATGGATTACTGGTGGTGCTTACACCACAGGCCATGACGGACCCCACACGCGTGGCTGAATCCTTGACCAAGTACGCGAATATCAATAAACCCGTCCTCGCCAGCTGGATGGGTGGACCTGTAGTGGCAGAAGGGGAAAAGATCCTCAACGATGCAGGCATCCCAACCTTCCCCTATCCGGATACGGCGGCCCGCATGTTCCAGTACATGTGGCGCTATACCCAAAGTCTGCGGAGTCTGTATGAAACTCCGGCGCTCACTGTATCGAAGTTCAATGAGGCAGAGAAAGCTCGATCCCTGATCACCAGCGCACGTCAGGCAGGAAAAGTTTCATTGGAGAGTACAGAAGTCCAGGAGATTCTGCGGATCTATGGCATACAGTCCGCTACGCTTCCTACTGAATTCCCACTGGTATTGAGTTCTTTCATCGACGAACAGTTCGGCCCGGTCATCAAGGTCAGCGCGGGAGGACCATTCCGCGAGATTTATGACGATCACTCCCTGGGACTGCCCCCGCTCAATACAACTCTTGCGCGTCGCATGCTGGACAGGACCCGGATTTTCCATCAGATCGAACAGCATGCCAACGAACTGGAGATTCTTCTGGTGCGATTCTCCCAGTTACTTGTGGAACAACAATGGATCTCCCGGTCAGAAATTCATCTCACCGAAACTGACCGGACCACCATCCATCTCCACGGAAACGAAATGGCAGAGGATAAACTGCCGCGCATCTCGATCCGCCCCTATCCAGTCCAGTACATGAGCGAATGGCAGGCTCGGGATGGCTCGGCAATTCTGTTCCGACCGATCCGCCCGGAAGATGAGCCCTTGATGGTGGAGTTTCATGCCGGTGTCTCTGACCAGTCCATCTATCTGCGCTACTTCCAGTTCATGAAATTGTCACAGCGTGTCGATCATGAACGGCTGATCCGTATCTGCTTTAACGACTATGACCGGGAAATCGCACTGGTAGCTGAAGAAGAAGGAAAAATTCTGGGAGTTGGTCGGCTGAAAAAAGCCCAGGAGACAGAAGCTGAATTTGGAGTCCTGATTGTCGATTCAGCACAGGGTAAGGGTCTGGGCCGGGAAATGATGAACCGTCTGATCGATGTCGCAAAAAAGGAAGGTGTCACCCGCCTCAATGCCGATATTCATGGCCAGAACTCACGCATGCTGGGGCTGGTGAGGAAACTCGGGTTCCGTGTTTTCATGGAACCCGGTGATCCTGTCTATCAGGCAACACTGAAGCTGAGCTAGCTGGAAGCAGGACTAGATGGTCAGCTTCCAGGGCTTGCGATACTCACGGGAAGCATATTTTCTCGCCTCTGCCTGCCCGATATATTCCCTCTGCGGATCAAAATCCACACGCAGCTTTGAACGGAGTGCGATATTCCCCAGATGGCAGGTTGAGCTGGAACGATGACACGTTTCGATATCGGAAATTGGTTTCTCCCGTGTCTTCACGCAATGCAGGAAGTTCGCCCAGTGGGCAGCATTTCCAGCGCCTGTAGAACGGACTTCAACCGGAGTTAGCCCTGAGTCTTTTTCCGGAATGATGGTGTATCGCTGGCGATCCACATAGAGAGTCCCCTTTGTTCCCTGGAACAGGATGCCTCCATTTGATCCGTGGATGAGCTGGCTGTGTCCTGCACGATTTTCATAGGTGGCAATAAAGCCAGGATACTCATACGTCACCTGAATCGTATCCGGAGTCTCGCGGTTATCCTTCAGCCAGTATTTCCCGCCCAGAGCAACACAGGCCGTAGGCATCTGCTCGTCATAAGCCATCTGTACGATGTCCAGCCAGTGGACACTCCAGTCTGTCATCATGCCACCTGCATAATCCCAGAACCAGCGGAAGTGGGAGAACGTCTTGGGATCTACGCCAAAACGGTTGGGATTGAATGCACGTTTTTGTGCGGGTCCCAGCCACATATCCCAATCGAGTTCGGAAGGCGGCGCTCCATCCGGTGGGTTGCCGATACCATCTTCCTTCTGCAATCCGGAGTTCCAGCTACGGACAAAGGAAACAGTTCCCAGTTCCCCGCTTTTGACAATTTCTGCGGCCTTCTGGAAATGAGCTGCGGAGCGCTGCATGGTCCCGGCCTGCACTACCCTTTTGTACTTCCGGGCGGCAGCCACCATCTTCTGCCCTTCCTCAATGGTGACACTTACCGGCTTTTCGACATAGACATCTTTGCCCGCTTTGCAGGCTTCGATTGTCTGGTAAGCATGCCAGTGATCCGGCGTTGAGATACCAACCACGTCAATGGACTTATCGGCAAGAATCTCGCGAAAATCCCGGATCTTGCGCACGTTATCACCAGCCAGTTGTGCTGCCTGGTCCAGATTAGGCTGAAAGACATCACAGACGGCAGCAACCGCAAGGTTCTCCTGCGATTTCGCTACTCTCAGATTTCCCTGCCCCATTCTTCCGACTCCGATGAATGCAGCAGAGACACGATCATTGGCACCCTTTACCTGCCCAGTAAAGAGGTTGGTGGTGAAAACAGCAGTCGCTGCTGAAATCAGATCTCGACGGGTAGATGACATGACTTGGAGAATTGTACCTCGGGCACAATTCTCCGATGCAATGAAAATTTATTTCGCGACGATATTGACGAGTTTTCCGGGAACTACGATGAGCTTGGCCACCTGTTTCCCTTCCAGTGCCGCACGAATCTTCTCTTCTGACAATGCAGCTTTTTCCAGGTCCTCACGGGATGTACCAATCGGAACCACCACACGCGAGCGGACCTTTCCATTGATCTGGACCGGAACTTCCAGTTCATCTTCAGCAGCCAGTGCAGGATCAGTTACAGGCCAGTCTTGCCGCAGAATCTGACCGGAGCCGCTCATCAGTTCCCACAGTTCCTGTGAGATGAACGGTGCAAACGGAGCCAGCAACTTCACATAGGCCGAGATGACCTGCTGGGTAATATCACCGGGGATCTTTTCCTCTAATGATGTCAGCTCATTCAGCAGTTCCATCAGCGCAGCAATGGATGTATTGAAGTGCCAACGATTATCAAAATCGCCGGTCACTTTTCCAATGGTCTGATGAAGTTTGCGCAGGGCCTGACGTCCACCCTGTGAAGTACCTTCCCGCTCTACATTGATATTGCGGGTAATGAACCGATAGACACGATTCAGAAAACGGAACTGTCCTTCCACAGAAGATTCATTCCACTCCATGTCGCGATCCGGGGGGGCCGCAAACAAGGTAAACAGACGGCAGGTATCAGCACCGTACTTCTGGACCATCAGGTCAGGATCCACCACATTCCCTTTTGACTTGGACATGGCTGTTCCATCAGTACCCAGCACCATTCCCTGCGTGAACAGGTTTGCGGCGGGCTCATTGTTTTCGATCAACCCAATGTCCCGCATCACTTTGGTCCAGTAGCGTGAATACAACAGATGCAGAATTGCATGGGTGATTCCACCGATGTACTGATCCATGGGGAACCAGTGCTTGGCAACCGCAGGATCAAAAGGACGCTGCTCATTCTTCGGATCGCAATAGCGATAGAAGTACCACGATGAATCCACAAAAGTATCCATCGTGTCGGATTCACGCCGGGCAGCGGATCCGCATCGTGGACAGGCAACATTGATGAATTCCGGAACAGATTCCAGCGGAGATCGACCCTCTCCCGTGATGTTCACACTGTCCGGCAGAACCACAGGCAGCTGATCATCAGGAACCGGAACGACACCGCATTTTTCACAATGAATGATGGGAATCGGAGTTCCCCAATAACGCTGACGGGAAACGCCCCAGTCTCTCAGCCGATAAGTAATGGTCGCTTTGCCGAAATCATTCTGTTCCGCAAAGTGCGACATCTTTTCGCGCGCTTCCGCAGAAGGGAGTCCGGAAAACTGACCCGCCTTTTCTGCGATTCCATATTCCGTGAATGCTTCCGTTGCCACTTCCGGAAGAACACCATCCACCGGACGGATCACCGGAACAATGGGTATTCCGTACTTGCTACAGAATTCAAAATCCCGTTCATCATGGGCAGGCACAGCCATGATGGCACCTGTTCCATAGTTGGCCAGAACAAAGTTACCCACCCATACCGGAACCTTTTCGCCGCTGTATGGGTTCATCGCGTAGTGACCTGTGAAGAAGCCTTCCTTCTCGATCTCAGCCGGATCTTTACGGGACTGGTCTTCCAGAATCCGTTTCAGCTCCGCCTGCTGCTCTGCAGCCGTTAGTCCAGCGGTCAGCGGATGCTCCGGTGCCAGAATGACACAGGAAACCCCAAAAATCGTATCGACGCGGGTAGTAAAGACCCGGATCGGCTCATTTGTGCCTTCCAGCCGGAAATCCACTTCCGTGCCATCACTGCGGCCAATCCAGTTCTCCTGCATGGCGCGAACACGTTCCGGCCAGCCTGGGTCCAGATCCTTCAGGCCATCCACCAGTTCATCCGCATATTGCGTAATCCGGAAGAACCACTGTTCGATCTCCTTCTGGATGACAGGTGTAGTCTCATGCCTCCAGCAGCAGCCGTTCACTACTTGTTCATTAGCCAGCACTGTGGCACAGATTGTGCACCAGTTCACGCGCGAGTTTTTGCGGTATGCCAGGCCTTTCTCATACATGCGGAGAAAGAACCACTGGTTCCACCGGTAGTAGTCCGGCTCGCAGGTGGAGATTTCGCGATCCCAGTCGTAGCTGAAGCCCAGACGTTTCAGCTGCCCCTTCATGGTGGCGATGTTCGACACCGTCCAGTCACGGGGAGGACGTCCGCTTTTCAGCGCAGCATTTTCCGCAGGAAGTCCGAATGCGTCCCACCCCATGGGATGCAGAACGTTATATCCTCGCATCCACATGTAACGGGCCAGCGTATCTCCAATGGAGTAATTCCGGACGTGTCCCATATGGAGCTTTCCACTGGGATACGGAAGCATTTCGACAACGAAATACTTGGGACGGCTGTCTTCTACAGACGCCTTGTATAGATCTGGAGAAGAATCCCAGACGGACTGCCACTTGGGCTCAATGGAAAGATGGTCGTACTGCTGTTCGGACATGGGGTGAATCTTCTAGTGTAAGGTGTTTATGCGGTTCAGGCGACAGATCCCTGTGAAATCAGTTGTTTCAGCGCATTCACATTGCGGAGGTCGTCTCCCGGCTGATCAATCGGAGTCTCCAGAACGAAAGCTTTTTCCTTCAGCAAAGGATGATTGAGGATTCGATAGAAGCCTTCAATCCCGATCGCCCCTTCGCCAATATTGGCATGGCGGTCGAGATGCGATCCCAGTGCGCCTTTGGAATCATTAGTGTGAATGACCGGAATATTTTCCAGCCCCAGAATACGTTGGGCATCATTCAGAACCATTTCGAGACCGTCAGCAGTCGCCACATCATATCCGGCTGCCAGGCAGTGACAGGTATCCAGACAATATCCAATTTGCAGGCTCGTGCGCGGCAGAGCAAGTCGACGCATCTCGGCCAGTTCCTCAAAACGACTCCCCAGCGCACTGCCTTGTCCTGCCGTATTTTCCAGCAAAAGAGTGACGCCTGTGGTGTCCAACCCTTCGACAGCTTCCAGCAGACCAGAAACAAAAGAATAGATCCCGTCTTCAACCGTCTGATTTTTGTAGCTGCCGGGATGCGCTACCAGATATTCCGCACCAATAGCCACTGCCCGTTCCAGCTCCTGACGGAAAGCCAGCATGGACTTCGTACGGATCGCTTCATCCTTCGAGGCCAGGTTGATCAGATAGTTATCATGGACAACCAGCGGATACAGGTCATTCTCTTCCCGGATTCTCCGCAACTCCAGAATGTCCTTTGCATGCAGTGCTCCGTAACGCCACATGCGCGGACTGGAAGTAAAAATCTGGAAAGTATTCGCTCCAAGAGCAGCAGCACGGAGAGCAGCCTGATGCAGCCCTCCGGTAGTGGATGTATGAATTCCAATCCGCACTCTGATTACTCCGGGCTCGCGTAATAGTTCTTGTTCCAGGCATGCTTGCGAAGAACCGTCAGGGTCTCGGGAGACAATGCTCCTGTATCGGACACCCGGATATTCGTTTCCACATTCCGCAGACTGCGCATGCCGGGGATCACTGTCGAAACAGCCGGATGAGACAGGCAGAATCGCAATGCTGTTTCTGCAAGAGTTTCATTTGTGTTCTCCAGATCCTTACTGAGAGCAGCCACATGCTCCACAACTTCTCTCTTTCGGTCACCCTGGAAATAAAATGCACGGAACTCTTCCGGATCAAACTGTGAATCTTCCGTGATGTTTCCAGTGAGTGCGCCTTCGTCAAGCGGTACACGAGCCAGCACACCGATGTTGTGTTTCTGGCAGACCGGGAACAACTTGTCCTCCGGAGTCTGGTCAAAGATGTTATAGATCACCTGCACCGTATCGATCAGTCCGGTTTCAATCAGCTCGATCGCAGTATCCGGCTGATGATCATTGATGGACACTCCAACAAAACGAACCTTACCGGATTTCTTCAGTTCTTCAAATGCACGTCGCCATTCATCGCGATGGATCCATTCCGGATTCCACACATGAAGCTGTTGCAGATCAAGGGTGTCGGTGTGAAGATTCCGAAGGCTGGTTTCGGTGGATTCGATGATGTAGTTATATGGGAAAACATCCTCAATTCCGATTCCTGGTCGTGCGGGCCACAGACGGTTCATCGGAGGAACCTTTGTTGCGACATAAGCCTTCGCTCCGGTCTCTTTCAGAGTGCGCGCAATCAGAGATTCACTATGACCTTCGTTATAGGCAAGCGCCGTATCGATGAAGTTCAGACCCAGTTCCAGTGCCCGCTTCAGCGCGCTGAGTGACTCTTCATCTGTTCCACCTCGCCACTGGTTTCCACCGATACCCCAGGCTCCATAGCCGATATCGCTGATCCGGAGATTTGTCCGGCCAAGTATCCGATAGTTCACCTTACTAGAATGGCACTAGACTGGTGAATGAGATGCGGCTTCTGATATTGTTTCTCGTCTCAATGGCACTGTTCGGTGCAAATTTCCGCCTTTACCTCAAAGACGGCTCCTATCATCGTGTCAGCGAATATCAGGTCCAGGAAGATCGGGTCCGCTTCTACTCCACAGAACGACGTGACTGGGAAGAGATTCCCACAGATCTCATCGACCTGAAAAAAACAGAGACGGAACGAAAAGAAGTAGACGCACAACGCTCCGCCAATGCCGCTGCACAGGATGAGGAAGATCAGGCAGAACGGGCATTGGCTAAAGAAATTTCCCGCATCCCTGTGGATCCCGGTGTTTACCTGATGGAGGCGGAAACGCTTCGCGAAATTCCCCAGGCAGACACGAAGTTTGTCACAGACAAGAAACGAAGCATCCTCAAAGCGATGTCGCCCATTCCCATCGTGAATGGCAAAGCAACGATTGAGGTGGATGGGGAAAAATCAAAGAATATCATCCGGGAATCACGACCCGAATTTTACCTGCGTCAGTCCAAGCACCCGAAGATGGCACTGGTTCGTGTGGAACCCAAAGCAAACTCACGCATCATTGAACGGGTGGTAATTGTTCCCATCGAAAAGATCATGCTGGAAGAGCAGGATCAGGTGGAAACATTTCGACGTCAGTTTGCAGAAGGTCTGTACAAGATCTGGCCCATCGAAAAGCTGCCGGTGGGCGAATATGCCGTGATCCAGTTCTCCGGCAATGGGGAAGCAAACCCTCAGGTCTGGGATTTTCGGATCGAATAATCCCAGACCCAGTTCATGTGACTGACTAGCGAGTGGTGTAACCACCATTCGCAAAGAGTGTCTGCCCGGTGATCCACCGACCTTCCGTTGCGAGAAAACGGACGATCGGTGCAATGTCTTCAATCTCTGTCAATCGACCGCTCATGCTGGATGCCTTGTGATAGGCAATCGATTCCGGGGATTCCGCCGGATAAAAGAACGGTGTATCCATGGGGCCGGGAGCCACATTGTTGACGGAAATTCCTTGCGGACCAAACTCTTTTGCAGCAGCGCGTGTGAAATGTTCCAGTGGAGCTTTTCCTCCGGCATATGTGGAGTATAGTCCTGTAAAAGCTGCCAGCAATGAAGTGGCAATGGTGATGATGGCTCCGCCTTCAGTCATTCTTTTTGCGGATTCCTGTATAAAGAAATAGGCCACCTTGGAATTGATGGCAAACATCTCGTCATATTCCGCTTCAGTGGTGTCCACAAATGGCTTCTTCAATACTTTTCCAACCGTATTCACGGCAATATCCAGACGTCCGAACCGATTCACGGTCTCATCAAAGAGCTTTACCAGTTGAGGAATCTGCGTCAGGTCCGCCTGCCAGGCAAAGGCATCTGATCCGGCTGCTTTCACAGCCGCTACAGTTTCCTCCGCAGACTGCTTTGATGCATCACTGTTGTAGTGCACAGCAATGGATGCTCCGTCTGCAGCCAGTGTCGTGCTGATCAGCTTGCCCAGATTCTTTCCGCCACCGGCAATCAGAACAACTTTACCTTTTAATACTTTCTCCGCCATTTTAGTTTCCTCCGGAAATTTTCTTTCATCCTCGCAGGCAGGCTCAGCCAGAGTCTTGAACAAAACTCTGATCTCTGGAATATTCTGATGATTTTCTGATGGAAGTCTAGCGGGATCTGACAATACGTGGGGTCATGCCCATGTACCGACGCATGCTTCTCGTCAGATGACTCTGGTCAGAAAACCCGGTCAGTCGTGCCACTTCGGCTATCGGTAGTGCACTTTGCTGTAAAAGTTCCTGTGCCCGTTCCAGACGACACTGCATGATGTATCGATGCGGCGACATTCCTGCAGACTGCCGGAACATCACCAGAAAATGAGAAGGACTCATTTCGGCAAGCGTTGCGAGGTCCTGTACCCGGATGTTCTCACCCAAACAGGAATGAATAAAATCCAGAACTCTGTTCAGCCTGCGTTGCGGCAGTCCATGCCTTGAAGAACTGGACTCCACATCATTGGTCGAATAATTGCGAATCAGGTGCGCCAGCACAGTATGTTTCAGCGAATCGACATAAAAATGATCAGGCAAACTTTTCTGTTCAAACTCGGCAACCAGTTGGAGGCAAAGCTGCCGCAGGAGTTCATCGCGAAAATGGAAACGCGGAATCAGTTCCACAGCCCGTCGGCTGTTCATCTGGGACGCAACGGAATTGAGCAATTCCGGTCGAATGGCCAGCAGCAGCAGTTCCACCGGATCGCTCCATTGGGGTGCGACATAGAGCCCCATCGGGTTCAGGATCGCCTCGCCACCTTCAAACACCGACTTCTTTTCTGACCCATTGAACTTCCACTGAAGACTGGCTGGTTGTCCGCCATGAATGACCACGATATTCCCCGGCGAAGCGCCGGGTTTGGCATAGCTCTCTTTTTGCGGATTCTCCAGGTTTCTTTCGACGATCAGGCCATCCAGAGTATTCCCACTTCCAGACAGATGGTGGAAGTGGGGCTTGATCAGCGATTTCCCGGGACTTTGAGCAGGATTCATGACCCTGCCCGGATTTTACCGAATCGTTGTGGGAATGATGACAGTGGAAGCAGGTTCATAGACGCCACGCATCTCTTCTCCGTTCGTTCGGGGGACTGAGAACAGTTGTGGTGTACCGATATATGTCAGGTTGATGGCAGCGTTGATGAACTGCGAAGAATCAAAAGTTACTTTCTTCAACTCGCTGGAGGGAATCAGGAATTCTCCATCCTGCGCACGGGCAGTGCAGGAAAGCTTCCCGATAGAAATCAGAATACGGTCGTTACTGTTGTATCCAGCCGGGTTCCATCGCACTGGCAGACTTGCAGTGCGATCAATGAGCTTCAGTTCCTTTAGGTTTGTAGGTGCGAGGGGAGGTGCGACATGGAAGGTTTCTTCAAAGGCAGAGATGTCTGTTCCTCCCAGCACTTTGAGCGTCCATGCACCTTCACGAAAAACCGGAGGCACCAGCAAGCTGATGTCTTTTTGCGGAAAGGGTTCAGGCAAGGATTTCTGATAATTACCCTGCATGAGTAATGAAGACGGAGGGATGGGTGGTCGCGTCAGCTCAATATCTTTTCCCTGCCCCTGCAGCCGGACACTTTCTCCTGCATCAAACGACACACTCACCCTGATGGCCTGTCCCAAAATTCCGCCAGAAAGATAGGTAGTACAGGAACCGGACTCAGGAATAAGTGCTCCGGAAGGCAGAAAAAATCCGTTATCCCGGATGTTGACTGATGCACCTTCCCTCCAGGTCAACTCCTCACGGGAAAGATCATAGCCGTAAAAAGGATTGATACCACTGAGTGCGGGTGGACCGAGCACGACATCCATGGAAACGTTGGCAAGCGAAGTTACTCCATCCTGATCCAGTTTCTGCATCTCTTCCAGACTGAATCCGTAAGGATGCTCACAGGCTCCTTCCTTCGCAACAGATATCGCCAATGGATCGGAATCCACTCCATTCGCACGGACACGTAACGGAATGAAGCAGCCTTCTTTCCAGTTTCGAGTGGGCTCAAGAAAGACATTGATCTGATCGATTCCCGGGCTATCCGGAGCCTTACCTGACCACACGACCTTCGCTGCTTGTCCTCCAACCACGACATACAGGGATCGGGGAGCTTCGACACCAAGTCCCGTTCCCCAAAGAGTGAGGTAGTTACCAGGCCGGACGGGCGTAGTCAATCCATTCTGCTGTACAGCACCTTCAGCGGACGTATTCTGGACATTGGCAAAACGGGTAAAAGATTTGCCATAGACGACAAAGCTCTGTTTCACGATCTTTACATCAGTGGAAATCTGCTGGTCCTCATTGTAGGAAAGGAGGACTTTCCCTTCTCCCAGCGGGAGATCATCCGGCAGCAATACTTCAAACTGTGAATTTGACTCGAACCATCGGTTCGGCAACTGCGGCAGATTCCAACTCTCGCCCGCTGCACTTTCGAATCGGAGGGAGTGGGGCTTTTCGAGATCAACCCCCGGAGAGAAATTGACGATTGCTCTGGATCCCGGTGCCAGTTCAACGCCCAGAGAACTCAAGGAAGAGGCAGCGTTTCTCACCGACAAATGCCGGGAGAATGAAGATGTCTCTCTCCATTCTCCGGTCTGAGCAAAGATACTGAGGCTCAACAGAACCAGCATGTAGCGAAACATGCCGCCATACTATCGCAAAAATTTTCAGCGCGTCATGAATGGAACAGGGAGCGATGTAGTGTCAGTGAAAGATCCGCGCATAAAACCACCCTCAACCAGAGGGATTGTAAACCCTTGTGATGGCTGAACCACGTTTATAAACAGACTCTCGTAAAGCACACCATTGGGCAAATTTGCTTTTCTCATTTCGGTGGATGGAATAGTAAATTCCCCATCCTTTGCCCGTGCATAACAAGAGAGCTTCCCAACCCGGATATTGATCTGATCATCAGGACCATATCCGGCGGGATTCCAGCGAATCGGAAGCTGCGCTGTTGGATTACTCATGAATTTAAATTGAATGTGATTGGTTGGAACAGGAGCAGGAACAATCTGGATCTCTTGCTGAAATGGCATAACATCTGTTCCTCCGAGCGCTGAAAGTGTCCACTGACCTTCCTTAAATAATGGGGACGGCAACAAAAGGATATCGGTCTGTCCGCCGGGCTTTACGAGAAAATTAGAGTAGGGACTTTGAGTCTGTATTGCGGATGGGACATCTACGGTATTGTCCGTCCCCTGAATCGCCAATGCCGTACCAACATCCAAAGAACTGTCAGAAAAGCCCTGATGAAGATTGGGGTATTCCTCCTGCAACCTGCAGGATCCCGGTATCTCCAAAGAAGCAGCTCTTACTGCCACCGCCTCAGCTGTTGCTGATCCAAATTTTGCGTAGATTTCTTCCTTCCATGTCATCCTGTCTGTCACGGAAGGGTTGTCAAAAATAATCCTGCCTGTATTTGCTTTACCCAGCCTTCGCATCAGCTCGACTGATACAAACGGAATCGCTCCTCCAAAATCAAGCGTGTTCCTCTCATCCACTGTCAGATCGAACGGGTGAGGGCAGAGCCCTTCGTTTGCAATCGCAATGGTAGTTACCTTGCTATTTTGTTCTCCAGCACTTATCCGCACTGGAACATAGCAACTCTGCTGCCAGGAAATATGATCTTCCAGTTGAACGTTAACCTGATCCACCCCGGGATTAGCGGGCGCTTTTCCTGCCCAGATCACTTTTGCTCTTTTCCCACCAATCACGACATGAACCGGCTTTGAAACATCTGTCCCCATCCCAGTCCCCCAAAACGTCAGGTAGTCACCTGGACGTGCGGGATAGATGAGTCCATTCTGCCCGCTCTCCCCAGAAGGAGAATAGTTCTGCACATTCGCAATCAATTTCGTATTTGGAATCGTGAAAACTTCAAAGCTGGCTTCCACAATTCGAACAGGCGCTGATTGCACTTTTCCGTCGTGATTCAGAACAACCCTGGCATTGCCTAATCGAACAGCAGCAGGAATCTGGGCCTCAAGCTGTGTATCTGTGACTGTTCCTTTCGACCGGATATTCAGAAGTTGTCTCGAAACACCCACGGAATCTTCAATGCGAAGTGAATAAGGCTTCTCCAGATCAATGGGGGGATAAATTGTCAAAGAAACAAGTGAACCTGGAGCCAGGGTCGGATTTGTTTCTGTAGCGCTTCTGGCAGCGTTTGAAATGTAAATGTAGGATTGCTGAGCTTCAGCGTGCTGTGCATCGGCTTGCTGAGTAAAAACACTCAACCCCAACATAAAAAGCAAGAGGCGGGACATGCCCGCCATCTTATCTAAAATTCAAAATCACTAAAAATCAGGAAAAGTAATCCCGCACCTTTTCGAACAGGCCTTTTTCCCGTGGCTCATTGTCTTCCGGAAGAGTCTCCCGCAGTTGTTCCATCAGCTTGCGCTGCTCTTTATTCAGTTTTTCCGGAATACGGACTTCTACGTGAATAAAGAGATCACCACGACCGGAAGAGTTTACTCGTGGAACACCCTTGCCGCGCAGACGCAGTTGCGTCCCCGGCTGAGTTCCTTCAGGAACCTTGACCTTCTCCACGCCATCCAGAGTCTTGAGTTCAATCTCTGAGCCCAGCGTTGCCTGAACAATCGTCACCGGAATGGTGCAGTGCAGGTCATTCTCATGCCGCTCAAAGAATGCATGATCCTTGACCCGAATCACTACATATAGATCACCGCTCTGGCCACCATTGAGAGAAGGATTTCCTTCTCCCACCAGACGCATCTGTGTTCCTGTATCGACACCGGCAGGAATGTTCACCTTGAGTCTGCGTTCTGAACGCACCACACCCTCACCGCGACATTCCTTACAGGCTTTGCGGATCAGGTTACCGCGTCCGCTGCAGGTATGACAGGTCTGGCGGACCGAAATGAATCCCTGATTGTAGACAGCTTCTCCACGGCCTTTACAGGTGGGGCAGGTGGTGATTCCATCCGCGCCATCCGCACCGGAACCATTACAAGCCGTGCAGGAATCCATCCGCGGAACCTGGATATCCACCTTGGTTCCCTTCATGGATTCTTCAAAGGAGATCTCCAGATCGTAGCGGAGATCTTCACCGCGACGAACACGATTGCGGGATCGCCCCCCACCGCTTCCACCAAAGAAGCTGTCGAAGAAATCGCCAAAGACATCCTGGAAATCAGTAAATGCAGATGGATCATATCCGGCAGATCCGCCTCCCGCAGCGCCCTGCACTCCGGCATGACCAAAACGGTCATAAGCAGCACGCTTCTGCGAGTCGCTCAGGATGCTATACGCTTCCGCAGCAGCCTTGAACTTCTCTTCTGCATCTGCATTCCCGGGATTTCTGTCCGGATGATACTGCATGGCCAGTCTACGATAGGCAGTCTTCAGCACCTGATCGTCTGCATCACGGGTCACACCCAGAACTTCGTAATAGTCAGTTTTAACCACGTTGAATTATGAGTTCACTGCAACTTTGACAAGAGCGGGACGCAAAAGACGGCCCCGGAAATTATATCCACGCTGAAATTCATCCAGAATCTGCTGGTCTTCTGCTTCAGTTGTTTCCTGTCGCTCGATAGCATGGTGCAGATTTGGATCAAAGGACTTGCCTACCGCATCAATGGGTTCCAGCCCCAGTTTCTGAAGCACACCAAAGAAACGCTGATGAATCAGCTCGGTTCCCTTTGCATACTCCTTGTCTGCGGATTCCACTTTGATCGCACGCTCAAAATCATCCAGGATCGGGAGCAACGCCTTGACGGCTTCCATGGAAGCATATTCGCTCAGTTCCAGCTTTTCCCTTTCCGTCCGGCGGCGGAAATTCTCAAATTCCGCAGTCCGCCGCAGAAGCTGATCCTGCAACTCTGCTTTTTCGCCAGCAAGACGATCCCGTTCCTCTGTCAGGGAAACAAAGTCTGCTGCTGTATCAGTTTCCAACTCGGGGGTGACCAACGGATCTACAGTATCGGGATCCACAGGCTTAAGATTCTCGGTATCCATCTCTCAACCTTCAGATTAGCAGTTGATGTCAAAAAGAGGTGCTTCCCACTCTCCAGAAACCCAGAATCAGTCGTTAAACTTAACAAAAATAAGGATATTATTGAAAAATCAATATACTTCCTTGATTTTGATGGTTTAGAAAAAATTCTTCTAAAGATTTGATATTCTGCTGGCTCCACATGTCCACAACGACAGATTCATACCGGATTATTTCTTCTCTTCTGGTGGTCTCTGCCCTCAGCAGTCCTGTCCCGGCTCAGACATCCTCTTTGTGGAAGCAAATGGAAACCGGCCCTTACTCTGTGGGCTATCAATCCACATTGGAAGTTGACCATAGCAGACGTGAATATCCCGGCCAATCAGGTGCATCCAGCCAGCTTTTGCCCTTCCGACCACTTCTTTTTGCCGTCTGGTATCCGGCTGTTCACAGAACAGTTGCTCCTATGAAGTATGCAGATTATCTGGAACTGGATGAAGTTCCCTCTCAGCCTGAACTCCAATCCTTTGTCTCGCGGTTAAAAGATTATGCACATAAGATTTCTCTCAATACGATCAGCCAATACGAAGAAGATTCACACGTCATTTCCCAAATAAGAGAGTATCTTTCGCAGTTTATGGAATCTTCGGCAAAAGCGGCCCGAAGGGCACCACCTGCTCCGGGAAAATTCCCCGTCATCTTTTATCATGCTGGCGCAGAGGGATCATTTGACGAGAATGTGATTCTTTTCGAATACCTGGCCAGCCATGGATATGTGGTCATTTCCAGTGCATTTCAGTTCAACACATTCTCCGTTCAGAATAATCACTACCTGGAAGGAACTCATGAAGATGATCTTCAGTTTCTGATTCATTCAGCGGCTCAGCTTCCTTTTGTGGATATTCAAAAACAGGCAGGGATTGGACATAGCGCAGGTGCACAGTTCTTTTTGAGATTCATTGGAAGACACGACAGCACTTTACGTTCTGTCGTGATTCTGGACACCACACTGGAACAGAGATTTTCCCGATGGCAACGAAGGCACATGAAGGATCTTTTGGCAGCTGTCACTAAAGCACGAAGTCGTTTTCTGCACCAGCTGGATCAATTATTCCGACCAGAAATTTCATGCATGATCCTGTCCACGAAGGAAAATCATCCCGACTTTTCTATCTATGATCAGTATTTGAAAAATGCAGAGCGATATGAGGTGTCGATCTCCGGCTTCCGGCATAACGACTATCTTTCCCAGGGAGCAATGAGAAGTTTCGTGAAATCACAGCAAGCAGAACGGGAACAGGAATCTGTACAGATTCGCAAAAACTATTCGAACCTGTGCACACTCACGCGCCTCTTTCTGAACTGGTCCTTACAGGGTGATGGAGAAGCAAGGAATCAACTGACCCGCTATGCCGAGGCTCGTGATCGGACTGATTTCAGCATGCGCCATCGACCCTCTAAAAAATTCACCCCAAAGAATTCTGATTAAACAGATGTGGACCGCAGCGCCTGCTGCATATGGACGATGGCAGACATGGCACGAGCATAATCCATGCGAGTGGGGCCGAGAACAGCCACACGGGTAGACAATCCATCCGGCTGCTGAACAGTTACACCGATGAGCGAAAGGTTGCTCATAGATGGATGAACATCGCTCAGACCTACCTGAATCTCCGGCTCTTCCGAGTCTTTCTGCAGAAACCGATCCAGCAGTTCCAGGATGCGTTTTTTCTCTTCCAGTGTCTGGAACAGATCCCGCATCGCCTCACGAGTCAGATGAAGATCGATCCCGACAAGATTGGATGCGCCCCCCAGCTTCACTTCAGGATCAAGAGCAATATCCAACAGCCCACGCAAATGCAGCTGCATGAGCCCTCGCAGGACAGAGTCATAGGCAGCAGCTTCACGCTCCAGCCGTTTTTCCAGTTCGGTACGGATATCAGAGAGTCGCCAGCCACTGAAGTTGGTGTTCAGATAATTCCGAATGGAGACCAGTTCGGTATCATGCAACGGTTCATCCAGTTCCACTACCTGATTACGAACCTGACCTCCCGCTGTCACGACAACCATCAGAACTTTATTGACCGGAATGGCCACCAGTTCCACACTGGAAAGCACATCACGACTGCCGGGGATTGCAGCCACGATTCCAACATTTTTCGTCAGCTGCGTCAGAATCCGGGAAGAGCGTTCTACCCGCTCATTCATATTCTGGGCTCGACGCAATTCTGTACGCATTCGAGCCAGTTCTGCATTCACCACACGAACAGCAATGGAACGGACGTAGGCCTGGATTGCTTTGTCTGTAGGAATACGTCCAGCGGAGGTATGAGGCTGGGTCAGAAAACCCTGCTCGTCCAGTTCCGCCATAACATTCCGAATGGTGGCGCCACTCAGCTTTAACCGACGTAATCTTGCGAGCGCAAGAGAGGCAACCGGCTCACCCGTCTGGATATAGGACTCGACAATCGTATGAAGAATCCCTGCTTCCCGTGGTGAAAGTGGATCCTGAGAGGCCATAGAGTGTATTTTAGTCTACTATCGCAGGGTTGTAGGTTGTTACAATATCGGCTTCATGCAAATAATGCACGCCCTGATGCGTTCCTTCGCGTATCTCTACTTTGCCGGAATTTCCGCTTTTCTGGCCGGGATTGCACTGGTTGCCTATTTTTCCGGTTTTCATACCCTTAATTCCGGTGGAATGATGTCACAGACAGGTGAAGATCTGAGTCGGCTGCTTCTGGGAATCGGCGGAATGGGACTGATCACCATCCTGTTGGCAGTCCTCGGAAAGCTTCGCTGGCTGTTTTCACTTTACGCAATTGCCATCACCATCATGATGTTCCGCTGGTTGTTTCTGTCCAGCTATACATTTGAGAGTCCGGATGCATTCTGGATGGGTGTCCTGTTATTTGGCGGAGCTATCATTGCCACGCTATTCAGCCTTGTCACGCTGAGAAGCAGTCGAATGCGCCGCAGATAAAACAGATAGTTCTGCTGTCACTTTGTTCACGGTAGTATGCTGGTCCTGCCAGAAATGAATTGCAATCTGGCCTGGGACTGATTCAATACCGTGACACCACTTCTTCTTCTCATGTCGATCGCCGCACAATACACCGTAACCAATGAAACGGTGGATGGAGTTTCCGTTGTCCTTCTGACTGATCAGCAACACCAGACAGAAGTACGCATTGCACCATCCATCGGCAATAATTCCTATTCGATGAAGATCAAAGGTCAGGAGATCTTCTGGTCCAATCAACAGTCCCTCAGTGCGCTTCGGGAAAAACCAGCATTGATCGGAAACCCTTTTCTTGCTCCTTGGGCCAACCGCATTCAGGGATTGTCCTACTGGGCGAATGGCAAAGAGTACAAACTGAATCCCGAACTCGGCAATCTCCGTCGTGATGCCAACCAGAATCCCATCCACGGACTTCTGATGTTCTCCGATCAGTGGAAGGTGGTGGAAACCAGTACTGAAAATGGCGCACGGGTGAAGAGCAGACTGGAGTTCTTCCGCTACCCCGAATGGATGGCTCAGTTTCCGTTTGCCCACACCATTGAGATGACCTATGTCCTCAAAAACGGATCACTGGAGGTCATCACCGAACTGGAAAATCTTTCTACGGAAAAAATGCCCGTCGCCATTGGCTATCACCCCTACTACATGCTTCCCGGAGATCGGGATTCCTGGTCTGTTCATATTCCAGCGCAGAAGCATGTAACGCTATCTGCTGAACTGGTTCCGACGGGTGAGCAGAAGGATGTCACTATTCCGTCCCCCTTTTCACTGAAGGGTGCTGAGCAGGACGATGTCTACACCTCACTCGTCCGTGATAATCAGGGGAGTGCTGAATTCTGGGTGACCAATGGAAAACAGAAGCTGAGTTTTCTATTTGGTCCAAAGTATCCGGTGGGAGTTGTCTATGCCCCATCCGGTCGTGATTTCATCTGCTTTGAACCAATGGCTGGCGTCACAAATGTATTCAATCTGAATCATGCAGGCAAATACTCAGAGCTGCAATCCGTTGAACCCGGCGGGAAGTGGCGTGAAAGCTGGTGGATTCGCCCCAGCGGCTTCTAAAGCCTGAACAGCAAGCATAAATAGAAAAAGGTCCGCTTCTGCGGACCTTTTTCATCGATAGTGGAACAAATTAAGGCTTCGCTGCCGGTGCTGGTTTAGCTGCCGGGGGCTTGGGAGTAGCGGCCGGAGCAGCGGCAGCATTTGCTGCATCAAATGCTTTGATGATTTCTGCAGTCACGTCGATATTATTCGCCATGTACAGGACAGGACTCTGCTGACTGGAAACATCCAGGATCAATGCGTAAGCGTTTTCACGGGCATACTTGTCGATCACCTGCATCAGCCGGTTACCCAGCTCACCCAGAGTGCGCTCCCGATCCTGGTTGAATTCGGCTTCCGCATCTTCTCCATCACGCTGCAGAGCTTTTTGCTTCTGGTCGATGTCACGAGCCAGTTTTGCACGCTGATCTTCACTGGCAGTGTTCTGAATTTTACGGAACTGTTCCTGCAACTGGGCGATCTCGGCATTCTTTGCTTCGATCTCTTTCCGCTTCGGTTCAAAACGGGCTGACAGTTCCTGAGCGGCCTTCTGGCCATCCTTGGTTGCCAGCATCGCCTGCTGGATATTGATGACACCAACCTTGGATGGTGCCTGGGCAAAAATAGTGGTTGACGCAGCAAGTGCGAGGACAACCATAGATACTTTCAAACTCACTCAATAACTCCTATTTCTCTGGCTCTCTCTGCAAGCCTATCAGAACGTACGACTGATCGTGAACCGGAATGTCTTCATCCGTTCAAAGAATGGAGTAGGCATACCGTGCCCACCACCATTCGCGTAGTTGAACATTGCATTGTTGTACGTAGCATCATTAGGGAACATCGAACGATCCGCAACGATGGGCTGTTGCAGGTATTCACGCACATTTAAAGGATTGTATGCCCAGTACAACCGGAACGGTGCATTCACCACCGGCATCATGATCTGAAGTTCCAGACCCGTGGACATACGGGGTTTCAGCAGACCACTGGCAAGCTCAATTCCCTGCTTGAAATTCGACTGTGGATATTGATACTGAAGATCAGCCAGTCGCTGTGGATTCATCTTCAACTGGCTCTTCATCAGAACCGTATTAATTCCGACGTCCGCAAATGCAGCAAGAACAACCGGGCCAAAGATGGGAATCCTGTATTCAAAGTTGTAGACACCGGATGTATCTCCACCAATCTGAGTCAGACGATAAATGGGAATATCCATTCCTACATCAGTTAACTGGATCTGTCCATTAAAATTATAGGAACGTTGTTGTCGTTGTGAACCATCTGAATTCAGAACTGGAACTCTTGCAGTTGCCGGAATAAATCCGAGCGGGCTGATGCCCCAGATATCGAAACCACGGATATCATTTTCACCACCCATGTAATAGCGGTTATAGGGAGGTGCAGCCTTGCCGCCATATCCTGTCACGAACCGACCCAGGAAGTGCATACCGATGACATGGCCCTTTTTGAAGCCTGAACGGAAATACTTCGCATCCACGGTGGGTTCAATCATGTTGACGTTTCCACCAAAGATGCTGCTGGCAAAATTGGTGGAGATATAAAGACTTCTACCCCGACTTGGCGTGATGGGATGATCGATAGTGTTGTAACTGTAGTTGGGAATCACGCTGGTGGTGCGGATTCCGTTCAGCTGGTTGGGGCCATCGATACCCTGGAAGCTGAAGAACTCGAAGTAGTTCTGAGCACCATCTGAAATTGGCCGGATATTGGACTGGTTGAAGTTATAGCTGACACCCACGCGGGCAAAGCTACGCTTCAACATGGTGGTTCCAAACACACTGAATCCAGCACCATTTGAGACGTAATTCAAGAGACTTCCCTGCGGAAGATTTGAATAAAGGGATGTCATGTTTCGGCCATAGAAGAGCGAAACTTCACGACCCTGATCATAGTTGAACCGCTGGTAGAAAACAGTGAAGCCAGCCTGAATGGGCTTATCGAACAGATACGGTTCGGTAAAACCAAATGTAACGGACCGGATACGGTCACCCATCTGGGTATCAACCGAGAGTGTTTCTCCCATACCCAGGAAGTTGTTGGTGGAGTACCCAAAAGAGATAAAGGAACCAGCAATACCGGAAACACCACCAGAAAGCTGGATGGAGTTTCGTCCGCGCTCTTTCACCTTCAGGGTAATATCCACGGTATTGTTCCGGGTATCACGAGTAATGTTGGCCGCTTCTTCTTCCTTCAGGACTTCGAAATAGCCCAGCTGGTTGAGACGCAGCAAGCTGACTTCCCAAAGACGGGTGTTAAACAGATCACCTTCATCAATCAGGATTTCACGACGGATGACTTTGTCACGAGTGGTTGTATTCCCGGAGAAATCAATACGGCGCACAAAGAACTGCTTGCCTTCGTCCACAGCCATGGTCATATTCAGGATGCCTGTATTGGTATCGGGCTCAAACTCTGGTTCAGGAACCATGTCAAGGAAACCGAATTCGCCGTAAAGCTTCCGGAACTGTTCCATTCCTTTGCGAAGTTTGGCTGTTGAGAAGACATCGCCTTCACCCATTCCGAAGATGGGGGGGAAGAGAGACTCGGGAGTTCGGAAGAACTTCACACCGGTGAAGTTGATCTTGCCCAGGCGATACTGCTTCCCTTCTTCAATCGTCATCCTCACATTGGCGCGTTTGCCTGGCTTATTGGGGTAGAAGAGAGGAATCTTAAACTTTCCACCACCAACATCCACAATCTCGACATCTGCTCCGGTTGCCCGGGCAGTGAAGTAACCGCGTTCCTGGTAGAAGTTGCGGACACGGTCCTGATCTTCTTCCAGCTTGGTGGAATCGTATGTTTTGGAGAACAGGTTCTCCATGAAAATGGAGTATGGAATTCCGATGGGGTGCAGATTCTTCATTGCACGAGTGACGACTCGTTTGCTGAATACCTGATTCCCTTCGAGGTCAATTTCCCCCACTTTTACCTTGGGACCTTCCTGCACGCGGAAGTTGACTTCCAGAGATGAGGGTGGAATCTGCCGCAGATCTGGTGTCACAGTAGCAAACTGACGTCCACGCTCTGCCAGATATTCCCGAATCACATTGGCTGCCCGCTGGACACGATTGGGATCGTACTGAGTTTCTACCTGAAGTCCAACCTTACGTTCCTTGAACCGGTCAAGAATTTCTGAAATGGTAATGGACTTCATTCCATCGTATTTAATGGATCGCACAACGCGGCGCTCCTGAACGACAAAACGAATGATCCAGCCTGCGGTTCCGGCTTCACGTTCCAGTCGGATGTCATCAAAGCGTCCGGTATTCCAGAGAGCCATGAAGTCCCGGTTCAGGGCGTCCTCATTATAGAGGTCGCCACGCTTGGTAAAGATCAGAGCACGGAGAGTATCCTGCGGGACCCGGCGAGAACCTCTGAACTCAATCAATTCAATAATATTTGGAGTTTCTCCCGGTTTCACCAGTCCCGGTTCCTGCGGCTTGGCAGGTTGGGGAGTTTCCAGTTGCGGAGGCGCACCTGGAGTACCCTGCTTTGCAGGGTCTGGTTTTGGTGCCTGAACAGGTGCCTCAGGCACCGTTTCAAACGGATTCTGCTGTTTCGATGGGGCTGGTTTGGGAGAAGACGGTTGCTCCTGACCCGTCAGGGCAGATGAGAGCAACGAGACACAAACCAACACAGTGGACAGGCTCAAACGCCTGCAAGACTGCATTCCGATGCGAATTCCTTTCCTGTGTGTATCCCTAACGGGGTTCAGACTCTATCCCGACGCAAACCTGGTTGATCCGGTTACGAAAAAATCCGCCAACCGTCTGGAAAACACAATCCGCTATTTTAGCAGGAAGTCTGTTCGCATCGAGCGGATCAAAAAAGGAATTGTACTGACACCCCCCACCAGTAAAAAATTGGCTGTCAGCAGCAGAAATGGAGAAAGATACATATTCACCCATGGATTCAAATGATCCAGCACTCCTCTTTGCAAAAAAACCTGAGCGAGAAAGATATAAACAACCGCTAATGCAAAGCATTTCAACCATTTGCAGTTTTCAGAAACAACCCACCCAAAAAGAATCCCCAGAGAAGCGGACCACAAAAGATGGATGGCTATTCCGGAACATGTATAAAAACTAAAATCGAGACGAGAAAGATTCCCTTGATTAAAGATCGAGGAAAACACATTGAAATAGACCCAGATGGACTCCTCAGTCAAGAATGCAATCAGAAGAAACCAGAACAGGGTTACAAATCCTGTGAGAATACCCGCCTGGATTCCAGCAAAAGTTCTGACAATCCACATTCCAGCAACAGGCCCGACTGGACTTGATTTCATAAAACCCGCATCCTAGCATAGGCTTTCGAATGAATCACAATCTGTATAGTGTGTAGATAATTGGTCGTATATCAAAAATTGAATTCATGAATGTATTGCTGATTCCGGCCTTTCGGCCTCTTTCTGAACTTCCAGCCCTGTTGCAGGACATCAGCAGCAGAATTCCTGACGCCGTTCTCATTCTGGTGGATGACGGCAGCGGCTCTTCCTATCAGGAAATATTTGAGGAATGTTCCGAGATCCCCCATGTCAGAGTGGTTCATCACGAGGTAAATCAGGGCAAAGGCGCAGCACTGAAAACAGGATTTGATTTCGCTATTCGTGAAATCCCCCAGTTAACCCGGATCATCACCGCTGATGCAGACGGTCAACACTCGCCACAGGATATTGCGCTGATGGTCCAGACTGCCGATGCACATCCACAATCTTTGATTCTGGGCGTTCGTCACTTCAATACTGAAGTGCCTTTGCGGAGTCGTTTCGGCAATCAACTCACGCGCTTGCTTGTTCGATTCCTGGTGGGGCAACCCTTACGGGATACGCAGACGGGCCTGCGTGCAATCCCCAGGCATTTACTTCCGACTCTTCTTACCCTGCCTTCTCGTCGCTATGAGTTTGAGCTGGAAATGCTGATTGCAGCAAAACACCATGGCTGCCCGATCCATGAACAGGAAATCGAAACCATCTACCTGGATGGCAATGCTTCCTCGCACTTCAATCCGTTACTGGACTCTGTGCGGATCTATTTTGTTCTTTTCCGATTCACTGTGCTGTCACTACTGACCGCTATCGTAGACAACAGTGTCTTCTTCCTGGTTCACTATCTGACCGGAATGCTCGGACTCAGTCAGCTATTGGGGCGGGTAACAGCAATTCTCTTCAACTACAGATCGGTACGGCGCGCTGTATTTCTTTCCAGTGAACCGCATCATGTTCTCTTTCCCAAGTACATCTTGTTGGTTCTTGCAAATGGATTGATTGCCTACAGCCTGATCCGGTTGTTACATGAAAACTTCTCCACCCCTATCCTGTTTGCGAAAATCTCCGTGGAATCTGTCATGTTTTTCGTCAACTTCATCATTCAGCGGGATTTCATCTTTAAAAGCAAAAAAGTCGTACCACCGGAAACAGACGACACCTCAGCAGTAACAACAAAAGTACCTTCCAGAGAAACCACTTGTTGAGTCCGCAAAGTCTTTCCATCGGAATTCTTTTTCTATTCAGTTCCGCCCTTTTTATTTACGGCCTGATTTCTGGAGATCTGCTCCAGCAGCACATCTGGGAAGCTCAGGGATTACAGAAACTGAGAGTATTTCTTGCCATCCTTCTTCCATTGGCAGCAGTGGGATGGAAACTCAATCCGCACAGAACTCTGGGCATGATCAGCGCAGGCTGTGTATTTTATGTGGTTGCGGCTATTGGTCCGATTCCATTGCTCAGTGTTGTAGGGTTTCTGTTTTCTTCCTGGTGTCTGGGACGCTTCCTGCGCCTGGATGGGTGGATTGCTCTGGGCACTGGAATTAGCCTCTTTGCATGGATCATCGGAGTGATGGCACTGTTCCCCATCAACTATGCAGCAACCTATCTGCTTCTCTTTGCCATACCGGTGATCCTGCATCGACATCATCTCGCTTCCGACTTCCGTAGGATCAGGACACAGCTAGCAAATATTCCAGACCTGAGTCTATCCGCCTACGCATCGGCGATTCTCCTGATGGCCTGCTTTCTTCTTCATCTTCTGGTCGCCATGAAGCCGGAATATAGTCACGATGGCTTAGCCATGCATCTGGCAATCCCTGCTTCCGTTGCTGCACATCATCAGTTCATTTTTGATTCGAAGGAAACCATGTGGGCCTCAATGCCCATGATGGGTGACTGGGCTTATACCGCCGTACACATGCTGGGAGGAGAGTATGCAGATCGACTGCTGAACTTTTCTTTTCTCATCATTATTCTGGGAATGCTCGCTCATTCGCTACGACGCTTTCTGCCTTTAACGGATTCACTCCTTCTGACTGCACTGTTTGCATCCAGCCCGCTCATCCAGCTATTAGCAGGATCATTATTCATTGAGAACTTCTGGGCGATGAATCTGTTCACAGTTTTCCTGCTGTCACTCGACTATTGGGAAACAGGGAAAAAGCGAAGCCTCTTGCTTTCTGGAGTTATTCTTGGAATCGGCCTGGCAACAAAGTTCGGCTCTCTGGGATTCGCAGCTCCCGCCTTTTTATTCCTGCTCTGGTGTGCCGCCCGATGGAAGCAGAAACGATGGGCGCTGCCCAGCATGGGATTAGTCCTTTTCTTCGGTATTCCACACTACCTTCGAGCCTGGCTGGAAACGGGAAATCCGGTATTCCCATTCCTGAACCACATCTTCAAATCTCCTTATTTCAATTCCACAGTAAAATTTGTGGATACACGATACCAGGAAGGATTCTCTTTCTCTTCCCTCTATGACTTGACCTTCCAGACTGGACGATTTCTGGAAGGTCTCAATGGAGGCTGGGCATTCCAGTACGTATTCTTTCTCCCGATTGCATTCGCCGCAGTCATCTGGAAAAGAAACGTGATGACGCTGACGGCAATCTGCATCGCCACAGTCTCCTTCATCGCCAGCATGCAGTCCATGTCCAATGCCCGTTATCTGTTCCCAGCCATGATTTTGCTGACAATTTTCATCGGCAACCTCTTCCTGTTGCTGCGGGAAGGACATCAAAACCTGTATCGTGCGGCCGTGGTGGCAACCCTGGTCCTGTTCAGCCTGAACCTCTGGTTCCTACCTGCCTCAGGCTGGTATCACCGGGATCTTGCACCGATTTATCTGTTTCAGCCGGAAAAGAGATTAGCTTACCGGGACATGCAGTCTTCTGAACGGACGCTGGTGGATTATATGAATCAGGCTCACCCCGGAAAACCAGTGGCATTTATCGGAACCAATGCAATTGCTGGACTAAAGGGCAAGGCATTCACAATCTCCTGGCACCATACGCCATTTTTTGAACAGCTTTACCAACTAAAGTCAGCCGGAGAGTGCCGGGATTTCTTCAAATCTCTCAACATTGAATACCTGATCGTCCCTCGTAATCTTCAGTCATTGCCCCATGCTCCGGAAGCGTCATTCGAGGTACTATTCTCTGAACCGGAACAGGTATCAGCAGGCTGGAAAGTAGTGCGACTGGTATACCCACCTGAGGTAACATCCGAAAATCTGCAGGATGAATTCCTCCCCCCCGGTGAATATGATGACGGAGATCCCCACCTGAAATATTCTCTCGGATGGATGAGATTTGTAGATGGAAACGCGCTTCACGGCTACCTGACGTATACAGAAAAGGCAGAAGCATCCGTAACGACAAAATTCACCGGATCAGAAGTGACCATCATCCTGACTCGCGCCTTCAATCGCGGACACGCCAAAGTCCTCATCGATGGAGAAGAAGTAAAAGTAATTGATGCCTACTCACCTGATATTGAATGGCAGTCACAGGAAAAGATCTCAGGATTCGGCCCCGGTAAACATAGTCTCGAGATCCGTCCAGCCGGGACAAAGAATCCTGCTTCCACAGGAACTCACATCGACATTGACGGACTGATTATCCATCAGCCCTGACGAACGGATACGGCTTTCCCCTCAATATTCATCGGCTTTGCACCTGCCCCCAACTGGTCGGTTCGCAAATAAGCAAATCCGATGACTTTTTGCAGAGCCGGTGAATAAACAGACGACATCATTTCTCCGCACTTTGCCCCGCTCTCATCATGAATTTCCGCACCCACCAGAACAGGCTCTGTGGCTGAAATTTCGACAGACGCCAGACCTTTATGGACAGCTCCACGTGAGCGGACCCGCTCCACGATCTCCTGCCCGATATAGCATCCCTTGCTGAAACTCACCGCCTGCATCTGACGTGTTTCCTGGATGAGATGACGTTCCGTGATGTCTTCCCCGTAGCGAGGAATCGCTCTTTCCATCCTGACAATGCGGGCTGCTTCCAAACTGGCTTCTTCTCCCAGTCGCGCAACCAGAGTTTCCCGATTTTCGGAGGCGGCGATGATCCGGAACCGCTCTCCATCCAGACGATAGACCAGCGATCCGGCCCATTCTACTGAGGAAAAATCTGTTTCGGGAGGAAGAACGCCCAGAGACCGCAGATGTCCTTCTGCCTGTGGCCCTTCGATCTCAAGGCAAATGGTGGACTCCCGAACGTCTTCGAGAGTCACGTCATCCGCAATGATGAATTTATCCAGATGTTCCAGAATCTTGGTGTGGGTTTCCGGCTCTGTATCCAGCAGAAAATGATCTTCCCGGCAAAGAATGACGGCATCGGCCAGAATCCGACCCTGTGCACTCAGGAAGAAAACGTAGTTCCCTTCTCCCGGCTTGAGTTCATTCACCTGGTTTGTCGTCATGGCGTGCAGAAGACGAGCTCTGTCTTCACCGGCCACCCGGATTCTTCCCCGGTTTGAAACGTCATACCAGGCACTGTTGGTATGCAGTGCCCGGTATCCTTGCATCAGATCTGACATTATGCGTGTAAAAGCCTCATGGTGGCAGAAAGGATCGTCACCAGTACGCCACTTGCCACGATTCCGGTCATCCACCGCTTTCTTTTATCTTCATCTACCGTCCTGAGCTGCAGCAGAGAGATGGCAAGAATATGCATCACAAATAACATTTTAATTCCGAAAACCATGTGCCAGCCCTTGTCCACTCCACCCGTCTGGATCGTGGTCCAGAACTGCCACCCTCCGGAAAAAATCACCCCGACCACTGGCAGCAGGACATACCAGGCCGGAATCCGTTCTACCCCTTTCTCCACAAAACGAATATAAAAAGCGGAACCCAGAAGCATCACGATGCTCAAAATGTGAACCGCTCGGATTATGACTGAAACAACCTCGTCCATATACTGACGAGTATAGAGATGATTCACGAAGTTATTGCAGTCGGTGCGCTCCAGTGCAACTGTTCC
The DNA here is from genome assembly GCA_037190045.1 of Bryobacteraceae bacterium. GTDB lineage: Bacteria > Acidobacteriota > Terriglobia > Bryobacterales > Bryobacteraceae > JAPKYZ01. The sequence goes on along the minus strand of JBBCIQ010000004.1, from coordinate 847,779 downwards.
ATCCTCGGCGACGAAAATTCCCGGGATGCGATTGTCGTAGACCCCGGCGCAGATATCGATTCCATCATGGCTCTGGTGGAGCAGCATCAGCTGACAGTTCGCCAGATTGTCATTACCCATGCGCATATCGATCACATTGGCGAGGCAGCCGACATTCAGCGGAGAACAGGAGCAACAGTAGCCATGCATCCGGGCGAAATGGTTCTGTATGATGCCATCGAACAGCAGGCCGCCTGGCTAGGAGTGCCAGCCCCGGAAAAGGTCAACATCGACATCCAGTTGAAGAGCAATGACACTCTACAGCTGGGAAAGACCGAGATCCGTGTCCTGTTTACGCCAGGACACTCCCCCGCGAGCGTTTCCCTGTGGATTCCTTCTGAAAAGCGTGTGATTGCTGCCGACACCTTGTTCCGGCGTTCCATTGGAAGAACAGATCTTCCAGGTGGAGACCATGCCACCCTGATCCGCTCCATCCGCGAGAAGCTGTTTACGCTTCCGGGGGAAACACTGGTGATTCCCGGACATGGAGAGAATACAACCATCGCAGAAGAGATTCGCCACAACCCCTTCTTTTCGTGATTTCTCCGTCACTGCCAGAACCTTCGTATCCTGATAAGTACGATGCAGATACCATCCTGGCCGATTTCCGGCAATCGGGAACTTGAGCTGATCCAGCAGGTTCTCGACAGCCCGCAGTGGGGCGGGTTCCACGAAGTCGTCGGAACATTTGAACAGCAGTTTGCTTCCTTCCACGATGCAGCACACGGCATCAGTGTGAGTAATGGAACCGCTTCGCTGGAAGCCGCGCTCACTGCACTCGGAATCGGGCCGGGAGATGAAGTCATTGTTCCGGCCATTTCATTTATCGCATCCGCTACGGCAGTTTCCCGTGTGGGAGCGACTCCGGTTTTCGTCGATATTGAAATGAAGAGTTTCAATCTGGACCCCATCCGCACCGCACTTGCCGTGACCGCCAAAACCAAAGCCATCATGCTGGTCCATTTTGGGGGAATGATGGCTCAGGTTGACCGCTTCCTGGAACTGGGAAGAGCCTTCAACATCCACATCATTGAGGATGCTGCCCATGCTCATGGTTCGGAATGGAGAGGAAAAAAAGCAGGCAGCCTGGGAACAGTCGGTTCATTCAGCTTCCAGAACGGCAAAGTCATGACTGCTGGCGAAGGGGGCATCGTCACTACCAATGATGAGGAACTGGCCGACAAGGTCCGCAGTTTCATCAATCAGGGACGTCGAAAAAGTGGAGAGAGTTTTTACCATCACTATTCCATTGGCACCAACATGCGCCTCACCGCCCTACAGGCAGCAGTTTTGACCGCTCAACTGGAGCGACTTCCAGAGCAGATTGCATTGCGCAACCGGAACGCCGAGCTTCTGAAAAAAGAACTCTCTGATATTCACCCGGATGTTCTGGAATTCCAGAAAGGACCGGAGGAGTGCAGCGCCCAGTCCTACTATCTGCTGACGGGTTGGGCAAAGAACCGGGATGAGTTCTGCCGCAAATTGACAGAAGCCGGAATTCCCAGCACTCCTTTCTATCCACATACGCTTTACGAAAACCCCATCTACATTGAACCGGGTAACGCTATTGTCAATGAATGCCCGGTAGCCGAAGAGGCCGTAAAAGGAGCATTCTGGTTGGCACATCGGGCACTGCTGGGGGATGAGGAAACAACCCTGCAGATTGCACAAAAGATTCGGGAGGCACTCGCTTGAAAAAATTGATTCTGCTCGCACTTTTTCTGTCCATCGGGCTCTCCGCAGAGCCAGCCCGCATCGGCAGCAAATACATCAAGAAGGATTTTGAGCTGACAGCTGATCCAGATGCCAGCCAATGGAAGAAAGTGAAAGGTGTCATTGCAGCAAACGGGCCACTCGGAAAGCCGACTCCCGGACATCGTACGGAAATCCGCTCCCGCTGGACCGACAAGAACATCTATTTCCTGTTTATCTGTCCTTATGACGAGCTTTATCTGAAGCCCAACCCCACGACAGAAGCAGAAACGAACCAGCTTTGGGAATGGGATGTCGCAGAAGTCTTTATCAGTGCCGACTTCAAAAACATCCGGCATTACCGCGAGTATCAGGTCTCTCCCCAGGGAGAATGGGTGGATCTTGATATTGATCGGGATAATCCGCTTCCTGAAGGCGGATGGCTCTGGAACTCAGGATTCAAAGTAAAGGCCACCATCGATCCGGAAAAGAAGATCTGGTATGGCGAAATGCAGATCCCGATTGAAAGCATCAACGACGTGAATGGTCCTACCCAGGCAAAGCCCGGCAAACAGATGCGCATTAATTTTTATCGTCTTCAGGGCCCAAAACCGAATCGTGCAGGAATCGCATGGCAGCCGACAGGCCAGCCCAGCTATCACGTACCGGAAGCCTTTGGCCGCATCGTTCTGGAGAAATAACCTTTGCCAGTCAGTACACTTCGTATCTCTCATGTCGGTCTGCGAGGAATCGTTGGCAGCGGCATCAATCCTGAACGAGTAATGGAATTTGCTTCCGCCTTCGCAACCTTTCTGCATGAATCAGGACCTGTGGTGATCGGTCGCGATCCACGCCGCAGCGGTGTCATGATCCGGGAAGGGGTGACCGCAGCTCTGCTGGCATCCGGCCGTGATGTGATCGACCTGGATGTCGTCTCCACTCCTGTCATCCAGCATGCAATCCGTCAGCTCAAGGCAGCGGGAGGAATCTCTATCGGAGCCAGTCACAATGCTGCCGAATGGAATGCTCTTCGTTTCTTTGGTCCACAGGGAACTTATCTTTCCACTCCGGAAGCCGGAGAGTTGCTGGACATCTATCATCTCCGCCACTTCCACTTTGTGCCATGGAATGAGCTGGGCCAGCGCCGCGAAGATCATACGGTACTGGATTCTTATCTGGACGAACTTTCCCGTGTTTTCGATTTTGAACAGTTGCGACAGTTCCGCGTCGTGGTAGATTGCTCGAACGGAACATCTTCGCTGATTCTGCAGCGATTGAATGAGCTTTACGGATTTTCGTTCATCCTCATCAACGCCACCACAGATGGAACATTCGCTCATGAGCCTTCCACGTCCGCGAAAGCAGTTAATCTGCAACTGGCTCCCCTGATTGCACCGTTAAAGGCGGATGCCGGATTTCTCTTCGATGCCGACTCAGACCGCGTCGCGATTGCAACGGAAACAGGAGAAGCAATCTCTGAAGAGATGGTACTGGCGCTCGCTACAGATCACCTGATGGCAAGAGCACCCGGCAAGAAACTGATTACCAACTTGTCCACGACCTCCCTGCTGGATGAGATTGCGAAATCTCACAACGGAGAAGTCATCCGTGTTCCGGTGGGACGCAACTCTGCCAGCGATGCACTCAGTGCGTATCCAGCAGAAGAGATTGCTCTGGCCGGAGAAGGAACAGGGGCCGTCATGATGCCGCAGTTCCGCTTTGTCTATGACGGAATCGCCACCATGCTGACGCTGCTGGAAATGCGGGCATCGCGCAAAAAACCGTTAGGTGACATCGTTGCGGCATATCCGAAATATTGCATGCTGAAATCCGAAGTTCCACTTTCCCGCCAGCGGATTCCGCAGATGCTGACCACGCTGGAAGAACGCTTCCGTGATGGCCGGCCCAATACGATGGATGGTCTTCGGGTGGACTGGCCGGACAGATGGTTTCATGTACGCGTGAGTCAGACAGAACCCATTGTTCGCATCATTGCAGAACAAAAAGACACGGTACCGGAATCCATGTTCAATGAAGTTCTGGACACAGTAAGGACATACGCATAATGGCAACCCGCGAACACCTTCTGAAGATTGGCGTCTCCGGAATTCGAGGAGTGGTGGGAGAGTTTCTCACTCCTCACATGGCCTGTGAATTTGCCCAGGCCTTTGGCACTTACACAGGTCGCGGCAGAGTGGTTCTGGGACGGGACACCCGCGCAAGCGGAGCAATGCTGGAGCATGCTGTTACCTGTGGACTGCTGAGCACGGGTTGCGATGTAGTTCAGGTGGGAGTTCTCCCAACGCCTACTATCCAGATGTACGTTGCTGCGACAGGCGCTCGTGGTGGCATTGCGCTGACCGCATCGCACAATCCACCGGAATACAATGCGCTCAAGCTCTTCAATGAGCAGGGGCAGTTCTTCAATCAGTTTGAGCGATCTGAACTGATCGATCTTTACCATCAGGGTGACTTCACAGCAGAACCCAATTCCGGTATCGGCAGCATCAGCGTGGAACGCTCCACTCCGGCGCGGATGCATATCGAACGTGTACTGGGCTGTGTCAATCAGAAACGCATCCGCAAGAAGAATTTCCGGGTGGCACTGGATGGCGTCAACGGAGCGGGCTCCATCATGTCGCCAAGATTCCTGACGGAAGAGCTGGGTTGTGAGCTTCATGCAATCTCTATTGATCCGACAAAGCCGTTCCCCCGTGAAGCAGAACCGCGACCCGATACCCTGGGCGATCTGGCCGAGCTGATGCGCACGACAGGAGCCGATATCGGCTTTGCGCAGGACCCGGATGGAGACAGGCTCGCCATTGCACTTCCTGACGGAACACTCATCGACAATGACGATGTGCTGGCACTGGTGGTGGATGCAGTGCTCTCCAGAATGGCAGGTGATGTTGTTGTCAACCTGACCACTTCCTCGGTGATTGATGAAGTCGCAGCATGGCATGATCGCAAGGTCTATCGCTCTGCGGTGGGCGAAGCCAATGTTGTCGAACGTATGCTCGCTGTGAATGCTGTCATTGGTGGCGAAGGCTCCAATGGTGGAATCATCTTCCCCACCGTTCACTACTGCCGCGACAGCTACACAGGCATGGCATTTATCCTCGACATGATGGCTGAAACCGGAAAGACTCTTCCGCAACTGGTGGAGCGCCTTCCGAAATTCACCCGGCTGGGAGTCAAGATGGCCTTCCAGAACGGAAAGCTGGGCTCTATTATTCAGGGATTCGAACAACGCTTCCCCAATGCCACCGCCGATCGATCCGATGGACTCAAGCTGAGCTTTGACGATGCCTGGCTGCATGTGCGGGCATCCAACACCGAACCCATTCTGCGGCTGGCAGTGGAGTCCCGTTCTCCGGAACGGGCGGAGCAGTTGCTCGAAACCGGCACCGATATACTCAAGGGATGAGCCGCCTGCTCATCCTTTTGATTGCAGCATCCGTACTGGGCAGCGACATTCCGCTGTCTGAGTTTTCCTCCCGGCGGACTATTTTCCGTGAAGCCTTACAGGATCGGTTTGCCGTCATTCATGGAGAGACAGAAAAGGGATCACATGAGAATCGAGATGGATTTTTCCAGTCGCCTGATTTCTATTACCTGACCGGAATCCGTGATCCGGGCGGTGTTTTGGTTCTGTCGAAGGATCAGGAAACACTCTATCTGTCAAAACGGGATGAGAAGGCAGAACGATGGCATGGTCCGCGGCTTTCCCTGGAAGACAAGGTGACAGATCTCACTGGGATTCAGGATGTCCGGTCACTGGATCTGCTCGAAAAAGATCTGCGAAAGCTGCGCAAAAAGAATCAGGCCGATGCTACAAAGCTGCTGGCATTGCAACGCATGCAGAAATCTCCTGCAGAGATCGCCATGATACGAAAGGCCATTGCTGCTACGATTGCAGCACATCGAGCTGCCTGGACATCATTGAAACCCGGAAAGTTTGAATACCAGATCGCTAATGTACTGACGGCAACGTACCGGGACAAAGGATGCCAGCGCAATGCTTATCCACCGATCATCGGCAGTGGTCCCAATGCAACCATCCTCCATTACTTCAGGAACACCCGACGCATCGATGCAGGGGAACTAATCCTGATGGATGCCGGGGCAGAGTGCGATGGCTATGCAGCCGACATCACGCGGACCGTACCCGTTAACGGAAAATTCACAGATCGGCAGAAGCAGCTCTATCAGGCTGTTCTGCAGGCGCAACGCACAGTCATTGCTGCTGCACGTCCCGGAGTCACCATCAAACAACTCCGGCAGACCGCTACTGATGCCCTGAATGCTGGAGAAATCAAACTGGGTCACCTGATGATTCACGGCGTCAGTCATCATATCGGGCTCAACGTCCACGACGCAGCCGACAATGAACTTCCCCTACAGGCCGGTGCTGTGATCACGGTGGAACCGGGAGTTTATCTCCCGGATGAGAATATCGGCATCCGGATTGAGGACATGGTTCTCATTACGCCTGACGGCGCAACCGTGCTGACGTCGGACCTTCCCGTGGAAATTGAGGAGATTGAACGGGCCATGGCCCGCCAGACTCCATGAAGTACTGGCTGTATCCTGCTGCGGCATTGCTGGCGTCCATTCTCATTTCCTGGATGCCTGTTTCCACCAACCTCGACAATGCCCTCTATGACTGGATGTGCCGCCTCTTCCCGATTGTCCGCACAGAACCTCAGGCAGTGGTGATCGCAATTGATGAAACAACACTGCAGAAGAATGGAGGCATGCGCGCGCTTCGTTCTGTGCTCGCACAAACACTGGAACAGATCGCCACCATCCGGACATCCGCAGTTGCTATCGACTTCACACTGGCTGACGCAGGTGATGCACAGGAAGACCGCAGACTGGCACAGGCCATGGCGCAGATCAATCACCTGGTTCTCGCTACCGATATCGCACAGGATGGTTCCGGCTGGCAGGACCCCATCCCCGCATTCAGCCAATCAGCCAGCGCTCTCGGTCACGTCCATGCAAATCCTGATCCGGTGTGTCGTGAGATCTCCTTGTCCAAGGTTGCCGGCAGAACTCGACGGTGGGCGATGGCACTGGAAGCCCTCTCCCCCGGAACCATTCCTCTGGAATCCGGAAACACAGTGAACTGGAATGGACGCATGATCCCGGCTACGGATGTGCGCATCGCTTTTTCGGAAGAGCTGCCCCGCATGTCCGCGTCTCAACTGGATCTGGCAAAGCTGGAAGGCAAGACGATCTTTATTGGAGCAACTCCCCTGACGGCAGCACGCGATAGACTCATGACGCCGCTGGGAATCATGATGCCGGGTGTGGAGATCCATGCTCAGTTATATGAAACTTTTCGTGAAGGCCGATTCCGTACTGATCTTTCCCTGACATCTGTTCTGGCAATTATGCTGCTGATTGCTGCCTCGACAGTCGCTGCCATCCGCTGGGCAGGTTATGCAGCAGGAGCGGCAGTGATCCTGCTGGCACATGCTCTGCCTTTCGTCCTGTTCCGAAATGATCTGATTGTTCCCGGAAGCGGAATCGCCCTTGCTGCATGGTTACCAGGATTAACCGCAGCAACACTTCAGTATCGTGCGACGCGCATGAACCTCGCGCGTGCGGAGACAGACCGCTCCCGATATCAGCAGGCGATTCACTGGGTGACGCACGAAATGCGGAGTCCCCTGACTGCCATCCAGGGATCCAGTGAACTGATGACCCGCTACAGTCTTCCGGCAGACAAACAGAAACAGATCGCCGATATGATCCATTCGGAATCAAAACGGCTGGCGCAGATGATCCAGTCCTTTCTGGATGTCGAGCGCCTCTCTTCCGGGCAGATCGAATTGAAGCAGGCTGACTTTTCCATGAGTGACGTTCTCAGGACGTGTTCTCTCCGGGTAGCCGCCTTGCTGGAACAGAAACAGCAGACACTGCTAACAGATTCCGGAGATGAGATCACCCTTCGGGGGGACCGGGAACTGATGGAGTTTGCGCTATATAATCTGTTGACCAATGCAGTGAAATACTCTCCGGAGGAAACTGAAATCCAGTTGTCTGCGTCTCAGGCTAAAGGAACATACCGCTTTTCGGTGAAGGATCAGGGAATGGGGATCGCACAAAAGGATCTGAGCAAACTGGGCAATCGTTTCTTCCGGACACGCCATGCGGAGGACTCCGGCATTCAGGGAACCGGGATCGGCCTGTCCATCGTCCGGGAGATCGTGAGCCAGCACGGAGGAAAGCTGGAAGTCGCCAGCAAGCTGGGAGAAGGTTCCTGTTTCACAATAGTATTGCCGGTGCAGTCTGATACCGTTGCAAGGGAAGTCTGAATATCGTCATGAAGCCGCAACTGCTGATCGTGGAAGATGATCCGAACGTTCGTTCAACAGTCACCACCCTTCTGGAAATGGAAGGTTATCCGGTGGATGCTGTCTCTTCCACGAAAGCCGCGCTGAAAAAGCTGTCGGAAACCGCTTATCCGCTGGTAGTCACTGATATCTATATCGATGACAAAACCGGACTGGATGTCCTGCATGCTGCCCGACAGACGAATCCGAACTGTGCCGTCATTCTGATGACCGGACGCGGCTCCATGGAAACCGTCATGGCAGCAACCCGCAACGGTGCATTTGACTACATCGCCAAGCCCTTCGAACTGAATGCCCTGCTGGAACTGGTCCGCAAGGCTGAAGCATCCCTTCAACCAGACGATGAGGAAGAAGAGGACGATCTCGATCTTCCGGAAACAGAACTGATCGGCGCATCGGCACAGATGGTGGAGATCTACAAGACCATCTCCCGCGTGGCACCCACCGATGCAACCGTCCTGATCGAAGGAGAAACCGGAACCGGAAAAGAGATCATCGCGCGCATGATTCACCAGAACTCTCTGCGGACGAACCAACCTTTTGTTCCAGTGGATTGTGGAGCCATCCCCACCAGTTTGTTGGAAAGTGAACTATTCGGAGCCCTGCGTGGCAGCTACACCGGCGCGGACCGCGACAGAATGGGTGTCTTTGAATCGGCACATCGTGGAACCGTCTTCCTGGACGAGATCGGCGACATCGACAGCGGATTTCAGCTCAAGCTGCTGCGTTTCCTGCAGGAAAAAGAGGTTCGACCCGTCGGTGCATCCCGTTCCAAACCAGTGGATGTGCGAGTGGTGGCAGCAACCAACCGCGACATGAGGAAGCTGGTAGATGATGAAAAATTTCGGGAAGATCTCTGGTTCCGTCTGAATGTCGTCCCCATCCAGTTGCCGCCGCTTCGGGAACGCCGGGGCGACAGCGGACTGCTGGCTCAGTTCTTTCTGCGCCGTTATAACGAGCGTTACAACCAGTCCGCACGATTGATGGATTCCGGTCTGCGCACACTTGAAGACTATACCTGGCCGGGCAATGTGCGCCAGTTGCAACACACCATGGAGCGACTGGTGATCCTGGCAACGCAGGGAAAGATTGACGAGGCGGCAGTGCGGGAAACTCTGCGTACCACCCAGTCCGGTGATGCGGGGGACACCCTGGCCGATACGGAAGCAGAGCAGATCCGCCGCGTCATGGCTGCAGCAAATAATAACAAGAGCCGGGCAGCCAAGATTCTCGGCATCGAGCGGAAAACCCTGTATCGCAAGCTGGAACGGATGGGGCTGGCCTGACGGTCAACCCTTCTCCTCCTTCACTGATTCCGATATCTTGTTTGCACGATGACCCTCCGTGCCCTCATCCGGAATCGTGGATTTTCTACGGCTGCCATTCTCTCGCTTGCATTGGGTATCGGCTTAACGACAGCCGTATATTCCATCCTGGATGCTCTGCTCCTGAAGCCCCTCCCCGTCGAAAAAGAGCATGAACTGGTCAATGTCTACTCCTTCCGTAAGAATGCCAAAGGATATCCGTATAACCATCTCTCTTTCCTGAATGCGCAAGATCTGCTGGCCAAGCCAGGTGTTTTCAGCGGTGCCACTATCTGGACGCGTATGGGATTCAACGTGGCACTTCCTCAGAGAAGTCCCGAATCCATGCAGGGACAGCTGGTGGACCCTCAGTTCTTTCCAGTGCTGGGCATCAGGCCAACATTGGGTCGATTTTTCCAGAAGGATGATCCACCATCCGTTACCGTTCTCAGCTGGGATCTATGGACCAGCCACTTCGCTTCTGATCCAGGTATCATCGGGCGTCAAATCCGCATTGATCGCCGACCATTTACTGTCATCGGAGTGGCTCCAGAAAAGTTTACGGGACTAACCCATCATGCGAAGAGCAAACTCTGGGTCCCTCTTGCCGATGAAAATCTTCAGGTCATGAAGGGACAGAAACTGCTCAACATGCGGGAAATTCCATGGCTCTCTGTTACTTCCCGTCTGTCTGCTGGCATGACAGCACAATCTGCCGAAGCTGCATTGAAACCCGTTGCTGCATATCTGGCAGACACATATCCCGAAATCAACCGGGACTACTCCGTGGGGATCATTCCTCTACCAGACAACCGCCTCAGCACGTTTGGAATTGAGGATGTAAAGAAGCACCTGGCAATTGCGCTTGGGCTGGTAGGATTTGTCTTTCTGATGTGCTGCGCCAATGTAGCAAACCTGATGCTGGCATGGTCGGCATCCCGCTTCCGGGAGTTCAGTGTCCGGACAGCGCTGGGTGCCTCACGGCGGCGTCTGATGGGACAGTTGTTGTTCGAGAATTCCATACTTTGTATTACTGGAAGTGTGCTGGGCCTTCTTCTGGCTCAGGGACTCATCCTGTTAGCAACGAAATTCCCCACAGTTCTGATGGCAGATATCACACCGGAAATCGATGGACGTATTGTTTTGTTCGTGCTTGCGCTTTCTATCGCTGCTGCTCTTCTGGCTGGAATGATCCCTGCCCTCCGAGCCACCCGCATGGATCTCAACCATGCGCTGGTGAACCGAACAAACACAGGGGATCTGGGTGGAACCAGGTTGCGAGGGTTTCTGATCTCTCTTCAGATTGCCATGTGCTCCATTCTGATCTTCGGCGCCCTTCTGTTTGGCACTACGCTGAAAAATTTGCAGACCGTGGACATCGGCTATGAGGAAAACAAGCTTCTGATAGCATCACTGGATCTTGCGCCTGAAGGGTATACCGATGATCAGGGACGGATTTTTTATACTCAGTTACTGGAGCGGCTGCGCAATCTGCCGGGTGTTGTATCTGTTGATCTGGCTCTGAATTCGCCACTGAACCCCATTCAAGGAGCAAACTTTATCCGGGTGAACGGCCAGTCCCTGACCACTGGGAATCGGGATGTTATCGATTTCAATATCGTTTCTCCGGGATTTTTTGAGACGGTGGGGCTTCCTCTGCTGCGGGGACGATATTTTTCAGAACAGGACCAGGAAAAGGCTCCGGCCGTGATTCTGATCAATGAAGAGTTCGCCCGACAGGCGTTTCCCCATCAGGATGCGGTTGGCCGAAGCGTAGAGATCGGACGGAAACCACAGCGCGTCAGGACTGCAGAAGTGATCGGCGTCGTAAAGGATGCTCGCATCAGGAGCGTAAGTAATCCGGTGGTTCCCATCTTTTACCATGCCCTGAATCAGTCCTACACTTCCAATCTTAATCTGATCCTCCGGACGCAGGTTCGTCCGGAACAGATGTTCACTCCCGTTCGGGAAGCATTCCGAAACTTCAATCCCGATCTCCCCATTCTGAACATGAAAACACTGGAGATGGAATATGAAAACTCCATCGGTCGTCCCCGGACACTGGCCTCACTCGCAGGAAGCTTCAGCATTCTGGCCACGCTGATCGCCGCTATCGGTCTTCTGGGACTGGTGACATTTCAGGTCACCCGACGACGGCAGGAGATTGGAATTCGCATGGCATTAGGAGCACAATCCGAAAATATCCGTCAGCTGATTCTGGGCTACGCTCTGCGACTGACAGTTTTGGGAGTAGGAATCGGGGTCGGAGGGGTACTGATTCTGGCGAGAATTCTGGAATCGATGCTTTACGGAGTCACCCCACTTGAGCCAGGGCTGTTCGCCCTGATGCTGCTCAGTGTGGTTCTGATCGCGGTGGGTGCGGCCTGGTTTCCTGTTCGCCGTGCCGTCAGAATTGACCCCGCTGAGGCGCTGCGAACAGAATGAAAAGACCTTAGTCTGAAGTGTCTTCCGGATCCGGTCCGATCTCAGACATCACCTCGCGAACCCTCTTCAGGTATTCAGGACGTGGGTTGTAGGTCTTGAGAATACGGTCGGTATCCTTGTTGCGATAGTACTTTGAAGTGGAAAGATTATTCGCCACGGTATAAATGCCATGGCGGACAGTCGGGAACTTGCGATCCCCATTGCCCCATCCAAAGATATTATTATTTTTCTTATACTTGCCCCCACTGGATTCCACGATAGAAATACCAGGGAGCAGGCGCCAGTCAAGATCATGTCTGTCTGCTGCTTCAATGAAGTCAGGAGCCAAGTGTTGAATCGGAGCCCTCTTCTGCTCGAAAAATTGCTGTAGGCGAACAAGTCGGAAATCCGGTCTGGTTTCGGCGCTGTGACCGACGATTCCCGGCGTCATGGCAAAAACCCCCATGCCGATCAGGATCTGTGTCATCAGTTTCTTCATGCAGTTAAAAAAGCTTACCTCGTGTTTACATCAATTTGGTTTTTCGTTTTCAGTTGAACCATCCGGAGGCGGGAAATCCAGAAAAGCAAGAACACATTCCTCTGTTTGAGGAAGCAAATACCCTGTCGCGATCAGCGAACATGTAAAACATTATATCAGTATTAGCAATACCTCTAATTCAGCGACAGGTTCATAAGCTGGGTCGAACGGCAAAAGGAGAGAGTCGAACGGAGCAGGAGTATTTCGAATTCGTTGTGACCGGCTGAGAAAGCTGTACCCGGAAGGATGACAGCCTGGTTAACAGCACTTCGCCCGGGCGTACTTGGAACGCATCCGGGCTTCCGAAAAACGACGCCACTCCGCAGGTGAGTGAGTGACGCCGTGCCATTTCAGGTGCCGCTGGTAGGCGTTTTCGTCTGCCAGTTCCTTCAGCAGTCCGATGAGGATACCCCAGAAAGTTCGCATCAGACCTCCTCCGGCTTGAGCTGGGTCGGGACGTAAGGAGCCTCGTGAACCACCCGCTCCTGTTTCCCGGATAAGAGAGCAATCCAGTGGCGGACGGAGTCCACCAGAATCACGGTAACCAGAACCAGGAAGATTCCGCAGATAGCAGCATCCAGCTTCTCATTGAAGATCAGACGCTGGCTTTCCGCGATCTTCTCGGGTGAAAGGGTTCCTCCGGCGATCAGCCCTTCCAGTTGGCGCGCTCTTGCCAGAAATCCGATCCGGGGAACATCAGAAAAGATCTTCTGCCAGGCTGCGGTGTAGCAGACAACCAGCAGCCACGAAAGCGGCACGCAGGTGATCCACATATACTTTGCCCCGTGCATCTTGATCAGAATGGTCGTGGCAACGCAAAGGGCAACGCTTGCCAGTAACTGGTTGGCAATTCCAAACAGCGGCCAGAGAGTGTTGACCCCGCCCAGTGGATCCAACACACCCTGATAGAGGAAGTATCCCCACGCCAGAACCACAGCCGCGCTGGTACCAATCACGCCGGGCATCCAGTTGGTGCGACCCAGTGGCTTCCAGATGTTACCCAGCAGATCCTGCAGCATGAAGCGGCCCACACGGGTACCTGCATCAATAATGGTCAGGATGAACAGGGCCTCAAACATGATGGCGAAGTGATACCAGAAACCCAGGATTCCCCGACTGATGCCAGGAAGCATGGCGAGTCCCTGAGAAAAAATATGCGCCATTCCCAGTGCCAGCGACGGAGCTCCACCCGTACGGGCAAATAGCGTGGATTCACCAACATCTTTTGCCAGCTGCTCCATCTGGTCCACGGTTACCGGGAATCCCCAGCTGGAGATCGTCTGGACCGCCGCAGCGGGAGTGGCACCCACGATTCCACCGGGAGAGTTCACGGCAAAGAAAACACCCGGTTCCAATGCGCCCGCCGCCACCATTGCCATGATGGCCACGAAGCCTTCCAGCAGCATCGATCCATATCCTACCGGAAGAGCATGGGATTCACGGGCGATCATCTTTGGTGTCGTGCCGGAACTGATCAGGGCATGGAATCCGGAAATAGCCCCACACGCAATCGTGATGAAACAGAAGGGAAAGATCTTTCCGGCAAAAATTGGCCCCGTCCCGTCCACAAACTGCGTAATGGCCGGAAGTTCCATCTGCGGACGGACAAACAGGATTCCGATTGCCAGCAGAAGGACGACGCCCAGCTTCACAAATGTGGAGAGATAGTCACGGGGGGCCAGCAGCAGCCAGACCGGTAATGCACTCGCGGCAAACCCATAAATAATGATGCCAATAGCAAGCGCGGGTCCACCGTAAGTGAACCAGGGTGCCAGCGCAGGGCTTTCAGCAACCATCTGACCGCCGAAGATACTTCCCAGCACCAGCAGGAATCCGATGGCGGAAACTTCCAACACGCGACCTGGCCGGAAATAGCGAAGATACAGCCCCATGAAAACAGCAATGGGCATGGTCGCCACAATTGTGAATGTTCCCCACGGAGATCCCTTCAATGCGTTGACCACCACCAGCGCCACCACAGCCAGCAGGATGATCATGATCAGTAAGACCGTCACCAGTGCAATGATCCCCCCCACTTTTCCGATCTCTTCGCGCGCCATCTGTCCCAGAGATTTCCCATTGCGACGCATGGAACAGAAGAGAATGATGAAATCCTGAACCGCTCCACCCAGCAGACATCCGGCGATGATCCAGAGCGTTCCGGGGAGATAACCGAACTGGGCAGCCAGCGTGGGACCCACCAGCGGGCCCGGACCAGCAATAGCAGCAAAATGATGACCGAAGAGAATCCACTTATTCGTTGGCTCAAAATCATGGCCATCGCGAAGACGTTCAGCCGGAGTGGCTCGGGAATCATCCAGCGCCATGACTTTGGCGGCAATGAACTTTCCATAGAAGCGGTACCCGATAGCCCAGATTCCACCACTGGCCAGAACCAGCCAGATGCTATTGACCGGTTCCCCCCGGTCCAGGGCAATCACGGACAATGCAAAGGCAGCAACAATTGAGACAATGCCCCAGACAACAAGGCCGGCAACACGATTCATGGAGTTTTATTGATCCGTCAACTTTCCAGGCATATCGGCAAGAACATAGGCCATGACAGCCAGCGCAGCCGTACACTTTTTGAACTCTGTGGGATTCACCTTATCTAATGTATCCGCGTGAGTATGGTGCCAGTCAAAATAATGTTCACCAACAGTCAGCAGCCCCAGCCCCGGAACCCCTTCATTCATCAGAGGGCTGATATCAGCCCCGCCGCCTCCCAGAGTAATATTGCCTGCTTCGATTCCATCCAGCAGCTTTCCGATCTGTTTGAGTAACTCCACCTGCTTGGGATCGCCACCGCCCAGACCAAAACCGACAGGCCGTTCTGCACCACCATCCATTTCGATGGCTGCCACATGATTCTTTACCGCAGCCCCCACTTCATCCTTATATGCACGTCCTCCGGCGAGGCCATTTTCCTCATTGGTAAACAGGATCACGCGGATGGTCCGGCGCGGACGCAGACCCAGCTTCTTCATCAGGACAACAGCTTCCAGCGAAGCCATCACCCCGGCTCCATCATCATGAGCCCCCTGCCCGACATCCCAGGAATCCAGATGCCCACCCACAACAACCACTTCCTCCGGCTTTTCACTGCCAACAATTTCTCCGATCACATTGGCGGATTTTGACGGAGGATGCATTTGCGCCTCCATGGAAAGCTCCACCTGCACCTTTTCACCGGAATCACTCAGACGCTGGATCAGCAGGGCATCCTCAATCGAGATACTGGCAGCTGGAATCTTCGGAAGATTCGGGGCATAGTTCAGAGATCCCGTATGAGGAGTCTGGAGCGTAGCCGATCCCACTGCACGAACCAGCACAGCAATCGCACCCAGTTCGGCAGCACGGGAGGGACCTGCTGACCGATATCCCACAGTCTGGCGGTATCCCTGATACTCGACGTTATACAGGACAATCTTGCCCGCTACTTTCTCCCGACCCAGAGCCTTCAGCTCATCAAAATTACGGACAGAGACCACTTCCCCCCGGACACTTCCCTTACCTGTTCCCACACTGTTTCCCAACCCCAGCATGAAGAGGTCACGCTGGATGGGGGCAGTAATCCGCGCGGATTCTTTCCCGCGCACCCATCGCGGAACCATCACTTCAGGAGTACGGACATTTTCGAGGCCCGCCTTCCGCATCTCTTCTGCAGACCACCGGACAGCTTCTTCCAGTTGCGGAGAACTGGAGATCCGCGCACCGATGCGGTCACACAGCCAGGCCAGCCGGTCATAGCCGGCATTGCTGGTCAGGGCAGCGCCAATCAGTTTTGATGCAGGCTCCCGATATCTCTCCTCCAGTGACTGTGCAGAGAGCGGAACCAAAGAAAGAAGTAGAACAATCAGTATCTGCATGGGAATCTAAGAAGGATAGCTTATGGCTGATGCAATTCTCCTGCTTTCTTTCGGCGGACCTAACGGGCCGGATGAAGTTATGCCATTTCTCGAAAACGTCACCCGCGGACGCGGCATTCCCCGCGAACGGCTGGAGGAAGTGGCAGAGCACTATCTGCACTTCGGGGGACGCAGCCCCATCAATGACCAGAACAAGGAGATTCTGCAGAAGCTGACCACGCTTCTGCAGCAGCAGGGGCCTGACCTTCCTGTGTATTGGGGAAACCGGAACTGGCATCCCTTTCTTGCCGACACCTTTCAGCAAATGAAAACCGATGGAATCCGGCGTGCCTTTGTCTTTGTCACTTCCGCATTTTCCAGCTACTCCGGATGCCGTCAATATCTCGAAAACCTGGCGCAGGCTCAAAAAGACGCCGGATTTGAAGAGCTGGAAGTCTTGAAGCTGAGAGTTTATTTCAACCATCCGGGATTCCTCGATCCGGTGATTGATCATGTCAAAGCAGCGCTCAAGGACCTGCCGTTAGCCCGGGTCATCTTTACTGCTCATTCCATTCCGCTTTCGATGGCACAGGGAAGCCGGTATGAGGTACAGATGCAGGAGGCATCCCGGATCGTCGCTGAAGCCTGTCAGCTCACTCAATATGATGTGGTGTGGCAGAGCCGGAGCGGCCCTCCCCAGGTGCCCTGGCTGGAGCCAGATATTCTGGACCATCTGCGTACACTTCGGGAACAGGAAGTCGGAGATGTGATCATTGTCCCCATCGGTTTCATCTCCGATCATATGGAAGTCCTCTATGATCTCGACACAGAGGCTCACAACCTCTGCCAGGAACTGGGGATGAAAATGATCCGGGTGGCAACATCCAGTTCAGACCAGCGGTTCATCGCCATGATCCGGGAACTGGTGCTGGAACGGCTCTCTGGAGAACAGCAACGGGTAGTGGGAACCATCGGCCCCAACCCGGATTTTTGTCCGGCAGACTGCTGTCCGGCTCCAGTTCGTCCTGCCCGGCCCTCCCGTTAGATGGGTTTTCCGAACTCAGGCTACCGGTTCAACCGCCTCATTTCGGACATTACTGCCTTTTTTGAGACAGAATCCACCCACAGATTCCGGTTTTCTCAATACAAGAACGGGGCAGGAAGCAGTCCGGACCAGAGGTACTACATGCGCGCCCAGCCCACCAGGAATTTCGGAGAATCTGCCGGGGCCGATCACCAGAAGATCCGCATTCTGACGCTGTAGGGCACGTCTGATTCCGGAAGAAACATCGCCATGTTCAATTAGAATTTCCGGGGAATTTTGCGAATCTGGCTGCATCCGTCGAATCTCCCCATGGATCTCTTCGTCGGAAAATGTTAGTGGCAGATCATGCATTGCAGCAAGATGAAGTAGACTTTCATCTGCTTCCGGAAGAACGTGAACCACTGAAAGTGTTGCATCCAGGCGATTTGCCAGATGGATGGCAGAAGCCAGCACACGCGGACTGTCTGCATGCAGGTCCACTGCACAAACGATATTCCGGAACTGGGCACACGCCGCTGCACGATTGGTTGATGCAGTCCAGACAGCACAGCGGGATTGCCGTAACGTCTGTTCAATCATGGGCGCTTCCAGAAAACGCCGCCATCCGCGCTTCTCCTGCGCGGGGATCATGATCAGGTCGGCACACTCTGAATCGGCCTCACTGATGATATTTTCTGCAAGCCCCCCGCTGATGATTTTCCGGCTGACCCGATGCGGCTCCATCTGTTCACCAATCAGGTTGGTGAATCCAGAAAATTGACCAGAAACGCGCGGTTTGCTTGTCTTTTCCTGCTCTTCATCCTGAACATGCAGCAGAGTCAGGTTTGCATTCAGGCGAGTAGCCAGAGCAGTTACCTGCCAGGCGAACGCTCCACACATGATGGAGAGGTCAGTGGGAAACAGAATCTGAGTAACTTCGAACACGTGCGGGCCCTGAACCTTTTTCAGTAATTGAACTCAGGGATTAAGCAGGAACAGGGCCAATTGCAGACAGCCTAATGTTAAGTTAATTTAACTATCTTCAATAGTTTCCGGGGAATTTTCGGGATCATCCGTTTCTACGGAACGGCGCTTCATTCCGTGCTTCTCCATCCGGTAAATCAGCGCTTTTCTGCTAATGTCCAGATACCGGGCAGCATGGGTCTGATTTCCATTAAACTTCTCCAACGCACGCACCAGAAGTTCTTTTTCGACAGATTCCAGACTGATCCCCTGCATGGGCATCTCAAATTGCAAAACATCTGAAATCGGCTGCTCTCTGCGAAGGTATTCCGGCAAATCAGCAACTGTAATCTCATCGCCTCTTGAAAGGACGACGATTCTTTCCACTACATTTTCCAGTTCACGGATATTCCCCGGCCAGCGGTAGTTCTGGAAATACGGCACAAGAGCAGGAGGAAGCACCAGTTCCGGCCGCCCCTGGCGCTCGCGCGCCTTGAGAAAGAAATACTGAAGCAACTCAGGAATATCCTCCCGCCGCTCCCGCAATGGAGGAAGGCGCAGGGGGATCACGGCAAGACGGTAATAAAGGTCTTCACGGAATGTTCCATCCTCCACCATCGCCAGCAGGTTTCGATGAGTGGCCGCCACAAAGCGGACATCCACGATAGCGGGCGACGCTGAGCCCACTTTTTCCAGCTCCCCGTGCTGAATCAGGCGAAGCAGCTTTACCTGCAGTTCCGCTGGCATCTCCCCGATCTCATCCAGAAATAATGTCCCCTGGTTGGCCATCTCCACTTTCCCGATTTTATGGGAGACCGCTCCGGTGAAGGATCCCTTGACGTGCCCGAACAGTTCAGACTCCAGCAATTCGCGAGGAATGGCTCCGCAGTTGATCGTAACGAAGGGCTTTTCCTTACGAGGACTATTGAAATGGATCGCTCGCGCCAGCAACTCTTTTCCTGCTCCCGTCTCTGCATGAATCAGGACAGTGGAACTGCTGCGCGCCGCGCGGGATGCCATATCCAGCACAGAAAGAAGACTCTCTGATTGCCCAATGATATTGTCGAATCCGTATTTACGATCCAGATTGGTACGCAGAATCTGCACCTCTTCCAGAAGCCGGAAATGTTCGAGAGCCCTGCGAATCACCAACAGTAGCTCTTCATAATCAATCGGCTTGGAGAGGTAATCATAAGCGCCCACGCGCATGGCACCGACCGCACTCTGGATGGTCCCGAAGGCCGTCATGATGATGACCGGAATTTCCGGCCATCCGGCTCGGATCTTCTGCAGAAGTTCCATTCCCGAAAGTCCGGGCATCTTCAGATCGGAAAGAACAAGCGCCGGCATGGATTTCTCAATGGAAGCCAAGGCATCATCCCCGTTGCCGACTGCCTGAACGGCATAGCCCATCTGCTCTACCTGTGTCTGTAGCACCCACCGGAGATTTTCGTCATCATCCACAATCAGGATGTGGGAAGAGGGATTCATTCCATTCCCGCCGTGGGGAGCATCACAGAAAATGTCATTCCCTGTCCTGGATTACTGGCCGCCGAAAGTCGTCCGCCCATCTGAGCCACAATCTGATGAGCTACGGGTAGTCCCAATCCGGTTCCATGTTCTTTCGTTGTAAAAAAAGGATCAAAAAGCCGATCAACATGGGCAGGCTGCACGCCATGACCATGATCTGCCACCTGGATCAGAATCTTCGTACCATCCTGCCTTGCAGAAAGAACAACGGTTTCTCCTTCCGGACTTGCTTCCACTGCATTGATCATCAGATTCAGAAGTACCTGTTCCAGCTGTTCCGGATCACACTCCACCAGCGGCACCGGAGAATGGATGTGCTTGACCAGATGAATCTGTTTCCCCCGGACACCATGTGTTGCCAGATCCAGCACCACATCCAGCACCATATTCAGATCCACTGCCTGAAACTGGGGAGGCCGGGGACGCGCAAAATTCAGGAAGTTGGTCAGCAGGCCATCCAGCCGGTAGCATTCCTTCTTGATGATCTCCAGACAACGTGAATCCTGCGCGTTCAGATCCTTGTTTCTTTCCAGAATCGCAGTGGCTCCGGCAATACTCGCCAGGGGATTCCGGATCTCATGGGCCAGTCCTGCGGACAGTTGCCCGAGAGCAGATAACCGCTCACTTCTCTTCATTCCTTCAAAACTCGCCTGCACCTTATCGTGAACAGCACTCATTTCCTCACAGCGCAACTGGTATTCCCGGCTCTTCCGGCGCTGGATATCACTCAAAATTCCTGCCAGGATTCCTGTTCCCACAAGAACTGCCGCAAATATCACTCGCGTTTCGCTGTCTTCCGGAGTGGAAAAGAACAGTAATGCAACACCGCATCCAGCTCCGATACCACCGCCTGCCTTCCATCCTTCGCAAACAGCGGTCCATACCACAGGAAGGAAATAAACTTGCGGGAGGAAAAATAGCCTGAATCCGTCACCAAGAGCAACAATCAGGCAGATCAGGAGGGAAATCCCAACGGAAACTTTCGATTGAAATGACATTTGCCGGATCGGAATCTCCTTATTCACTCTTTCTGGTCAGAGTATACTTCGATCCCATACCAGGCCAGAGCATGTCATTCCAACAGAATGAAGAGAGAGATTTTTGCCTCTTATCGGGCACAAGTGCCCGATAAGAGGCACTTGTGCCTGCTCATCGGTCTTTTTCCCTTCAAAACACGCCATTTACCGACTGGCACTTCAATTGCCCTTCGCAAGAGGAAGGCAACGATGAAAAACATTATCATTACCCAATCCGATTTCGACCAGCTGTATCAGCTTGTCGAACGCCGAAAGGATTCCTCATCTCCTGATGACCAGTACCTGGAGACTCTGGAGCAGGAACTGGATAATGCGGAAATCGTTGACCCGAGGGAAATTCCCAGCGATATCGTGACGATGAACTCTGAAGTACGGTTGGAAGATCTGGATTCCGGGGAAAAGAAAAACTACAAACTGGTCTTCCCCCGGCTGAACATGCCGGAAAACGGGGTTTCCATCCTCGCTCCCATCGGAACTGCCCTGCTGGGCTACCGTGCCGGAGATGTGATTGAATGGAAGGTCCCAAAAGGGATCCGCCGCCTGCAAATTCTGGAAGTGGTCTATCAGCCGGAATCCGCAAAGGCAGCCAGCTAACAGAGGGGTTTTCTTGCGAGAGTGGCAGCTTCTATCTTCACTTCCGATGTCGGCGTGGATCTTGGCACGGCGAATACTGTTGTCTACGCAACAGAGCGCGGGATTGCTGTCAATGAACCTTCTCTGGTCACTATCGGGCAGGCATCGGGACGCGTAGTTTCCGTCGGCAAGGAAGCCCGCAGTGCCTGGGGACGTACCCCCCAACGACTCAAAACGGTCCGTCCGATCCGGGACGGAATGATTACCGATCTCAATCTATGCGATGCCATGCTGAAGCGCTTTCTCGCTCAGGCGTGTGGCTCCTGGAGACTAGGCCCCATGCGGGCTGCTGTCGCTATGCCAGGAGAGATGACAGAAGTGGAGAGCATGGCGATCTCGGAATCCCTCCGTAAGGCAGGCGCATCCGAAGTAATTCTTATTGATCAGGCACTGGTAGCTGCACGGGGTGCAGGGCTTCCCATTGATGAACCTCGAGGCCGCATGATTGTGGATATCGGTGCGGGCATCACCGGAATCTCCCTGATTTCCATGGGACAGATTGTCCATTCTCTTACCGTTCCCGTAGCCGGAGATGAGATGAGTGATGCCATTATTGATCATGTCAAGCATCAACATCAGGTCCTGGTAGGGGAGCAGACCGCAGAGCAGATTAAGATCGAGCTGGGAACTGCCATTCCTCCGCTCCGTCCCACCCATGGCAGGTTTAAAGGGCGCTGCCTGATCCAGGGAATCCCCCATGAAGCAGAACTGACGGATATTGAAATTCAGCAGGCGATTGATCCAGTAGTGGAAAAGATTCTCAATGCTGTCCACAGTTCTCTTGAGGAAGTCCCACCAGAACTCAGCGCAGATCTGGTGGAGACCGGAATCATGCTGACTGGAGGCTCTGCCCTGCTGCGCGGACTGGATCAGAAAATGCGTGATCGATTCGGTCTTCCGTTGACGGTGGACGACCAGCCGTTGCTTTCTGTCACTGTGGGGCTGGCTGAGGTGATTGCCCGCATGAGTTCGTCTTTTCCCCGGCTTTTCCGAATGCCATTCCAGCGATTTCCGCGTCCGTATGGGCAGGAAATCACTCGCGGCTGACCTCAGTATCTTTCCGCAGAAGGGGCAGCTTACAATATCCCGATGAGCTCCAGCCCCGTAGCAGCAGCCAGCCATCACTCCCGAACGGTGTATGCTGCCAGTGCAGTTTTCATGCAGATTCTGCTGGGAATTATTTATTCCTGGTCCATTTTTCGAAATCCCCTTGCTGAACTGCACGGCTGGTCCAATGCAGAAACAGTGGCTCCTTACCGTTATTCGATCCTCGCATTTGCAGCGGGGATGATCGTGGCAGGCTTCTGGCAAGACCGTAAGGGCCCACGTATCGTTGCCAGTGTGGGAGGTTTCCTGCTTGGCACAGGTTGTCTGCTGGCTTCTTTCTTCGGACACACATTAACAGGACTCATCATCGGTTATGGACTGGTCGCCGGAGTGGGTGTCGGCTTTGCCTACGTCACACCCATTGCGATGTGTATCAAATGGTTTCCTGACAAGAGGGGCATGATTGTAGGTCTGGCTGTCATGGGATTCGGGATTGGTCCGCTGGTATTTGGCCCACTGATCGAATCACTGGTGGGGAATGATCCAGCTCAGTTCGGCGCAACTATTCCACGCACTTTTCTGATTCTGGCGGCAATTTTTTATGTGGGCGTTATCGGTTCAGCACAGCTTTACCGTGTTCCTCCAACTGGATGGAAACCAGCCAACTGGACGCCGTCACAGAACCAGATCACACGGGAAGAGTTCCCAGCACAGGCCATGCTCCGGACCTGGCAATTCTACGCGTTGTGGGTTGTTTACTTTCTGGGAACATCCGTTGGTCTGACAGCAATTGCAGAAGCCTCGCCGCTCCTGAAAAGCAGCGCCGCACAATCTACTCTTTTCACTGCTGGAACAGCATTAGGAGTGATGAGTATCTTCAACGGCTTAGGGCGGCTGGGTTGGGGAAGTGTGTCTGATCGTTACGGCCGGAAAATCGCTGTCATGGGGATGTGTGCCGGATCAATTATTGCCTGCATGGTCTTCCTGAGGAACATAGACAGCTTTAACTCCCTGCTGATCGGGCTCTGTATTGCCGCCTTCAGCTATGGGGGATATCTGGCGCTTATGCCATCGTTCACAGCAGATTACTTCGGGCCTAAGCATGTTGGGGCCAACTACGGCATCATCTTTTCTGCCTGGGGAGTCTGTGGATTTGTCGTCCCCGGGTATTTCGCTGGCATTATGGACCGGGCCAAGGAATCCGGCCAGATGGCAGCTGGCTACCAGGAAGTTTATACAACACTGGCGGGGATCGCCCTGGCAGGAGCTGTAGTGGCATGGATCCTGAAGCCACCACACCTGAAAGAATCGAACTGAAGGCAGGTATAGCTAAAGCGCGTGTTTTTTCTGTGTTATCCGCTGACTGGCTAGTTCAAAAACATTCCTGAGCATTTCCGCCGTGAGGCGTCCCGTCTGCGTATTCTGCTGGCTGGGATGATAACTGCAGATCACGGGCGGATTGAGCTGGTCGTGGACCAGACCATGACCAAAATCCAACCTTGGCAGCTGTTGCACCGTACGATAAGCATCCAGTGCAATCCTGCCCAGCACCACAACTACCCGAAGATTCTTCAATAGAGGGATCTCCCGGCGCAGATAATCGATACACGTAGCAATCTCTTCCCGCGTGGGCTTGTTGTCAGGAGGTGCACAATGCACGGGCGCAGTGATGTAGCAGTTGAGTAACTCCAGCCCATCATCGCGGGAGATGCTGGTGGGCTGATTGGCGAATCCTGTTTCATAGAGTGCACGATGAAGATATTCTCCGGAACGGTCTCCCGTAAACATGCGCCCTGTCCGGTTTGCTCCATGTGCGCCGGGAGCCAGTCCGACAATGAGCAACTCCGCATCCGGATCTCCAAATCCCGGCACAGGCTTTCCCCAGTATTCTTGATCGCGGTATGCACGACGCTTTACTTTCGCGATTTCCTGACAATGGGCAATGAGACGCGGACATTTCCGGCAACTGACGATCTCATTCTGGAGTAACATTCATTCCATGATGACAAGCTCCGGGTTGACGCGACGAAATCTGCTAGCTGGTGCTGCATTTGCAGTGAGCGCCAGTCCTGCCCTGCTAGGCGGCGAACCGGTCAGAAAAGAGAAGTGGCCCAGCTGGCCAGTACAGGATGAGACCGAGGAAAAAGCAATTGTTTCTGTCCTGAAAAGCGGGCGCTGGGGACGAGGCAATGGAGCTCTGGTCAACCAGTTTGAAGAGGAATACGCACGTTTCACACAAGCGAAGTATTGCCTGACGACGGCAAGCGGCACCAGCGCACTCATCACTGTTCTTGGAGCACTGGGTATCGGACCGGGAGATGAAGTAATCATTCCGCCTTATACTTTCATCGCGACAGTCAACGCAGTGGAACTGCACCGGGCCAAACCGGTGTATGTTGATTCTGATCTGGAAACTTTCCAGATTGATGCAGCAAAGATTGAAACCGCCATTACTCCGCGCACCAAAGCGATCATGCCCGTTCATCTGGGCGGAGCCAGTGCAGATCTGGATACCATCCTGAGCATCGCGAAGAAGCGAAACATCCCTGTCATTGAAGATGCCTGTCAGGCTCATCTTGGACAGTGGAAGGAAAGACAGGTAGGGACTTATGGGCTTGCAGGTTGTTTCAGCTTTCAGGCATCGAAGAATCTGAACTCCGGCGAAGGTGGCGCGATTCTCTCCAATAACGAAGAGTTCATCGAGAAGTGCTATGCATTCCACAACAACGGACGCGGCAGAAAAGCAGGTGGGGATTTCAACTACCAGGGCAGAGGAATGAACGGTCGCCTGACAGAGTTCCAGGCTGCACTGCTACTCGCCCAGATGGCACGCGTCGAAGAACAGGCTCGACTGCGCAGTGTCAATGCGCTCTATCTTTCTTCCATGCTGACCAAAATTCCCGGAATTTCCCCCCAGGAACTATACGGTGGATGTACACGTAATGCTTGGCATCTTTATATGTTTCGCTATGACGGAGCATTAAGTCGTGACCAGTTCATCAAGGCACTTCGCGCTGAAGGAATTCCCTGCTCTTCCGGCTATGGTCCCATGTCACTCGAGACCTGCCCTGTAAACAACAAGCTATGTTCACAAGCTGTCTGGTTCACGCAAACCATGATGCTGGATACACGCCGGGGAATGGAACAGATAGCAGAAGCAATCGCAAAAATTGAAAAGAATGCCAGTGCCATCAAGGCTGCCTGACTCTGAGTGCTTAGTCGCAGTGGAGGTTAATCTGACCGATGCCTCCCTGCACATCAACCCGGACAGTCACACCAGATTTTCCATAGGCTGAATTGACGTAGCTTGGACCATCTTTACGAAGATCACCACTGGTCTTGATCTCTCCCAGCCCTCCACGGGCATTGACGCTCACCCCAATATCAGTCGGAAGATGAATGGTTGCTTCGCCAACTCCACCATGGACTTCGACGTCATAGTCTTTCTGCGGGTCTCCACGCAGATCCATAGTCATCTTCCCGGCTCCGACATTGACCTCCACACGACGAAGTGTCATTTCTCCCAATATCAGACGGCTTTCCCCGGCTCCCATCCTGAGAATCAGATCAAGAGGGATGTTGTTATCTGCTGCCAGCTCCCATTTATTTCGGATGTTTTTGCCGATATGGATGGAGGAATCTCCGCTCTGATCAATCAACAAATGGCCGCGAAACCCTGTGTCCTCATAGCGGACAACCGGCTTCATAGAAGGGATGTTATAGAAAAGAGTTCCTTCCAGCAGTTTGGAAGCACCACCTTTCAGAGAAACCTCTCCCGCAGACATCACCAGTTCCATACGCACCATTTCTACTTTGCCTCGCTCAATGGCGACGGTTTCTTTGCCCTCGACAAGTTCCTCATCCAGGCGATCCATATGAGGGCCACATCCGGCCAAAGCTACACATAAGCTTGCAAAGAGGAAATACTTCATTACAGAATCAATACGCATCCTTTCTGAGAAAGTTCACGGCAATGGAATCAATCTCACTTTTTCAAAGCTGAACCGGGACAGAGCTGCAGCAGGTTTCACCCGCAGTGATTGTTCACCGGCAGGCAGATCCAGCTCGATGACATCCTTTGCCGGACGGAAGACAAATTCTCCTCCGGTTGAAGGAGCTGTCAGTTCATAGGATTTCCCTCCCGCTTCTACTGTCAGTTTTTGTGGTTCCCCCATGGCGGACGCATAGACAATCTCTGCCCGGTATCGTCCACCCTTGGGGAGTGAAAAGTTCCAGTAAGGAACATCATCTGTCCGTGTCCATCGTGTCAGGAATACATGCCCCAGAAAATTCTCTTTCTTTGCTCTCTGCTCAAACCGCGTATCAATCTCTGCGGATTCAATACCGAGTTCAATGGAACCATCACTCTCGGGATGAATGACGTATGGGCCAACCTGCGGAGGTCCGTCCAGCTTCAGTTCAATGACAGAAGCGATCTCATCCGGTGCCGTGGAAGGCAACTGGATCAGGACATCCTCTCCTTCTCTATTCACGGTCAGGCGTACCTTTTGATCGGCCAGTATACCGGCCGATTTCACCTGATTTTTCAGACCGGGCACACGAAGCCTGCCATTCCGGGGCCACTGGAAGACGTGCAGAAAAAGCCTGTCACGTTTTACCGTCGCACGCCCGAAGAAAGGCAGCTTCTCAAACGGACTGGCGGTGGTTCCATAGATGGAATCGCTGTTTACCTTCATCCATTGCCCCATCGCCTGCAGCCGGGTCACGAATTCCTGCTGGATTCTGCCATCCGGCGTGGGACCGACATTCAGAAGAAGATTTCCGCCTTTTGAAACCACCTCTACCAGCATGCGGATCAGGTCCCTGTCCGTCTTGAATTCCGTCTCATAGCGGTTATATCCCCACGACGATTCATTGATAGTGACGCAGGCCTCCCACAACACGGGCTTTCCATCAGGAGAACGGATGCCTGTCGCAGGAACATATTGCTCCGGCGTTCCAAAATCCGCACGATTTCCGGGCTTTCGTTCATAGAGCCGGTCATTGATCAGCGTATTGGGTTGGATCTTGCGAATGAAGTCATACACATCGTCATCCATCCTGTTATCGCGCAGCGTGTGTTCCCATTCGCCATCAAACCAGACCACAGCAATATCCCCGTAGTTGGTCAGAAGTTCCCGCAGCTGCTCTTTCATGAAGGCGATATAGCGAAGATTGGAAGGATTGGTGGGGCTCTTCTCCTGCTCTCCATCACCGGGATATTCCCAGGGCCTTCGCGGACGGTAGTCGGGATGATGCCAGTCCATGATGGAGTGATAGAAACCAAACCGCATTCCCTGTTTCCGTGCGGCTTCTGCCAGTTGCCCAAAGGGATCGTTCCGATACGGCGTGATCTCAATGTCGTAATCTGAAACCTTCGATTTCCAGATAGCAAAGCCATCATGATGCTTGGAGGTCAGAACGATATATTTAGCTCCGGCATTTTTGGCAAGGGATACCCACTCATCGGGTTGAAAGTTGACCGGATTGAACTGCCGGGCAAAGACATCGTACTCGGCCTGAGGAATCTGGAAAAACTGCCGTGCCCATTCATGCCGCCCGATCACGGAGTAAGGTCCCCAATGAATGAACAATCCGAATTTGTCTTCCCGGAACCATCGTGTGCGAGGATCATCTGGCTGAGGCTGCGCCAGAACCGCCACGGACAGAAGCAGTACGAGGCATGTTTTCATCACGCCTGCGATTCTACGGGATTTTCTCCCATCGCGGAACCCGTCAGTCCATGCTAAAACCGAGTTGATGACCAAGGCTTTTTTATGTCTGACCCTCGCCGTGGCGAGTCTCTCCGCACAGGAACTCAAGCAGGGAGATCGCGACAGAATGCTCAGCTATCTGCACAGCTCACAGAAACAGCTGCTCGACGCAATCGAAGGACTCAGCCATGCACAGTGGAAGTTCAAGTCCGCCCCGGACAGATGGTCTGTCGGAGAAGTCGTCGAGCATCTGGTTCTGGCAGAAAAAGGTCTGTTTGAAGGCGTAAAGAAAACAGCAGATTCACCTGCCGGAAAGGCTCCGGCAACAAAAGTACCCGATGAAAACATCCTGAAGGGAGTGCCGGATCGTAGCCAGAAGTTCAAAGCTCCCGATCCATTTGTCCCCAAAGGAATCTATTCCACCGCGCCTGCCGGTGCTGCCGCCTTCCAGGAAGCTCGTGGCGTGACACTGGACTGGGCACGGACCACAAAAATCGACCTTCGGAATCATTTCCAGCCCTCGCCGCTTGGAGAACTGGACAGCGTCCAGTGGATTCTCTTCATGTCAGCGCATAATGAACGCCATGTGGCACAGATCCTGGAAGTAAAAGCCGATCCAAAGTTTCCCAAAAAATAATCACTGAACAGGTGGAGCAATTTCCCGGCCCGTATCTCCGGGTCGGGGCTGCAGTTCCCTGAGAATCCCCTCTACATAGTTCTGCGTTTCTGCAAAAGGCGGAACTCCTTCATACCTGTCCACATTTCCCGGTCCGGCATTATAGGCGGCAAGAGCCAATGACAGATTCCCTTCGTAGCGCGCCAGCATCTGCTTTAGAAATTTCGACCCTGCTTCAATATTCTGGACAGGATTCCATGGATCTCTCACCCTGAAGGTTTGCGCAGTTTCCGGCATCAACTGCATCAGGCCCATGGCCCCGGCAGTGGATAGTACACAGGGATCTCCTGCAGATTCCTTGTGGATCACAGTCCGGATCAACAGATCCGGCAGTTTGTTGCTTTTCGCCGCATGAGTGATCATCCGCTCCAGATCCTGTCGCGGGAGAGGATCACAAATCGGGGAGGTAAGGGCAATTTCGCCCGGATCGGTCACCCGTGGCCACGGATTGGAAAAGAAAGGTGTTTCATTATCAGCAGGATACAGATGAATGAAGATCGCCTGCTGGCGTACCGACTCTCGCTGCTTCGTGATGGATTCTTCCATCCGGAGACGTGACATTTCATAAGATGTGGGCGTCTGAACAAAGAGGAGAAGAAGTATCCACGGTTGCATTCAACTGTCTATCGGCACATTTCAGAAAAAAATTTATACCATTCAATAGATTCTGGACTATTTCAGTCCTGAATTGCTATAATTGCAATTGATTTGCATATATGACCAATCGAAATATTAAATCCGCAATCCTCTGGGGCCTCTCGATCTTCGCTCAGTCGTTGATTCTGTTCGGACTCAGCCTGACTCTGCCTGCTATCGGTTAACCCGGAAGTGAGTTGAGTCTTCATGTGGACTGACCTGCCATTAATCAGCGCTGAAC
The DNA here is from genome assembly GCA_037190045.1 of Bryobacteraceae bacterium. Taxonomy (GTDB): domain Bacteria; phylum Acidobacteriota; class Terriglobia; order Bryobacterales; family Bryobacteraceae; genus JAPKYZ01. The sequence goes on along the minus strand of JBBCIQ010000004.1, from coordinate 818,068 downwards.
AGGCAATGTATGCGGCTCGCACTGCATTGCCGGGACTGAAACCAACCAGTCTGATTCTGCCTTCCCGCCTGACCACGCACTATGTCATCTTTGGAACAGCCGGAAGTGCTCCCAGCCGTCGGGATGCCAGCTTCGTCTGTGTGGACGCATACAGCGGACGCACTCTGGAAATCTATGATGCCCGCCGGTCTGATCCCCGCATTTATACCGTTGAGGCAGTGGAACCACTCAACTTTGGCGACTTCGGCAGTATCCCTCTGAAACTTTTGTATGTAGCCTTCTGGCTAACCATCATTGGCCTTCCTCTGACAGGAATTCTATTTTTGTATTCGAACCAGAGCTAGATTCTGCGACGTTTCGCAGATTGTAAACTTTCCGATCTGCATTACCCTAGAGACATTGTGAAGACTCTGTTTCCTCTGTTCCTGTGTGTTTTGAGCCTTGCTGCTCAGTCGATTCCTCGTTCTGAATATCCACAACCGCAGTTCGAGCGGAAAAACTGGCAATCCCTGAATGGCCCGTGGGACTTTGGCTATAACGGAAAATCTTTCGACAAGAAGATCACCGTTCCCTTTGCAGTGGAAACAAAACTGAGTGGAATCGGAGACACGGATTTCCACCCGGAGGTCTGGTATCGGCGATCCATCCAGGTTCCGGCTGCCTGGAAAGGGAAGAGGGTCCTGCTGAAGTTCGGAGCCGTGGATTACATTGCCACCGTCTGGGTGAATGGCAAAGAAGTGGCATCCCATGTGGGAGGCAGCACTCCCTTTGATGCAGATATCACCGATGAGCTGAAGGCTGGCGCCAATGAGATCAAGGTCCGCGCCATTGATCCGCCGACAGACCGACATATTCCGCGTGGCAAGCAGTATTGGGAACAGAAATCCAAAGGAATCTTCTACACCCGCACCACTGGTATATGGCAGCCCGTCTGGCTGGAAGCCACAGGCGACAGTTATCTGAATCGCATCCGCATCACTGCCGAAATGGATGGAACAGCCCGCTTTGATACACGGATCTCCCGGCATCAGAAAGATCTGAAGCTGGTCACGATCCTGAAAGATGGCTCCACTGTTCTCAGCACAACGGAAACTCCGGCATCCGATGAGCGGGTCTCTGCTTCTGTCGTCGTCGCACAGCCAAAGCTGTGGGGGCCGGGAGCACCAAATCTTTATGATGTGGAGTTCCAAATCCGCAAAGGAGATCAGGTTCTCGACAGTGTCCAGAGTTATTTCGGATTCCGTACCGTCACCATTGAAAACGGAAAGTTCATGATCAATGGACGCCCGGTATTCCTGAAGACAGTACTGGATCAGGGCTACTGGCCGGAATCCACACTCACGCCACCTTCAGACGACGCGATCAAGTTTGATATCGATCAGATGATCGCCATGGGATTCAATGGGGCCCGCAAGCATCAGAAACTGGAAGACCCACGATTCCTTTACTGGGCGGACAAGCGCGGATTTCTGGTATCCAGTGAAGCTGCCAATGCATATCTGTTTGATGAGCAGTATGTCGCCCGTTTCACGCAGGAATGGATTGAATCCGTAGAACGCGACGCGTCACATCCTTCCGTCATCATGTGGATTCCCATCAATGAAAGCTGGGGAGTGCCAAATCTTTACGATCCGCGCCAGTCCGCTCACCTGAAGGCCATGTACTGGCTGACGAAGTCCCTGGACCCCACGCGTCCCGTGATCGATAACGATGGCTGGGAACACACAGACATTACTGATCTTTTCGGCATCCATGATTATGCACGGACAGGAGACATTCTGGTCAGCAAGTATAAGGACGTAAAAGGGGCAGGTGTTCCGTTCCCCCGCAATGGAAGAGAAGCACTCGCTCCCGGATTCTCTTATAACGGTTCGCCTATTTTTCTGAGTGAATTTGGAGGCATCTCCTATATCGCACCGGGATCCAATGTCCCGTCCGACGCATGGGGCTATGCCGGAGTGGAACCAAATCAGGAAGCAGCATTCGCTCGCCTGAAGAGTCTGTGGGAAGGAATTGCAAAACTCCCCAACATCATGGCGATCTGCTACACCCAGCTCACCGATGTGGAGCAGGAGATCAACGGCCTGATGACCTATGACCGCAAGCTGAAATTTGATCCGGCGGAGATCAAAAAGCTAAACGACATGCTGGTTCCCCGCTAGGGCCAGCACTGTCTGATATGTATCTGCCTGTTCAGGAGTCTTGTCCGTCCGGTATCGTTTGACACGAGCAAAACGAAGAGCAAGGCCGCTGGGATAACGGGAGCTGATCTGGATATCGTTGAATGCAATTTCAACCACCAGTTTCGGCTCCACGTATACCGTATACTCATCGCGTGCCGTTTCCAGCCGCAGCAGTTCTTCAGTCTGCCACTGAAGCATCTCATCGGTCATTCCTTTGAAGGTCTTGCCCAGCATGGCAAAGCCTCCTTTTTCCGGATCGCGAGCACCAAGATGCAGATTGCTCAGCCATCCTTTTCTGCGTCCGCTGCCCCACTCTACAGCCAGCACAACAAGATCCAGAGTATGTACCTTCTTGATCTTCTTCCAGCTCTGTCCGCGTGCTCCTGCTGAGTAAAGAGAGTTTGTCGCTTTTGCCATTACCCCTTCGTGGCCCTGTTCCAGCGCCTGTGTCAGGAATCCTGAAGCCTGATCATTGTCGCCAGTGACCAGATGCGGAATCAGATGCGCAGCAGGGGAAACCGCACGAACGGCAGCGAATCGGTGCGACTGCACTTCATCAATCAAAGAATCTCCGTCCATATACAGCGCATCGAACCAGAACGGTGTCAGTGGAAGCTCCTGCCGCACACGATCCAGATCCAGCTTTCGACCAAACCGGCGCGCAGTCTGTTGAAAAGGTCGCGGACGTCCATCATCCTGCATGCTGATCACTTCGCCATCCAGAATAAACTCACGTGCAGGAAGTGCCAGGGCGGCTTCCACGACCTCCGGCACCGCAGAAGTGATTTCGTTCAGAGCTCGCGAAAAAACCCGGATGTCGCTTCCCTGCCGGTGAACCTGGATACGCGCACCATCAAACTTATATTCGAAAGCAGCTTCTCCAAACTCGGCCAGAGCTTCTTCGGGATCTTCCGATGTCTGCGCCAGCATCGGCTGCACTGGCTGGAAGAGTCGCAGGGAGAACTGTTCAATGCCAGCATCCCCTTTTTCCAGCGCCGGACATGCTACCGGAATAATGCTTCCTGCCAGCATGACGGCTCGCCGCAGACGCGACACCTCAATGCCGGAAGCTTTGGCCAGAGCATCCACCATGATGCCTTCCAGCGCACCCTGACGAATCTCCCCCATCAGCAGGTTGGACAAGAAGTGATGCTCTTCAGGTGTGACACGCTCAAAAACAGACTGGAGAAGCTCCTGTTTTCGCTTCGCTGATCCGGTACCGCGCATCTGCTGGAAATCCGTGAATGCCTGGTCAATGTCTCCGATAGAAAGAGATGACTGAATGGCTGAACCGGAAGGCAGGCTTTTCACCAGCGCATAGCCCGCTCCAATCCGGCCCTGCCGGATAATCCCCGAAAGAAATCCAATAGCTGCTTCTGCTTCCTGTGGATTCAACTGGCGAAGGAACTGGCTGAGCAGTTCGATCTTGTACAGACGCCGGGATGTGCCGGCTACCCTGCGCGAAGTCTCTACGAGATCCGCAAACAACATGCTTCCGTTATACCCTGATCCGTCATCACAAAAAGAAAGAGGCATAGAAATGAATCCATGCCTCTTTTCAGAACAAGAAGAGTTCCTTACTTTTCGATTCGCATGTTGTAGAAGCTGCGATAGACAAAGAAGAGCGCAATCATCAGGAACACAACGGCCAGAATTGTCGTGAACGATGAGCCGTTGGAATGGACCAGCGATACAGCAAGTTCCACCGCCAGCAGGCCGAACAGTGTTGTGAACTTGATGATCGGATTCAAGGCAACAGAGCTTGTATCCTTGAACGGATCTCCCACCGTATCGCCTACTACCGTGGCATCATGCAGCGGAGTTCCTTTCTGCTTCAGTTCAGTTTCCACAATCTTCTTTGCGTTATCCCACGCACCACCTGCATTCGCCATGAAGATCGCCTGATACAGTCCAAAGAGCGCGATTGAAATCAGATAACCGATGAAGAAGTAAGGTTCGAAGAAAGCGAACGCGAGTGTGGCGAAGAAGACAGTCAGGAAGATGTTGAACATTCCCTTCTGTGCATACTGCGTACAGATTTCCACCACTTTTTTGGAATCCTCGACACTCGCCTTCTCCACATTCACCAGATTGATGTTCGCCTTGATGAACTCCACTGCCCGGTATGCTCCGGTGGTAACCGCCTGCATGGATGCGCCGGTAAACCAGTAGATGACAGCGCCGCCAGTAATCAGGCCCAGCAGGAATGGCGGATGCAAGATCGACAGATGAGATAACAGTTCCGGCTTCAGCCCTTCTGTCAGCGCCATGATGATGGAGAAGATCATCGTCGCTGCACCAACCACTGCCGTGCCGATCAGGACCGGCTTAGCTGTGGCCTTGAAGGTATTTCCAGCTCCATCATTTTCTTCCAGATTTTCCTTGGCTTTTTCGAAGTCAGCTGAAAAACCGAAGTCCTTCTGAATCTCTTCCCGGATATTGGGGATGCCCTCAATCATGGAAAGTTCATAGACAGATTGCGCGTTGTCGGTGACAGGTCCATAGCTATCCACCGCAATGGTGACAGGCCCCATGCCGAGGAAACCAAACGCAACCAACCCAAAAGAAAATACAGCTGGGGCGATCATGAGTGCGTCAAAGCCAAGTGTCGAAACACCATAGGCAATCACCATTAACAACAGCATCACCATGCCCAGCCAGAATGCCGAGAAGTTCCCTGCCACCAGACCGGAGAGGATATTTAAAGAGGGTCCACCCTGCTCTGAAGAGGTGACAACTTCGCGAACATGACGGGAGTCCACAGATGTGAATGCCTTTACAAGTTCGGGAATAATAGCTCCCGCTAGTGTTCCACAAGTAATTACGGTGGAGAGCTTCCACCAGAGCGTTCCATCCCCAAGATCCGGAATCAGCAGATAGCTCACGATGTAAGTAAATGCTACAGACACAATGGACGTGATCCAGACCAGAGTAGTCAGCGGCACTTCAAAATTCATCTTTGAGACAGCCGAGTATTTCGCTTTGGCAATTGCTTCATTGACAAAGTAACTCAAGCCGGAAGCAATCACCATCACCACGCGCATGATAAAGATCCAGACCAGTAACTGAACCTGAACCACCGGATTGGAAACAGCCAGCAGGATAAAGCTGATCAGCGCGACACCCGTGACGCCATAAGTTTCAAACCCGTCTGCGGATGGCCCCACAGAGTCTCCGGCATTGTCTCCGGTGCAGTCTGCAATGACACCAGGATTGCGAGCATCATCTTCCTTGATCTTGAAAACGATCTTCATCAGGTCTGCACCGATGTCGGCAATCTTGGTGAATATTCCTCCGGCTACGCGCAAGGCAGCAGCACCCAGGGATTCTCCAATTGCAAATCCAATGAAGCACGGACCTGCCAGTTCTCCTGGAATGAACAGCAGGATACACAGCATCAGCAGCAGTTCCACCGAAATCAGCAGCATCCCGATGGACATGCCCGCTTTCAGCGGAATCTCATAACAAGGGAATGCCTTTCCGGAAAGACTGGCAAAGGCTGTCCGGGAGTTGGCAAACGTATTCACGCGAATTCCAAACCACGCCACGGCATAACTTCCGGCAATTCCAATCAGCGAGAACAGCAGAATGATTGCAACACGAAATGCATCCATCCCCTGCAAAAGTCCGAAATAGAAAACAATAATTGCACCAATGAACAACTCAAGAATGAGCAGAAACTTTCCCTGGGTCAGCAAATAAGTTTTGCAGGTTTCATAGATCAGCTCTGATATCTCCAGCATGGCCCGATGAACAGGCATGTTTTTCAGCTGGGTAAAAATCATCAGGCCGAACAGCAGACCCAGCAGCCCGACAAGTAATCCTCCATAGAGCAGGCTACTTCCACTAATTCCCCCGAGAAATGTAGCCAGGTCAAGATCAGGCAGGACGAGATTGGCCTCACCGCCTTTATGTTCGCCTTGTGCATACAGCGCAAGCGTCGAAAGAGAGAAGAGAGAAAATGCCTTAAGTCCTGACCGGACTTTTCGGCAAACAGACAAGGTTTCCGCCAAAAACATCACAGGATGTTGCTCCTTACTAAGGTTGGCAATTCTATATCTTGCGTATTTGATATCCAGCCTGACTGGTCAGCCCGCCAGACTCCCCGTCAAATACCCAGAGAGCATATCGCGGGCTGTCATGGAATATCAACAGTAGTTTTAGGAAAGGGAAAAATTGCCATGCAAAGGAAAGTTAAAGCAACGTACCGTGTAAAACGTAGTTAGCAACTGTGAAATAAATAATCAGTCCGGTTACATCAACGAGAGTTGCCACAAAGGGTGCCGAGGCACTGGCAGGATCCAGCCCCACCCGCCTCAGCAGAAAGGGAAGCATGCTTCCGGCAACGGTTCCGAAAAGAACAACACCGATCAGACTCAGCGCCACAGTAACGGCGATCAGCAGATAGTGCTCACCATAGGAATGGCCGATGGTTTCCCAGATGACGATGCGGATAAAACCGATCGCAGCCAGCACTGCCCCCAGCATCAACCCGCTCAGCACTTCCCGACGCGCCACACGCCACCAGTCCTTCAGGCGGATTTCACTCAAAGCCATCGCACGGATAATGAGAGTAGTCGCCTGTGAACCGGAGTTCCCTCCGCTGCTGATGATCAGTGGAATAAAGATGGCCAGCACCACCGCACGCGCAATCTCATCTTCATAACGAGCCATGGCAGTCGCCGTTAGCATCTCACCCAGAAAGAGTGCGGCCAGCCAGCCTGCACGCTTCCGCACCATCTCCCAGAAGCCTGTCTCCCAGTAAGGACGCCCCAGGGCTTCCATACCACCGATCTTCTGGATATCTTCTGTGGCTTCTTCCTGCACAACCGCCACAATGTCATCCACCGTGACGATTCCTTTCATGAGTCCGTTCTCATCCAGAACAGGAATGGCAGTAAATCCATGCGCACTGAAAAGCTTTGCCACTTCTTCCTGGTCCGTATCATCCGTCACGCTGACAACATCTGTTTCCGCCACATCGATCACGCGGGTCCGGCCGCTGGCGGTAAATAATTCCCGCATGGAAGCAACACCCAGCAGACGCTGATCTGCATCCAGAACATACGCGTAGTAGATGCTTTCCATCTGCCTGCCCTGCAAACGCAGGTAGGAGATCGCCTCATCCACTGTCATGTCCGGACGCAGGCGGGCAAAGCGCGGATTCATCAGCCCACCTGCATCATCTTCGGCATACGCCAACAAAGCACTGACATCGCGTCGTGCCATGTGATCCAGCAGGCCGATGAGATTGCCTTTTTCCTCAAACGGCGCATGCTGAATCACATCTGCAGCATCATCAGGAGGCAAAACGCGCAGATATGTCCTCCGTTCATGCGGAGGCATCGTCAGCAGAAGATTTACCTGGTCTTGTGAAGTGAGATTGAAAAAAAGTTCTTCCCGCAGATCGCGCGTGAGTCCGCGAAACGCCTTCTCCTGCGCTTCCGCAGAGAGATGGTGCCAGGAAGCCAAAATTTCCGGAATTCCAGGATGCGACGGCTGCGTCATTCTCAACCTCAGGGAGCTGTCCGATGGCCCAACTTCCACGGGACAACATTCTCTATTGTCACCGCACCCGCAGCTTTTCGCAGCTATTGAGGCTTCTTTGCTTCCGTCAGGTTGAGATTCATGCGCTGTCCAGACTTTTCCAGACGCTTTCTCAGCTCAGGATAGGAGACATCCTGGACATTCACCTTCCGCTCCCAAGCCAGTGCGGCGGCGGCCCCCGTGGCCTGTCCCAGCGCCATGAATGTGAATTCGATCCGGATGGCTCCATAAGCCACATGGCTGGATGAGGGTGCAGCAGCAGTCAACAGATTCGTCACTTCTTTTCGACGGGGAACCAGCGCACGGTATGAGATGCCAAAAGGTCCCCAGTTGCCATCGTCAAAAACAAACCCCTCATTATAAACAGCACCGTCGCGCACGATTCGCCGCACATGATGCATATCTGTCGGCCAGTAAGCCAGTGCTACCGGATCTTCTACCGGAACAGGATTAATCTTCCGTGTATGGCGTTCCGTGATGACATAATCGGACACCATCCTGCGTCCGTCACGGACATAAAACTGACGAGGCCATCCGCCATTATCCGTAAACTCGTCCTTGCAGAGTCCCCAGCCCCGCCACTTCTCCCTGGTCTTCTCAGGCAGACGATCATCATTCGCGAGAAACCAGAACAGCCCTTCCACAAAATGACGATGCTCCTCATAGATCCGCTTCCGGGTGGCATAGTTTCCGCCCGGATATTCAAAATTCATGCCATAGAGATTTGCCGAGAGATCATGCCAGCTGCCCAGATCCGTCTTTCCATTCGGCAGCCTTGCCAGTGGAGAGTAGAGTTCACCCCCCAGGGCGGCATAGCGACGATACAGTTCATATTGTTTCGGGTCATAGCCAGCCGGAGGACGAAAAGGAATCTGATTTTCCGGATCTTTAGTCAGACAAGAGCGAAAGCAGTATCCCTGAATGCGATGATCTCCTTCCCCGGCAACACCTAGCGGCTCATCCTGAATCGTGGGTAACAGTCCACTTTTTGGATTTCTTTCCTCCCAATACGGATCAATGCGGAACGGAAACTGCCGGTATGTATTCACATCGCGAATCCCATTCTTTGTTTCGCCATACTTTGCATTGGATTCCCGGCCGATGGTAGTTTCTACACCAGCTGCGTAAAGCAGATCGCCTTCAATGGTGGCATCGATAAAATAGCTTCCTTCCACCACTGTTCCGTCCTCCAGATGGATGGCAGAGATCTGTTTAGTGTTTCGGTTCCATGAAACTGACTTACGGAGCGGTTCGCGCAGTCTTTTTTCCCGCAGAATGCGAACACCTGATGACGCCAGCATCTCTGCATATACTTTCTCAGCAATGTGGGATTCGAAAAGATAGACAGGCTCTTTCTTTCCGTACTTCAGGCCAACCTGCTGATAGAACTCCTGCGCAAGTCCTCCCACGGCATAGTCATTGCGGAACCAGTGGTTATTAATGTCAGAACTGCCCAGTCCCTCCACGGCCATTCCCCCGATGTGTTCCTCCGGGGTGACCAGCAGAACGGATCTTCCTTCGCGGTTTGCCTGCAGAGCCGCCGTCACTCCAGCCGCTGAGCCGCCATAGACAACGATATCCGCCCTCTCTGCAGCAATCCCCACGGACAGGCAAAGAAAAATGCAGAGATACATTCGCATCAAACTGAATGTATCAGGCTGAATATTTAAACGAGAGGATCACGCCACCGCACGATGAAAACTGAAGGCATGCTGTGCGGGAGCAATGGAGAGGCCCTGCATGCGTGCCAGCATTTCTGTAGCGGAGACCTCTTCCTGAAAAATTACGATGGTCTGGTCTGCCAGCCGGATCATTTTCCGGATTTTCTCCTCGATCAGATCCAGATCTCCGTGCCGGGCCGGGACACGCAGGTATCCCGTACCCGAAGTGAGATGGTCGCCTGCCAGTCCTATCCTCCGATCAATCAGGACTGCCCGCGCTTCATAGGTCGACCAGCTTTCATGAGGTAATTCCGCGACCAGCGAAAACTCATGAAAAGACCGTCTCAGCTGAATCAGGTGTTTTTCATTCGCTACAGAGAAGTGAAAGTCATCGGGAAAACGTATCAACAATGAAGAAATCCGGCGCTGATTCACCATGGGCCAGAGCGCTTTCTTGAAATAGTCGATGTCAGATCCGGCCATCAGGCGCTCATGCGAGAATTGCCTGCCCAGCATAGCCGTAAACCGGAAATCCGGATAAGGCTGCACCAGATTGAGCCACCGATCTACAGTTTTCTTCTCCAGTGGCCGATTAAACGACGAGCCGATTTCTGCCACAGATACTCGTGAGGCAATCTGTGCCCCCTTACGTTCTGACCATCCGGAACTGCCGATGTAAAGCGCCATTATTTTCGCCTTTTATTCGCCTTCATGTTAGGTCAGATTTCGCAGTCTGTCAAGAGTGCGTTATAACTTGATGGACTCTGTATCTGAAATGATGCCCTCAAAAAGCCACTCTGTTTCACTGATGTGGATGTTGGCCATAACTCTATTTTTTTCCATCATCTACAGAGTCATCACACTCTCCTTTACCATTGATGAGGCATTCACATTCAACCTGTTTACGTCACAGGGCTGGAAACGGGTAGTTGCACCCCATTTCTTCGATGCGAACAATCATGTACTGTTCACCCTCTTTTCACTCTGGAGCAAAACTCCACTAGGCTGGTCCGAACCTATTCTGCGACTGCCAAGCGTGATCGCAGGAGGATTCACGCTGGTTCTGCTGATGCAGATCTGCAGGCGGCTGCTGGGTGATTCATGGAAGGCGCTGCTTTGCTATGCAGCACTGGCAACCAGTCCACTGCTGCTGGATCATCTCTCCATTGCACGCGGATATGGATGCGCCATCGCCTTTTTCTGTGGTGCTGTCTGGTTTCTGATCCGCTATCTGGATGAACAGGAACCATCTCGCAAATTCCTGTATGGATCAGCCTGGTGTCTGGCCCTAAGCATTGCCTGTAATCTGACATTTCTTTTTCCAGCAACGGCACTGATTGTTTGCTTTGTCCTGCTGAGAAGGTCGTTTGCGGATTTGAGGGCACTGGGTCAGCACTTAGTCTTTATGGTGCTGCTTCTGATGGCTATTCCAATGCGGCATGCTGTTCCGGGGGATTTCTATTTCGGGGAGGATTCCTTACAGGGAACACTCAACTCCCTGCTCGAGCAGTCCTTTTACCCACCGTCTTCTCTTTTTGCAGGATGGTCGAACTCTGGAGCTATTGATTCTTTTTTCCGGGAATCTGGCCTGCTGCTAGTGATCCTCATTCTGGCCGCAACAACCATGATGGGTATCCGGAATCTATCCCGGAGTTCTGACAGCCCGGAAGATCGACCCTCAACACTCATTTTGATTCTCTTTCCGGGACTGATTTTCATCCTGATCTCTGCCCACCATGTAGCTGGTGTCCGATACCCGTTACTGCGTACCGGATTAGTTCTGATCATTCTAGCCCTTCTGGGTCTATCCGCACTCTGGAGCCGGATACCATCCTGGACACTGGCTCACTGGGTCTTCACAGCAGTTTTGCTGCTGGTTACTGTCGGACATGTTCGCGCCACACGCCTTCATTCGTATGGAGAATGGAGAGAAAGCGCCAATGTGCGGGATACATCCAGATTTCTCCAGACACTGCTCCCCACTCTTCCATCTCCCCAAAAACTCTGTGTTTCCTGGGAACTGGAACCTTCATGGAACTACTACATCCGCCGCCATCACCTCCCACTTCCCGAAATCAAACGGTATGATCGAAAGAACTGCACCCTCTACGACCTTACCCCCGAAGATGTTGAAAACAATCATATTCAGAATGGGAAAACAATCTATACAGGATCCATATCCAGTACCAGATTGATCATTGTCGACTAAAACGGAGAGTCTCTGAAATTTACCTTTGTGAAATTTAATCCGCTGAAGTTTGCCCGTCCGGAGTTATACTGCGGTCTGTCTGTTGAAAAAAGACGACCTACTGACTGATGACCTGTCTCCAGCCTATTTGCTGCCGGATCTGAACTTCCTGTGAGCCTTTTTTTCCCAATTCTGTTCACCTCAATCCCTGACGACGACATTGTCGGCATCGTGAATCGGCTGCGCCTGCGTGACCAGAAAGCCCTGGAAGAAATTTTTGACCGATACGGGCGACTGATCTATTCCATGATTTTCCGGATCGTCCGGGATGCAGCAGTGGCAGAGGATCTTACACAGGAATCATTCCTCCGGATGTGGAATCGCATCCGGACCTTTGATGCGCAGAAGGTGAAGTTTGCCCCGTGGTTTCTCACCATCGCCCGCAACCGGGCACTGGAATACAATCGGTCTGCAAAACAGGATGAAGTGGTCCGTTCGCTGGAATGCACCGCTTCCGAGCATCCCAATCTGTTTTCCTCCATGAGCGATGAGATATTTCACTCTGAAAAAGGCGAAAAGCTGAGGGCGGTTTTCGAAGGTCTGGAAGCGGGTCAACGTCAGGCACTGGAACTCACTTTCTTTGAAGCGGCCCATCAATCAGAAATCGCCACCCGACTGAACCAGCCTGTGGAAACAGTCCGTACATGGTTGCGGACGGCTCTTGAGACGTTGCGGTTCTCCATCAATCACGATCTTCCTGCCGGGGACTTCCATGAAGACCCGTATGAGCTGTTTGTGCTGGGAACAGCGGATGCTGAATCTGCTGCTGCCATTCGCACCAGACTGGATCAAGGCCATCCGGAAACCGTAAAAGCTATCGAGCATGCAAGGGAACTTGCCATCGGGCTGGCATTCACCGCTCCTTTTGTGGAACCGCCCGCACGGCTCCGTCAGCGGATTCTGGTCACGTTTGAAGCAGAGCCCGGTGGTTATCCCAAGCGCACCTGGATCTGGATCTCTGCGCTAATTCTGCTGGGGCTTGTCACCTTCAACTTCTGGCAACGGGAGCAGATCAAAGGCAGGGAACTCTCCGGCACCAAGCAGGAACTGATTGCTGCCAGCGCGCATCTTGCCTCCGCATCGCCGGTGATGGAATTTCTCAATGAGCCGTCCACACTGGTGATCGGCTTTGGAGAAGAGACTCCGGCACAACCACAAGGGAAAGTTCTCCTGAATGCGCGCAAGGGAGCCTTGCTGGTGGCATCCGGATTCCGCAAACCCATGGAGGGAAAAATCTACCAGATGTGGATTGTGCCCGCTACCGGGTCAGCACAGCCTGCCGGACTCTTCCAGCCCGGAACGGACGGAAAAGTGGTGCATCCCTTCCGGGAATCTCTCAGTCTTCCGGAAACCTCTTCCATCGCGGTGAGTGAGGAACCGATTGCAGGCTCCACTACCCCGTCGTCGCCTTTCCTGGTGATTGCCCCGCTTCCGAAATAATCACTTACAGAATCAGCATGCAGTCGCCGTAGCTGAAGAAACGATACTTCGTCGCCACTGCATGGCGATAAGCAGCTAATACCTGATCCTTACCCCCAAACGCAGCCACCAGCATCAGCAGACTGGATTCCGGAAGATGAAAATTCGTCAGCAGACCGTCGATTTTCCGGAACTGGTAGCCCGGATAAATGAAGATGTCGGTTTCTCCGGAAAGCTGGCCCCTCTGTTGCCAGGACTCTACAGTCCGGACACTGGTGGTCCCCACCGCGATCCGCCTTTTAGCCGACTCAATCAGACTGGCTGATTCAGGAGTGATCGCATAGTTTTCCTTGTGAAGTTTTACTTCTTCGACAATCTCCTTGCGCAACGGAGAAAATGTCCCCAGTCCGACATGGAGCGTCACCCACGCAGGAACCGCACCCGCAGCCCGGCACTGATCCAGAATCTTTTCCGTAAAGTGAAGTCCAGCCGTGGGAGCAGCGGCGGAACCTGATTCACGTGAGAATACGGTCTGATATCTTTCCCGGTCCAGCTTCTGGTCATCCCGCCGGATGTAAGGAGGGAGTGGCATATGCCCCAGACGATTCAGGACATCATCGATATTTCCATTCCCCAGGAGCCGGATGTGACGTTCCCCGCGCTCGCCTGTATCGATGACCACTCCTCCCAGCGTGTCATCAAACTCGATGATCGCGCCCTCATGGAGACGACGGCCGGGCCGCACCAGACACTGCCATTCCCGACGATCCGGAGTCAGCGGCTTGAGAAACAGAACCTCGACATTGTTCTCTCGCGTCCCACCAACCCGTGAGCCATAGATACGTGACGGCATGACTCGCGTGTCATTGAGGATCAGACAGTCCCCGTCTGCGAGGAATTGCGGCAGTTCACGGAACATGCGATCTTCCAGTTCGCCAGTGGCCCGGTTCATGACCAGCATGCGGGAAGAACTCCGGTCGGCCAGGGGCTCCTGAGCAATCAGGTCCGGAGGAAGTTCAAAATGGAATTCAGATACCTTCAACCTGCGAGAATAACAGTTGGTCATTCTTGGAATCGAGTCCTCCTGCGACGAGACAGCAGCAGCGCTGGTCGCAGATGGTGAAAAAATCCTGTCCAGTGTCGTGGCATCCCAGCTGGATGTGCATGGAAAATATGGCGGAGTTGTGCCAGAACTGGCTTCCCGCGAGCATCTGCGGGCCATTACGCCCGTGGTGCGGGAAACCATGCAGGCAGCAAATATTCAATTCCGCGATCTGGACGCCGTCGCAGTGACAGAGGGTCCGGGACTGGTAGGCTCACTGCTCGTTGGCATCACGTATGGAAAGTCCATCAGCTTTGTCCACAACAAACCACTGATCGGGGTGAACCATATCGAAGGTCATATCCACGCAGTAGTGATGGAGCATCGCGAGCATCTGGAATTCCCTGCCCTTGCGCTGGTAGTGAGTGGCGGTCACACACACCTGTTCGAAATCCAGGAAAACTGGGTCTATCGTTTGCTGGGCCGGACTCGCGATGATGCCGCAGGCGAGGCATTCGACAAAGTAGCCAAGCTACTGGGATTTGGATATCCGGGTGGACCCGTGATCGACAGGCTGGCGCCGTATGGGAATCCGCATGCGGTCCGCTTTACCACTCCCAATATGAAAGGGAATGCTCGTGACTACAGCTTCAGCGGAATCAAGACAGCAGTTCGTTACTGGAGCGAAGCCCGCAATATGGAAGAAGAGATCCAGCAGCGTCGGGTGGTTCTGAAAAGCAATCCGCGCCCCACGGTGGAGGAATGGCTGGCTATCACTCCGCAAGATACACTTGATCTTCTTTCCAGTTTCCAGCATGCAGTTGTCGAGGATTTGCTGAGAAGATCTACCGCAGCGGCCACGGATATCGATGCAAAATCGATGATTGTATCCGGTGGAGTATCCTGTAACTCCGGTTTGCAGAAAGCAGCGAGAGAACGAAAGCTTCCCTTCCCCATCTTCTTTCCGCAGGCATCGCTTTCCACCGATAACGCAGTGATGATTGCTGCCGCAGCATTCCCCAAGCTGGCCCGCAAAGAGTTTGCGGATTTCACCTTAAAAGCGAAAGCAAACCTGAGTCTGGCGTAGAATGCGGAAGATGTTCCGCTACTCGTTAGGCCTTATCTGCCTCATCGCCTCTGGTGCGGTGACGAATGTTCATGTCGTCGAAAGAACTGACTTTGCTGACGGACGCAGCTTTGGAAACGCTGGTCCATATGAGGTGATTCGGGCCAAAGCGTTTTTTGCTGTCGATCCAAACCTGCCCGCAAATAAAAACATCATCGATCTGCATCTGGCGCCAAAGAATGAAGATGGGCAGGTAGAGTGGACGGCTGACTGGTATGTCCTGAAGCCCCGTGATTCTTCCAAAGGAAACGGAACAGTCCTGTTTGAAGTCTCCAATCGCGGAAAGCGGGGAATCGAAAACATGTTCAATCGCGAACATGACAACCTTCTGCTGGAACGTGGATTCACCCTGGTCTGGTGCGGCTGGCAGTGGGATATTCCGGAAGCCTTTAAGGAAGGTCTGCGCTACGATCCTCCCATCGCAACGGACAACGGAAAGACCATCCGCGGACTGGTGCGGGCAGAACACACGCCCATGAAAGCAGGCACTATCATGCCACTGTCAGACCGGGATCACATCGCATATCCGGTGGTTTCGGGGGGAAAGCTCACCGTACGCTCCTCCGATGCTGGACAACCCCAGGAGATTGACGCTTCCCGGTGGAAAGTGGTGAATAACGGTCGTGCCATTGAAATGGCTTCCGGATTTGTTCCCGGCAAGATCTACCAGTTTGTCTATACTGCGGAAAATCCCCGCATTGCGGGCCTGGGCATGGCCTCTGTCCGCGATACGGTGAGCTTCTTCAAATACGGTGGAGGTGGCATGATGCTAGTGGATCAGCCACGTTTCATCAAACGCTCCATCGGCTTCGGAATGTCGCAGACAGGCCGGTTCCTCCGTAAATTCCTGTATGACGGCTTTAATGCAGATGAGAAAGGCCGACAGGTGTTTGATGGAGTGTGGGCGCATGTGGCAGGAGCAGGCCGCGGAAGCTTCAATCATCGCTTCGCCCAGGCCTCACGGGACGGACAGCCTTTTCTGAATCCCTTCTATCCCAGTGATCTGCCACCGTTTACAGATGACGGCTTACTGAAGAAAGCGAAGGAAGCCAATGTCCTGCCCAAAATCTTCTACACAGACAGCGCCTATGAATACTGGGGACGTGCTTCCGCACTGACACAGGTCAATGACAATGGCACAGCCGATGTTGCTTACGATGCCAATACGCGAAAGTACATGCTGGCCGGAACGCAGCATGCCCCCGGAACATTTCCTCCGGTCAGAAATCCGGAACTGCAGTATCTGCCCAACTCCAACGATCTTCGCTTCACGATGAGAGCATTACTGGTCGCCATAAATGCGTGGATCACAACCGGCAAGGAACCGCCTGCTGCGGCACATCCCACTATTGCGGCCGGAACACTGGTGAGTCCGGGCAAGGTGAAGTTCCCCATTGCCGGATATCACACGCCCGCCAAACCGTATGTGGTCTACAAAATGGATTTTGGACCGGAGTTTACGGCTACGGGCATCATCACCAAAGAACCACCTGAGGTCGGAGCGGCTTTCTCCGTTCTGGTTCCACAGATCGGTCTGGATGGAAATGATGTGGCCGGAATCCGTCTGCCACAGGTCGCCGTTCCTCTGGCTGCTTACTCGGGCTGGAATTACCGCACCGCAGCAGTGGGAGCCGAAGGTGAGATTCATGCAATGAACGGCTCCACAATTCCTTTTTCAAAGGAAAAAATCGCCCAGCTCTACAAAGACAAGGACGATTACATTTCAAAGACGCTGGCGGCTGCCCGTGCTCAGGTGAAACAGGGATACCTTCTGGAAGAGGATGTTCTTGAGATTGTCGAGCGAGCATCCGAGCAGTGGGACAAGATGGGATCTCTCCGGTAGAGAGGTCCGGGTTTCGCCACAGGGGATTCGCTCGCTACTATTGTGAGTATGGGTCCCCAAGCACCTCAGGCACCGCCTCCACAGCCGATCGCCGGCATTGACTACATCGTTGCTGTTGGATCAGGCAAAGGCGGAGTGGGAAAAACCACAGTATCCGTCAATCTGGCGCTGGCCCTGGCTCAGCTGGACTACAAGGTAGGACTGCTGGATGCCGATGTCTACGGACCGAATATCCCGCTGATGCTGGGAGCCAATCTTCCCGTTTCCACCAGCAACAATACGATTCACCCCATTGAAATCCATGGCCTCAAGGTGATGTCCATGGGATTTCTTTCTCCCGGCGACAAGCCCTTAATCTGGCGTGGACCGATGTTGCACAGCGTCATCCAGCAGTTTCTGCGTCAGGTGGCATGGGGTGACCTGGATTTCCTGATTATTGATCTGCCTCCCGGAACAGGGGATGTTCAGCTGTCCCTGCTGCAGACAACTCCGCTGACAGGCGGCGTAGTGGTCACCACTCCTTCTGAAGTTTCACTCGAAGACGCACGCAAAGCGGTGGGCATGTTCCAGCAGTTGCGCACCAATATCCTGGGCATCGTCGAAAATATGAGTGGCAGTGTCTTCGGAACCGGCGGCGGCAAGCGGACCGCAGAAAAAATGGACATCCATTTCCTGGGCGAGATCAGCCTCGAAGCGGACATCCGTGTCGGCGGAGACAGCGGGAAGCCCGTCACTCTTTTTGGAGAGAGCAATGCGCCAGCTGCTCCCTTCTTCGAACTCGCTCGCAATGTCGCCCGTCGTGCTGATGAGGTGCATGCTTCCGAAAAGCGCCCCACTGTCGTCGTGACCGACTAACCTCTCTTTTTCCGATCCCGCTTTTTCGAGTCCGGGATTCGCATCCGATTGTGCCAAAGGCGTACAATCGACGTTTCTATGGCAAATCTCGGATTTCTCGGACTCGGCATTATGGGCTACCCGATGGCCCGTCATCTTCTGAAGGCAGGACATCGCGTTGCCCTGTGGTCGAATACAGCTTCCAAGGCCCAGGAACTGGCAAAGGAAGGCGATGGGATCGCCTGTGCCACGCCCAAAGATGTGGCAGCGGAAGCAGATGTGATCTTCCTCTGTGTGGGAGACACCGCCATGTCGGAAAAAGTCATTCTGGGTGAAGAGGGAATTCTCTCCGGCCTGAAACCCGGCACCGTGGTTGCCGATGCTTCCACCGTGGCTCCGGCCTCCAGCAAGAAAATTGCCGTAGCCGTAGCCGAAAAAGGCGGACATTTCCTGGATGCGCCCTGTACAGGGTCCAAACCGGGAGCAGAAGGTGGCACGCTGACCTTCATGATCGGCGGAGATGAAGCGACCTTCCAGAAGGTAAAGGCTTTCTTTGAGCCCATGGGGAAGAATCTCTATTACTGCGGTCCTTCAGGCTTGGGTCTCCACGCAAAGCTCTCGCAGAACCTGATCCTCTCCAATATGCTGCAGGCCTTCAACGAAGGAATTGTTCTTTCCACCAAGGCTGGCGTCAAACCCGAACTGATGTATGAAATTTTGAATAATAGTGCAGCCAAGAGCGGTTTGGTCACTTTCAAGGCCCCCTTCTTGTTTAAACGGGATTTCTCCACAAATTTTTCCGTCAAGTGGATGCACAAGGATATTGGCCTTATCCTGGACTCAGCAAACGACTTAGACGTCCCACTGCCTCTCACCGCGCTCACTCAGCAGATTTTTCGGGCTGCCATCTCAAAAGGGTATGGAGAAGAGGATATCTGTAGCACAATCAAGGTTTTAGAGGAAATTGTGGATGTCGAGGTAAAAGGCGAGCTCTAAAAATTTTCTAAATTTGGAATTTTTCTCTTGCAATTCCAAATCTCATATTCTAATATTGGAAGTAAGCCGGGGAGGCAACTCCCACCAAAGCGAGACTAACCTCATAAGACCCCTGAAGCAAACCTTCCCGGCGCCCTTACGGGTCACTTATTTCCAAACAAATTTTCAAAAATGACCGTCTGCTAGGATAGAACCTGGTTTTTTCGTGAAGAATCTTACACTTTTGGGCTCTACCGGGTCCATTGGACTCAGTACTTTAGATGTTGTTCGCAGACTGGGAAGCCGTTATCGGATCTACGCCCTGGCAGCAGGAAACAATGTTGGCGAACTGGCCCAGCAAATCCTTGAATTTAAACCCTCTGTCGTTGTGATCGCCTCTGAAGAAGGCCGTCAGGCCCTTGCAGAGCGACTGGTCACGGCAGGATTTCCAAAATCAGAATGGCCGGAACTTCTTTATGGACCCGAAGCACTGGTCCGGGTGGCAACCGCTTCTGAAGTGAACTTTGTGATGTCGGCCATTGTCGGAGTCGCCGGGCTGGAGGCGACGTATGCCGCCATTCAGCGCGGTATTCAGGTCGGACTCGCGAACAAGGAAGTCCTTGTCGCCAGTGGAGAACTGGTAATGTCTGCCGCCCGTGCTTCCGGTACAGAGCTACTTCCCGTCGATAGTGAACATAATGGAGCACATCAGTGCTTCCGGGCAGGAAGACGGAGCGAAGTCACCAAACTGATTCTTACGGCATCGGGTGGCCCATTCCGGAATACTCCGAAATCTGACCTCACAAATGTGACACCAGCTCAGGCCCTGAAGCATCCAACATGGAAGATGGGTCAGAGAATCACGATTGATTCCGCCACCATGCTGAACAAAGGCCTGGAGGTGATTGAAGCCTGCTGGCTGTTCGATCTGGCACCGGAAGAAGTGGAAGTGACGGTCCATCCGCAGTCCACCATCCATGCCATGGTGGAGTACAACGACGGCAGTGTGATCGCGCAGGTATCCACCACCGACATGCGCATGCCGATCCAGTACGCCCTTACATATCCGGACCGGGCGGAAGCTCCGGTTCCCCGGCTGGACTGGAAGGAATCCCGAACATGGGAGTTTTTCCCGCCTGACTTTGAGAAGTTTCCGCTGCTGCGGCTGGCTTATGAAGCGCAGAAAACAGGGGGATCTGCCACCTGTACGCTGAATGCCGCCGATGAGATTGCAGTGGAAGCTTTTCTGAAAGAAGAGATCAGCTTCCCTGCAATTGCCGAAGTAGTGGAAGAAACTCTGAACAAAGTACCATCCCGCCACGCAAAGAATGTGGGTGAAGTACTGGAGATTGATAGGGAGTCCCGTACCAAAGCGCGGGAAATCGCCAACATGAAGGCTACCCAGTCGGTCAATCGCACGTAGGATAAAGGTAGAGCACATAGGAAGATATAGAGAAAGAGGAGCCCGAACAGTATATGGAAACCCTTCAGAATATTGCTGCATTTCTGGTCCTGATTGGCGTCATGGTCCTGGTTCATGAGCTGGGTCATTATTGGGCCGCACGCTGGTTTGATGTACACATTGAAGCATTCAGTATCGGATTTGGACCGCGGCTGTTCGGCTTTCGCAAAGGAGAAACAGATTTCCGTTTCTCTTTGATTCCCTTAGGTGGTTACGTCAAGATGGTGGGCCAGTCGGATACTCCGGACGTACCGGAAGCATCCTCAGACCCTCGATCCTTTCTGAACAAACCGCGCTGGCAGCGGCTGATCATTGCGTTTGCCGGACCCGCCATCAATATTGTGCTGGCTGTGGCCATCCTGACGGGTGTCTTCATGTTCCACTTCCCCAAGATGCATTCGGCTGACTCTCCAGCAGTCATTGGGCACATTATTCCCGGATCGGCCGCTGCACAAGCTGGCCTGCAGGAAGGCGACAAGATTATTCGCATTGACGGAGACAACAATCCTTCCTGGGAAGATGTCCTGATGAAGGAGATCGCCAGCGTGGACAAAGGTCTTCCCCTGATGGTGGAAAGAACCACAGAACAGGGAGTTGAAAAACTTGCAGTTGTCGTGACCCCACGCATGGATGAGCGAACGGGTGTCGGTTCTGCTGGCTGGTCAGAACAGAATGAAACCCTGGTAGCCCAGGTAGCTCCCGGCATGGGCGCAGAAAAGGCCGGACTGCAGAGAGGGGACATCATCATCTCCGTCAATGGAGTACCGCTACACTCTACCTCCCGTTTGCATGAACTGGTCCGCGAAAGTGAAGGCAAGCCACTCGACGTGATTTATTCCCGCAATGGCGAGCGACAGAAAGTCAGTGTTGAACCGGTATTCTCCAAAGATGTGATTCCGGAAGGGCGCTGGATGATCGGAGTTGGACTGGAGCCCAGAGTCACCATCGTGCAACTTCCATTCATGACTGCATTCCAGGAGTCTGTGAAGCAGAATGTCCGGGGAGCCGGACTGATCTTCCAGTTCCTGCGCGGTATCGTTGAACAGCGCATGTCCCCCAAGTCGCTGGAAGGCCCCATCCGGATCGGACAGCTTTCAGGAGAAGCCGCACGGGAAGGATTCATTCCCTACTTCAGCCTGATGGCGATGATCAGTCTGAATCTGGCGATCTTCAATCTGCTGCCAATTCCTATCCTGGACGGTGGCATGATCCTGATGCTGCTGATTGAAATGATCATGCGTCGCGATCTGAGCCTGCGCATCAAAGAAACGGTGCTCAAATTCGGCTTTGTTTTCCTGATGGCGGTCGTGGCGTTTGTCCTCTATAACGATATTGCAAAGATCCTGCCAAGCTAGAATCGGGTCATGGTCGCGATTCTGCTCTTGAGCTCTCTGCTCGCTGCAGAGTTTCGTACCCCTGCGAGCACAGAAATAACAACACGCCGACCGGGAGGAACCAGTATTCTTCCCGGCGGTCGCATGATCAATCCAGCCGGACGACAGGTAACCACAGGCCCTAGCCCATTTGGAATTGCCATTAGCCCCGGCGGCAAGAGGATTGTCACGACCGATGGAGGCCCCTCACGCCCATCACTCACGGTGATTGACAACGCAGATAGCCAATGGCGCAGCCGCACTATCCTCGCTCGGAAAAACGGATCAGAAGAAGACGATCTCCAGAATGTATTTCAGGGGATTGCCTTTGAAGGTGAAAAGGACCTGTATGTTTCTGAAGGCTCCAGCGGACGGGTGATTCTGATTGACGCAGCCAGCGGCAAGCGTCGTGCCGCTCTGAATCTGAATCAGCGTGGTTATCGGGATTCTTACAGTGGGGATCTGGCACTGGATCAAAACCGCAGTCTGCTGTACGTGCTGGATCAGGCAAACTTCCGCCTGGCGGTTTTCGACACCCGGCGCAAGCAAATGGTCAGTAATGTCCGGCTAGGTCGGCTCCCCTTTGCTATCAGCCTCTCTCCCGATGGTCGACGTGCTTACATCACCAACATCGGCACCTTTGAGTACAAGGTTCTGCCAGGCATTGAACAGTCCTGGACACAGGAATCAGCACTTCCCTTCCCAGCCTTTGGATTTTCCTCTACCGGCCTTATTGCTGCTGAGCAAAGGACCAATAGCCGGGGTCAGAACATTGCTGTCCCGGCTCTCGGAGATCCGAACGCAGCCGAATCGAATTCCCTGGCTGTAGTCAACATCAATGTCCCCGCCCATCCTTTTGTGGAAAAGTTCATTCCTACAGGAAACCCGGCAGGAAAGCTGAGTGAAAGTGGAAGCGGCCCATCCAGTGTTGTCGCAACGCAGTCTACGATCTATGTTTCCAATGGAAGTCAGGACTCCATCACAGTGATCGATGCTCAGACGCTGGAAAAAGGACCGGACATCCTGATTCGTATTCCCGGACTGGAGAAGTATCGCGGCATCATGCCATCCAGTCTGGCCATTGATGAAGGCCGTGGTTGGCTTCTGGTCACTGAGTCGGGAATGAATGCAGTGGGTGTCATTGATTTCGTCACGCGCCGCATTCTGGGCCATATCCCTACGGCATGGTTTCCTACCCGAATTGCGCTCCGAGATGGGATTGTTTATACGGCCAATGCAAAAGGTTTTGGCTCTGGCCCTAATGCGACAAAGTTTTCCCCTGTGCCTTCCTTTCATTCGAAGGGAGCACTCACCAGCTTCCCCCTTCCGAACCTGAAGGAACTGGCTCAGAACACACAACAGGTGATGGACCTGAATGGATTCATCCCTCGTAACCGTGAACCGGATTCTATTCCGGAAACAGTCAGGCGGGTGGTCCTGATCGTGAAAGAAAACCGGAGTTTCGATGAAATTCTGGGAGATATCGAAGAAGTTTCAAATGGGGCAGTTCGCAGTGCGCCAGAACTGGCTCGGTGGGGTAAACGAGGAGTTGTCCGTAACACTCCGGGACAGCTTCGTCAGCGAATCACATCTAAATTCATCAATGTCACTCCGAATCATCATGCCATCGCAGACCGATGGGCCATCAGTGATAACTTCTACGCTGATTCTGAAACATCCCTGGACGGGCATCTCTGGCTTTCGGGAACCTATCCGGGCATCTGGACAGAACGACTGGTTCTGGATGCAGGGCAATCCGTCCCCGGCAGCCACCTTTCCAGTGCACCGGGACGCCTGATGTTCAGTGAATCTCCGGTGATGATTCGCCCGGAAAGCATGAATGAGTCTGGCACCATCTGGCATCACCTGGAAAAGAATCAGATCTCATTTCGAAACTTTGGATCGGCCACACCCTCACTGACCAATGCAGCGATTCCCGATCCTCTTTTCCGCAATACCTCCCGTAAGTATCCGCCGCCAGGGCAGGATGTTCCAGACCAGAAACGTGCGGACGTTTTGATTGAAGAGCTGAGAGGTATGCAGGAATTACCACGGTACTTGCATATCCAGTTACCGAATGACCGCATGGCTGCACCTCGTCCGGGTGAAGGTTACCCTTTTGAGGCCAGCTTTATCGCGGATAACGATTATGCACTGGGTAGGATTCTGGAATACCTCAGTTCACGTCCGGAATGGAAAGAAACCGCTGTATTCATTACAGAGAGCAATGCCAGTGGTGGCATCGATCATGTGGACACACACAGAACCCTGCTGATGATGGCAGGGCCTCATATCCGGAAGAACTATGTTTCACGGACCAATACCAGCTTCCCCGGCATGATGAAAACCGTCTACCGGATTCTGGGGATAGATCCGTTGAATCTTTTCGATGCGACGGCGAGAGACTTGTCTGACTGCTTTCAGGATGAAGCCGACATGACTCCTTTTAGTGCTCTCCCGCCTTCCAAAGAAATATTCGATCCGGAAGAAATTCGCTAAAGACTACGCCTTCTGCACTCCGGGACGTCCCGCCTCCACGACAAAGCTGGCTCTGGTCGAAACAGGTGCTCCTTTTTCCCGGATAACCGGCACAACGCGGTAATCCGTTCGCCATTCCTTTGGAGTCACCAGGCAGCTGACATAGCCCCTCTGAGTGTTATGCAATTTGAGATGAGGATTCTTCTCTAACAGGTGATCGGTCAAGGGCGACTTGTCACTGCCATCACCGCCAGATGAGATTGATGTTCCCCCAAACTCCACACCAACAGTAGACGACTTCTCATTTCTCCAGTCTTTCTTAAGATCAAAGGTCCAGTTGGCATGGGAATCACCAGTGATGACAACCGGATTGGATGTTTTCTCAAAAGCATCCATTACGACTTTCCGTGAGGACTCATAGCCACCCCACTTATCCATCGATTCTCCGAGACTACCGTTATCTTCCCGCTCTACTTTGGCAAAGATCACCTGATTGGCAAGGACATTCCATTTTGCACGGGACCCGGAGAGGCCATCCTGTAACCACTTTGTCTGTGCCGTCCCCAGAATGGTCTGATGTGGATCAAGAGCCTGCGGACACTGCGGCTTTGTTCCCCGACCACACGGCTGTTCGTTGCGATATTGCCGCGTATCAACGACATGGAACTGCGCCAGATCACCATAGTTCACCCGCCGATACAGTTGCATGTCATAACTCTTCGGCTTTGCCCCAATCCTTAGTGGCAGATGTTCGTAATACGCCTGATAGGCGCTTGCGCGACGCTCCATAAAACCTTCTCGGGGATCGTGACGCTCATGAATGTCGTTGGCGTAATCGTTATCCACTTCATGGTCGTCCCACGTCACAATCCATGGGGCATGGGCATGAGCACGCTGGAGAAGCGCATCTCCTTTGTACAGACTGTAGCGGCGGCGATAATCAGCCAGATTAAAGATTTCTCCACCGTTATGTTGCCGGATCCCATTATTTCCCGGACCATTTTCATAGATGTAATCACCAAGAAATACGATCAGATCCGGGTTTTCCTTCACCATGTGTTCGTAGGCGGTGTAGTATCCGGTTTCGAAATGCTGGCACGAAGCAAACGCAAAACGAAGCTGATCGAGCGCTGCTCCCGGAACAGGTGCAGTGCGGGTACGCCCGATGGGTGATTCCTCACTTCCCACGCTGAACTGATACCAGTATTCGCGGTTGGGCTGGAGTCCACTCACTTCTACGTGTACCGAATGTGCCAGTTCACCGGTCGCAACAGCCTGTCCCTTTTTCACAACATTCCGCATCTGATCGTCAGTTGCCACTCGCCACTGAACCTTTGTGGGCAGAGACCGGAAGCCAGGCTCCTGCTTCTTCCAGATGCCGGACACTGCGGTTTCCGATCCGGCAGAACTCAGATTTTCTCCCAGCAGCCGTGTCCACAAAACCACACCATCGGGCAGTGGATCACCCGAGGCTACGCCTAACTGAAATGGATTGTCAGAGAAGCGTCTGACTTGTTGCCCCGCCAGCGAATCAGCCAGAGCAAGGGACAGGGTGGAGAGAAATATACGCCGGTTCATCACCGGACAGCATATCAAGGGTTTATTGCGGCTTTATTGCGATGGGGTTATCGGATCTTTCTTATGCACAAACACCCGATTGACTCCCGAAACATTCTGGTGAATATTTGTTAAGCTGTTAACTCAAAACACGCTGGAAAAAAAATGGTGAGAACAAAAAAATCTCGTGAAAATCCGGAAACTGATCTTGGACATCAATATACGTCCAGTGATGTTTCCCGTATTAGTGGGGTTAGTTTGCGTCAGCTCCAGTGGTGGGACGAGCAGAAGGTTGTCTCCCCCCAGCATCAGGGTCACCGCCGCGTCTATCAGGCCGAGGAAGTTGTTGAAATCACGGTAATTGCTGAACTTCGACGAAAGGGATTCTCCCTTCAGAAAATCCGTCGGGTTCTTCGATTTCTACAGCGGGAGATGGGGAAAAGACTGGCGACTTTACTCTCCAATGACGCTGAGTGGCATCTCGTTACTGACGGAAAATCCATCTATCTCGAAGATAGTCAGGAACGGATCATCGATATCTTCAAGAATTCCAAACAACCGATGTTTCTGGTGTGTGTCAGTGACCAGGTAAAACGTCTGACTTCACTCTCTGCGAAAGCGCCACGGAAGCCCGTTGGAGCGGCCGCCCAGAGCAGCTCTCGTCGCGTTGCCCGAGCCGTCTGATTTTGAAAATAGGCGGGATCTATTCCCGGGAATTTCGTCTAAATCATTAAGATATACTTGTGGATAGCCGAAGGGAGCCCTGAATCAATGGCTGACACCGGAAAGCGCCAAGGGCGCACCTTTTTTTTAGTGCCTACAGTTGTGCTGGCATGCTCACTACTGGGTGGAATTTTTGCGCCCGGAGCAGTGGAACCAGTTTCTGCGGCAACTACTGAAGATGATGTTGATGTAGCGGTTAAGACATTTACCCGTGTTTTCTCCACTGTCGAGGCAAACTTCGCGGACAATATTCCTCCGGATAAAGCGATCTACAACGGCGCGATCCCCGGCATGTTGCGGACGCTTGACCCGCACTCCAATTTCTTCGATCCCAAGTATTACCAGCAGATGCGTGACGACCAGCGTGGTCGTTATTATGGCGTCGGTATGCTGGTGGGGTCTCGTAGTGGCCAGACTGTTGTGATCAATCCGTTTGTGGGCGCCCCTTCCTACAACGCAGGAATTCGTCCTGGTGATGTCATTCTCGAAATTAACGATGAAAACGTCACGGCTATGAACACCACCGAGATTGCAGATCGGCTGAAGGGCCCTCGTGGCACCAAAGTGCAGGTCAAGATGAAGCGGGATAATGTGACTGAACCGCTGGTGTTCAACCTGACCCGTGGTGAAATTCCCCGCCCCAGTGTCCGTGAAGCTTTCTGGCTCAAGCCGGGCATCATGTACCTGAGGATTGAGCATTTCAACGAAAATACCAGTCAGGAAGTGGAAGAGAACTTCAAACGGTTGGGTGAGCAGAATGTCAAAGGACTGGTTCTGGATGTTCGCGATAATCCGGGTGGTCTTTTAAATACAGGTGTCGAGGTGGCTGACCGCTTCCTGCGACGCGGGCAGCTGATTGTTTCCCATCGTGGCCGTGCATCGGCGGAGAAACCCTATATCGCCCGCCGTGGCTCACAGGGATATGACTATCCCATCGTCTGCCTGGTGAATCGCTATTCTGCATCCGCAGCTGAGATTCTGGCAGGAGCACTGCAGGATCACGATCGTGGACTGGTGCTGGGTGACAACACCTTTGGAAAAGGTCTGGTGCAAACCGTCATGCCGCTGTCCGAACAGACAGCACTCGCCCTCACCACAGCAAAATACTATACTCCCAGCGGCCGCCTGATCCAGCGCGACTACAGCCACACATCCTTCTTTGATTACTACTACCGCAAGGATGTCGATACCAAGAACCCTCTGGACGTCAAAATGACAGACAGTGGCAGGACAGTCTATGGCGGTGGTGGGATCGCACCCGATGAAAAGTTTTCCGCTCCGGTCCTGAACAAGTTCCAGATTGAACTGATCCGGAAGTTCTCCACCTTCAGCTTCACCGCACAATACTTCGGCGGAAAAGAAGCCACCCTTCCCAAGGGATGGGAGCCAGACCAGAAACTGATCAATGATTTCCATCAGTTCCTGCTGAACTCCGGTGTCGAGTTTACCGAAGCTGACTTCACACAGAACGCAGACTGGATCAAAGCCCGGTTGAAGACAGATTTCTACACAACCGCTTTTGGAATCGATGAGGCACAAAAAGCAGCGATGGAAGATGATCCGGTTGTTCATCGTGCCATTGAAGAGCTGCCCAAAGCCAACGAACTGCAGGAAAAGGCAAAAAGTGTGATTGTCCAGCGTTTAAATCGGGACCAGAATCCGCAAGAATAGAATTTGACTCCGCAAATTACCGTCCTTGATGCAGGTGGCCAGTACTGCCACCTGATCGCCCGTAGAGTAAGAGAATTCGGCATCTACGCCGATGTCCAGCCCAGCGATGTCCCCGCCGCGCAACTGCAGGGTCGCAAAGGCATCATTATCTCCGGCGGTCCGGCAAGTGTTTACGAAGAAGGCAGCCCCGTTGTCGATGCAGACATCTACAAACTGGGAATTCCTGTACTGGGCATCTGCTATGGTCTGCAACTGATGGCTCTTGAACTGGGCGGAAAAGTCGCTCATGGCATCAAGGGTGAATATGGCAAAGCAGACCTGCAGGTTCTGGAACAGAAAGATCTGCTGCAGGACTTCGATTCCCTTGAACCCGTATGGATGAGCCACCGGGATCTGGTGAGTGAAGTGCCTCCCGGCTTTGACCTGCTGGCCAAGACCGACACCTGTCCCATTGCTGCCATCGGAGATGCTTCCCGCAACTTCTACGGAGTCCAGTTTCATCCTGAAGTGGTCCACACGCGGCGAGGGAATCAACTGCTGGAAACGTATCTCTTTCAGGTCTGCAAAGCAGAACGGGACTGGGATCCTGAAGCGCAGCTTCCAGAAATTGAGCGTCAGATCCGGGAAATTGCCGAAGATCGCAATGTCCTCTTCTTTGCCAGCGGTGGCGTGGATTCCACCGTCGCCTTTGCTCTGTGCCTGCGCGCATTAGGGCCATCCCGCGTCCATGCAGCCTATGTCGATACAGGCTTCATGCGGGAGGGCGAAACAGACTTTGTCCGCACCACGTTCGACGACATGGCCAAAGGTGTCTTTGAAGTCGTAGATGCGGCACATGAATTCATCTCGCAACTTGACCATGTTCATGAGCCCGAGAAAAAACGGCACATCATCGGAGAAGAGTTTGTAGCCGTACAGGAACGCATTCTGGAACGGGGTCACTTTCTGGATGGCCAGTGGATTCTGGGTCAGGGAACGATTTATCCCGACACCATTGAGTCCGGTGGAACCCAGAAAGCAGAAACCATCAAGACGCATCACAACAGGGTTGCGGGCATCCAGAAACTGATTGAACAGAATCGCATTATCGAACCGCTACGCGATCTCTATAAAGACGAGGTCCGCAAGCTGGGCCGGACCATGGGAGTTCCCGATGCACTTCTCGATCGGCATCCCTTCCCCGGACCCGGGCTGGCTATTCGCTGCCTCTGCTCAGACCAGAACAGTGAACTGGAGAAGATCGATCAGGGCTGGATTGTTCCCGTGCGATCCGTGGGTGTTCAGGGAGACAGCCGGACCTATCGGCCCGTGCTGGCATTGGACCAAACCGCCAGTGAACGCGTCATTGAAGAAGCAGTCCATCTCATCAACAGTCTTTCGTCCGTTAACCGTGTCATCGCCTTCTGCGGGGGGCATGCGGATCTCTCCACACTTCAGGTGCGAAAGAGTTACATCACCGAAGACCGTATGAATCGTCTGCGACGTGCGGATGCGATTGTGCGGAGCCTTTCCCTCTCTTCCGGATTTGAAGAGAAGGTCTGGCAGTTTCCGGTTGTGCTGATTCCACTGGGAACCGCAGGGGCACCCGATTCCGTCGTCCTGCGCCCGATTCATTCTGTGGATGGGATGACGGCCAGTGCTGTCGCCATGGAAGATGCACTTTTGCAGGAAATGACGGCAAAAATTCTGGAGATTCCCGGAGTCGCTGCCGTCTTCTATGATCTGACGCATAAGCCGCCGGCCACGATTGAGTGGGAATAAATAAGAGACCTCAAGACTCCAGTCAAAACACTGGAGTCTTGCTTAAAGAAATTCCCTTGAACTAAAATACTCATCAGTGCATTCCATTCAATACCCCACCCTGTGTGAAAGCTTTAGAGATTTATCAGCCTGGACATTCAGAAAACTGACCTCAGCCGACCATTTAGGGATGGCTTACAACGAAGAAACCGTAACCGAAAATCTGTTACTGGAATTAGCAGAAAGGCATTCTGGACGGAATTTAGAGATTCGCTCGTACACCAAACCTGAGGAAGGCACAGGCACTAAAGCTACTAACAATCTACCCACTGGAGCTGACTGGGCATTCTGGTTCGGGGATACGAACAATAAAGGAATTGAATTAAGAATTCAAGCAAAGAGGCTATTTAATTCAGGTAAGTATGAGTCTCTAGATGGTAATGGACAACAGATCGAACATCTGATGAAGAACTGCGGATCTGCCATTCCACTTTATGTCTTCTACAATAGTAAAGCTTTACATAAAAATCGATTTGTTGATGAAACTTTCTTTGGGAATCTGGAGTATTTTCACAATCATCATTTTCACTATCACACCAATCTTGGATGTACTTTCGCACCTGTAACAAGTATTCCCCAAAAGAATAAACCCCTACATAATGAAATAAACAGAATGTACCCATGGCATGTACTTGTATGTCACTGCCAGGGCAGCGAGGATGAAACTAAATCTTTACCAAATCTACCTCACCGGATAGCTAGTTCCATACAGCGAGCTTACAATCTCAATGAGAATGGTAAAAATCTCAGCCAAGATACTTCCACTTATGGGGAAAATATCAAACTTCTGCAGATCCATTCAGAGAATGAAGCACCTGAATGGGTAAGGCTTCTTCACCAAGCTAAAGAAAGACCGTCAAATTCCGAGTATAGTAATATAGCAGAACTAGATGACTATCTTGAAAAAAGGCATCTTAGAGGTTTAGTATCCATAAGAGAGATTATTCTCTAACAAAAATAAAGTTAAGACGAGCAATATCCTGAAATCTACGATGGAACCACAAAACCACGTGAAACTGGGCTCTCTGCTTGCTGAGATTGGTCGCCAGGCACAGTTGACTGAAGAGGAATTTGCCGTCTTTGAGAACATACGTGAAAGGAATCCGGTTCAGTCGCCAGATATGGGACACAGCTGAACCGGATCCCGAACTTATCTTTTAAAAACGAACCGTCGCTTAGCTCTTCGGCTTGTAAGCGATGCAGTCAATCTCCACACGCATGTTCGGGTTAGCAAATTTGCATTCGATGGTCGTACGAGCTGGCTTATTCTCTCCAAAGAACGTGCCATAGACCTCATTCATCGCCTGAAAATCCTGGCCATCCACCAGATAGACGTTGCACTTCACAACGTCAGCCATTGAGGCGCCAGCACCTTCCAGAATGATCCGGACATTTTCGAGAACAAGTCTGGTTTCATGGCGAGCATCGCCATAAACATACTGATCTGTCTTGGGGTCTACTGGACCTTGACCGGAAACATAGATGAAATCTCCGGCACGAACTGCGGGTGAATAGGGTCCGCGAGGGATCACGGACCCTTCAGGATAGATACGCTCGATCATAAGATCGAGTGTAAAGGATCAGGCCTACTCGGTCTTCTTCTTGCGTGGACGACGGACAGTAGTTCCGGCAGCAGCACGCTTGCGGGTGGCCGTTTTCTTGGGCTTTGGAGGCGGAGGATTGGGTTCCAGAATGGTCGGCTGACCTTCCACATAGGGCTGTGGTCCATCATCCTCTTCTTCCGGAGTTTCCTCTACAGGCTTGGGCGGCTCAGCCGGGGGATAGAACTCAGCACCAAGATAAACTACCAGTCCAGTGTCTTCATTGGGTTCCAGCTTGACCACTGTCTTGTCCTGGGCATAATTCAGAAACTCACTGAACTCCTGGAATCCGTAGTTCTTGACTTCAAAATCAGGGAACTCTTCGGACATCCATTGAGACAGTTGCTCTACATTCTCTCCGGCTTCCAGTTCCAGACGATGATTTTCCAGAAGATCACGTAGGGCAGGAAGAGCTTCTTCAGGTTGCGGCATGGGCTTGGACAAGCCACCGGACTTGCGTTCAATAATGACGCGTCCACCGGACCCATTCACATTGATCAGCTCACCCTTTTTCAGGCGATCCACAAAATCGGAAAAGCTGAAGCAGCCATACGCCCGTTCACTGAAAGTGGAGTCCAGTTGCAGCATCGTGGATTTCAGCAATCCCAGCTGGGGCTGGACATTCCGGCGCTCCAGAACCTGGAGAGCACGCTCCACCAGTGGCATAGCCAGCGTGAGATCCAGAGCCGGAGGACGCTGTCTGGGTCCCCGTTCCCGCTCCCCAGTGGCTCCCCGTTCACGATTCCGCTCCCTGGGGTTATTGCGATCCCGACGTTCTCCACGGATTTCGCCGGGAAGACTGTCAGACATCGGAATCGGCTCCGGCTTATCCGGCAGCAACGATTCATAGCTGATGAACTCATGGCAGTTCTGCTGCAGGATGGTGGAGGTAAATGCCTTTCCGCCCACCACAAAAACAGTCTTGCCGTATTCCTTCAGCTTATTGACCAGCGGAATGAAATCGCTGTCACCGGAAATGATGGCAAATGCGTTCACGTGGCGGTGGGTGAAGGCCATCTCCAGAGCATCCAGCGCCAGGTTGATGTCGCCACCATTTTTGTCACCTCGTGGGGAGGGCTGGCGCTGCACCATCTGGACAGCGCTTTCTGCCATCTGGCGGGCAGCGCCTTCCTGGCGGCCCCAGTTGGCATAGGCAAATTTCGCCACAATATCGCCACGTTCCTTCAACGCTTCCAGTGGAATGGATACATCAAATTCACGGCGCAATGTGGACTTTAAACCGATCTCAATGTTGTCGTAATCGACGAACACTGCGATGTTTAGTTTTTCATGCATGAATTTCTCATTTTCTTTCCCAGAGAATCATTTTCCTGAAGTCCGAAGAATCGGTGATTCCAGTCTCCAACACTCTTCTGGATGGATAAGTGTTGAGACAAATGCACTTCAGGGTCTCTGAGTAATTTCCAATAATCGATATCGTCTTTTCTGGCGATACCGCTAACGATGTCTGCTGTAGATTCCGGACAAAAATGGCGGGATGTCTTCCAGCAAACGGTTGCCTGATGTACTTCCTTCAGGTCGTCCGGGAAACAGGATGAACCATCTGGCTGAAGTACATTCTTCACGATTTCCTCTACGGAATAGTATGTTGCTGCGTGTCCCGCTGCTCCATCTGCCTTGATGAGCAGGCGAACAATGTTCCTGGTTTTCTGGTCAGGCCCGGATACTCCGGAAGCGACCAGAACTCGGATCTGCTGGTCCATTCAGTTACTGTATGTCCGTCAACGAGAGATCGTGATGAGTGTTTCGCCTGATGGCAAACCACTCGTCTGCATTATATCGGAAGCGGCAGGCACAAAATCAGAAGAAGTTGCGGAAATCCCCCGCAACGGCAGGAACGGCAGAAAAACTGATCTTCCCCTGTTGGATAAGAGCAACACCAGACATTGTTCTGATTCCCCCTGTGATTCTATTTCTCGTCCGGGATAGGATACGAATATTCCATTACCCGGAGGACGATATACATTCGGGATGTAGAGGACGAAAAAGAGATGAATCTTTCTGTAAACCCTTACCTCACTTTTCATGGCAATTGCCGGGAAGCGATTGAGTTCTACAAGAACACACTGAATGCTCAAGTAGAGTTTCTGCAGACGTTTGGTGAATCACCTATGTCTGATATGGGGCCGGCGGATCACATTATGCATTGCACACTCAAAGTGGGAGATTCATTGGTGATGTTGAGCGACGATCCATCACGCGCCGAGGATGATAGCAACCGCAACGGGAATATCAGCCTGGCAATTACTCTGAATAATTCAGAGCAAGCAAAGGAAATTTTCAATCATCTTTCCCGGAATGGCTCTATTCTCATGCCCCTGGAAAAGACCTACTGGGCAGAAATTTTCGGAATGGTCACTGATCAGTTTGGAGTGAAATGGATGGTGAACTGCGAGTAATCACTTCAGAAATTCTGTTTAGTTTAAGAGTGTGTGGAATGGAGAGCTTCCATCACTCCGCACATGCCGGATGGACGTTCACCCAGCATTCCACTTAATTCATCGCGCAACCGATGCAGTGCAGTGATCTTTGCATCCAGTTGATCAATCTTCTGAGTTACCTGACTGCATGCACAACTGGAATCTGTCAGTTCTGCCAGTTCCTTTGCTTCTCTCAAAGAGAAGCCCAATTCCTGACAGTGCCGAATAAACTGGATACGTCGAACTGTTTCTACCCGATACAGGCGGTATCCGGTTTCAGGACGCGGGGGTTGTTGAATGAGACCTTCACGCTCGTAGAAGCGAACCGTCTCCACATTCACCCCCGCTGTCTTTGCTACCTGACCAATGGTCAGCAGAGGATCACTTTGCCTGGCAGCATCCACACTTACAGCCACATCCGCAATGACATCCGCACTTGTCTGTTTTGGATGACGCGCCACAGTTGCAGGTGCATTTACTGCAGCACTTCTTCTTGTTTTCCATTGCCGCATGTCTCCTTTCACTTTAACCGTAAACCCCGTACCATAGTACGGAGTCAAGAAGATTTTTATGGCAACCTACGGATTGATTGAATATTCGGATGCATCTCCTGAAGTTCGTGCAGTGTACGACGACATCATGAAAACCCGGAATACGGACTACATCAACAATTTCTGGAAAGCGCTTGCACATGATCCCCTTACATTACGGCGAACCTGGGAAAGCCTGAAACAGATTATGGCGCCAGGCGCCCTGGACCCACTCACCAAGGAACTGATTTATCTGGCCATCAGCACAACAAACCAGTGTGGATATTGCATCGCATCTCATACAGCCGCAGCACAAAAAGCAGGAATGACACCGGAGATGTTTCAGGAACTGATGGCAGTTACAGGAATGGCTAATGAGACAAATCGACTGGTAAGTGGATGGCAAGTAGAGATTGATGAGCGCTTTAAGGTAGCTTAAAGGTTTCTTGAATTTCGCATTACTTGTTCTATTCCTTCTGAGCGCTGATCCACCGGAAAAAGCAAAGAACCCGCCATCGGCTTCGTCACAACAAGCCTCGACTACGGATTCTTCTGCCTCCGGAACACTAAACCTGCTTGGGCGCACAAACACTCAGTCCGGTGAAAGCAGGCGCAATGAAAACGTCCAGTTCAATCTGGTCGACAACAATGCCAAAAAGGAACTTGGCACCAGGTTGGGGACGACTGCAACTGTTTTTCAGGAGCTTTCTCCCAGTCGCAGTTATTTCGGCGGTGAATACGGAACCAGCCCCTCTACCCAGATCCATCTTTCTCCGGCCCGTTCTTTAAGAGCGATCCATGGACAGTTGTTCTGGACACACGTCAACAGCATCTTCACCGCCCGATCCTTTTTTCAGGTTGGAGGGGTCAAACCTTCTCGTGAAAATCAGTATGGAGTTCAGGCCTCCATTCCCTTATGGAAGGGAGCCTGGTTCGGGATTGATGCTTCTCAGCAGAAGACCCGCGGACAAGTCAACGGAAACATCCTTGTTCCCCGCCCTGAAGAACGCACACCGCTAACTGCTGACCCTGCTGCCCGCGCACTGATCTCCAGCTGGATTGCTGCTTATCCTACAGCTCTGCCAAACCGAACAGATATTGATCCGCGTGCGTTGAACACAAACGCACCACAATCCATTGATACGGACAATACCTCTCTGCGAATCGATCAGATCATTGGCAACAAGGATTCCCTGGTATTGCGCCACACTTTTACCAATCAGGACATTGATGCATTTCAACTGGTGGCAGGGCAGAATCCGGATACAACTACCAAAAACCATAGCGCTCGTATCACATGGGCAAGGAGTATATCGGCAAGAACCACTTCTGAATTCTCATTGGGGTTTGACCGTGTCCACTCTCTGCTTGTCCCTGAACCCAATGCTGTTGGCCCACAAGTTCAGGTGGGAACCGCATACACAACGCTGGGGCCAGGGTCTGGCATCCCGATTGACCGTGTGCAAAATCGTTTCCGTCATGCAGGGCAATTGCGACATCAATGGAACCGTTACCAGATTGCTATGGGTGGAGAATTGACCCGGCTTCAGTTCAATGGACGAGAAGCATCTTCAAACCGGGGAAATTACTATTTCCGGAATGATTTTGGCCGTGATGCGATCACAAACTTCCGACTGGGAATCCCGAACAGATATTCATACGGACTGGGAGATCTCGATCGGGGTTTCCGGAACTGGGAACAGCATTACTTTCTGAGCAATAACTGGCAGGTGCATTCCCGGCTCTCGCTGAACTTCGGGGTGCGTTACCAACCACAAACCGGCCCTTTTGAAGTCAATCAGAAAACCATCATCCGGTATCAGTGCGATTGCAACAATTTCTCGCCTCATTTTGGACTCGCCTGGCGTCTCCCGCCACGATGGGGAGTTTTTCGCGCTTCTTATGGAACGCAATATGGAGAAATTTTTCCTACAACCTTTCAGCAGCTGCGCTGGAATCCACCAGAGTTTCTAAAGCTGGAAGTCCAGAACCCGGATTTCCTCAATCCACTGGAACATGCAGATATCAATCCAAACGGCAGGGCCATTGTATTTGCTCTTCCGGAAAACCTGAAGACACCTTATGTTCATCTCTACAATGCTTCATGGGAGTTCACCACACAGAATAATATTCGCCTTCAGTTCGGATATGTGGGAAGCCGGGCTCACAAGTTACTTCTGATGCAGTATCTCAATCGTGCGCAGGTAGTTCCAGGAATTCCTCAAATCACAGGGACGATCAATGATCGACGCCCTGATCCTCGCTACTTTGAATATCGTCCAGTCATTAATGGCGCCCGATCTTATTTCGACGCAGCCCGTGTTTCAATCGTTATTCCGCAATGGAAGCGGATCAACCTGGATGCCTCCTACTGGTTCAGCAAAGCAATTGATAATGGAGCAACCTATCTGAACACTGCTGCGGGGGATGATTCCCGACAAGGCTACAGCCAAAGCCAGCAGTTGGTAAATCAGGATCTGAAGGGTCCCAGTATTTTTGATCAGTCACATGCCACGCTGGTGCGTTTTTCTTATGAAACACCCTCGGTGAGTAATCATGGTCGATTGCTGGATGCAGTAATCGGTCGATGGACATTAAGCACTATTACACTGGGAAAAAGCGGCATTCCATTCAC
Source organism: Bryobacteraceae bacterium (assembly GCA_037190045.1). Classification (GTDB taxonomy): domain Bacteria; phylum Acidobacteriota; class Terriglobia; order Bryobacterales; family Bryobacteraceae; genus JAPKYZ01. The sequence goes on along the minus strand of JBBCIQ010000004.1, from coordinate 780,919 downwards.
TGTCATTTCTGGCTCTGATGCTCCTGGGTTCGGAAACGTCGATGGGACGAACGGAGATCGCCCCAATGTTGTGGATCCGTCAATTCTAGGTAGAAAAGTAGGGAACCCGGACACATCGCAGCAAATGCTTCCGCGTACAGCCTTTGAGTTCATTCGACCCACAGATGAAAGAGGCAATCTGGGAATTGGCACATTTCGACGGGGCAGAATTTTCAATATGAATACGGCGGTTTCCCGTACATGGAGCTTCAGGCATGAACGATCATTAACATTTCGGGCAGAGTCCGTGAATATGACTAATACTCCTCAATTTGCGGAGCCAAATGTAGATCTGACGTCCCCTGCTTTTGGGAAAATCACCAATACTTTAAACGATGGAAGGCTCTTCCGCCTTACCCTGCTAGCGCGGTTTTAAATTAAATCTGGGAAACTGAAACAAGTGCGCTTGCTTCTGTTTCTAACGTTTGCAGGTCTGTCCATCGGGGAGAACGTCTCACAATCTGAGCCCTGGGCCAGTATCGGACCATTCGGAGGGCCTGCAGGTTATATATCTGTGGACCATCGAAATCCGGAAAGATTGATTGCATCTTCGAAGAACGGCAACATTTTCCTCTCTCAAAATGGAGGGAAACAATGGACACTTTTGCCATTTCCCCGGATTTCTGCGGCAGCAATTGAAACGATTAAAATTCATCCGAACAATCCCCATGTATTCTTTGCAGGAGTTGCCGATGAGAATGGGGAATACTCCGGCCTCTATACAAGCCGGGATAGTGGTCAAACGTGGGAACGATCCAGCGAAATCATGAAGGATGGCGTATTCGCTCTGGCTTTTTTTGGACCGGATCCATCTGTGATGGCTGTTGGCACACGAGCAGGTGTTTTTCTCTCCAGTGATGAAGGGATGAACTGGGAAATGATCTCCCAAGGGGGACCTACGGCCGTTGTTTCCCTTGCCTTTGATTCAGAGGACGTGAAAACGCTCTACGCTGGCACCACCAAACTTCCATGGAAAACACTGGATGGAGGAAAAACATGGGCGTCCATTCATGAAGGAATGCTGGATGATTCCGATGTCTTTTCGATCCATGTGGACAGCAAAAATCCCAATCGAGTGTATGCCAGTGCGTGCAGTGGCATCTATGCCAGCGAAACAAAAGGCGATCTGTGGCGCAAAGCACAGGGGATTCCGGGTACAGATCGCAGAACCCATGTGGTGACTGAAGATCCGACATTTTCACAGCTGATTCTTGCTGGAACAACAGCCGGTCTCTGGAAATCTGCCGATGCAGGACATAACTGGAGAAAACTGAATGATTACCTGGTCCGCTCTGTTGAGTTCCATCCGGCTGACGGCCGGGTTGTTTATCTAGCCACTCAAACCCATGGACTCATGAAAAGCACCACGGCTGCGACAGAGTTCTACGAGATCAATCGAGGGTTTACTGGTCTCCCCATGGTGAAACTGCTGGTTACCGGAGAAACTGATCTGATTGCAGTCACTTTGAAGACAAATGGCAGCACAGGACTTTTTCAGTCCACCGATAATGGCACAAATTGGGAAGAATTAAAGACACCATTCTCCTCAATTTCTGACGCGACTTATCACAAAGATCACCTCTATATTCGCACCGGAAAAACAATTCATCGTCAAGGAAAAGATAAAAACTGGGTCAGACTTACACTTCCCGGAAATATTGAGCCACTGGTCATGGAATCAGGAGATGAATTGTGGGTTGGAACACGTCAGGGACTTCTATATAGCATGGATGGAAAGCGGTGGAATACACTCCTATCCCCCGATAAATCATCGATTTATGACGTACAGTCGGTGAATTCAAACTTGACGGTAAGAACTGCAAAAAGTACCTGGATATCTTCGGACAAAGGGAAAACCTGGAATCTGATCACCTTGCCATCGGAAGGCCGCACTTTCCAATTTGCTTTACATCCTGGAAACAGTCGGTTATTATTTTCAACAACTTCTATAGGTCTTATGAAATCCGACGACCAAGGGAAAACCTGGAAGAGGGTACTCGGTGGCTTACCCGACGGATTCATGTATTCAATCACTCCAAATCCTCTCCGCCCGCAAGAGTGGTTTACAACACAACAGGGGAAGGTCTTTCATTCAACTGATAATGGCAACACCTGGAAAAGTCTGGATAATGCCGCGACTAACTCGACACTCATTAAAAAGATATATGTGTCTGAGAATCAGCCGAATACAGTATTTGCTTTGACCGAAACTCAGGGAGTATATGTGCGGAAAATTCTGCCATAATTATTAAAAAAGCTTAGGGGGATAAAAATAAAAAACTAATGAAATTGAGAAATATAGGAATCGCTTGTTTCCTACTGGCGCCTGTATTGCCATTGGCAGCGCAGACAGCACCAGGAGAAACAACTTACGGCAAATGGGAAATTAACGCCTTTGGTGGCGGATCATTCTTCAAACGTCAGGACCCACGTCCTTACTTTGACCTGCATCGTGGTGGAGTGGGCGGTATTCGTGTGACTCAGAATATCTGGAACTACGTCAGTCTTGAACAGGCTGTAACCATCCACGGAACAAACAATGCTGTATTCACAAAGCCGAACAGCTTCGACACGATCTCATTCGGTCTCCGGCAGCGGCAGGTCTCCTTCAACCCGGTATTCCACTTCACTCCGCGTGATGCAAAAATTCGTCCGTTTGTGACAGTTGGTCCTGGATTCAACTGGTATGTCCCGACCAGTGCAGCGCGCAACGCAGCACTGCAACCGGATGGAGCAGGCATCGGTTATCCGGTCAATCTTCGTACCGGCTTCGCACCCATGTTCAACTATGGTGCAGGTATCAAGGCAAAGCTGGCATCCCGTGTAGGTCTTCGTGTTGATGCACGAGGCTACTGGTCTAAACACACCACGCTCGGACTGGAAGAAACAGCAACAGCGGTAACAGATCGCATTACCTTCACAGAACGTAATCCACTGCAGTCACTTCAGTTGACCGGTGGTCTGACTTTCTATCTTGGCAAACTGACGGAAGAGCCCATCGGTGATTTCCGCGCAGGTTCCATCGAATCCTCAGTCCAGACTGCATGCCCTGGCGATACAGTTACATTCAACCTTCCTGTGACGAACACCATCAGTGGTGTGAGTTCACGCTACAAGTGGACAGTTGCCGGACAGGATCAGACCGCTCAGGAATCTCTGACATTCAAGATTCCTGACAATGCACCGGCAGGTCCTCTGAGTGTTCGCGCAATTGTTGAAGCCGATACAGCACAGGCACCGAAGAATGTCCTGAAGTTCCTGAAGAAGAACCCGCTGACTGCAACTGCTCGTGAAGCCACTGTGACCGTAAAGGAATACAAGGCACCTTCAGTAACAGCATCAGCCAGCCCCACGCAGATTGGTCCGAACGATACGGCCACTCTGACTGCAACCCCAACTACGTCCGATTGCTCCGGCAATGTGACCTACACCTGGGAAGTGGATGGCGGCACCATTACTGGTGACGGGGCAACCCGCACCTTTACCCCCAGCGGCCTGAACCTGGCTTGCGGAACCACCCGCACAGTTAACGCAAAGGTCACCATTCGCGATGCAAAGGGAGGAACATCTACAGCAACTGTCCCCGTGACCGTAGCAGCTGCTCCTTGCCCACCGCCTCCTCCACCAGCCCTGCGTGCCACCCAGTTTGATGACATCCTGTTCACCAATGGTGGAACACGGGTCAACAACTGCGGTAAGCGTACTCTGGATCGTGCCTATGAACAGGCAATGGCTTCCGGTGACTACGATGTCCTGTTGGTTGGACACATCGAAGCATCTGAATCCAAGATCCGTCAGCGTCGTGGTGCAAAGGCAATCGATCAGCAGCGCGTTGAAAATGCAGCAGCATACCTCATTGCTGGTGAGCAGCCCTGCAAGCGCTTCGATCGCAGTCGCGTGAAGGTAGCCATTGCTGGCGAAACCCAGAACTCACCCCTGCGCACTGCACTTTGCGAATCCTCCGTACTGGAACGTTCCGGCTCGAAGATCCGCACTAACGACGACAAGGCGAAGTTCCGCCGCGTTGAAGTCTGGCTGGTTCCACGTGATGGCAAGGGCGAACTGCCTTCCGGCATCACTGGCATCGAGCAGGCACCTGAAGTGAGAGGCTGCCCGAAATAATCGGGTAGTCCTCTAACCGAGTGGCCGATCAACCATTCAATGAGCCCCGGCTCGCCCTCAACCGTATTTATACGCGAGGGGGCGACCGGGGTTTTACTTCTTTAGTTGGTGGACAAAGAGTTCCTAAAAATTCTCTCCGGATTGAATGCTTTGGGATTGTAGATGAGCTAAATGCTCAGCTTGGGCTGGCTTCAGTCAGTAGCAGTAATGTTCCCGAACTTGCTCCACTCTCACCAATCTTCCTCAGAATCCAGCATGAACTCTTCAATCTTGGATCTATCCTGGCAACCCTGCCTGAAGATGTCCATCCTCAACAACCGTGCATTACGGAAGCGGAAATACTGAAGCTGGAAAAAGAAATTGATGAGTTCAATGCAACCCTTCCGTCACTCAGAAGTTTTGTTCTTCCCGGCGGCACTCGACTCAACGCTGAGCTTCATCTCTGCCGCACCATCTGCCGTCGTGCAGAAAGAGCTGTCACGGAACTGTCCCAGGCTGAATCCGTATCTCCGGAAGTAGTTCAGTATTTGAACCGGTTAAGTGATGCTTTCTTTGTGTGGAGCCGATGGGTGAATCAGGCACTGGGAATGAAAGAAATACTCTGGCAACCCAATCATTCTGCATCGGGAAAGTTTGACAGTTGAAAAGAAAAATCAGTCTGACAGGCATGAACCTGCCGCCGGACACCAGGTTCATGCCTGTAACAGAGTGATCCCACAAAAGCTAAAGCTTTTTCAAAGTAGCCTGAGCAATCGCGCGTAATTTTTTATCGGCTTCGAGCTCTTCCTGCAAAGTCTGGTCCAGCAAATTCACCACTTCTTTAGAACCTACTTTTCGAGCTAGTTCAATTGCGGTGCGATAACCCGCAATCTCATAATGCTCTACTCTGCTGCCCGCTCCGATGATTCCCAAATCCAGAATCAAAGGATCTCCGTCCTCCTGAAGAACCTCAGATCCTTCGTTGATAATTCCTTCCATTCCGGCACATTTCTTTCCACCAGGTTTGATCTCCAGTAAAGAAGAGATCGATTCCAGGCGGTCTACCTGCGATTCGGTTTCTTTCAGATGTTGCTGGAAAGCTCCCTGAAGAGCAGGATCATTTGAGCCTTTGGCCATTTTGGGAATCGCTTTTAGCAATTGTTTTTCGGCTGAATATAAATCTTTAACTTCATCCGTTAAAAGATTGATCAGTGAATTTTGAGCTGCCATGATTTTTTTCTCCTGACAAAAGGCAGCTATGCATACCGGGGGCCAAAAACACCTATTCATTCTGATTCATCTGATGGAATCCATCTTCAATGGAATTTGAATTGCATTAGAAGGATCGACTCACGCATATTTACACAACCTGGTATGTACCTTGAGTGAAAAGGTTGCAGCAAATGCCTTATTTTCACGCCGTGGTTGTAAAAGGAAAATCATGCCCAAAAAGAAGAATCCATCTTTATCCCCAACTAAAACTCAACAGGGAAATCAGATATCAGGACTGGAAGGAAATGCTGGCGAACTTCATCAGATTGTCCCCAGGAATGAAAACCATGATGATGGGCAATCCCATCTCACCGACAATTTCGGCCATCGTGTCGCTGATAACCAGAATTCCCTGCGGGCAGGAGAACGGGGACCCACTTTACTGGAAGATCTGTTTCTCCGAGAGAAAATTTTTCATTTCGACCATGAACGAATTCCCGAAAGAATTGTTCACGCGCGCGGCTCAGGTGCGCATGGGATATTCGAGTGCACTAAAGCAATCCCGCATCTAACCAAGGCATCCATTTTTCAAAAGAAGGGAGCTTCTTGTCCTGTCTTTGTGCGGTTTTCCACGGTGGCCGGAGGAGCCGGATCAATCGATACACCGCGGGATGTACGTGGTTTCGCTGTGAAGCTTTATACAGAAACAGGGAACTGGGATCTGGTGGGGAATAACATCCCTGTATTTTTCATCCAGGATGCGATTAAATTTCCTGATCTTGTCCACAGCGTCAAGATGGAAGCTGATCGAGGTTACCCCCAGGCAGCATCCGCTCATGACACTTTCTGGGACTTCATCAGCCTTATGCCGGAATCCATGCACATGATCATGTGGGCAATGTCCGACAGGACAATTCCCCGCTCTTTCCGCATGATAGAGGGGTTCGGAGTTCATACTTTCCGTTTCGTCAATGCCAAAGGTGAAGGGAAGTTTGTGAAGTTTCATTGGAAGCCTGTTCTGGGATTGCAATCTACTGTGTGGGATGAAGCCGTGAAGATTGCTGGTGCCGATCCTGATTTCCAGAGAAGAGATCTCTTCGAAGCAATTGAGAAAGGTGACTATCCACAGTGGGATCTCGGCATCCAGGTGTTTGATGAGAAATGGGCTTCCCGTCAACCTTACGATGTACTGGATGCAACAAAGATTGTTCCGGAAGAAGATATTCCCGTGGAGATAGTCGGAAGACTGACCCTCAACCGGAATCCGGATAATTTCTTTGCAGAAACAGAGCAGGTGGCGTTTCTGCCCAGCAATATCATTCCCGGAATCGATTTCACCAATGATCCATTGCTTCAGGGACGTCTGTTCTCTTATCTGGATACTCAGAAGTCCAGGCTGGGAACCACCAACTTTCATCAGATCCCCATTAATGCTCCGAAATGTCCTTTCCATAATTTCCAGAGAGATGGAATGATGCAGACCTTCGTCCCCCAAGGACGAGCCAATTATGAACCGAACAGTCTGGCAGAGGCAGGTGAGGAGGGTGGCCCCAGAGAATGCCCTGAAACTGGCTTCACTTCATTCCCTGTAAACAATGAACGGAATGACGGAAATGAAAAGCTGAGAATCAGGCCTGAGCTTTTCGCAGATCATTACAGTCAGGCGCGTCAGTTTTACCATTCACAAACAGAAAATGAACAGGCTCATATTGCTTCTGCTCTTGTATTTGAGCTTTCAAAAGTTTCGCTGGAGCATGTGCGGACACGTCTGGTGTCCCGTTTAAGAAACATCGATGAAGACCTGGCAGCACGAGTAGCAACAGGATTATCTCTGGAACTTCCAGCCAAAGCAAAGGCCGCAAAGGAACCTGTTGACCTCACACCATCCGACGCTTTGTCCATCCAGAAGAATGCAAAGAATACAATGCAGGGCCGTAAAATCGGAATCCTGTTTGCGGATGGATCAGACAAGTCGGCTATCGACAAATTGAAAGCAGGTATTGAAAAGGCAGGTGGAACTGCATTTCTGGTGGCACCCCGGATCGGGGAGATCCCGGTGAAAGGTGGTGTCCTCAAAGCGGACGGGCAGCTTGCAGGATCACCTTCAGTTCTTTTTGATGCTGTGGTATCCAGCCTGATGCCGGAGCAGGCAGAGAAACTCACCAAAGAAGGAGCGGCTGTCCAGTGGTTTATGGACGCCTATGGCCACTGCAAAACCATTGCCCATTGTGGTGGAACCAAAGTCCTGCTGGACAAAGCAAATGTCGAGAAAGATGACGGAGTCATTCCTCTGGAGGAGTTTCTCAAAGTAGGTGCTCGACGGCACTGGGATCGTGAGCCGAACGTCCGCAATCTGGCGTAATATACTTCCAGTCCAACAATTAAGAGCATCTGACAGCAGAGTTCAGTAACTGCTGCCAGATGCTCTTGAAATTGTTACTGACTGATTGCGGCAACTACCATCTGTAATGTTTTCCCCGTAGAATCTCCGATCACGGAACGATCCGGCTGCTTCCAGTGATCGCGTGATCCGTCGTAAGAATACTTCACAGGCAGACGTGTCAACTTCGGGTCATACTGTCCATCATTACCACCCAGCTTGAAGACCACCAGCTTCAGGGAAGGAACAATATAGATGGAATGGCCACCGGCCCCCGCCTTCCAGAAGGCATCTGTTGGTACACCTTCCAGGTTAGAGTTTTCATTCACATTGAAGTTGAAGCTGTGATGATAGTGTGGGTTGTACTTCACCATCCGCCCACACATTTTTGCGAACTCAGCAGGAATCAGCTGCTGCTTCCCCCATCTCCCCTGATTGAGCATGAGATAGCCGAAACGCAGCATATCCGTGGACCGGACAGCTATGCTGCCACCCCCAGGAGTATGAAGCATCCGGCCATTTTCATCGATTCCTCCCTTGAGCTTCGGGCGGAACATGGCGTATCCCCATGTTCCGAAGCCCAGCGGAGTGGTTAATTTCTTCCGCATATAATCTTCCATCTCCATGCCGGCCAGCTTCCGGACAATGATGGCAGGCAGATGGCTGGATGAAGTGGCATAGGAGTAACAGTCACCCGGATTGCACCATAGCGTCTGCTTCATGGCGAAGTCATCCGTAGTGGAATAAGGTCCGTTATCTTCTGTCGGGTTTTCCCATGTTTGTCTTTTTCCCTCTACATAGACAGGATTCGTCCCACGAATACCAGCCGACATGGCAAGCAGTTGTCCAAGAGTGATCTCTTCTTTGCGGCTGTCATCCAGCGGAAACATTTCCGTTGGGAAGTAGCGGGTATGGAAAACTTTCTCATCCAGACCATTGGGGAAAAGTTCCGGCCGGTCCTTCAACAAAAGTCCAATAGCAACTGTTGTAAAGGCCTTGCCACAGGATGCCAGCTCAGGCAGCGCTTCACGATGGCCTTTCCCAAAATATTTCTCATAAATGAGATATCCGTCTTTCACCACCAGCAATCCACCATGCTGAGTCGTCTGTTGAACATAGTTAAAAGCTTCATCCAGCTTTTTCTTATCCATCCCGGTGATTTTCTGGATCTGGGTTGGGTCTGAAAGATTTCGCCATCCACCCTGAGCATCTGGAGGGGGAAAATAATTTTCTGCAGCGGGCACAAAGGAAGCAACCAGAGCACCCAGAACCAGCGCGGTCACAACACGGTGAGAAATGATCACGACTCATCATATAGAGTGATCATTTACGATGGCAATGCCTAAAATTCGGGATATTCGCGCCTTTCTTGTGAGGGGTGGCGGAGCTGATTACCACGACCAGAGCGACCAGCACTGGATCAACCAACAAGTTTCCACTCCCATGAGCAAGTATCCGGAATACCGGATGACACGCTCTTCCTTTGGACTGAATGTTCTCGGATCACTGGTGATCGAGATTGAAGCGGATGATGGTTCTGTCGGCTTCGGAGTCACCACAGGTGGAGAGATCGGCGCGTGGATCGTCGAGAAACATCTTTCTCGATTTGTCATCGGAAAATCAGTTACAGACATCGAACTCATCTGGGATCAGATGTACAACGCCACACTTTTCTATGGAAGAAAAGGAATCGTGGTGAATGTTATTTCAGGAGTGGACCTGGCACTCTGGGATCTTCTCGGGAAAGTCCGTCAGGAGCCTGTTTATCAGCTGCTTGGAGGAGCAGTCCAGGATGAACTGGTCTTTTATGCAACCGGCGCCAGACCGGATCTTGCACAGAAGATGGGATTCATTGGGGGCAAAATGCCATTGCGCCATTCTCCGGCAGAAGGAGAAGAAGGATTACGGAAGAATACGGCAGAACTGGCCATCATGCGATCCCGCACCTCCGATGATTTCTGGCTGATGGTGGATTGCTGGATGTCTCTGGATGTTGAATATGCACTTCATTTGGCAGAGGCCACTCAAGCAAGTCGATTGAAATGGATGGAGGAATGTCTTCCTCCTGATGATTACCAGGGATATACCGAACTCCGCCGACGTGCACCAAAAGATCTCCTCATCACAACCGGCGAACACGAAGCCACCCGCTGGGGATTTCAGTTACTTCTGGAAGGGAACTGCTGTGACATCATCCAGCCGGATGTCGGTTGGTGTGGCGGACTCACTGAGCTGCTGAAGATTGCAGAACTGGCAGACTCATTCCACGTGCCGGTGATTCCTCATGGATCTTCTGTGTACAGTTACCACTTTGCTGTTTCCCGCCACAACAGTCCTTTCAGTGAGTTTCTGATGATGTCACCCGGAGCAGATGAGATCATTCCAATGTTCTATCCTTTGTTGCTCCATGAACCATTACCTGCTGAGGGAAAACTGAAAGTCCCTGACCGGCCAGGGTTCGGAGTAGAACTGAACCCAGCCTGCAAGCTGGAGAGGCCCTACAAAAGATGAAGATCGAGGGAGCTGTCCGCTCCCCCAAAATTATTCTCTGAAAAAAGTAACTTCGATTTGCACCATCGTACTTGCTGGTGCCAAAGACAGCACTTTTTAAACCTGCGACCAGAACCGCATGGGCACAGGTCTTTCCGTCCAAGTTTTTCCAGAAGTTCTTTCTCCCCATGCACAATACGGAATCCGCGGCGCACATGAGTTTCTGAAGGATAGCCTTTCCGCCTCTTGCTACTTGGCGTGAAAGGACTGGTTGGTAAAGATGTTATTTGACATGATCGTCTCCAGTCTTCCCTCAGTCTAGCGATTACGAGCTGAAATGTTTTATATGCCAGTTCCGCCAGAAACAAAGATTGTTTCCCCGGTGATCCACCGGGCATCATCGGAAGCAAGGAATGAGACTGGTGGGGCAATATCACCAGGCAGACCGGTACGCCCTAATGGGGTGATAGCAATGGTTGCTTTCTCAAAATCACTCCCCACTATGTTGGCCGCTTCCGCTCCCTCTGTGATCACCATGCCAGGGTTGATTGCATTGACTCGAATCCCACGGGGTCCAAGCTCTTTCGCCAAAGACTTGGTCAACGTATCGACTGCTCCTTTGGTTGACGAATAAACCGAAACAGATGGAGGCGCAAAAGTGCTGACAACTGAACTGATGTTGACGATACTTCCACCCTCCGGAGGAAACAGAGGAAGTGCTGCTTTCGTGGTGAGTAAAAGCCCCTTCACATTTGTATCGAAGAGCCGTGCATACTCTTCAGAAGTAAACTCTTCCAGGGGAAAGAAAGAGTAAACTCCGGCATTATTGACCAGAATATCTACCTTTCCATATCTGCTTTTGACTGTGTCAAAGAGGCTGTTCACCTCATTCTCATTTGCCACACTCCCCCCGGCAGCAAAGGCGGTTCCACCACTCTTTGTGATTTCAGCGACAATCTTGTCTGCCCCTTCCTTGCTGCTGGCGTAGTTTACGACGACACTTGCACCATCAGCTGCCAGTTGTTTTGCGATTGCCGCGCCAATTCCCTTTGAAGCTCCCGTGACTACGGCTACTTTTCCTTTTAATTTGCTCATTTCTTCCAGGCTTTCCGATGAGATGTTCACTCATCATTTCGACATCTATCGAAATGATGAGTAGCGGGCTCTTTGGGATTCAGGCTTCAGGAAAATCTTTCAGAATTCTGTTCAGAGCTGGGAGAGGCGCTTCAGATAGGCATTCCAGACATCACGCCGCAGACTGATGTATGCGTATTTCCCTTCCCGTTCAATCCGGATCAGACTGGCGCTTTCCAGTTCTTTCAGATGATGAGAAACAGTCGCGGGAGATAACCCAATACTTTCCCGAAGACAGGTACAGGTTGGAGATTCACTGGACACACTGATCTGCTGTAGCATTTCGAACCGCCTGGGATCAGAGAGGGCTTTACTGATGAGGTGAAATGTTTCATCATCCATCATTTTGATCTCCCGGGGACTCATTACCATTTTGATGATAGCGCTCCCAATCCTGATGCTTTTCAATATCAGAATATGAGTTACGTTGAATCATGCGGATCATTCTTTTTGGAGCCACTGGAATGGTTGGACAAGGAGTTCTTTACGAATGCCTGCATGCCGATGATGTAGAACAGGTCCTCTCTGTTGGAAGAACCAAGACAGAACAGCAACATCCAAAATTGAAAGAGATTATTCGGAGTGACCTTTTTGACTACTCAGAGATTCAGTATGAACTCAAGGGATTTGATGCATGCTTCTTCTGCCTCGGGGTCTCCTCCACAGGAATGAGTGAAGAAAAGTATCGCAGGGTTACTTATGATCTGACCCTCTCCGCTGCCACCATTCTGAGCCAGCTGAATCCAGAGATGGTTTTCACTTATGTATCAGGCGTGGGAACAGACAGCACAGAAAAGAGAAATGTAATGTGGGCACGCGTCAAAGGAGAGACTGAAAATGATCTGATGCGTCTTCCATTTCGCGGAGCGTATATGTTCCGGCCCGGATTTATCGAGCCCGTTCATGGAGAAAAATCAAAGACCCGACTGTATCGGGTTCTCTATATTATTGCCTCCCCGTTTATGCCGATCATTCGCAACGTTTTCTCCCAATCCCTTCTCACCACAGCCCAGATGGGCAAAGCAATGCTGAATGCAGTTCGATATGGCACCCGGAAGAATATCCTTGAGATTCCGGATATTCGTGAGATTAGCGCCCCCTTGTAACAGCTATTTATTCCAGATGCTGCAATTTGGCAGGGATATTGCAATCATCCCGACATGCCCGCCTTGCTGGTATCTTGTCGAACATCGGAACTGATCCTTCAGGCAAGCAGCACCCGGCATCAAAATTCTTTCCGAAGCCCACGTCCCTCGTGGCCTATCAGTCATCCAACTGAAACAAATCAAAGCGTCGTTGATGAAGAGCATACAGTTCTTAAACCTGATCAACATCGAATGTTCTTTCAGAACATATTGCCCGGCTTAGCCGATACAGAAAAACAACTCAACTCATATCCTGGTGTGTTATTCCAACGCACTTTTCTGAAAAACAGACACAGACGGATCTCAGTTCAACAAATATTTTCCCACCTTACAGGCATCGATCTTACCGGGAAGATCAACCGGGCTCCGTTCTTAATTTCCATCATTAGCTACATCCAGAAAGGTCACACCCATGCAAAACAGATCCCTGTCGGCTCTCGGCATTTTTCTTACTCTTTCATGGACTACTTTTGCCGCAGAACTGGTAAAAGTGTCCGATCAACCAGTCATTCCAAAATCCATTGGCCTGGAAATGAATCATGGACAGAGCAAAGGTGAAGTCCTCTTCCTTCATCGATCAGACCAAACAAATGTCGCTGTCACACCGCAGGCAATTCTCTATTCACCCCTCAATACTCAACTGAAGATCGTCGGTGGAGAGGCCAATCCATTGGTGACCTACGGCGATACCGTTCAGAACGCAGTCAATGTCTATCACGGTGCGGATGAGTCAAAATGGCTGACCGGAATTCCAGTTCATGGGTGGGCTCGTCTGAATAATGTATATCCGGGCATCAGCCTGGAATACAAACCCAATGCGGCAGGCCAACTGGTCATGAAATGGATCATCCAGCCGGAGGGAGATCCGGAAAAGATTCTGCTGGATTTTGAAAATGCGGTTTCTCTTCAGACGCTTAGCGACGGAACACTTTCTGCACGCTTCGTGAACCTCATGTTGGGATCTGAAATCAGGTTAATCAAACCAGTCGCGACACAAGGGAGCGGAGAACAGGTTGTCAACCGTAGCGCCAGTTTCAAGGTGCTGACAACAACAAGCTTCGGTCTTGCAGTGGAAGGGCGTGATCCGTCCCTGCCTCTTGAGATTGAAATTCCACTCTCCTCGTTAACAAACAATTCACCACAACAACCTAAAATTGATGCGGATGGGAATTTCTACCTTGCTGAGATCCTGCCAGATGCCGCCGGAATTGTGCCCCCATTCCCCGATGAAACAGCCGGTGGTTGTGGGCGTCGTCAGTGGTCACCGATCGCGTGTACTGATGTTGCAATTACAAAATTCTCTTCCCATGGAACACTATTGTTCCGCACATATCTTTCCGGAAACTATTCGGAAATTGTCCATTCCCTCAACCTGCGGAAAGATGGGAATCTGACGGTGAGCGGCGCGGTGGACTCTCCGAATTTTCCTGTCGGCACTGGGGCATACCAGACAACCTATGCAGGGCCTGCACCGACTTATGGAGGATTTTCCATGGGGGTAAAAGGGAATGCTTTTGTCTCTACTCTGGATCACACAAATGGACATCTCATCCAGTCCACCTATCTCGGCGGGTCTGAACCGGCCCTGTTGAACCGTGTGTCTTCAGGTGAAGATGATTCGGTTTACCTGATCTCTCATCAGGCCTCAGACCAGTTACCTGTTACCGGAAGTCCACTCCAATCCACATGCCCGGATCCGTGCCGGAATGGCTATGTCGCAAAACTCAATGCTGATCTGAGCCAACTGACCTATGCCACTTACCTTCCTGGCACCACACGAAAGACTTATGTTCATTCTGATGGAAGCCTCTATTTTGGAGGGGCTGCTGAGCCTGGATTCCCCACCACTCCCGATGCATATCAACAGATTGTGACGGAGAGGAAAGGATTCCTCGCCAAAATCAGACCGGATGGGGCAGGACTCACTTTCGGAACCTATTACGACAAATCCAGCGGTGATGGAATTCTGGATCTTGCAGTCCCCCAGGATGGAAGCGTATGGGCCCTTGCGGCGAAACAGGATCCGGTTTTTGCCGGGGAGCCTGCAGAGCAATACCTGATCCGCCTCAGTGCGGATGGAACGAAATTGCTGCATGAAGCAGAAGTCCCATCGTCGACATCCTTGACTGTTGATAAAACCGGAAGCCTGATGAGTATCTCGAACTCACCATCAGCGGCCACTACGGCGACGCCCAACAGCCTGTTAAGCCAGTCATGCGGGTCGGGTGTCTTCACCAGACGCAATAGCAGCGGTGAAGTCACTTTCTCTACTTATCTGCCTGCGCACTACACACTGGCTGGTGTCAACGAAACGAATGAACTCCTTTTGCGAAATCAGGAAGGCAGCATTTTCAAACTCAGAGAGAATGGCACACTACCTCATCCTTTTGCGGGTTGCGTGGTGGACGGCGCACAATTTTCTGCTGGTCAGCCACTCGCGGCCGGTGAAATCGTTTCTATCTTCGGAAAGCACATGGGACCGGAAGAGGGTGTCGCTTTTGAGCTGGTGAATGACAAACTTCCCACCACACTGGGCGAAACACAGGTACTGGTGAACGGAGAACCTGCTCCGTTACTGTATGTCTCCGCGACACAGATCAATCTGGTTCTTCCCTTCTCACTGGAATCCGGAAGTAAGCCCACCATTCAAGTGATTACTCCTCCCACTGTCGGATCTCGGGGTATTGGCAACGAAATCTCCAGTTATTCCGTAGATGCACCATCCATTCGCACCTTCCAGATTTATGGAGAAGAGCAATCCCTTGCTGCAGCTTTGAATCAGGATGGCTCTGTCAACAGCCGGGAGAATCCGGCAGTGCTGGGGTCGGTGGTCGCACTCTTTGCTACAGGAGGTGGACAAACTGAGCCAGCCAGCATGGCAGGTGAAGTAACTCCGCTTACTTTGTATCCACTGGCAGAAAAGAATATTTCCGCGCGGATTGACGGGGCGTTATTAACTCGTCCATTGGAAATTCTCTATGTCGGTGGAGCTCCCGGGCTGGTAGCCGGAGTCAATCAAATTAACGTCAGACTACCTGCGGAGTTGCCGGAGTCCATGACTCGTGATGGTGTTCTGTATCTCACCATTCAATCACCCGGTGGCACAACCACGGCCATCGTGGCCGCAAAACAGCCTGAGTAAATAGTAAAGGAGCCGGATTAGCTTGATCCGGCTCCTTAGTCAGTGCAAGGGATATCTATCGCATATCATTCAGATCAATAAATTTATAAAGAAAAATGAAATTCACTAAACTCTTCCTGATTTCAGGACTGTTATCTACCGCGGCATTCAACATATCTTCCGCCGAACTGGTCAAGGTATCTGATCAGCCTGCCATTCCGAAATCCATTGGCCTGGAGATGAATCATGGACAAAGTAGCGGTGAAGTTCTTTTTCTTCACCGATCCCCTGAATCCAATCTTGCGATTACACCCCAGGCAGTTCTCTATTCCCCCATCAATACTCAACTGAAAATTGTCGGTGGAGAGAGCAACCCACTGGTGACTTATGGCGACACCATCCCAAACGCGGTCAATGTCTATCATGGCGCTGATGAATCGAAATGGCTGACCGGAATTCCGGTTCATGGGTGGGCTCGTCTGAACAATGTGTATCCCGGCATCAGTCTGGAATACAAACCCAACGATGCAGGCCAACTAGTCATGAAATGGATCATCCAGCCAGAGGGAGATCCGGAAAAGATTCTGCTGGAATATCCAGACTCTATTGATATTTCTCAAACACTTGAAAAAACTCTGATTGTTCGTCTGGATCAATCCAGAATTAGCCCGACCATCAGAATCCCTGCAGCCGTTGCATACCAAAGTGCCATAGAAGGTGATCCGGAACTCCTGCAAAAGGCCATTTCCTTCCGCATTCTCTCGCCTAAGCAATTTGGTTTTACAGTTGAGAGCCGCGACCCAACACTTCCCCTGACAATAGAGATCCTACTTATCAATTCTGGATCATTTGCTTTAGCGCCAGGTCCGGTGATTGATGAAAAGAACAATTACTTTGTTGCTGAAAATATCAATGATGCAGCCGGCAAAGCTCCCCCTTTCACGAGCGGGCTATGGGGAGGATGCGGCATCGCAGTGGAGTCCCCGATTCCCTGCACTGATAGCGCAATCACAAAGTATTCAGCGCAAGGAAAACTGCTCTTTCGCACATACCTCTCAGGAACACATAGTGAACAGGCCAACTACCTGAATCTCACATCCACAGAAACAATTCAGGTTACTGGCTCGGTTTCGTCACAGGATTTTCCAGTCAGTGCCACTGCACATCAAAGGAATCACGCAGGGCCAGCGCCAGTATATGATTCGCGAACAACTGTAACCGGAGATTTTTTCGCAAGTACTCTGGATTCGTCCAATGGGCACTTAAAAGGATCTACATATCTTGGTGGACCAGAGGCAGATTTATTAGAGAAAACAGAAACCGGGCAGGATGGTTCAATCTACTTGATTGCTCATCGGGCAACAAAAGACCTTCCGGTGTCTGGCAGTCCACTTTCAGGTCAATGCCCAGGGAATCCTTGCCTCAATGGCTACGCAGCCCGGCTCAGTGATTCACTGGATCAACTGGTCTATGGAACCTACCTTCCTGGATTTACGAGAGCAACGCAGGTTGATTTAGACGGAAGTCTCTATTTCTCTGGATCAGCAGATCCCGGATTCCCGACAACTCCTGATGCCTATCAGACATCGGCCACAGAAAGAAAAGCATTCATTGCCAGGCTGCTACCAACAGGAAACGTGCTGACGTTTGGCACGTATTACAACAAATCCGGTGTTTACGGAATCTCTGAAATGGCTGTAGCCGGAGACGGAAGTGTGTGGGCTTCAGTATCTCTGCCGGAAGTCTCCACTCCCCAGTTTTCTTACACGAAACAGAATTTGATCCGAATCAGTGCGGATGGGAAAAAGCTGCTTCATGAATCAGAAATTTCAACTCCATCTCACCTGGGAGTGGATCACCAGGGAAATCTGATCACGACATCCAACTATGACAACATCACAGCCAGTCCCAACAGTCTGTTAAGCCAGTCTTGTGGTAGTGGCTCTTTCACCCGTCGGAATCCTGAGGGAGAAACAGTATTTGCCACATACCTGCCCGCACACTATAGTTTCTCGGGGGTAAATGGAAACAACGAGTTGCTTCTCAGAAATCCGCAAGGCACCACCTTCCGACTGGATGAAAGTCGGGCTTCATTCAATCCCTTTGCAGGTTGTGTAGTGGATGGCGCACAGTTTGCTCCCGATCAACCACTCTCTGCCGGTGAGATCGTTTCCATCTTCGGCAAGAATATGGGACCGGAAGAAGGCGTGGCTTTTGAACTGGTGAATGACAAACTTCCCACCACACTGGGAAAAACACAGGTACTGGTGAACGGTGAACCTGCCTCACTTCTGTATGTCTCCGCGGCACAGATCAATCTGATCCTTCCCTTCTCACTGGAAGTTGGAAGTTCCCCGACGATTCAGGTCATCACGCCGCTCTCCGCTCTTTCCACTGGAAAAGGGAATGTAATTTCAAGTTATTCAGCGCAAGCACCGGCTATTCATCCATTCAGAATATATGGGGAAATACCTCCACTGGCGGCGGCATTGAATCAGGATGGCTCTGTCAACAGCCGGGAGAATCCTGCCGTTCTGGGGTCGGTGATCGCACTTTTTGCCACAGGAGGTGGGCAGACGGAACCTGCCAGCATGGCAGGTGAAGTGACTCCTCTCTCGCTGTATCCATTGGCAGAGAGGAATATCAACATACGAGTCAATGGTGCTGGTGTGAACCGTGGTCTGGAAATTCTCTACGCAGGGGGAGCACCAGGACTGGTAGCCGGAGTCAATCAGATCAATATCCGGTTACCTGAGGAGTTGCCGGAATCCATTATTCAGGAGGGTGTTCTCTCTTTCACCATTAGCTCCCCCGGTAGCTCTTCCACGGCCATCGTGGCTGTGAAACAGCCCGAGTAAACAGCAAAGGAGCCGGATAAGCTGATCCGGCTCCTTAACTCAATTCAATCTTTGCCTAAACTCCCCGCGCGACCAGAGCACCCCAATTGAAGCCTGCCCCGAAAGCAGCGAACACCACCGGAATATCTGACTGGAAACCGTGCTCCCGTGCCCACTCATCGGCAGCGATCAGCATGGATGCGGATGAGGTATTTCCATAGCGTCGAATATTGGAATAGAACAGCTCACTGGATACGCCGATTGCACTGGCAACCCGGTCGATCAGATTCTGATTCGCCTGATGCATCAGGAATACCTGCACCTGCTCAGCGAGAATTTCAGCCTGTTCCAGAACACCCTGGATCGCAGACGGAATTTTTCTTGAAGCCTGCAGAATCACGCTCCGCCCGTTCATGGTGAGAGGCTTCTCGCATTCCAGCTTCAGGTCTTCCGCATAGGAACCATCCGTCGCAATGACAGAATCAACGATCTTAGCCTTGCCCTCATTTGCTGACACCAGAGCAGCGCCGGCACCATCGCCGAACAGAACGGCGACGCCACGCTCCATTGGTTCACGGAGGACAATATTCGACATCTTCTCCGCGCCGATCACCAGCACTTCCCTGAACTGTTCCGCTACTCTGCTGGCCATCGCAAGAGCAAACAGGCTTCCGGCACTGGCCATGGGGAAGTCCAGTGCAACTGCTGAATCACAGCCCAGTTCCTTCGCTACCGTCGCTGCAGGTCCGGGGAACTGGCGCTCCGCCGATCCACTGGCGACAATCACCATGCCCACATCTGTGGGCCGGACACCAGACCTCGACAGGCATACCTCACCTGCGCGAGTTGCCATGGACGCAACGGTCTCATCCTCAGCAGCAAAACGCCGCTCTTCTATGCCGGATACATTCCGGATCCATTCAAAATCTGCCCCCACCCGGACGCCAATCTCATCATTGGTCACAATCCGACTGGGGAGATAACTACCAAACTCTCGAAGAAATGCCATTTCTCTGTCGTGATTACTTTGTTTATTGCCGGCTGTCTAAATACTGCTCAATGCGTTCGATGGAATCGAATTTACGAGGATTGAGATCTGCGTCGGGAATCTTGATGGAAAATTCTTTTTCGATTGCGGAGACGACATCTGCCAGCGCAAAAGAGTCCAGGAACCCTGAATCGAAAAGGCTCTCGTCAGGGGCCGGTGTGACATCCTTCTGTGCTGCGGACTGAATGATCTTAATGATTCTCGTTTGTCTGTCCATTGGTTACCTGTTGGTCAAATACGGTTTCACGAATTTTTGAGAATCGTGTGTACTCGGTCAGGATATCGCGATAGATGACCTCTCCGATGAGCTGGTATCCGGGAGCAGTAAAATGTACCCGATCCGGTTGTGCGTATCCTGCTAAAGCCCACTTTGTCATGGCTCCGTCGCCACCCATCCGCGCACGCAGATCCCAGAAAGCGCAGCGGTTTTCCCGGGCAGCTTCCCGTTGGGCATCAATGATTTCATTCATGCGGGGAAAAGTTTTCCAGCCTGCATTGCGCAAACGCTGTTGGCGGTCCGGAGGACCGATCACCAGGATACTGGCTGTCGGGGCCGCTTCCCGGATCTGCTGCAACAGAGATGAGAAGACAGCTTTGTATGTGTCAAAGTTGTAATCCTTGTTGGATGCTTCATTGGTGCCATACGCCAAGACCACTAAAGAAGGATCACGCCGTTGGATCTGTTCTATCCATGCTTCCCGGTCCCACCGATTGAAGATCGACGCCTGAGCGCCATTGATTCCCAGAGTCTCGTAAGTTACGCCCTGATCATTGTCAGCTACCCATCCCAGCAGTTTCACTGGACGATTTTCCAGGGTCCGGATTTCCAGCACTGAAGAAACAGGTTGAAACGTGAAATAGGCAGGTCCCAGCTCTCCATCGGTCGAAAACTCTTCCACTGTTTGCCCATCATCCATGACACGGATGGTTCCGCCACCGGGCTGTCTCAGATACCAGAGCTCAATTTTCTGTCCGTTTGTTTCGAGAGAAACCGTCTCTCCCGAGCGGGTAGCGGAAACAGCCGCCCCACCGAGGCCATAATGGCCATCGGTATCCAGCGAGAGAAGCCCTGAGGTTTCCCAGCCTTTTGACATAGCACTCTTCTGTCCGATTCTGCGATATCCCCGAAAGGGTCGGCCTGCCATGGAATAACCGGCACCACCATCTCCAAATTGAGACTGGAAGAGGGAACGCAACCGCCCTGTCCACTCATCTGCTGCCGTATGGGAATCCCCGTAATGAAGAATACGGACAGGCTCCCTAGATTCTGCGACCGAACGGTAGAGCCGCTCGAAGAATGGAATCAATGCTTCCGGATTCTCCATGGGAGAAGATTCGATATCCTCAGCCCGCTCCGTTACAAATGTCACATTCTGTGCACGCACATTTGCACTGACAGCAGTTTTGGTGTGGATCTTCCTCTTGACTACTTTTTTCTTCCCTTTGCTTTTCTGAACAGTCGCTCGTTGAGGAACTGTTTTTTTTGCAACGGACTTCCTGGCAGCCGCAAACGTATGCGAACTCAAAAGCAGAGTCAATGCAATGGCAATGAAGCGAAGCACCGTATTTATTTTGACATGTATTTTTCTTCGGTTTGTCTTCGAATCTCGCTGAACTGCCGGGAGTATCCTCCTATAACTTTCTTTCACAGGACAATCGGTAAAGATTTCCATGGCCGTTTTCCCCTACACCTGTCATCTTGCGCAGAATCATAGACTTCCCGGTTGGTACACGGATTGCACCATCATCCGCAGTCAGGAGGAAAACGCTATGGCGAATCAAGCCAATGAAACAACTCAGGAAATGATTGAGCGAATGGCTGACGAAGGCGGTGGAGCCGAACGGAATGCAAATGAAACACATCCGCTCGTGAAGAGAAGAGATTCACCGCAGAACAGTTCAGGGAAATCTCTCAAAAAGAAAACACCGCACACTATCTCAAATCTGAGTGAAGATCCCGATTCCTGGGAAGCCCATCCTGAAAAGCTGAAAAGCCCCGTAGGTTGATGACAAGAGGAGAAAAATACTTATGAAGACAAAAGAAATCACCGAAAAGATCCAGGACGGCCTGGAAGAAGGCAAAGAGCGCATTGCCGAAAAGATGGATCATCTGGGCGATGCAATTGAAGAAAAAGCAGGACGTCTTCGTGACATGACAGACAATGCAGCCTTGCACCTTCACTATGGAGCGGACAAGGTCAGATCTGTCGACGGCGATGTTTGTCGAGAGATGGTTTCCAAATATCCTTTAGGGTCCATGGCAGCCGCTATGTTTTTCGGTGTTCTGGTTGGCCGCCTGTTAAAGCGGTAGACCAACCAACTGGAAGGGCAGACCTTACCTCCCTTGCCCTTCCAGCATCCTTCGTGTGCGGAACCGATGATACCCATGCATGAGGGCTTCATTCAGTAGCCCCCCGACAATCTTGGCGCCGCGAGGCATAGGGTGAATAAAGTCTGCCCCTACCAGTCGGGGCTCTGCTTCATACCATCGGCCCATTGTTCCTTCTCCACCCATTGCCTGAAAAGTATTAAAGAAAGCTACATTTTCTTCCGCTGCCACACGCTGCTCAATGGTGACCAGCCGGGCCAGTGCTGGAACGGTGACAATACTCCCCGTGGAAGACCGGGTTCCTCGATCCATAGGACTCATGATGAGGATATCTGCATCCGGAATTGCCTTACGGATTCTTTGAATGACTATCCTGAGTTCTTTTTCGAACGCATAATCGACAAACTTCGCATACATGCTCTCATTGGTTCCGTAGTTGATAATCACCAGTTGCGGATGTGCCTGTTTGAGTTCACCAGCCCACGCATCTTCATTGAACATGCGTGCCAATACAGAAATATAGGCACCGTTCAGGCCCAGTGAATCGTACTGGATACCCGGCTTTCCAGTCTGAAAGGTCACTCCGAATACCCGGGCGGAGGATTCGTCTGGTACGGACACTTCCCAACTGGTATCCGATAATTTTTTGAGCACTGCCAGGCTTCCAGCCGCCTGGTCCAGAGAGGCTTTGGCCTGTGGTGTCCGCAACCAGAACTGAGATCGTGCTCCAGCTTCACCCCGAAAACTGACCCCTCCCAATCCGTACTGTCCATCTTTCAGACCCGCAGTGGTAGCCGGCTCCACTTTCCATCCATTGGCTGAAGTGATAGCAACTCCACGATGTTCATACCAGGCCCATGGCTTTGCAATCAGGTGATAACCGTGTCCGGCATCTCCGAACCGTTCCTGCAGCAAGGCACGAGCATCGGCAGTGATCATGTCCGCAGTGGTAGGAGAATCGCCGTAATGCAGAATCCGGACCAGTTGTGATTTCCCGGATTCCAGATCACTGAGTGATTCAAAAAAACGATCCAGATTTCCAGTGAGGTGACGCGCCGGAGCACCATGGAAATCATCCAGATCCGGATGAAGCCTTGCGACCTCATCTTCCACCGGATCTGCCGATGACGCTCTGGGAACAAAATCCAGCACCTGTGGAATGGCAGTCCAGTCGAAAACACGATAATCCTTGAATGCAGGCATCAGATCCGGCACGCGCAACAATGCCAGCAGAGAACAGAGTGTGAGGATAGTCTTCCAGGGCATGGATCAAAACCTCGTATAGATGAACGGCGCAGCGCCAGTAGCCGCAATATACTGCAATCCGATCATCAGCAACATCAATAAAGCTGCCTGCACAAAAAATGGTGTCCCGGCAAAAAAATCCCGGCACCGTTCAAACCACTGCTTCGACACAAAATGTCCGAGGGCTGCAATCGACAGGATCAACGCCACCGGCATCGAGATATTCGCTGCTGAAAATGTGAGCGATCCAATCCGTTCCAGCACCATCATGGCTGCTTCAAGTGTCGCTGCCCGGAAGAATACCCATGCCAGACAAACAAAATGGAAGGTCACCAGCACTCCACCCAGCGCAGGAAGATGCCAGCGGGAATGCTGCTGCCATGCACGATACAGAGCAAGCCCCAGCCCATGCAGGGCACCCCAGATCAGGAAATTCCAGCTGTTACCATGCCACACACCACCCACAAGCATCGTCACAATCAGGGCAAGGTACGGCATCGTCTTTCCGCGAAGCCCGGGGAAGGAAAAATAGACGTAATCCCGCAGCCAGTTCGATAAAGTGATGTGCCAGCGACGCCAGAAATCTGAGAGGTTGGATGCCGAATAGGGTGCATTGAAGTTCGGCGGTAGCTTCAGCCCCAGCAATAACGCGCTTCCCATTGCGACGTCTGTATAACCGGAAAAGTCGTAGTAGAGCTGAAAGGCGTAGGCATACACTGCCACCAGCACCTCAAAACCTGTATACAGATTTGGAAAGTCGAAGACACGATTGACCAGATTCTCTCCCAGATAATCGGCAATCATAAATTTCTTGGCCACTCCCAGTCCGATCAGGAAGAGTGCTCGACCGCCATCCACAGGTAGCAACTGCTTGAATTTCTCCAGTTGAGGAATCAACTGGATGGGCCGTGTAATCGGGCCGGAAAGAATTGTCGGAAAGAAGGAGACAGCTGCAAGATAGGCCAGAGGACTGCGTGTGGCTTTGCCATCTCTCCGGTAAATGTCGAAGGTATAGGAGATGGACTGGAACGTATAAAAAGAAAGGCCGACCGGAAATGCCCCCCATGGAGATGCTTCCGGCAGATACTTGAAGACCGCCAGCAAACCCACATTCATCAACAGTGACAATCCCAGCAACCACCGGGATTTCCATCGCTCCAGCCCCAGTCCGATCAGAAAATCAATCAGGGATGCCACAGGAATGAGCGCCAGGTAAAACAGATCCCACTTGGCGTAGAAAAAGTAGTTCGCAAAAAGGATAAGCGCGAGGCAGAGAGTCCGCCATCGCGCTACAGGCCAATACAGTAAAAACAGGCCGGCCAGAAAAATGAAATAGGCCGAAGAAGTGAGAAGCAATCGAACCTATTTTACGATTTTCACCGGGTTCCGTATTTTTTCTGGAATTTATTTCGCTGGTTGGTAACCGAGAATTCACCCGTTGCTTCTGCGGACACCAGAATGCCAAATCCCTCGTCATTCTCTGTTACGTTTGCGATGAAGCTGTCGGCTACATTGCCTTCCTTGCCGGAACTGATGGAATAGTGAACCATCCAGAGGTCTTCTAGTCCGGGAGATTCCCGAACGGTCTGGATTGCAGCAGGAGATCCACCCTTGCGTGCTCCGTTATTCATCACAGCCACGCGTGGCTTGATGCCATGCACAAATGGTTTTGCATTGGAAGCATCCAGTCCGTGATGCGTGGTGAGATAGACATCCACTTCACCAATGAGGTTATTGGGACAGACAAGCTCCAGTTCCTTGTTATGGGTCAGGTCAGCCATATTGATGAATCTGAATTTTCCATGTGACAACAGGAACCCGATGGATCGCGCATTTTCTGTCGGGTCGGGACCCTTTTGAGCCTCTCCAGCACAGAGAGCATTCGGTTGTCCTGCACCCGGCAGTGCTGCCGTGATCCGATCTCCCCGCGCCGCAATGACCTTGACATCGACACCCTTCAGAGGAATCGTATCTCCGGGCTTCACTACTAACTCTTTTGCTCCAGATGCTTTCAGAGCACGCTGGTATGCTCCATTCAGGACTTCCGCATTTTTCCCGGTTTCTGTATTCGGTCCATGAGTAATGAAAGTCCCCACTTTCATCCTGTCCACAAGCTGCTCCACTCCCCCGATATGATCGGTGTGATAGTGAGTGATCAGCACATAATCGATCTGCTTCAACTTAGCTTTTTTCGCTGCCTGGAGGATTCTGTCTCCATCCCGGCCATTAAATCCTGGCCAACCGACATCCACCAGCATGGATTGTCCCGATGGCGAGACAATCAGTGTGGCCTGCCCCCCTTCCACATCAATAAAGTAAATGTCCAACGGCTTGGCGAGGACACTTGCCATCATCAAAAATGAACAGAGAATAATCTGACGCACCATCGCCCGAATCCTATCATGGAACTTCCCGGCAGGTCTCGTCGTATCATTTTTTGAGTACTGAAATGCCATTCTGCCCCAGTTGTGGAAATCAGGTTTCCCCGAATGATCGCTTTTGCGCTCATTGCGGATCACCACAGCCGTTATCGGCATCCTCTTCAGGATCATCATCGTCCTTCACCCGATCCGCACAGGGCATGAGTCCCCGAATTGCAGCAACACTCTGCTACATTCCCTTCTTCGGCTGGATATTTGGTCTGTTCGTGCTGGCCTCTGAAAAGTTCCGAAAGGAAGAGGTGACTCGCTTTCATGCTTTTCAGGGACTGTATCTTTTTGTGACCTGGCTGCTGATTGACCTTGTATTGGATCATGCGCATATCGGCTCGTTTTCCATGGGTCTGGATAAAATTGCCAAGTTGGGCATGATCGGCACCTGGATCTACATGCTGATCCAGACAAATCAGGGGCAAATAGTCCGGCTTCCCTTCCTGAGTGAACTGGCTGACCGCTCCGTCAACGAACAGAAATAATCGTGGTATATTTATTCAGAAAGACTGAATAAATATCCAATGAGTTATCGTGCAGGAATTGTAGGATTTCGTGGCTACAGCGGTGCGGAACTGATTCGCATCCTGAGCCGTCATTCCGGGTTTGAACCGGTTCTGATGGAACACCGGGCAGATGCTGCTTCCAAGCCATTGCCTCGTGGCTATCAGGGGCCTGAACAGATTGAATCCAGTGCGGAAGCTGCACAGAAAGCCGGTCTTTCTGCGGTTTTATTTGCTACACCGCCTGAAGTCTCCATGGAAATGGCACCTGCGCTCCTGGATGCCGGAATCAAAATCGTGGATCTCAGCGGGGCCTTCCGTCTGAGAACGCAGGAGAACTACCAGCACTGGTACAAAGAAAAGCACACAGCACCTGAACTGCTTCCCGATGCTGTCTATGGCCTGACAGAGTTCTATGCAGATCAGATCAGCAATGCAAAGCTGCTCTCCAATCCGGGTTGTTATCCCACGGCAGCCAATCTTGCCATTGCTCCGCTGGTGAAATCAGGCCTGGTGGACAGAAATGCCGGGATCATTTGCGATGCAAAATCGGGAGTCAGTGGAGCCGGCCGCAAGGCGTCTCTGAAAACAAGCTTTTGCGAAGTTGCCGAGAATTTTTCTGTCTATTCGATCTTCGATCATCGCCATGTGCCTGAAGTCCTCATGAATTCAGAGCTGGAAGAGAATGAGTTCAGCTTTACCGCCCAACTGATCCCGATTGATCGCGGAATTTTGGAAACGATCTACTTCCGCGGCACCGATGCAACCTCGGCTGACGCCATTGTGGCGGCATATGAGACGGCGTACAAAGGCTTCGAGAGTGTTCGGATTTATGATCCGGGCAAGATGCCGGATATCCTGTCTGTCTCCCGCACCAATTACTGCGATATCGCCATGAAGTATGATCCTGCCAGCAGGCGGGGAATTGTCGTGAGCGTCATCGATAACGTGGGCAAGGGTGCAGCTGGACAGGCCGTCCAGAACCTCAATCTCATGTTTGGATTCCACCATTTCGAAGGACTTGCCTGATGCGCGTACTGATCAAACTGGGAGGAACCCTGCTCGACAATCCGGAATCCCGGTCTCGTCTGGCAACTGAGATTACTGCTCTTTCGCGTGAGCATCAGTTGGCGGTAGTTCATGGCGGCGGAAAACAGATGACCCAGTTTCTGGCGGAGCGGGGTGTCGAAAGCCAGTTCGTCAACGGACTGCGCGTCACCACTCCAGAAGTAGTGGATGCTCTGCTCAAGGTATTTGCCGGAAGTGTCAACCATCAGCTGGTGGCATCGTTTGTGGGAGCTGGGGCTCAGGCCGTCGGCCTGACAGGACTGGATGCCAGTTTAGCCACAGCAGAACAGATGAATCCTCAACTGGGTGCCGTCGGCAAAATAGTTTCCGCAGATGCCAGTGTGCTGAATCACCTGATCGAGGGTGGATTCCTTCCGGTGGTTGCCTGCGTGGCAGGTGGCACGTCAGGAGAGATTTACAACGTCAATGCAGATCAGATGGCTGTCGCCTGCGCTGCCGCATTCCAGGCGGATTCTCTGATTTTCCTCACCGATGTGGATGGCGTCCGTGGCGGAGACGGAACAACCATCTCGTCACTCACCATCGAAGGCTGCAAGAAGCTCATCACAGAGGGTGTTGCCACAGGTGGAATGCAGGCAAAGCTGGAAGCTGCCTGTTCCGCGCTGACACAAGGCGTAGGACAGGTAGTGATCGCCCCCGGCGCGAAACCGGATGCATCCTCGAGTGCCCTGCAGCATCAAAATATAGGCACTTCTATCCATGCAACCTGAAGTCAGAAAGGCAACTCTCGCGGACATCGGTTCCATTGTGGAACTGGTGAATGCGTTTGCGGCCAAAGGAATCATGCTCCCCCGAACCGAGTTCGAGCTGGCCGAATCCATTCGTGACTTCTCAGTAGTTCTGGATGAGGGAAAACTGATCGGCTGCGGTGCATTACACATTTACACTCCGCTTTCCGGTGAAATCCGTTCTCTCGCTGTACACCCTGATTCCCAAAAAGGAGGAATCGGGCGCATTGTCGTGGAAGCACTGGTTAAAGAGGCTGAGGAATTCGGTCTCGCTTCCATTTTTGCTTTTACTTATGTTCCTGAATTTTTTGCCAAACTTGGCTTCCCTGAAGTGGACCGATCCAGACTTCCCCTTAAAGCCTGGAAAGACTGCCTGAAGTGTCCTAAATTTCAGGCATGCGATGAAATCGCA
Organism: Bryobacteraceae bacterium; assembly: GCA_037190045.1. Classification (GTDB taxonomy): domain Bacteria; phylum Acidobacteriota; class Terriglobia; order Bryobacterales; family Bryobacteraceae; genus JAPKYZ01. Next base: position 752,677 of record JBBCIQ010000004.1, on the reverse strand, counting down.
GTATTAAAAATAATTAATTCAGAGAAATTCGACGTAAAACAACCCTCTACTGATAGTCAAACAATTCTTCCGATTGTGCAGGCTGCACCCACCGCACAGCTCCCTCCCCATTTGCAGTAAACTTCTGATTAAACAATTGCTTAGGGAAAAATCGAAATGGTACTTTTGCGATTCAGTACCAACGCAGCAGTGATTTATTTCCTCGAAAATTTAAAGTTAAAAATGTAACTTAATAAATGTATAATCGGTAAGTTTTTAAACTCTGGATTGTTGTATTCAAATACACAACCCACAGGAGGATTCGATTTAAATGAAGGCACAAACCGTCGATATCCGCGAATCGATGGGCAGAATTCTTTGCTGTACCATTTTCCGCCCGGGTGGTAAGAAGCTTCTGGCAAAGGGACATGTGCTTCGGGAAGAAGATATTCGGCTCCTCGAAACAGAAGGCATGGAATCGGTCTGGGTGACCGAACTGGAAGACGGAGAGATTGGTGAAGAGGACGCTGTTGCGCAGGTTGCAACAGAAATGGGATGTGGCTGCATGGAGATCCGCATGGCTGCGGGTGGCCGGGCCAATCTTGTGGCGACTGAAGACTGCTGCGTCCTGATTGATGACGAACTGCTGAAACAGATCAACTGCACAGCCAGCATCGTGATTGCTTCACTACCCAACTTTGCCTACGCAAAAGCAGGAACACGCGTGGCTACGGTAAAAAGCGCTCCGTTCGCTGTCGCATCAGAACAACTGGAAGCGGTCACGTCCATTCTGCGGGAAAGAGGCCCAATTCTGCAGTGCCGCCCAATCCGGCGCCCCACTGTAGGAGTTCTTTACTCTGACCCCCTGTGTGCCGACCGGGCACGCCAACTTTTTGAAGGTGTCATGCGCCAGCGTCTTGACCGTTTTGGAGTGACTGCCAACTTTGTTCTTTCCAGTTGCGAAGAAGAGGGAGCCGTCACCCGCGGCATGCAACATCTTCTCCGCAACCGACCGACAGCGATTCTGGTGGCTTCCACAACAGCGCCGGCAGGGCCGGAAGATGTTGTTGGTCGTTCCATCATTGGCATGGGATGCCACATCGAAAGATTCCTTGCGCCCGTTGAACCGGGTAATCTTCTTTTACTGGGTTATCACGAAGAGACTCCCATTGTTTCCGCTCCGGGATGTTTCCGCTCAGCTAAAACGAATGTAGTTGACCTGATCCTCCCAGCTTTATTGGCAAGATATCGTGTTTCCGGGTGGGAAATTGCTTGCCTTGGGCACGGTGGTCTGTTAGGGTAGTCATTCTTTAACGTTTTTTATTTCCTCCACAACCACAAACTGGAACCTCCGAATCAGTTTGTGGGTGCTCCTCAAGCCGGGCGGCTGACCACCGCTCGGCTCTTTTTATAAACTGACTCCACATGCGAATCGCAAACACTGAAGCGTTTCTGCTCTCCTATCCTCTACCTCAACCGGAAAAGCTGACTTATTTCGGCGGAGAGCGAACCATCCTCAAGCGGGATTCGATGCTGATCCGGATCACCACTGACGAAGGCTTGACTGGCTGGGCCCCCGGCCAGGGTAGCGAAAAGGCTCATCGCACAATTCAGGAAATAATCTCTCCATTTCTAAAGGGCCATCTCCTCACAGATCCGGATGCTTTACGAATCCGGTTTCTACAGGCTCACGCCACGGATCTCCACGCCCAGAAAGTGTATGGAGCAGTGGAAGTGGCGCTCTATGATCTGGTTGGTAAAAAGAAAAATAAACCAATCTCGGAACTGCTGGGTGGACGGGAAAGAGATCAGATCAAGCTCTATGGTTCGGCCGGCATGTATATGTCTCCCGAGGAATATGCCGCAGAAGCACAGGAAGTGAAGCGTCTGGGATTCCATGCCTATAAGATGCGTCCCGGCCTTGGCCCGGAAGAGGATCTGCGTGCAGTCAGACTGATTCGCGAAGCAGTGGGCACTGATCTGGAAATCATGGTGGATGCCCATACCTGGTGGAGGATGGGTGACAGAAACTACTCCAGGGAAACAGTCACACGACTGGCACTGGAACTTGCAGAGTTCGACATCACATGGCTGGAGGAACCACTGCCTCCTGAAGACCATGCAGCCTATACGCAGTTACGGACAGAAGGAGATGTTCCCCTCGCCTCCGGCGAACATGAACCTTCAGACGATGATTTCTTCGACCTGATCGATAACGACTGTGTGGATTTTGTACAGGCAGATCTCGTATGCCAAGGCGGTTACGCATCAGGGCGCAAGATCATCGCAGAAACGGCACGGAGAGGCATGCGATTTGCTTTCCACTGCTGGGGAACGGATCTGGAAGTCCTGAGTGCCGCCCATGCAGGTATCTGCTGGCCGGAAGAGGTTGTGGAATGGCTGGAGTACCCCATCTATCGCAGCGAAGGTGTCAACGTGATGTACCCCTTCCCGCTGGCAACAGAAATTCTGGGGGAACCACTCACCATCCGCAACGGAGATCTGATCGTCCCCCACGGACCGGGCCTGGGGATCGAGATCAATGAATCGGTGATCGAGAAGTATCCATGGATTCCAGGCCCATGGTCGCGGTTCAGGCTGATTTCACCGCCGGGCGAGTGGGCAGTAACTGGCGATCACAGTGTCCAGTGGGATGATTCGGAAACTACGGACTCCTGAGCTTCCCTGCCCTTGACCAACAACGTGGCCATGATAGCCTTGCCTGAAGATGTCCAGATACTGGCATCATGGCCTTTTCATTCTCTGCTGCATCCTGGCCGGATTTCCCGTGGCAATCCTACACGCACAGGGAACAGAGCGGCCAGCGCCTGAAACAGCCATCCGGACATCATCGCGCCTGGTGGATCTTTCGGTTTCCGTAATGGATCCAAAAACGCGCAAAGCGGTAGAAGGACTTCGTGAAAGGGACTTCGAGATTCTCGACCAGGGAAAGCCTCGAAAAATTTCACATTTCGCATTCCGGGAATCCGCACCACCATTACGAATCATTTTCCTGGTCAAGGCATCTACTGCTGAAGTTAAGGTCGTCAATGAACTGGTGAAGGCACTCCCCGCCGCGATCGAGTATCTGCCGGAAGGTTATGAGATCGGAATTGCCCAGGCCCGTCCTGTAGTGGAACTGGTGCTGCCGCCCACAAAAGACAGATCACAGATCCGAAAGTCACTGGAACAGATTGCAGCAAAACAGCTGGCACCCATCCCTCAGTCCACTAGTGAGAATGAGGTACCGCTCCAGGGCATTCTGCCAGCACTGGACCATTTTTCCGTAACGCAATCAGTCCGTGGACGGAAACTTGTCTTTGTCATCATCAGCAATGATCTGGATATCTGGTGGACCCAGACAACACAGAACACAGTAAAGACTTTGCTCAGCCAGGGCACGCTGGCAGCAGCGTTCCTAAATGACCAGAATGCAGGCACGATGATCGCCCGCACGATGGTCCATGGCATGTACAGCACTTCCGGGAAGCGTTGGGACAGAGTGGAACGTGGGACAACTTATCTCGCCGATCAGACGGGTGGTCCCGTCATCAGAATCAAACGAAAGAAGTACCGGGAAGCCCTGGAGGTTTTATTGCAGCAGCTTTCGAACACCTATCACCTGAGTTTCATTCCACCGGAAGAAGAACGGGATGGCAGCTTCCGACCGCTTTCCGTTCAGGTAAAGAATCTCCGTCTGAAGAAACCGCAGATCCTTTATCGCAAAGGATACTGGGCTGTACCCTAGAAGCCCTGCATTCACCGGTTACTCCGCGAGATCATAGAAAGCAGTGAGCAGGATCAGAGCAGCACTTACTTTCGACGATGGCCCCCATCCCCAGACGCTGGATCTGCTCCAGGTGCTGGAGCAATATCGTATCCCCGCCACATTCTTCCAGTGCGGAATGTATGTACGACGCTATCCGGAGATCGCGCGGCAAGTGGCCAGAACGCATGAGATCGGCAATCACACCGATACGCATCCCTGGTTGTGGCGCACATTTCCGGCAAAGATCCGTGAGGAAATCACACGGACCCAACACTCTATCGAGGATGCTACCGGGATTCGGCCACGAGTCTTTCGTCCGCCTTATGGAGTCTCCGGCATCGGGCTCAGCAGTGCGCTCCGTCAACACAATCTTTCCAAAATCATGTGGACCGTGATCGGACAGGACTGGAAACTTACTGCTCCAAAGATCACCGACCGGGTGCTCACGCGCATGAAGCCGGAAGGCATCATCTGCCTGCATGATGGACGGGATGTAAACCCAGATCCGGATATTTCCCAGACCATAGAAGCGGTTCGCCGCATCATTCCTGCCCTCCTTGAACAAGGCTATGAGTTTGTGACATCTACGTCGATTCAAAGTCCACCAGATCAGTAGGGTATCCTCAAAACTGAAAGAGGCTGATTGAAAGCACTGGTGAAATCCAAGGCCGAGCCGGGGCTTTGGGTAGAGGATATTCCGACTCCAAAGATTGGCATTAATGATGTTCTGATTCGGGTTCTCCGAACTGGAATCTGTGGCACTGACGTTCATATCTACAAGTGGGATGAGTGGTCACAACGCACCATTCCCGTCCCAATGACGATTGGTCATGAGTTTGTCGGAGAGATTGTGGAAGTCGGATGGAATGTCACCGACTTTGAACCGGGAATGATTGTTTCCGGGGAAGGACACGTCACTTGCGGACGTTGCCGGAACTGCTTTGCAGGACACCGGCACTTATGTGCCTATACGTCCGGCGTTGGTGTGAACCGGCCAGGAGCGTTCGGTGAATATATTACGCTCCCGATGTCGAATGTGTGGCATCACTCCTACACCATCGATCTGGATGTAGCTGCCATCTTCGATCCCTTCGGAAATGCTGTCCATACCGCGTTGAGCTTTGACTGTCTGGGAGAAGATGTCCTGATTACCGGAGCAGGCCCCATTGGCATCATGGCTGCCGCCGTTGCCCTGCATGCCAGCGCACGAAATGTAGTGATTACCGATGTAAATGAATGGCGGCTGGATCTTGCCCGCAAAATGGGTGTGACTGAAGCGGTAAATGTCAGCAAGACGGACCTCACCACCGTCCAAAAGAGCATCACGATGAAAGAAGGCTTTGATGTCGGGCTGGAGATGTCCGGCAACGCAGATGCATTCCGCAGCATGCTGTCTAACATGCGGCACGGTGGAAAGATCGCCATGCTGGGGATTCCCGCCGGAGAGATGTCGATTGACTGGACAAAGATCATCTTCAACATGCTGACCGTTAAGGGAATTTATGGGCGCGAAATCTATGAAACCTGGTACAAGATGGCGGTCCTGATCCAGTCCGGACTGGATCTGAAGCCCGTCATCACCCACCGGTATTCCTGGCAGGATTATGAAGAAGGATTTGCCACAATGATGTCTGGCAACTCCGGCAAAATTGTTCTCGACTGGACGGCATAAGAAAACATGTACGGCGAAATTAAAACCCATCTGCAGGCACAGCTGGATGAGATCCAGAGTGCCGGACTTTACAAGAATGAGCGGGTGCTGGATTCACCGCAATCCGCATGGATTGAAGTCCATGGAGGCAGCCGGGTCCTGAATCTTTGTGCCAATAACTATCTGGGACTGGCTCATAATTCCGACATTGAACATACAGCCCGACAATCACTGGACCGGTGGGGGTATGGCATGGCGAGTGTCCGCTTTATCTGCGGCACACAGCAGGTGCACAAAGATCTGGAAGCAGCCATCAGCAATTTTCTCGGTATGGAAGATACCATCCTCTATTCTTCCTGCTGGGATGCCAATGGCGGGCTCTTTGAAATTCTGCTGGGGCCTGAAGACGCCATTATTTCGGATGAGCTAAATCACGCATCCATCATTGACGGCGTGCGCCTGTGCAAGGCACAGAGGTTCCGCTATCTGAACAACAATCCTGCCGACCTGGAAGAAAAGCTGAAAGAAGCCAGTGGGGCACGCTTCAAGCTGATCGCCACCGATGGAGTCTTCTCCATGGATGGATATATCGCGAACCTTCCGGCGATCTGCGATCTGGCAGAGAAGTATGACGCGATGGTGATGGTGGATGACTCCCATGCGGTCGGCTTCATTGGTGAAACAGGCCGTGGCACGCATGAGTATCACGATGTCATGGGACGCGTAGACATCATCACGGGAACCTTCGGCAAAGCTCTGGGCGGCGCCAGTGGTGGCTATACGGCAGCACGCAAAGAGATCATCAGCCTGCTACGGCAGCGATCCCGTCCTTATCTGTTTTCCAACGCGATTGCGCCACCCATTGCAGCCGGAACATTAAAAGTGCTGGAGATCTTGAGTGAATCTCCTGCACTCATTGAGCACCTGATGGACAACACCCGCTTCTTTCGGGGCGAGATGGAAAAGCTGGGCTTTGAAATTCTGCCGGGCGAACATCCCATTGTGCCGATCATGCTCTACGATGCTGTCAAGGCATCCCAACTAGCAGAACTTCTGCTCAAAAAGGGAGTCTATGTAATTCCGTTCAGCTTCCCGGTGGTTCCGCGTGACAAAGCCCGTATCCGGACACAGATGTCGGCAGCTCACACAAGAACGGATCTGGAATTCGCAGTGGAACAGTTTGCCGCTGCAAAACAGGAGCTTGGGTTCTAAGAGAGTGGTCTACTTTTCGTAGACCACTTTTCCATTGATGATGGTCATCAGCGGCTGGATGGAACGGATCTCATCCAGCGGAATGGTCATGTAATCCCGGTCAATCACCACCAGATCCGCCAGCTTTCCTTTTTCGATCGATCCCCGTTCTTTTTCTCCAAAGAACATCCAGGCCGCATCAATGGAGTACATGCGCAGGGCTTCTTCACGCGTCACACGCTCTTCCGGATAGAAGTCCGCACCTTCACGAGTCTTGCGAACCGTACACATCCACATATTCAAAAATGGATTGAAGGGATTCACCGCAGTATCCTTCCCGAAACCGATCATATGATCGCTGCCTCCGGCCACTTTGATTCCATTCTTGAGGAATGATTTCAGGGGGAAGAAGGGCTTCATGTTCTGTAACCCGAAAACATTCCCCAATGCCGGAACATCAAAGTACATCCAGCCGGGCTGGGCATCCACCGCGATATTCAGGCGCTTCATCCGGGCGATGGCATCTTCGCTCATGAAACTTCCATGCATTACATGATGCCGTTCACCGGCAATCGACTTCTGCTTGTCCAGACGTTCGAAAACATCAATCAATGTGTCGATTGCTGCTCCGCCCTGGGCATGGGCGGTCAGCTGCCAGCCTTTTTCGCGCGCAGTGGAATAGATCTGGAACAGCTTTTCTCCATCCACAAACAGGGTTCCGCGTGCATCAGGATCAGTCTGCCCATAAAGCTGTTTACCAAAAGGTCCGTAGGGCATACGCTGATAAGCGGTTCCCACCGACTGTCCGCCATCCAGGGTGATCTTCAGAGTGCTGAACCGCAGCATGTCATCGCCCTGATTGGACATCCAGTTTCGTTTGCGGATCTCTGCCTGTACCTCTTCGACAGGTCGTGCAGAATTGATGCGCCAGGTCATCACCACACGCACCGGAAGTCCCTTCCTGTCCTTCAGGGTCTTCAGCATGCTGTAGTCTTCATCATTTTCGACGAACCGTTCCCAGACAGTGGTGAGGCCGGACTCTGCATACTTTTGCAATATGCCTTCGAGCGCCGCGATCTTTTCCTCTTCAGTAAATACTTCTGCTTTCTGTGCTCCCTTGAGAAGACCGGATGCATTTCTCAGAATTCCATTGGGCTCTCCATCCGGTCCCTTCACCACTTCTCCTCCCGGAGGATTCGGCGTCTGCGCTGTGATGTTGCTGATCTTCAAAGCCAGTGAGTTGGCGGACCAGACATAGCTGCCATCAAATGCTACCGGATGCTCTTTCACGACATCCAGATCCATACGCGTAGGCATTCGCATCTCTTTCAGGCGGGGAGGAAGTGTCCGGGGAATAATGATCCACTCTCCCTTGGGAGTGACTTTGGCGCGCTCCAGAATGTAGCTCTGGATCGCGGAAATACTGTCCAGTGCAGGCAGTTTTCTCCGGAATTCGCTCAATCCGGCATCCAGCGGATGAACATGGGCATCAATCAGACCGGGAAGAACGGTCTTGCCCTTCAGATCAATGACACGGGTGGCACTCCCCTGCTCGTTCGCAAGAATATTGCTACTGGTACCGACTGCAACGATTTTACCGCCCTTTACTGCTACCGCTTCAGTGACAGAAAAGCGTTCGTCCACCGTCACCACCTTTCCGTTATGCAAAATCATGTCGGCATCCTTCCCAAACACGGCTCCGAGAAGGAAAATAGTTGCAAGACTCAAACGCAGCATTCAACCACCATACTTCAGTTGCGATTGCGTTTGACACAGGAAGAAGAAAAGGCGAAACTACAGGCTATGGCAGACCTCAAAGAACGTGACCGCATTCTCAGCAATGTACTGGGGCAGATGGAAAAGCAGTTTGGTAAGGGTTCCATCGTGCGACTCGGTTCTAAGGAGGTCCAGGCAATTGCTTCCATTTCAACGGGATCCATCTCCGTTGACTGGGCACTCGGCGTGGGTGGATTTCCTCGCGGACGTATCTGTGAGATCTACGGACCGGAATCCTCGGGAAAGACTACGATCGCTCTGCAAGTAGTTGCGGAGGCCCAGAAAGCTGGCGGAATGGCTGCCTTCGTCGATGTGGAACATGCACTCGACCCCATCTATGCCGGAAAACTAGGCGTCGATATCGACAATCTGCTGGTTTCGCAGCCCGATTATGCCGAACAGGCGCTGGAAATTACCAATACGCTGGTCTCCTCGGGAGCAGTGGATGTCGTGGTAGTAGATTCGGTAGCAGCCTTGGTCCCCAAGGCCGAACTGGATGGCGAAATGGGCGACCAGTTTGTCGGTATTCAGGCACGTCTGATGAGTCAGGCCATGCGAAAACTGACCGGAAACGTCTCAAAATCCAATACCTGCCTCATCTTCATCAACCAGATCCGTGAAAAGATCGGTGTGATGTTCGGAAGTCCCGAAACCACTTCTGGTGGCCGTGCGCTGAAATTCTATTCTTCGGTCCGTGTGGATATCCGTCGTATTGCAGCCATCAAGGATGGTGATTCCGTCGCAGGAAACCGGACAAAACTGAAGGTGGTCAAGAATAAGCTGGCGCCGCCCTTCCGCGAAGTGGAGTTCGACATCATGTACGGTGAAGGAATCTCCAAGGAAGGCGATCTGCTGGATCTCGGTGTGGCTCACAACCTGGTGGAAAAGAGCGGTTCCTGGTACAGCTACAGTGGGGAACGCATTGGCCAAGGTCGCGAAAATGCCCGCCAGTTCCTGAAAGATAATCCCGATCTCAAGACATCGCTCCTTCATTCTTTACGGGAAAAGCTGGGACTACCCGCTCTTGCCGATGCTCCAGCAACTACTGACGCCGCACAGGCAGCACCTGCAAAAACACGGACCTGATCCGTCGCTTTTCATTTCTCCCTGATCCGCGGTGAGGATCGATTCCATTTGGCAATCGGTCCCGCCGCGGTATTCTTCAAGAATCACCCTCTGGGATTTTTGAATGAAAAACACTTACCGCTTTTTCTCACTTCTCTTTGCGGTAGCCCTCGTCGCCTTCCCTCAAAGCCTTACTTCGCCGAAGCAGCATTATGGCTTCAACATCGGCGATGATTACATGCTGACCACCTACAAGCAGACAGAAGCTTATTTTAAAAAGCTGGCGGCTGAGTCTGATCGTCTCAAGCTGGTCGATATCGGAAAAACCGAAGAAGGCCGCACGCAGTACATGATGGTCATCTCTTCTCCGGAGAACATCCGCAACCTGGCACGTTATCAGGAGATCGCCCAGAAGATGGGTCGCGCCAAGGTAACGGAAGATGAAGCTCGTCAGCTTTCCCTGCAAGGTAAAGCCGTTGTCTGGATCGATGGTGGTCTGCACTCCACAGAAACCGTAGGAACCCATCAGCTCATTGAAACTATCTGGCAGTTTGCTTCCGGCAATGACCCGGAAACATTGCGGATTCTGAATGACGTGATCATTCTCTGTGTCCATGCCAACCCCGACGGACACGACCTGATCAGCGAATGGTATATGCGGGAACCCGTCCCCGAAAAACGCGTGATGTCAGGAGCTCCGCGCCTATATCACAAGTACATCGGACACGATAACAACCGTGATTTCTATATGGCTGCCATGAAGGAATCCACCAACATCAACCGTCAGCTGTTCATCGAGTGGATTCCCCAGATCATGTACAACCATCACCAGTCCGGACCTCCCGGCACGGTGATCTTTGCACCTCCCTTTCGCGGACCATTCAATTACGTCTTTGATCCGCTGGTGATTACCAGCCTGGATGCAGTGGGTGCGGCCATGCATTCCCGATTTGTTGCGGAGGACAAGCCAGGCTCCACCATGCGTGGCGGAGCGAATTATTCTACCTGGTATAACGGTGGTCTCCGCACCACCACCTACTTCCACAATATGATCGGGCTTTTGACCGAAATTATCGGCAGTCCGACGCCAATGAACATTCCATTCAATCCATCTCTGCAACTGGCTTCCGGCGATCTGCCCGCGCCAATCACTCCGCAGAAATGGCACTACAAACAGTCGATTGATTATTCCCTGACAGCCAACCGGGCAGTGCTCGATTATGCATCCCGGCATCGGGAACAGTTGCTGTTCAACATCTGGAAGATGGGAAAGAACGCAATCCAGAGAGGGTCTGAAGATAACTGGACGATGTATCCGCGCAGGATCGACGCCGTAAAGGAAGAGATCAAAAAGGATGGCGGCAATCTGCGGTCAGCCGATCTCAAGTACTTCGAACTCCTTAAAAAGCCGGAAATGCGCGATGCACGGGGATATATTCTCTCTGCGGATCAGCCGGACTTCCCCACCGCCGTCAAGTTCATCAATGCCCTGATCAAGGCTGGTATCGAGATCGATCAGGCCACGGCGTCTTTCACCGTAAATGGAAAGACCTATCCGGCAGGTTCGTATGTTGTCCGGACAGATCAGGCATTCCGTCCCCATATCCTCGATCTGTTTGAGCCACAGGATCACCCGAACGACTTCCAGTATGAAGGAGGTCCACCGATTGCCCCTTATGATTCGGCGGGCTGGACGCTGGCCTATCAGATGGGTATCCAGTTTGACCGCGTGCTCGATGGCGTTCAGGGACCATTCCGGAAGCTTCCATTGGGAGCTCTGGAAAAGCCTCCGACAGGGAAGATTTCCGGCAAGGGTTCCGGCTATCTGATCAGCCACAAGATCAATGACAGCTTTATTCTCACCAATCGCCTGTTGAAAGCCGGTGCGGAAGTCTACTGGTTGAAGGATGGAGTTTCCGGCCAGGAAAACATGGGGCCAGGGACACTGTATATTCCAGCGAAAGGAGCCGCAGAGGGAATCGTTGAGAAGTCGGCTGCTCAGCTGGGCTTTACGGCTCAGGCAGTCTCCCGGAAACCCACTGGTGAACTGCTGAAGCTTTCCCCTGTGCGCGTTGCTCTGTGGGATCGCTATGGCGGCTCCATGCCTTCCGGCTGGACACGATGGCTGTTTGAACAGTTTGAGTTCCCTTTTGATGTGATTTATCCCAAAACACTGGACGATGGAAATCTGCGCTCCAAATATGATGTGATCGTTTTCGTGAGTGGAGCCATCCCCAATCCGAATGCAGGTGCAGGAACTCCCCGCGGAGGAGGAGGCGGCAATGCGCTCTCTCCGGATCGAATCCCGGAAGAGTTTCATTCCATGTTGGGGGCGGTTACTGCGGACAAATCAATTCCGCAACTGAAAAGCTTCCTTGAATCCGGCGGAACGGTGCTGACAATTGGCAGCAGTACAAGCCTGGCACAACACCTAGGGCTTCCCATCACCAGTGCCCTGACAGAGAAGGCAGCAGACGGAACCGAGAAGCCGCTGACCCGGAATCAGTATTATGTGCCCGGCAGTATTCTCAAGGCGGCGGTCAATTCCAGCCATCCACTGGCATGGGGAATGGACGACCAGGCGTCTGTCTTCTTCGATAACAGTCCGGTATTTCGCCTGGGGCCGGATGCAGAAGCCAAAGGCGTTAAACCGATCCTCTGGTTCGATAGTGCCACGCCTCTGCAGAGTGGCTGGGCATGGGGTCAGAAGTATCTGGAAAACGGTGTAGCTGTGGCAGAAGCGAAAGTCGGTGAAGGCAAGCTGTTCCTGATGGGGCCGGAAATCAACTTCCGGGCTCAGCCACACGGCACCTTCAAGCTGTTGTTCAACGGACTCTATCTTTCTACGGCTCAGCCTGAAAAATAGGCTCCCCTTCCATTGCAGGGAGTGATATAACTCTTCGGACTATGGACCGACGAACACTCCTTGCAATGGCGGCCGGCTCCACCGGCATGTCTCTCTTCGCACAGGGCAGCTCATCCTATCGCCCCAAAAGAATCAACAAGGCCATCGAGTTGCTTGAAGCCAACCAGCCCATTTATTACACAACCATCCGGGGTGGCGCCGGCTACGAGGATGGAAAGAAACTGGCTCACACCTGGGCAGATTACATTACTTATGAAATGGAACACGGATCGCTGGACTTCTCTGCCCTGCGGGAGTTCATGCGTGGTCTGGTGGATGGAGGCCCCACAAAGAGTGGACATCGCACACCGGCAGTGATCGCCACTCTTCCGGTTCTGGGTGTCAGCAAGGCCCACATGGAAGCCAATTTCTGGGTGGTGCAACAGGCGTTGTTGGCAGGGATTCATGGCATCCTTCTCTGCCATGCGCGCGACCCGGAAGCCATCCGGATCATGGTGGCAGCGGCACGTTACGTCAATGCAAAACCAGTCGCCGGGATTCCCGAGGGCATGTTGGGAAATGGAAGCCAGGGCTACGCTTCCGGCATCTGGGGAATCACTCCGCAGGAGTATATGAAGAAGGCAGATCCATGGCCACTGAATCCGGAAAGTGAATTCATGCTGGGCCTGAAGATCGAAGATAAATATGCACTGGAAAATGCAGAGAAGGTGACAGCTGTTCCCGGAATTTCTTTTGCAGAATGGGGTCCCGGAGACATGGGACTATCACTGAATCTTCCCGATGGGCACAGCGCAAACGATCAGTTACACCCGGAAATGGCAAAAGCCCGGACTCGGGTACTGAATGCTTGCAAGGCAAATAAATTAGCCTTCCTCAACACAGTTCGTCCCAACGATGTGGAAGAAATGATCAAGGAAGGCGTCAGAATTGGCGCGGGCGGTGAAGAAGCAGCCAACAAAGGCCGCAAATTCACCAAACGCCAGATGCCCTGGTAATCAGGCAGTGGCCGGTGCCGGAGTGAGAACCACTGCTTCGGCATCGAACACACCAGCCAGTGCATGAATGACTGCTGCAATACGGACTGCGGCTACAACAGCTTCTTCCGTCAACCCTTTTTCCAGAACAACGCGCTCATGCGATGTCACACAGGCCTGACAGTTATTGATTGCCGAAGCTGCAATACACCAGAGTTCAAAATCCACAGGATCGGAGCCGTGCGTCCGGATGACCTGCATCCGTAACCGGGCTGGAATTGTGGAATACTTTTCACCGGACACCATGTGGGTAAACCGGTAGTAGACGTTATTCATTCCCATGATTGCCGCAGCTGCTTTCGCCGCATGAAAAGCTTCCGGGGAAAGGTGCTGCTCCGCTTCCGGTAGCAGCACTTCAGTCAACTGGGCATTTCGGGCAACAATCGTCGATGCGACGACTGTTCCCCAGATCTGTTGCTCATTCAGTTCCGGCTGTTTCAGCAGGTTCTGCAGATTGAGTTTCAGATCCTTTGCATAGGCTGGAACGGTTTCCAGAAGTTGCTCAATTGTCATAGTCAGACCTTGATTGTTTCCTCACCTTTCTGCCAGTTGCAGGGGCAGAGTTCGTCCGTCTGCAGTGCATCGATCACACGCAGAACTTCTTCAGGGTTACGACCCACAGAGAGATCGTTGACGGAAACAAAGCGGATGATGTTGTCGGGGTCCACAACGTAGGTAGCACGCTGAGCAACACCAGCCTGCGGATCGAGGATGCCGAGTTCTGAAGTCAGCTCACGCTTGATATCTGCCAGCATGGGGAAAGGAAGATCCTTCAGATCAGGATGGTTGTTCCGCCATGCGTGGTGCACAAACTCAGAGTCGGTTGATCCACCCAGCACCTGGGTATCGCGATCAGCAAATGCGCCGTTCAGGTTTCCAAATGCTGCAATCTCAGTCGGGCAGACAAAGGTGAAATCCTTCGGCCAGAAGAAATAGACTTTCCATTTTCCGGCGTAGTCGCCGTCTGTAATTGTCTGGAATGCCTTATCCAGGTTCTTGTCCGTGGATACGGTAGCTGTCAAAGAAAATTTGGGAAATGTTTGCCCTACACCAAGCATGTTGATTCTGTCTCCTTAATTAAACTCGTTTAGTTTTCTTGAGAAAGCTGCGCACAATCCCCGCAGATCCCCAAGAGTTCGATGCTGAAACGTTCTACTTTGAATCCGGTCTTCAGTTTCTTTTTGAGCCGTACTGGCTCAAGCTCTGATTCCGGAATATCCAAAATTTTGCGGCACCGTGTACACACCAGATGATGATGGGGTTCAACATTCGTCTCCAGCCGCTGTGTCCCGTGATGAAAACTTACCTCTCGCAGCAGACCTGCATCGAGAAAAGTCCGGATGTTTTTATAGACTGTTCCCAAAGAAATTGCAGGGATATGCTGCCGGACTCTTTCATAGACCAGTTCTGGAGTGGGATGTTCCCCCATCGACATCAGTTCACGATAGATCAGTGTGCGCTGATGCGTCACTGCGAGGCCTAATTCACGACAGCGCGCTTCGAACTGCCGGAGTGACTCCTCGTAATGCATATTTCTATTAAACGATAATTATTATTATTTGTCAACTATTCTCAAAATGATCTTTTCAGCCTCGCTATGATGAATACAGGGATGATTTCTGCTGTATTCATCACTGTGCTGGTGATCAGTGCTCTTGACCCTAGCCTGCAAAGGCTGGCGGAGGAGGCAGATGTCTTCACACGCACTCTCGATAAAGTGATCGGAGAGGAAACAATCCGGCAAAAATCCCTGAAGCGTCCAGCCTGGTTTCGCTTCCGCATTGGTGAAAGCTCTCTTCGCGAGAACGACCCCGAATATCAGGAAAGAACTCTCGATTCTGAATTTGCATATGCTCTCTTTCGGGAAGACGAATCCGATGATGGCAGCTGGCATGAAGTGCGACAGGTATTACGGGTGGATGAGAGATCTATCCGCAATCGTGAGAAGGCAAGAAAGCGAATGGTACTGGGGCTGAAATCAGAAAATGACTTATTGAAAAGGAGCCTTCTGGACGAACTCACAAAGAGAGGGTTGCCCCAATCAGCTACGGACTTCTCCCTCTGCCTGCTCCTGTTCCGCACCACCAATCTGCAGAACTTTGCGTTCACACCCACAGGAATACAATCCATCGGGGCTGATCCGGCACTTGTATACCAGTTCACTCAGCAGGAGGGTGCGGCATCCTTTACTGTTTTTCATGGAAAAAAGGTGATTCATCAGCCGCTATCCGGGGAAGTCTGGATCCGACAGTCCGACGGAGTTCCTCTGAAGATCCGTCTGACTTCCAGAATTGAAACCCAAGGAAAACCGGACACAGTAGATATTGGTGAAGTGGAGTACGCTCGATCCCGACAGGGCGACTTGCTTCCTGTATCCGTCATGCATCGACGGACCAGTGGTGAGCTTCTGGTTGCCGAAAATCATTTCACTTACAGCAATTTCCGGCGATTCAGTGCCGATTCAGAAATTAAGTTCACCCCGGAAGATTCAACCCCACCTCAATGAAAAATCGCATTATTTATCTGCATGGATTCGCGTCCAGCCCTCAATCTCGCAAAGCACAGTTTTTCCGACAGAAGTTTGCCGAGCATGACATCGCGTTGGAAATTCCAGAACTGGTAAATCAGGGATTCGAAAACCTGACCATTTCCGGGCAACTGGCTGTCATCGAAAGGGCTGCAAATGGAGAACCTGTATCCGTCATGGGGTCCAGCATGGGAGGATACCTTGCTGCGCTTTATGCTTCGCGACATCCGGAAACAAAATCCGTTGTCTTGCTGGCTCCTGCCTTTGAATTTGCCCATCGATGGGGAGATCGCATCGGCGAAGATGCCATGAACGACTGGCGCAGAACCGGATTCCTGGATGTTCATCATTACGGTGACGGTAAGCCAGCAAGGGTCAACTACAACCTGATTGCAGATGCTCTGAAATATCCGGGGAATCCAGACTTCTCGCAGCCTGCTCTGATTTTCCATGGAACTCTGGACGACATAGTCCCAATGGAGGTATCCATTCAATATGCCGCAACTCATCCGAATGTCAGCCTTCAGCTATTTGAGGATGATCATGAGCTGGCAATGGTGTTTCAGGAGATGTGGAAACCACTCCCGGGATTTTTCAGTTTTTCATAGATCTTCCGTGATAAACCGTTGAAATGGAATACGAAATGCAGTAAAAGTGCTTGTGTTACATTCATAAGTGCCAAGATGTTTTCGGATCAGAGATATTCTGGAAACCATATCCGGGATAAATCGTCCAATATTGTGTGAACTCCGGGAATCGTGGAGCGACTATGGTAGACCAGGAAGAGCTTCAACAGGGACAACAATCAGGCGTGGCTGAGGACCATCTTGCATCGGTTCTCGCGGGTAGCTATGACAAACCTTGGTTTGAATCATTTGTCCACCGTATTAAAGAAACGATCAATCCACCGAAACTTCCTCCGCTGGAAGTCACTTCCAAACCCGTTCAGGTAAAAAGTATCTGGGGTGCATCTTCCGGAAATGAGAGCCGGGCTGGAATTGGTTCCATTCTCATTCACGGAAGCGTGGTTGCACTACTCATCATTCTGAGCCAGACCCCACAAGTTCAGGAAGTTGCAAAGAAATCCGTATCTCTGATTGCGCCGGATCTGTCTCCATATCTGCCAGCCAAGACACCTTCAAAACAGCAGGCGGGCGGTGGTGGTGGCGGCGGAGACCGTTCAATTACTCCTCCCAGCAAGGGAAAGCTTCCCCGCGTTGCCCCCAAGCAATTCACGCCTCCGATGGCAGTTCAGAACAATCCTGACCCCAAGCTGGTGATGGAGCCCACTCTGGTGATTCAACCCGATGCGGCCATTCCCCAGACCAACCTTCCAAACTATGGTGATCCGCTGGCAAAACTCAGCGCACCTTCGAATGGTCCGGGTTCGGGTTCCGGAATTGGTACAGGATCTGGTGGTGGCGTCGGATCGGGTAAAGGTGGTGGTTTCGGCCCTGGTGAAGGTGGCGGAACAGGTGGGGGTGTCTACCGAATTGGTGGAGGAGTATCTGCTCCGGCCCTGATCTTCAAGGTGGAACCAGAGTATTCCGAAGAGGCCCGCAAAGCGAAGCATCAGGGAACAGTAGTTCTTTATGTGGTCGTCAATGATAAAGGCGAACCGAACAATCTTCGCGTGGTGCGCGCCATCGGCCTGGGACTGGATGAGAAAGCCATTGAAGCAGTCAAGAAATGGCGATTCAAGCCTGGCCTGAAAGACGGAAAGCCGGTTTCAGTCGCAGCAACCATTGAAGTCAATTTCCGGCTTCTTTAAAATCCTTCTCCATATTCACAAAGAAACGGGGCACAATCTATTCCGATTGTGTCCCATCAATTTTTTGTCCTCCCAGAATTGCAGTAAACCTCCCGATGCGCGCCGCATCGAAGGAAAGTGCCTCCAACCCGGCAGTGAAAATTGCTCCCAGCCGAAAAGTCATTCCCGCTATTCCTTTCTGATGTTTCTGCAGAAATGCAGCACCGCCAATAGCAGCATCGGCGGAAAGAGACGCACTGCGTCGATCAAGCGGAAAAGAGATCAAAGGGAGGGGTGCAATATTTCTCATGTGAATCGCCGGCACAAGCAGAATTCTCTTTCCAGCACGTCGAATCTGGGCACAGATCTCTGCATCTGCCCAGAAATGGCCATAGCGACGATCCAGATAGTTCATTCCCGTGATGGATAGTCTGCGGATCAGCAACGGAGAATGCATGACATATTCCACGGGAATCCTGTCCGCGGAGGTATCAATTGGCAATGAGTCACCGGGATTGCCGGTTGTCCAGAAACGTCTCAAAAATGCAGCATCCGGGATTGGATGAACTGATGTCGCCGTCTTCCCATCTCCATCCAACACCAGCGGACATACTGCGAGAGCAGTAGAATCTTCCGACAAAGATACTTCCAATCGGGAAATTGTTTCCGGCTCAAACTCAATTCCGGGCTGAGTAAAGCAAAGATACTCTCCCTGAGCCGTCCGGATGCCCGCATTCGCTGCCCGTGTCCAACCAAAATTCCGCTGCATTCTTAACATCCGAATGAATGGAAACTCCTGGTCAATGACAGAGCTTCCATCCCGCGAGGCATTGTCCACCACAATGACCTCTACAGACTGATCACTGCCTATAGAAGCAATACTGGTCAGGCTTTTACGAAGTGCATCGACATTATTCCTGCTGACAAATATTACTGAAGTTCGAATGGATGGTAGTGGTTCTTCCATGTGCAATCTGTGATGATACCCTGCGCCGCCTAGCGTTTGAGCACAGCATGCTCAGGATCAAGCTGAACATCAGCAACCGGCCCCGGAACCGTAATCTGAAAGGAAGTGGAATCCAGCGTCATGCGTACCCAGTGAACAAACCTCTGGCCATTCTGCAGGCGAATCTCAACAGGAACGACATCCATAAAGTCATCCGGCACTTCTGACTGGCGAATCGTCCCCTGCACTGATCGACGAGGTAATTTCACAACCTCTTTCCATTCAAGCTGCAGTTTGGGAATACCTGTTCCATTGATCCATGTTTCAAAGAAAATATCGAGTTGAGGATCTGCTGCGCGGTAGCTGCCAATTCCTCCCGGCAACCTTGCCAGGTGACTGGCAGCAACTCGCTGAAACTGTTCCGTACTCAATGTCTGAAATCGATATCGAGCAGAAAGATCTCTCAGCAACTGCCAGAACAGTTCATCCCCCATTCGCCTGCGCAGCATATGAATCACCCATGTCCCCTTGTCATAGATAATGGTTCTCCATGCCCCCGGGGAGCGAGATGTCTGCAGCCGCGTACCAAATGTCACAGGGCCAGTAGACTCCACTTCCGTTCCATCCTCTTCCCTGCGGAACAGTCGTTCCCGGAAACCGTCCAACAGATCCTGAACTGCATCCATTCCACTCTTTCGTTCCAGCGTCAGAAGTGCCATATAGTTCGCCAATGCTTCCTGCAGCCAGTCATCTTCATAACCCGGAGAGGTAACGGTATTTCCCCACCACTGATGCGCTGTTTCATGAGAATGCAGCAGACCAGCATAATAAACCTGCATTTCGTGAGAAAGATTTCTATTCTCCTGATGATCGAGATAGGAAAGCGTAGACAAATAAAGAAGGCCTGCGAATCCCTGCCCGAATTGTCCCGGAATGGGCGAAACGGAAAGTGTTTGCTGTGGAGGTTCACCGAGACGGGAAGCCAGCCAGGAAAAGCAGTCTGCAATCTCCTGCGCCATGCTCTGTAATCTCTCCGTGCCTGGATGCACCAGCACAGTTTTCTTTGAAGATTCCTCTAAATGCTTTTCAAGCGCCCGATTGGAATAGAGATCAACCTGATATCGATCTTTTCTCACCGAAGTTAATTCATAGTTCCCCAGATTGAACCCGGCATAACGGATCGGCAATACAGATCGTCGATGAGTGATGCGCTCACCACCCTCTGTTTTTTCGGAAACAAGTTCACCGGAGGCCACCAGGCCCAGATTGCCGGGATATCTGAAGATGAGATCAAAATCCGCAAAGGAATTACCCCGTTGTGGATACCAGTTCACCCGTGATGCCACAAAGTAAACTTGATTTCCCGCATCCATCACGATGTCTCCTTTATGGTGAATAGTCACTTCATGAATCCCCGGCACCAATGGCTCATCAGGAATGACCAGCAACTCTTCATTACTGTCGCCTCGTAAAAGATTGGCTCGCAAAGAATCCTTACGGAAAATAGTTGCCGGGGAACCATTGACAGATGCGGAGGTCACTTCCATCCGCTGCGAAAGATCCAGTGGAATTGTTCTGAGCGCATGATCTGCCTTGAGGCGCAGATGGGTTGTGACTTTTAATTGGAGATTTTGCTGGAAATGTCCTTCAATTCGATAGCTGGTGATGTGGAATTCCGGTTCAGCAAGCTTTCGCTTTCCCTCCCGAAAACTTCGTCCCTGAAAGTGATTCCAGAAATCGAAGTCAGTTCGGTTCAGATTGCGGGATACTTTCCCCAGCGTGATCTGATCCCGAACTCGAGGATCATAGAGAACATCAAAATTACCCAACTCTCGTCCGCCAATGGATGCGAGAAAGAATCCATTTTCCCCTGACCTCCCATTGAGCAAATCATCCGTCAGACGAACAGCAAAACTACCAGAGAGATTATGAAATACCGAATTCCATTCAGCTGCAAACTTTGATCCCTCTTCTTCCGGAAGTTTTCGATTGAACTCATCGGCCTCAATCTGCCGAAGCAGTTCTTCAGCCGTGTCATCTGTAAACAGAAAAAATGCTGCCCGGAAATGTTCGCTCAGAGTGGGAGACTTTGTAAATGCAGCGAGAGAAGCTCGTTCCCTGCGCGTGGGAGGGATGAGAAGAATCTCTGCATCTCCACCACTCTCCGCCTCTGCTGAGAAAACTGCTGCCAACTGCCTTCCCTCAACAGGTTTGAGAAAGATCAACGTGCCGGAATTCAAATAGAACCGAACATCTTGCCGCTGAAACTTCAGATCATGGATTCTGTAACAAGCCCCTGCATCAAACCGCGCATCCTGTAACTGCTGTGTCAATCTGTTGAGCAGAGAACCAGCAAGCTGGGCCGAAACTGTGAGTGAAATGAAAAGCAGTACTAAAAATTTCACGCTAACCAGTCTAGGATGAATTGCAAAAGAAAACGCCCCTGCCTTGAACAGACAGAGGCGTTTTCCTGTAATGAAGTGGATCTAGATGAACATCTCTTCGTCCTGAGTAACCTTGTCCACGCTGGGACGATTGCCTTTCAGGAACTGCATGACACCAGCTCGAACTCCAGCAGCGATTCCATTGACTTCTCGAATCGGTTTAAGGACTGTTCCCTGCACAGCACTGACTGTTTCATGAAGACGGGAAACTGTATCTTCAAGAATCAGTTCCGTGCGGGCCAACTGATTTTTTGCGCGCCCGGTTGCATCAATGACAACCTCTTCGACACGAGCCATCTGGACTTTGGTGGAATCCAGAATCTCAATCGTCCGTGTGGAAATTTCACGGATCTGATCCCGGCTCTCCGAGATCGCAGCCTGAGCATTCTGCAATGTGGACTGCGCCTGCGGAATGAGTGGGTCAATACGATCCTTCATGCCACGAATCGCTTTATAGGTATAAAACGACGTCACAGCCTGAATAATCATGGCAATTGCGCCCATCAGTACAAAGACTGCAATTGCCCATGAGAGAACGGGATTTGCTTCCATTAAGCCTCGCTTGCCGGGGTAACGACTGTTTCCTGATACGCTTTTTTACCTGCGTCAACTGCAGCAGAAATCTGTTCCTTCTGACGAAGAACGGCATCTTTGCTGCGGTCTACCAGATCCGCTGCCGATTCTTTCAGGTTTTCTCCACGGCGACGTAGGTAGTCTGATCCTTCATCTGCCTTTGATTTCAGGTATTCCCGAGTTTCCGGGCCGGATTTTGGGGCGAACAATACTCCTGCTGCCACTCCAATTCCCAGTCCCAGAAAGAAGTATGAGAGCTTATTTGAATCTTCCATAGCTTTTCCTCCTCCGTTGCCTTTAGTCTACTAGAAACATGATTGGAAGGAAGAAGGCAAGGCTGAATGAGGAGGAACTTTACAACTATGCGATCCGGTTGCTGTCGGGACGGTCTCTTTCTGTCGGTGAAGTCCGGCAAAGGCTGAAACAGCGAGCAGAAGAAGGATCAGGCATCGATACAGTCATTGCCAAACTGAGGGAATATGGCTTCCTGGATGACAATCGTTTTGCTGAATATTTTTCTGCGGCGCGCCGGGATAATGAGGGATTTGGGCAAATGCGTGTTCTGCAGGATCTGAAGAAGCGGCACATCTCTGGCGAACTGGCTGAACAGGCAACCGGAACAGCATTTTCTGAAGTGGATGAGATGGAGCAGGCAACCCGTTATCTGGAAAGAAAATACCGTTCAAAAAATATTCCGGAATTTCTGTCTATCGAGAAGAATATGGCTTCTGCTTATAGACGGCTCCGTATAGGAGGCTTCAGTTCCGGCACAACCATCCGGTTGCTCAAACAGTACAGTCAACGTGCCGAAGAACTGGAAGGCATGGAGGATGGAAACCTCCATGCCGACCCGGAATAGCTGTATTACCGGATTTCCAGCTGCCGCTGGACAGTACGGGTATAGACAAACCAGCCATTGATGGATCCACCTGCGTTTAGAGGTGCAGAGAAGTTGGTCAGTTCACCCTTACGAGTAGCTGTTACAGAAATTCCGCTGTAGATGATATTGAAAGCTGAATCTGTCACAGGAACTTCAGGCAGTTCTCGCAGAATGGAGGAAGGCACAGTAAATTGTCCTGCTGCACCATCAGCAGCACATACAAAGTATGTTGCCTCCAGAATAGCGTTGTGACCATTCGCTCCTCTGGCATCACCCGCAACTGTCCGTACACCAAGTCCCTGAATAATTACGCCACCGGAAGAATTCCCACTCCACTTAATGGGTAGACTCTGATTCCGGTTCACAAAATGCAATTCATCTGAATTCGTCCAGTCAAAGGTAGGGATATCCAGGCTTGCCTGAAATGGACCGACATCGACACCACCATTTCCAGACACAGTATATTGACCGGGGAGAATTAGACTTTGGGGGATATTATTTGTCAAAAGGCCACCGTATTCATTCACTCGGGGGGCGGGATACTTACCCACATTGACGGTTCCCAGCGGAGCACTTAGAGCCAGTGTGGAACCTGCATCCATCGGTTGAGAGTAGTGAAGTTGACCTAGTTCAATATCCGCAGCATTTCCCCGTGTCGCCCAGGTGCGGCACTGACCGAAACGCAGGCTGGTTGCTTCCTGTGCAATGAAGTTGGCACCTACATTGGCGAACATCCCATAGAAAGTTTCGAAATAGTTCTTTCCTTCTGGGTCATAAATGTGTTTCATTCGGTGACTATTAATCGTGAACATTCCACGGGGCAGTGTTCCTCCCTGACTCAGATGCAGAAGTTCTGCTGCTGAAAACGCCTCACTGGGGCAGGTTGTTTGACCGGGCTGGGCAACGGCAAGAGTCAGTCGATTGCTGTATACAGCATCGATTTTAATCACTACAGTGACCGCACAGGAGGGAACAACACGGGCAGGAATGACAAAGTTAATCTGATCCAGTCCGGGGATACCGGGAGAGCGACCTGCATAATCCGGATTGACTTCAATTCCATCAATAATTACTTTGAAAATGGCTTTGGATCGCAAGTCTCCAGACCCTGCTCCATTCGGTGGATCAGAGGAAAAATCGGGGCCGAAGCCTGTTCCCCAGAGCACTACAGACTCCCCTCTTTGCGCTGCGCGAATCGGATAGTTTCCTACATTTCCAGGACCTGCAAACCGAATCAGATCCCATCCTGCTGTTGTTGCCTGCGCAGGTCCGGAACCTGTACCATCCGCACTCACCAGACCCGGCTTGCGGGAAACCACACGCACCTGAACGGGAACACTTGTCCCAGTGGGATTGCTAACCGTGACACTGTAAAAGCCAGGAGATGTATCCGAAGGCAACAATGCTGCAAGTTGATTCACTCCATCCAGGTTGTAGGTATAGATCAGATAGGGTCGTACAGGATTCGATCCTGCCTGATTGAATGTAATGCTGACACTATTGAGTGTTTGTGGATAGTTTGGAGCATCCGCAGTAGCATAGCCTTCCGTACTCAGGCCTGTTCCTTTAATGACGAAGACAGAACCCGCCGCAATATCGATTGTATAGGCAGCGCCATCCAGCACTTTATGAATGACAGGCCGGGCGACAGCGCTCCAGCAGAAGAGGGAGATCAGAATCAGGAATAATCCGGGATTAGGCATCCTCTAGAGTATAGAGGACGCCTTTTGCAATTCAGCACCAGAAACGATTGTTTTCTGCTGAGGGAGTACTATTGCTCTCAATTTTTACAATTGAAACATGGACTATCTGATTTCCAGCTGGGACTGAATCGAATGCGTATATCCAAAAGATCCCCGGATAGTTCCCCCATTGGTTTGGGGAGCGCTGAAATTGAAGATATTCCCCTTACGGAACGCAACAACACCGATTCCGCTGTAAACAGTATTGAACGCAGGGTCTGATTTTGAAACGACAGGCAACTCCTGCAGAATTGAAGCCGGAACAGTAAATGAACCAGCGGATCCATCAGCAATACAATCGAAGAAAGTTGCTTCCATGATCGCCCGTGGATCAATCTGTGGATTGCCGGAAACTGTTCTGAGGCCTAGTCCCTGAATTCCGACAGAACCCGATGGATTCCCGGTCCAGGTGACCAGCAGACCCTGATTCCGGTCGATAAAAGTGATGTCATTTTCGTTTGTCCACTTAAAGTCCGGAACCTGTAGACTCGCCTGAAAGGGGCCAATATCAACACCGCCCGTACCAGACAGTTCATACAAACCAGCCGTTACCTTGGGAACAGGTTGATCGGGTGTCAACGCGGCATAATACTCATTCACTCGACCAGCCAGTTTTCCCACCGATAAAGGGGCAATGGAAGGTCCTGTAAGTGCCAGTGAAGTGCCGGCGTCCAGCGGAGTCGTCTGCGAAAGAATTCCAAAGTTAATTTCTTCCGCTGTTCCCTTTCGATGCCATGTGCGGCACTGACCGGGCTGAAGACTCATTGCCTCCTGAGCCATTTGATTGGCCGTATATTGTGCGAAAGCTCCATACACTGACTCGTTGTAGTTCAGCCCTTGTGGATCAAGTCCAGACCGGACCCGACTACTGTTGATGGAGAAGTATCCCCGCTCAACAGTCTGCCCCAGACTGAGCCGCAACAATTCCTCTGAGGAATAGAGATCCGTCGGACAGGAAGCTTCACCCGGACGAGCAATCGCAATAGAGACCTGATTACTGTAGACCTCATCCACCTTGATAGAAACGGGAACAGCACATCCCGGTGTGATATTGGCCGGAATCTGGAAATTTAACTGATCCAGACCAGGATATCCATAGGAACGTCCCGCATAGAGCGCGTCCACCTCAATTCCTTTAATGATGACTTTGAACGTCGCCTGGGATCGCATGTCTCCAGAACCAGCCCCGTTTGGAGGATCGGAAGCAACATCGGGCCCAAAGCCTGTTCCCCACAGGACAATCGTGTCTCCGGGATATGTGGGCTTAATCTGAAAGCTTCCTAACTGCCCCGGTCCAGCAAAACGAATCAAGTCGTTCGATGCCGTGGTAGCCTGAGCGGGCCCAGTTCCTGTACCATCCGCACTGACAATTCCCGGTTTTCTGGCAACCACACGAATGGGAAACGGTGCACTGCTCGCCGTTGAACCATTGACTGTCGAGGTGACAACCAGGTTGTAATTCCCAGGTTCCACCGTTGAAGGCAAGAGCACAGACAGCTGGTTCACACCGTTCAGATTGTAGGTATAGATCAATCGTGGCTGAATGATTTTTGGTGGAGGACCAGTCTGAGTAATATTGATCAGTACACGATTCAGGATAGTCGGATAGTTTGGAGCAGTTGCCTCCACATACCCGGTATCACTGAGTCCTGATCCCTTCACCACAAAGACTGAACCTTGCGCAATATCGGAAGTATAGGCTGCTCCGTCCTGAACATGAGTGACTACGGGCTGAGCAAAAATGATCGAACTGAACAGGAAAGTGGAAAAGAGAGCGCAACGAAGGAACATGTTGCGATTATAAGTTCATTTGGTAAAAGTGATCGCCTTGTTCAGCCCCAGCAAAGAAAGCTCGGGAATGAAAACATCAAAAACATTCTGTTCACGGAAGAGCCGACCATACGCCCCCGTCCCCACAATCACCGGAAGGTCTTCGTCAAAATGTTCCCGTGTGATCTGTTCCACCAGCATTTTCACAGTGGCCAGAGTTCCGTAATAGAGGCCAGACTGGATACTTTCTACCGTTGATTTCCCCAACACTTCTGCCGGACGCACGATTTCCACGGTAGGCAGCCGGGCTGTATTGGATTCCAACGCAGACATAGAGATATGAATTCCCGGAGTAATCACGCCTCCCAGATATTCCTTATCTCGGGACACTGCACAGATGGTGGTTGCTGTTCCGAAATCAACGATCAGGATATTTCTCCCCGGATAATGGGACACTGCTCCGATCGCATTCGCGATTTTATCTGAGCCAACTTCCAGCGGATTCCGGTATCGGATCTTCAGACCAGTTTTCACGCCCGGCTGCAGGATGAATGGGTCAAAGCCGAAATACTTCAGAAAACAGTTTCGCAGCGAATGCAAAGCATCTGGCACCACGGTGCAGATGGCAGCCATTCTGATTCCTGAGGGATCAATTTCGTTTTCTCTCAGGATGGAGCGAAAAAAGATACCCAGTTCATCGGAAGAAGCACGGATGCTGGATGTCCTGCGGAAACTGGTTTTGAGCTCCTCGCCATTATAGACACCGCCATAGATCTGGCTATTCCCGATATCAAGACACAGCAGCATGGTGGATATCTTTCAGAGAAATGTTATCGATCAGACGAATCCCTTCCAGAAACACAGCAGCAAAGCGTCGTCCCCAGTGCTCTTCGATGTAATCGACCTGAAAGCCCAGTTCTTCCAGAGTCAGGCGTGCTGCGGCAATATCGGGTGATTCCATTAATACACGATGAATCGCTGCTGCTTTGTTTCTTCCCGCATCAGAAAGCAGAGCATTGCGGGAACTGAGGGCAAGTCCGGATTCCTCACGCTCCGTCTTGCAGGGAATGATCTCTGTTGGAATAAAAAACTCCGACACCATGTCCGTGATCACCTGCAACTGCTGATAATCTTTTTCTCCGAAGTAGGCTTTGTCTGCACGGGCAAGATTGAGCAGCTTCAGCACAACGGTCATGACACCTTCAAAAAAGCCAGGCCGATGAAGCCCTTCCATGATATTGCTGATTCCGTCTTCCTTCAGCCGGAACCGGTATCCTTCGGGATACATCTCTTCCGCGGAAGGCACCAGCACATGATCTGTCCCCAGCTGTTCCAGAATGGCGAGATCCTGCTCCAGTGTCCTTGGATAACGGGAGAGGTCTTTGGGATCGTTGAACTGGGAAGGATTGACGAAGATGGTGACCACCACCAGGTCATTCTCTTTCCGGCATCGTTCCACCAGAGCCGCATGGCCGCGATGCAGTGCTCCCATGGTCGGCACCAGACCGATTGTCTGCCCTTGCAGCGACTGGCGATACACCAGCCACTCTTTCATTGATTTCCAGACCTGCATCAGAGAAAGCTTTCTTCCAGTGTGGGAAATGTCTGGGCTTTCACTTCCTCATCAAACTGATCAATCGCAGTGCGGATGGGCGCCGCACCCTGCCAGAACTGGCGGGCAAATTTCGGCCGGAAATCCTGGTTCATTCCCAGCAGATCCTGCAGAACCAGAACCTGTCCATCACAGACTGCACCGGCACCAATTCCGATGGTGGGAACCCGCAGCGATCTTGTGATTTCCTCAGCCAGTGTCACCGGAATACATTCCAGCACCACCGCAAAAGCACCGAGTTCTTCGAGCAATTTTGCCTGACGGGAAATTTCAGAAGCCGTTTGTTGATCTCGTCCCTGCACTTTGAAACCACCATACGCATTCACTGACTGTGGCTGAAGGCCCAGATGACCCATGACCGGAATTCCGCTCTGTGCCATGTGCCGGACGACATCCTCATGTCCATCGACGCCCTCCAGCTTGACTGCATGCGCCCCCGCACTCATCAGGATGTGCGCCGTATCCAGCGCTGCCGATACTCCCTTGCGAAAGGAGAGAAATGGCATGTCCGCCACAATAAACTTATTAGGAGCCCCGCGAACAACAGCTTCCGTGTGAGTGCGAATCATATCCACGGTGACGGAAAGTGTCGAAGTGTGGCCATACATCACCATTCCCAAACTGTCGCCCACGAGAATGGAATCCACATTGGTATCGGAAAGCAGACGGGCAAACGTGTAGTCGTAGCAGGTCACCATAGACAGCTTACGGCCGGAATTCTTAGCAATCAGGAAATCACGCGTGGAAATCCTGTCTCTGGATGGAGTAATAGTTTGATTGGGCATCGCCTTGGTACCTGTCAGAAATCGATCAAGTCCTGGACTTACATGCAACCCCGGAAGGCAGCATCAGCGGTCAGTGTCACTGCAAAATGTCAGTGCACTTTTATTGTAGCGATCTCCCACTCATGCAGAACGCAAAGCGGTGATGGGATCAATCCGGGATGCCCGTCTTGCTGGGATGAGAGCAGCCAGAACGGCAATGCCGGTCAGAATCACTGGTGCAATGATATATGTCATCGGATCATGAGTGCCCACTCCGAAAAGGAGCGACGTCACCAGACGGGACAGGATCCATGCAGCACTGATGCCAATAACTACTCCGATCAAAACCAGCCGGAAAGTCTGCCAGATCACACTCATCTGTACATTTCCGGCAGATGCACCCAACGCCATCCGGATTCCGATTTCCTGAGTGCGCCTGCTGACGGAGTATGACACCACACCATAAATCCCCAAGGCTGCCAGTAACAAGGCAATCCCGGCAAACCCGGTCAACATCCAGACAATAATGCGGCGGGAAGAAGTCGCACGGTCCACAAGATTCTGCAACGGAAGAAATTCACTCAGCGGCATATTCGGATCCAGTGGCCGCACAGCAGCTTTGACACCAGAAGCAAGAGAGGCCGGGTCCAGGGTTGTCCGGATCACAAAATCCATAGAGGAGGCCCCTGCCTCTCTTCCGCCCTGAAGCGCTGGCAGGTACGCTTCTATTCCTGATTCGGATTCAGGTCCACTATGCCGGACATCGCTCACCACCGCAGTGATCTCATATTCACGATTACCCACCATCAGCATCTGACCGATAACATCCTGCCTATCTGGAAATAGTGTACGAGCCCCGGTCTGATTCAGGATCACGACACCTTTGCTCTTTGCTCCATCTGACTCTGCGAAATCCCGTCCCACATACACAGGAATTCCCATGGCGCGAAAATAGTCTGGAAAAATGAAACTGACATGAGTGGCGGGCCTTCCGTCAGGATAGATTTTTCCCTTCACCCCCACGTTCCAACTACGATTGCGATCCAGAGGAAGAGCATCGGTACCTGACACGGCTTCTACTCCTGGAACCTGCCGGATGCGGCGCTGCAGTTCCAGCAGGAAACTCATGAGACTTTCCGGCGTGCGGATCTCTTCTCCCGCAATGATTCGAAGAGATGCGGTTCGCTCCGGCTGGAAACCAAGATCGACATCCAGAACACGCAGAAAACTGCGGACCAGCAATCCCGTGCCGACAATCAACAGACATGCCAGTGCCACCTCTGAAATGACCAGTGTGTTCCGCAACCATGTCTTCTGGTGCCCATCTCCGGAGTTTCTTGCAGAATCCTTTAACCCGGTATGGATATCTGTTTTTGAGATTTCGAGAGCCGGAGCCAGACCAAACAGAATACCGGTGAGCATCGCAATTCCGACGGTAAACAGCAGGGCATAGGGATCAATCTGAATTGTCTCCAGGAGGGGAAATGCTGTACCTGTCATATGCGAAAGGAACCGGGTGGCAAAACCAGCCAAAAGTATCCCCGCAACACCCCCGGCGATGGCAAGTAGCAGACTTTCCGTCAGCATCTGCCGAATGATCCGCCCTCGTTTTGCTCCAAGAGCAGTACGGATGGAGATTTCCTGTCTTCTGGATGCGGTCCGGGCAAGCAACAGATTCCCTACATTCACACACACAATCAACAGAACCAGCCCGACAGCACAGGCCAGAAGAATCAGGCTGGATTTCAGACTTCCACTGACATATTCCTGCAAAGGTGCCAGCCTTGCACCAAAGGCTCCTCTTTGCGATGGAATCTCCAGAGAAATCTGCTGATTCAGCGAGGTAAATTCGTGCCGCGCCTGCTCCACGCTGACACCGGGCTTCAGCTTTCCAATGATCGCCAGTGTGTTGCCTGAGTTTCGGATATCATCCAGCGATAACGGGATAAAAATATCGGCACGAGTGCCGGGCACAAAGATACTTCCAAAATCAAAGTTCTTCGGCATGACGCCCACCACATTGACAGACAGATCATTCAGTTTGATAGTGCGTCCAACAATCCCCGGATCGGATGCGAACTGTCGTTGCCAGAGGCCATAGCTGATGAGCACTGCCGATAATGTATTGGGCCTGCACTCCTCTTCCAGAAAATTTCTGCCGAATGCTGGCTGTATTCCCAGCATCGGGAAAAATCCCTGTGTCACATTAACGCCAACCAGCTTTTCAGGCTCTCCCCCTCCGGACATACGAAAACTTCGATAACCAAAGAAGGCGAAATAGCCTTCGAGCTGCTCAAAGGATGTGTTCATTCGTCGCCATGCTTCCAGCACATCGACACGGGAAGTAACAGCTGACATTGATTTACGACTTGAAGGTTCCGCACCCTTCTGTTGTGGAGGGTTATTCTCAATCCAGACCAGACGGTCACTATCCTTCAGCGGAAGACTCTGTAGAATAAGCGCATTCAGAACACTAAAGATGGTTGCATTGGCACCGATCCCCACCGCCAGAATCATCACCACGATCACGGCAAATCCGGCATCCCTTCGCAATGTCCGCAAGGTAAAGCGGATGTCCTGAAACAATGTTTCCAGAAAGGGAAGACTCTGCTGATCCCGGTAGTCTTCTTTCAGCAATTCCAGTGGACCTAACTTGAGAACAGCAGCACGTCGCGCCTCTTCCAGTTCCATGCCTGCACGGATATTTTCTTCTGTCAGTGAGTTGAGATGCTCCTGATACTCTTCTGCAAAACGGTCATCCACCTTTCGCCGGGTAACAGCAGAAAACAGTCGGGAAAGAAAACAGCGAAGCGATCTCATTGCAGATCACCTGACTTCACCGAGAAGAAGCGCTCAATGATTGCTGTCGTCTGTTCCCAATGCTTTGTTTCCGTGACCAGGTGTTTCTTTCCGGAAGAGGTTAAACGATAGAAACGCGCACGCCGATTATTTTCTGACACTCCCCACTCCGAAGTAATTGACCCTTCCTGCTCCAACCGGAGAAGCACAGGATACAGAGTTCCCTGATTGAGTGAAAGAAGATCACCACTGATCTGTTCAATGCGGCGGGCCAGCCCATAGCCATGCAATTCACCCATGACATCCAGTGTTTTGAGAACCATCAGGGCAAGCGTTCCTTGCCGGACTTCCGTTTTGTCACTCATTTGGGATACCTACAGGAATCATGCCATGACTCCTTTTGGAAAACAACAGGAAAGTTTTCGGGAATCGATCGATACAATGGATTTCGATCATGCGATTGGCAAACACGATAAGCATATTTGCGCTGGCCGCTACCAGTATCCTGGCTCAAGGGCCCCGGATTATCGAGCACCCAACAGTCTTCTATGAAGATGGCAAGTTTGGCGGCTGGCCGGCAAACCACGGAGTCTGGTCATGGGGAAATGAAATATTGGTGGGCTTTGAAATCGGCTATTTCAAGGACAATCCTACCGGTCATGACATTGATTACTCCAAGCCCACTGAACATGTCCTCGCTCGCAGTCTGGATGGTGGCAAAACCTGGAAAATCGAGCGCCCGGAAGGGCTGAAGCCACCCCAGGGAACTATGGTGGCGGATCTTCCCGTGATTGGCGGCAAACCATTGCGGAACTTCGACGGCAAGATGGACTTTGCAAATCCGGACTTTATCATCTCCTTCCGCATGGGAAGTGTGCATGATGGCCAGTCCCGTTTTTATTACTCCAATGACCGTGGGAAAAACTGGGATGGTCCGTTCCGGTTGCCCAATTTCGACCAGCCCGGAACAGCAGCCCGTACAGACTACATCATCAATGGCAAGCATGACATGCTGATCCTGATCACCGCTGCCAAGTCCAACACCAAAGAAGGCCGCGTCATGGCAGCAAGAACGAAGGATGGCGGCAAGACCTGGAACTTTGTTTCCTTTGTCGGGCCTGAGGTGATTGATGCAGATTATGCCATCATGCCCTCAACAGTGAAGGTAGGTCCAACAGATCTGGTGAGTGCCATCCGTCGACGACACTGGATCGATATCTACCGTTCCTATGACAATGGCGAATCCTGGACATTCGTCAACCAGCCTGTTATTCAGATTGGAGGAAACCCACCAAGCATGGTTCGTCTCAATGATGGTCGTCTGGTGCTGACTTATGGATATCGCATCGCTCCTTTTGGAATCCGCGCAAAGATCAGCAAGGACAACGGACTTTCCTGGGGAGAAGAGATCATCCTTCGCAAGGATGGCGGTGGAGGCGATCTGGGTTATCCACGAACCGTTGTCCTGCCGGATGGAAAACTGGTGACTGCTTACTACTTCAACAAAGCAGCCGATAAAGAGCGGTCCATTGAATCGACCATCTGGGATCCGGGGAAATAATCCGGCCACAGAAAAGAAAAGGGGAAGCAGCGAAAGCCACTTCCCCCTTTTTTATTTCTTTCCCTCTGGGTTCTTTATAAATCCCTAAACAACTGCGCAGGGATTCGAAAGAGTTCCAATTCCGCTGACAGTGATTTCACACACATCGCCAGCCGCAAGAGCAGCATCTTCCTTCACGATGATTCCCGTTCCTGTCAACAGAACAGTCGCTGTCGGAACTGCATTCGACCGCGTCAGGTACTCAACCAGTGTTTCCACTTTGCGTCCCAGCTTTGCAGTGGAAGTTTCACCAGAGAAGATTGTCTGATCTCCACGCGTCACAGTACAGGTCATGTGCAGGGAGTAAGGATCGGTAATCTCATCCGCAGTTACAATTACCGGACCCAATGAACAGCAGGCATTGTAAGTCTTGGACTGCGGCAGATAAAGAGGATTCTCTCTTTCGATATCCCATGCCGAAACATCATCCGAGATGGTGTAGCCATGAACCCGGCCTTTTGAATCGAGAATGACAGCCAGTTCCGGTTCCGGAGCAGTGAACTTTGAATCTTCGCGGATGCCGATGGCTTCGCCTGATCCGACACAAACTCTTGCCGTTCCCTTGAAGAAGACTTCCGGGCGATGATCTGTTTCGAACACGTAGCGATAAAAGCCTTCCCGTGTTCCGTGCTCCGCATCGCGGAATGAAGCGCTCATCTCATACGTACAGCCGCATGCCCACACTTCACGGGGATGAATGGGAATAATCGGTTCTGCATCCACAGCATTCGCAGAAGCAAGGCTCTGTGCCACTTCGGCAAGAGTCTTTCCCTGCTGCTCTGCCAGATCCAGCAGATCCACCACAGTCTTGCCCGTTACAGGGCGCGCTTTGGCGCCCTCAAAAATCGCGGCGGTCACCGCGCCATTGAGAAGAATCTGTCCGATTTTCATTAGTACTTGAGATATACCGTCTTGTGATCTGAGTAAAATTCCAGTGCAGCCTGACCCTGTTCCTTGGGTCCGAAGCTGGAATCCTTGGTGCCACCGAAAGGCAGCTGATATTCCACACCGGCGCTGGGCAGGTTGACTGTCAGAAGACCTGCTTCCGCACCATAGACAAAGTCGAAGACACGGGAAACATTGGTGGTCTGGATAGAAGAAGAAAGACCGAACGGAATGGCATTGGCAATCCGCATGGCATCCTCAAAGTCCTTTGCACGGATGACAACCAGGACCGGGCCAAAGATCTCTTCCTGCGCGATGCGGGCGTCTTCCTTCACATCCGCGAAGATGGTCGGCTCCACAAAATAGCCTTTGGAAAGATCCTCACCATTGGGACCAGTTCCGGTCAGGCGGTTTCCACCAACAACAGGCTCTCCGACTTCCTTCCGTCCGATTTCGATGTATTCGAGGATGGTGTTCAATGCCCCTTCATCAACAGCCGGGCCGATATCGACACCTGCATTGATGCCGTCACCCACCTTCAGCTTCTTTGTGGACTCAATCAGCGCTGCCAGGAACTTGTCGTAAATAGCGTCTTCCACAATCACACGGCTGGTGGCTGTACACTTCTGTCCCGTGGAGAAGAATGCTGCATTGACTGTATTTGCAACAGCAGAATTGAAATCGGCATCGGCCAGAACAATGGTGGGATTCTTTCCGCCCATTTCCAGCTGGATGCGCAGCTTCCGCTTTGAAGCCTGCTCATGAATCCAGTCACCGATCTGGCAGGATCCCGTAAATGAAATTGCCTTGAGTGGCTTTGCATTCACCAGCGCTTCACCCAGTGCTCCACCGGAACCAGCAATAAAGTTGAATACACCTTTTGGCAATCCCACAGCGTGGAAAGCTTCCACCAGCCGCCATGCGGAAAGAGGTGAGGCAGAAGCAGGCTTCATGACCACTGTATTTCCGGCGATCAGAGCGGGAGCCAGTTTCCATGCCGGAATGGCAGACGGGAAGTTCCAGGGAGTAATCAGTCCAACAACCCCAATGGGCTTCCGAAATGACCACATATGAACACGCGGACGCTCGCTTGGCACGACGCCACCGGGCATACGCGAACCCTCACCGGCAAAGTAGCGCAGGATATTGATGGTTCGTCCCACCTCACCCTTTGCTTCCGGAAGAGTTTTTCCTTCTTCACGCGTCATGTCCGCAGCAATAGAATCCCAACGCTGCTCAATCCAGTCAGCTGCCTTGAACAGATAAGAAGCTCTTGCTGGTCCCTGAAGATTGGCCCATGCAGGGAATGCTTCCTGTGCAGCCTGGGCCGCTGCATCAACATCAGCAGCTGAGCCTTTAACAAAAAGACCAACTACCTCATCGTTGTTGGCAGGGTTACGAACTTCGAAAGTGGAACCTTCCACCCATTGACCATTGATGTAATTCGCGAATGTTTGTGCCATTTTTCCTGGGACCTACTATTTAATCTCAATTTGCAGCAGTTATTAAAACTTCACATTGGGGGCATCACGCTTGCCCGGATCGGTACGGAAATAAGCGTCATTCCGCTGGAACCCGAACATGCCTGCCGCCAGATTATTGGGGAACAGTTCAATACTGGTGTTGTACTTCTGCACAACCTCGTTGTACTTGCGCCGCTCAACGGCAATGCGGTTTTCAGTACCTGCCAGCTCATCCTGAAGTCTCAGGAAGTTTTCGTTGGACCGGAGCTGCGGATAATTTTCCACAACTACAAGAAGGCGGGAGAGGGCTCCATCCAGCTGTGAATTTGCCTGAATTTTTTCTGCAGGAGTGCGTGCACCACCAAGAGATGCACGGGCGTTGGCGATATCAGAGAAGACCTGCTGTTCCTGCTTCGCAAATCCCTTGACTGTCTCCACCAGATTCGGCAGCAGATCCGCACGGCGCTGGAGGGCCACGTCCACCTGACTCCAGGCTCCATTAACCGCCTCACGCTGCGTCACCAGGTCATTGCGGATGCCAACCATTTTTCCGCCAATCACCAGTCCACCCAGCACCAGAATGCCGAGAATAATCAATCCAGCTTTCATGAATTTGTTTCTCCTGTAAATTCAATGCCATCCACAATAGAGGCAATCACCTGAACTTCCTTTAAGTATCGTTCGAGAAGTTCCACTGCGGAGGACACGGCTCCCGCTTTTATTTTCTCTTCCCGCAGATCCAGCAAAGTGGAAAACGGGGAAATATCAATTCCAAACTTGATCCGTGCCTGTTCCAGCACTTCCCGCTTGGCAGCCTTCCGCGGTTCTCCGGTCAGAGCCAGAGTGTGGCGAAGCAATACGCAGAAGGTGGAGACGGAATCAGTCATCAACC
The DNA here is from genome assembly GCA_037190045.1 of Bryobacteraceae bacterium. GTDB lineage: Bacteria > Acidobacteriota > Terriglobia > Bryobacterales > Bryobacteraceae > JAPKYZ01. The sequence goes on along the minus strand of JBBCIQ010000004.1, from coordinate 716,699 downwards.
GCAGCAAAAGGGAACGATCATGAATCACTCCTGCTGCTTTCTGTCTCAAACGCAGAATCTTGCTACGAAGTTCATGTTCCACTTCCGCACGATAATCATGGTCATCGATTTCTATACCATCCAACGGATGATATCCGTGTAAAACACGCCCCTGATCCTTGATGTCATGAAACTCAATCGGGAAGCAGTCTGTAGAACTGCGGATCTCTTCCTGTGTCAGCAAAAGAGGAGACGGATTATCTTTTTCTCGCCACCATCGCATGATGGGATCTGCAATCTCCAGTTCTTTTGTCGTGATCTGGCTCAGCACACACAGGATATTCAGATCAGAAAATTTCTGATGATGATCCCCGGAAGCAGCTGATCCATACAGAACAACAGATGCCAGCGTGGAGCCGAATCCTTTCTGCAGGCGATTCACCAGTTCATCCAGAAGTTTTTGCATCGTCATATTCAGTCTCAGATCTACTACCAGCTGGAAGAAGCACCACCGCCACCGGAACTGCCTCCGCCAAATCCACCAAAGCCGCCGAATCCGCCACCGGAATCATAACCGCCGAAACCACCGCCACCGCGTGAGCGGTATCCGCCCCCACCCAGCAGTTGTCCCAGCAACATCCCGGTCAGAATATTGCCCACACCACCACCACGCATTCCGCCACCGCGTCGGCCTCCACCACCCCCCATCATGGACAAAAACCAGATGAGGGCAATCAGACCGATGATTATCAGGCCCCCGCCGCCGCTATCATCGCGACGTTGCACCTGCCGTCGGGAAGGTTGGTTGCCAATCGTCACGCCCTTTTCCTGAGCGATACGTTGTCCCAAAGCTGCGGTTGCGGTAGCCAGTGCTGTCCGGTAGTCACCCTGTTGCAGAGCAGGACGCATTTGTCGCAACAATGATCCGGCAAACCCATCAGGAATAATGGGCTCAAGGCCATAACCAACTTCCAGGCGACTCTTGCGATCCTGAATCACCAGCAGAAAAAGAGCCCCGTTATCCTCACCCTTCTTTCCGATCCCCCAGCGGCGGAACAGCAGGTTCGCTACATCTTCTACCGGCTCACCTTCCAGAGTATTGATGGTGACAATCGCCAGTTGGGCTCCGGTCGCCTGCTCCACATTTCCGCAGTACTGGTTGATCTGCTGGATGGTGGTTGCATCCAGCACACCGGCAAAGTCACTCACATAACCCTTTGGCTGCAGTGCACCGAAATCGGCGGCAAACGCCGACAGGGCAATCAGCAGAGGAAATAAACGCAATGAGCGCAAAATTTTCATTCCGGCATCAGCAAACCAGGGTTTCTGGTTCAAACGGTTCTCCTTCAGGCATTCCCAGAACGGTCAGAGCCAGTTTTTCAGAAAGAAATGACTGGCGGGCAATTTCCTGGATCTCCACATCTTTGACTGCTTCAATGGAATCGCGAATTTCATCCAGTGAGAAAAATCGCCCATGGTAGATATGCTGACGCGCCAGATTCGACATCCGGCTGGATGTGGATTCCAGACTCAGCATCAGGGAACCCTTCAGGTGATCTTTTGCACGGCGGAGTTCATCTGCCGGAATTACTTCATCCCGCACACGGCGGAACTCATCCAGAATGCTTTCCACTACCCTGTTCGTCTGCTCACGGGAGGTCCCTGCATAAACGGCAAGGCATCCGGTATCGCTGAAAAGGTTCAGTTCACTGAAGACACTGTATGCCAGCCCCTGCCGCTCCCGGATGTTCTGGAAAAGGCGCGAACTCATTCCACCCCCCAGCACAGTACTTAGCAAGTAACTGGCAAACCGTTTCTCATGAGCAATCGGAAATGAGGGCACCCCCAGACAGAGATGCACTTGCTGAAGCCGCTTCTTCTTATACCGGATATAGGAATGAGGTGCAGGTACAGGTTGTGGAGCAGACGGGGTCTGCATGACCAGTGACCCGAGCTGTTGTTCCACCAGACGGACCATTTCGGCATGCTTCAGATTTCCGGCTGCGGTCACCACAATGTTCGCAGGCTGATAGATCCGGTGATGAAACTCACTCAGACGTTCCCGGTCAAAACTGCGGATGGTTTTTGGGGTTCCGATAATCGGCTGGCCCAGCGGATGTCCTTTCCAGAACTCCCGAATGAATGTCTCATGGACAACATATTCAGGGTTATCCTCTTCCATCTTGAGCTCTTCGAGGATGACACCCTTTTCTTTCTCGATATCTTCCGGTCGAAAAACCGGATTCAATACCAGATCCGAGATGACATCAAACGCCAGTTCAAGATGCTCATCCAGCACTTTGGTGTTGTAACTCACCAGTTCTTTGGAGGTAAACGCATCCAGATGTCCGCCAATCGAATCGACGGATCGTGCGATATCTTCTGCAGAACGGGAGGTTGTCCCTTTGAATAGCATGTGTTCCAGAAAATGAGATATCCCATTTTCTGCAGCGGTTTCCCGGCGGGAACCACTGGCCACCCAAACCCCTACGGAAACAGAACGGACATGCGGCATGTGCTCTGTAATGACAGGGATATTGTTGGACAGACGGGTGACTTCGATCTGCCGTGTTTCAAACGCGGCCACGGGCATCAGTTACTGTCAGTGTAACGCGACACGTTAAATCGCTTTCATCTCATGAAGAAGCCTGATCTTGTATCAGAATTCTGTAAATTTCGCTCTTTGAAAGCCCCAGATCTTTGGCGACAGCCTTCATGGCATCCTTCTTTGAAGCTCCAGCAGCGATTTTTGAGTCAACTGCCTGGCGAATGGCGTCGTCATTGACAACAGTAGTTTCCTTGTCCGGTTTTCCCAACAGCAGAGTGATCTCGCCCTTAATGGCTGGTCTTGACCGGAGTTCCGTTGCGATGGCAGAGGGCGTTCCTCGCAGAAACTCCTCATGCATCTTGGTCAGTTCCCGCGCCACCACCACCGGACGTTCCGGCAGAGTAACGGCAATATCCTCCAGTGTTTCCAAAATCCGATGTGGAGCTTCGTAATAGACCAACGTATGCGGATCGTCCTGCCGCAGTTCCAGCTCCGTTCGGCGAGGGCCACCACGGGCGGGCAGAAATCCTCCGAAGAAGAAGGAGTCAGTCGGTAATCCGGCAGCGGAAAGAGCAGCAGTGATGGCAGATACTCCGGGAATGGGAACAACCGGGATTCCCTGCTCTGTGGCCACAGCTACCAGCCGGTATCCCGGATCTGAAATCAGGGGAGTCCCCGCGTCTGACACAAGGGCAACTTTCTCCCCTGCACGAATCCGGTCCAGAACCTCAGGGATACGGTCCGCCTCATTGTGTTCATGCAGACTCAGGACAGGTTGCTGGATGCCGTAATGATCCAGCAGTTTCCGGGTCTGACGGGTATCCTCACAGGCGATAACGTCGCATTCCTTCAGAGTGCGAACTGCACGGTAAGTGATATCCTCAAGATTCCCGATTGGCGTAGCGACAATGAAGAGAGTTCCCGACAACTTTCCAGCATATCGCTGAGCGAATATTTACCCAAGGAAACAATCCTGGTGGACCCCAACAGCTACATCTGGCAGCCTCCTGAGAGCGACCGCATTGTTCATCTTTCTTTTGAAGTGATTGATGGCATATTGCAGGATGTCTTGCGGGGATTCTCACTGGTTCCAAAGCGGGGAGCAGAAGTGGGCGGAATTCTTCTGGGAAAAGTAGAAGGAAATGTGGTCACCATTGACGATTTTGTCGTGGTGCCCTGTGATTACCGCAAGGGTCCTTCATATCTGCTTACGGAAGATGACAGCCGCAGGTTTCAGGAAGAGTGGAACCATGCAGGGTCCAGAGCAATCGGCTATTACCGCAGCGATACCCGCACTGCCATGTCGATTGGGGAAGAAGACCGTCATCTGATCTCCCGCTTTTTTCCGGATCCCGACATGCCCGTTTTGCTGATTCGGCCCTTTGCGACAAAGGTCAGCCATGCCGGATTCTTTTTCCGCAAGGATGGACGTTTCCCGGAGCAAACTCCCCTGGGATTCCCTTTTTCACGAAAGCTACTGGGAGGCGGTTCGCGCCCCCGATCCACCGCTCCGGCGGATGCACCATCAGTTTCAGCAACAGAACCCGCTACAACTCCAGCAACAATACAGCCTGAAAAAGCCGAACCGGAACTGATCCCTGTCTCCGGGACACTGTTTTCCCATCCTAAGCCTTCTCCCCCAGCGCCCCGCTCACGCGGAAAGGAGACCTGGATTGCAGCGATATTTCTCTGCATTGCATTGGGCTGGGCTGGAGGCTATTACACAGCCCGCCAGGTGACACCCACCAAAGATCCAAAGGTTTATCAGTTATCCCTGCAAATCGATCCACAGCTGAACAGCTTCCGGATCTCGTGGAACAACAACGCATCTGCAATCCGGCTGGCCACACATGGACAGCTTCAGATTCAGGATCAGGAAAACGAAAAGACTTATCTGCTGGATCTGGCGCAACTCCGACTAGGTCATGTCGTGTATGCCACGGAGAATCCGTCCATCACCGCGACTCTCGACATTGAAGTCGCCGGAAGCATTCTCAGCAAAACGGTGCGCTTCACGAAGCCTGCCGCACCCGAAGCCGGAAAGAAGTAATCCCGTCCGGCTGCAGTATAACTTTTGCACCGGGCTGAATCCGTTCATCCGCAATCATGGCAGCGATTGGCTGCATCAGATGGCGATGCAAGGTCCGCTTGAGCTCCCGCGCTCCATATTCTGCACTGGTCCCCAGTTGGAGAAGAGCTTTCCGGCTTCTGGGAGGTACCACCAGCACAAACGACCGTTCACCTAACCGATCATCCAGATGAGCCTGTAGCGAATCTATCTGCATTTCCAGAATCTGGCTCAGTTCTTTCGGCTGCAACGGCTGATACGTCACTACAGAATCGATCCGGTTCACAAACTCAGGGGGAAACGCCTTCCTCACCGCGTGCATTCCTGTCCGGGCTAGACGCTGCTCCATTTGATCTGGTAGCAGTGACTCGGCAGGAAAGCCGAAATCCTGTCTCAAAATGCGGGAAATCCCTGCTGAGCCGACATTACTCGTCATGAATATCAGAGTCCGCTCAAAATTGACGGAAGTATTGTCTCCCAGACGCAGGATCGCCTTGTCCAGAACACCCAGCAACAGACGGGTCAGGGAAGGAGCAGCTTTTTCAATTTCATCGAAAAGGATGATGGAAAGTCCGCACTGATGACTGGATGCGCCATTCACTTTCTGCTGAGTCAACAGGGGCGGAGTTTCACGGTGTCCCAGATATCCGGGAGGCGCCCCGATCAACTTGGCCACTTCATGTTCCATCTGGAATTCACCACAATCCACTCGCAGCAGTTGCCGTTCGCAACCATGCAAAGCAGCAGAAAGCACTTCTACGGTCCGTGTCTTTCCTGTACCGGATGGGCCCAGCAGAAGAAACACTCCGGCTGGTCTTCCTTCAGGAGCCAAACCCGCCTGAAACATCTGGACGCTGGGAACGATGGCATCGATGGCAGCAGGCTGTCCAATCAGGCTGTCAGAAAGCTGCTGTTTCAGACCTGTTGTTTGTGATTGACGGATCTCCGGTTCGGGCTTTTGATGAAGCCGGAGAGGATACTTTCGGGAAAGCAGGTTTGAGGCTCTCAATAAAACGGTCTCCTCTGAGATCGCTCAGTATAGGATCACCGTTTCAAGAAAACGGAACAGCGTCCAGAGTCACGTATCCCGTGACGGGCGCCAAGACATTTACTTTGAGAGCCTTAGGAATATTCGGAGTTCACGACACTTCTGTGAGGAAGCTTGTGACTATTTGTGACGGTAGGTAATACGGCCTTTGGTGAGATCGTAGGGGGACATTTCAAGCGTCACCTTGTCTCCGGCAAGAACACGGATTCGATTCCGCCGAAGTTTTCCGGCGAGATGCCCTAATACCAGTCGTTCTGAATCCTGATCCAGTTGGACCGAAAATTTTCCATCCGGGAATTTTTCTATGACTACCCCGGTTACTTCAATTGCGTCTTCTTTACTCATCAGCCTCCAGCGATTTTGTGCATGACCAAACGGATCAGCACACCAGCCCTAGTATATCTTGCGCTAAACTCGGTCGGGACAGATTGGAAGCACTGGCAGTCAAATTAAGTGAAAGTCATCAATGAAAGATAAAGTCGTTTTGATCACCGGAGCAGGCCGGGGCATTGGAAAAAGGCTTGCATTAGGGTTCGCCGCACAAGGGGCACACGTCGGGCTGATTGCGCGAAGCAAGGGAGAACTGAAGGTAGCCAATCTGGAAATTCAGCACTCCGGAGGCTCGTCCATCGCACTGGCCGGAGATGTACGCGACCGGGATTTCCTGAAAGAAGCAGTGGGGAGAATAGAAGCAAACTTCGGCAGGCATGTGGAAGTTCTGGTGTGTGCGGCAGGAATCCAGGGACCAATCGGTCCGGTTTCCGACACAGATCCTGGTGAGTGGTGGGAAACCGTGGAAGTGAATTTCGGCGGAGTCGTGAATGCCAGCAGAGCAGTACTCCCTAAAATGATCGCTCATCGATCCGGTAAGATCATCGCTTTGACAGGTGGAGGCGCAGCCCGCCCGCGTCCCTTTTTTTCCGGGTATGCGGCATCCAAAGCAGCCGTGGCCCGATTCATTGAATCACTGGCTGAAGAGGTACTGGAACATAACGTCCAGGCGAATTGCCTGTCACCGGGCGGAACCTACACTGTGATGACAGACGAAATCCTGCGCGCTGGGGACAGGGCAGGCTGGAAAGACACTGAATCCGCAGAGCAGGTTCGGCTGACAGGAGGAGTCCCCCCCGAAAAGCAGCTGAATCTGGCCTTTTTTCTGGCCTCACAGCGATCCAACCATATTTCCGGACGACTGGTCCATGTCCATGATGACTGGGAACGTCTGGCAGACATGACTCTCAGCCCGGAAGCCTACACGCTGCGGAGACTCCAGAAAGTCTGAATGTAATCGGGAATGCGAAGGCGATAGAATGGCAGCGACATGCTGCGTATTGCCATATCTTTACTGATTCTGCTTTCGCTTCCCCTTGCTGCACAGCAGCCAAAGAAGAAAAAACTGCTCTGCATCGGTGCTGTGAAAGGATTTCAGCATGATGCCACCAGTCACGGCCTGGCCACCATCTGGAAAATTGGCCAGGAATCTGGTCTTTACGATACCTACATCCGCACCGACACCCAGCTTCTGACCAAGAAAAAGCTGGAAGCCAACGCAAAAAATCTCGATTATTTCGACGCGGTTCTCTTCTACACCACAGGAGAACTGGATCTGGATGACCAGCAAAAAGCCGACTTCATGAAGTTCATCAAGGAAGATGGCAAAGGTTTTATTGGTGTTCATTCCGCCATCGATACGTTCTACACCTGGCCTGAATTTGGCGAAATGGTGGGCGGCTATTTTGATCTTCATCCCTGGAATCAGTTTCAGGCACCCATCCTCGTGGAAGATCCTGACTTCCCGGCCATGAAGCACTTCCCCAAGGAATTCGTGGTGATGGATGAAATCTATCAGGTCAAGAACTATTCACGGGATAAAGTCCGTGTGCTGGCCCGGCTGGATGAAAGCAAGATCGATCTGACCAACAAAAACGTCAAACGACAGGATAAGGACTTTGCCGTTGCCTGGTCCAAGATGCACGGCAATGGACGTGTCTTCTATTCCACCTTCGGCCATCGTGAAGATGCCTGGGATCGTCCGGACATTCAGAAAATGTATCTGGAAGCCATCAAGTGGGCCATGAAGCTCACTGATGGAGAAGCAACTCCGCGGAAACGCCCCTAGAAGGTTGGGGCGTAGTATCCCTTACGTGCACGAACCACCAGATCCTTGCGGTTCTTCACCCGAATCTGGACATTCTGGAATGTTCCATCCGTTTTGATCGGATTAGGACGATAAAGGATGTTGTACTGGCAGCGCAGTTCGTTCGCGATATTTTCAAAGCTCTGGGAAAGATCACTGGCTTTGAAGGGAGTGAAATAGACACCACCCGTCTGCTCAGCTAAATACTTCAGCACTTTATCGCCATCGGACGGGACACGAGTGATGTTCGTTGAAATCGTATAGATCACCGTGTCGGCCTTCTGCGCCATTTCCAATGCCTGTTCCCGGGTGTGGCGACTCTGGTTATCTTCTCCGTCAGACAGAATCACCATTGCGCGGCGAAACTTGTGCATGGGCTGATCTACCATCATCTTGTCGCGACAGGCATAGAAAATCGCGTCATAGAAGGCGGTCCCTCCACCCGGACGCATGTCTTGGATCGCTTTTTCCAGCACACCCTGGTCATTTGTCAGATCGGCGACCAGTTCTGCTGCGGTGTCAAAGCTGACCACGATCGCCTTATCCTGAGTTCGCACTGTGTTTCGCAGGAAGTCCAGCGCTGCTTCCTGCTGGAAACGAAAACGATCGCGAATGGAATTTGAAGTATCGATCAGGACACCAAGCCGCAAGGGAAGGTTGCTTTCTGCAGAGAACTCCAGAATTTCCTGTTGTTTTTTGGATTCCAGAATCTCAAATTCTTCCTGAACCAGGTCCGTCACAAAACGTCCCTTCTTATCCGTCACGGTGAATAGAAAGTTCACACGCGTGACGTCCAGGCTGATGGTTTCATCAGCATTCTGTGGGGACGGGATGGGTTGCTGTGCAATGAGAATCCCCATCATGCACAGAAGCGCCAGGACCTGCTTCATTCCCTCTATTCTAAGTCGGCGAGAAAGGCAGTCAACTCGGGTGCCAGCGGAGCCTCAATCGTCACGGATTCTCCCGTGGATGGGCTCCGAAAACTGATCCGCGAAGCATGCAGAAAAAAACGATCCATCGAAGACTTCGGAGCACCATACAACGTATCGCCCACCACCGAATGCCGGATACTCGACAGGTGCACGCGAATCTGATGTGTCCGTCCGGTACCAATCCTCACCCGCAGCAGAGTATGGCGTGAAAACCGTTGCTCTACCTTCCACTCGGTGAGCGCTTCCCGTCCGCCTTTCAACCGACTGGTCATGCGGGTTCTACGCACACGATCACGGGAGATCGGTGCATCGATCTTCCCGAATTCGGTTTCCATCACCCCATGGACCAGTGCCCGGTATATCTTGTGAACTTCGCGCTGGGCAAACTGATCGGCAAGTGACCGATGAGCCTGATCTGTTCTTGCGATCAGGATGACTCCGCTGGTGTCCTTATCCAGGCGATGGACAATTCCGGGACGCAGATCATCCTCTTCGCCCGAAAGCTTTCCATAGCGTCCCAGCATAGCATTGACCAGTGTTCCGGAATGCACTCCCGCACCGGCATGTACAACCATTCCGGCTGGTTTGTTCACCGCAATGACATCCTGATCTTCATAGAGGATCTCAAGAGGAATTTCTTCAGCCTCAGCCTTGAGCGGAGCCGGTGCAGTGGGTTCCACTTCAACCAGTTCCCCACCCCGCAGTTCAGAGGAAGGCTTGCGCGACTCTCCATCAACACGCACATGGCCATTACGAATCCAGTCCTGAATGCGACTGCGACTGTAGTCCGGTAACTGTTCCTGGAGAAACAGGTCAAGGCGAGGCGAGGCAATCGCCGTAAAAGTTAATAGGGCCACGCTGGTTTGGAGAACAATCCACCGTCAACCCAGATAGTCTGTCCGGTGACAAAATCAGCAGCAGGGGAAACAAGAAACGCCACCGTACGTGCTATATCCTCAGGTTGTCCTACCCTGCCCAGAGGAGTGATCTTCGACCATGTTCCGGCATAATCACCGGCTTCCTGCGCGGTACGTTCGATCTGCACAGCGCCAGGGGCCACACAGTTCACGCGGATGCCATACTGCCCCAGTTCAACAGCAGCGACCTTGGTGAACATTTCGACACCACCCTTCGATGCGGTGTAATCCACAAGATTTGGGAAAGCCAGCTTGTTACAACCGGACCCCAGATTCACTATGGCACCATTCTGAATCTTGTGTTCCACCATCAGCCTTGCTGCCGTCTGAGTACACAGAAAACAGCCTTTCAGGTTGGTATCAATAACGCTGTCCCACTCCGATTCCGTCAGCTCCAGCAGGGGTTTCCATGTCTGGATACCTGCATTGTTCACCAGAGCATCAACGGGTCCGCTTTCTTCGAAGATTTTCTGGACATCCGCTGAACTACCTACATTTCCCTGGATTGCCCTAGCCCCATTGCCAAGTTCTGCGACTACAGCCTCAGCCCCTTTTTGGTCTGAGTTGTAGTTGACGATGACGCGAAACCCTGCTTTTCCCAGTTCCAGCGCAATGCCTTTGCCGATTCCTTTACTGGCTCCCGTTACGAGTGCTGTTTTCACATCCCTATTCTAACGAGGTCCCCGATTTCCTCTCCTCGCAAACAGTTAAGCTGAAGCCATATGAACCGGCGCAGTTTTTTCCATGCCCTCAGCACATTGCCCGCAGTTGCAGGAACAGCTTCTCTCAAAGCACAGGAACAGCCTCCACAGAATCCCCCTGCGAACGACAAAAAATGGTTTCGAGTCTCCCTCGCCGAATGGTCCCTGCATCGGGCAATTCAGCGGCGGCTCATCAGCAATCTGGACTTTCCACGGATTGCACGGGAACATTTCGGTATTGATGGACTGGAATTCGTCAACGGATTATGGGAAGCACCTACTCAAAGCTATGTCGCACGGCTCAAAAAGAATATGCAGACCGTAGGGACCACAGGCGTTCTCATCATGTGCGACGGAGAAGGCATGATGGGCCACTCCGATTCCAAAGCCCGTCTGCAGTCAGCAGCAAACCACTACAAATGGGTGGATATCGCAGCAGAATTGGGATGCACAGCAATCCGCACCAACATGCATGCAGATAAAGAAGCTCACACAGCTGAAGAAGTGGATGAGCTATTGAAGTACTGCACGGAAAGCTTCACCAATCTTTGTGAATATGCACGATCCCGCAAGATCAATGTGGTGATCGAGAATCACTGGGGCGCTTCTTCCAATCCTGATATCGTTGTACGGCTGATGAAGGCTGTGGATCTCTCCAACTTTGGAACTCTCCCCGACTTCGGCAACTTCCCCAAAGAGATCGACCGCTACGACGCACTGGAAAAACTGATGCCCTATGCCAAGGGGTGCAGCTTCAAATGTATGGACTTTGGAGCAGATGGCAATGAAACTACCATGGACCTCCATCGCTGCATGCAGATTACCCAGAAATCCGGATATCGCGGCTGGGTCGGCATCGAGTACGAAGGAACACGTCTGACGGAGTTTGAAGGAATTCAGGCAGCCAAGCGATTTCTGGATCGCACCCGGTGAGTCATCACTTTTCGGTGATGGTGCGCTGGACCGGAAATCAGGGCAGCGGGACGTCGGGATATCAGGATTATTCGCGGGATCACATCATCGCCATTGAAGGTCACCCGGATATCCAGGGATCTTCTGCTCCACAGTTTCGGGGAGATGCTTCCCGCTACAATCCTGAGGATCTGCTAATCGCCTCCCTCTCGGCGTGTCACATGCTGTGGTATCTGCATCTCTGTTCCGCAAACCACATCGTGGTGGATAGCTATCAAGACAATGCAGAAGGAATCATGCAGCTGGATAAGGATAGTGGCGGCAGATTTACGTCAGTTACACTTCGCCCTCATGTTTTCATCAGCAGCCATTCAGACATGAAAAAAGCCGAGGAGCTTCATCATGAAGCCCATCGGCTCTGCTTTATTGCGAACTCTGTCAATTTTCCAGTGACTCATGAGCCGGTCACCGAAATTTCTCAATCTATATAAATGGCGCTAGCTATTCATGGCACGCAGTTCATCCAGATCCAGACGACCTGTATAAATCGCCATTCCCAGCGCAGCATGGACGTTCATTCCAAGCAATGCCCGGACATCATCCAGAGTTGTAATGCCCCCCGCTGCCGTAATCTCATGTGAGGTGGCATTGCGCAGCCGCTGAAACCAGTCAAGGTCTGTTCCCTGCATCATGCCTTCCTTATCCACATACGTGCACAGAAACCCTGAGCAGTAAGGTTCCAGCTTCCCGATTACTTCTTCAGCAGTCAGATTGATGGATTCCCGCCAGCCCTTCACTGTAATGCGTCCCTCTTTTGAATCCAGTGCAATGACTGTATGAGATGGATCGAGTTGAGACAAAAACTCATGATTAATCCCGTCTCCGGAAAATGCCGAAGTGCCGACAATGACGCGATCTGCACCCTGTTCGATCAATTTCTCAAACCGTTCTTTTGAACGGACTCCGCCACCCACACGGCATTTCGCGTGAGAAGTCAGAAACTCCACCAGGGAATCATTGGCACCATTTCCGATGGCAGCATCCAGATCGATTACCTGAATGGTGTCGAACCCGGAAAATTTTTGCAGCATCTCTTCCGGAGTTCCACCCGTCAGAGCTTTTTCTTTTCCCTGAACAAGCTGGACGACATCGCCCCCCATCAGATCAATACAAGGAATAATCATGGGCGCACCGCCACTCCTGCTTTCGATAAATGTTCTTTGAGATCCGCCACTGTATAAGTTCCGAAGTGAAAGATAGAAGCGGCTAATGCTGCATCCGCCTCTCCGTCTGTCAGCACTTTGACGAAGTCTTCTGGTTTCCCACCACCACCGGAGGCGATTACCGGAATTCGTGTCGCACGCGATACGGCTTTTGTCAGTTCACAGTCAAAGCCCTGCTGCACACCATCCGTGTCCATGGATGTCAGCAGGATCTCGCCGGCACCAAGCTCTTCTCCCCGCCGTGCCCATTCAATGGCATTAATTCCGGTATCCTCACGCCCACCTTTGACGAAGACATTCCAGGAGGATCCTGTCTTTCTTGCATCAATGGCGAGCACCACAGCCTGCGCTCCAAACTCCTTGCTGAGATCGCTGATGAGTTCCGGACGATTGACGGCAGCAGTATTCACGCTGACTTTGTCTGCACCTGCCACCAGTGTTTTCCGGGCATCACTGACTGCACGAATTCCCCCACCCACAGTGAGAGGAATAAACACACGCTGAGCTGTGCGGAAGACAACATCCACCATTGTTTTCCGCTCATCACTGGATGCCGTAATGTCCAGAAATACCACTTCGTCTGCGCCCTGCAGGTTGTACCGTTCTGCCAACTCCACCGGATCGCCAGCATCGCGCAGGTTGACAAAGTTTACACCTTTCACCACACGACCTGCTGTCACATCCAGACAGGGAATAATTCGTTTTGCAAGCATTAGAGATCCACAAAATTCTTCATGATTCTGAGTCCGAGCGGGCCGGACTTTTCGGGATGAAACTGCACGCCAAAAATATTCTTGTGTTCCAGCACCGCAGTAAAGGGAACACCATACGTGCAAGTGGCAGCAGTGGCATCAATCACCGGACAGTAATAACTGTTGGCGAAATATACATACGGTGAATCCTCTGCATCCTTGAGCAGAACGGAGTCTTTCACACGATGCAGATCATCCCAGCCCATATGAGGCACACGCAGGTCTTCTGCAAAGCGGGTCACTGTTCCGTCAAACAACCCAAATCCCTCCAATCCTGGTGCTTCTTCACTGGCAGCGAATAATGCCTGCAAGCCAAGACAGATCCCCAGAAAAGGAACCCCCTGCCCGATCACATCAAGGATGGGCTGTCTGGCTTTCATGGCATCCAGGGCTCGCATCATCTGTCCAAAATGTCCGACACCGGGCAGGATCAGTTTGGTTGCTTTGCGAAGAGATGCGACATCATCCACCACTTCATAGGCAGCACCGATTTCTCCCAATGTGTTCTGGACACTGCGAAGGTTTCCGGCACCATAGTCAAAGATCGTGATCATTTGATCTCCAGCAGACCTTTGGTGGAGGGCAGCTGATCTTTCAGCCGTTCATCAGTGGATGCCGCATAGCGCATAGCGCGGGCAAAGCACTTGAAGATGGCTTCAATCTTGTGATGATTGGATCGACCGTAAAAAATCTGTGCGTGCAGATTGGCACCCGCATGGACAGTGAAGCCGTCAAAGAAATCATGACTCAGCTCGGTAATGTAATCACCAACCAGCCGGTCATTGACCTGATCGTTGTAAACCAGCGCCGGGCGTCCTCCCAGATCCACCGCGACAACGGCCAGAGTTTCATCCATCGGGAGAACAAAGTATCCAGCACGATTGATTCCCTTCCGATCACCCAGAGCTTTGGAAAACAGCTGGCCGATGACAATACCGACATCCTCCACCGTATGATGCTGATCCACATCCAGATCACCGGTGGCCTTCAGCGTCAGATCAAATCCACCATGTTTGGTGAACAGTTCCAGCATGTGATCAAAGAAACGAATCCCGGTAGAGATGTCATATTGCCCCTGCCCGTCGATATTCAATGTCCCCTGAATCTGGGTTTCTTTTGTGATGCGTTCAATGGTGGCGGTTCTCATGCCAGCAACTTCTCCAGTTCATTGATTTCAGTAATTGTCAGGGATGCGCCACTTTCGGTTCCTACTCCAAGAAACGGGACACCCGCAGCACGGGAAGAATTTGCATCATCGACGGTATCGCCGAGATACAGCAGTTGCTTGCCCGGATGACGTTCCTGAATATCGATCAGCCCATCGGGAGCCGGCTTCGAGCGGGCAACATCGTCATCACCCAGAACCGCAGTGAAATATTGCACCGCATCAAAGCGACGCAAAGTCATCTGTGCTTCTTCATTCAACCGGCCTGTAAAGATATACAATGGCGCACGCTCAGCAAGCCTTTGAAGAAGACCTTCCTTCGGCAGCCACTTTTCTCGTTCCATATAGATGGAGAAGAATAGCTCATTGAACAAGCGTGTCGCTTCTTCGTACGACACCTCTGCCCCCAGATCTCTCGCAGCCGTCTGCGTCAGCAACCAGTCGTTATTAAATCCGCCACGGTTTTTATATTCCTGGATCTTTTCATGAGTGACCGTGGGTCCCCCGGTTATCCTTGCCACGGTAGCAATGATGCAATCGCGGTAAGAGGCGCGAACATCTACCAGTACGCCATCCATGTCAAAGACAATGACATCGGCCTTCACCATACTTTCTTTAACTCCTCCAGAAACCGTTGTGCCTGCTGTCGTGTCCCGACAGTGACACGCACACATCCGGCAATTTCATAGCTTCGATCACGGATCAGAATTCCCCGCTCCCGCAGAGCATCCCGGATCTCAATGGCACGGTCGCCTGCTTCAAACAGGACAAAGTTTCCCTTGCTAGGCCAGGCCTTGATCTTCAGCGCTTCCAGACCGGAAAAAATCGACTCACGGGCTGCAAGCACTTCCTGCACGTAGGCGGTGACATACTCCTGGTCATCCACTGCTGCTGACGCTGCAACAACCGCCAGTTGATTGACGGAATAGGGCGACTGGGCCTTGCGCATCCATTTCACGTTCTCTTCATTGGAGAAGAGGCATCCCATGCGCATGGCAGCCATTCCATAGACTTTGGAAAACGTCCGGCTGACAAAAAGATTCGGATATTTGCGAATCAGATCCAGAACGGTAATTCCTGAAAACTCAAAGTAAGCTTCATCGAAGAGGAACAGTGTTTGCGGATACTGCTCCAGCAGCTGAATACAGGTGAGGCGCTCATACCAGCCGCCCGTCGGATTGTTGGGATTGGAAAGAAACGCCACACGGATTTCCGGTGACAGCTCATGAACTGCTTCGCCGCCTGCCAGTTCACTGTAGAAGCGATACATGGCGTATGTGGGTTCAGGAATGTATACCTTCTCCCCCTCATTGACGAACGTGTTGACCAGCACCTGAATGGCTTCATCCGTTCCATTGGTCAGGAGAAGTTCATCAGGGGAGACCCCAAAGTATTTTGCAATCTTTGGACGTGCTTCGGAATACTCCGGATACAGCGTCAGATTTTCCTGTGTCAGCGCACGCTGGATGGCATCCACCACTTTGGGCGATGCCCCCACCGTATTTTCATTGAAATCCAGACGCAGCTTACCGCCCCTGCCTTCAGCAGGCGGCTTATAAGGCGCCATGCGGACCACAGCCGGACGAGGTTGAATACTCATCCACGCACCTCGACAGAACGTGCATGTGCCTCAAGCCCTTCCGCGCGGGCAAGAGTCGTAATAGCAGGGGTAAGTTTCTGCAATGCTTCAAGCGAGAGTTCCTGCGTGGCAATCACTTTGACGAAATCTGCACTCGATAATCCGCCACGAAGACGAGCTGCGCCGGATGTCGGCAGCACATGATTGGGGCCTGAAGCATAATCTCCGGCTGCTTCCGGACTGGATGCACCCAGAAAAACTCCCCCAGCGTTGACAACGCTCGAAAGCAGTTCCGGATGATGCAGGCTGAGATGCTCCGGAGCAAAGCGGTTCGAAAGATCCATCGCCTGAACCAGATTGTCCACAATAATGATGGCTGAATTTTTCTTCAGTGCCGTGCGCGCAGTCTTTGCAGTAGGCAGAGTTTCCAGCTGCCAGTCCAGCTCAGCCTCCACTGCCGCAGCCAGCTCTTTTGACGGAGTCAGCAAAATAGCCGAAGCATCCGTATCATGTTCGGCCTGAGCCAGCATATCGGCCGCGATCCACTTTGGATTCCCCTCAGCAGCCACAATCAGAATCTCCGTAGGACCCGCTACGAAATCAATACCGACTTCGCCTGCCAGCAGTTTCTTCGCTGCCGCCACAAAGATATTTCCTGGACCAACAATTCGATCTACCTTTGGAACTGTTTTGGTGCCGTAGGCGAATGCAGCAATGGCATGCGCGCCTCCCATCTGGAAGAAATTCTGCACTCCCAGCAAGGCAGCCGTGGCCAGGATTTCCGGCACAGGCTTGGGGGCCGTCACGCAGATAATTGGCACTTCCGCCACCTGCGCAGGAATCACCGTCATCATCACGGTTGAGGGCAATGGATACCGTCCGGCAGGAACATAGGCTGCCATGGCAGGAATCGGCCGAACGAGTTGCCCGACCTTCAGACCTGAAGCAAGATTCTTCGATGTGGTCTTCGGCAACTGTAGCTTGGCAAAAGCACGGATATTTTTTTCCGCCGTACGGACAGCCTTTTTGAATTCAGCAGTGACACCTTCTGCAAAAGGCGCGACACGCAATGAATCGCCATCGAATCCGTCAAACTTGCGGGCGTATTCCAGGACTGCTTTATCTCCCCGTTTCTTTACTGCGTCGAGGATGGGACGAACCGTCTTTTCCGCTTCTTCCATGCGGGCAGCACGCCGCTTGAGGAGCGTTCCTGCGTCTTTGGCACCAATGATCCGGATAGTGGGCATGATTACATCACAATCTTGTTCAGCGGATATTCCACAATGCCTTGAGCACCAGCTTCCTTCAGACGGGGAATAAAGGTCCGCACAGTCAACTCGTCGAGAATCGTATTCACCGCAACCCAGTCACTGTTTCCATTGGCCAGCGGAGAGATTGTGGGATTCTTCAGAGCGGGAAGAACAGACAGGACTTTTTCGAGATTTTTACTCTCGACATTCAACATCAGGCCAACTTTGCCCATAGCAGCGATGGCGCCTTCCACCAGCAGCTTGATGTCTTCCAGTTTGCGGCGCTTCCAGTCATCCTTCCAGGAGTCCTGATTGGCAATGAACTGCGTGTTCGATTCCAGCAGGGTTTCCACAATCCGCAGCTTATTGGCGCGCAGGCTTGACCCTGTTTCAGTCACTTCCACGATGGCATCTGCCAGAACGGGTGGCTTTACTTCCGTAGCTCCCCAGGAAAATTCCACCTTTGCCTTTACATTGTTCTGAGCGAGATAGCGTTCCGTGAACTTCACCAGCTCTGTTGCAACGATTTTCCCCTCAAGATCCTTAACCGACTGGATGGTTGAGGTTTCCGGCACAGCCAGAACCCACCGAACTTTGCGAAAACTCTGCTTGGAATAAACCAGATCACTGATTTTGTGAACATTGGCATCCGTTTCCATGATCCAGTCCAGCCCAGTCAGCCCGGCATCCAGCACGCCATCTTCTACATAGCGAGCCATCTCCTGTGCACGAATCATCATGCACTCAACTTCAGGATCGTCAATGGCAGGGAAATAAGAACGGCTGGAAGTGGTGATGTTGAATCCAGCCCGGCGGAACAGATCAATAGTTGAGGATTCGAGAGAACCCTTTGGAATGCCTAATTTAATTTTGTTTTCGCTCATTTGGAATCTCCGTAGACTACTTTGGGGTCATATGCCTGGGTATCTGTCACTGTCCATTTTTTTTCAGCACCCAGTGCGCGGAAGAAACAGCTTTCATATCCTTCATGGCAGACACCGGGTCCCAACGCATCCACGCTGATGAGAACAGCATCCCGATCACAATCGGTGCGGATTTCCTTCACCATCAGCTTATGACCGGAGCTTTCTCCCTTGACCCACAACTTGTTACGGGATCGGCTATAGAAAGTGACCACTCCTGTTTCGACGGTATTGCGGAAAGCCTCTTCATTCATAAAACCGACCATCAAAACACGCTGGCTGGTAGCATCCTGGACAACTGCAGCAACCAAACCGTCAATCTTTGAAAAATCTAAGTCCATACACAAAAAAGCCCGCCGTTTCCTCGGCGGGCTCCCTTTCCCTTGATCTTGAATCTATCGGAGAAATTACAGGTATGCCCGTCGCACGTCACCGTGTGAGTGATGGTGATGATGGCGATGGGCCAATGAAAGCATGAAGAGCCATTATATATCGAAACCCGACAGCACTTCCACTATTGCCGCGGTTGATTAACCAAATTGAAACAATTGCCTGCGCTATATTAATAATTTGTCATGATGATTCGCATCACCGTTGTAGCGTTGATAAGTTTTTCAGGATTTGCGCAGGCAACGGGAGATGTCCAGCCTTTCACACTTGAACAGGCCCTGTCTATTGCAGACCAGAACAACCCCCAGTTGAGAGTTGCTGATGCGATTCGGGAAGGGGCATCAGCAGGAATTCTTACATCTCGCGCCTACCCTAATCCAGAGTTAAACGTTATTCCCGGAAATCAGTATGCACGACAGAGCTATATCAACCCAGGTCCGGCTGGCATGCTGCAGCACTACAGCATGTCCCAACTAATCGAGCTTCCCTCGATTCGGGAGTCTCGCATCAAAGCAGCTACTATTGGCAGGGAAAGCAGCGAATTTACAATACTGGAAACTCAACTGGCCGTTCGAGCCGCTGTCAAGCAGGCGTTTTATCTTGTTCTGCGCCGCAAGGGGGAGATTGAGCTTTTTGAAGAAAACCTGCGGCTGGTCGAAGATCTTCGCCGAAGAATTCAGGTTCAGGTAGAAGTAGGAGAAGCTGCACGGCTGGAACTGACCCGTGCAGAGGCAGAAGTGGCCACCGCTCGCACCTATGCCCGGGCGGCTCAGTTACGGCTGGTTTCAGCTCTTTCTGCATTGCGAGCAGCTATCAGCGCTCCTATTCCCGCTGGAACGCAGCCACAAGGTTCTCTGGATCCTCCTGTAGCCCTGCCGTCACTGGATGAACTGCGCACAGAAGTTCTGACAAAACACCCTACGCTGGCACAAACCAGAAGTGAAATCCGCCGTCTGGAAGCTGTTCTGCAGACCGAGCGAGCTATGAGAAAGCCACAACCGACAGTGCGAGGTGAGTATGAGCGTCAACCAGACCTTGGCTTCTATCGATTTGGCGTATCCTTACCACTCCCGATCTGGAATCGACGAGAGGGTCCAATTCGCGAAGCAGTGGCTGCCATTCATCAGGCGGAAGCAGTGGCCAATCTTCGTCAGGTGGAGCTCACCGCTGCACTGGAACGAGCTTATGGACAATATGAAGTTGCAGGTCAGCAGATCGCCTCTTTTCAAGACGGTATCTTAAAAGAAGCAGAGGCAGCCCTGCAGGCGGCAGAAGCTGCGTTCAAGTTCGGTGAACGAGGAATCCTCGAGGTGCTGGACTCTCAGAGAGTTCTTCGCTCAATCCGAATTGATTATTTGAATGCTCAATATGATCGTCAGGCAGCATTGATTGAGCTGGAACAACTACGCGCCATTAGCGTCAACTCCGGGCAGACTATTCCATGATTTCCTCTGAATTACGTACTTCGTTTCTACTGACCTCCCTATCTGCTGTAATTTTTTTCCACGGATGCGGAGGAAAACCTAATGTTGCTGAATCCTCAACCAAAGGCACAGAGCGAAATCCTTTTGAGGTCACAGCATCTCCAGATCTTTTAAAAGATATCCGTATGGGCGCGCCTCAATGGACACAGGTAGCTGAAACTCTTCAGGTGGCGGGCCGTATCGAAGCGGATGAAACACGTCTGGTGAAAGTCAGTGTCCCGCTACCGGGTCGAATTACGGGGCTTGAGGTTCTGGAAGGTCACCAGGTCAAAAAGGGGCAGCCTCTCGCAGGCCTTTACAGTACCGACCTTTCTACGTCACAACTTGGATTGATCAAGGCACTTTCTCAGGCAGAGCTTGCATTACGGGCCACTGAACGGGCAAAACAGCTGGTTTCAGCAGGTGTGATTGGAACAGCGGAAGTCCAGCGGCGTGAAGCTGAATTACTCCAGGCAAATGCGGAAGTTGCCTCCATCCGGGATCAACTACGGGTTTTGGGGCTGACCGAAAGAGACATTGAACAACTCCAGACCACACGTAAAGTAAACTCTCTTACTCATGTCGTTTCAACAATTGATGGAACCGTTCTGGACCGGCAGGTAAATACCGGGCAGATTGTCCATCCATCAGATGTGATCTTCACAATCGCAGATTTATCAAATGTCTGGTTGGTGGCAGATGTCCCGGAACAGAACGCTGGGTCCATTGCAGTTGGACGAGTGATGGAAGCCGAAGTTCCCGCACTGCCTGGTCACAAGATCCGTGGTCGTCTGTCATTTGTCAGTGCAATCGTTGACCCTGCAACAAGAACAGTCCATGTGCGCATGGATGTCCCGAACCCGAAAAATCGCTATAAGCCAGCAATGCTGGCAACTATCCTCCTGAAAGACCAGGGACAGAAGAAACGGACTCTCCCATTGAGCGCGATTGTGAGGGAGCAGGATAAAGACTACGCCTTTGTACAAATTGCTGAAAATAAATTTATGATGCGCCCGATCACTCTTGGTGAGGACTACGAGGAAGTTCGTGTTCTTGAGAGTGGCATTTCTGATGGGGAAAAAATTGTCATGGAAGGCGCATTCCATCTCAACACTGAACGTAAACGTCAGGCACTCCAATAAAACAAGGATTCGTTCGTGCTCCAATCCATTATTCAAGGGGCGCTGAAGCAGCGTCTGATTGTAGTTGTCATTGCTGCTGTATTGGCAGCCTTTGGTGTAGACGCCGCCCTCAAATTATCGGTTGATGCCTTCCCGGATGTCACCAATATTCAGGTACAGATCGCAACAGAAGCTTCGGGACGATCTCCTGAAGAGGTAGAGCGATTCATCACAGTTCCACTTGAGATTGCCATGACCGGGTTACCCGGACTCACTGAAATGCGCTCTCTCAATAAACCCGGACTTTCCATCATCACATTGGTTTTTACCGACGAGACAAATGTTTACTTTGCTCGCCAGTTGGTTATGGAACGGATGGTAGAAGTTCGCGGAAACCTTCCGGAAGGTATTACGCCTATTCTGGGTCCGGTTTCAACTGCATTGGGAGAGGTATACCAATACACACTTGAGCATCCGGACGATGGGGAGCAACCACTGGACAAGGCTACGCTCGTTGAACGACGTACAGTTCAGGATTGGGTGGTCAGACCATTACTCCGCTCTATTCCGGGAATTGCGGAAATCAACTCTGTCGGTGGATATGTAAGGCAGTATCAGGTACTTGCCGATTCAGCCAAACTTCGACATTATGGCGTCACCATCCAGGATGTATTCGATGCCCTCGCCCGCAACAACGCGAATTCTGGTGGTGGAATTCTCCCTCAACAATCGGAACAATATCTCATTCGTGGCGTTGGACTGATCCGGAATCTTGACGATATCCGCTCCATCATTCTGAAGGAAGTTGGCGGAACCCCCATTTACATCAAAGAAGTCGCAGAGGTAAAGCTGGGGGAAGAAGTTCGTTATGGCGCAATGTTGAAAGGTGGTTACACCGAAGCCGTTGGCGGAATTGTCATGATGATCGCCGGAGGTAACGCAAAAGAAGTTGTCAGCAGAATTAAAGCGCGAGTGGACGAAATCAATTCCAATTCCATGCTTCCAGGTGGACTAAAGATTGTTCCGTTCTATGATCGTTCTGAACTTGTTGATGCAGCGCTCTGGACCGTTGGGAAAGTACTTCTTGAAGGTGTGGCGCTGGTTGTCGTGATTCTCTTCCTCTTCCTGGGAGATCTGCGTTCCAGCCTGATTGTCATTGCCACACTTCTCCTCACCCCACTGCTGACTTTCATGGTGATGAACCACTATGGCATCTCTGCAAATCTGATGTCACTAGGAGGACTTGCCATTGCAATTGGGCTCATGATTGACGGGTCGGTTGTTGTGGTGGAGAACGTGTTCGGCAAGCTCGGTCATGGCCAGAAACAAAGCAAAATTAAAATTGTTCTGGATGCAGTTCTTGAAGTAGGAACTCCTGTTATTTTCGGCATTGGCATCATCATCCTTGTATTCCTCCCACTAATGACACTGGAGGGCATGGAGGGGAAGATGTTTGCGCCGCTCGCTTATACGATTGCCATTGCACTGGGAATTTCACTGATTCTGTCACTCACTCTTTCCCCTGTACTCTCTTACTATCTTCTGAAAGGTGGAGCTGAGCACGATACGTTTTTTGTTGCTCTTCTAAAGAAACCCTACGTAAAGATGTTGAACTTTGCGATCCATAACGAAAAGAAAACCGTCATGATTGCACTGGTTCTTTTCGCAGGAGCAATTTCATTATTCCCTTACCTGGGTACATCTTTTATTCCGGAAATGAAAGAGGGAACGATTTCACCCAATGCAGATCGTGTTCCCAATATTTCTCTGGATGAATCCATCAAAATGGAGTTTGAGCTTCAACGGCGCATCCGGACGATTCCCGGAGTTTCTCTCGTCGTATCTCGTCTGGGCCGCGGTGAATCACCCGCTGATCCGGCAGGTGTCAATGAAACTGACGTAATGGCCTCACTGGTGCCTCTGGATGAACGGCCGAACAAGGAAACACAGGATGATATCGCAGATGAAGTCACAAAACGACTGATGTCACTTCCTGGAATCAACCTTGTGATGGCTCAGCCGATTTCCGATCGTGTCGATGAAATGGTTACAGGTGTTCGCGCTGATGTTGCAGTGAAGATCTTCGGTGATGACTTAAATGTCCTCATTGAAAAAGCTGGAGAAATTGCAAAAGTAGCCGGAACTGTCCGGGGAATGCGGGATTCCAGAGTTGATCGTGTGGGTGGACAACAATACCTGACTGTCACTATCGACAGGCAGGCAATTGCGCGGCATGGTCTAAATGCATCCGATGTACACGACATGATTGAGACTGCAATTGGAGGAAAATCAGCAACTGAAATTTATGAGGGGGAACGTCGCTTCCGCGCTGTTGTTCGTCTTCCTGAAAATCTGCGAAACAGTGTCGAGGACATTCGCAAACTGGTCATGATCACGCCCAATAAGGCCAAAGTCTCACTGGAAAGTCTCGCAAAAATCGAGATTGCAGAAGGACCGGCACAGATTAATCGGGATATGGCAAAAAGAAGAATTGTTGTAGGAGTGAACGTGCAGGATCGTGATCTTGGTGGCTTTGTTGCCGAACTCCAGCAGAAAGTTTCTGAACAGGTTGAATTACCCAGCGGTTATTACATTGTCTGGGGCGGACAGTTCCAGAATATGGAAAGAGCACTGAACCATTTGATGATCATTGTTCCCATTACAATCGGCGCAATTTTCTTCCTGCTGTTTCTTCTCTTCAATTCGGTTAGTTTTGCAACCCTGATCATCACAGTATTGCCATTCGCATCTATTGGTGGCGTGGTTGCACTTTTTGTGACAGGTGAATACCTCTCTGTACCAGCTTCAGTCGGCTTCATTGCTCTTTGGGGAATCGCTGTATTGAATGGCGTCGTCCTGGTGTCTTACATCCGGAAGCTTCGTGAATCAGGAATGGAACTGAAAGAAGCAATTCTTGAAGGAGCCAGCTTACGATTCCGCCCAGTGATGATGACCGCAACCGTGGCAGCACTTGGGCTGGTTCCTTTCTTATTTGCTAAGGGGCCGGGGTCCGAAGTTCAAAAGCCATTGGCAATCGTGGTAATTGGAGGACTGATCACATCCACTCTTCTGACTCTGGTAGTCGTTCCCGCTCTTTATCGGTTTTTTGAGGGTGCTCCACCCCAGACAGATGAATCAGGGGCTTCAGTAGAAGTTCATTAGTTGTTCATCCAGCCAGTAGCTGATTTCAGAGACCGTTTCAAAGAGCGCTTCACTTTCGAAGCGCTCTTTTTTAATGCCTCTTCCGTAGTCTCCGCTGTCTTCTGCAAGGCGTTATCTGTCTTCCGGGATGCAAAGTTCAGTGATGAATCAGTGGAAGATCCTGCAATCGATAAAGCACTGGCAGAAGCTCCTGTAGCAAAAGCGACGGCCTGTACAGACTGGCGAGGTCCAGCTAACAATACTGCTTCTTCTTCCTGGACAGACGAGAGCCTGACCAGCAGGCTCTCCGAAAAATCTGAGTTCAGCTTGGAAACCAGTGGCCATCGTGGGGAGCGAACCCAGTCCACGCCGTTCAACAAATATTCACCTTCGCCCAGATTGATCACCTGTGGGGCAATCAGCATCCTGCCTGGCTGACAGCTATCTCCTCCACAACCGCGCGCACAAAGTTCCTGCTTCAGAAATGACGCATGCTTGCCTCTGGATACCCAGACACGGACTCCACGATCTTCCGCGTTTAATGCACTTGCCTTCATTGCCTGGCTGAAGTCGCACAGGGTATCCTCATGTGCTGCCGCATACCAGTAGATTGCTTTCCATTCATCCGGATTAACATCCATGCTGGATGCTGAAATCAGCACCGAAACATGCTCTGCATCCAGCTCATGCGACAAAGAACCACAATCCTGTGTCCATAGATGGTAATAGTGGATCTCCAGAAAAACATCAGAAGATCCTCTCCAGATGAAAGGAGAGACACGACCATATAGTGTTCCGTTTTTTGCTTTGGCTACTGGTTCAGTCTGATGAGGAATAAACTCAGCGGGAAGCCCGTCACACTCCCCTTTACTCAGAATCAGAGTAGGAAGAAATTTTTCAAGCAGTTGTTGTTCCAGTTGATCCGGAATGCCATCGGCATCCCGGTCTTCAGGAGTTTGCGCAGAGATAGATAAAAAAGAGAAAAGGACGCAAACAGCCAGCTTCAAACCATAATCTCCGGAATCAGTTCGCCATGGACATCCGTCAATCGGCGATCAATTCCATTATTGCGATAGGTGAGACGCGTATGGTCAATTCCCAGCAGATGCAGCATCGTTGCGTGTGTGTCATAGCAGTAGACGGGATGTTCCACCGCCTTGTATGACCACTCGTCTGTAGCTCCATAACTGACGCCGCCCTTGAATCCGCCGCCTGCAAACCATGACGTAAAGCCGAAAGGATTATGGTCACGGCCGAGGCTTCCCTGGCTGCAGGGCATGCGACCGAACTCCGTCGTCCAGTGGACAATCGTATCTTCCAACAACCCTCTGGCCTTCAGGTCTTTGAGTAATGCAGCAACAGGCTTGTCCAGAGATTTACCCAACTCGCCATGATCCTTTTCCAGGTTTTCATGACTGTCCCAGTTGCGGCGAGGAAATCCATTATCCGCTCCACTCCATACCTGAACAAAGCGGACGCCGCGTTCAATCAGGCGGCGGGCAGTAAGACATCGCGTTCCCATATCTGAAGTGATGGCTTCATCAATTCCGTAAAGTTTTCTTGTCGCTTCACTCTCTCCCAGGATGTCCAGCACTTCAGGAGCACTCAGTTGCAGACGGGCAGCCATCTCATAGGAAGCGATACGCGCATCTAATCGTGAATCCCCTTCCCGATCTGCCAGATGCATGGAGTTGATCTTGTGGAGAAGCGCCATGCTGTCCTTCTCGCTGGCTTTCGTGATGAACTTTGCAGAATCCGGCGGCTCCAGATCATAGATGGGATTTGCGCTTCCCGCACGAATAGTGGTGGCCTGGTGGGAGGCAGGCAGAAATCCGGAAGACCAGTTTCCCGGACCATTCGGGGGAACTCCCCGTGGATCAGGCAGGACCACAAAGACCGGAAGATTGTCATTCATGCTACCCAGAGCGTAGGAGATCCAGGAACCCGCACTGGGAAATCCGGGAAGAATAAAGCCGGTATTCTGCATGAATGTAGCAGGACCATGAATATTGGATTTCGACATCATGGACATCACAAAAGCCATGTCATCCACACACTCAGCGGTATGCGGAAACAGATCACTTACCCATTTCCCTGATTGCCCGTACTGCTTCCAGCCCCATGGACTGGGCATTACCACGCCGGGATTGCTCTGGAATAATTCGACTTTTCCGCCCGGATCAAATTTCTTGCCAGCCTGCTGAATCAGCAGTGGCTTGTAGTCGAAGGTATCGCACTGGCTGGCCGCACCGGACATAAATAACTGGATGACGCGTTTTGCTTTGGGTGGATGATGGACCTTACCGGCAGGAGCAGCCAGTAGCGAATCGCTGGCCAGCAGTTGTGCCAGAGCGATACCGCCCAGTCCTCCGCCCCAGTTCCACAAGAATTGACGTCGATCCATGTCAGCCCTCAATCCACAAAAAGAAATTCATTGGTGTTCATCAGCAGCCGCGCAAAATTGGTCATGCCATGCTGCTGTACGTATTCCCGGTAAAGACTCATCTCCTCAGAAGACGGTTCCCGTCCCAGCGCCAGTATACTTGCCCGTTTGACCTGAATCACCGGATCTGTTGATTCCTGCTTGACACGATTTGCCAGATGCTCAGACATCTGCACCATGAAAGGATTATTCATCATGGCCAGCGCCTGAATTGCAGTCAGCGTGACTGTGCGCTTGGGGGTCAGGACAGATGGGTCGGGGCAATCCAGCCGTTCCATGAAAGGATCCGGAACGCTCCGCACAATGAAGCGATAGATACTTCGTCTATACCCACCAGGATCATCCGGATCAAAACGGGAGTAATCATAAACAGGGGAATGATCATCCTTGAAATGGAACATCTGGACAGCTGGTCCACCCATCTTCAGATCGAGTTTCCCCGCAATCTGCAGCACAGTATCCCGCACAGCTTCTGCATCGATGCGCATCCGATTCATGCGCCAGAGCAACTGATTTCCGGAATCCTTCTTCTCACCTTCAGCATTTGATTTTGAAGACTGACGATATACGGAACTCGTAACGATCATTCGATGCAACTGCTTCAGGGATCCGCCAGTTTCATCGCGAAACCAGACCGCAAGCCAGTCCAGCAGTTCCGGATGACTGGGCAGATTGCCCATGCGCCCGAAGTCACTGGGAGAGTCCACAATGCCTGCACCGAAGTGATAATGCCAGACACGATTCACGATGGATCTCCAGGTAAGCACGTTCCGCGAATCAGAGATCCAGTGTGCAAGCTCCGCTCTTCTGGCGCCTTCATCATTTGAATCCACCAGTTCAAAACCGCCCGGTAATCCGGGGACGCTGCGCAATGCCGCAGGCACGGCCAGATCTCCTTTATCCTGCACGCTTCCCCGATTCAACACATGCACAGGGCGAGGATTGAGTGATGGACGAAAGGTCCCGGCACGGGTGAAGAAGTTGGAAGCAGAGTACACATATTGAGGCTTTGGCAGCTCAGCCAGTTCCGCATCCACAGCCAGCAGTTGACGCTTGAAGTGCTCGATCTTCTGATAAACTTCCTGACCCACCAGTGCATCGACCAGCTTCTGCTTCTTTTCCCGGTCAACCCGGCGCCGCGCTTCCAGCTCTTTTTTCTTCTCTGCATCAGCAGCTGTCTTCGGCTCTCCAATGTGAGCGATCTGCAATCCGGCATCCTGAATACTATCCGTCAATGCATCGATTTCGGGAGAGGAAGCAAACTCCACCTGATCCAGATAAGGCTGGATCCGGAGTTGGACGGCTCGCTTCTTCTCCATGATCTGCTGACGTTGCTGATGCATTTCAGCATCCAGATCATAGGGTCGATCCGTACGGTCTACTCCGGCAAAGACAGCCTGCAGATTGTAGTAGTCCTTCTGGGAAATCGGGTCGAACTTGTGGTCATGGCAACGGGCACAATGCGCAGTCATGCTGGTAAAGGTCGAGATGGTCTGTGCCACCATGTCATCGCGATCCAGCACTCGAGTGAGTTCTTTATCGGTAGAACCTTCCTTTAGTTCCTGATGCCCGACAAAATCCCATGGACCGGCAGCAATAAATCCGGTGGCAACAAAAGCGTTCGGATTATCGGGATAAAGGATATCGCCTGCGATCTGCTCCCGGATGAACTGCTGATATGGCTTGTCTTCATTGAATGCTTTGATGACGTAATCACGGTAGGGCCATGCGTTCAGTCGAGGCTTGTCCTTGTCATAGCCATGGGAATCTCCGTAATGAATCACATCCAGCCAGTGACGCGCCCACCGCTCACCATACCGGGGAGACGCCAAAAGGCGGTCCACCATCTTTTCATAGGCGTCCGGTGATGGGTCATGAATAAAGTGCGCTACTTCCGTGGGATCAGGAGCCAGTCCGTGAAGATCGAAATAGACACGGCGGATCAGGGTGCGACGGTCAGCTTCAGGTGACGGAACAAGTTGATTCTCTTTCAGTTTTTTGAAGATGAACGCATCAATGGGAGTTCTTCCCCACGCAGAAGATAATTTAGGGACCTCCGGCTTTTGTAGCGGTCGAAGGGACCACCATACTTCTTCGGCTGCCCCGCCGGAATCATCTTTTGCACCTTCTTCGACCCACTTTCGGATGAGTGCCACCTGCTCTGGCGTCAAGGGAGCCCCAAACTTGGGCATCTTCGGAGTGGGTCCCGAAATTTCACGGATCAGCAGACTCTCGTCCGGTTTTCCCGCAAGAATTGCAGTTCCCGAATTTCCACCTTTGACCAGTGCTGCATGCTGATGAAGAGAGAGTCCGCCACCACCATTCTGCGCCTGATGACAAGCTACGCATCTGGCGGAAAGAATGGGACTGATATCTTTCTGAAAACTGACTGGTTGTGCAGAGAGGCTCCACACAAAACTCAGCAAACACAGCTGTAGACGAATAAACATGACTCCCGAAATAGTCTATTCAGAATATCCCGGGAATCTGCCGTATGCATCCCTATGAAAAGAGTTATTCGATATCCTCTAACTTATTTTTCAGAGAGTTCCTTTACCTTCTGCAATGCCTTTGGCCAGGTCTCTTCAAACATTTCCTTGCACTTGTCATCGATATCCGACTCGACAACCAAGGTGGTTGTCCCTTCATGTTCCTCAACTCGATATATTTCGAGAGCTCCAGACCACTCTTCTTCATCGACACCCTCCATCGCTTCAGGATCTTTCATGATGAAGCTGAGGTGCTTAATTTCCAGATAATCGTTCGGACGATGAACTGTGATCTGGCTCATCATCCCATTCCCGTCTTTATCCAGAAAACGGGCAGAGCCTCCTTCAGACCAGTCAGTTTCCGCATAGGAACCTTCACAGAAACCACTGGTCCATTGGCGATAGGTTTCATCTTCCAACAATGTTTTCCAGACTTTCTCTTTTGGAGCATGGATCTGGATTGAAAAGTTTAATCTGTTCATCGGATTTCTCCTGTGGTTTTGCTTTGATCGGAGGGGCAGATCTGAGTGTTTCACTGCAACGGACGGAAGACAACCCGCTTCAAAGGGCTGCTACGCCAGGATTTTTGAGGAATATAAAACAGGCTAAAAAAATAATGAGGAAAGAATTGGTCGGGGCGGCGTGATTCGAACACGCGACCTTCTGCGCCCAAGGCAGACGCGCTACCAGGCTGCGCTACGCCCCGACTTGCGGGCCTTTCTGATTTTAGCACCCGCAGTTCATGAAATCACCGTGACATGAGTGGTTTATGCGGATCTACTTCATTGCGGACGGGTTTGATCGTTCTCAGGAACCGGTATATAGCTCTCAGATCTTCTTCATGTGCTCTTGAAAGAGCAAGCCAGGGCATGATTGTGAAGTTCTCCTGAGTCATTACAGGTGCAGTTTCCGCTGTCAAATGTGAAAGTCCCTTAAATTTATCCACAAAACGCTGCTCACTCCAGCTTCCGATTCCGGTATCTACTTCAGGTGAGATGTTCGCACTTCTCACACTCAGCCTTCCAATGACAAATTCAAACCCTCCTGCATAGAAAAGGTCTGGAAATGGTTCTCCTTTGTTGTTCTTAGGGGTGTGGCAGTCTGCACAGCCGCTCATAGACACAAGATACTCGCCATATTTTTCTCTGTTTGAAATATCAGGTACTGATACCCTGCCATCAACAGGTTGCGGAACTCCTTTGATGAATAGATTGGCAGGGAAATTGACTTTCGTTTGCGGCAATTTATTGGGAATGGGAGTGAGTGAATTCATGTAAGCAACAAGGGAATATACGTCCTCATCGCTCATCTGCCGATACACGGGATAAGGCATGAATGGGAATAAAGCCCGTCCATCTTTACTCACGCCTTCCCGAATAGCCCGTACTTTTTCTCCATCAGTCCAAGTTCCCAACCCTGTCTCAGGGTCTGGAGTGAGATTTGGGGCGACAATGTCGCCAGGCAGCCCCATTTCACGAGGAAAAGCAAAACCACTCCCCATCTTTCCAGCAATAGTTGGTCCGGAGAATCGGGTGAAGTTTCGAGGAGAATGACACCCACTGCAATCTGCCATCACCTCAAACAGATACTTCCCCCGTTCCAGGCGTTCTGGCGTGGCCTCAATTTTTAGATCTTGAGGAGGCACGCTATTCGGTGTGCGGAAAGAGAGCCACGCGAATCCACCACTAATAACAAGCAGCAGAAAACCTAGTCCTGCAGCTAAAATTTTCTTCATTTTTGGGCACTCCAAATCCTATTCGGATTCATGTTGAAAGACTGAGGAAGCATCGCCAATCAAATATCGGCTTCCAAATACCAGTGACTTGAGGATACAACCTGAACCTTAGTTGAGGTCAACAGGGTTAAATTTTATTTAAAGAGATTTCACAACTGAAAATTTATCTAAATAGGTGATTGCTGACTCATCCAGTATGGTGAGTATTTTGATTACCGGGAAGTACCCTCGAATCAATGGGACACTGGATTCTGTACGATGGCCCTCCGCAAGTTAATCGCAATCCTTCTTCTTGTTATGTCCGCCCTGACTGGACAGGAAAAACGCCCGAAAATCGGCCTGGCCCTTGAAGGTGGGGGTGCGCTCGGACTCGCCCATGTGGGAGTTCTGGAGTGGCTGGAAGAAAACCATATTCCCATCGACTATGTTGCTGGAACCAGCATGGGAGGTTTGGTAGGCGGAATGTATGCTATGGGGAAAACTCCAGCAGAGATTCGGGAACTGGTCAAACATATCGACTGGGAAGACGTGATGCGCGGAGAGACTTCTTATCGGAATATGATTTTCCGACGCAAAGAGGATCTTAATACTTACCAAAATCCACTGGAATTGGGTCTCAAGGGAGGTCTTTCTCTACCCGGAGGGCTGAATTCCGGACATAAGATCGGCATGATCCTGAACGAAGCCACTCTGCCGTATTCAGAACTAAAGAGCTTTGATGATCTGCCCATTCCCTATCGTTGCGTGGCAACTGAGCTCTCAGCCAATAAACTGGAAGTCTTCAAAGATGGTTCCCTCTCCGCAGCTATGCGAGCAACTATGTCCATTCCTGGTTTTTTTGCTCCGCTGAAGTACAACGGAAAAGTCTATGCTGATGGAGGCCTGCTGGAAAATCTTCCCGTGGATGTCGTAAAAGAGATGGGCGCTGATATCGTCATTGCCATCCATCTTCAGGTCAAGCCATACGATTCAAAAGATATCGGATCACCAATCGCCACCCTGAGCCGCTCTATCAGTGTCGTGATTGCCGTCAACGAACTCCGCAGCATGGCCAAGGCGGACATCCTTGTCTCAGTTCCATTAGAAGATTTTTCCAGCTCATCCTATACCGACAGCGAAGACCTGATTGAAAAGGGTCGAGAGGCAGCAACCGGCAAGAGTGCCATCCTCCGCAAGCTGGCAGTATCACCGGACAGCTACCGTCAATACCGTGCAGCAGTGGATGCCAGACGTCTTCGTGAGATAGCAATTCCGCAGTTTGTTGAAGTAGATGGCCCAAACAAACAGCTTGCAGACCAAGTGGCAGCAGAAATGCTAACGAATGTTGGCACCAAAATGGACTTTGAAACTCTGGATCGCAACATCACCAGTGTTCTGGGAATCGGCCGCTTCTCCAAAATCGACTACAGCATGGTTGAAAAGGATGGAAAATCCGGCTTGTTGATCCATGCAGAAGAGAAGACATATCTTCCACCCACTCTGAAACCAGGACTTTTTATTGACGGATCTGACTTTAACAATGTTCAGTTTTCTGTAGGGGGTCGTGTCACCATGTTGGATCTCGGTGGTTATCGTCGAGAGTTACGGATGGATGCTCAGGTGGGTTCCATTTACTCTTTCCGCAGTGAATATTACCGTCCGTTTAATCCCACCGGAACATGGTTCCTTGCACCTTATGGATTCGCCAGTGATGCACCTATTTCCATATATAGTGATGGCTCACGTTTTGCGGAATACAGGACAAGAGAAGCAGGTGGTGGAATCGATATCGGAACCACACCCAACAGATTTTCCGAATTTCGTGCAGGATATCGCCTCAACCAGGTCTGGCTCACAAGAAAAATCGGCGACCCTGATCTTCCATCCCTTAGTGGAACAGCAGGTGTCACATCTGCCCGGTATGTCATCGACAAACTGGATAGTGCAATTGTTCCACGGTCCGGCACTTTTCTTCGCACCAGAATGGAATGGTGGGATAAAAATCTCGGATCCAGTGGTGGCTTTCCCTTGGCTGAAGCCACCTCATCATATTTTCGGCCAGTCAGCCGACCCGCATCCATCTATGTGACAGGTGCCGCCGGAACAACTTTTGGGAATGAAGATGTCGGCCTGCCTGTCTTTACGATGGGTGGTGTACGCCGTCTGAGCGCGTATGGGCAAAACGAATTCATGACCAATCAATATCTATATGGCAAAGTTGGATATCTGCATCAGTTGGGTCGTCTTCCTGTATTTGCCGGAAATCGCATTTTTGGACAGATAGCCTATGAAGTTGGCAAGCCATATGGTGTGCAGTCCACACGGGTTCCCAATAATGGCTCGCTTGGAGTCGTCATGGAAACTTTTATTGGACCAATCTTCATTGGTGGATCTCTGGGTGACAGTGGACATCGGAAAATTTATTTCCAGATTGGCAGGTTCTTCTAAATGGACTGGGCTCGCAAAGAAAACTCTATTGCACTCCTGATTCTGACGGCCATCGGACTGTGGCTCAGTTTTGAGATGACTCGGCCATTCCTCAGTTCAATGTTCTCTGCCGCTTTCATCGCCATCGCTTTTTATCCGCTTCATGAATATACAAAGAGGAAAATTCAGAGTGAGGGTTGGGCATCGCTGGTGTCCACCCTTGTCGTGATTCTGGTATTCATCATCCCGATGATTTTCCTTGTTGTAGTCGTGATCCAGCAAGGACAGGGGGTCTACCAGAGAAGTACTGCTTTTCTTTCCGAGGGAGGGCTGGACCGAATACTGCAATGGGTAAAGAACTCTCCCATAGGGAAATTCGACTTACCCATTGAATCCATTGAAGATATGGAAAGCTGGGCACGGTCTCATGCAGAGAAAATCAGCACCATGAGCCTGAGTATTGTAAAGAGCCTGGCAGGAAACCTCACTGCGCTTTTTGGAAATCTGTTTTTTACAGCCTTTATCCTGTTTTTCTGTTTTCGGGATGGGGAATGGTTCTACCGCCGTGTAGCAGCACTGACACCTCTCGCTACAGGCCAGATAAACCGACTGTCGAACACAGTGCATCGCACAATGCGGGCTAATGTCTATGGAATCGTGGCAGTAGGTGGAGTCCAGGGACTGCTGACCTCTATTACATTTATGGCACTTAGCCTTCCCTCCCCTGTTTTCTGGGGCGTATTTGCTGCAATAGGTTCCATCCTGCCACCATTCGGAGCCGCCATTGTCTGGCTACCCACATCAATCTGGTTACTGGTAACCGGAAGCTGGGTAAAAGGCCTGATCCTTTTTGGAGTGGGGACAGGAGTCATCAGCCTTTCGGATAATATCGTCCGCCCATTAATCATCCAGGACCAGGTACAGATGGGAACACTTGCAGTCCTCATCTCCATTCTGGGAGGCATCAGTGCCTTTGGCCTGATCGGCCTTTTTGCTGGACCGGTTATCTTTAGTCTCACCATGGAGCTGATCAATATGGTGAGAGAAACCACCCCGAATGGGAAAGAGACTATCCGGCCTCTGTAAATTAATTTCTGATCCGTCCGGAATTGTTAATCCAGTCCCGGAAGCCTTAGATAGTTTCGGGCATTGGCATAACAGATATTGGACACCATGGTTCCCACCAGTTCATCACTGTTGGGAATCTCTCCTGTTTCAATATCGTTGCCGATCAACTGGCAGAGAGTCCTTCGGAAATACTCATGCCGAGGGAAGGACATGAATGACCGGGAATCCGTCAGCATGCCCACAAAACGGGACAGAAGACCACAGTTGGAGAGTGCATTGATCTGCATCTCCATGCCTTCCTTCTGATCGAGAAACCACCAGCCACTGCCGAACTGTACTTTACCCGCGATAGATCCATCCTGGAAATTTCCGATGGCTGTCGCAAATGCATAATTGTCTACTGGATTGTTGTTATAGATGATCGTCCGTGGAAGTGTGTTTTCAGAATCCAGCTGGTCCAGATAGTTGCACAACGCATCAATCTGTCGATAGTCACCCATCGAATCAAATCCTGTATCCGGACCTAGTTGCCGGAACATCCGTGTGTTGTTGTTTCGCCGGGCGCCCAGATGGATCTGCTTCGTCCATCCCTTCTCCGCATCCAGCTGTCCGAAAAACAGCATCATAAATGCACCGTAAGCTGCTGCTTCATCTGCTGAAGCAGATTTGCCACTACGCGCCTTTTCATAAATCCGCCGGGCTTCTGATTCTGTGCAGAACTGGTCCAGGCAGGTGGCAAGTCCGTGATCAGAGAGCCTGCCTCCAACCTCGTGGAAAGCATCATGCCGTTTCCGGATGGCATCCAAAAACTCTGTAAAGGATCCCGTGGAAGCATGGGCGGTTGCCCCCAGTTTGTCCACCCAGGCATTGAAAGCTTTGGGATCAGTGACATTCAGCGCTTTATCTGGCCGGAAAGTCGGCAGCACCAGAACCTCAAAACCGGATTCGGCAATCTTTTTGTGATCATCCAGAGGATCAGCTGGATCATCAGTGGAACAGACAGCCCGGACATCAAATTTCCTCAGGATTCCCCGTACCCGGAAATCCTCTGTCTGCAGCAGTTCATTGGCGCGCTCCCAGATGGAGGGTGCCGTTGTCTCATCCAGCAGTTCATCAATCCCGAAGTATCGCTTCAGTTCAAGATGTGTCCAGTGATAGAGAGGATTGCGAAGAGTGTGTGGAACCGTTCTGGCAAAAGCGAGAAATTTCTCATATGGCGACGCATTACCCGTGCAATAGGCTTCTTCCACTCCATTGGATCGCATGGCCCGCCATTTGTAGTGATCCCCTTCCAGCCAGATCTCAAACAGATTCCGGAACTGTCGATTTTCCGCAATATCTTTGGGGGGAAGATGGGAGTGATAATCGAGAATCGGCTGGGGAGCCGCAAATCGATGATACAGATGCTGGGCCGCTTCAGTGGGCAGCAGGAAATGGTCAGAGATGAACGGTTTCAACGCTTTCGATTGTAACGAGGAATAGCGGATTAATGCCGATGGCCGGGCAAAGTATGTGCCAGCGCATGATTGCGCCAGTGAGCCAGTGCAATCATAGAACCGCCGATGGTCATAAAGACAGGTTCCAGATATTCCCACTCAAACAGATCAGCCTTTGCAAACAGGATGGAAGAAGCACCAATAAGGAAAAGAATGACTGCTTCCGAGCGATGATGTTCCTGCAGATAGCTGTGAAACAGCCTGATGGAACCAATGGTGAAGGCCATCGCAATGATCGCCCATTCCAGCCGCTCATCTTCCAGAAAGCCGAGTCCTGAAATCGTCAGTAATAATGGAAGAGCTGCGCAGTGCACGGCACAGGTAGCTGAGAGCCACATGCCGATCTTGTCCAAAGCACACTTCGAAGCCAGTTTCGAGAAGAAGGATTTTTCCGGGATGGCAACTGAAGCCACTGTGGTTGGAGCGCTCATATAGCTGACTTGATTATGATAATCCGATATCATTACATCCTGCAAGAGGTACCTGCAATCATTTCCCTATCAGGTACGTCCAAACTGAAGCAGGTAATCCTCTAGTCAATGCGTTTTGGGAATGTCGTTCTTGCTGTTCTGACCCTTGCTCTGATCATCTACACCGTGAATCAGGGCGAAGATCCCTCCTCTCAGAAGGCATCTCTTCCCCTGACAGAATCCTCAAAAGAGGAGAAAGAAGTTACCTGGGCTACTTTAAGAGAACTGGATGACAAGACTGGCAAAGCTTCAGATACCATCAAACAACTCGAAGGAAAAGAGATTCGGGTTCCCGGCTATATCGTCCCACTGGATGATGACTCCCGCAGTCTCACTGAATTTCTTTTAGTCCCTTATGCGGGAGCCTGTGTCCACACTCCGCCTCCACCACCCAACCAGATGATCTACGTAAAAATGTTGCGGGGACAGAAGGCGGATCATGGACTGATGGATGCCGTCTGGCTGACGGGCAAACTTTTTGTAGGACGCCGTGGCAGTCCATACGGACCTACTTTCTACGCAATGACCGCAACCACAGTGGATCCGTATCAGTAGGCTGCTGACTGATCTTCTCTGGCCGCACTTGCCGCCAGACGGAAAGAAACAGCCCCATAAGGACTTTCTGATTTCGCAATTTCCAGGACACCGGAGACGGTAACAGGCTTCGCCCAGTTCACAGGTGCGGTTCCACCCGTCATCTGGACCAGCACAATCTGGTTCATGGGAGGGGGAGGAAGATGGACACACATTCCAGCCTGAGGTACCAACAGAAACTCGGATACACTTTCGAACTCGTCCTCAAAGGGAACCATGTATCCCACCATGCGCACGATGCCGCCCTCCAGTTTCTTGAGTGAAGGCGTCACTTCTCCCGTCTTCACATTCAGTCCGCGTAACAAACGCCAGTCTACCTGCTGTGCATTTGCATCCGGAGTGGAAGTTAGTGGACCACCCGGCATGGAAAGTCCAGCCCCCGTCGGAGGACGATGCCTTGCCATTGCTTCCTCGGCATGCTCCTGCACTTGTTGAGCTTCTGCTTCCCGTTCCTTCCTGATATCTTCAGGGGACACTTCAACGGTTTTGAACTGTGGCTGACAACCCATCAGCAGAAGAGAAATAACGATGAACAGCAAACGTGTCACAGGCGTACGCTCAGACCATCGCCCAAAGCATTCCGATAAGCCTTCAAAGCAGGCACAAATCCGATCAGGAAGCCAGCCAGAACAATGGCACCCAGATAGAGATAGCCAGCTGTGGTGGGGGGCTGGATCGGCAGATAGAGACCGAAAGCCTGTTCCACCGCAGGCTGTGCCGCCATGGAAAGCCCATAGATCAGAACAGTTCCCAGAACAGCTCCGGCCAGGGCTAGGATTCCGGATTCCAGCACCAGCAGGAAGATGATTTTGAGAGGCCCTGCACCAACAGCCCGCAGGATCGCCATTTCCCTTCGACGTTCATTTAATGAAGTGTATAGGGACACAAGCATTCCTAGCAGACCCACCACCAGGACAAAGAAGCTCACCACCTGAAGGGCAACCTCCGCATAGCCGATGGTTCTCCAGAGTTCGGCCAGCGCGACACCAGGGATGATCGCCTGCAATGGTTCCGGCTCATAAGTGGCAATCTCCCGCTGGAGCCGCAGAGTATCGATGCGGGATTTCGTCCGTAGGAGGAAAGAGGTGATCTGCTTGATCTCCAGTTTGTCTTTGGTGATTTGCTCTGCAGGAACTTCTTCTCCGATCATGGGGGGAGCACCCTCCTGCCAGTCAATATGGATCGCCTCAATACCATAGAGCGAAACGTAAATCGACCGATCTACAGGCGTGGCTGTTTTTTTGAGAATTCCGACAACAGTGAAGGGTTTGTCGGAGTGCTCCATGATATTGCGGACTGCAATTCCATGGGCCACGGTCACCTTCTCACCCACTTTGTACTTCAATGCCGAGGCAACATCGCTGCCGAGCACAACATCGAAGACTCCATCAGGCATGCGCCCTTCCGCAAACTCAATGGTGCGATCTCGCCTGAAACGATAATGCTCATAGAAATCATTCGTCGTTCCCACCACACGGAATCCACGATGACTGTCACCCAGGGAGTAAGGAATGGTCCAGGCAACCGCAGGATGCTCGGCAAAATGGCGGTAGCTGTCGTAAGTAATATTGTTGGTCGCGCTCCCCATGCGGAAAACGGAATAAAGCAGCAGTTGCAGTGAACCTCCACGGGCTCCCACAATTAGATCCGTACCGGAGATCGTATTGGAAAAGCTTTCCCGTGCCCCCACCCGCACGTTCTCCACTCCCAGTAACAGCGCCACGCTGAGTGCAATCGAAAGAATCGTCAACCCGGTGGTGAGCTTGCGGTTCTTCAGGGATTTCCAGGCAAGAGAGAGAAGAAGCATTACGCGGCAACTCCCTGTACAGCAGCTTTATTCACTTCCGGCAAAGAGATGGAGCGGTCAAACAGCGGCATCAACGACTGGTCATGACTCACAAATATCAGCGTGGAGCCTGCCTGTTTGCAGTTTTCAAACAAAAGCTGAATAAACTTTTCGCGATGGTCATGGTCAAGAGATGATGTCGGCTCATCGGCAATCACCAGTTCCGGTGTTCCGATCAATGCTCTTGCAGCAGCTACGCGTTGCTGTTGCCCTACGCTGAGATTCACTACATTTTCAGAGAGCAGATGCTCAATGCCCAGATGCCGGGCGACACTGCGGGCAGCATCAAGCAAAGGCTGGTCTTTCAACCGCGCACGCCGTTCCGGGGAGAGACGGCAAGGAAGGGTGATATTCTCCACCACCGAAAGATAAGGAATCAGATTGAACAGCTGGAAAATATACCCGATATGGGAGCCACGAAATGCATCACGCACACTGGGACTCATCTCAATGACATTGCGTCCCAGCACGTCCACCTTTCCGGTCTTTGCAGCCAGAACTCCGGCCAGAATTCCCAGCAGAGTAGTCTTTCCAGACCCTGAAGGTCCGTAGAGAAAGACACGTTCTCCCTGCAAAATCTTCAGATCAGGAATATCCAGAATTTCGCGGCCAGTCCGGTAACTGAAATGGAGGCCCTCGATCGCTATTGCGTGAGGCATATCTCAGTTCATTCTGTCAGTTTATTGAGGAAAGGTCACGGAGCCCCGCCCGCCCTTGAGGTCCGCTCCGGTGGAACCACTATTCGCAACCACCTGGACTTTCACGGACGAGAAGCCGGGATAGTGCTTCGAAAAGTCGAAGTTCACCTTCTGCCCCGCCAGGTTTTTCGAACAGTCGGCAACAAAATGCGCGTGGACTTCCGCATGATCCGGCTCTTCCTGTTCCACCTCTACGCTCTTCGCCGTGATCTTACACCCGGCTGATGCATCGAAGCTGACGATCCTGGGAAAATTGGTGCGAAGAGCAGCCAGTGCATCGGCCTGTTTCTTCTTGTCGGCAGCACTGACAGCCACATGCTCAAAACCGACGATACCCATGGCAGCAGAATGCAGCTCAAAATCAGCACTCTTGCCATCGACGGCGATATCCAGCTGAACGGCACTGTGATCATGCGCTTTCTGCGTCTTTGAATGATTGTGCTTGTGATCATAGTCATGCTTCTTCTGAGCAACCAGAGGAAACACAAGAAGAAGTGCCAGCAGATATCTCATGATTTAATCCTTATACGGTTCGATCAGATTTGAGTCCAGCCTAAAGGAGACATCTCCATAAGGACTCTTCACATTGGAAATATTGAGCTTTCCATGAACCCATACCGGATCCCAGAAACTTACCTTGGTCTTCTTCCCGCCTTCCATCTTCACCATCACAATCTGGTTGGGAGGTGGGGGAGGTGTATGAATACAGGCACCTACATAAGGAACCAGCAGAAACTCTGTCACCTGCTCATCTTCATCTTCCAGGGGGACCATGAAGCCCGGCACCTTCACTTGCTTGCCATCGACTTTCTGGAGAGCTTCTGTTTTCTCTCCTGTCCGATAATTGAGACCACGCAATGTGCGCCAGTCGACACGCGCTGCATCTTCAGCAGCGATGCCTGCCCCGGCAAGCAACAGCCCCAGTGAAAGGGAGAGAAAAAGACGCCAGCGGGTAGTCATTTGATTCCAGAGTACCGAAACTTTCCTTCAATTAGGATGACGAAAGCCAGACTGAGGAGGTTTCACTCTCGTCAGCCCAATCTAACCACAGTTGAAATGTGTACAGGTCGTTCACTGAGCAGGTGGATATTTCATTAGCTTCCGCTGCAGGGAACGCCGGTGCAGTCCAAGCAAACGGGCGGCCTGGGAAACATTCCCGTCACAATCTTCCAGCACTCTCTGGATGTGCTCCCACTCCACTCTGGCCAGACTGGGGACCGTAGCATCCTGCGAATCCGGATCAATGGAAACAGGGTCTAATTGCCTCATGGTTTCATAAGCTTTCAGGATCTGATCCGCATCCGCAGGCTTTGTGAGGTAATGATCAGCCCCCAGTTTGGTGGCGCTCAGCGCTGTTGCAATACTTCCATATCCGGTCAGCATCAGAATGAAAACATCGGGATCAATTTCCCGAATCTGGCGAATAATTTCCAGCCCGCTCTCACCCGGAAGTCGCAAGTCTACAGTGACCAGATCGGGGTGTTGTTCACTCACCTTAGCCATACCTGAAATGGCATCTTCTGCTGGGTAAGCCAACCAGCCCCGGTCCGTCAATGCACGGCACAGGCGGTTGCGAAAAACCTCATTGTCATCAATGACCACGGCAATGGATTGTTCCCAGTTTTCAGACATGCTCTTCCTTCACGGCACAAATAAAGGGTACTTTCAGCAGCACCTGTGTCCCGTTTTCTTCTCGGGAGTCAAATCGTAAAGTCCCGCCCAACCCCTCCACAACAGTCCTGGCAAGAAATACGCCCAGTCCCATTCCCTTCCCCGGCTCCTTAGTGGTGAAGAAAGGTTCCCCCAGCCGATGCAGAACTTCCGGAGGCATACCTGTGCCATTGTCCAGAATTCGCAAACAAACCTGATCGCCATTCTCCGCAATCTCCAGCACCACTTCCGTCACTGCATCCGCTTCCCAGGCATTTTTAATGAGTGCCTGGATGGTGCGTTGGATAGTCTGGCGAGGCAGTACCACGATGCGATCCGAAAGATCCTCAGGCAGAATCACAAGCAGATCCGGAGTATCAAGAAAAGGCGCCATCAGTTCCCGCAGCCGCATCTGGGTGTGAGGCTCTTGGCCGGATTCCGTATCCCGCGCACTCATCCCTTGCAAAATATCCCGGCATCGATCCACTTCCTGTCGAATCAACCTGCTGTCCGAAGCAATTGCATCATCCTGCACAGATCGGGTGGCATAACGCTCCAGCTCTTTTGCAACAATCGCAATGGTTCCGAGTGGAGTACTCAACTCATGAGCAGCACCTGCTGCCAGAGTAGCCAGCGAAGCCAGACGTTCCTGCTTGGCGAGCTCTGCTTCCAACTGCAGCAGCGCCTGTTCTCTTCGGCGCAATAATTCAGAAAGCTTTCCAGAGAAAAGGGCAATCAACAGTGCAGCCACCGCAAAACTGAACCACATCCCCATCAGATGCAGGCTGGCAGTTCCTCCGTGATGATGAACCTCCAGCAACGCAATCGGGCGATAAATCCAGAACTGCAGGGCGAAACAGACAGTCGATAACACACCCAGAAACCAAGTCCATCGCTTGGTCAGAATTGTGGCGGACAGGGTGATATGCACCAGATACAGCAGACTGAAAGGATTATTTGCGCCTCCACTGCCAATCAGCAAAGCAGTGAGACAAAGGATATCCAGGACAAAGGCAAGAGCCACCAGTGTTCCCCGGTCGATACTCTGTAGCCAGCCGGTATGGCCCGAAAGAAACACATTACTGACAGCCACCAGCGCAGGAGGAAGACACCACCAGTACCAGGGCCATTCGATGTCGAGAAATAAAACAGCAAAGGCAGCAACTAGAAACTGCCCCACAGCCATGGTCAGCCGAAGTCGGATAATCCACGGGAGCGCGGCCTGTGGCACAGCTTCAGCAACAGAGGTTGGCGGTACGTTTCCCATGAACTTTCATCGTAAAACCTATGCCACAGCATCAGGTGCGGCATCTTGACGCATAACAACCCAACAGGATTTCAAAATAAACGTCAGAATAATGATTGAAGATGCGACCTGCGGATCGATGGCTGCTGGCTATAACTATTGTCCTTTCGATTACAGGTAGCATCTTGTTCTACCTGCGCTGGCAGGTGGAGCCACTTCCACAAGTGGCCAGGCATCCTCAACCCGCAACGATTTATCCGGATGGATCCATCGCCATTCGATATGCAGATACTTATTTCTTGACAACAGTTGCGACATTCAGAGATGAACTGTTTGCATACCTGATGTATCAGCACTTCAGGAATACTCAACCATTCATGCATGATCGGTTACTCATCACCTCAGACAACAATGAGGGTGAATCGCTCTATAGAGTTCTGCTGATCCTGAATGATGATTTTCTTTTTTCTCTGGACCGGATCTCTCAACTCAGCAACCAGAAATCCATTCAGAAATTTGAGTGGCAAGCAGTGCCTTCCAGTGTCCTGCGTTATTACTCCAATCAAAGCAGGCTCTTTAATGCAGCCTACAACCTGCCGGTGAAACGCAAACTGGAGGAATTATCCAATGCAGAATTACGCAAGATGGTTCAGAGTTTTATCCGCTATAAATCGACAATTGATCCCCGCATTCGCAAGAGAATTGAGCCTGTCCCTATCCCCCTCACTCCCACTGAAGCTCATCAATTTGCCGCTGACATCATCACCATCGCTGAGTTCTATGAGTTACCGCTGGAAATTTTTCTCGGGGTGGGAGCCATGGAGAACAATTACATGAACATCCGGGGAGACCTTGAACATTCCATCTGGAAAAGACGCCCGGACAAGGATGACATTATCCTGGAACGTCGCCGAGGAAGAG
This sequence comes from Bryobacteraceae bacterium, assembly GCA_037190045.1. GTDB lineage: Bacteria > Acidobacteriota > Terriglobia > Bryobacterales > Bryobacteraceae > JAPKYZ01. The sequence continues at coordinate 673,388 of JBBCIQ010000004.1, read as the reverse complement.
TCAGAGTACTGAACTATTCCAGTGGTCCGTGGCAGATTACGCGAGAAACCCTGCGTTATGTCCACAGGCTCTATCTCAAAGATGAACGTGATTATGAAAAACTGCCGGAACATCTTCGCCCACCCAAAAAGTTGAACGTGGATGAAATCCAGACAGATGTCCTCACCACGTATGCGGGGCTTCTCTTGCGGGATCTGCTGGATCATTTTGATGGTAATGTTGCATTGGCCGTAGGAGCCTATAACGGCGGACAAAGAAATCCAAACATGAAATATGAACAGGGCGTCCGCACCGCAGCAGAGCATGCCAGACGCATTCTTGAACAGGCAGCATCCCTGAATGGAGATTCTGTTCTGGGCATCACCTGGCTTTCTCCGCACTAGCCTGATTGACAAGAGCCGGTTGAATCGATTTGTTGCCACCAGCATCAAACACAGTAGCTATATGAGCCAGCCAATTGATCCCGGAGTCAGGATCGGACATGTCCACCTGAAAGTGTCCAACCTGCAACGTGCCATCGATTTCTATTCAGGCGTGCTGGGATTTGAGATCACGCAGCGCTACGGCTCGCAGGCAGCGTTCCTCTCTGCGGGTGGATATCACCACCATATCGGACTCAATACCTGGGAAAGCAAGGACGGCTCCGCACCACCTTTCGGAACAACCGGGCTCTATCATGTGGCGATTGTCTATCCTACAAGGCGTGAACTGGCAGATGCTCTTCGACGACTCATTGAAGCGAATGTTCCGCTGGAAGGGGCCAGCGATCATGGCGTGAGTGAAGCACTCTATCTTCGGGATCCGGACCAGAACGGAGTGGAACTTTACTGGGATCGGCCTCGCGAGTCCTGGCCGCGCGAGGCAAGCGGAGAACTTGCAATGTATACCCGGTCACTCAATCTCCAGAATCTTCTGGGAGAGTTATCTTCAGACATTACCTAAACTCTATCCACCAGAAAAGTCTCAGTTATGATCACCAGCTCTACTGAAAAGAGATTTTCTTTTTTCAGAAAAAACTAATATTTTTCTGTTATTCACCGGGAATTTATTTGTATATAATGCCCCCACTGTAAACACATGAGGCAACTGATTCAGCTCACTCTATCCCTTGCCCTGATAGTGAGTAGCATATACGGGCAGGCCTTTACCGGCACGATTTCCGGAACAGTTACTGACCCGAATGGAGCAGTAATTCCAAATGCTACAGTCAGGGCGCGCAATCAGGCAACCAATGACACCCGACAACAGGCAACCAATACATCTGGTCTGTATATCTTTTCTCAGCTTCCTCCCGGTGTTTATGAAGTCAGTGTGGAGATGACCGGATTTCAACGAACCGTACAGAGGGACACTGAACTCCGCGTAAATCAGACTCTTGAACTCAATGTGACCCTTCAACTGGGTGAGATGACACAGACAGTGGAAGTAGAAGCAGGTGTGACACTACTGGATACCCAGTCAGCCAATCGTGCAGTCACACTGGACCAACAGGCCGTCCTGGATCTTCCCGCAAATACACGAAATCCTTTCCAGCTGGTTCATGTAAATGCGGGAGTCATCGCGGTCAGAACCGGCATCTCTCAGGCGACTCAGGATCAGAATCATAATCGTTTTTCCATGAATGGAGGACGTGGTCAGGCAGGGCTGACACTGATTGACGGAGCACCCGCAGCCGCAGTGGACTGGGGCGGACTATTGGCGTCTCCCAGCATGGATGCTGTGCAGGAAGTAAATATCGCGCGGAATCAATTTGATGCTCAATTTGGAAAGTCCGATGGTGGTGCAGTCAACATGATCACCCGCGGTGGTTCGAACAATTTCCATGGAAGCCTGTATGAATACCTTCGAAACAATGTACTAGATGCCAACAGTTGGGCAAACAATCGAACAGGGCTGAAAAGACCAATCTTCCAGCGGAATCAGTTTGGAGGTTCGATTGGTGGACCTATCTGGAAATCGAAGAGGCTATTCTTCTTTGGCGCTTATGAAGGAAGACGGGAAGCCAACCCCGGCACAAATGTGTCAAATGTTCCAACAGCATTGCAGCGGGCAGGTGACTTCTCGCAAACCTACAATACAGATGGAACTCTGGCAACTATCTACAACCCGTTTTCCACTGTACCCGGAACAACACCGGGAACATTTGTCCGGACCCCTTTCGCTGGCAACCGTATCCCGTCATCGATGATCAACCCGGTTGGTCAGGCTGTCATGAACCTTTACCCGATGCCGAATGTTCAAGGCGACCCAGTGACTAATGCCCGAAACTTTGCAGCAGCTGGAAATACGGTCACGACAAATGATCGTATGGACGTTCGGATTGACTGGGCAAAAAGTGAGAAGTGGACCCTATTCGGGCGCCTGACAAAGGCCTGGCAGAAAAATACTGCTCCGGTATTTTTTGGAAATGGTGCGGATACTAACTTTAGCGATATAAACCCTCGTCATCACGCCGTAATTGGTCTTACAGTTACTCCATCACCTACCTGGGTACTGAACTTTCTTGTTGGAACAGGCCGATGGAGAGAAAATCAGATTTCACCGTCTGAGGGGATGAATGCCACAACTCTAGGCCTGCCGTCATCTCTGGTTTCTCAGTTTCAGGCACAAACGCTTCCACAATTTACCGCTCAGGGCTATGCAACAGTGGGAAATCCCCGCTGGTTGAATTCTCCCCGAGAGACACATAATCTTCAGGCCAACATCACAAAAGAACTTGGATCACACAGTCTGAAATTCGGATGGATGACTGAGATTGCAAGATTGAACAGCACCGATTTCAACAGTCCAACATTCAACTTCACCAGAGGACTCACATCAGGACCAACTGCAGCAATCGCCAGCCAGGCTACTGGTGATGCACTAGCATCTTTACTATTGGGAACAGGCTCAGGTGGCAGCGCACCCATCAATGCAGCAACAGCCATTACAGCCCGTTATCACGGGGCATACTTTCAGGATTCCTGGCGAGCAACTCGCCGGTTGACTGTTCATCTGGGGATTCGCTGGGAAGCACAGATGGGTCGCACTGAAAGATTTGACCGACTGAATAACTTTGACTTTAATGTAGCCAGCCCTCTCGCTCAGGCTACGGGTCTTCCTCTCACAGGTGGATTGGTATTTGTTCAACCAGGACAAGGTGCATGGAATACAGACTGGTTCAATCTAGCTCCAAGAATCGGTGCTGCATACAAAATCACCGACAAACTGGTAGTGCGGGGAGGATATGGAATCTATTACCCCCAAACTGGCGGTGGTTCCACCCAGGGGTACTCGACCACAACAACATGGGTGTCTACCCTGGGCGGCGATGGGATCAATCCTGCATCTCTAGTGAATAATCCATTTCCAAGTGGCCTGAATCAGCCCATTGGTTCATCAAGAGGATTACTCACACAGACGGGTGATGCAGTGAGTGCTTTCTCTCGTCATCATCCATTGGGTTATGTCCAGAATTTTAGTCTTGATTTTCAATATGAACTAACAAAGGGAATGGTTCTGGAAGTTGGCTATACAGGCTCTCAAGGCAGGAAACTACTGTTTGGTGCAGGGCAACAAGCCAACCAGCTCCACCCGGATTACCTGGCACTGGGTTCACAGCTGAATGCACCTGTGGCCAATCCTTTCTCTGGTGTTTTTACTTCTGGAGTTCTTAGCGGCCCAACGATTCCTCTCCACCGTTTATTGAGACCCCATCCACAGTTCACCGCTGTAAATCTTAGCGGCGATACTCCCGGAGCAAGCTCAAGTTTCAATGCGCTGGTTGTTCGATACAACTGGCAGGTCGGCAAAGGACTCAACCTTTTAACTACATATCAATGGTCAAAAGCCCTGGACAATGCCAGCGAATGGCAGGGCTGGGAGGTCAGCGACACTCTACGGAATTACTACGATCTGCGCTCTGACCGATCTTACAGCGCCCATGATATGCCACAGAGCTTTGTGAATGCTCTTGTGTATGAGCTTCCAGTTGGAAAAGGAAAGAAGTTCGGCAGTGACATGCATCCCGTTGCTGATGCAGTGATCGGAGGATGGCAGGTATCCACAATTGTCCGATTTACCAGTGGCTTGCCCCTTGGCTTTACTGCTCCCAACTCACTCTCGGCATTTGGATTTCAGGTACAACGTCCAAATGTAGCCGATCTTAAGACAGCAGCCCTTGATAATCCAACACCAGACCGATGGTTTAACACCACAGCATTTACACGTCCCGGTGAGTTTGAAATTGGTAATGCCCCAAGATGGATTCCTAATATTCGATTTGGGCCAACCAGACACGCAGATTTTGCCATTCTCAAAAACTTCCGATATGGAGAGAGTTGGAAAATTCAGTTCAGAGCCGAAGCATTCAATCTCACAAATACTCCCCAATTTGGAAGAGCAAATACGGATATATCATCAGGTGATTTTGGCCGTGTTACAGGAACGACAAACGTTGGCCCCAGAAATATCCAGCTTGGGTTACGCGTTCAGTTCTGAGTTACCTTGTCCCGATAAGCTTTCAGGGCGCGGGCTGCATCAGCTTCGCGCCCTGTTCTTTTATAGGCATTGCTAAGGGGTAGATACAGGTTGGAATCGGTTGCCACTCCTGCTTCCAGATGAGGAATCGCTTCAGCATAGCGGCCCAGCTCTGCATATGCCTTACCCAGCGTTGCCCGTCCAGGGATTAATGCAGTTGCCTTTTCCAGATAAGGAAGAGCGGCTTCAGCCCCTTCTTCTCTCATCAATGAATCGCCATATTCATAGTTAAAGTCGGGACTGGAAGAGTATTCTGCAGCAATGCGGGAATAGATACGAATGGCAGACGGATAATCACGAGCCTGCCAATAGGCACGACCCGCATTTCGCGTCTGTCCGAGCTTTTCATAGAGTGGCGCCGCTTCACCATATCGCTTGCATCCGCTCAGTGCATCGGCGAGTGCTGCGTACTGGTCTGTCCCTTCTAATGGATGAATTGCTTTGCAGGGCTGTCCCAGTTTCAGATAGTCAATTCCCAGAACTGTCGATAATCCAGCAGATGGCCGAAGCTTCAGACTTCTTTCAAGAATGCTCACTGCTTCCTGATATTTCCCCTGTGAGTGAAGTGCCAGTCCCAGATTTCCGGACCAGCCAGCCTCTTGAGGAAATTGTTGCATCAGATTCCGGTAAATGGACTCTGCCTGTGCAAACCGACCTTCCCGCATCGCCTGTGCGGCTTGTGCAGAAGCATCCTGCTGGGCGGCTAATAAGTTGATCGGACTTAAGGTGCAGAAGAGGCAGCAGAGGATTGCAAGGGGACGAACGATGATGAGTACCCGACCGCCGAACTTCCCAGCGATTGCCTCGATAATCCGGAGAAATTTTCCGGGCATTTGCGGGAAAGAATTTGAGCAGGCGCATCCAGTGCACTGACAATAATTTCCGGACATCCATCTCCATTGATATCTGCTACCACCAGTCCGCGATACATGGCGCGAGGCACTGGCAGTTCTTCGACAGTAAATGAGTTCTTTCCTGAATTTCGAAACCATATGACAGAACTTTTCCGGGAAGCATCCACCTTCCCGGAGAGAGCATCACTTGCCGCTACGACAATATCATTCCTGCCCGTTCCTGCAAGATCGGTAAACATCACACCCCATCCGGCATATCGGCGGGAAAGAGGCGCCAGACGTGTCGTTGCAGTAATGTCCTCAAAGTCCTTACCGGTATGGCGCAGCAGCGGAAAAGTTTCATCCTTTAAAGCGGTGTAGACAAGATCTGGCTTTCCATCTCCATCTATATCCTGCGTATCCACTCCCATGCCGGATACAGGAGTTCCATCAGGAGGAACAGCCACACCCCATTCAAAGGCCGATTCCACATACTTCCCTTTATCCTGACTGAGAAACAAAAACGCGGGAACACGATCATTTGTGACGAAGAAATCAGGATGTCCATCTCCGTTCCAGTCGGCTACAGCCACACCCATGCCTTTACCTGCATGCGCCTCAATACCGGATTCTTTACTAACATCCGTAAATGTCCCATCTCCGTTATTGCGAAACAGAGCATTCGGCGAAGGCTCGTAATAACGCGGGTGACAGAAGTCCACTCTGCCAGCAGTCCGGCATTCGGGCTCTTTCTCCGGCACCCACTGGACATAGTTCACGACAAACAGGTCCAGCTTGCCATCGCGGTTGTAATCCACCCATGCTGCTCCGATTGCCCATCGATTCAGATTGTTGATCTTTGAATCTGCAGTGATGTCACTAAATTTCCCATTGCCGAGATTCCGATAAAGATGAATCCCCCGCAAGGTTGTGACGACAAGATCGATTTTTCCATCTCCGTCAAAATCTCCGGCAGCAGCACCAAAGGAAAATTCCGTGCCCGCCAGACCCGCCCGTTCAGTTACGTCTTCAAATTTCATGCCGCCTATATTCCGAAGCAGACGATTCGTATGGGATTGATTCTTTTTCCCGCCTGAAGGTAGTTCTCCACCATTGGCAAAAAACAGATCGAGTCTCCCATCTCCATCAAAATCGAAGACAGCAATCCCTCCTCCCATAGTGGCAGGAAGGGGTTTACGCTCTGTTTCTCCACTGGCAATCACAACAGGAAGGGGATGCCTCTTCCATTCCTGTGCCAGCATTGCCAGAAAAAGAATCAAAGTCACGTTCTATGATTTATCACTTTTTCAGAAACCCCTTTGCGATCAGCAATTAATTGATAATTCAATCTCAACCTCTTTGGGAGCCACAGAGGGTATGATGACCCAAGGTTTGAATACCGTGGAGGATATTTTGAAAAAAACAGTTCTTGCAGTAGCAACTGCATTCCTGATGAGCGGCTCCGGCCTGCTGGCACAGAATGCAGATCCCAAACTGAGCTTCTTCATCACCAGCCGTGGCAGCGGGAATGGAGCTGATCTTGGTGGACTTGAAGGAGCAGACAAGCATTGCCAGACTCTGGCAGCAGCTGTAGGCGCAGGCAGCAAGACCTGGCGCGCTTATCTCAGCACACAGGCAGTGGATGGAAAAGCAGCAGTGAATGCGAAGGATCGTATCGGAAAAGGTCCCTGGTACAACGCCAAGGGAGTGGAGGTAGCAAAGAATGTTGCGGATCTCCACAGCGATAACAACAAGCTCTCCAAAGAGAATTCCATCACCGAAAAAGGGGAAGTGGTGAATGGCCGCGGTGATACTCCGAACCAGCACGACATTCTGACGGGCACACAGGAGGATGGAACAACATTTGGACCGGACCAGGACAAAACCTGCAAGAACTGGACCAGCCATGGCGAAGGCAGTGCCGAGGTTGGACATCATGACAGACAGGGTGGAGGACCAAAGCCAACTTCATGGAATGCGTCTCATGGATCCCGTGGATGCAGCCAGGAAAATCTGGTGGGTACTGGTGGATCCGGTCGCTTCTACTGCTTTGCTCAATAGTTTCAATAAATTAGATTAACTGAACCATTACTGAAACCGATCTGTTTACCGAACCCATGCTCACAAAAGTAATAATGGTAGAGGCAGGGTTTCACTGGGTCGGATAGCCCGAAGTGGACGCTGCCCCTGCAGCGTCCCATGAAATTAGCCATCAGCGCCGCCTTTACTGCGGAACCACTGGAAAGAATCGTCAGGTTTTGGTCAGCGGAACTCAAGGTCTCACTGGATGTTCAGTTTGCCCCGTTCAATCAGCTCAGCCAGACTCTTCTGGATCCTGCCAGCATCTTCGCCCGCAATTCGACAGGTATAAATATCCTCTTGTTCAGGCCTGACGACCTGCTGACAGAAGATCCACTTGCTCACGCCAGAGAACTGATTACTCACATTCAATCTTCTTCGGCCCAGCGTCAGGTTCCTCTGATTGTTTGCATCACACAGCCTTCGCCCGGATTTACCGGAAATACCACGGAGATCCTCCAAACATTCCGTGAAGGAATGTCCGCAATCCCCGGAACAGTTCTGATCACACCCGATGAAATTCTGGAGCAATATCCGGTTGTGGACTGGTACAGCGAACAGGGCGACCGGATCGGAAGTCTTCCTTATACAGAAAGCTACTACGCAGCATTAGGAACCGTGCTGGTTCGCCGAACCGTTGCTCTGCGCCGCCCCCCCTATAAAGTGATTGTGCTGGACTGTGACAACACTCTTTGGAAAGGGGTGATTGGAGAGGATGGACCAGAGAACATCCTGATTGAGCCGGAACGCGCAGCTATGCAGCAGTACCTGAAGGAGTGCAAGAACGACGGCATGCTGCTGGCCATCGCCAGCAAGAATAACCTTGAGGATGTTCAGGAAGCATTCCGACTGCAACCGGAAATACCCCTGCAGATGAATGATTTCACCACTGTCCGCGTGAACTGGTCGCCAAAGTCGGAAAATCTGCGTTCCATTGCGGAAGAGCTGAATCTCGGTCTGGATTCATTTATCTTCATTGATGACGATGCCAAGGAATGTGCGGAAGTGCAGGAAGTCCTGCCCGAAGTTCTGACGGTTCCCCTTCCTCACGAACCCACAGTACTTTCTCATTTCATCCGGAATCTCTGGGCTCTGGATGCTGGAATCATTACGGATGCAGACAGAAAACGGAATGAATCCTATCAGTCTGTCCGTGATTTTTCCGTCGCCCTGCAATCCAGTGAAAGCCATGAAGCATTCATGGCCAGCCTCAATCTTGAAGTTGTGGTCCAGCCGGTAACACCAGAAACGCTCCCCCGTGCAGCGCAGCTGACCCAGCGGACAAACCAGTTCAATGCTTCCACCATTCGGCGGACAGAACCGGAAATCCAGAATCTGGTTACTAAGGGGTACATCTGCTGGACAGTGGATGTTTCAGACCGTTTTGGCAATTACGGACAAACCGGCACAATTCTTTTCCGTCCCCATGTGGATGAACTGGAAGTGGACACTCTGCTTCTGAGCTGCCGTGTGCTAGGCCGGGGAGTGGAACATTTCCTGATGACGAAGCTGGCGCAGGAAGCAGAGAGCCGCGGGTTATCCATGGTGACTGTTCCGTTCTCTCCAACAGCTAAGAACAAGCCGGTAGAAACATTTCTGAAGCAGGTTGCCATCCACTGCAATGTTCCGGAAGAGGCGCCGTTCTGTTTTCCTGCTGAATCCCTGCGGACCCTGACATGGCAACCCCAGTCAGCTCCGGCCGCTCGTAGTGAAAGCTCGCGGAAAGAAGTTGCCATTAACGCGGTCCCTTACCTCTATATCGCCCGGTCTCTCTCCACCACGGATCTGATCGTGAGCGCATTGCGCAGCGGAACCGGATTTGACCAGAGTCAGCATCAGAATCTGACCGAAACAGAACAGAAACTGGCAAGGATCTGGAGTGAAATTCTCCAGATTCCATCCGTAACACCGGAGGATAATTTCTTCGACCTGGGTGGTCATTCTTTACTTGTCGTCCTGTTGCAGATGAGAGTCCGGGAGATCTTTGACATCGAGCTGGAGGTGGATGATGTCTATTCGGGAACTCTGACTCTTCGTGGTCTCGCAGAAAAAATTGAAATCAGACAGATCGGTGAACTTTCTCCACAGGAGTACAGGGCGCTGGTCGCGGAAATTGAAGCATTAACGGATCAGGAAGTTCATCAACTTCTTGCCCAACAGGAACCTGCTCAATGAAAGTTCTCCTTCTTGCAAACGCCTCCTATGAACCGCCCCGGGGAGGATCAACTCGGAGCAATCTTGCATGGTTCCGGGAAATGGTAGCAGCCGGACATGAATGCCATGTTCTGTGCCCGCCCGCATCCGGTGACATCAATGATCGTGTGGAAGTGGATGGACTTTCTATCCGTCGTGTGGCTGATCTTGCACGAAACCTGCATATCGTTGATGAAGAAGTGGCTGCCTTAAACCCGGACTGGATACTTGTCTCCAGTGAGGATGTCGGCCATGGATTGTTAAGGGCAGCACATCGTTGTGCACTGGGCCGGTTCGTTTACATTGCTCATACTCCCCAGTTCTTTCCGTTTGGTCCGGAAAGCTGGAACCCTGATCCCTCTGCTGCTGCACTGATCCGGGATGCCAATGGTGTGGTGGTGATCGGTAATCACATGGCGGGATATCTGAAAGAACATCTGGGAGTAGATTCCCATGTCATTCATCCCCCCATGTATGGCAAGCCTCCTTATCCACGTCTGGGAAAATTTGCCGAAGGTGGAGTGCTGATCGTGAATCCCTGCAAGGTCAAGGGGATCTCCATTTTCCTCGATCTGGCAGCACGGCTCCCGCAGATTCCGTTCGTGGCCTTGGCTGGATGGGGTACGACTCAGGAAGATCGCGCAGCCATGGCAAAGCTGCCGAATGTCGAAATTCTGGAAAGCGTTCCCGATATCAACGATGTGCTTGCGCGCACCAGCATCCTGCTGATGCCCTCCGTTTGGTATGAAGGCTTTGGCCTGATCGCCATGGAAGCAATGCTGCGCGGCATTCCTGTACTGGCCAGTGATTCCGGGGGTCTACAGGATGCAAAGCAGGGAGTGGGGTCACTCATTCCTGTACGCCCCATTGACCGTTACGAGATGGTCTTTGATGAGCAGCACATGCCTGAACCGGTCATTCCAACGCAGGACATCGAACCCTGGGTAAAGGAACTGACCAGGCTCTGGACCAATCGTGCAGCATATGAGAAAGAAGCAGAAGAATCCGCTCAGGCCGGCCGAAATTTTGTCGGAAATATCCGTTTCAACGGTCTCGGCGAACTGCTTGCCACACTGACTCCCTACCCCAAACGCAGGATTCTTCTTGCACATAACTCGCTCTATTACCCTTCCCATGGAGGAGGAGATAAATCCAACCGCCTTTTGATGGAAGCTCTGGCAGCTCAAGGGCACACCGTGCGCGTAGTTGCCCGTGTGGAAAGATTTGGAGAAGACGACCATCAGGCCTTTCGCCAGCAACTGGTGGATCGTAGAGTTGAATTTGAAGAGGATGCGGAAGCGATCCGTTTTACACGCAACGGAGTGGATGTTTTCACGCTGACACGCAGTCCAATGTTGCGTCCTTTCTTTGCAAGACAGATTGCCGATTTCGATCCGGACCTGATTGTCTCCTCCACCGACGACCCCGGACAGCTGCTTTTCGATCTTGCGCTGAAGTCCCCTCGTGCACGAGTGATCTATCTCATCCGGGCAACTGTGGCCGTTCCTTTTGGACATCACAGCTCTTCCGAAAATCCCGAGCACACCGCACGCCTGGGTGAAGCTGACGGAATCATCGGCGTCAGTGAATCAGTGGCTCAATATGCACGGGAAGAAGGCGGTTTGTCCGCCATCCATCTCCCCATCTCGCTGATGGATCGCACCGAATTTATTCCACAAGGAAAATTCAAAAATCCTTATGTCACGATGGTGAACCCGTGCCTGGTCAAGGGAATCACTATCTTCCTCGGCCTTGCAAAGTCGCTTCCGCAGTTACAGTTTGCTGCTGTCCCTATGTGGGGCACGACACCGGAGGACATGGAAGCTTTGCAATCGCTTCCAAATGTCACCATCCTGGAGCCACGGGACAACGTGGACGAGATCTTTGCCCAAAGCAGAGTCGTGCTGGTTCCTTCTGTTTGGGCAGAGGCCCGCTCGCGTGTGGTAGTGGAAGCCATGGCCAGTGGAGTTCCAGTTCTCGCCAGTAACATCGGAGGAATCCCCGAAGCAAAACTGGGAGTCCCTTACCTGCTCCCCATTCAGCCCATTCAGCATTACAAACAGGAACTGGATGAAAAACTGGTTCCTGTTGCAGAAGTTCCGCCACAGGACCTCACGCCCTGGATTGAAGCACTGACCCGGATCACAACAGAGAAGGATCACTGGGAAGAGATCGCACAGCAATCTCGCGATGCAGCACTGCATTACATCCGGAACCTGAGCGTCAAGCCCTTTGAGAGCTTCATGGAAGAGTTATTGAGAAAACCGAAACATGCATCTCAGCAACCGCAGGTCATATGGTCCAGCGAACGCCAGCAACTGCTCCGGCTCAGAATCAAACAGGCAGTGGAGGCAAAGAAGAATCGCTGGTTCCCTGTCCTGAAATCTGTTCCCGCCGGACACTTCCGGATGTTCTGCTTTCCCTATGCAGGGGCCGGAGCACTTTCCTGGAGGGACTGGCAGGATGCGCTGAAAGATATCGCCGTAGTTTGTCCGGTACAGCTTCCCGGCCGCGAGTCCCGGATAGCCGAAGAGCCGTTCACCCAGATGAAAGATCTCATCCGTGCATTGTCCACGCAGATCGAACCTCTTCTGAATGAACCTTGTGTTTTCTTCGGTCATTCCATGGGAGCCGGAATTGCTTTTGAAGTGATCCGGGAACTGCGCCGTCGCAAGAAAACCTTGCCGGAATGTCTGATTGTTTCTGGTGCGCGCGCACCTCAGTTCCGCACAGAAGTTTCTCCCTCTGCATCAGATGAAGAACTGCTGCGTCATTTCCGGAACCTTGGCGGATTCCAGAGCAATGGCCAGGACAGTGAATCTCTGATTCAACAGATTCTGCCGACGCTTCGTGCCGACACGGAACTCTATCGCAAGTATCTTTATACAGCGGAGTCCCCTCTGAATCTGCCAATCCTTGCTTATGCAGGTTCGGATGACCTGAATGTTTCCCCTGTGTTCATTCAGGACTGGGAGCAACAGACTTCAGCGGCATTCCAGTTCACGGAGATGCCCGGAGGACATTTCTTCATCCGCACACCGGAGTTTCTCGACAGACTCTCCAAAGATTTAAGGACCATCACCACTCTGCAAAATGCTTGATAAATATCTACGGGACGCTCAGGAATACTGGTTTTACAAGTACAAGCCTCAACCAGGAGATGTCATTGTCGATATCGGAGCAGGCAGAGGGGAAGATGTCTATGCTTTTTCAAAAGCAGTGGGACCCACAGGAAAGGTATGGGCGATTGAGCCGCACCCTGAATCGTTTAGCGTCCTCGAAGCACTTTGTGAGCGGGAAAATCTGACCAACGTCACTACTATCCGCAATGCCTGTGTCGAACAGGCTGCCACTCTCCAGATTGAGACTCTACCGGTTTGGGAATCCAATTATGTCCGCACCGGAGATCCTTCATCCACCAGTTTCACAGTAGAAGGAATCCCTTTTGACGATCTGGCAGCGCAACATGGAATCGATCGTATTGACTTCATCAAAATGAATATTGAAGGCGCTGAGCGATTCGCGTTACCCGGTTGCCGTCAGGCCCTGAAACGAGCGCGGAATGTCTGCATTGCTGCACATGATTTCCGTACTGCACGTGGTGAAGGAGAAAGTTTCACGACATTTGCATTCGTCAAGGAGTTCCTGCATGAAGCGGGTTTCACTATCGTGACGCGTGATGAAGATCCACGCTACTACGTGAAGTATCACGTCCATGGCGTTCGGGATCAGAACTGAAAATAGACGAACGGAATCTTCTGGTCAGTCACACCCAGCAGTTCAATCCCCAGCAGCAGGACAACAATCACAGCCCCGCGCACCCATGAGGCACGCAGTACGGGAAAACGGGGCACCCCATACTCACGGAGCAGAGCGAAGAACAGCGTAAACGCCACTAATCGCCATTGCCAGATACCGATCAGTGATTCTCCCATCTCTCCGGTAAACATCTGCCCGATGACATAGACAGCAGCATCAAACGTTGTCGCGCGGAAGAATACCCACCCGATACAGACAAGCGCCACAGTGATGACAGCCAGCGGAATCCGAATCAACCCTTCATGATTCTTCTTGCCAAACAGCATCCGCTCAATGGAAAGCAGGGCTCCGTGATAGCCGCCCCAGATCACGAAATTCCAACTGGCTCCATGCCAGAATCCGCCGATCAGCATGGTCAGCATCAGGTTGCGATAAGTCTTCCATTCTCCATAACGATTTCCGCCGAAGGGGATATAGAGATAATCCCGCAACCATGAGGAAAGCGAGATATGCCAGCGACGCCAGAATTCGGTAATGCCGGCGGAGAGATATGGACGCTGGAAATTATCCGGAAAATGATATCCCAACAAGCGTGCGGTGCCGATAGCGATATCCGTATAACCGGAAAAATCAAAGAAAATCTGCATTGCAAAAGCAAAGGTTCCGGTCCAGGCAGGAAGCAGACCAGGGATTGCAGTGGGGTCTGCAAAATAATGATCCGAGATGAGGGCAAAACGATCGGCACAAACAAGCTTCTTAGCCAGACCCACAGCAATCAGCATGCAACCGGAACGAATATCGTCGGCTGAAGGTGGCTGCCAGTTCCAGTGATCTTTAAAAAAGTCCAGCGCACGGACAATCGGCCCGGCCACAAGTTGAGGGAAGAACGCCACATATAATGCAAAATCCACATAGCTGCGGACAACAGCCTGTTTGCGTGTATAGACGTCCACGACATAAGAGATGCTCTGGAAAGTATGGAAGCTGATCCCCAAAGGAATGATGAGATCCAGCAGCTTTGGATCAGTACCGGAATGGATCAGTTGTGTCCAGGTGGTGATGACAAAGTTGGTGTACTTGAACCATCCCAGAAAACCCAGATTCGCCATCAGACTGATGATCAGTGCAGTACGGCGGCGTGCACCTTCAGACTGACTGATCCAGATGGCTGCAAAATAGTCCACAGTGATGAGGATCAGCAATAGAGGGATAAACCGGGGATCCCAAGCAGCATAGAACACCAGGCTGGCAATCAGAAGAAGATAGCGTCGCAACCCGACAGGAACGGCGTAAAACAGCACCAGCACCGCAACAAAAAACGACCAGAATGTCCAGGTGGTAAACAGCATGCCGCTTAGTGAATATCCAGAGACTGCACCAGTTTTTTGGTGAACAACTCTCTCCCCTTCCGGTTTAAATGCAGCTGATCAAAGAATGTTTCCGGTGTTTCCAGAAAACGGAAGGTAGATGCATCCAGAACTCTAACTCCGTATTGTTCTTGTGCCCATTTCAGAAATGTCATCGGAGCTTCAGGAGCAACAGGGGGCAATGGACCACGCGGCGATTCAAGAAAAACAATTTTCGTGGAAGAATTACGATACAACTCCAGAACTTTTCCCAACCAATACTTCCTGTATTGCGTCGTTTCTCCCAATTGGGAAGGATAGTCATCCCGATAGCCTTTCAGGATGAGATTGCGCAGTTCTTCGCTGACATGATCGGGGTATTCCAACCCCCCATTTTCTTGAATATGCAAGCCTTCAAGTGTGCCCGAATTACCTCCATAGCCTTCATTGGAAGAGAGCCCCACCTCACGCGATAACCGAACCTTATTCCGGCGACCACGGATATCACCGGCATATGCCAGAAAATCATCCTTTAATGCATACCCTTTGAATGTGGCTCCCATAAAGGCTTCATGCCTCAGCTCAGGTGATCCCATAGAAGAAGAAAATTCATGGATGTCTGAGAGTCGCAGTCGACAGATCACGAAGTTCAAATCAAGAATCCTCATGGGACCTGAATCATACCGGTCAATATCTTCCAGACGGTCCAACGCAATCGCAATGGTATGGAATCGATTGCGCTCAGGATCAGCATCCCGCAACAGGTAATACCATGCACGGGGCGTTGTCCCAGGGACTCCAAAGTTCCACCAGTACACCTTTTGGTCTGATTTTTCCTGGGCCAGCTTGGGAAAGAATCCCTCCCCAATTCTGGAATCACCAACAACCAGCACTTCCGGAAGATCGGGATCGTGCTGGTCCAGCCAGTTGAGATGCATCTCGAAATTTCCGGCTGAGGAGTCCGGTTCCAGCCATTGCCTGTACCATGGACCGCGAAAGACAAGAGCTTCCACACAGAAGTACAACAGCAGAACACCGAAAACCCAAAGCAGGGATTTTTTCAGTCCTGCTTTTGAATGGACGTCTGAAGTCTCTTCCTGAACAAATTCAGCCAATCGTTGCTTCCCTGTGAAACTTAACTGTATGGATGAGATGGATCTATCGCACGGTCAACAAGACCGGGCAGCACCCATCACCTAATCATCGCTGGAACTGTTCACCTTCAGAACAGCCAGGAAGGCTTCCTGTGGAATCTCCACCCGCCCCACACGCTTCATGCGGCGTTTGCCTTCTTTCTGTTTCTCCAGCAGCTTCCGTTTTCGCGAAATGTCTCCACCATAGCACTTGGCGATCACATTCTTGCGGATCGCTGAAATCGTCTCGCGAGCAATGATCTTCGCTCCGATCGCTGCCTGTAACGGCACCTCAAACATCTGTCGTGGAATGAGCTTTCGCAGACGCTCAATGAGAGCCTTCCCTCGCTCATAAGCGACTTCGCGATGACAGATGATCGAGAGTGCATCGACGTTTTCTCCTGCCACCAGAACATCCATCTTCACCATGGGTGATATGCGATATCCGGCAAGGTGATAGTCCAGCGACGCATATCCACGCGAGGCAGATTTCAGGCGGTCATAAAAGTCGAGAACAATTTCATTGAGTGGAAGCTCATATTGCAACAGCACACGAGTTCCACCAATATATTCAAACTTCTGCTGGATGCCACGCTTCTCTTCCACCAGCTTGAGGATCTCGCCAATGTAGTCCTCATGCGTGATGATGGTGGCTTCAATTATGGGTTCCTCTACCTGCTGGATCTCTGCCGGATTCGGGTACTTGCTGGGATTATCAACTTCAATCACTTCCCCGGAAAGCTTTGTAATGCGATAACGCACACCGGGAGCAGTGGTGATGAGATCAATCTGAAACTCACGTTCCAGACGCTCCTGAATAATTTCCAGATGAAGTAATCCCAGAAATCCACATCGGAATCCAAAACCAAGCGCTACGGAATTTTCGGGCTCAAAGTTAAAGGCACTGTCATTTAAACGCAGCTTTTCCAGCGCATCACGCAGCAGACCATGTTCATGGCTTTCCACCGGATAGAGCCCGGCAAAGACCATCGGCATAATTTCCTGAAAGCCTGGCAATGGTTCAACATTGGCATCTGCCAGGGTGATGGTGTCACCAATCTTTGCATCGGCCACGTTTTTGATGTTGGCGAACAGGAATCCAGCTTCACCCGCGCTCAGTTCATCACAGGGGACCGGCTTGGGAGACTGGAATCCTACACCTTCCACTTCATAAACCTTGTTACTGGCCAGCAGTTTGATCTTCTGTCCCTTCCGAAGCGTTCCATCCACGATTCGGGCCAGGATGATGACGCCACGATAGGGATCAAACCAGGAATCAAAAAGCAGTGCGCGTAATGGAGCATCTGCATTTCCGCTGGGAGGCGGAACTTTCTGCACCACCTGTTCCAGAATGTCGTCGATTCCGATACCCTGCTTGGCACTGACCAACACAGCTTCGGAAGCATCCAGACCGACGACCTGTTCAATCTGGTCACGGATTCTCTCCGGTTCAGCGGAAGGAAGATCAATCTTGTTAATGACAGGAAGAATTTCCAGATTATTGTTGATAGCCAGATACGTATTGGCCAATGTCTGTGCTTCTACGCCCTGACTGGCATCCACCACCAGCAGTGCGCCTTCACACGCCTGCAGACTGCGAGACACCTCATACGAAAAATCCACGTGGCCAGGGGTATCAATCAGGTTGAGTTGGTACAACTCTCCATCTTTTGCACGATAATCCAGACGCACCGCATGAGCTTTGATGGTGATTCCACGCTCCCGTTCCAGCTCCATGGAATCCAGCACCTGATCCATCATTTCGCGAGAACTGAGGGCACCTGTGTATTCCAGCAGACGGTCCGCCAGGGTCGATTTTCCATGGTCAATATGCGCAATGATAGAAAAGTTCCGGATGTGAGCTTGGTCCATTGGGGTAAACTTCAGAAAAGACTTAATCTTTTAGTATCCCATGCCTGTTTCATCAATCGAAGGCGCGCTCGACGCAAAAACACTGAAGCTTGCTGTTGTCGTTGCACGTTTTAACAGTTTCATCACCGACAAACTCCTGGACGGGGCACTGGATGCCCTGCAACGGACAGGAGCCGATCTCGAGAACATCACCGTTGTCCGCATCCCGGGTTCGTGGGAGATTCCACTGACGGTAAAGGCATTGGGTGAGTCCAAAGAGTTCGATGCCATCATCTGCCTTGGCGCAGTGATCCGTGGGGAGACGCCGCACTTTGATGTCGTGGTAAATGAATCTGCCAGCGGAATGGCGCGAGCAGCAACCGATCTGGAAATTCCTGTGGTGAATGGTGTGCTCACCACCAACACTATGGATCAGGCCATCGACAGAGCCGGTGGAAAAGCAGGAAACAAGGGCTTCGACGCAGCCATCACCGCCATTGAAATGGTGAACGTTCTGCGCCGGATTCGGGGTTAGTTGTGGCTTCCCGCAGAAGCTCGCGCGAGCATGCACTCCAGGTGCTTTTCAACTGGGATCTTCGTGGTGGTGACCTCTGGCGTGCAGTAGATGATTTCTATGACACGCTCCATTCGGAGGAAGATCATCCGGAACGATTGACCAGAGATGCATTCATGGAAGAACTGGTCCGTGGAGTCACCAGTCAACAGGAAGAAATCGACAAACTGATCGGGCAGCACTCCTCCCACTGGAGAATCGAGCGCATGCCCAGTGTGGACCGCAATGTCCTGCGTCTTTCTGTGTTTGAAATGCTCTCCGGCAAACTGCCCCCCGCTGTAATTATTGATGAAGCGCTGGAACTGGTTCGTCGCTTCTCTGGCGATGAGTCAGTTTCATTTGTGAATGGCGTGCTGGATGCGGTGGGACGAGTGGTGAAGAGCGGAAAAACTTAGAGTTAAGTACTTCTTGCCCGGATACATTTAGCCGGAGAAATTACTTCTCCGGCTGATCCAATTTCTTTTCCTGGGCTTCAGGATTTTTTATCGCTTTATCAAAATCACTTTCGAAGATACTGCCATGTATCACTCGAAATTTTTCAAATTCAATCTCCCAGATATGCATTGAAAATCCTTCCCAATGATTCCAGTTCATCCTTCGTGAGATAGTTTTTGTCACACACATCTGTTTTCAAAATTCTGCGATCTGGCGCACTTGTCCAGGAAGTCAGGCCCATATGGGGTTTGTTACTGACAGTGCGATTATGGATCAATTCCGCAGCGGTATGGCATGGATGGCATAGTGCAGTTTAATTTGAACTCTGGCAAAGGGTTGGTGCATCTTTGCAATCGTCCACACTCGCTGCATAGCTATCTGTGATTTTCTGGCAGAAACGGTACTCCCTTAATCAGGGCTACAAATCATCACAACTTCTCATATCCATGGATTGAGTGGTTGCTACTTTACTTTTCGCAACTAAATTCAATGAGCCCTCTTGCGAAAGAGAGTGAGTGGAAGGCATATGCAAACCAGAATGGAGTTGAAAAGCAGCAATCTTCACTTCCCGATACAGAACGTCGAGAAGATGCGGTTCAGAATGTCATCAGCGGTGGTAGCACCTGTGATGGCATCGATAGGGCGAAGCGCAGAGTAAAGATCCAGCAGCAGCATCTCGTGGGGAATTGCATACCCCACTGCCTGCTCTGCTTTCCCCAGGTACTTAGCAGTTTCGCGCAGCAGCTGTTCCTGCCGGAGACTGGTAATAAAACCCTCTTCCTGCGCGATTCCTTCCTCGTATTTAATGGACTGCAGGATGGCGGCTTCGAGAGCGTCCATGCCCTCACCTGACAAGGCAGATACCGGAATCGCATCACTCAGGATCATCGCTTTGGCAGGAAGATCTGCTTTATTTGCCACCAACAAATAGCGACCGGCATCCTTGGCACGCGCAATTAGTTGATGGTCCTGTTCTGTCAAAGGAACGGACAGATCCAGCACGACGATGGTGAGGTCTGCATCCGCAATGGTTTGCAGGCTCCGTTCAATCCCCAGACTTTCTACGACATCTGAAGATTCCCGCACGCCCGCTGTATCCACCAGCTTTACAGGGATGCCACCAATGGCCGCTGTCTCACTCACGGTGTCCCGTGTGGTTCCGGCGATATCCGTAACGATGGCTCGATCCTGTCCCAGCAGTCGATTAAAGAGGCTACTCTTGCCGACATTGGGACGCCCCACGATCGCCAGCATGATGCCATCGTGCACCAGTCGACCAAAAGAAAAGCTTCGGATCAGGCGATGATTCTTTTCCTGAACTGACGCGATCCGCCGCAGGATCTCCGTATCGGACGCAATACTGATGTCATCTTCAGCAAAGTCGATACCTGCTTCGAGCAGAGAGATCAGTTCCAGCAGTTCATTTTTCAGCGGGGCAATGCGGTGAGACACACTCCCGGACACTTGCTGCACGGCGATGCGTGCCTGATAAAGCGTGGTGGCGTCAATCAGATCGCGCACAGCTTCTGCCTGGGGAAGATCCAGCCGTCCATTCAGAAACGCACGAAGCGTAAACTCACCCGGTTCTGCCAGACGGGCTCCGGAAACACACAGCAGTTCCAGACAGGCACGAAGCACCACAGGTGATCCATGCAAAGAAAGCTCGATGACATTCTCACCTGTGTAGGAATGTGGTCCGGGAAAAAAGGTTACTACGGCCTGATCCAGCACATGCTGGTCACGATCGACCAGATCGGCAAGAAAAGCATGCCGGGACTTCCATTGAGGGGAGCGGCGCAGCAGAGGAAGTACGACCGATTGCGCCTCCGGACCGGAGACACGAATCACTCCGACGCCTCCACGCCCGGAAGGAGTGGAGATGGCAGCAATCGTTTTACGACTAACGGCGGGGACCACGGGGGCCACGTCCCCGGTCACGCCCGCGATCATCACGGCGGGGTCCGCGGGAACCACCTCGATCTCCATCCCGACTGGGTCGCCGGACAGGTGGAGGAGGTGCAGGAGGAAGCGGTGCATCCAAAGGCAGCACACACACCTGGCGGAATCCGCCAGAACCTACGCTTTCACTGCGCAGTGTGGTTTCCTCGCGCAAGGCAAGATGCAGGATGCGGCGCTCCCGACTGTTCATGGGATTAAAGAAGAAAGGCTGTCCTGTCTTCTTCACCCGTTCAGCTGCTGTCTGTGCCGACATCCGCAGCTCCTGGATACGCAGCACACGATAATCATTGGCATCGAAGCAGAGCCGGGCATGATCTTCCTGCGACATACGCAGTGCTTCCTGCGTCAGCAGTTCCAGAGCAAGAAGAAGTTCGCCCTTGTTTGACAGAAGAATATCGACATCCGGACCATCAAAGCGCACCATAATATCCGGCGTCTCAAACTCGGTATGGACATTGACTCCACTTTCGATGGTCGGAGTCAGATCCAGCCCTGCAGTCCTGAGCGTACGATCCAGAAACTCTTTAATCTTCCCGGAGTACTCATCCACCGTATATTTCACTGCACTCATCGGCCATTCTTCCTTTTCGGAGGGATAATTTCCGCAACAGCAGGCGCGGGCATCGTTTTATTAAATACCCATTGTTGCGCGATCCCGACAAGATTTCCTGTGAGCCAGTAAAGAACCAGCCCGCTGGGGAAGTTGTAGAACATGAATCCGAAAATGAGCGGCATAAACAGCATCATTTTCTGCTGCATTGGATCTCCGCCTGTGGCAGGAGTCATTTTCTGCATGATGAACTGCGAAGCAATCATCAGCAGAGGCAGGATACGAATGGCGATGGTTTCCGGTTGAGAAAGATCGGACACCCACAACCATTGCTCATGCCGCAGTTCAATCGCAACATTCAGCACAGCATAAAAAGCAAACAAGAACGGAAACTGCAGAAGAAGCGGCAGGCATCCACCCGCGGGATTGACGCCATGTTTTTTATAGAGCGCCATCACCTCTTCATTCTTCTTCGCCATCTTCGGGTCTTTCATACTCAGACCCTTGTACTTCTCATTGATGGCCTTCATGTCAGGTGCCAGCAAAGACATCTTGCGCATGGACTTCAGGCTGGTGATCTTCAGCGGCAACAACAGGATGTTGATGATCACCGTAACGATGATGATGGACCAGCCCCAGTTGAACACCCAGGTGTCATTGACATACTTCAGGGCAAGAAAGAGCGGCTTTGCGATGAATGAAGCCCATCCAAAATCAATCAGCCCTTCCAGTCGCGGATCGACACTCTTCAGCAGGTTATAGTCTTTCGGCCCGACGAAGAGTGTCAGCTTATTGCTGGCTTCCCCCCCGATTGCCCCACCGACAATTGGACGATCTTTGCCTTCTGCGTCCGGAACAGGATCGTTGATTGTGTAAAGCTCGGTGCTTCCCGTACCGGAGGGAAGATTCACGATGGCAAAATATTTGTCTTCCAGGCCAGCAAAAGCAAATGAACCAGTGCGGGTCTGCGGACCGGATTTTGCATAGTCAGCATCATTGACCACCAGCTTGTTCTCCGCCGTGTCGAAGACAATGCTGTGCATGGTATCGGCAGCAGCAAATCCGGTGGAATCTCCAAATCCGCCACGCCATGCCAGCAGGTGCTTGGTGGGAGTTCCGTTCTGCGAATACTGGGAGGTCACTTCAACCAGATAGCTTCCCGGTTTTGTACGGAAGGTCTTCTTCGCATAGGTGCGACCATCTGAGAATTCGAAGTCATACCCGCCGTCCACTGGAGTGGCCACAAACAGTGACTCATTGATCGGAGACAGTTCTGAACTACCCTTCAACTGGATCGCAAAAGGATAACCAACTCTTGCCACACCGGCATCCGATACCAGATCCAGCGGCTTACCGCTGGCATCCTTGAATCCCTTGAGAACCCAGCTTTTGATCAGTGCACCTTTATTGGTGAACTCGATCCGGTAAAGATCGGTTTCAATGGGAGCAAGTACCTGCTCCTCCGTTGCTGCAACGGCAGCCACTTCCTGTGGAACGGGAGCAGCAGGAGTCTGGGCAACTGGAGATTTTTCCGCCGGTTTCACTGTCACAGGAGTTTCTGCAACAGGAGCCTTCGTCTCAGTTTTCGTGGCCTCAGGAGGAGGCGCCTGGTCCACAAAGTATGGGGTAATGAACAACACTGCGCCCATCAGGACCAGCGCGATCACCAGCCGCATTTCCATGGAGAGTTCTTTGGATTTTGGTTTTGGATCAGCCATTTCTAGGGTACGGGGTCCATGCCGCCCGCATGGAAGGGATGACAACGGCCCAGTCGTTTCAGGCCAAGAAATACGCCACGGATGACACCATGCCGCTCAACTGCCTGTGCCATGTATTCGGAACAGGTGGGATGAAAACGGCAGGCAGAAGGTAGAAAAGGGGAGATCCCCCGCTTGTAGAAGTGGAGCAACCCGATGACAACTGCTTTCATCAGCGATGGCACCTTTCAATCAGACGCTCTACTTCTGCACACAGGCGTTCCGTCGTTGCGTCACAGGCAGCACGCCGCGGGTTGAAAACAATGGAGTAATTGTCTGGAAATCTCATTCGGTTCACGCGAATAATTTCACGCAGACGGCGGCGAATCCGGTTCCGGAAATGAGCCTTGCCAACCGCCCGGGGGAGCGTGAATCCAAATTTTGCACCATTTTTTTCATCCTGACGCAGACAAAATGCTGAAAAAAAGGGACATGTATGACGCCACCCCTGATCGTAAACATTCCGAAATTCAGAGGGGCGTAATAGACGGGCACTCTTTGGGTAAGAAAGCCGGATACAGATATGGTTTACTTCGCAGCGCGAACTGCTGGTTCGTCACTGACGGTCAGCTTATAACGTCCACGGGCGCGGCGGCGTGCAAGAACATTGCGTCCGTTCTTTGTTTTCATACGCTCACGGAATCCGTGTACTTTTGCCCTTTTGCGATTGTTGGGCTGAAATGTGCGTTTCGGCATGGTCGATTACTCGTTCGGGTGGAATTTCAATAGAGCCACAAGCACACGGATATTTCCGGGCACACGGCCTAAGAAAATAGTATATCAGCAGAAATCGTCCGTCTGCCAGTCCAGACTTTTTCCCGTTCCAGCGAAAAAACGACAAATTATATTGAAATGCGCTCAGAAGAGGTAATTTCAAGATACGATGACCGGAGATTATGTCTCAGATCAAAGGTCCAGCAATTTTCCTTGCCCAGTTTATGGGCGATCAGGCTCCCTATAATACTCTCCCCAACATTACGGAATGGGTGAAAGGCCTGGGGTATGCCGGAGTCCAGATTCCTGCTTTCGACAGCAGGCTCATCGATATCAAGAAAGCCTCTGAGTCGAAGACGTATTGCGACGACATCAAGGGACAGACCAACGGCCTGGCAGTGACCGAATTAGCCTCCCACCTTTTCGGGCAACTGGTTGCCTCCCACCCGGCTTACGATGAACTTTTTGATGTCTTCGCCCCGGCCTCACTTCATGGAGATGTAAAGGCACGTACAAAGTGGGCCGTTCAGCAGATGAAGTATGTCATCAAGGCATCGGCAAACTTTGGACTGACAGTTACTCCGTCATTCTCCGGCGCCCTGTTGTGGCCCTTCATCTATCCATGGCCCCAGCGCCCCGGCGGACTGATTGAGGAAGGATTCAGTGAGCTGGCAAAGCGCTGGAAACCGATTCTCGATTATGCAGACCAGTTTGGCGTGGACATCGCCTATGAACTCCACCCCGGTGAAGATCTTTATGATGGGGAAACCTTTGAGCTGTTCCTGAAGGCGACGGGCAACCACCCGCGCGTCACCATCAACTATGATCCATCCCATTTCATCCTGCAGGCGATGGACTATGTGGGCTTCATTGACATCTATGCCCCATACATCAAAGCCTTCCATGTGAAGGATGCCGAATTCCGCCCTTCCGCCAAGGCAGGTGTCTATGGTGGTTATCAGGGATGGGCGCAGCGCCCGGGTCGCTTCCGCTCACTGGGCGACGGACAGGTGGACTTCAAGCAGGTATTCACCCGGCTGACAGCAGCAGGCTACAGCTCATGGGCAGTGCTGGAATGGGAATGCTGCTTCAAGGATTCCGTCCAGGGTGCAACTGAAGGTGCTCCCTTCATCGCATCTCATCTGATTGATGTTCCGACAAAGGCATTTGACGACTTCGCCGGTGCAGCATCCGACGCCAAGCGGAACCGCCGCATCCTTGGCCTCGGCAAGTAGTCAGGTAACCAGTCGACCGATACACAAACAGGGACAAGGACAATTTAGTCCTTGTCCCTAGCAATCGCGACATACTCAGCAGAGACGGCGCGGCGGTAGTCTTCCGGATTGACAAGAATCTGCAGACCGCGCTGTCCTGCTGACACAGAGATCCGGTCAAGCAGCATGGCCGTCTCATCCAGCCAGACTGGAAACTCCTTTTTCGCCGCAAGAGCAGTGACTCCACCCCGGATATATCCTGTCAACCCCAGCAGTTCATTCATCGCCACCGTGTCGATTTTCCGGTCGCCTGTGACTCTTGCCAGCGCTTTCAGGTCAAGAGACTGATTGCCGGGAATCACTGCAAAGCAGATACCATTCCGGTCTCCGCGCGCCACCAGGGTCTTGAACACCTGCTCAGGAGGAAGTCCGATCTTTTCCGCGACGATCTCCGCTGCGAGATGATCCGGGTCTACTTCGTAATCCCGCAGTTTATAATCGATCCCCAGTGAGTCCAGCAACCTGCATGCATTTGTTTTCGCAGCCATCTCTCTTAATTTTCTGCGACTGGATCAATGGATATCAGTTCAGATCTTTTCAGACCAGCAGCGGCAATCTGCACAACGTCCAGAAGCTCAGGCATGGCAGACCCATCTGAGATCTGCACCAGTGCATCGCGGAACATCGTACTGCAGAAGGGACACGCCACGGCGACAGTGGAAGCTCCCGTCTGCAGCAGCTCTTTCGCACGAGTCTCACTGACACGGTTACCCTTTTCCTCTCCAAGAAAAGCAAGTCCGCCCCCAGCCCCACAACAGAACGATCTTTTGCCTGTGTGTGCAGGTTCACGAATTGAGGCGTTGATCGCAATATCCTCGCGCGGTGCATCAATCACTTCCCGATACCGGCTCATATAGCAGGGATCATGAAACACTACATCTTTTTCAACAACCTGCGGCAACTGGTTCAGATGGCGGGACAAGAACTCCGTGTGATGCTCAATGGCTGGTACCTCGCCAAACTCCTGCCAGTCTTCTGAGATCGTTCGAACACAATGCGGGCAAGCGGATAACAACTTCGTGACATTGGCTGTACGCATGGCTGTCAGATTCTGCCCAGCCAGCTTCTCGAACAAGAGATCATTTCCGAGTCTGCGGGCAGAATCGCCCGAGCATTTTTCCTTCTTCAGAACACCAAAGGTGATCTTGAGATGCTGCAGGACTTCCACCAGTGCCAGCACCGTCTCTCGCCCTTTGGGATCGTAGGAACCCATACAACCCAGCCACAGGCAATACTCCTGCGTTCCATCAAAAATGGGAAGATCATTTTTCTGGATGAACTTGTCCCGCTCACTGGCGGCCATGCCGAGCGGATTGCCATTCTTCTCCAGATTGCGAAACAGTTTGCTGCCGTAATCGTCTTCCCACTCCCCGGTGTTCACAGCTCCACGACGCAGTCCAATAATAACGGGTAGATGCTCGATCCCTACCGGACACTGATATTCACATGCTCCGCACGTTGTGCACTGGAACACTGCTTCTTGCGATATGTGTTTCCCCAGAAGAGGTTCTTCACTGGCAGGTCCAAACTCGTTGAGGTAGTCACGCACTCCCAGAATGATCTCCTTGGGGTTGAGTACCTTTCCCGTGTTGTAAGCAGGGCAGTGCTCTGTACAGCGCCCGCATTCGACGCAGGAATAAGCCTGTAAAGCGGCAATCTGTGTAATATCTTTTCCCGTCAGCAAACCGAAATCTTCTTCTCCATCGAGCGCCGGGATCTTAGAAAATCCTCCACGAGAAAAGAAAATGGCGAATGGACTCAGAAGAAGATGAAGATGCTTCGTAAAAGGGAGCAGCGGCAGAAAGATAAATAAGGCTGCCGTATGTAACCACCAGATCCATCGTTCTGTATAGCCGCAGTAATCGGCAACATAGGTAGCCATCAGGATGAAGATCAGGGCTGCAATAAATCCGCTCTCCGCAGAAACTTTCTTCCCGAGCCACTGTGGACGAACCAGAAACCGTCGAATGAAGAGTCCGGCGATTGCTACCATGACCACCACGGCAAAAAAGGCAGCAAACAGGAAATAGAATTGACCAATCGGACCCTGTGGATTCAGGAGTGTCCATCCGAAGCCTCTCGCCAGATGATCACCTGTGACCAATACAAATATGCAGAATCCCCAGAAGACAAAGGCATGCGCCAACCCAGGTAGAGGCCTTTCCCGGATCACTTTTGCCTGAAGCATCACTTCCCAAAGAAAAGTACGGACCCGTGGCCACACAGGAGATAAAGAGAAACCCGGGTCCTTTTTTGATCTCCGGATCTTTTCGAGTATCGGGTAAAATTTTGTGACGAACAGGGCAGCCGAAGCAATCGCAAAAAAGGCAAAAACTGCTTGTTCCATCCATGATGGATTGTGCATCGATTGTTGACTCTACCATGACAGCTCTGGGGAAGAAGTTTCATCCGTTAAACTGAAGTTTCTGGATGTCTCATTTCCTTATTTCTGGTGCAGCAGGTTTCATTGGCTCTCATCTTTGTGATCGGTTTATTAAAGATGGTCATCAAGTTACTGGAATCGATAATTACATTACAGGGTCAGCTGAAAACGTCGCACATCTCCAGTCCGATCCAAATTTTTCCCTGATCGAAGCGGACGTTTCGACTCAGGATTTTTTACAGACCTTCAACTCTTCCAAAATTGATGGAGTTCTCCATCTGGCATCACTGGCAAGTCCGGTAGATTACTACAAGCATCCGATCCCGACATTGCTGAGCGGCTCTGCAGCAACTCATCACATGCTGGAGATCGCACGACGTAACGATGCCCGCTTTCTGGTGACCTCCACCAGCGAAGTCTATGGTGATCCACTGATTCATCCACAGAATGAAGAGTATTGGGGTAATGTAAATCCCATCGGGATCCGCTCCTGTTATGACGAATCCAAGAGATATGCCGAAGCGGTAACCATGGCGTATCACCGTGTCCATGGGCTTCGTACGTCCATCGCACGGATCTTCAATACCTATGGGCCGCGCATGCAGCTGAATGACGGACGTGTAGTTCCCGCTTTTCTGGACCAGGCACTACGCGGAGCTCCCTTGACTGTATTTGGAGACGGAACGCAAACACGAAGCTTCTGCTACGTTTCTGACCTGGTTGACGGGCTGGTACGGTTGCTGGAATCAGATTGCCATGAGCCAGTCAATCTGGGCAATCCTGATGAAAAATCGATGATTGAGTTTGCAGGTATCATCCTGGAACTCACCGGGTCATCTTCTTCCATCGAGTTCAGACCACTCCCTCAGGATGACCCCAAACGCAGGAAACCGGATATAAAAAAGGCTCGTCAGGTTTTAGGCTGGGAACCACGGGTCCCACTGGAAGAAGGCTTGCGCAAGTCTATCGAATATTTTTCATCACTGACGACAGTCTGACGAACCCATATTTTTTCTGCCGCAGTCTTACCCAGAAGCGACTGGGAAGTCCCAATCCGAAGCAGAATCGTATCATCATAATTTCTTGCCAGAAACTCAACAAACGAACCTGGGCGGATCCCTAACCCCTCCAGATACTCCAAAAGATTACGGTCTCGCTCGAAGATGAACTCCACCGTGGATGATTCATTCACGGACAGTTCAATCAGAGGAATCAGTCCCCGGTTTCGTCTGTCCTGCGAAGTTTCAATTGCTGCCTCGGCCCCATGGGGACACGTCCCCTCGCCACCCAGCTTTTCCCGCAACAGCCGTTCAAAATCAGCGCTGACGGCATGTTCCAGCTGTTCAGCCTCATCGTGAACCTTGTACCATTCCATGCCGAATATTTCGACAAGCATTCGCTCAATCAGGTGATGACGGAACAGTAACTGTTGAGCGATTTCTCTTCCAGCGCTGGTCAGTGTAATCCGTCCTGTTCGGACAGCTACCCGAATCAGATTGTCCCTTTTGAGTCGCCGAACGGCCATTGCGACGGCGGGAGGAGAGACATTCAACCAGCGTGCAAGCGTGGCTGCAATTACCATTTCGCCCTCTGCCTCGGCCTCGGCAATTGTCTTGAGGTAATTCTCCTTGGAAATCGTGATTTTCAATGCAGGCAACTAACTGTTATTCTCTCCAAATCTATGCTTGCGCGTGCTCTTTTTGCTTTACCTGCTCTTGTTTCTTTTTGCAGTGCCCAGGAAACTATGGATCTTTCGGTGATTCAAAAAATCCGGGCCGAGGCATTTGACAACTCGCAGGTCATGGATCACCTCTTTTATCTCACCGATGCACAGGGGCCGCGCCTGACGGGATCTCCTCAGTTGATGGAAGCTGCCAACTGGACGGTAAAGCGCCTGAAAGAGATGGGAGTCTCCAAAGCTAACCTCGAAAAATGGGGACCCTTCGGACGAGGATGGTCATATTCACGATTCAGTGCACATATGACATCTCCTGCCTATGCACCCTTGATCGGATTTCCGATGGCATGGAGTGAAACCACACAGGGGCTTGTGAAAGGGCAGATTATTCATGCACCCATCCTTCTCGAAAAAGACTTCGACCAGTATCGCGGCAAGCTGAAGGGAAAGATCGTCGTGCTGGATGCAAAGCGGCAACTGTTGCCCCAGGACAAGCCTCAGCTGCAACGCTGGACGGATGCAGAGCTACTTGAACGATCCCAGGCTCCTGAACCTCTACCAGCAGCAGCTCGTAACCAGCCAGCCACACAGCCCATGCCCGGAATTGCTCCCGGACAGCCGGTGGATATGAAAGTGGTCCGTGCATTCATTGATACCCGAAATGAATTTTTCAAGAAAGAAGGAGTACTGGCGATCATCACTCCCGGCACAAGAGGAGATGGCGGAACTATCTTTGGAACAGCGGCTGGAAACCACGATAAAAAGCGTCCGCTTCCTCCCCCCACCGCTGCTATTGCAGCAGAACAGTACAACCGCATCATGCGCTTGATGGAAAAGAATATCCCCGTGGAAGTGGAACTGGAGATCGCCGCAAAATTCCATGAAGGAAGCCAGTTCACCTACAACGTCATCGGTGAGATTCCGGGTAAAAAGAATCCGGAAGAGGTTGTCATGCTGGGTGCACACCTGGACAGCTGGCATGCCGCCACCGGAGCCACGGATAATGCGGCTGGCAGCGCAGTGATGCTGGAAGTGATGCGTATTCTGAAGAAGCTGGACCTGCCCATGGACCGCACTGTCCGCATTGCACTCTGGACAGGCGAAGAACAGGGGCTACTCGGATCCAGGGCTTATGTCCTGAAACACTTTGGTGGACCGACGCCCGATAAGCTGAAGAAGGAGCAGGCCAAAATTTCCGGTTACTTCAACATCGACAACGGTACCGGAAAGATCCGGGGTGTTTATCTTCAGGGGAATGAAGCGATTCGTCCGGTATTTGAAGAGTGGCTGAAGCCGTTTCATGATCTGGACGCCACCAGCCTTTCCATCCGCAGCACCGGTTCAACGGATCATGTGAGCTTCGATGCCATTGGCATTCCCGGATTTCAGTTCATCCAGGATCCGATTGAATATCGCACCCGCACGCATCATTCGAATATGGATGTCTATGACCGCGTGATGGAAGATGATCTGAAACAGATGGCGGCCATTGTGGCTTCTTTTGTTTACAACACAGCGAATCGCAAGGATCTGCTCCCCCGCAAGCCGTTCCCCACCCCGAAGGCTCCGGAACCTGCTCCTGCTCCGTCCGCAGAAAAGACAGCAACACAGAAATAGCGGAAGAAAATCCTCTGACCGCAATTTCCGGATAGAAACGCGGCAGGCGCGGCATCTAGAATGCAGGGTATGGATACCCAGTGGCAGGCAGTGCTCAGCAGAGATGCTGCATTTGACGGAAAGTTGTTTTACGGCGTCACTACCACGGGTATCTATTGCCGGCCCACGTGCCCGTCCCGCAGGCCAAAACGTGAGAATGTTCAGCTCTTCCAATCCTGGAAAGAAGCGGAAGATGCTGGATTTCGAGCCTGCCAGCGCTGTGAGCCAAAGAATGCATCTGCGCCTCAGATCGACGTCATCATTCGTGTCTGCCGCTACATTGAGTCTCATGCCGAGCAGTCTCTTCCCCTGGATGAGCTGGCTGAAGTCGCGCAACTGAGCTCTTTCCATTTGTTGCGCGTATTCAAAAAAGCAACCGGGATGACTCCATCCGCTTATGCACGTCTGTGCCGGTTGCGAGCCCTCAAGGAAAATCTGCGGACAGGAAAGTCAGTCTCCGACTCTCTATATGATTCGGGATACGGATCCAGCAGCAGAGTGTATGAGAAGAGCAAAAATGAATTGGGAATGACACCGCGCACATACCGTGACGGAGGAATTTCCCAGACAATCCATTACACAATCGCTCCTTCGCCATTGGGAATGCTGCTGGTAGCAGCCACTGCAAAAGGGATCTGTGCCATCCAGTTCGATGACGATGCAGGCAGACTGGAGCAGGAGTTACAGAATGAATTCCCGGCTGCGGTATTGAGCTTACAGCCGGAACTGCTGGCACCCTGGATCGACCAGATCAACAGTCATCTACATCAGGAGACTATCTCATTGCAACTCCCACTGGATGTACGGGCCACTGCATTCCAGCGCAAGGTGTGGGAGATTCTCCAGACCATTCCTTATGGAGAAACCAGAACTTACAGTGAACTTGCAGTGATGGCAGGAAAACCGGAAGCAGTGCGCGCAGCCGCCAGCGCCTGCGCTTCCAACCCGGTAGCCGTAGTTGTACCTTGCCATCGCATTCTGAGAACGGATGGCAGCCTGGGTGGATATCGATGGGGATTGAGCCGAAAGGTCCAGTTACTGGAAATGGAACGTTCGGCTCAACAAGAGAAATAACTCAGGCAGCGTTTTCGATGGACTTTTCCAGATACTGGTTGATCGCTTCCGCCGCTTCCCGGCCTTCACGGATCGCCCACACCACTAGCGACTGACCACGACGCATATCACCGGCTGCAAACACACCGGGAACAGAAGTGGCGTAGTTGGTAGTGGCAACATTTCCACGCTGATCCAGTTCCACACCCAGCTGATCCAGCATGCCGCTTGCGACTGGCCCGGTGAAGCCAAGTGCCAGCAATACCAGATCCACATCAATGGTGAATTCGCTTCCCGGAATGGGTTCGAACTTCGGCGCTGGTCCCACACGTACAGCTTCCAGCTGCTTCACATTCCCCTGATCGTCTCCAATCAGGCGAGTGGTCATGATGGAATAATCACGACAATCGGGATTCCACTCTTCATGCGCGCTTTCTACACGCAGCAGGCGTGGATACAGTGGCCATGGCTGATTGGAAGGTCTTTCGTTGGTGGGTTGTGGCAACAGTTCCCACATCTTGACGTCCGTACAACCCTGCCGGATGGATGTTCCCAGACAGTCAGCGCCGGTATCACCACCACCAATCACCAGCACTTTTTTCCCGGTAGCCAGAATCTGTTCACCGGAAACAGGATCACCCACAGCGCGACGATTAGCTTGTGGAAGAAATTCCATGGCAAAGTGGACACCGTTCAGATGCCGTCCGGGAACGTTCAGATCCCTCGGCTTCTCGGCTCCACCTGTTAACAGGATGATGTCAAAATCACGACGCAACTGTTCGACTTCAACATTCACACCCACATGAGAATTTGTCTTGAAGTGGATGCCTTCTGCTTCCATCAATGCGATCCGTCGATCGATGACATGCTTTTCCAGCTTGAATTCAGGAATCCCGTAACGCAACAGACCGCCGACTTTATCAGCTTTTTCAAAGACAGTTACGGTATGTCCGGCACGGTTCAGCTGCTGGGCAGCAGCAAGACCAGAAGGTCCACCACCAATGACTGCCACCCGTTTCCCAGTCCTGCGCAGAGGAATCTCCGGCTGAATCCAGCCTTCACTGAAGGCATGCTCGATGATCGTCTTTTCCACCTGCTTGATCGCAACTGGTGGCTCAATGATTCCCAGCACACACGATGCTTCACAGGGAGCAGGACAGATACGCCCTGTAAATTCGGGGAAATTATTCGTGGAATGAAGCAACCGGATGGCTTCTTTCCAGCGACCCCGATAGATCAGGTCATTCCAGTCCGGAATGAGGTTGTTCACCGGGCAACCGATGCCCACCACTCCGGTATGACAGAACGGCACACCACAATCCATGCAGCGCGCAGCCTGTGTCTGCACCTGCTCTTCTGGAAAAGGCTGATACACCTCAAACCAGTCGTTAATTCGCTCCGCAACCGGACGGCGCTGCGGAGTTGCGCGGGTAAATTCCTTAAATCCTGTAACTTTTCCCATGTTTCCTCCTTATGCAGCCACCTGAGCTGATCCACGTGGAATTCCCAGCACTCTCTTGATGTCATGCGGAAAGACCTTGACGAACTTTTCACGCATGGTTTCCCAGTTGGAAAGAATCCAGCTACTGCGCGCAGAACCGGTTGCGACCACATGATTCTCAATCAACTGGATAATCAACTTCTCATCCTGCTCATCGCAGGGATCCAGATCGACACTGCTTCGATTACACAGAGTTGAAGCAAACTCACCTGTTTCATCCAAAACATATGCCATGCCTCCGGACATTCCGGCGGCAAAGTTCTTTCCGGTAGCACCCAGCACCAGAACAGTACCCTTAGTCATGTATTCACACCCATGGTCACCAACTCCCTCAACTACCGCAGTAGCACCGGAGTTCCGCACTGCAAACCGTTCTCCGGCGCGTCCGTTGAAGTACGCGTGTCCAGCTGTCGCACCATAGAGAACCACATTGCCGATGAGAATGTTTTCTTCCGCAGCGAATGACGACACACGAGGCGGATACACGATGATCTTTCCGCCGGAGAGTCCCTTGCCGACATAGTCATTGGAGTCTCCTTCCAGGGAAAATGTAATTCCATGGGAAAGGAATGCTCCAAAACTCTGTCCGGCAGATCCGTTGAACTTGATGCTGATCGTGTCGTCCGGAAGCCCCTTCGCCCCATACTTCTTTGCTACTTCACCTGAGAGCATGGCACCTACCGCACGATGAATATTGCGGATCGGCAGCTCTGCCCGGATTGATTCGCCCTTCTCCAGAGCTTTTTGTGACTTCTCAATCAGGCGGTAATCCAGTGCTTCGGCCAGCCCATGATCCTGCGCCACCATACAGCGACGCCCCACTGAACTCGGCACCTTGGGATTGTGGAGGATAGACGACAGGTTGATGCCATGCGCCTTCCAGTGATCAATCGCCTTCCGCATGTCGAGCTTGTCAACCCGGCCCACCATTTCTTCAAACTTCCGGAAGCCCAGCTTCGCCATCAACTGACGGACCTGCTCAGCAATGAAGAAGAAGAAGTTGATGACGTGTTCCGGCTGCCCCGTGAACTTTGCACGGAGGGCCGGATCCTGCGTGGCAATGCCTACAGGACAAGTGTTCAGATGACACTTCCGCATCATGATGCAGCCCAGAGCCACCAGCGGTGCGGTGGAGAATCCAAACTCTTCCGCGCCCAGCAATGCTCCGATGACAACATCGCGCCCGGTCTGCAGCTTGCCGTCTGTCTGCAATCTCACACGACTACGAAGATCATTCAGCAACAGCACCTGCTGTGTTTCTGCCAGACCCAGTTCCCAGGGAACACCCGCATGCTTCAGTGAGGTCAGCGGAGATGCACCCGTTCCACCGGAATCACCGGCAATCAGAATGACATCAGCATGAGCCTTTGCCACACCGGCTGCAATTGTTCCGACGCCTACCTCAGACACCAGCTTCACGGAGATACGAGCCTGTGGATTAACATTCTTCAAATCAAAGATCAGCTGTGCCAGATCCTCAATCGAGTAGATGTCATGATGAGGTGGAGGCGAGATCAGCCCCACCCCCGGCGTTGAGTAGCGAACACGGGCGATTGTCTCATCTACCTTATGTCCGGGCAGCTGTCCACCTTCACCCGGCTTTGCACCCTGTGCGATCTTGATCTGAAGTTCGTCAGCATTGACCAGATAGTTGGCAGTTACCCCAAAGCGACCACTGGCCACCTGTTTGACAGAGGAACGCTTCAGATCGCCATTCGGCAACCGGACAAAACGTTCTTCATCTTCTCCACCTTCACCTGTATTGGAACGACCGCCCATGCGGTTCATGGCGATGGCGAGGGTTTCATGAGCTTCCTTTGAGATGGATCCATAGCTCATGGCACCGGTAGCAAAACGTTTGACGATTTCAGAAGCCGGCTCCACCTCATCCAGCGGCACCGAAGCAGGAGCAAACTTAATATCCATCAGGCCACGAAGAGTACAAAGCTGCTTGTTCTGGTTGTTCACCAGTTCTGCAAACTCTTCGAATGTGGCAAAGCTCTTCTGGTTCACCGCATGCTGCAGCTTCGATACGGTCAGAGGATTGATCAGATGATATTCTCCGCGTGCACGGAAGTGATAATTCCCGCCCACACTGAGTTCCGTATCCTCATCATGCAGTGGCTTGAAAGCGAACTCATGCTTGAGCTGAGCTTCCTTCGCCAGTACATCCAGCCCGATTCCGCCAATGCGGGAAGGAGTTCCAGTAAAGTATTTCTCCACCATGTTCTGGGCCAGTCCAACAGCTTCGAACACCTGCGCTCCGCGATAGCTCTGGAGCGTGGAGATACCCATCTTGGAGAAGACCTTGAGAAGTCCTTTACCAACTGACTTCTTGTAGTTCTTCAGCGCCTTTTCAAATGGAACACTGACGATTCCCTTATTGCAGAGATCTTCCAGTGTCTCGATTGCAAGATAGGGATTGACGGCTGAAGCACCATAACCGATCAGGAGGCAATAGTGCATCACTTCCCGAGGCTCTCCGGATTCCACCACCAGTGCGACCTGGGAACGCGTTCCCTCCCGCACCAGATGGTTATGCACTGCTGTCAGTGCCAGCATGCTGGGGATGGGTCCGAACTCGAAATCCAGACCACGGTCAGAAAGAATCAGCAGTGAATACCCTGACTTGATCGCAATGGACGCACGACGACACAGCGAATCCAGCGCACGTTCCAGCCCGGTTTCACCATCATCTACCCGATACAGAGTGGGCAGAGTCATGGCGAGAAAATCACCCTGGGAAACTCGCCGCAGCTTTTCGAGATCCCGGTTGGTCAGCAGCGGATGCTCCAGCTTGAGCATGTGGCAGTGCTGGGGACTTTCTTCGAGAATATTTCTCTCATTCCCGATATAGCTGGTCAGTGACATCACCATCTCTTCCCGAATAGGATCGATGGGTGGATTTGTTACCTGCGCAAACAGCTGCTTGAAGTAGTTAAACAGGGGCTGCGGCTTATCGGAGAGACACGCCAGAGGCGTATCTGTTCCCATGGAACCAATCGGCTCTTCGCCGTTGGCCGCCATCGGCGCGAGGATGAATTTCAGATCTTCATCGGTATAGCCAAAGCAGCGTTGCCGTTGTAACAGCGTCTCTTCTTCAAATTCGTAAACACGGGGAGGTTCCGGAAGATGACTCAGTCGAATCTGCTGCGCCTCCAGCCATTCACCGTAGGGCTGCATGGCGGAAAGACGGTTCTTGAGTTCCTCATCCGGAACAATCCGCTTCTCGCTCAGATCGCACAGCAACATCTTGCCGGGCTGCAGCCGACCCTTTTCCTTCACGTTTTCGGGAG
The DNA here is from genome assembly GCA_037190045.1 of Bryobacteraceae bacterium. GTDB lineage: Bacteria > Acidobacteriota > Terriglobia > Bryobacterales > Bryobacteraceae > JAPKYZ01. The sequence goes on along the minus strand of JBBCIQ010000004.1, from coordinate 636,846 downwards.
GAATGGGCAGAACTCCGGTTTCTGATGCCATGATCAGAAATCCGTCGTGCGTTACCAGATAGCGGGCAGGACGCAGGCCATTCCGATCCAGCGTGGCCCCGATCATCGTTCCATCAGTAAATGCCACCGCAGCCGGACCATCCCACGGCTCCATGATGGAAGCGTGGTACTCGTAATATGCCTTCTTATGCTCCGGCATGGTAGGATCTGCCGCCCACGCCTCCGGAATCAGCATGGACATTGTGTGAGGCAGATCCCGTCCCGCAAGAGACAACAGTTCGACCGCATTATCCAGAGATGCTGAATCACTTTGTCCCCGAGGAATGATTGGGAAAAGCTCTTTGATCCGGTCGTTTTCTCCTGAAAAAGAAAACAGCGGAGTAGACATCACTTCCTGCCGGGCATACATCCAGTTCACATTGCCTTTTACGGTATTGATTTCACCGTTATGAGCGACATAACGGAACGGATGAGCCAGTTGCCAGGTAGGAAATGTATTTGTGGAAAACCGCTGATGGACCAGACACAGCGCACTCACAGCTTCCGGGTCTTTCAGGTCCTGATAAAACTCGGAGATCTGCGGCGCCAGCAGTAATCCCTTGTAGATAATTGTTTTCGATGAAAATGAAGAGAGATAGAAGAAATTCTTATCCCGCAGATCACTCTCTGAAATTTCTTTTTCTGCCCGCTTCCGCACAACAAACAACCGACGCTCCATCTCATCCTGGGAGAGTTGTTCCGGAAAACCGACAAAAATCTGTTCGATATAAGGCTGTGACTCACGGGCGACCCGGCCGATCGCATTGCCATTGATGGGAGTATCTCGCCAGCCAAGGACAGTAAGTCCTTCCTCTTCAATAATTTTCTCGAGGATTCCCTTAGTGATCAGGCGCTGCTGTTGCTGAACGGGCAAAAAGCACATGCCCACTCCATACTGTCCTTCCGCAGGCAGTTCGATCCCCAGCTTCTGGCATTCCTTCACGAAAAACTGGTGCGGAATCTGAATCAGGATACCAGCACCATCACCCGTTTCCGGGTCACAACCACATGCGCCACGATGGGTCAGATTCACCAGAATCTGTATTCCCTTCAGAATGACATCGTGTGATTTGATTCCGTTGATATTGGCAATAAAACCGAGACCGCAGGCATCCTTTTCATTTTCAGGGTGATAGAGACCTTGTTGGGAAGGGAAACCGGGATCTGAGTGTACATGGTCCATAAGGACAACCTCCAGTGCAAGAGAGCTTTATCAGAATATCTATTTTTTCGTTATTCGTCAAACTGAATTTATATCTATACTAAATTAGAAAATCTAATTTTTATTTGGTCATATACTATTAATGTCTTGCGTATAGAAGACTTAAAACTATTTCGCGATGTTGTCATCGAACGTTCAGTGAGCCGGGGGGCAGAATTGAACGAGATTACCCAATCAGCCGCCAGCCAGCAGTTAAAAGAACTGGAGAACCAGTGCCGGGTCCAGTTGCTGGACCGGGCACGTCGCCCGCTGGCGCCAACACCGGCAGGAGAGCTGTTTCTAAATTTCTGTAATGAAGTTTTGCGGGAAAAAGAAGAGCTGGATGCGGCGCTGAGTGAATTTCAGGAAGATGTGGAAGGAGTAGTCCACCTCTCCAGTATTTATTCCGTTGGCCTGTCAGAAGTGGTATCTCTTCAGGAAGAGTTCAGGAAGCGAAGCCCGCAGGCCGTCTTGCAGGTGGAATATCTGCGACCGGAACGTGTCTATGATGCGGTCCTCACCGGAAGATCAGACCTGGGAATTGTCAGCTATCCGACGGCAACCCGCGATCTGGTGGTGATCCCCTGGAGACAGGAAGAGATGGTGGTGGCAGCAGCACCCACTCATCCACTGGCTGAATTCCCTTCCCTGCACCCTTCCCAACTGGAAGGAGTCAACTTCGTCGCATTCGATCACGATCTTCCCATCCAGCATCATATTGACCGGTATTTACGGGAACAGAAGGTCACCGTTCGCAAAGTGATTCACCTGGATAACCTGGATTCCATCCGAGAGGCTGTCGCCCAGAAAGTAGGCGTCACCATCGCCCCAAAGCCAGCACTGAAATCATTCCTGGAACAGGGCCGGATCATCGCTATCCCAATCATTCCCCGCACGCTGAGGCGACCGTTGGGGATTGTCCACCGGAAGAAACGAAAGTTCTCACGATCTGTCAGTTCATTTCTGGATCTGCTTCTGGAAAGAAGCACTCCTCCAAAAACAGAAATTCCATAAAGAAAGCCGACCCTGGAGAGTCGGCTTATATTTTTCAGGATCAGTTCTTACGATCTGTCGACCTGAAGTTCATTCTTCACAGAGAACACACCGGATACTCCGTTGGCTCGAATTCCAGCGATATTCTTATCGCCTTCATTACCGACGAAACCCTTCAGGATCACGTTGCCATTCTTCACGATGATGCGAATTGGAGGACGTGCTCCCATTGCATACCGGTTCAGAGAAGGTGTTCCGTACACCGCACGGGTGACCTGAGCCCGGATCTGGTTATCGAAGGGAGACAGAGGCAGAACCTCAATCCGGTTATCCACCTGGGCTACTCCTTCCACTTTCTTCACTACACGCTCAGAATCTGTCTTCAGAGTCGGTCGGAGAACTGAACCGCTCAGGATTACATTTCCTCCATCATCGACCTGAAAAGTCACATCATCGTAGATGGAGAGGAACGGCAGCATCACCAGTTCATGGCGAATCCGGTTTTCCAGTGGCGACAACTGCTTTGCCGCAGTTCCGGCAAAAGCAAGCGTTCCAGCCAATACCATCAAACCAATTACCTTTTTCATTTCCATTCCTCCTTACATCCCTATAGACGCAGGATCAGCAATGGGGTTGCGGGAAACTTGTGTAAAGGCTTGTTAAGGTGAAGCAGCCGTCAGGTTAGTGACGGATGAGATGGTTCCGCTCCAGGGACCGGGCAGACCAGTGTCCTTCAATCATCATCAGAAATTCAGGCCGCACCAGTTTTGCCCGTTGCTCCAGCCAGTCCGCACTCTCGCGCCGGACATAAAGCCCTTCCAGTGGACCATCGGTATAACGGGACTGTTCTTCCGCCATCATCTTCTGCAGATCCTTCAGTGTGATTCTGCCCGTGTAGATATGGGGAACCCGGCAGATGCCTGTACTTTCCAGCAATGCGTCCCGGCGACGGGAGGACCAGAATTTCGCTGCGTCCACATCAAACACATCAAAGGCAAGAAACCAGTCTGGCAGCTTGTTGTATTCCACGGAATGAACCGCATAACACCACTCGCCAAACAGGATTCTTTGGTCCTGCAGCACATCTTGCAAAACAGATTTTCTCTGGGCAATCCAGGACCACATGGGTTGAAACTGTGGATGCACTCCGCGCTCCAGCCATGAGCCACGATTCTGCGCGCGGATCTCGCCGTCATCGCCCAGAGAGAGTCCAAGGTTGGCTCCATCGACTTTTTCTTCGACGGTGACCACGCCTGAAAGGAAATCATGAGTGGATTCAGGATCAAGAACGCGATCATCTTTAGGCGGACGATCCAGAGGCCAGAGCAGATGAGGAGTCCGGGGAAACTTGAAAAACTGTTCACTCATTAGCTGTAAACTTTGACTCCCATTTCAGCTTCAGTTCCTCCTCACATGGAAAGAAAAGCATGACTCCGCATTCATTCAATGCCCGTTGCCATCCCCACCACTTGCTGTCGCCTGCCTGCACGATGTCGGGCTTCTCGGAATGGCTCAAGGCTACAGCCACAAACTTTCGGTCTGAACGATCAAACTCACACAGCCCTGCGTGATCCGGAAACTGTTCATACTCTTTTTCAGGATCGGGGGTCAGTGGAACAAAGTCACAATGAGCATAGCTCTGTCCAGTATTCACCAGCCACTTCCAGAACTGATATCCCATTCCGGGTTGCCCTTTTTTCTGGCGAAGCTTATTCCCATACTCCGTCAGGATTTCGCGTCCTTCATCCAGAACAATACGGTTGTTCTGTCGCATCTCCAGCAGAAGCTGTGCACAATGGATCCGGCAATCCCACGAGTAATCTGACTCTCCTTCAGCCACCAGCAGGACATTGGTATCGATCACGACATGCTTCTTCATGGACGGTCTATTCTTTGCCCCGGCGTGCAGCAGCATTCAGACGGGCAGAAAGATCCGTCATTGGATCACCAAAGAAATCATCTGGCCAGTTCTCAATTTCACCGAACCTGTTCATACTCAACTTTTCCAAAGTGGAACCGTGCGGACCTGCTTCACAGAAATAAACTGCAACATCTTCCTGGGCGATCTCCTGTTCAGCAATCCGCCGCTGGAGCCTTTGCAGAAAGTGCTCTGAGTGACTTTCAATAATGAACTGTACGGCACGGTCTTTCCCATCCTCTTTTGATTGAACAGCCGCAACAAAAAGATCTGCCAATTCGCCCTGAATTCGGGGATGAAGATGCAGCTCAGGCTGCTCGACAACTACAGTGGAGTGCGGTGGAACATAGAAAGCATCCACCACAATCGGCAATACCTGTGACACTCCAAACCCAACATCAGTAAGATCGACATCACGAGAAGATCCAGGTGTCCGGACACGAATCTCATAATCCCTGCGATGCTGTCCGATTCTTTGCGCAGTGAAAGAATCAAGAAGGCCCAGCTTTTTCAACCACTCTGCAATCATCTGCTGAAAAGGAACAGTTCCACCATCTTTGGTAGAAAGACTTCGCGGAGCTCCTGCAAGCAGCGCACTGATAGTTCCTTCGCCACTGCTCTGCACATGTTCCGGAACTTCTCCTGCCCAGGAATAAATTCTTCGCGGAAAGTCCCGTAACGGCCCCAGATAGTGGATTCGCCGCAACTGCCTTTCCAGTTCCAGTTCAAGATCGCTGGTTATTCCTGCATTTTGATAACTGGCAAAAACTTCATCCGGAAATCCATAAAAACGTGTGGGAGAAGGAAGTAATGGATGATCATCTTTTACGGGAATCAGATCATACCCATCTGCATGAGCTCGATATTCCGCACTGCCTGCTATGCCCTCTCGTCGGAAAGCAAAACTGGCCGGTGACCGTTGTGTGAAATTGCATTGATACGCGAGAGAATTCACTACTGGCTGTTCATGAATTTGCCGAATCCTTGCCTGAAAAGTGATGCTGTCCACGCTGTCACTCTTGTTCTGTTGCGCATTAGAAACCGAAAGAGGCTGCGGCAGATCCCATGCCAGGCTGAAATCCAGATGGTTTCCTGGATCATGCTCAAAGATCAGATCCTCAAAGGAACCAAGATCAACGTGTGCATATGCATCCCCCAGATTTAATGCCCGGCTGCGATCAGAGGATTCCGCACTCTGCTTCAGCATCAGCAGAAATTGCAGGAGACTGGTCTTTCCTGCACTGTTAGCGCCGAAGAAAACAGTAATCGGGGCCAGCTCAATCGAGCCTGTCTCTTTCCAGGATTTGAAATTCCGGATCTGGATATTTTTCAGCATGTGATGGTTTCAGCTTCAGGTGGCTGTCCTTAACGGTACATATCCATCTGTCCCGGATCTCGAGGCTGGACTTCAATGGCAGATCCTTCACGAATGGGCTTATGCCCGGCAGCACCCAGTTCCTCAAACTTGCGGGCAGCAGGCAACACACGGGATTCCAAGGAACCCAGTGTTTGGTTATACGCCTTCACACTGGAAGCCAGGCTATCCCCCAGCTTACTGAAGTGTTCTGACATCGTTGCCAGACGCTCATAGAGCAATCGGCCCAGATCAGACACCTCCTGTGCGCTGCGAGCGACCTTTTCCTGATTCCATCCGTAGGCTACAGCCTTCAGGAGAGCAATCAACGTTGTGGGGGTGGCGAGGATGACCCGTTGCTGCGCACCATATTCAATCAGGGATGGGTCCTGTTCCAGCGCAGCGGAAAAAAATGTCTCCCCGGGAAGAAAGCAGATCACAAACTCCGGTGCAGACTCAAACTGTCGCCAGTAGTTCTTCTCAGCCAGCTTCGAGACGTGATTCCTCACATGCACAGCATGATCCTTCAGGAATGCGATCCGTTCTCTCTCCTGTGGTGCTTCAAGTGCATCAAGAAAAGCCTTCAGCGGAGCCTTGGAATCCACCACAATCCGGCGATCATTCGGCAGACGAATCACCATGTCCGGTCGCAACCGGCCATCTTCTGTGCGGACACTAGCCTGTTCCGTGAAATCGACAAAATTCACCATGCCCGCAATCTCGACAACGCGACGCAACTGCACTTCACCCCAGCGTCCTCGCACATGAGGAGCCTTCAGCGCCTGCACCAGATTCGCCGTATGTCCCAACAGCGACTTCTGTGCCTCACCCAGATTTCTCAGTGTGACATCCAGTTCCCCTTGCGACCGGGCACGCGACTGTTCCAGCTCACGCAGTCGCTGCTCCAGCTGAGTGAGGGGCTCAACCAGCGGGTTGGGTGGTGGACGCTTGAGCAGAAGCACCAGCAGGACTCCCAGCAGAACTCCGGCACCGAAGATCAGAACTTCAATCATGCGCAATCCCGCCGATCATGAGTGGCATATTCAGACACTGACTTTCATGGTACAGACCTTGAGTAAATAAAGAATCGTACCGAGTAAAATAGAGTTTCTTTCGCAATGATTGTTGAGAAGCAGTCTGTCCGTTTTGATTCCCTTGAGCTGGATTCCGGCACCACGCTCATGCCGGTTGACGTGGCATTTGAAACGTATGGCTCTCTCAATGCCAGCCGAAACAATGCCATTCTGATCACTCATGCTTTTTCCGGCGATGCCCATGCGGCGGGTATCGATCCGGCGACCAACCGTGCAGGCTGGTGGGACAACATGATCGGCCCCGGCAAGGCATTTGACACCACACAGTACTTCATCATCTGTTCCAACATTCTGGGTGGTTGTGCCGGGACGACAGGCCCTTCCTCCATCAATCCAACCACAGGACAGCCTTTTGCCATGTCCTTTCCTGTGATTACCATTTCCGATATAGTCCGGTTGCAAAAGAAGCTGATTGACCATCTGGGAATTCACCAGTTGCTGGCTGTAGCCGGAGGTTCCATGGGAGGTATGCAGGCCCTGGAATGGAGTGTCGCTTACCCTGAGGCAACTGCCGCTGTCATTCCGATTGCCACGACCCATCGACATACCCCACAGCAGATCGCATTCAATGAAGTGGGCCGTCAGGCCATCATGGCTGATCCGGACTGGAATGATGGAAATTATTATGGGTTGAAGCCACCAGCCCGTGGACTCTCTGTTGCCCGTATGGTGGGACACATCACCTACATGAGCGATGCTTCCATGCAGCAGAAATTCGGACGCAAGTTTCGCAGTAAGGAATCTTCTTCTATCGATTTCACGTCTGAATTTGAAGTGGAAAGTTATCTACGCTATCGAGGCGGTCAGTTTGTAGATCGCTTTGACGCAAATTCATACCTGTACATCACCAGAGCCATGGATCTGTTCGATCTTTCAGAAGGGCGCGGTTCCCTTGCCAGTGCCCTGGAAACTTCCTCGTCGCGATTTCTGGTGATCAGCTTCACGTCAGACTGGCTCTATCCTTCCTATCAGTCCCAGGAGATTGTGCGCGCGCTTCGCAGCAGAAACAAGGATGTCGCTTATGTGGAACTTCCTTCTGACTACGGACATGATGCGTTTCTGGTAACCATTGATGAACAGGCAGAAATTGTTCGTGGCTTTCTTGCCAGTACAGCCAGGATGGTCGCTGCTGCATGAATCCTTCTTCAAAAGCTCAGACGGTCCTGAATGTCCTGGAACGCAGTGACTATGCCACCATTGGTGGCCTGATTGAACCCGGAACCAGGGTTCTTGATCTGGGATGTGGCAACGGTGCACTTCTTGCCTGGCTGATGGAGAACAAGAAAGTGGCTGGACGCGGGATTGAACTGGATGGATCACTGGTTCAGCAGGCAATTGCCCGTGGCGCCTCCGTCTATCAGGGAGATATGGCAGAGAGTCTGTCTGACTATCCGGATTCTGCTTTTGACTACATCATCCTGAGCCAGACACTACAACAGGTAGCCCATCCACTGGATCTGCTGCGGGAGATGCTGCGGGTAGGACAAAGAATTATTGTCGGATTCCCGAACTTCGGTCACTGGAGTGTCCGTCTCACTATGCTCTTCGGTGGACAAATGCCCAGAAACAAGCTGTTCCCTTACGAGTGGCATGAAACTCCGAACATCCGCATGCTGACCGTGAACGATTTTGAAACTCTGGCCGCAAAAGAAAAGTGGATTGTTGAGAAAAGAATTTTTCTCTCCGGCCAGAATCAGATAACGATTGCGGGAAATCTGCTTGCGGAGATCGCTGTTTTCGTTCTCCGCAAATAATTGAGAGACGTTTAGAACAATACCTTCAAAGCAAACTGGATCTGGCGGGCCGGGAATGTTCCGCGAATAGTTCCGAAGGCTGCATTGTTTCGATCCACATTGGGTGCCGTGAAGTTAGTTTTGTTCAGAGCATTGAAGAACTCAGAACGAAACTGAATTCTGACTCGCTCTTTGATGATCGGGAAGTTCTTGTGAATTCCCAGGTCCAGAGTGTGCATGGCAAGTGCCCTTACGCTGTTCCGTCCCGCATTCCCGAAAGGCTGTGATGGATCAGTAGGCAGAGAGATATTCGCCTTATTGAAGTAGTTGTCGATCGTACGTTCGTTCTCCGGTGCCAGTACAGGCCCGGTTACATTGGGCCGATAGGTTTCTCCACCACGGAATCCGGAAAGATTCCCGACCACCTGATAATCCGAAGGAATGGATCCAGCCCAGGCGCGCAGGTTGATGGGAGGTGCACTGAGTGCATTGTTGATCGCACTGATTTCCCAGCCACCCAGAATCTGGTTCACGATTCCGGGAGTGCTGCTTCCAAATCTGCGGCCATGTCCGAATGGGATCTGGTACACAACGCTGGTAATGTTCACCAGTGTCTGGTCATAGTTGGACACACCCTTTTCCGCTGCCATATTCCGGATGTCCTGCGGACTTGCATCATTCCCGTTTGAAGTATCCAGTGACTGGCCGCTGTTATCGATGGCCTTGGACCAGGTAAAGGAGTTCAGGAAATATAGACCGCTGGAGGACTTCTTTTCCAGCTTGACCTGAAGCCCGTTGTAGTTGGAGAATCCAGCCGGATTAAACCATGTGATGGCACCAAAGCTCTGGTTCGGACGGCGTGCCTGAAGTGACAGGCGTGAGGTAGAGGTCGGCTGCGGTGCGGCCTGATTGTAGTCTCCGATGACCGGGATTCCCACCGAATGGTTGCCGATATATCCAACGTCCAGGACAAGATTCCGGGCCAGTTCGCGCTGGACAGAGAAGAACCAGCTCTGGACATAGGGGGAACGGAAATTCCGCGGAATGTAGGTGATGTTGGAGAGCAGCGGATTGAAGTTAGCTTCGCTGGTCAGCCCTTCCGGGTATCCCTGCTGAGTAGTACGGAAAGAAGGATCGCTGGGATTGTTCTGGTTGACGGTCGCAATCACAACCTGCGGTCCGTTGATTCCGAGCAAGTCAGCGCTGCCGACGCGATTCTGGTGGATGTAGCTCCAGCCATAGCCACCACGGAACACTGTCTTGGGGGTCATGCTGTAGGCAAATCCAATGCGGGGAGCAAAGTTGTTGCGATCCGGGTTAATCAGAGAACGGTCATAGATGCTGCCGTGCTTTGCCTTGATCAGACTGTTTGTTGCAGGATCGAAGTTCGACAGAATGTTATCGCGTTCCCAGCGCGGTGTTGCATACTCCCAGCGCAATCCCAGGTTCACTGTCAGCTTCGAGCTGACACGAATATCATCCTGAACATAGATGAAGTTCATGTTCTGGCGATAGTTCCCCACAACGTAATTGGCGAGAGCATATTGATTTCTCAGACCGAACATAAAATCGGCGAGAGAATAGCTGGCTGCATCATTCGGCACAGCGCATCCGGCAGCAAGTCCCAGCTGTGAACACGAAGGACGGCTGAAGGCTCCAGAGTAGTTATCACGTCCATAGAGAGGATTCACGTCACTCACTTCTGTGTGTACACGAACAAACTCATATCCAATCTTCAGAGACTGACGCCCCAGTTGCTTGGAGAAGTTGATCTTGGGACCAAAGTTAAATGGATTCTGGAACTGAGGGTTGGTGGACTGACGTCCCAGCTGGCTGAAACCGGAAATGGTAGTCGCAACCAGTCCGCCGGTCAGGGCGGGATCTGTCGGCAGACCTGTGATGCCATAAAGAGCTTCCATACTGGGTCCACCAGTCAACGGAGGAAACTTTCCGGCATTCGTACGAGAGATAGCAAATCGTGCTTCCAGTACTGAGGTAGGGCTGGAAACCCAGGTAGTAGAAAGCACCATCTGCTGGTTGAGGATACGGGTGAATCCATTGCTGTTTCCACCGGACAGACCCGGAATGTTTGGCTCATTAAATACATTCACCTTGCGCTGGCTCAGGCGGATGAAGCCTGAAACTGTATCACTCAGCTGTCCGTCCAGCTTGCCATCGAACTTGTCGTTGTAATTACGATCCATCGAAAGCTGCTGGAAGTTTGCAGAGCGACCGGCTCCAGTTGGAACAGGAAGATCATTCAATACTTTCCGTGCAAAGGGGGAGATATCACTATCCGGAATTTTGCTTCCTGCCGCGTACACTCTTCCGGTCTGTGGATTCACTACAGTGACAGGTAAAACACCTGTGCGGTCATTCATGGTGGGAATGCTGGAGAAGTTCAGATTCTTGCCAATGCTGCGAAATCCCTCATAATCACCGAAGAAAAATGCACGGTTCTTGACGATGGGACCACCGATTGTCCCGCCAAACTGATTCTGGGTGAGACTTGGCTTCACTCCGCTGCTTGGCTTGAAGAATCCCACTGCGTTCAGGGATGTATTGCGCAGGAAGTTGTATCCGGTGCCGTGGAACTCATTGGTACCGCTACGGGTCACCACACTGACAGTGGCGCCACCGCTTCGTCCGTATTCAGCTGAGTAGTTACTGGTGACAACCTTAAACTCGGCTACGGAGTCAGGTGACGGCTGGATTACCTGATTCGCAAATCCCTGGTTGCTGGTGCCATAAGCGTTATTGTCGACTCCATCCAGCAGGTAGTTATTGTAGGTGCTGCGGAGTCCATTCACGATGAATGAACCTTCACGCGGTGTACCTGAATAAGAAGAAGGAGACCGGGTGACACCAGTGGTGAGCAATGCGAGATCGGAATAAGACCGGCCATTGAGAGGCAGCTGCACGATCTGTGTGGTGTTCACCAGCTGTCCACGGTCACTGGTATCTGTTTGAAGAGCAGACGCTGCATCCGTCACCTGGATAGATTCGCTGACCTGCCCGACCTGAAGCGCGATATCGACGCGCTGGCGAGCATTCACGTTGACCACGATATCGGCTGCTACTGATTTTGAAAATCCGGCCGCTTCCGCAGTGACAGTGTAGGTTCCGATTCTGACATTCGAAAAAATGTAGTTCCCATTATCGTCGGTTGTTGTGCTGGCCTGGATTCCCGTTCCCTGATTCCGAAGAGTGATAGATGCTTTTGAAACAACAGATCCGGTATTATCCCGAACGGCACCCAGAACTTCAGCTGTATCAAACTGGGCATAAGTGACAACAGAAAAAGCGATGCCAATTAGCAGACTATGGAGTGTATTCCTCATTTTGACCTTTTATGAGGAATATCAATCGCAGTATTCAAATTCATGAAAGCTGCGTCAATATTATGTTTCAAGACTTCACAAAATTTCTCTCTGTTTGTCCTGTATGAATGCATGTTAATCATGCCAAACTGAATCACCATGAGCTTTAAAAATACGATCACGCCCTACCTCATCGTCGATGATGGGGTAGCAGCTATTGAGTTTTATAAAAAGGCTTTCGGCGCCACTGAAGAGTATCGGGTAATGATGCCGGACGGAAAACTGGGGCATGTGGAAATCATCGTGGAAGGAGCCAGGTTTATGATGGCCAGTGAATTTCCGGAATACGATTGTCTGAGTGCAAAAACAATCGGCAATTCACCAGTAATCATTCATCTTCAAGTGGAGAATGTCGATCAGTTTGCAGAGAAGGCTGTTGCTGAGGGATTAAAAGCTCTCACGCCCATTGCTGATCAATTTTATGGGCACAGAAATGGGAAATTCCAGGATCCGTTTGGCCACATCTGGGATATTTCCACCGAAATAGAAAAGCTGACTACAGAAGAAATACAGGAACGAGTAAAAGAAGGCAGCTAACAGCCAACCCCAAAATTTAGTTGGATTCTGCCGGGGAGCTTTCCGAGTGATCCGGCAGGATCAGTGTCTTTTCGCCCTGCTTCACACGATTCAGTTCTTTCCGCATCTCCAGCTCCAACTCATCCTGACGTTCATTCAGGCGATTGATGCGATCCCGCTTTTCTTTGATTTTCTGCTCCAGGGCAGCATTTTCCTGCTCCAGCCGGCGCACCTCATCCCACTTTTCCATTAGGGCAGGGATTCCCTGCGGACTTTTCAGTGCAAACACAGCGTATGCACCGACAATCAAGGCGACGAAGGCATAGCTTAATTTGCGAATGAGTGGTGACAAGATGAGATCCCTATGTTCTATATAATCCTCATTGGCCCTTTGAATCAAGATTCAGGGAAAGAATCCTTGTATGACAGGTAAAATTATTGTCTTTTGCATGTGTGAATCACTGGAACAGGCAGACACCATCGCAACCAGCCTTGTCGAAAGACAACTGGCTGCATGCGTCAATATCCTGCCTCAGGTGACCAGCGTGTACCGCTGGAAAGATGCACTCGAAAAATCTTCAGAAGTCATGTTGGTGATCAAAACCCGCCATACTCTCTTTGAAGAACTCAGCGCTGAGATCTTAAGGTTACACTCCTATGAAGTGCCGGAAATCGTAGCTCTGCCCATCACTGCAGGGTCTTCAGCATATTTGAAATGGATAGATAAGGAATTGAAGACTGATGAATAAACCCTCGCTCGTGCGCTATAAGGTTGTCTACTTCGCAATCGCACTAGCCATCATTACCTACATTGATCGTGTCTGTATTGCCCAGGCAGCAGGCCCGATCTCAGCAGACCTGAACCTTTCAAAGGAAGATCTGGGATTGGTCATGGCCGCCTTTGCCTGGAGCTATGCCCTGTTCGAAATTCCGATGGGATGGCTTGGCGACAAGTACGGCCCCCGCCGAATTCTTACCTTTATCACTGTATGGTGGAGCATCTTCACTGTTGCCCACGCCGCAGCCTGGAACCGTACCTCTCTCATTGTTATCCGCTTCCTGTTTGGAGCAGGCGAAGCAGGAGCATTCCCCAACATCACCAAGGCGTTCAGTACCTGGCTCCCCTCCCGTGAGCGAGTCAAAGCTCAAGGTGTTCTCTGGATGGCTGCCCGCTGGGGTGGTGCCTTTACTCCGTTACTGGTCCAGTGGTTTCTTGGCTTCATGACCTGGCGGACTGCTTTCACTCTCTTTGGTGTTTTCGGCATCATCTGGGCCCTGTGGTTCTACAAGTGGTATCGGGATACTCCGCAAGAACATCCCGCAGTCAACCAGGGCGAACTCGAACAGATCGGCCATATTGAGGCAACAGCGGGAGACCACTCCGTACCCTGGGCCCGCTTCGCAGCTTCCGGCTCTGTATGGCTTTTATGGCTCTCCTACTTCTGTGTCTCTTATGGTTGGTATTTCTACATCACCTGGTTGCCAACGTATTTGCAGGAAGCTCGTGGGATGTCTCTGAACACCAGTGCAGTAATGGCCGGACTTCCGCTTTTCCTGGGTGGAATCGGTTGTATGTTCAGTGGGCTTGCTACACCCTGGCTTTCCAAAAAGCTTGGCTCTGAACGGGGTGGCCGCAGGATTATCGCCATTATTGGCGTACTGGGTGCAGCCGGAATGCTGGTTCTCTCCACAAAGCTGGGAAATCCGTTCCTCGCTGTTCTCGCTATCGCCATGGCCAGCTTCTGCAATGATCTTGCCATGCCTCCGGCATGGGGAGCCTGCATGGATGTGGGTGGAAAGTTCGCAGGAACGCTTTCCGGCTCGATGAACATGATGGGCAATCTGGCAGGCGGAGTTGCTCCGATTGTGATCGGCAAGCTGATTCAGATTACCAGTTCAAACTGGGACCTGACCTTCTATATCTCAGCATCCATCTACCTTGTAGCCGCAATCTGCTGGTTCTTCCTGGATTCAGTGACGCCACTGGATAAGCATCAGGCACCCAAAGCAGCCTGAAACACAAAAAAGGGGAGCAGTTAGCTCCCCTTTTTCTTTTGATTCGAGATTCTAAATCCGAGAACTAAGCGTTAAAGCGCTTTTCCACTTCTGCCCAGTTCACAACATTCCAGAACGCACCGATATATTCCGGTCGGCGATTCTGATATTTCAGGTAGTATGCGTGCTCCCAGACATCCAGGCCAAGAATTGGAGTCTTGCCTTCGAACACAGGGTTGTCCTGATTCGGGGAGGAAGTAATTTCCACCCCATCTCCTGACTTCACCAGCCAGGCCCAACCCGAACCAAAACGTCCGGTGGCAGCCGCAGCAAACTTTTCCTTGAAAGCATCGAAGCTGCCGAATGCTGCGTCGATTGCTTTTGCAACATTTCCAGTGGGGGTACCACCGGCATTGGGTCCAAGAATTTCCCAGAAGAAGCTATGGTTCCAGTGTCCACCACCATTGTTGCGAACGGCAGTTTTAATGGATTCCGGCACAATGGCCAGATTGTTGGCCAACAGTTCTTCCAGTGACTTTCCAGCCAGTTCAGGAGCAGATTCCAATGCCTTGTTCAGGTTGGTGACGTATGTCTGATGATGCTTGCCATGATGAATCTCCATCGTGGTCTTGTCGATGTGAGGTTCCAGTGCATCATGAGCGTAAGGAAGCTTGGGTAGTTCAAATGCCATATTTTTCTCTCCTTTTATTTCCTGATTTATCCAGTTGATGAATCCAGGGGCGGATTTGTTGCACAAATGCCCGAACTACGATCATACTCCTCAAGATTCATGTGCTTCAGATTGAAACATACAGGAATGAAAGTATCTGCATTCCTGTATCTGGAGATGTCGAATGTTGAGGGCCCTATTCTCAAAAAAGCGTTGAAGTAAACTTCCGGATTACTGGCGGGCGCGCTCAAATGCGCCTGCCAGACGGAACATCCCGGCTTCATCAAAATGCTTTGTCAGGATCTGCATCCCGACGGGCAATCCCTCCGCCGTGTTTCCGCAAGGTACGCTCATACACGGAATCCCTGCCAGATCTCCGGTAATCGTGTAGATATCTGACAAGTACATCGACACAGGATCGTCTACCTTCTCACCCAGCTTGAACGCAGGGAAAGGAGACACAGGAGCAATCACCGCATCCACCTGCTCAAAGGCACGGGAGAAATCCTGCGCGATCAGGTTACGCACCTTCTGGGCTTTCAGATAATAGGCATCGTAATAGCCATGGCTGAGAACATAGGTTCCCAGCATGATGCGTCGCTTGCACTCTGCGCCAAAACCTTCACCCCTTGTATTGCGGTACATATCGGCAAGAGTGTTCGATTTTTCGGAGCGCGATGTGTATCGAACGCCATCATAACGGGCAAGATTGGAACTCGCCTCTGCTGTCGCGATGATGTAGTAACAGGCAATGGCGTATTCAGTGGCGGGCAGTGAGATATCCACTACCTCCACCCCCAACTTCTTCAGTGTTTCAATGCCTTCTGCAATGCGGTCGCCTGTTTCACTGGCCAGCCCTGCGAAATATTCCTTCGGAAGGCCGATCTTCATTCCGGCAACAGGCTGCTTTGAAGCCGCCACGTAATCAGGGACTGGTGCAGCAGCAGATGTTGCATCCATTTCGTCACGACCCGCCATCATCTGAAGAGTCAGTGCAGCATCTTCCACATTACGGCCAAAAGGTCCAATGTGATCGAGAGAGCTTGCAAAAGCCACCAGTCCATAACGGGATACACGACCATACGTAGGCGTCACACCGACAACACCACAGAACGATGCAGGCTGGCGAATGGATCCGCCCGTATCAGAGCCTAACGAAACAACTGCTGTACCCTGAGCAACGGCTGCTGCCGAGCCACCACTGGAACCACCCGGAACACGATCCAGTGCAACAGGGTTCCGAACCGGGCCGAAAGCGGAATTCTCATTCGAGGATCCCATGGCGAACTCGTCACAGTTCACCTTGCCCAGCACCAGTGCGCCTTCCTGCTCCAGACGAATGACGGCAGTGGCATCGTACGGCGGAATATAGTTTTCCAGCAGCTTTGAGCCACACGTCGTCCGAAGATCCTTCGTGACAATGGCGTCTTTTACCGCCAGCGGAACACCGGCCAGAGCTCCTGCGTTTTCTCCACGAGCCAGCTTCTCATCCACAGATTTTGCAGTAGCCAGAGCGCGATCCGCAGAAAATGTCAGATAGGCATTGGTCTTCGGATTTTCTGCTTCCGCAAACCGGATGGCTTCTGTCGCCAGTTCGACCGCAGAGAATTCTTTCTTCGCCAAAGACTCACGAATTCCCGCAATGGTGAGATTCGCTACATTCATCGTTCAATCACCTTGGGAACCTTGAAGTATCCACCACCGGACAGGGGAGCGTTGACCAATACGGTTTCATTGGGGAAGCGCCGTTCAGGATGATCTACATCCTCACGCAACGTGGCCGTCTCTTCCGCATCGAACAACACCTGTGCCATCGGCTCCACACCATCCGTATTGATCTCGTTGAGCCGCTCAATCTGCTCCAGAATGCCTTCCAGATCGCGAGTCATCTTATGCAACTCATCTTCGGTGAGTGTCAGATTACCCAGATCCGCAACATACCGGACCTGCTCTTCAGTGATTCTCATGAGATTCCTTATTCTCCCGCCGCACGTTTCTTCTGGCGGTAGATTTTCCGCAACACGGGATCAGCAATGCGATCAGCCTCATCCAGGTAAAGAGGTCCCGCTGCAGCAGCCTCTACTTCACGTCCGGCCGGACGGCGAGGAATCCCGATGCGAAATTCCAGCGAGGTCACATGGCCTTCACCCAGAAGGGAAGAGATGTTCGCCAGGATGTGATACCGGATGGCATGCAACTGCTTCTGCCACACCGCATCCTCTACTTCAATTACCAGTGTGGAACGAACCAGATTCAGCACACGCGTCCGCTTTTCCAGCCGTTTACCGATCGCCTTGGGCCATGCAGCCCGGGCAAGATCCTCAACCGCCAGATGTTTTGTTTTTAACCGTGGGAGCAGACTTGCGGCGCGTTCCATTTTGCGGGGTCGATTGAAGATTGTAGCATTCGAAAGAATGCCGAAACATCTTGTCCTCGCCTCTGCCTCCCCTCGAAGGAGCGAACTGCTTCGAAATGCAGGGATTGAATTTTCTGTTCGAGTCGCAAATATCGGAGAGGTTCCGCATGAAGGAGAACCCGCCACCCATTATGTACAGCGACTGGCCAGGGAAAAAGCGGAAGCAGTCCCGATGAATCCGGATGAGATGATTCTGGCGGCGGATACAGTGGTGGAAATCGATTCCCTGATTCTGGAAAAACCGGCAGATGCAGAGGATGCCCGCCGCATGCTGCGTCAGCTGTCCGGTCACGTCCATCATGTCCATACCGGTATCTGCATCAGAACAAAGAATCAGATACTTTCAGACATCGCCTCCACTGCCGTGTATTTCCAGGAAATGACAGATACGGATATTGCGGAATATGTCGCATCCGGTGAGCCTATGGATAAAGCCGGAGCGTATGCCATTCAGGGAGGCGCGTCAAAATTCATTGGCCAGATCGAGGGATGCTACTTCAACGTGGTGGGACTTCCAGTTTCGAAGGTATGGCGACATCTCAATGCCCTTAATTCGAACAATTTCAGTGAATAATCGTCCTTACATTCTGAATGCACTGGAAGCGCCCCGCCCTCTTCGCTGGACTTTTCTCTATCGTTATTTTTCTCGGACTGGGGGCAGTCATCTGTGAAGGAGCGTTACGAACACCACGGTTTCCCTATCGCCCGGTTCCGGATGCATTGGTCAATCTTCCGCCACTGGAAGATGTGAGCATCACTGTATCTGATGGTGTGATTCTGCGCGGATCTTTTATCCGCACTTCGCCGCAAAGGTCTTGTGTCCTGTTGCTACACGGAATTGGAGATGCCCGGGCAGGCTCTCTTGGATTCGCCCCCATGCTGGTGAAAGCCGGGTATTCCGTACTGGCTCCGGATAGTCGCGGACATGGAAAAAGCGGTGGCGACAAGGTGACCTACGGAATTCTGGAAAAGTGGGACACGCTGGCCTGGGCTGCGTGGATGAGAAATGAAGGATGTACCAGCCTGTACGGACTGGGAGAATCTCTGGGAGGAGCAGTCCTGATTCAGGCTGCTGCCGAAAAACCTGTCTTCTCCGCCATTGTCGCGGAATGCCCTTATGAAAGCCTGCTGTCCGTCGCTTTTGACCGGATCAGTCGCGCCCCTCATGCAGCAAGTATGCTTTCCGCGATTCCGGCACACGGACTTCTTTGGGGAGGTGTCCTGTACGCCAGGATTCGTTATGGGCTGGACCTTCGTGAAGCATCGCCCCTTCAAAGCGCGAAATCGTTAAAAACACCCCTGCTGCTCATCCACGGTCTGAAAGATCAGGAAACACTTCCCCGGCATTCTGAATCTATACATCAGATTGCAGAAGATAGTGAGCTCTGGCTGGTACCAGGCGCAGGTCATGTTAGCGCCTATGTGGCAGCAGCAGTTGAATTTGAAAAAAAAGTGCTGATCTGGTTAAAACCACCCAATAATTCCATTAATTAAAGCTTTAACTTCGGGTATTTTCCCTGTATCCATTTCACGAATTTCTCAGGAACGGACATTGTGGAAAGGCGACTCTGCCGCACCAGTGCCCAATCGTCAAATTCACCAGAAGTCTTTATTTCCTTAAGTGTTACAGGAGGATCAATCAAAGAAACAAACTCGACATCCACATAAGCTGATTTCGGGTCCTGCGGATCATCCTGAGGTTTTGTCAGAACTTTTGCAACGCCAACCACGGAAGATTCACCAGTTGAATGATAGATAAATACACGATCCCCCGGACTCATGGCACGAATTGCCTGAAGAGCCTGAGCATTACGGACACCCGTCCAGGAAGTGTGTCCATCCCGCTGGAGATCCTGAATGGAATAGGCACCGGGCTCAGTTTTTGCGAGAAAGTATTTCATGAAATTCCTTGATTATTCGGCGATAGAACCACACAGAACCATCGTACTAGGAGAGATAAATAATTGCGTTCAAATTACTGATTTTCAAACAAAAAGCTCGATAAATCAGGCAAAGTTTGCAAGATTGCCTGTAGTATACTGAAGGCCGGAGATTGAAATGTCTTCCACGCTCGCCGATATTGTGTTCAAGGTCTGTCTACCCATATTTGGAACCCGTGCCCTGCGTGCAAACAACTCGTCATCTTTTATGGCTCACCCACTTCTGATTGGAACTCTTATCGTGATGACTGGACTTGTCTGTCCAGCTGTCCAGGCACAGGAAGCCGTAATCCCTGCAGCAGCTGATCAGCCGATCAGCCAGCAGAATGATGATCAGAAGCCAGACGATGCACCCCGGTCAGGTGGTTCCGCAGGTGCTGCTCCTGTTGATCCAAACACGTACAAGATTGGCCTGAGTGATGTGATCCGGATCAGCGTCTGGCGAGAACCAGAGTTATCCGGCACTTATACCGTTCGCCCGGATGGCAAGATCAGCATGGCCCTTGCTGGTGATATCGAAGCGGATGGAGCTACCCCAGAAGAACTGAAAAAGCGGGTTCTGGAGGCACTCAGCCGAACCATGGTGAATCCGGAAGTAATGCTGGAAGTGGCTCAGGTAAACAGCAAGAAGTTTCTGATTACCGGAGAGGTGGGTCGTTCCGGCGCTTATCTGATCGTCACCCCTATTACAGTTCTGGAGGCAATCTCCGTGGCCGGAGGCCTCAAGGATTTCGCCAACGGTAAAAAAATCTTCATTTTAAGGAATGGAGAACGCATTAAATTTAACTACAAAGATGTGATCAAGGGTAAGAATATGCAGCAAAATATTGAGATCAAACCCGGTGATCACATCATCGTTCCATAATTCCAGGCAGGAATTTATGGAAAATCCTGACGTCAGATCAGGAAAATTTTAGGCATTCATTTCACAGGAGGATACGATGCAACCAGCTATATTCCAGGATCCAATGTCAGCCCCTCGCAGACAGATGGATGTAGAGGATTACATCGATATCCTGCGTCGGAATAAGTCGTGGATTCTGGGTCCGCTGCTTGCCTGTCTGGTAATCGGAGTTGTAATTGCTTATCTCTGGACCGACACCTATGTGTCCTCTGCAACAATTCGTGTCACTCCTCCACAAATCCCGGAAAGATTCATCCCCACAAATGTGAATGTGGACATGAGTGAACGGATTAATTCCATCTATCAGTCCATCACCAGCAGAACCACGCTGACGAATATCATTAACCTGCATCAGCTTTATCCACGGGACAAAAACCGCCTCCCCACTGATGATCTGGTGGAACAGATGAGAAGGAATATCAGCGTTACGACCGTGGGATCGCTGCAGAAAAGACAAGGTCGTAACAACGAAGTCCAGGCATTTCAGATCTCTTTCTCTTATGAGAACCGTCTGATCGCACAAAAAGTGGTCAATGAGCTGGTGCGCCGATTCATTGATGAAAATCTGAATGCGCGGGCAACTCAGTCAACAGCAACTACCGGGTTTCTTCAGGAAGAACGTGAAAAACGCAGGAACGAACTTGAAGAAACAGATCGAAAACTGTCCCAGTTCCGGATGAACAATGCTGGACGGATGCCGGAAGAGATGTCCAGTGTACAGTCTGCCATTACTTCGATTGAAACGCGCATGTTGAATATCAATGCGACGATCAGCCGTGCAAATCAGGACAAGCTCATTCTGGAGTCCCGTCTGCAAAACCTGAACGATGAACTCAGGGAAGCCCGTCGGCCGGAAAATGTGGCGCAATCCCAGACGGGCAGATCTGTTGTAGTTCAAACCACCACCCAACTGGACGGACAAATTCTGCGAGCTGAAGCACAGCTGGAAGCGATGCTCCACTCATATAAACCGGGACATCCCGATGTAGACAAGCAGATAGCAAACATCGAGGTACTCAAGAAGACACGCGATGCCATTTACCAGAAGCAGGTAGCTGCCGCACAGGCCGCACAGGCTGCGCAAAAAGAGGCGGATGAAAGCGCTGCACAAACGGCCAGATCAACTATTTCTCCGGAAATTCGGCGCCTGGAACGGGAAGTTGCAGCCACTCGTACCCAGATTGAGACACGCAACCTGGAAATCGAGAATGCCCAGAAAGAACTGGAAGCAGCTGACCGTAATCACAGAAGTTACCAGGCGCGCCTCGAATCCATTCCTGCCGGTATCGGGGAATACGAACAATTGCAGCGTGAAAAAATTATGGCGCAGCAGAAGTACGAGGAGATGAACAGCAAGGTTGTTCTCTCACAAAGTGCGACCGAACTGGAAACACGTCAACAGGGAGAAACTCTGGAACTGCTGGATCCGGCCAGCCTCCCCACTCAGCCCACCAAACCCAAGCGTCCCATCATCATTGGTGGCGCAGCAGGCTTCGGATTGATTCTGGGAATCTTTCTGGCAGGTGCTCGCGAAGTGAAAGACGCCACGATCAAAAATCTGAAGGACGTCCGTGCGTACACAAAACTCACTGTACTTGGCAGCGTCCCCTATATTGAAAATCCTTTGGTTGTTCGCCGAAGACGGCGCTTAAGCTGGCTGGCATGGTCAACAGCATGCCTGATTGCCATTATCGTCATGGCCGGAGTTATGTATCTCTATTACTCAAGTAAATCCTGATGCACTGTCGATATAAAGAAGAACAGAAAATGGAGAGCAACTGAATGAGTCGAGTTCACGATGCCTTGAGAAAGGCTGAACAACTGGCAGCCCAGTCGGCAGCAAAAGATGGACATCCCCCCTCAGCGGCGATTGAAGGATCCGTTTCTGCAGATACAGAAGAAGCATCCGGCATTGAAGAGCAGATTGAGACTCAGTCTGTTATCCCTGCAACAGTCACGGTAGCCCCCAGCCAACCGCCCATCACAGTAAACAGAGCACTGGAGCCGAAGAAGTCTGCACAGATCACACTGAACGGATTGGCGCTGGATCTCTCCTCTGCCATGGATCAGGCACAGGAGATTCCATTTACTCCGCTCCCAGAAGCACATCTGCTTGATCCATCCAAGCCATACGAAGTTCCGAATGAAGAGTTTCGCACGCTACGGACTCGCCTGAATCATCTGCAAACTCTGCAACCGATACATTCCGTAGTCATTACCAGCCCCTCTCCTGCAGAAGGCAAATCCATGTCAGCGGCCAATCTTGCGATTGCAGAAGCGCAACTGGAAGGCAATCCAACCGTGATTGCAGATTTCGACTTCCGCCGACCTATGGTCCATCAGCTTTTCCAGATCGACCGTGGCCCCGGAATTATTGATTTCCTATTAGGAAAAGCTGAACTCCGCCAGATCATCCGCAAAGTGCAGGGACAGAATCTCTACATCATGCCCGCTGGGCAAGCAGTGATGAATCCGCTGGAGTTGCTGAATTTACCTCAGGCTAAAAATCTGTTGAAGGCTTTACCTCAGATCTTCAATTGGGTGATTCTTGACTCTCCCCCATTATTATTTGCAGCTGATGCGGCTTTATTGGGAACCATGACCGACGGCACAATTCTCGTTGTCCGTATTGGCAGCACCGCTATTGATTCGGTAACCAAGGCGATTAACTCCGTCTGTGAAAACAACATACTCGGAGTGGTAGTCAACGGAGCCAGCCGCGGAGAGATGTACTCAAAATACAACTACTACAACTCTTACTATCAGGAAGGCACTGAGACGCCCGCTGAGTAATTTTCAGCTACTGACATTTGATACTGCACCTGCTGGTCTTTTTCTGATCACCAGCAGGATTCCGACCCCCACCACAGCGGTTCCAACAGAAATCCATTGAGTATTCGAAAAAGGACCGATCAGATCTTGTGCATGATCCCGGAAGAATTCAATCACAAACCGGGCAATAGAATACAACACCAGATAGAGCCCGATCACAGTTCCCGGCACAGGTCGCTTCATAAATACGCGATACAGGAAATAGCAGAGAGCAAAGTTAAAGACTGATTCGTAGATCTGGCTGGGATGTAGCGGAATTCCCAGTGGAACTCCTGTAATTTCATACGCAGTGTAATCTGTAAAAGTAATTGCCCATGGGCGATCACAGCGCGCCCCCCAACAGCATCCAGCGGCCAGACAACCCAGCCTGCCGATAGCATGTCCGATTGCGATCCCAGGAGCAAATGCGTCCATGGTGAGCAAAGGGGGCATTTTATAACTCCGGATCAAGAAGATAGCCGCGATAAAGGCGAGGATAAATCCACCCTGATAAACTCCTGCGGCCTGCAATGTCTCCAGCGTGAAAATATCTCTGGGATTCTGTGCATATCTGTCCCAGTCGAAGACAAACATCATCAGCTTGGCGCCCAACAATCCGGCCAGAGCACAGGAGATGGCGAGGTTACTGATCTTCTCACTATCAATCCCCACCCTCTTCCCCAGGCTACTGGTTACCCATAGCCCTGCAAGAAATCCGATGGCGACCAGGACGCCATAAGTTGGTAAATAAAAGTCTCCGAATTCAATGAGCTTGGGGAGCATGAGCAGGAGTTCGCTTTCTGAACATATCCAGTGCCATCAGGATCGCACCAATCGTAATTGCACTATCCGCCACGTTGAAGCTGGGCCACTCATAAGAGCCAATAAATACCTGAAGAAAATCGGTTACGCTGCCATGAATGATCCGGTCATACAGATTGCCGATGGCTCCGCCCGCCAGCAATGCAAGAGGAAACCTCCCCTGAACATCTTTCCAGATGAGCCAGAGAATAATCGACATCACAATTGTCGAAACACCAATCAGGACTGTGGCTCGCAACCAATCCGGAGCATCATGCAGAATTCCAAAGGCTGCACCGGAATTTCGGGTGTACACGATATTAAAGACGTTCGGAATGACTGTATGAGAGTCCCACATGGAGACATTGCGCTCAATCCATACTTTCGATAGCCGGTCCGCGAGAACCACGAGTCCGGCTATGGAAAAAGCAGCAATGCGTGTCACGCAAACATCTCGCTGACTGCTGCTGCACAAGAAGCACAGACAGTGGGTAATCGATCATCTGATCCGATGTCCTTCTTGTACTTCCAGCAGCGCTCGCACTTCTCACCATCCGCCCGATTTACCTGCACAGAAACACCCGGTTGATCGCCCTGAACCAGCACAACATTCGAAACAATGAACAGTCCCGGCAGCTGCGACTGATATTCTGCCAGCAACGGATAAAGATCACTTCCCGCCGTCAACTGAACAGAAGCTTCTAACGGCGCACCAATCAATTTCTCCTGTCGCGCGCCTTCCAGTGATTTTGTGACCTGCTCACGGATCGCAACCAGCTTTTCCCAGTTGGACAGTTTATCTTCCGCGAAAATTGGAAAATCCTCTGGCTTGGGAAACTCCGCCAGGTGCACACTGTCGACATCACCCTCAGTACGCAGGAACTGCCAGGCTTCTTCCGTTGTAAATGCCAGCAAAGGAGCACTTAACCGAAGCAGAGCATGCAGCACCTGATACATGGCTGCCTGAGCACTTCTTCTGTCGGGCGAATTGGTGGCGCTGGTATAGAGCCGATCTTTGGATACATCAAAATAGATCGCACTCAGATCGTTCACACAGAAGTTATACAGATCCTGATAGACCCAGTGGAAGCGGTATTCCTGATAGTTCTTCAGTGTGCGCTGAACCAGTGCAGATGTCCGCGCAAGAATCCACTGATCGATTTCGGCAGTAATGGGCGAATGTTGTGCTGGGTCGAAATCATTGATCGCGCCCAGAATATAGCGATATGTGTTCCGGATCTTCCGATAGGCCTCAGAGAGACGGGTCAGAATCGTATCGGAAAGACGGACATCATCAGAATACTCAACTGATGCCACCCACAACCTGAGGACGTCAGCACCATACTGCTTGATGATCTTTTCCGGTTCAATCACATTGCCAAGAGACTTGGACATGGCACGACCTTCGCCATCCAGAGTCCAGCCATTTGTCAGAACCTCACGATACGGCGCTTCCCCACAAAGCCCCATGCCCACGAGCAAAGAGGAATGGAACCAGCCACGATACTGGTCTCCACCTTCCAGATACATATCAGCGGGCCAGGGTAAACCATTCGGTTCCAGGACTGCCAGATGACTGGCTCCCGAATCAAACCAGACATCCAGAATGTCGGTTTCTTTGCGGAACTTTTTGCTGCCACATTTACATGCCGCATCATCACCCAGAAGCTCTTCTGCAGATCGCGTATACCAGGCATCCGAGGTCTCTTCGCGGAAACGCTGCACTACCCGGTCGAGATACTTCTTTTCTGTCAGTGTTTCATTGCAGTCTTCGCAATAGAAGACCGTGATCGGCACACCCCACACACGCTGGCGTGAGATGTTCCAGTCCGGACGGGAGGCGATCATGTTTGAGATCCGCTCATCCCCCCAGGACGGCATCCATTTGATCTTCTTGATCTGTTCCAGTGTCCGCTGCCGGAGATTGTTCTTCTCCATACCGATGAACCACTGTTCCGTTCCACGGAAGATGGTTGGTTTGTGACAGCGCCAGCAGTGCGGATAGCTATGGTCGTACGGCTTCAGTTGCAGCAGGGCGCCATATTCGCGCAGGATTTCCAGAACAACATCATTCGCCTGCCAGACAGTCTTGCCCAGCAGGGATTCCGGCAGATCTCCCGGAACACCACCCACCTGGTACAGACGTCCGGCACCGTCTACCGGACAGTAAACCGGCAACCCGTATTTCAGGCCGATCACATAGTCATCATGACCATGCCCCGGTGCTGTATGAACAGCTCCCGTTCCGGCATCCAGAGTGACGTGATCGCCCAGAATTCCGATGGAATCCCGATCCAGAAATGGATGCTTGAAGACAGACTTTTCCAGCTGGTCCCCAGTAAAAGTGGCAATGGTTTCGTATTCCGTCCATCCCAGGATTTCCGCAACGGTCTTCACCAGATCCGTCGCAATGATGTAGGCATCCTTGCCCACAGCAATAGCGGAATACTCAAACTTCGGATGGAAGGAGATAGCCAGGTTGGCCGGAATCGTCCATGGAGTGGTGGTCCAGATGACGCCATACGTACGCCATCCCTTGAGCCGTTCATCCACTACAGCCGGATCCGATGTCATTGCGAAGCGAACATAGATCGACGGGCTGGTATGAGTTTCGTATTCGATTTCTGCCTCGGCCAGTGACGTACGGCAGTTCAGGCACCAGTTCACCGGCTTCAGGCCTTTGTAGACGTATCCCTGATCCAGAAAATCGACAAACGCCTGTGCGATGACGGCCTCATAATCAGCGGTCATGGTCAGGTAAGGATCTTCCCAACGGCCAAAGACACCCAGGCGCTGGAAGTCTTTTCTCTGCAGATCTACATATTTCGCAGCATATTTTCGGCACTCGCCACGGATTTCCGCAGCCGTCATCTTTGCCTTTTTTGATCCCAGTTCGCTATCGACCTTGATCTCAATTGGCAAGCCATGACAATCCCAGCCAGGAATATAGGGAGAGTCGAAGCCAGCCATGGTCTTCGACTTCACAATGAAATCCTTCAGCAGTTTGTTAAACGCGTGGCCAAGGTGAATGTTTCCATTAGCATACGGAGGGCCGTCGTGCAGAATATACTGCGGCCTGCCGGATCGGGCCTGACGAATCTTTGCATAAAGGCCGATTTCCTCCCATTTGTTCAACCACTTGGGTTCTGCCTGCGGAAGGTTCGCCTTCATGGGGAAGTCCGTCTTCGGCAGATGGACGGTCTTCTTCAACTCCACTTCGTTTAACTGCATGTCGGGGATATCTTTCTATGTTACAGGATCGAAGGAATATCCCCTGAATTGACGTAGTTTATTCCTCTTCCTGAAGAACCTTCTTCCCTGCCTCCAGAGTACGGATGATCCGGTCTACATCGAAGATGGCACCTGTCCAGGGCCCCCCGCTCGCTTGCTGCAGCGCTGCCCACAGGCGGGAATCCGCAGGCATATCCGGATCCGGAGCAAGATCAGGATGACTTTCTCTTTTTTCAAAGACTTCCGGATCTCCGACATAGTTCACGGTTCCGGTCAGGTTATTCCGGTCAATGATAATTTCCAGCGGATCATTGTCCCGAATCTTGCCTAACGGTCCACCTGCCAGCGCTTCCGGGGTAACGTGGCCAATACAGGCACCAGTCGAGACACCACTAAAGCGGGCATCTGTAATAACCGCTACATGCTTTCCAAAATCAAGCATCTTCAAAGCAGAAGTGATTTGATAGGTCTCTTCCATGCCGGACCCCATCGGCCCGCGCCCCATCAGCACCAGAACGTCTCCCGCCTGAATCTGGTGGCTCTTGATGGCAGACACAGCAGCTTTCTCGCTGGTGAAGACACGAGCAGGTCCACGCTTGCGATAGACACCATCCTCATCCACCACAGAAGAATCAATCGCTGTAGATTTGATGACTGATCCGCCAGGGGATATATTCCCCACCGGGAAACAGACAGTGGAGGTCAGGCCACGGGAACGGGCGGCATCGGGGGCCATGATGACATCATCGGGATCGATACCGTTGCTTTCCTTTTGCAGCTTCCTCAGTTCCGCACGACGTTCAGATTGCTCCCACCAGTCCAGCAGATGATCGAGTTTCTCTCCGGTTACGGTCAATACGCTGGTATCCAGCAGACCAGCCCGACGGAGATGCAGCATCACTTCCGGAACACCTCCGGCAAGGAACACCTGCACCGTATGGTGTCCACGCGGTCCGTTTGGCAGGGCATCTACCAGCCGGGGCACCTGTCGATTGATGCGGGACCAGTCCCCGACGGTGGGTGGCTTCAGTCCGGCTGCATGAGCAGTAGCAGGAAGATGCAAAACCAGATTGGTCGATCCTCCGAATGCTGCATGCAGGACCATGGCATTTTCCAATGAGGCTGGAGTCAGCACATCGCGCATGGTGAGTCCCTTTTCGATCAAGCGAAGAACAGCCCGGGCAGAACGGACAGCCATATCCGTCCAGATGGGTTCTCCCGAAGGAGCCAGTGCAGCATGAGGAAGCGTCATTCCCAGTGCTTCTGATACCACCTGTGCGGTTGCCGCTGTGCCCAGAAACTGACACCCGCCTCCAGGCGATCCACAGGCACGGCAACCCATCTCCTGCGCATATTCCAGGGTGATGACATTGTGAGCAAAGCGCGCCCCGATGGTCTGGACCTTTCCGGCATCTTCACCATCTTCCGGGGAGAGCGTGACTCCGCCGGGAATGAGAATGCAGGGAAGGTTCGGTGTGCCCGCTAAAGCCATCATCATGGACGGGAGTCCCTTGTCGCAGGTCGCGACTCCGATTACTCCTTTTCTGGTGGGCAGCGAGCGAATCAGACGCCGAAAAATCGTTGCCGCATCATTGCGGAATGGCAATGAATCGAACATTCCTGTAGTTCCCTGCGAGCGTCCATCGCAAGGGTCAGTGCAATAACCCGCAAACGGAACAGCATCGAGAGCCTTTAGCTCTTTTGCCGCTGCTTCCATGAGAAGACCGACTTCCCAATGTCCTGTGTGGTAACCGAGCGCGATGGGCGTTCCATCGGCCGCGCGGATTCCTCCATGGGTAGAAAGAATCACCACCTCAGGACCACCAAGCTTACGGGGATCCCATCCCATTCCGGCATTCTGTGTCCATCCGAAAAGATCACCGGAAGGACCATGCAGAAGCATCTCTTCTGTGATGGGAAGTTTCCCTTCCGGACCTTTCGCTTTGCTCCGTACCTTCAGCACGGAAGGATTTCCACTATCGAGTAAAGATTCCAGCTTCATGGGCATGCGCTTCCAATGATATGATCCCCGCGATGCCCTTTCGTACTCGACGTTATTTTCTGGGTGCACTGACGGCCGCGTCAGCCACCCGAGTTATGGGTGCAAATGACCGCGTACAAGTTGGATTCATTGGCTATGGCCTCATTGGCGCGCAGCATGTCTATGACTTCAAGAACCAGCGTGACGTCGATTGCGCTGCCGTCAGCGACACATTCCAGCCACGCATGGAAGAAGGCGCTCGCGTTTGTGGACCCAACACCCGTCAGTATGGCGACTTCCGCAAGTTGCTCGACGACAAGGATCTTCAGGCAGTTGTGGTATCCACCCCGGATCACTGGCATGCACTGATGACGCTGATGTCCTGTGCCGCAGGCAAAGATGTTTATGTCGAGAAGCCGATGACGCTTTTCGTCAAAGAAGGCCGCTGGATGACTGATGTGGCCCGTCGACATAAACGTGTTGTCCAGTGCGGAACGCAACAACGCAGCGGACGTCATTATCAATCGGCAAAAAAGGTCCTGAATGATGGGTACATCGGCAAAGTTTTTTCGGTCAGGATGGCGTCATTCCGCAATGTCTATCCAGGATTTGGCAAACCCACTGCCGATACAGCTCCCAGTGAGTTTGACTACGATATGTGGTTGGGGCCGGCACCATCCAGGCCTTATTCTCCGCATCGTGGCCTCTATCATTTCCGCTGGTTCTGGGATTATTCCGGTGGACAGATGACCAATCTTGGCGCACATGAGATCGACATTCTGCATTTCTTCATGAACGTCAAAGGTCCAACTGCTGTTTCTTCCAGTGGAGGCCGGTTCGTCCTTCAGGATGACGGCGAAACCCCGGACACACAGGATGCCCTCTTTGAATATCCCGGGTTTACTGCCGTGTGGTCGCAACGCGAAGGGAGCCGGGGACAGGGTCCGCTGAAGAGTCAGTATCTGGGTCCTTATGGACACCTTTCCATTTCACGCGCTGGTTGGGACGTCACACCCGATCCCAAGTCACCACCGGAAAATGCCATCCCGGTTTTTAAAGGTCAACCAACAGGAGGAGTCACCCGTAGGGAGGCGGCCCCGGAACAATGGATCGAGGCAAAGAAAGAGCCTGGATCTTCCAATGAGCAGTTCGATCTGCATGTGCGGAATTTTGTCGACTGCATCAAAACCCGGCAACGTCCCATCGCTGATGTCGAAGATGGACATCGCACAGCGGTTGCCTGCCATCTGGCAAATATCAGCCTGCGCACGGGACGCAAGATCCGCTGGGATGCGGATCAGGAAGTCATTATCGGAGATAAGGAGGCTTCCGCCATGCTGGAGCGCCCCTATCGTAAACACTGGGATGGAGTATTAAGGAGCATTCTCAAAGGATGAAACGTCGGACTTTTCTTGCCACAGCTGCTGCTTCGACAGCTTTTCTGTCAGCAGCTACCCCTCAGTACAGGATGGGAGTCGCCACCACTTGCTATCTCAGCTATCTGAGGCCGCGGGATGCACATGCATTCCTGGAACTTTGCGCCGAGCGTGGAGCCGGCGGCGTCCAGTCCATGCTACCCGCAGATCCGGCGAAGTTCCGTGCCAGATGCGAGCAGTTGGGCATGTTTTATGAAGCGATGCTTCCGCTATCCCCGGATGTGGAAGCCATGCGAAGCTCGATCCGCAAAGCAAAGGAATCAGGAGCAGTTGCCTGTCGCGTGGGAGCTCTCAGCGGAAGACGCTATGAGACGTTCGCCACCATGGATGACTGGAAAAAGTTCGTGGCCGATGCTCGCGCCAAAATCACCGCAGCATCCAAAGCAGCAGAAGCCGAAAAGATGACTTTGGGTCTGGAGAATCATAAGGACTGGACGTTGGAAGACGCACTGGGACTGATGAAAGAGTTCGGCCATGAGCACTTCGGAATGCTGCTGGATACCGGAAATAATCTTTCCCTCCTCGATAATCCATATGAGTTTGTGGAGAAACTGGCGCCATACACTACCGTCACTCACCTGAAGGATATGGCGTGGCAGGAACATCCCACTGGTTTTGAGATGTCCGAAATGACATTTGGCGAAGGCCAGCTGGACATGAAACGGATCATCGACACGATCCGCAAGGCACGTCCCCGCACCAACATGGTGCTGGAGATGATCACCCGTAATCCACTGGTGGTGCCGTGCCTGACAGAAAAATACTGGGCCACGATGCCGCAACGGTCCGCAGTTTTTCTGGCAAATACGCTGCGGATGGTTCGGGAAAACAAGCCAGCAAAACCACTTCCTCGCATGGACCAGCTTTCATCTGAACAACGCCTGAAGCTGGAAGATGAAAACGTAAAAACATGCCTCCGGGTGGCAAAAGAGCAGTACGGTCTCTAAAAACTAGTTCCACGAGCCAAGGGTAAATTCCGCTAGACTGGATATTTACCCTGTGGCCAGGCAGTCCACCCATACCGTCGCTATTTACCCCGGCTCTTTCGACCCTATTACCAATGGACATCGGGACATTATTGCCCGAGCGTCAAGGATCGTAGACCGGCTGATTGTCGCTGTTCTGCGGAACAACGCCAAACAACCTCTTTTCAGCGTTGCCGAACGGATGGAGATGCTCCAGTCCGTCGCAACCGAATTTTCGAATGTGGAAGTAGACACCTTTGATGGTCTGCTGGTGGATTACGCTGCTGTCCGGAATGCCAACCTGATTGTGCGCGGCATCCGCGCCATCTCCGACTATGAAGGAGAAACGCAGATGGCATTGATGAACCGGCGACTGCGGCCTGAGGTAGAAACTGTCTTCCTGATGGCCGGTGAGCAGTACACCTTTGTCAGCTCCCGCGTCATCAAAGAGGTCATCCGGCTGGGTGGGAACATCAATGGACTGGTGCCACCTGTGGTCGAGCAGAGATTAAAGAACCGCATTCTGGGAGAGAAGAAATCATGAGTACCGCATCCGTGAAAGCTCTGGCTGATCGTGTAGGACTGATCAGCGTTTCATCAACAATGAAGGTCGCTGCCGAAGCAGACCGTCTCCGTCGCGAAGGTGTCGATGTCGTTGACTTCAGTGTCGGCGAACCGGACTTCCCCACTCCGGAGAACGTAAAGCAGGCGGCAATTGATGCCATCCACGCCAATTTCACCCGCTATACCCCGGCTGGTGGAACCGTTGATCTCAAACAGGCCATCATTGACCGTCACCGGACAGATTACGGCACAGACTACAAACTGAATGAAGTCATCGCCGGCGTCGGTGGTAAGCACGAAATTTTCAACCTGATGCAGGTGCTGGTCAACCCTGGTGATGAAGTGATCATCCCGGTCCCCTACTGGGTGACATTTAAGGATGTAGTCAATTATGCCGGGGGCAAGACCATCTTCGTGGAAACCAGCGAAGCAGAAGGATTCAGTCTGACTGCTGAAACTCTGAAGCCCTACATCACTCCGAAGACTAAAGCCCTGATCATCAATTCACCGTCGAATCCTTCCGGTGCGGTGATTCCGCGTGCTGAACTGGAAAAGATTTTCGCTCTGGCCAAAGAAAACAATTTCTGGATCATCACAGACGAGTGTTATTGCCGCTTCCTCTATGATGATGAGCCCTTTTCCATGGCTTCCCTGCCTGATGCCAAAGATACGGTCATCGTTGCTGGATCATTATCCAAAACCTATGCCTTCACTGGATGGAGAATTGGTTTTGCTCTGGGGCCCGCACCTGTCATCTCAGCCATCAATAACCTGCAGAGCCACTCCACTTCTAACCCGACTTCCATTGCGCAGAAGGCTGCTATCGAAGCACTGCGCGGATCGCAGGAATCCATCGACATCATGATGAAGGAATTCCGCAAGCGCCGGGACTATGTCCTGGGACGCCTGCGTGCCATCGATGGAATCACCGTCCAGGAACCCAAAGGAGCCTTCTACGCTTATCCCAACTTGGGCCCGATCCTGGGTGGAAAGATCAAGACTCCGCTTGAGTTTGCAGAAAAACTGCTGGCAGAAGCTCATGTAGCGACTGTTCCCGGCGAGGCATTCGGAACAAATCAACACATCCGAATCTCCTATGCGACATCCATGGACCAGCTTGAAAAGGGACTGGACCGCATCGAGAAATTCATCGGAAGCCTGCGCTAGGAATGGCAGTTCGTCCACTCAAGGCGACGTTTGTCGAAAGAATCTGGGGAGCGACTGATCTCGCTCCCCTTTTCGACAATATAGAGGGAAAACGGATTGGTGAGGTCTGGCTGACAGCCGATCCGCCGCTGCCGCTTCTCTTCAAGTTCATCTTCACCACAGAGAAACTTTCTGTTCAGGTGCATCCTTCCGGAGAGGCCGGAACAGGAAAGACAGAGATGTGGCACATTCTCTCCGCCCAGCTCGGAGCAACAGTGGCCGCAGGCTTTACCCGTGAAGTATCGAAGGAAGAAGTCCGCACCGCAGCCCTGGATGGTTCGATTGAAGGTCTCCTGCAATCGGTCCCTGTTCAGCCCGGAGACAGCATCTTTATCCCGGCAGGGACAGTGCATGCGATCGGTGGCGGACTGACTCTGTTTGAAATCCAGCAGAACAGCGATATCACCTATCGTCTGTACGACTATGGCCGTCCCCGTGAACTGCATCTGGACCAGGGACTGGCCATCTCTCATCTCTTTCCTCATGAAGGCATTCATCCCCGACAGGGAGAACGGCTTGTTTCCTGCGAATATTTCGAAACGGAACGGATCTCTGTCACAGAATCGCGTGTCATTCGAAATGCTGTCGTGACGGCAATTGAAGGCGAAGGCACAATTGATACTCACGTTTTTTGCCCAGGTATGTCATACCTGATAGAAGGAGAAGCTATTCTTGAAGGTCGTCTGGAAGCGATTGTGGCTCGCATCCCCTAATTTATTCCTGATTTTCTGCACTCTGTTCTTGATGTTTTTAGGGACAGGGTGTGATCGTCAGCCATCCCAGCCTGACGTCAAAGTGGTGGGGGAGGCTTATGTCGGTCCCATGACCCTGGGCTTGCGCACTGAACTGACCTCGCGCGCTCCGGAAGTTCTTCAGGTCAAACACGGAGAAAAGCTGGAGCTGATCTCTCAAAGACGCCGCTTCATTCAGGTACGAACTCCCAATGGAGATCTCGGCTGGGTGGATGGACGTCAGTTAATGACGGGCGAACAGATCGAAAAGATCAAAGAACTGGCAGAAGCAAACAAAGATACAGTGCCAATTGGACAGGGCACGGTCTATGATCCACTCAATGTCCATAATGAACCGAACCGACAATCTCCCAGCTTCACGCAGATCCCGGAGCGAGGCATAGTGGACATTCTGGGATATGTTTCCACTCCCAGAGTTCCGTATGAACCGCCACAGGTCATGCCAGAGAGGAAAAAGGTCCAGCCCGTCAGCCGTAAGAAGAAAAAGAAGGAAGCAGAGAAGAAGAAAAAAGCAGAAGAGGAAAATCCAGCTGAAATCCCGGCCCCCCTGCCTCCTCCTCTACCTGAGAACTGGCAGGTGATTTCCAGATCGCCCCGACCTACTGCAACTCCCGCTGCAGATCAGCCGCCTGTACGCATGGACAGCTGGTCACTGGTGCGTCTCGACAATGGCCAGACAGGCTGGGCATTGAGTTCCATGTTGCTGATGGCGATTCCGGAAGATGTCGCGCAGTATTCAGAAGGACACCGCATCATGGGCTACTGGCCGCTGGGCGAGATCATGGATGGCGATGTCAAGAAAAACCATTGGCTTTGGGTCACCAACAGCCAGCGAAATTCTGAGTTCGATTTCGATGGCTTCCGTGTCTTCATGTACACCAACAAGCGACATCGTTATGAACAGGCATATCGCCTGAAGAACCTGCGTGGCTATTTCCCCACTGAAGTGGTTCGCCCGGGCAGCAAGAGTGACTATCTGGCCGAATTCACCATCATTACTGAAGAAAATGGAATTAAAATCCAGCGGCGATATGCATTTCTGGGATATCGCGTAATGACCATTGATGAACGTCGCTGGGAGCCAACTGAAGAATCCATGAAGAGCGCTCCGAAAATGGATCCCGAACTCCCCTCGTCCCGGCCACCCTGGTGGAAGAGACTCTTCAGTTGGAGTTGAGAAACACATATAATCGCTGAATGGATCGGCGAACATTCCTTCAGACTTCTGCTGCGCTGGGAGCAGCATCACAAATTCATGCGGACACCCCAATGCCGATGCATACGCTGGGCAAGACCGGTCTGCGCGTATCGCGTTTTTCCCTTGGCGGCTATCACATGCGCGTAGAAGGGGAAGAAAACGCCATCAAAATGATTCATCGATCCATGGATCTTGGCGTCAACTTCTTTGACAGTGCGGCTAAATATCATAACGGCCTGAGTGATGAGACCTATGGCAAAGCATTTGCCGGAGGGAAGCGACAGAAAGTTCTTTTGATGTCCAAGGCCGAAAAGCGGACGAAAGTGGATGCCATGCAGCAGCTGGAAAATACGCTGAAGCGCATGCAGACAGACTATATCGATCTCTGGCAGTGTCATGAAGTGGTGCGCCATGACGAAGTTGACAAAATCTTCGGTCCCGGCGGTTCACTGGAAGCATTTGTCCAGGCCAAGAAAGAAGGTAAGGTGCGCCACATCGGCTTCACTGGCCATGGCGACCCTTCTGTCCATCTCCGATTGCTGGAAGGTTTTGACGGGTGGGAAACCGTGCAGTTGCCCATCAATCTGGTAGACCCGCATTATTTAAGCTTTACCCATACCGTTGTGCCTCGGGCAAAACAGAAGAATCTGGGCGTCATTGCGATGAAGGCCAACGCCATGGGCGGAATCAGTAAACACAAAATCGCGCCGATTGAAGAGTGCCTGCGCTTCACCCTGAGCCAGGAACCGGATGTGATCGTTTCAGGCCCCACCACTCTGGAGCAGATGGAACAGAACATCGGCATTGTGAAGGCATGGAAGAAATTCTCACCACAGGAGATTTCCAGCATTCTGGATCGCACCCGCAAAGGCCCGATTGGTTCAGCAGTGGAGAACTACAAGATTAAGGAACCCTGGCTGACAGCTGCCAACTGGAAACAGCACGTTGACGGCGAAGCTGAATAACTCAGCTTCTGTTTTCTCTTTTCTGCAGGTATGACCGCGCTGAGTCCGCCATCGTGACCAGCGCGGCTCCCATCATGATGGCGTCCTTAATCACCAGCCGCCCTCGCCCGCTTAGATAAGGAAATCCATGGTGCACATCGCCCAGCGCAGGCACCCAGGTCTCTGGCGTTGTAATCAGGAATGAAAGCGTGACGAATGACATGATCACAATCAGGAAACTTCCCAGCGCTGCGGCCTGAGGCAGCCAGGGATGCAGGCAGAGCATCAACCCATAAATCACAATCACTGCACCCAGACCACAGGAAAATCGATAGGTATTGTTTTCCTGATGCCAGGCCCTGTTTTCCGGCACAAGTGCTCCTTCCGGGTTCATGTGTTTTTTGTATTCCGGTGATGGAAATTTATAGAAGAAACTCATCATCGGGCTGTTCGCCACAAACGGCACAATCCCGTCGGCCTCATATTCAAAAATTTTCAGTCCACCAATCCAGAGGAGAACAATGATCAGCCCTAACCGGGTGACAGTGATGCCGATTCTGTCTGCCTGAGCCATCCATTTCATGATTCTGACAATTGCCATTCGTGACCATCGTAGAAGGATGACAGGACGAACAGGAATGGACAGAACTCTCTATTCCATGGACAGATTTTTCCCATCGCGAATGATGGTTTCAAACTCCCGGAAAAACAGGGGAGAGCAGCCAGTCGATCGCTTGAACAATCTACTGAAGTAGAACGCATCCTGAAATCCAAGTTCAGTAGCGATCTGTTTGACGGGTTTGAGTGTATGCAGCAGTTCCCACTTTGCTTGTTTCAGAATTCGGTCACGAATCACTTCAGAGAGGGTCTTCTTCCAGAATTTTCTGGTCAGACGCGCCAGTACTGGTGGGGAGATATGGAGCTTTTCTGCGTAGACGGCAGGAGAATGACTGGTCCGGAAATCCGATTCAATCAAACTTTTCAAAGCAACCAATTCAGACGGAATGGAGGGTAAGGCATTCCCAAACTGGTATTGCTGGATCTTCAGGCGTGTGGCACGAACCAGAAAAATTTTGAGCCAGGAAAGCAGCACCTCTGAATGTGCAAAGGCATGCTCCTGCATTTCACGCCGCATCTCTTCGAGAGGTCGGGCGAAATCCGGACTGTCAGATTCTCGCAGGGTGATCAGCGGAAGTCCGTAAATATCATTGAACAGAACGCCATTGCACCCCACTTCCTCATGATGCGTTTCAATGCAAAGGAAATTTGCATGAAACTGAATCAAATCCCCACGCAGAACTTCTGAGCTGAAAAATTGTAGAGGTTGGTAAGGGTTGAAAAAGAGGATGGAGTTTTCAGCGAAGGAATACTCCTGCTCTCCTGCCCTGAACTTACCGTCCCCTTGCTGTATCCAGTAAATACTAAAGCAGTTGGTCCGCTGCTGTATGCTCAATCCATCGGAAGAGGAAAATGACTCCACCCGAAGAGAGACATCTCCATTCCGCGGGTCGTAGAGATGCAATGACGGTCCATTCTTCATCGCTCAAACTACGCAGAGCGCATCATTTCATCCCAGGTGACTTCGCGTTTCGTCTCAATCGCCATGCGCCCCAGAATGGCAGTGAGTGTACTTTCAATCGAAGTCTTTGTCATATCCAGCGACTGATTCTGCTGGATACGGTCAAAGAATACTTTAGTAGCTTCTCCGGTAATGTCCTTTGCAGAATCTTCTTTCTCCATGAGACTGGTATCCCGAAGATCATCGGCGGACTTGTAGCGAACATTCGGAGTCATCCCATGCAGCTTCATGTACCAGCGGGACGTTTCCAGCATTGCCTTGGAACCGTAAAACTGTTCCTTCACATCCCGATACCCTGCCGTATGCTTGATCGAGATGAGCCAGCCTTCCAGTCCATCGGGATACTGGTAGATGATGTCATGGTGATCTGTATTCCAGTCCCCATATGCCACCGGATAGCGTAGCCCGCCACGACCCACGGCACTCACAGGATGTTTATCATCCGCAAACCAGTTGAGAGTATCCACACCGTGGCAATCCTGCTCGACAATTGGCCCACCGGAATACTGATTCCAGGAACCCCATCGTCGAATCTTTTCTTCTTCTGAAGAAGCTGGTTGCCCGGCAGTTGGAGGTTCAGGCGGCAGATACCCCAGCACCCAATAGCTCATCATCAGCTTCATGTCACCGATCTTGCCATCCGTCAGGTAAGATCTTGCACGCAGATACTGGGAACTGAATCGCTGCTGGAAGCCAAACTGGATCATCTTGCCGGGGTCACGCTGCTCCCAGGCCTTCATCATCCGCTTGCAGCCCGCTACATCAACACTGGCAGGCTTTTCACAGTAGATATGCTTCTTCGCCTGAATAGCAGCTTCGAAATGCTCGGGATGCAGGAAAACAGGCGTGGCAATCAGAACAGCATCGACATTTTTGTCGTTGAGGAGCTCCTGATAGTCACGATAAGCAGGAACCTTATCGGCTCCCGGTATAAGCGTCTTTCCCTGGTCGATGCGATCCGGATACTTGTCACAGATCGCTGCAATGCGTGCATTGGCGCTTTCTGTCATCAGTTTTCCGACATAACGACCGCGGCCACCGGTGCCAATGATTCCGAAACTGACTGCCGAATTTGCCTGCGAACCAAATGCGGTCTTTGCACTGACCAACAGGGGTGCGGCAAACGTTGCCCGACGGCTGATCTTGTCCATGATTACCTTATCTCCCAGTAAATAATTTCAGTCCAGCCTCCTGCGCAAGACGAGCTTATTTCTTGCGCAGCACCGCACGGCAGGGTGCACCATCACTGCCGACAATCTTGAGTGGCAGACAAAGAAGCTCATACTCTCCGGGATCAACCCCTTTGAAGTTCAGACCTTCAATAATCCAGACACCAGCACTCAGAAGGGTAATATGCGTGGAGATCAGATCCGCCCAGGGAGCGATGGACAGATAGTCCAGCCCGACCGTCATCACTCCGCATGCAACAAGATATTTCGCAGCAGAGTCATCGACACCTACATAGTCTTCATAGAAGTTGTCATCTTTGTAGCGATGCTCTGAATTACTGGTCCTGAACAGCAGCCGTTCACCTTTTTGCGGCTTGAATGGTTCCAGTGATGCGCGATCAATCACAGGGCCATCAATCTGTAAAACCCGGGCAGGACCGATCACAGCTTCCAGTGGCATCTCATCCATGGCTTTTCCGCCATCGACAAAATGCCGCATCGAATCCATGTGGGTACCTGTATGAACGCCTCCTTCAATCCGCGTGATGTTGCATGGAGAATCGGGACCAATTGCCACCACCTGCTCCACTTTGAAAGCAGGATCTCCCGGCCAGCAAACCATTGCATCCTTCATGGGAAGGGAAATATCAATCAGACTCATTCTTTTTACTGTCTCCTGAAAACGGATCTGGGTGTGCCACCTATCTGAGATTCCTTAACGGACGCCAGTACATATTCCTGAACGCCACAGGACCATGGTCGCCCTGCAACATCAGCGGATTCGTCTCCTCTTCCTTGATGTTCATGTGCGCACGGGTTCCTCCATCCACCTCGACGTTCTTCTGCACGGTGATGCCGTTGTAGACCACACGCAGGAACTTTGCATTTTCCAGCTTTGTTCCATTGGCTCCGAAGCGAGGGGCACGGAACAGGATGTAATAGCTTTGCCACTCACCCGGTCGACGGCATGCGTTAACACGAGGACGGGAGCCGCCTACGGGTCGGTCATCGAGCCAGCGGTGATAGATTGCTCCTCCATCCACTTCCGTCAACTCTTCCCAGGAACCATAGCTGTCAAAGATCTGTACCTCATACAGACCATGCAGATAGACACCGGAATTGGATCCTTTGGCGATCATGAACTCGAGATAGAGTTCCATATCCCCGAACTTCTGGCTGGTATGGATGTTGTTCACATAGCCGCGCGGTGTATTCACGAGTGTTCCACCGGGCTCTGGCTTCGAGCCCAGATGTTGCGGATTTCCTGTACGATTCCAGCGCACAGACTTTGTGGCATACCATTTCTGCGGCTTGTTATCCTGGCTCACCCAGCCTGAAAGATCTTTTCCGTTGATCAGGGAAGTCCATCCATCTTCAAGTAGATAGGGAGGATCACCGTGCATCTCTCCATCAGTAAAATCAGACTGGGCGGCAAGGGAAACGGCAGGCAGCGAGGCCAGAAGACTGCGGCGAGAAATCATTCCATTATCCTATCCCCATCCAACCCTTTATAATGAACGCTTCCATGTCCTTTGACTGGTTCCCGCTCTGGCTCAGCTTACGCGTCGCTGCTTTATCGACGTTGATTTCGCTCGTCATCGGCCTTTGGCTGGCTTATTTACTGGCAAACCGGAGGTTTCGTGGCAAGGATTTTCTGGATGCCAGCATCACGCTGCCACTTGTATTACCACCAACTGTACTTGGATATTACCTGTTGATTCTGCTGGGCAGAGAGACGTGGCTGGGTCAGCTTTATGAAGCAGTGTTCGATCAGCCACTGGTTTTCACCTGGCAGGCTGCAATTATCGCAGCCATCTTTCATTCATTGCCATTGTTAGTCAAATGGTCGCGTGCGGCTCTCGAATCCGTCGATCGCAGTTATGAGATGGCAGCCCGCAGCCTGGGTGCATCGGAATGGCGAATCTTCTGGAAGATCTCTCTTCCGTTGTCATCGCGTTCCATCATTGCAGCAACCGCCCTCTGCTTTGTCCGGGCATTGGGAGATTTTGGGGTCACCATCATGATTGCCGGAAATATCCCCGGCCGTACCCAAACCCTCTCGGTAGCCATCTATGATGCCGTGGAAGCAGGCAATGGCGAACTGGCACGGACATTGACCGTGATCATCTCATTGATCGCCATCATCACCCTGACGCTGGTCAACCGGATGAGCCGGCATCCACTCTTTATCACATCGGGGAAGTCCGGCTCATGATCAAGGCTCGACTGAAGAAGCAGCTGAATCATTTCCTGCTGGATGTCGATTTTGAAGCATCCGCCGGCGTCACTGTTCTGTTCGGATCCAGTGGTGCAGGAAAAAGCATGACGCTGGACTGCATTGCGGGCTTTCAGCAACCGGACTCCGGCAGAATCCTGCTGAACGATGTGCTTCTGTTTGATGGTGAGGCAAAGGTCCATCTCCCTCCGCAAAAAAGGAACTGTGGCTATGTTTTCCAGAACTATGCCCTGTTTCCTCATATGACGTTGCGGGAGAACCTTGCCTTCGCCATTGAAAAGATCCCTCATCTCGAACGGCACCGGCACATCAATGAAATGATCAGCCGCTTCAAGCTCAATGAAGTTGCGGATCGTCGTCCAGATCAGGTTTCCGGTGGACAGCAACAACGTTGCTCCATTGCGCGGGCATTGTTAACGTCACCTAAAATCCTCTTGCTGGATGAGCCCGCGCGCGGGCTGGACAATCCGTTGAAGGAAGACCTGTACTCCATCATCCGGCAGATCCGGGTAGAGTTCGGCACCCCCATCCTGCTGGTGACACATGATCTGAATGAATGCTTTGAACTGGCGCAGGAAATGCTGGTGATGCGGGAGGGTCGTATCATTCAGTCCGGTACTCCGGCTGAAATTGTGCATCGCCCATCCACACAGAATGTCGTGGAACTGCTGGGATTGCATAATACGTTCCGTGCTGAAATCCTTCAACTGGATCCGCAACGCAACTCCAGCGTGCTCCGCATCCGGGATCATGAAGTACAGGGATACTACTATGCAGGACGGCTCAAAGGAGATCAGGTGACGGCCTGCATCCGGCAGTCCGCAATGACCGCCACTCCTTTGCTGGGGCGATTGCCACCAAACCAGTTCCCCGCACGCCTGGCCCGCATCAAACAAACACCCCAAAATGTTTTACTGGAATTTGAAGGAGGCTTCTCCGTGGAAACCTCTCAGCACGTGGACGCAAATCAACTAGAGTGGTCCATTGAGCTGAACCCGGAGGCCCTGCATGTTCTTCCGAAATGATGACATTTGATGAGTACGAACAACTGGGAATTGAGCGTGGTGCATGCCGTTGTGCGGGTCATGTTCTTGGTCTCAGGCTGGCGCTCTTTGGTCTGAAGAAACTGGGCATTGAGGATCCTCTCGGAAAAGACAGGAAGCGGCTGGTCACCTATGTCGAAATCGACCGCTGTGCCTCCGATGCAATCTCGCTGGTAACCGGATGCAAACTGGGCAAACGTGCACTGAAGTTCCGGGATTTCGGAAAAATGGCCGCCACGTTCTGTGATCTGGAAAGTGGCCGTGCAGTTCGGATCTATGCAAAAGAGTCTTCCCGCAATCTTGCACCTACCAAAGAAGGACAGGAACAGGCTTATCGTGTCGCGGATGATGATGTCCTGTTTGATCATGCCTGGGTTCAGGTAAATATTCCGGAAGAAGACCTGCCCGGTAAACGATGGGGGCGCGTGGTTTGTGAACAGTGTGGGGAACACATCAACTTTCGGAAGGAACTCATAAAAGACCAGCAAACTCTGTGTCGTGCATGCGCAGGTGAATCCTACTTTCAGCCGCTATGATTCATGCGATAGTCGAGCAGATCCGTGAAGTGCGGCATGCGGACTTCGTGCATGTGCGCAATAAGAACATCGCAGCGAAAGAACTGCTGCAGATGACGCGCTGGTATGTGGGCCAAGGCAAGAAAGTCATCGTCAACACACGCACGGACATCGCGCTGCTGTCAGGTGCCAGTGGCGTCCATCTGCCCTCACGTTCCTTATCTCCCGCCACTATCCGGAAGACCGTACCGGATGATTTTCTGCTCGGCGTCTCCTGCCACTCGCGGGAAGAACTGTTGCGTGCAGAAGATCAGGGAGCGAGCTATGCCTATCTCTCTCCAGTCTTCTCTCCACTCTC
This sequence comes from Bryobacteraceae bacterium, assembly GCA_037190045.1. Lineage (GTDB taxonomy): Bacteria > Acidobacteriota > Terriglobia > Bryobacterales > Bryobacteraceae > JAPKYZ01. The sequence goes on along the minus strand of JBBCIQ010000004.1, from coordinate 593,904 downwards.
CAAAAATGATCCGGCCCCGATACTGGGGCCGGAAGGGTTTCAAAAAGCTATTGCGGGGATCAGCATTCCCGTCTATGCACTCGGAGGCATCACCCCCGAGCGCATTGCGGAATGTCTAGACGCTGGCGCCAGTGGTGTGGCTGGCATCAGCCTGGTGGATCTCCTGTAAGCTCCACACCTTTACCGGATCACGATATCCGGAAAGAAGGGCTTCGGCTGCAGCCTTGGCTCCGCTGAGAGTGGTGATACAAGGAACGCGGCTGGTGATGGCACTGCGCCGGATTGCCTGTTCATCACTAAAAGACAATGCGCCATTAGTGGTATAGACCACCAGTTGCAACTGCCCCGCCTTCATCAGATCCACTGCATTGGGCCGTCCTTCATTGACTTTGAATACTACCTTCACCTGAAGCCCGGCAGCTTTCATTGCCTGTGCAGTCCCGCGTGTAGCAGCCAGCGAGAATCCAGCCGCGGCAAATTTACGAGCCACTTCCACAGCAGCAGCTTTGTGACGCTGGCTAACACTGAAAAAGACCGTTCCCTTCTCGGGCAACGGAGTTCCCGCACTCAGCTGAGCTTTTGCGAATGCCTCACCAAAGCTTTCGCCGACGCCCATCACTTCGCCAGTGGACCGCATCTCCGGCCCCAGCACCGGATCGACACCCGGGAACTTATTGAAGGGGAATACAGGGGACTTCACAAAGAACTTCGGCACAGGAAGCACCCCAGATGTCTGCCCGTTCAGCAGATGCGCCAACTCAGGAAGCTTCTTGCCCAGCATGAGCCCGACTGCAACCTTGGGCAGAGGAATTCCGGTCGCCTTCGAAACATAAGGAACCGTACGTGACCCACGTGGATTCACTTCAATCACGTAGACCTTGCCGTCCTTGATGGCGTACTGAATGTTCATCAGGCCGATCACGTTGAGCGCACGTGCCAGCTTTACCGTATAGTCTTCGATGGTGGCGCGCTCTTCGGCCGTCAGCGTAATGGGAGGCAGCACACACGATGAGTCCCCGGAATGGACTCCGGCTTCTTCGATATGCTCCATGATGCCTGCAATGAGTACGTTTTCCGTATCTGACAGGGCATCCACGTCCACTTCCGTTGCATCTTCCAGGAAGCGGTCAATCAGCACCGGACGCTCCTGCGAGAAGAGTGTGGCTTCCTGCATGTAGCGACGCACAGTCTCTTCTTCATATGCGATCACCATGGCACGACCGCCCAGAACATAGCTGGGGCGAACAAGCACAGGGAACCCAAGCAACCGCGCCACAGAACAGGCTTCCTCAATGCTGGTAGCCGTTCCGTTTTCGGGAGAGGGGATATCCAGCTCTTCGAGAAGCTTGCCAAATAGCTTTCGATCTTCTGCAAGATCGATATTTTCAGGAGCGGTTCCGATAATCGGCACGCCATTCTTCTTGAGTGGCAATGCCAGATTCAGCGGAGTCTGTCCACCAAACTGAACGATGGCGCCATCCGGCTTTTCCGTATCGAAGATATTCAGAACTTCTTCCAGCGTCAGAGGCTCAAAATAGAGCCGGTCTGAAGTGTCATAGTCGGTGGACACCGTTTCCGGATTACAGTTCACCATAATCGATTCCATGCCAAAGTCATTCAGCGCATAGGCAGCATGACAGCAGCAGTAATCGAATTCGATTCCCTGTCCGATCCGGTTCGGGCCACTGCCCAGAATCATGATCTTCTTTTTATCGCTGGGTTCTGCTTCACATTCCGATTCATAGCTGGAATACAGATAAGGCGTGAAACTTTCAAACTCAGCCGCGCAGGTATCCACACGGTTGAAGACCGCCTCAACTCCCAGACTTTTCCGGTGATCACGCAACTCGTTCGGAGTGACGTTCACTGCACGGGCCAACACCTTGTCAGACAGTCCGTCCCGTTTGGCCTGACGAAGAGTAACCTGATCCAGATCTTCCAGCTTCTTTCCGGCCAATGACTCTTCCAGATCAATGGTTTGCTTCACTTGCGTGAGGAACCATGGATCAATAGAGGTCATTTCCTGTACCCGTTCTATCGTCCATCCCTTGCGGAATGCGAAACGAATATATTGCAGCCGGTCCGGATTAGGAGTAATCAGCTTTTTCGGAATCAGTGCTTCATCATAGACTTCCGTGGTGGAACTCTTGCCTGTTTCCAGACTGCGTAAGGCCTTGCCCAGGGACTGTTTGAAGGTACGGCCAATCGCCATCACTTCCCCGACGGATTTCATCTGTGTTCCCAGAACAGCTTCCGCACCAGGGAACTTCTCAAACTGCCAGCGCGGAACCTTGGTCACCACATAATCGATGGTGGGCTCAAAGCAGGCTGGGGTCTTGAGCGTAATATCGTTAGGGATCTCATCCAATCGATAGCCAACTGACAGCTTGGCCGCAATCTTCGCAATGGGGAATCCAGTGGCTTTGGAGGCAAGTGCAGATGAGCGCGACACACGCGGATTCATCTCGACAATCACCATCTTTCCGTTCTCGGGATTGATGGCGAACTGGACGTTTGATCCACCTGTTTCCACACCAATCTCCCGCAGGCAAGCCAGCGCGGCATTCCGCATCATCTGGTATTCGCGATCAGTGAGTGTCTGGGCAGGAGCAACCGTGATGGAGTCGCCTGTATGGACCCCCATCGGATCAAAATTCTCAATGGAACAGATGATGATGGCGTTATCGGCGAGATCACGCATCACTTCGAGTTCGTACTCTTTCCAGCCGAGCACACTCTCTTCAATCAGCACTTCACCGACCGGAGAAAGATCGATGCCACGAGTCAGGATGTCGATCAGTTCCTCATGGTTATAGGCAATTCCACCACCGGAACCACCCATCGTGAAGCTGGGGCGCAGAATCAGCGGATAGCCGACCTTTTTTGCAAACTCTTCCCCGGTTTCCACGTTGACGCAGAGCTGGGATTGCGGTGTATCCAGCCCGATCTTCCGCATCGCATCCTTGAACAGCAGTCGGTCTTCGGCCTTCTTGATGGACTCAATCTTGGCGCCGATCAGTTCGACATTGTACTTTTCGAGAACGCCCGCTTCCGCCAGGGAAACAGCCAGATTCAAACCCGTCTGTCCACCCACGGTGGATAGCAGCGCATCCGGACGTTCCTTGCGAATCACCTCTTCTGCAAACTCTACCGTCAGAGGTTCGACATAGGTCCGATCTGCCAGTTCCGGGTCCGTCATGATGGTGGCTGGATTGGAGTTGATCAGGATAACTTCATATCCATCTGCCCTCAGCGCCTTGCATGCCTGCGTGCCGGAATAGTCAAATTCGCAGGCCTGTCCAATGACAATCGGCCCTGATCCCACAATCAGGATTCGCTTGATATCATCGCGGCGCGGCATTAGCGGGCACCTTCCTTGTAGTTGCTCATCATTTGGATAAAGTCATCAAAGAGATAGTGGGAATCGTGTGGTCCGGGAGCCGCTTCCGGGTGATACTGCACGCTGAAAACGGGCAGAGACCGGTGAGCAATTCCTTCCAGTGTCTGGTCATTGAGGTTAACGTGGGTAAGATCTATATCCGTGGAACTCAGCGAATCCGGGTCCACTGCGAATCCATGATTCTGCGCCGTGATTTCCACTTTTCCCGTCCGTTTGTTCAACACAGGATGGTTGCCACCACGGTGCCCGAATTTCAGCTTGTAAGTCTTACCTCCAAGTGCCAGACCTAATACCTGATGCCCCAGACAGATTCCGAAGATCGGTGCTTTCCCCATCATCTTGCGGACCTGAGCCGCCTGATATTCCAGAGGTTCCGGATCTCCCGGTCCATTGGACAGGAAAATTCCATCCGGCTTCAGGGCAAGCACGTCTTCTGCAGAGGTATTGGAAGGGACCACGGTCAGAGTACAGCCACGATGAGCCAGCTGCCGTAGAATGTCCCGCTTGATGCCGTAGTCAAAGGCCACCACATTGAACTTTGCCGCTTCCTGAGCCGCCAGTAGTTCAGACGGTGAGCAGGCAGGTACGCCTTCCGTCCAGGGATAGCGCTCTTTCGTGGACACACGAGTGGCCAGATCCAGCCCGGCCATGGAAGGTGACTTTCGTGCCAGTTCCACCAGCTCCTGTGGATTTCCACCCTGGGAGGACAGTGCCCCACGCATGACACCACGGGAGCGAAGCCGCCGCACCAGCGCGCGCGTATCCATCGCAGAACCGACTGGAATCCCCGTGTTCTTCAGGAAAGCATCTGCATCCTGGTCGCTCCGCCAGTTACTGGTCAGCGGAGAAATCTCCCGAATGATCAGCCCCTCAATCCATGGTCGGGACTGGCTGTCCAGCGATGACGTTCCGTAATTTCCGATCTGGGGAGCGGTCAGAACTACAATCTGTCCGCAATAGGAAGGGTCTGTGGCAATTTCCTGATACCCGGTAAGCGAGGTATTGAAAACAACCTCCCCTACACGTACTCCGCGCGCACCAAAACCTTTGCCTTCAAAGATGCTTCCATCTTCCAAGGCGAGGATAGCTTGATCCAATGCTGACTCCTGTCTGGGGGAATTTGATTCCAGTATGGCATGGTGAAACAGGAAAATCGTTTATTCACACTAGTATTATTTGTGTTACATTGATTACAATGGATACGACGATCCGGAACCTGGATGACGCAGCTTATCGCGCCCTCAAGGCTCGGGCCGCTCTCGAAGGCCGCCCCATCGGAGAACTGGTCAGCGATGCGATCCGTAGCTATCTGCTTCGTCCCGAACCGGAAGAAAAAACGCTCAGCATCCTCGACTGGAAACCCAAAGATTTCGGAGAAGGAACAGAGCATTTGAGTGAAACCCTCACCGCTGCCCACCGGACCCGCACATGATTGTCATTGATACCTCAGTCCTGCTGGCTTACTTCAATACCCGGGATGTAAATCATCAGAAGGCACGTTTTGCCATGGAGTCCGTGGTGAATGGACGCTGGGGAAAAGCCATCCTGCTGGAGTGTGTCTTTTCCGAAACAGTATCTTTTGTGAAAGAGCATCAGTCTGCCCTGGTCGCAATCCAGATCGGAGAGCATCTCCGGCGAGTCCATCATTTCGATTTCATCCCCACCTCTGACCTGTTCCGGTCTGCCTGGAAAGAGTTCCAGTCTGACCAGACCAGCAGGCTGGACTTTACAGATCACATTGTCGTCTTGGCCGCCCGTCAGCGTGCAGGCGGAAAGGTTCTGACCTTTGATCCTGTATTTCGGGATGTCCCCGGCATCAACATCGAACAGTAGTGATTTCCTCTCTTCATTGGTAGGGAATTCGGGAGAGAATAGAAACCGTGCGTATACTGACGGTTCTCCTCCTGACATTCACCTCGCTCTTTGGGCAAAGCAGCAGCGACAAACCCTGGTTCTTCATCCAGATGACAGACACACAACTGGGCATGTTCACCGGGGACAGAGACTATGTCCAGGATGCATCGAACTTTGAGTTTGTGGTGGCCAATGTCAATCGGCTGAAGCCGACCTTTGTCATCATCACCGGGGATCTCATCAACAAGCCCGGTGACCCAGCCCAGATCGCAGAATACATGCGGATTCTGAAGAAGTTTGATCCTTCCATCAAGGTCTATCACCTGCCCGGAAATCATGATGTCGAAAACCTGCCCACCCCTGCATCTGTCGACGCCTACCGCAAGGCTTTCGGAAAGGATTACTTCTCCTTCCGTCACGGAGATTTTGCGGGAGTGGCCATCAATACCACCATCATCCACGCCCCCAAGAACACGGCGGCAATCGTGGCAGAACAGAAGAAATGGCTGGAAGCTGAACTCACACGGCTGAAAGCTGACGGGGCAAAACAGATCGTCCTGTTCCAGCATCATCCGTGGTTTACGCAGAAGGCGTCAGAGCCGGATGGCTATGGCAGCATCCCGCTGGCCGCTCGCAAGGAATATATCCCCTTGCTGCAGAAGCATGGCATCAAACAGGCATTCGGCGGGCATATCCACAAGAATGCCGTGGTGAGTGACGGAATTGAAATGATATCGACTTCAGCCGTCGGAAAGCCTTTTGATGTGGAAGGTTCCGGATTCCGGGTAGGGATTGTCAGAAACGGGACTGTCGAACATATTTTTTATCCGCTCAGCAAAATCCCCAACCAGATTTCTCTCGACTAGAAACTTCGACGGGCTCAGATGGAGCGGACACCCATCGTCACAATGTCGTCCACCATCTGGGCCTCTTTCACCACAAAGGGTTCTCCATACTTCACCCCGATCAGATTGCCGTAATAACGGGCAACAGCAGCCAGCCGATCTCTGACTTCTGTCTGTCCGGGGAAGAGATGATTCCCTTCCGTCGATTCCCCATACTGTGATTTGTAGGCAAACAGGGAATCCATGCGCCGGTCAAACTGCGCGGAGATATCCACGATGAAGGATGGCGTCACGTTGGCATACTGCGAGGCATAGATGATCTTGTAGGGACGGTGTGGAGCCAAAGTCTCGTCGATCTTCTTCAGTCCAGCAAGAAAACAGGCCTCATAACAAAGTCCGCTGGCATTGTAGTGATCGGGATGCCGACCTTCCCAGTAAGGAATAATCACCACACGTGGACGCAGACGGCGAATCTCCCCTGCCAGTGTGAACCGGGCCGGAAGAGTATTTTCCAGACGGGCATCAGGGAACATCAGGTTCCCGCGCCAGGATGTCAGCAGATGTTTTGCTGCGGCATCAGCCTCATCCATTCGGGTTTCCGGAGTGCCGCGAGTCCCCATGTCACCCGCAGTAAGGTCCAGCGCAGCTGTTCGATATCCCTTCTCCGCCATCTTGATGAGCGTACCTCCGCAGGTCTGCTCTATATCATCAGGATGCGCGGCAATCGCCAGCACATCGACGGAAGGAAGGGTTTCAGAATAAATCGTAGGAAGACGCATCAGTTACCAGTTCAGATCCTCACGACGCCACTGCGGACGCTTGGTGGGGAAAATTTTAATCAGGACCATTCCGGCAACAAATCCTCCCACATGAGCGAAGAAAGCCACTCCGCCCTGCGAAAGATGCATGTCCCCCACTGATCCCAGTCCTGAAAATAGCTGAAGCAGGAACCAGTAGACCAGCATGAGGACTGCCGGAACTTCAATTGTGGTGAAAAAGATAATGATGGGGATAAGCGTCACCACGCGCGCACGCGGAAACTTCACGACATAGGCGCCCATCACACCTGCAATGGCTCCGCTGGCTCCAATCATGGGGACTCGTGAATCCGGGCTGACCAGAATCTGCGCCAGCGCTGCAAACAGCCCACAGGCAAGATAGAAGATCAGGAACCGTCCCCGCCCCAGCACATCCTCGACGTTATCGCCGAAGATCCACAGGAACCACATGTTGCCGATGATGTGCATCCATCCCCCATGCAGAAACATGGAAGTCACGAAATCGAAGAGCTGCAGGCGGGCCGGAATCAACCCGAACTCTGAAATGAAGTGATGCCGGGAATAGGGATCGAGCGACACCTCATACAGGAACGCAAGAATATTCACCGTAATGATGAACGCCGTCACAATTGGACGGGTGTCACTCCGATTCAGATCATAAAGAGGAATCATGCGTTACACAGCCCATTTCTCATAATCCCGGTGAGATCTGCGCTCCGCACGCGCCATCAGCTGGACAGCCTCTTCCGCCGTCGCCAGCCCTCCGCGGGCCCCCAGTGATGTGCAGTTCAGCGCAGCCAGTGCATTCGAAAAGGTGAGGATCTGTCCGATGGGCCATTTCTGCAGGACACCGTAGCAGAACGCGCCGTGGAAGATGTCGCCCGCCCCGGTGGTATCCACGCAGTTGACCACAAACGCCGGAGCATAATGGAACGTCCCATCCACCAGCGCAAGCGCTCCCTGCGCACCCAGCGTCATCGATGCACAGTAGATGCCATACTCCTTCTGGATCGTTTCGAGCGCCTTGAAGGGATCGGAAACATTGGTCCAGCGCGCAGGAAATTCGCTGGACGTCACCAGATAATCGACATTCGGCAGAACCTTTTCAAAACCGTGATAGATGGTATCGACATCGACAGTCACCGGAATGCCTGCCTGCTTCGCGATCGCTGCTGCTTTCGCCACGGCGGGAGTGTCATGCCCGTCAATATGCAACAGCCGGGAATTGAGAATCATCTCCGGCTGAATCTCATCGGGTTCCAGACGGAGGCAATCCTGACGCTGCCACAAGACCGTCCGCTCACCGGTAGTCTCATCGATCAGAATGTATGCCGTCTGATTGGGACAGTTCTTGCGAACCTGGACGTAATCGAGATTGATGCCGGACTTCTTCAGATCTTCCAGCTGGACCTGGCCACGGAGATCATCCCCCACCGTTCCGATGTAGCGCGTGCGCAGACCGAGCTTCGCACAGGCAGCCATCGCGCTCGCGACCTGCCCTCCGGGACTGAGGATCTCTTTGCGGAATGGCTCCTTCCCGGCATAGGCAGGAAAATGAGGCAGAAGAATCAGCGTATCGGTGGCGTTGAGTCCAACTCCCACAACGTCAAAATCAGGCATGTCTTTTGATTATGACGGGAATTGAGGGAGGGAGGGAACGAATCCTAAAGGCACGGAAATCGAAACCACTAAGAATTGGTCTTGTCTAGTTTATATTTACTGTGTGACTTCTTCAGCTCGGGAACAACTTTTATCTTACATTAGTGGAATGCCAGCCATCTGGTCGAAGTTCTCCAGCCTAAACCTTCAGGCTCGAATATCGCGATACTTGTACTTAGCAATATTACACCTGCATATTTACGAGGCAAGTATCGTATAGCCAACTATCCGTTGACTTTGCCAGATATGCGCCCTTATAACATTCGTCATCTTCTAGTGCTGGCTTGCCTCATGGTTTTTACATACACTCTGGTTAGCACAGCTATGCCTAACGACATTAGTAACAACACGAATATTTTGTCTGCAATTGAGAGCATGGATAAGGAAATGCTCACTTCTCGTGTTACGGAACTAAAGGATCGCGAAGATTTCTGGAAGAACGCCAAGGTTTGGGCTGGTTCCCTGGCGGCAGTTCTAGCGGTTCTACTTGGGATTTTCGAATATCTCGAGAATCGAGTCCAAGCTGATAAGGAAGTCTTTCAAGAGCGCTTATCGGGTCTAATACGGAAGGATAGCGATCTTGCAATAGTGCAGGCAAAGGCGCAAGCCTCATCGGCTGATGCAAGAGCCGGTGAGGCAAGGGAAAAGGCAGCGAACGCTGAGGTTCGCGCAGCAAATGCTTCAAGGGAAGCCGCAGAAGCAACGCTGCTAGCAAAACGGTATGAAGCCGATATAGCTTCGTCGAATGCACAAGCTGCCGAAGCACGATCCCTAGCAAAAGGATTTGAGTTAACAATTGCTGAGGCAAATCGGGCTGCTGCTGAGGCTGGCGCAATAGCAGAAAAAGAACGAGTCGCCAGACTGCAGTTAGAGCTCCGCTTAGCACCAAGAACCATAACACCCCAACAATCCCAACAAATGATCTCTGCACTCTCTACGTTTAAGGGTGTCAAAATAGACATTGTAGTTTCCGGAAACGTACCAGAGATTGAACGAACTGCACAAGCAGTTGTAAATTCTCTATCGCAAGCAGGATGGGAAATCGGAGCTTTTGAAATTGCCATGGGCAGCGCTGGCAACGTGCAGGGACTATTGATAGGAGCTCGAAAAGATTCCGGACAGCGAATACAAAAAGCAGCTGAAACTCTTGTACTAACACTACGGTCCTTTGGAATAGCTTCTGGCCTTTGGGATTTTGACCAGTTAACCTTCCCCGGTGCTTCTACTGGAAATGGGAAACCCCGAGGCGCACCACTCAAGTTGTTTGTTGGCAATAAGCCGTGAAGACATCCTAAAGTAAACTCATCCCACAACTATTTGGGTAAACTTCAACAAGTTTTGCAGCAGCTGTTCCCGCCAATCAGTAATCTTCAAATTATTACTATCCAGATTACTTCGGATAAAAAACAGCGCCCCCACTTAGACCAAGAGGAGAAATCAAAGAATATCTTACTGCTTCTGGGGAGGCATCTCGTAGACGTAGATCTTGTGCTTGCGCTTGAAGGCTTCCGCTTCTTCCACACGCACGGGCTTCCAGCCACGGATTTCATAGTCATGGCAGACCACGCGGGTACCGGGGCGAAGGGAGGCCTCCAGTTTGGGCCGGATCTTGTCGTTGGCATCCCGCAGCAGGTAAAGAATCACTACATCGGCGGAGCTGATATCGGCATCCAGCATGTTTTCATGCAGGACGGACGCCTTGTTACTTAAGCCTTCTTCCAGGATGCGCTGCTGGCTTCTTTTGACCAGGCGTTCCGAGAGTTCCACGCCCACCGCCTTGACGTCGAACTTGGACGCGGCAGCAATCAGCACACGCCCATCACCCGACCCGAGATCAAACAGTGTTTCTCCCGGCTTCAGGTTGGCCAGTTCCAGCATGCGGTCTACCACCGGAGCCGGAGAATTGACATACGGTGCCAGAGAGTTGGGTTTGATTCCGCTGTTGCCCTGGGCCAGACCGATCAGGGGAAGAATCAGGGTAAAAGCTGCTGTATTCAGGATCATCCGCATGACATATACCTCTAAACTACTGTGTCTCCTGCGGTTGGGTACGTTGCGCAACGCGTGTTTTCGTCACGTGGGATACCATCTCGCTGACAGCGTACCATAGGTCCCTCGGCTGACTGATCGTGTACTCAATGCCGCGAAAATGCTTCACCGCATGGCTGATTGCGTCTCTCCAGGGCACAACATGAGGAGACAGGTTGTAATTCATATAGAACACAGGAAAGTTCAGGCTACCCACCTCACGCAGGTCATCCTGAGCGATGTTCTGATTCAGCATCGCCTTGGGACCGGCAAAAATCACCGCATCCGGCGGGGCTTCTCCCGTCTGGAGTTCAGAACGGATCAGATTGGCCAGAAACCGGGTATCGCTGTTCTTCTCGCCCAGACGACCCAGATCCACCGTGCCCAGCTTGATCTCCGTCACCGCTTTTCCGATTGCGGGGAAATCGATCCGTTCGGCCATTTCTTTCCGGTAAAGTACCTTTTGTTCCTGCATGTTAAACGCAACTATTGAAAACTTTCCAATCCTTGGGTCCCGTGAAATCGTCCGCAGAATCGACACCAGCGCACTCAGGTCCATGGGCTGCAGGGCAGCGGATCTTGCATTCTGCGGTGCAAAGTTAACTACCATCTTGACGTTGAGTCCGGCGTCCGGGTTGCGTTGAATTGGAGGTTCATCCCGGAACTGTTCGATTTCCGTTGCCGTCACCGTTGCCGGAGGGATCATCAGGGCGACATCTCTTTCCCTTTTCGAAAGGGACGCCTCGACATCCCAGTAGTCAGAGCACACCCGCTCCGCCCTGTCCCGCATCAGCCAGTCGACATGGTACTTCCCTTCCCCCATGTCAAAGCTTCCCTGAATATAGACTTCGCCTTTGGCATCTTCCGCAATATCAGGAACCTGGACACGCTGGACAAAATAGGAGGGCTCATCCGGCTTTTCCTCAGGAGTGACCCGGAAGAGAATGGTCAGCAGATTTTCAGAACCCGTCAGTTCTTTTAAAGGAACGGCCACATCGAAACGGCCATGGAATTTCAGATCAAATCCAAGCACTGCTTTGTCATGGACTACCGTACATGGCAAGTCACTGCGCGGATCTCCAGCCTCCAGCACGGCCCGGTCTGTGCTGTACAACAGGCCGGTAGAATTCTGTCCGGAACTGTTCAGCAGGCTTTGTCCAGTCACAATGCTGGCGATCAGGCCGAAAATGACAAACAGGCTGACGCTTCTCTTCACGTTCTGTACTCCCCGGATACTGCCAGGATTTGAATGGATACAGGATAGACTAGTGAACTCCCGCGCACTGTTGCAAGGGGTCCGCAGAAAATCTACCGGTTTATCGTTTTAGTACGTCGCCGATCGGCTTACCCGCTTCCGGCACGTCCGCAACATAATTTTCTCCCAGAAACGCAGCCATGGTCGCGGCCAACTGGTTCTGTGTCACCGCCGGAATCTTCGTCCGCTCTCCCAGTGCCGGGGTATCCGGTCCCAGGAAGGCCATCCACACATATTTCGAATCAGGTACCTTCTGCCCGTGATTTTTCCATTCCGGACCTTCTCCCCGGCCGTGATCCGTCGCCACGATCAGTGTAGTTTTGTCCTTGTATTGTGGCAGGGACTGGATGGTCTTCCACAACTGGGCAAGATACTGATCCACACGATGAGCAGCCAGCAGGTAGTCCTTGTAATTTCCGGCATGCGCCCATTCATCTGTTTCCCCTAATGAGAGATAGAGAACTTTGGGCTGTTTTGACTTCAGAAACTCCAGAGCGGTGTGGAAAGTGTAGGCATCGAAAGTTTCGTTATGCCAGATGCGAGGAGTTTCCGTCTTCATGCGATTCACCAGATCCAGATTGGCGTTACCCGTCACCTGCGTGAACAGATCCCAGCCGGCATTGACAGGAAATCCGGCGCGGTCCTCATTGAAGATGGCCGGAAAAGCGTCCCACGCCGCAAAAGCGCCAATCTTTCCACGGAAAGCAGGCTTCCGGTGCAGCCACTCAAACACAGTGACATTCGGATTGGGGTTCTTGTCATTGCTGTTGATCCCCGGATCGACAAATCCGCACAGCGTCTCGCTATATCCGGGATAGGAGAAGTTGAGATTGTTCGTCACAAACCCCTCCGATCCGTTCTTCCTGTTTCCGAAAATCTGCCCCTGCTTTGCAATGGTGTTCCAGAAGAATGGAAGCAGTTCCTTACGGCGCTCTTCCGGGGTCTCCCGCCAGAACTGATCCGTGATCTGTTCCTGATCGGTCATGGATTTCGCAGCAATGGTGGAAATCAGCGCCTTCTCGGCACCAGTGAAGACTTCCTGCCAGCGCAATCCATCCGTCATCACAAAGATGACATTCTCCGTTTTTCTTTTTTGCTGTGCGTTTACCGGCGTGAACAACAGGGCCGAAATCAAAACAAGGCAGGAAAGTAATTTCATTCTTTAAGTCCTGTAAGGTTATCGCAGATGAATGAATACTACATCACAAAAAAACAGCCCTGAGCCTTTCAGCCCAGGGCCTGTTTACTGAATCAGAATTATTGGTCAGACACCTTTTGCCAGGAAACCACCATCGACTGCAATCACCTGTCCGGTACAGAACTGGCTGGCCGGAGCAGCCAGATAGATCGCAAGCCCGACCAGTTCTTCCAGCTGGCCCAGACGTCCCATCGGAGTTTTTGCAATGATTCCGGCTGCACGTTCCGGAATATCCAGAGCCGCTGAATTGAGGGCTGTCTTAAAAACTCCGGGAGCAATCGCATTCACGCGGACCTTGTGGGGTGCCCATTCTGAAGCCAGTTGCTTGGTCAGCATAATGACAGCCGCCTTGCTGGTTGCATAGGCCGTGACCTGATTAAAGGCCACAAAGCTTGTCAGGGACGCGATATTGATGATGGATCCGCCATCGCCCTGAGCGATCATCTGCGCTCCGAAGATCTGGTCGGCACGGAAACTGCCATTCACATTGCAATCGATCAGTTTGGCCCACTCTTCTTCCGGGTATTCTGCAGAGGGAAACTTGGCCCACATGCCGGACGTGCAGACCATAATGTCCACCCGGCCGAATTCTTTGACCACGGCATCCTTCAGCTTTTCCAGGCTTTCCCGATCAGCAACATCACTTGTGATGCGCAGAGTTTTTGAACCCAGCTTTTCCAGTTCTGCGGCTTCAGCGTCCACGCGATCCTGTCCGCGGCTGGACACCACCACAGTGGCACCGGCCTTTGCATAACCACGGGCAATCGCCTGCCCGATTCCGCTGGTACCGCCCAGCACAACAGCGACTTTGCCGCTTAAAGAGAAAATTGATTCAACGTAAGAAGACATGACCTTTCGCGATGATACAGTAATTGCTTCACCCTTATGAAACTCGTCACGTACTCTCAAGGCGATTCCGCACCCGCAGTTGGTGTGGTGGAAGGCGACCAGATTCTTCCTGTTGAAGGATTTAAGGATTCGCTGGCAGCCATCGCAGCCGGAGCAGAAGCCATTGCCTCCGCTCCCAAGGGCTCACCCGTTGCCCTCTCTTCTGTCAAACTGCTGGCACCGATTCCGCGTCCTCCCAAGGTGATCTGTATTGGTCTTAACTACCGGGACCATGCCATTGAATCGAACATGCCGATTCCCACCATCCCCGTGGTGTTCAGCAAATTTTCCAACACCGTGATCTCTCCCGGAGATCAGGTAGTTCTGCCAAAGAACTCTGAGAAACCGGACTTTGAAGCTGAACTGGCATTTGTCATCGGCAAGCCCGGACGCCACATCTCCAAAGAGAATGCCCTCGATCACGTTTTTGGTTACACCATCATCAATGATGTGAGCGCCCGTGACTTCCAGCTCCAGACCAGTCAGTGGCTGGTGGGCAAAACATTCCCCACCTTCTGCCCGATGGGGCCCTGGATTGTCACCTCTGACGAAATCGGCGATCCCCACAACCTGCGCATTGGGCTTCGGATCGACGGGGAAACCGTACAGGATTCCAACACAAAAGAGTTGATCTTCAAGATTCCGGAACTGGTTGCACACCTGTCCAGCATTGTGGACTTCGAGCCCGGTGACGTGATCTCAACAGGTACACCTCCCGGAGTGGGAATGGGACGGACTCCTCCCCGCTGGCTCAAGGCTGGAGAGACCATGACCGTCTTCATCGAAAACATCGGCGAGCTGACCAATCCGGTCGTCGCAGAAGCCTGATCCAGGCTAAAGATAAATCAGCAGCCGGGAATTATTTCCGGCTGCTTTTTATTTTTGGCAGGCTATTTTTCCGGCTGCGCGGAAAACTTGTATCCCATGCCCCGCACAGTCAGCAGATGCTGAGGGCTTGATGGCTCTTTTTCCAGATGACGGCGAAGTCGCACGATAAAGTTGTCGATGGCTCGTGTATCGGTATCTTCATGGACACCCCATACATCTTCCAGCAGGGCCTTACGCGTGACAATGCGGCCTTCACGCTCAACCAGATATTTCAGGAGATCCGCTTCCATCTTTGTCAGAGGAACCTGCCGATCCCCTACCCGGAGTTCCAGATTGTCGAAATCAATCACCCCCCGGTCAAAGCTGAACGTATTTCCAGCGGGTGGATCCGGTTCCAGCCATTTTTTCCGGCGCAGCAGACCCCGGACTCTTGCCAGCAGAATGGCCAGATCAAACGGTTTTGCCAGATAATCATCCGCACCCGCTTCAAATCCCTTCAGCACATCCTCCGGTCTTCCACGGGCAGTCAGCATCAGAGTCGGAACAAAGTTGCCATTCCGGCGCAATCGAGTAGCCACCTCAAACCCGTCCATACCGGGAAGCATGATATCCAACACCATGGCGTCAAAAGACTTATGCTGAAGCTTTTCCAGCGCATCTTCTCCCGATTCTGCAACATCTACAGCAAAACCTTCCGCTTCCAGGTTGAAACGAAGTCCATCTGCCAGATGCTTCTCATCCTCCACCACAAGAATCCGGTTCATGCGGCGGGGAGCTCCATGGTGAATGTACTGCCGTGGCCGGTCCCGGCACTTTCTGCCATCACTTTTCCTCCATGCCTGTTCACAATTGACTTCACAATAAAGAGCCCCAGTCCTGTTCCCTTGATCCGCTGTGAGATCACGCCCGGAATCCGGTAGAAGCGCTTGAAGATCCTCTTGAGTTCCGGTTGTGGAATCCCGATACCCTCGTCCCTCACACGGATAATTACCTTCTCATCCTTCCGGGCCACATGAACCTTGATGCGGACCACGGCTCCGGAATACTTGATGGCATTTTCCAGCAGATTGAAGATCGCAGCCTTCAGCTCCGTAATATCACCTTCGACAAAGGGAGAGCCTGAAGAAGAGAACTCAATCGAGTTTTCCCGGAGATGATGCCGCAAGCGGGCAATTCCAATGCAGTCCCGCACCATCTCTGTCATGTTGATGCGGATTTTATGGCTGAGCTTGCGGGCAGAGCGCTCCCGCCCGGCCTGCAGAATCTGCTCAATCGTCCCCAGCAGGCGATCACTGTCCGCCAGCATGACGTCGTAGAACTCTCGCCGCTTCTCTGCTTCCGGTTCTCTTTTCTTCAGAGTTTCCAGATACAGACGAATCGAAGCAACCGGGGTTTTCAACTCATGAGTGACTGCGTTGATGAAGCTGTCGTGCTGTTCATTTCGCTTGACCTCCCGGATGAGGAAGATCATATTCAGGGTGACTCCGGCAATCAGAAGTCCGAAAAACAGGATGCCCAGCACCAGCATGAGTCCTGTCTGCCAGTTAAGGACAATCCATCCAATCTGCAGACCGACCGCAATCGCCAGTGAACAGACGCCTAGGACAGTGACAAGAATGAGAGATCGGCGGCGTCCGGGAACCACGTATTCAGGATATCGGGAAGCGATCCTGCTCACCATTCCTGCAAAAAGAAAAAGCCAGTGAGTTCCGGAAAGAATCTCACTGGCTCTTTTGAAAGTTTAGAAATTTATGCCGCTGCTTTGCGATTATCCAGTTCGGTATCGATCCGGGCGACTTTCACGTTTTTCGCAATTCCGAGCTTTTCAAGGAATGCAATTCCCAGCCAGGTTACATCCAGCTCATACCAGGCGAGCCCGTGACGGGCAGAAGCTGGGTGAGCATGATGGTTGTTGTGCCAGCCTTCTCCGAAAGTGAGCAGGGCCACCCACCAGGTGTTGCGTGAGTCATCCCGCGTCTGGAAGCGACGCCCGCCCCACATATGGGTAGCAGAGTTGACCAGCCATGTCGCATGCCATCCGGCAACCACACGGACGAACACACACCAGAAAGCCATCGGAACGCTGAAGGGCAGCAGGGCAAGCCCCAGAACCGTCACCGGAACCCAGTGCCAGTTATTCAGCCAGACATAGAATTTATCCTTCGCCAGATCCGGAGCATACTTTGCCGTCACCTTGGTGTTGTTGTGCATCGCCTCACCGACGGTCATCCAGATGAGATGGGCCCACCAGCCACCATCACGAGGGGAATGCGGATCACCTTCCTTGTCAGAAAGCTGGTGATGAATGCGGTGCGTGGCCACCCAGGAAATGGGGCCACCTTGCAGCGTCAGGGCTCCACAGATGGCAAAGAAGTAGTCCAGAATCTTGGGAACCTTATAGGAACGGTGGGTGTGCAGGCGATGGTAGCCCATGCCGATTCCCCATCCGATACAAACCCAGTAGAGAAACGCCGATACGGCCACAGCCTTCCAGTCCCAGTAAAAAATAACAGTAATGAGTGCCAGGATATGAAATGCGGTGAAGGCAATAATGGTTGGCCAGTTCAGCTTTTTGGAATTTCGTTTTTCGGTAAATTCTTGCACTGTGTCCTCATCCTCAAGCTAACAGCCAGGGTGAGGACACAGTGTAAAAGTTATGTAATATCGACAGTGATGCAATGATTGGACTTACGCGCTCTTTTTCGCGTATTCCCGGATTACGTAATCACAGGCCCGCACAGTGATCGCCATCATGGTGAGAGTGGGGTTCTGGCAGCCGATGGACACATAGCAGGCTCCATCGGTGACGAAAACATTTTCCGTATCCCACACCTGGTTGTACTTGTTCAGCACACTAGTTTTGGAATCCAGTCCCATGCGGGCTGTACCCACTTCATGAATACAGAAGCCCGGAACGGACCATCGACCATCCGGCGTGGTATTGATGTTTTTTGCACCGGCTGCTTCCAGCATTTCTGCTGCCTGCGCAACACCATCACGCCACATCTTCTTTTCGTTATCTCCCCAGTCCGCATTGACCTTCAGGACCGGAATACCCCATGCGTCCACCTTGTCCTTGTCGATGGTGACATGATTCTCTTTGCGGGCCAGACATTCACCCCAGAGGTTAATGGAGATGCCGTAGCGTCCTTTGCGGACAGCATCTTTATACTCCGCTCCAAAACCGGGGGCTCCGAAATCAAACGACGGAGTGGACCCACCCTGGTAGCCATATCCACGAATGAAGCCATTCGTCATTTTTTCCGTGACGTTCCGGAAGCGTGGGATATAGATTCCGTTGGGACGGCGGGGAGGACCAGCCCATGCCCGCGTCTCCAGATTGGGCATCTCACCCTGTGCTCCGCCCTGATAAATGTGATCCATCAGGTATTTCCCCAGCGCATCCGACGTATTACCGATGTTGGAGTTCATCAGCAGACGCGTGGATTCCAGCGTGGAAGCGCACAGCATCACAATCTTGCCTTTGACTTCCCGTGGAGCCCGCGTGGTCCGGTCAAAATAGGCGACGCCCGTAGCTTTTCCATCTTTTGTGGTGACGCGGGCAGCAACCGCATCGGTCAGCAGGGTCAGTTTTCCGGTGGCCAGTGCATCTTTGATGGTGGTGTTCGGACTGGCGAAGTAGGATGTTGTCACACAGCCGCGCTCACAGGGCCCGCAGTAATGACATGCGGCCCGACCATTGTGATTTTTCGTCAGAATTGCCACACGCCCGATAGTGACCGTGCGTCCCATCTTCTTTTTGACTTCATCACGGAGAATCTGTTCTCCACAGGTCATATCCATGGGTGGCTGAAAGATGGAGTCCGGAAGCTGGGACAGATTTTCAGCCTGCCCACTGATACCGACGTACTTTTCTACCTCTTCGTAATACGGCTTCATCTCCGCGTAATCGATGGGCCAGTCAACGTCATAGCCATCATGGGATGCAGCCTTGAAATCGAGATCACCCATGCGATAGCTCTGGCGTCCCCAACTGAGGGAGCGTCCACCCAGCACGCGCTGGCGGATCCACCAGAAAGGCTTTTCCTGCGTATAGGGGTTCTCTACGTCAGAGACAAACCATTTGTAGTTGTACTCGGAACAGGCATAACATCGACCCTGAATCGGACGGTCCTTGAACACCTTGGGAGACATCCCCAGATAAGGGAGCTGCCAGGGATTTGTATGCTCTGTATAGTCTTTTGGAGTGGATTTCGCACCCGCTTCCAGCAGGGCGACTTTCATTCCGGCTTCTGTCAGTTTTTTTGCGGCCCATCCACCTGTGGCACCGGAACCCACCACAATGGCATCGAATACTTCACTACCTGTCGAGACTTGAAACATCCTGCCGCAAGTATATACTGACCACACGATGAATCGCCGGGATGCTTTCCGCCTGATGACCTGGATGACGGCCTCACCATTGCTGGCAGACATCATGGATACCGTGGATGGACCCGTTAATATCCATGAATTTGAAGCAGTTGCCAAAAAGAAGCTGGACCCTCGGGCTTATGACTTCATTGCCGGAGGCGTGGAAGACGAAAAAACTCTGCGCGCCAACCGTGAAGCCTATGAACGGGTTTTTCTGGTGCCGCGCGTCATGGTGGATGTGTCCAATGTGGATACATCACTCGAACTGTTTGGGGAGAAGCTGGATTCCCCCATTCTGATCGCCCCCACCGGAGGCAAGAATCTGGTAATGAAGGATGCCGATGAAATAGTGGCAGAGGCAGCAGCGAAAACAAACACGCTCATGATTGCCGCCACCGGACCGGAAAAACTGATCGCCGATGGCAGTAACATCACCTGGTGGACCAACACCATCGGACATCCTTCAAAAAATGCGGCCCAGACCTATGCCCGGCGGGTGGTGGATCGTGGAGCAAAAGCAATTACTGTCACTGTGGATAATCCCTACCAGTCGAACCGGGACAGAAATAACCGGAATCGTCTGGATTATGGTGACATGGGGGCAGGCCTGCCCAAACCCGGCGAGAAGCGAGAACCACGGATGCCAGCAAAACCTGCCATGTGGAAGGTCCATACCCCGGCCATGACCTGGCAGGAGATCGAATGGCTGAAAGCCGCCGTTAAGGTTCCTATCATCTTGAAGTGCATCATGGCGCCGGAAGATGCGGAACTGGCCGTGCAGCATGGAGCGGATGGCATTGTCGTCTCGAATCACGGAGGGCGTCAGCTGGATGGAGTCCTGCCTACGCTGGAAGCCCTGCCCGATGTGGTGGCCGCCGTGAATGGAAAAGTCCCGGTGCTGATGGATGGGGGAATCCGGCGCGGCAGCGATATCGTTAAAGCGCTGGCTCTTGGCGCAAAAGCCGTTCTCATCGGCAGACCTCCCCTATGGGGACTGGGAGCATACGGACAACCCGGCGTAGAGAGAGTATTGGAAATGCTGAAGGCGGAATGTAAGCTTTCAGTAGCACTCGCCGGATGTCCTAATCTCGCCTCCATCCATCCGCGACTGGTCCGTCGTCAGTACAGGTACGCATGAAAAAAAAGATCAACTGGTCCGCACGTGCTGGTGCCTACATGGGGCTGGTCTGGATTCTTCCAGTGACCATTGGAGTCTGCTGGTGGATCGGAGATCGGGCTGACCAGCACTTTGGCACGGATTATCTGGCCCTGATCGGATTGATGATCGGATTTGCTGCGGGCCTGTATGAGACAATCCGGCAAGCAAACAGGATTGAAAATGGCCCTTGATCAAAAGCTGCTGAACCGTGTCTACCTGATTCAGGTCCTGCTGATTGTTGCGGGATTGATTGGTTTCTGGGTCGCGAAACAGACACTGGGAGCCATCAGTTTCGGGGTAGGCGCCATTCTTTCCTCGGCCAGCCTGTGGCTGATTCATCGGTTTGTGGCAGCCCTGGGTGGACAGCGAAGCAGCCCCCTGACCTACCTCCTGATGGCGGTGCGATTGTTGCTGGTGGCCATCGTTCTCTATGGTATTCTAAGAACTTACGAGGTTTATCTCCCAGCTGTAGCGAGTGGAGTTCTGGCTCCCATTACGGCAATCATCCTCGCAGTCATTTACGAACAATTCTATGCACGGACACTTTGAGTCCTGGTTCACAAAGCTGCTGAATCAGTACCTGGCAGGCCCCGCGAATGCGATTCTTGGCCTTTTTGGACTTCATGCTCATGATCCCGCCAACCCCTGGGCGGACTGGCTGGGCACGGAAATTCTTTTCGTTCTCATCATCATGGCACTGGCTGCCATTGTCCGGGCCGGCCTTTCGATGGACCGTCCTGGAACCCTGCAACAGATTTTTGAAAGTGTCATCGGATTCATTCGCGGACAGGCATCCGACATCATCGGACATCACAGCTACAAGCCGCATGTCTCTTTTGTGGTCACAATCTTCCTGTTCATTCTGTTCATGAATCTGGCAGGACTGATTCCGGCCTTTGAATCCCCCACAATGTTCCCGATGGTTCCACTGGGATGCGCCATCGCCGTGTTCTTCTACTTCAACTACTGGGGATTCAAGGAACAGGGTCCGGTCGCCTACCTGAGGCACTTCGGTGGTCCGGTGTGGTGGCTCGCCTGGTTCATGTTTCCGCTGGAGATCATCAGCATGATGATTCGCCCCGTCTCACTCACCATTCGTCTTTATGCCAATATGCTGGCCGGTGAGCAGGTGACGCTGGCGTTCCTCGCACTGGTTCCACTGATTCCAACACTTTTCATGGGGCTGCACGTATTTGTCAGCTTCCTGCAGGCTTTTATCTTCCTGATGCTCACCCTGATTTATATCTCGGGAGCAGTGGAGCACGAAGCACATTAATTCATAACGGCTTTATGCCGCTTGCTGCGTGAGCCCTTCAGCCCCCCAGGGCCTTGATGTGGAACCACCAACAGCAGGCGATTTTATACAAGGAGTAGTTCAAATGAAAATCAAACTGATGATGGTCCTGGCGCTCATGATGATCGCCCTGCCCACTTTTGCACAGGACGGAAGCGCATCCACCAGCGGTGGATTTGTTCTCCCCGTCGCATTCGCAATCGCACTCGCCTCCGGTCTTTGCGGACTGGCACAGGGTAAGGCAATTGCTTCCGCAGTGGAAGGAATCGCACGCAACCCCGGTGCAGGTGGTGCAATCCGTACCGCACTCATCCTCGGTCTGGCGTTTATCGAATCGCTGGTACTGTTTACCCTGATCATCGTTTTCCGGGGCTAATTCAAAAGGGCGTGATCAATCTCAACGGCATTTTCTGCCCCATTGTCACGCCCTTTCGTCATACCCAGGAACTCTATCCCGCCAAAGTTCTCCACAACATCTCCCGTCTCAACGAAATCGATCTCTCCGGCTATCTTGTCGGTTCAGCCACTGGCGAAGGAGCATTTCTTACCTTCGAGGAGAAGCTTGAATTGTTCGACCTGGTATCCAAAGCAACTTCAAAGACAAAAATCGTAGCCACCAGCGAACCGGGTGTTCATAATGCTGTCCGCCTGATTGAGGAAGCTGCGCAACGCGGATTTACCGCAGCCGTCGTGGAATCAGAGGATCCATTCCTGATCCGTTGTATTCAAGACAGGGTCAGCATTCCTGTGATTACTTCACCCATCAATGCACCGCCCCTTTCGAATGCGGTTCCCTACGTTTTCCAGACTATCTTTGAAGCAGAACGCTCCCGCGAAGAAGAAGCGGCGGAAGACTGGAAACATCGCTTAGCCCCTGTACTGACTATTATCGAGAAGTATGGCGTTGCCGGAATCAAGGTTGCCATGGATAGGTTCGGTTACTACGGAGGTCCGCCAAGATTACCGAAAGTTTTCCTCACCCCAGAGCAGAGAGAAGAGATCCACAACACTATTTCCGGGCTCCGCAGCTAATCTGTCATTTTTTCGTACCGGTACTTTTCTCACAGAATTAACAATATTGTTTCTTGAAGAAATACTTAGTAACTAACTAGACTAAGTACATTCCTTGGTTCCCACCCGTTTCTTATAAGTTCAATTATTTAAGCAACCAGAAATCAAGGCTGGAGCATATAAAAATGAAGTTTGTCGCACTGCCAGCTTTACTGGCACTCTCTTTCTCTGCAAATGCAGCATTCATCGTTGATACAAACGCCAACGCTGAAGCACTTGCACAAAATTTACTTGGATCCGGAATTACTCTCGTAGGCGTTTCTACCTATACTGGCTCATCCCAGGCAGCAGGAACCTTTACCGGATTCACAACAGGAACTTACACAAACCCCGTCACAGGTGTAACAGGAAAGGTTGATATCAATTCAGGCATCGTCCTGTCAACGGGACGCGTCTCAGATATCGCTCGGACTTTTGATGGTGGCGCAAACTCAGAACTGTATACAGCTGGCGATCCAGCATTATCCGATATTGCTGGATACAGCACAAACGATGCAGCCATCCTGGAGTTCTCTTTTATTCCCGATAAAGATCAGCTCTTCTTCCAGTTTGTTTTTGCTTCCACTGAATATCCTGAATGGGTGAACTCATCCTACAACGATGTATTTGGTTTTTTTGTCAACGGGAACAACATTGCAGTGCTGCCCGATGGAACCACACCCATCACCATCAACTCCATCAATGTAGGTAAGCCAACAGGAACTGCAGCATCAAATCCTCAGTTCTTTACCAACTACTCGCAGGCGGGTGTCACTCCTTATAACCTTGGCGGATCCACCATTCTGCTGACAGCCACTGCCAATGTTCGCGCAAATGAAGTGAACACCTTCCGCGTGGCCATTGCAGACGCAAGCGATTATGCTCTGGATTCAGCAGTATTTCTGGGAGCAGGATCCTTCTCCACGGAAGAACCGCCTCCAGTGGGTGAAGTTCCGGAACCTGGCACCTATGCTCTGGTTGGACTTGGACTGGCAGCAGTCGCCTACAGCAAGAGAAAGTAGTTATCCTCTATCCGCAAAAGAAAGAGCCTGGGAACGGGCTCTTTTCTCTTTTGCATAACTCAGACAAAACTCAATCCAGGTCGATTCAGAACACCTGTTCCGATTGTGCCGTTCTTGATCACAAACAGCGAAGGATACTTCTTCTTCCAGGGTTCATTTGCCGCTGGCACATACTGACGGGAGTTTGCTTCAATGGTGCTCACACCGGGAACATGAGCAGCCAATCCTGCTGAATGAATGAAGGATGCTCCGGGGCACGTCAGATCCTGCACACACAGAAACATTTTGTACTTGCTTCCTGCTGCTGCCATCAGCATGGCATGGGACTGTCCCTTGCAGGCTTTCAGTGCAATGCCGGTATATCCCATCTCACGAGCCAGAAGCAGTGTTTCCAGATCAGTCAGTGATTCATCAATAACGACAGGACGCAGTTTCGCTGCCTCAAACATGACATTCTGACGATCTGATCGCAGGTCCCGTTTCGTGGGTTGTTCGACATACTGTACCCGGTCAAAAGCCCTCGGAGCCTTCACCTTGATCTGTTTTAGAAACTCCAGAAAATAACCGACATTCGGGCAGTTTTCATTGAAGTCCAGACAGTAGGTCAGATCACTGGTGGTTCGCGATGCAGCCTTTTCGATACGGACAACACGTTCGACATCCCAGTCGAGATTGTCCCCGTTCAGCTTGATCTTGAGATGAGTGAGTCCGTTAAACCGGATCCAGTCCGGCAGGGACTGTGGCAACCCGTCATTCAATGGCTGGGTGATGTCTTCTTTCTCAATCGGATCAGAAGCACCGACGGAGTGATAGATAAAAGTTTTCGGAGATGGCTCGCGCTGAATATACTGCTCCGGATACTCACCCTTGAAATCCTTCCCCAGATAGGCGGAAAGATCCCGACGCATACAGTCCTTCCCATACGTGTGATAGGAACTGCGATTCAGCAGACGTCCATAGGCATCATGAATTGCCGCATCGAACGGGCTGGCCGTTACCTGTACTGCCAATTTGGGGATCCCTGGAATCGCCTTGAGATAGTCCGGCTCCAGTGCATGATTGATATCAATCGGATGACCGTACTCGTTGTAGGCGGCAGTGATCTTTTCAATTTTGCCTGCAAGATCCTTCATGCCCTGCAGAGTTTCGTCATATGGTTTTCCGGGCCACGCCCAGACATTCCCCATCGACATGGAACCGAAGCCTTTTGACCGCTTCCCATCTTTGGTACGGATAGTGACATCCACGTTCAGCAGCGTGACGCGATCCACTGATTTTCCGCCAAACTTATACGGTGCCCGATAGAGGAAATCTTCAAAGCTGGCCTTTACTTCCTCCACTGTGACTTCTGTTTGGGAAGAAGCTGCCCGCACAAAAGGAGCAGCAACAGAAGCAGCAAGAAGAGTGCGACGGGTCATCCTTGCACTCTATCGCGATTTCATGAAGCGGACGAGAAGATAGAGGACGAAAACCAGCAGCAGCGCAAATCCACCGATGTGCAGAGCATGTTCCTTCAACCAGCCCAGTGCATTATCACCCAGTTGTGTTCCCAGCCATGCCAGTCCAAAGTAGCGTGGAATGCGAGCAGCAACCATGACGGCGAGAAACATCCGGCGTCGGACACCCAATGCACCCGCACACAACACCGGGATCTTGAGCGGCATCGGAATGGGGAGCAACGCAGGAACAAAGACGGTGATGAGGCCATACTCCTGGAACCACACCCGAAGCCGCAGAGCACGGGGGCTGATAGTATGTTTTTCGAGATAAGATTCACCTCCCTTACGGGCAAGAGAGAACAGAATCCAGCTTCCAATCACAGAACCCACAATTGCTGCAATAGCTGAAGTCCAGGCGTCTTCCGGACGCATAGTGGAAATCAGCAACAACAAACCATCCACACCACCCGGTAATGGAATTCCGGCAGAGTCCAGGATGGCGAGCGTGAACACACCAAATGGACCATAGCCCACTAAAGTATCGACAAACTTACGCATTTAAGAGCGCGAACAATCCTTCCTTATCCAGCACAGGTACATTGAGGGTTCGTGCTTTTTCCAGCTTCGATCCGGCATCTTCACCTGCCACAACATAATGTGTTTTCTTGCTGACAGACCCAGCAACTTTACCGCCAACCGCTTCGATCATTGACTTGGCTTCATCGCGTGTCAGTCCATCCAGCGTTCCAGTAAGAACAAAAGTCTTTCCGGTGAGATGCCCGGTGATCACTTTCTTTTCTTCCGTAGGGAATTCCAGAGATTCAATCAGCTTCTGATTGTGAGGCTCTTCAAAGAAACGGTGGATCGCCTGTGCGATTTTCGGACCCACCTCTTCTGCTGCCTGCAATCGATCTTCATCAGCCCTTCGGATCTCTTCAATGCTTCCGAAAGAGCGCGCTAGAATCTGGGCAGTTCGTTCTCCGACAAAAGGGATTCCCAACCCGGAGATCCATCGCCACAAAGGACGTGTCCGTGCCTTTTCGATGCCCTCCATGATACGTTGGGCAGATTTCTCCCCCATGCGCTCAAGGCCGATGAGATCCTCCAGCCGCAACCGGAACACATCGGCAATGCTTCTGACCAGACCCTTTTCCACCAGCTGGTCCACCAGCTTCTCGCCCATGCCATCGATATCCATCACGCTGCGGGAAGCAAAGTAACGGACCGTCTCCTTGAGACGTGCTGGACAACTGATATTGATGCAACGTGAGGCAACCTCTTCTTCCAGACGAACCACCGGCCCCCCGCAGACAGGACACTGCTTCGGCATGGTGATTGGTTGTGGATCAATGGCTTTTGACTTCACTTGCAGGATCTTGGGAATCACATCCCCGGACCGTTCGACGACAACCGTATCGCCAATACTCAGATCCAGCCGGGCAATCTCATCTTCATTGTGGAGAGTTGCACGGGATACCATCACGCCACTCACGTTGACCTTCTTCAGCTCTGCAACTGGTGTGATGACGCCCGTCCGGCCAACCTGGAAGGTGACCTCTTCCAGAAGAGTTTCCGCCTGGCGTGCAGGATACTTGAATGCAATCGCCCAGCGAGGCGCCCTCGCCGTCCAGCCCAAGCGCTGCTGTTGGTCAAGAGAATTGACCTTGGCAACCACCCCGTCAATCTCGTACGGAAGTGCTTCCCGTTGTGACTCCCATTCACGAATGAATTCCAGCAGTTCATCCAGCGACTGGCAGAGCCGACGTTTGGGATTTACCTTGAATCCCATAGCAGTGAGCTTTTCCAGTGATTCCCAATGAGATGTACCGCTATACTGTCCGTCTTTCAACAGGAAGTATGCATAGAAATCCAGTTGCCTGCTTGCGGTGATCTTTGGATCCAGCACACGCAATGATCCGGCAGCCGAGTTGCGTGGATTTGCATACAGTGACAGCCCGGCTTCTTCCCGTTGCTGATTCAGTTTCTGAAATGCGCGGGTCGGCATTACCACTTCGCCACGGACTTCAAATTGCCCCGAAAACTCTTCCGGTACGACAAGTGGAATGGACCGGATGGTGCGGGCATTCTCGGTGACCTCCTCCCCCACTGTCCCGTCACCACGCGTGACGGCAAGGATAAACTTCCCTTCTGCGTCATAGCGAGCAGCCATGGACAGCCCATCCAGCTTTAGTTCAGCAACATATTCGAAAGGCTCACCCTTGAGTAACTCCCTGACACGCCGGTCAAACTCCCGCAGCTCGCCTTCATTCAGGGCGTTGTCCAACGACAGCATGGGAGAAGAATGTTCAACCTTACGGAAACCTTCCCGTGGAGCTCCGCCGACACGCTGCGTGGGAGAATCTGGCGTGATCAGTTCCGGGTGCTCTGACTCAAGCTTCTCTAAATTCCGCATCAGATCGTCATATTCAGCATCTGAAACAGACGGCTTGTCGAGCACATAATATTCATGCTCGTACTGGCGCAACTGTTTCCGAATATGAGAAATGCGTGAATTTACGTCGGGCATCCGGTGGGGTATGAGACTATTCTACCGAGGGGCAGGACGCTGAGCACTCATTACCGAAACGCATATCTGATCTATAACCCATGGGCAGGAAAGCTCAGAAAAAAACCCTATCTGATTGAACAGGCGACAAACCTGCTGATCCAGGCAGGACACACCGTGCATGCCGCACCAACCACAGGACCGAATACGGCCGCGGATATCGCGAGGGAATGTATCGCTCGTCATGCTGACCTGATCATTGCCGCTGGTGGCGATGGCACCATCAATGAAGTCGCCAATGGCGTGACCGGGACTCAGGTACCGATGATGATTCTGCCCGGAGGAACCGCAAATGTTCTTGCCATGGAAACAGGAGTCGGAAGCAAGGTAAAAAAAGCTGTCCGCCGCATGAGTGAACTGGAACCCCGCAGAATTGCTGTCGGTAAATTCACCAGTGCCAATGAGGAAGAGCGCTATTTCCTGCTGATGGCAGGTATCGGACTGGACGCACAGATTGTTCACACGCTGAATCCAGCATTCAAGGCAAGGCTGGGGAAGCTTGCTTACTGGGCAGGTGGCTTCGGTTCCGCCGTAAAGATCCTGCCGGAGTTTCAGGTGAAAGTGAACGGCGCTACTCATGTTTCCAGCTTTGCGCTGGCAAGCCGTGTGCGGAATTATGGCGGCGATCTGGAAATTGCCCGTTCCATCCGACTGGATCAGCCGGAGTTTGAGCTGATTCTTTTTGATGGCAGCCTGGCTGTCTGGTATCTGAAGTACTTTCTGGGGGTTCTGACCAATCGTCTGGATGGGATGAAAGGGGTCACCATTCTACGGACAACATCCATGGAGTTCACCCAATGGAAGGGTATCGCGCTGGCCCAGATTGATGGAGAAGCAGCCGGGCCGCTTCCAGCTCGCGTGGAACTGATACCCGATGCACTCACCCTGCTGCTTCCCCGAGAATATGGGAAAGACTGATGGACCCGATTACACATGTACTTCTAGGGTTTGCACTGTCCCGTGCTGGCTTCAATCGACTGACAAGGGATGCTGCATGGGTCATGATCGTCGCGGCCCTTTTACCAGACCTTGATCACTTCCTGCCTTTTGAATGGCAACGCAAGATCACCCATTGCTGGTTTCTTGTGCCGGTTCTGGGGTTCTGGGCAGTTGCAATCAGTAAAATTATTCTGCGCCGACATGTCAACTGGATCGGAGGCTGGATTGCTGGCAGCGCCGCTGTCTGCGGACACCTCATCCTCGATTCGCTCACCCCACGGGGGGTCGCCTGGCTCTGGCCGTTTTCTGAAAAAACTTTTCATTTCGATCTGATCCGGTTTGGTGATCCCTGGATCGCCTGCCTGTTGCTGCTTGCCGTCATTGCTCCCTTTCTTTCCAGGATGGTCAGTTCAGAAATTGGTGCAAAACAATCTCCTGGAACCGGGACGGCCATCTTTTCTCTGCTTCTGGTTTTTCTCTATCTGGGAGGGCGTATGATGCTGAGTTCTCAAGCGGAGATAACCCTAAAATCGAGAATTTATGAAGGAAATTCAGCGAACAGGATTGCTGTAGTTCCAGACGCACATAATCCCTTTAGCTGGACTGGACTGGTAGAAACGGAAGCATTCATTCGAGTCCTGCCTGTATCCGCACTAGGTGCATTTGACCCGGACCAGGGCCTCACCATTTATCCTCCCGATTCTTCACCCGCACTCGAAGCAGCAAGAAGTTCAGGGGAATATCTCCGCTTGCAAGATCACTTCCAGTGGCCGCATTGGCAGGTCATCCCTTCCGGCGATTCGTTTGAAGTCCGTCTGGAAGATCTGCAGACAGGACTTTCCCTTCAGTTGGAATTTGATGAAAACCTACGGGAGGTAATCAAACAGAGATCGCTTCGGTATCCGGGATCTTGAATTGAGGGCAGCATCCTGGTGGAATGCAGCCTGTGTCATCTCCAGAATTGCTTCGGCGGCATCTGTATCTTCAGCGCGACTAATTCTTTCTTTCAGTTGTAATTCCTGCACCGAGGCAAGGTCTATCGACTGATTGACCCGATTCTGGATCGAACCATAAAAAGCCAGCGACTGGTTCAGATGATCCTGAGAAGACTCAATTCTTTGCAGTACCTGCCCAATCGCATCAGGATCATCTGCGATCAGTGCAGCATGCAAATCTGTCAGGCTCGAAAGGACATTTTTTGCGGGATCTGTATTCTGAAAAATCTCATCTCCAGCCATACTGACCCTGAAGGCCAGACCCGTGGGGTCCAGCGCCATTCGGCTAGCTGCGGATCCTGCATAAGTGGTCACTGAAGGGGGAGGACCAGGGATATAGCTGAATGGAAGTACGTCATCCATATCCCCACTGAACAGATAGCGACCATTCACATTGGTACGGGTAGCACCCACTACCTGCTGGATAATCCCTTCCAGTTCTGTGGCAATGGTCAGGCGGGTTTCAGCATCCTGTGTTCCAGTCACGCCTTGTGCCGCCAGCACTCTCGTCCGTTCCAGACCACGAAGTGCATTTGAAATGGAAAGTTCAGCGGTATCGACCTCTGTCTTCAGCATGCCCAGATTCGCCCGGATCTGAACCGTACTAC
Source organism: Bryobacteraceae bacterium (assembly GCA_037190045.1). Taxonomy (GTDB): domain Bacteria; phylum Acidobacteriota; class Terriglobia; order Bryobacterales; family Bryobacteraceae; genus JAPKYZ01. The sequence continues at coordinate 563,724 of JBBCIQ010000004.1, read as the reverse complement.
TCAGTTGAGTTCGGGCATTCAGCAAGTCACTCACCTGATCCGGATCGTCCGAAACATGCAACATCCGCTTGCCTGTGGTCAACCGCTTCTGTGCATCTGCCAGCCGATGATTGATGCGGTTCAGGTCATTGAGAAACCGCTGATCCTGGGGCTGAAGAGATTTGATCATGAGGATTACCGCGACATCGCAAACAAAGTATCCATCATCTGATTGATAGTGGTGAACATCTGCGCCATGGCCTGATAGGATCGCTGATATTGCAGCATCAAGGCTGCTTCTTCATCCAGCGAAACTCCGGACACATCCGCACGAAATACCAGTGACTGATCCAGCGCCTGCTGGGCTGTATGTTCTGACTGCATGGCGGATGCCAGGTCTCTTCCCGCCACCGCACTGAGCTGCCCATAAAAATCTGTAAACGTTTCACCCGCTGTGGTCTTCATCTGTGCCAGAGCAACCAGATTGAGGACATTCCCATTTCCACCCGGCGCGCCGGGTATGGCAAGAGCCAGATCGCTAACAGTCAACGAGTTCATCGCCAGCGTGGCAGCTACATCGGACGGGGAACTGTAGCTGAAGAGACCCAGTACCGGCGGATTCCCCGTGGAATCAATTCCTCCGGCGAGCACCGCATTGACCTGATCCGCAACCGAGACAGCAAGAACATTCAGGCTCGACTGATATGCAGGAATCCGGGAATTTCGCACCTCCACCAAGGCAGCAAGAGATCCACTGGTAATCTGGCCGGTAATATCGTTTCCAGCCTGATCCTGAATCACTGAACCTGCTGGTGTGGAATGAGCAGAAAGCGGAAACTGTCTGTCACCCGCCACCAGCAGGGTTTGCCCACCAACAAAGACGCTCATGGACCTGTCATCCATCGGAATCGCCACAAAATTAGTCAGAGTGGCAAGCTCTTCCAGCAGATTATGCAGACGTGCATCCAGTCCCGTATCCTGCACCGTGGCAAAGCTGGAACGACGTTGCGCATTGACGTCCGCCAGTTGCACGGCAATCGCATTGATCTGATCCACTGTCGTTGCGGCTTCTCGGGAGATCCGTGTATCTGCCTCAGCAAAACTTACAGACATCTGATTGAAGCTGACTGCCAGATTTTCAGCCTGGTTCAGAGCATTCTGCCGCAAGGAGAGATCATTGGGAGCAACTGTCAACTGGGAAAAAGCCTTGAACAGATTGTCGATGCTGCTGGCCACGCCCCTGCCTTCCGCAATCAGGAATGCGGATTCCAGGGATTGCAGGCTCTCTTTCTTCTGGGACTGATAGCTATATCCACTGTGGTATCGCCACACCGCCTGCTCTGCAAAGGGATTTCTGCTGCTGACCAGTTCATTCGCCTCTACCCCACCCGCAAGACCACTGTTCAGGTCGAGTGATTTTGCCGTAAAAGTTTGCGTCTGCCGGACATATCCCGGAGTGGAAGCATTTGCCACATTGTTCTGGACAACCGCCAGCCCTCTCTCAAATGCCCTGAGATTGTTTGCTGCGTTTCCCAGACTGGTGAACAGATTCCCCATATCAATTTCCCAACTTCACGTTATGCAAACTCATTCTTCATTGCTTGATAATGTCTTAGCTGAAAGTCCTTCTCTGCCTGATCCAGCGCCATTGGCGACACTATCCACTGGCAAGGATTCGCGCAGGTGTGTTGGCCAGCTTTGTCGAATAGCCTTCCACGATTCCTTTTCCCTGTAGAGACTGTTGCCATGACACAAGCAGCGTTCTGGCTACATTCATGGTTTCCTGTTGCCGTTCCAGCAGTTTCCGGATTTGTTCCAGCTGCGAAACAGGAAGAATGGAAATGGATTTTCCCATCATCCCCAGATACCCAGCCACTCTTTCCAGCGCATCCACTCCCAGAAGAGACAGTGTCGGTTGCATCAGACTGCTGTGAATGATCTCCAGGTCACACAGGATTTCGCGAAATACATCGTTTGCCTGACGGCCTGAATCCATGACTTATTCCTTGTCCGGAAATGAATCATCAATCAATCGGGATGCAATTCCGGCCGCATCCACTTCATATCTTCCGCTTTGCACCAGTTCCTGAAGTTCTGTCACACGAGCTTCACGGGCAGACGACCCTTCATGTAACTCATTGACCTGTTGGGCAAAAGAGGAGATCTCTACTTCATCGGATCGAGCGTCATTCTTGCCAACCGGTGGTGTCCGCGCAGCATCTACTGCTTTTTGCGTGCGCTCAGTCCCGGATGTCGCCTGGTTCGAAAGTCCCTGAAGATTTGGATCATTCACCTGCATTTTTCTACCTGCTTCATCCTATCGGCAAAAACATTTCACTCGATTAGGATTTTTGAGGGAATCTTTTCCGATCCAGATTCCGTATCCTTTGGTGGAGACCTCATGCCCAGTCAATTTCTCACTCTGATTTGTTGTATAGCGGGCAGTCTGACTGCGGCCGAACTCCCTGAATTTCACCGGGACATCCAGCCAATTCTGTCCAGGCACTGTCAGGGATGCCATCGTCCGGGAGAAATCGGCCCAATGTCTTTCATGACTTATGCCGAAGTCCGCCCGTGGGCAAAGGCCATCAAACAATCTGTGGCTACAAAGCGTATGCCACCTTGGTTTGCTGATCCTCATCATGGAACATGGGCAAATGACCGATCGATGCCGCAAGCGGAAATTGAGCGTCTCATTTCCTGGGTGGATCACGGGGCACCGGAAGGAAAGCCGCAGGAGAACCCGTCATCACCCGAGTTCATTCAGGGATGGAATATCCCCACTCCGGATCTGGTGATCGGCATGGACAACCCATTCCCGGTCCCGGCCAATAGCAAGATCGACTATCAATACATCATCATTCCTCTTGATCTGAAGGAGGACAGATGGGTCCAGATGGTGGAATCCCGGCCCAGTGATCCCTCAGTTGTGCATCATGTAGTGGTATTCATCCGTGCCCCTGAGTCCAAATGGTTACGCGATGTGGCTCCGCAGACGCCTGTCGTTCCCGGTGGTGACTCCCAGCGTCATGTCGGTGGATTCGGCAATGAGATCCTCCATATCTATACTCCCGGGAATGTCCCGGATATTTTCCGTCCCGGTCAGGCCAAACTACTGACAGCCGGATCTGATCTTGTTTTGCAGATGCACTACACATCCACCCGGAAATCCACCGAAGACCAGACAAAGATCGGACTGGTATGGGCAAAGGAACCGCCCAGGGAAAGAATCGTGACACAGGCCGCAAGCAATGTGGATTTTTCCATTCCGCCCGGAGTTGGCAATTTTCCGGTAAAAGGCTATTTCAAAGTTCCGAATCAGGCTCGTCTCCTCAGCTTTTTTCCGCACATGCACCTGAGGGGCAAGGCTTTCGAAATGAACTTGCAGGATGGAAACCAAGCCACAACATTAATCCGGCTTCCCCGCTATGACTTCAACTGGCAGCTGACCTACAAGCTGAAAGAGCCGATCCCACTGCGTCCGGGAATGCGTCTGGAGGCTATCGGGTATTTCGATAATTCTGCGAATAATCCTTTCAATCCGGACCCCAAGGCCACGGTGAAATGGGGAGAGCAAAGCTGGGAAGAGATGATGTATGGCTTCTTTGATATCGCTATTGATGCAAGCTTCAAAGACACCGCTGACTGGTACAAGGGAAAAGCATCCAAAGACATCCAAAGAAAAGATTGATGAATAAGTTCTTTCTGCTTCTGATCTCTGTATCAGCTTTTGCCCACTCACCGATCTCGACAAAGATCACCTGGTCAAAAGAGATCTCCCGCATCGTGTATCAGCGCTGTCTTTTCTGCCACCGGGAAGACGGGAAAGCATTCAGCCTGGAATCGTACGAAGAAGCTCGACCCTGGGCCAAGGCGATACAGGAAGAAGTTCTCACCCGCCGGATGCCACCCTGGGGAGCAGTAAAGGGCTTTGGTGAATTTACGCATGATCAGGGATTGACGCAGGAAGAAGTCAATCTGATTGCGGAGTGGGTGGAAGGCGGAGCACCGGAAGGCGATCCCAACCTGCTGCCCTCCCGTCCCCGTCGTTTTCCTGATCCTCCTGCAGTGACAGGCAAGCCTCTGAAAGATACATCCTCATTGCAAAAAGCAGTCAGACTCACTGCCATTCAGGCAACCGGCACTACACAAGTCACCGCAGAATTTCCGGATGGACATATCGAGCCACTACTGTGGACTCTTCATCCCTCTGCTGAACCACGGACCTTCATTCTGCGTCATCCCCTTACTTTGCCAAAAGGGAGCCGGATTCATTCCAGTGCGCCCGTGACTGTGTTTGCTACAAAGCCTGCACGTCAACGGGAAAAGTGACGGTATTCACCAGTTGTTGCCGTTCAAACTGAACCCAGATCCGGTATTTCACTGGACGAGGAAAGATCACATTGAACTGCATCTGCTTCCCCCCATCAGCGATAAAAGGATGTGTATGGATGAGGTCAACAAGGTCGTCACTGGCAACCAGGATGTGCCCCCATGCCCCCAGCCAGGGAATCAGACCTTCTGACGGATTCAGCTGGAAGTGAAGCTGTGTTCGCATTCCACTGAGGGGGTTTGCTGGTTCTGTGGAGAAGGATACTTCGGTATTCGATTCCGGAGCTGTCACCGGACTTCCGGGGCCATCCGTTACAAATAAGGTTTTTACCGTGAGTTGTGGTGTTGCTCCCATTGGAAAGTAGTCACACATCAGGCGATACATTCCCGGCAAAGGGAAGGTCCATTCCAGATGAAATTCCGGGCCAAACTCTTTGACCGGATGTTCGTGAGCAAACACCTTGAGATCCTGGCTCACGATGAAGAGGTGAAACAGCTTTTCATGAATCACCTCGAAATCGCGCACAAGCTTCCCATCTTTTGGATCGACAGCAGTAAAGATAAGCTCAGTGGGAATTCCGGCACGGACTGGCCGGGAGGCATGGCGGAGATTCATCAGAAACTCGCGTGGATCGGGTAAACCGGGCACCAGTTTCATGGAGCATCGGGGGCAGGTACCCGGCACTATGGAGCGAACCTCCGGATCCATCGGACAGATGAATTCCACCGGCTTTTCCGGAGGCTCAGCACTCTGCTGCGCCAGTAACGGAGCAGCAGCAGAAAGAAGAAGAGAACGCCGTGTTACTGGGGTTCGAATGGCCATACCGATGTCGTGGAGCGGCCCCCATCCACGGCAATGACCTGTCCGGTGACAAAGTCAGCAGCACGGCTGGAAAGATAGACCGCTGTCCCTGCTACATCTTCAGGTGATCCCATGTTGGGATTTCCCTGCCCGCCACGCAGCCATCCATACATCGTTTCGTCCTGCCACATGGCACGGTTCAGATCCGTCAGAATGAAGCCCGGCGCAATACAGTTCACCTGGATATTGTGTCGTCCCCATTCTGCTGCCAGCGTACGGGTAAGTCCATCCAGAGCACTCTTGGTCATGGCATAGATGCTGATATAGGGCATGCCGCGCTGGGAAGAATAACTGCCGATGTTGACGATCTTGCCGCCTTTTCCGCGTTCAATCATCTTTTTGCCGATCTTCTGCGTCAGGCGCACGATCCCATGAAGATTGGTATTGAAGATTCGTGTGTATTCCTCAGCGGTGTAATCTGCAAAATGCTTGCGGACATTCACACCAGCCACATTGATGAGGACATCCACATCCCCGGCCTTCTCCACCGCAGCATCAATCGATGCATCGTCAGAAACATCCAGCACCAGTGAGGATGCCTTTAATCCCTGAGAACGCAGGGCAGAACTTTCCTGTTCCAGAGCATCCAGAGACCGTGCCCCCAGGATGGTATCGGCTCCTGCTGCTGCGATTGCTTTGGCAATGGCCAACCCTATTCCGCGGCTTGCTCCCGCGATCAATACACGCTTTCCTTCAAGAGAGAAGAGACTCACCTCAGCATGCTATCACGCACGTTGAAGAGCAGTCCTTTTAATGACTGGCTGGATTTTCGACGATCTCGCCATCACGCATGTGCACGATGCGATCCGCAAATTCCGCAGCTTCAGGATTGTGCGTAATCATGAGAATCGTCTGTCCCTTGCGTCGATTGAGTTCCCGCAGCAGTTTCAGAACCGCATCTGAATTTTTGGTATCCAGATTTCCCGTTGGCTCATCGGCCAGCAGAATGGCCGGATGGTTCACGATGGCACGAGCAATGGCAACACGCTGCTGCTCTCCACCAGAAAGTGCACGCGGCTTGTGGTCCAGACGCTTCGATACTCCAAGCATCTCCAGCACTTCCTCAAACCACGGATCTTTTTCGGGATTGGCCTGTCCTGCAATCGCCCGCGCGATTTCGATATTGTCCCTGGCGGAAAGTGTGGGCAGAAGATTGTATTTCTGAAAGACAAACCCGATGAACTTCTTTCGCATGTCATTGCGTTCGGTATCTGTCATCCCGGCAAGATCCCGGCCATCAATCTTCACATGACCAGAGGTGGGTCGTGCAAGACCACCCAGGATGTTGAACATCGTGGATTTCCCCGAACCCGACGGTCCGACAACAGCCAGAAACTGTCCGCGCGGAACATCCAGATTCACTCCACGCAAAGCTTCCACGCTCACATCGCCAATCTGGAATACTTTTCGCAGATTGTGAATTTCAATAATCGGATCAGTCATATGCCAGAGCCTCGATTGCGTCCTGCTTTGCTGCCTTCCAGCCGGGATAAAGAGTTCCCAGTAATGCGCCTGTCAGTGCAATTACGGTAGTGATGGGCCACCATTCAGGAACAATCTGTTGTTGGAGTGACGCAGGAACCAGCGTCATGATGAGCCATCGTGTTCCAAAGCTGAGAATGATTCCAAATATGGATCCGGCAATCGCAAGAATGGCTGTCTCCCGCATCAGAATGGAGAGAACATATCCGGGAGATGCCCCGAGTGACTTCAGAATACCGATCTCGCGGGTGCGCTCCAGCACTGCCGTATACATGGTGAGAAAAACCACCAGAAATCCAATGACAATCGCCAGCCCGATGATCACCGCAATAAATGCCTTCAATCCGGGGAGACTGTTGATCGACAGCAGCGATACCAGTTCTTCCGTCGAATAAATCTGATATTCCTTCAGCCGACCCCGCAGATCGGTCACGACAGCATCCAGATGCTGTGGATCATCCAGTTTGAGATAGATCTGACTCAGCTTGCCAGTATTGCCAGTGATATTCTGCAAAACATCCAACTGGACGAAAACACGGGAGAGTTTTCCAGGTTCTACGATTCCACAGACTTTCCAGTCCCGGTTTTTAAGATTCACCGTATCGCCCACCTTCAGGTTCTTCTGGCGGGCATAGTATTCGTCCACGATGACATCATCCGGCCCCTGGAACGGTCCACCTTTCAGGTAGCGCAGACCTCCACTCATTGCACTGAACTCTTCCAGATTGACTCCGGTCATGGTCTCGGGAAAGACAATCGTTTCCACGACCGTTCCGGTAGCATCCCGGACATGGGGGACATCGGCAAAAAACTTCAGCAGAGCAGCAGGCATTGGGGCTCCACTCAGACTCAAAGCAGAACTAAAAGGAGGGCGAATGATCACATCCGCACCAACACCACGCGTGCGCCGTGCAGATTCTTCGATCATTCCATAGCTCAGGCCAACCAGGGTCAGAACCATGGTGACCTCGACACCAATGGCCAAGATACTCAGGAGAGTCCTCATGGGCCGATGTTTCAAATTTTGAATAACTAGTTTATTGATCATCTGGGGATCACAGTTGGGGGGAACTTTTATTTTAAGGGGTCAGACCTCAAATTCTGAAACCTGCGCATATATCTGTTTGAAATGAACAGGATCCAGGCCACCCAATATTCCTCCAATTACAGCATTGACGGCTCCATGAGCAACAATCGCCTTGGGCCGGGGGTCTTGCAGAATCTCCTGCAGAACACCACTGATTCTCGTCACAAAGTCATTCCATGGTTCACCACCGGGAGGATCGGCTCCAAACCAGTTCCGGGATTTTTCAGCCGCCAGTTCCGGCCACTTCTTTTCAATATCATCCCAGCCAAGGCCCCCCCACTCTCCAAAGTCGATCTCCCGTAGATCTTCTTTAATAATCTTCGGAACAGAAAAAGACTCTGCAGTCTGACGGGCACGCTGCAGCGGGCTCACATAGACAACTTCCACATCCAGATTAAACACAGGCGGTTCAGCCTTCAGGGGGACATCATTTCTACATCCCAGGAATACTCCGGTCACAGCGGGTTCCGCGTGCCGGATCACATAGAGCTTCATATCTGACTCTTCCAGCATGTCAGAGCCAGAGGCTTCTCCGCTTTGAACGAAGCAGCCAGATGAAAAACGGCCCTCCCAGCATGGCGGTAATCACACCGACTGGAACCTCGGCAGGCGCAGTGACCGTCCGGGCAACGGTATCGCAAATAATCAGAAAACTGGCTCCAATCAGTGCGGAAGCCGGCAGCAACAATCGATGATCAGCACCCAGTTTTAATCGCAAGGCATGGGGAACAATGAGTCCGACAAATCCGATAGGGCCCGTAAATGCCGTGATAGAGCCAGTCAGCAGTGACCCGGCGAAAAAACCGATCAGGATGGCTTTCTTTACCGGAACTCCACGGGTAGCGGCCCAGTCATCGCCAATCGAGAGCAGATTCCACTCCCGCCAGCGCCAGAAGATCACGCAACACACAGGAAGAACAATAGCGGAAAGAAAGATCAATACTTCGGTTTGTTCGGATTCGATGCCGCCCATCAGCCAGCGCATGATGGTGAGTGATCGGCCAAATGTCGTGGAGCTTTGGAGAAACAGGATCAGTGCAAGACAGATGCTGTTGATAGTGACGCCAGTCAGCAGCAGAGTGAAAGAGGAGATCCTGCGTCCTTCCGATGCAATTCCCAATACAAGAACCAGGACCAGTCCAGCCCCGAGGAATGAACAGAACCAGATTGCAGACAGCTGGAATATCTCCTGCAATCCAAATGAAATTGCAATCACAGCGCCCAGAGCTGCGCCGCTGGACACACCCAGCGTGTAAGGGGTGGCCAGTGCATCGCGCAACAGAGCCTGAAAGAGAACTCCGGCTGTGGCCAGTGCAGCACCCGCCAGCATGGCCATCAGCACGCGAGGCAATCGTGCATAAAAGAAAATCTCCCGATCCGGTGATTCGCCCTGAAATGCCCGCGTCAGAGATATTTCTGATGAGCCAATCGTGGGAGCCACCAGCAATGTCACCACCAGAAACAGGAATGCCATGCTCATGACACTCCAGAACTTTCTAGCGTCCATAAATCCGCCGCATCGTTTCTGGAGAAACTTCAAAAATCTGCTGAATCGTCATCGCACTGAGTGCTTCTGCAGGAGGCCCGTCTGCAACAATTTCCCCCTGATCCAGCACCACCACCCGGTCCGAATAAGCGGACGCCAGTTGCAGATCATGAGTGATGGCAACTACCAGCAATCCTTCGCGAGAGAGTTTGTGAATCAGTTCATAAATTGCGATCTGATGATTAAGATCCAGAAATGTGGTGGGCTCATCCAGCAGTAAAGCTCGAGGTTGTTGAGCAAGAGCAGATGCCAGAATTACACGCTGCCGTTCTCCGCCGCTGAGAGAACGGAAATCCCGTGCTCGAAGATGCGTGACATCGGTTAAACCCATTGCCTGCTCTGCGGCGTCCAGATCTTCTTTTGTCTCGAACATTCTTTCGCCATGAGGAGTACGCCCCATCAGGACAACCTGCTCGACAGTAAAGGGAAAATCAATCCGAACATTCTGTGGAAGAAAAGCAATCGCTTTACCCAACTCAGACTTTGGCCAGTCCCGAATCTCCCTGCCTTCCAGCATTACCTTACCCGAATAGTCGGGCAACAGTCCTACCATCAGACTCAGCAGACTCGATTTTCCTGCTCCGTTAGGGCCAACAATGGCAGTAAGACCACCCTCACGAATTGCCAGTGAAATATCCTGCAAAACACGAACCGGACCATAGCTGAACCCCACATTGTGGAGGTTGTACATCAGAATGTCAGCTCCGGGTGGAGCATGGCAGAAAATGCTCTGGCAGCCTCAACGGCACGAGGGCCAGCCACCACAAAGATATCGGAAGCCACTGCGAATACCCTGTCATTTCTGACCGCCTGGAGAGAGCGCTGCCTTTTCCAAAGATTGACCACTGCCTTTTTTTGTTGCTCTGTCACCTGCTGCGTCTCTGACATCTCTCCCATATCGACAATGACATCCGGATTGCGGGCCAGGACTTCCTCCAGAGAAATCTTCGGATAAGAACTGCTTGTCTTTCCAAAGATATTTTCTCCACCCGCGATATGGATCAGCTCATTCAGATAAGTCGCTTGCCCGACGGCCATCAGTGCTTCCAGACGCCCCGGAGTGCGGGAGACGATGAACATCATGGATCGACGTGGCAATGCTTTCGTTTTCCGTTCAATCTCTGCAAGCTGAGATTTCATTTCCTGATTGAGAGTGCGGGCACGATCCGGAACACCAGCGGCTGCTCCAATTCGTGAAATCGATTCCGCAATACCAGACAGCGTCTCATCCCCGAGCTCAAGGACATTCAATCCAGCCCGCGAAAATTTTTCTGCCAGTTGGATGGGATTCTTGACAACAATCACCAGATCTGGCTTGAGAGAAAGAATCACTTCCAGATTGGGTTGAAGATAGGTCCCGATGCGGGTTTTCATTTTTGCTGCATCCGGGTAATTGCAGTAGGTGGTGACCCCCACAACGCGATCTCCAAGTCCAAGTGCAAACAAAGTTTCCGTCACACTAGGAGCGGTTGAGACAATTCGCTGCGGAATCTGAGCAGCTACAGTCTGAACTGCAAGCAGCAGTCCTGTAATCAAACAAGCGCGAACGGAACGAAAGCGGAGATTCATAAACTGGAGAACTTTCGTGAGTTTAACAATCCGCATTTCTTTGGCCTTCTTTTGGAACCCCATTCCTCGGGAAACTTCAGGATATAGAATATAGCCCATGAATCGGCGTACCTTTGTTACCGCAACTGCCCTGTCAGCATCCCGCGTTCTGGGAGCAAATGACCGTGTCAACGTTGGACTGATCGGCTGTGGAGGCAGAGGACGCCATGTCGCCAACCTGATGAGACAGGCACCAAATGTTGCATTCACTGCAGTCGCAGACGTTTACGACACTAATGCCGGAATCGCTAAAGAATGGGCAGGAGCCGATGCGAAATCATTCCGTGACTTCCGCAAACTTCTGGAACTGAAAGATGTCGATGCGGTAATGGTGTCCACACCCGACCACTGGCATCATGCAGCCACCATTCTGGCGTGTCAGGCAGGAAAAGATGTTTATGTCGAAAAGCCGGTCTCTCTCACCATCAGTGAAGGGCGAGACATGGTGAAAGCCGCACGAAAACATAACCGGATTGTCGGCGTGGGTACACAACATCGGTCAGCAAAGCACTTCCCCAAAATTGCAGAGATGATTCGCAACGGTGCAATCGGCGAGGTAAAGTTTGTCCGCGTCTGGAACTACATCAATCTCACACCCAAGGGAATTGGGCGGAACCCGGATGGACCTGTGCCGGCCGGACTGGATTGGGATATGTATCTGGGGCCAGCACCCAAGGTTCCTTTCAACAAGAGCCGATTTTTAAGCACATACCGATACTTCTCTGATTATTCCGGCGGATACATTACTGATTTCGGAAATCATCGCCTGGATACGATGCAGCAGATCATGAACGTGTCTGCTCCCAAAGTGGTCTCTGCCACAGGAGGCCGCTACATTCTGAAAGATGATGGCGATGTACCGGATCTGATGCATGTCACTTATGACTATGGAGATTTCATCTGTACCTACGAAGGATCCAACATCAATGGATTCGGCATGGGAGCAGCCAAACAGGGACCAAAATACTACAACGGTCGCGGAGAGTTCGACCAACCCAACGGAATCTGTTTCTATGGGACCGAAGGCACCATTTTCGCTGAACGCATCAGCTGGGCGATCTACCCGGAAGCGGTAACGGACCGGCATCCGAAATCAAAAGACGTCCAGGTGTTTTATGAAAACGTTCCTGAGCCGACAAAAGACCATGCCGCCAATTTTGTCGGCTGCGTCCGGAGCCGCAAGACACCGAATGCGGACATTGAGGTGGGTCATCGTTCCACTACCGTTGCGTTACTGGGGAATATCGCAATTGAAACCGGACAGAAACTAAAATGGGATGCCGCAAATGAAAAGTTCATGAATTCTGCAGACGCAGACAAACTTCTGCGCCGGAAAGCCCGGAAACCCTGGGATCTTGTCTGAGGAGCATGGGACAATGGGGGAAAATGATCGAATTTGTGAAACCAGGTGTGACTGCAGAGAACACCCGCGTCGTTCTTTTTGATTTTGACGGTACGCTTTCCCTTATCCGTGCTGGATGGGTCAATGTGATGATTCCCCTGATGGTAGATGAGCTGAAAGCTCTGAACACCGGGGAAACAGAAGAGCAGATCAGGGAGATCGTCGACGAATATGTCGGACGCCTGACGGGCAAAGAGACGATCTATCAGATGATCGAACTGGCCGACCAGATCAAAAAGAGAGGCGGCACCCCACAGGATCCGGCTGTCTATAAAAAGATCTATCTCGATAATCTCTGGGATGTGATCAAAGATCGCGTGGAAGCCCTGCAATCCGGAAAAGCATCTCCCGATGATTATCTTGTCCCCGGTTCACGTCAGTTGCTGGAATCATTGAAAGAGCGTGGCATGACACTGTATCTTGCCAGCGGAACCGATCATGAATCCGTAGTGGAAGAAGCCCGCTTGCTGGATGTTGAAAAATATTTCACTGGCATCTACGGTGCCATTGACGACTACAAGAAGTTCTCCAAAGCTATCCTGATCAAGAAAATCCTGGATTCTGCTGAATTCAAAGGCAGTGAATTTCTGGGTTTCGGTGATGGCTATGTGGAAATCGAGAACGTCAACGAAGTTGGCGGCGTAACAGTCGGAATCGCCAGCCTGGAACCGGAATGTCAGGAAGTGGATGAGTGGAAAAGAAAGCGGCTCATCGGCGTGGGCGCAGACTTCATCGTCCCCAACTATCTGGCACTGGATAAGCTCAACGCGGCTCTTTTTCCTGCTCAGTAATTTTCCCTGCATGGAGATGGAATTTTGAATGTAGAGCAGATTCTCGCCCAGTTTCCCCGGCTGTCCGCTCTGATTATTGGCGATATCTGCCTGGACCGCTGGTGCATTTATGATCCGGCTGAAGCGGAGGTATCCCGGGAAACCGGGATACCCCGCATCGGCATAGTCTCCTATACATCCACTCCCGGTGCCGCCGGCACGGTGGCGAACAACATGATCGCTCTGGGTATCGGTCGTGTATCGGTAATGGGTGTCATTGGCACGGATGGATATTCATACGAATTACTGGATGTCATGAAGGAGAGAGGGATTGAAAGCGACCTCATCGTTCGCCGTCCCACCATTCAGACATTTACCTATACAAAACTGTTGAATAAGAACACCGGTGAAGAAGATCTACCCCGCGTGGATGCAATCAATAATCAGCCCATGCCAGCCGATGTTGATGATGAACTGATCCCCCTTCTGAAGAAGAGAGTTCACGAGTTCGATTTCATCATTGTGAGCGATCAGGCAGAAACAGAAAATGGCGGTACCGTGTCAGCCCGGATGCGGGAAGCACTGGCTGAGATCGCAGGGGCTGATCCGAAGAAAGTGATCTGGGTGGACTCCCGCCGACGGATTGAGCATTACCGCAACATGACGCTCAAACCCAACGAGGATGAAGCAGCCGCAGCATGCGAACGGCTGGGCAAGCGGGATGATTATGATGCACTTTATGCCCATACAGAGGCACGCCATCTGATCGTGACACGTGGCCCTCAGGGCTCCGTTGTCCTTGATCCGTCCGGAACACGTATCTCGAAAACACGGGCTGTCGAGAAACCTGTTGATATCTGTGGTGCTGGAGACAGCTTCTCTGCCGGTGGTGCAGCAACGCTGGCAGTAACGGGAGATCCGGTTCTGGCTTCAGAATTTGGAAACCTGGTAGCCTCCATTACCATCATGCAGAAAGGGACAGGCACAGCAACGCCCGCACAGGTACTGGAAGCCGCAAAATGATCACACTCGCCATCGATATAGGAGGCACGAAGTTCTCCATGTGCCTTTTTGATGGCAGCAGAATGATCGTTCGTGAATCCCATGCTACGGACCGGGACGGCGGAAAAGACTGGATGCTCAGCCGGATCCGCGACATCGGATTGAAGTGGAAGCAGGAGTATCATTTCACTCAATGTGGCGTCGGGTTTGGTGGTCCGGTACTATTCGATCAGCAACGCATCGCACTCTCCACTCATGTCGGCGGCTGGAGCGATTTCGACCTCACACAGTGGCTGGTGGATAGTTTCTCTGTCCCGGCCATCATGGACAACGATGCAAATGTCGGCGCACTGGGCGAATCTGTTTATGGTGCCGGGCAAGGTGCTGATCCGCTTTTCTACATGACGCTTTCCACCGGAATCGGTGGGGGCATCACCAGCAAGGGTAAGGTCTGGCGTGGTGCGGATTCCTATGGCGGGGAGATCGGACATATCTCCATCCGTCCGGATGGGCCTGAATGTCTCTGTGGATGGCATGGCTGTTTTGAGCGAATGTGCTGTGGGCTATGGCTTGAAAGAGATTATGGCCGCAGCGCGAAAGAGTTGATGCAGGATCCCTCATTTGTCGAGAAATATGTTGTGGATCTGGCCATGGGATTGAAGATCGCCACAATGCTGCTGAACCCCGGCCGCATTGTGATTGGAGGAGGTATATCCAAGGCTGGTGATGCCTTATTCATGCCCCTCCGCAAAGAATTACGCAGACAGATTACCACCTGGTCCCGAGCACGCATTGATGTCGTACCCGCCAGCCTTGGTGACGACAGTGTTCTCTATGGAGTACTGGTTCTGACAGAAAGTTTGAAAGGAAAGAATTAAATGAGTTTTGCAGCAGATTATCGGACGGCCCTTCACAAAACCATCGATACGCTGGACACAGAGAAGATCGAAGAAGCCATCCAGCTTCTGGCCACCGCCCGTGACCAGGGAAATACCATCTTCACCTGTGGCAATGGAGGAAGCGCCGCCACTGCTTCCCACTTCGTCTGTGACATGGTGAAAGGAGCCAGCTTCGGTAAAGAAAAGCGTTTTCGGATTCAGGCTCTCACTGATTCACTCTCCACAATGACCGCCTATTCCAACGATGTCGCCTATGACGCCGTTTTCGTTGAACAGCTCAAAAACTTTGCTCGCCCGGGCGATATCCTGCTGGCCATCTCGGGCAGCGGCAATTCCCCGAACGTTCTGCGCGCCGTGGAATATGCAAACTCCATCGGATGTCAAACCATCGGACTCACGGGTCGTGATGGAGGAAAGCTGGGAGCCATGGCACAGCTCAACATCCAGGCACACGAACCACACATGGGCCGGATTGAAGACGCACACCACATCATCTGCCACATGATGTGCTATCGCTTCATGGATCTGGACTAGTCTGGATTTTTAATTCGATTTTTAATTTGGGGATTGACCCGGAGCGCTTTGAAAGTACTCCGGGTTTTCTTTTGATTTATTTCTTGAAGAGCTGGTCAAAAGCTGCACGTGCATCCGACGCTGTACGTGGCGCAACAATGGTGGCCGGGACCACTTTTGGGGCGGGTGGCGGAGGTGCTGCATCGCGAGCTACAGTCACTCGGGGTGAAAACAACTCACAATCATTGGCCGCATCCTTCACGGCAATTCTGACCTGAATCGGCTTTCTGCACTGGAATCGAGTGGAAGGTTCAAACGATTTGCACTGCTTGCAGCAATGAAGCGCAGCCATGCATTTGGGGCACTCTCCCTTGAAATCAATATCCTGCGATAACGTCACCCCACAGCTGTAACAGCGTGAAGCTGTAATGGTTTGTACCAGGCGCGGGAGACGAGGGCCTGTAATGTCGATCGGTAAACGTGGCCCATTTTGCTTCGGTCTTTCCGTTTCCCGGAACTCCGTGTTGCCTGAATCCTGATATCCGTTTTGTTTATATTTGCGGTCGCCTTCCATCGGTTCGGAATACTCCTTTGGGTCGTGCGAGAACTAGCTGACTACACTTGCACCTGACTTTGTTCTTTTTCTTGTTGATTAGAGGATGAGTTGATACTCGTCGGGTCTTTGGGACTTAAGTGAACTGTGGCAGTAGCCACTATATCCTTAAACTTTGAGATTCAGGGATCCTATGAAAATATTCTGCAATGCAGAACGGTCATGAATACCTACAAGATATGTACCACGGAACCACGTCGGAATCCAGCATAAAAAACATGAGCCTGAATTCCTGTTCAGGCCCATTTCATCAATGGATCACACGGCCGGGTGAGTGGATCCTCAAAATGGTTTGGACTCACCCGGATGGAATATCCCAATCGCCCCGTCTGGTGTGGAATGTACTCATTGACGAAAATCGCTCCTGAGCCTTCTTGCCCATCCGGACGCAACAGGATGACTTCAGTCTCCTCCAGATTATCGGCAATGCCCACACGTCCAATGACAGCCTCTACACGTACATCAGAAGCATTCAGGCCAGCCAGATCCACCACAGCGCGAATCTGAATCTTTTCGCCGCTTACGAGAGTAGGTGCTATACCCTGTCCGGAACGGAAGATCCTGACATTTCCCCATGCTGCATCAATCTGACGTACCCAGTGAGCCTTCTCACGCGCTGCGGCGAAATCGTTATCGCTCATCTTCAGCCAGAACTCATGCGCAGGTGTGTAGAGCATGTTGTTATACTCACCCACCATACGCTGGGCATTGAACTGCGGACTGATTGCTTTCAGGCACTGCTTCACCCGAGCCAGCCATTCCTTTGGAGCCGAATCACCGGAGCGGCTGTAATACATGGGAATGATTTCATTTTCCAGTAGTGAATAAATTCCCGTGGAATGTATCTCATCCTGATCGTCTGAATACGGCTCACGATCGCCGATCGCCCATCCGCCGGATACTTCATAGGCTTCGTCATACCAGCCATCCAGAATGGACAGATTCAGTACGCCATTGATTGCTGCCTTCATACCACTTGTTCCGCAAGCTTCTTCGCCACGTCGTGGATTATTCAGCCAGACATCCACTCCCTGCACCAGATGCTTGGCGACTTCCATAGAGTAGTCCTCTACGAAAATCAGGTGAGCCCCAAGATCATGATCCCGGGCAAGCTGCGCAATCTCCCGAATGAAAGTCTTGCCGGGAATATCCTTGGGATGCGCCTTTCCAGCAATGATGATCTGCACCGGACGGTCAGAATTCGTCACCAGGCGCTTCAGTCGCTCAACATCGCGGAACAACAGTGTGGCTCGCTTGTATGTAGCAAACCGGCGGGCAAATCCAATCGTGAATACTTCCGGATCAAACAATGTATCCAGTCGCTTGATTTCAACTGCTGAAGCCTTACGTCTCTGAGCTGATTCCGTCAGGCGTTCACGGATAAACGTGACCAGTTCGCGCTTGATTTTCCGGTGTGCCTGCCATAATTCATCATCCGGGATATCGTTGATGTGATCCCATGTTTCAGGCTCTTCATAGCGTTCGCGCCAGTCAGGCTGAAGATACGTATCATAGATCGTCGCCAGGTTTCCGTTCAAGAACGTCGGGAGATGGACACCGTTGGTAACTGAGGTAATCGGTACCTCCCAATCAGGAAGGTTTGACCATAGTGGCTGCCACATCACCTGCGAAACTTCTGCATGTAATTTACTGACTGCGTTGCGATATGCAGATGCCTTCATGGCAGTCACTGCCATGGAAAAACGTTCACCTGAATCGTATGGATTCTGTCGGCCCAGCGAGAAAAACTGCTCTGCACTGATTCCGGACTCTGCACAATACTCGCGGAAATACTCCCACAGCACACCGGAATCAAACAGGTCAATTCCGGCAGGAACAGGAGTATGCGTCGTGAAGACATTATTCACGCGGGTTGCTTCATGAGCCTCTTCAAAAGTCATGTGGCGTGACTTCATCAGATCCCGAATTCTTTCCAGCGCCAGGAAAGCAGAATGTCCTTCATTCATGTGATAGACAGTTGGCGCATATCCCAGCGCTTTCAAAGCACGCAGTCCGCCAATACCAAGAACAATTTCCTGCTTGATTCGCGTGTGGTGATCACCACCATACAACTGATCTGTAATATCGCGATGGTCCTGACGGTCATTCTCGGGAATGTTTGTATCCAGAAGATGTAACTTTACACGCCCAACCTGAACCAGCCATACCTTGATATGCACACGTCCTGAAGGAAGGTTGACCGAGACGCGGATCTCTTCTCCATTCGCATTCTGTGCAGGCTGCACAGGAAAATTGAAGAAATCATTGACGGGTGTGCGTTCAATCTGCCATCCATCCGGGTTGAGTAACTGCGTCAGATATCCTTTCTGGTACAGAAGGCCGACGCCTACCAGCGGAAGATCCGCATCGCTGGAAGCCTTCATATGATCTCCGGAAAGAACTCCCAGACCACCTGAATAGATCGGCATGCAGTCCACCAGGCCATATTCCATCGAGAAGTATGCAATCAACTTCCCGACTGGATGTTCTTTTTCCCGGCGCAGATAATCATCCAGGCGCTCACAGGCTTTCTGATACAAAGCCATGTAACGCCCATCAGCAGCAGCGTTTTGCAGGATCGACTGACTCAGCTGATTGAGCATCATCACAGGATTGTGTGTCTTCCGCCAGAGCACCGGATCGAGGCGGCGGAAGAGACTGCGAAGGGTATGGTCCCAGCTCCAGACTAGGTTATAAGCAATCTCCGGCAAGCGGTTCAATTCCGGCGGAAGTGCTGGTTTCACAACAAATTCTTGAACTGGGTTTATCTGGAAGCTCATGATTTTTAGAAGAATTAAACTTGCACTCGAATATTTCAATACACCTTCAAATTTGAAGGTGTATTCGCTATAATCGCGGCCATGAAGTTAAGCGCTCAGGAGGAATACGGGCTCCGCTGCCTGCTCTACATTGCAACCCGAGGCGAAAATGCCAGTCTCAGTATACCCGAGATCAGCCGCGCCGAAGGGCTCTCTATTCCGAATGTAGCCAAGCTGATGCGGATTCTTCGTATAGGGGGATTCGTAAAAAGTGTCCGGGGACAAGCAGGGGGTTATGCGCTGGCCAAGCCACCGAGCCAGATGATCCTCAGCAATGTGCTGGAGACCTTGGGAGGAAGATTATTCAGCCCTTCATTTTGCGAGCGACACTCCGGACTAAGCCCGGTCTGCAATCACAGCTCAGACTGTTCCTTACGCAGCGTCTGGGCAAAACTGCAGAATGTCATTGAAGAAGTTCTCAGAAAAACAACTCTGCAGGATTTGTTACGAGGTGAATCTGAAATGGATCATCTCCTGAAGACCTGCGTACAAATCGAAACACAGCGCCCTGATCTGGGAATTCAGTAACTGAGCTATTCTCCTTCATTCTCCTGACTGTTCACCTGTGGAACCTCCTCAGGTGTAACAGTTTTTTGTTCTTCCTTGAGATATTCCACGATGATGGAAATTCTTCGATTGGAAGGATGTGCATCGTTATTGCGATCAAAGGGCTGATGGTCCGCAAACCCGCGAACCTGAACAACCTGTCCATCCCGCAGACCGGATGATTGCAGTAACCGTCGTGCCATGTTCGCCCGATCAACAGAGAGTTCCCAATTGGAATATCCGATACCTGCAAAGACCCGGGAATCGGTATGTCCCTCAACGACAATCGTATTCGGAAGCTTTCCCAGTTCTCCTGCAATTTTAAGGATGAGCTCACGGCCATAGTCACTGGGCTTTGCGCTGCCCGATTCAAAGAAAAATCCTTTTTCTGTTTCAAGTAACTCAATCCGCAAACCCTCTCCTGTCACCGTCAGCTTGACCTGATCCTTGAGTTCGAGAAACATCGGCATCTCTTTCAATGCCTGTTCCAGTTTTTCCTTCAACAGCGGCATATCGTCTTTCTTCAGTTGCAGCGCTTCCCCGCTTCCTCCCGCACCACTTCCCATCTGCTCTTTATAGCCCGCGGGATCGTTGAAGTACCCGGATACTGCCTCTCTGACTTTTGGTCCGGCATTCAGTAACCACATCACCAGAAAGAAAGCCATCATGGCCGTGACAAAGTCTGCATAAGCAACCTTCCAGGCGCCTCCATGATGACCACCATGGCCGCCCTTCTTCTTTACGATGATGATGGGAGCGGGCGTTTCATTGGGCGGCGGCACTGGCAGATCCTCCTCCCTTGCAGGCTTCTTCCATCTCCTGAAATGTTGGGCGCAGATGTCCGGGGATCGCTCTGCGCGCCGTTTCCACAGCCAGCATGGGTGCAGTTCCTCGGATAAAGGCCATCAGCCCTGCACGGAGGAAACGAAAATAATCAGACTCAGCATCGTTCAGCTTGCTCATGCTGGCGGCCAGTGGCCCCAGAAATCCATAGGCCATGAGGATGCCCAGGAAAGTCCCCACCAGGGCAGCGGCAACATGAGCACCAATCTCCTCAACAGGTCCACCCAGTGACCCCATGGTGATGACAACTCCCAGCACAGCAGCAACGATTCCCAGGCCCGGCATGGCATCGGCAATGGTCATCAAGGCAGAAATGGGCTGGCTGTTCTCATGATGCAGCTGATCGATCTCTGCTTCCATCGTCTGATCCAGATCAAAATGCCCGACTCCTCCGGCGATTGCTGTTCGCAGGGAATCACACACAAAATGAAGCGCATGATGATTCTTCAGTAGCGCAGGATACTGGCTGAGCAACTGGCTATTAGCTGGATCATCCACATCTGCTTCCAAACGCGAGAGTCCGTTCTTTCGCGTATACGTGAAGATGTCATTCAACATCTTCAACGATTCCGTATAGGACTTCCGGGTATAAGGACTTCCTTTAAACGCACTCAGAACACCTTTGAAGAGGTCAATGACGATATGCAGGGGATTCGCGATCAGAAGAGTGCCCAGCGCTGCACCAAAGATGATGACCAGTTCACTGGGCTGCCAGAGGACCAGAAGCTGTCCATGCGCCATGAGAAAACCGCCCACCACAGCGCCACAGACAATCAAAATACCGATGAGTGCAAACATGAGGGTTCACAGATCTCATCGGTATCAGGAGATGAAAAAGAGAATAAAATCCAGGAAAATTCCCCGACTCACAAACTACTGGATTGTGCTGGCTCCTTCTACACCCATCGTCATATCGGTGACATTCTTGTTGACGTGATTATCCAGATTGATCACATATGTTTCCGGAGCATCAAGCAATACAGGAGAATGTGTTGCGCAGATGACCCGGAACTTTTTGACCTGTGCCAGTTCGAGAAGCATTTTGAGGATTCGCTGCTGGTTGGACTGTGACAGAGCCATCTCCGGTTCATCCAGCAGAAGAATTGTTCCTTCCGGCAGATTCGGGAAATTCTCCTTGAACATGGCCAGCATCACCTGACCATGACTGGCGGACTGGAGAAACTCCATCATCTGCGGATTCTCTTTGAAGAAGTCCAGCTGCATGCGCGGATTGTGCTGCTCCGCATCAAACAGAAAGAATTTGGGAGATTCCGGCTTCTTATCCCACCGATAGATATATCCTTCGATCTCTTCCCCTCTCAGCGCGTGATAGATCGAATGGAGCAGGGTGGATTTCCCCGAACCATTCTCTCCTCTCAGCATGACGACCGGGTGCGAAAGATCCACAATCATGGGCATGTGGAAGTTCAGATTCGCAAAAATCGGATGAGCAAGAATTTTTAAAAACATTCCACCCTCATTGTATCGGTGCCGGGTCCACAAGACCGTTGCGAACCAGCAATGCATTGAGATCCGGGTCACGCCCCATGAAGGATCGGTAGAGTTCTGCCGGATCTTCCGAGTCGCCTTTGGCGAGAATTCTGTCCCGATATTCTGATCCGGTCTGGGGATTGAAAATCCCTTCCTGCTGGAAACGGGAAAAAGCATCAGCGTCCAGCACTTCTGCCCATTTGTAGCTGTAGTAACCGGCTCCATACCCCACCGGATCAGAAAACAGATGGGTAAAGCTGGCAATCATGGCGTAATCCTCCGGCAATGGTGCAGGAGACATGGGCTCCATGATCCGACGCGCATAAGCCAGGATGTCCCCATCCTTTTGTGGATTATATTGGGTGTGCAGCTTCAGATCGGTAATTCCGAAACTGAGCTGGCGCATCTGGAAGGTAGCCGCACGGAAAGTCCTGGCGCGTTTCATCCGGTCAAATAGCGCATCCGGAATCGGTTCACCCGTTTCATAGTGACGGGCAAAGCGATCCAGTGCTTCTCTCTCCCAGCACCAGTTCTCCATGATCTGGCTGGGAAGTTCGACAAAATCCCACGCGACGCGTGTCCCGGCCAGAGACCGGATACGGACCTTACTTAACAGCTGATGCAGCAGATGACCGAACTCATGAAAGATGGTCTCCACTTCGCGATGCGTGAGCAGCGCAGGTTTCCCTTCAATCGGTGGAGTGAGATTGCCACAGATCAAACCAATGTGAGGATCAAAGCCATGTTCCGTTGGACCTCCCGTCACAAAACTGTCCATCCATGCTCCGCCTCGTTTGTTTTCGCGAGGGAACCAGTCTGAATAGAAGACGCCAATCCGTGTTCCATCAGCAGCATGGACTTCATAGACTTTCACTGCCGGGTCCCATCCGGGAATTCCGGACTTTTCGCTGATGCGGATATCGAAAAGATCCTGATAGATGCGGAACATCCCCTCTACGACACGATCCAGTGAGAAGTAGGGCCGCAGTGCCTCTTCATCAAAGTCATACAATTTCTGCCGCTGCTTCTCTGACCAGTAGCCAACATCCCAGGGCTGCAAGGCAAAACCAGCGAACTGTTCCAGTTCCTGTTTTTCCTGTTCGAACTTCTGCTGTGTCTTCTCAAAGAGACTTTCCACAAAGGAAAGTGCACGTGCTCCGGACTTTGCCATACGCTCTTCCAGCACCAGGTCCGCGAAGTTCCGGTAACCCAGCAGTTCCGCTTTTTCCTGCCGCAGTTCCAGGATGCGGGCAAGATTCCCCCGGTTATCCTTTTCACCAGATGCTGCACGCTGGCCGAATGCCTGCCACATCTCCTGCCGGATGGACCGATCATCCAGATAAACCATCACAGCCATAAAACTGGGAGCCTGAAGCGTGAAACGCCATCCTTCCTTACCTTTTGAAGCAGCACTCTGGCGAGCAGCAGCACGGGCAGATTCGGGAAGACCAGCCAGCAGAGTTTCATCCGTGATGATCTTCTCCCATGCGTTGGTAGAATCCAGCACATTTTCGGAAAACTTTGTGGTGATCTTTGTCAGCTCAATATCGATTTCCTTGAGCCGTTCTTTCTTTTCAGGAGGAAGCTCTGCACCGGCGCGCCGGAATCCACGGATCGTCTTTTCGAGATAACGTGCATCCACCCCTTGTGGTGCTTCCGTTACCTGACGGACAGAATTCCAAAGCTCTTCATTCAAGGCAATGGAAGAGAAAAACTCACTGGTCTTTGGCTCCACCGCATTCAGAGCAGCACGCATCTCCGGAGTGGTGACTACAGCTTCCAAATGACGCACGACGCCCATTGCCTGCTCCAGCTTTTCGATGGATCGATCCAGGGGCAGCACGGCCGAAATATAATCCTTGGGTTCAGCCTGAGCAATCTGCTGGATGGCAAGCCGGGATTCTTCGAGCAACTGATCAATGGCTGGCTCGACATCCGCCGCAGTGATTTTGTCGAAGGGCAGTGTCTGCCCGAGATTCAAAAGTGGGTTCATTGGATAATTTCCTGTACTGCATCGAGCGCACGCTCACAATCAGCTCGCGAAACATCAAAATGCGTCACAAAACGGATGCGTGTCCCACCCGCACTTGTCGCACGAATATTTCTTTGGGAAAGAGCCTGGAAGAACTGTTCAACAGGCATTCTGTCCTTGAGATCAAAAATGACAATGTTTGTTTGCGGCGTTTGAAGATCAAAGCCGATCAGTTGCAGGCCGGAAGCCAGCAATCGCGCATTCTCATGATCCTCTGCCAGCCGCTTCGGCATATCTTCCAGGGCGATCAGTCCGGCCGCTGCCAGAACGCCAACCTGCCGCATGCCACCGCCCAGACGCTTGCGATAGAGACGCGCACGTTCCATATCGCGTCGATTCCCTGCCAGCATGGAACCCACAGGAGCACCTAGAGCTTTTGAGAGACAGAACATCACGGAATCCACACGTTCCGCAATCCGACCAACCGATGTACCCGTTGCTGTAGCGGCGTTGAAGATGCGCGCTCCGTCCAGATGCACCTTGAGTTCCAGTTCATGGGCACGGTCACAGATCTCATCCAGAACTTCCTGTGGATACACTGTCCCGCCAGCCATGTTGTGTGTATTCTCCAGTTCGATGCAGCTGGTCTTTGCATTATGCGGAGTGCGTGGACGGATCTTCTTCCTGACTTCTTCCCAGGTCAGAATTCCATCTGTTGTATCCACTGTGCGAATAACGCAACCGGAGAACCACGCAGTCATGGAAAGTTCCCAATCGATCAGATGTCCTCGCACATCGCAAATCACCTCATCGCCATGCTCGGTATGGAGCTTGATGCCAATGGTATTCCCCATGCAGCCTGTGGGAAGAAAAATGGCTGCTTCTTTTCCCAGAATCTCTGCCGCCCGTTCTTCCAGCCGGTTCAGCGTAGGATCTTCCTGGTAAACATCGTCTCCGACTTCGGCTTCCGCCATGGCTTCCCTCATGGCCGGAGTTGGTCGGGTGACCGTGTCGGACCTCAGATCCACAATGCTGCTCATCAGGCAATAAACTCCTCAAAAACTTCGTTGGATAACAACACGCCACGTGGCGTCAAGCGCAGACGACCATCCACCCGCTCCAGCAAGCCGGACTGTTCTGCCTGCGTGATGGGCGTCCCCAGAGCCGGAATTCCGTCCCTCAGTCGCAAGCCCAGAAAATATCGTTCTTCATCTGGCTTTGCTTCGCTTCGATCCACCACCGGATCTTCAGCTTGTGCATAATCAGCAACAGAATCGGTATTGGCCCAGCGGGATCTTCCATCAAAGGAATGGGCATCCACACCGAATCCAAAATAAGGCTGATTCTGCCAGTACTTCAGGTTATGCAGGGATTCATGACCGGGGATCGCAAAGTTCGAGATTTCATACCGACGCAGGCCGGCTTCTTCCAGCATGTTCACCGCAGTTTCATAGAACTCTGTGATCTGTTCATCGGCAGGAACATCCCCGGCACCATAGCGGACTCCGCCCAGAGTCAGTTCCTTGCCCAACCGGGAGTCTTCGTCCACTTCCAGCATGTAAACCGATGCATGATCCACATCCAGATCAACCAGAGAATTCACGGATATTTTCCATGACTCGGATGTTTGCCCAGCCAACCCTGCAATCAGGTCAATATTGATTTTTTGAATCCCCGCCTGACGCAGCATTCTAACTTCTTCTGCAACGATTGCAGCCGTGTGTTTTCTTCCTGTGCGGCGTATCTCCGGCTCAATGAAGCTCTGGACTCCAAAGCTGATCCGGTCGATGCCAGCGTGTAACCACGCATCTGCTTTTTCAGGGGTCACCGTTCCCGGTGCAGTTTCCAGCGTCGCTTCCCTCCAGGGTTTTCCCGGAATCAGGTCATGGATGGCAGATAGTTCCTGCGGATCAATCAGACTGGGAGTTCCGCCTCCCCAATAGACAGTTTCGGGAATCCACGACCATTCCTGTTCCCTGATCTCTTTCTTCAGACGATCCAGATAGAGGGGCTGCATCTTTGCCGGGAAAACTCCAGAGGCAAAGTTACAGTAGGAACACTTTTGTGCGCAAAAAGGGTATGAAAGATAGACGCCAGCCACCGATGGACTCTTTCTCTTTCAGGGTAGCCGCTTCAGAAAAATCAGGAGTTACAGCTTCACTTCCTGCTGGATCTGCTGGCTGATGTGTTCGGCGATCAGTTCTTGCAGACTCTGCCCGGTATCCGGGAGAAGAAAAGACTGCTTCTCTTCATTCCAGTCCAGCTTGAAGCTGCGGGAATGTGCAGAAACCCAGATCTGCCGCACCGGGGTATTCGGACTCACAACAAATTTCGCAGGGGGATCCTCGAATTCAATGCTTAATGCACCATTATTCATATCCGCTTCGAAATCGAGCTGATCGGACACCCGCGATAAAGCTTTATTGAGGGATTCCAGTGTCTGATCGCAATACTTTTTGAATTGCTGTTCGTCCAACATGGTTACCGCTTTTAACCGTAACAGAATTGGGAACTAAACCTGAAATCACTTTTTCTGAAACCGAAGAAGTTCTGAATCATCTGATACCCTTGTTAGGTCAATATCGTTAGGTCGCTGAATGGAATCCTGCTGTGTGCGCCATACTCAAATCCCCGGAACCTCGCATCTGTTCAGTGATTTTCTCTACAATTTTGATCGCGTTTCGGACTTTTATCCTGCCTACCCTTTAGACCCGCAAGAAATCCAGTCGGCCGCTCGTGCAGTTCATTTCCCTCAAGATCGACGAGAGGCAATTGCCGCTGCGCTGGTACCACTCAATTCGGATTCACCTCTGATCGAGAAGCTGCGTCGGCCGGATACAGTGGCAATCGTGACAGGTCAACAAGCCGGGCTTTATGGCGGCCCCTGCTACACGATATACAAAGCTCTGAGCGCAATCCGCTGTGCCAATGATCTGAATGCTGCCGGACTTTCCGCAGTCCCTGTTTTCTGGATCGCCACGGAAGATCACGACTTTGATGAGATCGATCACACCTGGGTCTTTGATTCAAAACTTCAGCCCAAAAAACTGACCGCCCAGGGAAATGGCCGCCCACAACAACCCGTTGGCAATATTGCACTCACCGAGATCCCACAAACCCAGTTAAGAGAACAGCTTCAGCATTTTCCATTTGGAGAGGAAGTTCTGAGCTTAGTGGAGGCGGCATATCAGCCGGGTCGCTCGTTTGGAGAAGCCTTTCGAATCCTGATCCGCTCCCTGCTGGGGGATCACCGGATTCTGTTCATTGATCCGCTGGACCCCGGCGTGAGAAAGATTGCTGGTCCGTTCATGAGGGAAGCCGCTCTGAAAGCAGATCTTCTTTCCCGGCAAGTAATGGGCAGAAGCAAACAACTGACGGATGCTGGATATCACGCCCAGGTTCACTTTGAGGGCAAGGATGCATCGCTGTTCTTCCAGATCAAAAACGGTCGCAGAACCTCGCTGAAAAGCCAGAACCCAGCTCAACTGGCAGATCAACCCGAAACTCTTTCTCCGAATGCTCTGCTGCGTCCGGTATTGCAGGACTATCTGCTTCCTACCGCAGCCATGATTGGGGGTCCCGCTGAGATCGCTTATCTGGCCCAGTCTGCTGTCCTTTATGAGGAGTTATTGGGACGCCAGACGGTTGCATTACCCCGCAGCTCATTCACTCTCTTTGATTTCCGCTCCGCCAAACTGATGGATCGTTACCATCTGTCCCTGCCGGAGATTCTGAATCACCGCGATGCCTTCCGGCAGAAGATCGCTGAAAAGCTGGTTCCGGCTTCTGTGCATCAGGAGTTTGAACTGGCAGAGAAGCAGACACAGGCAGCATTGTGTCGCCTGGAAAAGACACTGCAGCAGTTCGATCCCACACTCCAGGCAGCACTCGAAAAGAGCCGCAGCAAAATCAGTTATCAACTGGAAAAGACATCCCGCAAGATCGCGAGGGAAACACTCCGCAGAAAACAGCAGGAGCAGACGGAGATCGATTATCTCTGCAATTCTGTCTACCCCCATCAGCATCTGCAGGAACGTTTCTACTCCATCCTTCCCTTCCTTGCCCAGCATGGACCCAATCTGATCGACAGCATCTATGAGAACATCCATGTAAGCTGCCTCGATCATCGCGTTCTGCCTGTCTGAGGCAGGAAATTCCTTCGGGCAGCCGGAGATACATGAAAGAAAATCACGTTCTGGCAGCACTCCGATCCGGCAAGGTCCAGTATGGTTGCGGATATGGACAGATCCGCCAGCAGGAAGCCATCAACGCACTGGCAAAAGCCGGATTCACATGGGCCTTCATCGACATGGAGCACGGTGGGTTCGACTTTGAAACCGTGCAGGATCTCTGCCGGATTGGCCGACTGGCCGGACTCTCTCCCATTGTCCGTGTAGCAGACATGCAGTATTCACTGGTTGCCCGCGCACTGGATGTCGGGGCGGAAGGTATCATGTTCCCTCGCGTTGAAGATCCAAAGCTGCTGGAACAGGCTCTGACCTGGACAAAGTTTCCGCCACAGGGTATTCGTGGCTATGGGCTCACTCCCACCAATCTGGACTATGAACCGATGGGGATGCCTGCGGTGATCGATCATGTAAACCGCAATACGATGGTGGTTTTTCAGATTGAGACTGTCCGCGCCGTGGAGGCGCGTGACGAACTGATCTCGGTGCCCGGTGTCGATGCCGTGATGGTGGGGCCCGCAGATCTCTCCATTTCGCTGGGAACGCCGGGAGACTTCATGAATCCCCGGCAAGTGGATGCCATGGAGAAGATCCGGGATACTTGCCAGAAGTACAACGTCATTCCCGGCACACAGACGCGCACCATTGAACTGGCCAGCTTCTGGAAAAAGAATGGCATGCTGCTTCTGGGCTGCTCCAACGAAACCTCCATGCTGTTTGATCGCGCGACAGAAATCATCCGGACACTGAAGGAAGCGTGAGCAAAGAGATTCTCCTTTTCGAAAACGTATCGAAGGATTACCTGGCAGATGGAACTCCTGTACACGCCCTGATTGATATCTCATTCACCGCTTCCGCCGGAGAGTTTGTGGCCTTGATGGGAAAGAGTGGCTGCGGAAAATCCACTCTTCTCAATCTGGCAGGAGCCATGGACTTTCCCACCTCTGGAAAAGTTCTACTGCAAGGAGAGGATCTTGGATCACTCGACGATGACGGCCTCACCCGCATCCGCCGTTCCCGTACCGGATTCATTTTCCAGTCCTTTCAACTGCTGCAAAACCTGAGTGTCATTGAGAATGTGGAACTGCCGCTGCTGCTATCCGGCACTGCCTCTCCTCGCGCAAAAGCAAAAGATGCGCTGGCATGGGTAGAGATGGAACAGTATCAATCCCGATTCCCTCATCAGCTTTCGGGGGGACAGATGCAAAGAGTTGCGATTGCACGGGCATTGGTCCATCAACCTGTTCTGCTCCTGGCAGACGAACCCACGGGAAATCTGGATACATCCACGGGGGAGGTTGTTCTGTCACTGCTGCGCCGTATTGCCACAGAACGGAGTACGACTATCCTGATGGCGACACACAGTCCGGAATCCGCAACAATCTGTGACCGCATTGTGAAAATGCGTGATGGTCGCATCGAAGGCTGATGTTTTCCGTCTTCTACCGGCTGATTGGACGTCCTCTTCTTAAAGAGCCTCTGCGCACCGCGCTGACACTGTTTGCGATTTCACTGGGCGTTGCTGTCGTACTGGCAATTGATCTGGCAGGAGATGCAGCAGCAGGATCGTTTCAGTCCTCTGTGGAATCTCTGGTTGGGGATGCAGATCTGGAGATCACAGCCACCGGAGGTGTGGATGAAAAGATCATCGGTACACTGGCCACACTTCCTGATCCAATTCATTTCAGACCACGCATTGAGAACTACGCTACCTCTCACGACACTCAGGAAGTATTTCCTTTTCTGGGACTGGATCTGATTGCAGATGCTCTCGAAGAATCCACATCCGTGGATCTGACGGGAGAAGAGGGTATCTGGGTCAGCAAGGAGATGAATCTCAAACAAGGCGATATCCTCCGTGTCCAGATTCAGGACCGTCGTGTCGATCTGCGGGTGACCGGGATCTATCCGCAATCGGGCCGTGCGCTTGTCGCGGATATTGGATTTGCCCAGCAACTGTTGCGGCAACCCGGAAAAATCGACCGCATTCTGATCCGTATTCCGGCTGGAGCTGAGACCGACTCATGGATGGACAAGCTGCGTCCCCTGTTGCCGGAAAACACAGTCATCAACCGTCATGGTGCGCGCACACGGGAGAACCAGCAGATGCTGGAAGCCTTTCGCTGGAATCTGCGCATCCTGAGCTATATCGCTCTGGTAGTGGGTGCGTTCCTGATCTACAACACCATCTCTGTATCGGTTGTTCGCCGAAGACCCCAGATCGGCATTCTGCGCGCTCTGGGTGCAACACGCAAAATAATTCTGGCGGCATTTCTCGGGGAAGCAGTGCTCTTCGGAATCGGTGGCGGAGTATTGGGAACTCTCCTGGGTCGAGTGCTGGCAGAAGGCGCCGTCAACCTGATCGGTGCCACTGTGGAATCACTCTATGTTTCCAGCGAGCCCGGACTGATTGAACTGCGCTGGACTTCCGCCTTATATGGAATCGTA
Organism: Bryobacteraceae bacterium; assembly: GCA_037190045.1. Taxonomy (GTDB): domain Bacteria; phylum Acidobacteriota; class Terriglobia; order Bryobacterales; family Bryobacteraceae; genus JAPKYZ01. The sequence continues at coordinate 533,323 of JBBCIQ010000004.1, read as the reverse complement.
CTGGGCGTTGTGATTTCCATTGCCGCAGCACTCTCACCCGCCATGGAGGCAGCACGGATCGCTCCGGTAGAAGCCATGGCCTGCGGTCGGAGTGATTACATGCAGCGGATTCGCAAGGGTAGATACTTATGGATCGCTCTTGTCTGCGCTGTGATGGCTGCCATTCTTTCCCAGTTGGGACCTGTGGGAGGAAAACCGTTTGCCGGATATGCTGCATCACTCCTGCTGATTACCGCAGGAGCACTTGCGATTCCCGCACTGATCGATTTCACAAACAGGATCTTCTCTGCCCTGCTTCAGATTGAAATGATGCTGGCGTTCCGTAGCCTTGCCGGATCATTGCGTCGAAGCTCAGTTCTGGTAGCTGCACTCACCACCTCTGTGGCGATGATGGTGAGTGTCGGCATTATGGTGGGCAGTTTCCGAGCAACGGTTCTTGTCTGGATGGAGCATCAGCTGAAGGCTGATCTCTATGTCCGTCCTGCTGGTCCGGCAGGGGCAGACCGTTTTCCCACACTTGACCCTCAACTGGCGGATCGCATCGCCATTCTTCCGGAGATCGAAGATGTCGATCGTTACCGCGCCTATCCCATCAGCTATCAAGGACTGCCCGCCACTCTGGCCGGTGGTGAGCGCGGCTATCCCCGTTTCCTGGAAGGCAATGCCGAATCCATCCTTACTGAGCTGAAGACCTGTAACTGTGTCATTGTCAGCGAACCATTTTCGAACAAGCATAGGGTCCGGGCGGGTGATGTGATTCCACTTTCCATGGAAAAGTTCCGTGTGCTGGGCGTGTACTTTGACTATTCGAGTGAACGGGGCACCATCATCATGGACCGTCAGGTGATGCTTCGATACCTGCCTGACCCTGCTCCATCCAATCTTGCGCTGTGGGTAAAACCCGGCACGGATCTCAATGCAGCACAGCGTGCCGTACAAAAGGCGAGTGCCGGATCAAACATCGTGGTGTTTGCGAATCGATCCTTGCGGGAAGCAGCCATCCAGATCTTTGACCGAACATTTGCCATCACCTATGCGCTGGAAGCAGTGGCAATCATCGTGGCAGTGATGGGAGTGGCCGGAGCTCTGCTGGCACTGGTCATTGACCGTCGCCGGGAACTGGCACTGCTTCGTTTCCTGGGCGCCAGTAAATCCCAGATCCGGCGAATGGTTCTCAGTGAGGCCGGGCTGCTGGGCCTGCTTTCCAGCTTTGCTGGAGGCGTGCTGGGAGTGATCCTGTCCCTGCTGCTGGTGTTTGTGATCAACCGGCAGAGTTTTGGATGGACGATCCAGTTTCACTGGCCGGTGGCGATCCTCTTCAGTGGGATGGTGATCATTTATCTGGCAACAGTTCTTTCCGGCCTGTATCCGGCCCGGATAGCGACCCGCATGAATCCGATTGAGGAGGTGCATGAAGAATGACGCGACGGGATTTTCTCGCCACTCCCTTCATTTATCAGGCAGCAAAACCAGGCTACCGCTATGCGTTTCCGCGCGACCACTTCAATCATCCGGATTTCCGTACGGAGTGGTGGTATTACACTGGCAACCTGGAGACTCCCGATGGACGTCCCTTTGGCTATGAGCTGACATTCTTCCGGCAGGCCGTATCCCGTGAGGAGAAGGAGTCTTCCCCCTGGGTGGTTCAGGATGTCTATCTGGCACATCTGGCACTTTCCGACATTCAGGGAAGCCGCTTTCATCATGCCGAACGACTGAACCGGGCCGGGCCGGGCATTGCCGGGATCAGCTTTGAGGATCAACTCATCTGGAACGGAAACTGGCAGGTGCGATGGCAGGGCGATCAACAGCAGTTGAGGGCTGTCGCAGAGGACTTCTCATTTTCTCTGGATCTGGATCCCGCCAAACCTCATGTCATCCACGGAGAAAATGGCATCAGTCAGAAGTCCGCTGGTGCGGGGGAAGCATCGCACTACATTGCATTTACTCGTCTCAGAACATCAGGAGAGATCCGGATTAATGGGAAGAAATTGGCAGTTACTGGCAACTCATGGATGGATCATGAGTTCTTCTCACATTCCATGAGTGGTAAGGATATCCAGGGGTGGGACTGGTTCAGCCTGCAATTCAACGACGACACCGAACTGATGCTGTATCAGTTGCGGGCTCCAGATGGAAACCCGACTCCGTTCTCTTCAGGGACCCTGATCGACAAACAGGGCAGGACACGGCATTTACGGCTGGATGAGTTCACCATGATTCCGGGACGAAGATGGAAAAGCCCGGCCACTGACGGCAGCTATCCTCTGGAATGGAAGATCCGAGTGCCTGCTGCCGGAATCGATCTTGAGATCCGGGCAGCGATGGATCAGCAGGAACTGGTCAGCAGGAATCAATATTCCCCATCCTACTGGGAAGGAGCGGTGAGCATTTCAGGAACCCGCAAAGGCAGCGGGTATCTGGAAATGACGGGCTACGACAACCAGATTGAGATCAACCAGTTAGCCTGAAATTCAGTGATCGTACTTCAACTCTCCGGCAGCGATCTCCACGGGCAGAATATTCTGCTTGTCCGGTAACGGGCAGGTGGTATAGGGATTGAAGGCGCACGGCGGATTGTAGGCCTTATTGAAATCGAGAACTGTCTTGCCGTTTTTAGGAAGATCCGCATAGAGAAAACGGGCTGCTCCATAGGTCTGATGTCCCGCGGTTTTGTCCCGGAAAACAAACCAGAGTTTTTCTTTCGCCTGCAGTGCTTCCAGTTTCAGCGCTGTTCCCTGAAGCCGGAAAGTAACCGTCCCCACAGCTTCCAGTTCTTCTGTGACACCATCCAGCACGGTGGGCACATTGCGTACAACAGATTTTGGATAAGCCTGATATTGGGCTTCGACACGATAGGCAGTATCTACAGGGAACCAACTGCGATGGGTAAAGTTTTTGCGATAGGGGCTGTTGATATCGCGGATGCGGACGCCAATCCGATCCCCTCTCTCGATAATCGTCATTGTGATGTTGCCCAGATCCACCACATCCGGTTTCCCGTTCGATTCCACGTCTGACAGAAGCAGAGACGAGTTCAGCACAGGGTCACCATTCACCAGCAGGATGGTATTTCCAGCCGGAATCACCTGAACCCGGCGTTCATACATCCGGAAGATTCCTGTCAATGCCGGATAGTCACCTTCCAGTACAATCTGGTTGGTCTTGTCCTTCCCGAATGAGTTATCGCCCTGCTGCAGCCAGTAGAGTCCGGAAATGCTCAGCCATCCATCCTCTGCCTTCAGGGAATCTTGCATCTCCTGCCGCCAGTTTTCGATTTCCAGCTGATAATTTTTATCTGCGCCCATGAGCACTCCCAGTCCGCTTGCCAGGAGAAGAAACAAATGCCTCACGCCGATACAATAGCAATTGTGAAACGTGGTTTGTGTGTATTTCTCCTCTTGCCGGGTCTGGCCATGGCCCAGGATTTCTCGCAGATCCGCATGGAGCGAGTGGCAAAAGACCACAAATTTACAGAGGGCCCACTTTGGTCGAGCGACGGATTTCTGCTTTTCTCTGACATTCCGGACAAGCAGGTTTACAAAATCGACCCCAAGGGGAAGTCCGTTTACCGGGAAAATTCGAATGGTGCCAACGGTAATGCCTACGATTCTCAGGGAAGACTATTGAGTTGTGAATCACATACGCGCCGGGTGGTACGGGAAGAAAAAAACGGAAAGATCACAGTAATTGCGGAGTCCTTTGAGGGGAAGCGACTGAATGCGCCCAACGACATCGTGGTGCGGCAGGATGGACACATTTACTTCACCGATCCGGCATTCGGCAAGCAGGCCGATGACCGGGATCTGGATTTCTATGGTGTCTTTCATATCAATCCGCGTGGCGTAATCAACGTGATTGCCAAACCCAAAGGACGTCCCAACGGAATCGCTCTTTCCCCGAACGGCCGGATACTCTATGTCGCAAATTCGGATGAACACAATCTCCGCGCATACGATCTGGACAGACAGGGGAACGCTTCCAATGAAAAAGTTCTGGTGGAAGGAATTGCGGGAACTCCCGATGGCATGACCGTCGATGAGAAGGGCAACCTGTATGTGACGGCAAAATCTGTTTTTGTCTATACTCCAGATGGAAAACCGCTGACCACCATCGAAGTACCGGAAACACCCACCAATGTCACGTTTGGGGATAGCGATCTGAAATCCCTGTACATCACCGCCCAGACATCCGTATACAAAACAAGAGTGCCGGTCAAAGGCATTGCAGCTTCCACATTCTGAATGAGTAATCCTGACGACCGTACATATCCGGCCCGCCCGATCCTGGGGGTGGGTGCATTGATCCTGAAAGATGATTCCATTTTGCTGATTGAACGAGGCAAGGAACCGCTGAAAGGATACTGGTCCATTCCGGGAGGTGCAGTGGAGACAGGCGAACGTCTGGAAGATGCCCTGATCCGCGAAGTTGCGGAAGAGACCGGGCTTCAGGTTTCCGTGGAACGGCTGGTGGAAATTTTTGAGCGGATCATCCCGGATCAGGAGAGTGACCGCACCCGCCACCACTATGTCCTGATTGACTCCATCTGCCGGGTCACCGGAGGAGAGCTTCGTAGCGGAGACGATGCCAGCAATGTGCGGTGGGTGGCACGGCAGGATCTGCAGAATTATCAACTGACTCCGGGCACACTGTCCGTGATTGAAAAGGCTTTTCGTGAATCGCTGGTCGTCTGAACTACTGGAATACGAATCTCTGCGGGAGATTCTGCGCCGCTTCATTCCCAGTCCGCTGGGGCAGGAAAAGCTCAACAGCATGGAGCCGCTGACAGAACGCGCGGCAATTGAGTCTTCTCTGGAAGAGACAGCAGAAGCAATTGCTTTCCTGGATCGTCAGCGAGAGTCCCGTACGGATACCATCCGGCTTCGATTTTCGGATCTGCCCGACGTCCGGCATTCCACATCCCGGCTCCATATCGAAGGAGTAGTGCTGGACGGGTTGGAACTCTTTGAACTGGGAACGGTACTGGATCGCGCCATGGATGCACGCACAGTGTTGGGTCAGGCCGGAGGACGGCTGGCAGCGCGCGTGGAAACGATTCCGGATCTCCGTCACATTCTGCGTCAACTGGACGGCAAGCTCATGCCGGATGGCAGCGTTGCAGATGATGCAAGCGTGGCATTAAGCCGGTTGCGACGGGACCGGGTGCGGCAACAGGCTGCCATTCAGGAATCACTTGATCGCTTCCTTCGGGAACATAAAGACGACGGCATTCTGCAGGAATCCTTCATCACTGTCCGCAATGATCGCTTTGTCGTCCCTGTGGTGACCTCCCAGAGAAAACGGGTGGATGGAGTCATCCATGGATCTTCGGGAACCGGGCAGACCATGTTCATCGAACCGATGGAGACCATCGGGCTGAATAATGACCTGGTACGCATTTCTGAAGAAGAGATGCGGGAAGTGCATCGAATCCTGCGGGAGTTGACCGCGCTCTTTCATCAGGCGGGTCCGTCCATTCCACAGGCTGTAGAAGCGCTCGCATGGATTGAATTTATCTTCGGAAAAGCAGAATATGCACTCTCCTTTGATTGTTCGATCCCTCGCCTGTCACCGGAAAATCCAAGAACGCTCCGTCTGACTGGCGCACGTCATCCGCTACTGGCGGATCTGCTGAGAAAACAGAAGAAGCCAATCATCCCGGTCAATATCGAACTGACCGAATCAGCGCGCACACTTCTGATCACAGGACCCAACACGGGCGGAAAAACGGTCGCCATGAAAACAGTGGGGCTGAGTGTTCTGATGACTCAGAGCGGACTTCCCGTCCCCTGTGCCACTGCTGAACTTCCGCTGTTTGAGGAAGTGCTGGCGGACATCGGCGACAACCAGTCGATTGCAGAATCCTTGTCCAGCTTTTCTGCTCACGTTCGCAGGCTTTCGAATATTCTGGAGCACGCAACTCCCGAATCACTTGTTCTGCTGGATGAATTGGGAAGAGCCACTGATCCTGAAGAGGGTGGTGCGTTAGGAGTTGCCATGGTGGATGAACTACGGCTGAGTGGCGCCTTCACGCTGGCATCCACACACCTTCTAGCTCTTAAAGTTTACGGAGCAAACACACCAGGGGTGGTGAATGGATCAATGGGCTTTGATGAAGAGACCCTCACCACCACCTACGTTCTTCGGACCGGTGCGCCGGGACGCTCTGCCGGGCTGGCCATCGCCAGTCGGCTGGGATTGCCTCCGCGACTGATCGAAAAGGCACAGTCAGCCATGTCTTCCAATGAGCGGGACATTGCACGCTTCCTGACAGAACTGCACACCAGACTGGAATCCGCCACGCAACTGGAAGATGAGTTCCGGAAGAAGCTGTCTGCCCTCACTGAGCGGGAACAGCAACTGGAAGCGTCGATGGCAAAGAAGGAAGCACAGAAGCTGGCAGAAGTGGAGCGCAAGGCTGCGTCACTGGTGGCGGAACTGGAAGCAAAATCACGCACGGCAATTGAGGAGATCCGGGCCACCGCGGAACAGCGCAAAGCTGCCGATCAGGCTCGTGTAGCCGCCAGCCGGACCATTCGCCAGATGAGAGAGGCTACCCAGTCCACGTTGCGGCCGGAGTCTGCGGCTGCCCCGTCCAGCAAGCTGGAAGAAGGCACACGCGTTCGCCTCAGTGGCATCCGGGAACCGGCACGCGTGCGGAAAATCCTGAGCAATGGAAACATCGAAGTCGAGGCGGGATTCCTGAAGATGCAGGTGCCTCAGTCAGATATTACGGAGATCCTGTCACCGGGGGACACAGGCACCAAACTACCCCGGAATGTCACATTTGAAAGTGGTCCCAGCTGGACAACATCCCAGCGCGAAATCAATCTGATCGGGAAAACAGCGGCGGAAGCACAGGAAGAGCTGGAACGGTTCATTGATCGTGCCTCCATGGCTTCCGTGGACCGCATCCGCATCATTCATGGGCACGGGATGGGTGTCCTCAAGCGGATGGTGGCAGATACTCTGCGCGACCATCCCCTGGTTGACCGGGTGGAAGCCGCATCCAGCGCAGAAGGTGGCTCAGGAGCCACCATTGCCTGGCTGCGCAACTAGAGAGTTTTGAGGACGTCTTCTACCTGTTTTGCATGCTCAGCGGGCTTGACCTTGCGTAAAATCTTGGCAATTTTCCCATCTTTCCCAATAATGAAGGTGGTACGCTCGTTACCCATGTACTTCCGCCCATACATGCTTTTTTCCACCCAGACGCCGTAGGCCTGAGCGACTTCCTTGTCCACATCCGCCAGGATGGTAAAGGGCAGTTCATATTTTTCCCGGAACTTTGCCTGCTTTTGGACGGGATCAGGAGAGACACCCAGAATCACAGCATCCAGCTTGCCGAATTTCGGAAACTCATCTCGCAAGCCGCACGCCTGAGTGGTGCACCCCGGAGTATCCGACTTCGGATAAAAATAAAGCACCACATTTTTCCCTTTCAGGGAGGAGAGTTTCAGGGTTTCCCCTGCATCAGTTTCCAGTGTGAAATCAGGGGCTTTCACGCCCTCAGTCAATTCAGCCATGCTCCTAGATTTAGCATTTATTCATCCCCAAAAATCGTACTGGTATTATTCAGCTACCAGCATCTGTTGACACACCTGTTTATGAAGTACACTGTGGGCATATGAAGCTTTGCGGATTCACAGCAATAGGCGCAGCCGCTTTAGTCCTGGGTCTCGCACCAGCACCAGCAAAGGCTGCCGATGCCGAAAAAGGCAAGGAAGTTTTTGAACAGTGCAGTGTCTGCCACAACGCAGACAGTGACGAGAAGAAGATGGGTCCGGGGCTCAAAGGTCTTTACAAAAAGGCCAAGATGTCGAATGGCAAGAAGCCTTCCGATGAAACCGTTAAAGAGTTCATCAATGTAGGTGGAAATGGCATGCCCGGCTATGAAGATCTGCTTTCTGATGAAGAACGCAATGATCTGATCGCATATCTCAAGACTCTCTAAAGTTTTTTGTATTTCAGGCAACCTGGAGGGGCTGGGCACATTGACGTCACCCAGCCTGACCAGATATCCTGTTTGAGGTGGTCGTTCTCGCGGCTACTTTGCCGCGTCCCCGTCGTCTAGCCCGGCCTAGGACACCGCCCTTTCACGGCGATAACACGGGTTCGAATCCCGTCGGGGACGCCAACTACTCTACCTTCCTCTCCTTACTTTTCGGCTCGTATTATTTCAGGTTTTCCTTGTGAATATTGACTCCATCGCCCGTTGGTATCAATGGCTGGAATATCTTTCCTTTGGGCAACAACTGGAAGACAGCCGTTCTTTTTTTCTGCCTGCCTTGAGGGATTGTCACCGCATCCTGATTCTTGGTGAAGGCGATGGGCGAAATCTTCAAAAAATCTTGTCAGTGGCGCCCCACGCAGAGATCACAGTGGTGGAGCAAAGCCCTGTGATGATAGCTTTGGCCCAATCCAGAATTACAGCATCAGATACCACAGTTCGGTTTCATCAGGTTGACGCACGCACTCTTCAATGGGAACAAAGTTGCTGGGATGCCATCCTCACTCCTTTCTTTCTGGACTGCTTTCATCAGGAAGAAGCAGATATTCTGATTCAACGCCTCTCGACGGCTCTCCGTCCTGGAGGCTTATGGTTGATTACGGATTTTTCCATTCCGCGGCGTGGCTGGAGGAAGTGGCACGCAAGTTTATGGATATCTCTCATGTACCGTTTCTTTCGATGGACCACCGGGCTTAACCCGCAAAGACTCCCGCAATGGGGTCATCATCTTGAGAAGTCCGGCCTGCAACTGAGACAAAAGAAGTGCTTCCGGGCTGGATTAATTCAGGCAGAATACTGGGTGAAAACAGCATCCAACGAGGACTTTCCGACTCTTGATTCGCCATTTGTAAACAAAAAGTAATTTTGGGAACCAACTGCTAACACGTGGTGTCTCTGAAATCAGTAGTTCAAGGGAGCTAGAATTGCCGTAGGTGACACTTGGCAGACTATTCACCCAGTTATCCACTTCCAGTAGGCCTGGAATCTGATCCGGAGCTCGCCCGGGGCGGAATTGATGACCGCCTTGTCGAAAGTTTGCGAGCAGGTGAAGAGCGTGCATACGAGACGCTGATCCACCAGTTTCAGCATCCGGTTCACAACCTGATTTATCGCCTGCTGGATGATCCGGAAGAAGCACCGGATGTTTTGCAGGAAGTTTTCCTGAAGGTGTTCCGAAAGATTGATTCATTCCGTGGACAATCCAGCCTGAAGACATGGATCTACAGGATCGCGGTGAATGAAGCCTACAACCATCGGCGCTTTTTCAGCCGCCACCGGAAGCAGGAAATCGACCTGGACCGGACAGATGACCAGGGTACAAGCCTGCATGAAGTGATCCCGGATCAATGCCGCTCACCGTTTGAGATGGCATCAGATCAGGAGACTCACAGCCTGATTGAAGAGGCCCTGCTGGAAATGAATCCCGGCTTCCGCTCTGCAGTGATCCTGCGAGACCTGGAAGAGTTGAGCTATGAAGAGATCTCCGAAGTGCTGCAAATCAGCCTCGGCACAGTGAAATCACGGATTCTTCGGGGCCGCGAGGCGCTGAGGAAAATATTGACGGAAAAAAATGTGGCCTTAGCTGGTTCCGACGTCCAGAGGATGCCAGCCATATTGGGTTCTGCCCCTGTTGGTTTGAGTCTGAAGAAAGGTTGAGTATGAAGCCGGTTTCTTGCGATTTCGTTCAGAATCGCCGCTCGGCATTTGTTGATGAGTCTTTACCCTCATCCGATGCTGTGGCGATCCAGTCTCATCTCCGTTCATGCAACTCCTGCTTGTCAGGTGTAGAGCAGACTATTTCACTAAGACAGAACATTCGAAGGCTTCCCCGAAAGAATGTTTCGCCACAACTGACCATTGCTCTCAAAGTAATCGCTTCAAAAGAAGTGGCACGAAGGAAAAGATTCCAAAGCTTTGCTTCTCTTGCTGAAAACTTCCGCACAGACATTCAGCTGTGGTTCAACAACCTGATGCGGCCTCTCGCTATCCCCATGGCAGGTGGATTCATGGCAGCTTCCCTGGTGTTCAGCATGATTATCAGTTCCTATCCGCTCCGTGGTGATTCCTTCACAGAAGATATTCCCACCCGGATGTATACGGAAGCGGCATTTAAGGGGATGCTTCCACTGGAACTCTCTGACTGTAAGGTTGTAGTGGACCTGACGATTGATGGTCAGGGGCGTATTCTCGATTACGAGATTGCTGGAGGAGACATAGAAAACGATATCCGTGCATATCGGAGCCTGAACAACATGCTGCTGTTCTCTGTATTTCGCCCAGCAACTTCCTTTGGAAAACCGATATCAGGCAAGATCCGGCTGAGTTTCCATCGCGGCCATATTGAAGTGCAGGGTTAGTCTTTTCTTTGGGACAGCGACTCGGCCAACATTTCCTTGCAAGCAAGCCAATCCTGGAAAAGATTGCGAATGCAGCATGTGGAGACCATTGCCCGTTACTGATTGAAATTGGTCCGGGTCGTGGAGCACTCACAGCATTATTAGCCCCTCGGACGGAAAGCATGGTCGCCATTGAGCTGGATCCTCCACTCGTGGACTACATCCGCTTCTACTATCCATCGGTGGAAGTGATCCACTCGGATGTTCTGGATGTAGATCTGTCTCAGTGGGGAACCTGCAATATTGTCGGCAATCTTCCTTACTACATCACCTCTCCCATCATTGACAGGATCGCTGCACTCGGGTCTGTCTGCCAGAAAGCAATCCTGATGATGCAGAAGGAAGTCGCCCTGCGTTTGGTGGCAAAGCCCGGCAGCAAGGATTATGGCTACCTGAGCGTTATTACTCAGGTACGGATGCAGACAAAGTATCTGTTCTCGGTACCACGAGGGGCTTTCAAGCCCCCACCCAAAGTGGAGTCTGCGGTAGTCGAACTCAAACCGTTAGAGCAGATGCCACCTCACGGGTTCATTGAATTTGCAGGGGTCTGTTTTCGCCAGAAGAGAAAAATGTTGCGAAATAATCTGGGCTCTCTCTACCCGGATATCCATAATCAACCGGAAGCTACCCTGAGGGCGGAGCAACTCACCATCGAGCAACTGATCGCACTGCACTCGCGACTGGTATCCTGAAATTTCCCAAATGGTTAGAGTCAGATTTGCGCCTTCGCCCACCGGTTACTTGCACATCGGCAGTGCGAGGACTTTTGTTTTCAACTGGTTCTTCGCTCGCAGGAATGAAGGAACCGTGATTCTTCGTCTGGATGATACAGATGTCGAAAGAAATACGGAGGCTTCCGTTCAGTCCATCTTTGACGGGCTGGAGTGGCTGGGACTGAACTGGGATGAGTTCTACAAACAGTCAGAACGAACCCAGCTATATAAAGATGCAGCCCAGAAGATTCTCGACAAAGGTCTTGCTTATCGCGATTTCACTCCTGCGCATACCGGAGAATCAAACCGCTCTCATGAGGGCGGACCGTGGCTGTTCAATCCTGGCGCACGGGAAGTTTCCAATGAAGAGAGTGACCGACGTGCAGCGGCAGGAGAACCTTTCGTTCTTCGGTTCAAAGTTCCTCGTAGCACAGGGCGTGTGATCAGCTTTAATGATGCTGTCTACGGAACCATTGAAAAAGCAGCCGACGATATTGAGGACTTTGCTCTGCTGCGATCGACGGGCGTTTCGATGTATCACCTGGCATCCTGTGCTGATGACGCAGATCTGAACATCACGCATATCATTCGTGGGCAGGATCATGTTTCGAATACGTTCAAGCACATCCTGATCTTTGAGGCCCTGGACGCCCCGGTTCCCCGGTTTGCCCACCTGCCCCTACTGATCGCTCCAGACGGAGCAAAGCTTTCCAAAAGAATCCATGGACCAGCAGTGAGTGTGACAACTTATCGTGATGCAGGGTTTCTGCGCGAGGCGTATATCAATTTCATCAGCCTTCTCGGCTGGTCACCTAAAGATGATCGTGAACAGATGTCTCTGGACGAGATCACACAGGTCTTTACATTGGAAAACATCAATAAGTCCAATGCCACGGTGAACTTCAGCGAAGAAGACCCCATCGACCCCAAAGCACTCTGGTTAAACTCCCAACACTTGCGGTCCATGCCTGTGGAGATTCTCTCCAATCTGGTACGGAAAACACTGGAGGCTCATGGCCTGTCCGCTCCAGATGATGAGGAATGGTTCCGGACGACTGTTGATCTGGTGCGCAGCCGGTACACAACACTTCTCGATTTCCCGCTGCGGGGACGGGCATACTTTGCCGATGATTTCGAAATTCATCCCGATGCCCTGGCTCGCCTGGACGTACCGGGAGCAAGAGAGCTCTGCCGGGAACTTTCCGTTCGGTTAGCTGCCACCCCCGAATTCACGGATGATTCCGTAGAAGCAGAAGTACGAAAGCTGTGTGAGGAGCGCGGAGTGAAAGCAGGTGTACTCATCAATGCCAGTCGCGCTGCACTGACCGGACAGGCGGTGGGTCCCAGTGCTTTCGCACTCTTTATCGCAATTGGGCGCGAACGCGCCATCCAGAGGTTAGCTGCTGTATGAAAGTTTTAGGAATTGGAGGCATTGCCTCCAACGAAACGGCATGTGCTGCCGTCGTCAACGGAAGATTGATCGCAGCCGTCGAGAAGAAGAAGCTTCAGGAGAAGTCTGCACTGGAAGAATGCCTGCGCATTGCTCGACTCTCCCCTGCTGATATTGAATCTATCGCCGTTGCGCGGCCTGTTGGTGAAAATGCACTCAAGAATCTCCGCGTGCTGCTTCCGGATGCAGGTATCGCGCTAGTGGACCACCATCAGGCCCATGCAGCATCCGCTTACTTCGCCAGCGGATTCAAGGAAGCAAAAGTTCTCACCATCGACAGTGGTAACGATCTCACTTCCACCAAGATCTGGAATGCTGTCGGCTCCACGCTGATCGCTGAGCGAGAGATGCTCTGGCCGGATTCCATTGGCGAACTCTACAGCAGAGTGACAGAACTCCTGGGATTTAAGCGTCGGGCAGACGAACATAAGGTCCAGTGGATGTCCACAGCAGGCGATGATCGCTATGTCAGCACCTTCCTGGAAATCCTGGGGCAGCCCTGGGGACACCTGAAGACCGTGGACAGCATCAAGGAATCGCTTGGACTGCCGCAAGGCGAACCCGTATCAGCGGACCTTCATGTTCACGTTGCGGCAGGAATCCAGCGTGCCATGGAAAAGTACGCCATCGATCTGGTAGAACCTGGTCGCAATATCTGCCTGGCAGGGGGAGTATTCTTCAACGTACTCCTGGTTCACGCATTTGAAACATGCGGCAAGTGGGAGAACGTCTTTGTGCAGCCCGCAGCTGGAAATACAGGTACAGCAATCGGAGCTGCCTACTCTGCATCTACAGCAAATATCGTTCCCATGGATACGTTGGCACTGGGGCCTGAGTTTTCTGCGGAAGAGATCAAGAAAGTCATTGAGAACTGTAAACTGAACTTTCGTTTCCTGCTGACTACGGGTGACATCCTGAAAGCGACGCTGAAGCTGCTTGCAGAAAACAAGATTGTGGCCTGGATGCAAGGTCGGATGGAGTTTGGCCCACGCGCACTGGGCAACCGTAGTATCCTGGCGTCTCCTCTGGACCCGTATTCCAGTGAAAATCTGAACGTTTACATCAAACATCGACAGGACTTCCGGAAATTCGCTGCAGCAGTACCTGCAGAACATGTATCGGAATATTTTGAAGTAGGCTCCAATGCAAAATTCCTCGCAACTGTGGGGAAAGTTCGCCCGGAGCACCGTAATACATTCAGTGCAGCCATTCTGGGGCAGGATTTGATCCGTATTCATGCAGTGGAGCAGTCGGATAATCCGCTGTTCCATCGGCTGCTGACTGAGTTTGGACAGAAGTCCGGGGTTCCTGTTCTCTACAACACGTCCTTTAATCTCTTTGGTGATCCACTGGTTTGTACTCCTCGTGATGCAGTTCGAAGTTTTTACTCATCTGGGATTGATGGACTGGTGGCAGGAAACTTCCTACTGGAGAAGTAAACATATGCGGTCTTCTTTTCTTCTTCTCTGCTGCATGATGCTGGCCGGGTGTTCACAGAATTCGCAGCAGGAACCACCAGCAGCTGAAGCAAAGAAGACTGCCAGTCCGGCTCCAGTACTGGATGAATCGCATCGATTCCCCAAAAAAGATCTGGTGGAAACCCAGGTAGTGGAAGATCACATCCTCGATAAACCAAATCTTCCCGGCGGCAATCTTGCTCGCTATCAGTCTGGTAACAAGTCCTATGAATTAATCCTGGTGAAGGCAAAAACTCCGCAGGCAGCGGCGATCTGGCTACTGGATCTTAAAGGAATGCTCACAAACCCTGCCTTTGTTGCTTCCTTCGGAGGTTATTACGGACTGAATGGGAATAAGCCACTCTTTCTTTTTCAGAAGGGGTCTTATCTGGCTGGGGTTTCAGGCCTGCCACAAGCAGAAGCAGACCTGATCGCTCGCGAGTTTGCCACTCGGTTCAACTAGTGTGAGTGCAGCACTTCTTCTTCGTTCGGAAATCGAACGTAATGGACCCATCTCGTTTGAGCAGTTCATGGAGATTGCACTTTATCATCCTCAATACGGCTACTACCGCACATCGCGCGATCCCTTCGGCAAGCATGGTGACTTCTACACAGCTGCTCAGCTTCAGCCTGCTTTTGGAAGATTGATCCGCACAATACTGGAAAAACTGCCTGTAGAACACACGCTGATTGACATTGGAGCAGGACGGTCTGAGATGCAGGAGGAATTCTCCAACTGGAACTACTACTCTGTCGATGTCTGCAGTGCTCATCCACAACCTGTTCAGGGGGTGATCTTTGCGAATGAATTGTTCGATGCCCTTCCGTGTCGTGTCTATGATGCTCATGGTCACGAAGTACTGGTGAATATCCAAAATGATCGTTTTACCTGGACAGGTATTCCTTCCTATGAGAGGTGTCTTCGTATCTCTTCAATGATGCAATCCATGCGAAGCATCCTGGATGAAGGCTATCTGCTCATCATCGACTATGGATATGAAGAGAGAGAACAGCAACTTCGATTTCCGCAGGGATCATTGATGTCCTATCACCGGCATGTAGCGTCTGAAGATGTTCTGGCTGATCCTGGACTGCGCGATATCACTGCGCACGTCAACTTTACCGAAGTGACTCATCATGCAGTGCAAGCTGGATTCGAATTGATAAAGAAGTACAAACTATCTTCCTTTCTTCTGGAAGCAGGTGAGGAAGAGATAGGGAAGCTGACCAAAGAGCATTCTCAACAATTGAGGTCACTCTTATTCGGGATGGGTGAACTGTTTGACGTACTTCTTTTCAGAACACGTTGAATCCTGCGAAAACATTGGCTAAAAATGATGTCCCTAAAAAGCGAATGGCCCCGGTTGCCCGAGGCCACATCTGAGTGGATATTCAACAGTAAAGGTTATTTCTTTTTTGCAGGTGCTTTCTTTGCTGCCTTCTTGACTGCTACTTTCTTCACAGCCTTCTTGGCAACTTTCTTCACAGCCTTTTTCACTGGAGCCTTTTTCACCGCTTTCTTTGCAGGTGCTTTTTTGACTGCCTTCTTAACTGCTGCTTTCTTGGTTGCTACCTTCTTCACTGCCTTTTTAACAGCAGCTTTTTTCGTTGCTGCTTTCTTGGTCGCGTTCTTCATTTAAATCAATTCTCCCTAACATCAATTTCGCGATCCGAGGGACCGCAGGTGATTCAGATATAAATTGTTTCCACAATAAAGTCAAGAAAAAAACAGGTTGAGAAGTATACCTTCAACACTCAAAAAATGAAAAAACATTTCAAATTAAAATTGTTGTATGCGTTATGCGCTTACTGGCTTGCTGTTTGCTGTACTCCTTGTCACCGGATGTACCAAAAAACGTCAGAGAGTTTCACTTCCTCCTGCAATGAAGTCTGTGAAAGTGGGCTACACAGAAGATGGTGAAGCAAGCTGGTATGGACATCCATATCATGGCCGCAAAACATCCAACGGTGAAGTCTTCAACATGAACGAACTCACCGCAGCCCATAAAACATTGCCTTTTGGCGTATGGGTGGAAGTAAAGAATAAAAAGAATAATCGGAGTGTGGTTGTTCGGATCAATGATCGTGGGCCATTCGTCAAGAACCGAATCATTGATCTCTCTCGTGCTGCCGCAGGAAAAATCGATATGGTCGGGATGGGTATCGCTCCTGTGAAGATCAAGGTTATTCGCACAAAATAAATTCGTTCAAGAATAATTTCGTTCTGTCCACACTTCATTCCTGAATACCAGGAATGCACTCTTCAAACGAGCAACAAATTATCGGTGGATCTCCCCAAATGCAGCAGGTCCTCCGTCAGGTACGTAAACTATCGCGTCACCGATGGCCAGTACTTTTGTTGGGAGAGACGGGGACCGGCAAAGAGCGAATAGCCCGAGCGCTTTATGATGCTGTTCCTCAAGGTCAGTTCGTCACCATTGATTGTTCAGCGATGGTGGGAACACTGATGGAAAGCGAGTTGTTCGGTCATACCAGAGGAGCATTTACCGGGGCAGCTACACAGAAAGTTGGCTTGATTGAACTGGCAAATGGAGGAACTGCCTTCTTTGATGAGATTGGAGAGCTTCCCATCGACCTGCAAGGCAAGCTTCTTCGTGTTCTGCAGGAAAAAGAATTTCGTCCAGTGGGTGCACTGAACAACCGAAAGTCTGAGTTCCGCGTGATTGCAGCAACCAATCGCGATCTGCAGGAGGAAGTGAAGAAGGAAAGGTTCAGGAAAGATCTTTACTATCGACTGAATGTTGTCAGTATTCGCATCCCCGCTCTGCGAGAACGTGAAGGAGATATAGCCAGACTCATCAATCATTTCCTGAAGATCTACGGAAAGGAACACCAGATTGTACCGGAGACAATGAAAAAATTGCTCTCTTATCCATGGCCAGGCAATGTCCGGGAGTTGGAAAACTGTGTCCGGCATATGGTGGCGGTTAACTCCGGCCCACTCCTGACAGATTTAGATCTTCCCTCATCCATCCAGAACTATTCACTACAGGAACAGATGAAGGCCATGAGCGATGCAGTGGGCAAGGATAACCCCGGCATGACGGGAATCCCTATGCGACCGGTCAGTTCTATTATCTCTCCCATCATTCCTCTGGCAGACCTGGAGAGAAGGGAGATCTTGCGTGCACTTGAGTACACCAAGGGGGATCGAGAGACAGCAGCAAGACTGTTGGGAATCGGAAGAACGACGCTCTACCGCAAGCTAAAAGAGTATAAGGCTCGGAAATAGAAGTGCATTGCACTGCTATGAGAAAATGAAGCACCTTGCAGCTTGGACTGGATGCAACCTACACACTTGATCCTGAACCGACAGGCGTTGCAGTCTATTCCCGGGAAATTCTGACTGGCATCGCACAACTGCAATCGCCACAAGCGATTTCTGCCTGGTATCGTCCCCATCGCTTCCGGAGATCCTTGAAAGCATCACTTCCAGCCAACGTCCGTCGACGTATTCTGCTCGATGTCTGGGCTCCGGGTGTTTCCATCTTTCATGGTCTGAATCAACGGCTCCCGCGCAAAAAGAAAGGTCGTTTTATTGCTACCTTTCATGATCTATTTGTCATGACAGGTGAATACTCGGCACCGGAGTTTCGCCAACGGTTCACACAACTCTCCCGCGACGCCGCAGAACGGGCCGACCTGATCATTGCTGTCTCTGCCTTCACGGCTTCGCAGGTACATGAGTTATTGGGAGTGGAGCGAGAACGCATTCGAGTCGTTCATCATGGCGTGCACCCTGCCTTACCGGGACATGCAACGGAACCAATCATCCTCCATACAGGCGCATTGCAGAAGCGAAAGAATATTGTGCGACTGATCGAAGCCTTTGAACAGACTCCGCACGGATGGAAACTGATTCTGGCTGGGGGAAATGGTTATGGATCCGAAGAAATTTCGGGAAAAATCGCACAAAGCACGCGGCGAAACGATATTGTGACCACTGGATATGCCTCTCCGCAGCAACTGGATGATTTGTATCAACGTGCCAGCATCTTTGCATTCCCTTCCCTGGATGAAGGGTTCGGAATTCCTGTGCTGGAAGCGATGATGCGAGGAATTCCCGTCATCACATCCAAGGAGTCAGCAACGGCAGAGATCGCAGGAGATGCGGCCATCCTCATCGACCCGGCTCAAACGGATCAGATTGCAGCAGCACTCAATCAACTGATCAAGGATGAAAATTTACGCAAGAGAATGCGACAACAAGGGATAGAACATGCGAAAGGTTTCACATGGGACCGGGCAGTTCGGGAAACCAATACGATTTACAGAGAACTGACCTGAACAGGTCAGTTCTCTTCTTCTGTAGAAATCTTCAGCGCTTTCAGGAATTTATGATCCTGTGAGGTCCACTTGAACTTGCCGGTGGATTCAAATCGGGGTGAATCCGTATCCGAGGAGGCTTCCTGCCATTCGGCACTCACCGTTTCCTCGTCGGAATCTTCCTCTTCATTCTCACGCTTATTAAATCCAATGGTGGCTTCCAACACCAGGAATACATCGTACCCGGCACTTTTGATCTCACCAATTGCAGCAGCGATTCGATCCGAATCAGAAAGAGAATCGTTGATGGCGATTCCCAATTCCTGCATCAACTCTTTTAATTTTTCGTCCAAATGTTGCCTCTTTCTGTAGGCTCCCTCAGAATACACCGTCTCGTCAAAACCTTCTACTTTTGACTTCTTTCTCGCCCTCTACTACATATCGATGTTTCGGACATGAATATGGTTGCACTAACCTTCTTCTGATTCGTCTACATTGAATATAACGACGTAGGAGTCGCAATCATGTTTCGCAAGATTCGCACATTTACCCAAACCGTAGTTCCAGCCATCATCAAGCCACTCCATGTCTTGTGGAATGAGATGATTGGGTTCGCTTTTCTTGTTTTCGCCGTCATTTCCGGATTCTCGACATTTCGTGCATGGCGAGCATTTGATGGATCCGGCGATTCCGTCCTCCGCATCGTACTTTCCGGCTTCTTTGCTTTTGTAATGGCATGGCTGGGAATTTCTTCCTTCCTCAGGGCACGCAAGATATCCCGCACGTAGGAAGCCATTCCCGCACATTCGGACGTAACAAAAACCCGCTTTAGTTCCAGCCGTACTGCTTTACTATTCTCATCAACCAGACTGTAGCTTCAGGTGAAAACCATAAACTACCCATCAATCAGATCGGCCGTTTTTCTCCGATGAGTAGCAAGGTGTCCGGATTGGTTCAGTTTTCTTCCGAAAACAGAAGATGACTAAAGAGGAAGGATTTCTTCCCGCTGTGCATCGTACTGCAGACGACGCTTCTGAACGTAAGCGATGTTTCCCAGATGGGAAGCAGCGGCAGAACGATGGCCGATATACACATCTCCATTCGGGCGTTTACGGGATTTCACACAGTCCAGGAAGTTTTCGACATGTTCAATCGTCTGGTCCCGCTCCGCCTTTACTTCAATGGGAGTAGCATTCCGTCCAGCGGGCGTGTAGATAAATTTTGAACGGTCAATCCAGAGCTTGCCTTCCGTCCCGCACATCTCCACGGCTGCACCCGTGATTCCGGGAGCCAACGTGGCTTCAAACGTGGCGGTCCAGTCATTGGGATATTCCATCAGGACGTTAATGGTATCCGGCGCCGTGCGCCCATCTTTCGCAAAATAGACGCCTCCCGCCGCTACCGCAGAGGTGGGATCATCCTGATCCATAAACATATGCACCACATCGATCCAGTGTGTAAACAGGTCAGTCACCTGCCCTCCACCGAAATCAAGGTAAGCACGGAAATTCCAGTACTGTTGCGGATCGTAGTCCCGCCATTTCACAGGACCAAGGAACTTTGCCCAGTCCAGATTGGAAGGTTTGGTTTGCAGTTCTGCAGGAGCCTTGCGCAGATGGAAGGTATTGCCATGCCACCATGTCCGTGCCAGAGTGATCTTGCCCAGCTTGCCGGACTTGATGTACTCCTCTTTGGCACGCAGATAATGCGACCCGGACCGCTGCTGCATCCCTACCTGACAGATCCTGTCATTCACACGAGCAGCCTTGACGATCTTCGGTCCCTCTTCAATTGTCAGCGTCAGAGGCTTTTCGACATAGACGTCGTACTTGGCATTCAGCGCATCGATGGTGATCTGTGTGTGCCAGTGATCGGGTGTTGCTACCAGCACTGCATCCAGGCCTTTGGCATTCAGCAGTTCCCGATGATCGGAATACCCTTTCGCTCCCGGAGCCTTGGTCTGGGCATTATCGATATTTTTTGCATAGACATCGCAGACAGCCTTCACCTGAACCCTGCCCGTTTTCTGGAAGGTGCCCATGACCCCGGTTCCCCGGTTGCCGACACCAATCACTCCCAGTTGCACCTGGTCATTTGCCCCAAGCACTCGACTGTAAGAGGCAGCTGCCATGGACAGCGCACTGGTTCGAACCAAATCACGACGGGTCATCATCGTCAATCATTCTATTCCATCTGGCTATTCCATCTGATAATGAAAGATGGAACGTGTAACGATCATTGGCGGCGGACTGGCCGGTTCAGAAGCAGCATGGCAGCTGGCTCAGGCAGGAATCCCCGTCACGCTGTATGAGATGCGGCCCCAACGCAATACAGCAGCCCATCAAACGGACAGGCTGGCGGAACTTGTTTGTTCCAATTCCCTCAAGAGTGAATCTCCCAATACCGCTCCCTGGCTTCTCAAGGAAGAACTGCGAAAACTGGACTCTCTACTACTCAATGTTGCGGCAGAAGCACGAGTTCCTGCCGGACATGCACTGACTGTGGATCGTATCCGGTTTGCCGAGGAAGTCTCTGCCCGGATCAGCCAGCATCCACTCATCGAAATCAGAAGAGAGGAAGTGGAGAAGATCCCGGATACAGGGACCGTCATCATTGCCAGTGGCCCTCTCACCAGCGATGCACTGGCATCCAATATTGGCCAGCTGACGGGTTCAGGCAGGCTGTTCTTCTATGACGCCATCAGCCCGATTGTTGATGCAGACTCGATTGATACTTCCATTGCCTTTGCGGCATCCCGTTATGGCAAGTCCATTGATGGTACCGATGATTATCTGAACTGTCCGCTCAATAAAGAAGAGTACGAGGCATTTATCGATGCGCTGCTGGCAGGCGACAGTGTTCCGGCTCACATTCCGGATGACAACCCGAACTGTCCATTCTTTGAAGCCTGTCTTCCGATTGAGGAACTGGCTCGTCGCGGTCGTGAAACCCTGCGATTTGGCCCAATGAAGCCCATCGGGTTAACTGATCCGCGCACCGGTCGATGGCCATATGCGGCTGTCCAGCTTCGGAAAGAGAACGTGCGGGCAGACAGCTACAATCTGGTGGGATTCCAGAATCATCTGCGCTTTGGTGAACAACAACGGATCTTCCGCATGATCCCCGGACTCGCACAGGCAGAGTTTCTACGCTATGGGCAGATTCACCGCAACACTTATATCAATGCACCATCGCTGCTGACAGCAAACCTGAATTTGCGGTCTGATCCGCGGATCTACTTTGCCGGACAGATCTGTGGGATCGAAGGATATGTAGAATCAATCGCGACCGGGCTCGCAGCAGCGCGCCACATCATCCACAAGCAGGAGTTTCCCCGCGAAACAGCTATCGGCTCTCTTTGCCACTACGTCTCCCGCGCAGAAGCAAAAAATTATCAGCCTGCGAACATCACTTTTGATCTGCTTCCCAAACTGGATGGATTCAGAAAAGACAAAAAAGCACGGCACGCTGCCACCTGCCGGATTGCCCTGGAGAAACTGGATGAATCTCTCGCTCTCCGACTGGATCAATGAGTTTCTGGCCGAGCGTCGCCGGGAAAATGTCTCGGAACATACGCTTCGCAATTATGGAATCGACCTGGACCAGTTTCTGGAATTCCTCTCCCGTTCTGCCATTCCCGCTCCTGGAGGGATTGAGCTGCTGTTGTTACGAGAATGGCTGGCAGATCTCTATGATCGAAAACTTGCGGCTCCCTCCATTCGACGCAAGATCTCCTGCCTGCGCAGCTTCTTCCTGTTCCTGATGCGCCGGGGCGTGGTTGCCAATAATCCGGCAAAACTGCTGCGGACTCCAAAAATTCCCCGCAAACTGCCGAATGTTCCTTCTGAAGAGCAGGCAAACCGGCTTGTCGATGGAGTGGCGGCAGACAAGTTCAACCGCGCCTATCCTGAACGT
This sequence comes from Bryobacteraceae bacterium, assembly GCA_037190045.1. GTDB lineage: Bacteria > Acidobacteriota > Terriglobia > Bryobacterales > Bryobacteraceae > JAPKYZ01. Next base: position 511,097 of record JBBCIQ010000004.1, on the reverse strand, counting down.
GACCTGCTGATCTTTGAACTTCTGTATGGATGCGGTCTGCGTGTCAGTGAACTGGTGGGACTCAATCTGAATGACCTTGATCGCAATGACCAGATCCTTCGTGTGCGCGGAAAGGGTAATAAGGAAAGAATTGTTCCCTATGGGAGAAAGGCTGCTGCTGCACTGGAAGCCTATCTGTCCGTCCGGAAGGTAACAAAAGACCGGGCACTGTTTCTGAATCACCGGGGCAGCCGCCTGACAGACCGCGGCGCCCACAGTATTGTTTCTCTCTACGCCCGTATGCTGGAAGGCGATGGATCCATCCACCCGCACAGTTTCCGCCATGCGTTTGCCACTCACATGCTCTCCGCCGGTGCCGATCTCCGGTCCATCCAGGAACTGCTGGGGCATGCCCAGTTATCGACTACACAGAAGTACACACAGGTATCTCTGACGGATCTGATCGCGGTTTACGACAAGTCCCATCCCAAAGCCTGAGTTTATTTCTTCTTCAGACTCGGAGCATAAGTGGGGACAAACAGCCCATGTTCCAGCAGAATTTTGCGGCCCTCTGGTCCGGTGAGGAACTCCATGAACTTCCGCCCCACCCTCCGCTGTTTGGATTTTGAGAGTTCGGCACCCACCTGGCGAATTGGCGTGTGATACTCCCCGGGGACCAGAACTCCCCCTTTATCGTGAACCAGTGACCAGGCTGTGATGGTGACATCCACATTACCGCTTTCAGCAAACTGCATCGTCTGGCGGACATTTTCTGCATAGACAACATCCTTCTCCACCTTTTCCCACAGCCCGGCTTTGATGAGTGCCTCTTTGGCAGCTTTTCCATATGGAGCATGTTGGGGATTCGCAATGGCAACCCGAACCCGCTCAAATTTCCCGAAATCGCGAAAGTCCTGAATGGCTCCGGATTTGGACCAAAGCCCCAGACGCCCGGTCGCATAGATCAGAATGTCCTCTTTGATGACCCGTCTTTTCTTCTCCAGATCCATCACAAACTCTTCATTTGCAGAGAGATAGACATCAAACGGAGCTCCTGCCTCAATCTGTCGGGCCAACATTCCACTGGAACCAAAACTGAATTTCAGTTCGGCATCGGGAAAAGATGCCTGTAATGCGTCTCCCATATTTGCCAGATCCGAAGCGGCTGCAATCAGCAATTCCGGGCGCGGCTTTTGCTGTCCAAATAACACACTCGGAAAACTTGACAACAACGCACTAAAGCTTAATAATGAGAACAGACTTAAGAGTCGAGAGGTCATACATTCACCATGGGCAAAATCATTGGAATTGACTTAGGCACAACAAACTCAGTTGTCGCCGTCATGGAAGGCGGCCAGCCAGTCGTTATTGCCAACCAGGAAGGCGCAAGAACGACCCCTTCCGTTGTCGGATTCACAAAAAGTGGAGACCAGTTAGCCGGACAAGTGGCAAAGCGGCAGGCAGTCACCAATCCAGAGAACACAATTTACTCTATCAAGCGATTCATGGGCCGGCGCTATGACGAGGTCAGTGAAGAGACCAAGCTGGTTCCGTATCACATTGTCAATGGTGACAATGGCGATGCACGCGTCGAGATCAGTGGAAAGCAGTATGCTCCTCCCGAGATCTCCGCAATGTTATTGAAGAAGCTGAAGCAGGCAGCAGAAGCCTACCTTGGCGAAAAAGTTACTGAAGCTGTCATTACCGTTCCGGCATATTTCAATGATGCCCAGCGTCAGGCCACCAAGGACGCAGGCCAGATTGCAGGTCTTGATGTCAAACGAATCATCAATGAACCCACTGCGGCTGCGCTCGCCTATGGTCTCGACAAGAAGAAAGACCAGACGATTGCTGTTTATGACTTTGGCGGCGGTACATTTGACGTCTCCATCCTCGAAGTAGGGGACGGTGTGGTGGAAGTGAAGTCCACCAATGGTGATACGCATCTTGGCGGCGACAACATCGACCAGAAGATCGTGGACTGGCTCATCACCGAGTTCAAATCCGAAGAAGGTATCGACCTCTCCAAGGACAAGATGGCGCTGCAGCGTCTGAAGGAAGCTGCGGAAAAAGCAAAGATCGAACTCTCCAACACACTGGAGACCGAGATCAACCTTCCCTTTATCTATGGCGACCCCTCCACCGGACCGAAGCATCTGGTCAAGACACTGACCCGCAAGCGCTTCGAAATGATGGTGGAAGAAATTCTCCAGCGCTCTGTTGGTCCCTGCAAACAGGCACTCTCTGACGCCGGACTGACACCACAGCAAATTGATGAAGTGGTGATGGTGGGTGGATCCACCCGCATCCCTCGCGTCACCGAAATTGTGCGCGATCTGTTCGGCAAAGACCCCAATAAGTCCGTTAATCCTGACGAAGTGGTTGCTGTTGGAGCAGCCGTTCAGGGTGGAGTTCTGGGCGGAGAAGTGAAGGATGTTCTCCTACTGGACGTGACTCCGCTGTCTCTGGGTATTGAAACCCTGGGTGGCGTCTTCACCAAGCTCATTGAACGCAACACAACGATCCCAACCAAGAAAAGCGAAGTCTTCTCGACGGCAGCAGACAGCCAGCCATCAGTAGACATCAAAATCTTCCAGGGTGAACGCTCCATGGCAAAGGACAACCGTTTGCTGGGGGTGTTCCAACTGACCGGAATCCCGCCTGCACCTCGTGGCGTGCCCCAGATTGAAGTGACGTTCGATATTGACGCCAATGGCATCCTGAATGTGCTGGCAAAGGATCGCGCCACCAACAACGAGCAGAAGATCACTATCACCTCTTCTTCCGGTCTTTCCAAGGAAGAAGTGGAGAAGATGGCCAAGGATGCAGAATCCAATGCTGCTGATGACCGCAAGCGCCGGGATGAGATTGAAGCCCGCAACCGTGCGGACGCAATGGTCTACAACGTCGAAAAGATGCTGAAGGATCATCGCGACAAGATCGGTGATGAAGAGGCTCAAAAGGTGGAAGCTTCCCTGAAGGAAACCAAGGAAGCCATCGCCGGAGGCAGTGTTGAAACCATCAACAAGGCCGTCGAGGATCTCACTCAGGCCAGCCACAAACTGGCTGAAGCCATGTACAAATCTTCGTCAGATAATGCTGCTGGAGGAGATACAGCACAGGGCGCGGCTCCTCAGGGTGAAGCACCTTCTGAAGAGAAGAAAGACAACGTAGTGGACGCAGAGTTTGTCGACGTCGACGAAAACGACAAGAAAACAAACTAATCATCTATTACAAAGTAAGCATCACAAGCAGGACGGCATAGGGAATGGCGACACAGGAAGACTATTACAAGGTTCTGGGTGTAGCTCGCGGAGCCAGTGCAGATGACATCCGCAAAGCCTATCGCCGTCTTGCGCGTAAATATCACCCGGACCTGAATCCGGGTGACAAATCAGCGGAAGAGCGCTTCAAAAGCGTTCAGGAAGCATACGACATTCTGTCTGACACAAAAAAGAGACAGATGTTTGATCAGTACGGTTTTTACTCCGACAACATCAAGCCGGAACAGAATCAGGGATTCCGCAGCGGAGGCCCTGGTTTCGGTTTTGAAGGCTTCGATTTCTCCGATGCTTTCGGCGGTGCGGCTGGCGCTCATTCACAATCCCAGCAAGGCACTTCCGGTGGATCTTCATTTAAGGACCTGTTTGGCCAGTTCTTTGGTGGCGGAAGTCGACAGCAGGAAAAGGCAGGCCCGGAGCGTGGCAGTGACCTGGAATACGCTCTGGACATCGATTTCTGGCAAGCTATCCACGGAACACAGGTAAAGCTCTCCATCAACCGACAGGAGACCTGCAAGGAATGCCGTGGCTCCGGACAGGGATCAGGTGGAACGCAATCCTGTCCCGAATGTTCCGGATCAGGCAATGTCGAACAGATGGTGGGTGCTATGCGCTTCACCATCACCTGTCCACGCTGTGGAGGCAAAGGGAAGACATCCAATGTTTGTTTTGCCTGCGGAGGAGACGGACGTACGTCGAAACCGGAAACAGTGGAAGTCCGCATTCCCGCAGGAGCGCAGTCCGGTTCCCGGTTACGCGTGGCAGGCAAGGGAAATGCCGGCATTCATGGAGGATCAGCCGGTGATCTTTACATCACCTTACGGGTGACTCCCCATCCTTTCTTCACAAGGAATGGAGACAATATTGAAATCCGTGTACCTGTTGCCGTTTGGGAAGCAGGCTTAGGAACCAAGATTGAAGTGCCCACTATCGATGGACGCGCACTGCTGAAAATTCCTCAGGGAACACAAAACGGACAGAAGTTCCGCATGCGGGAAAAGGGCGTCCCTAACCAGAAGAAAAATACTCGCGGGGATCAGATCGTTGAAGTATTTATTCAGTCGCCTGACGTTGCCGATGAACACGTCAGAGAATTATTACGCGAACTGTCCAAAGCAAGCCCGGAAGATCCACGCGCTGGGATCTGGGAGAATGTATAAGCGATGTCTGCACGAAAACGCTCAAAAGCTGCCTACATGATTTCAGCAGTGGCTGAGCAGTACGAAATTCATCCGCAAACACTCCGCCTCTATGAGCGTGAAGGGCTCCTCAAACCATCACGGAGCGATGGCAACACCCGTCTCTACACTGATGAAGATCTGGAACGGCTGGAGGTGATTCTTCAGTTAACGCGAGAAATGGGTGTCAATCTGGCGGGCGTGGAAATCATTCTGAATATGCGGGAAAAAATGGAAACGATGCAGCAGCAAATCGAAGAATTTGTTTCTACTCTAAACCATGAGCTTTCCAGCAGAGTGATGCATCGTCCAACGGAATCCACACACGCGCTCGTTCCCTTTGCACGCGTCACGATCCGGGACAACGAGCCAGTTCCTCCGAGACCGGCCCGTCGAACCAAAGTTTAAATCCAGCTCTTAGTGAGCTACCTGCAGGAAGTTCCCCAAAGGAACATCGATAAATACAGAGTGACCACTCTTGGTGATTGATTCACCCCAGATAACCCGCCAGGTCGGATTCGGGAAGCGGTCTGTCTGTTCCACCAGGAAGAAAACCCGCGTATCCGGATTCTTCTTGATGAACTCCTTGCTTTTTTCCTCAGCAATTGTCCAGGCTTTGTCTGAATCAGTTTTTAGTGCAGCCATACGGAACGGCATGGATTGCTTGGAAGGTCCAGACCAGCTCTGTTCATGCTGTGCGAATACGCCCTCATGCAGCCCCTCATCCTCGACAACTGAAAAAGTATATGGACGTGCTTTTCCAAGAGAGGCAGAGACAAAGACGATATTCCAGGCTCCAGCTTTTCCCCCTTCACTGGGAACAGACTGAAGGTTGATACTCTGTGCTTTCAGGAACTCTGCATCGGGAGCCCATGTGCGGGCAAGGCCATATGCTTTATAAATTGCGGACAGACCAGTAACGGGCTTCGGTGGCTCCACTTCTTTTTTTTCAGGGGGCGGTGCACTTGAACATCCCGCGAATAACAGCATCGCGGCCAGAGGCACCATACGCCAAATATTCATAAACTGATTTTATCGCCGTATATGGAAAATACGAATCAATCAACACATCACTGGCTGGACCATTCGATCCGCATTGCAACGGAAAATGTCCGGCAGGGAAAAGGCGGACCTTTTGGATCTGCGGTTGTTCGTAACGGCACTCTCATCGCCGAAGGTGTCAATCTGGTCACTCAGGTTAACGATCCGACAGCTCATGCCGAGATCGTTGCCATTCGGGAAGCATGCCGAAAGCTGGGGACCTTCGATCTATCTGGTTGTGAGATCTATGCCAGTTGTGAACCCTGCCCCATGTGTCTTGGTGCAATTTACTGGGCCCGGATTGGGAAAATCTGGTTTGCAGCTACCCGGCATGATGCAGCGGATGCAGGTTTCGATGATGACTTCATCTATCGCGACTTGTCTGTTGATCTGGATACGCGCAGGATTCCAGTGCATCATCAGAAGAGTGACCATGCGCTGGAACCATTCATTGCATGGTCACAGAAACAGGATAGGATTCGATACTGAGCTCCCGACAACCCGTTCACGTTCTCTATGGTGGTGCACACCTGTTCCGGCCCGGCATTCGCCGTCGCGCTGGCGAAGTTGCACTGAAAGCGCTGGATGATTACGGCTATCCTCTCTCCCTGCCCGGGGGCGTGAAAGAAAAGCTGCGTCAGAAACTGGCAACCGATCCCGTTGAGGATTTCCGCATCGACTTTGAAGATGGATACGGAGTACGTCCCGATGAGGAAGAGGATCGTCATGCACAGGAGACTGCACGCATTGTTGCGACAGGTGTAGATCTTCCGCAAAGAATCGGCATTCGTATCCGCGCACTTTCAGGCCCCACTCAGGAACGCGCCCGGCGCACTCTGCAGATCTTTCTGGAAAATCTGGGTGGCCAGATTCCTCCTGATTTCGTGGTGACCTTGCCGAAGATCACCAGCGCGGATGAGGTAACTCAACTGGTGGAGCTACTGAAGCCTTATCCCTCTATCAAAATTGAGGTCATGATCGAAACCCCGCAGGCGATGCGGTCAGCTCAGCATTTGGTATATGCATGCGAAGGACGCTGCGTTGGCGCACATTTCGGAGCATATGACTACATGGCATCGTGCGGAATTACTTCTGCAGGACAGACGCTTCTGCATCCAGCCTGTGACTTTGCCCGGTTCACCATACAGATGCAACTTGCTGATCTGGAAATTCCCGTAGTGGATGGTGTCACCAACTTACTGCCGGCAGGAGAGCAGGCAATGGTTCACGCAGCATGGAAAGATCATGCGGAGTGTGTCCATCACGCGCTCACCTGTGGCATCTATCAGGGGTGGGATATCCATCCCGCACAACTGGTGAGCCGTTATGCAGCGATTTATTCCTTCTTTGCACGAAATACCATCACCACCGGACAGAGGCTAAAGAATTTTCTCGCCCGTGAGCAGCAAGCTACCCGTATCGGTGCACAGTTTGATGATGCTGCTACTGTGGAAGGCCTGAAGAACTTTTTCAAACGCGCAGTGCAGTGTGGTGCCCTCACCGCAGATGAAGTAAAGCAGCTGACAAGCTAGCCTGAGAATATGGAAGAACTACGCGTCGGAAGCTGGACAGAACTGGTCGATCGGCTCTATGAATCTTCCTGGAATGTACCGCATGGAAGATTCCGGTCCTCCTATGTATTCCGTGGATTGCCCGATTGGCGATACCACCGCAAGACCAGCCTGTGCCGTCTGGGCGGAAGCTTCCACAAGGTAGAAGACGCGCTGTTGCGGAACTTCCGCAAGTACGCACATCAGAGCCAGTCTCCCGGTGCTTCCTGGTGGAACTGGCTTGCACTGGCGCAGCATCATGGGCTACCTACACGCCTTCTCGACTGGACCTTTTCTCCGTTCGTCGCACTTCATTTCGCCACAGATAAGTATGATCTGTTCAATGTGGATGCCGTGGTGTGGTGCATCAATGTGGTGGAACTGCGGAGATTTCTTCCTTCTGCGTTGAACTCCTTGCTGGAGCAGGAAAGCTCTATGTTCTTCTCAGCCTTCACGCTGGACCGGTATGCACGAACTCTTTCTGAATTTGATCATCGGGTGGAAGAAGAAGGAGAACCCTGTGTCATCTTCTTTGAGCCTCCCGCGCTGGATGAACGGATCGTCAATCAGTCAGCTCTTTTTTCCATGATGTCTTCCCCTATGATCCAGCTGGAAGACTGGCTGCGTGCGCATGAACAGGAAAATCCCCGGTTGTGCCGGAAGATTGTCATCCCCGCCTCACTCAAATGGGAGATCCGCGACAAGCTGGATATGGCAAACACCACAGAGCGAGTGATGTTTCCCGGTCTGGACGGGCTGACATCCTGGCTCAAGCGCTATTACGCTCCCAACCATATGGTGGAAGTGGATGGAAAGCTTGCACGCATCACACAGATGGAAAACGCAACGATCTGTGTGGAATACGAAAATGGAGTCACTGAAGAACTGACGACTACTCCGGGCAGCCAATGGCAGGAGCAGCGAACAGGCAGAAATGTTTTTGTTGTTCCCCGTCCCACTCAGAGCTGGCAGACGTAAACCTGGGTAATCCCTGTCCGGTCGCTGGCAAAAATCACTTTGCTTTCATCGGATGACCAGGAAGGATGCGGATGCGTCCACTGTGGACCATAGACCGTATCGGTGGAAGTTTCCATCCAGCTCAGATTTCCGCCGGACTTGGCCGCGCTTCGGGCAGCCGCAAAATCTTCAGCCAGCGCATACCGGGAGGTTTTCCACTGCGACCCCTGATTGGATGAATCGCTCCGGCATACTTTCTCTCTTGCGCCGCTGGCGGCATCAATGATCTGTAGTCCTTCATCCGGATGATTTGTATCGCACAGCACTTTCGTCCCAGTCCGATTGGGAGCTATATGCCAGGCGTTGTAATCACAGACTGTCCGGATTTCACGAGTTGTCCAGTCCATCACACATAGACGATGCGGCCATACCGTAAAGACGACATTCCCGGTCTTGCCCAGGAATGTCTCATGAACGATGAACTCATCATTGCCGTGCTGATAGAGGCATTCGACGCCGGTCCCGTCTCTTTTCACACGATGCATGCGTGGAGCCGGATCACCGGAAAACTCGATCCATTCTGTTTCGATAGGGTGAAACTGGGGATGAATAACGGTCCGTGGAAATGGAATCGTGCGGGCCGAAGTGCCGTCCGTTCGCACAACTACCAGGCCATTCTCTTGTCCGCGCCTGAATGCTGCCGTCAGCCAGTCACCATCAGCAGAAATGGAAGGTTCTCCCAATTGAGCCCCGTCAAAAGCAGCAATCTGCTGATCCACTCCTGTTCGCAGATTCACACTCCATAAGGAGTTTCCCTGGGTGTAGATGATCCGCACCCCATCCGGATGCAGTGCAGGAGAATAGGCATGTATTCCTGCACCATGCGTCAACTGGCGCGCTTCTCCATCCGGAAAATCTTTCAGGAAAATCTGAGCTGAACCGGATCGATAAGAGACAAAGAAGAGAGTCTGATCGCCTGGAAGAAAACTGGACTGGAGAAAGTATGTCGGATGAGAGATAGAGTCTGCGGACGTCAGCTGATAGATCTGACGTCCTGTATCTGCATCCTGAAAAGTGGTGGTGTTCATCTGCCGAGATAGAGATCCCGACCCTTAACCAGCGCTGCCATCTTTCGATCAGCAACACTCCGCTTGACCATCCAGAATCCACAGTCAGGATGAATCCAGCCCAGTCTACCGACGCCGACCTTCTTTTCAATCGTCTCGATCCGTTTTGCAATTTCTTCCGGAGTTTCAATGTGGTTGACCTTTACGTCAATCACACCCAGACCCAGCTTGATTTTCGGATCAATGTCCTTCAAAGCATCCAGGTCTGATTCCGGACGATGTGCAAGTTCCAGCACCAGATGATCGCAATGGAGTGAATTCAGAAATCCAATCAGTTCTCCCCATGTTCCCTTCTGGATCGTCTGTCCACCATAGTTTCCAAAACAAAAGTGAACAGCACGTTCTCCTTCAATGGCATCCAGAACACGATTCATGGCTTTTGCGGCAACCGGAGCATCGGCCGGGTTTCCGGGGATATTCGCTTCATCCACCTGTACGCAATCACAGGGAAGTCCGCGTACCTGATCCGCCAGCACATCAGCGATAGCAAGAAGCATGTCCTCGAAATTGCCATAATGCCGATCCAGCAAAGTACGGGCCAGCATGTAAGGACTGGTAACCGTGAACTTGAATGAACCTCCAGCCACCGCGGCAGCAGCTTCACAATCCGCAAGCAGATTCAGGCCACCTTCCGTGATCGGTCCTTCCACGACACCGGCAGCCTTGCGACGAAAACTCATCGTTTCCTTCTTCGCAAAAGCTTCATGGTCGCTGCGTCCCAGTTCAGACCGAACTCCTCCCAGAGGGCGGATGAAGTAATCAATCATTCCGTTGGTATCAGGATGATTGATGTCAAAGCGGTAGAGCTCACCATCTGTAGGAAGATCAATGCCATATTCACGCTGCAATCCGAAAATCACACGGGTAGCATCTGCACGCGCCTGCTCACTGGGAAGAGCCGCCAGCCAGTCGGGAACGGGATAGCTCCCGACTGTTGTTGTTCGAATGGAAAGTTCCGTTGACAAGGTCACTATACTTTCTCCGGAACCACATAGGGCTTCCGGTAATCACGGGAAATCATTTTGTTTGCATCATTGTCATTCACAAACTTCTGGGCTTTTTCATCCCAGGTGAGTTTCTTGCCGACACGATAGCTGATGTTCGCAAAATGACAGATGGCAGCAGCACGTGCGCCAATCTCAATTTCTGCATTCAGATCCTGATGCTTCCGTGATTTCACTGCATTGACGAAGTTCTGAACATGAGGGATGGTGTCATCATTGTTGGCCCGGCCTTCATCCATGACCTTCTCATCCTTCTCACCTTTGTAGACCTGGAAGCCATTTCCGTCGAGGGACATCCAGCCATCACTTCCGTAATAAAGGTTTGCGACAAGGTTTCCACCACGTTTGACCATTCCACCTTCGGTTCCTGTGAGAAGTCCACGGACTTCAAACTGGCCAATGGTGCCATCCGCCCATTCAAAAGAAGTGAACTGGGTGTTGGGCGTTTCCTGATCATCGTCATAGACAAGCTTTCCGCCTGTGCTGAAGACAGTTTTGGGAAGAGTTGTTTTCCCCAGCCCCCACGTCATCAGGTCCATTTCATGGACGCCCTGATTGCCAATATCACCGTTTCCGGTGTCCCAGAACCAGTGCCAGTTATATCGGAAACGAAGCTCATTAAAAGGACGCATCGGTGCTGGCCCCAGGAACAGATCCCAGTTCAGTCCGAGGGGTGTTGGCTCATCCGGCTTCCGGCCAATGGATTTTCTGCGCTTGTAGCAAAGTCCCTTTGCCATGTAGACCTTACCGATCACACCTTCATTCAGCAACTGGACGGCACGCATCTTGTGCGCCATTGAACGGCTCTGTGATCCGATCTGACACATGCGGCCATACTTGCGGGCGGCCGCCACCATCTGATTTCCTTCAAAGATATTGTGACTGGCGGGCTTTTCGCAGTAGACATCTTTGCCTGCCTGCATCGCCCAGATTGCACCAAGAGCATGCCAGTGATTCGGAGTCGCCAGAGACACGGCATCAACATCCTTGTCTTCCAGCATCTTGTGGAAGTCAGCAAAACCTTTGGGGTCGTTACCGGCCCCCCGTTTTACCTTTGCCTGCCCACGTTCCAGCGCGGGCTGGTTCACATCACAAAGAGCGACGATCCGGGCATCGGGGACTTTCATATAAAAGTCCATGTGGTTGTTGCCACGTCCGCCCAGACCAGCGACACCGATGTTGACCCGATCATTTGCTCCGAGGATCGGTCGGGCCTGAGTGGCGATTGCTGCCGCCCCTGCCTTGATAAAAGTTCGACGAGTGGAATCTTGCATTTTGCTGCCTCCGCGGGATTCGTCCAGTGTATCCAAACGAATTTACAGCTTACTACGAGAGGCAGTTTGTAATCGGTTTCTATAGAGGGGCCTGCAACTCAATGAACAGGTGGTGGCTTTCGTCCTTCGAAAAGCTCTTTCATATAGTGAGATCCGCCATGCTGTACTGGATCGCCATGCCCGACACAGAGAATCTCTGCATCCGTCATATCGCACAGCTTCCCCACGGATTCCCGGTTTTCCTTATTATCAAGAGTGATCTGGGGCCATCCTAATGCAGCTTCTGGCCAGGTGGTCACGATATCTCCTGTAATCAGCAGGTGTTTTTCCCTCCAGTAAAAAGCCAGTGTTCCGGGTGTATGTCCGGGAGCATGCATGACGGTCAGTGGACCGACGTGATCACCATCCTTGAGATTTTCATCGACAGTTGTTTTCTCCGGCATCCCCAACCCGAGAACAAAAGCCACCTGAAGAGGGTAGATCTTTAAAGGTTTTTTGGGCCAGAGGCCGGTAGTGGATGGAACTTCCACTTTTCGCAGTCCCATAATGATGTCCGCTTCCCATTCATGGGCATAGACACGGGCTCCGGAAAGTTTTTGCAGTGTGGCTAGTCCCCCCAGATGAGACTGATGAGCATGAGTCAGAATAATCCGCTTGATATTCGATGGCTCACGCCCCATCAGCTTCAGCTCTTCCAGAACGCCATTGCCATCTTTATCCAGCAGTGTGTCGACCAGTGTCAGGTCATTCCCGTCATCCAGCAGGAACGCCCGAACGTATCCACCGCGCTTATTTCCCAATACATGTACACCAGGAACAATCCGCATATAATTCCTCCCGGCATAGTATGAGCGAAGCAGCGGTTATTTTTTCAGTAAATCTGTAAATTTATTCCTAGTCTTGCTGACCTTAGGTACGGCAACAGCTAGAACATACGGATAATTCGGATTCAGATTACAAAAATTTTGATGATGTGTCTCGGCCGGATAGAACTCGACCAGAGGACTCAACTCCGTTACAACAGGATCGCTGTAGATCCCTTGTTCCGTAATATCCTTGATGACTGATTCTGCAATCTGTTTTTGTTCGGCAGTAGTGTAGAAAATCGCGGAACGGTACTGTGTTCCCGTATCATTCCCCTGTCGGTTCATCTGTGTTGGATCATGTGCAGCAAGAAAGAAAACCTGGAGAATCTGTTCAAAAGAGATCTTTTCCGGATCAAACTTTACCTCAATGGCTTCTGCATGTCCGGTCAACCCAGTGCAGACAGAGTGGTAATCGGCAGTTTCTTTCGCCCCCCCTGTATATCCGGAAATAACACTTACCACTCCATCCAGTTGCTGGAAAACTGCTTCTGTGCACCAGAAGCAGCCTCCAGCCAGAACAGCCTGATGCAGCTGCATCAGGACTTTCCTTCCGCATTGGGAAGAAAATCCAGAGCTACGGAATTCATGCAATACCGCAGACCTGTAGGATGAGGTCCGTCTGGAAAAACATGCCCCAGATGAGCATCACAGCGGGCACACACTACCTCTTCGCGGACCATTCCATAGGATTCATCCCGATGAACTTCCACATTTCCCTTTTCCAGTGGCTGATAGAAGCTGGGCCAGCCAGTGCCAGATTCATACTTTGTTTTTGAATCAAACAGAGGAAGTCCACAACTGACGCAGGAATAAACTCCTTCATCGTGGTTGTTGTAGTATTTCCCGGCAAACGCACGCTCTGTCCCGTGATTCCGGGTCACTTCAAACTGTTCTGGCGTTAGCAACCGGCTCCACTCTTCTTTTGTGCGATGAAGTTTTTCCATGAAATGCTTTCCTCCGTTACTCTTTCTCTATTTTATGAGCCCGGACAAATCAATCCAACGAGTTTGTCGAGCCCTGAGATATAGACGAACGGAACGGGGGATTCGTCGCAACTCTACCCTGTCCTCAGGTTCCAGAATGTCGGTTGCGAGATCAATTCTTTCTTCAGGATCCAGACTGACGTTGACATGTTTACCGATCAGCCCCAGATTACTGACCACCAGCACGCTCTGATTGCCCAAAGTCCGCAGAAATTTCAGGACACTCTCGTCTCCACCCTGCTGAGTCATCAAAGATAAACCACCCCTGCACATGACGGGACTGGATTTCCGAGCCTCAACAATCCTGCATGTCTCGTTGTAAAGTCTCTGCTCAATACTCCCCGGTTTCTGTTGAAGATAAAGGGACTTATACAAATTTTTATCCCGAACTGATCGATGAAGGTTCCTCATATCCAGACCATCATCAGGACTCGGGCTGCTGCGCAGCATGGTGGTCCAGGAATCTGGCTCCCCCCACTCATCGCCCATGAAAATAAGAGGGATATCTTCCAGTGACATGATGAGAGACATCAGCAGACTGTGTTTTTCAAAAAGATCATCTTCCAGGGAAGCTGCATTCGGGTTTCGAGGAAGAGCCCGAAGAATGGTTGACATCCTGGCGGCAATTCCTCGCCCACAAAAGTCGTAAACATTTGCATCCTGTCCGCCTCTCCGGTTGCGGATTGCTGCATAAGCAGACATTTCCTCGGCATCCTGGCTATCCGGCAATACTTCTTTCATACGAGATTTCAACTGAAGCAATGCGCGAGCAGTCACATCCGCCTCTGCATACTCAAAAGTCACCTCATCATGAACCCTTCCGAAGAGAATACCTGCACACCGGGGCGGTGCAATATCACTGACGGCCAATGCCCGGGCAAAAGGTGTAGATTCACCGCGCATCAGAGTTCCCCACAAACCCTGCATCCGATAGAACTGATAATTCAGCTTCGCTCCGACGGCTTCTCCGAAATACTTTTTCCAGCGCTCCACCGTACTATTGCTTTCTGTCAGCAGACCGACAGATTCCCCATAACGGAATGACAAACAAGCGCTGATCAGGCGGACGATCATATGGACCTGAGGCAGCTCACTACCCCGGTATGAGTCATAAACATCCAGCACCTCCGGCAGGGCCTGCTTGACGACTGGATCAATTGCAGAGATATCCCTTTTGAACAGATGAGCAATGGCATCCAGACGCACATAGCTGACAGCCCCTGAGTCCAGCCAATATGCCAGCGCATCCAGATCGTCCATCAAGACGTCCGGGTTGTCATAGTTCACATCAGGTTGCTGAGGAAGAAACGTATGGAAATACCAGGCTTTATAACCCTTGTGATAACTCCAGGTATGAGAGACAACCTTCCCCGCACTACTAAGATATTCTGCCCCGGATAATGGAGCGGGCATCCCATCGAACACAGAAAGTCGGGAATAAGTATTTGGAGGGCTATCTTCTGGCCCGTCCTGCCAGATGAAGTACTCCCGAGGTCTTTGATATGGCTTGAGTGGTTTACCCGGCTCCTCCATAACTTCCCAGGAACGATGGTTGATGACAAGATCCATGAGAATCGTCATGTTGCGTTCAGCTGCCGCAATCGAAAAACGCTCGAAAGCCTCACTTCCACCGAGATGATCCATTACCTGTGTTCTGTCTCGCTGATCATAGCCAGCATCATCACCAGGACTATCCAGAAAGGGAAGAAGCCAGATGAGGGTGACACCCAGGCTTTTCAAATAATCCAGTCGATGAATCAGCTCATCAAAGTTATCCGCAAACTCATCCACATAGAGCGCATACACCACATCATGATGAAAGTTTTCAGGCACTCGCCGCCGCAGTCCTTCACGAGGGACAGGAGGCGGAAGATTCGCCCATGAATTGAGTCTTTCCTGAAAGTGACGGGCAAGGCCAGGCTGTCCATAAGTCATATTCAGAAGACACTCTGCCAGCGCCATAAAGCGTTCCGGATTTTGTGGGTCTTCATGGAACCGATATTGAACCTCCCTGTAGTTGCGTACCGCACTGAAGAAAATCTCCCATCGCTCGGGAGGCATGTATGCAAGGAGAAGAAGAATATCATCCTGATCCAGGCGCAGCCCTCGCACATCAAGTGTGTCAAATGTTCTTCTCAGTTCATTTTGATTCATCATTCTTAGACATTCCTCTTTCTTCAACCCACAAACCTACGGGTAATATTCTCAGCATGGATTCAACGGAAACAGAACTGTCTGCCTGAATCCTTTCTCCTGTCAACACATTAGAGAGAACAGATCCAGGCCAGGACCAGTCAATGAGCGTTTCTCCCCATTCCACATTCCTTGTTGCTGCCAGGCGCGTAGCCACAGCAAGAACTCTTCGCTCTTGGACCTGGCGGACAAAAGCGACCACATGCTCTCGTGCATCTCCATGCACTGCAACCGGAAGATACTCTCCTTCAAGGAATACATCCGGCCATTTCCTTCTTATGTGTAAACAGCATGCTGTGAGATAGAGCTTGATCCGCCCGTCCTGCCAGTTCTGCAAAAGATCAATGACCTTCGTTGAATCAGGGCGTTCAACCAGAGGCATAATTTCCTGGAGGAACTTCTGCCGAAGGTCATAATCCACCGCCCTTCTGTTATCCGGATCCACCAAACTGAAATCCCACAATTCTGTTCCCTGGTAAAAATCAGGAACTCCGGGTGAGGCGGTTTTCAGAACCACTTGAGCAAGAGAGTTCGAAACTCCCCATCGGGCAACTTTCTCGATAAAGGGCCAGAATGTTTTCAGAAATCGTTTATCCAGTAAAGTCTTTCTGACAAATTCGCTGATGGCATTGTCATACGCTTGATTCGGATTGATCCAACTGGTGTGACGCTTTGCCTCTCGCGTCATCTTCGACATGTAGCCCTGAATCCTTTCCACAAAATTCAGGTCGGGGACAAAAGAGGAGTCAACAGGCCATGCACCCGTCAAGGCCTGATAAAAGCAATACTCGTCCCGCCTGTCTGGCGCAGCTTCCCCATCCACAATTGAGCGTTTTCCCGCATTGATCCTTGCCCATTGATTCACGCGAATGCGGAACTCATCAGGAATTTCAGAAAGAACATTTATGCGTGCTCGCGCATCTTCACCTCGCTTGGTGTCATGCGTAGATGTGGCAAGCATTGAAAGTGGCCACTTGCTGAGCCTTTCCTGATTCTCTAAATGGAACTCATCCACGGTGCGTCCAAAGCGGAGAGGATCGCCACCCACTTCATTCAGTGACAGCAAAGGAGCATAGCGGTAGAAGGCTGTATCTTCAACTCCCTTTGCCTGCACAGGGCCGGTGTACTGCTGAAACTTCATCGCAAACCGGATGCGACGATGATACTCTTCTACCGAAATATCAGTATTCCTTTCCGGAAGCAGCATTTCGCGGATGAATGCATAGATGGAAGGTTCTGCCGCAGGATTTCTGCGAAGTGCGCGCGCAATTGCGATCCCAACCTGATTCTCATCAAACTCTGTCCATCCTTCAGAGCTGACATACGTTCGGTAGACAGGAAAACAAGCAACGATTTCCGTTACAGCTTCCTGCAGACTATCGAGAGTGAAGTCACGGTAGCGCCAGTTCATCTCCGAGATTCTGTTCAGTTCACTTGCGAGCACGTTCATTTCACTCGAAAGAGAAGACTGAATGATCAGCTTCTTGCTCTGATAAACCACATCAGAGAAAAGCTCACGGACATCAGCGAACTTCTCATAGTTACGCTTGATTTTCTGAGCGTTCCGGCTATCAATAAAGATTCCATTCAAAACATTCAGATAGTCATAGCCAGTAGTTCCTTCAACTTTCCAGCTTTGTGTCAATGATTCCCCGGACGACAGGATTTTTTCAGCAATGACATAGCATCCAGTGGAGTCTGTATTTTCATTCAGTCGATCCAGATATCCACCAGGATCAAACAGTCCATCAATATGATCCAGGCGGATTCCAGTAACCAAGCCCTGTTTGACGAAAGAAAGAAGAAGTTGATGGGTGGCAATAAATACTTCCGGATCTTCTACCCGAATACCAATCAGTGAGTTCACGTCAAAAAAACGCCGATAGTTGATCTCATGCAAGGCTGTACGCCAGTAGGAAAGTCTATATTGCTGTTGTTCCAGCAAATGATGCAGCTCATAGATGTTTTTTGGAACTTCCTGATGGCTCATCATCAGTGGCAGGTTGATATCGAAATAACGAAGACATGGGGAAGCACCAGAAAGATCCACTTTGAGCTCACCGCTTTCCAAAGCTTCTCCATAGGTAGTGCCTAGAATGGGCAGTAATACTTTGTGCCTGAGTTCTGTCTTGAGCGGGTTCCAGTCAATATCAAAATAGTGAGAGAAAAAGGATGACTCCCCCTGTGTGAGAACATCCCTCCACCATGCATTACATTCCGGATCTGTACTCATGTGATTCGGAACAAAATCGACAATCAGACCTATTTCACAGTCTTTAAGTTTTCGCGCAAGCCGGATGAATCCCTCACTACCTCCCAGCACTGGATTTAATGATGAGTGATCACAGATGTCATAACCATGTGTACTATTCCGGGCTGAAGCAAAAAATGGTGAAAGATAGAGATCAGATATCCCTAGATCCTGAAAATACGTCACCAGCTTTTCTGCTTCCTGAAACCGCAGCTTTTCATTTAACTGCAATCGACAGGATGCAACGGGGCGAAGCAGATCACGTCTGTTATTTCTAAGTATCGTAATAGTCCTCTGTATTTATTTCATGGATGTGTCCTTTCGACATACCCATTCAGATCTATATGGCTTATTCCTGCACATAAAGTTCCAATATTTGTGGTGCTTTACATGCTCAGAAAAGAAATAGCTCATTGAAAACTTTTATGTACAATTTATTTATTGGGAGTCAGGACTAATGTCTCGGCCTGTATTGCCTGGAAAACCTTATCCGCAAGGCGCAACATGGGATGGCTCGGGGGTAAATTTTTCCATCTACTCCGAAAATGCCACTGGTGTGGAGCTATGTCTCTTTGATGAGACCGACGGACCTGAATCCCGTAAAATTTTCCTTCGTGAATGCACTGGGCATGTCTGGCATTGTTATGTTCCGGGATTGAAGCCTGGGCAGCTTTATGGATATCGCATTCATGGTCCATACGAGCCTGAGCAGGGATTAAGGTTCAATCCTGCAAAACTGCTGATTGATCCTTATGCAAAGGCATTAGCTGGAGATGTGGACTGGAAAGATCCAGTCTTTTCTTACCCGGTAGGCGAAGCCGATGATCTGGTCATAGATGACAGAGACAGCTGCCGCGGAGTTCCCAAGGGGATTGTTACTGCTTCTTATTTTGATTGGGGGAATGACCGTCCACCGCTGATTCCCTGGCATAACTCCGTCATCTATGAAGTCCACGTAAAGGGTTTCACACAACTAAATCCTCATATACCGGAAGAATTGCGAGGCACATATGCCGGACTGGGACACCCGGCAGCCATCTCGCATATGAAGAAACTTGGCATTACAGCGGTGGAACTGATGCCCATTCATGCATTCATTGATGACAAAGTGCTGGTAGATCGTGGACTGAAAAATTACTGGGGCTATAACACCATCAACTTCTTTTCACCGGAATCCCGATATTGCAGTTCGGGAGATCATGGAGATCAGCTTTCAGAATTCAAAACACTCGTCAAAGCTTTGCATCGTGCAGGTATGGAAGTGATTCTGGATGTGGTTTATAACCACACAGCTGAAGGAAATCATCTGGGCCCCACCCTCTCCTTCAAAGGCATCGACAACTCCACATATTATCGATTGGTCGGCGATCAACAAAGGTATTTCATGGACTATACAGGGACAGGAAATACCCTGAACATCCGCCACCCACAGGTACTGAAACTGGTGATGGATAGTCTTCGATACTGGATCACTGAAATGCACGTCGATGGTTTCCGTTTCGACCTTGCAGCAGCGCTTGCCCGTGAACTGCATGATGTAGATCGTCTTTCGGCCTTCTTTGACATCATCAATCAGGATCCGGTGATTTCGCAGGTCAAGCTGATTGCTGAGCCCTGGGATGTAGGAGAGGGTGGATACCAGGTAGGGAACTTCCCCACATTGTGGGCTGAATGGAATGGCCGTTATCGCGATGTAACGCGTCGCTACTGGAAAGGAGATGATGGCCAGTTGGCCGAGTTTGGCTATCGACTGACGGGGAGCAGTGATCTCTATCAGGCAGATGGACGGCATCCCACTGCCAGCATTAACTTCATTACCGCACATGACGGATTTACTCTCCATGATCTTGTCAGCTATAACGACAAACACAATGAAGCCAATGGTGAAGGAAACGCCGATGGGGATAATAGTAATCACTCCTGGAATCATGGCGCGGAAGGGCAAACCGATGATCAAGCTATCATTGAACTCCGCAATCGGCAAAAAAGAAATTTCCTCGCCACACTGCTTCTGTCCCAGGGGATCCCGATGATCTGTGCCGGCGATACCTGTGGCCGAACACAGCAGGGAAATAACAATGCATATTGTCAGGACAACGAAATCAGCTGGTTCAACTGGGACTTTACTGCTGACGACCGTTCATTAATGGAATTCGCGCGCAAGCTAATCCAGCTACGGCAGGAACATCCGAATCTGCACCGAAGAAAATTCTTTCAGGATCGACGAATTGACCCTGATGCTCCAGACAGAGAAGTCAATGGAAACCGGGAAGAAGACATTTTATGGATCCGCCCGGACGGAAAAGAAATGACACAGGAAGAATGGCATGCCGGATGGGTCCGGTGTATTGGCCTTCTTCTGAATGGCCGTACGCTGGATGATGTCAATGAATTTGGAGAACCGATCAACGACGACACGTTTTTGATCCTGCTCAATCCGCATCATGAACCAGTTCGTTTTGTTCTTCCAGCATCTCATCCGGGCCGTAACTGGGAACTTGTGCTGGATACTCGATACAACTCTACAGAAACCATCCGAAATCTTCGACATCGCAGGGCCTACCAATTGATTGAACGATCTCTGGCAGTCCTCAGGGAAGTGAATCCTTCGGCTGATTCTGATTAAGCAGGTTGAAGCAGCACGGCGCAGGCAGCAGGAAGTCTCCAGCCGGAGGAACTTTCAATGGGCTGAATTCCCGCCCCCCCATAGGCAGGATCTGCAGAGTTCCACATGGGCTCCCAGATTCTGTCTATGCAGGGTGCAAGCAGTGGTTCGGCAGAAGATGCCAGCACCTCCTCCCCCAGATTGATCAACAAAAGACGATCACCAGCATCCTCATGGAAATACCGCAGGAGAAATGCTTTATCTGATAGCACGGCTCCATCAATATCGCACGGATGCTTTACCTGAAAAGCAGGAGTTTTTTTCCGGATGCGGATCAGGTCGTGTACCAGACGTTGTATCTGTAGATCGCTATGAGAGTGTTGGATCACCGCAGCCTGAACTGTTGCGAGGTCACAGGGGCTAGCAATTTCTATTGACTCCTCGGTCTGTCCAAACTGTGACAGAAACTCACGCCGGCCACGGTACACCAAAGGAGCCAGTTCCTCATGATGATCAGCAAAAAAGCAGAAAGGTGACTCCACTCCCAGTTCCTGCCCTTGAAACAACATCGGGGTCCCCGGGGAGAACAGAAGAAATGCCATCATTGCCCGGTATTGATCCAGCGTAGTCAGAGTTCGCAATCGATCGCCAGTCAGCGAGTTGGCTACCTGGTCATGATTCTCCAGAAACACAATCGACGTCGCAGGAGAAAGCTTCAGGCGAGGATAGCCACTCCGCATCTTGCGTCGACCTCTATATTGGCCCTGGTAGAGATAGCCGTACTTTGACAGCGAGATGAGTTCTTGCGGAGTTCCCTTAAAATCGGAGTAATACGCATCGCGCTGCCCCGTCAAGGCAACATGGGCACTGTGATGAAAATCATCATTCCATACGGCGTCAATCCCGAAACCACCCTGATTTTCAGGCAATATCAACCGTGAATCATTGCGGTCATTTTCTGCAACGATCAGTACACTTTTCTTTCCAGCTGCTTCACGGGACTTCTGTGTCAGTTCTTTGACAATGTGTATTTCCGATGAGTCAAATATTTCATGAGTAGCATCCAGGCGAAGACCGTCAATGTGAAACTCTTCGATCCAGTAACAGGCATTTGTGATGACAAGTTCTCTGACTGAGTCTGCGTGCGGGCCATCAAAGTTGATGGCGTCCCCCCATGATGTCTTTGCTGTTGACATGTAGAAAGGAGAGTACTGTGCATGATAGTTCCCATCTGGCCCCCAGTGGTTGTAAACCACATCGAGCATGACACCCATACCCAAAGAATGCGCACGATCGATAAATACCCGGAAGTCATCAGGGGAACCATAGACTCTCGCTGGTGCAAACCAGTAAGTTCCGTCATAACCCCAACCAAATTTACCGGGGAATTCTGCTACAGGCATTACTTGCAAAATAGTGATCCCTAACTCTGCAAGGCGTGACAGTTCTTCAACCGCAGCAAGCCATGTACCTGAAGCTGTGAATGTTCCGATATGCAGTTCGTAAAGGATCTGCCCTTTCAAAATAATGCCGGGCCAGTCATGATCTGTCCATTGAAACTTCTGCGGATCAATAACCTGAGACCACCCATGCACTCCTTCCGGTTGAAAGCGGGACACAGGATCTGCACATATTACATCCTCATCCAAACGGAATCGATACAGGCCTCCCTCTGATAGCCCTTCAATCATTCCTGAAAAATAACCAGAAACTTCTTTCTTCAACGGAAAGACTGACTGGTTGGACAGAACAACATCCACTTTTTGACGTTCGGGAGCCCACACACGAAAATGCACTCCATCGTGCTTGACTTCAGCGCCAATCGGATATCTGCGAGCATATGCCGGAAAGCCAGAGTCTGAATGATTCATTGTTGTCGTTCTTTTAAAAGACAAGAAAAGGCAGGATAAAGTTTCAATGACCCTAGCTACTCTGCGCTGTCATTTCACCTCCATAAAAGATTCCCCAAAAGCTATTTCATATATTTTGAATCTATTATGCAGAATTACATTGAATTTTGAAAAATTCCAGATTTCACTCCTTGACCCTCACCTCAGCGCTGTTATATAGCTAAACAGCGCCATTCAGGAGGAGTAAGTCATGTCATTATGCTTGCGGCTCGTCATTTTCGGATTTCTGCTCACTGCCCTTGTCTACGGGCAAAGTACAAGCGGATCGATTAGTGGCACAGTCCTTGATTCAACCGGAGCTCCCATCGCCGGAGCCTCTGTTCAACTGAAGTCCACAAGTTCTGAATTCTCACGTACCATCACTACAGATTCAAACGGAGTTTTTTCCTTCCCCAACATCCAACAGGGCGGTTATGACGTTGAAGTCACACTGGCGGGATTCAAGACCTACACGCAAAGGAATATTTTGATCCGTCAGTATGAACAGGCACAGTTGTCTGTTCCTCTTGAGGTTGGCAGCGTAGACCAGCGAATCGAAGTGACAGAAGCCATCTCTGCATTGAATGTAGAAACTCCTGAGGTCAAGGGAACGATCGCCCGTACTGAGATTGAGGCCCTGCCATTGCAGGTCGCAGGCGGACAGCGTTCGGCGGCACAGTTCGTCACGCTTCTTCCCGGCGTCACTCCTGGAGGAGGCACAAACAATGCCGGATCTGCACGATTCAATGGGGGTCAACGCAATTCCGATGAAGCCATTCTGGATGGTGTCACCATGCAGGAAGGGTTGCTCAGTCAGAGTGGAATGGTGGCAATTCAGGGAGATTTTCCAATTGCACCGGAAGCGGTAAACGAGATCACGGCACTCACCTCCAACTATGACGTGCAGTATGGTTCATCGGCTGGCGCTGTAATCATCGCAAGCACCAAGCAGGGAACTAATGAATTCCACGGAACTGCTTACTACTACCATCGCAATACTGCATTCAACGCAGCTCCATGGGGACAACAAAGACCCCGAACTCAACAGACTGATTATGGGTTTGCACTCGGTGGACCGGTGAAATGGCGTCCTCTCTGGAATGGAAAGCTGAAAACCTATTTCTTTGGGCATATGGAGCGCTTCCGCTCTGTCGGCGCAACCACAAAACCCGTCTATACAATCCCCACAGAAAAAATGCGGACCGGGGATTTCAGCGAATGGCCTGATCCCATCTACGATCCGGCAACGCTGCGGGAAAACCCCAACTATAATTCCAATGCCGCCATCAGCTCATCCAATCTTCCTTATATGCGGGATCGCTTCATGGGTTGCAACGGAAACCAGCCCAATGTCATCTGTGGCAGTGATCCGCGTTTGGTGAATTCCATGGCTCAAGGATGGCTGAGGCATCTACCCTCGCCCAACCGTCCCGGAATTGTGGCGAACTATGAAGCTCCCACCGGACTGGCGAGTGCACTGAATGCGAATACAAATCAGTACGATGGCCGGGGTGATGCTTACCTTGGAGACAAAGATCACTTTTCCGGAACTTATCATTACCGGGGAACTCTTCCCTTCACGCAGGCAGCACTTCCTCCTGCACTGGATGTGAATAACACAAGAATTCCAAACTACAGTCACATCGCACGTGGCAACTGGGACCATACGTTTTCCCCAACAATGTTGAATAATTTCAACTTTGGATATCTGGATTTACCGACAAAAGTCTACAACTCAAGTGACTGTTGTGTCGGTGATGTTCCTGCTATTGCGGGTGTCTATGACAATACATCCCACGTTTCAGCCATGCGCTTTTCCGATGGATATCAGGGCTACGGTGGCAATGCCGACTTCTTTACAGTCCGTCCGACATGGGCCTTCAATAACACCACCACCTGGGTGAAAGGACGTCATCAGATCAAATTTGGTGGTGAATTCCGGAACGTAAAATATCCCACCGAAACACGGGCCAATGGTTCAGGCACCTTTAACTTTGACCGTAATGCCACTGGTATCCGTGGCATTCAGAGCGGAAACCCAATGGCCAGCTTCCTGCTGGGCGCTGTTTCTAACGCCAATTCCACTTTCTATAGTCTTCCCAAGTGGAATCCGACAGCATACTCAGTCAGCTTCTTTGTTGGCGATCAATGGCGCGCCACCAACAAGCTGAACATCACCATGGGTATCCGCTGGGATCTGTTCACACCTTCTGTTGAAGCTGAGGACCGAACGTCATTCTTTGATCCTTATGGTACAAACCCTGCCGCCGGAGGACGTCCGGGAAGAATGGCATTTGCCGGAGACAATTATGGAGAAGCAAGTTTCGGCTCACGTTACCCGGAAAGACTTTTCAAGAAAGCATTTGGCCCACGTCTGGGTATCGCATATCAGTTAGACGACAAGACAGTAATCCGTACGGGATATGCACTCAACTATATGCAGAATTACTATCCCGGCTGGAACGGCGGTATCGGAACCGATGGGTTCAACTTCAATGCATCCTTTGACAGCCAATTGGGCGGATTGCAACCGGCATTCTATCTTCAGGATGGGTTCCCCCAGAACTTCAACCGTCCTCCTTTTACAACATCTGGCTACCTGAACGGACTCAATGCACCAAACTACAGACCATTTGATGCCAATGAGCTTCCCTATGCGCAGCAATGGAATTTCACCATTGAACGCCGCATGGGTGCTTCTACTTATCTTTCCGTTGCTTATGTCGGGAACAAGGCAACACGACTGGTATCCCGAATCGCAGCAGTCAATGCGGTTCCATTAAGCCATCTGTCCATGGGTGAGCAGTTGAACGATCAGTTCGCACCCGGACAGACACAGCTGCATGGCGTATCCGTTCCTTATGCCGGATGGAGAGAGCAGATGCGTGGATGCCCACCATCCGTTGCCCAGGCCTTGCGGCCATTTCCGCAATACTGCAATGAGATCTATGGTCAGAATGAGAACGTAGGAAACTCCACCTATCATTCTCTTCAGTTGAAGTTTGAACGTCGTCTCTCTCAGGGATTATTCTTCCTGGGTTCATATACGTTCTCCAAAAACCTGACAAGCAGCGACAATGCCCAGACAGGCAGCAATCCTCGTCTGTTCTCACCCTATGAACAGGGGCGCAACAAATCCTATGCAGATACCGATGCACCACATATCTTTGCCATGTCTGTTACCTATGACCTTCCCTTCGGACGAGGAAAGCAGTTCGCTTCCGGGGTTTCCCGATTCACCGATCACCTGATTGGAGGATGGCAGCTCACCGGAATCACCCGCATTAACAGCGGCATCCCCATTGGATTCCGCTCCAGCTTCTGTACCATCCCTGGACCCTTTGCCACTGCCTGTATTCCGGGAACCATTCCTGGAAAGAATGTTCTGGCGCAGGAAAATGGAGATTACGATCCGAATCTGCCCCGCTTCAACAGAGACGCGTTTGAAGACTACCGTCTCTTCGGTGATGGAAAGTATTACGGAGCAGGATCAAGATACACCAATATCCGTACACTTCCCTATCCGAATCAGGATCTGGCTCTCTTCAAGAACATCTCCATCCTGGAAGACAACAAACTGAATGTGCAGCTCCGCTTTGAAGCATTCAATGTATTCAACTGGCATGTTCTCAACGGCTGGGTGACAGATGTGGCAAGCCCAACCTTCGGCGCATGGAGTGGAGGAGTCTCCGCCCCTCGCAATCTGCAAATGGGAGCGAAGATCACATTCTGATCGGAAAGATTATGACAATCGATTGACTGATTTTTCATTGAGACGAAACCCTCGATAAACTCAGATTCGAGATCATGCAATAGCCCATCGGCTGAAGAATCGGCCGGTGGGCTTCATTTTCTGTGTGTAAACATCATGTCCACCCTCAAAAAGACTCTCCGCACCCGTCGCGACTTTTTCAAGCGGGCTGCAAAACTTTCTGCAGGAGCAGGAGTTGCTGCCGCACTGCTGTCATCCATTGAAGAAGCTTTTGCGATTGATCCAGCAGAAGGCTCCACTTATCTGGATGCAGAGCATATCGTTGTTCTGATGCAGGAGAACCGATCCTTCGATCATGCTTACGGAACTCTGCGGGGCGTTCGAGGATTTAATGATCCACGGGCCGTCATCCTTCCAGACCAGAAACCCGTGTGGGCACAAACCAATGCAGCTAGTGATACCTATGCACCATTCCGCCTGGACCTGAAAGAAACCAACATTACCTGGCTGGGATCCTTACCTCATGGTTGGCAGGATCAGAATGACGCACTCAATCATGGGAACAACGATCAGTGGCTGGAAGCCAAACCCTCCGGCCACAAGGATTGCAAAGGCATGCCTCTCACCATGGGATACTTTGACCGCCAGGACATTCCTTTTTACTATGCACTGGCCGATGCATTCACCATCTGTGACCAGCACTTCTGCTCTTCGCTAACAGGAACCACTCCCAATCGTCTTTATCTCTGGACCGGAACAATCCGAGAGAAGCAGGATACGGAATCCGCTGCAAATGTCCGGAATTCAGATGTTTATTACAACTCCACGGTCAACTGGAAAACATTCCCGGAAAGACTGGAAGAGGCAAGCATCTCCTGGCGTGTCTATCAGAATGAAATCAGCTACCCCAGTGGGCTCGATGAGAATCAGCGTCCATGGGTTTCCAACTTCACCAATAATCCGCTGGAATGGTTTGACCAGTACAACGTTGGCTTTCGGAAGACAGGCCGCGATTTTATGCAGAAGATCGCGAATACTCTTCCCGGAGAGATCAGCGCACTGGAAGAAAAAATCAAAACTGCTTCCGGAGATGATCTCACCAGACTCCAGCGTGAACATAAGAACAAAACAGAACTACTGGAACAGGTAAAGCTTTCCCAAAGGAAATATACGGAAACAGAGTTCCTGAAACTCAGCACAAAAGACAAGGCTCTTCATCAGAACGCGTTCTATTCCAATGACGCGGATGCAGACTACAGGGAAGTGACTCCTCTGCGCTACAGGGAGCAGGGGGAAGATCGCGAACTCTTTATGCCGAAGGGTGATCTTTTCCATGAATTCCGAAAAGATGTCGATGCTGGAAAACTTCCCGCTGTTTCCTGGCTGATTGCACCAGGAGCATTTTCCGACCACCCCGGCTATCCCTGGTATGGAGCCTGGTATCTTTCAGAATCGATCCGCATCCTGACAAAGAATCCGGAGGTCTGGAAGAAGACCATTTTTATCCTCACCTACGACGAGAACGATGGTTATTTTGATCATGTCCCACCCTTCATTGCTCCGGATATCCGGAAAGCGGAAACCGGAAAAACATCTGACGGAATCGATGCAAGCGCAGAGTACTGGCCGCTTGAATGGGATCGCAAAAAACATCCGGCGCGTGAAGCACGTGGAGGGTCCATCGGACTTGGTTTCCGTGTCCCCATGGTGATCGCTTCCCCATGGAGCCGCGGCGGGAATGTCTGCTCTGAGGTGTTTGACCACACATCCATCCTTCAACTGATGGAAAAGGTTTTGAGCCACAAGACGGGCAAGCAGATTCGCGAAACCAATATCAGCTCATGGCGAAGAGCCGTGTGCGGAGATCTTTCTTCTTCCTTTCTCCCCTATCGCGCAAAGGACAAGGAGAATCTTCAGTTCCATCACAAAGAAGCTGTACTGGAAGGTATTCACAAAGCGAAGTTTAAGAAGCTTCCTTCCGGTTTCCGGAAAATCTCGGCAGCAGACATCGCAGCATTCGGGAAGAATCCTCTTCAGACATCCTGGTTGCCACAACAGGAACCCGGCACACGTCCTTCTACCGGACTTCCGTATCAGCTTTATGCGAGTGGGAACATCAGTGCAGATGGAAAATCGTTTGAGCTGTCTCTGGAAGCCCGGAATGATTTCTTCCGGGAAAAAGCAGCAGGATCCCCGTTCCATGTCTACACTCCCGGGAAGTACCGCCAAAGGACAGATCTGCGTGTGCGCCATTATGCAGTGGAAGCCGGAAAGAAAGTGAATGATCTCTGGGCTCTGGATGGTTTTGACAGTCCGTCATATCACCTGAATGTCTGCGGCCCCAACGGATTCCTGCGGGAGCTTCGGGGCAATGCATCTGACCCGCAGTTACGGATCGAATGTGAGTACGCCCAAAGGAACAACCAGCCCACAGGTGATCTTTCACTGACTATCGTCAATCAGCACGACTCCCATAGTGCCCGGATCACACTCAAGGATCACTCCTATCACAGCAAGCTCCCTTCATTTACGCTGAAGCCCGGTTCCAGCAAGACAGTTGTCATCAATCTTCGAAAAAGCTCTTCCTGGTATGACTTCAGCCTCCTCGTCGATGGAAGTACAGACTTTGAAAGAAGATTTGCCGGAAGGGTGGAAACCGGAAAACTTGGGATCAGTGATCCATATATGGGCAGGGTCAGGGTCTAACATAGATTTTTAGACCATGAATGAGAATCCAGCAGTCGAACTGACCACAGAATACAGAGCTCAGTTCCTGCTGGAAATCTCCAAGGCAGCCAATTCACACCTTGATGTATTTGGAGTTCTGGACGCATTGAAGGAACTGTTGCGTTCCCGGATTCACTTTGAGGCAATCGTTGTTCATATCATTCAGGATGGCTGGCTCCGCATGCATTCCGCATCCATTACTGGCCTGACTCGCAATGAAGGTGAGTCGGTTGACAGTTTTCTGGAACGATCGAGAAGACAACGGGAAATCGAGCTGGGCATCAGCATCCCGCCGCGGAAAAGCGTTTCAATCCCACTGGCCGGGACATGGGTAGAGGCTTTCCAGAACTCCCGGCAGGCGTATGTCCGCACGAATGTAAACCCACCGTTCAGTAGTCCCCATGAAGTGAATATGCATCGCTATGGCATACGCAGCTATGTCAGCATTCCACTGCTACGCCATGAGGAGCTGATCGGAGCCGTCAATTTTGCCTCCTTCAAGCAACATAGCTTTCAGCCGGAAGAGATCCAGTTGCTTGAAGATGCCACCCGTATCGTCTCCATCGCGGTTTCAAATGCCCTCGCGTATGAAGAACTGGATCAGTACAAGAAACAGCTGGAAGGGGAAAACCGGATTCTTCAGGACGAAGTGATCCAGAACTCAGGCACGGGCCGGATCATCGGGGAATCTCCGGCGATTATGAGTGTCCGCTCCAGTATTGAGCGTGTAGCACCCACAGCATCCACCGTTCTGATTTCCGGCGAAACAGGAACCGGCAAGGAGCTGGTGGCCCGGGAAATTCATCGGAAATCCCAGAGAGCGGGACGCAGCATGATCAGCATCAATTGCGCTGCGCTTCCCGCCGATCTGATCGCAAGTGAGCTTTTCGGTCATGAACGTGGCGCATTCACGGGGGCCACACAGCAACGACTTGGACGTTTTGAGCTCGCCCATGGCGGCACGCTTTTCCTGGATGAAATAGGAGAACTGACTCCCGACATGCAGGTGGCTCTGCTGCGTGTCCTTCAGGAAGGGGAGTTTGAAAGGGTCGGCGGAGAACGCTCCATCGAAGTGGATGTGCGGATTATTACTGCCACGAACAGAGATCTGGAGCAACAGGTACACGAAAAACTCTTCCGCAGTGACCTTTACTATCGACTGAACGTCTTTCCCATTGCGATTCCGCCTTTGCGGGAACGGAAAAGTGATATTCCGCTGCTGGTGGAGTACTACATCCACAGACTGTCGCGTCAATTGGGAAAGCGGATTGAGCGGATCGATAAGCAAAGCATGGAAGCATTAATGGCTTACAGTTGGCCCGGAAACATCCGGGAATTACAAAATGTGGTGGAACGGGCGATCATTCTGACCGACGGACCTGTTTTGCGCATCGACCATAGCCAACTCATTCCGGTTTCCCGGGAAAACAATCTGGTCTCTGTCAGCCTGAGAGAAGAAGAAAAGCGTCAGCGTAACATCATTGAAAATGCTCTCCGCCAAAGCCGTGGTCGTGTATCCGGCCCCAGAGGAGCAGCTTCCGCTCTGGGTGTTCCTGCCTCTACCCTGGAATCCCGGATTCGTGCCCTGCGCATCAACAAGCATACGTTCCGGCACGAATAAGACATGCAGCCTGATTCACGACAATATCGCAGATTATTCGCGAATTTATCGCGAATACACATTGCGCAAATCACCTTAACCATATTTAATTTCAATCAGAAAGCATTTGGCAGAACCCTTGCACAGCATAAATGTATCTAACGCTAGAGAGCACACCTTTTTCATGAGAATCCTCCTCGTCTGTTGCAGCCTGAGTGCTGCCTTGTTTCTTCAGGGATGCGGTAAAAACACCGAAGCCACAGCGGCTCCCGGAGCACCAGCCCCCGCTGTATCAGTTATCACTGTTGCTGAAGAAAACGTCCCCATTTTTTCGGAATATACCGCCCAGACATATGCACGCGACATGGTGGAAGTCCGGGGACGTGTAGATGGCTATGTAGAGAAGCGGCTGTTCCAGGTGGGATCCGATGTCACCGCAGGCCAACCTCTGTACATTCTGGATCTGCGCCCCTACCAGGCAAGTGTGGCAAACGCAAAAGGAGCACTGGCGAAGGCGGAGGCTGATGAAGAGTTTGCCCGTAAGCAGGTTGCTTTGCTGCAAGCTGAAGCTGATCTTGCCCAGACACAGGCAAATCTTCTGAAATCCCAGCAGGATGTGCGTCGACTGCAACCCCTGGTGAAGGAAGATGCGGCATCCCAGCAGGATCTGGACAACGCTCTGGCAGCACTCCAGGCCAATGAAGCAGCAGTAAAGGCACGACAAGCGAATGTGGAGCAGAATACAGTCTCCACCAAAACACAGATTGATGCAGCCAAAGCACAAGTGGAATCCGCCCGCGCCAATCTCCGCACAGCAGAACTGGATCTGGAATACGCCACGATTAAAGCACCCATCTCCGGACGAATTGGCGATACGTTAATCCAGGTCGGCGGACTGGTTTCCCGGACCGCGTCCACCCCACTCACCACCATCGTGCCGCTGAATCCTATCTGGGTCAGATTCAAAGTCAGTGAAGCGGAGTATCTGGCATTCGAAAAGAAATTCAATAAACCGATGGGACAGGTCCCCCTTGAACTGGTGCTCGCCGATGGAACCACCCTTCCTCATAAGGGCACCGTCCAGAACAGCGTGAATCAGGTGGACCAGAAGACCGGAACACTGGAAATTCAGGCAACATTCCCCAACCCCAAAAAATCCATTTTGCCCGGCCAGTTTGGTCGAATCCGTGTCCGGGTGGATGATCGGAAAAATGCCATTCTGATTCCTCAGCGCGCCGTGACAGAGATGCAGGGATTACAGTCTGTTTTCACCGTAGGTAGCGACAATAAAGTATTAGTCCGCAGTATCTCAACGGGCGAGAGAGTCGGCGATCACTGGATTGTCCAGCAGGGATTGAAACCCGGCGACCGGGTCATTGTGGAAGGACTACAGAAGGCACGTCCCGGCATAGAAGTGAAACCCGAGGTCTATCAACAAAAAACAGCTGACACAGAAAAGAAGGGCGAGTAATCCATGGCAAAAGTTTTTATTGATCGGCCAGTTTTTGCCATCGTCATTGCCATTGTCATCGTTCTGCTGGGAGCAGTGGCAATTCCCAATTTGCCTGTCTCCACTTATCCGGAAGTTGTCCCGCCTGTGGTGCAGATCTCTGCAACTTATCGTGGCGGCAATGCACAGGATCTGGAAAAGACGGTCGCCCAGCCCATCGAACAGCAAATGACTGGTCTTGACGGGATGCTGTACTTCTTCTCCCGCTCTTCAAACGATGGTGTGCTGACCATGGATGTCACGTTTGAATTGGGGACTGACGTCGATATGGCTACAGTCCAGGTACAGAACAAAGTTAGTCTTGCACTTCCCTCCCTGCCCCCTGAAGTTCAGCGGATGGGTGTCACCGTCAAAAAAGTATCCACGGCATTTTTGTATGCGATTGCAGTCACCGCAGAAGATGACCGCTACGACTCTCTGTTTCTGGCCAACTTCGCCACCATCAACCTGATGGAAAAGATCGGAAGCATTCCCGGTGTCGGCGATGTCCGTGTGTCCGCCAGCCGTGATTATGGAATGCGCGTCTGGGTGGATCCCGACAAGATGGCAAAGCTGGGATTGACCGCAACAGATGTCAGTAATGCCATCAATGAACAGAACAGACAGAATCCTGCAGGCTCACTGGGGCAACCCCCGGCACCCATGGGTACGGACTTCCAGTATCCGGTCAATGCCACAGGCCGACTGCTGGAGCCGGAACAGTTCGACAACATTATTCTTCGAGCAAATCCTGATGGATCTTTGCTTCGCATCAAAGACGTCGGAAGAGTGGAGCTTGGAGCACAGGACTACAAGGCATTCAATCGTCTTTCTGGCAAAGACGCTGCCATCCTGATTGTTTTGCTCTCTCCGGGCGCAAATGCCGTTGAAACCGGTGACCGGGTCCAGGCATTTCTCCGGGAAGCTTCACAGAACTTCCCTGCTGGTCTCAAGTATGAGATCAGCTTCGATGCAACAAGATTCGTTCGGGCATCCATTGAAGAAGTTGTCCAGACTTTGTTTGAAGCAGTCCTGCTTGTGATTCTTGTTGTATTTGTCTTCCTGCAAAGCTGGCGGGCCACCCTGATTCCCTTACTGGCAGTTCCTGTTTCCATCATCGGCACATTTGCCCTCTTCCCGTTTCTTGGATTCAGCATCAACATGACCAGCCTTTTTGGTCTTGTTCTGGCAATCGGAATTGTCGTGGATGATGCCATCGTCGTCGTTGAAGCAGTTCAACATAATATCGATCATGGCCTGTCTCCTCGGGACGCAACTATCAAGGCAATGAATGAAGTATCCGGACCAGTCATTGCGATTGCTCTTGTTCTCAGTGCGGTCTTTATTCCTGCTGCTTTCATCGGAGGAATCAGCGGACAGATCTTCCGTCAGTTCGCCTTGACCATTGCCGTATCCGTATTGATCTCTGCGGTATGTGCACTTACACTCAGTCCTGCACTGAGTGCAATGCTGCTCCGTCGCACGGAAAAGCGTTCAGGCATTCTGGGTAAATTCTTTGATGGCTTTAATAAGCTGTTTGAGAAATCGACAAATGGATATATGCGTGGAGTTCGCTTTGGTATCCGGAAGCTGGCAATCTCCATGCTGTTCCTGGGACTTTTCTATATCGGCGCAGGCTACCTGTTCCGGACCACGCCCACTGGCTTTCTCCCTGATGAAGATCAGGGAGCAGTCTTTGTTGCAGTTCGTCTCCCTGATGGTGCATCTCTGGAACGAACGATTGCTGTAACGCGGGAAGTAGAAAGACGGCTGTTGGAAATCCCGGGAGTAGAACGAACCAGTGTTCTCGGCGGAACAGACCGAACCACCAACACCATCAACTCAAACGTTTCCACAGTGATTGCAAACCTCAACCACTGGGATGAACGAAAGGTGGCGGGACAGGACTTTCCATCCATCCTGGCCAAAGCCAATGCATCTTTATCAGAGATCAAAGAAGCATTTATCTTCCCCTTTGGTTTGCCCCCCATTCTTGGACTGGGAACTTCAGGTGGCTTTGAGTTCATGCTGGAAGATCGTGCAGGTCAGGATCTGAGCACACTCAATGATGCACTACAGACTCTTGTCCAGGCGGCACCGAATGAGCCAGCCCTGGCACGAGCGTCCAGCTCCTTCCGCGTAGCAGTCCCCAGCTATCAGGTAAATCTGGATACAGAAAAGGCGCAGACCATCGGTATTCCGGTAACGGATGTTTATAACTCATTGCAGACTTATCTTGGTGGCCTTTACGTCAATGACTTCAATCGATTCGGCAGAACCTGGAGGGTGATCGTACAGGCTGAACCTGAATTCCGGGATTCCCCTGACAAGATCAACCGCTTCTTTGTCAGAAGCACGGATCAGGAGATGGTTCCTTTAAGCACGCTGGTACAGGTAGAGCGCTCCAGCACACCGGAGGTAATCTATCGCTACAACCGATACCGCACCGCACAGATTATTGGTCAGACTGCTCCCGGATACTCTTCAGGACAGGCAGTAGCGGCAATGGAAAAAGTTGCAAAAGAACATCTCCCGCAGGGATTCGGCTTTGAATGGACTGGCACTGTCTATCAACAAAAACTCTCAGAAGGAAAGGAAGGTGCGATCTTCGGACTTGCATCCGTACTGGTCTTTCTCTTCCTTGCCGCGCTTTATGAAAGCTGGATGATTCCCATGGCGGTCGTCATGGCAATTCCTATCGGAATCTTCGGAGCCCTGCTGGGAGTTCTGGTTCGTGGATATTCATATGATCTGTATGCACAGATCGGAATCGTTACTCTGATTGGTCTGGCCAGCAAGAACGCCATTCTGATCGTCGAGTTCGCGAAACTGAAGCGCGAAGAAGGCATGTCGATTACTGAAGCTGCACTGGAAGCAGCAAAGCTCCGGCTGCGTCCGATCATCATGACATCATTCGCCTTCCTTCTGGGCGTTGTACCGCTTCTATATGCAACAGGAGCAGGTGCATCATCGCGTCGTGCATTAGGAACCACTGTATTCTCCGGAATGACGATGGCAACCATGATTGCTATTTTTATCGTTCCTGCTCTCTATGTGATTGCAGAACGATTCATTACATCGCGGAAAAAGAAGACGGAAAATTCAATGAATGTTCCCGGAGGAACCCAGGCAACAGAAGGAGGTCATGCATGATGATCTCCCTTCAGAAGAAAACCATATTGTGGGCAAGCTCTGCGGCTCTGCTTCTCAACAGTTGCGCAGTGGGCCCCAATTATAAGAAGCCAGAGATTCCTGCTCCGCCTTCTTTTCGGGGAGCACTCGAAGGAACTGAACAACAGCCCTCTATCGCCGATACCAAATGGCATGATCTTTTCGCTGATCCCATTCTGAAAGGACTGGTGGAAACAGCACTCCAGCAGAATTATGATCTGCGGATTGCTGCCGAGCGGGTGTTGCAGGCACAGGCGCAGTTAGGAATTGTGCGAGCAGACTACTTCCCGACACTGAATGGAAATGCCGGTTTCACTGCGAATCGCCAATCAAGAATCGGAGCAATTCCTTTTGCAGCGCCAGGAGCCAGACTGGATGTTGGCTACACGCAGCTTTCATTCGGAGTGAGCTGGGAACTGGATGTGTGGGGTCGCATTCGTCGCCTCAATGAATCCGCCCGGGGTCAGTTTCTGGCAACTCAGGAAGCACGACACGCTATCACGACAACACTGATCAGCGACGTAACCAGCAGCTATTTCCTTCTGCGGGAACTGGATCTTGAACTGGAGATCGCCCGAAAGACTCAGGAAATTGGTGAGAATGGCCTTCGCTTGACAAAACTCAGAAGAGGCCAGGGAGCAGCAACCGGACTGGATGTCAGTCAGGCAGAACAACTGCTTCGCACAGCTAATGCACGTCTCGCCCAGATTGAAAGGGAAATCACCCAGGCTGAGAATGCGCTGAATCTTTTGCTGGCCAAGCCTCCGGGTTCAATCGAAAGAGGAAAGCCCCTGCAGGAATTTATTGTTCCGGCACAGGTGCCATCAGGGTTACCGTCAGACCTGTTGGCACGTCGTCCGGATATTCGCCAGGCTGAGCAGACACTAATTGCAGCGAACGCAAAGATCGGTGCGGTCAAGGCAATGTATTTTCCTCAGATCAACCTCACAGGAATTCTGGGAACACAGAGTCGCATGCTGACGGAACTGTTTACAGATCCATCCAAGCAGATGAACTTCGCACCCACTCTGGTGGCACCGCTGTTCAATGCCGGAAGAATCCGAAACAATGTCCGGTTCTCAGAAGCCCAGCAACGGGAAGCGCTCATCACTTACGAAAAAACTGTAATGAATTCGTTCCGCGAAGTTTCCGACTCTCTCGCTGTTTTCACCAAAACACGTGAGCAGCGAGAAGAACAGGAAAAGCTGGTGGAAGCATTACAGGAATCCAATCGGCTGTCGAACCTTCGATACAAAGGAGGACTCGACAGCTACCTGCAGGTTCTGGATGCCCAAAGAAATCTGTTCGAAGGTGAGCTTACCCTCGCCAAACTGCGGCTGCAGGAACTTAACTCTGTTGTTCAGCTTTACCGCACTCTGGGAGGTGGATGGCAATAAGCCATCCACCTTTCTTTCCTACCTATCTTTTTTCAAATTCCAGATTCTTTTGAAAGAACGGAATTGTTTGCTTGCCGATTCTCTCCGCAATCCGATTCACATGGTCCCCCGGGTAGATTTCAAAGAAATGCAGAACTCCATAGCTTTTCAAAATTTCACTGAATGTCTTTGAAGTTGCAGCAATTCCCGTATCCTGATCCCCGGAATCCAGAGCAATTGCTTTTAGTCTGCGAACATTCGTCAGATTTTGATCCAGCGTGGCCAGAGGAGCATTGGCAGCCCATTTCGCGATGATTTCCGGCCGGACTTTTCCGTCCTTCACCGGAAGATCGACAAAAAAAGGCGGGTTATTTGGATTGGGTGACCATGCCGCAGCAGATGCCAGGATTGCTTTTACTCCAAAACCTGCTTTCTGGATGTCTTCCGTTGTTTTGATATCGTTCAGTTGCGGAGGAACTTCTGCCTTCCCGCTGAGCAGCCCGGATGAAGGGAGCAAACAGCATGGACTCAATGCATAAATACTGGAAAAGACATCCGGATATTTCATCCCGATCCTCAGAGTCCCATACCCTCCCATGGAGTGCCCTGCCAGTCCCCGGCTAGATGGTGCCGCAATTGTCCGGTACTTCTGATCAATGAATGTCACCAGCTCTTTTGCAATGAAAGTTTCCCAGTCTCCAATAGTGGCTGAGCTGGAGTAAAGACTACCTTGAAATCGATTGAAGGCATTCGGCATCACAACGATCACTTCTTTATCCGGTGAGCCTTTGAGAGCCTGATCCAGAACTTGTGGGAGATGAATCCAATGCTTCTCCACCCCGAACCACTTCTGATTGCTGTCCGTGAATCCATGCAGCATATAGACCACCGGATATCGTCGTGCTGCTTGCTTTTTATAGCTGGCAGGAAGATAAACAGACATATCCCGATCAGCAGAATCACCTGAAAGATTTCCTTCCAGACTTTTCCCGTGAATCTTGATGTGCTCAACGGTTCCCGTGGTCTGTCCAGACGCTAAAGAACACAGAAGGGCCATCGAGCAAAGAGCTTTAATCATCAACTTCATTTTGGAGACCATCTTCCTGGATAATATGCCAGATGAGTCCGGTCCCAGCAATCTTCTGTTCAATCTATTCGATTCCAGCCCCATCGATTTGCGCACATTCCATGGCTGTCAGACATATCGACGTTCATGTGTAGCACGGGCAGATTCTTGAATTGCTTGCAGGTATATCTGATTAAAAACTGCGCGATCCATGAATCCCGAGTGGCACACCAGGAACCTTGCTCTTGATTCAGACCGGCAGACATCGCTTTTCCTGCGGCAACTACTTATCGTCTTGCCCCAAAGCACTATCTCAAACGATGATCCCTGCGATCCTCTTTGTGTTTGTGTCAGTACAATTCCCATCCAGGAGGGCCAGGAATCGTCCGGGTGTGATGGAAAGTGTACTCACCGAGCACCCGTTCGTCGCCATTCCCGTCCACTGCCAGCAATCGCGCGATCATCGTCGTGGTAGGGGACTGCTTTGCCCAAACGATAGACTGCTGGCAGATTACGGCGCCGCCCTCGACTTGAATGGGGATGTCCGTCATTCTTTGATGCTCAACACCCCGTGGGTCACACCAGCTGAGGTCGACCTGCTCCGCAGTGATTACACCCACAGCAAGACGTGCTACGAGCAGATCATCGTCGACAGTTACTGTGCACTGAATGCTCCCCCCTGGCAATGGCGCGTACTCCCGCAGACGAAGACCTGTCTCGACTGCATGCTGAAGGAACTGGTCACTGACGATAACCTGCAACGATCCCGATCTCGCCAATGCGCGGAGTCCTTCGGCCAGGGTAATTGTCTCGTGGAGCCGGTCTCCACAGACGTCGCAGGCAAGAAGGTGCTCCTCAACGACACTTTCAGCCTCAGCAGGCAGATCTGCAAGCCAGTAGTCCATCAGAACAGCAGCCTCAATCGGGCTCGAACAGATAGATCCATTCGGCGCAGTCATACTGTTGCTCCCATGCAGGCACGCAGTCGCCCGATGGCGCGATGGCGAATCACGCGAACATTGACCTCTGAGGTACCCAGTAATACGCAAACTTCCGCTGTCGGCCGCTCGTCGTAGAACGTCATCACAACGACGGAGCGCTCACGCTCTGCGAGTGCCTGAACACAACGTCCCAGTCGATCGTTGTCAAGGCTGGGCGTAGACCGATGATCCGGCACGAGTGCACCTCCAAACTCTTCCAGCAAATGCTGTTGCCGGTGCGCGGTCCGACGCAACTCAATCACCGTCATGCGGCATATGCCGAGCACGAAAGGTGCAAGCTTGTCCGAATCGCGAAGACGCCCGGCGCGCAGGGCCTCAATTGCCCTAAGCAGCACCTGCTGGACCAGATCGTCGGCCGCCGCAGCCGACCGCAAGTGGCGAAGGCCATACAGGCGAATGCGCGGCGACATCCGTCGGCACAACTCCGACTCTGCCTCGCGGTACCCGGTAGCGATGCCATGTGCAAGGTCGGCATCGCTCATTTCGACAAGCATCACTCATCATTACATGGCATGACTTTACGAAAGCCTTACACCATCGCGCCAATCTGGCGGAGTAGCGCGATGTTATCGAACATTGACCAGTGTTCGATGAATCCACCGTCGACGACGCGGTTGAATTCCAATCCCGAAAAGGTGATGGCGCGGCCTGTGGGTGCTATGCCCTGAAACTCACCCTCGTGTGTGCCAGTGAGGTGCCAGCGAGTGGCCACAATGTCTCCGTTCGTGACGCATTCATCAATCGAGATCCGCGAATCCGGAAATCCCGTCGTAAACGCAGTTATGAATCCGGACCAGCCGTCAAGATCCAGCGGCGCAGTCATACCGGACAGATAGGCGCGGAACTCCGGTCGCAGAAGAGTTTGTTCCGTTTCCCAATCGCGGTCGTTGAACGCCTGTATCCAGCGGCGGTTCAATTGTTCGAGATCGTGAGGAACACGCGTGTGACCGACAAGCGCCTCAGGAACAGCCGGCAGCGGCCCATGAATACTGATCTGATATTTTTCCGCCACTTGCACCAGCCGTACCATATCGGGGGGAGTTGGCGCTGCCTCACTCAGCTCCGTGACGAACTGCTCAAAGCCACAGGGCGAGCATAACAGCAGCATACGTACCGGCTTGTTGCCCAACACCGTGAATCCGTGAGGAATCTCGCGCGGCCCGAACACAAATGAACCCGCGCCGGCGCGCGTCCAGGTATCACCGCAGAGAACGGCAATCTCGCCCTCCAGGACGTAGAACGACTCATCTTCAAGATGGTGTGTGTGATACGGCGAAGAAAACCCCGGCGGCACCGCCAGATGCTCCACCAGTCCGAACGCGCCACCAGTAGTCGTTCCGGATGCTCTCAGGATGGTTGGAATACCAAGGAAGTAGACAGGCGATTCCTCGGCGGTATTGATGTAGGGCTGTAGGCTTTGTGTATTACTCATCAGGATGCTCCTTGTTGGGCGATTGGCAAATGCCGGAGTTCGCGCCACAACACCATGTGTCCTGACACCGCGATGTGTTACAGGAGCAAACGTGACTTCGATCAAATCACAACAATCCGGGAGGAAAAAGGAGTTCCTGCACGTTCGATTGGGAAAGTTTTTGTATTTCTTGAGCGTTAGACCTACTGGCCTGTGGGAACAAAAAGGAAGATTGGCTGGGAGACAGGGACTCGAACCCCGATAGGCAGAATCAGAATCTGCAGTCCTACCATTAGACGATCTCCCAGCAGCAGGTTCACTTACATATTAACATGAGAGACCGCGTCCGTCACGTCCGCAGGACGGGTGAAAACTCTCAGCCATTCGCTCTTTTGACTCTTTGTATTCATAGATTTTCGCCAGTTCTGCACAAGGGCTGTCCGGGCTTTCAATTCCTCATGATCCAGCCATTGGATTAATTCCGCTGAAGCGTTCAGGGAGGTGACCAGAGAACGGGCCGTTACAATATCATTGAGTCGACCCAGATGGTCCTGAAGCTTCTTCAGCGATTTCAGCTTCTTCTCAATCCCGTCCCCGTAAACCGCCTGGAAAACTTCGATCAGGTAGCGAAACTGTTTGGCTGCGATCCGGAACTCGTGAATAACTTCCAGATCCTCCTGATCCAGGACATGATTCCAAGCTTCAAAAAATTGCTCTGTATGGAGTGTGAGAAGTCGACTCGCAACATCAGCGGCAGCGGTAAGATCACGTTCCTCCTTTGAGAACTTCAACCCTTTTTCCAGAGTTCTAAAATCAGATTCCACCCATTCCCTTACCGCTTCCTGCAGCTTCTGGTCATGGACATCTCGCGCAGAAGATAAAGACTCAATGAGCGGATCAGCCGTACCTTCTCCCGACTCACGCAATAAAAGTATGGTGATATCCCGGTTCCGGACTTCCCCTGCCAGCCGAAAAACCTCACGCAGCTGCTTTTTTACTTTTTGAATCCGCTTCGGCTTGAAGTAGTCCTGAAATGACTGGACCAGAGTTCTGAGACGACGGACCGAAACCCGGAAGTGATGAACAGCCTCTATCTGATCCGAATGTTCCTGCACATCCAGTAATTGTTTTGACTGATGTTGAACCCGATCAAATTTTTCCGTAACCTGAGCTTCAATCAACGCGCTGACAGGACCGGAAAACTCCATCTTTAACTCCTCTCCACGGATACCGTCAGAGATCTCTGATAGATCTGTCGAAATGGACCTGCAACCCTTTCAATAGCCCACTGTTCCAGACCTGTTTCCATATCCGATCTCAGAATGAGATTTACATTGCCCGATTTCAACTGGCAGGAGATGGATTCCACACGCTGATCGCCAGCACGATGCAACCCATCTACCAGCCGCAGAATCGGAATCAGCAATAAAAATGGCTTTCGCAGTTCTGGAGCCAGACTGAGATAATCGCTCTGCCTTGTGTTAGGCATCGCTTTGCGATGATATCGGCATAGTAGTGCGATAAACATCCGCTCCTGATCCGTGAACCCGGCAAGGTCAGCATTCGACACGATGTAGTAAGAGTGTTTATGATGTCCTGTGCCACTGATCAGATGGCCGGTATTCACCAGGTAGCAGGCAGCTTCCAGCAGTTTGCCAAAATCAGGAGACAACCGGTGAAGAGGTTCCAGTGAAGCGAACAGGCTGCGGGAAAACTGCGCAATCTTGCGTGCAACCTTCAGATCAACTCCGAAACGACGAGCCCATCCTTCAATAACTTCTCGCTGCTCCGGGCTGAGTGCAGCCTTCTCACGCCCTACCCTGCGAATCGCCAGGTCCGCAACAATTCCATCACGAACACCAGCCACGCAATAGGAAAGACTCTTCTGAGAGAAAGATTCCAGCGTTGCTAGCAGCACTGCAGCTCCTGGAATAATGATTTCCGCTCTTCTGGGACCGATTCCTATGACTTTTCTCCGCTGGGCAACACTTTTCCCTACCAGTTCACGGAATAACTTTCGAAGCTGGGCCGTCGATACTTTTACACGATCTGCAGTCTCACGCTTGCTGCGGGGAATTCCATTCGCTGCACAAACCACAGCTGCAGCTGAAGAAGAAGTAGCGATCACACGGTCATATTCACGCCCGCCAATCTTTGCGATCACAACGGCCAGTTTTTCCTGGATATAATCCTGCATCTGCTGGATCTGCAGCGGAGTAGGAGGATCCTTCGACAGAAATGCAGATTGGAGCCGGACAGCACCCAGGGGACGTGAATATCCCGCTGTCAGATGTCCATCCTCTGAAAGGATTAACTCAGCACTTCCCCCGCCAACATCAATAATCAGCACGCCTTTATTGGGATGAGGCCAGACACTCTGCACTCCCAGCTGGATCAGCCGGGCTTCTTCCTGTCCGGAAATAATCTCAACAGGTGCGCCAATTGCCTTCGATGCACTGGCAACAAACTCATCACGATTATTCGCATCACGGGTAGCACTGGTAGCCACCACACGAATTCCCGCAATCTCATACTTCTGCCAGGTCTCGCGCATTCTGTTCAGAACACCGCAGACGTTTTCCATCGCTTTCTGGCTAACTTCGCCCTGGTTGAAGACACTCTCGGCAAGACGCGTCACCTGTCGCTCTTCCACCAGACGTGTCACCTGAGGAATCGGATCCGGAGTAGCATCTGCAACCAGCAGTCTGACTGAGTTGCTGCCCAGATCTACAGCTGCGTATTGAGGCATGAACTTTATGATAGAAAACTCAAAAAGGAAAGGTCCGGCTTCCAGTGATTTTTCCTGAAAACCGGACCTGATTTCATCAGGAGATCAAGGGTAATGATCTCCTGACAGGTATGGGAGAGAACAGATCAGAAGTAATACTTTAGACCAAGTTGAACATTGCGAGGTCCAACCCGGACTCCAGTGATCTGTCCGAATGAGCTGTTCCCATAAGTGGTATTCGGATCACTGAACATAGGCGTGTTGGTTGCATTGGTTGCTTCCAGTCGGAACTCAGCACGATGCCCTTCCTTGACGCGGAAGCTCTTCAGCAAAGCAGCATCCAGAGTCTTCATTCCAGGACCACGATACCCAATGTAACGAGCTGCGCTTCCGAAGACATCAGCATTGGGCTGTGAGAAGGCTGCTTCATTGAACCATGCGTTCAGACGATCCTGTGCACGGCCGGAAGTAGAAGGATCTCCGATCAGGTTGGGGCGCTGACTTCCAGCCCACAACTGACCACCATTCTGCTGAACATTCAGAGGCACACCAGACTGCATAGTCAGGAATCCACTGACTTCCCATCCGCCAATGAAGGCATCCAGCAAGCGATTCGCACCGGATGCAATTGCGCGACCGTGTCCAAAGGGAAGCTGGTAAGCACCCGAAACCACGACACGATGCGGAATATCATGAGCAGACAGAGACCGTTCCTGACGATAGTCATAGACGTTCTGCAGGTTGGTATTTCCACCCAGCCATGATGTGTTGCCGGAAGAG
Organism: Bryobacteraceae bacterium; assembly: GCA_037190045.1. GTDB lineage: Bacteria > Acidobacteriota > Terriglobia > Bryobacterales > Bryobacteraceae > JAPKYZ01. Next base: position 467,858 of record JBBCIQ010000004.1, on the reverse strand, counting down.
ATGGAAGCAGTATCAATCATCTTGGACCAGGTATAGTGCACAAGAGCAGTCAGACCTTTGCTGAACCGCTTCTCATACTTTGCCTGGAAGCCATGATAGTGAGAATCAGCAGATGCGGGCTCTGACCGGCTGGCACCATCGAAGTGTGGAAATGGACGTAAGAGTTTATTGAGCTGTGCTGTCGGACCAGCAAGTTCGCCTCTGGTATCCGTGATGATTCCATAAAAGGGGTTAGGCACATGAGCCTGCAGGGCATTTCTACCTTGTCCCCACAGTTCAAGAGGAAGTTTAGCCATGTTCGTATCGGGCATCAACAAGTGAACGCCACGGTTGCCAATGTAGTTAAATTCCAGAACGGAGGAGAACCCGATTTCCCGCTGAATGGAGAGATTCCACTGGTAGTATTCCGGATTCCGGTTTTCCCGAACAATGTTGCCACCGCCAAGTCCGATAAAGGTAGCATCACCCAGACTTCGTCCCGGAGGAAGTGTCAACCCATCCGGATATGGATTGGAGAGATTTGCATATTGCGTTTCTTTGCTATCTCGAGACCAGATCACTTTGGAGTTAGTTGTAAATCCGGCACCAGGGCGACCAAAGACGGTTGCACGGCTAATGGAGTACAACAGGGCCGCTCCACCACGAATGGAGGTCTTGCTGTTTAAAGCATATGCAAATCCAACCCGGGGGCTGAAGTTGTTATAGTCGCCATTGAACGGAGACTGCGTGGAATAGTCTGTGAACTTGTAGACACCACGGAGGTCATATCCGGGAACATCAATGGGAGCCTTGGCATCCAGATCCCAGTAACTGTAGCGGCGATCGCGTTCCCAGCGTGGAATATCAAACTCATACCGCAGACCCAGGTTCAGGGTCAGGTTACGGGTGACTTTCCAGTCATCCTGGATATAGAAGCCCATATTCCGGGAACGGGAAAAAGCTTTGGGTTCAATATGGTAATCCGAGTTATCACCCCAACCAATGAGCATGGATGCAAATCCATTTCCCTGAACACTGGAACCCTGGTTAATATCCCGGCTGGTTTCACGCGCACGGAAGGTGAAGTTACCCGATGGGTATCCCGGCTGTTGATAGTCCAGGATGAACTGACGCATTTCGCCACCGATCTTGATATTGTGGCCACCAGCGGTCTTGGTCATGGAGCCGGAGATATGATGTACGGTCTCCTGACGGTCCATAATCCACCATCCTTCTGTTCCGATGTTCCGGTAGTTTTCTGCCTGGAACATAGGGAACACCTGATTGGTGGATGTTTCCATCATGTAAGAAGGAAGTCCCAGTGTGCGGCTGTCGAATCCAGAAGCAAAAGGATCACGGGCAAAATCCGAATAGATCAATCCATAACGGAAGGTGAAGATCGTCGTCGGGCTGTGGACACGAGTAAAGTCGGTCACAGCGGAGTGGGTCTTCGAACGGTTGGGTCCGGCACTGAAAGAGATGGCCGGGTTGTTATCTCCGAAAAGATTGTCGGGGGTTCCTCGGGAGGGGTTGAAGCTGTAACGACCGGTGATCCGGTTTGAATCGTTAAAGTTATGGTCTCCTTTGAAGTCCATCTTCTGGGACTGGCTCTGGTTGGTTCCCGTTGCAAACCAGTTATTCGTGTTTGTCACTGCGTTGGTGGTCTGGTTTGGCAGGGGAATAAAGGGCAGAACACTCCGTGAAACCGGGTCAAAACGATTCAGAGGAATTCTGTTTCCTGCAAAAGGCTGACGCAGTTTGGTCACCGAATCCACAGTCAGCGGATCATAAATGGTCAGCAACTGGCCACTATTGTTGAAGGTCTGTGAGAAATCACCATCCCGTTGCAACAGTGTGGGGAAGGTTGAGGTGTTTGTCATCGGGCTGCGGGACCGCTGCCACTCATAGGTAACAAAGAAGAAGGTTTTGTTCTTCTTCACGGGTCCACCCAGAACACCACCGAGCTGGTTCAGACGGTATGCCGGACGAGCACTGCCGCCACGATTGGCAAACCAGTCATTAGCGTTCAGATTTCCATCACGGAAGAAGTAGAAACCTGTTCCATGGAACTCATTGGTACCGGACTTGGTCACGATGTTGATCATTCCACCGCCGGTCTGTCCGTATTCAGCAGAGAAGAAGTTCGTCTGCATCTTGAACTCCTGGACAGAGTCCACGGACGGCTTGTACTTCAGGTCGGTAATACCTGAGTTCTGCTCAACGGTAGTAACGGTCACACCGTCAACCATGACATCGGAGGTGGAGTTTCGGGTTCCACTGACGACAAAGTTGGTATTTGTATCACCACGGCGACCGGCAGAACCGACCACACCGGGAGTCAGATAGACAAGATTGAGTGAGTCGCGACCGATATTCGGCAGCGAGATCATATATTTGTTATCAACCGTCTGCCCAAGGTTGGCGATGGTTGTATTCAGGAGTGGAGCAGCTTCCGAAATTTCGATTGCTGTAGAAACATCACCCACCTGAAGCTGGATATCCAGGGTAGCCTGCTGCTGGACGGTGAGCTGGAATCTACCCTGCACATGCTTATTAAATCCTGCTGACTCTACCGATAATGTATAGAATCCCGGGGGTAGCGCAGTTACTACATAGCGGCCTTCGGAATCTGTATTGGCAGGATGGGTTACCCCTCTGTCTGCCTCTGTCACTACTACCTTTGCGCCGGGGACGGCTGCACCGGTTGAATCTGTTACTGTGCCGCGGATGGCTGCCGTAAAGGACTGTGACCACCCAAGGGCGGCTACAGTCAGGGTCAGGAACAACAATTTTACCCTGCTAGTCATTAAATGCCCTCTTTCAATCTGCATGGAATGTTTGAGACCCCCTATTGCGGAACACAGCACGAGGCCCCTGATAGCAGCGTTGAAAATATGCCAATTTCGAACAATCTACAAGGTTTGTAACGTAGATGTAACGGCTCCAAACATGAAAGAAGCAAATGGTATATCCTTAACGCTAATAGGGTTATGAATACTGGGGACCTGGGAGGGAAAGTGTTGGCAAATGATGAGCAAGTCTTGTTCCGGGAGAAGATTATCGCTCATCTTCAGGAAATTCTTGTCAGCCCTTCTTTCAAATCCAGCACCAGGTCTAAACAGTTTCTGGAGTACGTAGTCCTTCATTCTCTGGATAATCATCCTGAGCTCCTCAAGGAACGCCTGATTGGAGAGAAAATATTCAATCGACCTGTGGACTACGATACAGGCCAGGATTCCATTGTTCGGGTCAAAGCAAATGAAGTCCGCAAAAGACTGGCTCAGTATTATGACCATCATCCGTCATCCCCTGTTCGGCTGGATCTTCCATCCGGATCTTATGTGATTCAGTTTCGTGAGATAGAACACAAGAATCAGCCAGAAGAAACAGAAGAGGCCATTCCGGTGCAGTCCGGGAAAAAAAACCCGTCAGCAACACTGAAATCCTTTCTATGGGTTGTTCCACTCTTAATCACCGCAGGGGTGGGGCTGGGGTGGCTGCTCTTTCGCTCAACATCTCCAGCCCGAACTCCGACAAGTTTCGATCACTTCTGGCAACCGATCCTTGAATCACGTGAAAATCCAATCATTTGCCTGCCTACACCTGAAGTTTTTCGGATTTATGGAAGCAACAGGGATCTACTGGTCAACACCTTCCGACCCAGGTCATTAGAAATCCCCGTCAATAATCTTCCTGATGTCAGAAGCTTACAAAGGATCATCATCGTCCCGGAAACCGGACTCTTTCTCGGCATTGGAGACGCACAGGCGGTTGGCATGGTACAAGCTCTCTCCATAAGTCGAGGGAAAAACCCTTCGATCCGCCAGTCAAACATTACCACTTTCGCTGAACTCAGAACCGCGCCAAGCATTATGATCGGCGGCATGACAAATCGATGGGCAATGTACATGATTGAAAAAGCTCGATTTACCTACTACAGTGAGCCAAACCATATCAGTATTCGGGACACCAGCTCCGACAAGGATATTTGCGTGAAACCTCCTACCTGGGAGAGCCCCAGCGTAGAGGACTGTGCCATTGTCACCAGAATCATTGATTCAAAAACTGGTCACCCCATTCTCATTGCAGCTGGCCTTGATCATTACGGAACATTGGCAGTGGGTGAATTTATCACCCAGCCCCGATTGTTTCAGCAAGTCTTGAAAGACCTACCTTCCGGGTGGGAAAAGAAGAACATGCAGATTGTCTTTCGAGTGGAAAAAGTTCGGGACAGCGTTGGTCCGCCCAAAGACCTGATGGTTCACGTCTGGTAAATCCTGACCAGCAACAGCTCATCACTATTTTCCTTGTCGCAAAAACATTTCAACGGTAAGGAACTCACTGCCGTCATAGTCAGTAGTTCGCTTTCATTTTCAAATATCGGAGATTTCACAGTCATGAGAGAAATCTCGCGACACAAAATGATCAGCGACAGAAATACATCAGGAGGTGAATGTTCGATGCTTCCTCTCAGAGCGAAAGCTTTTACCTATTTCCTTTCCGTATGTTCCCTGGGTGTGATGGTTGCAACTGCTGCCGTCCTGAACGCGGAAACTCTTTCAATCGTTCGATCAGCGCCCCTCATGGGGTCGCTGGAAGGGAAACCGGTCTCCAAATGGCGGGGTGGATCCCTTGTGCTGGTGGAGCAAGCAATGGGTTCCTCTATTCCGTTCAGCATTTATGGAAAGGATGGGCAACGGGAAGTTCTGAAGGATGTCTCATTTCCCGGAGGCAGACAAATCGTTGTCCGCAACTGGACCCGGAATCAGGAAGGTCGCATTGCTTTTTGTGGCACAGGAACCAATACCAGCGGGGAATCCCATTCGTTCATTGCGTGGTTCCATCCCTCAGAACCGGACATCACTGTAGTGAAGACAAATCCACATCTGGCCTTCTCAATCGCATTTGCCCCGGATGGCACAATCTGGACAGCAGGATCGGTTAATTCACTGAAACCTCCGGCCACTCAGGATGAAACAGACATGTTTCATCATTACGATGCAAAAGGGAATTTGCTGAACTCATTCATGCAACCGTCCTCACCAGAGGAAGCTTTTTCCATGATTTCAACCAGCAACCTGTTTGAAGTCACTGAGAAGGGAGCGGTCTGGTTCTCTCCCCAGGAAAAACGATATATTTCTGTTTCCAATGATGGGAAGATCATCCGGAAATCCACCAGTGACTATCCCTTCACACCAATGTTCCATACATCAGGAGCAATCTCAAACAAGGGAGAGGTCTATGTCAGTCTCACTGACGAATCCCAATGGGCAATCTACCGGCTGGATACACAATCCATGAACTGGGCACCTGTTCATCATGCAAACAGAAGTAAGATCTCAAAACCACTAACGGTTCTGGGGCTGGAAGAAGATGCAATTGTGAGTTGGCGCGTTCAGGATAATCATCTGCTTTTTCTGAACTGATCAGAACATGAGAGGAGTGCTAATAGCCCTTCTCTTTATCCACTACAGCCAGTAGTGGTTGTCCCACAGAATATCGCCGCAGATTTTCCGCAAAATGGCTGACCAGCCGTTCCTGACGTTCCGGCCCCCATCCTGAAGTATGCGCGCTCATGACAACATTCGGGCAGTCGAAAATAGGATGATCACTGGGTGGTGGTTCCACGGGCATCACATCCAGACCAGCTCCCCCAATCCATCCTTCTTTCAATGCCTGTACAAGTGCGATGTCATCGAAAAGTTTTCCTCGGGACATGGCGAGAAAGATCGCATGCTTCTTCATGGTGCGGAAAACCTGTTCATTAAACATCTTTTCCGTTGCCTTGGTGTGAGGAGCAGCACTCACCAGCACATCCACTTGGGGAACCATGGTCGAAAACCACGTGGGATCATGCAGCTCTGCCACATAATCCGGTTTCGGCAGAGGCTTGGCATCTGTGGCAAGAACCGTCATCCCGAATCCATAGTGGGCACGACGGGCAATCTCTGATCCAATGCCACCCATGCCGACGATTCCCATAGTTTTGCCGCCCAGTTCCCAGTAGTCACCCGATTTGACGGTTCCCACCGGCTTCATCTGCCTCTTCGCGAACTGAGGGGAATAATACTGTGAAATTCCACGTGTCAGGGAAAGCAGTAATGCAAAGGCTGTTTCTGCAATGCCCGGCGCAAAAACACGGGCCATATTGGTGACCGTGAGATTCGATGCCATCACTGCCGGGTCTACACCTTCCATGCCCGCACCAGCGTATTGCACCCAGCGCAGGTGGGGAGCAAAATCCAGATCTGCTTTCTTCAATGATCCGTAGACTACATCCGCATCCCGCAGTTCGCGCCGGAACTCATCCCCATCCTTCGCAATGACAACCCGAATGGGTACTTTTCCTGTAGACGCCGTGAGTTTCTTCAGTTCGTCATGCTCGAACTGGTTTGTCGTCACAACCTTGATGGAGCTTCCCGCTTTTGCATTTCCACCGGGATAGGTTTCATTAATTGCCGCTTTGCCACCACCTGCCTGTGCTGCAGCAGCTACCGGAGCGATTCCACTTCCAACAACAAAGGCTCGACGAGAAAAGGATGAATCGGACATTAGCAGTGAGAATATCAGGAAAAGATTCCCTTGACTGCACCACCATCAACAGAAATCGAACTTCCTGTCAGATAACTGGCACGTTCAGAGGCAAGGAACACAACAACATTGGCAAACTCTTCAGGTGTCCCGATTCTTTTGAGTGCCGAGGATTGCGCCCAACGGTCCACGATTTCCTCCACAGAAATCTGCTCCTGATCTGCAAGGCGTGTAGCCAGACTCATCAGACGATCTGTTGCTGTGTATCCGGGGCAGACATTGTGGATCAGCACATGATCCCGGCCATATTCATTCGAAAGTGTCTTCACCAGCCCCGCAACAGCACTTCGTACGGAGTTGGAGAGAATCAAGCCATCGATCGGCTGCTTCACGGAAGTAGATGTGATGGTGATGAATCTTCCCCATTGGCGTTCGCGCATGCCGGGCAGGACAGCCTGCGCAAAATACAGAGTGCTCATCAGATTCATCTGGACTGCGTTCTCCCAATCCACCATCGTGGTCTGATCGAACGTCTTTGAAGGAGGACCACCCGCGTTGGTGACGCAGATATCAATCTGCCCAAAGCGGAAAATTGCCGTATTCACCAACTTCTGCACATCCGCTTCTACCGATACATCGATCGCCTGGGCAACGACTTCCACTCCTGTTTCGAGATGGATCTCTTCCGCTGCCTGCTCAATCCGTTTCTGATCCCGTGAACAGAGCACCAGATGGCATCCTTCGCGAGCAAGCCCCAACGCTACGGCTTTTCCAAGCCCACTGCTGGACGCTGCCACCAGTGCAACTTTATCTTTCAGCCCAAGATCCATGAATCAACTCCTAAAGCTTGAAAAAGATCTTGCGTCGATAGAGCCACACACAGACCCAGATCTGAAAGGCAACAACAACAAAATCATTCAATGCCAGCAATGGAGCAGACAAATCAGAAGTGCCCCATCCAGTGAAGATCTTTGCGGTCTGCGTGAGCCATCGATGCATGATCTCATGGAACAGATAGATGAAGATGGAGTTGGCTCCCACTATAATAAACAGTTTCATCTTCATGCCTTTCTCCTCACACAGCCACCAGAACAGCAACAGAGTGTAGATGGTGATTCCTGCGCTGATGAGTGCAAAGCTGGCAGTCCAGATCTTCTTGATAATGGGGATCCATGGGCTCAGCCCCAATCCCGCAGCAATCAGAATGGCTCCGAAAATTGCCAGATTCTTCAGCTTCCGTTCCCGAATCCAGAATCCGGCCACCACTCCGAAAATGGTATTGGCAGCCGAAGAGATGCAGTTCACGGTGGCGTAATGTCCGCCCCAGTTCTTTCCCAGAATTGCGCGATCCACTGCTTCACCCCAGTTGTCACCGGGCAACCATGGATAGCCATACGCAAAATAGGCAGCTGTATGAATCGCCAACAGCCCGAGCGCCACTGCAATCTGAACACGCCATCCCTTTTTCAGGACAAGAAACGCAATCGGATAGGTCACAGCAATCTGCGCCAGAACATTGATGAGATCCAGCACCGGACGTCCGGCACCGATAGACCGTGCGATAAGTCCCCAGAAAATCAGAAGTGCACTTCTCTTCAGAACATGGCGGAGACTTTCAGCCCACGTCTCTCCTTTTGCCCATCGCTTGTCGAAGGACCACACCATGGCCGTGCCCACGATGAACATGAAGAAGGGCTGGATCATATCCCACAGCCGCATCCCTTCCCACGGCTCATGATCAAACTGATAGGCAATGGGAGCGATCCATGAATAATCCTGCAATCGCAGGATTCCGAATCCCCCGCTGACCATCAGGATCATTGTGAATCCACGGAAAGCATCCAGAGCAAGTACACGATCAGAGGCTGAGGGGGCGGGTGCAGGCTGCATTATTCTTCTACCAATCCTTCAGAACGGAGATCAGCCAGAAGCTCACCCTTCGTCTTTTTCGGATATCCAAAATCCCACCAGGGATCATCCGGTCCGGATTCCCACACGCGGGTATCGGTGCTGGTTAATGCGGCGCGGAACCGCTCATCAATTAGTTCCAGATCGTCACCTTCGGCTCCAATCAGATCCAGAATTCCGCGCAGGTCGAGATCATTCCGGTAATCTTCCAGACCGAACTTATATCCGGCTTCTACCTGATCCACAAAAGAAGCCCATCGTTCCAGCAGGCCTGTACGGCCCGCTTTACAGATATGCTCCGGATATCCGCTATCTTCCAAATATTCACGAATCTCAGCGTCAGTCATTTTCTTCTGGCCTGTCTGTTGAAGTATCTTTCGCCATCATTCGGGACAAAGAATGTCCGGATGGTTCGATCTGAATTATAAGCACCAAAGTACTTCTGTTTCCGGTCAAATTTCGTTACAACACCATCTGCCCGTTTTGCTTCCAGGATGATTTCAGAAACAGGAGCATCCCGCAACTCCTGTGCCATCTGCAAATAATCCGCTTTCGAAATGTTTCCGAACTCAGCACCATGCTTCTTGAAGTGATCATTCAGGCTGCGTTGAGAACGGAATCCCGGTCCTCCTGCAAACAGCAGAAGAACCGTAAGAAAGAATGCGAGGATCAGCCGCATGACACGAGTGTGCCACCTTCAGCGATAGATCGCCGGGCTGCTTCCACTACGCGTTCGTTATAGCGACTGTTAGCCGGAGTGGCTAGCAGTCCTGCCTGATCAATGTCTTCCAAAGTGGTCTTGCCGGATTCCAGTTCCAGCACTGCCTGGATGATGGCTTCAATGGATCGATATCCATATCCAACTGGACGCAGTCCTCCGCCGATGTATTCCACCATCTGCATATAGTCCGGACTTGGCTCTGAATATCCACGATCCACTTCACAGTATTCAAGGCCACGATACTGGTCCGAATGCCGGATGAAAGACTGATCACACCACATAGTGAGTCCCTGAATATTCGGGCCTGGCCCAGCATCCGGATAGCTGAGTGAGTTCTGTACATTCAGACAGGCGCCATTTGACCAGAGCACTCGTGCATCCGTCCACAGATAGCCTTCCACTCCATTGGGGAATTTGTCGGGAATGCCATAGACACTGACAGCAGCCGGAGTTAGTCCGGTGATGAATGCCACAAGATCTACATAATGGCATCCGATGTAGGTAAAACAGTCTGTATTTTCCTTCGAAAACCAGTTCTGAAAATTCGAGTTGCGGTAGTGCCACTTCTCGAACAGGATGGCCGTTCCCATGCGGAACTGTCCGAAATGACCTTCCTGATAGCGGCGGCGAGCCATGAGCGCACGATCATCAAAACGCTTGTGATACTCCACGGCCACCAGAAGATTTCGCTTCCGGGCTTCCTGCTCAATCTCTTCGGATTCAGCAACAGACAGAACGAGTGGCTTGACACACAGCACATGCTGATCCGCACGGAGAGCCGTCATGACAGCATCAAAGTGGATCTGATCCGGCAGAGCGATCACTGCAAGTTGTCGCTTTGGCACAGAAGGAAGAACTTCAGCGTATGGTTCCAGACGCGCACGGAATGGCTTGTCCGGATGAGCGGATGCCAGCGCATCCAGCGTGGATTTCCGCCGGGCACAGACTTCGAGCTCGCCCACCACGCCCAGCCGTCGCAGATGATGCAGGGACGGCAGGATCTGATCGTGCAGAATCATTCCCCCGCCAATACAGGCGACGTGGAGGCTCATGCGGATGCTCCGCGCGCAGCCAGGATCTCCGCAAACACGGCTTCCAGCACATCGCAACTCTCGTTCAACGCTTCTTCATTGATGATGAGTGGGGGTGAGATTTTGACTGTGCCTCCACCAAACCCAACGGGAGAGAACATCAGTACGCCCTTTTCAATACAACTACGAATCACATCAAAGGCGAGGTCAGCATCAGGGTCTGTGGTTCCCGGCTTCACACAGGCAACTCCGGCCACCAGTCCCTTGCCATCCACACATCCGATTTCCGGGTGCTTTTCCTTGAGCGCATGCAGACGAGCATGCAGGATATCGCCCATTCGCTTTGCATTTCCAGCCAGATCCTCATTCAGCACCAGATCGATGGATGCCAGAGCAGCAGCACAGCAGACTGGATTTCCTGTATGGGTGGAGGTCATTGAACCAGCGGGAAACTGATCCATCACATCCGGTCTGCCAGCCACAAAAGCCAGCGGCAAAGAACTGGAAACACCCTTGCCCCACGTTGTGAGATCGGGAACGATTCCATAGTGTTCAAATCCGAAGAGGGTTCCGGTTCGGCCAAAGCCCGCCTGCACTTCATCGCAAATCAGGAGCACGTTGTGCTCCGTGCACCATGCCCGCATCTTCTGCATGTATTCCACCGGAGCAAAGGAAGCACTGCCACCCTGATAGGTTTCCAGCATGACTCCCGCAACATTTGCAGGCTCGACTCCCGCATCCTTCAGGTTTTTGAGGAAACACTCAAAAGAGGTATCTGTTGTACGGAATCCATCCGGGAACGGAACCTGTACGAAACCTGGATCATAGTTGACGATCCAGTCTTTCAGAACAGGGATTCCGCCTGCCTGCTGCGAACCCAGCGTCCGTCCGTGGAAGGACTTGTCATAAGAAACAATTACATTCTTCTGCTTGCCGCCCACCTTGATGCCATGGGCACGAGCCAGCTTAATGGCACATTCCGTGGTTTCTGATCCGGTGGTGAGCAGGAATATCTTTTTCAAAGGATCAGGCATCAGATCAGCGAGCTTCGTGGCCAGTTTTGCGCGAATCTCACTGGGAAAACAGTAATTGGTCAGGAGCTTTGACTGAGCCTGCTGAACAATGGCATCGACGATCTCCTGACGTCCGTGGCCGGCATTGGTGACGAGAACCCCACTGGACCAGTCGATCCAGCTATTTCCCCATTTGTCATGCACCTGAAACCCTTCCGCACGATGCCAGACGACAGGAGGCTGGCCGCGCATGGCGACGGGTTCAGCGCGATGCAGGTCTTCCAGAACCGGGATCGATTCCGGCACAGGAAAATCGGTAACGATCTTTCTGTACTTCGATTCAATACGTGCGACAGGTCGCGGGGAAAGCGTATACTCTCGTGCCATAAAAGGCGAGTATAACTTCAGCACCTGCCGGAACTGAAATCAGCTGATGGAGCGGATTTTTTCGGCCAGTGCTTCGTAGGTCATTTTGCCCGGATGATAGAGCCGCACAATCCCCTTTGCATCAATCAGGACAAGGGTGGGAGTGGTGGAAGCTCCGTAATTGAAGAAGGTTTCATCGTCCAGCGTGACGGGCATGCCCTTCAACTGCGCATAGAAATCCTGCAAGACTTTCTCGGCATACTTCCGCTCTTCCGCCGGAGCCGCTTCCTCACCACCCGCCGCATATCCGTAATAGCGTGTGGGTGCGATTACCACCAGCCCCTTGTCGGAGAAATCCTTCTGTAATCTGGCAAGGATCGGAGCCTGCTGTTTGCAATCGACGCACCAGTGCGCCCAGAAGAACAAAATCACCGGCTTTCCACGGTATGTTTCGATGGCTTTGGGTTGAACCTGCAGCCAATCCTGATTTGCAATAGCAGGAGCAGGTTTACCTTCCATGGCCAGCAGATTCATATTCTTCTGAATCCGTGCCCGCATGGAGGATTTGCCATATGTCTGGATCTCTTTCTGCAGGAAGGCCACCGCTTCACTCCGGTTCCCCTGAGCAGCCAGGGCCTGTGCCTGCACTTCAATCGAAGCACCCAAAGCGATGGGCAATCGTGGTTCCTGATCGATGGGCCGCTTCTTCAACTCCGCCAGTGCGAACTTGCGCGTTTCCGCTGCATAGCTCAATGCCTTGTCATAGATCTTGTTGTTGAGCGCTCCACGAGCCTGCCAGGAGAATGCTTCCAGCCATTCCGGCGTCTTTCCCTGCTTTGCCTCATAGGCATCCAGCAACTTCTGCGCTCCGGCAAAATCAGCTTTCGCCGTATAAGTGCGGACCTCTGGAATGAGCGCTGCATGAATGGAGCAACCCACTAAAGTCAGAACTGCCAGAAAATATTTCATATTCACTTTCCCGATTCCGCCAGAATCTTCTTCGTGTACTCCGCGCTGATGGCAAGATCTTCGATTTCCTTCGCCTTAGCCTGCTCTTTGGGAACAGGTAGCACTTCGATCGGCTTGCCTCGCTCAGCGATCTCCAGAAATCTCGTAAAGTTCCATGCCGGAACATTGCGGTACGCATCCCAGAACTGATGATCAAATACCTTGAAAGTACGTGACGGGATCACGATAATCTCCAGCGACAGCGCCTTACCCGGACAGAGCCTTGTGTACTTACGCACCCATTCATCGATCCTGACATTGCCTTCGCCCATACGCGTCCACGCCACCGCAATTCCATCTTCTGTGCGCCATACGGCCGAATCCCGGACATGGCTGGTGAGTGCATAGGGAGCCAGTGTTTCCAGCGTGACGTGAGGATCTTCAATCGCCCAGAGAGGATTGCCCGAATCGATTACCGCCCCGACATAATCTTTCCCCGCTTCCTCAATCAACGTTTTCAGTTCATGCCCCTGCATGTCACCTGCATGATTCTCGACAGCCACCTTGACTCCGGAATCTACAATCTTCGACTTGGCAGACTTCAACACTTTGACAGTGGATTCGATATGGCTTTCTACCGGACGGTCTGCCATGGATCCCAGAAAACAACGAACGAAGGGAGAGCCCAGAATCTTTGCCGCATGGATCATACGCAGCAACTGCTCCTCTGCTGTTCCATCCTTTGGATCAAAAGATTTTGAGGTGGGACAGATAGACCGCATCCCTGCTTCAATCCGCATGCCCAGTTTGTCCGCATGGGCGCGGACTTTCTTCAGATGATCGTCTTCCAGACTACCCAGAAACCGGATCTCTGAAAAATGTACAACGGTAGCGCCAAGTTTGTGGGAATGATCCAGAAACTCAAACGGAGTAAAGCCGGAAGAGCGGATGCTGAAAAGATCCACTCCCAAAGGTGTGGTTGATGTTGACATAGCAGAGGCCGCCGCCGGAGCTGCGGCGGCAGTCGCCAGAAACTCACGGCGGCGCATGTTGCTATGGTATCTGCGAATGAAAAGAAAGTGGAGAGCTACTTCAGATCAAGGCCCTTCAGATATTCCCGGAAGTCTTTCCCCAGATCGTCCCGTTGCAAACCAAACTCAACAGTTGCTTTCAGGAACCCCAGTTTGTCTCCGGCGTCATACCGCGTACCTTCAAACAAGAGTCCGTAGACGGGCTTTTTCTGGGCATAGCGCTTGATAGCATCGGTCAGCTGGATCTCTCCAATGGCTCCGGAATCAGTTTCCTCAATCGACCGGAAGATTTCAGGCGTCAGTATGTAACGGCCAATGATGGCAAGATTTGATGGGGCGTCTTCAGCCTTCGGCTTCTCCACCATGTCAGTAATCCGGAAAAGTTTGCCCGGCCCAGCGTAATCCACCGAATCTGCGGCTACAACGCCATAGGCCGAAATTCTTTCCTTCGGCACTTCCATCAACGCCACAACGGGCGCATCAAATTTTTCATAGGCAGTCAGCAACTGCTGGGTGCAAGGGATCTCGCCATCGATCACATCATCAGAGAGAACAACAGCAAACGGCTCTTCTCCCACCAGATCTTTGGCTCGAAGCACTGCGTGGCCCAAGCCCAGAGCTTCCTTCTGCCTGACATAAGAAACATCAATGAGGTCTGAGATCTGCTGGACCTGCTCCAGGGTTTCTTTCTTGTCCCGGGTTTTCAGCAGGTGTTCCAGCTCAAAACTGACATCGAAGTGATCTTCAATGGACGACTTTCCACGACCCGTCACAATAATGATGTTTTTCAGGCCGGAAGCCACGCACTCTTCCACAGCGTACTGGATCAGCGGCTTGTCGACTAAGGGCAACATTTCTTTCGGCTGAGCTTTGGTAGCCGGAAGAAATCGTGTCCCCAGTCCTGCCGCGGGAAATACAGCTTTACGAACAGGGATTGGCATATTCTGAGTGTAGCGACTGCATGTAAATAACCAAACAATCTGCCGTTTTCAGGCAATTCCACCATGGTACGATCAAAAAGGAGGACATTCTCTCCGTTTAAACCTATGGCATATGTAATCGCTGAACCCTGTGTAAATACCAAAGATACTGCCTGTGTTGATGCCTGCCCTGTAGACTGCATCCATCCCCGTAAGGACGATGAGCGGTTTGAGGGTGAGGACATGCTGTACATTGACCCGGTAGAGTGTATTGACTGTGGTGCCTGTGTGCCAGTTTGTCCCGTCTCGGCAATTTTTGCATTAGATGATCTTCCGGATAACTGGAGTTCATTCGCACAGCGCAACGCTGATTTCTTTGGTCGGTAATTTCTTCTTAACTCAGGAAAAACTGCTCGACATCCTGGATGTTTGTCGAAAATGAGTAGGGTGGAAGACTGTCGAAAAACAGCTGCCCATACTTTGTTTTGGTAATCCGGTTGTCGAGCAACACCAATACCCCCCGATCAGAATGGCTGCGAATCAATCTGCCAAATCCCTGCTTTAGCGCAAGGACTGCTTCCGGAATCTGATAGTCGTAAAAGGGATTCCCTCCTTCTTCCCGAATCGAGCGGATTCTTGCGTCAACTACCGGATCACTGGGAACAGCAAATGGCAATTTGTCGATAATGACGCAGCTCAACTGATCGCCCTGCACATCCACGCCCTGCCAGAATGAACTGGTGGCGAACAGGACGCAGTTCGGTGTTTCCCGAAACTCATCCAGCAACGCATTTCTCGGCACAGATCCCTGCAACAATGCCCGGTATTCCAGCTGGGGAGATACGGATTCGAACACCGCTCTCATCTGCTGATAACTGGTAAACAGAACGAATGCCCTGCCCCGGCTGTGACGCAGAATCTCCAGGATTTCCCGTGCGGCAGATGAGGTAAAAGCAGCACTCCTCACATCGGGAAGATGATGCGGAACATAGAGCAGCGCCTGTTTCTCATAATCGAAGCCGCCTTCCACCCGCAGCGTCCGGGCATTCCGCAACCCAAGTCGCTGCTTTACGAAATCAAACCCTTCTGCAATGGCAAGTGTGGCCGAAGTCAGAACAACAGTTTCAATCTTGTCAAAGAGATGTTGGTCCAGAAGGCTGGAAACATCAATGGGCGTAGCCTGCAGAAAAGTCCCTCGGCCTC
The DNA here is from genome assembly GCA_037190045.1 of Bryobacteraceae bacterium. Classification (GTDB taxonomy): domain Bacteria; phylum Acidobacteriota; class Terriglobia; order Bryobacterales; family Bryobacteraceae; genus JAPKYZ01. Next base: position 452,207 of record JBBCIQ010000004.1, on the reverse strand, counting down.
TGCGTTCAATCCAGTAGACATAGCTTTTGTCGCCGGATTCCATCCAGAATTTCAGTTTGTCCCGGATTACCTGTGCTCTGCGGAAAATCGGAATCAGTTCTTCCGGGGCATCCTGGATCAGTTGCAGCTGGGCACAGATAATATCGAGGGAAAGCAGGGCATCTTCATAAATCTGCGGATGAGCGGCAATCAGCCCCGCCTGTCGGTTAAATCCCTGGCGTCCTTCAATCTCCGAGAAAAGAAAAAAGAACTGGTCTGTACGATCAGCAAGTGTGATCAGAAAACGATCCAGTTCCTCTGAACCGAAATTCTTGCGGCGAGCCAGCGTATTGATGTCGCGTGCAAGATCTTCAATCTGATAATTGCTGACGGACATTCCGAAGTACTGCCCGGCCACATCTTCCAGTTCATGCGCTTCATCAAAAATCACAGAGCTGTACTGGGGAATGATTCCGCCGAAATCTTCCTGCTTCACCGCAAGATCGGCAAAGAACAGATGATGATTGACAACGATGATGTCGCTCTCATGAGCGCGACGCTGCATCTCCGTAATGAAACAGCGTTCGAACTGCTTGCACTTCTGGCCCGTGCAGTGGTCACGACGTGCATCCAGCTTGGCCCAGACCGTAGAATGATCCGGCAAGGTCCGTAACTCTGCTCGATCTCCGGTAGACGTGGTGAGTTCCCAGTCCCGGATGATCTTAAAATCAGTGACTTCCTCCAGCCCGTCCAGAATGGGTTCATTCTCCGCATCGTAGACCTTCTGCCGACAGACGTAATTGGCTCGACCTTTCATCAGACAGACACGAAGAGGCTCTTCCAGATGCTGTTGCAGAAAAGGAATATCTTTGTAGAACAGCTGTTCCTGAAGATTTTTTGTTCCGGTGGAAACAATCACACGTTTACCAGACAGGATTGCCGGAATCAGATAGGCAAGTGTTTTTCCTGTACCTGTCCCTGCTTCGACAATCAGATGGCGCTTATCCGCCAATGATTGTTCCACAGCCTCTGCCATCTCCAGCTGACCAGGCCGAAACTCAAAATTCTGATGCCATTTCGAAAGGATTCCACCTTTCGAAAAAAACTTCCGGACTGAAGGTAATCGGGTCCCTGACGTCATCTATACCTGCCGCTCTTTCCATTTTCCGCGTCGAAAGACCAGCGCACCCACAACAGCCAGAACTGATTCACATAAAGCGATTGCCAGAAACACCCCTTTTGCTCCGAACAGGGTATACCGGGAAAGGAAATAGGCAAGGGGGATCTGCACAACCCACTGGCATGCAAAATTGATCCAGGTAGGCGTCCAGGTATCTCCTGCTCCGTTAAATGCCTGAACCATCACCATTCCAAATGCAAAGAAGACATACCCGTATGCAATGAATCGCAGGCAACTCACACCTGTTTCAATGACGACGGGATCAGAAGAAAAGAATCCCACCATCGGCTCCGCAAATACAATAAACACCACAGCAACCAGTCCGAGAAAAATCGCATTGTAAATGGCACATCGCCAGACACTTTTCTCGGCCCGTTCTGGTTTCCCTGCCCCCAGATTTTGCCCGACCAGAGTGGCCGCTGCATTGGCAAGACCCCAACTGGGAAGAATGGTCACGATAATAATCCGGATGGCAATGGTCGTTCCGGCCAATGCTTCTGCACCAAAATGGCTCACCATCTTGATCATGGCGATCCAGCTGGCATGACCGATTACAAACTGAAAGATTCCTGGCACTGCAATTTTCCATACACCGGAAATGACCTCTATTACCGGTTTCAGATGCACCAGTTGAATCCTGAGCCTGCCATCACCTGTGAACAACTGCACCAGTTGATAAGTAACTCCAGCAGAGCGTCCGATAGTATTTGCAATGGCTGCGCCTTCCAGGCCAAATGCAGGAACAGGCCCCCATCCGAAAATCAGCAATGGATCCAGGATGATATTGATGAAATTTCCGATCCACAGAGCACGCATGGCCACACTGGCATCACCCGCTCCACGAAAAACAGCATTGATCAGGAACAGAAGCATCACCACCGGAGCGCTGCCCAGAATGATCCTTGTATAGACGTGCCCGGCTTCTACAACACTGGCAGATTCAGCCATCAACCCCAGAATGCGGTCCCCAAAAGCGATCCCCGCTACAGCGATCAGAATAGCCAGACAGATTCCGATAAAAAGTCCCTGCCCGGCAGCGAGACGTGCACCGTCTGTATCTTTCTCTCCCACGCGACGCGACACCATGGCGGTAATCGCCATAGAAAGACCCATTGCCAGTGCAAAAACAAGAGTGAGAACACTTTCTGTGACACCAACTGCTGCAATTGCATCAGACCCCAGGCTGGATACCCAGAAAACATTGACGATACCGAAAAGCGATTCCATCGCCATTTCCAGTACCATAGGAATCGCAAGCAGCAGGATGGATCGATCAATACTCCCGGTGGTAAAGCTCTCATGGCTTCCCTTAATTGAATCCAGTACGGATCTCCAGAGCGAATGATGCTCTGTTTCTTCACCCCCTGCGGTCATAATTCAGTGTAGAATGCGGAACAGTTTTCGATAAACATTCGTACTGTTCCTCATGGTTACCCTGTTTTTGCTGGCACTTGCTGCTGACATCACATGGCCTGCTTATGGCAATGATCCGGGTGGGGCGCGCCACTCCACAGCCGTTCAGATTACTCCGCAGAATGTAATCAACCTGAAAGCAGTGTGGAACTATCACACAAAGGGGCTGTATAAGCCAGAAAAAGGACGACCTTCCGCACTGGAGACGACTCCTCTTTATGTGCAGGGAAAACTATTTGTCACGTCAGCTCTGGGTCGGGTAGCGGCCCTTGATCCGTCAACTGGAAAGGAGATCTGGTCATTTGACCCCGAAGTCCCCAAAGACGCAGGATATGGAGATTTCACCAATCGTGGCGTAGCCTGGCACCTCAGTGGAAAGATTCTTGCAGTCAGTATTGATGCACGGCTTTTTTCCATTGATTCGCATACCGGTAAAAAGATTTGGGAAACAGATCTGCGCCAGGGTCTGAGAATCGGACCATCACATTTTTCAGACTATGAACAGACATCTCCGCCCTGTGTGATTGGGGATGTTGTCGTTGTCGGATCAGCAGTAGCTGATAACGGCTCAGTCGGAATGCCCAGTGGAGAAGTCCGCGGCTTTGATGTCCGAACCGGAAAACTCCTCTGGACGTGGGACCCGATCCCTAACTCAAAAATTGGTGGAGCCAATGCATGGTCCGTGATCACCGCAGACCCCAAAAGAGGCATCGTCTATGTTCCCACCGGCTCTGCCAGCCCCGACTACTATGGCGGGATGCGGAAGGAGAAGAACCACGCTAACAGTGTCGTTGCTCTGGAAGCAAAGACAGGCCGCATGCTGTGGAGCTTCCAGACCGTTCATCACGATCTCTGGGATTATGATGTGGCTTCTCCACCACTGCTTTACCGATCCAATGGCAAAGATGCAGTTGCTGTCGGGTCCAAGACCGGACACATCTTCCTGCTGGATCGTACATCCGGCAAACCAATCTTCGGCGTGGAAGAAAGGCCAGTCCCACAAAGCGATGCTGAAGGAGAATCATCCTCTCCGACACAGCCGTTCCCTCTCAAGCCACCTTCATTGAGTCCGCACAAGATTGAACTGGAACCATCCTGTGTCGAAATGCTTTCGAAATACCGCAATGAAGGAGTATTCACACCACCCAGCGAGCAGGGAACCCTGGTTATCCCTGGCAACATCGGTGGATTGCACTGGGGTGGCATGGCGTTCGATCCAAAGCAGCATCTGCTGATCGCACCAGCCAATCATCTGATTGCGCTGGTACAACTCATCCGACGGGAAAATTACTCTGCTGCACGGAATGCAGACAAGTTCGGAATGGAATTCGCGCCACAGACTGGCACTCCTTACGGAATGGCCAGACGGTTTCTGCTGGATGAAAGCTTACAGCCTTGCAATAAAGGTCCCCATGGAACGCTTAGCGCAATCGATACACGAACCGGAGATCTCAAATGGCAAGTGCCACTAGGGACACTCATCAATCTTGGAGGCCCTATCACAACTGCATCAGGACTGACGTTTATCGGTGCCAGTATGGATGGATACCTCAGGGCTTATGAAACTGCAACGGGGAAAGAAATCTGGAGATCGAAATTACCAGCCAGCGCCAAGGCTACGCCGATGACCTATGTGCATCAGGGAAAGCAGTATGTGGTGATCTCCGCAGGTGGCCATGATGAACGCTTCGACCCCCTGGGAGATGAGATTGTTGCTTTTGCCCTGCCTGATTAAACAGGCAGGTAAATTTAACGGAAAGAAGCTTTCAGTATCTTCTTCCGCAGTCGGATGGACTTGGGAGTTACCTCAACAAGTTCATCTTCATTGATGAACTCCAGCGCATTTTCCAGATTTAGCAGACGTGGCGGAACCAGGCGAATTGCATCATCCGCTGAAGATGCACGCATGTTGGTGAGCTTCTTTTCCTTGACGATATTTACGGTGAGGTCCGTATCCTTGGAGTTTTCTCCAACAATCATTCCCTCATAGACTTCCGTACCCGGAGTGATAAACATCTCTCCCCGTTCCTGCAGGTTGAAGAGAGCATAGGCAGTGGCAACGCCACTACGATCAGAGATCAGCGATCCCGTTGGACGCAGTGGAATTTCGCCTTGCCATTCAATATATCCATGAAACAGGGAATTCATGATGGCTGTTCCACGCGTATCAGTCAGAATTTCGCTACGCAGGCCAATCAGACCACGAGAAGGAACCAGGAATTCCATGCGGACACGGCCGGAGCCGTGATTGATCATCTTCTCCATCTTGCCCTTACGGCTTCCAAGCTTTTCGATGACCACACCAGTGAAGTTTTCGGCAACATCTACCACCAGAATTTCCAGGGGCTCATTCTTCACACCATCAATTACCTTGGTCAGGATCTCTGGCTTACCCACCTGAAGTTCATAGCCTTCACGACGCATCATTTCAATGATGATGGCCAACTGGAGTTCACCACGGCCCATCACCTTGAAGGCATCAGGGCCACCCGCTTCTTCCACCCGGATGGAAACATTAGTGAGAAGTTCTTTATCCAGACGATCCCGAAGATTTCGGGAAGTAACATATTGTCCGTCACGACCCGCAAAAGGCGAGTTGTTGACAGAAAACGTCATGGCAATGGTGGGTTCATCAATCTGGATGCGTGGCAGAGGCTTCGGATCGGAAACAGACGTAACCGTTTCTCCGATGGTGATTCCTTCCACACCAGCGATGGCAACAATATCACCAGCTGACAGGGACATCTCATCAATGCGCTTGAGACCTTCGAATGAGTAAAGCTTGGTAATGCGAGTTTTCTGGAATGATCCGTTCAGTTTGACGATCGTCACTTCATCGTTATGATTCAGTGTTCCGTTCACGATACGCCCGATGGCCAGCCGACCCAGATAATCTGAGTAATCCAGATTGGCAACCAGAAGCTGAAGAGTTGCATCCGGTTCTCCCTGCGGAGGGGGGATATGTTTCACAATTGCTTCAAACAGTGGTCGAAGATCAGAAGACTCTTCCTCCGGACTGTTCTTTGCAATTCCATCTTTTGCAATGGCATAGATAACCGGAAATTCCAGTTGCTCTTCCGTGGCATCCAGATCGATGAAGAGATCGTAGACCTCATTCAGAACTTCCTGGATTCGGGAATCCGGTCGATCAATCTTGTTTACGACGACGATCGGTGTCAATCCGGCAGCCAGTGCCTTCGAAAGGACGTAGCGGGTCTGGGGTAGCGGGCCTTCGCTGGAATCCACCAGCAGCATGACTCCGTCCACAATCTTCAGAGCACGTTCGACTTCACCACCAAAGTCTGCGTGACCAGGGGTATCGCAGATGTTGATCTTGGTGCCTTCGTAATGAACACCGGTAATCTTGGAAAGAATGGTGATGCCACGCTCTCGCTCAAGATCGCCAGAGTCCATGACTCGCTCGGCTACGTCTTCATTACTGCGAAATATTCCACTCTGGCGAAGGAGGGCGTCAACCAGGGTAGTCTTACCATGATCAACGTGCGCAATGATGGCTATGTTACGGATTTTTGACTGCGACATTCAGTAGGGGAAATTTTAGGATCGCACGTCAGGCAGCACAGATTCCAGTTGTTTTCGCAGCTGTTTTGCAAGCCGAGGTGAATTTCCGCCGGTAGAAACGGCAATCTGGAGCGATCCACGGCGCACTCTGGAAGGCACGATAAAGTCACATTCGTCCAGCGCATCTGCAATGTTTACATAGACTCCCAGAGATTTTGCATCTGCTGCTACCCGTGCGTTTACTCTCCTGTCACTGGTGGCCGCAAAGGCCAGTTCCGCCCCTTGAAGATCCCCTCTGCGATAGCGTCTTTTTTTCCAGATGACGGGCATTTCCTGACTCATTTCCGGTGAAATTACAGTGACAACGGCTCCGGATTCCAGCAATCCCCGAATCTTGCGGACCGCGACTTTCCCTCCGCCGACCACCACTACCGGGCGATCCTGCAGATTGAGGAATATGGGATAGAAAACCATGCTTGGTACCATGATGAACAATGTCGGATAGTGTTCGCTTGCCCTCAGTGGTAATCGTGGGTCGCCCCAATGTGGGCAAGTCCACACTTTTTAATGCAATTCTTGGCCAGCGGAAGTCCATCGTCGGAGACGAACCGGGAATTACGCGGGACCGTATCTATGGAGAAGTTCAGCATCAGCAAAAACTGTTTGAACTGATCGATACCGGAGGAATCATTCCTGATGATGAAGAGATGATCCCGTCGGAGATTCTCCGGCAGGCTCGTGCTGCGTTGGAAGAAGCCAGCCAGATTGTCTTTGTCATTGACGGCAGAACAGAAATCACCGGCATTGACCGCGATCTTGCCATGATGCTGCGCAAACTGGGCAAACCCGTAACGCTGGCCGTCAACAAGATTGACGTCCCCAAGCGCATCACGCTGGTTCCTGAGTTTTTTGAACTTGGCTTCTCCGATGTATTTCCTGTTTCAGCAGAACACCAGTTGGGAATCTTCGAACTGCTGGATCATCTGACCCAAGCGTTTCCAGTCATCGAGCAGAAAGATGAAACAGAGGAAGATCCCGAAACGGACCGGACCCGTCCCATTCGTGTGGCAATTATCGGACGCCCCAATGTAGGCAAGTCCACCATGCTCAATGCTCTGACGGGAGAGGACAGAGCAATCGTGACTCCCATCGCCGGAACAACACGCGATGCCGTTGACGAAAAAATTAATCGGGAGGGCCGTGATTTCGTCATTGTCGATACAGCAGGTATCCGTCGAAAAGGTAAAACACATCTGATGGCGGAGAAGCTGAGCATCGTCATGGCTCGCCGTGCTATTCGCATGGCGCATGTGGTGGTGGTCGTCGTCGAAGCAATTGAAGGCGTAACCGCGCAGGATGCTCACATCGCCGGTTACGCTCATGAAGCAGGTCGACCCGTCATTTTGGTCGTGAACAAGATTGACGCAGTCCCCGACTTCAACCGGAAAGAGTTCGAGGAAAATCTCCGCTACCAGATGAAGTTTCTGGAATATGCTCCCATCCTGTTTACTTCAGCCAAGAGCGGACGGGGAGTCAACCAGATTCTGAAACTGGCTCAGGCCAGCTATGAAGCAGCATCCCACCGGGTGACAACTGCAGAGCTGAATCGTTTTGTCGAGATGCTGCATGAGGAAACGGATGTTCGTATCAAGTACGTGACACAGGCATCCATCCGGCCACCTACGTTTGTTCTGTTTACGGATAAGTCAACAGATCTTCATTTCTCCACTGAGCGTTTTCTGATCAATCAGCTCCGCAAACGATTCGGTTTTGCAGGTGTTCCGCTGGTTGTCAAAGTGAAGAAGCGTCCGCGGCCTTAAGCTCAACAAGGCGGGGTTGCAGACCCGCCTTCGCCAGAATGAAGTAGACAAAGTATCCCACCAGAAAGCTGTAGACAACAGCAGGCTGGATATTCGGGTATCCGATAAATGGCAGGATGCCCACAATAAAACCAGCCGCCCAGGCTCCGTAGCCTGCCCAGTTGATTCCTTCTCTGGGGCCGGACCATTTGCGTCCAGCCAGCAGCCAGTCGGCAACCATCGCACCGCAGATCGGTCCGAAGGAAGCACCAACAATCGAGAAGAATCCCACCAGATCTGCAGCCACACCCGTAATCGCCAGTACGATCGCCACCGTAACACCCAGCATCGTGGAAGCCATACGCGACACTCCGGGAATCATCGTTGAAAAGCTGTTGCCTGCAATAAAGGCACAGAAGCAGGCAGGAACAACGGAGGCCAGCGCAAACAGGGCAAACATTGCGATGGCAAGAAAACCTCCGATCGATCCGATGACCGCATCAAACTGAAAACTTTCGAGTGAAGGGTTCAGCCCTTTTGCCCCGATCACTGCCAGCAATGGAAGTCCGCCTGCGTAGATGACGGCCAGTGTAATCCCGGTCAGTCCACCCCAACGCACGTCCGATTCATTGCGGGCGTTCATCCCGAAATCAGTTCCCGCAGCACCAGCTGTCGCAAAAAATCCGATCACCATCTGGATCAGGAGCAACGAAGCAGCAAGAGGTTCAGCAGAAGAAGGTTGATATGCAGTGATTCCTTCGCGGGTATTCAGAAAAACCACCAGCAACATCAGAAACGGAATAGCATTCAGAAAGAGAGAGACTTTCGCTACGTACTGGATTCCCAGCACTCCGATGAACGCCATCGTATATCCCCAGGCCAGTGCAATCACGATAAACAGTGGATCTCCGGGCCCCGCATCCGACCCGACAGCAGCAAGGATGTACTTGGTGGAAAAGAATGTTCCTACCGCAAACCATCCAATCTGCAAAACACCCATCAGCAAGCCTGGCATCAGATAGCCGCCAGTGGTTCCAAACGTGGAGCTGCCAACTACATATAGCGGATGTCCTGTCCGCATTCCCAGCAACGCAGGAACGTAATAGAACAGTGCATAAGAGAGCAACCCTGCAATTGCCAGAGCCAGAATCAGGACTCCCCAGTGAGCACGGTTGATGGTCCCATCAGCCATCGACTGATAGAACGCTACCCAGAGAAAAACTCCGGCATAGCTGGGAGCGGTATTCAGATACCAGGGTGCACGGTTGGTGCAGAGATTCGCTTTTGCGTGGGCGAGATAAGCCGGCAGACGCTGCATACCGGCTGACTATATCGCAAAATCAGAAGCGGAAGCCCACTTCCGCCACGTAAGAGCGGGGAGCTACAAAGTGCGTACCGGAAAACGTGGAAAGGAAGTTATAGAGAGAAACCCGGTTCGTCAGATTGGAAGCAGTGAATCGCAACGTCGTGCGATAACGCTCTGTCCGGAAAAGGTTCTCCGTTCCGACACTCACATTAAACAGATGGCGGGGTGCGATCCGTGCCGGATTGTGATCAGCATCTGCTGTCCCCGGTGCAGGAATCCGAATGCGTGATGCCTGAAGGGCTTGCCCACACGATGAGATGGGTGAGCCCGGTGTCGCCCATACATTTCCGCAATACAGTCCCATGGCGGCTTGCTGTGCTCCCGTCAGCATGAAGATGTTTTCTGCATTGGAAACCGGACCAGCCACCAGCCCATGATCATATCTCCAGGTAAAAGCGACCCACGGACCGTTCTTGTACTGATACCGAAGGAAGGTTGTCTGCTGAAACTTCTGGTCATGATCGATGCGAAACACACCTGCATTGTCATGATCATGACCAATGATTCCAGTATGGAGCCCACTACCATGATCGTGGTCATGATCGTCATGGTCATCATGATGATCAGCTTCATGGTCATGGTGGTGGTCATCATGATTGTGGTCGTGATCATGGTCATCATCGTGATCGTCATGATCATGTCCAACATGCAGCCCTCCATTCAACGGACCGAAGTATCTTGCACGACTGGAACCCATCACGGTGTATGCCTGAAATCCGCGCCAGTTCGCTGTTGCAAAACGGACAGCGAAACCATCAATCTTCGATTGCCGCATGGAGATGGGAAATACCAGTGGTGAATTGCCCAGAGCTTCGAAATCTGATGCATTGGATGTTCTCTTCCAGAAGTAATCCACATCAATCTGTGCCCATCGACCGATGGCCTGCTGGATTCCACCATTAATCTGATTCCTCCGTCCCGGCTGAAGCGTGACTCCACCTGAACTGGCAAGAAGAAGATTTTCGTTATAGGGAGTCTCCAGCGTGCGTGAATAGGCGAACCGGATGATGGTTCCCGTTGGCTTGACCAGATAGGATGCGCCAACTCGCGGTTGTACAGCAACCGTACAGCTCAGGCCACGATACGCATCCACACGCAAACCGCCATTCAGAGTCAGGCTTCCCAGACGAACCGAATCCTGCAAGTAGACAGCCAGCTGATTCACGTTTCCTTTTCCTCGAAAGTCGAGAGGATCTGTGTGATCTCCACTCAGCGAGAACCGTTCATTGAGGCGTGTCTGCATGAGCTGGAAGCCCGCTTTCACATCATGACGACCGTAGGAATGGGCGATTTCGCTCTTCAGTCCGTAGTTGGTCAGAGTTCGTCGCTGTGAAATGGATGCAGGCCAGTCTGATTCCGGATTTCTGCTGGGGTAATAATTCAGGTGATCCTGACGTGCAAATGCGTTAGTTGTCCAGACAGTTCGTTCATTGATGACATTGGTATATCCAGGAGCCACCGACCAGGTCATGTTTCTCTGTCGTTGATCCTGATTCAACTGATCCAGTGAATTTGGCACCTGAAACCAGTTCCGTGCTCCAAACAGGTTGAGATGGAATGCATGCCGTTCGTTCGGCCGGAAATCAATCCGGTCAAAAATGACTCCGTTGTTCCCGACAGCATGATGCGGACGAAACTCCGGAGTATCCAGAAAACGGCCGGAACGTCCTGAATTGAAGACGAGAAAGTTGCCCAGTTTTTTCCCGCCCCAGCCCAGGTCACCTTCCTCTCCAATGGTTCCAAAAGATCCATAGTGAGCGGCAAACCGGCCATGAAGGCCATCAGAGTCCAGACCATTCCGTGTCTGTGCGTTGATGACAAGACTGGTTTTATCCCCATACTCTGCGGAAACTCCGCCAGTAATCAGCTCCATGGACTGGATTGCATTCAGTGGCAACTGTGTCGAGAACTGTTTGGACTGCTGGTCATTGATAGGCTGCCCATCGACGACAAAAGATGCCTGGGCATGATCCCCCAAAGGATGAAATAGTCCGTTCGAATCGGCCACAACACCCGGCGTGGACATAGTCACCGCATCGCTCAATCCGGATGCAGGATTGGTTAATGGCAGCTTCGACAACGAAACATGATCCACGTCGTAATGGGCATAAGGAACATTTTCGAGAACATCCGTTCCATATGCCTCCACGCGGATTGAGCTGGCAGCTCCTGCCGGCAGCAGCTGAATCTCCACTTGCAGCGGCACTGCCCTGCGTATATCCAGGTCATGCTCGTAGGAACTGAATCCATTCTGCGAAACGTGGAGATGATAGGAGTTGTAGGGAAGGTCGGCAATCCGGAACTCACCCTTGTCATCCGTACGCACTTCTCGCTCATGACCAGTGATCGGGTTATGAATATGGACGCTAGCCGCAGGAATGACTGCTCCGGACTGATCCTTCACGACTCCGGCAACAGTGCCTCTGCCGGAACTGGCGGCATACACACCGGATAACGAGAGAAAAAACAGGACAGAAACAAGCAATCGCGCAGGCACATGCTTGTTATATCATTAATGATATTGGAATCTCAATACCAATTAATCAATACTCTTTTTCAATATCACGGTGTGAGGATCGTGCAGGAAACCCTGCTTTAGACAACCGCGTCCGCACTTCTTCGGCAATCATCACAGAGCGGTGATGTCCCCCTGTACAACCAAAAGCGATCGTGAGATAACGCTTTCCTTCATTGGTGTAATGGGGAATCAGGTATTCCAGTAATCCGGTGACGCGTCCAAGAAACTCCTCCGTTTGCGGATATCCACGCATGAAGGATTTGATGGCTGAATGCTTTCCTGTCTTTTTCCTGAGATCCGCAACATAGTTGGGGTTTGGCAGAAAGCGAACATCAAAGACAAGATCCGCATCAGTAGGGACACCGTTTCGATAGCCGAAGCTGATCACGGATATCCCGATAGAATCATCGGATTTTCCTCCGAACTTTTCCTCCATCAGTTTGCGTAACTGATGAACCGTCAGGCTGGAAGTATCGACAATGGTATCGGCAATGCCCCGCACTGGGGCAAGCCTCTTTCGCTCATCCGCAATACTGCCGGAAACAGAGACCTTGCCCATCGGATGTGGCCGTCTGGTTTCTGAAAATCGCCTCTGGATAACATCATCATTGGCTTCGAGATATAGCAGAGTGCAATGAATCTGTCCTCTCAGCTTCGCGTAAAGTTTCGGAAATCGGGCGAGATCATCACCTTCGCGGGCATCGATTCCCAGGGCTGCCCGGCTTATGCCTTTTGCCTTATGGGCTAACTCTGCAAACGTAGGAATTAGATCAACGGGCAAGTTATCAACTGCATAAAGACCCAAGTCTTCAAGGGCACGGAGTACCGTACCCTTTCCTGCACCACTCAGACCTGTAACAACAACTAATTCAGGCCGGGACCCTCCCGTTGGCGGACGGGATTTTGCCATCAGATCATCCGCTCCTTAACCTTCAACCAGATCAAAGCTTCCGTCGGGCATACGAATCAGCACGGAAACAGATCCTGTCTCAAAATCACGGAAGGCAAGATAATGATCCCTCTTCCCAATCACTAGCAGGGCTTCATCAGCCGTAATTGGTTTACGGCGCTGACTTACCTGAACACGGTTCACCACCGATGCAGGCTTCTCCGGCTTCTCCACAGTAGACTTTGGCGCAAGAGCTGCTTTCAATGGAGCTGCTCTCTTTTTGCTGTCGATCCACTTATCCCGGACCTTAATCACCTGCTTTTCGAGCTTGAGCAGGGCCTCAGACAACGCCTTGAAGGCGTCCGGATCGGAAGCAGTTCCGGCAGCAGAGTGACCATAAAAATTCAGCGTCACCTCCGCTTTCGTCAGCCGACGAACAGTTGAAAAAAAGACATGCATCTCTTTTTCTCCTCGCCCGTCCACCAGCCTGCCAACTTTGGCAATGCGGGCGTTCAGCCGTTTTGTCTCTGATTCATTAAATTCCTGTTGTTTTCCTGTGTAGGTAACCTTCATGGATCCTTGTACCTTATCGAGCGTCAGTTCCTGACTCTTCGCTGATGCGTCGAGGGAATGTTCATATCCTCGCGATACTTTGCGACGGTTCGTCTGGTGACCATGATTCCCTCACTCTGGAGGCGAAGCATGATCTGCTCATCGGTCAGAGGATGTGCAGGGTCTTCTTCTTCGATCATTTTCTTCACACGCCTTTTCAGGACGAGAAGAGGTGTATCAGCTCCTGAAGAACCCTGAACTGCCTCTGAGAAAAAGAACCTGAGTTCAAATACACCCTGAGGTGTATGCGCATATTTATTAGCGACAGCGCGGCTGACCGTCGATGGATGCACACCGATCTCTTCGGCTACATCCTTGATCATCATTGGACGCAGCAGATCAATCCCGCCATCAAACATCTCACCCTGCCGGGCAATGATGCTCTGGCAGACTTTCATAATCGTCTGCTTCCGCTGTTCAATATTCTTGAGAAGCTGCAGCGCTGAGTTGTAGCGCTCACGGATATAGCCGCGGGCATTCTTTACTTCCTGATCTGTCGACTGATCACGATCCAACATTCGACGATAAGAAGGATTGAGTCGCAACTGTGGAAGATCATCATCATTCAGCTGAACGAAATATTCATCGCCTTCCTTGAAGATGTGAACATCAGGCTCTACCTTTTGCGGACCGGGTCCGGAATAGCGCAACCCGGGTCTAGGATCAAGATCCCGGATCGCCTGGAACGCAGTCTCGATATGCTCAATCGGGCGACTCAGCGCTTTGGCCAGTTCTTTCCATTGACGGGACTGGACCAGCGGAAGATGACTCTCGATCATTTTCCAGGCCACACCATCCTTTGCACCCCGCGATTCCAGCTGAATTAGCAGGCATTCCTGAAGATCATGACCTCCGATACCTGATGGATCAAGAGAATGAATATACTTTAGCCCCTGCTGGGCCTGCTCAATTGAGCAATCAGCCTGTAAAGCAATCTCTTCCAGAGAAACCGTGAGATATCCATTCTCATCCAGATTGCCGATGATTGTGTCCGCAGCTTCTCTGACTTCAGGATCGAGAACAATCAAAGCCAGTTGCTGCTCCAGATGCTCGGCAAGGGTTACCGGAGAGGAAAGAAACGTGTCAAAGGAAGGACGTTCTGCAGACTCAGCTTGCGGAGATCTATATCCAGGATCGAGATAGTCATCGAAGAACGATCCGAAATCGATCTCTTCAAAAGAGTCTGAGACAGTCTCTGCTGACTCAGGCACTTCTACTTCTCCCCCAACATTCAGATCAGGTTGTTCGGGAGCTTCAGCATCACCAACGGCAACATCAGCTCCGGCGCCCATCATCTCTACCAGATTGGCATCTGCAGGATCCTGAACTCTCTCTGCCTCCAGGAGAGCCTGAATCTCTTCCTGTGTTGTTTCATCTGCTTCGTGTGACTCTTCCAGAACTGGATTCTCAGCCAGTTCCTGGGTAATCATTTCCTTGAGTTCCAGCCGGTTACATTGCAGGAGCGTGACCATCTGCACAAGGCCGGGAGTCAGAACCTGTTTTTGTGCAACCCGAAGACTTAAACGCTGAGACAAAATGCTCATCGGCACCCCCAGAGTACCATCTGCAGATGGTACTTAATTCCTCCCGACTCCTGTTTCAAAATCCATCCTGAACCCCTCTCCAAGGTAGACGCGCCGGACTTCAGAATCATCATGAAGAGAAGAAGGAGAACCAGACCGGAATATTTTTCCGTTATTGATGATGTAGGCACGATCCGTAACCGCCAGCGTCTCGCGGACATTATGATCCGTGATGAGAATTCCAATTCCTTCCTTCTTCAACCCGGAGATAATCCGCTGAAGCTCAATCACCTGAATCGGGTCGATTCCAGAAAAAGGCTCATCCAGCAACAGAAAACTTGGCTCAATGACCAGGGATCGGGCAATCTCCACTCTTCGACGTTCACCACCAGAAAGCATGAACCCCTTGTTCTGGCGTACTTTTTCGAGACCTAACTGCTCGATCAGGCGATACATCCGTTCCCGCCGTTCTCTTGAGGACAAAGGCAATGTTTCAAGGATTGCCATCAGGTTCTCTTCCACTGACAATTTTCGAAATACAGAAGGTTCTTGCGGAAGATAGCTGATACCACGGCGCGCGCGCTGATACATCGCAAGTGATGTCAAATCCTGATCATCCAGCAGAATTTGTCCTGAATCCGGGCTGACCAGCCCAACAATCATATAGAACGAAGTAGTTTTTCCAGCGCCATTCGGCCCAAGGAGTCCGACAACTTCTCCCTGCTCCACAGAAACCGAAACACCGTCGACAACACGACGACCTTTATATGCTTTGGATATTTCCTCCGTTCGAAGAACTTTCATATTCGATGTGTGGAAACCCGATTCACTTCTTCTTGTTCTTGCGGCGGAAAGTGCTGACAGCTGGTTGAGCAACTGCCCCGTCAACCAGCAGCTTATCAGCCGTGCCATACCAGGTCAATTTATGGCCTTCTGTCTTTGTGGGGTCTGATCCTGCCTGCTTTTCAGTCATTTGCGCCCGATCACCTTCCAGAATTACTTTGCTGTCCCCAACGTAATAATCCGCAGAAGATCCCTTCCCAAAGCGAGTACGCCCCTGGTCCTGTTGCAGGATTTCAACCGAGCCTTCTGCGAATGCACGATCCAGTCCAGAGCGTGGAATGGTAGAAGATACTTCTTCCGTTCCTTCCTGTGACAGATAGGCTCGCAGCCGATCAGACTTTACATTGAGTTGGGGACGAATGAGATTTACCTTTCCCTCATAAAAAGCCACCTTGTCCTTATCGGAGTAAGTCATCTTCTCTGCACGGACAATTGTCGTAATGGGCTGGTCACTATCCCGAAGGATGTTAATTACCTTTCCATCTGCCTGGATCTGCTGAATAGGCCGCTGGATCACAATTGTGTCTGCTTTCAACCGATTCTCCCCCTGCCAGAGCACTGCATCCCCGGCATACTGGATTCTTGAATTGTCAGAAGACGTATTCATCTCCTTTGCCGTTGCATGAATCTTGCCCTCATCCGGATGATCCGGTTCTCTCACCGTACGAACATTTCCTCTTGCAATCGTGCCGCCATCCCCTTGAGAAATCAAAATCGTTTCGGCATCCGTAGAGCCAGTCATGTCCCAGACACGTGAATTTCCGGTGAGAGTAATCAGGTTTTTCTTTTGGTCCATAACCGCCCGTTCCGAACGTGCACGCCGATCCGCTTCTTCATACCGGAACTTTCCCCACTGTTCGAGGCCAATCATTTCTCCACTTTTCGGATCGAAACTGGCTACCATCTCGTCACTCCAGGTGAACTGTGGTGCAGGCTGTTTGTTATTCCCTGGAGGAGACGCCTTTTGAGAGGACGCCTTTTCTGGCTCAGTTCTGGTTTTGACTTTACTTCCCTGGAAAGTCTCCAGAACATTACCCGACGTGTACAACATGGTCATCCGCTCAGCATCCAGATGACGCTTCTTCTGAGTGGCGTGATTCGGCAAAAACTCCAGGACACCGGGAGTATGCGTCACGACCCGCTCCATTTCCTGCCCACCCGATTTCATCTTCATTTCGATCACATCTGACCGCAGGATCCGGGTGGGAGGGGTCACAGCATTTTTGCCATTTACCGGTGTCGGCACAGATTCGACGGTGCTTTCCCCCTGCGCCAGACCGGAAACCAGTTCTGCTTGTCCGCTGGTTTCGTTAAAACTCAAATCCAGACGCCGTGAGCGTACAGTGGTTTTGGAATCTGTGGAATGATTGGCAAGATAGGCACGATTCTGCCCTGTAATTTTTTCCATGAGCCCCTTGTCCCGAAAAAGCAACTGGAGCTGTTCCGCTCCAAACTCAACAAGACGGGCATCCCCTTTTTCAGTCCCCTTAGCCTGGATGGAATCCACCAGACGGATATTCCCGTCCTCCAGAGTAATTTCTGTTGCTCCACCCTCCATTGACAACCCGCTTCGGGAGAATCGGGACCATGGTGAGAGATAGACTTTTTGCTCGATCTCCTTATACAGCAACTCACCCGATTCAATATGCATGGGCAGGGATTTGGGATCTTTTCCCCGCCAGATCAGCTTGACCTTTGATTTCAGACGCAACTCCCGCGTCTGAGGATCGTAAGAGGCTCCCTCGGCCTCCCCGTCCCCCACATCGAGAGAGAACGTTGCATGACGATCTGTCTCGGCACGCCCTGTGTCTTTTTCAAAACTGACGCCGGAACTCTTGATGCT
This sequence comes from Bryobacteraceae bacterium, assembly GCA_037190045.1. GTDB lineage: Bacteria > Acidobacteriota > Terriglobia > Bryobacterales > Bryobacteraceae > JAPKYZ01. The sequence continues at coordinate 434,720 of JBBCIQ010000004.1, read as the reverse complement.
GACCAGTCGTCCAGGTGGGGAATCATCCGAAGAAAGACCCATCGTAATTCCCACCTCGGCATCTGAATAGAGCTTTCCATCACCAGCAGCAAACATCGCATTGGGACTAACTACACGATCAAAAACTTTCCCATCCTGATGGAAAAGCCGCATCTCCACATCCATAAGTTCCATTACGGACGGAGCCTTGACGCTTTTCATGTCTTTGGCACGAACTTCCACAATCGGGCGTCCGGCTTCCGTGTAAGACCACTCCCACCCCTCCCGTGTAGCCACCAGTTCGTCTGAGAGTGGAGCTTTTGCCTGGAATCCCCCGCTGTTCTGACTCATCCGGCTGGACCAGAAGTTCCAGCCAATGCCAATCACGATTGCTGCAATCACAACAGCAATCAGTGGGGCAAAACGGCGCATGCGTCCATTTTATCAATCAGCTGTCTATTCTCTCGACAAATGGGTACTCCTATATCCCCTAAAGAAATCCGCACCTTTCTCCGATCTGGAAATTAACCCAGGCGCCGGGATTTAAACCCCAAAGGAGATTGAGATGCCAGATATTCCTCCCATCATTATTCCTTTCATTGGCTAAGGAGAAAAGCCCGACTGACTAAGTTACAAGCTCCAATAAAACCTTAGTTATGCGGCTCAACTGACCCTTTACCGCTGTAAGACATTTGTATATACTCCTGGGTACTCAACGATTTGTTGATACCCAGGACGCTTGCTATAGCAGCCTGACCTATCTCTGCCCGGATGAGGTTCTGGTTTGCCCTTTTTTTTTGCTGTAGCAATGATGTTTCTTGTTGTTTTTCAAAAGGGATCGCCCTTGGGAAAAACAAAGAATCCTGATTTTTACTTAAACTCCCCACTTTCAGATCATGCGCGGGAACTATACCAACAAGGGAATTTTCTCAGAGCTGAACAACATTATCAGCATTTAGCAAAGGAATATCTCTTGTCAGGAGATATTCCGCTCGCAATCTCTTCTTTCAATAATGCCGCCGGGTGCCTTCTGGCCACCTATTCCTACAAAAAAGCGGCTGAAACTTATCTTCAGGCCAGGGCGCTGGCCCAAAAAATCCATCACTCGTATCTGAACCAGATCATTGATGCCAACCTTGCCTTAATTTATGGGTTGATGGGAGATCATCGCAAAACTATTGAAATTGGGGAGGCAATTCTTTCTCAACCTGACCCTGACCAGCTGATTTCAGGCTCCCTCTATCTTTATTTGGGAAATGCCTATCACCAGCTACATCAGCCAGAGAAATCTCATCAGTTTTTTATAAAAGCTGCAGACCGTGCAGAACAATCTGGCGATGCCATCAGTCAGGCAATGGCGCTGGATCATCTTGGACTTTCCTACCTGGACCGGAACCAACCTGATTTTGCACAGCCATATATTCATGAGGCTTTTCGAATCAGAAAACTCCGCGCACAGGATGATCTCTTTCTCTCATACCGGAGTATGGGCAAGCTGGAAAGCCTCCTGAACCAGAATGAGCAGGCAGAGAGAAGTCTCTCCAGAGCAATCGATTATCTGAGAGAGCATCCCGGACGAACTCCATTGCATGACATCTATGCAGAACGCGCAAAGGTCCGGGAGCAACTGGATGACAGCAGAGGAGCATCCAGAGATTACCGCAGCGCCTTCAATTCTTTTCGGTCGAACAGGTCAGACTTTTATACAACTGGGGAACTATCTGCCACGGCAGAAACCACCCACGAAAAGCTTCGAGCATCTTTCGCCAGTTTTGCCTATCGACAATATGCCCACACACGGGATCCCTCCATCGCAGTTGAATCGCTCATTGCCATCGAAGAAAGTCGGTTTATCAGCCTGCTCCGACAGAGGAGTGAACTTCAGGCTTTCGGCAGCAGTAGCGGTCAGGGGATTGAAGAATCAGCTCCACAATTTCAGAGAACAGCCGCTCGACATGGAAAAGAGAGCATAGAAAATTTTACGCTTAACTCTCATGCGATTAGTCAACTGGTCCTTCAAAGAGTGCAAACGGTTCCAACCAATGAAGCAGTTTTCAGCTTTTATCTAAGCTACCCGAATTCATATGTCTGGGTTGTGACTTCAGAAAGTATTTTGCTCCAAAAATTACCGTCAAAGGAGATAATCCAGGACCATGTCATCCGGTTTCGAAACCAGATTCGTGAAAATGATCCTGATGTTGACCTAATAGCTGAGAAAACCTACTCAATTCTTTTTCAAGGTCTGCCTGATTATGTTCGGACTAAGAAATTGTGGACGATCATTCCCGATGATTCTCTCTTCGACCTCCCTTTTGCAGCACTTCAGCCAGGATCCACAGAATCTTCGGATTCCCACGCCAGATATCTGGGGCAACAATATCTGCTCCGGAAAAAAACAGGCATTCTTTCAATTTCTTTTCCAACAGCAAGATCTTCGAATCCTTCTTTTATCGGATTGGGCGATGCCATCTATAACCTTGCCGATACAAGATTATCTGCACGGTCAACACCCACCAGTAAGTCCACACATTTGGAACTTCCTCGATTGTTCAATAGTGGAGAGGAGGTCAGAAAATCTGCCAGTGTCTGGGGACAATCTTCCACCATTCATACTGGAGCAGCAGTCACCAGCAAAGTGCTTCTGCAATCAAAACTGGAGCCATCCAGCATTCTTCACATCGCAGCGCACCTGATCCCCTCACAAAAAGATGAGTCGCGCATGTTGATCTCGTTGGGGTATGACATCAAAACCGGCCGTCCTCAAATAATCGATGACACCCATATTTCATCCACTTATCGTGATCTGAACCTGGTGGTTCTTTCCGGGTGCCATTCAGGCAATGGAAATAAACTTCCCGGCGTGGGTTTGTTGGGACTTACCAGATCCTGGTTAGTATCCGGTGCCACTCAGGTACTGGCAACATATTGGCCGATTCCAGATGACACAGAAAATTTCTTTGTGCGATTTTATACGCACTACCAACATGCATTGAGACAGAACATCAATCACCCCGCAGACCATGCTCTCCGACTAACACAAGTTGAAATGGTGTCATCAAATGACTGGCGAAGCGCAATGCAATTCTGGTCATCATTCTTTATTCTTTCAGGGAGTTAATTGTCATGCCTGATACCGCCACCCAGAAAAAAGGCAATTCCATCCCTTCATCCGGGCACAACAACCGTACCAAGGATGAAGACACTCAGAAAGGAGAGTTGCCACAAAATAGTCCAAACCACTGGGTTCTTCTTGTGGAACGAATTTCCAGAAGAGAAGATGCCGCAATTGAAGAATTGTACAGGCTCTTTTCTAAAGGAATTCGTTATTACATTTACAAGCAATTGGGCAGTCAGGAGCTTGAAGACAAAGTACATGACACCTTCCTGATTGTTGTTCAGGCAATTCAACGCGGTGACCTGAGAGAACCCGAACGGCTCATGGGATTTGTAAGAACGGTTGTCCGTCGTCAGATTGCTTCCTCTATTGATCGGGTCGTTAAAATCCGGCGGGATTGTATCGATCTCAAGGAAGGGGAGGCAATACCCGACCTTCACAGCACTCCGGAGGAAACAGCAATCAGTCAGCAAAATATTGAAATTGCCCGCAAGACACTCAACTCTATTTCTCAAAGGGATCGCGAAATTCTCATTCGCTTTTATCTTCTTGAACAAGATCAGCAACAGATCTGTTCTGAAATGCAACTTACTGAAACACAGTTTCGGCTTCTCAAATCCAGAGCCAAACAACGCTTTGGCGATCAAGGGAAGAAAAGGATTATTGGAGATCGGATTCTCAATATTTTTGCAAGAAAAGGAGTTGGTAAAAGAGACTGTTTATGAATAGAATCATTCAGATCAAATCGTTTCAATGAAGCAACCGGACTTACCCACGACTTCTCCCGATGAACATCCCGACAAACACATCCTTGAACTGTTTGTGATGGGGCGGCTAGCTGCTTCAGACATGAAACAACTCCAGTCGCATCTGGAAGGATGTGAAGAATGCCAGGTTCTGGCAATGAACACAGGAGAGTTCATTGAACATTTGCGTGCAGCTTCTGAACTGGAGAGATCGGAAGAAAAGTACCAGATTCCATTCCACAAGCCATCGTTCTTAGCTTCTCGTTGGTCTGTTGCATTTGTAACAGTATTAGCCGTACTGATCGCAATCCCGTTTTTCCGATCTTCTTCAGATCAGCTTCAGACGATTGAAGTAACATCTTTCCGCGGCCCTGAAATTTCACAGAAAACCACTGCACCCGCTGGAGAATCATTCAATCTCACCACCAACCTGATTGGATTGTCTCCGGATAGTTGCTGCCAGATAGAACTCGTGGATGCTCTGGGGAATCGGGTATTTTTAAAACCAGTCACACGGGATGAGGACAAGGGCACTGTACTATCTCCCTCCCTTCAATCCGGAAATTACTGGGTTCGTGTATTGAACAATCAAGGGAATCCCTTGCGGGAAATGAGCCTGACTGTTAAATAGCCGATCTGCCTTAAATCGAAATTGTGGATTCTCTGACGACAACTTCAGCATTGATATTCCGGACAATCTGCTGTCCGGCCGTGTTTGCCCCACTGCCGTTTCTGATGTGCTCGAATACTATATCCACAGCCTCTGCCCCCATCCGTTCCATGGGCTGGCGGATTGTCGTGAGTCCGGGAGAACAGTATGAGGCTGCAGGAATATCGTCAAAACCAATCACCGAACAGTCTTCAGGAACTCGCAACCCTGCACGATGCAATGCCCTGATTGCTCCCAACGCGTTGAGATCGTCAAAAGCCATCACAGCAGTAAACCTCTTTCCACTGTCCAGTAAAGACTGAACAGCAGCAACTCCCCCTTCGAAACTATCCAGCGATGTTTCGGAATCAGGAAGATCCACGATCAGATCCGGAGAAAACTCGTGACCGTATTCCTGCGCAAAAGACTGGATTCCCTTCCAGCGTGCAGTTGTATCCCACAGCTTTGCCGGCCCTCTTAAAATTGCAATTTCGCGATGTCCGTATTCATACAAATGCCGGGCAGCCAGATAAGCGCCCTTCTCATTGTCAAAAGCAACAGAGCTGAAGGAGGAACCAGAAAGCCCGCTACCGATCAGGACCTTTGGGATCTCCCGTTGTTCTACCCTGTCGAGAACCGTATTTTTCAATGCCAACCAGTTGGCCAGGATAATGAGAGCGTCCACACGCCGGTCCAGCAACATATCAAGACTCTGCTGAAACCGGTCCACATCATTATGGGCATCCGTAAAAATCGGCATGTACGAAGATTCGTAAAGCTTACTTTCAATGCCTCGAACAATGCGAGTACAGTACGGGTCCATTAAATCGAAGACCATCAGACCGATCATCTGGCTTTTTTGATTCAGCAGGGATCGGGCAAATGGATTCGGACGATATCCCAGCGTTTCAGCCGTAATGCGAATTTTTGTTTTGGTTTCCTCTGGCAGAAAACGTGCCAAAGGGGCATCATTCAGAGCAATAGAGACAGTGGTGGGAGAAAAGCCACTTGCTTTTGCCACATCGCGCATGGTGACAATCTTCCCGGTAGCTCGAATTGCAACTTTCAGGTTTTCTTTGGTTTGAATGCTCACTACAACTAACTCCAGAAGCCAGAAGAATTAGCTTATTGTAGGGCAATTTTTAGAAAATCCGTCGATTTAAACGTGCAATTCTGAATTTTGCTGTTTCTGCAACTGCCATCACAGACATCACTCCCGCCTGAACAGGGTCTGTCACAACAAGATCGGCAGCATCCGGCACACTTCCTGCCATATTCAGACTGATGACCAGAAGTCCCTGGCTTCTCACTTCACGGACAGCCGTCTCAATTTCACCCCCCATAATCGACCCGGCCAATACCAGAGCCTTGGCACGAGGCAGGCGTGCGACCGCACGAACTGCATCCGCAAGAGGTTGTTCGCCTACCAAAGGTATTGTGTCGATGGAGATATGCTCACCACGGATATTGTGGCGATCAGCTTCTGAGATGGCACCGATAGCCACCTGTCCCACCTGAGCTCCACCGCCGATGATAATGATTCGTTTTCCGAAGATGCGCTGAAGGCTGTTGACTACTTCCACCTGTCGGACGACAGCGAGGGCTCGTAGATGTTGCAGCAATGCGTCGGAATTACCAGGAATATCGATCTCAAAATAGATCCGTTCTTCCTCGTCCCGGCGCTCCATGATGGCAATGGACGTAATATTCCCCTGAAGAGAAGCAATTACTCCGGCCATCTGGTGCATGATGCCGGGACCGGGGTCCGTATGGACCACGATCCCGATCTTTTCATTCATGTACCTAGAATACTGCTAAGTTAAGTGGTTCCAGAGCTTACCGGGCAGCTCCCAGCTTTGTTCCGATTACTTCACCGGAAACAATCAGCTCCACACGACGGTTCTGCTGACGTCCCTTCGATGTATCGTTGTCCGCAATCGGCATGGCCTTCCCAAAACCACGAGAGACCAGGACATCCGGGGAGATCCGCTGTTCGATCAGGTATGCCTTTACGGAATCTGCACGTTGCTCAGAAAGCCGCTGATTCAGCGCATCGCTACCGGTGGAATCTGTATGTCCTTCGATGTCCAGCCTTAGTCCCGGATAGGCCAGGACAATTCCAGACAACTTCGCCAGAGCTTCCCGTGCATTCTGCCGCAATGTGAATTTTCCGGTGTCGAAAAGAACATCACCCATGTTGACGACCAGTCCACGTTCCGTGTCCCGGGTTTCCAGCACAGCATTGAACTGCTCCAGCAACCGCTGGCGCAGCGCACGCTGGTCTGCTTCTGCCTTTTCCTGAGCAAGTCGAGCCTGTTCCGCGGCGGCTGCTGCAGCGGTGCGCTGAGCTTCCGCCTGAGCTGCTTCCAGCTTGGCCCGCTCTGCCTGAAGTCTTGCGCGCTCCTGCTCCGCTTCTGCACGCTGACGAGCAGCAGCGGACTGAGCTGCCTCTGCTTCCGCCCTTTTACGATTTTCATCGGCCTGCGCACGAGCAGCGGCTTCTTCTTCTGCACGGCGCTTGGATGCCGCCGCACGTTCAGCTGCATCGGCTTGCTCTTTTGCAATTCGTGCATCTTCCGCCCGGCGAACTGCCAGTTGACGAGCATCTTCAGCACGCTGGACCGCTTCACGGGAGCTGGCAATAATGCGTCTGTCATCGGGCTTCTTTCCTGCCTGGGAAGCTTCAGCGTTATTCAACTCCTGCATTGCACGCTGCAATGAATCAGCGGACCAGGATTCAGCACCCTGCCATTTTGCAATCGCTACGGCATTGCGAGCCTGATACAGAGCATTGGGAACTTTCCGCTTGGTGTTCTGAACAGGAGGCTGTAATCCGGCACCTGAATATTCTCCACGTTCAAACAATTCGAACTTTGCCTCAACAGGCATGTTCGTACCGTAGGTATCCTTGCGGACAATATTTTCCAGAACAACCACGTTACTGGGGGTGGTCACGGCGAAATAGGGTTCGGCAGTCACGATCATTCCGAATACCTGAAGCTCTGTAGTGGTTTGAATTTTGGCTTTAGTTCCATTCAGAACTACTTCACCCATATTGGTCGCGCGACCTTCCGGTGTGATGGCCCAGAGTACATACGTTAGATATTCAGTTCCGAACGTGGATGGTGGAACCAGCTTCTCAAAATCAGCAGTGACTGAATATGTCCCACTGCGAGGGTCCACCCGACCTTTTCCTTTCGCTTGCAGCAAAAGCTGGGTTCCCTGGAAATCAATATTCGTGGATCCGGAGCGGACACGATAGTTCACTGCACGGGTTGTTCTGGCAGTGACCTGGATCTTATATAGTGGAGCGGTCTCCTGCGCTATCAGCGCAGCAGTAATCGCAAAAACTCCAATCAGCAATTTCATGGTGACTCCTTATATGACGGAAGGGGCGGGCACCGATCATGCCTCATATTTTTTCAGAATTTCTTCCCATCTTCCTTGAGCCTGAAGAATCAGCTCAACAACTTCTCTGATCGCACCTTGTCCGCCGGATGCTCGCGTTACAAAATGAGCAGCCTTTTTTACCTCGGGCCGGGCATTGGCAACAGCCACAGCAAACCCTACCCTGCGGAAACACACGATATCTGTTAGATCGTCTCCAACGAAACATGTTTCATTTGCAGGGAGATTACTTTTCTGAAAAATTTCTTCAAGGATGGGTATTTTCTCTGTATGTCCTTGATAAACATACTTCATCTTGGTCTGACGGGCTCTTTCAGTGGTTGCCGGAGAGACCCGTCCACTGATCACTCCGGTTTCAAAATTCAACCGGTGGAGCCATTGAAGAGCAATGCCATCCTGGGAGTCAAATCCTTTGGTTTCAGCCATTGTTCCGTCCGGCAACTGAATGTTCCACAGCGTGCCATCTGTCAATACACCATCTACATCCATCAGAAGCATGCGCACACGGGCTGCACGCTCAAGAACATCATGAGGAATAGAGTTTTCCATAAAGAGCTTGTTGATCCTTCAGCATCGCAGCATAGGTTTCCCGATGCCCGGCATCCGTTTGAAATGTCTTTCCGATCTTCGCAGTGGTTTGAGCCAAGAAGAGGATTCCCAGTCGTTCCAGTGCCAGCAATGCGGCTCCACGACTGGAGGTCTGTTCTTCCAGACAGCTTAGAATTGGTCTCCCCAGCGCATCAGCCATCATCTGTGTCCAGGCGGGAGAGTGACGCAGCGCTTCACCGGTAGCAAGAATTTCTTTCGGCTCACCAACACGATCCCGCAAAATTTCGAAAATCAACCGGAATCGGAGAGCTACCGCCTCCAGAGAGGCACGGAGGATATCAATGGATTCTGTATGCAGACTGAGTCCTGTAATTGCGGCCCGAGCATTTCCATTCCAGTTCGGAGATCGTTCTCCAGCGAACAGAGGCAACACCACGAGTCCATGAGCACCGGGAGTCATCGCAGCCAGTTTTTCCTCCAGCCCATTTCCCTCGGGAAGATCTGCCAGACGTTTATTCATCCACTCGAAGACTTTGCCTCCGTCTGAGAGGACTCCCCCAACGACAAATCGGTTTCGGTCAATCCGGTAGCACCATGCTCCCCATGGGATTTCAATGGACGGCTGTTCTGCAACAGTCCGCATGGCCCCGGTTGTCCCGATCATCAGCGCGAAGCGATCTCGGGTAATGCAGCCGGCACCAATATTATTAGCGGCTCCGTCTCCAATGGCAGGAAACCACTTCAGCCCTTCAAATTCGACCGGCTGATCCATCTCATCCGGATTAAACAACTGTTCACGACGAATCGGGAGCAGAGAAAGCAGCTCATCGTCATAGTCATTTTTGTTCTGGTCCCAGAGACCAGATCCGGACACCATGGAAGTGCTTTCCGCACGCTTCCCGGTGACTTTCCGATACAGGTAATCTCCAAAGCTGATCCATTCGGTTGTTTTCTGACAAGCTTCGGGACGGTTTTCCGCCAGCCACAGCAATCGTGCGGGCCAGTAGCTGGGATGAAATACACATCCAACTCTGGACTGGACTTTTTTTTGATCCAGTTTTTCCTTCAGCCAGTCCGCATAGGATTGTGCCCGCGTATCCAGCAGGTGCATGACAGGTGTGGTGGGCTCTCCGTCTTGCCCGATTCCCAAAAAACTGTGCCAGAACCCACTCCCTGCTACTGCGACTGCATTGACCTTCTTCTCATGAATCTGTTTTCGGATCTCTGTCAGACACTCCTGAGAAATCTGCAACAGCATCTGCGGATCAATCTCCACCCCGCCATCGGAGGTCGTGGTGATCTCGTAAGATATCTGTTTCCCGAACCCCTCAACTTGTTGTCCCTCAGCATCAAACAGCATGGTTCGCACGCTGGATGTTCCAATATCGAGACTTACAATATAAGGACCTGTCGAGAAATCCGCCGTGAAAGAAAGATTAGAAGCCACCATTCGTCGATTTCGTATGTTCTCACAGGGTGACACGGTTGGGGTGGCCGTTTCAGGCGGAAGAGATTCCGTCTGCCTTCTGGATCTCTTGGTGAGCCTCGCAGAAGAGTGGAAACTGAAGCTTCTGGTACTGCACGTAAACCATGGTTTGCGCAGCGAATCTGACCTGGAAGAAGCTTTCGTGCGAGCACTGGCACAGTCTCATCATCTGGAATGTCTGGTAGATCACCCCGTTCTTAATCCGGGAAATCTGGAAGAGTCTGCCCGCAATGCACGCCTTCGCTTCTTTGAAGCTGCACCCTGTGACCGGATTGCGACCGGTCATACTCTCAGTGACCAGGCGGAAACAGTTCTCTTTCGCATCCTGCGTGGCAGTGGCACAACCGGTCTGGCTGGCATCCATCCTGCCTGGGGAAGACTAATCCGTCCGATGCTGGAGATCAGCAGAAATGATGTCGATGAATGGATCACTTTTCGTGGGCTGAAGTTTATGGAAGATTCTTCCAATGAGAGTTCCCGCTTCTCCCGAAACCGCATTCGTCACCAGTTGATGCCACAGTTGCGGGAAGAATGGAATCCACGCATTGATGCGGCTCTGGCAAATCTGGCTTCTGTCGCTTTTCAGGAAGAAAACTTTTTTGATTCTCAGCTGCCTGAGCTTGAGACGGAGCCCGACGGTTCCCTCATCATCCAGACCTCGCTGGTCCTGAAAAACCATCCTGCTATGGCGAGAAGGATCATCCGTAAAGCAATTTCGTTAATCAAGGGTGATCTTTCCCGGATCGAATTTGACCACATTGAAAAAGTATTAGCTATGCGATCCGGCCATGACCGGATTATCCTGCCCGGCGTAGATATTTTGCGGAGTTTTGAATGGATCCGCTTTGTAGCTGAAAAAAAAGGAGATCCTCAAGAGCGCAACTGGGACATCCAACCCACTCTCCCCGGAAAATGGGAGATCCCTGGAAATCAGTTTATTTCGATTGAATTTCAGGCTCCTTCGTGCCGCTATAATGAAAGCGTCTGTCGGCTGAGTGCAGAAATAATTGATAAGCCACTGATTTTAAGGAATTGGCAGCCGGGAGACAGGATATTTGTAGCGCGGGATAACACGGCAATCCGTATCAAGCAATTGTTCCAGGAACACCGCATTCCTTTATGGGAGCGGCGCAATTGGCCAGTTCTCGAAACGGCAGGGGAGATTATCTGGGCAGGTGAGTTTGGTGCAGTTCCGTCGGAAAACGATGGTCCATATATCCAACTGACCCGTTTGGGACGAACTTATCGGCCTATGATGAATCAAATTCCCCGGAATGAACGTCTGAAGAACTAGAACCGTTTGTCCGATTGGGAGCTTTCATGAATTCGAATGTGAAGACTGCGATTTTTTGGGTTGTTCTGATTTGCGTGGTAGTCCTTTTCTGGGCTGTCCTCCGTCAGGGCAAAGGGAAACCTGAGCAACAGGTTACCTTTACAGAGTTCATGGACATGGTGGAAAAGGATCGTGTCAAATCGGTCTCTATCGCAGGTAATGAAGTAAAAGGCGCCCTGCGCGACGATACATCTTCACTCCGCACCATCATCCCGGTGAACTACCCCGATATTTACAAGACCCTGCGGGACCGCAAGGTGGATGTTGAGATCAAGGACGTCAGTTCCGGAAACTGGGTCTCCATCCTTCTGAACGCCATTCCTTTTATCCTCATCATTGGATTCTGGATATTCATGATGCGGCAGATGCAGTCCGGTGGAAATAAAGCCCTGAGTTTTGGAAAGAGTCGTGCGAGACTGCATTCTTCCCAACAGAAAAAAGTGACGTTCAAAGATGTCGCTGGCGTGGAAGAAGCCAAGGAAGAACTACAGGAAATCATCGAGTTTCTGCGCGAACCTCAGAAGTTTCAGAAACTGGGTGGCCGTATTCCCAAAGGAGTTCTTCTGATTGGACCTCCTGGAACCGGAAAAACACTATTGGCCCGAGCCATTGCCGGAGAAGCGAATGTCCCATTCTTCTCGATCTCCGGATCAGACTTTGTGGAAATGTTTGTCGGTGTGGGTGCCAGCCGCGTTCGCGATCTGTTTGAACAGGGCAAGAAAAATGCGCCCTGCATCATCTTTATCGATGAAATCGACGCTGTTGGGCGTCATCGTGGAGCAGGTCTGGGCGGCGGACACGATGAACGGGAACAGACACTGAACCAGTTGCTGGTTGAGATGGATGGGTTCGAATCGAATGAAGGCGTCATCCTTGTCGCAGCCACCAACCGCCCGGATGTTCTGGACCCGGCGCTGCTGCGTCCCGGACGTTTTGATCGTCGGGTCGTCGTGGATCGCCCGGACATGAAGGGTCGCGAACAGATCTTGCGCGTCCACACCAAGAAAACTCCTCTGGCAGAGGACGTAGACCTGAGCATCATTGCGCGTGGAACTCCCGGATTTGCGGGTGCTGATCTGGCCAACCTCGTCAATGAATCTGCTCTGATCGCAGCCCGGCAAAATCGCAAGGTTATCACCATGCACGATTTTGAAAACGCAAAGGACAAAGTCCTGATGGGTGTTGAACGCCGGTCAAAAATCATTTCGGATGAGGAGAAGAAGCACACGGCCTATCACGAGGCTGGCCATGCCATCGTTGCCATGCTGCTGCCGAACACCGATCCATTACATAAGGTCACCATCATTCCTCGTGGCATGGCATTGGGTGTCACCATGATGCTCCCTCAGCAGGACAAGGTAGATATCTCGCGGGATCAGGCCATGGCAAAGATCGCTGTTGCCATGGGTGGTCGTGTGGCAGATGAAAAGTTCCTCGGAATCCGAACCGCCGGAGCTTCCAATGATATTGAACAGGCAACGGAACTCGCCCGCCGGATGGTCTGCGACTGGGGTATGAGCGATCTGGGTCCCGTCAGCTTCGGGAAACACGAAGATCAGATCTTCCTGGGACGCGAAATTGCCCAACACCGTGACTTTAGTGAAGCGACTGCAATCCGTATTGATGAACAGGTTTCACAGTTTGTCCAGCATGGTTATGACACGGCAATGGGTATCGTTTCCGAAAGGGCGGAGGCCGTGACACGTGTCGCCAATGCACTTCTGGAGCGGGAAGTTCTGGATGCAGCAGAAGTTCGGATGCTGATCGATGGAGAAGAGCTTCCTCCCTTTGTGAAAACTCCTCCCGTAAAACCGCCAACGGATGACTCCAAGGTCCAGTCGCAGTCGGCCCCCGGCTTTACTCCAGGGCCCCAACCGGCTTGAAACTGACATCCAGCGTACCGTCCTACAAGCTGTATCTGTTTGACGTAGACGGTACGCTGACACAATCTCACCCTGATATCTGTGGAGCAGTCCAGCAAGTGATTGCTCCTCATTTAAATGGTCGGCAGTATTCTGACGAATTTCTCTCCACTTATATCGGTAGACACCTGATTGATCTTTTTGAGTATCTGTTCCCTGACTATTCTCCAGAACAAATTGATGCACTCATTCAGGAATACCGACAGGTTTACCCATCACGGAATCACGCATCCACCGTTGTTTATCCCGGAGTGAAAGAGGCGCTCTCCGCGCTTGAGGGACCCAAGGCCACTGCTACCACCAAGGCGACCGCCACCACCCGCATTGTTCTGGAAAAGTTTGGACTGGACTCATACTTTGATCACATCCAGGGTACGGACGGATTTCCCGCCAAGCCTGCTCCGGATGTCCTGCTGAAATCCCTTCAGCTTTTCGGAATTCCTCCAGGAGAATGTCTTTTTATTGGAGATTCCGCTGCGGATATGGAAGCAGGAAGAGTCGCCGGAGTGAATCTCTGCGCAGTAACCTATGGGTACGGAAACCAGGATGAAATGGCCCGGTTTGCCCCGGAATATTGGGTAAACGACCTCCGCTCACTATTGCCTGAAGGGATACCGAAAGGCAAACTCTGATCGCTGTGACGGGACTGTCATGAAATGACACTTGCCCCCACAGTCGATTCGTCCGAAACTGAAGGTTCCACCAGCTTGTATTGAAGGAGTTCAAACGCGTTGAGTTTGAAGGTTGAAAATGTTCCTGTTTCCTGGGATCCGGCAGAACGCTGGACCAGTGTCGACGCCGTAGAACTCTACGACGTAGCCCGATGGGGAAAAGGCTATTTCTCAGTCGGCGACAACGGACATATGTATGTCCATCCGGGGAAAGACCCCCTTCGCCGCATCAGCCTGAAAGAGTTGATTGATTCACTGGTTCTCCGTGGAATCAACCTCCCCGTCCTTCTGCGCTTCGGTGAAATCATTAAGCACCGGATGGGTGAAATTCACCAGGCATTCCGAAATGCCATCCGTGAGCACAACTTCAACGGTGATTACTGTTGTGTTTTCCCCATCAAGGTCAACCAGCAGCGTCATGTGGTAGAAGAAGTCTACAAATATGGCAAGCCGTATGGTTTTGGCCTGGAAGCCGGCTCGAAGCCGGAACTGCTGGCCGTCCTCGGCATCGCTGACAACGATACACCCATCGTCTGTAACGGCTTCAAGGACGACGAATACATTGAAATGCTGATGCTCTCCCGCAAGATCGGGAGAAACATCACCCCCATCATTGAGAAATATACGGAACTGGATCTGATCCTGAAGTACGCCCAGCGTCTGGGAGTTCGTCCCACCATTGGCGTCCGGATCAAGCTGGCCAGTCGGGGATCAGGTCGGTGGAAGTCATCCGGCGGGTACCGTTCAAAATTTGGACTCACGGTGAGCGAAGCGCTTCGCGTCCTCGAAACCCTGAAAGAAATGGGGATGGAAGACTGTCTGACCTTGCTTCATTTCCATCTGGGCAGTCAGATCACCAACATCCGGCAGGTAAAAGCAGCCGTCACTGAAGCAGCTCGCGTGTACACAGAACTCAAAAAAGCGGGAGCCGGGTTGACTCTTCTGGACGTTGGTGGGGGTCTCGGCATCGATTATGACGGTTCCCAGACTGACTTCGAGTCCAGTGTGAATTACACGCTGCAGGAGTATGCGAACGACGTTGTCTATCACATCCAGCACATCTGTGATGAAGCTGGTGTTCCGCATCCCACGATCATTACGGAAAGTGGCAGGGCTGTGGCAGCGTACCACAGCATGCTTATTTTCAATGTGCTGGGAGTAAGTGGCTTTGGAGATGAAGCCGTTCCAAGCAAGCTGCCTGAAGACGCAGAAACTCCACTGGTTGATCTGCTTGATACCTACAATTCGCTGACCAAGCGCAACATGCTGGAGGCATTCCATGATGCCCAGCAGTCACTGGATTCTGCACTCAACCTTTTCTCACTGGGATATATGTCCCTGGAGCAGAGGCGCGACGCAGAGAACCTTTACTGGGCCATCTGTCGCCGGGTGCTGAAGACGGCACGCGAACTGGATGTCTTCCCGGAAGAGTTTGAAGGACTGGACAGCATGCTGTCTGATACCTATTTCTGCAACTTCTCACTCTTCCAGTCGATGCCAGACAGCTGGGCGGTGAAACAGCTTTTCCCGGTCATGCCAATCCATCGGCTGAATGAGAAACCAACCCGCCATGCCGTGCTGGGAGATATTTCCTGTGATTCAGATGGAAAAATTGATCAGTTCATTGATCGCCGGGATGTGAAGAAGACCCTCCCACTCCACTCTTTCAATGGAGAGCCTTATTATCTGGGAGCATTCCTCGTAGGTGCGTACCAGGAGATCCTGGGTGATCTGCACAATCTATTTGGAGATACTAATGCAGTTCATGTGTCTCTGAATGAAAGCGGTGAAGTAGTACTGGATGAGGTGATTCCCGGGGATACTGTCCGCGAAGTCCTCGATTATGTCCAGTTCTCCACCCGCACATTGCAGGAACGTTTCCGTCGTGACGTGGAAACAGCTGTTCGGGAAGGCAAGATTGGGGTAGAGGAATCCGGCAGACTTCGCCGCTACTACGAAGAAGGGCTTCACGGGTACACGTACCTGGAGGATGCACACGAGCGTTAAGCCCGAAGTTCACGTCGTCCTTGTTTCTCCACGAAATCCCCTGAACATTGGGGCGGTAGCCCGGGCGATGTCGAACTTCGGCTTTTTCAGCCTGCGTCTGGTGAATGCCTATGATGTTGCATTCGAAGACGCGCGTAGCGCGGTCAAGGCCGCAGCGCTGTTGCAGTCCGCACAACAGTTCAGCACTCTCGCAGAGGCAGTGGCCAATTGCACACTGGTGGTGGGAACCTCCAGCGGTGATCACCGCGAACTGCGCATTCCTATTGTCCGGACAGAACCGGGACTGGCTCGCGCAAAAACAAATACAGGACCGGTAGCTCTGGTATTTGGATCAGAGAAAACCGGATTGAATAATGACGACATCAGCCACTGTCACTTTCTGGTGCGGATCCCCTCCCGACCGGAACATGCTTCCATTAACCTGGGGCAGGCGGTCGCCGTAACCCTATATGAACTGATTCGCGAAAACGATGCTCCCATGCCAACGATTCTTCCCCATCTGGCATCCGCGGGCGCGTTGCAAAGGCTGGAAGAGTATTATCTGGAATCTCTGGAAAAATCGGGCTATACACTCAATACAGCCATCACTGAACAGCTCCGTCGCATGATCCGGCGAATGGAAATTCCACCTCACGATGCAGAGATCTGGCTGGGTATGATTCGACAAATTCTCTGGAAGCTCAAAATAAACGAGAATAAAGAATAAAGGGCAGGAGTTTTCAGGAAATCATATATGACAAGAGTTCAGTTGAATTTTGAACTAACCCAACCGTTAAATGACCAGACAATGGAAGCGATTTCAAAAGCAACCAGCATTTATGGCATTCACCGGATTCAGATTGCGCCAACGCTGGACAAGCTGACAGTGGATTATGATGCCTCCCGCCTTCTTCGTGAACAGGTACCAGCCATTCTTTATCGGTCTGGAATTCCTGTTCAATTAATTGATTAAATATTTTTCTTTTCTGAGCAGTTTCAGGCAGAAAATACGTACTGATTTAAAGCAGATATTTCTATCTGCTTTTTTGTAGTTCTGATAGTTTGATCTGAAGGGTCACCCAAATTGTTTCTTCGTTCCATAGTTTTTACGCTATTTGTCAGTTCATCGCTCTTTGCACAGGTCTCGGGAAAGATTTCCGGTACTGTGATTGACTCATCCGGCGCCGCCATCGCCGAAGCCAGTGTCCTGCTAACGACACAAAGCGGTGCTACCGCAGGATCCCAATCCACCAGTCAGAGTGGTCTTTTCACTTTTGCCGGGCTCCAGCCCGGAACCTACGATGTTCAGGTTGAACGTCCCAATTTTGCCACCGTCAAAGTAACGGGTGTCAAAGTCGATATTGCCCGTGAAGTCGCGCTCAGTAAAATCACACTTCAGCCTGCCTCTGTTGGACAAACCGTGGAAGTCACGGCAGAAGCAGATCTGGCGCAGACGGCCAATGCAACACTGCTCACCACAATCACGAATACTCAAGTTGCACGCTTACCGCAGTTGGACCGCAATGTCATCTCGATCATCAAGACTCAACCGGGCGTAGGAAGTAATAACCGATCAACAACAGTCATTAATGGGCTTCGGGCTTCATATGCAAATGTGACGATCGATGGGATTAATATCCAGGACAATTACCTGCGAGAAACTTCGCTTGAGTTCCAGCCCAATATGTTGCTCCTCGATCAGGTTTCTGAACTGACACTCACAACATCAAATGCATCTTCAGAAATGGGTTTTGGGGCTGCTCAGGTTTCGCTGGCAACACCCTCCGGATCGGGTCAGTTTCATGGGAAAGCATTCTGGTACAACCGTAATAGCTCCCTTGCAGCAAACACATGGTTCAATAACCGTGATGGCTTGAAGGATCCAGACCTAAACCAGAATCAGTTCGGGGGAAGCTTCTCAGGTCCTCTTGTTAAAAATAAACTTTATTTCTACGCGGGGTATGAAAGCCTGCGTCTGGATCAGGAAACCAGCCAGCAGCGAACAATCCTGACAGATACAGCACGGCAGGGAATATTTTCCTATCTGGATCAGGGAGGGGCTCACCAACAGATCAACATCCTCAACCTCAAAGGGGCTGGATTCGACCCCACAATGAAATCAATTCTGGATCAGGTTCCAGGTGGATCTCAAATCAACAACTACCGAATTGGAGATTCACGGGAGAACCTTCTTTTAAACACAGGCGGATATTCGTTTCTAAGCCGACGAAACAGGCGACGCACACATGTGAATGGGAAGCTGGATTACTACGCCAGTGAAAGACATTCATTGTTTGGAACCTATCTATGGAATAGTGACATGCTGGATCGCCCTGGCCTTGTATCAGGAGTTTCCTATGATCCAGTTCCGGAAATTATGAATGACAACCGGATCAATCTGGTTTCCGTTGGATGGAACAGCACCTGGTCACCCACATTTACTAATGAACTGCGTGGTGGATTCAACTTTGCTCCCGGAGATTTTGTTCGCAGAAATCCAGAGCAGCCCGCCAACATTCTCAACACTGTTTTCTCAAGTCCGTATGATCCATTCCCCACTCAGGGACGAACATCCAGGACATTCAATCTCGCAGACAATGCCAAGTGGGTAAAGGGTAACCACACAATCAGCTTTGGATTTCAACTGCAGCACATTCGTCAAAATGTCTGGGATACTACCCTCGCTACACCAACTTACGCCATTGGTATCTCTCCCCTGGTTCTGGGAGCAAGCCTGACAGCTGCTGACTTACCGGGTGCCAGTCAGGCAAACATCACAGCAGCCAACAATCTTCTTGCATCGCTCGCCGGATACATAATCCAGGGACAACAAAGAGCTAATGCTGTCAGCCCATCTTCTGGATTTGTTCCTGGCTCCGCCTTACGGCGGGTATGGGAATCCAGAACATATGCAGGTTATCTGCAGGACAACTGGAAGCTGAATTCCCGTCTGAATCTGACGCTCGGTGTTCGTTATGAGTACATGGCCCCAGTCAGGGAAATCCAGGGAATGGCATTGCTGCCCATCCTGGAAAACAATAATCCGATCCAGACTCTTCTGAATCCGAACGGAAGAATCGGCTTCGCAAATCAACCCATGTATCGCCCGGATCGAAATAATTTTGCTCCAAATATGGGCTTAGCCTGGGATATCACCGGAGACTCCAAAACTGTTTTCCGGGCTGGATATTCCATTAATTATGTCAACGACAACCTGATTGCAACCATCCAGAATGGGCCAATTCAAAATGCAGGCCTGCAAAGCGCAGTTACCAGAACATATTCGACTCCGGTCTTTGCTTCAAATTTACCTGCAATCCCCACAATCCCATATGGTGTTCCCCGCACACATTCAGAAAATTATGCAATTAATGCTTTCGGGAATATTGCCACATTTGATCCAAACCTGAGAACTCCGTATGTCCAGCAGTGGTCTGCCGGAATCCAGCGATCGTTCTGGGGAGGAGTTCTGGAGGCTCGTTATGTTGGTAACCGGGGAACCAAGCAGTTGCGATCCATTGACTATAATCAGGTGGACATATCCAACCCCGGGTATGCAACAGACTTCAGAAATGCATACAACAACGGTGTACTGGCTATGCAGGCAGGACTACCGTTTAGTCCTTATTACAATGCAGCCATTTCTGGATCCCAACAACTTCCGTTCTTTGCTTCTACAGGAGCTTTGCCTTATCTCACCAGTGCTCTTCTCAGCGGTCCTCTGCAACGACAAGAGATCGGTGAAATGGCGACATACCTGCAGGCTTATGGCCTGAACGGAACAACTAATTTCTTCCAGAATCCTTACGTCCTTGGAGCAGCCATGTTAACCAATAATGGATTCTCCACATACAATGCATTTCAGCTTGATTACACTCGTCGATTTGCAAAAGGGTTATCCTTCCAGGCAAATTATGTATTTGCTAAATCTCTTTCTGACACGAATGGCGACAATCAGGTGAACTTTGAGCCTTATCTGGATTTCAATAATCCAAAAGTTGAAAAGTCTCCAACAATCTTCGACCTTCGCCATGCCTTCAAAACCAACTTTGTATTGGAACTACCGTTTGGAAGAGGGAAAAAGTTTCTCCAGAATACAAACAGTGTTGTTTCCCAGATTGTTGGGGGATGGTCTATCAGTGGCATGACAACTTTGCAGAGTGGAGCACCATTCTCTGTACTTTCTCAACGTGGAACTGTAAATCGGGTATTTGGTGATCGGTCAACGAGAAATACTGCAACAGCATTAATTGGAGGAAGTGATCTGAATCAGATTGTTAGTTATTACATGACTGGCAATGGGCCCTATATGATTGCTCAATCGGCAATTAATGCAGCCGATGGTCGAGGGGTCGCAGCTGATGGACGAGCGAACTTCTCTGGGCAGGCATTCGCAAACCCGAATATGGGTGAGATTGGTGCTCTTCAACGTCGCATGTTTACTGGCCCCAGGTTCTTCAACATGGATGCCGGGATTCAAAAGGCATTTTCAGTTGCTGAGCGACATTCTTTGGAGTTCCGGATGGAGGCAATCAATGCCTTCAATAACGTGATGTTCGGTGCTCTCGACATGAACATCAACAGTGCCAGCTTTGGCCGGATTACCTCGCAGGCAAACTCGCCGCGCCGGGTACAGTTCGGTCTTTACTACCGTTTCTAAATCCTCCTCATTCACAGGGGTGGACCTTCCACCCCTGTTTCTCTTCTCGTTCTTCTTAGCTGCCCCTTCCTCCTCTCTTTTCAATTTGTTCAGTAGGATATGTATGTGCCCAGATCCGACGTACCGTCACCGGCGGATGATCAAATTTCTCTTGAGAAAAGCACACCTGTAATTTCTGACAACAATGCGCAACTGGACGCAGACGCACTAATTGCGTTGGAGAGGATCTGTGTCAGCAGTTCATTTCAGAAGGCACGTGTGTTGCGTGACCTTCTTCTGTATCTCTGGAAAAGCAGGAATACAGACCTAACGGAGCATCAGTTGGGAACGGAAATTCTGGGACGCAGATCAGATTTCGACCCAAAAACAGATGCCACTGTCCGTGTTCATATCGCTCGATTAAGGCAAAGGCTCCAGTCTTATTACGACAGTGAAGGAAAAGATGACACTATCCGGTTCTCCATTCCTGTTGGAGTGCACCGGCTTAGCATTACTCGCTCAGAGAACGCTGTCGAGATCATTCCTGCTGAAATAATTTCTTCAACCGCCCCGCCTCCCCATACCAACTGGAGAAATATTGCGATCCTGGCTCTGATCGCCTGCTTTGGATTGGCTCTTCACGACTACTGGACATGGCAAAAATTGCAGCATATTACTCCCGAGCTACATCCTTTCTGGAGTGAAACGCTCCAATGCCAGAAATCGTACAGCATTATTGTTCCTTCACCGCAGTTTTTCCGCTGGAGAAAAGAAGGATTTGTCGCACGGGATTTTGCGGTCAACAGCCACGACCAGATCTCCGCTTCCCTTCCCCTTCAAACCCTGAGGCAACAGTGGGGCGAGCCGGAAACAACCCGCCTTTATACTGTGACAGCCGACACTCTGGCATCCGGAGAAATCGCGCGATACCTCCAGGATCGTGGAGTGAGCGTGGATATTTTCACCAAAAGTACCGTCTCCCAAAATTTGATCGAAGAGCAGAATTCCATTCTTCTTTTCGGGTCTGCCAACATTGGCCAGTACGAACCATTCATCCAGCCACTGAGTTTTCGTTATGAGAACAATCGGCTGGTCAATCTGAAACCCCAGCCCGGTGAGGAATCTGAATGGAGAGGCCAGTCCAATGCCCAGGATCATTCCATCTCCTATGGACTCATGGCTTCTCTTCCCAGCCGGACAGGGATGACTCGCCAGTTGTTGCTGGTGAATGCCTCCAACTCTTCTTTCCTGGTTGCCAACCCCAGCCTCCATGCGCTCCGTCAGTTCTGGGGACACAACCACAAACCGGATTTTTTCGAAATGGTGATCCGTTTTGAAACCCGAGAAGGCACCACTTTACGAGTGGAACCAGTTGCCATTCACCCTTGGCAGGGCTCAACCCCATTCATCACAACTCATTGATTTCAATACGTAACACAACGTTAAATTTTGTCATAGACACCCTTTTTACTTGATGCTTTGACATGAATTTGAAATAAGGCATCTGGTGAGGTGTGTGTCCCAGATGAGGACTTTTTTGTGCTTTGTTGCATTAACTGTTTCCAGCATTACAGCGTCTGGTGCTGAGAGCTTTATCGATCAGTTCATACTGGAAAAGGCGAAAGAAGCAGAGGCTCCGATAGCGAAGCTGACTTCCGACTCAGAATTTATCCGCCGCGTCACACTGGATGTCACAGGGAGACTGCCGACAGCAGAGGAGTCCCGAAAGTTTCTGTCCAGTACGGATCCGGACAAAAGAAACAAGCTGATTGATTCCTTGTTTCCGCCACTCCCCGAGATGGGAATGCGTTCAGTCGCTGAGCATCCTTTTCTGGACCGGTGGACCTTTTTCTTCAACGACCTTTTCAAAAACGGTGAGTTGCTGGGCGAAGGCATTAATACTTTTCATACCTACATTTACAAGTCGCTTACCCTGAATGTCCCCTATGACGAATTCGTCCAGGACATGATCACGGCCTCCACCGTTTCCACCTGGTCTGATGGAGCAGCCAACTTCATCGCAAGAAGTCATATTTTTGAAGGAGATGGCTATCAGATCAACCATGAGGATACGGCCGATGAGATCGCCATTCATACCACCCGTTTATTTCTGGGCGTGAATCTGGAATGTATCTCCTGTCATGACGGCCACCATCATCTGGAAAAAATCAATCTCTGGTTATCGACACAGCGGAGAGCTGCTTTATTTCGACAGGCAAGTTTCTTCGGCAAGACATTCATCGGCCCGTCATTCGGACGATTCCCTCAGTTTCGGGTGAAGGACAGCGCAAATGGCTATGACACGACAACCGTCAGCTCCCTACGTCCTCCTCGAAAAAAGAATGAGGATGTCACTCCCACATTTCTGCTGACCGGTGAACATACACCCAAAGGAGAGTCCGATCGCCAGGCCTACGCACGGATGATCACCAACCATCCACAATTTGCCCGTGCCACCGTGAATCTTTTCTGGACAGAACTGATGGGCCGGGGGATTGTGGAAAATCCCTTTGATTTCGACATGGCACGTCAGGATCCTAAAAATCCTCCACCCTCTCCATGGACCCTTCAGCCATCACATCCGGAACTGCTGGATACACTAGCCGAAGATTTCCGAAAAAGTGGTTACGACCTGAGACATCTGATCAAACAGATTGTGAAATCCAGGGCATATCAGTTGTCGACACAGGCTCCGGATGGATGGAAGGAGACCCATGATCCTCTTCTGACCCGGCGGGAAGAGCGTCGGCTTTCTGCAACACAGCTCTGGGATGCCATTTCAGATGTGACAGGCGCATATCCCGATATCAAAGTCACCTATTCGGAGAAGAAGGTGAAGTACATGATGCAGTCCCGCTCTCCGATGGATGTCGAAAAAAGTAACAAATTGCTCTACAAGACCTTTATGGCATTTGGGCAGTGTGACCGATACCAGACTGAATCAGAGCAGAAGCCCAGCATGGTGCAGGCAGCATTGCTGCTGAATGACAAGGCTCTTCAGGACCGGATCAATCTCGAAAAAAGCACCCGGGTAAAAGCTCTGGCCACAGCAAAAGGCGACGCCCGCAAAACAGCGATTGAGGATCTCTATCTCGCTGCCTTCTCACGGCCACCGGCGGCACATGAACTGGCCACTGCTGAGCAATACCTGGAAGCCCATGGTGAAAAAGGCGCTGAGGACCTGGTATGGGCAGTGCTGAACAGCATCGAATTTCTTTTTAACTAAGAGGCGCGTTTTGAAAAAGTCATCGATTTCTACTTCCGTACCCTTGTTGAGCCGACGTGAAGCATTCCGGCTGGGCGCCCTGACAGTATCCGGTTTTCATTTACTCCCTTTTACTGCGTGGAATGCTCAGGCATCGGGAAAAGTTTCTCCAAGAGGGTCGGCAGACTGCGTTATTTTCCTGAATCTGCAGGGTGGACCTTCCCAGATGGATACTTTCGACATCAAGGAAGGCAAGTGGGCACCGGAAAACCGTGATGTCCGCACTACCCCTCAGGGATATCAGTTCCCCTATGGACTGATGCCCCGACTAGCTGAAAATCTGTCAGACCTGCTGGTAGTCCGGTCCATGGAAGCATGGGAAACCGTTCACAGTCGCGGTCAGTATTATCTCCAGACCGGACATCCCGTTAGCCCTGCCCGCGTGAAGGAAATGCCTTCTCTCGGCTCAATCATTGCTTATGAGTATGAAGACAAGAAAAAGCCCGGCGATTTTCTTCCTCCCTTCATCTCGATGAACTATGCAGCGACAACAATGTATGGTCCGCTGCAGGGAGAGGGATCTCTTCCCAGCTACTGTTCTCCTCTCACGATGGATCTGAATGACAAGAATCTACCTTTTCTGCTGGCGGAAAAGGACCGTGATCGTTTCGGCAATCGATGGAGTCTTCTCCAGGAACTGGATGGTGTTTCCCAGAAGCTGAACCCGCAATCTCCGCAACAGGCGCGTCAGTATGATGCCTTCCGCAAAGCGGTTCATCGCATGATGGTGGAACCTCGGATTGCCGAAGTCATGAAGCTGACGGAAGAAGAGCATCAAGCATACGGCTCCACTCCGTTGGGTGATGCCTGCATCATTGCGCGCAACATGGTAGCTGCCGACGCAGGAGCAAAGTTTATCTTTGTCACACAGCCCGGATGGGATCATCACAGCAACATCTACGGCAAGGATGGCAAGGGCGGACTCTACAAAACCTGTTCTGATCTGGATGGCGCTTTTTCTGCATTGCTGACTGATCTGAAAAAGATGAAGAAGAAGGATGGCACATCACTCCTCGATCGAACTCTTGTTGTCTGCATGGGTGAATTTGGACGGACTCCGGGCGAACTGACCCCCATGGCTGGTCGAGAACACTATGCCAAAGCCATGGTGGGAGCTTTTGCCGGAGCAGGCATCAAAGGTGGCCGCGTCATGGGTGCCACTGATACTGAAGCTGCAAACGTAACAGATTTTGGATGGAGTGGAAAACGCCCCATCTATGTTGAGGATGTCAGCGCAACCATCTATTCCACATTGGGAATTGACTGGACGAAACGCATTACAAACATGCCATCGGGACGGGACTTTGTCTATATCGATCCGGCAGCAACTCAGAAGGTTGTGAATTTTCGCGAAGTACCCGATTTCTTCGGGTAAGGGGTTTTCAAACATGAAACAAAAAATACTTGGGGCACTCCTGTGCCTCGTGGGCGGCGCTATGTCTCTGCTTGCCCAGAATACAGGGCAGATTACTGGAACCATCCACGATTCCAGTGGAGCCACGCTCCATTCTGCAACCGTTACTGTCATCAATACAGCTACCGGGTTACAACGTGAAGTTCAGACCGGAGAATCAGGAATCTACCGTATTCCGCTTTTACCTCCCGGCGAATATCGGGTCAATGTACAAGCAGCTGGATTTCGTCCTGTTCGCCAGTCCAGTGTCCAGCTATCCGTGGAAGAAGTCCTTCGTCTGGATTTCGCATTGGAAGTTGGATCGGTAAATGAAGTTATCGAAGTTTCGGAATCACTGGTTGCTGTCCAGAGTGAGACTGCAACGGTGGGAACCACTGTGGGATCAAAAGCTGTTGTCGATCTTCCACTGGTCAGTGCTGTTAGTGGTCGTGATCCTGTGGAGCTGTTACAGGTGCTCCCCGGATCCACCAACAAAGGGGTAGCTGGTACCCAGTCCATCAACGGGGGACGCATCGGCACCAATGATATTCAGGTGGATGGCTCGACAAAGGTGGAAGAAATGATCGGGAACTCTTCCGGCGCAGGTGGAATTCCCAGCGTAGAAACAGTGGGTGAAGTCAAACTCATGACGAACGTCTATTCCGCTGAGTTCGGACGATCCGGAGGTGCGACTGTTCTTGTTTCCACAAAATCAGGAACCAACCAGTTACACGGAACTGCGTATCACTTCTTCCGCAATGATGTTTTGGCCGCTCGAAATTTCTTTTCTCCGGACAAGAGTCCCATCCGCTCCAATCAGTGGGGATTCACCGTCGGCGGACCCATCGTGAAGAACAAGACGTTCTTCTTTGGCAGCCATGAAGGATGGAGATTCCGCACTGACTTCAACCAGAGAGCAACAGTCCCGACTGAACTGGAACGTTCAGGAAATTTCTCACAGACATTCAATAATGCAGGACGTCAGATTCTGATCTATGATCCGGCATCTCTCTCTGTGAATCCGAATGGAACTGGCTACATTCGCCAGCCGTTCGCTGGAAATATCATTCCCACCAGCCGCTTTGATCGTGTAGGGTCACAGATTGTCAGCTACTATGGCAATCCGAATTTTCCTGGTGCGGCATTCACCAATGCAAACAACTACCGGGTGTTCGATTCCGGTGGACGTGATTACAACCAGTACATGATTAAGCTGGATCATCACATCAACGAGAAAAACACGCTGAGTGGAAAATTCTTCCTGCAGAATCTGGATCAGAAACGACCTACCGTTTTTGACAACGCATTCAATCCGGGAGACAACAATCAGCATGCACCCAACCGCAATGTCACACTGAGTGATACTCACATCTTTACACCCAATGTATTGAATGAATTTCGCTTCGGCCTCAACCGTCACATCAATGCGTTCTCTCCCAAATATCCGGAAGACGGAAATGCCCTGATCGGACTGACAGGATTACCGTCTCCTGCTCCGGCAAGTCCCCGCATCAACGTTACCGGCTTTTCTGCGTTGGGTAACTCATCAAACGGCGGAACGTACCAGACCGTTTATGATTTCTCCAACACAGTCACGGTTATCAAGGGAAAACACACACTGAAGATTGGTGGCAACTATCGCCGCTTCCAGTTCAATCGTCCTTCACAGGCAGGGGAACCCGGCACACTGGGATTCACGGGAGTATTCTCCAACCAGCCCGGAGTTGCCAATACAGGATCTGCCATAGCTGATCTGTTGCTGGGTGCTGCTGCCTCCGGCTCTGTCACCATCACGCCTACCTTCGGATTCCGTTCCTGGTATGGTGCTGCTTTCATCCAGGACGACATCAAGGTCACCTCGACACTCACCCTGAATCTGGGACTTCGCTATGACCTGGAGACTCCTTTTTCCGAAGTAGCCAATCGCATGTCCATCTTTGATCCCACAGCAACTGATCCGGTGACCGGGCTTCCAGGCGCACTGCGCTTTGCGGGTCGTGATGGAACAGGCAGTCGTCTGGTGAATACGGACAAGAACAACTGGGGACCCCGCTTCGGCTTTGCCTGGTCACCTACTGCTGCACGCGGAACCGTGATCCGCGGCGGATACGGGATGATCTATTCCCCGCTGACTCGTGGTGCTGTTTCTTCTACTGCCCTGAATGCAGGTTTCTCTGCCACAACGTCCTTCAACACCCTGGACAACCTGAATCCGGCGTTTTATCTCAACAATGGATTCCCCTTCCACAACCTGCCTCAAGCTGAACCCAGTGCCGGATTTCTTGCCGGACAGTCGATCAACTACGTCAATCCCAATAACCGTGTCCCCTATGTACAGCAGTGGAGCTTCGGCATTCAGGCTCCGGTACCGGGATCCATGGTTCTGGATGTTTCCTATGTCGGCAATCGTGGCACACGACTCCCGTGGGGATCTTCCATCAATATGAATCAGCTTCCGCAGGAAGTCCTGAACAGTGCTGTTCTGGATCGGGTGGCAAATCCCTTCGAAGGTGTTCTCACCGGAACTCTTGGTGGTCCCACTATTACCCGCGGACAGCTGATGCGGCAGTATCCGCAGTATCAGAATGTATCCAATCTTGCTCTGGCCAGTGCGAACTCCACCTATCACTCACTCCAGACCAAGCTGGAAAAGCGATACAGCCATGGTGTCTACCTGATGACGTCCTACACTTACTCCAAACTGCTCACCGATTCCTCACTGGGTAGTGGCGGTGTCGGCGGACTGGGAGTTACCCTTCAGGATTCATACAATCTGCGTGCCGAAAAGGGTCGCTCCAGTAATGACATTCGTCATCGACTGGTCATGGCAGGATCTTACTATCTTCCTTTCGGCAAGGGGCATCGCCTGGCCTCAAAAGGACTGGCATCCTATCTGGCTGGCGGCTGGCAGATCAACTCGATCTTCACTGTTCAATCTGGCATTCCTCTTACCATTTACAGCTCACCGAATCTGACACAATCACTGGGCGGAGGAAGTCGACCCAATCGGCTGTGTGATGGAAATGTGGGGAGTGGTTCGCGCTCCATCCAGCAGTGGTTCGATACTTCCTGCTTTGCTCCAGCCGGACAATACCAGTTCGGGAACAGTGGAACAGGAATTATCAATGGGCCCGGAATCACTAATCTGGATGTCTCGCTCTTCAAGAACATCCCGATGGGTGAGCGGTTCACGCTTCAGCTTCGTGGTGAGTTCTTCAACGTCCTGAATCATGCCA
Source organism: Bryobacteraceae bacterium (assembly GCA_037190045.1). Lineage (GTDB taxonomy): Bacteria > Acidobacteriota > Terriglobia > Bryobacterales > Bryobacteraceae > JAPKYZ01. Next base: position 406,343 of record JBBCIQ010000004.1, on the reverse strand, counting down.
ACTTTGCCGATCCCGGAACCACACAGGGAGTCGGAACATTTGGTGTGATCTCCGCAACAGCAGGCGGAAACCTCGATCCGATGGGTGGTCCGCGCATCGGTCAGGTCGCTCTCAAATTGACGTTCTAACCCTTCAACATCAGAGGTGGCCGGATGATTACAGTCCGGCCATCTCTATTGCAAACATCATCGCCATCGCTCCTGCCCGCTGATCCTTCCCTAAAATCGCTTTTCGATACAGATAGTCTTCCAGCGATTTCTGTTTTGCTGTGGACTCACAAACATCGACAAACTGCCCATCATCACTGGTTCTCTGAAGAATCGCCTTCCATGCTGCATCCACATGAGGCTGATATGTAGCAGCATCCAGCCATCCTTTGCGGATGCCGATGAGCAGGGACCGGCCAATCATTGCAGTGGACGTGAACTCGGGAAACACCGATGGGTGATCCACTACCTGACGCCACATTCCGGTCTCTCGATCCTGATACCGGGCAAGAGTTCTCATCAGATCCTGATAGGCACTCAACATCTCCGGATAGGCAGGATGATCCTGGGGAAGATCCAGCAGGGAAAGAGCGAGCCCCAATGCAGGAAAAGCGTTGCCTCTTCCCCATGCAGTTTCGTGCAGTGGGGAGTGTCGATACAACCCATCATTCCGTTTATCCAAGGACTGCATGAATCGAAAATGCTTGAGTGCCATGTCGAAATATTTTTTCTCTCCAGTAAGCTTTCCCGCTTTCACCAGAATGGGACACCCCATGAAGACTGAATCGCTCATCTCATCGTGAAATGGCATGGACTCTTTCAGCGACCCATCTGCATTGAATCCCACATCAGCTGCACGTTTTACAAGTGCCACATATTCGGGTTTGTTGGTTTTTTCTGCCAGTTCCGCAAAAACAAGATGGCCCGGAAGGTGACTTGAGGTTGCATTTCGCAGGCTGTCCTTTTCACCATTCATGTAAGGACGGACTATCCTCTCCACATCGTCCAGCTTCCCGATGCGAAGCCGTGCCGCAACTGCCATGGTTGGAACATAAACAACACTGTTAAGATCCCGGCCATAGAAATTTTCGAGTGAACCAATCAGTTGCAACGGAGTCCGCTCTGACCGACGAGCTTTTTCCCGAGCAGCATTGGAGCGTTCTACCGTCTTGAGTCCTTTCAGAATCCCTCGCCGGGCAGAAATTTTTCGCACAGGAATCTTTCCATATCCTGCAACGGCATGCGTGGAGAGTGTAGCTTCCAGGCCGGATGGATCGTTACCCACAATGACGACAAGATCCGGCGCCTGACTCCCGAGCCATCGCCAGAGATAGTGCGCTTCTGAAGATTCCCGATAGGCATCTCCGTCAGGTGGGAAGCTCACCTTCGTTTCATCCGGATTGGCATGGGGAATGCCCAGTACACGAAATTTTCGTTTTGCAGGATGAATTTTTTCCCATGCTTCGATTTCCTTACGGATGACTTCCGGGGATTTGTCATTTCCGAATCCTCCAATCAGAAGCACTGTCGGGGCCTGTGCGTCCGCTGCCCGAACAATCTGTACTTCCAGGCTTGTTCCACGTTGCGTCAATCCAACAGAAACAGTTTCTGCAACAGAGCTCATTCCTGAAATCAAACAGAACAGGAACAATGAAAGATATCTCATAGGGAAGAATTCATCGTATCCGAGATGAGGTGGTTTTCATTCAAAACCCTGATGAAATTGATCTCCAGTCGCTATATTGAAAAAGAGACCGAATGTCCTCATCTTCCCAGCGCGTTCCCATTGATTATGTAGTCAAGCCATTTCAACAATTCATTCAGAGGGACACAGCAGGCGGAATCGTCCTGCTGATCACGACAATCGTGGCGTTTCTCTGGGCCAACTCCTCGTGGTCAGATCTTTATTTCGCCTATTGGCGAGGAGATCTTGAAATCGGAGCTGGAGAGTTTCGATCTACTCATTCAATTCATCACTGGATCAACGATGGCCTGATGGTGATTTTCTTCTTCGTCATGGGGATGGAGATCAAGCGGGAACTGCTGGCAGGAGAGTTGAAGAACCTGCGTGTGGCAGCGATACCAATTCTGGCAGCGATGGGTGGCGTCATCTTTCCGGCACTTATCTATGCATCAATCACCGCTGGCACTCCTGCCATTCGCGGATGGGCGATTCCGACAGCAACCGACATCGCGTTTTCTCTGGGAGTTCTCGCGCTGTTGGGCAGTCGTATTCCGCTGGCGCTGAAAGTCTTTCTGGCTGCACTGGCCATTGTGGATGACATCATCGCTGTGTTCATCATTGCGATTTTCTATACTAATGAACTTTCTTTCGCAGCATTACTTGCCGCAGGTGGTTGGCTAGGGCTGGCATTTTTGCTGAATTATCTGGGTGTCCGTCACCCTGCCGTTTATGGATTTGTGGGGCTTGGACTCTGGATCTCCATGCTGGCATCCGGAGTCCACGCAACCATTGCGGGTGTCCTGCTGGCTACTGCGATTCCAGCAAGAAGTCGTATCGACTCCCATGCCTTTATTCACAATGTTCAGCATGAGCTCAGGCGGGTAGAAAGGCGTGTTGACGCACCCACCCGCATGCTCCACGACCAGGAAGCTCTGGAAGCTATTCATGCGCTGGAGGTGAAATGTGAACAGGTTCAGCCGCTGCTGATGCGTTTCCAACACTCCCTGCACCCATGGGTTAGCTTTGTCATCATGCCTTTGTTCGCCATGGTCAATGCAGGTGTACGAGTAGTCGGCACTCAAACCAACTTTCTACAGGAACCCGCGGCCTTTGGAACAGCTTTAGGTCTGCTAATAGGGAAACCGCTGGGAATCACTCTGTTTGCATGGCTCGCTGTAAAGTTTGGTCTGGCAACACTGCCTCCCGGAATCAACTGGAAACAGATCCATGGAGTTGGATGGCTGGCTGGTATCGGATTCACGATGGCGTTGTTTGTCGGTGAGCTTTCTTTCGGAGAAAGCCCCCAACTGGATGCAGCCAAGATCGCAATTCTGGGAGCTTCTATCCTTGCGGGCGCTATTGGATCATTTTTGCTTCTAAGAAGCAGCAGACAAACTTTATAATGGGGGTTCCCCCACTTTTGCAGCGATGTCTAACCCTTTTGTCCATCTTCATTGTCATACCGACTATTCACTTCTTGACGGAGCCTGTGAAACCGGTCAGATGATGCAGATCATTGCCGAGCAGAAAATGCCGGCAGTGGCGCTCACCGACCACGGCAACCTCTTTGGTGCCATGGATTTCTACAACAAAGCCAATGACAGGGGCATCAAACCGATCATTGGCTGCGAAATGTATGTGGCGCAGAAAGGTCACAAGGATAAATCCGAAGGCAACCGTTACAACCACCTCGTTCTGCTGTGTGAAAACCAGGAAGGGTACAGGAATCTCATCCAGCTTGTATCCACTGGTTATCTGGATGGTTTTTACTACAAGCCACGCATCGATAAAGATCTGCTGGCTCAGCACTCTAAGGGACTCATCTGTCTCTCTGCCTGTCTGCGCGGAGATCTGAACGAATCCCTGATGGCGGACAAATACAACGATGCCCGCCGCATTGCACATGAGTATCAGGACATGTTCGGGAAGGAAAATTTCTTTCTCGAAATTCAGGACCACAATCTGGATGAAGACCGGCGGCTGATTCCGGAGCTCCGCAAGCTGGCACTGGACTCCGGCATTCCGCTGGTGGCGACCAATGACGCGCATTATCTGACCAAGGCACACTCCAGGTCCCACGAGATCATGCTGTGCATCCAGACCGGCAAGACCATGGCCGATCCCAACCGGATGCGCTTTACGACTGAGGAGTTCCATCTCAAGACCCGCGCAGAGATGGAGCTGCTGTTCGGTGATTGCCCCGATGCACTCGATCGCACCTGGGATATCGCACAACGGTGCAACCTGAAGCTGGAAAAGGTCAAGGAACCGTTCCCCCGTTTCCCGATCCCACCGAACGCAACCATCGACAGCTACTTTGAGTATGTCGCCCGTCAGGGATTCGACTACCGCATGACGCAACTGGAGCATATGGCTGCGGCAAACATGCTGCGCCAGCCGATTGAGGAGTATCGCAAGCGTCTGGATTATGAGATCAATCTGATCCAGCAGATGCAGTTCTCCGGATACTTCCTGATTGTCTGGGACTTTATCCGTTATGCAAAAGATCACAAGATTCCGGTAGGTCCGGGACGTGGTTCTGCTGCTGGATCACTGGTCAGCTACTGCATGCAGATTACAGATGTTGATCCGTTGCAGTATGGTCTGCTCTTTGAGCGGTTCCTTAACCCGGAACGTATTTCGATGCCTGATATCGATATCGACTTCTGTACGCGCGGACGCGGGGAAGTCATTCAGTACGTCACGGAAAAATATGGCCGGGAACAGGTTGCGCAGATCATTACGTTTGGAACGCTGGGCGCAAAAGCAGCAATCAAGGACGTCGCCCGAGTTCTGGACTTCAGCTTTGCAGAATCAGACAAGCTGACCAAGATGGTCCCGGGTGTCCTCAACATCAAGCTGAAGGATGCCATTGAGATGGAGCCCGGCTTCAATGAAGCGGCGTCCAAAGACAGTCGTGTTCGTGAAGTGCTGGATGTCGCACAGCGCATTGAAGGGATGGCCCGTAACGCCAGCGTCCATGCTGCGGGTGTGGTGATTTCACCGGAACCCCTGAAACATCTGGTTCCGCTGTACAAGACAAACAAAGAGGAAATTGTCACCCAGTACGACATGAAAGGCCTGGAGAAACTGGGCCTTCTCAAGATGGACTTTCTGGGGCTGACGACACTCACGATTCTGGATGATGCTCTGAAGCTCATCGAAAAGTATCGTGGAGTAAAAATTGAGCTGGAAAGTCTTCCTCTCGATGACCCAAAAGCGTATGAACTGTTCAGTAACGGCCTGACCGATGGCGTCTTTCAGTTTGAATCTCCAGGCATGAAGGACGTGCTGCGCCGCTATCAGCCCAGCCGGGTGGAAGATCTGTGTGCGCTCAACGCTCTCTATCGGCCGGGTCCTCTGAAAGGTGGTGTTGTCGATGACTTCATCAACCGCAAGCATGGCCGCTCTGAAGTGGTCTATGATCCACCCGAACTGAAGGAAATTCTCGAAGAAACCTATGGCGTCATGCTCTATCAGGAGCAAGTGATGCAGGTAGCCAACAAAATGGCCGGCTACTCGCTGGGTGAAGCAGACATGCTGCGTCGCGCCATGGGAAAAAAGAAAAAAGAGGAGATGGATCAGCAGCGGGAACGCTTCATGTCCGGCTCCAAAACAAATGGCTTTGCTCCGAAGAAGGCAGAGAAGATCTTCGACCTGATGGCTCAGTTTGCGGAGTACGGATTCAACAAATCCCACTCGGCCGCTTATGGATACCTTGCCTATCTGACGGGATACCTCAAGGCGAATTATCCAGTGGAATTCATGAGTGCGTTGCTCACTTCGGAAACGGGGAATACAACCAAGGTAGTCAAATATATCAATGAATGCCGGGAAATGAAGATTGAAGTCCTTCCCCCGGATATCAACTATTCAGATCTCAATTTCACTCCCGCAAAGAGTTCCATCCGGTTTGGTATGGGGGCTGTTAAGAATGCCGGAGCCAACCCGGTAGAAGCGCTTGTTGCTGCACGACGAGAAAATGGGCCGTTCCCCAGCCTCTACAAGCTGTGTGAGCAGGTAGATATGTCTGCTGTAAACCGACGGGTTCTGGAATCACTCATCAAAGCGGGTGCCATGGATACGCTGCCGGGAACCCGGTCACAGTTACTGGCCGTTCTGGACAGCGCCATCGAATCTGGCATCCGCGCACAGCGGGACATAGCCAGTGGACAATCCGGTCTATTTGGCGCGCTGATGGCGGAAGAAGAACATCCCGATCCTCTCTTGCCGAATGTCCCGGACTGGACACCGCAGGAAAAACTGTCCAGCGAGAAAGAACTGCTGGGGTATTACATCACCGGACATCCACTGGATCAGTTTGCCGACAGAGTCCCCGATCTGCGCACACATACGGTCACCGGCCTTGAAGGGCTGGCAAAAGGAGTGGAAGTCAAGCTGTGTGGAATCATTACCGGACTGCAGCGTAAACGGAACAGGGAAGGAAAGCCCTGGGCAGTCATGCAGCTGGAAGATCTGGACGGTTCCATTGAAGCGCTGGCATTCACCACCGTGTATGAAAGTGTGGCTCCCCTGCTGGTGGAAGATCGTCCGGTGATGATCCGGGGACTGGTTCTTCCCGAAGAGGGTGGTCCGTCCAAAGTTTCCATCCAGGACGTAGTTCCGCTGGAGAATGCCCGCGTCAACCTCCCCAGCCTGATTTCCATCCGTGTCCGGTTAGGGAATAATGGCTCAGAACGGGCTGAAGAGTTGCAAAAGCTGTTTGACCGGAAGCCTGGCGAAGCTCAGGTGAGACTGAAGCTTGAAAAGCCGAGAGATTTTTCAGTTACGCTGGATGTTGCAACAAAAGTCCGGCCTGATAAGGAATTCCGGGCAGAGATTGAAAGAATTTGCGGAGCTGAATCACTGGAAACCATCTGACAGGTTTCTTCTACTTTGAACTGAATGGATAATAACCAACGCAGCGAAGAAAAGGCACGGCAGTTAGCCGCTTTGCGAGGAGCAGGACCCAGTCCGGCGAATACACAACCAGAAATGCCAAAAGATCCGCCTCCTCAGCCCGCAGAACCTCCAACTCCTCCAGATCCCGCATGGGTACGTGTCCAGTTGGCCCGTCACCCCAAGCGTCCTCACGCCCTGGACTATATTGAACGCATCTTTACTGGATTCTCTGAAATCCATGGAGACAGAGCATTCGCTGATGATGCAGCAATCGTCTGTGGCATGGCTCATTTTGAAAACCAGCCAGTCATGGTTCTGGGGCAGCAAAAAGGCCGGGATACCAAGCAGAAACTTTTTCGGAACTTTGGAATGCCCAAGCCGGAAGGTTACCGCAAGGCTCTTCGAGCCATGCGTCTGGCAGCTAAATTCCAGCGCCCTATCATCACTTTTCTGGATACTCCGGGGGCTTACCCTGGAATTGACGCAGAAGAGCGCGGCCAGGCAGAGGCAATCGCACTCAATCTTCGCGAGATGTCCCGCCTGGGTGTTCCGATCATCGTCATCATTATTGGCGAAGGTGGCTCAGGTGGCGCACTTGGGCTGGGTATCGGCAATCGGATTTATATGCTGGAAAACTCCATCTACAGCGTAATTTCTCCGGAAAGTGGAGCCGCCATTATTTTTCGTGATTCCGGCCAGGCGGAAAAAGCCGCAGCAGCACTGAAGATGACTGCACCGGACCTGCAACCTCTCGGAATTGTTGATGATGTCATTCCTGAACCGATTGAAGGTGCTCAGGAAAACTACGATGAGACAGCTGCAAACATTGCCCGCACTCTCCGTCATGCATTGGCACAGCTCACCGTCCTCTCGCCGGAACAGCTGGTAGAAGATCGTTATCTCAAGTTCCGCCGAATGGCGAGCTTTTTCACGGAGTAGGCGATGAACGGGAAAAAACTCGGATTTTTGATTCTGCTGGGTGCAGTTCTTTTTATCGGTTTTCTTTATTACAGTTCGAAACAGCAGTCCCAGTTTCGCGTCGAAGTTTGTATGGAGTTCCAGGGACGTTCTGATTGCCGGACTGCTTCCGGCCCCACTGAACAGCAGGCTCTTCGCACAGCAACTGAAAATGCCTGTGCACTGATCTCATCCGGGATGACGGATTCCATCGCCTGTGGCAACACACCACCAAAGTCTGTGCGCTGGCTGGACCGATGAAGAAATTTTGCTGGATTCTGATGCTGTTCAGCACACTGTTGAGTGCCCAGAACAAGTATCGTCCAGTAAATCTTCTGGTTCCTCCGCGAGTGGCGGAAGAGATGGTGCCGGGTCGTGCCGTATCCGTTGGAACCCAACTGGCTCGTTATGTCGGGCCGGTCGAATCAGAAAGTCCGGCTGTGATTATTGCTGATCTGGCCAGCACGCCAGTCAACCGGCATGCCTGCCTGCTGCAGGAAGTTTCGGCCATCCTGCCTGAACTCGGCGATATTCCTATCTACTCTCCTGTGGATTCAGAACGGAAGAACCTGTATTCCGTCGAGATGTCCAACGGACTCCACTTTGGATTGCTCAGTGATGCCAGCCAACTGGAGAAACTCTGCAAGGAATCACTTCGCAGCCATGAACGAATCGTGGCACTCGACGCTTCGGTCTATATGATGTCCCTGATCCGGGCGCTCACCAGCCATTATGCGGAAAAAGGGCCCTTGCGCATTTACTGGCTCTCGGCAAACTTTCGGATCTATGACTGGCGCAATAATATGCGGCGCCCCAGTCCGATTGAGTTTACCCGCTACCCCTCAATTGTTGAGCAACTGGCGCCTTCGATCAGTGAATCCAGTGCGGTACTCTTCCCGATCCAGCTGGAAACCCCAAAGCAGGACCGGAAGTTTCTGGCATCCAGCACCTCTTCTGCTGAACACCTCGCTGTCCGCACCGGAGGATTCTTTTCCGCCACGACCGAAGTTCCCGGAGCAGGCCTGAAGTTTGCTTTATCCCGTTCCCAGCAATACAAAACAGTGCGGCTGGAAGTGCCGGATCCGATCCTGACCTCCGGAATCCATCCGGCGAATATTTACCTGAACTCATTTGACCGGGTAATCGTCACCACTCCTGCGCCTGAACCACCGAAACTGGCCGCCGCCGGAATTCGCATCGTTCCGTTCCGGGAAGATTTTGAGATTGCCGGGGGATGTCCGGAAAAAGAAACGCAGGAACCATGGATTCACTTTCAGTTTCCGGAAGCGGTTCTGAAAGCCTCCTCCCGCGAGGTTCTGCTTCATATAGAAGTGATTCCGAAAAGAGGTAAGGCATTGAGAAGGCGCCTCAGCCTGAACCTGAATGAACCGCTCTGCCTGGCATTACAAGACGACCTGAAAGATCAGACTCATATCGTGGTGGCTCATGAGGAAACCACCAACTGGACCGCAGTCCGTACTTTTCAAATCCAACAAAAAAATCAATAATTACTTATCTTTTCCGAACAGTAAATTTTCTTGTGGCTCATCCAATTAAGTTGAACTTACAGACTCAAACCTGCGTCTAATGGGACGAGGAGTCGCGTTGAAAAAGAAGTGGAAAATAATTCTGCCTGTTGTGGTGGTGGTAGTCGCCGCAATCGGACTGTTTGCCCGCCAGAAAATTGCGGAAAAGAACATTACTGCTGTACAGACAGCACGGACAATCAGGCAGGATGTGGCAGCCGTTGTGACAGCATCCGGTGAAATTAAGCCGCGAAACTATATCAATATCGGCACAAATGCGAATGTCCCTTCCCGCATCACGGAAATTCTGGTTGTGGAAGGTCAGCACGTCAAAAAAGGACAGGTACTCGCCCGCCTCGAATCCGTCCAGCCTGAGGCTGAAGTCGCCGCTCAGCGTGCATCGCTTGCTTCCGCTGAAGCTGACTCAGCTGCCGCCGAAGCAGGACTTACCGCAGCAGATGAAAATCTGAAACTTCTGGTGGCAACTCTGGACCGTACAAAAGCAGAAACAGAACGATCCAAAATCTTCTATGAAAGAGCGGACAAGCTCTGGAAGGAACAGCTGATTCCCCGGCAGGAACTGGATCAACGCAAGACTGAGTTCGATGCTCAGGAAGCGTCCGTACGGGAAGCAGAAGCTCGCATCTCGCAGTTCAAAGCCCAGCGGGCTCAAACGAATGCCCAGCTGGCCTCTGCTCAGCGGCGTGTTGCCCTGGCACAGGCAAATTTACGACGGGCCAGCGATGTTCTACAGCGTACCCAGTCCATCTCTCCGATTGATGGAGTGGTCACCAATCTTCCTGTCCGTGTCGGAGAAACTGTAGTTCCCGGTATCCAGAACTCAGCTTCCAGTCTGATCATGACCATCGCCGACATGTCTCTGATTACCGCCGAAGTGAAGGTGGATGAAACAGACATTGTCAATGTGGCACTGGATCAGAAAGCAGAGATCAGTATTGATGCTATCCCCGGAAAGACATTCCCCGGACACGTCATCGAAATCGGAAATACAGCGATCCTTCGCTCAACCGGTGTGGCAGCTTCTCAAAGTACAATTTCCAGCCAGGAAGCAAAAGACTTCAAAGTCGTCATCGCTCTGGATAATCCGCCAGAGGAAGTCCGACCCGGCCTTTCCAGCACAGCAAGAGTTACAACATCCACACGTAACAATGTCGTCACAGTCCCCATCCAGGCCCTGACCGTTCGCCAAAGGGGTGATCTGGAGGCTCAGCCGGAGGATGACAAGAAAAAGAAAGATGAACCCAAGCAAGTAGACCCTGCTGCTGAAAAAGCCCGCAAGGAAGAGATCCAGGGAGTTTTTGTCATCGCTGGTGACAAGGCTGTCTTCAAAAAAGTGGAAACCGGCATCACCGGAGCAACTGATGTCGAAGTGATCAATGGCCTCAATGAAGGGGAAGAAATCATTACCGGCAGCTACAAAGTAATCCGCACACTACGGAATGAAGCTAAAGTGAAAGTAGACAACCAAGCTCCGAAGAAGGTGGACTCTTAAGATAATGGCAGCTGCAGTCGCTGAAGATCTCGCCGCACGTGGTGAACAACTCAAGAGGGATGGCATTGTCATCCGGACATACGATCTCTGGAAAACCTATCAGATGGGTGACCAGACAATTAATGCTGTCTCCGGCGTAGACATCGAAATCCGTGTTGGTGAGTATGTGGCAATCATGGGCCCATCCGGCTCCGGAAAATCGACCCTGATGAATCTCATCGGCTGCCTGGATACTCCATCTAAAGGTCACTATTACATCAACGGGCGGCCGGCATCCGCCATGAGTGATGATGAACTGGCACGGATCCGGAACAAAGAAATTGGATTCGTCTTCCAGACCTTCAACCTTCTTCCCCGTGCATCCGCCCTCCACAATGTAGAACTGCCTCTGATCTATTCCGGCATTGCCCCGGATGTCCGTGAGCAGAAAGCCCGTCTGCGTCTTTCGCAAGTGGATCTGGAAAAGAGAATGCACCACAAGCCGAATGAGCTTTCCGGTGGACAGCGTCAGCGTGTGGCCATTGCCCGCGCGCTGGTGAATGATCCCTCCATTCTGCTGGCTGACGAACCGACGGGTGCTCTCGATACCGCTACCGGTATCGAAATCATGAGTCTGTTCGAAAGACTGCACCAGCAGGGAAATACCATCATTCTGGTCACCCACGAACACGACATCGCCCTGCACGCTCACCGGATCATCCATATCCGGGATGGAAAAGTGGAGAAGGATGAAAAGATCAAGTAGTGTGAATGACTTTTCTCGTGTTATTCTGATAGCTGAACGTTTGAAATAGGTTTGTAAATGGCAAATACCGTATCATCAGTAAAGCGCGTCCGAACGACTGCCCGTCGTACCGCAATTAATCGCGCGCGCAAGTCCCGTCTTCGCTACCAGATCCGTGTGATCCGCAAGCTGATCGCCAGCAATGATCAGGAAGGCGCTCTGGCTGCACTCCCCAAAACTTTCTCAGTTCTGGATCGCGCAGCAAAGACAGGCATCATCAAGCGCAACACTGCAGCTCGCTACAAGAGCCGTGTGACCCGTCGCGTCAGAGCTCTCGCAACAGCCGCTTAAGTTTTCTTTTTTCTCTCTGACCGCTTCCTTTTCAGGAGGCGGTCAATTGCCACACAAAGCTCTCCATCACTGTCCTGTCATCAGGGCGGGTGTCTCTTAATTCCCTGTCCGCTTGAAACGTCAGCAGAATTGCCTGTTTCAGCTTCTGCGGTGGAAATACCCGAATAGTATCTGCAAGCTGCTCTGCCCTTGCCTTCCACATCGCTACACCTGCTTTGGAAAAATGCCCCTGAATCTGGGCTGCATTTCGGAGATTCGCTTCGGAAGCAGCAAGTGCCAGCCGGAATTGTGTAGACAGAAACGTGAGAACCAGAGGAAGGTATTCCCCTTCCCTCACCAGGACATCCAGCACATCCAGCGCTTCTCGCCGATTGCCGCGTGCCAGCGAATTCACCAGAGCAAAAATGTTGGATGACCGCGCATTCGGAATCAATCCGATAATCTCTTCATCCGTCAGGCCACGACCTTGGGCAAAGAGTGACAGCTTCTCCACTTCCATGGTGATCCGGCCTGCGTCCGCCGCCAGAACTTCCACCAGAATTTCCACCTGTGGACCCGTCAGCGGCAGGTTCTTTTCCTTCGCCAGTTCCCGGACAAGCCGCGTTGCTTCTCCTGATGAATAGGGAACAAACTCCACCACAGCAGGAATGGCTGAATAGAATTTCCTGACCCGTTCCAGTTTCTGCTTGTCATCTCCCTCAAAGCCATAGCGGGCACAATCGAACACAATGACTGTTTCCGGAGTGGGATTTCGAAGGTATTCCGCCAGCAGGGCACCTGATCCTTCTTCATCCGTTTTAGATGTGATTCTTCGGGGAAGGGCTAATTCCGCACTGGACACCCAGATCAAGCGTTTCGAGGAAAACAGGGACAACGCACTGGCATCATCGAGAACAGCAGGGAGACTCATCTCATCCAGATCGAGACGCGAAATTCCGCTTTCCTGATCCGCATCGCCCAGCACAGCCTGCGTCAGCGCTTCCCGTGCCTGACGACGAGTATAGAAATCAGGACCGATAAAGAGATAAACAGGTTCTGGATCTTTTTTGTTGAGGGAGGCCAGAAACTCGCGCGGTAACATCAGAAATTCTCCAGGATTCCTGTCACCACGGAACGAGCCACATCCTGGGAAAGCCTCTGGATGGCAACTGACGATTCGTCAAAATATGCACCCGGAGCAGCTACCTCATAGCGCTGCCTGAAGTTATAACCAGGTTGACTGTATAGCACCTTACCCGTTGACCGTTCCGTCAACTCCAGAGAGAGAATTACTTGTAGCTCAATACCGGAAGCCCGATTGCGAACAGGGTCAATGATTGTGGGCAATGCATAGACATTGAGAACAGAGCCTCTCAGAATTGCATCTGCATTCTCCGGATCATTCACAATCTGATATCGCGTGCGGGAGATAAACTCCCGTGCAATCATGCTGGGCAACTGATCTGTCAGCGCATATCTTGTCGTCACATTGTGGAAGGGAGGAACAGAGATAGTCTGGATATGCTTCGGCACCAGATCTGCTTTTCCAGCCAGACCATATCCACAACCGGAAAGGGACGCCGCCAGCCCGGCCAGAACTCCACCCAGCTGACGACGCTGCATTACTGCACTCCCCTGCTTGCCTGTTCCAGAACGGAGGCCGCTGTCAGCAGTGCATTTTCTGCGGTCAGGCGCACATTATCCGACATTACCCAGAACCATGCTGCATTGGGATTTCTGGAATCTGCCTGAATCATGTCCAGACTCAGTCCGCTCTGTCCCGAGATTCCTGCATTGGTCGGAGCATCTTCATCCGCAGTCCGGATTTCGAACTGTGGAGATTGCAGAGCTGACGAGAGAGCAGAAAGATCCGGCTCTTCTTCGAACTCCACCCAGGCCGACATGGCATAGCAATGGAAGACCGGAGCATGAATCAGACGCAGCGATGGCTCTGGCGCACACTGGTCAATCGACAGAAGGTGCCGGAGATCATTCTCAATCCGCTTTTGTGAAGCTTCCAGGGGGTCCGCTGCATCCTCACCAAGTCGGGGTAGCAGATTGAAACTCGCCTGCTCATCGAAGATCTCTTTGGGCACAGGGCGGAATCCCAACAAGGCAATTGTCTGTTCCTGCATCTCCTGGATGGCTTTCTTTCCACGCTGGCTGGCGGGTTCAAACACCGTCACAACAGAGGAACGGACGGGTGCGATCAAGGCCAGTTTCCGGAAAAACATCCCCAGCGCAATCGCAGCCGGATGAGCTACAGACAGCACTTCCGATTCAGGAGACAGATACCGCTCCGGCTCAGCTCCCGGAGCACGGACCACGCCGTTCAGAACGCCTGTTGCATCCACCAGAGTGGCTTTCAGCTTCAGTTGCCGGACCTTCAGTGACGATTCCCGTGAGCCGACAAGAAAAATTACTCGGGATCCCTGCAAGGATTCGCGGTTGAGAGGGGACTGAATTGCGCGCTCCTCATCCTCTGGATCATCCGGCTCGGCATCTTCAGCCACAAATTCAATCTGTTCACTCAGGCGCTGATTGGAGAGGAGTTCCTGTAGTTCGCGACCGATCAGGCTCTCACTTCCCACAATTGCGAGTTTGGGCAGGGAATTCTTCCTAGACAACGGGATTCTCCTCTGGATGCACAGGGGCATCCCGCCGGAACAAACGCTTGATCAGTCCGGCAATTCTCACCACAATGCCACTTCCCACATAAACAGTGCCCAGTGCCAGCAGCGAATATCGGGAGTAGTTTGCCAGCAGATAGATGGCTGCTCCCATAAAGATAATGCTGAAAGGTGACCGGGGACGCAGCAGATTCAGATCCTTGAAGCTGCGATATCTCCACGTAGATACCATGAGGAAACTCAGCAATCCGATCAGGCCCAGCCACAGCGCTGTGTACAACCAGTAGTTCAGGCCATTAACTCCCACAAAATAGACCACCGCCGCAATCATTCCCGCTGCAGCAGGGATGGGAAGGCCCACAAAGTATTTGCGATCCGGCCGTCCCGGATTCTTGGGCACAGGATTTAACTGGACATTGAACCGGGCCAGACGCATGGCCCCGCAGAGCAGAAACAGAAACGCAAGGAAATATCCGGCATGATGCAGATGCTCTCGCAGAAAGGGAGCATCGGAGGCATCGACAAAATAAACGCCCCAGATGAACGCCAGCGCAGCAGGGGCCAGACCAAAGGCAATGACATCCGCCAGCGAATCCATCTCACGCCCGAAATCGCTGACCGTGTTAGTCATCCGTGCGATCCGGCCGTCCAGGCCATCAAACGCAACACAAAGCCCGATGAACTTTGCTGCCGTATCAAAGTTGCCAGCCGCTCCTGCTGCATCACCCGCAGCCGTCCGGATCGCGCCTTCAAATGTCTGGAAAATCGACAGAAATCCCAGAAAAATATTCCCGGCGGTAAAAAGCGTCGGCAGCGCATATGCAGCCCGGCGCGGGGGAGCAGGAAGTTTCATTATTTTCTCTTTGCCAGAATGCTGGACCCGGCTGATACCCGTTGCCCCTGTTGAATGGTGAGTTCCCATTCCGGACCAAACAGGATGTCCACGCGGGAACCGAACTGAATCAGACCCACACGTTCGCCGGCCTGAACCTTGTCTCCGGGTTTCTTGTAACAGATGATCCTACGGGCGATCAGCCCCGCAATCTGACTGAATTCGATGGAAGTGCCATCGCCTTCCACCACGAACGTATTCTGTTCATTCTGTGATGCCGCTTCCGGTTTGCTGGCCACCAGGAATTTCCCGGGCTGATAGCGAATGGAGCGGATTGTTCCGGAAATTGGTGTCCTGTTGACATGGACATCAAAGACATTTAGAAAGATTCCCACTCGTGTCCGGCCATCACTTTCGGGCTGAATGGAAACCACTTTCCCATCGGCAGGAGAAACAGCCACGGAGCCACCTGGGATCACACGTTCCGGATCGCGGAAGAAGTACAGACAGAATAACGCCAGCAGGACAAAAGGAACCGCCAGCCAGCCATTATGTAGAAAATAGGCCAGAATCCCGCCTATCCCAATACAGGCGAGCGCATAGTAAATACCCGTAATAACCACTCGACTTAGTTTCTCATGCCTCTGATGCAGAAGGCACAATCAACAGATCAAGAATGCGGGAGGCTACTTCTTTTCCCCGCTCTCCCACTTCACCCACCGGACCGACACAACCCGGGCAGCCTGCTTCACATCCGCAATCCCGGATCAGCTCTTTCGCCATCTGCAGCAGCTTCTCAACACGTCTGTATAACGGCTCACTCAGACCAATTCCACCTGGATAGGCATCATACAGAAACAGATCCGGCTCAAATCCGGGCTGTCCCTGTGAAGAATCTTCGCTGACGGCAATGCGCAGATCACGCGGATCACACATCATCAGCAATGCGCCAACTGTCCGCAGGACATTTCCCAGACCGCTCAGTCCGTTCTGCTTTTCGGCAGACGACAGATCCTGCAGCTGAGCCATGAATTGGGTGGTCAGATGCAGCCAGAAAGAAGTGGTATGCAGTTCCTGTTCCGGCATCGAAAGAATGCCGGATCCGATATTTTCATTCGTATAGAACTTGATCTTCCTGAACCCGACAATCTGGCGATTGACACGAACATCGCCATGGACTGACCGCGCTCCTGATGGCAGAGGAAAAGAATCAAACTCTTCCAGAACCCGCACCTGCGTGTAGTCAATCGCATCAGTGTAGTAATCACAATTCACGCGACGGACATACGCCTTCCGGCTCTCATAGTCCAGCTTTTCCACCTGATACTGGCGTGCATCATGCAGATAGATAGCTTTTTCATGCAGTGTGGTGAGCGCAACCGGAAACGATACCTCAGCGATGACATCTTCACCCCGGGTGGTATCAATCACGATGAAGTTATCACTGGTCACTGCACGCAAACTGATGGCATCGGCAGGATAGGAGTCAGAAACCCAGTGCCAGGTGTCCTTTGAAACGTGGAGATATCCCGATTCCTGCAGAAAACTACACATGTCCTCCACCGGGTGAGGACCGAACTTTTCATCCTTCCGCACTGGCAACTCAAACGCTGCGCACTTGAGATGACTGATCATCACTTCAAGATTGTTGGCATTGATGTGCGCTTCTTCCGGAGGACGATTCAGGAAATAATCCGGGTGTTCCACGATGTACTGATCCACCGGAGCGCTGGAAGCCACCAGAACCGCGATGGATGTTCTGTTTCTGCGCCCGGCTCGTCCTGCCCTCTGCCAGGTGGATGCAATCGTCCCCGGATAGCCCGCAAGAATGACGGAGTCCAGTGATCCGATATCGATGCCCAGCTCAAGAGCGTTTGTCGCCACCACTCCCCGGATTGTGCCGTCTCGCAGTTCCTTCTCGATCTGCCGCCTCTCCTTTGGAAGATATCCGCCACGATATCCCCGGATCGTTTCCCGAGGATAGTCAGCCTGCTCACATTCCTCCTTCAGATAAGTCAGCAGGACTTCCGTGGCCAATCGGTTATTCGTAAACACCAGCGTCTGCGCTCCCCGTTGAATGGTGTCTGCTGCCATCCGCCGGGTTTCATGGATATAGCTTCTGCGGATTCCCAGTTGTCGATTGACGACAGGCGGGTTGTAGAAGATGAAATACTTCTCTCCGCTGGCTGCTCCGTTTTTGTCCACCAGTTCAAACGGCTCTTCACAGACCGCTTCCGCCAGTTCCTTAGGATTGGCAATGGTCGCGGAAGAGCAGATGAACTGGGGCTTGCTTCCATAAAATTCACAGATGCGGCGGAGCCGACGAAGCACGTTCGCCAGGTGACTTCCGTAAATCCCCCGGTAGTAGTGCAGCTCATCGATCACGAAGTAACGAAGATTCTCGAACAGCTTCGCCCATTTAGTGTGATGCGGAAGAATCCCCGCATGTAGCATATCCGGATTAGTCAGGACCACCTGCGCTCGCTCCCGGATCGCCTTGCGTGCATCCTGTGGAGTATCCCCGTCATAGGTAAACGCTTTGAGGTCCAGCCCGGCAGCAGTAATAACGGAATGAAATTCGTGCATCTGGTCTTCAGCCAGTGCCTTGGTCGGAAACAGATAGGCCGCACGAGCCCCAGGTTCTTCCAGAAGGCGGGTGAGAACAGGGAGGTTATAGCAGAGGGTCTTTCCGCTGGCAGTGGGAGTGACCACTACGACATTTCGCCCCTGGCGAGCCAGCTCAAACGATTCAGCCTGATGAGAGTACAGGGAGGAGATTCCCCGCTCCGAGAGTGCCTTTTTCAGCGGAGTCGCCACTTCTTCCGGCACAGGAGCCATGGAAGCTTCCCGTGCAGGCTGATGGTGAATGTAGCGGATGGGGGATTCTAGCTGAGTGCTCAGATCCCTATAGCGAGCGAGCGCTGCCTCGACACTCTGTTCCTGATTACGGTTTTCAAAAAGTGAGAGGGTTCCCATTTCGCCTTTTCTTTGCCAAGACTAGCGAAGTCGGGAGTGCGGATCAAGTTAACGACTGAGGAATTTCTCAAAAACGCGATATATCTACCGATGAGTTCGAATGAACTCGTATCTTTCCAGAGTGGCTGCAATATGTTCAATCGAATTGCTGTTTCCGTACTGTTGACGCACAACCTTCCCTTTACAGTGGAGCTGAATGGGATGCTCACGCGTGGAATTGGCGGGAAGAGTGATTCGATATTCAATCAGTTCCCCGATCTCTAGAGGGGTTTCTGTTCGAAAAAGGACACCACCAGAACTCAAGTTACTGGTTTCACTGGTTTCGCGCAGCATGACACTTCCGCTGCGGTATACCTCGATTGGCAGTCTCAATTCGAACCGTCGGGATTTTCTTTGGTCTGACACGGAACTCTCTCAATCTACGGGTTATAGTCAGGAAACTCAAGGACGGAGGTGTTACTTTTTTACAACAGCGATCTAGTACGAAAACACTTGACGGGTGACTTTTTGGCGGGTTGAGTCACCTCTTTTGCTGCTTTTCGTTGAATAGTTTAGCAGTCTATTTACGTTCTACCAACTAGTCCAAAAGTTTCAAAATACTCTGGTTAGAGATGCTCAGAAACTTTCTTTTTGCATGTAACACTGCCGGCCAGACCCTGCACTCAAAACATTTTATTCAAAATAAAAACAAAAATGTATTTTATTTTCAAATAGGTAGCTGGATTCATTTTGGCACGAGCTAACCCTATCCCGGATGTTTTTCACTCTGACTAACAGTAGATAGTGATTCTATATGAGCAAACATTACAGGCAATCTATTACCTGTAACGTCCCCGGTTGCCCCTTAATCAGTTGTCCCAAAAGTCGTCAAGAGTATTCAGTACTACAAAAGGAAAAATAAGCTCCCTGGAGCGATTTCCACATAGGACTTATTTGCGCTCAAAGAGAAACACACACTCTTCCAAACGGCTCTTACCGCCATCATTGATGACAAACTGCCGACTGGTAAAACTGCGATCCGCGCCAAATGTACGGTTCCAGAGTGATCCGGCAGCATAAGCTCCGTCTTTTCGCAGTGCATAGAAATTGAGATCGAACTTTTCCAGACGGGTCAGATCATTGTTGTAATTACGTGCAACTCGACGGAGAACTTCCAGCACGGCATCCTTTGGCGATTTACCCTGACGCATGACCTCCACAACAGAATGAGCACCGGCTACCCGGATATTTTCCTCGCCTCGTCCGGTTGATCCGGCAGCACCAACATCCTGATCCACATAGAGACCGGCACCAATAATGGGAGAGTCCCCAATGCGTCCCGGAATTTTCCAGGCAAGACCGCTGGTGGTGGTGCATCCTGACATTTCACCCCTCGTATTGAGAGCCAGACAGTTGATGGTGCCGGTGGGGGGATAGATCGCAACCTGGGATGCCCATGCCAGGGTTTTCTCATCCGCATGGGGAAACAGTCGGCGCAAATCAGCCGAAGGTTTTCCGGGAGGTGCATCCAGGCCGGGCCCCCAGTTTCCTTTTCCCTGACGATCCCGCAGCCCCTGCTTCCACACGATCCAGGCCAGCCGGGCTTCTTCCGTCAGAAGATTCTCTTCCTTCATCCCCATCGCCTTCGCAAAACGAAGGGCTCCTTCTCCGGCCAGCATAATGTGATCCGTCTGTTCCATCACCATCTTTGCCACAACAGAAGGAGTCTTGATGTTGCGAATACCCGCCACCGAACCAGCCCTGCGACTGGGACCATGCATGACACAGGCATCCAGTTCCACAATACCTTCCTCATTCGGCAGCCCGCCATAACCGACAGATGTATCGGCTGGATCGAGTTCGACAATATTAATTCCAGCCACCACTGCATCCAGAGTGTCTGCCCCGGACTTCAGCATCTCCTGTACTCTGGCGCAACACTCCATCCCGTTTGCACTGGCGATCGTGATGTTTTTCAGAGTTGCTCCATGAAGATTCTGTGCGGCAGCAAGAGCTGATGAAGAGACCATCCACTCACGTCGAGTCATTGTTTTCCTCCGGTAGAAGGCCAGCTTAATAATTTTTTTCAAATTTGTGTAGCGTTTTCGCTGGACAGGACACTACCCAATGTTGTTCGTAATGTTGTTCCAAAGAAATTGAGAAATAAAGCCATGAATTACATCGACGATCACCTGCAGATTGAAGCAGACCTGGACAGAGTTATTCTGAATGACCAGCCAATGATCCTGACCCGGAAAGAGTATTTGTTGCTCGCTACTCTTGTTGCCAATGAAGGAGAGATTGTACGCAGGCAAGAACTCCTTGAAAAAATCTGGGGATATCGCGAAGATATCCGGACACGTACCCTGGACGTCCATATTCGCCGTCTTCGCAAGAAGCTGGGAGATCTGGGCGATACCTATATCGAAACTGTTTTCGGAGTTGGGTATCGATTCCAGCGTTATCGCGACGCATCATCCATGCGCAGTACATTCGTCCCTTTCACCTTTCAGCACCTGAGCGCATAATCTGCTCACTCGTGAAACGAGTAAAAGATCAACCCTGCACGGTTAATTTTTTACTAACCCGCTAAACTAGTGGGTTCCATGCAAAAGCAGATTTCTCCGGCATCCCGGCTGAAGGGAGTCGTCCGGCTTCCGGGCGATAAATCGATTTCTCATCGTGCAGCAATGCTGTCTTCCATCGCGGAAGGCCCCACGGTACTGCACAATTATTCGACCGGAGCAGATTGCCAGTCCACGCTCGACTGCATGAAAAATCTGGGTGTATCCATTGAACGGGATGGCACCACAGTAAAGGTGTCGGGAGTGGGATTGCACGGACTAAGGCATTCTTCTTCGCCGCTGGATGTCGGAAACTCAGGTTCCACCATCCGCATGCTCTCTGGCATTCTGGCAGGGCAGTCATTCGAATCCACCCTGATTGGGGATGAGTCCATTGCACGCCGCCCCATGCAACGCGTGATCCAGCCCATCACACAGATGGGTGCCAGTGTGGATGCGCGCGAGGGAAAGTTTACCCCCATCCGCATTCAGGGCAAGTCTCCCCTTCAGGCAATTGACTACACACCCCCCATGGCAAGTGCTCAGGTCAAAACCTGTGTATTGTTTGCGGGACTCTATGCCAACGGGGAAACCATCGTCCGGGAATCCATTCCAACTCGTGATCATTCGGAAATGGCGCTGCGAGAATTCGGCGCTGATGTGAAGTCCAGCCAGGGTGTCATCAGCATCCAGGGCAATCCGAAGTTGACGGGGCGTGATTTCTACGTTCCGGGCGACCTTTCCTCTGCTGCTTTTTTCCTGGCAGGTGCACTTCTGATTCCGGGTTCCTCCATCACCATTGAGAATGTCGGACTGAATCCCACTCGCACAGCATTGCTCGATTATTTAGGCAGTATTGGTGCCCCCATCAAAATCCGCAAGTTTGAACAGGTCTCAGGAGAAATGGTCGGAGATATCGAAGTACAGCATGCGGAGACAAAAGCGGGAGTCATTGAGGGTGCGCTCACCGCAGCCCTGATCGATGAAATCCCTGTTCTTGCAGTATTGGGCGCGCTTGGTGGAGGTCTGACAGTCAGGGATGCCTCAGAGTTGCGCATCAAGGAAACCGACCGTATTGCGGCGGTCGCTGACAACTTTTCTCGCTGTGGCATCAGCATTGAAACAACCCCGGATGGGTTCACTGTTCCGGGCGGGCAGAAAGTAAAGCCCGCCACCTTTGAATCTCTGGGAGATCACCGGATCGCCATGTCCTTTGCGATTGCGGGTGCCACTTCCACCGACATATGCACCATTGAGGAAGCGGAAGCAGCATCAGTCTCCTTCCCCGAGTTCTATCATTACCTGGATCAGCTGACGCAGCAGTAGATGATGTCGAACTTCAAAACCAGCGCAGCACAGGATCTTACCCTTGCGGGGCTGGTTCATGATCTCAACAATGTATTTGAAACCCTGAGTGAGGCTTCTGAACTGCTTTCTGCTGATCCGCAGTGGAACTCACTCGCAGGAGCGATCAACCGTGCCGTAGAACAGGGCCGCCGGATCACGGTCAGCTTTCAGGAATCCGCAGAAACTGTCGAAGTCGAAAGTATTCTGGATAACTCCATCACCAGCGCCCAGGATTTCCTGTTAACCACGCATCGTTTACCTCTGCGCTTTTCCCGTAAGATTGATGCGGGTATCCGGCTGGCAGGAAAATCGGGTGCCTGGGAACGGGTTTTTGTGAATCTTTTTCTGAACGCTTCTCAAGCGATGCCCAAAGGTGGGGATATCGAAATCAGCGCCCGCCGTCAGGAGCATCAGATCGAAATCACCGTTAGTGATAATGGGCCTGGTATTTCACGAGATATCATCGATCGTGTTTTTACTCCGGGATTTTCCACCAACAGCACACGTAGCGGACTGGGGCTCAGCATCGTAGATTCAATTATTCAGTCGCATAATGGCACCATCCAGGCAACCAATGGTCATCCATGCGGAGCCTGTTTCACTATTTCCGTTCCTGACTTACAGATCCCGATAGCGCGTGAGCAGAATGCCGTTGCGGCGGAGAGCATCCCGCAAGCTGACATCAACCAGCGCTCTTAGTTCCTGCTCCCTGCTTTCCCGCAGACGGGTTTTTACTGACTGAAGCCCGGAGCCGGAATAACCGGGATGACACATGAACTCGGTTGTTCCTTGTGGCAACCGATCCAGCAGCCGTACGACATCCGCAGCATCATACATCCCTGTCAGCTCAAACCCGGCAAAGTGATCAGTAAAGCGGCATCCGTACCGACGCAGAACATCTGTGGAATTTGGACGGAGAAGATGCAGGCCCCGGCTCACGAGTCGGCGCGAAAAAGGAACTTTTCCACCCTGGGAAGGAAAATCAAATGGCCGCCGGACCCACGGAATTCCGTATTCTTCGCTTAAATGCGCAATGGCCTTCAGGACTGGTGAAAACAGATGTGTGTGCTTGTGTGTATCCAGATGGGTGATGCGAACTCCGGCACCAAGTATCCGTTCAATTTGGGGACGCAACTCTGAAAGCGGGTCCAACTGCCTTCGGAGTATTGCCGGGATCATCTGGCTGACCGTAGCAGGAAGGGCCTGACCGGTTCTCAGAGAGCGTCCACTCACCAGCACCAGATGAGCACCGATATCAAGATCTGGATTCTCGCGTGACAGATGAACAGCATGTTCAAACGCCGTTCCGTTCGCCATCAAAGTGGTAGCAGTCAGGATGCCTGAACGATGAGCCTCAACAATGCCATCGTTGACATCCGGAGACAACCCGAAGTCGTCAGCATTGACGACAAGTTTTTTGAGCAAGCTAGAACAGCCCCAGCTTGATCCGCAGGAACTTCTTGGGATTGGCGCGAAAATCTTTCATCAAACCTTGCAGTTCCGCAGTGGAGCCATTGAGGTTCTCATATAACTGTTGATTTACCAGCAACTGCCCCATTGTTCCTTTACCCTGGTTCAGATTATCAACCAGGAGATTCACATTTTTTACCGTGGCAGAGATCTGATCATGCAGTTGTTCATCCTTGAGAAGCTTTCCGGCAGAACCCTTTCCAGCGTTGAGATCAGCCAGCATGACACGCAGTTGATCTACACTCTTCTGGGCATTGTTGTAAAGTGTGGGATCTTTCAGCAGTTTTCCCATTGTGCCTTCACCTGACTCAAGAGAAGCAGCAATCGTATCGACCCGCTTCAGCGTTTTACGCAGATCTTCATAAAGTGCCTGATCATAAAGAAGCTGATGAATGGTTCCATTTCCGCTGTTGACGGTTTTCGTCATCTTTTCGATTTCACCGGCTATGGAATTTATGCGGTTATAGAGCTCCTCATCCTTCAGGATGCGGCCGACAGAACCTCGCCCCAGTTCCACTTGCTCCACAATTGCTTCGATCCGCTTCAGCGTGATCTCTGCAGCACCCAGTGTCGTTTTTCCCTGACGCAGAAGATCTTCCATCTCGGTAGTCAGGTCACTAGGCAATTCGCCGTTTTCAGCAATGGGCGTACTACTGGCCCCCTTAGTGATATCAATGAGCCGTCCGCTCAGCAGATTTTCAGATCCCACAGACACCCGGGAATCATTGGGGATCTTGTTCATATCCTTCTCAAAAATCTTCAAGGTCAGACGGATGAACCGGCCCGGTTTGCTCTCGCCTGAAAACTCGACGGCTTCCACATTTCCAACATGAAGTCCGTTGAGCCGCACAGGCGCACCTTTGGAAATTCCCGGAACAGCGTCGAGATAGGTGTAAACACGATGATCCTTGGAAAAGAGGCTGTTATCCCCGGTCATGTAAAAAATCAGAAACCCCAGTAAAAACAGGGATACTGCGGCCATGACGCCGACACGAAGTTGAGCCCAGCTGACTTTTGAAGATGAAGGCATTACTGTTTCCCGAATTTTGACACGTAGTCATCCGTGGACGCTTCCAGTTCCCGCTGGGAGCCCTGAAAGACAATCCGTCCTTCCTGCATCACAACAAAAATGGTCCGGTGGGCGGGTGAATTCTCACCTTCCGCAGCCTTCCATTTTTCTGTTTCAGGATCAAATTGATAATTCGCCATCAGGATTCCGTCCTGATAGCGTTGCGTCACAATCAACGTTGTGGTGTGCTTCAGTTCACGTTGCTTGGCAATAAACGCCATGATGTTATTCGCCGTAATGGGATCAAGCCCCGCAGTTGGAGAGTCATAAATTGCCAGAACGGGATCAGTCACAGTTGCTCTTGCAATGCCAACACGACGACGCATTCCGCCAGACAGCTCACTCGGAAACTTGTCCAGTGTCTTACCCAGTCCCACAAAAGTGAGCGCATCCACCACCTTTGTCTTCACCTCTTCAGGTGAGAAATTGCGGCCGGGTTGATTGCGAAGAGGATAAGCAACGTTTTCCTCAATCGTCTGGGAATCAAAAAGTGCACTTTCCTGAAACAACATTCCGATCTCACTTCTGATCCGAAACAGCTCTGACTCTTCCAGAAGAGTAATGTCCTCTCCAAATACCAGTACATTTCCATCATCGGGATGAACAAGGCCCATCGCCGTTTTCAGAAGGACCGTTTTCCCGGTTCCAGCAGCTCCAAGAATCACCCAGGTCTCACCACGTCGAACCTGGAAACTCAGCCGATCAAGCGCCACTGTCTCATCAAACCGAACCGTAACGTCCTTAAATTCCAGCACCACATCTTCTTTTTCATGAGCAGACGACATTACATGCTCACAAAAATCTGCGTGATAAACACGTCAAGAATAAATACCCATACAGAGGAGACAACCACGGCCTGAGTGGTGGATCTTCCCACCCCCTGTGTACCGCCTCTGGTTCTCATTCCGTAAAAACACCCGACCAGAGAAATGACAAAAGAGAAGACAAATGGTTTCATC
The DNA here is from genome assembly GCA_037190045.1 of Bryobacteraceae bacterium. Lineage (GTDB taxonomy): Bacteria > Acidobacteriota > Terriglobia > Bryobacterales > Bryobacteraceae > JAPKYZ01. The sequence goes on along the minus strand of JBBCIQ010000004.1, from coordinate 380,894 downwards.
AATCCCTGTACCAGATCGTTGTATTCCAGTGCCTGCTGAGCACTGTTCCAATATTGGGAGAAAGAAATATCCAGGCTTGTGGCACCAATCAGGTAGCCGCCACATAATCCAACAAAATCAGCAATGATCGTCAGCAAGGGCAGGACAATCGCCAGAGCAAGCATGCGTGGAGTAATCAGCTTCTGTGTCGGATCCGTTCCCAACGCCCGCATTGCATCGATCTGTTCCGTTACCTTCATGGACCCGATTTCACTTGCAATACCGGAAGCATTTCGCCCAGCAACCAGAAGCGCAGTCAGAACAGGACCTAATTCACGAACCAGAGTGATGGCAACAAATGTTCCGGTCTGGCTGGCTGCACCATATGTAGCAATGGCACGAGACATCTGAAGGGCCATGACAATTCCACTGAACCCGCCAATCAGGGAAACAATGGGAAGACTACCCACTCCCATGATGTCCATCTGCATCATGACATCATCCCAATAGCGAGGCTTCCGACCCAGGTTTTTGACGGCCCGACCAGCCAGTTGCAGGAACTCCTGGAAGACCATGAAAGGTGGCTTCAGGAAATCAAGCAAAAGAAATTTTCTCCGATTTTCGATACAAGCATGTCATTTTCCACAGTCCGGCCTTTTCCTCCGGTCCCGGCAAACAAGCTATTTCAAAATAACCCGGCCCCGATTCGATTCTTCCATTGTAGTCTTTCAGCCATATGCATCCCGAGGGCCATCATAAGGAAATCTGGTCGGGTATTTCTATTTCCGTCCGGGTTCCCTCCCCTGGCCGACTCTCAACGGTGACACTGTAACTCTCCTGATAAAGTACCCTCAACCGTTCGTTCACATTCGACACACCTATTCCCAGACTGAATAGTTGCTGCAGCCGTTCTTCGGGAATTCCTGATCCATTGTCTTCAATTGTCAGTTTCAACCTGCCATTGGCAAACCGGCTTCGAATAGTAATAATCCCGCCCTCCACCTGATTTGCAAGCCCATGCTTGATTGAGTTCTCTACAATCGGTTGCAGAACCATACTGGGCACCAGCGTGTTTAGTGTTTCGGGATCGATATCTTTTTCAAACCGCAACTTGTCCCCAAAGCGAACCATCTCAATGGAAAGATAATCATCGATAAAATTTAGTTCCTCGCGCAGCGGAGTCCGGGCTTCCACTTTCTGCAGCAGCCGACGCAGGATGCTGGACAGCCTGTAGATGACCCCCCGTGCTTCGTCTGGATTGATGCGAACGAGCGCACCAATGGAATTGAGTGTATTGAACAGAAAATGGGGATTGATTTGATTTGTCAGAGCAACCAGTCGTGCCTCAACCAGAGATCGATTCTGCTCTTCCAGCTTTCTTTCCGTCCGGGCACTATTCCAGATCTTCAAAGGAACAGCGACACAAAGCACCATTGCCAGATACCCACCAATACTGAGCACCGGAATGTCGGGGATCACTGGGTGCAGCGCTTTTGCAAAGATTTCACTCACAGCTTCATAGAGAAATACGGCAAACAGAATCGACGAAAGAAAGAGAAGCTGGAATGCGCTACTGCGCAGGTTGCGATTTTTTCGGAAAAGCCGGTAGCCGCCCAGGACATCGTAAACCGGAGAGAAGTGCCAGATCTCTTCCGGATCCGGAGAAATATCACGCAACAGCCCACCCAGCAATCCTGATCCGGCCAGCATCGGCATGGTCATCCACTCTCCGCCGAACATGGCAGGAATGGAGATCAATACTCCGGCCAGCAGCCCCGTAAGATATCCACCAATGAGCCCGGCCAGCAACCCTCCGGCCAGCCCCAGATCCACGCCCTGATAGCCAGGAGCAATCACACGCACACCTACCCCGGCACCAAAGACAACAGCGAAGCACAAGGCCAGCTCCACCCGTTGTTTCAGGTTTCGCTCTTCCAGCATCAGCATACGTAAAAAAGCCGTAAATCGGGATAAAAAGCTGGCCACAGAAGCAGCGACAGCCACCCTTACCAGCAAAACCACCAGTTGTTGTTCAGAGGTCATAAATGAGCGCTGACTGAAAAGCTCCTTCCGGTTCTTCTTATAATGAAAACATCTCCATGAGCTTCCAGTTGCAGAAGGCGGCGGAGGCTCGTCTACCCACCAGATTCGGCGAGTTTCAAATTCTCGGTTTTGAAGGCAGGCATGACGGGCAGCTTGAAGAAGCCGTTGTTTTAATTATGGGTGACATTACACCCGATGACTCTCCATTGTTGCGAATTCATTCCCAGTGTCTGACTGGTGATGTTTTCCATAGCCTGCGCTGTGACTGCCGCGCACAGCTGGAACTTTCCCTGGCCCATATCTCTATGGAAGGAAAAGGGATCATTATCTACGAAATGAAGGAAGGCCGCGGAATCGGAATTATCAACAAGATCCGGGCCTATGCGCTGCAGGATCTGGGTGCCGATACCGTAGACGCCAATCTTCAACTGGGACTGGATATCGATTTAAGAAATTACCGGATTCCTGCGGAGATCTTGCGCTTTCTTGAGATTCGGCAGGTTCGGCTGCTTTCCAATAATCCGGATAAAATCAACGCTCTCGAAGTAGCAGGAATTCGGGTAGAAAGAGTCGCGGCACTCACTGATGCCGGAGAAACAGCTCTGGAATACCTGCGTGTGAAAAAAGAAAAAATGGGACACCTGATCGACGGCTTCTGATCCTCCATATGGAAATTTCTACAGAATCACGAATTCTTCGGATCGATATTACAGGCCAGGATCGCGCTCGTGTCACTTATCCTCTCACGCAGATCCTCGGTCAGTATCACGCCAGAATTCTCGACATGGGTCAGGCTGTTATTCACGACGCACTGGCACTCAGCATCCTGATTGAACAAACTATCGAGATCCAAGCGTCTTCCCTGCGTTCCGAGCTGGAAGAAGAAGCGAGGAAGCTGAATGTCCAGATTCATTTTCAGCTCATCCCGGAAAGCGATTACAACAACTGGGTAGAGCGGCAGAGAGACCGCCGGTATCTGGTCTCTGTTCTTGGCACATCTCTGGATGCATATCACCTTGCCCGTGTCGGTGAAATTATCTCTTCATCTGGCCTGAACATTGACCGCATTGATCGTCTTTCCGGTCGGCAATCTCTTGATGTCCGTGATCAGGGAAGGGTTTGCCTGGAACTGAGCCTGTCAGGCATGTTATCCGATGAAGATACTCTTCGCGCTTCCCTTCTGGGGTTGACAAGCGATCTGGAAATCGATGTGGCATTTCAGCACGACAACGTCTACCGTCGAAATCGCAGACTGGTTGCCTTTGATATGGATTCGACGCTCATCCGCACCGAAGTCATTGATGAATTGGCCAAGCTTGCAGGCGTAGGTGAACAGGTACAGGCCATAACGGAGGCAGCGATGCGAGGTGAGCTTGATTTCCAGCAGAGCTTTCGCAAACGGGTATCGCTACTGAGAGGATTACCCGAGAGTGCACTGCAACAAGTGATCGACAGTGTTCCGTTGATGGATGGAGCAGAGCGGCTCATCCGCACACTGAAGAAGCTTGGGTACAAGACAGCGATTCTATCCGGCGGGTTCACTTTTGTGGGCCGCAAGCTTCAGGAACATCTCGGAATCGATTATCTTCACGCTAACGAACTGGAACTTCAGGATGGAAAAGCGACAGGTGAAGTTCTATGCGACATCGTGGATGGTGGAAAAAAAGCGGAGTTTCTGACGAAGATCGCCAGTGCTGAAAACATCAGTATGGAGCAAACAATCGCAATCGGGGATGGAGCGAATGATCTACCGATGCTGAGTCTGGCGGGTCTGGGAGTGGCCTTCCGTGCAAAGCCACTTGTCCGAAAAACAGCCCGTCAATCTATCTCACGGATGGGACTGGATGGGGTTCTCTATCTGCTGGGTGTACGGGACAGGGAAACAATCGACTGACAGATGACTGATTGGGCAGACACTATTTCAGTGTCTGCTTCAGCCATTCAATCATCTTTGATTTATATACCTGCTGTGACGGATTTTTTTCCCAATTACTCATTCCGTGAACACCACCCTCAACCGTAAATACTTCACAGGTACTTCCGACTTTCTTCATCTCATCGCACATGACCGTTGATTGATTAAAGGGAACAGTTACATCCGCTGTACCGTGGATGAACAAAAACGGTGGCATCTTCTTGTGAACATATTCAATGGGTGAAGCTTCACGAATTTTCCACTTTGTCGTTTCATCTACAGCTGGTTGCTGAAGAAGAGCACGTGACAGACCAGTAAAGTCTCCCTTTTCCCTCTCCTCAACAAGCCTCAATAAATCATTCGCACCATAGAAATCAACGACAGCCTGCACCTCTGTATTCCACTTTCCTTTGGTCGCTGCATATGCAACCATGTGTCCTCCCGCTGATTCTCCAATCAGAGCAATTCTGTTGCGGTCAAACTTATACTTCTTTGCATTCTTCCGAACCCACTGAATCGCCTGATCTACATCATGGACCATTGCCGGGTAAGGGCTTTGTGGTGTTAGACGGTAATTGATCGTCACAATCGCGAACCCACTTTTTTGTAAAGGTTCAAACAGCGGCTCCACCCACTCAATCCGCTTATCTCCGCCAGTCCATCCACCACCATGAACCACAATTGCAGTGGGAAAAGGACCAGCCCCCTGAGGAGTCCAGACATCTGCTTTCAAACTAATTCCCGGATTGGAATATTCAATATCATTAACCCAATCGTTAGTCTGAGAAAAACCCAATACTGCAAAAAGAATGCAACTGAACGTATATTTCATTTAAAATTTAGTGCCTTCATCCCTAGTATAATCATGAAAAATATTCAATAATTACGTCATTAAGTAAGTTGATATACTCGGCATCATTAGCTTCAGCTTCAAATATCTGTCCGCTAAATCCATGGAGATTTTATGAGACATCTCGCCGTGCTGTCATTCTTGACGGCAACTTTCCTTCTTCCATCTACTATTTTCGCGCAGGAATTTCGCGCCAGTATTAATGGAAGAGTCACCGATCCATCTGGAGCTCCTGTAGTTCAGGCTCGCGTAGAAGTTCGTTCTACGGCTACCGGAGTAATCCAAAACACCACAACCAATGAAGAAGGCCGTTACCAGGTTCCCTTTCTGGACCCGGGGGGCTATACCGTTACCGCAGAAAAAGACGGGTTTCAACGCGCAATCAGGGAAGGGCTGACCTTGCAGATTGCAGAAAGAGCCGAACTGAATATTCAGATGACGCTAGGTGAAGTTAACCAGAGTGTCACGGTAGCCGCAAACGTCGGCGTCATCGAAACAGAAAATGCCGACCGTGGCTTTGCTATGGATGCCAAACGCGTCGAGAATACTCCACTGCAAGGGAGAAACATTTTTGCCCAGGCATGGTCAGCACCCGGCGTGGCAGTCACCACCGGCGCGATGCGACTTCGTCCATTCGATATCGGGGGCTCGTCTGGCATTGCGATCAATGGCGGCCGGCCATCGATGAATGAAGTTCTCATTGATGGTGTCTCCAATCTGTCTCGAGCGTCTTCAGTTGCCTATGTACCTCCGGTAGAGGCCACAGATGAGTTTCGAGTCCAGACCACAACATTTGATGCACAATATGGCTGGACCACGGGCGGCATTGTGAATGTCCTTACCAGAGGTGGCAGTAATGAATGGCACGGAAACCTATTTGAATTCCTGCAAAATACTAAGTTGAACGCCAACACGTTCAATAACAACCGTGTCGGGATTCCCCGGCAGTCCTCTCAGATCAATACCTTTGGCGGATCGATTGGTGGACCGATCAAGAAGAATAAACTCTTCATCTTTGGGAGCTATGAAAATATCCGCCAGGTAATTCCTGATCCATTTACAACATCAGTGCCAACTGAGTTGCAGCGGGCAGGCGATTTCTCCCAGACTCGCTACCTGAATACGACAACAGGCAATGTCATGAACTACCAGATTTATGATCCGTTCTCGACACGTCTGGATGCGTCAGGAAATTTTGTTCGTGATCCATTTCCAGGCAATGTTATTCCGGCAAATCGCCTGAACCCTATTGCTGTTCGCACACTGGCTATGATTCCACTCGGTAATGTGGCAGGAGACCCCATTTCCGGACTGAACAACCTTGCATCGAGTGGTTCCACCAGAAAGTTCACTGATTACTTCCCGCAGTATCTTGTTCGTGGTGACTATGTCATGACAGATACCAGCCGGATGTTTATCCGCTATTCAAGAAATGCACTGGATGAACAGAGAAGCTTCCGCTATTCCACACGGGACGCATTCAATCTGGCGGACACATCGAACAACAGTCCATTCACACGCGAAAATCACAGCGCAACTGTTCAGTACACCAAGACACTGAACCCTACCACAGTGCTCGATCTGCGTGCTGGACTTGCCCGCTTCCTGTCACACGGCGGAAGTTCAATTTCTGAGGGATTTGACCTTAACACGCTGGGATTTGATCAGCAGTTCGTGAATCAGGCACAGTCCTATTTCCCCCGCTTCAACTGGGCTGATTATGAAGGAGCCGGAGCAAACCCGGCTCAGTTGAATGTCTCCCAAACAAACTCATTTCAGGGATCTGTTTACAAGAATGCCGGTAGACATACGATTAAGACCGGTGTCGATTTCCGAATTTTGAGAGGATATCAGAAGGTTCCAGGGTTCGTGGCCGGGAATTTTACATTTAACCCTATCTTTACTGGAAGAAATATCAATCAGCAGATTCGCGGAGAAGGTCACTCAATCGCATCGTTCCTGCTGGGCACTCCACAATCCGGGTTTATTGATCTCAACAGTCAGCCAGCCAGACAACAGCGGATGTTCTCAACTTATCTGCAAGATGATGTTCGTGTAACGGATCGCCTGAAGTTGAATGTCGGCGTACGCTGGGATTACATGGGGCCGATAACCGACCGTTTTGATGCCCTAACTCGTGGATTCAATCCATACGTAGCCTCACCACTTCAGGTCCCGGGAATGGATGTTCGCGGAGGACTGATGTATGCGGGTGTCGATGGAAACCCCAGGGGAATTTATCGAAAAGATCTGAATAACTTCAGTCCCCGCATCGGAGCAGCTTATCGTCTCGGGGAAAAAACAGTCATTCGGGGCGGATACGCCTTGATGTATGCCCAGACCTTTGATGATCCAGGTGGTGTTCCCGGCTACAACCAGGCTACCGACATGGTGACCTCCATTGTTGCAGGAACTCCTTTCAATACTCTGAACAATCCATTTCCGGCTGGCATTCTGCAGCCCTTTGGAAATTCACAGGGAATGGCAACTTATCTGGGACGTGGGTTCAACTTCAACAATACGGAGCGCATTGTTCCTTATACGCATCAGTTCTCTATTGAAATCCAGCGAGAGCTACCAGGACGATTCCAGTTCACAGTTGGTTATGTGCAGAGCCGTGTCAATGGACTTTCTGTCACAAAACCCTACAACGAAATTTCTGCCGAATCTCTGGAAATGGGTCGACAGAATCCCGGATACCTCACAGCATCCGTTCCAAATCCCTTTGCCGGACTTCTGCCGGGAACGGGCTTAAACGGTGCCACTGTGCAACGACAGCAGTTACTGCGTCCATTCCCCCAATTCCTGTCTTTGAATGAAACCAACCGGTCTGAAGGAAAGTCCCGCTATGACGGGCTGCAGGTCATGGTCAGCAAGCGACTTTCCGCCGGGCTCTCTGCCAGCGTTGCCTACACCTTCTCGAAGACCATTGAGGAAGTGAGCTATCGGAATGCTCAGGACACCGCATTGGAAAAAGTAGTGGCACCTTTCCATGTTCCTCACAGTGTTCAGATCAACGGCATCTATGAGCTGCCCTTTGGTCGAGGAAAAGCGCTGGCACGCAATACCAACTCAGTTGTGAACTATATGATCAGTGGCTGGGAAATCAGTGGAATTGCCCGACTGCAGAGCGGAATGCCTCTTCAGTTAAATGCGAACACCATGCCTACCGGTGCCGATCCTCGTCTGACTGAAGGACAGAGCCTGGACCGTTGGTTCAATACTGCAGCCTTTGTACCGCGGCCTCAGTTCACTCTCCAGACCTGGTCCAGCCGGTTGAGTTCAGTTCATAATCCGGCCATCCGGAATCTGGATGCATCCATCATCAAAAGGAATAAAATCACGGAAACAACCAACCTGACATTCCGTGCGGACTTCCTGAATGCAACAAACACTCCTCACTTTTTCCCTGGAGGATCAACCGGTCCGAACACGGATGTGAACAGCGCAAATTTTGGAAGGATATCCGGATATTCCGATCAGACCAATCTGCCCCGGTTTATCCAGCTATCTCTGAAACTGCAGTTTTAAGAAGCTGTAGTTTCAGTGTTCTTCTTCCAATGGGAAAATCCAGAAAACACTCTGGATTTTCCCATTATTTATTTCAAATATTCTATTCCTCTCCATTCCTGATTCAGTTAATATGAACTTGATTGGGACGCATTTCTGCTCATCGAAAGGGCTATTTTCGCCTCCTTGCACTGGTCTTAGGCATCCCGCTCTCTATTGGGGCTTTTTTATTTTTAAAAAATAATGAAAAAAAAGCAGCCAGTTTACAATTTTCCATTCAGGTTGCAAATCAGGCACAGGCAGTTCAGCGAGAGATTAATGCAAACCTTGCCGCGCTGTATTCCCTCAGAGCTTTTCTTGAAGTAGCTCCTCCAAATGAGGAAAAGTTCCAGCGGTATGCCCGTGAAGTTGGAATGGCATATCCCAGTATTCAGGCGCTGGAATGGATTCCACGGGTTTCACAGAACGACAGAGCCACCACCGAAAGGGAAATGAGTGCACGGTCTGGCTATGAAATCGTTTTCCATGAGGGACATCCCAGTTCAGTCCGAACTTCTCCACAAAGAGATACCTACTTCCCCGTTCAGTTCTATTGGGGAAGAAATCCACCTCCTGGAATTGACCTGATCGGTCTGGATCTGGCAGGTAGCTCGGAATTGGTTCAGGCCATGAATCTTTCTCGGGAAACAGGAACTCCTGCGGCATCACGCCAATGGCCCCTTCGCGAGCGAAATCCGGGAGGACATGGAATCATGGCTTTCTTACCAGTTTTCCGAAATGGGGTTCGCCCACCAGCAAGGGACAACACAGACCAGCTCCTGGGATATGCCTTTATCCTCTTCCGGGCCGAGGATCTATTAAAGCAGGGGCTGATTCCCTTTGACAGACAGGGAATGGACGTCTATGTCTTTGATCAATCAGCCCAACCTCGCCATAGAAATTTATTCTTTTCTGGAGCAAATGCTCAGTCAGTTCCACTAACTCAGACAGCTCTCGCATCACCCACATCTTTCCGATCTACACATCAGCTCATGTTCGCTAATCGGGAATGGACCATTGTGTGCGATGGAACGCATCAGTTTCTCACCTCAACCACAACCTGGCAGCCTTACTTTTTTCTATTTTGCGGATTACTGGGCACAGCATTACTGACAATTTATTTCCATACTTTGTATCAGTACTCCGTAAGCTCTGAGCAGATGGTCAGCCAACTCACGTCATTAAACACCAGTCTGCAAGAAACCATCACGGAACAGAAAAAAATCGAGCAAGAGCTTGCAATTGCGAGAGACAAAGCACTGGATGCAATGAAATCCAAGGCTGATTTTTTTGCAACGATGAGCCATGAGATCAGGACTCCCATGAATGGGATCCTGGGATTGACGGACCTTGTTCTGAAGAGTGAATTACCTGCAGATCAGCAATCCCACATGGAGACGGTAAAGACCTGTGGAACAGATCTTCTACGCATCTTAGATGGAATTCTTGATCTTTCCAAATCTGAAACAGGCCAGATCCAACTGGAATCAATTCCGATTCATCTGCACGCAAAGGTAATTCACGTCACGGATCTTTATATCAGCCAGGCAGATTCGAAAAATATTCATTTCCAAGTGGATTGGGATCAGCAGATTCCCCACACATTACTTGGTGACCCATTGCGTCTTCGCCAAATCCTGACAAATCTGATCAGCAATGCTTTGAAATTTACCGAGAATGGCACAATTTCTATTCAGGGAAGTCTGGTTTCTCAACAGGACAACATTGCGAATATCAGAATCAGGGTGCAAGATACCGGCATTGGAATTTCAGAGGAAGGACTGAAGCGGCTTTTCCGGCCTTACACGCAGGCAGACAACTCCACCAGCAGAAAGTATGGCGGGACCGGGCTCGGACTGAGTATCGTGAAGCATCTGGTAGAACTGATGAAAGGCTCCATCGAAGTGGAGAGCATTCTTCACCAGGGAACATCCTTTATTCTGACAATTCCCTTTGAAATTCCCGCATCAGAAGTAATTGTGAAAGATTCCCTGAGCACTTCAGAAGTTTCCAGAAAGTTCTCCGGGCTTGTTCTGATGGCAGAAGACAATCGAGTCAACCAGATAATCCAGAAGCGGCAATTAGAGTCGCTCGGCTTTAATGTCGATACTGTTTCTAATGGGAAAGATGTCATTGAAGCTATACGCAGTACACGCTATTGCTGTATTTTTCTGGACTGTCAGATGCCCATTCTGGATGGCTATGAAACCGCGCAATATATCCGGAATCTGGAAAAATATCGCACGGAGAAAACTCCGCTTATCGCAATTACTGCACATACTTTTCCTAATGAAAAAAGCAAGTGCCTGAAAGCAGGGATGGATGCAGTGTTAACAAAACCCGTAAAAGTTGAAGAACTGATCCGTGTACTGGATCAGTTTGATTTCCCTGAAACTTTCTCTTCTGCGCAAAGTGCCTGAATCTCAACAACTGCCGCAATCATCTCATTGTTGACAGGGAATGAGCAGATTACGGACAATCAGCGTAGCAACTCCCTCAAACATGCCCGCAGCCGTTTCGTTATTCCATTCTGCCAATACTCGCGGTGAATCTCTGCTCAGGCTGATTGGGAATACTCCGCTTATCGCTTTTCCTTCACTTACAGAGCAGTTCCCTGGCATCGAAGTCTATGCAAAGGCAGAGTTTCTGAATCCGGGAGGCAGCGTCAAGGATCGCGCAGGACTCAATATGATTCTGGAGGGTGAGGAAAGCGGCAAGCTAACTCCCAACCATGTCATTCTGGATTCCACTAGCGGAAATACCGGGATTGCCTATGCCATGATCGGTGCGGCCAGAGGATACAAGGTACGCCTTTGTCTTCCATCCAACGCCAGCCCCGAGCGAAAAGCCATACTGAAGGCATATGGAGCCGAGATGATCCTGACTGATGCTGCTCAAGGATCCGATGGCGCCATCCTGAAATGCCGTGAAGTGTTTGCCGAGAATCCGGATCTCTATTTCTACCCTGATCAGTACAACAATCTGGCCAACTGGCAGGCACACTACAAGTCCACAGCTGTGGAGATCATGAATCAGACAGAGGGCAGGATCACCCATTTCATTACAGCAATGGGAACCAGCGGAACTTTTGTGGGCACTTCACGACGTCTGCATGAAGACATGCCGCAGGTGGAATGCATATCCGCACAACCGTCCACTGGCTTTCATGGACTGGAAGGGCTGAAGCATATGCCCACAGCGATTGTGCCGGGCATCTATGATCCGGCTGTTGCAAACCAGAATGTCTGGCTGGAAACCGAAGATGCCTATGCAATGGCCCGCAGGGTTGCCCGCCAGGAAGGTGTTCTGGTCGGAATCTCATCCGGCGCAAACCTGCATGCAGCGGTTAAACTGGGCGAAAAGCTGCATCAGCAGGGCAAACAGGCTGTGATTGTCACCATCCTTTGCGATGGTGCGGCAAAATACTTAAGCGAACCGTTCTGGAATGATTGAAATCAATGACACCGCATGGCAGGTCATGGTGGACCATGCCAAAGATGCTTATCCCAATGAATGCTGCGGCATGATGACCGGCAAAGACGGCCAGGTCAGCAGTGCTATTCCCTGCAAGAACATCTACCAGGGAGACCAGAGTGATCGTTTTGAGATTGACCCCCATGACATTCTTCGTGTCCAGAGGCAAGCGCACGATCAGGGCCAGGAACTGATCGGATTTTTTCATTCGCATCCGGATGAGGATGCCTATTTTTCTGCCACCGACCTGAAAAATGCGTCTCCGTGGCACGCCCATGTCGTACTTTCGATCCGGCAGAGAGAGTTCCGCAATGCAAAAGCATTCCGCGTTGATCTCGATCTGACTGAATCCACAGAAGAGGAGCTTAAATGGCCAAAATCCTGATTCCCACACCCTTACGTCAGTTCACCGACGGAAAAGATACTGTTGAAGTGAGCGGTGCCAATATTGGCGAAGTACTGAATGCTCTCACTACCAGTGTTCATCCCAGCTTGCGCAATAATCTTTTCACTCCAGAAGGAAAACTGCGCAGCTTCGTCAACATCTATGTCAACGATGAAGATATCCGCTATCTGGACAAGGATGCGACTGAAGTAAAGGATTCCGACACCATTTCTATCGTGCCCTCCATTGCCGGAGGCCGTTAAGATGTCGACGACGGCAGCACCTGCAACGTCACTGACAAACGAAGAGATCCTTCGCTACTCCCGGCATTTGATTCTTCCTGAAGTTGGCATGGAAGGCCAGATCAAGCTCAAGAACGCAAAGATTCTTCTTGTCGGCACCGGAGGGCTGGGAGCTCCCATGGCCCTCTATCTTGCTGCAGCAGGAGTGGGCACCATCGGCCTTGTGGACTTTGACGTTGTGGATCGCACTAATCTGCAACGCCAGGTCATCCACGGCACGAGTGATGTTGGCAAACCGAAGATTGTCTCCGCAGAGGAATCCATTGCGGAAATCAATCCCAACGTCCGCATCATCAAACATGAAGTGGCACTGACCAGCGAAAACGCTCTCGACATCATCAAGGATTATGACCTTGTAGCAGATGGCACGGATAACTTCCCCACCCGCTACCTGGTGAACGATGCTTGTGTCCTGCTGAAGAAGCCCAACGTATACGGATCAATTTTCCGATTCGAAGGGCAGTCCAGCATCTTTGCGACGGAAGATGGTCCCTGCTACCGCTGCCTGTATCCTGAGCCACCACCTCCTGGACTGGTCCCCAGTTGCGCAGAAGGTGGAGTACTGGGCATCCTTCCGGGTGTCATCGGGCTGATTCAGGCAACTGAAGTCGTCAAACTGATCTTAGGCAATGGTGAGCCTCTTATCGGTCGCCTGTTGCTTTACGATGCCCTTAACATGAAGTTTCGGGAACTGAAGCTGCGGAAAAATCCGGAGTGCCCGGTTTGCGGAACCAATCCGACAGTCACCCAACTGATCGACTATCAGCAGTTCTGTGGTGTTGCACCAACTGCGGAAACAGCAAAGGCGGAATCTACCGTGATTGAAATCGAACCAACCGAAGTCAAGGCAAAGCTGGATCGTGGCGATCAGTTTGTACTGATTGATGTACGGGAACCCCATGAATGGGACATCGCCCGTATTGAGGGAGCAAAGTTGATTCCATTGGGAGATGTGCCCAAACGGCTGAATGAACTGAATCCCGATGATGAGATTGTCATGCACTGCAAAGGTGGAGTCCGCTCTGCAAAGGCAGTCGGCATTCTGCAGGAAGCGGGATTCAAAAACGTCCTCAATATGAAGGGCGGAATTCTCGCCTGGAGTGACAAAGTGGATCCCAGCGTTCCGAAGTATTAATCCAATAACTGATCTTTGTTTTGAAGGGGAATCTACCAGATTCCCCTTTTTTCTGATTCAGGCTACTCTGTTCACAGAATGCGCCGATCTTCGATTTCTCTCTTCGCTCCCCTGCTGTTGTGTTCTTTATTGTCCATATCTTCATCGTTCTCTCTGCCGCGGGAACAGGAAAAATCTGCGACGAAGCAAGAAACAATGGTGAAAGAAATTGAGCCTAAATCCGTGAAAGAGAAGCTGGACAAGGGAGAGCCATTCATTCTGGTGGATGTTCGCGAACAGCAGGAATGGGATGCCGGCCATATCCAGGGCGCATGGCTGATGCCGCTGGGATCACTCGACAAACGCATCAATGAGCTCGACCGCAATCGCGAAATTATTGTCTATTGCCGCAGCGGCAAACGATCAGAGAAAGCGGCACGCATTCTGCTGGAATCAGGGTTTCAGAATATCCAGAACATGAAGGGAGGCATCCTCTCCTGGAATGATCAGGTGGATGCATCCGCTCCGAAAAATTAATCGTCTAGGGGTTCAGTGCTGTCAGAGCCTGCATCTCTTTTTTGTTTAAAGCCCGATTGAATACTGCCACTCCACCGATTCGAGCAGTAGCCGTGGGGTTGCGCCCCATATGGATCACCCGCCCGATGGTAAAAGGTCCGCCATCGTTCAATGTTTCCGGCTGATAAATATCAAAAGGAAACCAGTACGGATTTACTTTCAGCGCGACCAGCTTTCCATCCCTGACCCGCACGAACTGCTTTGGAGGACGGTATTCGCCCCGCTCCCAGGCGCGGGCTGCCCACTGGAAAAACGGATGTTTTTCCGGTTCTTCCACCCAGTTTTCTGTTGCCTGTCCGTTTAGATAAGAAGCCACCGTATTTTTCGTGTTGTCGAAAACCAAGGCAACCAGCACCCACTGATCGTTTGGAATTTTCTCTGGAGTCACACTCAGGTGTCGCGCATATTTATCCCCGAATGAACTGCGTCCGTTATCGGAAATATGAGCAGCACTGGCAAAAGGATTCGCAGCCAACCCGCTGAACAGAGCATATTGCCGCTTTCCCAGTTCCACCCGTTTTGCTTCCGATCCATGGTCTTTCAGATCGGTGCCTTCATGCCAGATTCCGGCGATGGCATGATTGCCGCTTTCCGCATCTCTCTTCACCCATGCCACCAGAGTGACGCTGCGACCTTTTCCCTTCACATCGATCCCGCTACCATGCAGCCGTTCGCGAGGAATCAGCAGCAAAGGCCTGAACGCAGGATCATCCTCTTTGCGAAAAGAGACAGCTTGCCCAAAAGGTCCATCGCTCACTACCGGAATATCTGCATAGCTGGCGGGACGTCCTTCATTCCAGTACTCCCGGACGTAATTCATGACATCCAGGCGGAAGTCTGCTGTTTCGGACTTTCCCTTCCAGGCATCAAATCGCTGATCAGCGGCATCTCGCTTCACGAAGTCCCACAACGCAACAAATCCGGGAATTTGGGTTACAGTCCGGACCTTGCGCTGATCCGCTTCCGGCGGTACAGCTTGCAAACCAAGACCAATCAAAAGAAAAAGGGAAAGAGTACGAGTCATAAAGTTCCAGCCAGGTTATGGAGCGGAAGGAAAATCCGGCTCTGCACGGAGAGGATTTTATCCGTCAGGACATCTGACAGTTACCCCTGCCTGCTCTCCCTCTGGCTTTTCTTATAATAGAAGGGCGTGGGCAGATCAAAAAAGGCCAAAGCCTGATTTTCCCATCCTCGAAAAAGACCGAGACTGCTAGACTGGCAGGGTCGTCAAATAAACATTCATGAAAGATTCCAGGACTGGCAATTTTCCTGTTCCCTGGATAAGGAGTTAGAGCGAAATGAGAAGTATAGTTTTGATGCTGGCAGTTGCCTGTGCCGCCCTCCCCTCCATGGCACAGTCAAAAGTCGCAATTGTCGATTTCCAGAAAGCCATCATGGGAACTGCCGAAATCAAGAAAGCACAGACAGCCCTGGAAGCCCAGTTCAAGCCCCGTCAGGACGCCATCCAGAAACTGCAGAATGAGCTGCAACAGATTTCCAGCCAGTTGCAGTCCCTGGCAGGGAAGTTGAAACCTCAGGATGAGCAGGATATGCGGATCCAGGGTCAGCGCAAAGAGCGTGAACTGCAACGTCTGACCGAAGACCTGCAGGGCGATGTGGACCGGGAACGGAACGATATTTTGCAGAAATCTGGTCGGCAGATGCGGGAAGTGGTGTCTAAAGTATCAGCGGAGAAGGGATTCGATGTTGTGATTGATTCATCCAACACGCTCTATTTCAAAGATGCACTGGAAATCACCAACGACGTCATCACAGCATACGACAGCGCCCATCCAGCAAACTAAAAGCGAGGTCCGGGAATGTCGACATACCTGGAGAAATATGGTCATGGCGAAGAACGCCGTGAAAAACTGATCAAATGGACGGTTCTGGGGACACTGGCAGTGCTGGTCCTCGGAACCGTTTGTTATTTCGGCCTGCGGAATTATCCGAAGCGCCGTGCACTGAATCAGTTCTTTGAGCTTCTGGAAAAGAAGGATTATCGTGCCGCACACGCCCTCTGGGGCTGCACGGAAGAGAAGCCCTGCCGGGATTACTCTTATGAAAGATTTCTGAGGGACTGGGGACCAGACTCTCCAGCAGCCAACCCTGAAACAGCAACTCTGGTCAGCAAAGCGACCTGCGGGCCTTTTTTCAAGCCCACGGGAATTTTGCGGATCTATCAGTTCGGCCCTGAATACAGTGCTTCCTTGTGGGTGAATTCCGACGATGGAACCATTGGCTTTGCCCCGATGATCCAGCAGAAACAGTGCACGATCTTCCCCTGAAGCATCATCCGATCTAATAAAAAACCCCGTTGCATACATCGTGCAACGGGGCTTTCTTTTTTATCTCAGTGCCAGATCAGAGAGGTGGCAGCGCCAGCATCCACTTCACCATGGCTTCCATCTGCGGAGGCGGCAGGTTGTAAGGAGGCATGTTCGTGCCAGGGGAATACTTCTGTGGTTCGCGGAAGTGTCCTTCCAGCCAGGCAGCATCTCTTGTAAAGCTGACGCCATTCAGGCCAGGACCCAGCTTTCCGCCCTCGCCATTCACCATATGGCAGGCAGGGCATCCCAGCTTGAGGTACAGCTTGGCAGAATCGGTAGCGAACTGAGGTGCTTCTTCCGCAGTCGCTTTTGCGAGTTCTTTCGGTTTTAACTCCTGCCAGGGTTCCACCAGCGTTGCGTCGTATAGCGAAGAAGGCGTATCGTGGCTGGACGAAACAGCTGCGTAGGTCAGAGCTCCCCAGCCAATTGCGGAAAAAGCAACAACACCCATGGCCAGCGTCCGCTGACGGACCTTCTTCATGGCACCACGATCAATGAATGGCACCAGGAAGAGCGCGACCACAGCCAGTGTCGGCAGGATGACGGTTCCCAGAATCTCCAGTGGTCCCTCAAACAACTTGAGAAGCTGGAACAGGAACAGAAAATACCAGTCCGGCCGTGGCATGTAGGTGGTGTCCGTGGGATTTGCCATCTGCCCCAGTGGGACACGGACAGCGATCGCCATGGTGAACAGGATGACAAAGGTAACAAAGATCGCCACCGTATCCTGAAAAACCTGACGAGGGAAGAACTTCTTCTTGGGGAGAACTTCATCACCGGGTTCCGGGGTGACACCGTGTCGGCGCACCAGCAGCACATGGATGACAATCAGGGCAATCGTAGCAGGTGGAAGCAGTAGAACATGGATCGCATAGAAGCGGGCAAAAGTGACGGAACCAACAACTCCGTTTTCCACTCCAACCAGTTGCTGGATGTACTTTCCTAAAACAGGTGCCGCCCCCATCATCTGGGTGGCGACGACAGTTCCCCAGTATGCACGGTTATCCCATGGAAGCAGGTAGCCGGTCAGTCCATAACCAAGGGTCAGCAGCAACAGAACAACACCTACCAGCCATGTCGCTTCACGAGGTTTTTTATAAGAACCCCAGATGAAAACCTGCACCATGTGGAGAACTACCACCACAATCATGATGCTGGCACCCCAGTGATGTAACTGGCGGATCAGCTGACCACCAGTCACTTCCATGATGATGTATTTCAGACTGAAATACGCCTCACCAGCCGTGGGAGCGTAGTTCAGAGCAAGAAGGACACCTGTAAAAAACTGCACCAGAAATCCGAAAACAGCAACGGATCCCAACACCTGATGCCAGCCACTGGAGGCCGGAATCTCTTCATTCAGAAACTCGTGAACACCGGAGACAAGCCCGGTGCGGGAATCCACCCAATCAAGAATCGACCGCATTCCTTCAACCCTCTGATCTTTCTACAGGACCGAGCTGAATTTTTCCATTCACTACTCGTGACGCATATCGATCCAGCGGGCGAGGTGCAGGGCCGGCTGTCACTTTCCCATCCACCGAGAAGGTGGATACATGGCAGGGACAAAGAAACTCTTTCTTATCTTTGATCCAGCTATAAGCACATCCCAGATGCGTGCATCCTGGAGCCAGTGCAAAGACTTCTTCCTCATTCTCGCGTACAACCCATGCGGAAACCTTTTCATCTACAACTTTCCAGCCGTCAACTCTTCTTCGTTGAAAAAGAATTTCAGAGGGTTCTCCGATGGGTAATTTTGCGATATCTGCTACATCCACCCAGTCTTCGACTTTCGTTCTGGATTTGACGGGACCAAAGAGGTAAGCAATCGCAGGCACGGCAAAAGCGGCACTGATGATTCCGCCCAGACCATAAATTGCAGAAACAAGAAAATTACGGCGCTCAGCCGGGGGCATGGATGACATTTCTTTCTTTTCTTTACCAGCTCGAGGTTATCTGAAGAATTTTGAGTTACACGATTCCTGGTGCGATGTGCGCCAGTTTATCATCTACAGACCCTCTATAGAAAATAGTCAGGCCATATTCTGCTTATAGGTTCATTAAATTCTTTCTATGTTGGCAGAATTTTCACTCTCCAAAAGCTATCTGTTATTCCAAAGCTGCCCCAGAGGGATAATGCAGGATCTGCCAGTATTTTTTTAAATCCTCTTTTCTGTCCGATATACTGCACGCCCAAAAACTGCACACCTGAAGTTCTCTGACGGATATATAAATGACTTGCTCCACAAACATACGCAGGACCTGAGAAACTGAAATCAGGAAGTCCGCACCAGCGATACGCCACGGACAAAAGTTCACATGTCTCGGTTGTCATTAGTCGGGCTGGATCCCGCAGAAATTCAACAAGCTCTCGACGTGCCCGCATTCCGGGCACGACAGATCTATGATGCGGTCTATCGCCAGCACGTCACAGATCCGGAGAAGATTACTACCCTGCCCCGCACGCTGCGTGAACAGGTAGATATTGGCCTTCCAGCGGTCACCCAACGCTTCCAGTCTTTGGATGGCACTGTGCGTTACCTGTTGGGTCTGGGAGACGGCAAGACAGTCGAAACAGTGTTCATGCCGGAAGAATCCCGTGACACTATCTGTATCTCATCTCAGGTGGGCTGCCCCGTAGACTGTAAATTCTGCCTGACCGCCCTGATGGGCCTGGAAAGAAATCTGACAGCCGGGGAAATCGCTGGACAGGTTCTGCACGTGGCAGCCCTCCATCAACTGGAACCGCGTAGCCGTCAGCTCAACATCGTCATGATGGGTCAGGGAGAGCCGCTCCTGAATCTTGCCAACGTCATCAAGGCGACAAAACTGTTGACCGACCCTGACGGTGTCGGAATGTCTGTCCGACGCATCACCGTCTCCACGTCGGGCCTGATTCCCAAAATAGAAGAACTGGCGCAGGAGCCTGACCGCCCCAAACTGGCCATCTCCCTGAATGCATCCACCGAGGATCAGCGCAGAGAACTGATGCCCATCACAAAGAAGTGGCATCTCAAGGATCTGATGGACGTCTGCCGGAACTATCCGCTGCGTCCATGGGAGAAGCTCACTTTTGAATACGTATTACTGCGTGGAGTCAATGACACGGATGAAGATGCCCGGCGTGTCGTGCGGCTTTTGTCGCGCATCAACTGCAAAGTAAATTTGATTGCGCTCAATCCCGGCCCAGGAATTCCTTTCCAGACGCCTGATCCTCAGCGAGTGGAAAGCTTTCAGCAGATTGTTCGCAATGCGGTTCCCTGCTTCATCCGCCGTCCTCGAGGCCTGGACATCTATGCAGCATGTGGTCAGCTGAAACGAATGGAGTCTCAGAATCTGATTCCTCTGCCATCTGCCTGATCATTTCTGCACTTTGCTACCCCGGTCAGTTATAGACTCGAAGGTTGCGCCTCTGGACTCCCACCCTGACGATGATGCTAGTCTCGATGATCAGCTATGTCGATCGCAATACACTGGCCCTGCTGATTCCCACCATCCAGCGAGACACGGGAATGACCGCAGAACAATACGGACTGGTGGTCTCCTCTTTCTCCATTGCATACATGATCGGAAATCCTGCTTGGGGCATTGTGCTGGATCGCGTAGGTATTCGTGTCGGAATGATTGCGGCAGTCCTGATCTGGACGATTGCCTCAGCATCCCACGCATGGGCAACAACCTTCATCGCCTTTGCCATCCTTCGATTCTTCCTGGGCTTTGGTGAAGGCGCAACTTTTCCCGGCGCACTGCGAACGGTCGTTCAGACTCTGCCTCCGGAAAAAAGAGCACGCGGCACTGCTCTTTCCTACTCTGGCGGATCATTGGGAGCCATCATCACTCCTTTGTTGATGACTCCGGTAGCTGCCTATGCAGGATGGCATGGAGCATTTCTGTTTACTGGCATTATTGGTGCAGCCTGGCTTGTCTGGTGGCTGTTTCTGAGCAGAAGAGAAGACATCCGCCAACGTCCAAAAAATAGTACTCGCGAGATGAAGATCAACCTGTGGGACAAACGTCTCTGGGGCACCATGGCGGCTTACTCTATGGGCGCCGCTCCTCTGGCATTTGTTCTCTACAACGCCTCACTCTATCTCAATGTGAAATTTCATGTGACGCAAAAGGAGCTGGGCGCATTGCTCTGGATTCCACCGCTGGGATGGGAGACCGGATACTTCTTCTGGGGCTGGATGTGCGACCGGTTTGGCCCGAAGTCCATCCCGCGCCTGATGTTCGTCGCTATGATTTTCAGTCTGCCGTTGATCCTGCTGCCGTCAGTGACGTCGTTACCATTGCTCATGGCTGGTCTTTTCTTTGCCATGTTCATGACCAGTGGATTCATCATCCCCAGCATCAACCACGCTACGCGCATTGTTCCGTCGTCAGCAACATCGCTGGTCGCCGGGTTGGGAGCCGGATCATTTTCACTGCTGACAGCTATTCTGGCACCGATATTCGGAAGGCTGTTCGATCAGCAGAATTACAGCACGGCATTTCTTATCGCAGCAGTATTTCCCGTAATTGGCTATGTGCTGTTCGCACTGACAAATCGCGTCACACCCGAATCAGGATTTTCTTCCGCCACAGCCACCAGCTGAGCAGGAGAAAGATCAATACATGACTGAGAGAAAAGAGCAGTGACCCAAACGCGGGACTGACAATCGTGGAATAGACATTCTCCCAGAGCCATTTATGCGCTCCCGTCATGGACAAAATCCGGGAGAGGATTCCTGATCCGACAAAAGCCGCCAGGGCATTCATTCCCATGAACTGAAAGGGCCGCGACCAGGTCTGGAATCCCTGCACATCCACAATCCACCAGACAAGATAGAACATCAGCGTCGCCATGCCACAGGTAAACAGTACAAAGGAAGAAGTCCACAATGCCTTGTTGATGGGAAAAAAAAGATTCCAGAGCTGCCCCAGAATCACCAGGGTCACTCCCATGGCCACCAGCACATTCATCTGTTTTCGACGGAGGAACCATCCCGCAATGGCTCCCAACAGGACATTACAAACAGCAGGGAATGTGGAAGGAATGCCTTCCGGGTCCCATACTTTTGAACTGGACCACATATGGCCTTCCAGAATCTGAAAATCAATCCATTGAGCAAAATTTCCTACCTTCTCGTCGATCAATCCCGGACCATATCCCGGCACAGGATAGTGCGTCATCAATGCCCAGTACCCGATGAGAAGAACCAGAATGGAAATGATTTGTCCACGCAGTGAGAGAAACAGATAGAGTGTGGACCCGATCATGTAGCAGAGACCAATCCGCTGCAGGACACCCAGAATACGGACATTTTCAAAATCGAATTTCGGAACGAGATTGAGAAGAAAACCAATCAGGAAAATGATCGCTCCACGCCGCAGGGCATGTTTCCAGAGCGTCGTCCGGTCCGCACCCTTAGCCAGACGGGCATCGAAGGAGAGCGTCATCGCGACGCCGACAATCCACAGGAAGAAAGGAAACACCAGATCTGTGGGTGTCCAGCCATGCCAGTCCACATGACGCAGCGGACCATAGGCCACACCGGAAGCGCCTGGCGCATTCACCAGAATCATGAAAGCGACAGTCATGCCGCGAAAAACGTCCAGAGAAAGAAGCCGGTTCACGATGAACCATCATAACCAGCTTCCGATTAAGTTGTAGTGGAATTCTCGGCTTTCTGTTCGCTGAGTTCGCGGAGAAATTCCCAGGTATATATCCCTGTACTGTGGCTATCGTTCCAATAGATCTTGATTCCGTAATTGCCCACCGGTTCCACATCATTCATTGCGATTTTGGGCTTGAACATCTGAAACGGCGAAGCATCAGGCTCAGGACTCTGATAGTTCGATTTCTGCGGCTCTGTGCCGTGCGCTCCGGTGCAGGATGCGCATGGACATTCGTCACGCAGCAGCGCGTTGGGAAGGTCTGAATGGAGGCCGTCCCGCCAGTCTATGGAAATGCCTTTCGACTTGGAAATGGCAATGTGTTCTGGATCTACAGTCATTTTTCCTAATGCAGGCGGTTTACATCCCGTACGCCTGATACTCGTCTCAAAATACCGGTGAGCTTATCCAGATGCTTCTTATCACGAACTTCAATGGTCATATCGACAATTGCCGACTGCTCGATGCTCTTGTGATCCAGATGAGCTTCCAGACTTCGGATGTTGCAGTTTTCTTCTGCAAGGATTGAGGTGAACTGCGCCAACAGGCCAGGACGATCATCCGTAATGATCTGGAGCTTCACTTCAAATTCTTCTTTTGTAGATCGCGCCCATTCCACTTCAATCTTCCGCTCCGGTTCATACATCAGGTTCTGGACATTCTTGCAGGAGAGCGCATGAACAGCCACGCCTCTGCCTCGCGTCACATATCCCACAATCTTTTCTCCGGGGATCGGATTACAGCATTTTCCGCGGAAGGTCATGGTATCACCCACACCTTTCACACGAATGACCAGATCCTTGGTCTGGGGATCAGGTGGAGGCTCCTTCCGCTGCTGTTCCTCAATGGACTTTTCTTCTGCAGGAACATGCATGGGAGCCAGCTTGGCAAGAACCTGTCGGGCAGAATATCGACCATACCCCAGCTGGGCATAGAGATCTTCCAGCTTTGAGGCCCCATATTCACTGGTAACAGCCTCAATCTGAGCCTTACTGATGCGCGACAGGGACACACCCGACCTGCGTGCTTCCGTCTCCAGATACTTCTGCCCAATTTCGACAGCCTGCACTCTCTCCGTTTCACTGACAAAGTGCTTGATCTTTGATCTGGCTTTCCCTGTTTTGACAAACGCCAGCCAGTCCTTGGAGGGCTTATGTCCACTCTGGGTGAGGATCTCCACAATATCCCCGTTTTGCAACTGATACTTCAGTGGAACAATTCGTCCGTTTACTTTCGCTCCGACACAGGTATTGCCGACATCAGAGTGAATTGCATAAGCAAAATCAACCGGTGTTGCCCCGTGGGTCAACATGATCACACGCCCTTGTGGAGAGAAGACAAAGACATCTTCCTGCTGCAGGTCAAGACGGATCGTGGACATGAATCCGGCTGGATCACGCATCTCACGTTGCCATTCAACCAGCTGTCGCAACCATGTGATGCGATGGTCTTCCTGATTCTGCCCCTTGCGCCCTTCCTTATACTTCCAATGAGCAGCGATGCCATCTTCTGCAATACGATGCATCTCTTCTGTGCGGATCTGCACTTCAAACATCTGCCCACCAGGAACCATCACAGAAGTATGCAGGCTCTGATAAAGATTCGGTCGAGGAAGCGCGATGAAATCTTTGATTCGTCCAAAGATGGGACTCCACTCTGAATGCAGCACACCCATCGCGGCATAACAGTTTTTCACGGAGTCTGTAATGATGCGAACGGCCAGCAGATCATACACCTGATCAATACTGATCTTCTGACGTTTCATCTTCTGCCAGATAGAATAGGGGCGTTTAAGTCGAGCCTCTACGCGGATAGGAATGCCTTCCGCTTTCAGTTTCTCTTCCACTTCTGTTTTAATCTGCTGCAGAAATTCTTCATTTGCCCGACGATTTGTTTTTGCCTTTTCAACAATGTCAGCAAAAGCTTCTGGTTCAAGATGCCGGAATGCATGATCTTCCATTTCGGCGCGAATCTTACCCATTCCGAGGCGATGTGCGATCGGACAGTAGATCTCCAGTGTTTCCTGGGCAATCCGGACTTGCTTTTCCCGG
Organism: Bryobacteraceae bacterium; assembly: GCA_037190045.1. Lineage (GTDB taxonomy): Bacteria > Acidobacteriota > Terriglobia > Bryobacterales > Bryobacteraceae > JAPKYZ01. The sequence goes on along the minus strand of JBBCIQ010000004.1, from coordinate 356,671 downwards.
GAAAGGTTTCCCAACGTACGAATGTTATGCAGGCGATCAGCAAACTTGACGATGATCACCCGGATATCGGTAACCATTGCCAGCAACATTTTACGGACACTCTCAGCCTGTCTGTCTTCCCGCGAATAGAACTTGATCTTGCCAATCTTTGTCACACCTTCGACACAAGCAAGAACTCTGTCTCCAAAAGTTCGTCGGAGTTCATCTGCTGTGCACTCGGTATCTTCCAGGACATCATGCAGCAGCGCTGTCGTCAGGCAGATCATATCCATGTTCTGCTCCACCAGAATTCCTGCTACTTCAATGGGATGGGTAATATAAGGTTGGCCGTTAGCCCGATTCTGGCCCTCATGATATTTTTTTGCCAGAGCATAAGCCTGATCGAGGGGATCCAGATCTTCATCGGGACGCAGACTGACAAGCTTCTCTCGCAGTTTTTGATAGGCATCATCTGATACCTGTGAAGCTTCTTCAGGAGACAGTGGAATCGGCGTTGTTACCGCTCCTGTGTCTGTAACCTCCGATGAACTGGACATAATCAAAAGAGGGCGACCTGGTCAGGCCGCCCTCTTTCAAGTATAACGAACGTCGAGGATAGAAGGAAAATCAGTTTCCTTCAACAATTCCACCGGAAGACTTCTTCTCAAGACGTGCAGCCTTGATTTTCTTTGTCTCCAGTGCTTTTTCAACCCAACCATCAGCAATTTTGACTTGCTTTTCAGTTTCTTCCTTTGAATCCAGAAGATCTGCGCGTTGACGAATCAGAAGGTTAATGAACGCCATGGCATCATCGAATTCCGGATCAATCTGCAGGGCTTTTTCGAGATTTGCAATACCATCATCCAGAGTCGGTCCCCACTTGGCTTTCAGTTCTTCACGAACCTTTTTGTCCTTCAGTGGGCCAGGTTCTTCCGGCTTCATCCCCATGGCATCACGAGCTTGTTTATAGTCGGAATACCATTTCTGCCAGGTGATATTTCCCAGGGAGTAGTATCCGGTTTTATTCTCCGGATCAGCTTGAATGAGTTTTTTATACCAGTCAGCCGCTTCATCCAGACGCGCAAGCTTCTGATTATGGTCCAAAACACCGCTGGCCTGGCTATAGCGCAGAGAGGCCATAGATTCAATGGCCAACTTGTTATTCGGATCAGTAGCAAGAACTTTTCCAAATTCTTCTTCTGCCCTCTTCGCCATCTCCTGATTTTCAGGAGATTCTGCACCAGGAATGAACTGCTGCATATAAGCAGTTGCCAGGTACAGCCGAGGCACATCAAATTCTGGGTCGAGTTCTACAGCAGACTTAAAATGTTCGGCAGCATCTGCATATCTGGCACCTTTGAATGCCTGGACACCTTTATTCAGATGATCACGGGCACGAAGCTTTTCACAGCCGGTAGCAAAGAAAGAGAGGGCTGCAATACACCCGCAAAGCAGGGCGTTGCGCAATGTTAAAGTCATCGACCTTCCTCCACAGCCTTTGTCATGAGACCGACCTTATCGAGACCAGCGCCTTTTGCAATATCAATTGCCTTGGCAACATACATAAAGTCAAGATCCGGATCTGCTTTTACAAAGACCACGCGCTCGCTTCTTGTTTTGAAGATGTCCATGAGCCGCTGCCCGAGGTTTGCTTCCGTCACCATCTCCGTATTCAACTTCATGGAACGATCCTGTTCAATGATAATGACGACAGTTCGATCCTGGTCAGGCGGAGGCGGTGGCTGATTCGGGGGTGGCGGTTGCGGCACCAGGGTTTCCAGACCCTTCGGCGTGATGGGCGTAATCACCATGAAGATGATCAACAGCACCAGAAGCACGTCGATCAGTGGAGTCATGTTGATACTTGCATTCGGGCCGCCGCCCGATGATACTGACATTCCCATAAAATGGCTCCTCGATAAAACCGTTCGTTACGTTAAAAACTTACCTTACAGAAGCCTATTCGGCTCCTGCCGGTTGTGCAGCTGCCTCTACTGCAGCCTGATCCTGTTCAGTCAGCAGGCCAAGTTCATCGACCCCGGCAGACCGTAGATTGTCGATCACGTCCACAACACGCTCATAGCGAGCACGTGCATCAGAATTGATATAGACTCTCTTGCTCAACTGGTTGGTCAACAGGTCTTTCACTTTTGAAGGAAGTTGATCAGGAGAAGTCCGGTCTGTTTTCAGGTAAACTTCACCGTTCCGCGTAATGGAGATCAGAACTGCATCTTCCTTGTCTGCATCCGGCATAGCGATCTGATGGACTGTCTTTGCCTTATCAACAGTGACACCCTTCGAAAGCATGGGCGTAATCACCATGAAGATGATGAGCATGACCAGCATCACGTCAACCAGTGGTGTGACGTTAATTTCACTGTTTACAGGTGCTGTTTTTAATTTTTTCATCGTTCTTCCTTCCGGTTACGTTCTGAACTCTCCGTGAGATCCGGCATCGGACCTCACGGACACTCGTCAGAACACCAGTGAACTACTTACTTGCTAACTGTCTGTGAACGCTTAATGAAATAATCGATCAACTCTGAGCTGGAGTTACCCATCTCAATATCGAATGCTTCCAGCTTGGTGGTGAAAGAGTTGAACACCATGATGGCAGGAATAGCCACAAACAGACCGATAGCAGTTGCAACCAGAGCTTCGGAAATACCACCAGCAACGGCACCGAGACCGGTGGACTTTTCACTGGAAATACCTTCGAAGGCGTTAATAATACCGACAACAGTTCCGAACAGTCCGACGAAAGGTGCGGTGGAACCAATGGTTGCCAGAGCAGGAACACCACGCTTCAGTTCAGCGTGAACAATAGCTTCGGCACGTTCCAGTGCACGACGGGAAGCTTCAATCTCTTCACCAGAGATAGAGTTGCTTACCTGATGTGCACGGAATTCCTGGAGACCTGCAACAACAACTTTGGCAAGATGGGACTTCTTGTAACGATCAGCAATTTTGATTGCTTCGTCGAGTTTTCCTTCACGGAGTGCGCCAGCAACAGCTGGGGCAAACTGACGGGATTCTTTCTTTGCTGCGCTGAACGCCATGATGCGGTCAATCATGATTCCGATAGACCAGGCAGACATGATGAAAAGGGCAATAACAACGGCCTTAGCCAGAAATCCCATCTGGTCCCACATCGACATAAAGTCGAAGGAAACGGCTTCCTGGAAGAGCAGGAAAGCCAGGTTATGGATCTGCAATAACATTTCGATTTCTCCTGACGAGTTCAATAGAGTTTAGAGTTTTGAGTTACTGACTTAACGTGAAGTTCACGTCGATCTGGGTAATCACTTCTACCGGCTCACCATTGAGCAGGGTTGGTTGATATACCCACTGCTTCACCGCTTCTGTCGCCGCTGGCACTAGCAAGGGGTGACCTGAAACAAGTTGAAGATTCTGAATAGCGCCACTTTTTGCAATGATGGCGTTAAATTTCACTGTGCCCTGAATGCGAGCCTGTTTGGCAAGCTGGGGATAGGCAGGCTTTGGCTGACGAACCAGCTTTGCGGCCTGGACATTTCCACCAACACGAATGGGCTCTGAGGGGGGCTTTGGCTTTGCAGCCGGTGGTGGTGGTGGCGGTGGTGCAGCATTGGGGATGGATCCGATCACACCACCCAGTACGCCTCCTCCAACTCCACCCGGAACTCCACCGGGGACTCCGCCCGTAACGGCTCCAGTTGCAGCCGGTGGCAGATCTTCTTCCTTAATCATTGCGACTTCTTTCGGGATCTGCTTAGGAGCGGTCAGCTGATTGTTATTGAACTGACGGGGTGCCACCTTCACAACCTTCACAGGAGCAGGTGCCTGTGGTGGTGGTGGAGGCGGTGGCGGTGGTGGCGGAGCAACCAGCGACGATGACAACTGAGCCATCGGAATTGCCTCAAAGTAGATCAGTGGAATCACGATCAAAACGATCATCAGCATAATCTGGATCCCGAATGAGACCAGAATTGATGACACTTTTTTCGTTTTGTTTTTATCTTCGATTAAAGATTGTTCAAACATCTCAGCACCCTTTCCCACTTGAGCCCCATACCCTCACAGGTCAGCAACCCAGCGGAGATTACTTTATCACTTGGCAAACTTTTTTCCTGCAACCGCAGGAGCGCCACTAGCCTTTCGGCTATTGATGAAGTTCTGCCAGAATATCAAAATCGGACTTGCAATGAAGATCGAAGAATAAGTTCCGATAATCACGCCAACCACAAATGCGAAAGCAAAACCGTTCAGGACTGGTCCACCAAAAAACAGTAGCGCCAGCGCCGTCAGCACAGTCAGACCCGAAGTCAGAATCGTCCGGCTCAGTGTCTGGTTAATACTGTTATTCACCAGCGTTGGAAAATCTTCACGCCGTGTGAGCCGCAGGTTTTCACGAATGCGATCAAAAACCACGATCTTGTCATTCATTGAATAACCAACCAGCGTCAGAAGCGATGCCACAACCGTCAGATCAATGGGCTTGTTGAAAATCGAGAAAAAGCCCAGTGTGATGATAATGTCGTGAGCCACTGCCAGCACAGCTGCAAATCCGTACACAAACTCAAAACGGAACCCGATATAAACCAGCATTCCCAACAACGCCAGCAGTGTTGCCTGGAGTGCTTTCGTTCTCAGTTCCGCACCGACTTTTGGCCCAACGATTTCCACGTTGCGAACAGTAAAGCCAGCCAGATAACTTTCCTGCTTCAGCACGTTGATCACTGAAGCGTTTACTCCTGCCACACCAGAGAGCTCGTCGAAGCTCTTGATCAGACCGGAGCGAGGAGGGGTATCCCGATAGTTCAGGATTGACCGGATCAGCCCCTGCAACTCATCCTCTGACATCGCCACACCCGCTGCCTGCAATGGCTGCCGGAGACGTTCTGCCAGAGCAGTGGAACCTACGTTATTGAAATCAATTTTTGAACTTCCTGGCTCACCAAAGTTTGCTTCCAGCGTCTCAATAAGAGCAATGCGTACTGCATCCAGCCGGGAATCATCGTTCAGTTCTGTACCGATGATCACTTCGTTCTGCCCGGAAGTCACTTCCTGTACAGAGATTTCACCGGGGATCTTCGACGAGATCAACTCGCGAATTTTATCCAGATGAGGGGTCTCGGCAAAGCGGACATTCATCAACGCTCCACCCTTAAAATCAATCCCGTATTCCAAGCCGCCTTTTACCAAAATGCTGACGACACCACCCACCAATAAAATCAGTGAAAAGATGATGAAGGGCCACTTCTTGCCCAGAAAATCGAAATTGGAATCTCTAAATAACTCCATCAGTCCTGCCAGTTCCAGCGGTTCAGGCTTTCGATCTGTCTCTTAGACACCACGATCTTCCCTGAAGTTCCCGCTCAAATCCTTAAAATCTTAAATACTCAACGTAGTGAGCTGTTTTTTTCCTGAAAGCTCCCAGTCAAAAATTACACGGGAGACAAACACCGCTGTAAACACATTGGCAATCAGTCCGATCACCAGTGTAATCGCGAACCCCTTTACTGCGGTGGTACCGAAGATAAAGAGGAATGCACAGGACACCACAGTCGTTACGTGGGTGTCAACAATGGTCCACCATGCTTTCCCGAACCCTGCATCCACTGCAGCCAAAACGCCTTTGTTTGTTCGCAACTCCTCCCGGATTCTTTCGAAAATCAGGATGTTTGAGTCAACAGCGATACCCAGAGAAAGAATAATTCCCGCAATTCCAGGGAGGGTCAGAACCGCTCCGAAATAAGCGAGTGCAGCAACCAGGATCAGCGCATTCAGAATCAGCGCCACAGTGGCGTTGATTCCGCTTCTCTTGTAATACAACAGCATGATCAGGATGACGGCAAGAATACCGATCACTCCGGCCTTGATCCCTTGCTGAATGGAATCGGCACCCAGGGACGGACCAACAGTCCGCTCTTCCAGATAGATAATTCCAGCGGGAAGCGATCCGGCACGCAGCACCAGAGAAAGATCCGATGCATCCTGCTGACCACCCATATTTGTAATCCGTCCGGAATCACTGATTTTGCTTTCGATCGTGGCTACACTGCGGATGTTGTTATCAAGAACAATCGCGAGACGCTTTCCGATATTGGCTTCCGTAAAACGCTCAAACCGACGGGCGCCGTCCTGAGACAGGATGAAATTCGTCTCCCATCGACCAGTAGTGGGGTCCTGACTTGGGCGAGCATCCCGCAGATCCCTTCCGGTAATGACAGGAATGCGAGTCAACAGATACCAGGCATCGCCACCGCTTTCTCCGCCCCGGGCTCCCTGCCGCACGAGCTTCGTATTCAGGGGTAACACACCACCGAACTGAGACAATGCAGCTTCACGACTCTGAAATGGACCTTCACGGGTTTCTGCAATCTCCAGCATTGCTGCAGTCTGAATAATCTGCTTCACACGGGCGGGATCATCCACACCCGGCAACTGCACCAGAATTTGTGCTTCTTCTTCTGAGCGACCGCTCTGCTGCACAGAGGCTTCAGCAAGACCCAGTCCATTAATACGATTCTCAATCGTATTCATGGAGCGCTCCACCGTGCTTTTCCGTAAATTCAGGGCTTCAGAAGGTTTCAGGTTCAGTCGGTAATCGGTTGAATTAACAGCGGTGAGATTCCACTGCGGGAAGGTATTGGTAATGACTTCACGGAAAGAGCCGGCCTGATTGGCATCGACACCCTTTACGGTTACTTCGATCTTTGACGCTTCCTCCAGGGACTGCGGATCATTTCGGTCAGCCGCCACATAATTGACGTTTGCGGTACGCAGCTGATCCTTCAGCCGCTCAATCACCTGATCAGCTTCAGCCTTGAAGGCATCCTGAAGCTGGACCTGCAACATCAACTGGCTTCCACCACGAAGATCCAGACCGAGATGAATGTTTCGATTCCAGTTCTCGACCAGTTCATCCTTTGACTTCGGAATACCGATCACTCCATAGAGACAGATGAGGACCACTGCGAGAGTAAACAGGATCCTGAATCGAATACTTTTCTGCATTGAAATTCCTTGACTACTTTAGCCGTTGTTCTTTGGCGAAACCAATCCAGTCACTGCGGACCGTAAAATCTGCACCTCAGTGCCTTTCGGCTTCAGGCGGATGACCAACGAATCTTCGTCTGAATTGATGGAAAAGATTGTACCGATCAATCCCCCGCTTGTCACGACTTCATCTCCGTTTTTCAAACTCTCCAGCATCTGCTTTGTCTGCTTTTTCTGCCTCTGCATGGGGAGAAACAATAAGAAGTAGAAAATGGCGAAGATGAGGAGAACAGGAAGGAACTGAAAAATCGGGTTGGGTGCTGCCTGCTGAAATAAAAAGGCTAAATGCGTCATGCGTGCGGATTACTCGGCGCGAACCGGAGCGGAACGTGCCCTTTCTAAGAACTGAGTAAATTCTCCAAAGAGGATAGCCTCGCGCATTCGCCGTGCGATGTCAAGGTAAAAACGCAGGTTATGAATCGTTGCAAGTGTAGAGAAAAGAATCTCTTCTGCTACAAACAGATGACGAAGATAGGCCCTTTCAAAATGGGTACAGGTATAGCATTTGCACGCAGGATCGAGCGGCGAAGAATCGTCCCTGTAACGTGCCTGCTTGATGGACAATTTCCCCTGTGAAGTGAACAGTGTTCCATTCCGGGCATTACGGGTGGGCATGACACAGTCCATCATGTCGACGCCGTGTGCCACATACTCAGGAATTTCTTCCGGCGCCCCCACACCCATCACATAGCGGGGCTTGTCCTTTGGCAGGACAGCCGTAGAAACAGCTGTCATTTCCAGTGACAACGGGCGCGGCTCTCCTACGGACAGACCACCAATGGCATATCCGGGTGCGTCCAGTTCCGTCAGTTGCGCCGCGCAGGCCTGCCGCATCTCAATATCCATTCCACCCTGGACGATGGGAAACAGTGCGTGTTGAGACATACGGTCTGCACGCGGCCCCCGGTAATGCTCAAAGGCTTCTCGTGCCCAGCGCACTGTCCGATCCATGGATTTCCGGATTTTCCGAGGATCACACGGATAGGGCGGACATTCATCCAGCACCATCATGATGTCGCTCCCCAGAGAAAGCTGAACGTCCACGGTGGATTGGGGAGTGAACAGATGTCGTGAACCATCAATATGCGACTGGAAGATGACGCCCTGTTCCGTGATCTTTCGCAACTTGGATAGGGAAAAAACCTGAAATCCGCCGGAATCCGTCAAAATCGCACGATCCCAGTCCATGAAGTGATGCAGCCCACCATGGCGCTCAATCAGGTCATGTCCCGGCCGGAGATACAGATGATAGGTATTGGAAAGAATAATGGGCGGATCCACCTCCGCCACAACATCGCGCGGAGTTACCCCTTTGATCGTTGCCTGTGTACCAACAGGCATGAAAATCGGAGTGGGAATGATCCCATGGGGGGTATGGATCTTGCCCGCCCGGGCACCCGTATCCGGACAAACGGCTTCAATTTCAAAACGCAACTCTTCATTGTAGAGTCGATTCGCTTTACCCTGAAACAAAGTCCATGACAGAGCTTTCCCCTCAAGCCGCCCATAGCAACCGGGTCATGCGGCGGGCCATGAACATCTCCCTTGGAGTGAGCGTGGCTCTACTGGCAGGAAAGGTTGCAGCCTGGCTACTCACCGGCTCTGCAGCGATCCTCTCTGATGCAGCCGAATCCATTATCCACGTCATCGCAGTCGCTTTTGCCACCTACAGCCTGCGACTTTCCATGCGGCCGGCTTCTGATCGATTCCTGTTTGGATACGAAAAAATCAGCTTCTTTTCGGCGGGTTTTGAAGGTGCACTAATTGCAGTAGCTGCCATCGTCATCATCGCCACAGCTATTGAACAGTGGGTAACGGGGCTGGAAATTCAGAAGCTTGGTGTCGGGACAGCTCTGGTTGTCATCATTTCTGTAGTGAATCTGGGACTAGGGCTTTACCTCGTCCGTACAGGTAAGCAGGAACACAACATTATTCTTGAGGCTAACGGGAAGCATGTTCTCACTGACAGCTGGACCAGTTTTGGAGTGATTCTCGGCCTGGTTCTGGTGCTGGTCACAGGATGGAAACCGTTTGACCCCATCTGCGCCATTATCGTGGCACTGAATCTTTTCTGGTCCGGAACAAAGCTGGTGACACGCAGCGTCAAAGGGCTACTGGACTATGCAGATCCCCAGATCTATGCACAGCTGCAGGAAAGACTGGAGAGTGCATGCCGGGAGTTTTCCGTGCAGTTCCATGAGTTGCGTCTCCGCTCCACCGGAAAACGTATCCTGGCGGAGGTCCATCTGCTGTTCCCTGCCTCCATGACCATTGGAGAAGCCCACACCATCGCCACCCGCATCGAGGAGTATCTGGAAAAAGGATTCAGCCAGCCCATAGAGATCACCACTCATCTTGAATCCCTGGAAGATCATGAGACGATCCATACAGGCCGAAATGGCTCATAAGCCATCCAAACTACGGAAAATACGGTGTTTCATGATGTTACTCTGAAAGCAGAGGTTCTCTGAATGGCAGAACAATATTCATCTCCCGAAAAGGAGACATCCTACGTCAATGACGAGGGCAGAACCATTGTCGATGTCAATCAGCTTCTTCGCTCTCCCAAAGTCAGAGAGACGTTGCGAAGAATCTCACTGGCCCAGACAAAGCTGAAGCACACAAAAGACGTCGTGGTTCTGAAGCGTTCTCATCGCTCACCCCGGCCTGTCTAAGTTCCCATGCCGTATAACCTGCTGCTCTTTCCCTTGCTTGGCGGGTTCTGGCTCCTTCATCACACCCACCTCTTCCGATTTCGCGCTCAGCGTTACGATGGCTATCGTCTGATTTTTGAATCAGCCATTGCGGGCACATTTCTGTCAGCGGCTGCCAAGCTGATTCTGTTAGTGGGACAACAAACACCCTGGGTAAAGTTTGTGGAGCCAGCATGGAATCAATTTGCACCATGGGAACACTCCGGATGGTCAGCGCTGGCTTTTGCACTGGGACTTCTGATTCCTCCTGTGTGGAACCGCTTCGTCGATCTCCGCAAGGCAAAGAATCGTGAGGTGAAGCTGCATGCGGATGCTCTGACATCGCTGCTTCACCACGCAGAGCTGAACGAAAGCCTGATTTCCGTCACCATGGACACACGCAAGTGGTATGTCGGATTCGTTGCTATGTCACCCAACCTTTCACCGCAGGAGATGTACTTCCGCATTCTTCCGGTTCTTAGTGGATACCGCGAAAAGGATTCGCTCCGCTTCATCCAGACAGTCTCCTATCAGGATGTAATCGGGTTTGACGCAGAAGAGGATGACACCATTGATCCCCAGCAGTTTGTCATTACTCTGCCACTGAAGGATGTCAAGTCCGCCAATCTGTTTGACATCGACATCTATCAGAACTATTTCCTGGGAGTGGAGGCGGTTGAAGATGAGGCAGAGATTTTTGAAGAATCACTTGATTCTCCGCTGGATAATGATGTTTCCAGCAGTCACGCCGCATCCTGACTGCCTGTTACGATAATTAAAATTCCTGTTTTTCGAATGCCCTTACGCTTCTATAACACCCTGACACAAACGGTCGAAGAGTTTGTCCCGATGGATGGCAAAACTGTCCGGATGTATACCTGCGGACCTACCGTTTACAACTACGTTCACATTGGCAACCTGCGCACCTTCACATTCCAGGATCTGCTGCGCCGCTGGCTGAAGGCCAGAGGGTACAGCCTGATGCATGTAATGAACATTACCGACGTGGATGACAAGATCATTCGGGATGCAGGAAAAGCTGGCCTGAGCCTGAAAGAGTTTACGGCAATCTATGAGAAAGCGTTCCTCGAAGACATTGCCGCTCTTCGCATGGAAGGCCCGGAAAAGATTGCGCGGGCAACAGAACACATCGACGAAATGGTGACCTTTATTCAGAAACTCTCGGATAAAGGATTCACTTATGAGAGCGAAGGTTCCACTTATTTTTCAATTGAAAAATTCCCCGAGTACGGCAAATTGTCGCATCAGGATTTTTCCGGCATCCGTTCCGGCGCACGCGTCGATGTAGATGAATACGACAAGGACAATGCACGGGACTTTGTTCTGTGGAAACTGAAGAAGGACGGCGAACCTTCCTGGGACACGGCCATTGGAGATGGTCGTCCTGGTTGGCATATCGAGTGCTCCTGTATGGCGATGGCTTATCTGGGCGATACGCTCGATATCCATGCTGGGGGAATCGATCTGACATTTCCGCATCATGAAAATGAGATCGCGCAGTCTGAAGCAGTGTCAGGCAAACAGTTTGCTCGCTACTGGCTGCACTCCGAACATCTTTCCATCGACTGGACCAAAATGTCCAAGTCTCTGGGCAATATCTACACGTTGCGCGACATCGTGAAGATGGGCTATTCACCGGAAGCACTGCGTTATTTGCTGGCTTCTGTCCCTTATCGCAAAAAGCTGAACTTTACTTTCGATGGCCTGAAAGCAGCGCAGACTTCTATTGAACGATTGCGTAACTACCAGCTCCGTCTGGAGACTGCAACCTTCAATGAAGGAATTAATGATGCCATTGAAGAACGGACAAAACAGGCAATCACCCAGTTTGAAGAAGCACTGGATGATGATCTGAACACAGCAGAAGCCCTGGCCGCAGTATTTGAATACATTCGCGATACAAACTCATCCATGGACTCCGGAGCATTTCTTTCCGGAAACAGGGATACTGCCATAACCCTTTTGAAGAGATTCGATTCCGTCTTCGATGTTCTGCGCCCCACTGTTACGGATAGTGGCCTGAGCGATGAGGAGATTCAAGCGCTGGTGGAAGAACGTTCACAGGCCAAGAAGCAGAAGAACTTCCAGAGAGCAGATGAGATCCGCAACCAGCTGTCGGATCTGAACGTCATAGTCGAAGACACCAAAGATGGTGCACGGTGGAAACGTAAATGAAATTTCAATCAAAAGCTGTTCATGCAGGGGACCGAAAAAACCCGGGCTCACAGATTCCGGTGACCACTCCGATCTACACAGCAACCAGCTATTTCTACGACGATATCGAAACGGTCGATAAAGTCTTTGCCCATGAGATCCCCGGCTTTGCTTACTCCCGGTATCACAACCCGACAAACGAAGCGCTGGAAGAACAGATCACTGCATTGGAAGGTGGAGCAGGAACGCTGGCAACTGCGTCCGGCATGGCCGGCATCCAGATTGCTGTTCAGTCTGCGCTGACGGATCGCAGGAAGTGCATTCTTGCTTCCAACGCCCTTTATGGAGCTTCCATCAGCCTGCTGCACATGGTCCTGGAACCGTTCGGCATTGACGTCAACTACGTAGACATCAGCAACACGGAAGCGACATTGCAGAAGATTGAAAAGCTGCAGCCCGGTTGCGTGCTGATGGAAAGCATCTCCAACCCCCTGCTGCGTGTCGGTGAGATCGACAAAATTGCTGAAGCCACAAAGAAAGTGGGCGGATCTCTGATTGTGGACAATACGTTCGCAACACCGCTGTTGTTGCGTCCACTGGAACTGGGAGCAAACATCGTTGTCCACAGCGGAACCAAGTTTATGTCTGGCCATGGCGACATGCTGGGTGGCTTTGTGACTTGTGACGCAGAGCATCTGGATCCGGTCCGTACACTTTCCCGTGTATATGGTCCTGTGCTGGGTCCGTTCAGCGCTTACCTTGCCATGCGCGGAATCAAGACGTTCCCGCTCCGCATGGAACGGCAATGCCAGAATGCAGCCACTGTTTTTGAAGCCCTGAAAAATCATCCCCGTATCGCAAAGGTGTACTACACGGGCGACCCTGCGCATCCCGATGCTGCCGTGATCAACCGGCTGATCCCCGGTGAGCTGAAGGGCGCCATGCTCAGCTTTGAAGTGAAGGACGCAGGCCGTGAGGAGATCTTTGCTTTCCTCAATCGTCTGGAAATGATTGTCGCCGCCACATCATTGGGAGATGTCCACACAATGACTCTCTATCCCGCCATGTCATCCCATCGTGAAGTCTCTCCCAAACAAAGAGAGCGGATGGGAATCACAGACTCACTTGTGCGTCTGTCCGTGGGAATTGAAGCGGTGGAGGATATTCTGGATGATCTCAATCAGGCACTGCAGTAACCAGACTCCCTAGATCAATGCTGCTCTACGCCATCACAATTTTCGTAGGCGCATTCCTGCTCTTTCAGGTCCAGCCCATCATCGCCAAGATGATTCTGCCATGGTTTGGTGGAAACGCCATGGTCTGGACCAGTTGCATGCTCTTCTTTCAGAGCATTCTGCTTGCTGGCTACGCATATTCCCACCGGATCGTCAGCATGCCGGTTGCCCGGCAAACCAGAATTCATCTTTCTCTGCTGGGAATCAGCATCCTGACACTGCCCATCATTCCGCGTGACATCCTTAAGCCCGGTGGAGAAGGCAATCCGCTGCTGGGCATTCTGCTGGTACTCACCCTGAGCGTGGGACTTCCCTACTTTCTTCTTTCCACTACAGGTCCGTTGATGCAGGCCTGGTATTCAGCGCGATTTCCGAAGAAACTTCCTTACCGTTTATTTGCGCTATCCAACTTTGCCTCACTCCTTGCGCTGATTGCTTATCCAATCGTGGTGGAGCCACGTATCCCGCTTCATCTCCAGGGGATTGGCTGGTCAGTTTTATATGGTCTGTTCGCGATTCTGTGCGGAACCACTGCCTGGATTACAAGAAAAAGTTTCATTACGCCTTCAGCGGTCTCTGAAGAAATTCTGGAAGAACCAGCACCGCTTCCGTTAAGGGAAAAGATTACCTGGGTTGCACTGGCAGCCTGCGCGTCCATTCTGTTGCTGGCAGTCACCAATCATCTTTCACAGAATGTGGCTGCCATTCCATTCCTCTGGGTTCTGCCGCTCTCCCTTTATCTGTTGAGCTTCATGGCAACTTTCGACAGCAGCCTCTGGTATAACCGCCGCATGTTCATCGTCATGACAGCAGCCACACTCTGCTTCATGGCGTATCCGCTGTGGCAGGAACAGGGGGATCTGAATCTTCCTGCCTACATCCTGGCTTACTCAGCTGGACTCTTCATCTGCTGCATGTTCTGTCATGGCGAACTCGCTCGCCGGAAGCCGCATCCCAAACACCTCACCGCTTTCTATCTGATGATCTCCATCGGCGGAGCCATTGGTGGACTATTTGTCAGCGTTTTGTCTCCCATGCTGTTCAACTATCACTATGAGTTGAGCATCGGCCTGGCGTTGATGGGCGTAGTTGGCTTCTGGGTGCTCTATGGTGAGTTCTTCATCTTCGATGTTCTGTGGTCTGGCGTAGCTATCTTCCTGCTGGTCACCATTGTTCAGGATGTGAAGATCTCTCATTACGACAACATCGAGATGACCAGAAACTTTTACGGGACGCTGCGTGTCCGTCAGAGTGGAACGGACATCGACGGAACCAAACTCCGCACCATGGTCAACGGAACCATCAATCATGGGGCACAGTTTGTCACGGATCAGAAAAGACGCATCCCCACCACGTACTACGCCAATCACTCAGGTGCCGGACTGGCCTTGAGTGAACGTCATCGCCCCGGCATGCGCGTCGGCATCATCGGACTGGGTGTGGGAACACTGCTGACTTACGGCAGGCAGGGAGAGCACTACAAGGTCTATGAGATCAATCCTGAAGTTGTGGAACTGGCACGCCGCCAGTTCAGCTACCTGAAGAACAGCGAAGCAGAAGTCGAGATTGTCATGGGTGATGCCCGTCTTTCACTGGAAAGAGAACAGCCTAATCAGTTCGATGTTCTTCTTGTCGATGCTTTCTCCAGTGATGCAATTCCGGTTCACCTGCTGACCAAAGAAGCATTGCAGCTTTACCGGGAACACATTCGCCCGGATGGAATCATCGCCATCCATGTTTCAAATAAATACCTGAACCTGTATCCCATTGTTCACCGCATCGCTGACTGGATCTGCCTGTCGGAAATTCTGGTCCAGAATAACGCCGTGGATGATCTGGAACAGTTTAGTTCAGACTGGGTTCTTCTTTCACCTGATCCGAAAGTATTCGACACTCCTTCTTTCCGGACTGCCCAGTCCGGGCATGAGGAACTGAAACCGGGTCCGCTCTGGACAGACGATTATTCCAATGTCTTTGATGTGCTCAAGTGATGTCCTGAAGTAGAAACTTTTCGCTTGACGAAAGGCGAATAAATAGCGAAAATCGACCCATGTCACTTGTTGGGATCGCCCGACTCGCTTCAGAAAGCTCCGTCCTTGCTGAAAAAGCGGTGGTTACTTACCGCGAACTGGAATCCCGCAGCTGGATATCCCGATGCAGCAATTCCGATAAGCCCTTTGAGTGGACCATCAATCCCTATCGTGGATGTGAGTTTGCCTGCCGTTATTGCTACGCGCGGTATACGCACGAGTTTATGGATCTTTCGCCGACGGATGATTTCGAAAATCAGATTTTTGCCAAGCAATGGTCCAAATCGTCATTTGTCAGTGAACTGAGACGCATCCCCCGGCAAGATTCCATCGCCATCGGAACGGCCACCGACCCCTATCAGCCAGCAGAGCGCCGCTATGGCAACACCCGGAACATTCTGGAGGTTCTTGCAGGTGAATCCGGCCGCAGCATCTACATCATTACCAAATCCGATCTCATCCGAAGAGACATTGATCTGTTTACGGAAATCAGCCGCAGAAATCATCTTTCCATCCAGGTCACGGTGACCTCAATGGATACGCAACTGGCACGCATTCTGGAGCCACGTGCTCCCCGGCCAGATCTCCGCATGGATGCCGTCAAAACATTGGCTGATGCCGGCCTCAAGGTGGGAGTCAGCGCCAGTCCGGTATTACCCGGCATTAACGATAGTGAGGAATCCCTGAGTGCGATTGCGCGAGCAGCAGCTGAAGCAGGAGCACAGCACATGTTCGCCAATGTTCTTTTTCTGAAACCATGCTCCCGTGAAGTCTTCTTTCCTTTTCTGAAGGAACATTTCCCGCATCTGTCGGCACGCTATCTGAATCTGTATGTGGACCGCGCCTATCTGCGTGGGGAGTATCCGGATCTCATCCGCAGCAGGGTAAACAGAATTCGCTCCTGCTATGGCCTCACAGGTCAGAAAATCAGCCCCGTGGTCTATCAGGAACCACAGATTCCTCTTTTTGCTGCCTGATTTTCACTGTCAGCAGGTCATTCTGTCTTATTCTGATGAAGATGATGACGCGCCGTACCCTGATGGCACTCCCCGCGCTGGCTGTGACCGCATGCGCGCAGAAGAAAAAAGCCGTGATTCTTGAACTCCGATATTTTTACCTGCGAAACACCACCGGTGACATGCCGGGCCGCCTGACAAGCTTCCTGAAAGATACCGATCTTCCAGCATCCCAGAAAGCCGGAGCCACCTCCGTGGGCTACTTCATGTCCAACCTGGCACCACGAGCACCATTTGTTCTGGCACTGCGGAGCTGGTCTTCACTGGCCGCCTATGAAGCCGGACGCACAAAAGTTCCCCAGATTGATGGAGAACCACTTCCCTTTGTTCGCATGGAAACACAGCTGCTTCAGGCTTTTGACGGAATGCCGGAAGTTGCCATCAAGGCAGCAGAACAGCCTCGCGTCTTCGAACTACGGACTTATGAATCGAATACCGATGCCTCCCTGCGGAAAAAAATCGGCATGTTCAACGATGGCGAGATCGATATTTTCCGCAAAACCGGACTGGATCCCGTCTTCTTCGGAGAAATGGTGGCAGGCCCCAATCAGCCCTGCCTGACCTATATGCTGGCTTACGATTCCTTTGCTGCCCGCGAAGCCAATTGGAACACGTTTATTGCGCATCCGGAATGGTTGAAGCTCCGCGCAACCCCCGGATTGTCCGATGGCGAGATCGTGTCGAATATTTCCAGCTTTTTCCTGCGACCTCTGCCGTTTTCCCCCATCCGATAAAACGTAAGACAATAGAAGCAGGAGTTTGCCCCATGCCAGCGGTAGCAGTGTCTTTAATTGACGAGATTCAAAACCTGAAGAAAGAGAAGAATGCCATCATTCTTGCGCATCACTATCAGGATTTTGAAATCCAGGAGATTGCGGATTCCATTGGAGACAGCCTGGAGCTGTCACGCACTGCCCAGAAGTTTGATGGCGATGTCATTGCATTCTGTGGAGTCTGGTTCATGGCGGAAACAGCCAAGGTCCTGAACCCTACCCGCACCGTGATTGTGCCGGACAGTGAAGCATCCTGTTCTCTGGTGGAAAGTTGCCCGGCGGAACAGGTACTTGCCTGGAAAAACAGGAACCCGGATCATGTCGTGGTTTCCTATATCAACACCTCTGTGGAAGTGAAGGCGCTCTCTGACATCGTCTGCACTTCCCGCAATGCGGTGGATGTAGTGAATTCCATTCCGGCGGAGAAGCCGATCCTGTTTCTCCCTGATATCAACCTCGGCAATTACGTCAAGAAGCAAACCGGACGCGAGAACATGACCATCTGGCAGGGAGCCTGCATTGTTCATGCCACCTTTCTGGCCCGTCGTCTGGCAAAAGCACGTGCGGAACATCCGGGAGCGCTGGTGGCATCCCATCCGGAATGCCCACAGGATGTGCTCATTGCCTCTGACTTTATCGGCTCTACTTCTGCCATCATCGACTGGTGCGTGAATCACTCAGCCGATGAGTTCATTATCATGACAGAGAGTGGCGTGGCACATTCCCTGCAAAAGCGTGCCCCTCACAAGAAGTTTTATTTTGTTCCGAATGAGAACTGCAATTGTAGTGAGTGCCCCTACATGCGGAAGAACACTCTCGAAAAATTACGGGACTGCCTGCTCCACCTGGAGCCCCGCGTCGAACTCAGTCCGGAACTGATGGAGGCAGCGCGACTGCCGATTGACCGGATGCTCGCGCTTAAATAATAGTGAACATTGCTCCGCTCATGGATGGATTTGATCGCCTCCATGACAATCTGCGTATTTCCGTCACAGATAAATGCAACATCCGATGCTTCTATTGCATGCCGGAGTCGGGTGTGGAATTTATTCCCCATAAGGAAATCCTCCGGTATGAGGAGATCGAACGCATCGTCCGCATTGCCGCCCAACTGGGCGTCTCGAAAATTCGGCTCACTGGCGGTGAACCGCTGATCCGCAGAGATCTGGACCAGCTGATCCGCATGCTGACAGCCGTTCCTGGCATCCGGGATATTGCGCTGACAACGAATGCCGTCCTGCTGGCTGAACAGGCACAATCTCTCTACAACGCCGGACTCCGGCGGCTCAATATCCATCTCGACACACTGGACAGGGATCGGTTCCGACAAATCACGCGCAGGGATGATTTTGATCGTGTGATGAAGGGAATCGAAACGGTAATCTCTGTGGGATTTCCTTCCATCAAGATCAACGCTGTTGCCGTAAAAAATCTGATTGAGCCGGACATTGTACCGATGGCACGCTTTGGCCGGGAACACGGTATCGAGATTCGCTATATCGAGTTCATGCCACTGGATCACCAGAATCTTTGGGACCGGTCAAAAGTACTTCTGGCCGATGACATTCGGGGCATGATCGAAAAAGAGATCGGACCACTGGAAGAGATTCCCGATCGCGATCCCCGAGCCCCGGCGACGGAGTTTCGCTTCCGTGATGGCATTGGACGTGTCGGATTTATCGCCAGTGTCTCCAAACCCTTCTGCCTGAACTGCAACCGCATCCGTCTGACTTCCGATGGCAAACTGCGTTATTGCCTGTTTGCACTGGAAGAGATGGATCTGCGAGGCCCAATCCGTTCAGAAGCAGATGATGAAGCAATTGCAGAACTGATCCGGGAGAATGTCCGGATGAAATGGATTGGCCATGAAATCAATAACGGAGCACGATTCGTTCCTCCGCCGCGCCCCATGTATGCGATCGGTGGATAGGACAATCTCGATAAAATAGTGAGTTCCATGAGAATCGCCCTGGGGCAGATCAACACCACTGTGGGCGACTTTTCCGGCAATGCCAGAAAGATCGTTGACTATACGCGACAGGCCGCTGCACAAGGCGCAGAACTGATCGTATTTCCTGAGTTATCCCTGACCGGCTACCCACCACGCGATCTTGTCGAAAAGTCGAGTTTCGTCCAGACCTGTGAATCCATGCTGGAAAAGCTGGCCCGCGATCTGGAAGACACTTCGATTCCCGTCATCTGTGGAACACTTGCACAGGCGGACAATGCAGAAGGAAAGCACCTGCATAACTCCGCAGTGGTCCTTCACGGGGGCAAGGTGCAGTTCCGGCAGGACAAGATGCTCCTGCCAACTTACGATGTCTTTGATGAAGGCCGATACTTTGCTCCGGCAGAGAAACAGTCCATCACGTTCATCGGGGACCGCAAGGTAGCAATTTCCATCTGCGAAGACGCCTGGAACGATCAGCATTACTGGGCTCGTCCGCTGTATGAAAGAGACCCCATTGCAGAGCTCGCAGCTCAGGGTGCAGATCTCATCGTGAGCGTGAATGCTTCACCATATCATCAGGGAAAACGAAGTCAACGGCATGAGATTTTTTCAAAAATCGCACGTCGGCACAATCTGCCCCTGGTGTATGTAAATCAGGTAGGCGGAAATGACCAGCTTGTCTTTGATGGATCCAGCTTTGCCATGGATGCCACCGGAAAACTTCTTTCAACCGGATGTTCTTTTGGAGAAGATCTGCTGATTGTGGATCTGGAAAAAGGGACGGGCCCGCAGCGGCAGAATTATTCGGATGAGCATGAGGCCATCTACCAGGCACTGGTACTGGGAACTCATGACTACATCCGCAAGTGTGGTTTCGGCAAAGTTCTGATCGGCCTCTCGGGTGGAATCGATTCTGCACTGGTAGCAGCAGTGGCAGTCGATGCAGTGGGAGCAGAGAATGTCATCGGCGTAGGCATGCCGGGGCCTTATTCCACAGACCACAGCCTGACCGATGCACGGGAACTGGCAGCCAATCTGAAGATCCGGTTTGAAGTGTCCCAGATCCGCGATGCATACGAAGTCTTCCTGAAAACACTGAACCCTTTATTTGCAGGACTTTCTCCTGATGTAACAGAGGAGAATCTCCAGTCCCGTTTGCGTGGCGTCACACTGATGGCACTCTCGAATAAATTCGGGGCACTAGTTTTAACCACAGGAAACAAGAGTGAGCTGGCCGTTGGCTATGCCACTCTTTATGGCGATATGTGTGGCGGGCTGGCAGTGATTAGTGATGTTCCCAAGACTCTTGTGTATCCTCTTTGCCGAGTTGCCAACAACCGACACGCCAACGCCATCCCGGAGAACATTTTCGTCAAACCCCCTTCAGCCGAGCTGCGGCCGGATCAGAAAGATACAGATTCTCTTCCGGAATACGATATCCTCGACAAAATTCTGGAAGACTATATCGAAGACGTTCTGCCACCCCATGTGATCGCTGAGCGAAACCAATTACCTATCGATCTGGTGCGCAACATCGTCACTAAAGTAAACAGAAACGAGTATAAGAGGCAGCAGGCAGCCCCCGGCCTGCGTGTCACCTCCAAAGCATTTGGCATTGGCCGCCGCTACCCGATTGCCCAGGGATTTACTGAGTGAAACTGATCGTCACCATTTTTCTGACGGCCATGCTGGCTGCGTCACAGACAGTGAAGCTGGATACGTTTCCGATGTCGAGTGCAGTAACACCGGACGGTCGCTTCCTGCTTGTCCTCCATTCAGGAACAGAGAAACCGTCAGTTCAGGTACTGGACGCCAAGACACTGGAAAAACGGGGACGCGCTGAACTCACCGACGCATGGCTGGGGATCGCAATCTCTCCCAATGGAAAGAATGTTTATGTCAGCGGTGGTGCAACAGGCAATGTCTTTGAGCTTTCTCTGAATGATCAGGGGGGACTTCAGCCAGCGCGCACTTTTGAAACTGTGCCTGCTCCCCAACGTCAACCACAGGATCTGATCGGCGATGTCCAGCTCTCTCCCGATGGAAGGCTTCTCTATGCCGCAGCACTTTATCGCAACCGCATTTTTGTCATCAATCCTGCCAGCGGACTGGTGATTGAGCGAATCCCCACAACGCGCCGCCCATACCGCATTCTGTTCCATCCGGATGGGAAATCGTTCTTTGTGTCCGGATGGGCCGACAGCGCAGTGATCCATCATCAGGCGGAAACAGGAGAAAAGCTGGGAGTTATTCGCACAGGTCCTCATCCCACTGATATGGCCTGGCAGACAAAAACTCCAAAGCTCGAAGAAGGTGAATCCATTGACTGGAAGCTTCGGCTCTTTGTCGCGGCTTCAAATACCAATAGTGTTTATGCCTTCGGATTCAAAGAAGACAAGACATCGATTCCATTGGGAACCATCAGCGTCGCGCTGACACCGCAACAACCAGCCGGGATGACTCCTTCAGCCCTGGCACTCACCACAAATCAGAACATCCTGTATACGGCATGTTCCGATGCAGATCTGGTCGCAGTTACTGATATCTCGGGAGTAACTCCCCTACGCCTCGGCTATGTTCCCTCCGGCAGATATCCTGTTGCCGTACGATCCTTCAGCGACGATCGGCTTCTGATTCTGAATGGTGACGACAACTCTGCCTCAGTCGCTGTGCCGGACCTGAGTCCTCTCGACATCGCACGCGAGAATTCTCCTTATCGCGATGAGCAGTTATTTCTCCCCGATCAGAAATCTGCACTGCAGCATGTTGTGTATGTGATTGATGAGGGAACAGCAAATGGGCCGAATGTAACTCAGCTGTCCAGTGAGTTTGTCCAGTTCCCACGATTCCGCGCCAATGGCAATCAGCTGATCGACCAGACTGACTGGGCTGGTGCAGCCATCACAACAGACTTTATCCGGAAGCTCTCTCCTGGAATTTCTGTAGGCAGAAGAAAGCCTGTGGCCGATACGACTCCTGCATCGGTTCCACCCGCAGGACGACTTTGGGACAATGCAAAATCCAAAGGACTCCCGGTGCTGGCAGTCAGTGATGCAAAATCTGTGCCCGCTGAATCCCTGCCACAATTGACCGTGCTTCATCTTCGGGATAAGGACAGAGAACTCGGAGCACTGATTGAAAAACTTTCCCGCTCTTCCGCCTGGAAATCCACTGTGGTTTTTATCGTGAAACCAGGGACGCAAACAGCTCTAGTGATTTCACCCTACACGAAAAAACGTGCGAAAGATGAAACAGAGTATGACACCAGTTCCATTCTTCGCACGATTGAATTGATCCTTGGGCTGCATCCGATGACACAGTTTGATGCTGCTGCCACACCCATGACCGGGGCCTTTGGTTCAGTTGCGGATACCACGCCTTACACAGCTGTACAGTAAGTCAGAGAATTACTTGCCAGCACGGCCAGAATACTTGCTCAATACATCGAGCAAAGGCTGTGCGCCAGCTGGTGTAGGGGGCTGAGTGGAGATCACATCTTTTGAAGAGATATCTCTGCCATATAGTTCCCGGTTCGCGCCCTGATCCTCACGGACTGTGGCCCCTTCCAGAGAAATTCCGGCAAACGCCCCGCGAGAACGGGAGTAAGACAGGATCTCCGCACGCATCTGTACATCGGTCATTGCTGTGGAATTGCGACCCACGGGTCCACCAGCAACACTGGCCTCTCCGCCCAGCGTAAAGCGGCTCTGCATCATCTTTTCAGCGCCCCTCTGGCTCTTCACGATCATCACAACGTCGGTCTCAGATCCACCAATCTGGAATCCAAAACTTCCGCCTTCCACACGAATAGATGCAGGGGATTTCCAGCCCACACCGTTTTCGTTCCGGCAGGTAAGAAAACCACGTCCGTACTTTCCGCCGAAGATGAACGCACCTTTCTTCAGTCCGGGAACAATCACAACACAGGAAGAACTATCCAGCAGGTCCTGCGGAATGCCCTTGTCACCTGCTTCCATAATTTCTTTTACCGTCACTGCTGCTGCATTCAAACGTTTGGCTGCTGCGGTTTCCTGAGCCTGGACGGCAAAGGTTGCGGCGAATGCCAAGCACATCAAAATTTTTGAACTCATCGATTGACCTCGTAGTCTTTCTTTCAAGGGACGCAGTGCATCCTAATTCGTACTCAAACTTCTTTTCAAAAAACCGACAATGGATTTACCCAGCCGGATACAATCCGGGATTCCAATTCCCTCAAAGGCATTCCCCGTCAGACGCAGCCCGGGGAATTGCAATTCATACTCACGGATTTTATTGATGCGTTCCCGATGTCCGATTTCATATTGAGGCATAGAGCGCGGCCAGCGGGCAATGGATACAGCGCGTGGAGGCTTCTCGATCTTCATCATGTGACGGAGGTCCATCATGACAGCCTGCTGAATCTCTTCGTCTGACGCTTCACACCAGCGATCTCCACCCAGGAATGCGCGCAGCACGACCCGATCCGCAGGAGCACGATGCTCAAACTTCCGGTTCACCCATGTACACGCCACAATATTTCTGCGCTCTACCTCCGGAACCAGAAAGCCGAATCCGTTCAGCGGATGGGGAAACCCTTCCGCATCCCACGTCAACCCCACAGTGACAGCAGAAGAGTGAGGAATCTCATCCAGAAGTTCTGCCATCTCTCCATGGAGACTTCTGACCAGAGCTGCCGCCTGCCAGGAACGCAGGGCAATCACCACCTGATCGGCAGATATCCATTCTCCATTCACAAGGACTCGCCAATGTCCTTCATGTTGTTCAAGCTTCTCCGCTACGCCGATAATGCGATGAGCATGGATCTTCTGTTCCAGAACTTCTACCAGACGACCCAGCCCCCCTTGTAAGGATTTGAACAGCGAATCGCCTTTTTTCTCTTTTCTTTCTGCGATCAGACCTCGGGTGACACTGCCATAGCGCGTCTCCATCTCAATGAAACGAGGTAATACTTCGTTTGCGCTGAGCTTCCAGACGTCGCCGCCAAAAACTCCTGTTAATAGTGGCTCAGCGAGGTATTCCACCACTTCTGCTCCATAGTGGGATGCGACAAACTCCCCAATGGAGCGCTCCGGCAATTCCACATGACGACCTCTGCGCAGATACTCCAGTCCGGCAGTCAGCTTGGCTCCCCAGGAAAGAAGAGGCGTCGCGAGCAAAGGAAGAATTTTTGTGGGAGCCATCATGATCAGACCATCGGGCATGGCGATCATCTGATTGTTGCGCCAGATAAAGGTTCGACGCTGGTGATCATTGGATGGGATGACTTCTGATTCGATGCCCAGACTCCGAATCAATTCGAGAGCGGCTGGTTTTGCGGCAAGAAAGCTGTCCGGACCCGCTTCAATACGACAGTCATCCACCACTCTTGTTTCGAGCAATCCACCCAGACGAGGCTCTTTTTCCACCAGCGTGACGGTGGCGCCATCCTGCTCCAAATAATAAGCGGCGGACAATCCGGAGATGCCGCCGCCGATAACAAGAACGTGTCGTTTCAATGTGCTGATTAAAGCTTGAATTCCCGAACGATTTCCACCACGGCTTTTACGGAATCTACGGGAGTTTCCGGCAGAATTCCATGGCCCAAATTGAAGATGTGGCCGGGACGGCTTCCTGTGCGTCGCAGAAGCTCGTTCACTTTCTCCTTCAGTTCAGGCAAGGGAGCAAACAGAGCAGCAGGATCCAGATTTCCCTGAACAGCGGAGCGATAGCTGATGTCCATCCATGCCTGGTCGATATTGGTCCGCCAGTCCACGCCCATCACGTCGCCACCCGCTGCATGCAGTTCACGGAAAAATCCGGAAACTCCGGTTCCGAAGTGAATCACCGGAACACTGGCCGTGCGAATCCGCTCAATCAAAGCGCGCGAGTAGGGTGCGACAAACCGGACATAATCATCGGGACTTAGTGCGCCAACCCAGCTGTCAAACACCTGAATGGCACGTGCGCCGGAGGCCACCTGCAATAAAGCGAAGGGACCGAGGACATCCACCAGCTTGCCCATCAGGCGACGCCACATGGTCTCATTGCGATACATCATCTGCTTGGTCCGCAGGAATGTCCGAGAAGGACCACCTTCAATCATGTAGCTGGCCAGAGTAAACGGAGCACCGACAAAGCCGATCACCGGAACGCGTCCTGCAAGTGCTTGCGTCACCAGTTTGATAGATTCACCCACATAACCCAGCTCATCCGTGTTTGAAATGGAGAGAGAATCGATATCGGTCGAGGTCTCGATCGGATTATCGATCTGCGGACCTTCCCCTGCTACAAAGCGAAGCTTCAGCCCCATCGGCTCTACCGGCAACAGAAGATCGGCAAAGATAATCGCAGCATCTACATCAAGAACTTCGATGGGCTGCAGAGTTACCTCGGCAGCAAGATCCGGCCGTTTGCAAATATCCAGAATCCCGTTTTTGGCCCGGATATCACGATACTGCTTCATATAGCGGCCAGCTTGCCGCATAAACCATACTGGCCGGACGTCTGTGGGACGTCGACGGCATGCATCTAGAAAACGACTGGTCATTGGAGCCACGCGCATGAATTTCCCCGTTTGTCTTCGCAAATATAAGCGCGAAGTCCTTTCGGTTTATGTTGAGCCGCCCATTTGCGGCCCTGAATGAATATTGGTTTGGTCCACGCTTCGCTATCCAGAGCAGAGGGAGCTGTCACAGATACCTGCAACATCCCCTGCGCGGGATAGCCCGTCCGCGGGTCCATAATATGGCTGTAGATTTTGCCACCAGCCTCAAAAAACTTTTCCTGTGAACCGGAAGTGGAAAGTGACTGATTTTTCAGGTGAACGGTTTCCAGGGTTTTCACCTCACTGCGAGGATCACGGATATTCACACGCCACCCGCGCTCATCATTCGGAGGAACCCCCAGACCATACAGTGTGCTTCCGGCTGCAGAGATAAAGCCGGATTCAATCTTCTGCTCTCGCAGGACTTTCACCATCTGGTCGACAGCATATCCTTTGCCAATTCCACCTGGATCAATTTCCAGCCCGTCCTTCACAAATCGCACCGTTCTTTTTTCCTGATCCAGCTGGATATTGCTGTATCCGATCCGGGACAGGGCCGTTCTGACCTCCGCTCGATGCGGAAGTTTTCCGGAACCTTTGTAAAAACCCCACACTCTCATTAAAGGACCAACTGTAATATCAAAAGTTCCTTCACTCGCCTGGCTGTATTGAGCGCAGGCAGACAGCAGCTGAAACAGTTCCGAGGAAACGAACACAGCCGCTTTCCCCGCCTCACGATTCACCTGACTCCACTCACTCGATGGCTTGTAGTTGGATAACAATTGATCGAGCCGGACGGCTTCCTCAAGAGCAAGGGCTGCTGCACCTTCAAGACGCGCCCGATCCTCGCCATATACGATGACTGAAAACGTCCCACCCATCGCCTCCCGGCTGAGTTCCAGACGAATCGGTTCGGCGGCCCATCCAGATTGCCAGACTACCCACAAAGCTAACACAAAATGTTGTAAATATGGATATTTTTTCATTCAGGAGGCATGGAATCACGAGGGCGGCCACGCTTCACGCGCTTCAGAAGTGACTCGATTTTTGCTGATGTTCCAGCCTCGCTGGCAGCCTCAAATCTCAGGTCAGGAACTCGATATAAATCAAGGGATTCGGCAAGTTGCCCCCGGAGAAATGCTTTGGCATGCTCCAGTGCATCCAGGGCTTTCTGCAATGCAACAGCATCTCCATTGACGGAAACCCGGACAACAGCCCGTTTCCCGTCTGGAGACAGTTCCACTGCGGGAAGATCCACCGTTTCAATTCTCGGATCTTCCAGATGGAAATTGATCAGTTCGTACAACTCTTCACGGAGGGCAGTCGATAGCCGTTCCGCCCTGTGGGCGTCCATTCTTCTATGGTCTCAAAGGTGGGGATTTTTGAAAAGGTCTGGAGGAGATTTGTCCGGCAGTACTACCCGGCCCATTCATGAAAGCCATTCAAGGGAAGCTCCGGAAAGAAATCGTCCCAGAAAACTGGCGGCTTCTTCCTCAACACGCTGGAGCAGCTGTTCTGCATAAATACGATCAGAGGAAACGGTAGCAACCGCAACCAGTCCCCGATTCCACAGTTCCTGATCTCCGATTTCTGCAACTGAGACATTAAAGCGATGGCGCAACCGATCCTTCAGGCCTTTGACGTAATGTCGCTTGTCCTTCAGGGATTGCGCATCAGAAAGATGGAGTTCAAGAATGAGGACGCCAACAACAGGCGCCCCCATTACATATCTCCGTTAAAGGGTGAGCTGTTCAACCCGCTCCATGACAAAGGATTCAATGATATCTCCGGCACGGAGGTCCTTGAAGTTCATAATGGACACACCGCACTCAAATCCTTGCTTCACTTCGCTGACATCGTTTTTGAACCGCTTGAGTGCTTCAACTTTGCCCGTGTGAATCAGTTCATTGTTACGGCGGAGACGCACTTCACTATTCCGCGTAATGAATCCATCCTGGACATAGCATCCGGCAACCACACCCACTTTGGTAATCCGGAAGACTTCGCGGACTTCCAGTTTGCCCTGGGCAACTTCCTTGTAAACCGGATCCAGCAGACCGATCATCGCCTTACGGACATCATCCACCAGTTCGTAGATGACTGAATAGAGACGGATCTCGATCTTTTCCTTATCAGCCATTTCAGCGGCTTTCCGCTCCGGCTTGATATTAAATCCGAGGATGAGTGCATCGGAGGCAGTCGCCGCCAGCAGTACATCGGCTTCAGTGATTGCACCCACTCCACGACGGAGAACGTGAATCCTGACCTTTTCAGTGGAAAGCTTTTCGAGTGTGTCTGCCAGTACTTCTGCAGATCCACCGACATCGGCTTTGATGATGAGATTGAGATCTTTTGTATCTCCACCCTTCATCTGGGCGCTGAGCGCCTCAAGACCGATGCGGGCCTTGTTCTTGGCCATCACCTGATCCCGGATCTGAATCTCACGGTACTCGACGATCTGACGAGCCTTGGCAACATCAGTCACCACCTGGAACTGGTCACCCGTTTCGGGCAGAGACTCCATACCCAGAATCTCCACGGGAGTGGATGGCTCGGCTTCCTTCACCTGGTTTCCGCGATCATCATACATGGCACGAACCTTACCCATGACCGAGCCACAGATAAAGTAATCGCCCACACGCAGCATACCGTTCCGAACCAGAACAGTCGCCACCGGACCGCGACCACGATCCAGCTTCGCTTCCAGAACATTTCCGATGCCGGGCCGGTTGGGATTGGCCTTCAGGTTCTGCATATCTGCAACCAGAAGAACCATCTCCAACAGGAGATCGATATTCGTCTTTGCCTTGGCAGAAATCGGCACCATGGTGACATCACCACCCCAATCCTCTGCAAGCAAGCCACGATCACCTAACTGCTGCTTGATCCGCTCAGGGTTTGCATCGGGCTTGTCAATCTTGTTGATGGCAACAATAATCGGCACCTTCGCAGCACGAGCATGGTCAATTGCTTCCAGTGTCTGCGGCATGACTCCGTCATCCGCACTCACTACCAGAATGACAATATCGGTTACCTTCGCACCGCGTGAACGCATGCGGGTGAATGCTTCGTGACCTGGAGTATCGATAAACACGATCTTCCGGCCATTCTGATGAACCTGGTATGCACCAATGTGCTGGGTAATTCCACCAGCTTCACCTTCAGCAACATCTGCCTGACGGATGGCATCCAGAAGTGAAGTTTTTCCGTGATCGACGTGGCCCATAATGGTGACCACTGGAGCACGCAGCTGTTGATCGTCCGAACTTTCTGCCAGTTCGATATCCCATGAGGCTTCTTCCTCGAAGCTCATCTCATTGGTGGCAGCACCGAAATCACGCGCAAGCGCTTCCGCCGTTTTCAGATCCAGCGGCTGGTTAATGGTGGCAAAGATCTTGCGATCCACCAGTCGGCGGATGACGAGGTTCGCCTTGACACCCATCTTCTCGGCCAGTTCCTTAACGGTGATGCCTTCAGAGATGGTGATTTCTTTATTAACGGCCTGCATCTGTTCTTCGCGCTTCTGGCGAAGTAACAGGCGACCTTCCTGTTCCTCAATTTGCTGCTGCCTGGACTTTGCAGCAGGCTTGGAAGCATGACGACGACCTGGCTCCGTAACGACAGCTGCCGATTCGGGACGCAGAGGGGAGGTCGGATGCATGGGACGCCCGCCGCGTCCACCTCCGGGGCCTCGTCCTTGCGGAGATCCGGGGAATGGTCCGCCAGAGCGGGAATAGCCAGGCTGCCCTGGACGTACAGGCCCCCGAAACTGGGGCTGTCCAGGCATAGGCGAACTGGGTGGCTGCTGAGGACGCAATGGCTGTCCAGGGCGAATCTGCGCGCTCTGCCGAGATTGTGCAAGTCGCGCAGCCAGCTGAGGATTTGGCGGTACCACTGGTCGCTGGGCAGGTTGTCCTGCAAGTTTCGGCCGGGGCTGCTGGGGAGCATTGGGCCGAGGCGGCGAAGGCATCTGCGGACGTGGAACTTTGGGAACCAGCGGTGTACCCGGCGAAACAACAACGGCTACGGGTGGATGTGCTGGTCTGGTTTGTTGGGGCTGCGGCGGACGCGGAATCGCTGGCACGCCGGGTCCTGCCGATTGGGCAGGCGATGGCGGAGCGGGTGGCCGCGGCGGTAATGGCAAACGGGGCGTGCCCGGTGTGGCAGAAGGCGCGGGTGGTGCTGGTGCCTGTGCAGCAGAAGGCGCGGGACGAACGACGTCCTGAGGCAGAGGCTGCCTCGGACCTGAAAGAATCTGGCCAGGTTTCGGCGCAACAACAGGCCGAATGGGGGTAGAAGCACCGGGCCGTGCGATAGGCGGCACAATAGGTGGACCACCGGCGGACAGTGGTGGCCGAATGGGCCGGATTGGCCGCGAAGTCGGCAAGGAAGGAACAGGCGCCGATGTTGCAACTGGAGCAGCAGCGGGCTGCTCCGCCGTCACCGGAGGTTCGATAACAGAAGGTTCGATACTAGGGGCCGCTTTCTTTTCTTCAACCTTTTTCGGTTCTTCGGCCTTCTCGGGGGTGGAGGCTGGTGACGAAA
The DNA here is from genome assembly GCA_037190045.1 of Bryobacteraceae bacterium. Taxonomy (GTDB): domain Bacteria; phylum Acidobacteriota; class Terriglobia; order Bryobacterales; family Bryobacteraceae; genus JAPKYZ01. The sequence continues at coordinate 326,710 of JBBCIQ010000004.1, read as the reverse complement.
CTACTGTGGGAGAATTTTCTGACTCAAATTCCTGTTCGGACCGATCCTGTTCAGCACGATTGCCGGGACGTGATTCCGAATTTGCTTCTTCCTGAGCATTCACTTTTTCGAAGTGCTGTTTTACAAGCTCAGCGACTGGCGTCTCAATAGAGCTGGAATGTGTCTTCTTCTCTGTAACGCCAAATTGCGGAAGGATATCGATTACCGCGCGTGACGGCACCTCGAGTTCCCTCGCCAGTTCGTTAATACGAATCATGCTTTAGTCGGTACGCAGCCTCCGGATGTTAGTCTGCGACAAAAACCTCGCTTCATTCCGCCCTGTTTTCTGAACTCTCTTCAGTTGGACTGTTTTTCATCGTACCAGATTCGTTCTGCGTAATCTCTTCATTCTGAAGTGTCTGGCCATCTTCAGATGAGGGTTGTTCTTCCGAATCAGTGGATTCCACACCGTCTTTTTCCGGTGTCAGCCCCTCTTCATCCTGAACATCAACCTCCGCAGGAGACTCATACTGGGCGTAATACAGATTGATTGCATTGACAATCTGCTCCACACTTTCCCCACTCACTTCCGGCAGAGCTTCAAGCTCTTCGGGGGTAGTGCCACCCAGCTTTTCGACTGTATTGATTCCGGCAGCCAGCAGACAATCCACCAGCGGCTCAGACAATCCATAGTCGAGAAGAATACTTACCGGAGCACCAGCAACCTGAAGTGCTGCCATCTGAGACTCCACTTCCTGGCGCTTTTCCTCTTCACTCTTAATATCAATCCGCCATCCCAGCAACTTGGCGGCCAGACGGACATTCTGTCCCTTTTTCCCGATCGCCAGTGAAAGCTGCGTGTCATCCACAATGACTTCCATGTGCTTGTCGGAACCATCGACAATCGCGACCCGCGTGATTTTTGCGGGGCTCAGTGCATGTGTAGCAAATACAACAGGATCTTCAGAATACTCAATGATGTCGATCTTTTCATTGCGCAGCTCCCGGATGATGGACTGAACACGCATACCCTTCATTCCGACACAAGCGCCTACAGAATCAACATCCCGATCGCGGCTCGATACTGCAATCTTTGTCCGCTCCCCTGCTTCCCGGGAACAAGCCTTAATCACAACAGTGTTGTCGTAGATCTCAGGCACTTCCTGCTCAAACAAACGCATGACCAGTTCAGCGGCAGCACGGGAAACAATCACACCGGAATTCTTCCCGGTTCTCTCTACACCCTTAATTACGCACTTAATCCGGTCATTAATCTGGAAGTTATCCAGTCGCGACTGTTCCTTTTTGGGCAACCGAACTTCCAGACGCTCACGGTCGATCTCCAGGATCATATCCGGCCCTTCCATGCGCTTCACTGTGCACTGGACCAACTCCCCTTCGCGACCCACAAACTGTTTGAAAACCGTATCCCGCTCGGCTTCGCGTACCTTTTGCAGAATCACCTGCTTCGCTGTCTGGGCTGCAATCCGACCCAGCACATCGGTTGGAAGATAATCACGAATTTCCGAACCTGGCTCGGCAGCCGGATTCAGCTTCAGTGCATCTTCCAGAGAGATTTCGACATGTGCATCCTGAACTTCTTCCACCACGCGCCGGACGGTATAGACCTGCAATGCTCCCTTTGCATCGAATTCGGCGCCAAGTTCATCATTCAGCTTCCGGAAATGCTTGCGAGCTGCCACCATCATGGCGTCTTTCACCGCATCCAGAATGATCTGCGCGTCGATGCCTTTTTCCTTGCTGAGAATTTCGATGGATTGATAGATGCTTGCCAAAGTCGGCCCCTTTACATTTTCAGATTGAATTTTATGTGGATCCGCTTCCGAATCACCACTCGAATTTCAGATTTGCTTTCTCTATCTGTTCGAACGGGATGGTGAGAGAATCACCGGAAGCAACTTCAAGACAGATCATTCCATCTTTCAGCCCCCCCAAGACACCCTCAAGTCGACGAGAACCGCTGAGTGGTTCACGAAGGACAATTTTTGCCCTCTTCCCTGTAAATCTTTCAAAATCAGTGAGCTTTGAAAGCTTTCTTTCTATACCAGGGGAACTCACCTCCAGCCGATAGGCACCACCCGGGATTACATCCTCGACATCCAGGATTGTGCCCACATGGAGAGAGATTGTTTCACAATCTTCATGCGTTACGCCCTCAGGTTTGTCAATGAAAATGCGCAAAACACGGTTACCGCCGCCGCCCAATAACTGGACTTCGACAATTTCGATTCCCTCACGGGTTCCCACCCGCTCAGCAATCTCCGTCACTTTTTCTGCAATTTCGCTGTTCATTGGCCCAATAACAAATAAAAAAGTGGGCTTACGCCCACTTTTCCCATTGCGGTCTACTGTTCACAGTATACACTGACCTGACAAAAATCAAGAGCCCCGCTGAAAGCTGAGAGAAAGTGTGGGTGGCAGCAACTACCTCTCTGTGGCAAAGCAATCTTTCTTTCTGCTGATCCTTGCCACCGCTTCTTCTGCAAGCTCTCTGCTGGATGAAGCATACCTGGCGATGCGGGATGGCCAGCACGCAGATGCTGTTCGCCTATTCTCCCAAGGACTGGAAATCACTCCCACCCATCAAGCGGCCAGGAAAGATTATGCCTACCTTTTGATGCGACTGGGAAACTCCCGTCAGGCCCGCGAGCAGTTCAGGATCATTACGGAAAATGATCCTGAGGATGCGCATGCCCTTCTGGAGTATGCCTTCCTGTGTCATGAGACCGGAGAAAGACGCCAGGCCCGCCTGATTTTCGACCAGATACGATACACGTCCAACGATATCCACCAGCAGACAGCAGATCGGGCATTCCTGAATATCGATCAGGCACTCGAAACCGCTATCCACCGATGGCAGGAGGCCCTGACCAAGCAACCACAGGCTGATTCGATTCATGAGGAACTGGCACGGCTCCTGGAAGAACGCAATGAACCGCTTCAAGCCGAGAAGCATTATGAGGAAGCTTTCCGTCTTCGACCCTCGAAAGAAAGGTTCCTTCTGGATATCGGAAGAGTCCGGCGATGGATAGGCAATCACCGGGAATCACTGGTTGCTTATGTTGCCGCAACCCACAGCAACGACATCCGCACAGCCGAGCAAGCACAGGAGGCCATAGCAGGTCATGAGATCGGTGAAGACATTCAGATCGCCGCACGCAGTTATCGGCCCACCCCTGTGATTACCCCTCGCCCGGAACGCTCATCAGAGACGACGGCTCTGCTCATGGCAGATAGGAGCTTTGATCGATCGTTTCTTCCCGATGCACTCCGCTACTACGAATCAGCATACGAGTCTGATCCACAAAACAGCTACATCCAGCTTCGACTGGGCCTTACCCACAATCTGTTGGGAAAGGATGATGCCGCATATCAATGGCTCAGCAAGGCACGCCAGAGCAGCGACCCGCTGGTGGCAGCAGAGGCCAATCGAGCATGGAACAATTTGCGCCCGGCATATACTCCCTATCGCCTGACTGTCTGGGCACTCCCGATGTACTCGTCACGCTGGCAGAGCGGATTCGCATATGGGCAGGCGAAGATGGAACTGAACAAACAGTGGTTCTTCCGTCCTTATCTCTCCCTGCGAGCAGCAACAGATGGTGGTTCCAGCCGTGCCCCTGGCCCGCTTTCCGAACGAGCATGGACACCAGCAATAGGCGTCACATCCCGCCCCTGGCATCGCATTGTTTTCTGGGCTGAGGGTGGTGGGAATATCGGCAATACGCAGGGACCGGATGCACGCTCCGGCGTGATTCATACCCACGGATGGGGATCTCAACTCAATGCCGAGTCGCCCGGCCTTTATTACCTGATGGAAAACGGACTGAACTATGCCAGCCGCTTTTCACACAACGTACTGTTCTCCTCCCAGAACAGAGCAGGCTATACCTTTGGACGCTGGCAACTGGGAGGATTCTTTGCCGTCGCTACAGACTCTCTGCGGGAGTACTGGGGTAATTATGTGGAAGCAGGTCCCAGCCTCCGCACGCGACTGCCGAGGCTTCCCGCTAATGCATTCCTGAATGTGGAATTCGTTCACGGAATTAACTACATCAGCCGGGGAAATCCACGCCCCGCTCAATATTTCGACCTTCGAATCGGACTCTGGTATGCGTTTACTTATTAGCCTGCTGTGTGCGTGTTTCCCACTCTTCTCTGCTGCCGCATGGCCCGGAATTCTTGCATCCGTGGGACTTGCTCCCGATGCCGCTGAACTGTTGATTGGAGATTCAGAACAATCAAGAAATTTAGGGTTCGGCTCAACGCCAGCAACTGTCACCGTGCGCCGCATCATCGATTCCCGCCAGCCTGAGCTGGAAATCTACTGGAGTCCGGAAGCAGTCATCTCTCATTTCACACTCCCTCTGGATGCGCGTGTATTCGCTCGTGAACGATGGACGGAAGCACCCGTGATGGCAGGACTCAAAAGAGACGATCGAATTTATCTCTGGCTGGCTGCCGATCCCGGCCCACATGGGTTTGAACGCTATCCATACCTGTTACAGGCACTTCTCGACATGGGGATTACCCCTCCGGCACACGGAGTCCGCCTCTGGGCCTTTTTCGATTCTTCTTATCGCCTGCGCGCTGACCCGGACATTCTTGCCAGCCAATGGCGACGTGCAGGAATCGCCGCCATTCATGTCGCGTCGTGGCACTTTTACGAACCGCAGAGGGAACGTGACAGATGGCTGGAAAAGCTGATCGAGGCCTGTCACAGGAATGCCGTTCTTGTTTATGCATGGATCGAGTTGCCGCATGTGAGTGAACAGTTCTGGCAGGACCATCCTGAATGGCGGGAAAAGACAGCCTTGCTGGGTGACGCACATCTGGACTGGAGGAAACTGATGAATCTGCAGAACCAGGATTGCGTAAAGGAGATCCAGAATGGCATAGATCGCCTGATCCAAAGATTTGACTGGGATGGTATCAATCTGGGTGAACTCTACTTCGAATCCCTCGAAGGACACTCCAATCCAGCGCGCTTCACGCCTTTTAATGAAGATGTCCGAAGGGAGTTCCAGAAACGAGCGGGCGTCGATCCCGTAGAACTTTTTCGATCCCATGCAGGTAATGCAAAAATGATGCGGCAGTTTCTGGATTATCGAGCTGAACTAACACTGAAGATTCAGAAGGAATGGTTGGGAATTCTGTCTGGCCTTCGAAAACAATTACCGCACCTTGATCTTGTACTGACTCATGTTGATGACCAGTTTGATTCCCAGATGAGAGATTTATTGGGAGCCGATGCAAAATCCGTCCTGCCCTTGTTAGACCAACACGACTTTATTTTTCTTGTGGAGGATCCAGCAACGGTCTGGCATCTGGGACCCTCCCGCTATCCCGAAATTGCAAAGAGATATGAAAAATTAACAGACAGGAAAGATCGCCTGGCTATCGATATCAATATCGTCGAGCGATATCAGGACGTCTACCCCACACGACAGCAGACGGGAACAGAGTTATTCCAGCTGGTTCACCTTGCCACTCAATCCTTCCAACGAGTCGCTCTCTATTTCGAAAACTCAATCCTTGCGCCTGACTTAGCCCTCTTACCTGCTGCAGCATCTCCAGTCAAGAAATGGGCAAGAACCCCCGACACATTGACGGTAGAGTCGTCGCAGGATGTTCTGGTGCGCTGGAAAGGACCCGCAAAAGTAAATGGGAAAGCGTGGCCTCTTTATGATGGGGAATTTATTCGGCTACCGGCAGGAGTCCATGCGGTTCAGGCGGGTGAAGCAGGACCACAGATTCTGGATATCAATGCAGAAGTGATTCATGCTGAAATTACTGCGCAAGGTATCCTGCTGGAGTACAAAAGCAGAACACGGGCGATTGTCAGAATGAGTGACAAAAAAATCCGGGTGCTTCCGGCTGGTCATCACACTGTTTATTTAACAGTGGCAACTTCGTAATTCAGAGCGACCTCATCCCCTGAGGAGAGTCCGCTCTCCACCGATGCGGTAAGGTCATTCCGACTGGCAATTTTGATTTCTTTCTTTACGTACTTCGATCCATTCTTGACATAAACAAACTGGCTGCCATTCTCCTCGCGAACTGCCCCCATCGGGACCATTGTTGCGTTCTCTGTTCTCCCTACCAGAACATCTGCACTGGCGGAAAGATCGGGAATGACACGAGGATCGAATTCGTCAATCATGATTCGAACCGGGATGGTTCTCAGATATGCCTGTTGCAGAACACCGCTCACAGCTAGAGCACCAATGGAAAAAACTCTCCCCTTTAGCGCTAAACCGGGGAAAGCATCCACTCCAATTTCAGCAGGCTCACCAATCCGGATTCGCCCAATTTCGGCCTGATTGATTGTGCCTTCTACCTGCATGGAACCGGGATCCACAATTTTTGCCAGTTGCTGTCCGGGCCATACCTGATCACCTTCAGAGATTGGTACAAATTCACCACCACGGAAGAGGTTCTGCACCACAAACATTCCATCCATGGGGGCAGTAATCTTATATCGATACACGTCCTTCTGATGCCGGTCCCTGTGACGAGCATGTCGTTCCCTGGTGTATTCCAGAATTCTCATTTCGGCGTCCTGGGACACTTTCTTCAAACGGACTTCTTCCACCAGCTCTTTATGTGCCGCTTCCGCTTCTTCTACAGCCAGCTTGATCAGTTCCTGATCGACAACAGTCCGGACTTCGGAGGCGCGGGCATCCACCCGCAGCTTATCGAGCTCAGCCTTCGCTACACGGACATTTTGCTGGAGGTTTTCCATCTCCACGGACTGTTCTGCCCGACGCTTCTTGATGTCAGCTTCTGCCTGAACCACGGTGGAATTTACATCATCCGCATGATCCTGCAGAGACTGTCCATCAATAACAACGATCGTCTGCCCTTTTTTCACCATTGTTCCGGTGGGAGGCAGGGTGAGCAACACCAGAGGACGTCCCGCTTCAGGTCCGAAGAGCCGTGGAGCAGAAACATTCATATAGTTGACGGCCGCCGTAACCCCACTGACCCTCAATCTGTTTTCCAGAACACCCTGCGTCACTGTCGCGGTTTTGATAGGAACTGCTGCCAGAGCCTTCTGATCAGCCGTACGTCGTGCATTCCAGGACCAGATCCCATAGGCTGTCGCTGCAATAGTAACCAGAATCAGTAACCAGAACCATGCAGGTCTACCTGTCTTCTCGGGTGGAGACGCAGGTGCAGGTTGTTGGGGAACAGGAGGAATAGGATGGAGAACTGCGGACATGAATTCGCCTTGAAATCGTTAACGCTGGTTTTGAGCCTCGAAACCTGTCTGTCAGAATACTAGACAACGATCTAGGAGAAAAGGCGCCTCATTCACTAAAGAAGTTACGCCTGGAATAAAAATCCGGCTTTTCGGCTCATTTCCATGTCTTTTATTGCACTTACCATCGCTGGTTCTGACCCTTCCGGGGGAGCCGGCATTCAGGCGGATCTCAAGACTTTTCATCAGTTTAAAGTTTATGGACAAGCCGTCATCACTCTTCTGACCGTCCAGAATACAGAGTCAGTCAAACAGGTCCGTCATGTAGACCCCGATCTGGTTGCTGCACAGCTGGATACCGTTCTGGAAGATATCGTCCCCCACTCTGCGAAAACCGGAGCACTAGGAAGTGAGTCCATTATTGAAGTGATTGCAGCTCGCAAACTGCCAAAACTGGTGATTGACCCTGTGATGATCTCCAAACACGGGTCTGCCCTAATGGACCCGGATGCGCAGAAGGCATTGATCGGGCAGCTCTTTTCACAGGCATTGCTGGTGACACCGAACCTTCCAGAAACAACAGTCATCTGCGGTAAAGAGTGCTCTCCACAGGAAGCAGCACAGCGAATTCGTGATCTGGGAGCCGCTAACGTGCTGATCAAGGGAGGGCATCAGCAGGGAGACGCATCTGACGATCTTCTCCTCCTGAGCGATGGCAAATTTGTAGAACTACTGTCTCCACGCATCCATACTGAACACACACATGGCACGGGCTGCACTTACTCAGCAGCCATTACAGCCCTACTGGCACGGGATCATTCACTGGAAAGTGCCGTCCAGACAGCAAAGAAGTGGATAACTGAGGCCATTAAAACAAACCCCGGCATAGGCCGGGGTTCAGGTCCTGTCAATCACTTCGCACCAGTTCCGCTGGAGCAAAGATAAAAAGCTTTTCTCTCTAGTTGCGGGAAGTCTCTTTCGCCAGGCGAACCTTCCCTTGATCCAGCTTCTTCTGGACCTTGGCGATTTCAGCCTCATCACGTTCAGCAGAAGCAGTAGCATTCCACTCAGTGAGGCTTCGCTCCCACTGACTGATCGCTTCCTTCAGCTTTCCTCGCTTTGCATAAACATCACCCAGATGATCATGAACGGTGGGATCTTTAGGCACACGCTCCGCTGCCTGAAGAAGGACACGTTCGGCATCCTCATCCCGGCCTAGCCGGAAGTAGACCCAGCCCAGACTGTCGAGATAAGCACCATTTTGTGGATCCTGATCCACTGCTTTCTGGATCATTGCTCGTGCTTCTTCCAGACGAACATTCCGGTCCGCCAACATATAACCGAGGTAATTGAGCGCCGAGGAGTTATCCGGATTGATTTTCAGAACTTTGCGGAATTCCACTTCAGACTCATCAAACTTCTTCATCCGTTCCAGCATGGCCCCCCGCATAAAGAACAGGTGTTCCTTTTCTTCATCCGTGGAGGAGAGTTTTTCCGCTGCATCAATCGCTTCCGACATCTGCGGGTAGTCTTTCGACTTCTCATAGATCTGCGCCAGATTGATATAGGTCTCGCGGTCGTTTTTGCCATCCAGCAAGGACTTCACTTCAGTGGCAGCTTCGGGCACACGGCCCATCTCCGCCAGCAGGTTGGATCGCACCAGCGTCAACGTCCGGTCTTTGGGATAGCGGCTTTTGCTTTTTTCTGCTTCAGCCTTCGCGTTGTCATAATTCTTTGCCAGTCGCCATGTTTCAATCACCTGTGCGGAAATCCGTGCTCCCATCTCAGGATCAAGCACAGCCATCTGTTCGAAAGTATCTACGGCTTCCTTGGGCTGATGATTCTGGCGGTACATCATCCCCAGACGCTCCAGCAGCAACAGACGATTTCCACGATCCGCAGGAGAATATTCCAGCCGTGCAGTGGCATTCAGAATTTCTGTGAGCGCTTTGATTGCCTCAGCGGTTTTTCCTTCGGATTCCAACAAAGAGACATCGTTGTATCGGATTTCCAGATTATTGGGCTCCTGCTCACGGGCGCGAGTGCCGGCTTCCCGAGCCTTGTCAAAATTTCGGAGTTGGCGATAGATCTGGGAAATACGCAACCAGGACTGGGTATCACGTGGTTCTTCTGCAACCAGTTCCTCGTACTGCTTCAGCGCTTCTTCATATTGATCACCAAACAGAAGATTCTGGGCATACGCACGCTTCAGATCCGGATTTCCGGGAGACAAATCCAGCGCACGACGTAAAGTTTCTGCCGCCAGCTTGAAATCCCGCATCTGCTCATAATTCGATGCAAGTGTGGTCAGGGTACGCAGACTCGGATTCTTGCGAGCGGCTTTTTCCAGCAGTTCCGACGCTTGTTTGGTATCGCCCAGGTCAGCATAGACCATGGCAAGTCCGGTATTTGCATCGACATTATCCGGGTCAATTTCCAAAACTCTCTTGTAAGCCTTTTCAGATTCCGGGGAATTCTGGCCGACCTTCTGCAACCTCCCCAGCATCAGCAGGGACTCAATATCCTGAGGATCTTTTTCACTGATCTTCTGATACTGTTCGATTGCCTTCTTCAGCATCTCTTCATTGATGCGACCAGTTTGACCATCTCCCAGCATGCGGGAATAGATCCGGCCCAGGATCCGCCTGGCAACAAGATCTTCCGGATTTTTTCGCAGTGCCTCTTCAGCTTCAGTTACCGCGTTCCGTAATTGTCCAGAGGCAATGAAAAGTTCAGCCAGCTCTTCGGCGATAAACGAGGCATCCGGATCCGCCTTGATGGCTGCCCGGTAGAACTCGATAGCCTTATTCAGATGCTCCCCTCGGTTGCCATATGCAGAGGCAAGCTCAGCATACAGATGACCCATGGAGTAGTTGTAATAGGCTTCTGCTTTTTTCGGGTTGGAGGAATCGGCCGGTGCCTGCTGGCCAGACATGGCTGCAGCGCATAAGACACCAGCAGCCAACTGCTTGAAGAAACGATGGAAATTCATCTGTACGGTTCCCTTACCGCTCTCGCCAATCTGATGTCGAAGCTGTCACGGAGGGCCGCTCCTCACCACTTTCAGTATAGCTCTGCACTTTAAACTAGATGATTATATGGCAGATGGCGTTTCCAAACTTCCTCCGCTTGTGGTCATTGCAGGTCCAACAGCCAGCGGAAAAAGTGCTCTCGCTGTCACCCTGGCCCAAAAATTTCACGGTGAGGTTCTGAACTGTGATGCCATGCAGGTTTATCGTGGATTCGACATTGGCACAGCCAAACTGACTTTGTCTGAGCAGGCAGGCATTCCTCACCATTTTCTGGACTGTCGCCAACCGGAGGAAACTTTCAGTGCTGGTGAATTTTCCCGTCTTGCCCGTCAACTGCTCCCCGAAATCACCCAACGCAAAAAGTTGCCCATCGTAGCCGGAGGAACGGGCTTTTACATCCGTGCTCTGTTGCAGGGCCTGTTTGAAGGCCCCACGCGCAATCCGGATCTGCGATTGCACTTGCAGAAAAGGGAAACCGCAAGAGCGGGGATTCTTCACCGTTTTCTGCGAAGGCTGGACTCCGCTGCCGCCGGCAAAATTCACGCCAATGACGTCCAGAAGATCATCCGGGCACTGGAAGTCTGTCTGCAGGAACGTCGTCTGAGCGATCTTCATGAGGAAAGAATTCCCGAACCTCTGCACGGATATCGTCAGATTAAAATTTTTCTCGATCCTCCCCGGGAACAGGTTTATGAGCGGATCAACCAGCGATGCGTGGAGATGTTTCGTAATGGCTTGATGGATGAAGTCCGGTCACTGCTGGAGCAGGGTGTATCGCCTGGCACGCAGCCCTTTCTTGCCGTGGGATATCGGGAGGCGCTGGCAGCCTTGCATTCTGAAATCACTATTGACCGGGCCGTTGAGCTAACGCAGATTGCTTCTCGTCAATATGCCAAACGTCAATGGACATGGTTTCGGCGGGAACAGAATTTTCATTTTCTGCCAGGCTTTGGCACTGATCCGGAAATCATCTACCAGGCAAGCCAGTTGTTAGACTGAAGGCCGATGGTTCGGATTTTTGTCCTTCTTTTCTGCCTCTGTTTTACTCCGGCACTCATTCAGGCTCAGTCCCACGTTGTTCTTCCCTTTTTCAATCTGAGCGGATCTCCGGGTCAGAACTGGATCTGTGAAAGTCTTGCAGAGTCAGTTTCTGATGCTCTGGCAGAACAGGAACTGCTGGTCACAGAACGTACAGACAGGGATTTCATTCTGCAACGACTAGCCATCAAACGATATGTACTGCTCACCCGTGCAACAGTGCTCAAAACAGCCATGTCCCTGGACGCCTCAGCAGCAGTGTACGGGAAGGTAGAACCTTCAGAAGCAGGCATTCGGATTACGGTTTATGTCCTGAATACCCGGAAACTGGCATCTCTGGGAGAGTTTACAGACAGTGGCCCCGTAGCAGATTTATCTCGTATGCAGACACGTTTGTCCTGGCAGGTTCTTCGTGCACTGATGCAACCGTTTGCCATTTCAGAGGAAGAGTATATCCGCACCCATCCAGCCATCCAGCAGGATGCGTTAAAAAGCTACATCGCCGGACTTCAGGCCGGAACAGATCCATTGAAACTCCGTCATTTTGCACAAGCAGCCCGTATTGATCCCAATTATTCTGCTCCAGCATTTGAACTAGGTCGTCTCTATTTCCAGCGAAAACAGTGGCAGGAAGCAGCACTCTGGCTGAGCAGGCTGGATGGATCAGCCAACCATTTCCGTGAAGCGACGTTCTATCTGGGAATCGCACGATATTACCTGAATGATTTTGAAGCGGCAGAACAGGCATTTGCTCATGTCGTGCAGGCAGTTCCTCTGAATGAAGTTTTCAATAATCTGGCAGCAACACAGAGCCGACTGGGACAGGAAGCTTCCCTGGAAAACTTCGAAAAGGCGCTGACGGGAGCAGAAGCGGACCCGACGTATCAGTTCAACGTCGGTTATGCATTAATGAAGCGAAGAGATTTTTCTGGTGCGGCAGAAAGATTCCAGGCTGTCCTGGAGAGAGTTTCAAATGATCCGCAGGCGAGTGAATTCCTGAAGCTCTGCCAGAGAAATCATCCGCCTTCACAGATTCCCGAAGGAGCAGAACGGCTAAAGCTGACCTATCCGGAGAACATCTTCCTTCAGATCAAAGCCATTCTGCAACCTTCAAAATCACGCTGATCAGGTCAGCACATAGGCATAGAACACAACAACCAGGCCAATAATGGAGGCCAGAATGACGCTATGACGGAGGGTAAACCGGAAGAGTTTTGATTCATCCTCTGAACTCATTCCAGTAGCTGCGGCAGCCACAGCGATCGATGAAAGACTGATCATCTTGCCCATCACGCCCCCGGCTGAGTTGGACGATGCCATCAGCACAGGATCCAATCCAAGCTTCTCAGCAGTAACAACCTGTAAATTCCCAAACAAGGCATTCGCTGAGGTATCGCTACCTGTCAGGAACACACCCAGCCAGCCGATGATCGCGCTGAAGAAAGGAAACAGGGCACCCGTTGCTGCCAGTGCAAGACCCAGTGTTCCGGTAGCACCGCAGTAGTTCATCAGGAAAGCAAGTCCCAACACACTGGCGATTGTCAGCATGGAGAGAGCAAGCTGCTTCGAAGTAGTCACAAACACATCCACCACCTGAGACCAGCTCAGACGCAGAATCAGCATCGACAGAAACGCCGCAATCATGCAAGCCGTTCCTGAAGCAGAAAGAAAGTTGAAGGTGTAAACAGCCGCATAGGAGGACGGCTCACTGGTAACAGGGGGCATCCGCTGCACGACATTGTGCAATCCCGCCCATTCGAACGTAGTGGTGTACTGGTTCAGCACCACTTTTACCGCTTCCTCACCCCACAGCATGACGAAGATCACCAGCAAACCATAAGGGGCCCATGCGAGTGCGATTTCTTTTGCAGGCCGCTTGACCACCGTAACGTGAGTGGTACCGGACTCTCCTTCCAACTGGAATTTATCTTTGGGTTTCCAGACCAGGAACAACAAAATCAATGACCCAATAGCAGCCAGTGAACTGACAATATCCACCAGTTGTGGCCCCATGTAGTTTGAGACATAAAACTGTGATCCCCCAAAAGCAATTCCGCAAAGCAGCACTGCAGGCAGAACACCCTTCACTGCCTTCCATCCACCCATCACCATGATGAGATAGGTGGGTACGCAGAGTGAAAGTGGCGCACAGATGCGGCCCACCCATTTGCTGAGTTCATTTAATGGAAGTCCGGTAATTCCCTGCAACGTGATCACCGGGATTCCGATGGAACCAAATGCAACCGGAGCAGTATTCGCCAGCAGGCAGATTCCTGCGGCATAGAAGGGCGTGAAGCCAAGACCCGTCAGCATCGCTGCTGCGACGGCCACGGGTGTTCCGAATCCGGCTGCTCCTTCGATAAACGCTCCAAATGCAAATGCAATCAGCAGTGCCTGCAAGCGTCGGTCATCCGTCAGACTTCCGATGGAATCCTTGAGAACTTCAAATTTTCCGGTAACAACAGTAATGCGATAGAGAATAATTGCCCAGAAAACAATCCAGCCGATGGGAAAGAGCCCAAATGCTGCTCCATAAAGGACAGAGCCAATCAGAGGCTGGATGGGCATTTTGTACATAAAGAGGGCAACTGCCACGCCTGTTGCAAGCCCGGACAGTGCCGCAATCCATGCAGGCGTCCGCTTGATACCAAGCAGATAAAGAAGAGTCAGGATCGGAAGAGCTGCGACCAAAGAAGACAGAAGCAGGTTTCCAGCAAGAGGTTCGTATATTTGCTGCCACATGAGGGGACTTGACTGTGATATCACAGTTTGAGATTGCACCTCACGTTTATTGACTATCTCATCCTGATTGCCTACTTCATTTTTGTTATAGGAATCGGCCTCTATCTCAAGCGTCGCGTTACATCCAGCGAAGATTTTCTGACAGGCTCCCGGTCCATGCCGACATGGATCGCATCGCTCGCCTTTCTTGCCGCTAATCTGGGCGCGCAAGAAATGATTGGCATGTGTGCTTCAGGCGCAAAGTACGGAATTATGACTGCCCATTTCTACTGGGCCGGAGCCGTACCCGCCATGCTATTCATCGGCGTCTTTATGATGCCTTTTTATTACGGCAGCCGTGCACGATCCGTACCGGAATACCTGAAGCTGCGCTTCGATGAAAAAACCCGCACCTTCAACGCCATCACATTTGCGGCAATGACCGTCTTCAGTTCCGGGATTTCCATGTACGCGCTGGGACTGCTTTTCCAGCTGGTTCTGGACTGGAGCTTTACCACCAGCGTCCTGCTTTCTGCGGTGATCGTGCTGGTTTACACCTGGACAGGTGGACTCAAGAGTGCAATCTACAACGAAGTCCTGCAGTTCTTCCTGATTGTCGCGGGCTTTACACCATTGGCATATATGGCCATCAACAAGGCGGGTGGATGGGACGGTGTGCAATCGCGTCTTCCTGACGTCATGACTCACGCATGGAAGTACACAGGCAGCGCAGCTGAGAATCCAATGGGTGTGGAGATCTTTGGATTGGTAGCCGGGCTCTGCTTCGTTCTGAGTTTTGGATACTGGTGTACGGATTTCCTGGTGGTCCAGCGCGCCATGGCGGCGGAGTCCATGCCTGCTGCACGTAGAACGCCTGTATTTGCAGCACTTCCAAAGATGCTGATGCCTTTCATCGTGGTCTTTCCTGGCATCATCGCTATGGCCCTGATGCAGATGAGTGACGGATTCGCATTGCCAGTGAAGGGTGACAGCTATGACTATGACCAGACACTCACAGCGCTCATGATTCACTTCTATCCTCCTGGACTGATGGGTCTGGGCATCACTGCGCTTTTTGCCAGCTTCATGAGCGGCATGGCAGGAAATGTGACAGCCTTTAATACGGTATTCACTTACGACATCTACCAGCAGCACATCCGCAAGGGAGCCTCTGATTCGCACTATCTGGCAGTAGGCCGGTGGGCTACGGTCTGGGGTATCGGACTCTCCATTGCAACTGCGTATCTGGCGCAACAGTTCAACAACATCATGGACTTCCTGCAACTGATATTCGGATTTGTGAATGCACCATTGTTTGCCACATTCCTGCTGGGCATGTTCTGGAAGCGGACCACTGGTGATGGTGCCTTCTGGGGATTGATGGGTGGAACGATAGCAGCAGCACTCACTCATGGATTGACACTTGCAGAAGGAAAAGGTGCATGGATCGCAAACATTCAATCCTTTCCGTCCACCATGGCTCAGAACTTCTGGATTGCGATCTTTGCCTGGTCCACCTGCTTTGTCGTCACCATCGTAGTGAGTCTTGCCACAAAACCAAAAACAACAGCTGAGCTCAAGGATCTGGTGTATGGACTCACCGAAGTGCCTGATGAGAGCAGCTGGAAGTGGTATCAGCGTCCTGCACCTCTGGCAGTCCTGGTGCTTGCTGCACTGTGCATCCTGAACGTGATCTTCTGGTAGAGCAGCATGTCGGTTATTTTTCGCGCTCCAGGCCGGGTCAACCTGATCGGGGAACATACGGATTACAACGGTGGTTTTGTACTGCCGATTGCCATTAACTTTGAATGCCGGGTGACAGCCTCTCCATCTGATCACTGGACCGTCACGTCCAGACAGCTCAATGAAACTGTCGCTCTTCCGCTCGAAAAGACGGGACGGTGGACGGACTATGTTGCCGGTGTCGCGCTGGAGTTTGGATCATCGCCGCTTCATCTGGAAATTGATTCCGCCGTTCCCATCGGCAGTGGACTGAGCTCTTCTGCAGCACTTGAAGTGGCATCCGCCCTGGCAGTCACACATGGAAATATCGACCGGATGGCACTCGTTCGGCGAACCAACAAAGTGGAGCGAGAATTTGTCGGAATGCCCTGCGGAATCATGGATCAGTATGTCTCCGTATTTGGAGAAAAAGGACATGCCCTTCTGATCGACTGCCAGTCAGGAACACATCGCACAGTCCCCTTGCCAGAAGCATCCATCCTTGTCGTGAACTCCATGGTGAAACATGAGCTCTCCGGCTCTGCCTATCGGGACCGTGTGCGCGAATGCCAGGAGGATTGCATCACATTAGGCGTGACATCTCTTCGTGAAGTGACACCGTCTCCGAACCTTCCTCCACGAGCGCGACACGTCGCATCAGAAAATCAGCGTGTTCTTGATTTTGCAGAAGCAAAAGATGCCGGGACGCTGGGCCGACTCATGATCGAATCGCACATAAGTTTGCGTGATGATTATGAAGTCAGCTGCGAAGAACTGGACTATCTGGTGGATCAATCCATGCAACATCCGGGTGTTTATGGTGCACGCATGACCGGAGGAGGTTTTGGCGGATGTATCGTCGCATTGCTGACTCCGGAAACAGAAGCAGATTATGAACAGTTTATTCGTGAATCTTATAAAAACGAATATTTAATGGAACCGGAGATCTATCGGGTATCTGCTGCTGAGGGCGCCGGAAGAGTATCATCTTCCTGAATTCTCATACAACAAGTGCAGCACAAGTAATGTCATCAAACCCTTTGCTGTATCGAGATTTCGCAGCTTGCAGTATTCGGTATCTGAAATTATTTCTGCAAAAATTCAGGACTAATCCATTCATGTAAGCCAGTAAAATTAGCCATCTGGGTAAGATCATCAACAATTGACCTTACAAGCATAACTTCATAAACATTGCAATCACATTCTTCAAAATGTTATCCTGATTGAGTCTCGTAAGTTCTTTACGAATGGAGCGCACCTTCTGATTCGCTCAAAACCAAACCAGGAGCAGACCAATCGATTACACAAAAAGAAATTTTATTTCTGATTTCTCATCTACTAACACTTCTTCTCACCTTCAGAAAAAAGTTGAATCCAGCCTTGAATCAGTGGTATCTGATCAATCCAATCACCTCAGAACCGCTCACAATTTCACTGGCACTCATTCTTCAAAAAAATCATCCGTTTATCCATTCCGTAATATCACGGTCATTGGCGGTGGCGCATGGGGAACAGCACTGGCGCTCACAGCTGAAAGGGCTGGAGCCAAAACCACACTTTGGATACGTGAAGATCATGCTATCCGGTCGATTCATGCAACACGTGAGAATCCATTCCTGATTGGAATTTCATTACCGAATGCAATTAGCGTCACCAGTGATCTGCAACAAGCGTTACAGCATACAGACTGCGTTGTGTTTGTTGTCCCTTCACAATTTCTTCGAGTAACAGCCAGAAGCTGCCAGCAGTTTTTGAAGCCAGGAGTTCCGGTTGTAATTTGCAGCAAAGGAATCGAAGCAGAGAGCGGAAAGCTAATGACTCAGATAGTCGCTGAGGAAATGCCGGGACGTCCGCAAGCAGTATTATCCGGCCCCAGCTTCGCGCGCGAAGTTGCACTTGGATATCCAACAGCAGTGACTGTCGCAACTGAATGCCGCACATCGAGTGATCTGCTGAATCCTGAAAACATTGCCGTCCGTGTCGCACTTAGCCTGACAACAACTCATTTCCGTCCTTACGTATCTGACGATCCTGTAGGCGTGGAAGTAGGTGGAGCAGTCAAGAATGTGATCGCGATTGCCTGCGGCATGGCTGCCGGACTCGGTCTCAAGTCGAATTCACGATCTGCTCTGATGACCCGTGGACTGGCAGAGATGAACAGACTTGCCATCGCATTGGGTGGACGCTCCGAAACTGTCAGTGGACTGGCAGGGATGGGAGATCTGGCATTGACCTGTTCTGATGAACAATCCCGAAACTTTTCTTTCGGAAAAAATCTGGCCGCACAAACTCTTTCATCACAGGAAGACAGTAAAAACGCACCTGTTGTTGAAGGGGTATGGAATGCACAGTCAGTCGTAGATCTGGCCAATCGCCTGGATATCGAAATGCCCATTTGCAACATGGTCTATTCCGTGATTCATCGCGGCCTGTCGGTTGAAAAAGCCATGCAGGATTTGATGACGCGCCCCATTCGTGCGGAAGTACGGGCAATGGAATCATTCGTTCGAATTGCACATCCTGAAGCGCAGGAAACAAAGAGGTCTTCAGCCAGTCGATGAAGCATCCATCTCTGATCCTTGCAACAGATCTGGATGGAACATTTCTCGGTGGATCAAGTGAACAAAAAAAGCATCTCTATAACTGGCTGAGATCACATGAAAATCATGTACTGATCTTTGTGACAGGAAGAGATCTTCCGTTCATCCACAACCTCATCCAGACACCCGGCATGCCTGCGCCGCATTACATCATTGGGGATATCGGCACCAGTGTCTTCAATGGCACTACTTTTGAACCAATTGATGCGATGGAAGAGGACATCGCTTCCGCATGGGGTGATGGCACAAAGCAGATAGCTTCCCTGTTGGACAATGAGCCGTGTCTGCAACTGCAACCCGGCCCTTTCCGGCATCGCAGAAGTTACTACTATCGGCCTGAAACATTTTCTTCCGATATTCTTCGGCGCGTGGAAGAGGCAGGTTACAACTGGATACTATCAGCGGACCGCTTCTTTGATGTCGTACCTAAAGGAGTCTCTAAAGGTCCGACTCTCTTACGAGTCCTGGACTATCTTGAGTTGCCCCAGGATCGCGTCCTTGTGGCAGGAGATACCCTGAACGATCTCTCCCTCTTTCAGACCCGTCTCAAAGGCGTAGCCGTAGGTGGCTCCGAAGAACCGCTACTGAAACACGTTCGCGACATCTCCACTGTCTACCAGAGCTCTGAACCAGGGGCCGCTGGCATCTGGGACGCGCTGAACCACTATCAACTTTCCACCACCCAGGAGATTCAATCGTGAAGAAATCATCGCTCGTGATCGTCTACCATCGACAGCCTTATGAGGAAGTCATTGAGAACGGAAAAGTAGTTCTGCGGGAAAACAAAAGTCCTAATGGAATTGTTCCAACGCTGAAAAGCTTCTTTAGCCGTATCGATCAGGGACAGGGCGCCTGGGTGGCATGGAAACAGACATCACCAAAATCGGCAGCAAAGTTTGATCGTGTCGTGAATATTGAGGATGACCATGGAGGATATAAAGTATCTCGTCTTGCTCTGACTCCTGAGCAGGTCAAAAGTTTTTATCACGTCACATCGAAGGAAGCCTTATGGCCGGTGCTGCATTCTTTCCCCAGCCTGTTCAATTACGACAATGTGGAATGGCCTGTATTCCAGGAGGTCAATCGACTCTTTGCCGAAGCTACTGCTGAGCAGGCAGAGGATGATGCGCTTGTCTGGATTCATGACTACAATCTCTGGCTGGTTCCACACTATCTCCGCAAGCTGAAACCAAAATCTAAGATCGCTTTCTTCCATCACACTCCATTCCCGGCTCCGGATGTATTTAACATCCTGCCCTGGAGGGAAGAGATTATCGACAGCCTGCTGCAATGTGATCTGGTTGGATTCCACATTCCTCGGTATTCCAAGAATTTTGCTGATACAGCACGTGTCTTGCGAAATGTAGAAGTAGACAGCAGCACTCGTGTGGAACACGGGATGTCTCCCGTTGGGCTTGCGTTGTCAGAGCCGGAAGCTCCAACGCGTATCCGCCGGAATGGGCACACGGTTGGCGTGGATGCTTATCCCGTGGGAACTAACCCGGACTATATTGCCCAGCTTCTTAACAGTGAAGAGAATCTTGCTCTGCAAAAGCAGATTGCAGAGGAACTTCAGGGACAGAGGCTGATCGTTTCAGTAGGCCGCACGGATTACACCAAAGGAATGAAGGAATCCATTCTTGCCTTTGAGCGGCTGCTGAATCGAAAGCCGGAACTGCGCGGCAAGATGAAGATGATTGTTGTTTCGGTGAAGGCAGCCAGCAACATGACGGTCTATCGGGATATCCAGAGAAACATCGAAGCACTGGTGGGACGTATCAATGGACATTTCTCCACGCTGAGCTGGACCCCGATTCTGTTTTTCAGCCAGGCCCTTCCCTTTGAAAGACTGATTGCCTATTACCGGATGGCTGAGTTCTGTCTCACCACCCCACTGCGTGATGGACTCAATCTGGTGGCGAAAGAATTCATTGCTTCAAAGCAGGGAAATCCTGAGATTCCGGGAGTGCTGCTTCTTTCCGAATTTGCCGGATGTGCAGTGGAGTTTCCGCAAGCAGTGCTGACAAATCCGCACTCTACAAGATCTCTGGATTTCGCTTTTGATCGCGCACTGGAGATGACACGGGAAGATACGGCTGAACGAATGAAGATCATGAATGAGACAGTCCGTCACTATGACATTTCAAAGTGGGCGGATCATGTTTTTGAGCGGTTTGAAGAGATTCCGCACTCGGTTACTCATTGAGTATTTTTATAAAAGCTCCATGGACTACTTACGAGTAGTCCATGGAATATCTTATGGTTACTTTTTAGTAAATTCATCAGCTAGATCCTAGCAATTCCACGCTGACTGGACCGGATAAAGTCCACAAGATTTCTGCGTACCTCAAACGGCAGCTCTTTCTCAATTTCATCCAGAGCCTGTTCCAGCTTCAGCCCGGATTTATACAGCAGTTGAAAGGCACGCTTCAGATCTTTCAGATCCGCACCACTGAATCCATTGCGACGAAGCCCGACACTGTTCAGTCCAACAGGACGGGCATTGAAATCGGAGTACATAAAGTAAGGCGGCAAGTCGAGGTTCACACGGGAGTTTCCACCTACCATCACCAGGCTTCCGATCTTTGAGAACTGATGCACCACCACCCCGCCGGAGAGAAATGCCTTGTCCCCGACTTCGACATATCCTGCAATCAGGGCACAGCTGCAAATCACCGTTTCATTGCCGATCCGGCAGTCATGTGCGATGTGCCCGCTGGTCATGATGTAATTGCCATCCCCGATCACTGTCTTTGATTCCGGTTTAGTGCCGCGGGAGATGGTGAAGTGCTCACGGATGCGATTGTCATTCCCAATCACGAGATAGCTGCGATTCTCTTTACGGAATGTCTTGTCGAGAGGATCTGTACCCAATACAGTTCCAGCAGAGACTTCATTCCTGTCGCCCATTGTGGTCCAGCGCTTGATGTAGACATGCGGCTCCAAATGACAGCCTTCGCCCATCGCGACATCCTGTTCAACGACACAGAAGTCTCCGATGTGACAGCGGGGACCGATGACAGCATCGGGATGAACACGCGCCACGGGAGAAACATAGGCTGAAGGAGCAACAGGCATATAGACTTGATGATATGCAGGTGAGTGAACTGGCCGCACTTCTCGGCCTGGAATTTGAAGGAGACGGTACAAGGGAAATCCTGCGTGCGGCTCCTGTAGAGTCCGCTGGCCCCGAGGAAATCGCTTTTGTAGGAAACATAAAAGCGGCGAAAGCGGCAGCCACTTCAGAGGCGGGGTGCCTGATTGCTCCTCCTCAATATCCTGCAGGACAAACCCTGCTGCGCAGCACAGATCCTCGTGGATCATTTGCGCGAGTACTGGCACATCTGCATCCGCCACCACCCGTTGATCAGGGAATTCATCCCACGGTGATTATCCACCCCACAGCTAAGATTGGCAGTAATGTCTCTATTGGTGCGTATTCCACAGTTGGCGCCCACACAGAGATTGGAGACAACACAAGAGTCTTCCCTCAGGTGACCATCTATCACGATGTGCGGATCGGCACGAATTGCATCATCCATTCGGGCGCCGTCATCGGGGCCGATGGCTTTGGTTTCGCATTCACGGGTGAGCACTATGAAAAGTTTCCCCAGGTGGGTCGCGTGGAAATTGAGGCAAACGTCGAGATCGGTGCCAACACGTGTGTGGATCGTGCAGCATTGGGCGTGACGCATATTGGTGAAGGCACGAAGCTCGATAACTTTGTGCATGTGGGCCATAACGTGGTCATCGGAAAGCATGTGGTGATTGCGGCCCAGACCGGAATTTCCGGCGGCGTTGAGATCGGCGACTATGCCATCATCGGCGGTCAGGTAGGGATTGGCGACAAGGCACGCATTGAATCGAAAGCAGTTGTAGGCTCGGGAGCTGGCATTCTCACATCTAAGATTGTCCGCGCAGGTGAGCCCGTCTGGGGAACTCCAGCACGCCCGCTAAAAGAGTATCTGGAGCAGCTGGCACAGGTCTCCCGTATCGGAAAATTACGGAAGGAAGTCGAGGAGATTCGGAAGCAGATTCAGGAAAATCCATGATTGTGGTTGTGGGTGGACATACGCGAAACATCGGCAAGACAACTATCGTCTGTCGCATCATTGCGGAAACTCCCGCAATCGCATGGACAGCCATCAAGATCACGCAGTTCGGACACAATGCCTGCTCTGAGGATGGTGATGATTGCGATTGCGCTCCACAATCTTCTATTCATCCCTATGCGCTCGATCAGCACCTGAAGAAAGACAGTACAGATACAGGTCGCTATCTTCATGCAGGAGCTGTTGAATCGTGGTGGCTACGGACACGACAGGGAGAGCTGGCAGAAGCCATGCCAGAGCTACGAAAACTGCTTGCAGCTCACCAGAACATCATCATCGAATCCAACAGCATTCTGGATCTGCTGATCCCCGATGTATTTGTCTTTGTCAAAGAGAATTCCAATCCTGACTTCAAACTCAGTGCGCAACGGCATTACCGTCGTGCAAATCTGACAGTGCAGATGGATACACCACAAATTGGAGAACTGGTTCTTCAGCAGGCAGCTGGAAATAAAAAGTGAAAGGCTACGTGATGATCCGGGCCAGAATGGATCTTCAGATCACCTTCATTTGCCTGCACCACTCTATACATACTGGCAAATGAAAGAGCGCCTTCCATCACAGGGAATTGTTCTTCTGACGACTCGGCAAGCTGACGGAGTTTTTCCACCTGTGCGGACGAAGCAAAAGAAGAGATCCTGAGTTCCGCTTTTCCTTCTCTTTTTCGCGAATGAATGGTGATGTTGCTTCCACTGAAAACTATCCTGCGAAAGATACCTAGCGCCGCTGCAAAGGCATATCCCAGATGAATGGGATCAGCCCAGACGATACACTCTTCCAGATTCTCTTCCACCTGGATATTCAGCTCATCACAAAAATTACAATCCGCTACTTTACGACTGATCAATTCGCTCAGAGCAACTGTCGTGGGATTGGGAGTGGACGCTTGCGTAAAGTAAACAGCATCATCCACAATCTCATTCGCCTGCCGCACCAGCGTCTGAATCTTCACCAGCTGCTCACGGCAGCGTTCATCTGCCTCCGGAAGAACAATATCCAGATAAAAAGCCAGAGACTCAAGCGTGCTGAGCGGTTGACGCAATTCATGAGCAAGATGCCGCACCACCTGCGCTGCACTGGGTTCTGCTGTTTCAGGATTGTTACTTCGAAATGATTCGGGAGCAGACAACATTCGGGAACTTTCGAGTATAGCGAGTGAAACCGATTGTGCAAGTGAACTGTTTTTGAAAATTGTGTTACCCATTCCCATCAATGCGTTAAGTTGTGAGAAGCAGCATGATTCCGGGAGCCCGCACTTGAACTTTGCCCGCGTCGGGCGATCCTATCAATCGACGATCCCCACATTACGATACCTGTTTGAAGTGGAAGTCCATGTGTATGGATTCTCCGTTGCGGCAAACGTCCTGCTGAGCTTCTTCCCTTTTCTGATCGTTCTGGTCTCACTGTGCCGCTATGTATTGCACTGGGACGCAGCAGAAGCAGCCATCTATGTTGCTCTGCTTGATTATTTTCCGGGAGATACAGGAGATTTTCTGGTTCGCAATCTACGTTGGGCAGTGACCAGCAGAGGACCATTCCAATGGGTGTCCATGCTGTTGCTGCTCTTCACTGCCAATGGGGTTTTTGAGCCGCTGGAAGTCGCCCTGAACCGGGCCTGGGGGATCTCCCGCACGCGCAGCTATGTCAAAAACCAGTTGGTCAGTCTGGGGCTGATCTTCGCTTGTGGAGCGCTTGGTGTCATGTCAGCCGTCTTCACAGCGACCAACCAGAGCTGGACCAGCCAGTTCTTTTCGGAAAATGCCAATGCCACGTTGATTGCTGTTTTCTTTTTGAAGCTGGCGATGGTGCCAACCACCATCGCGATTCTGTTTCTGATCTACTGGATTCTGCCTTTCGGAAAAATTCCCCCGCCCCTGGCCTTTCGTACGGCTGTTTATGTTGCACTCGCACTGGAAGCACTAAAGTATCTTCATTTGCTGGGCTGGCCTTGGCTCAGAAATAAACTGGCGCAGGAATATGGCCCCTTCGTCAATTCCGCAACTATTCTCATCCTTTCTTTTGCAGCGGCAATGATTGTGATGGCGGGGGCCGAAATTACGGCGCGGGAGCAAAGAGCCCATGTGCCGGATCTGGAAAATCGCGATAAACTGAGCGATAAATCCTAAGTCCGAGGTGTATTTGTGTCGAACACAGTCCAACCCACGCGCCGCGAAGCCGTGAAAGCAACAGCGGCTGTTGCTGTAGCCGCTCCATTCATCCAGAAAGTGAAAGGCGCCAATAACCAGATCCAGTATGGAATGATCGGAACGGGAAGCCGTGGTACGTACCTGCTGCGACACCTCAAAGGCATCGATAACGGCCATTGCACCGCGCTTTGTGATGTCTGGGATCCCAGCCTTAAGGAAGCAGCTACCACCATCGGAACCAACCCTAAGACTTATAAGGATTACCGGGAACTACTGAACGACAAGAATGTCGATGCCGTGCTGGTCACCACACCCCTGTTCATGCACTATCCCGTTACCAGGGATGCGCTTCTTGCAGGTAAGCATGTGTTCTGTGAGAAGAGTCTGGTATTCAAGCCGGAAGAAGTCCATGGATTGCGTGCTCTCTCTCAGGAACGCCCTAAGCAGGTTCTCCAGGTAGGATTGCAGCGCCGCTACAGCGACTTCTACCAGGCCGTAAAGCAGATGATCGACAAAGGGATGTTGGGCAAGGTGACCCACATCCGTGGCCAGTGGCATCGCAACACATTCCTGCGCGATCCATGGAACAAGCCCGTTCCTGAAGGGCTCACCGACAAACAGAAGAACTGGCGTAAATACCGCGAATTCTCCGGCGGCTTGATGGCTGAACTGGGCTCGCACCAGTTGGACATCGCAGACTGGATGTTCGGACAGACTCCTGAATTTGTTGTGGGTGTCGGCGGTACGGATTACATCAAGGATGGTCGTGATATTTTCGACAACATCCAGCTGATCTACCGCTATCCCAATGGTGGAAAGTTCATGTACAGTTCCCTGACCACCAACCAGTCGCTGGATCTGCTCAAGTCAGAACGGACAGAGTTTGGTGAAGTGATCATGGGAACGGAAGGCACCGTCCACATCTCCCTGGGAGATGACAAAAATCCCACTCTTGCCATGTGGTTCCCGGAACCCGTGAAAGCAGAAGCTGGCGCGCCGAAGCCGGAAGCCACCAGGGCCGGAGCATCCATTGCTACCGGAGCAGCCACCAAGGGACTACCGATTCTGCTCGACAAGGACCAGATTTCGGACAACGATTCCTTCCTTAGCAAGGAACTGAAGTTCGCCCGTCGCTGGCTTTATCAAAAGGGTGTGATGTGGCCGCAGGAAGATCGCAATCCGGTAGACATCGAACTGGAAGCATTCTTCAACGATGTTCGCAGTGGCGGCAGACCAAAGGCAGACTTGGAAGTTGGACTGGCAGACTCCATCGGAGTGATGCTTTCCAATCAGGCTATGGATGAAGGTCGTCGTATCTACTTCAATGAGATCGACAAAATGGGACGTGTCACCACGCCCCAGACAAAGAAGGTCTGATTCCTGCCAGTTACTTATCGGCGGGGAGTCGGTTCAGAATACTGAGATCGACATTCCCGCCGGAAATCATGATCCCCACTTTCCGGCATCCCGCCGGAAGCTTTCCCCCCAACACTGCGGCAGCGGCCGCTGCTCCTGATGGCTCGGCAAGAATCTTCATCCGGACCAGCAATAACTTCATGGCAACCAGCAGTTCCTCGTCGGAAACCAGAAGAATATCCTCAACCAGTTGCTGGATGATTGGAAAATTCACTTTTCCCGGTTTCGTTGTCATCAGCCCATCCGCAATGGTGGGCGGCACAGGAATCTCTACCGGTTCGCCCTTGCGCATCGACTGCCAGTAGTCATTTCCAGCCTCTGGTTCTACTCCAAAGACACGAATACGCGGATTGATCTCCTTGGCCATTAACGCGCTGCCGGAAAGGAATCCGCCGCCGCCCAGAGGCACGATCAGAGTGTCCAGATCCGGTTGCTCTTCCAGGAATTCCAGAGTTGCCGTGCCCGATCCGGCAACAATCCACGGATGATCAAAAGGAGGAATCAGCGTAGCTCCGGTTTCTTCTGCGATCGCCTTTCCAATTGCCTCTCTGCTGTCCTTGTAGCGGTCATAGGCAACGATCGTTCCGCCCTGGTCCCGTGTCGCTTCCAGCTTCAGTTTTGGAGCATCCATGGGCATGACAAGTGTTGCCTTTGACCCTGCGTTGCGGGCTGCAATGGCGACCGCCTGTGCATGGTTCCCCGATGAATAGGCGACAAACCCTTTGGACCGGTCCGCTTCGGGCGTGGACAGAACAAAATTGGTAGCTCCACGGATCTTGAAGGCGCCTCCGGTCTGAAAATTTTCACACTTGAGCCAAGCATCCAGTCCGGCAGCCCGATTGAAAGATCGCGAGGTCAGGACCGGAGTTCGTTTGACCTTTCCCTCAATGCGGGATGCTGCCACCCGAATATCTGCTGCGGTTACCATCAGTATCCTGCCTGCTTGTCCACGATATTTTCCAGTTGCTCGCCCTTGATGTAGCGATTGAAGTTCTCAACAAAGAACTCCACTGTCTCATGCTGCCAGGTGGCTGTGTGATCGGCAGAATGGGGGGATAGCAGGACGTTATCCAGCCTCCAGAATGGACTATCCACAGGAAGCGGCTCTTCAATGAAGACATCCAGACCAGCGCCGCGGATTTTTCCCTGCTGCAGAGCATCTACCATTGCGGGTTCATCCACAACAGCGCCACGTCCGATATTGATGAATACTGCTGTGGGCTTCATGGCAGCAAACTCTTTGGCTCCGATCATGCCGCGCGTTTCCGGCGTCAAAGCAGAAGAGAGCACTACGTAATCCGCCCTCTGGATGGCCTGAATATTTTCCGAGGAAGGCAGAATTTCAGATGCGTACTCATCGCTGGCATGGGTCACCCGGCGGCGTGTGGCAATCACCTTCATGCCAAACGCTTTTGCACGCCATGCCACTTCCCTGCCAATCTCTCCATATCCGATGATGGCTACCGTAGCCCCGGAAAGCATATCGACATCAAACTGTTCCCACCGGGCCTCACTCTTTTGACGCGCCAGCCGGCGGACATCCTTGGCAAAGTAGAGCATTGCAAGAACTGCCCATTCACCAAGTGACTTTTTATAAACACCACGGGCATTGGTCAGAGGAACAGAGCTTTCCTTTAGCGCAGGAATGACGACGCCTTCTACTCCGGCAGAAAGGCTATGCACCCACTTCAGGTTTTTCAGTGAGGGCCAGATTTTCTCAAGAATGTGGCCATGATGCGATCCATTCACTACCACTTCCGCGCGGGCAAGATCTTCTGCCGAAAAATCCGCTGCTGTCTCTCCCACCTTAACTTCCGCTTCTTTCGGAAGATTTTCCAGAACTTTCAGATGCGGCGCACCGCGTTTCGCAATCACAAGAACAAGCATGAAATTTCGAAACTAGCACAGGCGATACACTAAAAGTGGAATGTACTGCACTTGTGGCGCACAGACAGTAGAAGGCGCGCAATTCTGCCATAAATGCGGAAGGCCTCTGTATGACTTTATCCCTGAGCCGGAAGTAGAGGAGGTTCAGCCAGAAGAGCCTGTAGTTGCAGCTCTGGAGAAGGAATATGCGGAACAGCCCGTTGCCCCGCAAGGTCCACCGTTATCTGAAATCAGTTTTCGGAATGCAGCAGCTGTTCGCGTGGGCGTAGCAGTCGCTTCCATTGGATTTCTCTTCAGTAACCTGACATCCTTTGCCGGTTCCGGCCCATTCCAGTTTTTTTCTCTGATTCTGGTATCCATGATTTCAGGAGGCGGAGCCGTCTGGCTCTACCGTCGCAGGACGGGAGAAGCGCTTTCCGTCAAGGCTGGCGCCAGACTGGGCTGGATCACCGGAGTTTTCAGTTTTGTCCTGGTCACCATCATCACGACATTCACAGTAACTATGGTGGGACCGGAAAAGATCGCCGAGGCATTCAAAGATCCAGCAGTGATGCGCGGAATGCCCACGGCTCAGATTGAACAGCTTCTCTCCAATCCACTGGTCATCGGAATTGCCTTATTAATCAGCTTCTGCTTTATGTTTGCCGCTTACACCGTTTCCTGCAGTGTCGGTGGAGCACTGGGAGCAAAGTTCCTGAATAACGGCGACGATTCTCTCTAGCTCGTCAGGAATCCTGCACAGGCCGGGACGGAACACTGAATCGTTTGACCAGCCAGACACCCAGGAAGATGATCCCCATGGCCAGGGTTTCCCGCCACCCGAAAGCTTCCCGGTAGATCAGCCATCCCAGAATCACGGCCACAATCGGGTTGACGTAGGTAAAGATGGAGACAATCGCCACCGGGAGCCGCTGCAGCGCAATGATGTATGAGCTGTAGCCGACGAATGATCCAAAGATAATCAGGTAAATAAACGCCCCCACTCCACGGGATGAGACTTCATGCAGCGTGGGCTGGAGGATCAGGACCGGGATGAGATAGATCAGCCCCACGGTCAGTTGTTGCAGTCCGCCCGTGATCCAGGGAGACGAAGCCGGAGGCAGCCGCTTCTGAAGAATGGAGCCCGTAGACCATCCGAAATTTCCGAACTGCAGCAGCAGGAATCCCCAGAACAGTGAGAGGTCAGGGTTGTGACTGAGTGCATCGGGCCCAATCAGGACAGCAACACCCATAAAACCCACCAGCATCCCCAGAATAGTCGGCCGGTGCAGCGGCACTCCACCGGGGATAATCGCTTCCGTGAACGTCATCCAGAACGGTGTGGTGGTGATAAACAGGGCAGCCATTCCACTAGGAATGAATGTCTCCGCAAAAACAACACATCCATTGGCAATGCCCAGCGTAATGGCACCATTCAACGAAGTCCGGATCAGAAGGGGCCGGGGTGGAAAAATATCTCCCCGCAGCTTTGCGTAAAGAAGCAGGGCTCCGCCGGAGATGAGAAATCGCGCCGCCACCAGAACAATTGGCGGAAACATTTCCAGCGCCATTTTGATGGCAACATAGGTGGTTCCCCAAAAGAAACAGACCGAAGCGAGCGCGGCATAAGGAATGAAGAGTGGATGCCGACCCATCTTTCAAGGTAGCATCCATATTTGATCCTCACGCTCACTGTTAACCCGGCCATTGACCAGAACGTCAGCGCTGACCGTCTGGTCTTCGATGATCGTGCCTACATCCTGGAAACCAGCGAGGCGCCCGGTGGGCGTGGCATCAATGCATCGATGGTGATCCATTCTTTTGGTGGCAAAACACTCGCGATCGCTACTGAAGGTGGCGCCTCCGGAAAACAGTTCCGCAAAGCTCTGAGCGAAAAGAAGTTCCGCTTCAATCTGGTTCCGATCGAAAATGAGATCCGCACCAACCTCACCATCACTGACAAACACGGGCTCACAGTCAAACTGAATGAAAAAGGCCCGGAACTCAGTACGGATGAGATCCAGCAGATTGAAGAAGCAGTGCGCAAAGAATTGCCAAAGGCCAAGTGGCTGATGCTCTGTGGAAGCCTGCCGCTGGGTGTACCCCATGATTTCTACGCCAAGCTGGTGGAAGCGGCCCGGGGAGCCAATGTGAACACTCTCATTGATGCTGATGGAGAGGCATTGCTGGAGGCAATTGAAGCCCGTCCCACGCTGGTGACACCGAACCAGCAGGAAGCGGAGCGCGTGCTAAACCGTGCTCTACTGACCCGCAGCCACCACATCGAAGCGGTGGAACGCATTCAGAAGATGGGAGCGGAACAGGTGCTGCTGTCACTCAGTAGCCGAGGCGCCATCGCTATGGATCAAAATCGCATCTTTGAGGCAGTACCACCCAGCATTGATGCCGTATGTCCCATTGGAGCCGGAGACGCCATGGCAGCAGCTTTTACCTGGGCACGCTGGAAGAACAAGGAGTTCTGGGAAGCATTGCGATGGGGTGTCGCGGCGGGAACCGCCACAGCTGCACTGCCGGGTGTCACCTTTGCGGATCTCGACCAGACCAAAGCGATTTACAAAAAAGTGGAAGTGCGTCCCATCCGCTGATGGTGTAATTCAGTCGTACTTCTCATAGACGATCTGCTTGCGGTCAAAACCCAATTCCTTGAGCTTGCTACGAACATCATCCACCATTTCTTTCATCCCACAGATGTACACGTGTCCGTCTGTTTTTCCATCCAGAGCTTCCAGAATGTGGGGCTGGACACGCCCTGCACGACCCGTCCAAGTATCATCAGGCCGGGTTAAGGTGGGCCAGAATCGAAATCGTGGATATTGCCGGGCCAGCTCTTCAAACTCCTCGCGATAAAGAAGTCCATGCGGGAAGCGTGCGCCAAATACAAGCGTAATTTCGGATTCGTTGCCGACCGCCAGTTCTTCCTGTAGCATTCCCCGAAACGGCGCAATCCCTGTTCCCGTCGCGACCAGAACCGATTTTCCGACTGGTTTTCTCCAGTGGAAGGTCCCCAGAAGGCCTTTCAGTGCCACGGAGTCACCCGGCTGCATGGAAAAGAGATGGGGAGAAAACCACCCGTCAGCCACCCTGTTCAGACAAAGCTCAAACCTGTTTCCGTATGGAATGCTGGCAATAGAATAGGCACGCGTGATCGGCTTTCCCTCAATGGAATGGGTGAGCGACACAAACTGCCCCGGCTGGAAATCAAGAGCTTCTACTTCTGGAACTTCAAAGACAAAGTGCCGGATCTCCGGAGCCAGCTCCCTGGAATCGATCAGTCGTGCGCTTTGCATGCAGCCTCCGCACGATCCAACAAAATATTTACCAGTGCTGGATGTCCATCCAGTGGCTCGGTCACCCGGATCTCCACCAAGGAAGGATATTTAACGCGAATTTCATCAACCAGGCGGGGAAGATCTCTCTTCAGGTGTAATCCGAGAGTCAGAAAATAGGGAATGATAACGATACTGGTTGCCCCATCGCCGTGCAGGTTTGACACGCTTTCTTCAAGTGATGGCTGGCCTCCTTCGAGAAAGGCAGCTTCGAGCAAGGGAAACTCGTGATGTTCCCTCATCTGCGCCACAACTGTCCGCACCGCCTCATTGGCGGATTCCACACTGGAGCCATGGGCAAAAACAATAATTCCCGTCATCGCTACTATCCAGCTTAGATGCTCACCAAGCGAAAGAGATACCAACAGATTTCAGCATCCGACGTACACCATGTAAACTGAGGGCTCAAAGTCATGAGTCAGTTGCAGATCTATCTGAAGGTTGAAGTGGACATGGAAGACAGGCAGGAACGTCCGGAACGAATTGCGGCAGAAATGTGCCGGATGCTGCAAAAAGTCTACGGCGTGCGGAGCGCTGAAGTCTCAAATATTAGCGAAGACCGGTAAGCCGGAACTGGACTATCCCAACAGTTCGCGAGTGGTCCGCAGAAGATATCCGTCCGTCATTCCGGCGATATAGTGACAGATCACGCGATGCAGCGGCTCTTCTGTCTCTTCCTGATATCGCGCGGGAAGTTTTTCCGGATGGGCAAGAAAAAACTGGAACAAGGCGGCAATTTCCTTTCGGGATCGGTCCCGTTCCTCGTTCAGTTCGTCACTGTTATAGACCCGCTGATATAGAAATTTCTTCAGGGCAATGCTTGTCGCCCGTGCAGCAGCAGTAAACGTAGCAAGGCGTTTGGGTAACTGCCGGACATCCTGAAAATCTTTGGGTGCTTCTTCCTGTGCCCGCCAGTATGTCCCTTCAATCAGTCCGGAAACCAGAGCATTCAACACTCGTCGCTGCAATTCATGAAATTGGAGATGAGCAGGTGCAGCCGGAAACTGAATATCCACTTCTTCTGCCAGATCTTCGCAAAGAGGAGAAATCTTGCGGAGATCATCCAACGTGACAAATCCTGCATGGAAAGCATCGTCAAAATCCGCAGTATTGTAGGCGATCTCATCCGTCAGATCGATGAGCTGTGCTTCCAGCGGAGGTTTCTGCCCCGACAGATATTCATCCAGCTCTGGAAACTCACCCGGTTGAAAGTCCTGTGAATGCTTCACAATTCCTTCACGGACTTCAAATGTGAGATTCAGCCCAGGCCAGGACGCATATCGCTGTTCAAATTTCTCCACAATGTGCAGCGCATGAACATTGTGATCAAAAGATTCCCCGAACTGCTGCATCTGATGATCCAGTTCATCCTCCCCGGCATGTGCAAATGGAGGATGGCCGATATCGTGCACCAGCGCCAGTGTTTCGGTGAGATCCTCGTCCAGTCCTAAGGCACCTGCAACAGTACGGGAGAGCTGGGAAACCTCAAGTGTGTGAGTCAGCCTGTTCCGGAAATGATCGGAATAGCCTGCTCCAAAAACCTGGGTCTTATCTTCAAGACGTCGAAAAGCACGAGCATGTACGACACGATCACGGTCGCGCTGAAACTCATTGCGATAAGGATGGGAAAGCTCTGGATAACGGCGTCCACGACTTGCGCTTAAAGGAAAGCGCAAGTGGGACAGGCTGATTCCGGAACTAGTTTGATTCTTCTCCACTGAGGGCAATAATGGCAGCGCGGCTGACAGCAGGTGAAGCGGTGCGGAGAGGCTCCAGTAGTTTCTTTGCTTCTTCCGGCTTGGACTTCATCAGCAAACGGCCCAGAGAAAGAGTCGCCTGATCTTTGGAAACAAAGTCAGTCGGTTTGTCGACTAGCTGTCGCAGCTGCTTTTCTGCATCAGCATCTTTGTCCTGAGCGGCATAAACCTGTGCCAATGCAAATTTTGCAAGGGAAGAAATCTCTGAAGAAGCATTGTTGGCTACTTCCACAAGATTTCTCTCTGATTCCGTCCACTTGGCATCCTTGGCAGCGATGGTTCCCATGAAATAGCGAGCAATATGGCCCTCATCAGAAGAACCGTACTTCTCCACCACTTCACCAAATGCCTTGCTGGCAGCCTGATCCCGCTCTGCTTCAGTTGCAAACTTGGGAGTGCTGCCATCCTGAGCCGGTCCGAACGGAGTGTTCTGTACCATATAGGCTTTATTCAGAGCCTCCAGACGCGAGGCTTTTTGTGATTGCTGGTATGCAAGAAACCCGCCAATACACGCAATGACAACGGCAGCAATGATACCCAGGCGCACAAACTGTGATTTGTGACTACCGACATATTCAACACCCTGTCCCACTTCCTCAACGAAGTGGTCAGTCTTCAGATCTTTGCGGGTCAGCTTATCCATGCTTATTAATACTCAGGGAAGAAATAACTTGGCGGGGAAGAGGCAGAGTCCTCAGTCATACCGCACAGAGACTCCAGAATAACACGGGGAGGGTTGTCAAGAGGAGGAGATAAGACGGGCAGAAGCAGGAGAATCTTCCCGTCTTTATCTTCAATGGATAGTGCGTTTTACCAATCAGGCGAAGCTACGGACAGCTTCCGCTTCTTCTTCAAACACCTGGAAGACAGTCAGCAGTTTGGTGATCTGCAGCAGATCCTGGACGCGCTTGCTCAAGCCAACCAGTTTCAGATGTCCACCACCATTGGTTACAGTAGTAAACCCACTGACCAGTTCCCCGATACCTGAGCTATCGATATAGGTTACATCCGACAGATTGAGCAAAATTTTCTTATGCCCCTGAGTGGCCAGATCGCGGATCAGGTCACGAAAGGTGCTGGAACCTTCTCCCAGAGTGATACGTCCGGAAGCGTCAATTACAGTAACATCGCCCACCTGGCGAGTTGTCAGTTTCACACTCATCGATCAGTTTCTCCTCAAAACTACGCAGATTTCTACCGCATGTGGAAGCCGCAGTTTAATGCGATGACAAATGCTTCACCATGCGAACTTCAGATCCATGGGGCTGACGCTGAAGCACTTCAAACTCATCCACAAACGCCTGAATCAACAGAATACCCCGTCCTGATTGCTTCAGGATATTTTCTTCTGCCCGCGGATCAGGAACATTCGATAAGGAAAACCCCTCTCCTTCATCACCCACACTGATTTCCAGTTTGTCCGTGGTGACCTGAACAGAAAGATGTACTTTTTTCTTCGCGTTATAACGATTGCCGTGCACCACGGCATTCACCAGGCACTCACGGAGTGCCATCCCAATTGACAGTGCATCATCTTCCGGCACACCTGCAGACTGGGCAATTTCGACCACAAGATTCTCAGCCCGATCAACCGACTCAAGCGTAGAATCCAGTTCCTGGACCCAGTTCTGGACTTTATGTGTGGCCATAAGGCGCCGAACTGCCAAAATAGTCGATAGAACAACTGGAAGTCAAGGCTCCCGTTTTTCTCCAGCATCCGGAAGTCCATTGCCGATCATTTTTCACAGCTTGTTACACTTCAGATTCGGCCCATGTGTTCTTTCTATTTTCGTGCGTTTGCCCCTGTCCTGATTGGTCTTGCTGTTGCCTCTCTTCTTCCAGCCACAGATAAACCAGCCTCTCAATATCATCAATGGCCCGCCTATGGCGGAGGACCGGAAACTATTCGTTACTCCTCCCTGAAGCAGGTGAACCGGAAAAATGTCAAAAAACTGAAAGTCGCGTGGACCTTCGATTTTGGTGACGAACGGCCCGGATCTCAGATTCAGGCCACACCTGTACAGATCGGCAATGTTCTGTATGCCATTTCCCCGGCCTCCAAAGTTGCTGCCCTGGAAGCAGATACGGGCAAACTGATCTGGAAGTTCGATCCGGCAGCCGCTAGTGGCAGCAAAGGGGGGTCGCGCACACGTGGAATCAACTACTGGACAGATGGAAAAGAATCCCGCGTCTTTTGTGTCTTTCAGCAGTGGATGTATGCACTTGACGCCAAAACGGGAAAGCCTGCTCCGGAATTTGGAGAAAACGGCCGGATTGATCTGCGTCAGGGATTTGAACGCCCTGCTGAATCCCTGAGCGTTTCTCTTTCCACTCCGGGTGTGGTCTATAAAGATCTTCTGATCATCGGCAGCATCGTTTCGGAAAGTCTTCCGGCAGCGCCTGGCGATATCCGCGCTTTTGATGTCCGCACCGGAAAAAGAAAATGGACATTCCACACCATTCCGCATCCCGGTGAATTTGGTTATGAAACCTGGCCGAAGGATGGCTGGAAAACATCCGGAGGAGCAAACAACTGGTCAGGCATGGCTCTGGATGAAAAACGTGGCGTAGTTTATATTCCGACCGGTTCCACTACCTTCGACTTTTATGGAGGAGATCGCGCAGGAGATAATCTTTTCGCCAATTGCATGCTCGCCCTGAAGGCCGAGACCGGCGAGCGCCTCTGGCATTACCAGATCGTCCGTCACGATGCATGGGACCGGGATCTTCCCTCAGCCCCCAGCCTGGTCACAGTCAAACGAAATGGCAAAAAGATTGATGCTGTCGCCCAGACAACAAAATCAGGACATGTCTGGGTATTTGACCGAGATACGGGTGAATCACTGTTTCCGGTGGAAGAGGTTGCAGCTTCACCTTCCGCGGTTGAAGGTGAGGTACTCGCGAAAACTCAGCCGCTCCCTGTAAAGCCGCCTCCATTTGCACGACAGGAACTGACGGAAGAGAATCTTACACGTCGCACACCGGAAGCGCATGCAGCTGTCCTGAAGCGATTCCGCGAGCTGGATAACGGTCCGCAGTTTACGCCACCCAGCCTGAAGGGAACAATTCTGCTTCCCGGTCTGGACGGTGCAGAAAGCTGGGGAGGAAATGCCTATGATCCTGACACTGGTCTTCTCTATGTGAATTCGAATGAACAACCCTGGATCATTCAGTTGGGAGAACAAAAACCCCGCCAGCGAAAGATCAATGCGGAATCGCTGTTCAGGACCCAGTGTGCAGCCTGCCATGGACGCGATCTGAAGGGATCTCCACCCGACATCCCATCTCTCGAAGGACTTGCATCCCGCAAGTCAGAAGAAGAGATTCGCAATGTGATCCGCAAGGGAGTTGGACGTATGCCGGCGTTTCCTGCTCTTCCGGATGATGCATTGGCTGCCCTGATTCCTTATATGAGTAATGGGGAGAACCGCGAGATCATTCAGGAAGTCAAATCCACCGGACCTCAACTAAAATACACCACGGTGGTGAATGCAAAATTTCTTGACCCGGATGGATACCCGGCAATTGCTCCGCCTTGGGGAACACTGAATGCGATCGACCTGAATTCCGGCATTATCCGTTGGCAGGTCCCACTGGGTGAAGTTCCGGACCTTATAGCAAAGGGAATGAAAGATACCGGTTCACCAAACTTTGGTGGACCCATTGTTACAGCCGGGGGCTTGGTATTTATTGGCGCCACGACTTATGACGAGAAGTTTCGGGCATTCGACAAGAAGACAGGAAAACTGCTGTGGGAGACAAAACTACCGGCAGCCAACTTCTCTACACCTGCTATTTATGAGATCGGCAAAAAACAGTTCATCGTTGTTCCAGCTGGTGGAGGAAGAGGAACGCCATCTTCTGGAAAGTATGTCGCGTTCTCACTTCCGGACTAGGCTTTGCCTGATTTGAACCAGAAAAAGGGTGCTCATTTCGAGCACCCTTTTTCCCTGCATTCCATAATTATGAGTTGGGGAAATAAACCAGAGAAATAAGCATCTGACCTGACTCTATCGAGATTAGATGGCTTCTGCGAATAAAGGATCGTGAAAAATGAAGGGGATTGGCATTTTCCGAGACCACAGGAGCGGAGATCTGAATACCCCCAGGCAGAATTGCCTTCAGATTTCCACCCACCATATTCACCAGCTCTCCAAGAGTATCCTTCATGTCATCCCGGTAAATTTCTGAAGCAATGAGATTTCGGAGAAACTGGCGCGTAAACTGTTCCGCCAGAGGAAATTCACACTGGATAACAACAGCCCCTGTCCATTCGCCGACATAGTGAATCAGCGCGGAAAGCGGCCAGCAACGATCGAGGTTGACCTGACGATAATCAGAGACAGACATTTCCAACATCGTTTCAAACACACTCTCAACCACATGCAGGATCTCCGCATCGTACTGATCAACGTTCATAGCGAGGCGACTCACTTCAGTATTCATGAGGCACTTTTCTTGCGATAGAAAGTCGCCTGTTGCTGGGCTACACGCTCCAGTTCATGATTCAGAAGAAGTGTGGATTCGGCCCCTCCCAGAAAAAGAGCTCCTCCTGCTACCAGAGCATGATGCAGCTGATTCAGGATTCGCTTTTTCGTTTCTATATCGAAATAGATCAGCACATTCCGGCAGAAAATAATGTCAAACGAATCCTTTTTGTGTGCCGTTCGGCGAATATCCTGCATCTCAAACCGAATCATCTTCTGAATCAGTGGAATTACCTGCCATCGTAATCCTGTCCGGACAAAATATTTCAGGAGATACGAAGCTGGTAACCCTCGATTGATTTCTATCTGGGAGTAACAGCCCTGGTGAGCCTGTTTCAAAACAGAAGAAGCAATATCAGTCGCCAGGATTTCTATTCTCTCCGGCTCAATTCCTGCTTCCAGCAGTAATATTGCCAGGCTGTAGGGTTCCTGTCCTGTGGAGCAGGCTGCGGACCACACCCGGATCTTCTGTCCGTTCTTTTTGAAAGTCTGGATTTCTGGTAAAACTGTTTTTTTCAGGCACTCAAATGGCGCCAGATCCCGAAAGAAAAAAGTTTCATTTGTCGTCATTGCTTCGAGGACTTCCTGTCGCAATGTTCTCTCGGCTATCCTCTTCATCAACCCACAAAGCTCATCCAGCGTATTCAGATTTCTACGGCGGATAATCGGAGACAGTCTGGCCTCAAGCAAATAGTGTTTTGTTTCATCCAGGACAATGCCAGATTCTGTATAAACATGCTTCTGGAGATATTCATAATTTTCTCGGGAAATAGCAACTGAAACAGACATAGCTCAGACGATCCTCAGAATTTCAGGAACAACCTGAGACAAAGGAAGAACGGTATCAGCCAGCCCTGATCGGGCTACATATCCAGGCATCCCCCACACGATACTGGACTGCTCGTCCTGAGCAATCACGTATGCGCCTTCGTGACGGAGAAGCTCAACTCCACGTAAACCATCCTGTCCCATGCCAGTCAAAACAACTGCCACGACAGCCCCTCCCCATACCTGCACAGCTGAACGAAACAAGACGTCAACCGCTGGACGACATGAGTTTTCATGCTGCCCTTGATTCAACTCTGTGATGACACCTTCTGTTGTTTTTCGTACCTGAAGATGGTGACCACCCGGAGCGATCAATATTTCTCCGGGCTTTACCAGTTCTCCATCAACAGCTTCTCTGATCGGAAGTGATGTCAGGGTCTGCAAGCGTTCGGCCAGAAGACGAGTAAATAACGGAGGCATATGTTGAACAATTAAAACTGGCAGGTGAAAGCCAGCTGGAAACTCGGGAAGTATTGCAGACAATGCATTCGGTCCGCCCGTGGATACTCCGATAACTACCGCCTTTCGGGGGCCCTTGTAATACTTCCTCTGAGAGAGAGCCGAGCTTTCCAGCTTTATTGGGTTGGCAGGAACGACCGACGAAAGAAACTGTTTTACCTTCACTAGCAGATCTCTCTTCAGCGTTTTTAACGCCAGTTCCAGAGATGCAGAGTTGGAAGGTTTGGTCAGATAATCTCTGGCCCCCAAAGCAAGTGCGTCAATCGTGATTGACGCGCCACGCTCTGTCAGAGTACTGAACATAATGACGTGAATATCTGGAAATTCATTTCGGATGTGCCGAAGTGTTTCAATCCCATCCATCTCTGGCATCTCCACATCCAGAGTGACGACATCCGGGCTCAGTTGCCTGATCCGCTGTAAAGCAATCGCACCATTCGATGCAGTCCCCACAACCTGAACATGAGGATCATCCGCCAAAGCTTCTGAAACAATTTTCCGGATCACCACTGAGTCATCCACCACCAGAACCTTGATTACGGAATTCGGCATCTGAAGAATGGGCTGTGGCATCATTCTGGTTCTCCCAGATTTCCCAAGGCACCGATCAGTTGAAGCTTTTCCCGGATCATCTCTTCGGTAAATGGCTTCATGATGTATTCATTGGCACCTGCAGACAGAGCGGTTTTCATCTGCTCAGGATGTGTTTCGGTTGTCACCATCACCAGACGCATGTGGTCATATCGCGAGTTGGAACGAACATGCCGCACAAATTCAATCCCGTTCATGTCTGGCATGTTCCAGTCCACTAGGCTCAATTCGGGAATTTCCGCATCCGGAATACAGGCCAGGGCTTCTGCCGCCAGCCTGCCATTTGCAGCACTGGAAACGACATATCCCAGATTTTGCAACATCTCACTCAGGATGATTCGAATTGCCTTCGAATCATCCACCACAAGCGCTTTGGGCACAGTGACTCCTTTGCATCAACGATCAGACTTTGAACTGTGCCACGAGGCCCTGAAGAGTGGCAGCAAGCTCATGCAGGTTTTGCGCGGCAACCTGGGTATCGCTTGCACCTTTGGTTGTTCCCTGAGCAGCATCCGCAACTTGAGAAATATTGGAGGCGATCTCTGATGTCCCCTTCGCGGCTTCCGTCACATTTCTTCCAATCTCATTTGTTGTCGCGGTTTGCTCTTCTACAGCCGAGGCAATCGTATTGGAGATGTCATTGATCTGATTGATGATGGATCCAATTTCACCGATCGCTGACACAGCACCCTTTGTGTCTGACTGAATCGCTTCAATCTTTTGCCCAATCTCTTCTGTTGCTTTTGCTGTCTCTTTGGCCAGTTCCTTTACCTCATTTGCCACAACAGCAAAGCCCTTACCCGCCTCTCCGGCTCTGGCAGCTTCAATGGTGGCATTCAGAGCAAGCAGATTTGTCTGTTGAGCAATGGAGGTAATTACCTTGATCACTTTTCCAATCTCCAGACTGGACTCACCCAGCTTCGCAATTGTCTGATTCGTTGTTTCAGCGACGCCTACTGCATTCTTCGCAATCCGCGCAGCCTCATTGGCACTTTTCGAAATTTCCCGAATGGAAGCCAGCATTTCTTCCGAACCTGTTGCCACCACTGACACATTCATCGATACCTGTTCGCTGGCTGCAGAAGCAACATTCGCCTGAACCGCAGTTTGCTCTGCTGTCGCTGCCATCTGTTGGCTGATACCAGTCAAAGACTCTGAAGCATCACTTAAGGAAGAAGCACTGCTGGAAATCTGTACCATATTCTTCCGCAGCGCCTGAAAGAATTGCTCCAGCCCTTCGCCCATCTGCCCCACGGCATCCGTCCCGCTCACTGTAATGGAGCGCGTAAGATCCCCATTTGCAGCAATTTGAACCACTTCAAGAATGCCGTCTACTTTTCTTTTCAATTCCTCACTCTGGGCACGTTCTCTCTCTGCAAGCTCTTTGGCTCTCTCTTCTGCCTGAATTTTTTCTGTAATGACATCCCATGTCACCATTGGCCCAAGATATGTATTACAGCTGTCGTAAATGGGACTTACAAGAAGACTCAGTGTTTCATTACCCAGTTTGATATTTGCCTGATGCGGCAGATTTTTAGGATTGGCCAGGATGGCTCTCTGATGTTCCGGTTTCTTGTGAAAGATATCAATACATTGGCCCAGCACCTGATCTCCTTTACATGGAAGAAGATGCTCGATCTGTTTCAGAGTCCTGAGCGATGCAGGATTCAGATAGCGGATTACCAAGTCTGTAT
Organism: Bryobacteraceae bacterium; assembly: GCA_037190045.1. Classification (GTDB taxonomy): domain Bacteria; phylum Acidobacteriota; class Terriglobia; order Bryobacterales; family Bryobacteraceae; genus JAPKYZ01. The sequence continues at coordinate 285,689 of JBBCIQ010000004.1, read as the reverse complement.
CTGCCTGGATGATATTGACAGGAGAGTTCTCCATCATCTGACGGATTTTTTCCACTTCAGCCTGCAAGTTTTTTGTTGCGCTGATTTCTTCCCAGTTCACAACCAGGCCAATGTACTCTCCAGCAGTATTCAGGATTGCGTTGACGTTCAGATCCAGAACCAGATGTGCCAGCTTAATCTCACTGCGAATTGGAAGATTCCGAGCATCGGAAAGTGCCTTTCGGATCTGACGAGCTCTGTTTCCATGAAAGACATCAATATTGATTCCGATCAGCTCATCCACAGACACCCCGAAATGCTTTCGGACGGTTTCCTCCATAGACTGCATGATCTCTCTTGCTCGCCGATTCATATACACCAATGTCAGATCGCGATCCGCGATAAAAACATTGGTTCCCAGATGATCCAGAGCTCCCTTTAGTCCATCCATCTCAGTGGAAAGATTAGAGACACTTTCCACTCCTTGCATTAATGCCATGATGCTTCCTCTCTTTTCCCTGATCCCCTAACCACACAGCCCGCTGTCAAATGAAGTGGGGTGTGATTTATGAAAATTTATTTCAGATGCCGCACTGAATCTGCAGCACCTGCTCGGTATCCAGCACCAGAAGAAGCTTTCCTTCCAGCTTGTAAACACCACTCAGCATTTCCTTTCGAGCCCGAGAAATATTGTCCGGTACGGGCTCAAAACTTTCTTCGCTCACTTCCAAAACGTCACCGATTTCATCTACCAGCAGACTGACAGGACCATCTGCAGAGCGGACAACAATATTCATCGGCAGATCATTATCATTTCTTGCGTGAAAACCCAGTCTCTGTCGCATATCGACAGCCGTCACAATCTGGCCACGCAGATTAATCAGTCCATGAATCACCCCCGGAGCAAGAGGAACTCTCGTCATTTCCAGATAACGGAATACTTCCTGGACCTTCAGCACTTCAATTCCGAAGAAAAGATCTTCTACGGTGAATGTTGCGAGTTGACGGGAGAATCCCGCCTCCGGAGTCGTCTGCACTTGTTTAACTGACATTACACTTGCTCCGGAATGAGATCAGTTTTCTGATCTCCCACAGAGGCAGACAGTTTTTCCAGTGAATCGATCAGGGCAATACGATCCAGCCGGTCTAGCCGAATGTCTGCACAAATGTCAATTCCATTCAAATTTTGTTGTTCCAGCAAAGGGTAGCTGGGCTTTTCCTGCGTCATTTCAATGACTGGAATCTTCTCCTGATCCGCTCGGCCATTGAGCAGACCGACCAGAGTCTTTCCTCCTTGCCGGAGCAGTGACTGAGAGAAGACGACAGCCCTGATCTTTCCTCTTTCCAGATGTCCGAGCACCGTTGTAAGATCCGAAGCCTCAATTACAGAATGTCCTGCAAGCTCCAGATAGTTCCGGATCAGCCCCCTGGAGAATGAATCCTGATCTGCCACAAGAACAGGCTGTGATTCTTTCCCCTGGAAGGAATTGTGTTTCAACCATGTCATTCGGGTGGAATGAAGGACAGCGGGAAGATCCACAAAATCAGTCACCTTTCCATCAATGACACCTGAGCCTGAAATAGCAGGATGTGAACTTCTCCTGCCAGCTTGAATGGATTCATGATGAATGTCGTAAATCTGATCCACTACCAAGCCACTCATATTGTTTCCCTCAGAAAAGACAATGACGGGTACAGGATCATGAGCCAGATTTGTTTCTGTCGATTGTTCAAGAATCGTATCCAGACGTGTCAGTTGCAGAATGTCATCGCGATACTGGACGACCAGTTTTCCGGAAGCACGCTCAATCTGGTCTCTTGGAAACTCTTCCAGTCTGGTGACGGAAGACAGTGGTACCGCCAATCGCTCAAAAGATCCGGCCTTGAACAACAGGAATGATTGTCCAGATTCTGACTGACGTAGATGGTCATTCGCGGCCTGGCGGGCCTGATCCCGCGATTCCGAGAGAATTCCGGATAATTGTCCGATCCCCACCACATCCAGAATCAGGGCTACCTTGCCATCTCCCATAATCGTTGCACCGGCATAGCAAGCGATCCCTTTCAATTGTTTCCCCAACGGCTTGACGACAATTTCCTGCGTATCATTAATGGCATCCACAACCAGACCAAACTGTCGGTCTTCTACCTGCAAAACCACAATATTCAGAACATCACTTTCATAGACCTGGTCTTCCAGACAGAGGACCTCCCGAAGATAAGTAATCGGCAGAAGATTGCCACGTCTGCGGTAAACAGGCGTTCCATGAATCTGTTCAATTTGTTTCTTTTCCACTTCACCTTCCAACCGCAACAGTTCCAGTAACCGCACTTGAGGAATGATGAAATTCTCTCCACCGCAACTCACCATCAGCCCGGGAATGATCGCCAGAGTGAGGGGGATTTTGATACGGACTGTAGTCCCTTCACCGGGGCGACTGATCAGATCCACAACCCCGCCAATCTTTTCGATGTTGGTCTTGACTACATCCATACCGACTCCCCGACCTGAAATACTTGTGATCTGATCGGTGGTGGAGAAACCAGGAAGAAAGACAAGGTTCACGGCTTCCCGATCACTCATCCGATCTACCTGTTCCTGTCGCAAAAGACCTTTTTCTACCGCCTTCTGACGAACTCGTTCACTGTTCACCCCGCCACCGTCATCCGTGATCTCAATATTGACCTGCCCCCCTTCGTGATAAGCACGAAGATAGAGTCTTCCTTGTGCGGATTTTCCCGCTGAAACCCGTGAAGCCGGAGATTCGATCCCGTGATCACAACAGTTCCTCACAATATGAGTGAGGGGATCCTTGATCGCTTCAATGATGCTTTTGTCCAGTTCTGTTTCGGCTCCGTCCATCTCAAGTGAGATCTGCTTTCCACAGGAAGAAGCCAGATCACGGACCACACGGGGCAATTTATTCCAGATCACCCCTATGGGCTGCATCCGCGTCTTCATGACTCCTTCCTGAAGCTGAGTCGTGATCAGGTTCAGACGCTGTGCGGTTCCGTTCAGAGCAACTGAATCATGCTGAGTATTGAACTGAAGAATCTGATTGCGGGCCAACACAAGTTCCCCTACAAGGTTCATCAGCCGGTCCAGCAACCCTACATCTACACGTATATTCGTATCTGCAATGGATCCAGATCGCTGAAGAGTTGTCTTTTCTATGAGATCAGCACTGCTTCCGGTATCCGGTTCCTGCTTGTGCTGATCTGAAGGGATCTCATCAGCATCTTCATCCAAGCTTGATTTCTGAACATCTGGCACAGTGCCCCTTGCATTCCATTCCCTTGTGAGACGCTGGCGGAGATCCTCGTACTGCTCTCCGCTTTCCTGGGATGTAGCCTCAATACTATTCAGTTCTTTGCGGATCACATCAGCGGTCTCCAGAATCAGGGATGTAACGGCAGGAGTCAGGTTTTTCTCACCGGTCCTGAGTTGGGACAGTAGATTTTCCGCAATGTGAGTTACGCTTTCCAGAACCGAAAAGGCCAGAAACCCGCACGTCCCCTTGACAGAATGAACCGTCCTAAAAATGCTTGCCAATAATTCAGGATTCGCTGGGTTTTGCTCCAGTCCGATAATCTCCTGCTCCAGACGGGCAAGGTTCTCGTTGCTTTCAATAATGAATTCCCGGATGATTTCCTGATCTTCCAAAGGATGCTCCCCGCTACCCGTATATTTCGAATGTCTTCACAGGAAATCTATCGGCAATTTCTGAAAATTCAGTAGAGATTCAAGGATTTTCCGACTCAGCAATATCGTCAGGATTTCCTTGAAAAGATGAATGGTTCCAAGGACAATACTCGCCCTGTAACCAAATGTTCATAATTCGATGCGTTCATCCAGCTATGCTTGTCCTCAGAGGCTGGTCCAGCCTTTTAGTGTGATCAACCACGGAAATCTACCCAGATGAGAAAATCTTCTGAACTCCCCACCCAGCCGAAAACTGACAATAGTATTCCAATTGACAGCCTTGAAGTTTCCGGATCTATTCCCGGTCAGGATTCACTGATTTCACTGGATAATCCCGCCTATTACAGCAACAGGGAGCTCAGCCTGCTGGCATTTCAGCGGAGAGTCCTTGAAGAGGCAGAGTTGTCTGAAAATCCGTTACTGGAGCGGATGAAGTTTCTGGCGATCTTCGGCTCCAACATGGATGAATTTTTCATGGTGAGAGTGGCCACGCTGAAGCAGGCTGCCGCGCAGGGTGCACTTGATCTAAGTATTGACGGACGGAGTATTACAGCACAGCTGACCACAATCCAGAGCAAGACGTCCGAGTTATTTGAAAGAGCTTACTCTACTCTGAATGTCCTGACAGTCATGCTGGCTGATGAAGGCATTGAAATTGTTCCCTATTCAAAATTGAGCCCGGACGAGAAGAAATCTCTTCGGCATTTTTTTCGGCAAACAATCTTTCCCACGCTAACTCCGCTGGGATATGACCCCGGTCGTCCTTTTCCTCACATCTCTTCATTGAGTGTGAATCTGGCGATCCTGGTAAAAGATCAGCTGAAGACATCACGGTTTGCTCGCCTGAAGATTCCGGACAGCCTTCCGCAACTGGTAGCACTGGAACAAGAACAAAATCAGCCCAAACGCAGGTCAAGAGAAATTCGTCATCGGTTTGTATGGCTGGAAGAAGTAGTTCTGGCCAACCTTGCCGATCTTTTTCCCGGCATGGATGTTATCGAAGCTTATCCTTTCCGGATCACACGTGATGCCGAAATTGAGATTCAGGAAATGGAGAGTGATGATCTTCTCTCCACAATTGAGGAAGCGGTATGGCGGCGCCGTTTTCGAAGTGTTGTTCGGCTGGAAGTTGCTTCCGGAATGCCAGATCATATTCTCAACATTCTGCTGCATAATCTCCCTGCAAGCCGTGATGATGTCTACCCACTCTCTGGCCCGCTAGGGCTGAACCGCTTATGGCAGTTGCAGAATATTGATGCACCGCGACTGAAATTCAAGCCACAGATTCCATGGACACCCCCGGAATTACGTCCAAATGCAAAAGACCCTCTCTTTTCCCTGATCCGTCGAAACGATATTCTGCTGCACCATCCTTTCGAATCCTTCCAGCCCGTGGTGGAGTTTCTCAGGAATGCAGCCCGAGACCCGGATGTTCTGGCAATCAAGATGACTCTGTATCGGGTAGGACGCAACTCACCGATTGTCAAAGCACTCCTTAAGGCAATTGAAGAGGGGAAGCAGGTATCCGTACTGGTGGAACTGAAAGCCCGGTTCGATGAGGAAAGTAACATCGAATGGGCCCGCGCACTGGAAAGCGAAGGCGTCCATGTTGTGTATGGACTGGTAGGAGTGAAAGTACATTCCAAGCTGGCACTGGTTGTGCGTCGAGAGGGTGACGCTGTCCGTAAGTATGTTCATCTGGGCACTGGCAACTACAATCCCACAACAGCCCGTCTCTATACCGATCTCAGCTTCTTTACCTGCGATGAGCAGATTGGGGATGATACCGTAGCACTCTTCAATCGACTCACTGGATATGCAGAGAAATCAAACTTTCAGAAATTGATTGTTGCGCCTTTTGATCTGAGAAGTCGCCTGGAAACGCTGATCCAGAGAGAGATTGCAATCAGCCAAAATGGGGGTCAGGGACATCTCATTTTTAAGATCAATGGGCTGGATGATCCCGGCCTGATCCGGCTTCTTTATCAGGCATCGCAGGCTGGGGTGAAGATTGATCTGCTGGTACGTGGCATCTGCTGCCTGCGTCCAGGTATTCCTGGAGTTAGCGAAAACATCCGGGTGGTTAGTATTGTGGGGCGTTTTCTGGAGCATAGCCGTATCTTCTATTTCGGAAACGATGGAGAAGAAGAGATCTATGCCGGCAGTGCCGACATAATGCCACGGAATCTGGACCGTCGCATTGAAGTAGTATTCCCTATTCTCAGTCAGATCCTGATCCAGCGTCTGAAAAAAGAGATTTTAGAAACCTATCTGGCCGATAATTTCAACGCCCGTGAAATGCAGAGCGACGGAACATACATCCGCCGGATTCCGACAGATAAAGAGCCACTGGTGGACAGTCAATCCATGCTGGCAAATATTCGAATGGGATAATTCCTTCGTCTCAACTTCTTCGATTTTTGCCTCGGACTATCCCTGCCCCCCCTAATGGTTGTTTCACAAAAGAGCAGGGAGATCATCCGAAAGCGCTCCATCAGCCTTTCAGATCAGTCAATGCAGCTCCATAATTGATATGGAAAGGCACTCCTTCAATCACCAGAGCAGGAACGCTTTTAACATCTGCCTGCTCAGCTTCCGCTATACGATTTTTGTCCACGCCAAGATGCACAACTTCCAAAGTGTACTGGCGTGGATCCAGCGCCTGAATGAACTGTTGCTCAGCAGCAACACAAACAGGACAACCAGCATGATAAAAAACTGCTTTCTTCATTTGTTTCTCCTTCTTCGATGGGAACTTCTCAATATGGTCTTTACTCATTCAGGCGTGATCACTTTCGGCCTGAAGGATAGTCTGAAGTTTTATACTTTCGGTCCCGTCCGGGCTAATGTACTGGACAATGGCCGAAAAATATCCTGAGCTGTTGTTCCGGGATCCAGCAGATTCAATTTCTGCATAATCGTCCGTAGCCGTTCCTGCTCATTTCTGGTTAATTGCTGCAAAGGTGCTCGCAAAGGACCAGGGTTGATCCCAAGTAATTCCAGTGCGGCTGCAATTGTACGAGACAATCCTCCCTGAACCAGAAACTCCAGAAGGGGCAATTGCTGGTAGAAGAGCTTGCGAGCTTCAATGAGATCGTTCCGCTCGTGAATTGCGCGGTAGAGTTCCACCTGAAGCTCCGGAATGATATGAGCACCGGCAGTACACCACCCACGGGCACCGGCAGCAAATGCGCCCAGAGCCAGAGGATTTGATCCGTTGAAGAACGCTACATCGTCTCCCACGATTTCCCGGATGCGCTGGACTCGACCAAGATCGCCTGTACTTTCTTTCACCATCGTCACGTTGGGAATTGTGAGCAACCTGGCGAGAAATTCAGGCTTCAGATCCAGCCCGCCAGTCGCAGGGTTATTATATGCCATGACAGGAATGGAGAGTGCATCAGCCACGACAGAAAAATGTCGGAATATTTCTTCTTCCGTCAGTTTCCAGTAACTCATGGGAATCATCATGACTGCGGTAGCACCAACACGTTCGGCAAATCGTCCATGGTATACAGCCCGCTCCGTAGTCATTGCGGATATTCCAACAAGTGTCGGGACCCGGCCGGCAACGCTTTCCACAGTAGTTTCAGTAACCGCCTGGCGCTCATCATCTGACAGATAGGGCAACACTCCGGTAGACCCCAGCGGGGCAATGCCATGTACTCCGCCAGCCAGCATGCGATCAATGAGCTTTTTTAAAAGTGAAAGATCCACTCCACCATCTGCCTGAAATGGAGTAATCGGATAGCCAATAATGCCATGCAGCGGCACGTTGCGCTTTTCCATCAGGACACCACCTGTTCATCGATCCGGTCCTGATCCGTCGCACTGCTGTCTGTCTTTGGCGGTACTTCTTCCCGAAGAGCAATACCTCCCAGATTCTGGAGTAATGGTGCATTCTCACATGCAAGGTAACGGGCGGTCCCTTCACCCGCATTGAAGTGGTTATGCCATGCCCAGACCGGAATATAGACGGCATCCCCGGCCTGCCATTCCACCTTGCGATCCTGGATCAGGCTGTAGCCCTTACCTTCCAGCACATACAGGATGGTTTCGTAAGTATGCCGATGCCGGTTGGACGCCTGACCTGGCTCCAGCCAGCCAATGGTCATGCTAAGAGCGAGAGAGGGTAAATCCACGAAAAATACCGGATGCTTACGCTGGCGTGAATAGTCATCATGACGGCCAGCATCTTCGACCTTTCGGTGAATGAGTTTTTCCGGAAGCACAACATCCGGACGAGGAGGCGTCTTGTGAAAATCTGCTGAATGATATCTGGCCTGGGATGGATTAGTGCTCATTGCTTTCTCCTTTACTGTTTCAGGCTAGAGCAGAACCGGACCAGTGAATAGATCCGGTTTTTATATTGAAACTAGTCCGGTATTCTAAGAAAATGCTTCGTTCCTGGATTGTTCCGATAACTTTGGATGAGCATTCAGAAGTCCCGATCTATCAGCAGATCGCACGGATCATTGCAGAGGAAGTGCAACGGGGTCGACTGGCCCGTGGCACGCCACTACCAGGAACACGGTCCATGTCCCTTCTTTTGGGCGTTCATCGAAATACTGTCACAGCGGCCTATCAGGAGTTGATTGCTCAGGGATGGGCCAATGCAGAAGCATCACGTGGGACTTTCATCTCTGAACGGCTACCCGAAACGTCATCCAGGCGCAAAACAGGTCGCACACGATTTCCAGTACGGCCGAATTTCCCAATCGCATCTGCTCCGTGGTCAGAAACGGCAATGACTTTGCCTTCCGGTGTATTGCAATTCACCGACGGCACTGCAGATGCAAGGCTGGCACCGATGGCTGCACTCAGCCGGGCTTACCGGCGAGCATTGTTCCGGCACGCACATGGAAGCCCGCCTTACAGCAATCCTCAAGGACATGAAGGGTTACGTCGAGCGATATCCGAAATGCTGAGAAATAAGCGCGCTATCGTGGCCGATGAAAAGAACCTTCTGGTTACCAGAGGCAGTCAAATGGCCTTGTATCTGGCAGCGCAGGCACTTGTCTCACCGGGAGAAGTGGTTGCGGTTGAACAACTGGGGTATCGCCCGGCATGGGAAGCATTTCGTCTGGCAGGTGCCCATCTGGTGTCTTTACCCGTGGATTCGGGAGGCTTATGTGTCACAGCACTGGAAAAACTGTGTTTACAGCAAAAGGTAAGAGCCGTTGTGCTGACACCTCACCATCACTATCCAACCACGGTGACGCTTGAGCCCTGCCGTCGTATGCAACTGCTGCAACTGGCGGCACAGCACGGAATGGCTGTGATCGAGGATGACTATGACCATGAGTTTCACTTTGAAGGAAAGCCTATTCTTCCGCTGGCCAGTGCTGACCATCATGGAGTTGTCATTTATATTGGAACGTTTACAAAACTGCTGGCGTCGGGAATTCGTCTTGGCTATCTGGCCGCATCACAGTCCGTGATTACACGGATGAGTGCATTGCGGTCACTGATTGACCGGCAAGGAGACACTGCGCTGGAAGCAGCTGTGGCTGATCTGCTGAATGATGGAGAGCTCCAGGCTCATGCCCGCAAGGCACGCCTCGCATATCAGAAAAGACGGGATACTCTTGCCGAATTACTTACGAAGAACCTGAAGAATCGTGTTGGGTTTATCAAGCCGTCAGGTGGTATGGCACTCTGGATGAGCGTGAAGGATGGAGTGAGTACGGAGCAATGGTCGAAAAATGCTTTGTCTCAGGGGCTGGCTTTTTCACCCGGAAGCACATATAGCCTGGAAGGGATATGCCCCGCTGCGATACGGCTCGGGTATGCATCACTGACAGAGGATGAGCTACAACAGGCAGTGACACGGCTCACCCAAGCCTATCCAGGGAAAAAATCCTGAGACGGAAACCAGATAAAAGTTATTTTCGGTCTAATATGTGAATCGAACCTGAACCGGAAAGTGATCCGAAGGGTAACGTCCATTCTGGTGATAAAGAATTGTTTCGAATTTTTCCGGTTTGAGCTGATCACCACGATAAAGTATCCAGTCGATTCGGTTGGATGACGGCTTTCCGGAAAAACCGATATTAATGGTTCCGATCTCACCGGCCGAATCCTTCAACCCCTCTCTGGAATCCTTCATGAATCGGGTCAAGGTCTGGTAAGGCTCACTTCCCACTGCGGTATTGAAATCTCCCGTCAGGATGACAGGAACCTGAGAGGGCAGCTTTTCCAGCCAGTGCGCGAGAACTCGTGCGGACTCTATTCTTGCTTGTCCATCTTCCCGGCGATGCGCAAAATGAGTGTTTGCCAGATAGAATCGCTTTTTCGATTTCTTCTCTTCAAAAAGTCCCCAGGTCACCATTCGGGGCAGACTGACATTCCAGGATGAACTTCCAGCAACTTCAGGTGTTTCTGACAACCAGAAATTCCCCGATTCCACCACAGAAAATTTTTCCTTCAAGTAAAAGACTCCCATATGTTCGTCTTCATGGTTGCCTCTTCTGCTGATCCCGAACCATGCATATTCCGGAAGTTTCTCCACAATATATTTACCCTGAGTCTCAAACAGTTCCTGTGTTCCGATGACATCCGGCCGGGATTGACGGATGCAATCGACCAGAGTATCTCGTCGCAGTTCCCAGCGATTGTCACCATCGCCGGTGGCAGGATAGCGGACATTGAAGGACATGATGTTAAGATCAGCCGCTCCAGCTGCCCCCGTGAACATCAACGCAATCAGAAGATGGCCCAGCAGGACATAAATGTGATGCTTGATCAGAAGAGTAATCATAGTGCCTGACTTAAGATTGTAGCGGTCGAAACTGTTTTCCACACAAAGTAAATTTTCCGTATCTGTAATTCATAAATCAGTGATCTGTATGTGATGAAATTCTTTTCTTCTCATATCACTGATTCAGTTCCAGGACGCTCATTTACTCATTCACATCATTGTCAACAAAATGACATAAATTATTGACCATCCTGTATTTTTCGGATGATACGCTCCTCAAAGCTGGACTGATTCCATTGAACTCCAGCGTAAGTTCTATTTACTGTTGGGAGCATAAATGCGACATATCCTCTACTGGATTGCATCCGCTGTTGTATGCGTATCAGGCTGGGCGCAAACCACTGTCACCGTGATTAATTATTCAGGTTTCGATACCAAAGCCCCCGTAGCTGCAGGCTCTATTGCCAGCGCCTACGGAGACTTTGGAAATGTACAGACGACAGCATGGTCAGCCAATGAGCCAGAAATGCCTCGTGAACTGGCAACCATTAAATTACGGATCAATGGAAATGACACTCCTTTGTATTTCGTTTCCTCTTCACAGATCAACTTCACCGTTCCGGTAAACACACCGAGCGGCCAGCAACAGGTGGAAGTCCTGGCAGGTAGCAACGTCGTTGCAAAAGGAACAGTGAATGTCTATGATTTCTTCCCTGCCCTTGCAGCACGCACTACGGATGCAACACGCCCCGGCGTCATCCTGAATGAAGACAACTCGGATAACCTTGTTGTTCCAGCAACTCGTGGATCGGTTGTCCAGGTTTTCGCAACCGGCTGCGGAGCCACAAATCCTCCGGCACAGGACGGCCTGCCTCCCGGCACAGTTGCTCCTGCAAATGCCAGTGTTCAGGCATATGTTTCCTGGGATGAAGCAGAAGTGCTGTATGCAGGACTTCAGCCTCAGTTCCCCGGCGTTTGCCAGGTGAACATCCGTATCCCTCAGAAGGATTACATCACCGGAGACGTACCACTCTTCATTAAAGCGAATGGGGTTGCCAGTAACCCGGTATCTGTTCGCGTTCAGTAAACCAGTCACGGCACTTTGAATGAAAGTCTTTTCTCTGCTACTCGTATTGTGCGCATCGTTAACTCTTGGCGCACAGATACCGGAAGTTCCGGTCAATGGGACGATTACCGGCACCATTTTTGATGCCACCAACGGAAGACCGATTCCGTTGGTTCAGGTGGAAGTCGATGGAATGTCCGACGGAAGGATGACTACCGATACAAACGGACGATTCACCATCTCGCTCAAGCCTGGAATCTACAAGCTTCGTTTTTCCAATGCGAACTATGTAGAGACCACCATTGATGAAGTTGAAGTAACAGCAGGAAAGACAACTGAAGCCAGCACGGTCATGCCCAACAAGAGATCAGTAACTGCAGTCGATGTAGTTGAAAAAATCGGAGCAATTGCCTCGACTGCAGAATCCATGCTGACAGAGCGTCGGCTTTCCGGTTCCGTCAGCGATTCGATCAGCAAGGAAGAAATCCGGAATGCAGCTGCGTCTGATGCAGCAGGTGCTCTGGAAAAAGTAACCGGTGTTTCCGTTGTGGACAACGGCTATGTCTATGTCCGCGGACTGGGTGAACGTTATTCGGCAACCATGCTGAATAATGCCATGATCCCCACCACTGAACCGGAGCGTCGTGTGGTGCCTCTGGATCTGTTTCCCAGCTCACTCATCGATAACATCAAAATTCAGAAAACATACAGTGTAGATCTTCCTGGTGAATTTTCCGGTGGTCTCGTCCAGATGCAGACTGTCGAGTTCCCCACAGAAAAGACCTTTGCGGTCACAGTCAACTACGGATTCAATTCACAAACAACCGGAAAGCTCTTCCGCACTTATCCCGGTGGTGGACTGGATGGCGTGGGGTTCGATGATGGTGGTAGAGGGTTACCGGGCATCTTCCCTGAAGACAAGCGCCTGTTTGTCGGTAACTTTACCGATCAGGAATTTCAGGAATTCGGACGTGCGCTTTCCAACAACTACACTCCGGTGAACCGGGGCTGGACACGTCCTCAGCAGACTTATTCGATTTCCGGTGGCAACACATATGGAAAACTCGGCCTGGTTGGAGCCATTACCTTTGCCAACCAGCCCCAGCGATACCCGGAAGAGCGACGTTTTCTGGTGAACGCAGGTGGCGGACAACCCCAGATTTTCAGTGACTATTCCCAGTTCAATTCCACCAATGAAGGAATCCGGCTGGGTGGTGTGATGAATGCCTCCCTGAGACTGAATCCTGCCAACAAACTTGTGTTCCGCAATACTCTCACGCGAGATACAGACAAGGAAGTGCGCGAATTTCAGGGACTGAACGGGGGCATCGGCGTTGAGATCCAGGACACGCGTCTGCGCTGGACAGAGCGCCGCCTGATCTCCACGGGTCTGGAAGGTGAGCATGCACTGGCGAAGTTCGGAAACAGCATCTTCCGCTGGCAGTTCACTTATTCTGACTCTTACCGTGGTGAGCCCGATCTTCGGGAAAGCATCCGTGGACGTGAACCCGGAACCACCGGCCCCTTCGCCTTCCTCAATCTGGGCGATTCCGGAACACGCTACTTCAGCAATCTGTACGACAAGATTTACGAGCCGCAAGTGGAATGGGGCACCCCCTTCTTTAAGGGAGCCATCAGTGGAATCTGGAAAGTTGGATTCCGTGGAACCATTCGTCGTCGTGACTTTGAAGCACGCCGTTTCCGCTTCTTCCCGGTCCGCACCGGCACCATCGATTTCTACGCACCAACCAATGACATCCTGAGCGACAAGAATATTCGCCCGGATGGATTTGTACTGCGGGAATTTACTCGGGGCACTGATAAGTATCAGGCCGAAATGGATGTCTACGGCGGATACGGAATGCTGGATCTCAATCTGGGATCACGCTGGCGTCTGATCGGCGGCATCCGGATTGAAGATGCAGCCATCTCTGTGCTGACACAGGATCCGCTCGTCCCCAACAGCATCCCGCAGGCAGCTGTCCTGAATAATCGCGACCCCCTGCCTGCTGTCAATGCCATTTATGCACTGACACCCCGACAGAACCTTCGTTTCGGCTATGGCCGCACACTGAATCGTCCTGACTTCCGTGAACTGTCGCCGTTTGAATTCACAAACGTTGTGGGTGGTTATACGACGGTCGGTAACCCGAATCTGCGCCGTGCCACCATCGATAACTTCGATGCACGCTGGGAGTGGTTCCTTGGTGGAAACCAGATTCTGGCCGCCAGCTATTTCTATAAGAAGTTCAAGGATCCGATTGAACAGATCTATCGCCCTACCGCTTCCGAACTGCGACAGAGTTTCTCAAACGTGGCCGGAGCAAACAATCAGGGCATCGAACTGGAGTTCAGAAAGAATCTTGGCTCTTTCCACCGGAAACTGGATGATTTTGCGCTCCAGTCCAACTTGACTTTCGTCAACTCTGATGTCGTGATCCCGGATGAGCCTGAGTATCTGCAGCTCACCTCAAAATCGCGTCCGTTGGTTGGCCAGTCCCGTTTCATCTACAACATTGTCGGTGAATGGATGAAGCCGAAATGGAGATCAAACGTGCGTATTTACATGAACTCCGTATCCCGCCGGATTTCAGACGTCGGAACCTTCCAGCTTCCCGATATTTATCAGGAACGAATGACCTTCCTGGATGTGGTCTATCAGCTCAGCCTGCGCAGTGACAATCGCTGGACAATGCGTTTCAGCGCAGAAAATCTGACCGATAACCATTACCGCTATACCCAGTCCGAGTTTCTCGTACGCGGCTTCCGGTTAGGACGTACATACACCATTGGCACTACCTACTCATTTTTCTAAACGACTTACCCAAGAAAGGAAGACTGAATCAGTCATGAAAAAGACGATCATCGCTGCCCTGGTTACCTGCGCTCTCAGCACAGGAATTATCGGCGCCGAACCGAAATCTCAGTTTCAATCCATTTCCCGGGGAGAGGCTTCTCAAAACCTGAAGTTCTTCTCCTCTTCCAGACCGGAATCCAACGCAGCCATGTGGATCTGGGCCGATAAGAATGTTTATCAGCCCGGCGATCCATTGACTCTGCGATGGACGGTAAAAACAAACAACGAAATGTACCCGTACACCATCGTTGCTTACCGCCAGAACAATCAGACCGGCGTCAAGACTTATCTGCCCGGTGGATCCACAACCCCCACCGACATCTTTGGAAACACTGCAGCTCAGGGTTTCCGCATCACGCGTCTGTCCGACGCAACCAAGCAGGTTCTGGTTGGAGCAGGCGGAACCATCTCGCCCTCTCCTCTCGGACTTCCCGACGAGAAGGGTATGCACACCATTGTTGTTCAGCTGCGTGATTACACAGGTGGACAGGTGATCAAGTCAGCTTATGTGAAGTTCGGCATCGTTTCCGGGTATGAAAACCTGCCAAACAGCATTTCCAGTGACCTGCGTTTGACCAATGACAAGGCATATCGCGTGAGTGGCATCGTTTCCGTCACCAACAACGCAACACTGACCATCGATCCAGGCACCTACATCATCGGAATGCCCGGCTCACAGCCCCCCAGCGTTCTGCTAATTACCACCCTTGGAAAGATCAATGCATCAGGTACCCGTTCACGTCCCATCATTATGACTTCCTCACAGCCGATCGGAAGCCGGAACCGCGGCGACTGGGGTGGACTCATACTGCTGGGTAAAGCCGTTCTCAATGATCCTGCCGGTGCTCTGAGCATCGAAGGTCTGCCTGAACTGCCGGAAACCCTGTACGGTGGCGACAACGATGCTCACAACTGTGGCACCCTGCGCTACGTCCGTGTGGAATTTGCAGGTTCTCTGCTGCGCCCGAATGAAGAAACAAATTCCTTTACCTTTGGGGCTTGCGGAACAGAAACGAAGGCAGAATTTCTCCAGGCCCACTACGGACTGGATGATTCCTTTGAATGGTTCGGTGGATCAGCCAATGCAAAGCACATCGTTGCAACCTATGGTGCAGACGACTTCATCGATACCCAGATCGGTTATCGCGGAAAGATCCAGTTCGCAGTCAGTGTCTCCAATGATGATCAGGGAAACCGCGGCATCGAGCAGGACAACTACGAGCGTGATTTCGGAGCTCGTCCGCTGAACAAGCCCACCATGTACAATCTGACTTTCGTTGGCGGTGGCGCAAAAGGCTATGACGAATCTGATGCTCCCTGCCTATACTTCCGTCGCGGTGCAGGTGGCATTACCAATAACGTCATCTGCTACAACTGGGTCACTCGTACACTGGGCGGTGGAAACTTCGACACTATCCTTCCCAACATTTCCAGTGGTGACTTCAATATGAATGGAATCCTCGCCTGGAATAATGGCCGGGAAGCTGGCCGGGGAAATACTCTGGAGGAACAGGTCTCTGCCGATCTTCTGGATTTCGCCCGCAAGTCCGAAACACAGTTCGTGCTTGCTGATCCACAGCTCTTCCGTCCACTGGAAAGAAATGATCCGGATTTCCGTCCCAAGAGCAATTCTCCTGCATGGGGCGCCAACTGGATTCAGCCTCCGGATGATGGATTCTTCGACCAGACCGCCAACTACATTGGTGCGTTCGGCGATGAAGACTGGACCGAAGAATGGACTTCATTCCTGCAGGAACAGGACATTCAATAACAAGCATTCAGTAAACTGAACTCTCTGGTGAGTCCTTACCGGGACTCACCTTTTTATTGGATTGATCCAGTTATCTGCACACCAATTTTCCACTACCAATATCGTGGCTGTTCCTAACCCAGGCTCATCAAATATCCCGTTATCCCCAGCCCGATCAGAGCCAGCATTCCCGCCAGAATCATACCCACTAATGATGGTTTCCCGGTGATCGAAACATTCTGATTCAATCGCTGGATCGTTCGATAATGCTGGATAACTGCAAGAGCAAGAATCATCACTCCCGTCATCATGATGCCTGTTCCTGCCCAGACACTAAAGCCATGGGAGCGAGGAGCCACCGTTGCAGCGACAGCGCTGACCTCATGTAGGAAAATCCCAAAGCGGGCAACAACAAATCCAAAACCCATCAGAGCGATCCCCGTGCGAATCCATGCGAGAAATGTTCTTTCTACCGCCAGATACACGCGAGGATCCTGATCTTCGGAAGCCATCTCATCATTATGAGACTTCGTTCAGACATCTATTGAATTTCGGGAACCCCATTCAGGGAATGGAGTCTAAGGGAGTATGACTCGTCTCCTGAGTGCTGCATTCCTGGCTCTTTTGCTGAGCACCAGTGCGTATGGACAGCCCTATTTTGAAGCCGAAAATATACGTCTGCATGGTTCTCCTGATTTTTATGCACATTCACCGGGAACACTTGTCTGGATTTTTGGCTCCGCCTTCACCAGCGGAGAGAGTTGTGTGGTGAAAAATTCCATGGATGAATCCACCTATCAGACAACGCTCTGCGACACACAGGTACTGGTTGGTGGAATCAAAGCCAAACTGGCGGCAGTCAATCATCGCCAGATCAACCTGGTTCTTCCTCACCATCCATGGAGTGATGAATTTGTTCCCATCCAGATCATCCATAAGCATCTGAAAAGCGAACCCGTCCCGGTCTTTTTTGGTTCCACTCGACCGGTCCTCTCTTTTGCGGAGAAGGTGTACACCGGTATGCCCATCTGGGTACAGATTACAAAAACATGGAAACCCAACAGTGTCAGATATCCCCTTTCCACAAAACCCTGGGATTTTGAAATTGGTGAGTTCGAGGTGAAATATAAAGGTAAGCCACTGTCCCGGATTGTGAACCAGCATTCCTCACCCACAAATGGGTTGCGATTTCATGTTCCCGGAACATATACCGCTAACTTACTTCACCGTCTTCCTCTTCATCTTGTTTATGCGCTGGATCAACCCGGATCATATTTGGTCCGCTATACAGAATACTGGGTTAGAAGATATTACGGACACACAGAGAAGAATGTTATTCAGCAGTCTGACTGGTCTCCGATCGAAGTGCATGCTTCATCTTCAGAACAACGTTCGCAGTGGCTGAAAGAGCTGACAGCTGAGCCGCCCACAGAAACCGCACAACTTCTGGCTGACTATCTACCTTCTTTGCTTGCTGCCCGCAACGAAGCAGGCATTCGACTGCTGGCACCGTATCTTCAGTCAAGGGACAATCTGGTGGAACAGTATGCGAAACATGCGCTCTATTATTTTTCTCCTGCTCTTCGCCAGAAAATTGTTCAGAACCCGAGTGCACCACAGGGAGGAGTTCGCTGAACTCGGATTAATGTGAGGCGAAAACTGTAGCCCAGTCCCGTTTCATGTCCACCACCGTCCAACCAACTCCCGGCGCCTGATCCAGTGCTTTATCCAACCTGCCAATACGGGATTGACGGTCATAGGCTACTTCCCGCTGATTGTCTGTGTGATGAATGATCATTGCAAAGCGGGATCTATCTTCGACAGTTGATTTTGTATATTCCAGCATCTGCCGGTCTCCATCGGAATTTCCCGCTGCAAAAATTGGCTTACGTCCGATGAACTGCCGGATGGCAACTGGCTTGGAAGGTCCGTTGTTATAAAAACTCATTTGTGGAAAAAAGCTGAGAACAGGACCACGACTCGACGCTTCGAACTTTATATCCATAAACGATCCGAGCACCTGTTCCGGAGGGATTCCGTAGACACGCTCAGTCCATACACGCATGAAGTCCACACTTCCGCCCGACACGATATAAGTTTTAAAGTCATGCGCACGGAGATAATCCAGCAGCTCAAGCATGGGCAGATAAACCATCTCGGTATAAGGACGATTCTTTTCCGGATGCCGGGCACGCAGTATCCAGGACTTTACCAGTGCATCGGATTGTTCCGTGGTCATTCCGCCCATGGCAGCCTCGATGAGTTCAGTAATTCCCTGCTCTCCCAATGAAGAGATACCGGATACTCCGTCATCCAGAACTCTTTGATAAGGTTGACTCGTTTTCCATTCAGGGTGAGCGGATGCCAACTCACGAATGCGATCTACAACAAAAACCAGCGGGACATACATGGGCTGCTCAGACCAGAGTGTGCCGTCATTATCAAAGACAGCAACGCGCTCTTCCACAGGAACATAGCCAGGGTTTCCTGCTGTTGTGACACGCTCGACAAAATCAATAATCGATTTCCGGGTTTCTCCTTCGTTCCAGGAAGGCAGAGAATTCCGAACAACCCTTGTCCCGGTATGCGAATGGACACCGCAGGATGATAGAAGAAACAGTCCAATGACTGAAACCAGCATCAGATAGTTCTTTTTGATTGCGGGCATCAACAACCCTTGCCGCTAAAATATGAAATCAAAATATTCACCAAAATACCGAATATTTATAGCATAAATATATTTGAATTCATGAATTGCAAACATTACGTCCTGCTATAAAATCTGTACGATATTTTCCTTCATTTTTCTGAGCACACAACGGAACCCAATATGCGTTGTGGAAGAGTCAATTGGCTCAGCCTGCCTTGCAGCGGGACGATAGCGCTGGCAGTAGTTCTTTGCGCAGAGATGGGACCCCCCTTTTAGCACTCTTCTCGGAATTTTGAACTCCGGTTGATTTACATCGTGACTTCCCTGCTCTTTACCCCCACGTGGATTTACCGGAATGCAGCAGGCTTTGGGTGCATCCGCCTGATGGAAATCCCACCAGTCATCCGTCCATTCCCAGACATTCCCGATCATGTCGTAAAGACCATATCCATTTGCCGGAAAGGCCCTGACTGGTGAAGTACCCGCATAGCCGTCTAGGACAAGGTTCTCAACAGGGAACGCTCCCTGCCAGATATTGGCCATGTATTTTCCATCCGGATGCAGGGTATTCCCCCATGCATAAGGGGCACCATCCAGCCCACCCCGTGCGGCGTATTCCCATTCGGCTTCTGTCGGAAGCTGCTTCCCTGACCATTCGGCGTAGGCTTTTGCATCCCGATGCGTAATGTGGACTACAGGATGATCATCCAGCCCATCCAGTGAACTATCCGGCCCTGCCGGCTTGTGCCAGCACGCACCGAAACTGAAGCGCCACCACTGTGTCCAGTCGCGCAGGTCCACCTGGTAATCCGGCGGAGGCGGAAAGAAGACAAGAGACCCAGCTTTGAGCATGGAAGGATCCGCACCCGGATAATCCTTTGCCTCCGGGTCAATCTCGGCAAACGTAACGTATCCGGTATCATCCACAAACTCACGAAACTGTCTGTTGGTGACTGGAACAGGATCAATATAGAAGTCATCCACCGTCACACGATGCACAGGTCGCTCTTCCGGGTAATGCTCGTCTGACCCCATCCGGAAGGTACCCCCCTCAATCCGGATCATCTCTGCGCTGGTCTCTTCAAAAGTCCTGTTCATCATCCAAGCCCTGAGTATAAGAGATCGGGATCACTCCCCTTGTTGGCAATACTGATTTTGTGGGATGCCCGTATTCATCATTCATGGTGAGCACTTATCGGATCAGTTTAGGCTTGCCACAGCTTTTCAGCGAATGGCTGGTCATCAGGTGCAGTGCGTTTCCTGAATTTTGATCACTTTTTGCTTTAATAGCCCCCTGTACTGGATGAGGGATGACGGACAATGATTCCAGGTGATTGTGATCTTCAACACAAGTTGCCCTGTTCCATCTGGACATCTCACGAAAGGAATTGCGAAGTGGGTGACGAGTCACTCTTCGGCAAGCAAGAACACCATGACTGAGTTCTCAAAGTATTTTCTTTTATTCGCCAGCCTCTGCATAACCTTGTCAGCCTCAGAACTGAAAATCCAGCTTGCTGGAAATGAAAACATCTCCCACAACAAGGTGAAAATACAATGCGACAAGCAGGCCACTGCGCTGGGCTTGCCGTCCGGAGCATTTGACGTGGAGTATCTGAACGGCGGAGGCAATAGTCTGGCAGTTTTGCCAATTGGCGGGAAATCGCTGATCTTCGCGAATGTGATCTCCGGTTCCGGCGCGCGCTATGCCTCGCGGGATCTAATCTGGTGGGATGCAGGCACCCGGGGAATCTCACTGTCGAGTGAAACGAATCCAAAGCTGCGGACTTCCTGCAAGACGGCAGAATAGCTAACCGAATTACTTAACTTCCAGTGCATCATTGAAACCAATTCTCAGAAGATAGCTGAGAGTGAATTCGCGTTTATGGACTTGCCTGTTCAAACTCTCAGCAATGCGCGGAATCCTCGTGCTGCATAGTAGGACTCAGCACCATTGTGATAAGTGAAGACCTGATCATAACGGCGATCACAAAAGAGTGCGCCTCCAAGCTTGCGGATTGCAGCAGGGGTCTGAATCCAGCTGGAAGTCTTCGTATCGAAGGCGCCCAGCTTTTGTAACTCGCGGTACTGCTCTTCGGTCAGAATCTCAACACCCATCTCAGCAGCCAGATCCATGGCACTGTTCTTTGGCTTGTGCTCTTTTCGGGAGTTGAGCGCTTCCCGGTCGTAACAGAGACTGCGCCGACCTTTCGGACTTTCGGCAGAACAGTCCACAAAGAGATACTCTCCGGCCTTCTTGTCCTGACCTACTACATCCGGCTCTCCGCCGGTCTCTTCCATCTGATGAAGTGAACGGAGCTTTTCCGGATGGGCTTCTAGCTTTGCCTGAATTTTGTCCCACGACAGACCCATGTGACGGTTCATATTGTTCTCAAAGCGAGTTTTGAAAATGTTGATGAATTCTTGCTGATAGATGCGTTTGTCAATTAATTTTTTCTCGGCCATGACTGAATCACCTCTATTTAACCGAATGGTCAAGCCTCAGATATGACGGGAAGGTTTACTGGCGGTGAGGGTGAGATTCGAACTCACGGAACCCGTGAAGGTTCAACGGTTTTCGAGACCGCCGCATTCGACCACTCTGCCACCTCACCGCATGCCAGGTGGGCAGATTCAATTATAGCGTGTGGATGTGGTAAAACTGCCCGCATGTCCCTCGTTTCCAGGTTCATTGCACCCTATCGCATCGAGAATGGGAAGAAGTTTCGCCTGAAGGACATTGACCCGGCAGACACAGGCAGTCTTCGATCCAAGAAGGCAGCAAAAGAGCTGTTGCAAAAAGGAGTTTCCTGGCTGGCAGAGGAACAGGGAAAACTGTATGCCCAGAACTGCTGGTCTGTTCTACTGATCTTTCAGGCGATGGATGCCGCAGGAAAAGATGGTTCGATCCGGCATGTCATGTCCGGCATCAACCCACAAGGCTGCCAGGTATTTTCATTCAAGGCACCCTCAGCCGAAGAGCTGGATCATGACTTTCTCTGGCGTACGATAAAGAGGCTTCCGGAACGGGGGCGAATTGGTATCCATAATCGTTCCTACTATGAGGAGACTCTCGTCGCGCGAGTACACCCGCAAATCCTGAAAGCCCAACGCATCCCACCTCACCTGATCGGAAAGAACATCTGGAAAGAACGCTATGAAGATATCGTGAGCTTTGAGCGTTACCTGAGCCGCAATGGCACCATCATCCGGAAGTTTTTCCTGCATGTCTCCAAGGAAGAGCAGAAAAAGCGATTTATGGAGAGACTGAACGATCCGGAGAAAAACTGGAAGTTCTCCCGTGCCGATATCGAAGAGCGCCAACACTGGGATGAGTACATGATGGCCTATGAGCAGACCATTCGGAACACTGCCACAAAAGAAGCTCCGTGGTACGTGGTTCCTGCTGATAACAAGTGGTTTACCCGCCTGGTTGTAGCAGGAGCAATCATTGATGCCATGCAGTCCCTGAAACTCAGCTACCCGAAAATCAATAAGGAAAAGCAGGCAGAACTGGAAGAATCCAGGAATCGCCTGATGGAAGAATAGTCTGGCTGCAAATTTTCACAAGCAGATTCTTTTCTGCAACATATAGAGAACCTGAACCATCTTCTCTTCAGTACAACCAGGAGCAGGAACCATTCCTGACGGGATTGTACACTCAAGATACAGCGCATGTTAGCCTCGCGAATCTGGCTGAAGTGGGTTGCATGGACGGTAGTTTGCGTCCTGGCAGCTGTCGTGGTCCTGCTGGCCCTGTTGCATACAGGACCAGTTCAGCAGGCACTGACAGACCGTGGCCTTCGTATGGCCCAGCCCCTAAACATCACAGCAGACTCCATTCGATTCAACCTCTTCAAAGCCCGCGCAGAAATCCGAAATCTTTCCATTCGTGCAAAGGATGATGTCCCTGCGTTTGTCACCATCCGGGAAGCGACTGTCGGATGGGATTATCTTGCCCTCAACAAAGGACTGGATGCCATTGCCGGAGTTCGCGCAAGGGGAGTAGACGTCAACATCCTCCAGCTGGAAGATGGAAAACTGAATCTTCCGGAAAGCAAGGAAGGTGGCACCACACCAAAAGGAATGGTTCGCTCCATTGATGTGGATGAGTTATCCGTTTCCTACGTCAACGCGCCCGTTTCCCTTCAAATTCCTTATGCACGCCTGATGCTGACGGATCATCAGTGGCGTCTGCTTTCTGATCAACCTTCTTCAATTACAGCCAGTGGTTTTTCCGCCTTTCTCGAAAGGATGGACTATCAGGGATCCATGAGTGGCGTCAGCCTGGAAACCCTGACAGCAGAAGGTCACATCGATTCCAGCCAGTTGCAGATTGAAGGCGTAGGCCCCGTTGTCGCTTCCACCGGGTTCAGGTTTGATGGTGCAGGCAAGCGCGTGGACTTCAATGATCTTCATGCCAAGGCAGAGCTGGGGGTTGTGGAAGGATCAGGCTCTCTATCGATTGAAGATGAACCATCACACGCAGACCTGATAGCATCCGGCCAGGGGGTTACAGCAAAAGCAAAACTGGAGTGGCCCGGAGTTGATGCCATCAAGGCAACTGGAAATGCCAGCGTCATCATCGCCCGCAAGGATGCTCAAGGCAGAGCTTCCGTGGATCTCCAACCCTCACAGATCCGCATCAACACTCCTGGCATCCAGGGATATGGAGCGAATGTTCGCGGAGCCGCATCCATTCAACGAAGCAACTATGCCCTTTCCGGGCGACTGACCGGAGACTATGCAGTCCTTGATGGGCAGGTGAACTTTACAGCAAATCTCGGTGGCACAGTGCAGGCACCGCGGGCAGGGGTGGAGGCGGAATCACGAAACCTCAAGCTCGGCACAGTGGCACCCGTCACCCTGCATGCCATTGCCGATGCCAACCTGCAGGAAGTTCTGATTCATGAAGCAACAGTGTCGCTGAATGATCAGGAAGTGAATGCCAGCGGCAAGGTTCTTCTGGCAGGACCGAAACCGCAGCTGGATATTCAGGCGCAAGCTACTGATCTCCAGATTGTGAGCCTGCTCGAAGCAACCAGCATTGAATTTCCTGCCGATGGACTTCTCAGTCTCACTGCGAATATTCGGGGAGACGCAGAAGACCCCAGCATCGAAGCCGATGTTCACGCACGGGAACTCATCACTTACGGAGAAAAGCTGGGGACACTGACCGCAAAAGCAACATACGGCAATTCTGTCGTCAATCTGGATGAGCTGCTACTGACCAAGCCACAGGAATCAGGCCCCGGAACATTATCGGCAAAAGGCTGGGTGGAACTGGATTCAAAGCTCTACAGTCTGGATGTGAAGTCGGACAATCTTTATCTGGAGTCGCTCAAGATCCCGGATGCCGGAGTGATTCGGGCAGCAGTGGAACTGGACGTCAGAGGCCGCTCGTCGCTGGACTATCCGTCTGGTCATGCCAATCTCACCCTGGATAGTCCCTCCATGGGGAAGGTCACAACCTCCGCCTCGATCCAGAATCAGACACTGGCTTTCAGTGCCGAATCACCCGAATTCCGGCTGGATGAATTCGGGGTCAATGGGAAAACCTCTTTCTCGTTAAAAGGTGAATCGCCATGGGGAAAGTGGCAGGAGATGACTGCCAGCATGACCATCCCCACAGTTGATGTCATTGTGGGACAGCACGAGATCAAAAACCAGGGGCCTATTGAACTGGCCATCCAGAACTGGAATCTCATTGTGAACCGTGTAGAAGCTGTTTCTGACGATGCAACTTTCTCCGTGAAAGGTCGGCTGCCCATTGAGCATCCTGATCAGACGGCTCAGCTTGATGTTGCTGGCACCGTTCCTCTCTCACTAGCGCAAAGATATGCTCCGGAAGATATTGGCCTTCTACTGACAGGGGATGCACGCATTGAAGGAACAGTGAAAGGCACAGTGCTGCAACCGGAGCCACTGGCCACACTCACTATTGCTGATGCAGAAGTAACTTCTCCCAAACTGAAAACCCCGGTGAGGAATCTGAATCTACGGGCAACTGCAACCGGAAAAGATCTGGTACTGAATTCCCTGGATGCAAAGGTAGCGGAAGGTACGCTTCACGGGGAAGCCCGGCTTCCTTTTTCGGAAAATGAACTCAAGACAGCAGTCCTGATCATCGACAAGATCGACCCGACTGCCTTTTTCCTTCCTCCGGAAAGACGTCTGCGGGGAATTACCAGCATGCGACTCGATGCATCCACCCGCCATTTTGATCTGGAAGATATCGTCGCGACAGCACGATTCACAGAGCTTGGAGTGAAAGGGCAAGAAGGAGCAGGACTCAATCAGGCCCAGGACACCCTTATCGAAATGAAGAGTGGGCGAGTCACACTCCAGAAACTGGAGATTGCCGGAGGAACCACCAATCTTCACGCTGAAGGAACTGTAGATCTCCTTCGTGATCAGGCACTCGATTTTCAGGTTCGGGGAAGCCTGCCTGCCGATATCCTCACTCGCGCCACTACAGACTATGGCCTTGCCGGCCAGGTACAGACATACGTTGTCGCCAGAGGTACCATCAATGACCCTCGCATCACAGGGACAGTCACGCTGGGAAAAGGTCAGGTGTTTTCTGCTGATCCTCCCCTGGCTGCTGACAACGTCACTATGAGCGTCACGTTTGATGGCCCGGAAATCAATATTGCAAAGCTGGAAGGTTATCTGAATGGAGGTACTTTCAACCTTCGTGGAAAATTCCGCGTGATTGATGGAGGCATCTCCCAACCGGATCTACGCCTGATCGCACGCAGCGTATTTCTCGACTATCCCAGAGGATTTCAGACAGCCTCCAATCTGAACCTCACCCTCAAGCAGGAAGGCAGGAATCTTGTTCTGGGAGGTCGGGCAACTATCCTGGACGGTGCATACCGCGAGGGCATCGACCTGATGATGTTTACACGATCATCGCAGAGAGAAGTCTCACTGGTCTCTGAACCCATCCGGTTCCTGGAAAATCTCCGCTTCAACATCGCTATCAATACGCAACAGCCCATCATCATGGATAACAACCTGGGAAGATTGCAGACTTATGCCGATCTCCGCCTGGTTGGAACACCACAACGTCCGGGACTCACCGGTCGGCTGGAGATCGAAGAGAACGGGAAAATTTATTTCGGTGGACGGACATTCAGCATCGCCAGTGGCATTATCGATTTCACGGATGAGACGAAGATCTCTCCACGATTCAACATCGCCGCAGACACCCGCATCTCTACCTACGATGTCACCCTGAAACTGACAGGAGATATCAACGAACAGATAACTACCTCCTTTACGTCAGAGCCCTCCATGAGTGAAGACCGCATCATGGCACTTCTCTTTACAGGCTCTGCGGATAATGTAGGACGAGGTAGCGCTTATGCGCAAACGCAGATGCTGACCCTGTTTGGAACAGGACTGACAGGTGGAATTTCCACACGCTTGCGTAATACATTCGGACTCAGTGAATTTCGCATCGATCCAGGTCTGCTCTCCGCAGACAGCGATCCTACAGCACGGCTCACCATCGGGCAGAACTTAACTCCAGAACTGAAGCTCACCTATTCCTATGATCTGACTGATAGTCAGGACCAGATCTGGATTGCTGAATATGACTGGCGCCGGAGATTTCTGGCTCGCTATTTCCGTCAGGCTGACCAGAGCAATCGTATGGAGTTCCGGCAGAAGATCCGCTTTGGCGGTGGAGCACTAACAGGTGACTTCTCTACCCGAACCAGACGCGCCACACAAAGAGTCAACAAGCTGGAAATCACCGGTAATCCTATTTTTGATGAAAAGACCATCCTGAAACGGCTCCGCCTGAAAGAGGGCGGCAAGTATGACTTCCTGAAGATTCAGGGACGACTGGATAAACTCCGCCGCTTTTACGCGGACAAAGGATATGCTGAAGTCCGCATCACGCAAACTCGCGAAATAGCGGGACAGCAAGGGCGTGGACAACGAACCCGCTTCGGTAGAAGACAACGTGAACTGCGTCCTCAGGATCCGGATGTGGAACTCCCCGATGAAAAGCTCAATCTGGTCTTCAACATTGAAGCAGGACAACCCGTGCGATTTGTCTATGAAGGAGATTCCCCCTCAAAGAAAGTCAGAAACCGGATCACGCAGATCTGGCAGCAAGGGATCATTGATCAGCAAAGAAGCCGTACCGCGCTGACCGAACTTCGACGAAGCTTTCAGCGGTCGGGATATGCTGATGCGGAAACCACCATTGACATCAAGGAGATTAACGACACAAAGACGATTGTCTTTGAAGTCAACCGAGGGAAGAAATATGATCGGCCGGTCTTCCACTTCCCGGATCTGCCACAGGAGCTTGCAGAAGAACTACAAGATGCCCTGCGCCGCCAGAAGCTGGATGTGGAAGCTCGTGGAAACCCGCAGGCCGTCGTCACCTTCCTGCAAAAATATCTCGTCCAGCAAGGTTATTTGACAGTCAAGGTTGGCGAACCTGAATCAAGTGTCATCAATGATGACGAGCTCATCATGAACATTCCGCTGGAATCCGTGCAGAAATTCCGCTTCGGCGAAATCCGCTTTGAGGGCAGAAAATCAATTCCGGAACAATCCCTGCGGCAGACGGTTGTCTTTCAGACAGGTGATGAGTATGCGCCGGAAGATCGGTTTACTGTCAGCAGCCGCGTGCAGCAGTCTTACTGGAATTCCGGTTATCGCCGGGCTGAAGTGGATGTCGAGGAAGTCGTCAATGCTGCTACCGGACGTGCTGATCTGGTGATCAAGATTGATGAAAAACAGAAGTATGAAATCTCTGCCATTGATATTCAGGGGTTAGTGAAAACGAATGAAGCCTTTGTCCGACGTCGCCTGGATCTGAAGGAAGGCGACATTCTGAATGCGCAAAAGGTAAACGATTCACGCCGGAAAATTCTGGATTCCGGGGCATATAACCTCCTCGATTTCACTTATCCTCCGATGGGAACCCCTGCGTCGCCGGATGCTCCGCAACCTGTTGAATGGGATATCCGCCTTCGCGAACCCAAGCCATTCCGGCTGGATTACGGACTCACTTATGACACAGAGCGATCCTTTGGTGTGATTACCGACATTTCCACCGTCAATACTCTGGGTGAGGCTCGTGTTCTTGGACTTCGTTCTGTAGTGGACCGACAACGACAGGAGTATCGTCTCTATTTCACTCAGCCATTTCTGGGACGCAAGCAAATCAACACAACAGGACAAATCTTTGCAATCCGAGATAGACCTGCAAATACCGGATTAGAAACTTTGGAAACTGGTATCGCAGTCCAGCAGTTTGTGCGGTTTGGCCCCCGTTTCACGTTTACGTATGGATATCGCCACGCATATGCAGACTTCATCTCTGATGCGTTGGGAGAAAACTATTCCGGCAGAACAGCGCCGTTGACCAGCACCTTGACACGAGATTCACGTGACAATGCTCTGGATGCGACAAAAGGGTCATTTATCTCCAATGCGATTGAATATGCTCCTCGGATCACGGGTGGAAATATTAATTACTATCGCTTCTATTTCCAGGGCTTCAAATACTTCGGCCTGACAAAGCCCAGTTTTATGCCGTTTGAAGGTGATAGAAAGCGTTCTCATACTGTCTTTGCTACCGGAGTTCGATTTGGCGTGGCAGATAATCTTTATCAACGCGCATATACACCGTTCACACGTTTCTTTGCCGGTGGCGGAACATCGATTCGCGGTTATTCTCAGAACTCTATCGGGCCCTCACTGGAAGATGGTTCCCCGGCAGGTGGACGGGCAACATTTATCCTGAATAATGAACTCCGTTTTCCCCTTTATAAATGGCTGGACGGAGTTGGCTTCCTGGATGCAGGAAATGTCTGGGAGAACCCGAGTGACATGCGCATTACCAGTCTTCGCGCGGGCACTGGATTCGGACTGAGAATCCGCAACCCATTTGTGGTCATCCGGCTCGATTATGGCATCAAGCTGGGTCGCCGCCCCGGTGAATCCATTGGCGGATTCTTCTTCTCCATCGGCCAGGCCTTCTGATTCAGCACCTGCCATAAAATAGGGTCAACGTAATGACCCAGCACAGCCGTCGTCTGTTTCTTCAGTCACTCGCAGCATCAGCTCTGTACGGAGAGAACCTGCCTCCGATCCGCGCGATCACCAAAGGACCAAAGTTTCACTGGTTTGCCTATTACGACAAACTCCAGTTCGATCCTTCGTCACGATACGCACTCGGCATGGAAGTGGACTTCGAACATCGATCTCCTCGTCCGGAAGATGAGATCACACTTGGAATTGTGGACACTGAGAACAAGGATCAGTGGCAGTCATTCGGAAAGACACGCGCATGGAACTGGCAGCAGGGTGCCATGCTGCAATGGCTGCCCGGAAGCAATACAGACGTAATCTGGAATGACCGTCGGGATCATCAGTTTGTCAGCATCATCCGAAATATCCGAACAGGAAAAGAAAGAGTCATTCCTGCTCCGATCTACTGCCTGTCCCCTGATGGAAAAACTGCACTTTATCCAGATTTCCGGCGTCTCAATGACTGTCGTCCCGGCTATGGATATGCAGGGATTTCTGATCCCAACTCCGCAGTACTTTCTCCTGAAAATGCTGGCATCTGGAAGCTGGATCTGGAATCTGGAAAGTCGACACTGATCATTTCTCTTGCAGACATTGTGAAAGTGCCAAATCCTGTTCCCCCTCCAAAGATGCTGGGCATTGGTGACAAGTGGGAAGACTACTGGAAGACAGCCAAGCACTGGTTCAACCATCTGCTGGTGTCACCTGATGGAAAACGGTTCATCTTCCTCCATCGATGGCGGGGCGAAGTGGAAGGCAGGAGCTTCTCCACCCGGTTGTTCACTGCGGACATGACCGGACAGAATCTTCATGTTCTCGATCCCTATGGACGGACCAGCCACTTTGTCTGGCGGGATCCTCAAACAGTTACAGCCTGGGCATGGCACCCTTCCCATAACAATCGTTTTTACAATTACACAGACAGGACGGACAAAGTAGAAGTCATTGGAAAAGATGTTATGACCGAGAATGGCCACAACACCTTTTTACGCAATAATCGCTGGATCCTGAACGACACTTACCCTGACAAACAGAAGTTACAACATCCATATCTTTTTGAGATTGCGACAGAGAGAAAGGTTCCTCTCGGACACTTTCTTTCCCCGCCCGAATACACTGGCGAATGGCGTTGCGATAACCATCCTCGTTCCAGTCCGGACGGGAAGAAAGTCTGCATTGATTCCCCTCACAATGGAGGGCGACAGATGTATCTGATCGATATCTCCGGAATCAGCTAAACATCTTTTTCAGATCAGCAACAGACTGGGTTATGGCAGCCTGATAGACAAGGCTGTCCACACTCCATGCGATGCAGTTACACCCCAGATCAATCCACTGACGTGCCTGTTCGGCAGTATTCGGAAGGATACCCGTCAGTTTTCCGTTCTTCTTTGCTACCTCAGCCACATGACGGACAGCAGAGGTGAACTTTGGATTCTGATATTCACCGGGAATCCCCAGGGAAGTGGAAAGATCAGCCTGACCAACCCAGAGATTATCCACTCCGGGAAGTGCTGCAATCGCCTCTACATTTCTGACGCCTTCTTCGGATTCAATCTGGCAGATGACCACGCTGGAATCATTGACTGCATCAAAGAACTGGCGAAATCCGGGAGCCAGGTAGTCTGTATGAGCACAACCAAACGCAACTCCACGCTTGCCAGCGGGAGCATACTTTACTGAATCCACAACTTTCTGCGCCTGTTCTACCGTCTGGACATTAGGAACCATGACACCCATTGCTCCGGCATCCATCGCACGAGCAAGAAAGTGGTACTCAGTTTGAGGAATCCGGACAAACGGAGCAAAGGCAGAAGCTTTCGACCAGGCAAGCAGATCACAGATCTTCTCATGCCCAAACCCTGAATGCTCCATATCGAAAATAACAAAATCTACACCGACGGAATCCAGCAGCTTCGCGATCCCTCGCGATCCAAACTCCCAGACCATATGACCGATGGGTGGTCTTCCTTCAGCAACAGCTTCGCGATATTGATTCTTTTTCAGAGGTAGAGACATCAGCGGAATTATAGCGTTGATAATCTCCTGCCATCAAAATATGTTGATGGCAGATTTCTAAGACGACTTAAGGGTTTCTCAATAATGTGAGCGTATGCCTCTATACTATTCGAAATGACTCCCTCGGAAATCACTGCCTACATCGGCGCTGCTGCATGGTTACCACAGATTATTACGTGGCTATATCGCTTTTGGATGCGACCTCAAGTGACTGTAATTCCAGATAAGTATGCCGAAGTTGGATTCACATCTTTAGGGCCAATATTTAACCTCAGAATGGTTTTCACATGCGAGAAAAAGGACGCAGTCATTGATGGGCTTGATTTATTAATTAGACACGAAAATGGAGATACTAGAAGTTTCCGCTGGAATGGTTTAAGTGAAACCTTTAGTGAAATTTCCGATAATGCTGGAAATAAACAAGTAATTAGCAGAAACCAAACCCCAATTGCAATAAAAATTGGAACAGAGTCTATTGTCGAAAAATTTATTAGGTTCCAAGAGCCCCAGTACTGGCAAAGAAACCGTCCCTTGACTCATAAGCTCATTACACAATTTAATTACTTAAAAAACTTGGATTCAACATCCTACATAAATGAAACTCTCAAAAGCAGAGAATTGCACGAAACATGCGAAGAGAGAAAACAATCATTTTGGTGGCAGCCGGGGAAACACAAAATTCAGGTGAAATTGAGCTCACCTCATAAAATCAATGTTAAAAAATGCACTTGGGAGTTTTCTCTTACTACTACTGATGTAGATCAGCTTAAGGCAAATATTCCCAACTTAAAAATTGATTTAGAAAACATTATTAAATCAAACGATTCATCATTCAAAGAAATCCCAATTGCTTGGAATTGGGCAAATGTAGATATCAATAATTCTGCAGATAGATAATCCCTCAATCCACGCTGACTTCTACATACCGGAGCTTTTCATTCCGCTCGATCTGCAGAACAACAACATCCCCTGATTTTTTATTGGCCAGGAAATTCTTGATTCCCGTCAGCGTCTCCACCGGAGCACGATTCACAGAGTAGATAATGTCTCCGGTTTCGAGAATGCCGGCAGAGCGTCCGGCACTTGCCAGAACATTGGCAACAAGAATCCCCTGTGGCTTGCGGCTGGAAGGAAGCATCTCCCGCACCTGATTGTCGATCTCCACTCCCATCACGCCGATCTGTGGAATGGCAGAAACAGAGTGATTGACCAGTGCTGCAAAGCGGTCCGGGTCATTCGGCTTTTCTGCGACTGTCACCTGACGCTTGAGAGTCTGCCCTCCGCGGAGGATATCGACATTCACCATGCTGTTCAGCGGTTTTGAATAGAGATTCACCTGGAACTGACGCGCGTTTTCCATGGGCTTGCCATCCAGACGAAGAACCACATCCCCAACCCTGAGACCTGCCTTGTGAGCGGGTCCATCAGGCACCACATCTCCCAGAATGACTCCGGTAGCACGGGGAAGCTCCAGTGCTTCCGCCAGTGAGTCCGTGATGGTTTGTGCTTCGATGCCAATCTCTCCACGCCGGACAATTCCGTTCTTGATCAGTTGCTCTGCGATGCTTCTGACAATGTTCGAGGGCACGGCCAGACCTACTCCATCAGAACCACCTGTTTCCGAAATGATCATGGTGTTGATGCCGATTACATTTCCATTAACATCCACCATCGGCCCACCGGAATTTCCCGGATTGATCGAGACATCGGACTGGACATAGATCATCGGATCATCAGTTTCAATCTGCCTGGCTACCGCGCTGACGATCCCCATCGACATGGAATTCTGGAAGCCGAACGGACTTCCAAATGCCAGCACCAGCTGTCCCTGACGGAGTTGGTCGGAGTCACCCCACTGAAGATGAGGCAGATCCTTCGCCTCAATTTTCAGCACAGCGACGTCCGTTTCGCGGTCCATTCCCACCAGCCGCGCGGTCATTTTCATTCCTCGCGGACGTACTGCACTGCTTTTTCCAATCACGGTTACCGGGGTGGATATCTGGACAGCCTGAAGGCTGGGAAGGGTCACCTGAATACGAGTTGCCCCTTTAACGACATGGGTGTTGGTAACGATATATCCGTCTGAGCTGAGGATGACTCCGGAACCAGTGGCCTGTTCATAAGTGGTCGGCGACCCTGGCGAATCATTCAGTGGATTATAGGCGTCGCTGATGACCTGCACTACCGCAGGAGCAACTTTTTCTGAAAGGCGGGTCAGTGATTGATCAAATGAGCGAAGATCCAGCTGCGCATTCGCCGTCAAGCCCATCAGTATGCCGACCAACACAAACCGCATTGTTTTATTTTCGCAGGAGAAACGATCTACTGGACATCCAGAAGCTGTTCAGCGTGTTTGAGTACTTCCGGAGTCAGTCTGTTGCCCGCCAGCATGCGGCCGATTTCCTGAATCCGCTCTTCACGGGACAGTTCCGTCACTGAGGCGACCGTTCTTCCTTCCCTCTCCCCTTTTTCCACAGTGTAGTGGTGATCGCCAAAGCCTGCAATCTGGGCAAGATGGGTGACACACAGGACCTGGTTTTCACTGGCGACTCTTTTTAACCGTCGGCCAATTGATTCTGCTACCGCACCTCCGATGCCGGCATCCACTTCATCGAAAACAAGTGTCCTTCCGGTGGGGCCAGTAGACGTCAGGCATTTCAGCACCAGTGCCATACGCGACAGTTCGCCACCGGAAAGCACCTTTTCCATGGGACGAGGTTCCTCCCCCAGATTGGGGGAAACCAGAAACACCACCCGGTCTGAGCCATAGGCAGATGGAGTGGATTTCTCCAGAGAAACCACAAACCGTGCACTTTCCATGGCAAGTGGCTTCAGTTCTTTTTCCACTGCGGATTCCAGTTTCTTTGCGACTTTGCGACGCTCAGCGGTCAGCTTCGCTGCAACTTCCTCATATCGTGCAGACAGGACGGCGATGCGTTCTCTGAGTTCCCGTGATCTATCCTCTGCACTCTCTGCCGCAGACAGCGATACCCTGATCTGCTCCAGATAACTGAGCAACTCATCAACAGATGGCCCGTATTTGCGTTTTAAGCGATCCAGAGAGGCGAGCCGGGACTCAACCTCCTCCAGCCGCTGTGGATCAGCCTCCAGACGATCCAGGTAGTCGCGAACAGCATTTGCGGCCTCATTCAGAGCGATATCAGCCGATCGCATCGACTCCAGTGTTTCTTCCAGCGAAGAATCGATGCGGCAAAGATCGTCCAGGCGACGGATAGCCGTGCGCAATCCAGTCAGGGCAGATTCAGGAGCCTCATAAAGCGCGGTGTAGCACTCCCCTGCGGACTGTTGCAGGCGTGCCACATTCGCCAGCATTTTTTTGGACTGCTCCAGTTCTGCATCCTCACCTGCTTTCGGCCCCACTGCCTCAATCTCTTTTTTCTGAAAGCTCCAGAGATCTGCCAGTTGCAGACGTTCCTGTTCCTGCTTTTCCAACTGGTTGAGTTCTGCCTGGACTGCTCTCAACTCCTCATAAGCTTTTGCTGTTGCATCAGAACTGACCGAACCAAAACTGTCGAGGATCTCCCGCTGCATGTCTTCTTCAAAAAGCCGTTGCTGGTCATGCTGACCGTGGATGTCGCCCAGCTGAATGGACAGGTCCCGTAGCACGGTAGCGGTCACAGGCCGGGAGTTGAGGAAAGCCCGGGATTTCCCGTTGGCCAGGATCTCCCGCTCAATCAGAATTTCGTCATCTTCTTCATTCATGCCGGCAGGAGCATCAAAAATGCCGGAAATGCGCGCACGATCAGCTCCCGCCCGAATCATATCGGCAGAGGCACGCCCCCCGAACAGCAGGCCCAGAGCATCAACAACGATCGATTTTCCACTGCCGGTTTCCCCCGTCAGGAGGTTGAATCCAGGATGGAAATGGATCCGGACTCTCTCGACAACGGCATAGTTTTCAACAACAAGCTCGTGAATCACCCTCCAAAATTGTAGGATGAAGGTTCCACCTGATGCTGATTCAAATTTGGGAACTGATCCAGATTGACCGTCCGCTAGCGCTTTCGGTCTTTATCATTCTGCTGTTTGCCTCGATTTTTTCGTGGGCCGTCGCCTTTTCCAAACTGGGAAAGTTCAAAAAGCTGCGGGCTGCGAACAACCAGTTTCTGCGGGCTTTCCGCAAAGCGACAGGCTTTGACCAACTGGCTCTGGCCAGCGAACAGTTTCGAGGAGCCCCCCTGGTAACTGTTTTTGATTACGGTTATGCCGAACTGGACCGTCAAGTCAAAACACGCAATACGGTCTACAACAAGCTCTCTCTGGAACGCAGCCTCCAACTAGGGATTTCTGAGGAGATCGGCAAGCTGGAACACAATCTCAGCTGGCTCGCGACAACTGCCACCGTCACGCCTTTCATCGGACTGTTCGGAACTGTATGGGGAATCATCGACGCATTCAATGCGCTGTCAACGGCCGGATCAGCCAGTCTGCGCGTGGTGGGACCCGGTATTTCGGAAGCACTGGTCGCTACAGCTTTAGGCCTTGCTGCTGCAGTTCCGGCGGCGATCTTCTACAACTGGTTTAATGCCCAGATCAAAGAGATGGGCAGCAAGATGGAAGATTTCTCCCTGGAATTCATGAATCTCACTGAACGTGCATTTGAGGACTAACCATGGCGTTCTCTTTCGGCGGTAACGGCAGCAGATCACGATTCCGGGGCGGAAATACGATGTCAGAGATGAACGTCGTCCCGCTGGTGGACGTCGTGCTGGTGCTTCTGATCATCTTCATGATCACGGCTCAGGCCATGGAATTCGGTCTGGAGATTGAAGTTCCCAAGGTGACGGAGGAAAAATCCGCTACCGAAGACCTACCGGTCATCAGTGTGACAAAAAATGGAGATATCTATTTGTCCGATCAGCCCGTCAATATCAATATGCTGGCGGACGAGCTGAAGAAAAAATATCCCAAAAGCGCGAACGCAGCCTATCTGCGGGCGGACAAAACCACCCCCTGGGATGCAGCAGTGCAGGTCATCAGCGTTCTGGGCGCATCCAAGATCGATGTCCGCGTGGTGACAAAAGCCGACGAGAACCTGAATCCACGGAGAAAATAGTTGAGTGCGGATGCCAACAGCCTGGGACCACCGTTTGCGCGATCATTTGCGCTGCATGCGGCATTGTTTGGTGTCCTGATCGGCTGGCAGCTGTGGACACACCAGCAGAGGGAAAAGTGGGGAGATCCGGATGCCAATCCGGGAGGAAGTGTCACCATTACCCCCACCGCCACTATTCCCATCCAGCAGCGGCAGGGGCCAACCAACCCGGTAGCGAACGATACGGATTCTGTTCTTCCCACTCCTGTTGAGGTTAAGCCCCAACCACAGGAGAAGAAAGTGGTGGACGACCGTGAAGCGATCGCCATCAAAAAGCAGAAGCAAACAAAAAAGCTGACAGACATTGCCGCCCAGAAGCAGAAATTCAAACCCTGGGAGCCACCAGACAATCAGCTCACCACAAATGCCGCACCACGAGCCGTATCTCCCATGTTTGGAGTTCAGGGCAGCGGAGGGGTCGGAACAGGACAGGGTAGTGCTCTTGGGGCACGCTTCGGCTGGTATGAGGCTCTTCTGCGACGTCGTGTCGGTGAAAAATGGAATACCCAGACAGTCGATGCAAATATCCGTACTCTTCCTGCCGCCATTGTTACCTTCACCATCCGCAGGGATGGTAGCGTAGGAAACGTGAGACTGGCGAAAACCAGTGGTAACTACACTTTGGATACTTCCGCCCAGCGTGCTATCTATGATGCAGCTCCCCTCCCTCCCCTTCCTCCTGAGTTTGAGAGGGATAGCGCGACAATTGAATTTTGGTTTGAATTAAAGAGATGAAAAAAACATTCCTAGCGCTTGGCGTTTTATGTGCCAGCGTACTGATTCTTCGTGTCAGTGCGCAACAGGATGCCGACATCAAAATTATCCTGACGGATGGGCAGCGTCCTGTGATTGCCATCACCGATATGCGTGGCTCCGGTGAAGCGAATGCTTTCATGGGAACGTTCAATAAAACACTCTTCGATGAGATTGACGGAGCAGCAGTTCTCAAAGTCGCATCTAAGAGCGTTTATCCCCTGAATGTCCCCCAGACTCCCCAAGACTTCCGGATTGGCGGAGCTCAGCTGGCTGATTGGGGCAGGCCTCCGGTCAGCGCAAATTACCTGGCTTTCGGCTACACCGCGGTCCAGAACGGTCAGCTGGTTCTTTTCGGATATCTTTACGATGTCAACCAGCCAAATCCGCAGGCAGCACAGGTGATTGGCAAACTTTATTTCGGTCCCGTATCCGGAGAAGGAGCCATCAAGGTAGCTCGTGAATTTGCAGCGGATATTCTGGCCCGTTTTGGCGCGAAAAGCCTGGCAGGAACAAAAATCTACTTTGTCAGTGACCGGACAGGATCAAAACAGATCTGGTCCATGGATTATGATGGCAGCAATCAAAAGCCAGTCACGCAGTATGAAGGCATTGCATTTATGCCCGCACTGTCTCTGGACAACACCAAGCTGGCATTCACGCTGCTATCCCAGAAGAATCCCTCCATTCTGGTCCATTCCACTGAAACAAATCGGCGATTGACATTCGTTAACCCACAGGCTAGCGTAAATGCTTCACCCGACTTTACGCCGGATGGCCAGAATATTGTCTTTTCATCATCACTTGGAGGTGGATTCTCCAATATTTTCATAGCATCCGCAAATGGCAGCGGGCTGAAAAGATTGACCAGTGTTCGGGCCGTAGAGACCGAGCCGAAGGTCAATCCCAAGACCGGTGCTGAAATAGTTATGACTTCGGGTCGCTCTGGGCACCCACAAATATATAGAATGAGTATCGATGGTGCTGATATCGAACGTCTCTCCAGCGGAGAGGGGGATGCTGTCAATCCCTCCTGGCACCCGGACGGGCAATTGATTGCTTTTGCCTGGACGCGCGGTTTTGAACCGGGAAATTTCAATATTTTTGTGATGGATGTCAGTAAAAAGCAATTTATTCAGCTCACGCACGGTGCAGGAAGAAATGAAAATCCGACGTGGGCACCTGATGGCCGCCATATTGTGTTCTCATCAACACGAGGGGGGTCATCCCAGATTTATTCCATGCTTGCTGATGGTTCACAAGTCAGGAAGCTGACCGGACAAGGCAGAAACACCATGCCGGTGTGGAGCAAGCAGTAATACATGAATTTCGTTGAGGAGGCTTTTCTTGAAAATCAATAAGCGACATGCAAGCGCACTACTGTTGGCGCTATCCCTGGTAGCGGTCGCGTCCGGCTGTAAGAAGAAAGTACCGGCACCCCCGCCACCACCATCCCCTCGGACTGAAGCACCGCCACCCGCACCTAAGCCGGTGATTACTTTCAGTGCCGAACCAACCACCGTGGAGCGCGGCCAATGTGCGACCCTCCGGTGGAACGTCGAGAATTCGACTCAAGTTTCCATTGATCCCGGAGTAGGTAGCGTTTCCGCAAGCGGAACACAGCGTGTCTGCCCCACTTCAACCACAACTTATACACTGAAGGCCACTGGCCCCGGCGGCAGCGAGTCTGCAACAGCAACTGTCAATGTCACCGCACCGCCACCGCCACCACCGCCGCCAGCAGCAGCCAAGAAGTCTCTGAGTGAGATTCTGGCAGAGCGCCTGCGTGATGCTTACTTCGACTTCGACAGAAGCGAAATTCGTGAAGATGCGCGCAACGTCCTGACTCAGAACGCAGAAGCACTCAAGCAGATCTTCTCTGAGTACACCGATGCTGTGGTCAACGTGGAAGGTCATTGCGACGAGCGCGGCTCCGCAGAATACAACCTGGGTCTCGGCGATCGCCGTGCAACATCCTCGAAGGAATTCCTGGTGAACCTGGGTGTCAGCGGCTCCAAGCTCCGTACAATCAGCTACGGTGAAGAGCGTCCGGCCTGTACAGAAGCAAACGAGAGCTGCTATCAGCAGAATCGTCGTGCGCATTTCTCTGCGGGTCAATAAGTAGTAGTTTGTAAGTAAGGGTCAAGGGGCGGAGGCGCAGTCTGTGCGCTTCCGCCCTTTGCCTATGGAGAGACGATGAAAAAAATCTTAATTCCGGTATTCATGATGGCAATTGCCACGACGGGTTTCGCCCAGAAGAGAGACCAGATGTTGGAACTCTCCCGGGACGTCGCCCTTCTGCAGGACAAACTCTCTTCCATTGAGAAACTTCATGGGGAAAAGCTCAGCAATCTGGAGAAGCTGGTCCAGATGGCGATCGACAACCAGTCCAAAGTTCTGTCTGCTGTATCAGGAATCACAACGCAGCAACAAAGCCTGACTTCTCCAGTTGCCTCCATGAGTTCCAAGGTAGACGGCATGTCGAATGAGATCAGTACGCTGGATGCCTCAGTTGCGGAATTGAACGTGACAACGCGCAAGATCCAGGCCCAGATGACAGATATCGTGAACGCCATCAAGACACTCCAGGCTCCCCCACCACCTCCTCCGGGAGAAGAGGGTGGATTCAGCGCCGGAAGTGGCTATGGTTCCAATGCACCGCCTCCGGGAATGACAGCAGATACTGTGTTTCAGAATGCACGGAAGGCACAGCTCAGTGGTCAGTATGATCTGGCCATCCAGCAGTTTCAGGATTACCTGCGGTACTACGGACAGACTGCCCAGGCTGGTGATGCACAGTATTACATCGGATATATCCATTCCACTCAGCAGCGTCATGAGGACGCTGTAAAGGCATTTGATGATGTTCTGGAGCAGTATCCTGACGGAAACCGTACGCTCGACGCTATGTACATGAAAGGTCTGGTTCTTTCACGAATGAACCAGAAATCAGCAGCAGCAGCAGAATACCGTGCACTAATCCGCAAAGCGCCCAAAAGCGAACAGGCATCCAAAGCACAGGAGAACCTGAAGCAGTTGCTAGCTACATCCGCACCATCCAAGCCATCCCCGGCAAAGACAAAAAAGAGGTAACCATGCGATTTGGGAGTATTGTTCTGGGGTGTCTGGCCTTTACTTTGTCGGCGGGCGAATTTCCGCGCGAACTGAAGGCCTATCCCGGAACAACGCCCCAAATTGATGGCAAGATCTCTCCTGGCGAGTATGACGACGCAACGCCAATAACAGGCGTTCTGGACTGGACCCCTCAGTTCAGCCGCACCACAGATCCTAAAGATCTCTCTCTGAAGGGCTGGGTCAAGCACGATGGCAAACGACTCTACTTTGCCTTCGAAGTTACTGATGATGTCCTCTACGGCATCGATACCCCGCGCTGGCTTCCCGATAATAACCCCGATGCTCATGAGCTTTCCCGCAAAGGCTTTCCCTGGTTTGGCGATGAGATGGAGCTCCTGATCAACGCCTCTT
Source organism: Bryobacteraceae bacterium (assembly GCA_037190045.1). GTDB lineage: Bacteria > Acidobacteriota > Terriglobia > Bryobacterales > Bryobacteraceae > JAPKYZ01. Next base: position 245,551 of record JBBCIQ010000004.1, on the reverse strand, counting down.
ACAAATGGGTCGGGAATGAGAATGTAGCAGGAGATGGCTCCAGCTGGCAGATGGTCTGCAATCTCACCAAATCACGCAAGGGTGGTATCGGTAAAGGTGGACTGATCGAAGGTGAACCTCGTAGCAAGGAGTCCGCATGGAATACATATCAGAAATGGATTCTGGATGGCTCAATGGATTGCGCAGCCGCAGTGACAAAGAAAAATGCTAAGGGCGGCACCTATGTCATCGAGTGGGCCGTCAACTTTGATCCGTGTCTGGAAATTGCCCCCGGCCAGTTCTACTCTCCATCACTGGGAGATCGCAAGGTAGGTCTGAACATCGCGCTGGGCGATCTGGATGAATACGATCGTGTGAATGACACACCATATCGCTTCAATCATGAGGACTGGTGGGCAGGGCATCCCGGCACGCGGACCAACCTGAGAGACTTCGGTACTCTCTGGATCATGTCAAAGCCTCGCACAGAAAAATAAACCAGACTATGCAGCGGCACTGATCTTCATTTCTTTATCAACGTTAATTCAGTAGTTTCCGTACTGAATAGACACACCAATTTCATGATTCGGACATTGATTCATTGGATTGGATGACAAATCCATCATAAAGAGCGAACTCCTCCTCTTTTCGACCACATACCGGAAGGTTTACAATTCACTTAAAGCCAATCCACAGAAGCACATACTGACTGTGGTACGCTGGTCGCTCGTGATTGACATGCCCACGCGTGCTCCTTTACCCCAGGTTTGTATTGCCCTCGGACTTCCAACTCCCGAGAAGCTTCTCGCAGAAGCACGTCGGGAAGTAGAAGCGGGCGAAAAGTTTCTTGAATTCCGTCTGGACTATCTGCCCGATCCACGTCAGGGAGTGACAGCCATCCGCAAGTTTCTGGATGAAAACCCCGACAGCGTTATCCTGGCAACTTGTCGACGACACCAGAATCGCGGCCGCTTTACTGGTTCCATTGAAGAACAGATTGCGATTCTGAGTGAAGCTGTTGATGCAGGTGCCCGTGCAGTCGATGTGGAGGTGGAAAGCGCAGAATCTCCGCATGCCCATCTGGAATCCTTGCGCTCCAAGTGCTTCCTGATCATCAGCTATCACAACTACGATGGAACTCCCCCACTGGACCCGCTGGTCAAACGCCTCTTCAAAATTCCGGCCAACGCCTATAAGGTGGTGACGACGGCCAGGAAGCCCTCCGACACACAACGTGTTCTGGCACTGGCAAAGGCGCATCCCAAAGTGAAATTCATCCTGCTCGCCATGGGTGAAACCGGATTTCCGTCACGCGTTCTCTCTCCCGCGTTTGGAGGACTGTATACCTATGCAGCCCCCGCAGCTACGGAAGGGACAGCCGCGGGACAGGTCAGTGCGAAACAACTTCGGAACCTTTACCGCATCGACAAGTTCACCAAGAATGCAAAGATCTTTGGGGTGATTGCAGATCCAATCCGCCATTCCATCTCTCCGCATGTTCATAATCGTGCGCTCCAGGCAAAGAGAATTGATGGGATCTATCTCCCTTTTCTGGTGAAACCCACTCAATTGCGGGACTTCCTGATGTTGGCTGAGCGACTGCCCGTCAGCGGATTCAGTGTCACCATTCCCCACAAGCAGAAAATCATCCGTTATCTGGATTCAGTAGACCCATTGGCAAAACGTATCGGGGCAGTAAATACTGTCTGGCGCAAAGCCGGAAAATGGCGTGGCACCAACACAGACGTCGAGGGAGTGACTGCTCCTCTGACAAAGCATCTGAAGCTGGGTAAATCCAAAGTCCTGCTGGTAGGAAACGGAGGAGCTGCCCGTGGTGCTGCCTTCGCGCTCTCTGATGCAGGTGCTGAACTGACCATTACCGGACGAAATCCGGACCGCATTCGTGCGCTGGCCAAGATCTGTAATGCCGAGCCTCTGCTGCGTGAACAACTGCGCTCCAAAGACCGGAAATGGGATGCTGTGGTCCATGCCACACCACTGGGCATGTGGCCCAATGTCAACGAGTGTTTCTTTGAAGACCACATCCCCGGTAATATTGTGTTTGACATGGTCTACAACCCCATGGAGACACTACTGGCCAAACGCGCAAAGGAACAGGGCATCAAGGTTGTGCCCGGCGTCCAGATGTTTGTAGAGCAAGCAGTGAAGCAGTTCGAGATCTTCACCGGGGAATCGGCTCCCCGTTCCGTGATCGAAAAGACAGCTCTTGAGGTTCTGGGGTGAAACTGACCCGGCGCGAGTTCGTCGCTTTGGGCGCCGCCTCCGCGTTTGCACGTCAGCCGGATTCGGATGACGTTTTTTTCGCTTCCATTACAGAACTGAATGCACGGCTCAGGAAACGCGAGTTTTCTTCCGTTGAGCTGACGAAGGCATTTCTCGATCGCCTGGAAAAACAGGGACCACAGTTGAATGCGCTGGCTCTTTCCATGCGCAAGAGCGCGTTGCGCACAGCCAAGGATGCTGATGATGAGATGAAGCGGGAGCGCTTCAGAAGCGTTTTGCAAGGCATCCCCTTTGGAGCAAAGGATCTCTTCAGCGTGGAGGGGCATGTCACCACCTGGGGAGCAAAACCGTTTGCAGAGCAACGCCATAATGAAACGGCAGCGGTTCTCGAAAAGCTGGAAAAAGGACGTTCGGTTCTGATCGGCAAACTGTCGATGATCGAACTGGCGGGCGGCCCCAGCTACAGCAGCGCCAGCGCTTCCCTGACTGGCCCTTGTCTGAATCCCTGGAATCGTGACTACTGGGCCGGAGGTTCTTCCAGCGGCTCAGCGGCGGCAGTGGCAGCAGGCCTGGTGCCCTTCGCACTGGGAACAGAGACTTCCGGGTCCATCATCACTCCAGCAGCGTACTGTGGCATCACCGGATTGCGGCCTACGTTCGGGCTGGTGAGCCGTTCGGGGGCAATGGCCCTTTCCCCCTCCCTCGACAAGATCGGCCCCATGTGCCGCACCGCAGAGGACTGTGGACATATCCTGGCCGCCATCGCGGGTGGAGATCGCAAAGATCCTGGCTCGGCCGGAAAGAATTTTTACTATGCTCCGCAGTTTGCCCGTCCCTTCCAGCAACTGAAGATCGGCTACTCCCCCGCCGAGTTTGAGGCGGCTTCCGATTCTGTCCGTCCTGTGCTGAAGGCGGCACTGGAAGTTGTCCGGTCATTCGGCGCCGAACTGGTGGAAAAATCTCTTCCAGAGTTCCCCTATGGGGATGCGGTCTCTACGCTCATCAGTGCAGAAGCGGGATACGAGTTCCGGGAACTGATAGAATCCGGCCGGGTGAACGAACTGGCAGATGCGCAACAGATTGAGGGCCTGAAAAAGGGTCTGGATATTTCTGCCGCAGACTACCTAAAGGCGAAACAGGCACAACTGGAAATTACGGAAGCATTCTCCCGATTGCTCTATGAGGTGGATGTATACCTCTCACCGTCCCGGCTTTCCACCGCGAACCACGCCCACCAGCCCTTCGCACAACAAAAGACCGGAGCCGGACGTTCAGCAATCATCCCGGCATCGAACATTGCCGGAGTTCCCGCCCTATCTGTGCCTTGCGGATTTGCGGATGGCCTCCCCGTCGGAATCCAGTTCCTTGGGCCCGCCTTCTCTGAAAATCGACTGCTGTCGTTCGGAGTGGAGTTCCAGAAGCGCACCAACTGGCATAAGCAGCGTCCAGCAGGGTAGGAACCGTCACTTCGATCCACTCCGCCCGCGCCTCCAGCTAAACAACCCTAATAAGGATGAAACGATCTTTCGTTAATCCGCAAAACCCTACTGAAATGTTCAGTACTTTTGCCTGAAGCGCTCCAACAAAGGGAGCGCTTTTCATTTTATTTGTGGTATTTCCTCAACTATCCACAGATTAGTGCTGCATGGTCAGGCATGATGTCCAACCTGGCTAGTTTGGTACTTTTTCGCCTCAACTGGTACTGAGGAAGGAATTGATTCACGCTATTCTTAGCTGATCATTTTTGAGGAGATGGTCAGCTAGCCCTTTAAGAGTAGAAAATATCAATGCTTTCAACACCCTTCCGCCCGAAGTGTGCATCATCATTCGTCCATACTCAAAGCACGAATGCTTCTGATCTTCTTCAGTTTCATCCCTTTTATCATCAAAATCTGCGCCTTTCCAGAAACTCCATTGATTTCCTGGGAAAGCAGTCCACATCAATTCAAGCCGATCCGATTTCACAATCCCATCTGGCAATTTCTCTCTTCCATGAAATGCTGGAAACAGAGGATCCATCTTGCCGTGAGGCATTTCTGAAAGTAGCTGAAGATCTTATTCAACGAGTCCGATTCAGAGAAATTGCAGGAAAAACGTGTGGTCTGATTTTTCACAGGTATCATCCTGGCATCCCTGAATCCACACATCAGCCCTGGATTTCCTGCCAGACACAGGGTTGGGGAATGAGTATCCTGATGCGTGCCTATCAGCTATCGGGTAAAGAAGCATTCCGGCAAACAGCTCTCTCACTACAAATCCCTTTTCTGATCGATGTTTCCAGCGGTGGAGTAAAGGGAAGAGAAAAAACAGGGAGGGTCTTTTATCAAAAGCTCCCTTTTCGAGGACGCTATCAACACATTCTGAACGGCTTTCTTTCCAGTCTTGCTGGATTGTATGAACTCTATCTGTCAACAGGGGATAACCTGGCAGGAGATCTGTTTCACCAAGGGCTGGCTACAGTGTGCAATGAAGATGTACTCAATACTTTCGATATCGGATATACCAGTGTCTACGGGCAGGCATACCAATCCGCCACCCCTGCCTGCATCGCGTACAACCGTGTTCATGTCTGGCAGCTATCTGCGCTGGCAATCCTCGGGGGACAGCCGAAACTTAAAGACCAGTCCGAAAAGTGGCATGCGTATTCGACTTCAATCTTTCATCGGGCACTCTCAGCCACAGATTGCCTCATCTACCGAATAGGTATGATTCCTACCTATTCAAAACGAATTTTCAAAATGAAATGAAAAGCTGCCTTTTTGAGTGATCAATCTTTCCATTTCCATCCAAGTTTTTGAACTATCTTGCATCGCAGGATGAAGTAAGACTACTCATCGCGAATATCCAAAACATTTCTGACTAGTTCTGTTTTAGATATTTCAAAATCTATGCCACGCGCCCACAAATCTTAGCAAGATACCATCAAATATATTCAGCCCCCTGTTCGCGCGCCATATGGTTAAATAATCTTAATTCATTTATAATTCATTTATAATCTGCAATTTACAATTAATTCTTGTCACTCCTTGACACGATGTGCTAAAACCGTTCAAGAGATCCGGGATACCCGGTTCTTCACAACATTGGCCGTGCAGTTGTTGCCGGTACCAAGTTGCACAACAGATTTCTGAACAAACAATCGTTTGGGAGGTAAAAGGCATGAATATTCGTCCGCTCTATGACCGCCTGGTGGTCAAGCGTGTTGAAAACGATGACAACGTCATCAACGGGATCATCATCCCGGATTCCGCAAAAGAAAAGTCACAGCAGGGTGAAGTGGTTGCAGTGGGCAAGGGCCGTCGTCTGGATGACGGAAAGCTTGTCGAGCTCGACGTGAAAGTCGGCGACACCGTTCTGTTTGGCAAGTACTCAGGCAGCGAACTGCCCGGCCTTTCCGATCACATCATCATTCGTGAAGACGAGATTCTCGGCATTGTTGACAATGCCGGAAAGAAATAAGGGGACATAGAAGCAATGCCAGCAAAGCAGATTGTATATAGCGAAAATGCACGCCAGGCCATCCTGCGCGGTGTAAATCAGCTTGCCGATGCCGTAAAGGTAACTCTCGGCCCCAAGGGACGCAACGTCGTCATCGAAAAGAAGTTCGGTGGCCCCACCATCACCAAAGACGGTGTCAGCGTTGCCAAAGAAATCGAACTGGGTGATCCACTGGAAAACCTGGGTGCACAGGTTGTTCGTGAAGTTGCTTCCAAAACTTCCGACGTTGCCGGTGATGGAACCACCACCGCAACCATCCTGGCCCAGATCATCTTCCGTGAAGGTGTGAAGTCCGTTGCCGCCGGCGCAAACCCGATGGCACTGAAGCGCGGAATCGACAAGGCTGTTGAAGCCGTCATCGAAGAACTGCGCAAGCAGAAAGTGGACGTCACCGATGATGCAAAGATTGCCCAGGTGGGAACCATTTCCGCCAATGGCGACAAGGAAATCGGTGAAACCATTGCTGAAGCCATGAAGACCGTCGGAAAAGATGGTGTCATCACGGTGGAAGAATCCAAGACCATGCACACCGAACTGCAGACAGTCGAAGGTATGCAGTTTGACCGTGGTTACCTCTCCCCCTACTTCATCACTGATCCAGACCGCATGGAAGCAGTTCTCGAAGATCCCTACATCCTGATCCACGAGAAGAAGATCACCAACATGAAAGATCTTCTGCCCCTGCTCGAACAGATTGCCCGCTCCGGCAAGCCGCTCCTCATCATTGCTGAGGAAGTGGAAGGAGAAGCACTGGCAACTCTGGTGGTCAACAAGCTGCGTGGAACTCTGAACGTCACTGCCGTAAAGGCACCTGGCTTCGGTGATCGCCGCAAGGCCATGCTGGAAGACATTGCCATCCTCACCGGTGGACAGTCCATCATGGAAGAAACCGGCATCAAGCTGGAAGGCGTTCGTCTGGAAGACCTCGGCCGTGCAAAGCGCGTCACCGTGGACAAAGACAACACCACTGTCATCGATGGTGCAGGCGACAGCAAGGGTATCGAAGGCCGCATTAAACAGCTGCGTGCACAGATCGAAGAAACCACCTCTGACTATGATCGTGAAAAGCTGCAGGAACGCTTGGCCAAACTGGCCGGTGGTGTTGCAGTGATCAAAGTCGGTGCTGCTACCGAAACCGAAATGAAGGAAAAGAAAGCTCGTGTCGAGGATGCACTCCATGCAACTCGCGCAGCTGTCGAGGAAGGTATCGTCCCCGGCGGCGGTGTTGCACTGCTCCGCGCTGGTGAAGTTCTCTCCACCTTCAAGGCAGAAGGCGACGAGCAGATCGGTGTTTCCATCATTCGCCGTGCAACGGAAGAGCCCCTGCGGGCCATCTCCAACAATGCCGGCTTTGAAGGCGCCATCGTTATCGGCAAGGTTCGCGAGAACAAAGACAAGAACTACGGCTTCAACGCAGCCAGCGGTGAATACGAAGATCTTCTGAAGGCCGGTGTCATTGATCCTGCAAAGGTCACCCGTACCGCTCTGCAGAATGCATCGTCCATCTCCGGTCTGATGCTGACCACAGAAGCCCTGATCGTGGAAATCCCCGAAAAGAAGCCCGCCGCACCGGCAGGTGGACACGGCCACGGTCCTGAAATGGACTACTAAACAGCAGTTCGCTGCTGAAAGGAAAGCCCACCCCGCAAGGGGTGGGCTTTTTTGGTTCCGGCCTTAAAACTCCGCCACTCTCTTCTGCGCATTCCACTTCATCCGTCTACCCGCTCTCATCGAATCCAGAGACATGCACAGCAGGACATTGGTTGCCTGACCTGCCTCCACGGGAGCATTGGGTTCCTTGCGATCACGGATACATTCCATGAAATTACGAATGTGACTCAATGTCGCCAGGTTGAAGCTTCCCAGTTTCTTTTTCTGGATACTTGGCACCATTTCGATATCGTTGGACTGTGGATAGAGACTATACCCTTCCCGTCCGACATCGAAGCGGGCTTTGTTCCCGTGGTACTGCATCAACTGATCATTGCTGAACTGATACTTCATCGCCTTGTATCCGATGGTGAATGTCGCCAGATAATTCTCCGGGAACTCGATACTCACGGAAGCAGTTTCCGGGATCTCCGCTCCCGGCAGATTCACCTGACCTCCCGTGCAGGTCACAGCAATGGGATAGGTGGAATTCATATACCACTGGATGGTGTCGAAGATATGTGCCGCCTGCCCCACCAGCAGACCGCCGGAATAATCCCAGTAGTAATACCAGTTGAAGAACCGTTGGGCATCCATGGGAACCTGATTCGCGCTGCCCAGCCACTGCTTCCAGTCGAGATCTCCTTCCAGCTTCCGGTGATTCAAAGAACCCTGATAGTTGAACCACTGCGAAGTCACCAGACGAATCTCACCAGGTTGTCCGGAATCCATGATTTTCTTTGCTTCCAGGAAAATTTCTGCACTCCGGCGCTGTGTTCCCACCTGCACAATCCTCTTTGCTTTACGCACAGCATCGATCACAGCAAACCCTTCCTGGATCTCATGCGCCATGGGCTTTTCGACATAGACGTCTTTTCCGGCGTTTACGGCATCGATGATCATCCGTGCGTGCCAGTGATCCGGTGTCGCGATGACAACGGCATCGAAGGACTTGTCATCCAGCAGGCGACGATAATCATCGAAAGATCGAGCCCCCGTGCTGGCAACTTTTAATCCTTGCTGCAGATTCGGTGTGTAGATATCGCAGACACCATTCATCTCCACCCCCAGCTCTTTAAACTGTTCTGTCAGGAAACGTCCGCGTCCCCCGGAGCCAATGATCCCCGCCCGGATTCGATCATTTGCACCCAGAATCCTGGTTTGAGAGGCGGCAGAAGCCAGAAGGAAAGTTCTTCGATCCATGGCTCAGTAGTCTATAGAAAATCCTGCTGCCGGACTAGCCCTGCTGGTGGCTGAGATCCACCACCGACGGTTAAGCTGCACCAGCAGAAATCCCGCCCGTCTTTTTCATTTCAAATACTTACAATTGGCATACCAACTGCATTCAGATTCGTTGAACGGAAGGTATTTATGAAACGCCGATTTCTTTATCCATTCAGCGCAGCACTTGTTACAGTTGGGCTGTTTGCCCAGGAGGCACCTCCACCACCTCCCGATAATCCTGATCCTGAAACAGCTGCACAGGCTCCCCCTCCCCAAGAAAGAGAGCGGAGAGATCCACGTGACCGCGGGTGGCGAAGGACGGAACAGGATGAGGCACGACGCTTCCGTCGTCCTGATGGTCCACCGACAGCACGACAAAGATCATATTCTCTTCCCCCGGAGCTGACCATCCCAGCGGGGACATTCATCAGCGTCACTGTGGACCAGCAACTTTCCAGTGATCGCAACAAGACAGGTGATGTCTTTACGGCCACACTGGCTCAACCGATCATCGTCAATGGTTATGTCGTTGCCCGACGTGGACAGACAGTCGGAGGACGCATTGCAGAGACACAGAAGGCGGGCAGGATCAAAGGAACATCCAGGCTTGGCTTTGAACTGACAGAAATCAGCCTGGCCGATGGTCAGCAGTTTCCAATCATCTCTCAACTCATGCAATACGATGGCGGCACTTCAAAAGGTCGCGACGCTACAGCAATTGGTGCAACAACGGGTGTTGGCGCAGCCATTGGTGCAGCAGCATCCGGAGGTTCTGGAGCAGCCATCGGGGCAGCAGCAGGTGCAGCCGCATCGACAATTGGAGTCCTTATGACGCGGGGCCGCGCTACTGAGGTCTATCCCGAAACTCCGGTTACCTTCCGCATCATGGAACCACTGACATTCTCGACAGAAAACTCCCAGGTCGCTTTTCTTCCAGCACAACAGAGTGATCTCTCTGCTCCGTCTGCACAACCGCGAACATTACAGCGCCGTCAACCGAATACCAATATTGGTATCGGAGTCGGCGGAGGCTGGGGACGATGGGGTGGTTGGGGTCCCGGATGGGGTGGCTGGGGTCCGGGTTGGTATGGCCCAGGAATGTGGGGACCCAGTATTTACTACTCGCCACGATTCCATCATGGACATGGACGGTTCAGGCGCTGGTAAACCCGGCGCCCGTCTTCTTATCTAGAAATACAGCTTCAACCAAACTAGATTTGCCTTGGAGCTGTATTGGTTCTCAGGCTGGTGCCCAGAAGATTTATTAGTGGTTGCGAACTTCGGAGCGTTGATAGAGAAAACTCTCGCCCCAGGTCATGACTACTGCCGGATACCGGATGGGGAACAGCCGGTTATAGGTTTGTGTATAGTCTTCGCGATGAGGAACAACATGGCCCATTTCATTCTCATGGCCAGTGATGACCATAGCGGGATTGATACCCCGCACCATTCTGCCCAGACCATTCGCCCAACAGTTGGGCATCAGAACATCTACCTTGTGATCCCGCCCGATACGAGCCATCCAGTCAAAATCTCCACCATCGGCTTCTGTTCCTGACTGATCACCAGTCTGCGCAACCTTGAATCCTTCGGGCGTAGTAACCAGATGGATATTCACCAATACTTTGGGGCCCTGATGTCCGGGATAGGCAACCACTTTCAGCGTCTTGCCACTTTTCAGGGCGATGTCATGAACAATTTCTGTGCTGCGCTTTGGTGTGGTGAGGAATTTTGCGGCATCGACATCTTCCGCCCACATTCCTTCCGGCGCGATCACAGGCTTGTTCAAAGAGTGGTAGATCTTTGCGACTTCTTTGCTTGCATGATCCCCATGCCAGTGGCTGATAAAAAGTGCGTCGGACTGTGCAGCAAGCCGCTCAATCTGTTGTTTGGAAATGGAGAAGCCAACGGTCCGCGTGCCAGGAACAATATCGAAGGTGAAAGAAACAGTCGGAGTACGAATCAGAAAACCGTGGTTATACAGCTTCCAGATCCTCATGCCTTCAGTGACTTCAGTTCGTTCGATCTCCTGGATCGCCAGTTCAATCCTGTCTTTGTAATACTTCTGGACAATTGGTTTTTCAGGAGCGGATTCAATATGCAGAATATCGTCCAGACGGATCATGGCTGCGCGTCTGACCGGATGTTCCTTCAATGCTGGCTTGAAGTTTTCCAGAATGAAGTTGACCCACTGGAGTGAATTGTCCACCCACTCATCCGGAGCATCTTTCAACTCAGGGGCAACCAGCAGACGCCGTGCGCTGGAGACAAATGGGGGCCGTGGACCATCACGGGAAACGTTTTCCCGCGGATCAGCTGGATCAAAAGTGAATTTTTTCTGGTTTTCCCCAAAAACTGCGAGCGAAGATAGAGCAACGCAAATACTTGCAATAACAACACTGGAATTAATCTTCATTTTTCCCTGATTCAGTCTTTTCATCGTCAGACCATCATATGAATTCCGACGAGATTCGTTGAGACTGCTTTTCAGGCTTAAGCTAGCGAATCAAAATGAATAAAAAATGAATCAGTCTTTTTTGGGTGCTTCTGTAATTGCCCAGTAAAGGCCAAGAGCCAGAATTAATGCGCCCCACCAGATGCCTGCATGCAGTTCAGCCAGCACGACCGTATTCTTTATGGGATTGAGGTAGTCATAGATTCCTGCGCCAAGAATAATGACTCCGTAAGCGACCAGCAGCAGGCCGATAAAGAACCAGATTGAAATCATTTTTTCCATGTAGCACCTACCAGAAAATAATATTCAGCGCGATCAGAACAACCATCACCGCCCCGGCCCAGAATGCAGGCCGTCGCAACAGTCCTACATCAGAATCAGAAGGAATCTCTGTACAGCCATAGACAAGCCCTTGTAGTTCCGCTTCCGGTTTTGGTTTGGTGATGTAGCTCACAACAACCGTCACCAGCACACACACTATCCAGGCCCACAACGCACGATACATATTCTCCGCCATGTCTTTTGCATCTGGTGAAAAAGCAATGATACGCAAAGCCGAAGGATCAGCTTTTACCCATAGCCACATACCGATGGAAGACAGAGTGCCCAGTGACAATCCCCAGACACCACCTGCAGGAGTTGCACGCTTCCACAGCATACCCAGGATGACTGTTCCGAATAGTGGTGCGATGAAGAAGCTGAACAACTGCTGGACATAATCCATAATGCTTTCAAACTGCATTACCAGATAGGCTGTCCCGATGCTCACCAGCACACCCAGCAATGTGCACCATCGGCCAACACTCAGGTAATGCCCATCACTGGCCGTCTTGCGAATCAACGGACGATAAATGTCATATGTCCATACTGTGGCAAATGCACTGATATTTCCCGCCATACCGGACATAAATCCCGCAATCAGTGCTGTGATTCCCAAACCCAGCAAGCCCGGTCCACAGTATCGTGCCAGCATCAGTGGAAGCACTTCGTTATAGCTGTGTGCTCCTGTCGCTGCAGCTTCTGCCTCGCCAACCAGCTTGTCAGGAAGTAATCCCAGCCCCAGCAAGCCCGGCAGGATCACAATCAAGGGAACCATCATCTTGAAGGCCGCTCCAATCACGGAAGCCATCTTTGCGGACCGAAGATCCTTGGCAGCCAGCACTCTTTGCACAACAAGAAAATCTGTCGTCCAGTAGCCAAATGAGATCACCACGCCTGTACCGAAGACAATACCGGTCCAGTGAATCCCCATCGGGTTGTCCTGAAACGAACCAAGTGACTGCCACAGATTCATGTAGTCAGAGCGGCCCACATTCGTTGCCACACGGTTGACAAGATTGTTCCATCCACCTGCCTCAATCATCCCGATGATGGGGATCAGTGCAGCACCCAGCCAGATCAGAACAAACTGCAGAACCTCATTGAAGATGGCGGACAGGAGTCCTCCGAGAAAGACATAGGCCGCAACGGTCAGCGATGCACTCCAGATGCTGAAATTGATGTCCCACCCCAGAACGACCTTCATCACCAGAGCCATGGAGTACATATTGATGCCGCTCATCAGAATGGTCATCACCGCAAATGAGATGGCTGATACAGCACGGGAACCTTCACCAAAACGCAACTTGAGGTATCCCGGCACAGAGTGCGTCTTGCTCATGTAATAGAACGGCATCATCACGATGCCAAGAAACAACATGGCTGGAATCGCACCAATCCAGTACCAATGAGCAGCCAGGATTCCATACTGATAGGCAGATGCCGCCCAGCCCATCATTTCTAGTGATCCCAGATTTGCCGCAACAAAGCTCAGGCCGCAGATCCACGCCGTCATCTCACGGCCGGCAAGGAAGAAGTCCTCACCTGTCTTGGTGAATCGCTTCAGATAGAAGCCAATGCCGATTACCGCCACAAAGTAGAGAGCGATAACTGTAATGTCGAGAACACCCAGCTGCACTAATCGTGAGGTTTCAGCAGCCTGAAAAAAGGAAGTTAGTTCGATCATCTGGTTTAATCAGAAAACGTAGCGCTAAAGGCCACCAATCAGCTTATAAAAGAAACAGGGTGCCCTGGGAAGGCACCCTCTGTATTTCGAAATGATTTGAAGCTCTGTTCAGGCCTTTGCTTCCGCATTTACCCGATTGAGCAGTGCACGCATATAGGCATACCCATAGGCTGTAGCCGGATAACTGCCCCCCACTGTCTGCGGTGTGTGATCCAGAATAATGATTCCGTCATAGTTCACATCCCGTAATGCCTTCATGGCCTGATACATGTCGTAATAGCCGTTATCCATGAATGTTTCAATAAAGTGAGGTAAGGGAGCATTGACGTTGCGGAAGTGAACCTTCCAGATTTTCTCGTTCCCGAAATGACGAATCGATTCTGCCGGATCTTTTCCAGTGATCTTTGTCCCGCCTTCCAGCCAGGTACCGCAACAGAAACAGATACCTACATTGGGACTGTTCGCGATTTCCAGCGCTCGCTTATATCCATCAAAGCTGCTGAAGATGCACCGCGGCACACCCGCCAGAACAGGTACGGGTGGATCATCCGGATGAATTCCAATACGAATGCCCAGCTCTTCAGCTACAGGAGCCACACGCTTGATGAAGTAAGTATAGTTTTCCCATATTTCATCTTTTGTATATTCACGACCATGGGAAAGTGGCTCACGCCACTCCCTTCCATCCCAGCGACCTACCTTGTCGGGGCTCGCCATATTGAACTCACGAGCTGAAGCGCCACGCACATCCGTGCGTCCACTGGTCCAGATCCCATTGCCCATGTGGGCATAAGTGGTGTACCGGATTCCAGCCTTTGCAAGATTGTGCAGATACTGCTTGTACTCTTCAATCTTTTGATCCCGACCAGGAAGGTTGAGAGTCACCTGCTCCATGTTATGGACACTGGTATTTCCGATATTCCATACCTTGAAGCCTGCGTCTGCATAGGTCTTCTTAATCTGCTGAAATCCTTCTGCCGTTCGCAGATCAGGTGTGGACCCTACGCTGACATACTCAGCACCGATCTGTTTGAGAAAGAGGAGTTGCTCTTCTGTCGGCTTGGCTGGAGATTGAGCGCAAAGTTTAATTCCTGGAGTATTTTTATGTACAGCAGCTTTTGCTGTTCCCCCAGCGAGCAGTGAACCCGCAGCAACCAGTGCAATCTTTGCAAACTCTCGTCGATCCGGATCTTCGATCCTGTCGATGGACTTTTCAAATTCCTTGAGATCTTTCATAGATACTCCTTTCAGGCAATCACTTCCTTGATGATTTCCCCACCCGTATCTGTCAATCGCTGATTCCGTCCAGCACTGTAATAGGTCAGGCGCATATCGTTGAGCCCCATCAGATGAAGAACAGTCGCATGGACATCCCGCATCCGGTAAATATTCTCAACGGCCTTGAATCCCAGCTCATCAGTGGCACCGGTGATTGTTCCGGCTTTCACGCCACCACCAGCAAACCAGATGGTCATGGCTCGCGTGTTGTGATCCCGGCCTGCGTTATCCCGCATATCTGCCGGATTATCCGGAGTCCGTCCAAACTCACCCATCCAGACCAGAAGTGTTGAATCCAGTAACCCACGACGCTTCAGGTCCTTAATCAGTGCAGCTGTTGGCTTATCTGTCTCTGCTGCATTCTTTGTATGGTTCTTCAGAATGCCGGTATGTCCATCCCAGGACTGGCTGGGTGTGTAGAGCTGTACAAAGCGAACTCCTTTTTCCACCAGCTTGCGCGCCATCAGACATCGCTTTCCAAATGATTCGGTTACCGGATCATTCAGTCCATACATTTCCAGCGTTTCCTGGGATTCACCATCCAGATCCAGTGCACCGGGCACCTCTGCCTGCATACGGTAAGCCAGTTCATAGCTGTCAATCCGTCCCTGCAGATCGGGATGATGCTGATGCTTTGCAGAAAACTCCTGGTTGTAAGCTCGCAGCAAGTCCATCTCAGCTTCCTGCGTTTTCTGACTGACATCAGCGGGTGGCTTCAGATTCAGAATCGGATCGCCTTTCCAGCGAAGGACCGTTCCCTGATAGCTGGCGGGCAGAAATCCTGGTCCCCATTGCTGGGAGCCACTGAAGGGAATGGATCGAAAATCCGGAAGAACCACAAAGGCCGGCAGATTCTGGTTTTCAGTTCCCAGCCCATAAGTGACCCATGAACCAACAGATGGTTTTCCCGGAATGACAATGCCGGTATTCATCAAAAATACAGCTGCCGGATGATTCCCATTTTCTGTCTGAATGGAGCGAACAAAGGCCAGATCATCGACGCATTCCGCCACATGCGGAAAGAGTGTGGACACATCCCGCCCGCACTGACCATACTTCTTGAATTCAAATGGGCTTTTCAGAATCAGACGTGGCTTCGCAAAGAGATTCGGCTGGTCCGTGTTCTTCTCCTTGCTCCAGTCCATGACGGTGTTATCGAACTTCTCCAGAGCGGGCTTTGGGTCAAAAGTATCCATCTGGCTGACACCGCCCAGCATGCTCAGAAAAATACAGGATTTCGCTTTTGGATCATGATGAGGCTTTCTCGGCAGCAGCGGACTCTCACCAATCGTGGATGCCTGAAGATCGCGATTCATCAGGTCCATCAGAGCCAGTCCGCCCACGCCAGTCAGGCTCTGGTATAGAAATCGACGACGTGCATATTCAGCAGAATTCATAGCTACTCCAGATAGATAAACTCGTTGAGATTGAAGAGAACGACACCCAGCTGAGTTAATGCTTCCAGTGATGTTTTTCCCTGAGCAGCAACCTTGTACTTTTGTCTTTCCGTTTCAGAAGGTTTCCGCGCCAGAGTCAGAAGGAAAGCCCGATCAAGGCTTTGATCGACATCCGGCCCGGCATGTTCCAGAACATTCGCGGCAAATTTCTTCGCCTGTTCCCGTGTGAAATCGGAATTCAGCAATGAAAAAGCCTGTGTAGGAACCACAGTGGAACTTCTCCGCGAGCATACTTCACTCATGTTGGCCCCATCAAAGACCTCGATCATTGGATTCATCACCGAGCGACGCTGGAATGTATAGATAGTCCGTCGATCCTGATCTTTTTCATCGGACGGAAACCATTTGAAGAACTCAAATCCCTCTGCAACGTCAGAAGGGACCGTCACAAAAACACCCGGTCCGCCCGTTGTCTTCTGCAGATTCCCACTAACACTCAGGATCGAATCCCGAATGATCTCGCCTTCCAGACGATTCCAGTTCATTCTCCACAACAGAAGATTCTTTGGATCGGCTTCTGCATACTTTTCAAACTCATTGTGGACCGTGGACTGCTGGTAAGTATTGGAGAGAAGGACCATCTTATGCATGGCCTTCATACTCCATTTCTTTTCGACAAACTGTGTCGCGAGGTAATCCAGCAATTCCGGATGTGAGGGGCGATCACCATTGATTCCGAAATCACTGGGAGTGCGAACAATACCTTCACCAATGTGATGCATCCAGATCCGGTTTGCCATCACACGTGCTGTCAATGGATTGTCCGGCGATGCGATCCATTCCGCCAGTGCAGTACGGCGACCGGAACTACCTCCCGCAAATGGAATCTTCGCATTCTCCTCGTTTCCAATAACAGCCTTCAGGAAACCAGGTTCAACCTTCTCTCCCCGATTCGCCAGTTCTCCACCTTCCAGTAAGTATGTGGAGGCAAGCTCAGGAACGTGAGGAGGCGCTACATCTGATACCGCATAGGCAACAGGGCGATATCGCCCTATGCTGTCTGTCATTTTGCGTAAATGATCACTGGCATCTCTCCACTTGCGGTGTTCTTCTGCCGTAAAGGTTTCATCTTTCTCATTACGAAGAGCCGCCAGATATTCACCCGCCTTTTTGTCATCCTCTTTCAGATTCTTTCGGCGAATAAACTCTTTCTTCATCTGATCCTGAAAGGACTTCAATGCTTCATCCGCAAGCTCTACCTCATCCTCAAAATGACGAAGGCTGGACTTCATCATCTTCGGATTCTCAATATCCATAAAGGCAGCCGGACGATCATCGATCTTCATTGGCGCAAAGAATGCCTGCAGCCGGTAGAAATCTTTCTGTGGAATCGGATCATATTTATGATCGTGACAACGAGCACAACCTACCGTCAGCCCCAGGAAAACCTGACTGATGGTTCCGGTTAACTCATTCAGTACATCCTGTCGAAGTTGTGTCTTGAAGTTTGCATCTGCCTCCCATGTCCCCATTCGCAGGAAACCCAGTGCAACGATTCGGTCAGAGGCATTTCCATCGCGCAGCTCGTCACCAGCAATCTGCTGTTTGACAAACACATCGTAAGGGCGATCTTCATTCAGCGCACGAATGACATAATCCCGATAGCGCCAGGCAGTGGGTCTTTCCCGGTCAATCGCAAATCCGTCTGATTCCGCAAAACGAGCAAGGTCCAACCAGTGACGTGCCCAACGTTCTCCATACCGCGAATCTGCCAGAAGCTTATCGATCACTTTTTCATAAGCTTCAGGGGACGGATCTTTTTCAAAACTCTCAATATCTTCCAATGAAGGCGGCAATCCCACCAGATCAAAATACGCACGGCGCAGCAGGGCCCTCTTTGATGCCTGGGGTGCAGGTTTCATTCCTTTGGATTCCAGCTTCGCCAGAATAAAAGCATCAATTGGATTCTTCACCCAGGCATTCTGCTGAACTGTGGGAATGGTCGGGGCTTCCGGCTTTTTCAGCAGCCAGTCCAGATAGGGATCTCGCTTCTGAGCCGTTTTCGGAAGAGGGCGCATCTCATCGATCGCCTTTGCCAGCGCCTCGATGACTTCTTCGCTGAGAGATCCACCCATTGGCATCTTTGGGCTTTGTTCTCCGCGGATGTACTGCATGATCAGAGAGGCTTTAGAATCTCCCGGAATAATGGCAGTTCCACGCTTCCCTCCGGTAATCAGCAGATCCAGACTTGCTATATTTAAGCCGCCTGCAAGATTTTTGGCGGAGTGACATCCAGCGCAGTTCTGTGTAAGTACAGGGAGCAGCTTCTGCTCGAAGAGAGCCTTATTCAGGGATTCAGGAACAGGTTGAGCCGATAGCAGACTCAGATGAAAGGGAATCGTCAGAAACAGGGCAAAGGCAGGGGAACCCTTCATCAAACGGACCTCCAGTAAGTTGCCCGGTATGGAGAGTGAGATCCATACCGGGCTATATTACATCAGCTTAGAAGAGTACTTTCAATGCCACCTGCATGGAGCGATTTCCATTGGCATTGGTAATCACGCCAAACAGCTGCTGGTTTGAAAGATCTGCAGTTGGATTGCTCCAGTTCTTCTGATTAAAGAGGTTGAAGACTTCCAGACGAAGATCCGCCTTGACTCGTTCCCAGATCGGGATACCTTTTGTCACAGCGATATTGGTCCGGAATGTTTTGAATGAACGAACCGATCCATTGAAACGTGGGGCATTACCCACTGGATCAGCAGCTGGATTTGTTCTCCGTTCGAAGGCAGAGCGATCGTAAAAGTTATCCACAGAGGGGTCAAACCGATCTCCTGCAATGGGTGCACGCCAGTCGTGGCTCAACACATTCGGTCGTGGCGTTCCACCTTTCAGATTATTGATGTATCCGTTATCGACAACACCCATGGGATATCCGCTCTGGTAGAACATGAAGGTACTCAGATTCCAGTTACCCAGAACAGCTCCACCCACTCCGGAAGTCAGATACTTCTTTCCTTGTCCAAAAGGCATGTCATAGCTTGCCGTCAGCTTGAACATCTGTGGCAGATCCAGTACGCCATAGGATTTATCCAGCTTACGGTTGTACTGATCCTGCGATCCGGCTCCTGTGCCTGAACCAACCACACCCGCAATCCATGGTTCAGAGGAATCAGCATCGGTCAGCAGCTTTGACCAGGTGTAGCTGGCCAGCATGCTAAGTCCACCATTGAAGCGCTTGGTGGCCTTCAGGATCAATGCATGATATGTGGAATTACCACTGTGGTTCATCATTCCACCGGTAGTCAGGTTCTGATACTGAGGGAAAGCGCGGAGAGACTGCCCAAGAGTCGCGTTTGCACCCATCAACTGTTTGAAGTTTGCAAAAGGTTCTCTGAACCCTAGTGCCGCCACTTCAGGATCATCAATCGGACGATTCAACAGTCCACCAAGATATGCGTACTGTGGATGAATCTGCATGATGTTGACGCGGTCTGAAGCAAGATAAGTTCCCTTGCTTCCTGTATAGGTGGCATCCAGAACCAGATTGCCAGGCAGTACTCTTGCCAGTGCAAAGTTCCAGGTGCTGGTCTGTGGCAGGCGACCTGTTTCAGCTGCGCCAAACCAGGGAAGGCTAAAGCCTGCATTAAATCCTGGATTGATAAAGGGTGGAGCTTCCCATGCAGGGAATCCACGATCCCACTGGAATGCAGGATTAATTCCCTGATCCTGTGAAGTCCAGCTGGGAGCATTCGTGAATCCATTGTTTGCTCCACCCAGACCTGGAGCTTTGTTCGTGCCATAGAAGATACCGGCACCTGCTCGGATTACAGTGTTTTCAGAGAGCTGGTAGGCAGCGCCTAAACGTGGACCCCATCCACCTGCATTGTTATAGAGGCGACGACCGCCTTCGCGACCAGTCCCCTCACCCAGGAAACGAAGTGCACCCGGTTGTCCGCTGGCAGCAGGATTGGGAAGATTCGGATCAAAGTAAGAGAGCCGATCATGCTTCTCATAGACACCCATGTTGATTTCATAACGAATGCCCATATTGATGGTGAGTTTTGAAGTCACCTTCCAGTCATCCTGAACAAAGAATGCATGGTAAGGGAAGCGCAACATTGAAGTATTCGGAATGGTGAAGTTGCCGGAGTAGACTTCGCCCAACATAAAGGAGGCAAATGCATTTCCTGAATTTCCGCTGTTATCCAATGGAGCGGAGGTACTGAGTCGATTGAATGCAAACGATCCGGCAGCAGTGTTGCGATTGTTTGTGTTCAGGAACATCTTCTGGAAGCTGTACCCGAACTTGATGCTGTGATTGTTCTTGATCCAGGTCAGATTTTCATCAATGCCATAAACGGTGTGATATTCATCCCAGAACTTGGAGCTATCCCATCCATAATAGTTATCGTTCTGAAAGCTGACAGAAGGGAATCCGGTGTTATAGCCAGGATTATTTCCAACGGCTCCACCCAGCATGTCTCCCCAGTTCTGCCCTGCCGGCTGCACGGTGATGTCATGTTCCGGATGCGTCAGCCGATGTGCACCAATGGTCAGGTTATTTACCAGGTTGGGACTAAAGATGTGAGTGTCATTCACACGGAATACATTGCCGTAGTATTGATCACCGTTGTAGTATTTCCGTCCGGCTAAGGGATAGGGCAGACTATTCCAGTTCATCGGATTTGTCGGATCAGTATCATACGCGTTATTAAAGCGCATGCCATTTTTTGTCCAGGTGAAGGACATCCGGTTCTTCTCACTGAAGTGATGATCAAACTTAGTGGTGTATGCGTTTTCGATTCTCTTCTTGGGTTCTGTACCCGGGGAGATGTAGTTATTCGTTAAACCTGGACGGTTTGGATCCGGATAATACTGGGCAATGTTCTGGGAAAGCCGGCTCAAGCGTGCCTGGGGAATGATATTCCCGACAAACGGATCTCGAGTAAAGCCACCTCTTCCATCGCTACGGGTAGTTGCCGGATCATAAATCTGGATCAGGTTTCCATTAGGCAGACGCCAGTCAGAGAAGTCACCCTGCAACATATTCGCCAAGGGAATGGTCTGCTGGGCTGCATCGCTGGTGCTGGGCCAGCGGTAGCCTTCATAAGAGAAGAAGAAGTAGGTTCTGTTCTTGCCGTTATAGATTTTGGGCAGAACCACCGGACCACCGATGGTAGCTCCAAAATCATTTCTGTGAAATTTCGATTTTGGCCGGCCAACTTTATTGTTGAGCCATGTGTTCGAGTTAAATACCTGACTCTGGAAAAAGTTGAACCCGCTTCCATGGAATTCATTAGTACCTGACTTGGTGGTGACACTGATGTTTCCACCGCTGGCGCGGCTGTGTTCTGCCTTGAAGGATGAGGTGTCGATTCGGAACTCTTCCACTGAATCTACAGAGGGAGTGAGCCGGTTCATGTACCCTACGTGATTGCGCCAGCCCATTTCGACGGACATGCCATCGACACTCACATTGAAGTCATGCTGCTGACCACCACCGATCTGAAGATCATCCCATGCACCTTCGCCATTGCCACTCTTCACCTGCGGCATCATCATCATGATGCTGAAGGCGTTTCGCATTCCGCCGCCGATTCCAGCGATGGCAAGTGGCATGTCATTGACCAGTTTCTGCTCCATGACTGTCGATACTTCTGTTGATTCTGTCTTTAGAGGAGGAGCTTCCGCCGTAATTTCAACCTTCTCTGCCGCCGATCCAACTTCCAGGACAACATCGATCCGAATGTTTTCAGCAGTTGAGAGCGAAATGTTTGATCGTGTGTAGCTTTTAAAACCGGTGACGTTTGCTGAGATCGTATAACGACCCACCTGCAGATTCGGAATGACGTAGTTTCCGGTGGAAGAACTTTTCGTCTGCACCCTCACACCTGTTGCCGTATTGGTTGCAACAATATCGGCATCTGGAATCACTGCACCCGTACTATCCGAGATAAGACCAGTGATTGTTCCTAAAGTACCTTGTCCCCAGCCAACTGAGGCTATTCCGAGCAAACAGAGCAAGGGCACGAGACCCTTTCGATGGAAAAACATAGTGCCTCCAGACACAAAACCCATTAAAAAATAACCGGCAAAACTATTCACACTTTCAGGGAAAATATCCTTGAATTATTCGAAAAGCTTCTCCCGCGGATCACAATTATATGCAGTTTGACCGGCTTCAGCAATGTTAGTTTCATGTTCCTAACGTCAACTTAAGTTATTGATAAAAAAAGTAGATATCAGCCACAACAGATTGTATCGGTAACCTCACTGTGATATAGTCACGCCTCAGGGGTCGAAAATGGTCGCAAAAGATATACAGCCAGGCCTAAAAAATTCAGACAATAAATACAGACAAAAAAACTTAGACATACCCCTGATCCGAGTCCACCTTCAGGAAATTCTGACAAGTCCTGCTTTCCGCGTAAGCCGACGCAGCATCGAGTTTTTGACTCATATTGTGGAAAAAACACTTGCGGGCAGAACAGAGGAACTAAAAGAGAGATCTCTAGGTGTGGAGCTTTTTGGCCGTTCCGCGTCCTATGACACGGGTGCCGATGCAATTGTCCGTGTAACAGCCAGTGACGTCAGAAGAAGGCTGCACCAGTACTACAGCGATCATGGATCAATATCCGGCTGGCGGGTGGATCTTCCCTCCGGTTCCTATATTCCGGAATTCAGCCTTCAAGCCGATATCGGGAATGTAGTTCCCGCTGAAACTGTTTCCGTCATTCCCGCGAGAAACCACGCTTACAACAACAAGCCGCATGCATCGATATATATCCTGGCTGTACTTCTGTTCATTGCCATGGGTGTGTGCGGATGGCTCTGGCATCAGAACTCCACCGTTACCCAGCGTTCTGTCGCCAGTTCTCTACCCTGGAGTGGTCTTCTTTCTCCACAAAAAGACCTTCGGATTATTCTCTGTGATCCTGATATTTCCCTGACTCAAGAGTTACTGAATTTTCAGCTTTCATTGTCTGACTATGCCAATCAGCAGTATATTCCTCCCACACTCGAGGCGGATCCAATGGCAAAGAGTGTCATGCTGGCTCATCGAGGGACCAATGTAGCAGCAGTAGACGCACGCATTGCAATGAATATCTCCAGTCTGGCCACTCCATGGGCCCGATCTGTCAAAACCCATACTGCGCGCAGTTTGAACATTCTGGATTTCAAGACAGAGGACAATTTCATCATCCTGGGAAGTCCGCGTTCCAACCCATGGATGAACCTGTTCCGGGAGGAGATGGATTTTCGTTTCGAGTTTGACCAGGAATCCAAACGGGAAATCGTCCGGAACCATCGTCCAGCAGCTGGAGAAAGTCCCTCCTATTTTCCAACTGCAAAAGGATGGGGGACCGGAGATGCCTATGCCTTGATCTCCTTTCTTCCCAACCCCAGCAACTCCGGCAATCTTCTTTTTCTGGCTGGGTCCAATGCAGAAGCAACGGAAGCAGCAGGAAAGCTGGTAATGGATCATTCACTGCTTCGCAAAACAGTGGTGAGCACCCAACAATTTCAACAGCAGAGTTCTGACTACTTTGAGATTCTTCTGAGAGTTATGACAATGGCGGGCTCTCCGGATAAATTTGAAGTTGTAGCATGCCATATTCACCCCTTCCCAAAATATTAAACTTTTGTAATAATTAGGATATGAGAATACTTGCCTTGATTGCAGTTTTCTTTGTCGGCACAGTGGCCGGAAACGCAATAGATCGTAAATCAATCTTTCTCGACAAAATGGACGGATTTGAAGTCTTCATCGAGAGAGCGGCTGCACAACAAAATCTACAGCTTGAACTGCTGGAAGAGGCAGAACATCCAGATCTCAAGGTTATGCTTGGAAAGAAGTTCAAGTCTGTTCATGCAGAGGTTGTTTATCGTAAACAGACTGGCAGAAGTGAGTTAAGCCGGTTAACAGTGGTAGATATTAAAACCCACAAGCCCATACTAACCTATGACTTCAACATGGGTATGAATGATGAAACTAAACAGAGAGCAGCTGATCAGTTTGTCGCCAAACTGAAGAAAGCAATTAACTAGTCCGTATAAAAGCAGAGGAATCGCATTAATGCGATTCCTCTGCTTCCAGTAATCTTTCTGCCTCAATCGCCGCTTTGCATCCCGCACCCGCTGCAGTAATTGCCTGTCGGTAAATCCGGTCTTCCACATCTCCCGCATGAAATACACCCGGAATGTTCGTTCGGGCACCGCCATGGGAAACGATATATCCGTCCTCATCCAGATCCAGTTGGCCGACAAAAGGCTTGGTATTCGGAATATGGCCGATGGCGACAAAGAATCCATCAACATCCTGCGTCCAGACCTTCCCTGTCTGAAGGTTTTTCAGTTTTACTCCGGTGACAATATTCTGTTCAAGATCGTAAATATCTTCGACCACCGTATTGGTCAGCCATTTAACCTTAGGATTTTTCTGAGCACGTTCCAGCATGATTTTGGAGGCCCGAAACTCATCCCGCCGATGAATGATCGTCACATTACGGCCAAAGCGGGTCAGGAAATTTGCTTCTTCCATGGCAGTATCGCCACCGCCGACAACAATAATCTCTTTATCACGGTAGAAGAATCCGTCACATGTGGCACAACTCGAAACACCGTGTCCAATCAGCTTCTGCTCGTTGGGAAGTCCCAACCAACGGGCTGATGCCCCGGAAGCAATAATCAGTGTCTTTGTTTCTACCCATTCGCCATCAATGGACAGCCGAAAGGGACGCTTGGACAGATCCGCTTCAATCACAGTTCCATAGCGGTATTCTGCCCCGAACCGCTCTGCCTGTTTCTTCATGTTCTGGACCAGTTCCGGTCCCATGACGCCTTCAGGAAATCCTGGAAAATTTTCAACTTCCGTGGTGATTGAAAGCTGACCGCCTGGCTCATGCCCTTCCAGCACCAGTGGCTTCAGATTGGCCCGTGCAGTATAAATCGCAGCAGTATTTCCTGCGCAACCAGATCCCAGAATGACAACGTTATGCATGAATCGTAATCTCCCAATGTATCGCGTCCTTATAGGATGCGGTCATGAAAAGATGCGATTCGCAAGGAAACCACAGCCATAAGCAAGTGCCAGCATATAGAGGAACTGGATCACCGGCCATTTCCATCCACCCGTCTCTCGGCGCACCACAGCAATGGTAGAAAAACACTGCATGGCAAAGGCAAAAAATACGACAAGAGCGGCTGCTCCGCCGGGAGTCAGGTCCTTTTTCAGGGTGTCCCGCAGGCTGTCATTGCCTTCACCCGCTTCTTCCGCGCCTTCAATTCCATAGATAGTGCCCAGGGTTCCCACAATCACTTCCCGCGCAGCCAGAGAAGTGATCAGACCCACGCCAATCTTCCAGTTGAAACCCAAAGGCTCAATCGCAGGTTCGATGGCATGCCCGATTGCTCCGGCATAGCTTTCTGCGATCTCCGATGGTTCTCCATCCTTCAACGGCAGGCTGGCCAAGACCCACAGAAGAACAGAAACCCCGAGGATGACCGTTCCCGCACGGCGCAGGAACACCCGGCCTCGATCAATCATGCGCAGGCCCAGCGACTGAACAGTAGGCCAGCGATAAGGAGGCATTTCGAGCACAAAAGGAACAGGATCACTCTTTAGCACTGATGACTTAAGCACCCATGCCGTCAGGAACGCCACCACTGCGCCAAGAACATACAGGCCCAGCAGCACCATAGCCTGCTTCCATGCACTACCTGGAACAAAGGCAGCAATGAGAAGAGTATAGACCGGTAATCG
Organism: Bryobacteraceae bacterium; assembly: GCA_037190045.1. Lineage (GTDB taxonomy): Bacteria > Acidobacteriota > Terriglobia > Bryobacterales > Bryobacteraceae > JAPKYZ01. The sequence goes on along the minus strand of JBBCIQ010000004.1, from coordinate 220,055 downwards.
TGCGGAACAGACCATGAACGGCGCCACGAAAATGGTCGCCAGACGGTCCCTTTTACTCTCAATCGCACGGGTGGACATCACGGCCGGAATGGCACACGCCAATGCGGACACCATGGGGATAACAGCCTTGCCCTGAAGCCCAACTTTGGCCAACAATCGATCCGCAAGTAATGCCGCCCGCGCCATATAGCCGGTGTCTTCCAGGATTCCGATGAAGAGTGTCAGCAACAGAATCTGCGGCAGGAAAATGACGACACTACCCACTCCGCTCCAGATCCCGTCAATCAGCAGACTCCGCAGGATGCCATCGGGCATCCGTTCCCTGATCCAGTCGCCGGAAGAAGAGATCAGCTCATCGACGGCATCCATAGCAGGAGCAGCACCGGCAAAGATGGCCCACCAGATTCCTGCCAGAATCACCAGCAGGATGATGGGCCCAAAGACCGGATGCAACAGATAGTGATCAATCTTTCTGGTGACCTGAGGTGGTGCCGGAGATCGATAGTGTGCGGATTCAGCGACCTGTGCCGCCCATTTGCGACATTGCGGAACATCCTGCAGTACAGGCAGTTCGACACGTCGGGCGGGAGCCAGTTTTTCCTGGAGAAAATCCCGAACTTGACCGATACCCTCTCCCTGACTGGCGCTGATGAGGGCTACCGGAACACCGATCTCTGCTGAGAGTGTCTGCGTATCGACACTGCCACCCCGGCTGCGAAGATCGTCTGCCATATTGAGGACAACCATCACCGGCAGACCCAGGGTCAGGATGGGTGCTACCAGAGCCAGGTTCCGACCTAAATTCGTGGAATCGAGAATCAGCAGGACAGCATCCGGGCGGGGCAGATCCGGCATCTTTCCTGCCAGCACATCATGGGTGACCCGTTCATCTTCTGAACGGGGATTCAGGCTGTAAACACCGGGAAGATCCAGCAGATCAACTTTTTTATGGTGGTCCAGAATCGCCTGTCCGACGTGCCGCTCCACGGTGACGCCAGGATAGTTGGCAACTTTTTGTCGAAGCCCGGTCAGTTGATTGAAAAGAGTGGATTTCCCTGAGTTTGGAGGGCCAATCAACGCCACTAGTCGACGGCCATGCGTCTCATATTCAGCAACAGGAGCCTGTACAGAACCCGAAGCGTGGCAATCACTCATCCGATGGCCCCTATCTCAAAATCACCCTATCTCAAAATCAAATGAATTGCAGTTTCACGGCGCAACGCGATTTCTGAACCATCCACGCGATACACACGAGGATCACCACCTGGAGCTGCAGGTCCAGCCTCAATGGAGGTTCCGGGCAGGAACCCCAGCTGCATCAACCTCTCTGCAAAATCAGAGGGAAGATCAATTGTTTCGAGAACCCCTGTTTCCGACGGCTTGAGATCCACCAGAACACGTGCACTGCTGAAATTCATTTGCAAGTTCAGTATATCGTGTCACACACGCAGTTCTGCCTCGTCATGTGTGCAGAAAGGTACCTCAAATGAAACCAAGATTGATTCCACTGAACACTGCCCCTGAAGTGATCCAGCCCATGCTGGATCTTGAAAACTACATCAGGACCTGTGGACTGGAAATGAGCCTCATCGAACTGGTTAAACTCCGTGCTTCCCAGATCAATGAATGTGCATTCTGCATCCATATGCACACCCGGGATGCACGTGCCGCCGGAGAGTCTGAAGAGCGTCTCTATCTGCTGAACGCCTGGCGGGAATCTCCGTTGTATACAGACCGCGAACGGGCGGCCCTGGCTTGGACGGAAAGCCTCACACTGATCGCTGAAAAACATGCGTCAGATGAGGATTATGCTCAGTTACAGAAGCAGTTTTCACCGGAAGAGCAAGTCAAGCTCTCTCTGCTGATCGGGGTCATTAATATCTGGAACCGGCTGGCTATCGGATTCCGGCTGGTCCATCCTGTGAGTAAGACATGAACGATGCAGGCGTCACAGATTTTGAAGCCTCCCGGCGATTCCTTCTTGGAATCGCCTACAGAATGCTGGGATCTGTTTCGGAAGCGGAAGACACTGTTCAGGAGGCTTACCTTCGCTGGCATCACACTCCACAAGAAAGAGTCGAAAATCCTCGTGCTTTTCTGGCAAGAACTGTCACCAATCTCTGCCTGGACCATCTGAAAAGTGCACGCGTCCAAAGAGAGCATTATGTGGGGACCTGGTTGCCGGAACCCGTCGTCCAGGATGATCCGATCGCATCGCTGGATGCCGACCTTTCCATGAGCCTCATGATGGCCCTGGAACGCCTCTCTCCTTTGGAGCGGGCAGCGTTTCTGCTGCATGATATTTTCGACATGGGTTTCCCGGAAATTGCTGCACTGCTGGAGAAAAGTGAAGCTGCCTGCCGCCAGCTGGCCAGCCGTGCCCGGGAACACGTACAGTCTTCCCGTCCGCGATATCCGGTTTCAGAGGAAGAAGGATCAAAAATCGTGAATGCCTTTTTCCAGGCATCCCGCAGTGGCGACACAGCAACGCTGGAACACTTGCTCTCTGAAGATGTGGTTCTCTATTCCGATGGCGGAGGGGTTCGTAAATCGGTACTCAATCCGATTTATGGCCGGGAGAAGAATCTCCGGTTCTTTATTGGGCTGGTCCGTCAGTATGGAAAGCTTCCTTCAAAAATTCTTTATCAGGGCGAGATCAACCGGATGCCCGGCTTAATCACGGTGGAAGTGGATGGAACCATCCAGTCCACTGCATTTGAGATTGAAAATGGGACCATTCGTGCAATTTACGTCGTGCGAAACCCTCATAAACTGGGGCATGTGAAGGTTTAGGTCTACATGTTTTTCGATTTGATCTGTTCAGAAATTCGGTTTCAGCGCATATTCACGATCCTGTCCATTCAAAGCCTCACACTGAGAGCTGCTATGCAGAACTTTTATGCCAGTATCTGTTGTGATGATGTCCAGTAATGAACATCCATACATGTAATCCACCCTCCGAGGAAGAATCAATCCCGGAAGAATGACGCGTTCCTGCCGGATTTCCAAACCATACTTCGTCATGGCACCCACGTTCCTGCGATAACAGCGAACCTTATACCCTCTCCAGTCTGTTTCAGAAACCTTCTCAGATGCTGGTATTACGACACTCAATAAACCCAGTCCTGAAAAAATGATGAGGGGAATAATGGCAATTACCCCAATCAGGATGCTCCACCACCGTCTCAGATAAAACAAGATCATCAGTGCAGCCCAAGACGGAATCAGAACACAAGCTGGCCCCAAAACCTTGTTTACAATTTCCCACTCAAACTGAATGCCGGAATTCACGCTCAGCCACCAGAAAATTAAATCACTGAAAAGAAACATCGCAATATAACCAAGAGGTTTTGCCAAGGCGGGCTTTTCAGAACTCATTAATGTTTAACCATAGTTGTCATTTCCCACAATAAAATGAGCGACTTTCAAATGATAGAATCTCTTTCGTGGCCGTCACAGCGATGGCCCGAACCTATTCGCCTCAGCAGGTTTGTCGTCAAGCGAAGGTTTCCGAGCAACTGCTCCGAAGCTGGCAACGGCAGAAACTAATTTCGGCGGGTCCGTTCGGGCCGGAAGATCTGGAAACAATTCGAGCATTCGCCAGTTTTCACCGGGGAGGAATCACCGGAAAAAACTTCAGCAGAGCTGTGCGCTGGATTCTGGATCAGGTCGGCGCGGAAGGCCTTCGCCACTCCAGACTCGTGAAGCGTGGAACACGGCGAACGCTGAAACTGGCAGGTCAGGAGATTGAACTGTGGAGCGGGCAGATGCAGCTCCGCTTTGAAGATCTCGAAGCCATTACCCTTGCAGTCTCCACCAAAGAGTCCCGCCAGGAAGCGAACCGTAAGCAGGAAGAAGCGGAAAATTGGTTCCAGCGCGGACTGGAACTGGAGCAGGAAAACGCCCAGCCCCGTGAAATTCTTGCGGCCTACAAAAAGGCCGTGGAACTGGACGAGAACTGCGTCGGAGCACTGGTCAACCTCGGAACACTCCATTTCAATGCCCGTTTATGGCGGGAATCAGAAAAATACTATGTCCGGGCAGTAGCAGCAGACCCGAACTATCCGCTGGCTCACTTCAATCTCGGCAATCTTTACGATGAACGTGGTGACCGGGTGAAGGCGCTGCATCATTATGAGGAATCCCTGCGGCTCAAACCGGGATATGCCGATGCACACTACAACCTTGCGCTTCTTCATCAGGGTCAGGGTCAGATCATGAAGTCCCTGAAGCACTGGAAGATGTATCTCAAGCTGGACCCCACCAGTACCTGGGCAGCCATCGCACGCCGCGAAATGAAGAAGCTGCAGGATTCCGCCGTCGTTGAAGGAACACGCAAGTTGGCTCTGGTCCGCAGCTAAAACACTGCAAAATCAACAGATCCACAGCAGAATTTCCTGCGCGTTGTATCCTGAAGGTTCTGGAGGTTCTTTTGGGACGTTTTTCGCTCGCCGTTCGTAGCTTTTTCAGCATTTTAGGGGACGGCAAGCTCTCTGACGAGATTGCTTCTGAATTGGGACTGGTTGCTAAAGCAAACCGTCCTGTCGCACCGAAACCGGATGCACCCACTGTGCGTGTTTCCGATGGTGCCCTTCAGGTACTGGGCATTTTCCAGCGCGATGCACGCCTGGTGGATTTCATCATGGAAGACCTTTCTTCCTATAGCGATGAGCAGGTGGGTGGAGCCATCCGCTCCATGCATGAGGAATGCCACAAAACCCTGAATCAGTATTTCAAGCTCTCCCCGGTTGTGGATGGGGTAGAAGGGGCTTATACCAAGGCAGAGAGTAGTCCGGGAGTCAAACTGATGGGGAATATCCCCCCGAACGGAAAGGCTGACGGTGGGATTCTTCGCCATCGTGGCTGGAAAGTTGATTCCATTCAGTTGCCGAATATCCCTGCCAGAACTGATTTGACGATCATTGCCCCGGCGGAGCTGGAAGTCGAGTAGTTACTCCATGGTCATCGGGATCGACCTGGGTACCACGCACTGTGGTGTCGCCTATTCAAAACCGGAAGGTGGGGTGGAGGTTTTCCCTATCCCCCAGCTGGTCAGCGGAACGGAAGTTCGCGCGGAGCCACTGCTTCCCTCCTTCCTCTATCTGCCTACTCCTCAGGAAGCAGATGGAGCGCAGTATGTCGTCGGAAGCTGGGCACAAAAGCGTGGTGCGGAAACACTGGGAAGGCTGGTCTCTTCAGCCAAAAGCTGGCTCTCCTTTGCCGGAGTGGATCGTACCTCTGCCCTGTTACCTCTGAATGCACCCGAGGGAGTTCCCAAACTCTCCCCTGTCGATGTCTCCAGTGAATATCTGGCGCATATCCGGGAGGCATGGGACCACATCCATTCCGAAACTCCTTTTACAGAGCAGCAGATCATCATTACCGTCCCGGCATCTTTCGATGCGGTGGCACGGGAACTGACGCTGCAGGCTGCAAAGAGTGCCGGTTACCCCGAAGTCATTCTTCTGGAAGAACCTCAGGCAGCATTTTATGCCTGGCTGGAAAAACATCCCGACTGGAGAGAGCGGATCGGCATCGGAGATGTCGTGCTGGTCATCGACGTCGGTGGTGGCACCACGGACTTCACCCTCATCTCAGTGTCCGAAGAGAATGGTGATCTCAAGCTGGATCGGATCGCGGTCGGGGATCATATTCTGCTGGGTGGCGACAACATGGATCTCGCGCTGGCCCGGCATATCTCCGCAAAAATGCCGAAGCTGGACCCGTTGCAGTTTCAGGCGTTGTGGCAACAGTGCCGTATCGCCAAGGAACGTCTGCTTGATCCCACTTATGAGCAGGACGAGCATCCGGTAGCGATTCTGGGCCGGGGAACGGGTCTGGTGGGCGGAACTTTACGGGCAAAGCTGACGCGAGAGGATGTCACCCAGTTTGTGGTGGAAGGTTTCCTGCCTGCGGTCTCTCCCGGAGAGAAAACAGCGCGAGCCCGCCGGGCAGCACTGGCAGAAATTGGACTGCCCTATGCCACCGACCCTCGCATCACAGCTCATCTGATGGAGTTTCTGGAACGAGCAGGTGTACAGCCTACCCATATCCTGTTCAATGGTGGCGTCCTGCGCGCCCCTGCCATCCGCGAAAGAATTCTTCAGGTGCTTCAGGCAAAAGTTCTGGAAGGAGAAAACCTGATGCAGGCGGTTTCGCGAGGAGCCGCATATTACGGAAATGCCAGAGACGGATTGGGAGTACGCATCCGCGGGGGAGTCTCACGCTCCTACTATGCAGGGATTGAGACATCGCTGCCTGCTGTTCCGGGAATGCCTGCGCCCATGAAGGCTTTGACAGTTGCGCCATTTGGCATGGAAGAGGGATCTTCACACAGCTTCCCGAATCAGAAGTTCGGTCTCTATGTGGGAGAACCAGCAGAGTTCCGGTTCTTTTCCTCGTCCAGCCGGACGCACGATGTTCCGGGCGAGATCCTGGAAGAGATTCCGGAAGAACTGGAAGAGATGCCACCTATGGAAGTAACCCTGACCGGAGATCCGGGAGTGGTCCCCGTCACACTGGAAACAAAAGTGACCGAAACAGGAGTGCTGGAACTCTGGTGTGTCGCTCAGGACGAACGGCGCTGGAAACTGGAATTTAACGCTCGGGAGAAAGTGCAGTAGTGCATATTGGAATCGATCTTGGCACCACCAATTGTGCCCTCAGCTATATTGATCCTGCTGAGGCGGCGGATGCTGATTTTCCACCCATCCATGTTCTGGAAATTCCCCAGCTGGTTGCAGCAGGGCAGACAGAAAAGCGCCGGACACTTCCCTCCTTCCTTTATCTGGATCAGAGCGAAGTTATCACTGGAACCTATGCACGGGAACAGGGCGCTTTGGCCCCGACGCGATCCGTCTATGCAGCAAAGTCCTGGCTCTCGAATGCAGAAGTAGACCGGACGGCAAAGATTCTTCCCTGGGATGCACAGGAAGCGGGCCGCATCTTCTCTCCAGTGGAAGCATCCACACACTATCTGCGTCATCTGGCAAAAGCATGGGAGGAAGAAAACGGATCTCCCATTGCAGAGCAGGATGTTGTCCTCACCGTTCCGGCATCATTTGATGAAGAGGCAAGAGAACTCACGGTACAGGCCGCCCGTGAAGCTGGCATCGAAAAGCTGACCCTGATTGAAGAGCCTGCCGCTGCTTTCTATTCATGGATCGCCAATCATCTTTCCCAGTCCCAGAAGTCCCTCTTTGACGGAATGCATGTGCTGGTCTGCGATGTGGGAGGCGGAACCAGTGACTTCACGCTAATTCGTGTGAATCGTGAAGGGGACAAGGTAGAGTTCACCCGAACTGCAGTGGGCAAGCACCTTCTGCTGGGTGGCGACAATCTGGATCTCACGCTGGCATGGCTAGCCGAATCGAAACTGAACACGCAGCTTTCTCTGCGACAAAGAAGTGCCCTGCGCCGTCAGTGTGCGGCAGCAAAAGAGCGGCTGCTGGCGTCTCCAAATCTGGCCAGTGTCGAAATTACTGTTCTGGGTGGTGGGTCCTCATTAATCGGCGGATCCCAGAAAACCACGCTGCTGCGTGAGGAAGTGCTGGAACTGGCGCTGGAAGGCTTCCTGCCCGCCTGTGATCTGACCGATCAGCCAAAGGAAGAAAAACGGAGTGTATTTCGGGAACTCGGATTACCCTATGTGAGTGATCCGGCCATTACCCGTCATCTGGCCGCCTTTCTGCAGACAGCAGAAACTGCTCCCGACGCCATCCTATTCAATGGTGGATTTTTCATTCCCGATGTCCTGCGGCATCGCCTTTCCGAAGTGGTGGAAAGCTGGTACGGCCGCAAGATGCTGGCGCTGGAGAATCAGGATCTGGATCTTGCAGTATCGGTGGGGGCTGCATATTTCGCGCATGCGCGCTCCACAGGCGCTGGCATCATTGTCCGCGGCGGACTTCCTCGCACGTATTACATTGGCCTTGATGCCGGACGCTCGGTATGTCTGGTGCCGCGTGGAACAGAAGCGGACCAGCAACTGGAACTGGACCTTGAAGGGTTGCAACTGATCGCCAACAAGCCTGTCTCGTTCCGGCTTTACTCCTCACTGAGTCGCGTGGATGACAAGGTGGGTGATGTTCTTCCTGTAGAAGAGGATTTCCATGAACATGCGCCGCTGGATGCGGTCATCCGTTTTGGAAAGCCAACTGAACAACGTACGATCCCTGTCAAAATTGGCGCGCGGCTGACAGAAGTGGGCACGCTCGAAACATGGGCCGACTCGAAAATCTCTGAGCACCGGTGGCGACTGGAATTCCAGCTGAGAAAAGCAAAGACTACTGGCTCCGGACGTCCGGCCGCTGTCATCGCCAATGAAGCGCTGGAAGCAGCGGAACTGGCCATCCGGAATGTTTTTGATGGAGATGCCTCTCCTGCCGAACTTCCTGCAAAACTGGAACAGACGATTGGCCTCGGCAGAAATTCCTGGCCGCTCTCTGCCATTCGTCGGTTGTCTGATGTTTTCCTGGAATATGCTGAAGGTCGAAAGAAAAGTGCCGCTCATGAAGCGCGCTGGCTCAATCTTGGCGGCTTCTGTCTGCGTCCCGGCTTCGGCTTTCCCGGAGATGACCTCCGCATTGAACAGGCGCGCCGGATCTATGCCAGCGGACTGACCTTTCAGAATGCTGTCCAGAATGCCAGTGAGTGGTGGATCTTCTGGGGGCGCGTCGCCGGTGGGCTCAATCGTAACCAGCAGGGCGACATCTATCAGCGTCTTTCCGGGTTTGTTCTGCCACGCGGCAAGAAGCAGGAACGGATCAACTCCAGTCTGCTGCGGGAAATGTGGCGCTGCGCTTCTTCACTAGAACTTCTCCCGAACGGGGTGAAGAACGATCTGGGAGAAACCCTGATCAACAAGGTGAAGAAAAAGGATTACTCTGCCAGCGATATCTGGTGCATCTCGCGTCTGGGTGCCCGCAAGCTCTTCTATGGCCCGAACAATCAGGTTCTGCCTGCCAATACAGTGACCCGGTGGCTGGATGTTCTGCTGAAGGCAGAAAAGGCTAACGATGCCCTGATTTCACTGGCCCGCATCACAGGAGATGCTGCTCGCGATCTTTCCCCCGCAACCATCGAAGTGGTCCGGCGTGCGCTGGGTGAGGATGCTCATCGACTGGAATCAGAAGAGCAGGATATGGGTCGTGTCTTCGGCGAAGATCTCCCCAGCGGACTTGTTTTCCAGAACCATGAATGAGCGCGACATCATTCGCCGCCTGCAAAAACATTCAAAATTCATTGGGGATGACTGTGCCATTCTTCCGAACGGCAAGGAAGACATGCTGGTCACGACAGATCAGTTCATCGAGAAAGTTCACTTTCTGCGGGAAACCCACCGGGCTCCCGATATCGGTTGGAATGCACTGGCTCGTGGATTGAGCGATATCGCTGCCATGGGTGGAACTCCCCGTTATGCTTTTGTTTCGCTGGCATTGCCAGAGTGGGCATGCCAGCACTTTCTGAATGATTTCTACAAGGGATTTCTGCAGCTCGCAAAAAAACACAATACGGAGCTGGGCGGTGGCGATCTGTCTCATGCCGACCAGTTCTTCTGTGACGTGATGGTTTTGGGAGCTACTCCCCGCGGCAAGGCGTTTCGCCGGGATGGAGCAAAACCTGGAGATTTCATCTACGTGTCCGGGCCATTAGGTAAAGCCAAAAAGAGGTTTGAGCCTCGCATTGAAACCGGACTCAGCCTGAGGGGAAAAGTCTCCGCCTGCATGGATATCAGTGATGGCATTTCACTGGATCTGGCGCGGCTCTGTGAAGCTTCCGGCATGGGCGCAGACCTTGCTGAAATTCCTGTTGCCAAAGGCGCATCCCTGGAAGATGCACTGCATCGGGGAGAAGACTACGAATTACTCTTCACCTCTCAACGAAAACTTGATTACTTTTGTATCGGCCAGATCGTTTCCCGCAAAGGGGTTCGTCTGAATGGCCAACCACTGGAAGCAAAAGGGTATGACCACTTCTCATTCACCCGCAAAGATACTTGATCTGTTGGAAGCCTTCCGCAGATCGAAGGTGATGTTTGCCGCTGTGGAGATCGGCCTGTTTGAACGAAAGCCGGAAACAGAAACAGAAGTCCGTCTGGCGGAAGCATGTGTCTCACTGGACTTGCTGAATCCTGACTTTTCTCCCACTCCGGATGCTGCACGCTATCTGAAACGGAATTCCCCTGATTCACTGGTGGGATACATCGACTTTTCAAACCGTGCCTTATGGAAACTCTGGGGTGATCTGGAAGGAGCCGTGCGCGAGGGAACTCATCGATGGACAGCTTCCGGCACTCTCTTCTCCAACTTCTATGAGACAGACGATGACATGCGGGAATATCTTTCCGGACTCCATGGTTTCGGACGCATTAGCTCCCCCTTGGTAGCCTCTGCTTTCGACCTTTCCCGATTCAAAACGCTGGTGGATCTGGGTGGCGCTACCGGGCACTTGACCATGGCGATCAAGCAACAGCATCCCGACATGCGTGCAATCCTCTTTGATCTGCCCAGGGTAATGGGCTTTGCGAAAACAATCGCTTCCGGTATTGAGTTCGCCGAAGGAGATTTCTTTGCCGACCCGTTTCCCTCCGCAGATCTTTATGCCGTCGCCCGGATTCTTCACGACTGGACAGAAGAGAAGATCCACAAACTTCTGGAAAAGATTTATCAGGCCCTGCCTTCCGGTGGTGCATTGTTGATTGCGGAAAAGCTGATGGACGACGATCACGGAGGTCCTATTGGCGCTCACATGCAGTCCCTGAATATGCTGGTTTGTGCAGAAGGGCGGGAACGTTCCCTGCCCGAGTATGAAACACTGCTTCGAGCAGCCGGGTTCAATCAAATTCAGGCAAAACGAACCGGCTCGCTGGTTGATGCAATTCTGGCGGAGAAACCATGAAAGTTGAACAAGTACAATACGGCGTCTGGGAAAACGCCTACAGAGTCACTAATGAGGAAGTGGAACTGATTGTCACCGCATCCAGCGGACCACGCATCATCCATTTCGGATTTGCAGGAGGTCAGAATTTTTTCCGGGTGTTTCATGATGGAAAAGGTTTCAATCACAAGTCTCATCTGGGTGAATGGTTCATCATGGGTGGACATCGCCTGTGGGCTGCACCGGAAACTGTTCCGTCCACTTATTACCCGGATAATGATCCGGTTGAGATTGCAATTCACGATGATGGCCTGACCGTCACCTCTCTTCCTGAATCCTTCACCGGACTTCAGAAGTCCATCACCATCCGGATGGCAGAATCGGGCACGGATGTGGAAGTGATTCACAAGATCACCAACGTCGGAGGATTTGCGACGGAAATTGCTCCGTGGGTTCTGAGTGTGATGGCCCAGGGTGGAGTGGGCATTACAGGCTTTCCTCCACGCGGAACTCATCCTGAAGTCCTGGCTCCTACCAATCCCCTGATCATGTGGGCTTTTACGGATCTGTCGGATCCCCGCTGGATCTTTACGAAGAAATATCTCGCACTGAAGCAGGACCCTCGAAACAGTGTTCCGCAAAAGCTGGGCCACTTCAACGAGGACACTTGGGCAGCATACCTTCTCAATGGAGAAGCCTTCCTGAAAAAATGCAAGGGAGAGCCGGGTAAGCCCTATGCGGATATGGGTTCCAGCTTTGAGATCTTTACCAATGCGGATTTTCTGGAGCTGGAAACACTGGGGCCGCTACAGAACCTGCCGCCGGGAGAAACCCTAACCCACATCGAAAACTGGTCACTCCATCGAAATGTGCAAGTGGGTCAGTGGAACGATGACACCCTGGACCGTGTTCTGGGGCCACTGCGGAAGTAGCCCCTCGTTGATTTACTGAATCCTTCCTGCCGAAGCAGGCCTGTTTATGCAGGAAGGATCGCCCTCATCTCTTTCACTGCTTTTGTTAATGCTGCACCTTGTTCCTGCTGCGGCAGGAATTCCATGGTGACGTATTTGTCGTAACCGGACTTCGCAATGGCACGATAGATGTTGGCGTAATCCAGTTCACCTGTACCCGGTTCATGACGTCCCGGATTATCCGCAATGTGATAGACGGTGGTATACGGAACAGCTTCCACCACCTTGCGCGTCACATCTCCCAGCTGTACCTGCTCATGATAGATGTCGAAGAGCAGACGCACCTGAGGATTTTCCACTTCCTTCAGCATGCGGAGCGCATCCACGCAGTTCGACATGAAGAAGCCCTTGTGATTCACTTTATTGTTCAGCGGTTCAATGATCAGAGTGACCCCGGCTTTGGCCGCCAGATCTCCGGCCCGCTTGCAGCCTTCCAGCATGGAGGCATACTGCTCATCAAACGTCCGTCCCGGAATCTCATTCCCGGACATCAACAATAATTGTGGGATCTCCAGCTTCTTTGCATATTCAATGTTGAGAGCCACGCTCTTCAGCATGTTGTCTCGCTGAGCCGGATCAACCATGGAGACTTTTTCTTTGGGCCAGTTTGCCATGGCTGAGATGGTGTCCATCTCCAGTCCGAGCGAACGAACCAGCTTCTTCATCTCCCCGATTTTGGTATCGGACCAATCGAGATGCTCCCCCACCAGTTCGACTGACTGGCATCCTGCTTTCGCCGCCACTTCCAGCTTCTGCTCAAAGGTCCCCTTGAGCGTCCAGAGCATGACAGAAGCCTTGACTTTGCCCGGCTGCGGAGCCGCATTCACAGCAACAGAGGCAGCAACAGCAGCAGTTCCCAGAAATGTTCGTCGATCCATTTTTTCCAGCAATGACATTCTGGGCGAAGGATAGCATGTCCACCTTTGAAAACAATTCAAAACATTGGGGGTGAACTCATTCCTGATGCCTAACGCGATACGATGGAAAGAAGCAGTCCCTTCTTTTTCATGAGCACCCTGCAGTATCACACCCAAAGCGGAATTTCTGTCACTCGTACCGTTTCCAGAGTGGCGTACAACCGTGGTCTGAAATCGATTCTTCGCCAGCTAGATACAAAGCGTGGAGTTTATCTTTCATCAGGTTACGAATATCCGGGTCGGTACTCACGCTGGGACTTTGCCTGCGTCGCGCCTCCTCTTGAACTTGTTGGCGAAGCCCGCACCGTTACGTTCCGGGCGTTGAATGAACGTGGCGAAGAGCTGATCAAAATTCTGGAGCCGGTTCTCTCTGTTCATCCGCACTGGGAAAATTTTGAACGCAAGGACGCAACGGAACTCAAAGGACATCTGAAGCCGCTGCCAGCACTTTTTCCAGAGGAAGAGCGCAGCCGTCAGCCATCTGCCTTTTCAATTCTGCGCAGCATCATTGAAGAGTTCAAAAATGCAGCGGACTCTCGACTGTTTCTGTGCGGGGCTTTCGGTTATGATCTGCTGTTTCAGTTCGACCCTATTGAACTGAAGCTGCCTCGTGAAGGTACGAAGGTCCTCCATCTCTATCTGTGTGACGAAATCTATGTCGTGGACCGCCGCAAGGAAACCATCGAACGGTTCCGCTATGACTTCTCCTCTGCTCTTGGTGACACCACCGGGAAGAACCGCACTTCTCCCAAAGTTCCCCGGTCAAAAAAGCTGAAGCCTTCTCCCATCGTCAGTGACCATGCTCCGGAAGAGTACATGGCCAATGTGGAAACTGTCCGGGAAAGGATGAAGCAGGGCGATTACTACGAGGTCGTTCTTCGTCAGACGTTCAGCACCCCCTATTCCGGATCACCCAGCCAGCTTTTCGAGCGCATCCAGAAAGCGAGCCCAAGTCCTTATGAGTTCTTTGTCCAGTTTGGCGAAGAACAACTGGTAGGCGCTTCCCCGGAAGTATTTGTTCGCGTGGAAGGCAAGCTGGTGGAAACCTGTCCAATCTCCGGAACTGCCCGGCGCACCGGAGATCCGTTGAAAGATGCCAACGCGATCAAAGAACTGCTCAACTCCTACAAGGAAGAGTCTGAGCTCACCATGTGCACGGATGTCGACCGTAACGACAAGTCACGCGTATGTGTTCCCGGCACAGTGCAGGTTCTCGGACGTCGCCTGATTGAATCCTATGCAGGTGTCTTCCACACCGTCGATCATGTCGGCGGAACACTGGAAGATCGTTTCGATTCTCTCGATGCATTCCTGACGCATATGTGGTCGGTCACCATGATCGGTGCGCCCAAAAAGTGGGCAGCACAGGCGATTGAAGATCTGGAAAAGAGTGCCCGTGGCTGGTATGGCGGCGCTCTTGGCCTGATCGGCCTGAACGGCGACATCAACACAGGCATCCTGATCCGCACCGTTCACCTGCGGGACGGTGTAGCCAAATATCCGGTAGGAGCAACGCTTCTTTACGATTCAGAGCCACGCAGTGAAGAAGCCGAAACACGGATGAAGGCCACTGCTTTCTTCCGTGCCATCGGTGAAGAGAAAACAGAGCAGGAAAAAGATACTCCGGTTACGGAAAAGTCAGCACCCGGAATCAGGCTTCTGCTGGTGGATAACGAAGACTGCTTTATCCATACACTGGCGAATTACGCCAAGCAGACAGGTGCAGAAGTTGTCACGTACCGGACTGGATTCCCTAAAGAGTTACTGGCAGAACTGAATCCTGATATGGTGTTCATCTCCCCCGGACCGGGCCGCCCCAAGGACTTTGGCGTGCCGGATCTGGTGCTGCAATCCGTTGAGCTGGGAATTCCGGTTTTTGGTGTCTGTCTTGGTTTACAGGGAATTGTAGAAGCATTCGGAGGCACGCTCAATGTACTGGACTATCCAATGCATGGAAAACACTCACAGGTAAAGCATCAGAATCAGGGTGTATTCGCTGGCTTACCGGAAGAGTTCCAGATCGGGCGGTATCACTCGCTCTATGCAAATCGTGACACCTTCCCAGCTGACCTGGAGATTACTGCTGAATCGGACGATGGCATCATTATGGGAGTTCGTCACCGCACGCTCCCCATTGAAGCAGTTCAGTTCCATCCGGAATCGATTCTTTCACTGGAAGGCAATTGCGGACTCAAATTGATCGAGAACGCTATTCAATCACTCGGCACAGCGCGCAGGAACGAACCGGCGCTGAAGCTGGCTTAGTCAGGGAATGCCCTCCGTTATTATTGCCGGTGGTGGACTTGCCGGCCTCGCTTCTGCGGCTGCACTTGGCAGCATCGGATATGAGGTGGACCTATTCGAGTCCCGCCCCTTTCTGGGCGGACGTGCCGCTTCCTATGAAATCGGTGGGGAAACCATCGACAACTGTCAGCACATCCTGATGCGCTGCTGTGTCAACCTGCTGGATTTCTATAACAGACTGGAAGTCGCAGATCAGATTGAATGGCATCGAACGTTTTATTTTCTGGAGCCGGGAGGCCGCACTTCTGAACTGAAGGCTGGCGTTCTTCCGAAGCCCCTGCACTTCACCGGATCGTTCCTAAAGGCCACATGGCTCTCTTTTTCTGACAAACTGTCGCTGGGGAAGGCATTGCTTGCCCTGCAACAGGAGAGAAACACCCGTACTGATCTCACTCGCATCACCATGCTCGACTGGTTGCGGGAAAAACAACAGTCACCCAACCTGATCGAACGGTTCTGGAAACAGATACTGGTCAGCGCCATCAATGAGGATCTGGATCGCATGGCAGCCATCCATGGTTTTCAGGTGTTCTGGCTGGGATTTCTCGCCTCCCGGGATGCCTATGAGATGGGTATTCCTGCGGTATCTCTCAGTGAGCTGTATTCCGGCAATGCATGGACAAAGTGGCCAAATGTCCGCATCCATACACGAGCCAAGGTCGAGGAATTTTCCGGTTCTGGTATTAACGTCAATGGGGAATGGAAGCAGGCTGACTTCTACATTCGTGCGCTTCCTTTTTCTGAAGGATTCGAATATTCCCCGATTACAGGCGTGCATCTCTGGTTTGATCGTCCCGTCACCCGGCTACCGCATGGAACACTTCTGGATCGCACGATCCACTGGTTCTTCAATAAAGGCGAAGGGAAATATATCCAACTGGTGATCAGCGCTTCCCGTTCTCTGCGGGAGATGCCCCGTCAGGACGTGATCGATCTGGTTGTCCGTGAGCTGGGTGAGTTCCTGCCTGAAGTGCAAAAAGCCACCCTGGTGAAGGCTCATGTCGTGAAGGAAGCCCGAGCAACCTTCTCTGCCACTCCGGAAGCAGAGGCCAAACGACCAACCGTGCAAACCGATCTTCCTCATGTCTTTCTGGCCGGGGACTATACACAGTCCGGCTGGCCTGCCACCATGGAGGGAGCTGTCCGCAGTGGCTATATGGCTGCCGAAGCAGTCAGCGGAAGGAAGTTTCTGATCCCTGATATCGCATGATCGTTCTCTACGACGCTCGCTGTGGATTCTGCCGTCAATCGCGGCATATCAGCGAAGCGCTCGACTGGTTCGGTCTCATCAAATGGGAACCCAATCCGCAGACAGAGAGCAGTATCGTTGTCCTTTCCGGTGAAAACCGTTTGACTCATTGGAAAGCCGTGAAAAAGATTGCTGTTCGCCTGCCTCTCACCTGGCTACTGGTGATTCCTTCCATTGCCCTGTTGCCTGTGTTCAATCCAATCGGTGAAAAGGTCTATCGCTGGATTGCTCTCAATCGTTATTGCATCGGAAGCAACAATTGCAGAATCGAGTGAGATAATGAAATCTGTATGACCCGCTTACTTTTTTTGCTGGTTCTGGCTTTTCCTCTTCTTGCCGATGATGTGCCTATGACGCGTCTTCGCGTAGAAGTCCAGTCAAAGCACGGGAAGCCCATCGAGCGTGCCAGTGTGGTGGTGAAATTCGTCCAGGGTCGCTCAGCTGCCAAACTGGGCAAGAAAGTGATCAAGAACTGGGAGATCCGCACCAACCAGGAAGGGATCGCACAGTTGCCGTCTATCCCTCAGGGGCAGGTCAAGATTCAAGTGATTGCAAAGGGTTATCAGACTTTTGGCGATATCTTCGACATTGATGAAGAAGAAAAGACAGTGGAAGTTGTCCTGAATCCTCCGCAAAAGCAGTACTCTTCTCACGATAACTAAACGAGATACCTTACAGGTCCGGCAGTTCACCGGACCTCAGAATTTCCCTTGCTTCATTAGTAGTTGTCGAGACGAAATTCAACCCACAATCGCAATACAATCCAGTTCAATGCGGACATTCTTTGGCAATCGGGATACCTGAACGGTGGACCGTGCTGGCGGGTTGGCCGTAAAGAAGTCTGCATAGACCTCATTCATCTTTGGGAATTCTTCCATGTCGCGCAGATAAACCGTCACCTTGATGACCTGATCCAGAGATGATCCTGAAGCTTCCAGAACTGCCTTCAGATTTTCCAGTACACGCCGTGTCTGGGGAACAATGTTATCTTCCACCAGATTGTTTGTGGCTGGGTCCAGTGGAATCTGTCCGCTGGTATAAACCAGGCCTTGATGAATGATCGCCTGAGAATAGGGCCCAATTGCTTCCGGTGCATTATGCGTTTCGATAATCTGTTTCATTTTTTCCTTAATGTTCCCACCACTTCCTGAGCAGTCGTTTTTTCTTCCTTCAGCCAACGGGAAAGTTCTTTGGCGACCTTCTGCGGCGCACCCGGATCCCAGAAGCTGGCTGTGCCTACCTGGACAGCTGTTGCACCAGCGATCAGAAATTCAGCTGCATCGGTTCCACTGGCAATTCCACCCAACCCCACTACCGGAATCTTTACATTACAGAACGCCTCATGCACCATACGCAGTGCAATGGGCTTGATGCCGGGTCCGGATAATCCACCAAATCCGGCACCCAATCTTGGACGTCGGGTTTTCAGATCAATCGCAAGAGAAACAAACGTATTCACCAGCGACACGGCATCAGCACCAGCCTCTTCTGCTGCCCGTGCAATCACCGGAATGGATGTCACATTGGGCGACAACTTGATCAGGATGGGGCGTGTTGCCAGAGGCTTGATGGCACTGACCAGAGAAGCCAGCTCCACCGGATCAGCAGAGAAAACCATGCCGCCATGTTTGGTATTCGGGCAAGATGCGTTGATCTCATAGGCTGCAATTCCCGGAGCATCGTTCAGTACACGGACAACTTCCAGATAATCGTCAATCGCATAGCCAAAGACATTGGCAAAGATGGGGACATCAAAGCGTGCAAGCTGTGGAAGTTTTTCTGCAACAAATGCCCGGACACCGATATTCTGCAGGCCGATGGAGTTCATCATGCCTGCTTCTGTCTCCCACAGACGTGGTGGTGCGTTGCCATCCATCGGCTCACGGGAAAGCCCTTTGGTGACCAGTCCACCGAGTGCATTAAGGTCTGCTACTTTTTCAAACTCGATGCCGTAACCATAGGTACCGGATGCCGCCATCACCGGATTCTTCAGCGAAATACCACACAGTTCAATCACAGTGCAGACGCCACTTTCCGGATTCGTTCCCATGTTTCTTCCACATCTTCTTTTGTCGTCATCCAGTTTCCAACCGAGAACCGCAGGACATACTGTCCGTTCTGAATTGTATGAGAGAGAAATGCAAAACCGGAAGTATTCAGCGTGTCCATGAGCTGCTGATTCTTCTCATTGGAGTCCTTCATCCGGAAGCAGACCAGCCCCAGATGGACAGGAGCAGCAACCTCAAACCGGGGATCTGCCTCGATCTGTTCCCTTAACCAGTCCGCCATCCCGATATGGCTGCGAATCGTTCCCGCAACACCTTCCCGCCCGTAATAGCGGAGAGTCATCCACAACTTGAGAGCACGGAAACGACGTCCCAGTGAAATCGAGTAATCCATGTAATTGAGCATGCGCGGATCAGACTGTGTGCGCAGATATTCAGGCGTCAGCCCGATGGCATCGCTCAACTGATCCTTGCGCCGGATGAACAGGATACTGGCATCGACGTTCACCAGCATCCATTTATGCGGATTCAGAACGATGGAATCAGCAAGTTCCCAGTCCTGGAACATCCACTGTTTCTCTTCCAGCAATGCTGCCGGACCTGCATAAGCAGCATCCACATGCACCCAGCAGCCATACTGCCGTGCTAGTGGAATGACTGCTGCCACAGGATCTATACTCGCCGTGGGAGTGGCACCAATGGTGGGAACAATGCAGCAAGGAATCTTCCCCTCTTTCACATCCTCTTCCAGTGCTGCTTTCAATGCAGGAATACTCAGCCGAAACTCGGCATCACACTCGATCTTGCGGATATTCTCTTCCCCGAATCCCAGCGCCAGTGCACCTTTTTCCACAGAAGAGTGTGCCTGATTCGACGTATACACGACGAGGTTGCGGGCAGCTCCATCCTTGCGTGTCTTCTGATCAACGGACTGGCGGGCAGCAATCAACGCATGCAAGGTCGAGATCGACGCCGTGTCATAGATGATGCCGAAAAACTCTTCCGGCAGGCCCACCCATTCCCGAATCCATCCCAGTACCACCTGTTCCAGCTCAGTCAGCGCCGGACCGGACTTCCATAAAATACCGTTCTGATTCAGCGCAGCGCTCAGGAACTCCGCCAGCATTGACGGCGGAGTTGCGGAGACAGCAAAGTACGAAAAGAACCGCGGATGATTCCAGAGCGTCGAGCCTGGCAGGATCGCTTCATTGAAGTCTTCCAGAATCTGGCTGAATGGCTCGCCCTTCTCGGGACCCTGTACCGGAAGCGCATCGATCACTTCACCCGGAGTAACTTCCGGCAGCACCGGGCGGTCACGCACCGTTTCCAGATACCGGGCAATCCACTCGACAAGCTCATGGCCATGCGCCCGGAACTCATCGGGGCTCAAGCGGGAATCTCCATCATTCCATTGTCGCCCGAGACCCCTTCCCGCATCTGCATTCCGGGATCATTACGCAGCGTAGCTGGTGCGTGCGGCAAAGATACCGGAAAAGGCTTGCCTGACTGCAAAGAAGACCACAAACCAGAGGATAGTGACAAAAAGGGCCATTCCGGTTCCTGCCGGTTCAATCAGGAAGTGGAACAACAGAATGTTCACGATCACAGGACCCAACAGCACCAGCCCCAATGGAACAAACCGATTCGCCAACAGCAAAACACCACCGATGGCCTGCAACAGGAATACAGGAACCAGATAGTTGGTCTTCGCCAGGACAGTAAAATATTCTGCGGCAACTCCAGCGGGGGCAGGCATCGGCAGAAACTGTAAAAATCCATTCAGGCCAAATACCAGGAACATCAGGCCAAGGATGGTTCTGGCTCCCGTCACGACATATTTCATCTCTTTCTCCTTTGACGACAAATGTCTAATAAACGACATATGACGTTTTATGAGATGCGGAGATTTATTCCAGGATTCATCTTTTTCACTGCTAGCCTGAAGATAAAGCGTCATGCCGATTTCAGACTGTGAGGTGCGGGATCCCCGCGTGCGCCGGACACGGCAACTGCTCCATGAAGCCCTGCGCAAACTTCTCCGGGAAAAGGATTTTGACCAGATTCTGGTACAGGATATTACCGACACGGCAACTCTGAATCGGGCCACTTTCTACGATCACTACACGGATAAATATGCGCTCTTTGAAGCGATGATCGGCGGTGGATTCCACCAGTTGCTGCAGGACAGGAATATCAGTTTCCGGGAATCATCACCCGAGGCACTTCAGTCCATCATCCAGGCCGTCTGTGATTACTACATCGAGACACATGCGGACAGCAGTGAATGCAGCCGTCATCGTTCCACAGGTCCATTGATGGAATCCGCCATTACAGCTGCCATCCGGATCGTCCTGCTGGAAGGGATTTCCCGGAAGAATACTCCGAAGGGACTATCACCTGAATTGCTGGCCGGTACAATGAGCGGAGCCATCTGCGGTGCAGTGAAGGAGTGGTTTCAGATGGAAATGCGCCCATCTCAAGAAGTAATTCTTATTCCTGTTACAGCAACTTTTCACCGTATGCTTGGATCAAGCCAGTAAAATTATACTTTCGTAAAATTTGGCTAGGAAAATTTTATTCAATAAAGGAAACTTTATTTCTTGCATATCATTAAAAAGTAAAGTACGATCATGCTCCGTATAAAACGTAAGGAGCATCTAAATGGTAATGAAATCTTTAAGACAGATGTTAGTCTTAGTTATTCTTTCCTTCTGCGGATCGATAATCGCATTTGCCCAAATTAGCATTGATTTCGGACCCGAAGATTTTTCTAACGTTATCGAAGGAGAAAAAATAAACTTCCGAGGTAACGGTAAAGCAACAATTTTCACCCCAAAAGACAAACAGCGGATGGACATTGACATCCACCTCACCATTAACCTTAGTGGGTTACAGAAGGCTCTACCAAATATTATTCAGTTAAAGGGTAACCGAAATGATACTTGCGGTGAAGTCATTAAACTTCACACAATCGATCTACGTTCAAATGCAAATCTTTTCATAGCTGGTCATTTTGAGCAATGGAGTTGTTGGTATATTTTTGGAAAGCAAATTAAAAACAAGCTATTCGAACAAAATGGCGATGCCACACTCCAACTTTCATTTAAAATACAACCCAACGGCAAAGGATTTTCTATAGAAACTCAGGTCAAAGATCCGCATTTTGATGGCCTATTAGGTGTTATGGCTAGAAACTCTATGACAGGTTCATACATAACTCAGCTATTGACGTCTATCCTACAGAAATCTTTAGACCCTTCTAATCTTAAACAGGCTTTCCCCACTAATCTTGAAACATACAATCCTGTTTTAAATTCAGCTAAGTTCGTTTCCCTTAATTCTAATGAATTGGGCGTAGAGGCTACTGCTCATTTTTCACTCTCTCAAGGGGATGCTCAAATCCTAATAAATAATTTACGCAAGAAAGACTAGAAGCGGCCGCATAAACCCCATCAGCACACAGATCATGGGATTCTGGGAGGGCTCTGGCTGTGTGTGTGCGAAAGTGCATGAAGGGGAGATGGGATCTTAGCGACTATCAATGGAGTGCGGTCCAGGCGGTACTGCGTCCACAGCGACGGGCAGATAGCTGTGGAAGGCCGCGGAATGACACCCGAAGCGTGCTCAATGGTGTTCTGTGGGTACTTGGTAGGGCGTATAGTGGCGCGAGTTGCCGGAGCGGTATCCGCCTTACCTGGCCTGCCACCGACGATTCCAACAGTAAGTGCGAAACGGTAAGCTGTTACAGGCCCTGAAACAGCTGTCTCACCACTTACAATAGCGGGGCTAGCTGAATCTGGACGAAGCGTTCGTCGATGCCACCTTCGCGAGCGCAAAAAGGGGGCCTCGCCATCTGGCTGACCCGTCGTGGCAATGGCACAAAGATTATCACTATCGCCGCTGGCAACAGTCTTCCTCTCGCCGTTGCTGTCGACAGCGCTTCGCCGACAGAGTGCCGGTTGTGGAAGACGTTCTGGCTGGAAGCTTTCTCGACGAACTCCCCGAGCGACTCATCGGAGACAGGCCTCCGACTCGTTCCAACTCGACGAAAGGCTTTGCAAATAATACGTAGCAGAGATGATTGCGCCATTATCGTAGGCGCTGGCGTGCGAAGGGCTCTTCGCTTGGCTGCATGACTTCCGACACCTAGTCACTCACTGGGAACATCACGCCGATAACTACCTCGGCTTCGTCCGTTTCGGGTGCCTGCAAATATTGCCTAGGCGTTTAAAAGACGACTTCAAGTTTATACCTTAGGTTATCCTTAGGTGGAAATTGAAGCAGAAAAATATCTATCCAGAATAGGTTTATAGAGTGCCACCATTCCGAAATTTCCACCTGTTTCCTCTCGGAAATACCATTTCATCACTCCCTGTACATTTGTACAGTCTGGACGCCATCCATGGTTCTTGATACCACGATTTATCCGCTCGATCATTATCTCTTTAGTCGCGGAAAGATCTTCTGGATATGCTTCTCTATAGTGCGTTAAATAAACACCATAGTTTTTAGGGCGCTTCTTGCTATATCTCAAGCGAATTGCTTTAATTTTATCCCCTCTCCGTACCGCAGCAAGAGCCAGCTGGACAATGAGATTTAAATCATCCCCCACATCATCCATATCTTTTTTGCTATTTAGTTCGTCAAGACGAAAATCAACAGCTTTATCCAAAATGACTTTATCGCTCATCCCCTTGAATTGAAGATCCCTATCAAGAGCTCTCTTGATAAACTCATCAAAAAATATTAATGAATCTTTATTGACGAAATAAAAATTTCGTCGGATACGATCTCTTAATCTATCTAATCTTATAAAGTCTCGATTAACACCCATTGAAGCAATGAGAGGAACTAATTGATCGCGAGATGTCTTACCTGGTAAATTAAACCCATTCTGGGTTTGGGTAGGGTGACGTCGAAACTTTCCTGTTTTTCCATCTTCAAGATAGTTAAGAACCTGTTCAAAATTGAGTTTTCTTTTTTTTCCAAACTGCCCAAGACCTAAATCGTTTTTCCACATCCAGAGACCAAGCCAGTACATACCCTCTCGCTGTGCAGTATCGCCTCCGTCACAGTCCTGCTGAACGATTAAGCCAAGGTCATCAAAGTAAAATCCATCCTCTGACTTATTACAAGTAACGCATGAGTGAAACCCTTTTAAAGATTTCTCTAAAGAACCGATAGCGGTCATCAAACCCAAATTAATTAGCGTCTTACGCCTAGAAATTATTTCATTCATTATCGCTTCCTCAATGCAATAAAGCAGACCTAAACAAAACATCCAATTTGTTTGTAGGTATATTAATTAAATGAATAAAATAGTCAAGACTATTCGATTGGGCAGCTAACTATACCCATTTTTATCTCAAATTCACACAAATAACTACCCCCCCATCCGCGTCAGCCACTCCCGGTACCAGACTTCAAACTCTCCATAGAGAGTCGCTTCTTCCGCATACACGGGCAGGGCCAGCGGGCCGACCTTCAATCCTCGATAGCTGCATGCCATTTTGATGGCAGCGGGCACCGGGAATTTGTCGAGCCAGGTGAAACACTCCTTCAGAAGTACTTCCAGCCGATCCACTTCCGCATTGTTGCCGGAGACCACGGCCTGGCTCAGAGCAATCATCAGTTCGGGTGCCATGGTGGCCACACCGGAGATGACTCCATCCGCACCCTGCCTGCGACCCCGGATGAACATGGTGTCATTGCCGATGATGAGCCGGAATTTTTCACGGTTAGTGACTGCCTGAATGGTGCGGAAATAATTCTCTTCTCCGCTGGAGTCCTTGATGCCCGCAAACTTTCCTGTCTCCAGAAGTTCCACCGCCGTCTCCACTCCCAGCGGAGTGGAAAAGAACGGAATGTTGTAAAGATAGACCGGAGCCTGAAGATCATTCACCAGCCGGAGATAGAATTCCCGGATGGACGGCTGGCTGTATCGGAAGTAGTAAGGTGGCATCACCAGTGCAGCAATGGATCCCGCATTCATTGCTTCTGATGCCAGCGTGAGCGTTCCATCATAGGTGGAATGAGCAGGACAGACGATGATCGGCTTGCGGCTACGGCGGATGGCCATCTGGGTCAGCTTGATCCGGTCCGGCAGATCGAAATGAATAAATTCCCCTGTAGACCCAAAGAGCGCAATACCGTCAATTTCAAAGCTGTTCAGGTAATCGATCACTTCAAGGGCGGTACCTATATCTGGCTCATACCCGGAATCACGGCGGGGAGTGATCGCAGCAGGCCACACACCACCGACATGGATTTGTGATATGGATGTTGCTTCTTCTTTACGGGAGGATGGCATGAAAACTCGTATTCTGTCGCGCAGGAATTTTTGTGAGAACGGCAGGCGCGTCTATCACTATTATCAGACCCGGGCTTGTCCATGGAGCAGGAAAAGAAAAACTTTCTGCAGGACTGATCGAATATGATGACAGGACTCCACAGGTAGTGGTGACTACGATGACTGCAGACTCGTATGTCGGGATTCACACTGAGGCGGATCTGATAGTTCAGGTAGGGAAATCACGAAGGACATGACTATGAACTCCACTATGGAGATGTGGCCGGAAGGCGCAACAGGCGATCACACTTGGATTGAGGTTTCTCCGCTTCCCCTACCAGGCAGGTACAAGTTCGTATAATGGCCTCAACACATTTGAATCCTGATTCTCTTGAGCCACGGGGTGGTGGCTATTTCATGGACCTTCGTGACCGTTTTCGCGGATCCTTACTAGGACTCGCCTGTGGAGATGCCCTTGGCGCTCCTATTGAATTTCTTCTCCCGGACAATTTTCATCCGGTGACAGACTTCCGTCCTGGTGGCGCTTTCAGTGTCCAGGCCGGTCAATGGACAGACGACACTTCCATGGCACTCTGTCTGGCAGAAAGCCTCATCCGTTGCGAGGGCTTTGATCCACTGGACCAGATGAAACGATACCAGCGCTGGTATCAGGAAGGCTATCTCTCCAGTATTGGCCAGTGCTTCGATATCGGTTCTACCACCCGTCAGTCACTGGAACTGTTCATCAAGACCGGAGATCCCTTTGCTGGTCCGGACACAGCAGGGACGGCAGGCAATGGCTGCCTGATGCGGCTGGCTCCGGTAGCCATGTTTTTTTATCAGAATCCTGAATCTGCCATTGAGCATGCAGCACTGAGTGCCCGCACTACTCATGGAATTCCGGTATGCTTGGATGCCTGTCGATTTTTTGCCAGCCTTCTGGTGCGTGCCCTGAACGGTGAGTCTAAAGATCAACTGCTGCAGCCCAGATCCTGGGATCATCCTGTTCCTCTATGTGATGAACTGCAAGAGATTATGAGCGGATCCTATCTGATCAAGCAGCCTCCGGCGATTCGTGGATCAGGATATATCGTGGAATCACTGGAAGCTGCACTTTGGGCTTTTGCCAATGGGGTCGACTTCCCGGACAGCGTCCGAAAAGCAGCAAACCTCGGTTACGACACCGATACAACTGCCGCTATCTGTGGACAGATAGCGGGTGCACACTATGGGTATCAAGCCATCCCGAAGCATTGGATTGATACGCTGCACTGGTCAGAAAAGATCACACGGATGGCGGACCAGCTTCATGATCTTGCCATCCGGCAGCATCCTTAGAGCAGAGCGAGATGGTTTCGTGCTGGTCGGCCTGGTGGAAGCGATGCGGCGCCAGCAGGTGCATGGGACGGAACATCCGTGTGGACCACTTGGACGTGGGATTAAACTGGATTCCGACAAAGTAGCCCACGTCGCGGAAAGTACAGTAACGCACCTTCCCGATCAGGTTCCCCTTTTCATGAATCAACCGAATGACTGATCCCACCGGAACAGCTGTTTCCAGTTGCAAACAAGCCCCGGAAACTGAAATATCTTCGAGATTTGCGTCCTCCCGATGAAGAGATCCATCAGTCAGTCGCCACTCCATTTGCACCAGATCGGCACAAAGCAGACGGGATTCCGTCCTGCTCTCCTGCATTATCTGCATCCTTTCAACGATATCGGCAGGGGATATCGGAAAAATTAGATTCTCTTGAACTCCTGAACAGCCTTTGTCAGAGACTTTTCTTTCTGGATGAAAGGAACCATCTGGGTTTCTCTCTCATCAATTTCCTGAGCACGCTTCAAAACTTCCTCAGCGCGATTAGCAGGAACTCTCACAGCACCATCTTCTCCGGCAATCAGGATATCTCCGGGCTGGATAATGACTCCATTGAAATCGACAGGCTGCTGGTTGCTTTCACTTGCCCAGCGTCCGACGGAACTGGAAGGTGCCACGCTGCGCGAATAGACCGGAAGCCCCAGCCCCCGCATCTCACTGACATCGCGCACGGCTCCATCGACAATCAACCCAGCCATGTTTCGTGCTTTTGCCGCAGTGGCCATCAGACCACCCAGTCCTGCTACATCCAGAGTTCCTTCCACGACAATCACTCCGATTTCCCCTGCCTTAGCTTGATCAATCATCTCCACAGAATGTTTCGCACTGAGTTCAGCAGAGGCTTTGTCAGCGGTAGTTTTCTTAAGGATGGCTGTGCGCGCCCGACCGACAATCTTGTCCGGAATGTTCTGGCCGATCGTTCTCGGTCGAACATCATGTGAGAGAAATCCTCTTTCTCCTGTAACCTGGTCTACCGCATCAGAAACAGATGCAATCGCAACTTTACGAAAGCCATCAATCAATGGGTCATTCGCTTCGACTGTTGCCACCTGTGGCGTTGTACTACAGGAAACAAGCAGAAGTGCCAACGGAGCAACCAGAGTAATTTTCCGCATACAACTGTCATTTTAGCTGTGAAAAATTGTGATTGGATTCTGATGCAGAGACAACGGGCAGGCTCATCCGAATCCTCGCAGAATAGACTAAACTGTACAGTATAGGTATGTGAAGCACTGTTATTTTGCTTCCAGAACATTCAGAGTTGGGAAAGATGCCCAACGCCAACCTGCTATCCGGGCAAGGTGGCACTCCAGCAATGGAGAATGTGGCCAATCGGCAACAAAGCGGATCACGCCACGGCATCACTCCCCCAATATCTGAGAGTGGAGATTTTGATGCCAATAAAGATTCCTGATCATCTGCCTGCACGCAAGACTCTTGAAGCTGAAGGGGTCATGGTCATGAGTGAAGGAGATGCCGTGCGGCAGGATATCCGCCCTCTCCATATTGGACTGCTGAATCTGATGCCGAACAAGATTCAGACGGAAACCCAGCTGGCTCGTCTGATCGGATCCACACCATTGCAGGTTGAGCTGACACTGGTGCGCATCACGAACCATGTGGCACGAAATACACCGCAGGATCACATGAGTTCGTTTTACCGTCCGTGGAATGAGGTCCGCTCTGACCGCTTTGACGGATTTATCATTACGGGTGCTCCCGTTGAAAAGCTCCCGTTCGAGGAAGTCACTTATTGGGAAGAACTGAGCAGCATCTTCGACTGGACACAGACCCATGTCCACCGATGTCTGAACATCTGCTGGGCTGCACAAGCCGCTGTCCATCATTTCCATGGAGTTCCTAAGCATGAGTTATCACGCAAGGCTTTTGGAGTATTCCGCCATCGAAATCTTGCACCGGCCTCACCTTATCTGCGCGGTTTCTCGGATGACTTCTGCATCCCGACATCCCGCTGGACGGAAAACCGAAGAGAAGATATTCCCTGGGAGAAAGGCCTGCAGCTTCTCGCTGAAAGTGAGGATTCCAGCCTTTGCCTGCTGAATGATCCTCAACTGCGTTCCCTGCATATGTTCAATCACCTCGAATATGATGCGCTGACCCTGGGAGAAGAATATTTCAGAGATATTGCTGCCGGGAAGGAGATTGCATTGCCGGTCAATTATTTTCCCAATGACGATCCGACCCTGGAACCGCGAAACCAGTGGCGTAGTCATGGCCATCTTCTTTTCGGAAACTGGGTAAACGAGATTTATCAGACCACTCCATTTGACCGGAAAAATATCGGAGTGCATTCGGAAGTACCTGGTCCGTTATCAGCAGAAGATGATCCCCGCGTGACATTGTCCGCCTGACCGTAGTACACTTTAATTTCGTGGCACCGGGCGAAGTGTGCCAACTGATAAGAGGAAATCTATGTACGCAGTCGTTGAAAATGGCGGGAAGCAGTATCGTGTTGCTCCCGGCGATGTCGTAAAAGTGGAAAAGCTCGCCGGTGAAGCGGGTGCCGCTGTTGAACTGGGAAAAGTTCTGGCTGTTGGCCGTGATGGTGAGTTGCTGACTGGCTCTGCACTGGAAGGTGCAAAAGTCACAGGAACAATCGAAGCCCAGGGTCGTGGCGATAAAGTAATTGTTTTCAAGTTCAAGCGGAAAAAGCAGTACAAGAGGACCATTGGTCACCGCCAGTACTTCACTACAGTCAAGATCAACGAAATCGTTGCGTAATTGAGGCAAAAACATGGCAAGTAAAAAAGGTGTAGGCAGTTCAAGAAACGGCCGTGATTCAAATTCCCAACGGCTGGGTGTCAAAGTTTTCTCCGGACAGATTGTGACCGGTGGTTCCATCCTGGTCCGCCAGCGCGGAACCCGTATGAAGCCCGGTTTGAATGTTGGAATCGGCAAGGATGACACTCTCTATGCACGCATCGCCGGCACAGTGCAGTATCGTGACCGTGGCCGCATGGGCAAGTGGGTGAGCGTCGACGCTCTCGCCGAGGCTTAATCAGTTTCTATCGCTGTAGCTAAAACAGAGGGCTGCCGATCTCTTTGGTCGTGCAGCCCTCATTTTTTTTGAGATTTCTCCATGTTTATCGATGAAGTAAAGATCCACGTAAAAGCAGGCAATGGCGGAAACGGATGCCTTGCATTCCACCGGGAGAAGTTCGTCCCCCGTGGAGGCCCCAGTGGTGGCGATGGCGGTCGAGGCGGTGATGTCATCATCAAGGCAAGCCCGCATCACAACACCCTTCTGCACTTCCGGTTCAACCCTGAGCACATTGCCGAGCGTGGCCGTCATGGAGAAGGCTCCAAACGTTCAGGGCGCGATGGAAAATCAATCACCCTGCCTGTTCCTGTCGGCACAGCCGTCTATGACCAGGTAACGGGTGAATTGTTGCATGACTTCATCACCCCTGGAGAGAAATTCATCATTGCCAAAGGCGGCGATGGCGGACGTGGAAATGCACGTTTCGCAACATCCACACACCAGGCGCCCACTCGCCATGAACCCGGCTGGCCAGGGGTTGAGTTAAACCTGCGTCTTGAACTGAAATTGCTTGCGGATGTCGGCCTGGTTGGATTCCCAAATGCCGGAAAGTCCACCCTGATCTCTCGCCTCTCCGCAGCTAAGCCAAAAATTGCTGATTACCCCTTCACCACCCTGGTTCCTAACCTGGGCGTAATGTTTGTGGATGATATCTCCGACGGCCGCACACTGGTGCTGGCAGACATTCCCGGACTGATTGAAGGCGCATCCGAGGGTCATGGGCTGGGCATCCAGTTCCTGCGCCATGTAGAAAGAACAAAACTCCTCGTCCATCTGGTAGATGTTTCTGAAGCCAGCGGCCGCGAACCGGAACAGGACTTTGAAATCATCCTCAAAGAGCTGGCATACTTCAGCGAAGAGCTGGCCGCGAAAAAGATGCTGGTTGTAGCCAACAAAATGGATTCCGCACAGGACCCGGAACGCGTAGCTCAAATTGAAAAAGCCGCGAATGATCGCGGCCTTCCATTTCTCAAGATTTCAGCAGTGACAGGTCAGGGTGTTCCTGAACTGAAACACAAGATTTTCGCCCTTGCTAATTCGTCTCCGGAGGAGGAGGAAAATCAAGATTGGTAGACATCTCAGGCAGCTGTACCGAAGAAGAACTGCTGTTGGCATAGTAGTTCTGCCCGTTCAGAATGCGGTACACCGCACCTGCGATTCCTGAAGCTACCGGCCCGTTCACTGGACGTCCACCAGTCAGCAGCACAACTACTGACAAGCGGCGGTCACCCACCTTATTAAAGGCACCGAACCATCCCAGGTGTACCCGACGATCCACCACATTGGTGCAAGTTCCGGTCTTTCCATAAATCTGCTCATCGCTCTCAGCATTCTTGCGAGCACGCTGTCCGCTTCCCCACTCCACTGCACCTTCCATACCGGGAAGAAGTTCCTTCACTACATTCTGCAGATCCATCTGACGCTTGATCTTCGGCTGGAACGCTTCCACTTCAGCCTGTGAGCGTGGATACTGCAGCCATGGCATAGTTCCGTCGTTGGCGATCATGGAGATCAGCGCGGAAAGCTGCAGAGGTGTCATGGCGATGCCTGTTCCACAGTATGAGAGAAGTCCCAGGCCACCCTGACTGCTGGAGGGTTCCTGCTCAGGGAAGGATCCTTCCCACTCCCCTTTAATATCAAGTCCGGCCTTTTCACCGATTCCCATCATGCGGGAATAGTAGGCGACTTTCTCAAAGCCCAGATCTCTCCCCAGAAGTGAGAAGTAAGGATTGTTTGAGCGGGCCAGAGCTTCCGTCAGACCCATGCGGCCATTTTTGGTGACACGGAGTGCTGTATCCTGGGTGATCTTTCCTTCCACCAGCCCGGCAATCGAAGTAACCAGCTTAATGGTGGAGCACGGAGTGAATCCGCTCTTCAACGCAGTTTTCTGATTGACGATCGTCAGGATGCGTCCTGTGCGAGCGTCCGTAACAATGACGCTTCCGTTATATGCGCCGAGTGCTTCCACTGCTGCACGACGAACAACCAGATCCTCTCCTTCAATCCGGTCTCCGATGGTGGAATCGGCAAATGTGGGCTCTGCCCATGCGGGAGCATAGCTGCGAGCAGGTGCCCGACGTGATCTTGCGGGAGTGGAAAGAGACTTGTTGACTGAACTACCTGAAGTGGTTGCCTTAACCTGCTTCCGCACCGGAGCTTTCTTCCGGGAAACGGGCTTCGCCTTCTTTAACGTCTTCTTTGCACTGGCAGAAGAAGCTGTTGCCTTTCGTGCCTTAACTGTTTTCTTCTTCGCAGTGGCACCCATGGCAGGGAAAGCCGCGAAGGCAATGAGGATCGAAAGGAGGAGAGAGAATCGTCGCATCATGACCAACTCTTCTAGTTTCAGAGCAATTCCGTTATTTCGTCAAGCTTTTATTTAAGCTGCGGTCCAGCCTCCATCAATGTTGATGACCGATCCGTTGACGAAACTGGCTTCGGTACTAGACAGGTAAAGGGCAAGGTTTGCAATCTCTTCCGGCTTGCCGAGACGCCCGATCGGCTGTCTCTGATTGAGCTGGGCCCGTACTTCTTCCTTCTCGTGCTTATGGTACTTTTCGAGATATCCCTCAACAAATGGCGTATCCACCGTTCCGGGGCAGATGCAGTTAACACGGAATTCTGTGGGGTAGTCCACAGCCAGCTGACGGCTCATCGCGATCACTGCACCTTTAGTGGCACAGTAGCCAAATCTCTTCTTCACACCGATCAGTCCGGCTACTGAACCGATATTCACCATGGACCCATGGGAAGCAATGAGAAGAGGTACTGCATATTTGGAAACCAGAAACAGTCCTTCCACATTCACGCGGAAAAGTCTCTGAAAATCAGAGAGTTCGGTATCTGTCACGCTGCCTACATGGCCAATTCCGGCGTTATTGACCAGAATATCCAGCTTTTCAATTTTTCCGAACGTCTCCTTCACCTGTTCTTCATTGGTGATATCGCACTGAATCGCTCTGGCAGACCCCAGTTCTTTAGCCAGGGCTTCACCACGGGCAAGATCCAGATCCAGAATCAGAAGCTCCGCACCAGCGGCAGAAAAAGTGCGACAGGTCTGTTCACCAATCCCACTGGCACCGCCAGTCACCAGCGCCACACGGCCATCCAAACGAAAAGGGGTAGACATTCACCAATGATTCTATCTGACCGATGATGACCTTCATCGAGTTTTTGAGTAAGTATCCGGTCATCGGCAAAGAAAAAACCCCGCGGAGTTTTCCTCCACGGGGCACACTTTACTGATTCAGCAGGTTGCCCTAGAACACAAACCGAAGGGAAACCTGGGCTCTGCGAGCATTGGTTCCATCGGGGAATCCCTGCGTTGCTGTTCCCACACCATAATCGACGGTTGGATTCAGGACACCATTGGACATCGTATAGGCCTGGTTCCGGCGAGAGGTGAAGGAGGGGTGATTGAAGACATTGAATGCTTCAAAGTTCAGCTGCAGGTTCATCCTGTCGGTAAACGGCAGGACCTTGGTCAGACGGGCATCCAGACGATGGATTTTGTCCACATCCAGAGAAGCCGCTGGCAGGAACGGAACACGTGTTGACGCCCCAAACCCATTCAGTGTGGTGTTAAAGGCAGCACCGCTGAATGGAGTGCCCTGGACGAATACCGTTGGTGTCTGTGGCTGCGAAGAAGCAAGCGTGACAATTCCGGAAAGCTGCCAGTTGTTGACCAGATATCGGCCGGCCCAGCCCTCAATATTCCTGAAGGTTGGTGCGTAGACGAAAGATCCGACAAAACGATGGCGCTGATCCAGCGATGAGGAACTCTTATCCAGCCTGTAGTTACCGTTATAGAGGCCACTGGGCCCATTGGAGAAGAAGATATTATCGTTTCCTCCACCCTGGTTGAAATCAATAGCATGTGACCAGGTATAGGCAACCGAAGCCTGCAAGCCTTTCGACATTCTCTTGTTCAACTGAACCAGCAGACCGTCGTAATACTGCATTCCACCATTTTCCACCTGGTTCACCCGACGCCAGTTAGGATCCAGACGATTGGCGAGGCGGTATGTGGGAGTGGTGTAAGTTCCCACCTGATTTCCGCTCAGATCATTAACCCGGTAGCTGACATCCGGACCGAATCCACCGATGTTCAGATCACGGACTGTTGTGAGTTGTTTACCACGGCTCCACATGTAGCTGACCGTCAAACCCATGTTCCGGGTCAGTTCGCGCTCAATCGAGACATCGCCCTGCTGTGTATAGGGGTTGCGGAAGTTGTGGGCCGGGAAGGTGACATCTACTGTTCCGGCCGGAGGATTGCGGTCGATACCCGCCAGGTTATTCGGGAGAGAAGGCCCGATGTCCAGATCTCCTGCCTGATTTCGGTTGAGAGAAATCTGCTTCTGGTAGAGACCGTTTTCGAGGAAGAAGGTATTGATCAGACCGCCCTGGAAACGTGCATAGAAGATTCCATATCCCAGACGGACAACCGTCTTGTTGTTCAGTGCATAGGCAAGTCCGATGCGGGGAGCAAAGTTTCCAGCAGGCTGAGGAATTTTGCCTGTCTGCGGATAATCCGGATTGATCAGCGTGGGCTGCGAGAATGTGGAGTACTCATAGCGCATTCCATAGTTCAGGGTGAACTTGGAGGTGATGCGGAACTGATCCTGGAGATATACGTTGTAATCGCGGATGCGAGTTTCAGCAACAGAATTTCCAAAGCGCTGTGAATAGGTATTCCAGCGCTTTCCACCCATGGTAGGACCGGAAAGATCCAGTGCGAAATCCGTAAACGTAGCGTAGTTATAGGTGCCGAAGCGATTTCGCAGGATGTTGTTGTAGTCCAGCGTATCGACGAAATCGAACCCGGCTTTCACTGTGTGCTTACCCAGAGTCCATGTCAGGTTATCCGCAATCTGGTAACGATTTTCGCTGGGATTCAGCCGGGGGTAGGCATCTGCAACACCTGCATTCGACTGCCCCTGGACTGTCAGGGTGAAGGGGCCAACGCTGGGAATCAGCGAAGCATTGAAATCATCGAACAGACGATCCTTGAACCAGCCGAACCGGACTTCATTCACCATCGTACTGGTGGGAATGCTGGTCCAGGAGAGACGACCGTAGCGAGTCCGCACGGTTGAGTCCGCATTGTTACCGACACCGGCACCATTGTTCAGAACAGCCTGTGTCTGGATACCCAGAGGAGAGATCCAGCGCAGATAGTTGAAGCTGGCTGAGATGATGTTCTTTTCATTTGCGTGGTAATCAATCTTCCCGAATAACAATTCTGAGTTTGCAGTTCGGGGAAGTTCACCAAACTGACGATCAAAGAAACGTCGTGCGGTTTCACACTGGGCGGCAGAAGCGCCGCAACCTGTGGTGGCTGGATCACGGAAATTGCCACCTGCGTCAAACAGATTGGAGTTTGCCATGGAAGCAACCAGAGGGAAGTTTCTGCGAGTGGTTTCACCATTGAAAAAGAAGAAGAGCTTATCTTTTTTGATGGGTCCGCCCAGAGAACCACCCGCCTGATGACGGACTTCCTTGGGATTAATGGAAGCAAAAGGATCGCGAGCATTCAGCGAACGGTTGCGGAAGAACCAGTATCCGGTTCCATGAAATTCATTGCCGCCTGACCGGGTAACCGTGTTGATCACACCGCCGGAGGAGCGTCCGAACTCGGCAGAGTAGCCAGAGCTTTTGACTTCAAATTCCTGGACTGCATCCTGCGAGATCTGCGTGGTGATTCTTGTTCGTCCAGCGTTTTCGTTAAAGAAGTTGTTGGTGGTGTCATTTCCGTCCGTCAGGAAGGAATTTCCACCGGCAATTCCACGGAAGCTGACCAGTCCGAATGTTCCATCGGACACAACACCGGGAGTCAGCAACACAAAGCTATCCACACGACGGCCATTGATCGGCAAATCTGCAATCTGCCGGGAATTGACCACCTGCGACACGCCCGATTTTGTGGATTCCACTACAGGAGCAGCATCGGTAACATCAATCTGTGTACCGGCCCCACCCACCTGAAGAGTAATGTTCAGGTCGATCTGCTGACCCACCTGCAAAGTAATATTGCGGTTGTCATAGGAGTTGAATCCCTGTGCAGATACCTCGACCCGGTAGTCTTCAGCAGGAATCAGGTTAGGAGCAGCAAACGCACCTGCATCATTGGACGTCAGGTTACGGCGAACCCCCTTGGATTCATTGGAGACAACGACTGTAGCATTGGGGACTACTCCACCACTGGCATCCCGGACAACACCGGAAATCGCTCCAAAACCTGCTACTGCCTGACCATAAATGGAAGTTGAAAGAAGAAACAGGCAGATTACACCTGATAGTTTTATATTTTTCATCCAGACCCTTTATTCCAGAATAAAGAATCTTTATGAAAAATCCATGACAAATCGGTTACTTTTTGCGGAGATTCTTTTGCTTCATCCAGGCGATCAGGCCTTCCGGATCATCTGTGATGATGGCATCCACTTTCTGTTCCACCAGTTTTTCCCACTGATCGGGTTCGTTTGCAGTCCATGCCACAACCTGCAACCCTGCCTGATGTGCTTCTTCCACGCGGCCTTTGGTAATTGTCCGGAAATGTGGAGAGATAATCTTTGCATTCCCGGCTTCCTTGCAAGCTTCCACCCAATTGCTGAACGCATCCAGAGGTCCAGTTGGCTTCAGAACTGAGAGACGGATCTTTGGATTTATCTTACTCATGGCAACCAGCGTTCTTGGATCGAAGCTCTGCAGAATCACCCGTGATTCCAACTGGTGCTTTTTCACAACTTCCAGAAACAGGCGGACGAATTCTTCCGGAGATGGGGCAAGCTCCGGTTTTTTGGGATTGATCTTTGTCTCGATGTTGTATTCCACCGGAGCATTTTTTGTGGCTGAAAAAGCTTCATTCAGAGTGGGAACTCTGGTTCCCGGGGTTGCTTTCTGCTTCGGGAAGTCAGAATTCACCTTGCTTCCGCAATCCCACTGCTTTACCTGAGCCAGGGTAAGTTCCCGGATTACGTTTGTCATGCCTTCTGGTCCTGTACAGATTTTTTTGTCGAGTGCTGAATCATGTGACAGAACAATAACGTTGTCCTTTGTCACAGCCATGTCCATCTCCAGCACATCCACCCCTTGTTGAATCGCAAACTCAAAGGCAGGAATTGTGTTTTCCGGCATAGAAGTGCGGGCACCCCGGTGTCCATGAACTACAGTCTGGGCATTCAGCAGAAAGGAAGCAGTCAGAAAAAGCAGAATTGCTTTCATCCTTGCAGGATATATGAGATACATTTCACACATATGACCCGTCGTGACCTGAATCGTGCCGCTGCTTTCACGGCTCTCTCCTATTCAAAGATCCTTGGAGCCAATGAGAAGATCCGGATGGGCTATATCGGCATTGGCAACCGCGGCGATCAGGTCCATGAAGGCTTTCTGGAATACGGAGATCAGGAGACCGTCGCCGTCTGTGATCTGAAGGAGTCTTATATGGACTTCGCTGCGCAACGAGCCCGATCGAATCCCGCAAAGTACAAGGATTACCGTAAGCTGCTCGACGACAAAAATGTCGATGCCGTCGTCATCGCCACACCCGATCACTGGCATGCACTCCAGTTCATTGATGCCTGTCATGCAGGCAAAGATGTCTATGTCGAAAAGCCGCTATCCCTGACGGTGACAGAGGGCCGTCGCATGGTTGAAGTAGCCGGGGAAACAAAGAGAGTGACTCAGGTGGGCATCCAGCGCCGATCCACAAAATCCTTACAGGAAGCCGCACAATTTGTCCGCGATGGTGGCATCGGTCATGTCACGCTGGCGCAGGGCTGGCATCTTTCTAATGAATGGCCTAACGGACTGGGAAATTTTCCGGATGAGGTCCCTTCTGATTTTGACTGGGACCAGTGGATCGGTCCCGGACCGAAAGTTCCCTATAACAAGGCGAAGGGTTACTACACTTTCCGCTGGTTCCGTGATTACTCCGGCGGACAGGTAACCAACTTCGGCGTCCATTACATGGATATGTTGCGCTGGTGCATGAACAAGGAATCACCCCGAGCTGTCGTCACCATGGGCGGGAACTATGCCATTCGTGATTCACGGGAGATCCCCGACACCTTGCAGGCGACATGGGACTTTGGGGATTCCATGATGGTCTTCACGCAGATCAATGCCAATGCTGCTCCCGGAAATATCAAGGGAGCAGAAATGGTTCTGCGCGGAACAAAAGGCACAATGTATATCGACCTGAATGGATGGGAAGTGGTGCCGGAAAGAATTACAGATGTTCCTGTTCCTGCGCGGACACCCCTGGATCGTCAGGTGGAACGCACCTATGGTCCAACCCGGAAACCAGTCATCGAACCGAAGAAAGTGGAAGGCCGGGTCACCAATCATCCCCATGCGCGAAATTTTCTGGATTGTGTCAAGAGCCGCCAGAAGTGTAATTGCGATGTGTTGACCGGGCATATTTCCACATCGAATACGCTGATCGCGAATATCGCGCTGAAGACGAAAAGCTATCTGGAGTGGGACGGAAAAACTGAAAAGTTCTCCAACAATTCAGCGGCGAATAAACTACTGAGCTATACCTATCGGGCTCCTTACAAGCTGAAGTAACTTTCAATCTGCCCGCAAAGCATTCATCGGATCAATATGAGTCGCTCTGTGGGCAGGAATCCAGCCCGCAAGAAAGGCACAAGCCAGAAAAATCACCATGACAAGTGCATAGGTGAGCGGATCTGTATTTGATATGCCAAACAGCATGCTTTTCAAAAACTGTGATGTATAGAGAGACAATGCAATGCCAGCAGTCACTCCGGAAAATACAGCCAGCAGTAGTCCTTGCAGAACCAGCCACTGCACAGAACGCGGTCCAGCTCCCAATGCCATCCTGATCCCAATTTCAGCTGTCCTGCGTGCCACCTTATAGGAAAGAAGCCCATACAATCCAATTACTGCCAGTATTGTCGCGACAGCTCCGAATACTGAACTGATGCTGGTCATGGATTGCTCCTTCGTAAACGTAAGATTGATCCGTTCACGAATTGTCTGGATACTCCTGATGGATAAGGCGGGTGCAACTTCCTTTAACGCAATACGGATCGTCGATACAAGAGCATCAGGATTGCCATTGATTCTGATATTGAGCGAGTTCATGAAGTCAGAATTCTGAACATCGGGACGAATCACAAATTTTGGAATTTCTTCTCTTAAATTGTTTACGGGAGCATCTTTGAGTACTCCGATAATTTCAAACTGATCCGGATTTTCCAGACTGTATCCGATCCGTTTTCCGATCACATCCTCATTACCAAAGTAAAAGCGCGCAGTCTTTTGGTTGATGAGTGCAACTGGCTGTGTGTTCTTCTGATCCTGCGAAGTAAACGACCTCCCTCTCACCAACGTCAGCCCCAGGGTTTGAACATAATCCTGTCCGACGAAGAGTTCCTGTACAGCTGCTCTTTGTCCATGAGCCGCGACAAATCCCTGCGTATACATTCCACTCTGCCTCCCACATCCGCCAGAGACCATTGCACATTCTGATAACGCAGTGGATGTCACACCCGGAATTGTTTGCACTTTGGCTTCAATCTGCTCATAGAGGTTGCGTGACTGCTCAAGAGAATATCCGGATAATCGAGGATCAAATGAAACGGAAAGTACATTCTCTGCTGCAAATCCGGGATCAGCCTTCATCAGATTGACCAGTGTCCTGTTTAACAGAAAAGCTGAGGTTAACAGGACAATCGATAACGCAACCTGAATACTCACCATGATCTGTCCAAAACTGAATCGTCCTGAGAGATTTTCATTGGAATAATTCAGCTTCAGGGAAGAGACCAGATCCAGTCGTGTTGATTTGAGTGCTGGAGCCAATCCAAACAGAACGGTAGTGAATATGCAGAGACATACACTGAACGCAAGAACCATCAGATTGGGTGAAAGATTGACGTCGGGAAAGTTTGTATCCAGTAACTTCAGAAGTCCCGGTCCGAATTTGATTCCGATGAATCCACCAATTACAGACCCCCCCCATCGCCAGGAGAAGACTTTCTGTCAAAAGCTGCCGGATCAGTCGCAGACGGGACGCCCCCATGGACATTCGCACAGCAATTTCCTTATGACGTTTTTCAGCCCGTCCCATCAACAGACTTGCTATATTCGCACAGGTAATGAGCAGAAGAAGTCCACTCATCCCCATCAGAATATTCAAAGGAGTGAGATAGCGCTCAGACAGAACGTGAAATCCATGTGCCCCGGAAGACAGGGAAACTTGTCGACTCAGATATTGCCTCCTTGCTTCCAGATCCGGATACTGACCATACACCTTTTCCATCGCATGTGTATGTTCAATACTCAGCAATGCTTGTAGCTGGCTTACTTTTCTTTCGTCTGGAATACGGGCAAACAGATGCAACCAGAAGATACCTTCGTGCGGTGCCCAAGGTTGAGAGCGATCAAAATCTCCATAAGCAGCGCTGTTTCCTGCATAATCCACGCTGGACTGCATTGCAATTGGAACCCAGAAATCAGGTCGTTGATCCGTCCAGAGACCATAAAACTCTGGAACTGTCACACCAATCACCGTTAAAGGCTGCTTGTTCACAATGATGACCTTACCCAGGACATCCGGACTGCCCGCAAAGTAGTTTGTCCAGAACCTGTGACTCAGGACAACAACGGGATGACTCCCGATGACCCGGTCATCTTCTCCAGTAAATAATCGTCCTAAAACAGGTTTGACCTGTAGTGTTTGATAGAAATTTCCGGAGATGAGCTGATATCGAACACTCTCCTTTTTTCCATCCACTTCGATGGAGCCCTGGACGGCGCGTGTAGTTGCAGAGAGGGAAGCTTCCTTTGGCAGCTTTTTCTGCATTCTGGAAAAAAGAGGCTGAGAGAAGGCTGCCGATAAGACATCAGAATCTATCTGCAACACATAAAGCTGTTCAGGATGTGTCACGGAAAGTGAACGAAGAATGACTGCTTCAAAAATGGAAAAAATCGAGGTGGTTGCTCCTATTCCCAAGGAAAGCGTGAGAAGGACTGCCACAGACAGTCCGAAATTCATCCTCATCTGACGGCAGGCATACCCGAGATCCTGCATCAGATTTTCCAGAAAGTTCCATCTCCAGACTTCACCACTCTGCTCTTTCATCTGAAGAGAATTCCCAAACTGCTTTTTTGCCTGGGACCTTGCTTTCGCTTCAGGTACACCCTCTTTTCTCAGTTTCTCTGTCCGTAAATCCTGATGAAACCGGATCTCTTCCTCCAGTTCTTCATCAAACTGATTCTTTAAGAACAAGTGTTGAAGTCGGCGCCACAGGTTTCCCCTCATATAAAACTCCTAGGCAGGCTGGATTACTTTTCGAATGGCCAATGAAACTTGCTGATACTGGTTCAGTTCCCTGCTCAGCTGTTCCTTCCCGGATTGTGTGAGCGTGTAGTAACGGGCACGTCGATTTTCAGTCGTTTTTCCCCACTCCCCATGAATCC
The DNA here is from genome assembly GCA_037190045.1 of Bryobacteraceae bacterium. Taxonomy (GTDB): domain Bacteria; phylum Acidobacteriota; class Terriglobia; order Bryobacterales; family Bryobacteraceae; genus JAPKYZ01. The sequence continues at coordinate 179,548 of JBBCIQ010000004.1, read as the reverse complement.
AGTCCTTGAGTAACAATCGCTGTAAAGCCGGATAGAGAGACCCCTCTTCTACCTGAAGAATATTTTCGGAACGGCTCTTGATTTCTTCTGCTATCTCAAAGCCATGAAGTCTTCCTTGCCGGGCAATCGTTTGCAGAATCAGCATGTCGAGTGTGCCCTGAGGAATGCTGAAGCGTGAAGACAACATTACATAGACATTCTATGCCAGCGAGATATGCTGTCAAGTGAATTTTCCTTTCCCCGGAACACTTTCTCGTTTCATCCCGTAAAACAGATCAGGATGAGATATCTGAACACGGCTGTTTTATTGCTGTTGCTCCCTTTTTCAAGCCATGCCCTGTTCGGGCAGGCTCATGACGTCGAAGAATTAATTTGGAAGAAAGATGCGCTGTTCTGGCAGGATTACAACAGCTGCAATACAAGCCGTCTGGATCAGTTCTTTACCGACGATGTGGAGTTTTATCACGACAAGAATGGAGCAACTTCCGGCTTTCACAGCTTTGTTGAAGGAATCAAAAGTGGGCTTTGTCAATCAGGCAGCAACTGGCTCAGGAGAGAAGCAGTGGCCGCAAGCGTGAAAGTTTTCCTCCTCAAGAAAGACGGTCAGCCGTACGGTGCCATCCTTTCCGGTGACCATGTTTTTTATGTCAAACAGGAAGGTAAAGGCGAACGTCTGGATGGGCGCGCAAAGTTTACTCACCTCTGGCTGTTGAACAATGGCAACTGGAGAATGGCTCGTGTCCTGAGCTATGATCACGGCCCGGCAATCAAACCATCGAATCCTTGAACTTATACCTGCTGAATGCGGTCCCGCTCACAAACACAGCAATCACTGCAGCGCCCGCATTTCTCACAAAGATGATTCGGGCAGGCATCATGGGTACACCAGACACAGATCTGGGTGGATGGCTCTTCACAAATGGAACAGGAAAAGACCGGACCATTTGACGGGTTGACTGAACTCATTCTTTCCCCTGCCTGGCTCCGGGAGCTGTCACCTGTGTCCGGCACCGCTGCGCTTCATCTTCCATCACTTTCCATTCAGCATCTCTCTGATTTGCCACTTCCAGGATGTACTGCTGCAATCCTGAACGCACCGTCAGATTTTCGGACACGATAGATTGCAGAAGATCAGCAAGAGCCGGGTTCTGATACTTCCGGATGGCTTCCACCAGACTTCCCATGCGTGTCTCAATGGAGATCATGCGGAAGTATACTTCCATGGCGATGGGCAACCTGTCCGGACTCTGGGCCAGCCGGTCTACCGTGGATTCCAGATGACCCACTTCCGTCTGTACGGACTTCCAGAGATCGACATAAGTTTCTGAAGCTCCCTTGACCACCCATTCATGAGGCTGAAGCTGTTGTAGCAGAGGCAGAAGTTTTCTGACTTTTTCCGGGAGTGCCGGAATATCCTTCCGGGCCTCCCATTCCGGAGTCACTCCGGCTTGCTGAGCCCAGCAAGAGAACAAGGACAGAAAAAGAACCAGAAGCGTACGCGTCATCCCTCAGCCAGTTTCTCATGCAAACTGCTGGAGCGCGACGCTAGTTGCCTGGAGGCGGTGGGGGTGGAGGAGGTGGTGGCGGAGCAGTTTCCCCGCCCGTATCTCCGGGTAACGAAGGGCCGCCGCTGCCGGGGACTGAACCACCGGGAGCAGATCCACCATTCATGCGAGGTCCCTGGAAGACCAGGAAATCCGAAAGCGCCTGGAGAGTTCTTTGCAGTGCCTGTCCCTTATCCAGCTGCTTTTTTGCGATGGGACTGTTCCGGTAGACACGGATATATTCGCCCTCCTTCAGCACTTTGGCTTCAGAGAACGGCAGGATGGCATGCTGCACAGCAACGCTTCCTTCTTCTACAAAAACAAGCGTCATCTCATCTTCCTCATCTACTGAGACATCAAAGATGGTTCCGCGAACAGAGATGACAGCAGTAGGAGTCCGCACTCGATTGTGATTGGGCTGACCTGAAAGTTTCTGGATATGCACCTTGACGCGACCAATCCACAGATCCAGCAGTTCGCGCAGGTTGCCTGCATTGTGGCGGAACGTAGTGCGGGAGTTGGGGAAAATTTCGACGCGGCTGCCATCGGCAACTTCGAGAATGGCATAGCCATCATGACCGGTGACCACTTCCTGCTGCGGCTGAATCCAGGCGCCTTCAAGAACTGCCCAGGCCTGTGTGTCCTTGATGACAGAGACATTACCCTGTGCAGTAATCACTTTGGCTGCACCCGGTGAACCCGTCCATCCAGACAGCATGGAGGTCTGCGCAGAACACACCTGTAGCATTGCTGCAAAACAGTACAGGAGACCCAACAAATTACGCATCATGCTGGTGCCAGTCACTTTGACTCAACAGATCCTGAGTCTACCATCTTCATCCGCCACGTAAAGGCCGGAATCAGATCCTGTAACACAAACGCAACTCTAATGGTTACCGTCACTTGGCGGAGAGGAACCCCTTTTTTTAAGGATACAATAGTCTGATCGGTGGCTGGACCCTCACATTCCCGCCTTGTTTTCCTCCTGCTGGGGGCAGCAACTTTGCTGTCTTACGGACAGGAAATACGGCTGGACTGGCGACAGATTGGCAACAGATCCATCCTGCACCCCACCGGCGATGCGGCCACAGGAGCTTTGCAACGTGTCTGGTACACCTCCACTGGAATCGCCGTTTCAACGCCGGAGAATGAGACCTGGCAATTCGAAAACGAGCAGTGGAAGCCTTCGACGCTTGAAGTTCCGGAAGAACGTCAACGGGCATCGGGCAGAACGCTTTATAAGGTAGACGGCGACGCCTTTCGTTCCGAAGACGGTGGCCGGACATGGATCAACCTCACCAGAGTGGATGGCATCTCCATTCTTGGTGGTCCACTCTCTGATCTTGCAATATCTCCCCTGAACGCTGAGGACGTTTCTGTTGTCGGTGCGGATGGAGTGTGGCGGTCTCTGGATGGGGGCCAGACCTGGGCAGGGTTGAATGATGGACTTCCGAATCTCCAGATCACCCGGATCGTCGAGCTGCCCTCTGGTCTTCAGGGGATGAAAGTCACCACCGCAGAAAAGATGCTGGAGTGGCATCCCGGACAAAAGCTGGGATGGATGTCCTCCGGTGTGAATGCCCGGAACAATCTGGTAGTCGAAACCACACGAAATTATCTGTATGTCGGGCTGGAAGACGGACGCATCATCGTCACCAGCAACAATTCCCTGCGTTCCGTACAGCAAGTGAGTGAGAAGCCCATCCGCAGAATCTGGATCGACCCGCGAGATCCAGCAACGGCACTGGCCATCAGCGGAGATCATCTGTTCCGGACTTTTAATGCTGGTCAGTTCTGGGATGACATCACAGGCTCATTTGCTGGTGGTTCTTTGAATGGAGTTGCTGCGGACACTGTTTCCGGCTCCATCTATGTGGGCAGCGATACCGGAATCTATTACGGATCATTCGGCTTCAGCCCCATTGGTTCCGTGACGGAATGGAAGAAAGTACGGGCAGCTGTTCCCGATCGCCGCGCCACGGATGTTCGTCTGGATGCAGCGGCCAACCAGCTTTATGTTTCTCTGGATGGCTATGGTGTGTTTGCTGCACGGGCACCACATCGGCGGCAGCAACCGGCTCTGATCAATTCAGCAGACTGGACCCAGCGTCATGCTGCTCCTGGCACACTGATGAGCATCATCGGCCAGTCTGTTTCCTCCGTCCGTTCTGGAGATCAGTCGGTTCCGGTGCTGGCAGCCGATGAGGATGAATCCCAGATTCAGGTGCCTTTTGAAATCCAGGGAGATGCTTTTCCATTAAGAATGGAGAACAGTGAAGGACAGTGGAATCTGACTGTCCCTCTACAGGAAACGGCTCCCGCTATCTTTATCGATCAGGACAGCACCCCCATGGTTCTGAACGCTGACTCCGGCGTGCTGCTGGACGCAATGAACCCGATACGGTCCGGATCACGAATCCAGATTCTTGCTACCGGACTGGGACAGGTAACGCCAACATGGCCTACGGGACTTCCCGCACCACTCGACAATCCCCCTGCCGTGAAAGCCACCGTTCATGTATTTCTGGATGGACAGCAACTGGAAGCCACACGAGCAACCCTGGCGCCCGGCTATGTCGGTTTCTATCTGGTAGAAGTGGAGATCCCACATCTGGTCAATACAGGAACCGCAGAACTCTATCTGGAAGCAGATGGCCAACAAGGCAATCGCGTCAGGGTCTATATTGAACCTTAGGAGAGACCCATGCGACTAGCCATCCTGCTGAGCCTTTTTTCCGGAATCCTGCTTGCCCAGGAATCCAAGGCCGATAAACTGGCGCCCTATTATCCAACCCCCGATACCGTCGTGCAGAAAATGCTGGAAGTCGGAGGCCTGAAGAAGGGCGAGAAGATGTTTGACCTGGGAAGTGGCGATGGCCGCATTGTCATCATGGCAGCCCAGAAATTCGGTGCAGATGGAACTGGCGTTGAGTTTGATGCAGATCTTCATGCACAGAGTTCAGCCAAGATCAAAAGCCTGAAACTGGACAAAACCGCCCGCATCATTCATGGCGACATCATGCAGCAGGATTATTCTTCTGCCGACCTGATCACGGTATACCTGCTTCCGTTATCCAATGACAAGGTCCGGCCGTTGCTGGAAAAGCAGCTGAAGAAGGGAACACGCATTGTTGCGCATGATTTCGAATTTTCGGGCTGGACTCCCGACAAGACCATCACGATTGAAGATGACGGCGAAGGCCGCAGTCATACTCTCTTTCTCTATATTCGCTAGTTCCTGCGGACGATACAGTGATTTTTCCCAGGTGTCCGGAGATCCGGAGCCTGTCACCTGGCGCTGGACAGCAGATCCGAATCCCCTGTTCTGGGAACCGACTGCTGTTGACACACTCAATCCCAGCGTGGCTAATGGAAAGCTCTTCTATTCCGTCTTCGATGGCAAAACCTGGCATACGGGACTGGAAGGCGAAACGGTGTTTTCACCCGATCCGGCAACATGGGAAGGGGAATACATTGCCGCCAACAGCAGCATCCTCTATAGAGACGGGGAATACTTGCAGTGGTATCACGGTGGCGGACCTCAGGTTCCCCAGATTGGCCTCGCCCGTTCCCGTGACGGCAAAACCTGGACGCGCGAAACTCACCCTGTTCTGAAAACCGGACCTTATGGTTCCTGGGATGAGCGTGGGGTCGCCGATCCTTATGTCATCGAGTCAGATGGTTCCCTGCTGATGTTTTATCTGGGACAGGATCGTGCACACCGCCAACGGCTGGGGATCGCCCGTTCTGATGACGGAATCACATGGACCAGACTTGTCACCAATCCCATCCTGGAAAAGGGAGATCCACTCGACTTCGATGAACTGGGACTGGGTGAACCCGCCGTGTGGCACTCTCATGGAATGTGGTGGATGCTCTATACAGGCCGCGACCGCAAAGAGGTGCGCCGCATGGGTCTGGCCAAAAGCCGCGACCTCCGCACATGGGAAAAGATCAGTGGGTTCGTCATTGAGGGGGATCAACCCTGGAACGAAAAAACACTCTGTGATGCCCACACTGAACGGCAATCGGACGGACGTGTGAAAGTCTGGTTTGGAGGAGGAGACGTGGCTCATCCGGCAGAACGGGTCAACGGAAAAATCGGAACAGGCTGGTTAACACCCCAGTGAAGATCGGCATCACCTGCTATCCCACTTATGGTGGAAGTGGAATCGTCGCCACAGAACTTGGCCTGGAGCTGGCTCAGCGTGGACATGAGATCCACTTCATCACCTATGCTGCTCCCATCCGGCTGGATACCACTCTGGAAAACATTCACTACCATGAGGTAGACGTCGTTACTTATCCGTTGTTCCAGTATCCGCCGTATGATCTTGCTCTTGCCTCTCGGATGGCAGAGGTCAGCGAGCTCTATGAACTGGATCTGCTGCATGTTCATTACGCAATTCCGCATTCCGTCTCTGCCCTGCTGGCGCAGCAGATGGTGGCATCGCGTCGAAAGCTGCCTTTCGTGACCACTCTACACGGAACCGATGTGACACTGGTCGGTGCAGATCCCACGTATTTTCCCATCACGAAATTCTCGATTGAAAAGTCCGATGGAGTCACCACTGTCAGTGACTTCCTGCGCAAGGAAACAATTGACGTCTTCGGCGTCAGCCGCCCCATCCAACTGATTCATAACTTCGTGAACTGCGACGTGTACCGTCCTCTCGACAATCGGCCAACGAATCCGCGTCCAAGGCTTCTTCATATTTCGAACTTCCGTCCGGTCAAGCGTGTGCAGGATTGTATTCGCGTTCTTGCTGAAGTCCGAAAGCATGTCGATGCTGAGTTATGGATGGCCGGCGATGGTCCGGAAAGAAGTCCTGCCGAACGGCTGGCACATGAGCTGGGAATTGCTCCTTCTGTTCGCTTCCTCGGCAAGCAGGATCATATTGAAAGACTCATTCCCCAGACAGATATTCTGCTGATGCCGAGTGAGCGCGAAGCCTTCGGACTCGCTGCACTGGAAGCCATGGCATGCGGCGTTCCACCCGTGGCGGCAGAAAGCGGAGGAGTGACAGAACTCATCACCAATGGAGTGGATGGCTATCTGGCTCCTGTCGGCGATGTGGAAAAGCTTTCAGCCTGTGTAGTCCAGCTTCTTGAAGACCGGTCTCTTGCCCAAAGAGTCAGCCTCGCGGCCAGACATACGGCACAAACTCGCTTCGCGACTTCCGCAGTGATTCCGCAGTATGAAGAGTTTTATCAGGACATTGTGAATCAGAATTGATTCACAATAAAAAACCCGCTGCAATCACTTGCAGCGGGACGCCGGTACGCTCGCAGCCGGCAAAAGAATCCGGTTTCGCTTCTATCGAATTTCGACAGGAGTGCGAAGCCGGAAAGTTAAAAGCGTATCGGCAGGAATCACGATTTCTGCCTGACTCTGTTCAATCTGCTTTCCAAATCTTCCACTGGTGGCGGTACGCGATGTGGTCCGGATGGGAATCCTTTCGTCCTCCGAGAAAATCTCCGAAAGGCTTACCGTGAGCACTGCCTGCTTTTCCAGAAACGGACTGGCCGACACTGACTCCCGAACCACACCTTTGACCTGCGTACCTTCCGACAGAAAGCTTTTCCCATCCACAACCACCGGGGCTGCCAGCGTTGCCGAAAACCCGTCCTCAGCCTGGTTTCCTGCTGTACTGACTGCCTCGTTCAACCGAACGGAAAGGGTGCTCCCCTCCGGTATCACGCTGCTTTCTGCCGTCTCTCCGATTGCTTCCGTGGCAGGACTGTTGGTGCAGCTGTTGCTGATTACCATCAACCCGGCCAGCAGAAGCAAGTGGAAACTGGATCGCATGTCATCACCTTCAACCTGTTAGTTGGAGCGAGCTGACATTGATTTCGGAGTGGCCAGATAACCCGTAACGGTGTTCTTGGTCACTTCATTCACAACGATTTCATAGGGGTACCGTGCTTTGGATGCCACGTAGAACTGGACAGGTTCGTTGGTGTTCTTGTCCTTTTTCTCTACCTTCTTGTCATCCGCCAGGATTTCCATGGTGTAGCGGTTGCGCTTGACGTCAGACTTCTTCAGCTTCACCTGAATGTCACCCACGCGCTGCATTCCTGTCTTCTTATCTACAGTGAACTCGTAGATGTTGCGGTCACCCATCTCACGCAGAGCAGCGATCTCTTTTCCATTGGTGGCAACCAGTCCGCTCATCACACCCATGTCGCCACGGACGCGCTGCAGATCGGCAAGTGTTTTTTCCACTTCGCTCTTTGTGTTGGCTACTTCTGTCTTTACACTTTCCACTTCAGTGTCGATGCCTGTCAGCTTGGTAGCTGCCTCTTCATTCGACTCCCGAACCTTGGCCAGTTCAGCGTTCAATGCTTCCTGGGTTTCAGCGTGCTTCTTTTCCAGTTTGTTGATCAGTGCAGCTGTCTGCCGCCGGGCAGCAGCCTGAGCCTTGGTGGTGGATTCACTGGTGTCCTGCTGGGAAGCCGCCAGTTGCTCCCGTAATTCTGTCAGAGTGCGCTGCAACTCTGTATCTGTACCAGACATGCTGGATTTGATATTCGAAATATCCTGCTGATATGCAGATACCTCGCGTCGCAGTTCCTCAGTCTGTGAGTTCTGATACACAGCAAACCCGGACACGATCGCAAGACCTGCCCCCAGAATTGCGGCTGCCCAGTTGGAACGATTTCCTTTGGTGCCTTCAGTTTCCATTTCATTGATCTCTTTGGCCATGATTCGAGTGCCTCCTGCATTCAGACTATGCATTGGTCATGCCAACCCAGTTGAATCATTGTTATCAATCATTTGCAGATTTTCGAGAAAAACGAGCCGGAAAAAAATACCGGAAGATTTCCGGGCTGCGATGTGCCATCGGAAAAAGTTTCAACCTGCTGTAATCAACGTGCTGCAATTCTGCGGAAAGTCTGCCGATAAGCAGTGGAGGACACTCCTATGAGTCTTTCTCCTTTAACTTTTGTCGGTATTTCAAAATTCTCAGCCGATTTGCAGACCATCCTGAACCGGGCTCAGCAGATTGCCTCATTCCCCTTGCAGTCGCTGCAGAATGACCGCACAGACCTGATCCAGAAAAAGACTCTCACCATGACGCTGCAAAGCCTGGCGGGTGAGTTGTCGAACAGCTTGCAGAAAATGGCGGATACAGGTGATGCCAAAGGAATTCAGGGAACCAGCTCGAGACCTTCTGCTGTCAGCATCAACTCCGTCAGCGGATCAACAGCAGCAAACTACACCATCAGTGACATTACTTCGATTGCCAGAGCAGCCTCTGAGACGTCCGTTTCCGGCTATGCTTCCTCCGGATCCACTCCCGTTTCAGCAACCGGACATCTACGTCTTACAGTGGGTTCAGAAACTCATGACATCTTCCTCGCCCCGGACCGGAATCATCTGTCCGGGCTTCGCGACGCGATCAATCAGCTGGGTACGGGAGTTACGGCTACGATCTTTACGACAGGGACGGGCGCTGATCCGAATTTTCTTTCCGTCTCTTCCAACACTACAGGAGCCACCACTCTTTCTTTGCAGGATGATCCGGAAGGAAGCAACACTTCTCTGCTGACCAGTGTCAATCAGGGTTCCAATGCGGAATTTAAGCTCAACGGTGTTTCGGTCTCCCGTCCTCGCAGTCTCATCAATGACGTAGTTACAGGGGTCTCCTTCACAATTGCCGAAACCACATCAGGCTCAGACACCATCACGCTCAGCCTGAGCAGCAGCAGAAGCCAGCTCTCCGCTTCCCTGACGCAATTTGTGAATGCATACAACAATATGGTGGATTTTCTGGATACGCAGATTGGTCCTTCTGCCGGACTACTCTCCGGCTCAAACCTGATTTCCGGGATGGCATCAAACCTTCGGCAACTCACCAGCTTCCAGGGATCAGGGAATATTCATTCTTTATCCGAACTGGGTCTTGAACTGGACAATGCGGGAAAACTCTCCCTGAATCAGGAAAAGCTGACAGGACTGAATGATGCCCAGCTTTCTTCTGCATTTGAATTTCTGGGTAGCGCCCCTCACGGCCTGGGTAGCATGGTGCAGCAGTTCCGGTCTTTCTCAGATCCGGTGACCGGGCTGGTCAAAACAGAGCTGGATCAGTTTGGAATCACTGAAAATCGCCTGAAGTCGCAGATCAGCACTCTGACAGAACGCATCCAGCAGCAGCAGGCTGCACTGCAATCCCGATTACAGTTTGCAGACACTCTTCTGGCCAGTCTGGAATCTCAGCAAAGCATGTTGAATGCCCAATTGGAGAGCCTCAATCTTACTCTTTATGGAAGGAAAAACTCTTGAGCACGCTTCTTGAGATTGCATTGAGAATTGAAGATCGCTCTATGCAGATTTTTTCAGAATCTCCTGCCCTGCTGCTGGGCCTTCTGCGGGAAGGGGATCAGCTACAAGAAGAGATCCAACAGATCCGTACTTCACTCTTGGCAAAAGCGGATGAACTGCTGCGCCAGCACTCCGTCATTCTCTCTGGGGAAGAACCCATCGCCAAAGCAGTCATCCTCAACCTGAGAGTGGAATAATTCTTTGTCGCATTCTTCCTTCAAAGCCAACTCCTTGGTGTCCATTCAGTAGTCAATAAAAATGCCGGATCTCTTGTGAGATCCGGCGCTGAAAGGAACTGATCTTCAGTTCCAGCATTATCCACGTAGCAGAGCCAGGACAGCCTGCGGGGCGGAATTGGCCTGTGCCAACGCAGCAATTCCGGCCTGTAGCGTGATCTGTGCCTTGGTCAGATTTGCTGCTTCGGCCGCCAGATCTGCATCGCGAATCCGGGATTCAGAGGCTGCAATATTGGTCAGCTGAGAAGAAGCCAGGTTCACTGCGTAATTGAACTGGTTCTGTCCACGACCAACAACTGCCTGTGCATTTCCCAGTGCGCTCACAGCCGCCGAGAGTGCGTTTACAGCCGCTTCCGCATTCGCCTGTGTGGCGATATCAGAGTTGGCTCCGCCGTCCAGAAGGTCACTCTGGATCGTCTGACCCTGTCCTGTCGTGATTCCCGTGTTTCCTGTTGCATTGGCAGCAACCGTCACATTGAAGGAGTTGTTTGCACCGAGAATACGGATCTTCTCCACTCCGCCGTCATTCTCCTTGACGGCCACCAGCTTCTGCAGAGTACTGTCATTCGACAGAGTAATGGCACGGTTGATGGAGTGAATCGCCTGATCAATGGATTGACCATTGCGCTCTGATCCGTCGTTCCGCAGAGTCACGTTCAATGTGTGCAGTTTTCCTGTCGGATCAGTTGACGCAAGAGTAATAGTCTGGTCATCATTCCCCAGCCGAATGGCGGAGAAGTCCAGCAATCCCGAGTTGGAAGCGCCACCGGAATTGATCTGGCTGCTGGCAGCCGGAACAGTGGAGGCAAAAGATGCAGCGGAAGCCACACTTGCCGCATTTCCAAATCCAAGAAAATTAGTACCGACCTCATTCACACGGAATGAGGTGCCATTTGCGCTGGAAATAATCAGGTTTGTGCCATCATTCGTTGCCACCAGCCCAGCTGCACTGGCATTGCTATCAGCAGCAAAGACTGCATTTAGTGCTGTCTGCGCATCTGCCAGAGTGGCGGAGGAAGTCACTGCCAGCGAGAATGTGGTTCCACCGCCGACAGAGATCTCAAGATTTGCCGCACCAGCAGTTGGGGCTGCTGCTCCGGTAATCGATGTGGCATCAAAGCTGGCACCACTCCTCTGCCATGAGCCGAAGCCAAGAGCATTGGTCACATCCCCTGCCACCTGGACTTCAAACTGTTCTCCCTGTGCGTTCACCAAGCTGAGAGTCTGTCCAATGGAGAAGTTGGCACCCAGAGAAATGCCTGCTGCCTGTAAGGCAGCGTTCCCGGACACCTGAGCAGCCAGGTCATCAACAGCTTCCGTAACTGTTGTGGTTCCACCAGTCACATTCAGAGTGAGATCCACGGGAGCAGAGAGTGAGCTGCCCATGAACCGCACAATGATGTTTCCTGCGGAAGCCGCAAATGTTCCGGCCACTGTTGCAGCACCTGCGGACACAGAGCCTGACATATCTGCACCTGTGGCGCCTGCACTGAAGTTTCCAAGCAGTGCATTTGCTGTCCGGTCACCTGCTGCCACCTGGAAGGCATTGGTTGAGGATGAAAATGCCAGACTCTGCCGTCCATTGGCATCCGTCACCACAGAGGCCTTGATATTCGCATTGCTGAAGGCCGTTGCACTGGGCGAGGCTCCATTGCCTGCTGCCTCAATTGCACCGTTGATTGCGGCGTTCAGAGTAGTGGTATCAGAAACTCCACTGAGATTGACACTCACCCGGATCGCATCGCTGCCGGAGAAGCCTGCTCCACGGAAGACAAATTCCGTAAACCCTGCCATCCTTTGTGAGTCAGAATTCGTCACATCTGAAAGGATCTGCGCCACCGATGTGGTTGCTGAACCGTTCCCAATATCAGTTCCCGTGACGCTGGTGGCCTGATAGCCTTTCAGTCCCAGACTGCTGGCGTCTACCGTGGAACGAGACAGATCTACTGCAACTGAACCATTCTGAATTCCGGTGATGGAGCCAGAAGTTTTTCCACCACCAATAAAGACACTCAGTGACTTTGCAAGTTCACCACCAGTATTTAAACCAATGGCCTGCGCCTGTCGATCAATTTCCGAAAGAACAGTCTGGAATTCATTGTTCAGCACTTCACGGGAACCCGTGAATGTACCGGACGCCGACTGGGTGGCGAGTGTCCGTGCCCGATCCAACAGCTTGGAGATGTTGTTCAGACCTCCATCCACAATCTGGAGCTGACTCAGACCATCATTCGCATTCCGAATACCCTGTGTGAGTACAGCCTGATCTGAGCGATATCCATTGGCGATGGCCAACCCCGCTGCATCATCACCGGAACTCAGAATCCGCAGGCCGCTGGTGACCCGGCCAATTGTCTTCTGTTGAAAATCACTGTTTACCCGCAGGTACTCCTGTGCCTGCAGACTGGCAATATTTGTATTGACTGAAAAAGCCACTGTTTCTCTCCCTGAATGAGTGATGTCGGGTCAGAAACCGGATTCCTTTCCGGATGAATCCCGAAGAGATTCACACTGACCGTCAAGTGACATATCGGAGGAGGGAGTTCCCTCTTGAGCTATTTTTCTTTGTGCGGAACCAGTCGCTGCAGTAGCACCTCAGTGACACCCTTGCGAGCCGAAGCCAAATTCTGATCTCTAATCTGCAAAACTTCTTTCCGCAGAATCTGGACATCTACAGGGGCTTTGATCCCCAGCTTTACCTGGGATCCCTTTACTTCCAGCACAATCACTTCTATATCCTCACCCAACAGAAAGCTTTCGCCGGAGCGACGCCGGATGACCAGCATGTCAGTCTCGCCTCTCCGCCAGATGGTGTACTACCGAATACCGCGCATCATCCCGGATTGCCTGAACTCCCTGTCCCGTTGTGCGGCAAAGAACGATGGGGCCCAGCAGGTTGGCTGTTGGTGGTCCATCGTCGGGAAGGCAAATCAGTGCCAGACACATCAGATCCTCTGCCTTTGAAGTAGAGATGCCCAAAGCAATCCGGTCTTCTTCAGAAAGCTGCAGATCATAGTCACTATCGATACTTTTTACAGGCAGCGTAATGAAAAACAGATCTTCCCGGCTGGTGCTCTGAAGAAACAGAACTGGGCTGTGCATGGGATTTTCAATCAACAAAAACTGATTTTCTGTTTCAAACCCCGGAAGTCCACGAGGAAAACAAAAGACTTTATCTTCCTCAAATCTCACCGTTCCGAATGTCTGTGTGCTGAGTGTTTTCACAATGTTTGAAATGTCCGCCCTGGATTGCAGAAAAGAATATTGGAGAAATCATCGGCACTTTCGCACTATTCCTTCACAGAGACTCCATCATGCCCCTCACTGACGAGCGTCGCCGCCAGATCCAGCAGACTGTCCTGCAACTGGACAAACAGTTTGGAAAGGGAACAGTACAGCAGTTCGGAACAGGGACGATAGTTCCGGTCACTGTGATTTCCACGGGTTCCCCTTCCCTCGACCATGCATTGGGAGTTGGTGGGCTCCCACGCGGTCGGGTAGTGGAAATCTTTGGCCCGGAGTCTTCCGGTAAGACCACATTGGCCCTGCACGCCATCGCAGAAGCCCAGAAAGCAGGCGGTGCAGCGGCATTTATTGATGCAGAACACGCTCTTGATCCTGAGTATGCCGGCAAGCTGGGTGTGGAAGTGGACGATCTTCTGATCACGCAGCCGGATTCCGGAGAGCAGGCTTTGGAGGTCGCTTCCAGCCTGGTGGCCAGCAATACGATCGACATCATCGTGGTGGACTCTGTGGCTGCGCTGGTTCCCAAAGCCGAACTGGAAGGGGATATGGGGGACAGTTTTATGGGATTGCATGCACGCCTGATGTCACAGGCATTGCGGAAGCTGACCGGGGCCGTTTCCCGCGCCAACACGTGCCTGATCTTTCTGAACCAGGTGCGGGAAAAAATCGGTGTCGTTTTTGGAAATCCGGAAACTACCACCGGAGGCCGGGCATTAAAATTTTACTCATCCGTGCGGATTGAAGTACGTAAAGGTGCAGCCATCAAGGATGGAGAGGTAGTGAACGGAAACAGGACCAAGGTAAAGGTGGTGAAGAACAAGGTAGCCGCTCCATTCCGCGATGCAGAGTTCGACATTCTTTATGGGGAAGGCATCTCACGGGAGGGAGATTTACTGGATCTCGGAGTGACGCAAGGTGTGCTGGAGAAAAGTGGAACCTGGTTCAGCTTCCGGGGTGAACGCCTGGGCCAGGGTCGCGAGAATGCCCGCACTTTCCTGCGCCAACATCCGGATACTCTCAATTCCATTGAGCAGGCTATTCGTGCCCAATGGGAGATCCAGCGCAAGCTTTCTGCATCAGAGTCACCAGCCAGCAAGGCCGCTCACGCCTGAAAAAACAAATGCTCTCATCCTCACCAGCATGAACCGCGTTCTGTTCATCTTTGGAACCAGACCGGAAGCAATCAAGATGCTTCCGGTCATCCGGCAGATGAAACAACAGTCACATGGCCTTCATCCCCGGATCTGTGTCACTGCCCAGCACCGGGAAATGCTGGATCAGGTTTTGCGAACTTTTTGTGTCGTTCCGGACCATGATCTAAACATTATGATCTCGGGTCAGTCCCTCAACCAGATGACCAGTCGCATTCTTTCTTCGCTGGAGTCAGTCCTGATTGAGGAAAAGCCAGATCTGGTGGTAGTGCAGGGAGACACAACCAGTACTTTCTGTGGAGCCCTCGCTGCATTTCATAACCGGATTCCGGTGGCGCATATCGAAGCCGGTCTGCGAACAGGAAATCGGTCTGCCCCTTTTCCGGAAGAGATGAACAGAAGCGTCATCACCAGAATTGCTTCTCTCCATTTTGCTCCGACCCCACAGGCCCGCGAGAATCTTCTACTGGAAGGTGTACCGCCAGGTTCCATCAACGTGACGGGAAATACCGGAATCGACACACTTCTGTTTGTCACTCAGGCCCTCGAATCCGGACTCCTTCCTACCCCTTCATGGAATTTCCCGGCAAAGGGCCGTCGTCTGATCCTGGTTACTGCACATCGTCGTGAAAGTATCGGAGCGGGATTTTCGGAAATCTGTACTGCACTGGAATATCTTTCAAAAAGGGAAGATATTGAAATCGTTTTTCCTGTTCACCCCAATCCCCACGTCCGGGCTTCATTTTTTGAAAGACTGCAGGGGCTACCCCACCTACATCTGTTACCTCCTCTTGAATATGTCCCTTTTGTCGATCTGATGAGACGTGCTTATCTTCTGATTACGGATTCAGGTGGAATCCAGGAAGAAGGACCCTCTCTCGGAAAACCCATCCTTGTTCTGCGGAATCAGACCGAAAGAACGGAAGGAGTGGAGACAGAAACAGTCCGTCTGGTTGGGACTACTGCAGACAGGATTCTGAAAGAAACAACCTTGCTGCTGGATCAATCGCAAGAGTATAACCGGAGAGCATATGTTCGCTATGTGTATGGGGATGGCAGAGCCAGCCAGCGAATCTGCCACACAATTGAGAATTTCCTCACTACTGATCGCGTACACTAAAAAGAAGGATGAGCCTCCCCTCCATCCATGGTCTTCACTTACATCTGCAACGCCTAATCAAGAGGAACCACTCGATTTCATATGAGTACTACACCCGACACTACGGAAACACGCTCGGAATATTATCAGGCACTTGTTGCCAAAATTAAGGACAAAACAGCTCGAGTCGGCGTTGTCGGGCTTGGCTATGTCGGCCTGCCATTGGCCGTTGAATACGCAAAAGAAGGATATACCGTTGTTGGTATTGATCTTTCAAAATCCAAGGTAGATGCTCTGAACAGGGGAGAATCCTATATTCAGGATGTCCCCACAGAAGAAGTAGCAGCCCTGGTGAAATCCGGGAAGCTTTCCGCCACCACAACCTTTGAAGCGGTTCAGGACCTGGATACCATTAACATCTGCGTCCCTACTCCACTCCGGAAAACCAAAGACCCGGATATGAGCTACATCGTCAGCTCATGTGAGTCAATTGCCCAGCACTTCCACCCCGGAATGCTGGTCATTCTCGAATCCACCACTTATCCCGGAACAACGGACGAACTGGTTCGTCCGATTCTCGAAAAGCCTGATGTCCGCGTGGGTGAAGAATTTTTCCTGTGCTTCTCACCGGAACGCGTTGACCCTGGGAATCCGCAATTTCAGACCAAGAACATTCCTAAAGTGGTTGGCGGAACTACACCGGCTTGTACCGAAATTGGAAAACTCTTTTATTCACAGGCACTTCAAAAGGTTGTGCCCGTCAGCTCGACGCAGGCCGCCGAAATGGCCAAGCTGCTGGAAAACACCTTTCGCATGATCAACATCGGACTAGTAAATGAACTGGCCCTGATGTGTTCCCGCATGGGGATCAATGTCTGGGAAGTGATTGATGCTGCAGCTACCAAACCTTTTGGATTCATGCCTTTCTATCCTGGCCCGGGTCTGGGTGGACACTGTATTCCGATCGACCCCTTCTATCTTTCCTGGAAATCCAAGCAGGCCGGAATTGAAGCCCGCTTCATCGAACTGGCAGGCTACATCAATGGCCAGATGCCGCATTTTGTCGTTGATCGGATCCAGTGGGGACTAAACGAACACGGAAAGCCCCTCAAGGGGTCTCATGTTCACATTCTTGGCGTCGCCTACAAGCGCGATATCGATGATGTTCGTGAATCCCCGGCTCTCGACATTCTGCATCTGCTCAGCAAGACCGGAGCCAACATCACTTACGAAGATCCCTATATCCCGGATCTGGAACATGAGGGTCTTCCCTACAAGTCTCAGGCAGGACTGGTGGACAAGGCAGATTGTGTCGTTATCGTCACCGATCACAAAGTCTTTGATTATGCAGACATTACGTCAAAGGCCAAGCTGATTGTCGATACACGAAACGCACTGAAGAACATCAAGGGCGACCATATCGTCCGCCTGTAACACGAACTCAGGAGAATTATCCTTGCATTTTTTTGTTACCGGCGCTGCCGGATTTATTGGCTCCAGCCTGGCTGACAGGCTTCTGTCCCTCGGTCATACCGTGACTGGTTTTGATAACTTCTCAACCGGTCAGGAGATATTTATCGCCGAGGCCCGTAAACATCCCAACTTCAAAATGGTCCAGGCAGATCTGCTGGATCTGGATACTGTCCGGGAAGCGATGTCCGGGGCAGATTTTGTTTTCCACCTGGCGGCCAATGCAGACGTCCGCTTCGGAACAGACCACCCACGGCGGGATCTGGATCAGAATGCGATTGCCACCTGGAATGTGCTGGATTCCATGCGCGTTCTGGGAATCAAAAAGATCGGTTTTTCCTCTACCGGATCCATCTACGGAGAAGCGCAACAGATTCCAACTCCGGAAGACTGCGCCTTCCCTGTGCAGACCTCACTCTATGGAGCCTCCAAGCTGGCCGCTGAAGGCATGATTGCTGCCTACTGTGAAGGATTCGGCATGCAGGGGTATATCTTCCGGTTTGTGTCGATTCTTGGGGAACGCTATTCCCACGGGCATGTTTTCGATTTCTATAAGCAGTTGCTGGCAAATCCAAACGAGCTGAAAGTTCTCGGAAACGGAAAGCAACGCAAGTCATATCTGTACATCCAGGACTGCCTGGATGCCATCATGACTGCAATTGAGAAAGCCGAAGGAAAAGTTAACATCTTCAATCTGGGCACGGATGAGTACTGCCAGGTCAATGACTCCATCGGCTGGTTGACCGGAGCATTGGGCATCTCTCCCAAGCTCATCTATTCCGGCGGAGACCGGGGATGGATTGGCGACAATCCATTCATTTTTCTCGACTGCACGCGGATCCGTTCCCTGGGATGGAAGCCAAAGCTGAACATTCAGCAGGCTGTGGTGAAAACTCTTGAGTACTTGCAGGCCAATCAGGAGCTGCTTGGGCTACGTTAGTCCTCCGCCCGAATGGCCGTCCAGACTACCTTATTCCCAAAAGTCGACAAACTGATTCATGAGCCATCACGGTTGGCTATTCTGACCGTGCTGGCCTCGTGCCATTCAGCCGACCTCATGTTGCTTCTGCAGTCTACTGGTTTGAAAAAGCCCACGCTGATGGCTCAGCTGGAACGTCTGAGTGAAGCTGGATTGATCCGCCTGAAGAAAGTGGTGGAAAATGACAAGCCACGCACTCTTGCGGTTCTTTCCAAAAAAGGCGAGCGCACTCTGATGCAGTACTGGAGCCTTCTCGATAAGATCCGGCGTCAAAAATTTCAGGCTGAAAAAATAACACAGAAGCCGGAATAATCAGTTTCCAGGCTTTGGTCGACGATAGGAACTCATCACCCGCAGTGTATGTTCCCGTAAAAGCGTTCCAGCTCTTTCTCCGTCCCCTTTTTCGAGAGCATCCAGAATATCCCAGTGATCTTTTTCGATTTGCGTGATGTCGATGCGACCTTGCAGAACCCAGAATCTCACGCGAATGGCAAGAGAGAGCCCATCCCACGCACGAGACAGGAATCGATTCTTCGCGGATTCCATAATTGTTTGATGGAAGAGAATATCGTTACGGGAGTATCGCTCCAGGTCTCCTGCATGCGCTGCTTCCCGGATTTCTTTTGCGAGTTCCCGAAGATGTTCGACATCGCCAGCAAGATTGGGAGCAGCCAGCTGTCCAGCCAATTCCTCCAATGAAGCTCTGACGATATACGCCTGCTTCAGTTCCTCATCGGAGATTTCGCGAACAAATGCACCCTTGAACGGAACAGTGACAACAAGATCCAGTGCTTCCAGCTCCCGAAGTGCTTCTCGCACGGATCCCTGGCTGACATTTAATTCCCGGGAAATCTGCAATTCCACCAGACGGCTTCCTGGCGCGCTTGTTCCATTCGAAATACGCCCCAGAAGAATTTTCCGGATCTGGCTAACTACCGAATCACGGGGTATCTGAACTGGTTCCAACAAATCCTCCCCAAATCCCACTCAATCATGCCAGAGTGCTTGACGGACATCAGAGCACCCATTTATGCTCAACTATAGATTATCGATAATCGATAATCTAGTAGAAAATTTAAAATTTGTAATATTCCTGTTGTTTTCCACGCTTTCGAGGGGTCAGCGTTCGTCCTTCGTTCGATCAACAGGAGATTATTGAACCAGAAGAAGGATTTCAGGGGACCTCTCCAATGTGGATCATACGCATTGCCCTTAATCGCCCTTATACTTTCATCGTTCTTGCCTTACTCATCATCCTGCTGAGTCCGGTGATGATTTTGCGGACACCCACGGATATCTTCCCGGATATCAACATTCCCGTTGTTTCCATTAACTGGCAGTATGCGGGGCTGAATGCCGAAGAAGTGGAAGGTCGGATTACAACCCCGTTTGAACGTGGTGTGACGACGCTGGTGGATGACATCGAGCATGTTGAATCCACAACAGTCAATGGCTATGCGATCGTGAAAGTTTTCCTGCAGCCCGGAGCAAGCGTGGACAAGGCCAATGCGCAGATTGCGGCTGCCGCACAAACTACCATCCGCAACATGCCAGCCGGAATCAATCCGCCGCTGATTATCAACTACAACGCTTCAACCGTGCCGATCCTTCAGATCGGTTTGTCGGGGGACGGGATCACCGAGCAGCAGCTAAATGATCTGGGTCTGAACTTCATCCGTACACGGCTGGTCACTGTCCCCGGAGCATCCGTTCCCTTCCCCTATGGTGGAAAGCAGCGGCAGGTCCGTGTGGCTCTCAGCCCGGCTCAACTGCAGTCCAAGGGAATTTCTGCTTCTGAAGTAGTGACTGCAATCGGTCAGCAGAATCTTGTTCTCCCTTCAGGGACTGCAAAGATCGGTGATCTGGAATACTCCATCGGACTGAACGGAAGTACACGAACCATTCCTGAACTGAATGACCTTCCGATCAAGGTCGTTGGCAATACTCCGATTTATGTTCGGGACGTCGCTCAGGTAAGTGATGGATTTGCTCCACAGACCAACATCGTTCGGCAGGATGGCCGCCGTGGCTCTCTCGTCACTGTTTATAAATCGGGCAGGGCATCGACGATTTCAGTGGTGGAAAACACCCGCAAGATGCTGCCGGTCATTGCACCTTCTCTCCCCCCGGAGCTGAAGATGCAGCCGCTGGCTGACCAGTCCGTTTTCGTGAAGGCCGCCGTGGATGGTGTTGTTCATGAGGGCGTGATTGCAGCGTGTCTGACAGGACTGATGATCCTGCTGTTTCTGGGAAGCTGGCGCAGTGCCTTGATCATTGCGATCTCCATTCCGCTGTCTGTTCTGAGTTCCATCATTGTGCTGAGTTTGATGGGAGACACCATCAATCTGATGACCCTGGGCGGGCTGGCACTGGCGGTAGGAATTCTGGTGGATGACGCGACTGTCACCATCGAAAACATTGAACGCTATCTGGAAGAGGGTCACACCCTGCGCGATGCCATTGAAAAGGGTGCAGCGCAGATTGCAACTCCGGCCCTGGTGGCAACGCTTTGTATCTGTATCGTTTTCCTTCCTATGTTCTTTTTGGGAGGAGTGGCTGGATTCCTGTTTGTGCCGCTGGCGAAGGCAGTTATCTTTGCGATGCTGGCCAGCTACATTCTTTCCCGTACGCTGATCCCCACCCTTGCGATGTACATGCTGAAGATGAAGGATCATCATGCAAAGCTCAATGTCCTGAACCCCTTCAGTCTCATTCGGCATGGGTTTGAAAAGGGATTTCAGGCATTCCGTGACGGATATAAAAATCTGCTGATCACACTGGTGCGGGTTCGTTACGCTTTTGTTCCGCTGATGGTGCTGGGCTGTGCATCCGCAGGATTTCTGCTTCCCTGGCTGGGACAGGATTTCTTCCCGACATCCGATGGTGGCCGGTTCAACCTTCATGTCCGCGCACGTACAGGAACACGTATTGAGGAGATGGCCAAGCTCTGTGATCTGGTGGAAGCCCGTATCCGGAAACTGGTTCCGGAACATGAGCTGGACAACATCATCGACAACATCGGCGTGCCCTATAGCAGTATCAACTTCTCGTACAACACTTCAGGTGTGATTGGACCGGCTGATGCTGACATTCTGGTCTCTCTGAAAAAGGGGCATCGCCCCACGGATGACTATGTCCGGGAACTGAGAAAAATTCTTCCTCAGGAGTTTCCTGCCGCCACTTTCTATTTCATGCCGGGGGATATCGTCACACAGATCCTCAACTTTGGACTTCCCGCTCCCATTAATGTCCAGATCGAGGGTTCCGACATCAAAGGCAATCGGGAAATCGCGAACAAAATTCTGGATGAGATCAGGCTGGTTCCGGGAATTGCCGATGCCCGTATTCATCAACGGTTCGATTATCCACGACTGAACATCGAAGTAGACCGCACCCGAGCTGCGCAGGGTGGTTTTACTCAACGAGAGATTGCCGGAGACATTCTGGTTAGTCTGAGTGGAAGTTTCCAGACAACTCCCAGCTTCTTCCTGAATCCAGTAAATGGTGTGAACTATAACCTGGTCACGCAGACTCCGCAGTATGCGATGCAGTCTCTGGATGCTCTGCGGACAATTCCCCTGAGTGCTTCCGGACGTCGTGATGGGGACATCCTGGCAGACTACGCCACCATCCATCGTGGAACGGAGATGGCAGTAGTGAATCACTACAACATCCGGCGTGTGCTGAACGTCTTCGCATCCGTGCAGGATCGTGGACTGGGTGCAGTTGGAAAGGATGTAGAGAAGATCATTCAGGAGAATGAGAAGCTTCTTCCCCGTGGCAGTACCATCTACCTGACTGGCCAGCTACAAACGATGAGAGAGAGCTATTCCGGATTGTTCGCCGGACTGATCGCCGCCATTATCCTGGTCTACCTGCTGATTGTGGTGAACTTTCAGTCCTGGCTGGATCCGTTCATCATCATTACCGCACTACCCGCTGCCCTGGCAGGGATCATCCTGTTCCTGTTTGCTACCGAAACCCGATTGAGTGTCCCTGCACTGATGGGTTCCATCATGTGTATGGGTGTGGCAACGGCGAACAGCATTCTGGTGATCTCCTTTGCGCGTGAACGCCTGAATCTTCACGGAGATGCAATTCGTGCAGCTATTGAAGCTGGTTATACCCGCTTCCGCCCGGTGCTGATGACCGCACTTGCCATGCTGATCGGAATGGTCCCAATGTCTCTGGGTCTGGGCGAAGGCGGTGAGCAGAATGCTCCTCTTGGACGTGCTGTCATCGGTGGCCTGATGCTGGCAACCGTCTCTACATTACTTTTTGTCCCTGCTGTTTTTGCGATTCTTCACGGACGCAGAAAATCCAATCCCTCTACGCCAACTGGTGAACCTGCAGAATGAACCCGACAATGAACACTTCAACTGAAGCGGAATTCGAACTCGACGAACAACAGGGCAAACGACCCATTTTCCCATTGATCGTTTTTATCCTTCTGGCTGTGGGAATCGGTTATGTGGTGTTTGCGGGTCTGGACAAACGTATCTCTGACGAGAAGGATCTGAAACAGCTTGCGGAATCTTCGTCGCTTCTTCCTGTGAGCGTGGTTCATCCATCCACCGGATCATCAACAGATGAAATTGCTCTGCCCGGAAACGTTCAGGCGATCAACGAAGCTGCAATCTACTCACGTACAAATGGATATTTGAAAGCATGGCACTTTGATATCGGAGCTCAGGTAAAACAGGGTCAGCTGCTGGCTGAGATCGAAGCACCGGAAGTGGACAAGCAGCTGGAACAGGCTCGTGCGGAACTGGCCACTGCTCAGGCGAGTCTCGATCTGGCGCGCTCCACTGCAGAGCGCTGGAAGACACTGCTGGCGACCAACTCTGTTTCCCGGCAGGAGACGGATGAGAAGATTGCCAGCGCCAATGTCTGGAAGACAAATTATGATGCAGCAGCTTCCAACGTCAGGCGGCTGGAAGATCTGAAGTCCTTTCAAAAAATCTATGCCCCTTTTTCCGGCGTGATTACCGCGCGAAATACGGATATCGGAGCTCTGATCTCACCGAACGCAACCAGTGCAGAGCAGGAACTCTTCCACTTGTCTGCCATCCATCGTCTTCGCGTTTTCGTCAATGTGCCGCAGACATATATGTCCTCGGCGCGCAAAGGATCACAAGCGGTCATCTCTCTCCAGGAACTTCCGGGAAAGAAGTTTACTGGACACCTGGTCCGTACATCGAATGCAATTGATCCTTCATCCCGCACGCTGCGGACAGAGTTTGAAGTCGATAATCGAAATCTTGAACTTCTCCCCGGAGCCTATGTAACCGTGAACCTGAAACTCAAAGAGAAGACCAACAGTATGACCATCCCCGCCACAGCACTTTTGTTCCGTGCGGAGGGCCCGCGCATCGCTGTGGTTCGGGATGGAAAAGCAGAACTTCTTCCAATTGTGCTGGGTCAGGACTTTGGAACTTCCATTGAAATTCTTTCCGGGCTTCGGACTGAGGATCAGGTGATTGCCGATCCCCCGGATTCTCTGATGGATGGTGCACGCGTTTCGCCAGTCGCTGCTGGAGGAGCCGGAAAATGAAGCGTGCTTTCGCCGGAAGCATGATCTTTCTGGTTGGCTGCTCAGTGGGACCAAAGTATCAGCCTCCACAAGTAAAAACTCCTGTTTCCTATAAAGAGGCACCCGCTCCCGAGAGAACAAAAGACTGGAAACCCGCAGAACCACAGGATGAAGCAGACCGTCTCAACTGGTGGAAGATTTTCAACAATTCCGAGTTGAATTCGCTGGCAGAGAGAGTCCAGGTATCGAACGAAAGTCTGAAGGCAGCAGAAGCCCGGTTTCGACAGGCGCGCGCCATGATCCAGGCGAACCGGTCTGCCCGGTTTCCTTCTGTTGTGACAGGGATGGGCGTGGGTGGCTTGCGATTTTCCGGTAACCGTCCCGGCTTTCCTTCAACACTGAGAGCCGAGGATTCTGCAAATCTCACCCTGCCCACGGATATGAGCTATGAGCTGGATCTGTGGGGGCGAATCCGCAAGACAATTGAGGCCAGTCAGGCGCAAGCACAGGCATCCATGGCTGATATTCATGCAGCTCGTCTGTTTCTGCAATCTGAACTTGCGATCCACTATTTCGAAATGTGTGCAGCCAGCGAGCAGCAAAGAGTTCTTCGCAATACTGTCAGTGCATTTGAAGATGCTCTCCGTCTGACCCGCAATCGTTTTGAAGGGGGAGTCACTTCCAGAAATGATGTGGCACAAGCTGAAGCACAGCTGGAATCAGCCCGTGCTGACCTCTCCGAAATCGATTCCCTTCGTGCACAGAGCGAGCATGCGATTGCTGTCCTGATCGGGCTTGCGCCAGCGGAACTGACAGTCACTGCAAACGGCGAAAATGTCCTGAATCCACCTGAAGTTCCGATCGGACTTCCCTCTGAATTGCTGGAGAGACGTCCTGATATTGCAGCAATGGAGCGCAGGGCATCGGCAGCCAACCGGGAAATTGGAATTGCACAGACCGCGTTCTATCCAACCGTTCGCTTTGGGGCTTCTTTTGGACTCACCGGAACTTCCATGCTGAACTGGTTCAACTGGCCCAGCCGTTTCTGGTCTGTTGGTCCCACAGCAACGCTTCCAATCTTTGATGCGGGCAGAAGAAAGGCACTGACGGAAAGTGCAATGGCAGCCTATGATGCAACGGTCGCCGAATATCGCCAGACAGCACTTTCGGCCTTTCAGGAAGTGGAAGATCACCTTGCCATTCTCAAGGCACTCGAAACAACTCTTCAGCAGCAGCAGAAAGCAGTCAATGCCGCACGCGAATCATTGCAACTGGCCATGAACCGTTATCAGGGTGGTGTCGATACTTATCTGCAGGTGCTGAATGCACAGACCATCGTGCTGAATGCGGAACGAAGAATTATTGATATTCAACGTCAGCGCATGATCTCCACCGTCAGTCTGGTGAAAGCGCTCGGTGGTGGATGGGAAACTTCCGATCTGCCGACATTCGCGAAAAAGTAAAGGCCGGAAGCCTACTGCTTCTGATCCCTTCTTTAAAACTTCACATCAACAACTTTGTCTTTTTCAAAGACAACCTGAATGCCTTTGTATTCCCAGAGGGATCGCTCGCCAAAATTGACTCGTTTTAAGGGGGCCCCCATGGCGCTCTCCACCTGCTGCGGAGTCATGCCAGGAGAGATGGATGCTTCCTGGGTTTCCACTTTCCCGGAATCATGGACTACCGGACTGAGTTCGGCCCGTTTCTCCAGAAGTCTTGCAGAATTTTGTTTGACCCAGCTCTCGACACGGCCCGCAATCCTGTCAGCGGCCCAACGCCAGGTCATGCCTTCTCCATCAAGTTCTGTCTGGAAGTCACCGGCCCGAATCAGGGCATGAACGATATAAGTTGTCTCTTCGGTCGGTCTTGTCGTGGTCGTTGTGTTCTTGCCATCATCACTCTTGTTGACATTGGTGATGATGCTTCCCAGTTTCTTTTTCTCTTCACGAGACCGGATGTAGACAACAACGTCTGCCTCCGCTGCTGAATCCACAACTCGCAGGGTTTTATCCTTTCCCCGCAGGGATTTTGCCAGATCCCGTGCGGAATCCCCACCTCCGGCAGACGTAAATCCATCGGCTCCGGCATCGACAAAGACATTGATCAGGCGCTGCGGCCATGCGGTCTGTGCACAAAGAATTGTGAAGAGACAGAAGAAAAAAACTCGGGAATACTTTGTGGACATTTCAGTACCAGCTGCCCCAGTTTAGCCTGATGCTGAAAACAGGTACCAGAGTACGCGATCCCAAAACGATCCATAACCTGAACCGCGGATGGGGCTATAGTCTGTTGTATTTTGCAGGCCAGAAAGAACTTGAATCGCTATGCTGCTGTCTGTCGACCACCTGAAAAGAGCGACTTTTTCAAACGGGAGAGGAAGCTGTAACTGGCTTTTCTCAGTCCTAATGGCAGATGTGCATACGCATGATAGGCATAGGCCATGCCCAAGGCCACGGGAAATCCGCGATAGGCATCCTTATGTCTTCTGACAATTTTCAGCGCAGACCGGGTATTGCCTAACGGAGCCTGGAATGAACCACTACCTTCCCAGAGCTGGTAGTAACAGAAGTATTCAGGAAAGTTGAAGAGCTTTCCGATTTTTCCCAGCTTCAGCCAGACATCCCAGTCCTGAAATCCCGCCAGTGTTTCATCATAGAGCCCGATCTGTTCGATCGCGCTTCTTCGATACATTCCACTGGAATGCGCCATGGGATTGGCATAGAGAGCATTTTTGCGGATCTCTTCATCAGTCTCCGGCTTGAGAAACCGGAGTATCTCACGCTCGTTTTCATCAATGGCAATCATTCCGCTGCCACAACCGACATAATCAGGATTTTCCTCAAAAAACTGCACTTGCCTGCTGAGCTTTTCAGCAACAATCCAGCAGTCATCATCATCCAGAATTGCGATATATTCCCCAGTGGCTGCTCTTAGTCCATGGTTGGTTGCGTTGGCAATGTTCCCGCCTTTATCGCGACGAAGATATTTGATGCGAGAATCGCGTGCAGCCCAATCCCCCACCACCTGAATCGTATGGGGATTATTTCCATCCTGGACAATAATGAGTTCCCAGTCCTGTAGCGTCTGATTGACAGCGCTTTCAATGGCTCTTCCGATCAGTTGCGGTCGATTGTAGGTAAGCATTACGATGCTTACGGTTGGAGATGACATATTTTTATTTATTGATAATTTTCCGCCCCGTGAACCAGAACAACTCTTTCCTCCGCATGGTTCCAGGACCTCTATGACCAGCCTACCGCCTCAATCAACGATAGAGTCATACTAGTTATTACAGCATTAGCAGAATAAACGCAGATGAAGCACGAGTGTGCGAAATTGAATTCGGAGGCCTTTTCCATTCATCATGCGTATCTGATGCCGGGAAAAGAGAAGAAATACGTGTCGAATATTTCCAATTTAAAAGTAAAACTATTTGCAGACGGAGCTGATAAATCAGCCATGCTGGATCTGTATGCAAAGCCCTATATTCAGGGTTTTACAACAAATCCCACACTCATGCGGAAGGCTGGAATTACGGATTACGAGGCATTCGCTCGCGATATTATCCAAAGTATTCCAGACCGTTCTTTATCTCTGGAAGTATTTGCTGACGATTTCGCAGACATGGAGCGTCAGGCACGAAAGATCATGACATGGGGCGATAACGTCTACGTCAAAATCCCGGTAACCAATACAAAACGGGAGCCCGCCTATGATCTGATCCGCCGCCTGACCAATGAGGGAGTCAAACTGAACGTCACAGCAATCATGACTCTGGATCAGGTAAATGACGTTGTCGATGCACTGTCTGGCGGAGCACCATCCTATGTTTCCGTCTTCGCAGGCCGTATTGCCGACACTGGTGTGGATCCTGTGCCTGTCATGGCAGATTCTGTCGCTGCCCTGAAGCCGCATCCGCAGATGGAACTCATCTGGGCCAGCCCGCGCGAACTGCTGAATGTTTTTCAGGCAGACCAGATCGGATGCCACATCATCACTGCCACCAGCGACATCCTGAAAAAGCTCAGCCTGGTTGGAAAAGATCTGTCGGATTACTCTCTGGACACCGTCAAGATGTTTTATGAGGACGCCACAGCCTCCGGTTTTAAACTGTAGGTTCCGGCTTCTGTGAAACTTCCCAGACATGCAGAAATCTGGCTGGGTCCTTATCTGAAGGACCGCCTCTCCCGTCAACTCACACGCACTTCCGTGAAGCGCGTGTGGGTGGCAATTACGGATCATTATGAGCCGTACTGGCATAATACCGATGATCAACTTGCCATCGACCGGGTCGCCCTATGGAGGCAAAAATGGCCTGAAATTGCAGGTCGTCATGCAGACTCAACTGGACGAGCAGCACAATATTGCTTTTTCTATCCAGAAGAAGAGTATCGCCCCCATCTGATGGATACTCTGGCCGAAATCGTCCAGCTGGGTTATGGCGACGTGGACATCCACCTTCACCATGACCGGGACACTGAGGCCAACTTTATTGATCGGATGAGTGGGTTCATGGAAACCCTGCACCAACGGCATGGGCTGCTTCGAAAAGAAGATGGTCGCCTGGTCTTCGGCTTCATCCATGGAAACTGGTGCCTCGATAATTCCAGGCCTGATGGCCGCTGGTGTGGTCTGAATAATGAGATCCAGCTTCTGAAGAAACTGGGTTGTTATGCCGATTTCACCATGCCGTGTGGTCCACTCCCTATGCAGTGCCAGATGCTCAACTCGATCTATTGGGCAGATGATGATCCACTAAAACCCAAATCCTATAATCGTGGAACTCCTTATCAGCGAGGAACTTCGGGAGATTTGCTGATGATTACGGGTCCATTTGGACTGCGGTGGGCAGAACGTCTGGTTCCTCGCATGGAAACAGGCGAAATCGCCTACAATGATCCACCGACAGCTTATCGGGTGAAGCGCTGGTTTGATCTGGCCCCTGTCGTCGGCGAAGACGCATTTGTAAAACTTTACAGCCACGGAACACAAGAAAAGACCTCTTCCATGCTGCTGAATGGAGGTCTGGACCGGATGTTTTCTGATCTTCGTGAGGAATCGGCGCGCCGCGGGTGGGAGTTACGCTATGCAACTGCTTGGGATATGCGTCAGGCAGTACTTAAAGCTTAGGACTGCTGTGAATCAAAAGCTACAGTACTGGCATCAAACTAAATACTAAATAGTTGGATTTAGTACAGAAAATCGCTGGGATATACTGACACCATGAGCGCAATGGCCGAAGCTACGCCGGCCCTTCAAAAGGAATCCTCCCGCCGCGAGATTCCCTGGGTTACTTTAGGCTGGCTTGCTTTTTTAATCTCTCTCCTGTTTTTTTCGGTCATTACCGGAATGGTCAAGGAATGGTCGGACGAAGAGGACATGGGTCATGGCTTCTTTGTTCTACCTGTAGTTGCTTATATCATCTGGCAGCGCCGTGATGAATTGGCTCAGATCCCCATTCGTCCGAATAAGTGGGGCTATCTCCTGATTGGCTGGAGTTTTTTCCAGCTACTTGCAGGGACTCTGGGTGCCGACTTCTTTGTCATGCGCACGGCTCTGATTGTTTCCATTCTTGGAGTCCTGCTCACTACGTGCGGATGGCCCATGATTAAAGCATTGGCCATGCCTTTGTTCCTGCTGCTGTTCATGATCCGGATTCCTTTGTTCATTTACAGCCAGATCACGTTCCCTCTCCAGTTGTTCGCCAGCAAAGTTGCTGAAGCATCCCTGAGTATTCTGGGGATTCCAGTGCTGCGTGAAGGAAACATTCTGGAACTGACCAGCCAACGTCTTTCGGTGATTGAAGCCTGTAGCGGTATTCGCTCGCTGCTGTCACTTACTTTTCTGTCACTGGTCTACGGATATTTCTTTGATTCAAGACCCTGGATGAAGTGGGTGCTGCTGATCGCAACCATTCCAATTGCCATCCTCGCAAATGCATCGCGCGTCACCATCACAGCACTATTGAGTGAGTATGACCCTGAACTGGCACGGGGTGCTTATCATACGTTTGAAGGCTGGGTAATCTTCATGGTTGCTCTGGTCGCCCTGATTGCCACCCATAAAATTCTGAGTCTGATAATTAGTCGCGGCCGCCCTGCGGCACCACAAAATCCGGAAGTGAGTATAGCCCGATGAATTTCCTGAGAAACAAAACAATCATTGCTGTATCCTGCCTGCTGCTGGCAGAGTCGATGGTTTTTTATGCGTATCCTAAAACGGAGATCATTCCGCTGAGCCGTCCGCTCACGGAAATCCCCAAGGACATCAATGGCTGGCACATGACACAGCAGAGTGAAATGGATGCAGAAGTCCAGGCACTGTTGAAGGCCGATGATACGGTCAATCGCGTATATGCCAACCCCAACGAAAAAATGGCTGTGTCCTTCTATGCTGCTTTCTTCAAGACACAACGCACGGGCGTAGCTCCTCACTCACCCAAAGTCTGTCTTCCGGGTGCAGGCTGGGTTCCCAGTGAATCCACCTACAAGACAATTGATGTTGAAGGCCGCGGACCCATCACTGTCAATCAATATGTTGTCTCGCGTGGGTCACACAAGAGCGTCGTTCTCTATTGGTATCAGAACCACAAACGTGTTGTTGCCAACGAATACGCCGCCAAAGTCTGGACTGTTGTTGACGCCATGCGCTATCGTCGCAGCGACACCTCCATGGTTCGTGTGATTGTCCCTGTAGTCGACGAAGATCTTGCCAGTTCCGAAGCACTGGCTGCAAAGTTCGTCCAGCAAGTTCTTCCCACTGCTTCTCAATATCTGCCCCAGTAGTTAAAAACTCGTACTTCATATCGGATTCCGGAGTTATCTCTGGAATCCGATTTCTTTCATCCTTTCCTGAACAGTATTGAGCGCTGATTCCACTCTGCGATCCCAGCTGGTTTCTCGAACCCGTGCCAGCCGTTTCTCCCGTTGTTCAGGCGTATCCTGAGTCAGTACCTGATCCAGTTGCTGCAGAAATTCTTCGTGATTCGCTGCAATATTCACCACATCATTGAATTTCTCAATTTCCGGCGTCCATGTCGCGACGACAGGCCGCCCTGTCGCAAGGTACTCTCGCAACTTCAATGGATTGGCATAAAGAACCTGATGTGCAAGCCTGTAAGGAATAATTGCAGCATCAAAAGCTTTCGCCCAATGGGGAAGTTTTTTATAGGGTTGCGGTGGAACAAAGACAACATTTTTCTTGCTTTTCGTGGAACTGATATCCACGGCAGGATGGCCGATCATGACAATTGTCCAGTCAGGCCGTGCGTCTGCCAGAAAAGAAATCAGGTCTAGATCTGTCCACTCACTGATTGATCCAAAGTACCCGATGACTGGATGCTTCAGGTTCTTTGCGCCGTCGGCAAGCTCAAGATCCGGGTCCATCGCACTTCCAAAAAGATCAACATCCACACCATGCGGAGCTAGAGTTGCTGTCGGATTCAATTCTCTTTTTGCTGGAATCAGCTTCTCTGCAGCAACAAATAGCTGAGTTGCTCTCCTTGTGAGAGTGTCATCCAGTTGACGGATTCTGTCCGCATCCACACCGGGGAAGGACGCAAAGTCATCCACACAGTAGTAAACCGAAAAATTTGAAGGATCATTATCCAGCGCCACACTTGCATGAGGCACTACAAACCAGTAAACAGGTTTCCGAAAACCCAGATGGCGAGCAGCACGTTTGATCATCAACTGACCGAATAGGCGATTAAGAGCATCCACACCGGGCAATCCGCGAAAGGGGATCTGTGGCATGGTCATCACCCACATATGTGGACCAACCTGCTTTGGAATTTCAACCGCCTGCTTTAGTTTTCTGAAGAGTTTTTTAAAGTCGCGCCCGGTGGCCTGAGGGGCACGAATACCTGGAGTATCTACATACAGCAAAGGATGTGTTCTCGCTAATCGTTCAGCAACATGATGACTGCTGGTCCGGTTTTCTGCGAACCAGTCATTGCCGAAATAGAGAATAGGAAACGGTTCATTCATATAAATGACAGATACGATCGAATTTGTGACTTACTTGCTGCCTGAATTACTGACTTGTTGTTGATTTGCAGTTACTGCACGGGAAAGAATCCAGTCCACGGCTTCACTGAGTTTCTGCACCCGAAGCTCTGGTTCACGGGATGGACCTCTTTCCTTATATTGATAATCCAGCAGGATGCTGGGGAGTCCTGCGGCATGTCCAGCGTCGATATCCCGCCATCGATCCCCGATCATATAGCTCTGTGACAGATCGATATCATATTCCTTCTGTCCCTGGAAGATCAGACCCGGTTTTGGTTTACGGCAATCGCAGCCATCGCCATCGTGATAGCAGGGGAAGAAATCATCCAGAGGCAGTTCAGCCCGCATTTTCTGGTGAATTTTTTCCACCTCGCTCTGCTTCTGAGTTCCACGGGCGACATCCGGCTGGTTGGTCGTAACCAGCAGCAGAAATCCTGCTGCCTTCAGTCGATCCAGTGCTTCCCTAGTTCCTTGAATAATCTCAAGTTCTTCCACGCTGGCCGGAGGGTAAGGCTTGCCTTCACGAACAACGGAGTGATTGATCACTCCGTCACGATCCAGGAAAACTGCCTTCTGTTTCTGTCCGCTCAGCGAACACTCTCCCATTTCGTCTCCACCTGCTTCAGCTTGGGGTGAGACACCAGCATGTGCCAGACAACTGCCTGGAATGCTTCTGCATGAGGAGTGACATGAACAGGATTTACCGTTGGAACAATGACGCAGGCATCTGCAACCTGAGCAGTGTATCCACCATCACGACCCAGAATGCCGAGTACATTTGCCCCCACTTGTTTTGCTAACTGGAGAGCGCTCACCAGGTTGGGGCTTACGTTCTTCTCAAGATTTCCACCGCCTACTGAATAAACCAGAACAGTATCTTTCTCATTCAGTTTGCTGGTCTTGAGCCAGGATTCGAAAACGGTCGCCCAGCCTTCATCATTGGTCCGGGCCGTAAGTTCGGAAACGTTATCGGTAGGCGCATACGTTTCGATTCCGGCAATCTTGCGGAAATCGTTCACCGCATGAGATGCATTGGCTGCACTGCCACCCACGCCGAGGATGAACAGTCGTCCACCACCCGCACGAGTATCGGCGAGAATCGTCGCCATCTTCTCAGCTGCTTCCAGATCGAGGCCGTCCAGAATTGCCTTTGCTTCATCGAAAAACTGTTTCGCAAAACTCATTTTTGTTCCTTTAGATAGTTCTCGAAATCTTCAATCCCTGAAAATGATCCGATCTCATAAAATCGCTGATTCACTTCCAGTCCCTTCAGTTGCCCATCCTGCAGCAGCTTCTGGTACACATCCGCAAGATCATAGCTTCCCTCTTCAGGAGCATGATCAAAAGCCGAACGATGAAACGCACCCAGCCCGTAATCAATGTATTTCATCTCAGGCGTACGATTCTTCTTGTCATACGCTCGGATCTCGCCATCACGGAATTCCACATTGCTGGTATCCCACTTGCCTTCATTGCGGAAGACTGTCATGAATCCCAGCTTGCCACTGTTCAGAAATTCACTCTGCGCCTGGCGATAATCCACCGGGAGATAGGAATCTCCATAAACCACCAGGAAATGTTCATCCAGAAGAGGAAGAGCGTTCTTCAGTGCTCCAGCTGTTCCCCGCAGTGTGGGACCATCCGGAGAGTAAGATACTTTCAGGCCGAATTTTGCTCCATCTCCGGCGAAATTTTCTACCATCTCTCCCAGATAGCCAGTACACAGCACCACCCGTTCAATGCCCTGTGCAGCCAGCAATCGTAGCTGATGGGCAAGAAACGGTTCTCCATTCGCTTCCACCAGTGATTTTGGAATTTTCTCCGTAACCGGACGAAGACGCGTCGCAAGTCCACCAGCCAGAATTGCAACCGGCAGCATCTTCTGGCTCACTGCACCAGAACCCGTGTGCCTTCAAAATCAAACCGCATGCGGACTTCACGCAGACCTGCATTTCGCATGGCGCTGCGCAGCTTTGTTTTTTGTTCCGTATAGAACATCAGGAAGCCGCCCCCGCCTGCGCCAATCAGCTTTCCGCCCAGTGCTCCATTGGCTTTGGCCAGTTCATAATACTCATCGATCTTTGGATTGGACATGCCCTGGCTACGTTTTTTCTTGTGCTCCCAGTGGGTGTGCATGATCTCGGCAAACTTGTTCAGATTTCCGGTTTCGAAAGCTTCTTTGCTCTCATAACCCATCTGCTTCACAAAATGCAGATTGTCGATCATGCTCTGATCCTGCGCCTTGCTGCGCTTGTCCTGGTCAGAAAGGATGGCCGATGCACTGCGAGTGACACCGGTGAAGAACAGCAGAAGATTGTCTTCCAGATTCAGCAGAGTTTCCTGGGATATTTTCAGTGGCTCGGTTTTTACATAACCGTCATTTTCAAACGTGAAGCAGGTCAGGCCGCCGAACGAGGCGATGTACTGATCCTGTTTGCCGATCGGCTCACCCAGTTTTTCGATTTCCAGCTGACAGGCTTCTTCAGCCAGTTGGCGCGGTGTCAATGACTCCCGCTTGAGTGTGTGAAAAGCCTTGAGCAGTGCTGTCGTAAAGCTTCCGGAGGAACCCATCCCGGTGCCTGCTGGAATATCGGCCATACTGGCGATTTCCAGGTGGTTACTGTCGATCTCGGTCATCTTCAGCGCTTCCCGGATAATCGGATGCTGAATCTCATCGATGCCACCCACTGATTCCAGTTTTGAATACTTCAGGATGATGCCTTCACTAAAGGCCTCATGCAGGGTGATGTAGACGTATTTATCGATAGCCGCCGAAATCACAAATCCTGTATGGTCCTGATAGTAGGAAGGCAGATCTGTCCCACCTCCCCCGAGCGAAATTCGCAGGGGACTGCGTGTAATAATCAAACGATTCCTCCGTCCTTTATTATCAGCATTTCAGGAAAAGGAACGAAAGAATTCCGGGGATATACCTGTGAAAATTCATCATTTATTGAATGATGAGAAACATTTCCTTCTGTTTTCCCCAAAAATTCACCCTGACAGAAATTTTCTGAGATTCGTTAACGGGCATGGAAATCATTTCTCTACCAGCGTTTCAGCCCTTTTTTCCCAATATCTCTGCGGAAGTGCATCCCATCAAAGCTAATCTGGTCTGTAGCTGTATAGCTGTTCCGGATGGCAGTCTGTAAATCTGAGCCCTTAGCCACAACTCCAAGGACGCGACCACCACTGGTCACGATTTGACCCTGCGCACGTGCAGTCCCCGCATGGAACACAACCGCTCCTGTTGCTTCTGCAGCATCAATCCCACGGATGACATCCCCTTTCCGGGGCGTTCCGGGATAGTTATGGGCACACATCACGACACATACAGAAGGATCCGGTGACCATTTCAGGTTGATTTCATGCAGGCGTCGTTCGCCAGTGGCCAGCAATACCTCGCCCAGGTCACTTTCCAGTCTATGCATCAGGGACTGTGTTTCGGGATCCCCCAGACGGACATTAAATTCCAGGACCTGTACACCGTCATTAGTCATCATCAGACCAGCAAATAAAAAGCCGGTGAAAGGAGTTCCCCGCTTCGCCATGGTCTGGATGGCCGGACGCATGACGCGATTCATGATGTCTTCCCGCGCTGCCGCATCCAGAATACGGTCATCGCAATAAGTTCCCATGCCGCCCGTATTAGGTCCCTGGTCCCCATCAAAGATCGCTTTATGATCCTGGGTGGCGGCCAGAGGAAGAATAGTCTCTCCGTCGCTGATGGCAATGAAGCTGACCTCTTCTCCCGGACAGAAGTCTTCAATGACTACTTTCTTTCCGGCATCTCCCACCAGTTCCCCTGCAAACATTGCTTCCAGCGTGGATTCTGCTTCCTCAGGGGATTTGGCAATCACCACTCCTTTGCCTGCTGCCAGTCCATCGGCTTTCAGTACAACGGGATAAGAGAATTTCGAAAGAGCTTTTTTTGCAGGTGCCACATCCTCAAAGGCTTCATAGCGGGCAGTGGGAATGCCGGCTTCGATCATCAACTCCTTGGAAAAGATTTTGCTCCCTTCCAATTGAGATGCAGCCTTTGAAGGTCCGATCACGCGGCCACCCTGTGCCCGAATCTTATCTGCCAATCCTTCTACCAGTGGAACTTCTGGTCCGATGACCGTCAGATCTGCATTTCTGAGATCAGGTCCGCAGTCCGCGACCTGCTCAATACCGGGGTTGCCAGGGGTTGCATAAATACTGGTTACCAGCGGGCTCTGTTTCAGCTTCCAGGCCAGTGCATGCTCTCGTCCGCCACTACCAACAATCGAAACGTTCAAAATGAGTCCTCAAAGTTAGAATAAAAGGTATCAGCACTCAATCCCATTCATACGATGTTCTGGTCGTCGGTGCCGGTCATGCCGGATGCGAGGCCTCCCGTGCCTGCGCACGACTGGGGCTCCGCACAGCCATGATCACCATGAACACAGATCTTATTGCCCAGCTTTCCTGCAATCCTGCCATGGGCGGCATTGCAAAAGGGCATCTGATCCGGGAAATCGACGCTCTGGGTGGTGTCATGGGAGAAGTGACAGATGCTGTCGGCATCCAGTTCCGTCTCCTCAACACCAGTCGCGGTCCTGCTGTCTGGTCTCCGCGCGCCCAATGCGACAAGAAACAGTATCGCATTCACATGAAGAAGGTTCTGGAAGCAGAGCCCAATCTCGAAATTATTCAGGCGGAAGTTGCTTCTTTAACCATCAGTGACCAACAGATCCATGGCGTGACTTTTTCCGATGGTCAGGAAGTACAGGCCGGAGCGGTGATCGTTACCACAGGCACCTTCCTTAATGGACTGGCGCATATCGGGGATTTCCGGTATCAGACCGGACGAAATGATGAAGCGCCTTCCAATCTTCTGGGTCATGCTTTACGCGGACTGGGACTCCAGTGGACCCGGTTGAAGACAGGAACACCCCCTCGTCTGGATGGCCGAACCATTGAATGGTCCCGCTTCGAGAAACAGTATGGTGACCCGGAACCCACGCCTTTCTCCTTTCTGACTCGGAAAATTGATCGTGAGCAGATATGCTGTTACATCACATATACTACTGAAAAAACAAGAGATATAATTAAGTCAAGTATTGATCGATCACCTCTTTATTCGGGTCAGATTGAAGGAATTGGACCTCGATACTGTCCATCCTTTGAAGATAAGGTGGTAAAGTTCCCGGATCGAATTCGGCACCAGATCTTCCTGGAGCCTGAAGGCCTGGATACATACGAAGTGTATGTAAATGGACTTTCCACCAGCATGCCCAAGGATGTCCAGCTGGAGATGCTGGCCTCTGTGGAAGGTCTGGAGGGCACAGAGATGCTTCGCCCCGGCTATGCCATTGAGTATGACGCCATTGATCCACGTGAACTCACACATGGATTACAGGTCAAGAAAATCAAAGGCTTGTTTCTGGCCGGACAGATCAATGGGACTTCCGGGTATGAGGAAGCTGCTTGCCAGGGCCTGATCGCCGGGATTAATGCCGCTCGACTGGTGAAAGGTGAGGAACCCTTCTATTTATCGCGCAGCGACGGATATACCGGAATCCTGATTGATGACCTGATCAGCAAAGGTGCGGAAGAGCCCTATCGGATGTTCACTTCAAGAGCGGAGTTCCGTCTTCACCTGAGAATCGATAATGCCGATGAACGGTTAACACCCGCTGGTCGAGCTGTAGGACTGGTAAATGATCAGCGATGGGAGTTTTACCAGCGGAAACAGACGCAAAAAGAGCTTCTGCGCCGGACTCTGGTCAAACATGAGTCCAAATTGCGCCGTCCTGAGGTAAAGATTACGGATCTGGAGCTTCCGGCAGAAGAATGGGAGCACGGCGTCCTCACCACGGTGGAAACAGAGATCAAATATGCTGGCTACCTCCAACAGCAGGATCGGCAGGTGGCACGGTTGAAGGAATCGACTTCCCGGACCATCCCGGCAGATATGGAATACCGGAATATTCCCGGGCTTTCCCGCGAAATCCGCGAAAAACTGGAAAGAGTGCGTCCCACTACTCTTGGACAGGCTGGAAACATCCCCGGAGTTACCCCAGCAGCCGTTTCCATTCTCGATATTTACATTACACTTCATGCAAACGTTCGCTGAAGCGCTGCTGAGCGCTACCTCTTCTTTTACGACGCTTTCCAAGCAGCAAGTCCAGCAACTACAGACTCATTACGATCTGATGATCCACTGGAACCGGACCATCAACCTGACAAAGGTAACTGATCCAGTTGAAGCGGCGACAAAACACTATGCGGAATCGATTTTTCTAGCCCTTCAGATTCCAAATCACGTCAAAACTATTGCGGATATCGGTTCTGGACCCGGATTCCCCGGGATTCCGCTTGCCATTGTTCGGCCCGAAATTTCCGCAACCCTGGTAGAATCCGATCATCGAAAGGCTGTTTTTCTGCGAGAGGCTGGGTTTTCCGTCCTGATTCGCCGTGCACAGCAGCTGAAACAACGGTTTGATTGTCTTGTCAGCCGGGCAGTAGACCCGGATGAGGTGGCTAAACTGGTCGGCCCGGAGCTTCCTCACCTCGGTGATCAGGCATTTATGTTAATCAAGGAACGTTCCACGTGGAACACTGTGGCACGGGTTCCATGGGATCCCTCAAATGTAGTTGCAACGTTTCACGTGAAACACATAACCTAGGAAATCGTGGCTAAGATCATCGCAGTAGCAAATCAAAAAGGTGGAGTCGGAAAAACAACGACAACCATCAACCTGGGCGCATCTCTTGCCGCCAATGAGCTCCGTATTTTGCTCGTGGATTCCGATCCCCAGGGAAATGCAACAACAGGGGTGGGCGTCTCCAAGGAAAACCTGGCAGGGACAACATATGATGTCCTGGTTTCTGAAACTCCGATTCGTGAAGTTGTTCAAAAGACAGAGTTTGACGGATTATCCGTGGTTCCCGCTGATAAAAATCTGGTTGGTGCCAATATTGAGCTCGTGGATGCCGAAAATCGTGAATATCGACTCAAAAATGCACTGAACGCCATAAAAGATGACTACGATTTCATTCTGATCGACTGTCCACCGGCTCTTGACCTCCTGACAATGAACGCAATGGTCGCAGCTGATTCGGTTCTGGTGCCAATCCAGTGCGAATTTTTCGCTTTGGAAGGAATTTCTCAGCTCATGGACACCGTGGAACGCATCCGGGAAGGTTTTCAGCACCCGATTCAATTAGAGGGCGTACTTTTGACCATGTATGACGACCGGACCAATCTTACGCGTCAGGTGGCTAGCGATCTCCGCGAATTCTTCGGAAAAGATGTCTTTGACACCGAAATTCCCCGCAGTGTCCGTCTGGCGGAAGCTCCCAGCTATGGTCAGCCGGTTCTGACCTATGATATTCGCTCCAAAGGATCGGAAAGTTATATCAAGCTGGCAAAAGAACTCTTAGGAAGACAGAATGCAGAAAAAGCCCGGTAAGGCACTGGGAAGAGGGTTATCTACCCTGCTTCCTTCAAAATCAGCTCCGGTGGCAGCACCAGCACCAGTACAAACGGAAGTTAAAGTAGTCGAAACGGGATCAATGAAAGTTTCCATTGATCTGATTGACCGCAATGAATCACAGCCGCGAACGGAGTTCCGGCAGGAACAACTGCAGGAACTGTCTGACTCTATCCGGATCAATGGTGTTATCCAGCCTTTGATTGTGCGTAAAAAAGGCGATCGTTATGAACTGATCGCAGGCGAACGTCGCTGGCGGGCATCCCGGATGGCAGAACTGACGGAAGTTCCTGTTGTCATCCAGGAAATTGCAGATGACCAGATTCTACAGGTCGCTCTGATCGAAAATATTCAGCGGGAAGACCTCAACGCCATTGAAACAGCTATCGCATTTGATCGGCTGGCGCGAGAGTTCAACCTTTCTCATGAGGAAGTGGGAAAACGCACGGGAAAAGACCGGTCCACCGTCACAAATATGGTGCGCCTGCTTCGCCTTCCCAGGGAAGTCCAGCAGTTGGTAGCAAATCACCAGATTTCCATGGGGCATGCCCGGGCAATCCTGGCTCTTCCTTCTGAAGAGATGCAGCGGTCGGTTGCTGAACAAATTGTGTCACAGGGCTTAAGTGTACGGGCAGTGGAACAGCTTGTCCGCAAGCTGATGGAGCCACCTGTTGAAGAAGAAAAGAAACAGGATGTACGTATTGATCCCAACGTAAAGTCTGCAATCGATGAGATGGAGCGGTCACTGGGAACAAGAGTTCGTGTCGTCGAAAAAGGAAAGAATCGCGGCCGGATTGAAATTGAGTATTACTCGCAGGATGATCTGGACCGGATTTACCAGCAGATCGTCGGAGAAGAAGAATAACGAAGAGATGGTGCCGGCGGTAGGAGTTGAACCTACGACCTACGGATTATGAGACCGTCGCTCTAACCACCTGAGCTACACCGGCAGAGGTCTCTATCAGGGTACGGATACAGAACTGTGGTTGTCAATTTTCAAAAGGTCTCAAAAAGTTATTCAATCTATGATTCGCCCAGTGCGCGGCTCACAGAACTGCTGACTTTCAATCGTCTGAAGCGGCATCGTGATTTCTGGGCATTGCAGGATATTGACCTGCAGATCAGCAAAGGAGAGACGTTCTGCCTGATCGGCGAAAACGGTTCAGGCAAGAGCACTCTGCTCCAGATCATTGCGGGAATTCTTCAGCCTTCTTCCGGAAGTGCGGAAGTCAATGGAAAAGTGGCGGCATTGCTGGAACTTGGTTCCGGATTCAATCCCGAGTTTACCGGGCACGACAATGTGTTCCTGAATGGCGCCATCCTCGGAATGTCAAAAGAGGAAATGGTTTCCCTATATGACCGCATCATTGAATTTGCTGAGATTGGTGACTTCATTCATCAGCCGGTAAAGACATACTCCAGTGGAATGGTGGTACGTCTTGCATTTGCTGTCGCCATCCATGTGAATCCGGAGATTCTGCTGGTGGATGAAGCGCTTGCAGTCGGCGATATCTATTTCCGACAACGTTGTTTACGGAAAGTCCATGAGCTGCGTCAACAGGGAGTGACCATTCTTTTTGTTTCCCACAGCATGGGGGATGTCAAGGCAATCGGGGACCGGACGCTGTGGCTGGACCATGGCCGGATTCGGGAAATCGGTGCGACGGACATGGTTGTGTCGAAGTATCTCGCAGCCATGGATGACAAGGACGCACGCTATGTGGAAACACATATCCCTACAGAAGAACTGGAAGGGAATACGGAACTGCCTTCTGTCGTTGTACGAACTATTCCAAACATTGATCACCGTCACGGGGATGGGCGTGCAGAAGTGATCGGAATCGCCATCATTGATGAGAACAGTCAGCCGGTTCACCTGATGGAGCCGGAGATGAAGCTGGTTGTGCGAATCAGCGTGGAAGCAAAACAAGGTCTTTCCCTGCCGAATGTCGGGTTCATGATGAGGAATCATCTGGGCCTGGACTTTTTCGGAACAAACACAATGAGAGAAGGTCATCAGATGCCCCCCATGATGAAAGGTGAAATTCGAACGGTGGATTTTCATCTAACTCTGCCCCAGTTTTATCCGGGAGCATTTTCATTTTCTCCTGCAATTGCGGATGGCATTCTGGAAAGCTACAAGATGTGTGACTGGATTGATAATGCGATTACTCTTCAGATGGGTCATGGTGAAGGACAGGTCTATGGCTTCCTGCATGTACCCTGTCGAGTGGAGGTAAATGCTCGTGCTTGAATTTACCGGTGAGAGAGTAGTGCCAGGTCGTGTAAATGCAGATCTCTGGAATGAACATCTTTCCCGTTACCTGTTTGCCACACGTGTGGCACGCGATAAACAAGTGATTGATCTCGGTTGTGGCGCCGGTTACGGAACAGCCGAACTCGCTCGCACTGCAAAGTCTGTTCTGGGAATCGATCTGGCCACAGATGCAGTGGAATGGGCACGTTCTCAATATGGTTCGGAAAATATCCGTTTCGAACAGGCCTCCTGTGATAATGCTCCGGTCCCCGATAGATCGCAGGATGTTGCTGTATCCTTCGAAGTGATCGAGCATCTGGAGCAGCCTGAAAAATTGCTGGCTGAAGTTCGACGGATTCTTTCTCCGGAAGGAGTCTTCATCGTCTCCACTCCCAACATTGACTACTATGCAGAGACGCGAGATGAGACAGGTCCGAACCCCTATCATCATCATGAATTTTCATTTGATGAGTTTCGGGAAACGCTGGGAAGATACTTTGCTCACGTCACGATCTATACCCAGAATCATGTGCCTGCAGTAGCCTTTCAATCCATCAATGGCAGCAGTAATTCTGCCCCCATTGTAAGGATGCAAAAGGCTGCAACAGAGACGGATCTGACTTCCGCAAATTTCTTCATTGCAGTCTGTTCCCAGATAGAGTCGCCTACAATCTCCAGCTTCTTTTATTTGCCTTCAACCGGGAATGTCTTGCGGGAGCGGGAGAAGCATATCTCTGAACTGGAAAAGTATCTGGAGAGAGAAAAAGAAGAACACGCCAAAGCGGTCGCACAGTACGAAAAGCTGGAGAAAGAACTGGACGCAGCAAACGAGTGGGCCAAATCACTCGACGCTGATGTCGTGCGTGCCAGAGAAGTGATTGCACACATGGAAAATGAAGGCATTGCCGAACAGCAAAAGGTTGCCGGAATACTTACTGCTCGTGATGCAGAGTTTGAAGAGCGGACCCAATGGGCGTTGAGCCTGAAGTCTGAACTGGAACAGCAAACCCATAGAGTGAATGCTGTTCTCGAATCACGATGGTACAAGCTGGGTAAGAAATTCAATTTTGGGCCGGACATCGGATAGTGAAACTTCTCCGCTTCCTTTGGGCAGTCCTTCAGGCCTGTCTCACCCCCATCATCGCGCTTCTTGCATTTCTCGCAGTAATGCTGAGTGATGTTCTGTGGGCAGCTTTTGGTCGGAAGAAAATTGTTCCCTCCACATCTCCGGACCGAACAGCAGCCAGTGTAGTGATCCCCAACTGGAACGGGCGTGATCTTCTGGAGAAATATCTTCCGTCTGTTGTCGAGGCAATGTCCGGCAATCCACGGAATGAAGTCATTGTCGTTGATAACGGATCAGAAGATGGCAGTGCTGAGTTTCTTCACCAGAACTTTCCAACTGTCCGTATCATTGCGCTCGAAAAGAACCTGGGCTTTGGTGGTGGATCAAATACCGGTTTCAAAGCCGCGACCAATGATGTTGTTGTTCTTCTCAACAGCGACATGAGAGTAGCTCCGGATTTTCTGGCACCCCTGCTTGAAGGATTCAGTGATCCCGATGTTTTTGCAGTGTCCTGCCAGATTCTGTTTACCGATCCGAATAAGGTTCGTGAAGAAACAGGTCTCACTCAGGTGTGGTGGGAGGATGGAGCCTTCCGGGTTGCCCATCGAATGGATGATCAGGTTACGGGGCTTTTCCCTTGTTCCTATCCAGGCGGTGGATCCTCCGCTTTTGATCGAAGAAAGTTTCTGGAGCTGGGTGGCTTTGATGAACTGCTCCGTCCTTTCTATGGTGAGGATACAGACCTTGGGTATCTTGCCTGGAAGCGCGGCTGGAAAGTCCTCTATCAACCGGCAAGCCTTGTCTGGCATGAACATCGCGGAACCATTGGAAAGAAGTTTTCGCAGGCTTATATCGATTCCATACTGCAGAAAAATTTTCTTCTTCTCTGCTGGAAAAACATCCATGAAACACGTCTCATTGCGGAACATTTTCTGTTCGCTTGCGGTGGTGCGATGGTCAGCCTCTTTGCCGGAAACTCTCGTGAGCGGGCCAGCCTGGCAGGTCTCTGGAAAGCACTGCTACAAATTCCTGAGGCCTTAAGCTCCCGATGGAGAGCTCGGCAACTGGCAGCAGTATCCGATCAGGAAGCATTATCCCGTCCATTAGGCGGATACTTCTATGACCGCTTTGCACCGCAGGTCAAAGAAGATTCACCCCGGGTTCTGTTCCTTTCTCCGTATCCGCTGGAGCCTCCTGTTCATGGAGGAGCTGTCTTCATGAACCAGACCATCCGGGAACTGGCAAAATCTGTAGAACTGCATCTTGTTGTCCTGGTAGATACACCATCACAAGTGATCGAACATGAAAGTCTACGGGATCTTTGTGCTTCCCTCCAGATCGTGGTGCGCCTGCCTGGGGACACTCATAGTGTCGGGTCAATTCGACCGCGAGCTGTTCGGGAATTTTTTAGAAGAGACCTGGAATGGCTGCTCCACCGGACTATCTTCAGTGAACAGATCAATGTACTCCAGCTGGAATACACAAACATGGGACAGTATGCAGGAAACTACCATCGGATCATTAACTGTGTGTTTGAGCACGATGTTTATTTTCAGTCCATTGAAAGACAGTTGGAAAAATCCATTCCTTTGGTACAGAAACTCAAGACCTCACTCGAATACCTTCGCGCCTTTCGCTGGGAGATCAAAATGCTTCAGCATATGGATCGAATCCAGGTCTGTACCATCGAAAACGGTGATTACCTGAAGAGCTTTGACAAATCTCTCTCCCGGAAAATAGATTTTGGACTGAGGGCTGGAATTGATTCGTCCCGATATGATTTCCAGCCAATGGGAAGGCAGCCAGAAACAATGCTGTTTGTTGGAAGCTTTCGTCATCTCCCCAATGCTGAAGCACTCACCTGGTTTGCAGAAAAAGTAATGCCGGAAATTCTGAGGCAACGGCCTCAGGCAAAGCTGAT
Source organism: Bryobacteraceae bacterium (assembly GCA_037190045.1). Lineage (GTDB taxonomy): Bacteria > Acidobacteriota > Terriglobia > Bryobacterales > Bryobacteraceae > JAPKYZ01. The sequence goes on along the minus strand of JBBCIQ010000004.1, from coordinate 135,251 downwards.
CATTGTGGGTGCGGCGCCTCCCCCCTCTCATTCACTCCCCACTTATGGCGGATCGATTGAGATTCACGGTTTTGCAGAAGATATTCGAGCACCGTTTCGCGAATATTCCGTATTCATCTGTCCGATCCTTACGGGTTCCGGGGTCAGAGTGAAATTACTGGAAGCCTTTGCTTCCGGAATTCCTGTGGTTTCCACGCGGATTGGGGCAGAGGGTCTGGCACGAGTGGATGGAGAGTTCTGCTCTCTCGCCGATACACCAGAAGAGTTTGCGCGGAAAGTCATCGCCCTCTTTGAAAAAGGAGGGCAGGAGATGGCGATTCGGGCTCGTCAAGAAGTGGAAAACAATTGGGATATTCCCACCATCACTCGACGTCTTGTTGATAGCTACTACAAAGCGATCCAGGAAAAGTCCCTTCATTCCGACTGAAACCGAAGTATCCTGAAGGCCGTCAGATAAAGCGAGGCTATCTTTGTCTAAAACGGCTGCATCTACAAAAGCTGCGTCCATCAAGGGAATCATTTTCCTGGGTATCTGTTCTCTGTTCTTTCCTCTGTTTGCGCAGAAGACAGAACCGGAAGAGGATGTTGTCTTTCGGAGCGACGTATCCCTGGTACGTGTGGATGTACAGGTTCTCGATCAGGAAAATCGCACCGTACAGGGGCTGACACTTCAGGATTTCGTCCTTCGTGAGCAGGGAAAAATCATTCCTATCCGAAATTTTGCCAGTGAGGAACTTCCTCTTGATGTGTTGCTGTTACTGGACGTCAGCGGAAGTATGCGTCCTCACGTGGAACACGTTGCCACAGCTGCACGGGAAGCCCTGAATGTCCTGGGGCCGGATGACCGGGTGGCTCTGATGGTATTTGACCGCAGTAGCCGTATCCGAATGCCTTTCCGAAAAGGTCAGACTGAAATTCTTCAGGGTTTTGAGCAGCTTTTGCGACAGGAACGTTTTAACGGAGGAACCGATATCACTCTCGGTCTACTGGATGCAGCAAAGTACGTCTCTAAAAATGCCCGGAAAGAAGCTCGCCGGGCCATTGTCATCCTGACAGATGACCAGACTCAGAATGGAAGAAACGATGGCATGGTGCTGGAAGCTCTGGCCAATGCAGAAGCTGTCCTGAGTGCACTGATCTCTCCCGATGCAATGGGGAACATGCGGCCATTCCCTGGAGGTGGAGGATCGGGCTGGCCGGGAGGAAATGGCCGCCAGGGGCAAACTTGGCCCGGTGGAAACCGTGGAGGAGTCCGCTTTCCGGGAGGCGTCATCATTGGGGGAGGGGGCGGCAGAAACAGAAGAGGATATCCTGGCGGTTACCCCGGCGGTGGGTATCCGGGTGGAGGATATCCCGGTGGTGGACCTGTTGTTTTAGTGGAAACACAATCCGCTGGAACAACTGAGATCGCTGAAGGTTCTGGCGGAGACAGTATTCCGGTTCATGCGGCATCCTCACTGGAAACAACTCTCTCCCGATTGCGACAACGCTATTCTCTTTACTTCCAGTTACCCGCTGATGCAAAGGCACAGCAGAAAAGAAATCTGGAAATTACACTTTCTGATAGTCAAAGCTCGCATTTGGCAGATGCCCGGCTTCGTTATCAACAGACTTACATCTCTTCTTCCGATGGGGTAAGCGGAACTCTGGCGGATACCATCGAGTATTCAGAAAATACCAGCACAGAAGATCTGACAGCTCAGAAGGACTCTGTTCCATCAACTGTCCCTGAAGAACGGAAGAGGCGTGTGGCAGTAGATGAAAACACACGTTCTCGGGGACCAAATACAAACAGCAATGAAAGGAAGTCTCCGGATTTCTTTCCTGAAACAGTTCCGTCTACTTCTGTATCCAACTCTTCCAAAACAGAATCTCCATCAACACAAAAAAAGGGTGGGTGGAGAAAAGTTACTGATCCCATTCCATCAAAGGCATCTTCACCCCTTCAGTAATCACCTACAGATTTCCTGGGGATTATCACTGGTAGAATTCTGCTGATGAAACTATTCTTCACCGGTACCTTCCTGTGTTTTTCTCTTTTTGCTCAAAATCAGGGACCCCTGATGAAATCCATTGAATCCCGTTATGCAACAGTTAAGCTCAATCTCATTGAGAGTGCTGTTGCCATGCCGGAGAAAGATTATTCCTATAAACTGACTCCACCTCAAAGGAGCTTCGGAAACTGGATTGAACACAATATCGAGATGAACTATCGACTCTGTTCATCTATTCCGGGAGAAACTATTTCAAAGGAAAAACTGGTCAAAGATACTGCTCCAAAAGCAGCTTTAGAAAAAGGGCTGAAGGAATCATTTAATTACTGCGACAAAGTTTTTTCATCCATGACAGATGAAAAAGCATTGACAGAAGTCACTCATACAAATGGACAGAAAGTGCTTCCAGCAAACGTGATGATTGGCCTTCTGAACAGCTGGAATCAGCACTACGGAAATATAGTTGGCTATCTGAGGACGAAAGGAATTACACCTCCATCTACCGCCCGGTCCCAGAAAAAGTAATTTACTTCGAAATCAGGGCTGGAAGTCCCATCCAAACCACCAGCCCCAGAATGACTAACCCACCGAGTGTGATGGCTGCTGAAATCAGCACCAGCTTTCTAACAACAACACGATCATGAGTTATCCGGTAAATGATCGGGATATTAACAATTGCACTGGAAACAGAGGCAAGAACAGCAGCAATTGCACTGGTATTTGCGGAAACTTCATTATGAGCAGCCAGACTTCCCACCGCAGCAGTGGAACTGGCACTACTGACAAACCCACCCAGAAAACTGACGACTACTGTTCCATAGGCTCCAAAGAACCGTTGTCCCAAAATTCCCATGGCCTGGATCGCCATGAAGATCAATGTGAACGAAGCAATTTTCCGAATAGAAATTGGAGACGATAAACCTATCTCCGGCACAGTTCCTGTTTCTTCCTGTTTACGAAGAGCAAATGCCAGCGCACACGCTGTCATCGCAAGAATTGGCCAGAATGCAACAGCTGCTGCTTCCCTGCTGAAAGCAAGCAGAACAATAAAATTACGGACAAACATGGAGATGATCGTCAGGATAGTCAGGGAAATTCCCAGTTTCTCTGGCCATCCCTTTGAGCTTTTAATGGAAGTGGCTAATTCAGCAATTGTAGCTGTACTGTTGACCAGACCTCCAAAAACTGCTGTGTAGTAGAGTCCTTTTGTACTGTAAAGCTTCAATAAAACGTAATTAATAAAACTGATCCCTGCAAAAAGGATGACTGTCAGCCAGGCTTCTCGGAAGTTGAAAAGATTCCAGGGATCAATGGACCGGTCGGGTAGCAGAGGATAGATCACAAAGCCAATCAATCCCATCAGAACTGCTCCTCTTACCTCTTCTGCAGTGACACCTCCGGCAAGCCGGGAGATCTGCGCTTTCATCGAAAGGAGCAAAGTCACCAGAATTGCTCCAGACACAGGTATAAAAATCTGCCCTTTACCTACCAAAACTCCCAGAATGAACGTGGCAATCAACGCTGCGGCTGTGGTTGTTTCAAATTCCCGATGAATCCAGATACTTCCCACCATCATGATGGCAGCCAGCAAGGTGACAGCAACCAAGCCAGTGATGATCAAAGGATCTGATTCTGAAGCTGTCAGCATGCCCAGGATGCTCACGATTGAGAATGTACGTGCTCCCAGGTCCTTTCGGGACCATTCCCTCTCAAATCCAACCAGTAGCCCTACGCCCAGAGAGAGAAAAAGCTTCGTAGCAACTATCAGTGGGATGCTCTGGATGCCCAGATCGCCATTACTCAGCATTTGTCCAGATAAAAGCCTTTCCTGATTACCGTTGAGTTCAGTATGACGAACCCAGAATGAAAATTCAGTTTTGTTTTGGCTAAGGAATGTCAGGCGACGATGAAATCTGAACATCCGTCTATATGATTCTGGGTTTGGTTGCTCCCGAATCGTATTAGCAGAATTTACTGATGTTCCTAAACCAGTTTTAAAGACCTATTTCTGAATCGTATTCGTAGGTCCTGTGGAAATGTGGAAATCTTTATATAGTAATGAAAAATAAGTATTTAGTAAATATCAAAAATGTGTAAAACCAACCAATTGAAAAGTAAAAAAGCAGCATTTTGAGGGAAAAGCTCTTTTTGAATTGAAAAAAATGGGCAGGTGCAGTGGAAAAAGAAGAAAACTCCTGATAAATGATTCATTTATCTTGTGGAGGAAGCTGTGAATAAGTGATCTAATACCGCAAAAATGTCATTTTTGGGTCAAATTGCAAGGGAACCAGATGAAGGAAAATAAGTGAAATAAAGAGATTGAACTGAAGAGGAGATAGAAAGGAATGGGAAATTAGTATAAGAGGAATTGAAAAAAATGAAGGGGAGGAAAAACTGGAGCGGGAGACGGGATTCGAACCCGCGACATCAACCTTGGCAAGGTTGCACTCTACCAACTGAGTTACTCCCGCGATGAGGACTACCCTGAATTGTCACTCACTCTGAGTCAAGTGTCAATTACCTATGAGTTTGCAGATAAATATTTTTATTCATACTTTTTTATATAGTATATATTTTTTCATATATATAATTGATTATAAAAGACTAAAGTTTTTATAAGTTCACCCTTGATGGATTTTGGTTCTATGCTAGACTAGAAATCCGCAGCTGAGGAAATTCACATCAATCGTGTGAATATTCCATGACTGCCTGAGTCAGATCGTCCCACAAATAATTAAAATTCCCTGTGTTTTCCACAGGTGTGGAAAAATTGTGGGAATTTTTTGCTTTAGGAAGGGATATTGGAGTACCCGTGGATTTATGGGAAGAAATTAAGCAGCGTTTAGCCGCTACGGTAAGCGCCGAAGGATTTCAAAACTGGGTTTCCAAGACACAGTTCCTTCGATCCGAAGGGGAAACACTCTGGGTGAGTGTTCCCAATGAGGCTACCAGGGAGTGGATGGAGCAGGAATATGGGAATCACGTCGCTTCTGCTCTAAAGACACTGAAATCTTCAATATCAAGAGTGGTCTACGACTCGGTTCCCCTAGAAAGCACTCCTCTTTCCCCTGCTGTTTCTAGATCAGGAGCGGAGACACTTTCCTTTAACGGAATTCATCTCAATCCGAAGCTGACATTTAATAATTTTGTTGTCGGATCCTGTAATCAATTTGCGCATGCAGCTGCCCATGCAGTCGCCACTCGTCCCTCAAAGGGATACAACCCCTTATTCATTTATGGGGGAACCGGAATGGGAAAGACCCATCTCATGCATGCGATCGGCCGGTCACTGCTCGATAATTTTTCCAATCTCCGTGTGGTTTACACCACTAGCGAAAGATTCATGAATCAGATGATCCAGTGTCTGAAAGCAGACCGGATGCCCTTGTTTCATCAGCACTATCGCCAGGCAGATGTTTTGCTGATTGATGATATTCATCATCTGGCTGGTAAGGAACGCACACAGGAAGAGTTTTTCCACACATTCAACGAGCTGCATGAGCATGATAAGCAGATTGTGATTTCCAGTGATTCCCTACCCAAAAGCACTCCCGGTCTGGTGGAACGACTTCGGTCCCGCTTTGAATGGGGCCTGATGGTGGATGTTCAACCCCCGGATCTGGAGACAAGAATGGCTATTCTGGACCGGAAAGCTGAGCTGGAAGGAATTGAGCTGCCGGAAGATGTTCGTATCTTTATATCAACAAAGAATAAATCGAATATTCGTGAACTGGAAGGCGCTCTGATTAAATTGTCTGCTTACGCCAGCGTGACCCAGGAACCAATTTCCATGCAGATGGCTCAGCAGGTATTGCGATACCTAAGTCAGGGACATGAAAAAAGAATCTCCATTGAGTCCATCATTCGCATGGTTAGTGAAAAGTTCAATCTTCAGCCATCTCAACTGAAAATGAAGTCAAATGAACGGAAGATCGCCTATCCGCGTCAGATTGCTATGTATCTGACCAAGGATCTGACCAATGCTTCCCTCCCCGAAATCGGAAGAGCTTTTGGAGGAAAACATCATACGACAGTGCTTCACTCCGTACAGAAGATTGAAACGCTTCGTCAGAAGGATGCTGATCTCAACAAACAGATTCATAGCCTGACTGATCTGCTCACTGCATGAAGCGGATTCTTTTGAAAAGAAAAGAAGTTAGCAAGAGATGGAAAGTGCGAAAATCAGGACCTGAAGACAGCTGCAATTCATCCTGTCTGATGAGTGTTGCAGATAGCGAAAAATCACTGAATTTTGTATAATTTAGAGAGTTATCCACATTTTCACAGGCCTTACAGATACAACTCTCAATCCAACTGAATTTTTGGCATAAGGAAACCCAGGGAGATCCCCACTATGGAATTCACCGTCAGCAAAGCCAACCTTGTTCGTGAACTGAGTTTTTCACAGGGTGTAGTTGAAAAGAAGGCAACAATTCCCATTCTTTCGAATGTTCTGATAGAGGCTTCCGAAGATCGGATTGTCCTGACGGCTACCGATCTTGAATTGGGAATCCGTTGCTCCTGTCCAGCTAAGGTGAAGAAGCCGGGAAGTGGAACAATTCCTGCACGTCGATTGCTGGACTATGTCCGTTTGCTTCCAGATGCGGATGTGGATCTGAAGTTTGCCGACAATAACTGGGCAACACTGGTATGCGGCCGTTCCCGCACTCGCATTGCCGGGATGTCACGGGAGAGTTTTCCAGAATTGCCGACAACTCCCGAATTTCTGGCAGAGATTCCTGCAAAAATTCTATCTTTATTGATCGGAAAAACAATTTTTGCCATTTCAGCGGAAGAATCCCGGTTTACACTCAACGGCGCTCTGTTTCTGGTAAGCGAGACCGGAGTCACTATGGTGGCAACCGACGGGCATCGCTTGTCCATGGTGGAAAAAGAACATCCACTACCTTCTGTGAAAGCACCGTTCAAAGCTTTGCTTCCTCGCAAAGCGATGCAGGAGATCCTGAAGCTTGCAGCAGAAGCTGGAGATGAGGACCTCATCAAATTTTCAGGAGATGATAATCATCTCTTCTTTGAGATGGGTGAACGGTTGTTGCTTTCACGCAAGCTCAGCGGAAACTTCCCTGACTTTGAACGCGTTCTGCCAAAGGATTCCCCTCACAGTATTGAGCTGGAAAAGGATTCACTGAAGGGGGCAATCGAACGCGTTGCACAGTTTTCTGATGACCGGAGCCACGCCATCCGCCTGCAGGTAGCCGATGGTGAGGTAAAGGTCTACTCCTCACTTTCCGATACAGGAGAAAGTGAAGAGTCCATTCTGACGGACTATAACGGACCTGGAGTAGAAATCGGATTCAATGCGCATTATCTGATTGAGTTTTTGCGCGCGCTTTCAGAAAGCAAGTCCACTTTCCATTTCAAAGATCCAAACAGTGCAGGTGAACTCAGGCCTGCCGGTGAAAACGTCGATTACAACTATCGGTATGTGGTGATGCCGATGCGCATCTGACCACAAGGAAATATCAGGAGTTCATGGCTTCCAATTACGATTCATCCAGTATTAAGGTTCTCGAAGGTCTCGAGGCTGTACGTTTAAGGCCGGCAATGTATATCGGCTCCACTCGCGAAGCCGGTCTGCATCACCTTGTTTATGAGGTAGTCGATAATTCTGTGGACGAAGCGCTGGCTGGCCACTGTGACCAGATTCAGGTGACCATTCGCTCGGATAATTCGCTCACGGTTGAGGACAACGGCCGCGGAATCCCTGTGGATATCCACAAGGAAGAAGGTGTATCTGCTGCTGAAGTCGTACTGACTAAACTACATGCGGGTGGTAAATTCGATTCCTCCAGCTACAAGGTTTCCGGTGGGCTTCATGGAGTGGGTGTCAGCTGTGTCAATGCGCTCTCTGAACAGTTCCATATCGAAATCTGGAGAGATGGCCACACCTGGGAACAGGACTATGAACGTGGTATCCCCAAGGCACGTCTGGCAAAAGTAGGAAAAGCCGGAAAGAAAACCGGAACCAAGATTACCTTCAAGCCCGACCCCACAGTCATGGAAGCGACAGAGTTTGATTTCGATACTCTGGCCCAGAGACTGCGGCAGATCGCATTTCTGAACAAAGGGCTGAAGATTGTCCTGACAGACGAGCGTGAAGATCCGCCAAAGGCTCATGAGTTCTTCTATGAAGGCGGCATTGCGGAGTTTATTCGTCATCTGAACAAGGGCAAGAATGTCCTGCATGAGAAGCCTATCTATTTCGAAGGAGAGAAAAATCTTCCAAATGGTGGCCTGATTCAGATGGAAATCGCCCTGCAATATAACGATGCGTATTCCGAACAGGTATTCAGCTTCGCCAACAACATCAATACGGTGGATGGTGGTACACATCTTTCCGGTTTCCGGAGTGCTCTGACCCGTACGATCAACGCAGCGGGACAGGGTGCAGGTCTGTTCAAGGATGTAAAAGAAAATCTTTCCGGTGATGACGTTCGTGAAGGTCTGACTGCTGTTGTCAGTGTGAAAGTTCCACAGCCACAGTTTGAAGGACAGACCAAGGGCAAACTGAACTCTGATATCCAGGGTGATGTGGTTCAGCTGGTCAACCAGAAGCTGGGCGAATTCTTTGACAAGAATCCGTCTGTGATGAAGAAGATCGTCAGCAAGGCGATTGATGCAGCACGTGCACGTGAAGCAGCCCGCAAGGCAAGAGATCTCACTCGTCGCAAGGGAGCTCTGGATGGTGGTGGACTTCCCGGTAAGCTGGCAGACTGTCAGGAAAAAGATCCCCAGCGTTGCGAACTCTTCCTGGTGGAGGGTGAGTCCGCAGGGGGAACGGCAAAGACAGGACGCGACCGGAAGTATCAGGCAATTCTTCCCCTGAAGGGAAAGATCCTCAACGTGGAAAAAGCACGGTATGACCGGATGCTTTCGCATGAGGAAATCCGTGCCATGATTACCGCAATCGGAACGGGCATCGGAAAAGATGATTTCGATCTCGGCAAATTGCGCTATGGAAAAGTCATCATCATGACGGATGCCGATGTGGACGGTAGCCATATTCGGACACTTCTGCTGACCTTCTTCTTCCGTCATATGCAGCAGCTGATCGACAACGGCCACATCTTTGTTGCCCAGCCACCGCTGTATGGAATCAAGAAGGGCAAGAAGATTGAGTACATCAAGAACGATTCTGAATTCACCAGAGAAGTTCTGCGCCGTGCTTCAGATAACATCTCCCTTGAAATAGCCGGACAGAAGCTGGAAGGTGCTGAGGTTCGTAAGTTCCTGACGGTCCTTGACGAGCTGCAGCAAGCGTTTCTGCGGTGCGAGCGTCGGTTGAGGGATGCACGTGTTGTCGAACTTCTGCTGAATCCGGATCTGAAGATTGATACAAAGGCAGACTTCCAGGAAAAGGTAAATCTGGAATCACTGGTTCCAGCCATTGAAGCATTGAAGATTGATGCCGAACTCAAGTTCGATGAAGAACATTCGACATATGAAGTTGGCTTCCTCGATGCAACCAAGGCTGAACGGCTGATCAATATTCAGCTGGCTGCCCAGCCCGAATTCAAGAAGCTCCGGACACTGGCCAAGCAGATTGCCAACCTGAATGTTCCCCCGTTCCATGTATTGCGGGAAGGAAAACCTGCTGAAGTAAAAGATAACTGGCGGGATCTTCTTGCTTATGTGAAAGAAGAAGGAATGCGCGATGCCAATGTTCAGCGTTACAAAGGACTTGGTGAAATGAATGCGGACCAGCTGTGGGAAACCACGATGGACGCAGAAAGGCGCACACTGCTTCGTGTCGAACTCAAGGATCTGGTGGAGAGTGATGAAATCTTCTCCACGCTGATGGGTGAGGATGTGGAGAGCCGTAGAAAGTTCATTGAGGATAATGCTCTCGATGTGCGGAATCTCGACGTCTGATCTATTCAGATAATCAAAAACAGAGCCGGTCGCCTTTCTCAGGCAGACCGGCTTTTCTTTTATAGGTAGATTCGCTTGACGCGTGAGCTGATGCCCGTCAGAACACTGTAGGCAATCAGGCCTGCATCGCGAGCCATGGCACGGGCATCATACTCAGGACCCAGCAACGTGACTTCGTCACCGGGCTGAAGCTCTGGCTGATCAGAAATATCGATGGTGGAGACATCCATGGAGATGGCGCCAACAAAGGATGCTTTGTTAGAGAGTCTGCGAGACAGACCATCGGCATAACCTGCACCCAGGATGGCAATGCGCGTAGGTTGTTCCGCGGTGTAGAGTCCGCTGTATCCGATTTTTTCTCCGACACTGACGTCTTTGGTTGCAATGATGCGGGCTTTCCATGTCAGCGCAGGTCTAACAGCAGACAACAGCTCAGCCGGTGCCTGGCCACGTGGGCTGGAGATATAACCATACAGAGCAAGACCCGGCCGGGCCATATTGAACCAGGAGTTTTTCATTCCGAAATGCAATGGGTTGGAACTGGAACCATGAATGTATTGTGGTTTTTGATCGAGTGCATTCAGTACGTCCAGAAATCTAGATTGCTGTGCCCCTGTCTGATCACTGATGAAATCAGATGAAGAAGCAAAGTGGGACATGATCCCTTCGAGCGGAGTATTTCGAACAGCCTCTGCGATTTTTTCAGGCGGAGCCAACACTCCCAGCCGATGCATGCCCGTATCGATCTTCAGGTGATAAGGAACATTGGGAATATCGTCCAGAGAATGAATCACCGGAGTCAGCCCCGCATGACGAACCGGATCAAAGCCCACATCCGCCATCACCAGAATCCTTGCGCGGATTCCGGAAGCACGGAGCTCCAACCCCTCTTCAAAACTCGAAACTGCCAGCCATTGAGCACCTTCCGCTACAAGCGTGGTGGCAACAGGGATCATGCCATGACCATAAGCATTTGCCTTGACCACGGGCATCATCTCCACTTCAGGAGCCAGATCCCGGATCAGACGATAGTTGGCGGCAATCCGTCCAAGTTCTATTTCAACCCAACTCCGCATAAACGTGAGAGCAACTCCTCATAAGCATTTGTTACGGCTTCCCATGAATATCGTGTGCGAACACGTTCCTGTGCCGATTGACGAAAATGATTCTGTTCCTCTGCCGGCATGGACAGAACCCGCTTCATTACTTCAGTTAAATTGTGTGATTCAAACGGGATGCCGCACTCGCCAGCGACTTCAGCATTTTCCGGAGTGTTGAGATAAAGAACAAGAGCGCCTCGCCCCATAGCTTCAATCAGGGCAGGATGTGTTCCACCCACTTCCGTCGCATGAATATATGCGAAGCAATGAGACTGCAATTCTGCATAACCTGTCCCAAAAATTGCACCCGGAATCACAATGCGTGGATCTTCTGTCTCGCGCACCTGACGGATATATTCACTGGCGTAAGGTGCATCTCCAATCAGAGCCAGACGGAGAGGTGTTTCGAGAGCTTCAAATGACTGTCGCACCAGAAGAGCATTGTTTTCCGGTTCCATCCTGCTGACATAGAGAAAGTATTTCCCAGGCAGCAGCTTCAGATCATCCAATACTGCCTGGGTGGAGACAGCCGAAGGTTCCGCACCATAAGGAATCATCGTCGATTGCTTGCCATACCGTTCCAGATAATATCGCTGGATCTCGTCTGCATCCGTGACAACAGCATTGGGAAACCAGGTCGAGAGTCGCTCAGACATCAGATACCAGAGCTGTCCCAGCCGATTCCACTTCTTGCGATTCCGTTCCAGGCCATCGACATTCAGTACAGTTGGTGTCCCTGTGATGCGCGGCACAAAGATGCAGATCGCGTTGGCGGCATTGCAGTAAAGAGCCACATCCACTCTGTTTACGGTCAGGTGAAGGGTGGAAAGAATGGTATGGACTACCGTATCGAAATACTTGTGGCGAATAGTGGGGAGGTAGCAGAGGTCCACACCGAGATATGTAGGAGCCGGAAAACACTGCCGACAATACACGCGAACTTCGTGTCCACGGGCTACCAGCCGCCTGGAAATCTCTTCTGCAAATGTTTCAAATCCGCCGTACCGCGCAGGGATTCCGCGAGTGCCGACCAGGGCAATCTTCACAGTGTCAGGTTCTCACGATCAGTTATGAATGGGTTCAATCGACCGCGAAGGTGCAGGCAAAGGTTTATCCAGCGGCTTTGATGTAGGACCAGGCTGGAACCAGCTGGCCATATATTCATCGGATACACGGCGGCGACTCATGATCCATTTTCTCTTGGACAGCAGGGATTTCCAATATCGTGCGACCAGGCGAAAGGCGGGGAGCGAACTCCATTCACGCAAGAGACATCCGCCAATCACCAGCAGATCCCGGAAAGTAATCGGGAAAAAATGGAGCCGGTAAAGATCAGGGGTGATGTTCTTCACACGCATCAGAAAACGATTCTTTACTGAGTGCATGTTGATGAGTGGCGATATACTGCTGCGGTTGGATGGCCGCACCGTACGGACGTGATAAGCCTTCGCATAGGGAGTGTAAAGGCATTTCCATCCCAATAGTTGTGCACGCCAGGAAACATCTGCATCTTCGCGATAGGCGAAGAAGTCCTCATCATAAAATTCTCTGTTGATGGATACGTCGTCAATCATGGTTCGACGATAAAGTGCCGCTGCACCCGTAGCTCCAAAAACGTATTCGGCTGTGTCGAAACGTCCTGTCGCGGGCTCAAGAGATCCACGATCCAGATGTCTCAGGTTCGGAGTAAAGTAGATTCCCGTGGAATCCAGCAGAGGTTCCGTCTTCAGGTCAAAGCTGGAGTTCATCGCCATCAGTTTTCCGCAAACGGTTCCGATTTTGGAATCCATCTGACCTGCATCGACCAGTGATTGAATGAAATCAGGAAACAGCAGAACATCCGGATTCAAGGCCAGCACCCACTCGCCATGAGAAAGATGAATGGCCTGATTCTGTCCAGCAGCGAAACCGATGTTCTGATCGTTGTAGATGATCAGGCAGCGATCTTCAAACCGCTCCAGAATGTCAATTGTGCCGTCGGTCGAGCCGTTATCGATCACAATCACTTCAAGATGAGGATATTTTTGGGAAAGGGTTGATTCCAGACAACGCCGAATAAACCTTCCGCTGTTATAGGTCACAATGGTGACCGACACCAGGTCCTTATGGGACATGTATGTGCGTTTTATGTTCCTCCGCAGAATTTCGCACCGTGGTCTGAGCGGTAACCCGGCTCAACTTTCCCGAACTCCTGAAGCGTTTCATGACGCTTTCTCGTGCTTGTTTTAATATCTCGCTACAAACTTCAAGCGGCTTGCCTCCGTCAGAACGGAACAAACCAACCACAGCACGCGGGATGGAGGAGAGTGCTACAGACGCAGCGACGAAAACATGTGCCGCAAGTCCGAAATGCTTTTCCGCGTACCTTAAAAGGCTAACATACCATTGGACTTCCCGTTCTCCACGCGGAAGCTGACGGATGGAATGAGCTCCCACATGGGAGGCTTTTGCATCGGGAGTGTAGGTGATTCTGAATCCTGCATCCAGCAGCCGTTTACAGAAATCCACATCCTCAAACCAGATGGGCCAGAAAGATTCATCCAGTCCGCCGATTTCTTCCCAGGCCTGCCGGTTCACCATCAGGAAAGCGCCGGGAGGTTGTTCGACAGATTGGGAGACGGTAAAGTCCAGATCCAGAGCCCGCCAGTGGCGGTTGACAGGATTTGCGGGAAAGATCCGGTTCAGGCCCAGAGACTCGAAGGCAAGTGTCCGTGCGGATGGCAGACGTCGAATAGTAAAGCCTGCCTGCGGGTTCCCTGCCTCATCGGTCAGCATTCCGGTGGAGGCACCCATTCCGGCGGATTTCATCAGAGCATCTCTTCCTTCAAACAGGGTGACGTCAGGATTCAGCAGCAACACATAAGGAGTGGAAGCGGCAGAAAAACCCTGATTGGCAGCTCCGGCAAACCCTCTGTTGTCCGTATTGGCAATGACAGAGGCTCCGTGCAGACGGGCAAATTCTACAGTTTTGTCGGTTGAGGCGTTGTCCACAACCATCACATGAGGAGTCCAGCGCAATGCAGCATCGACACAACGGCCGATGCACTCCTCAGAGTGATAGGTGACGATGACAACAGTCAGCTGATCCAAGCAATCACCTTCTGAAACCATCCGGATGTATAGATGCGAAGCATGCGGGCCTGATCATCAAATACCTGTCTGATCTTTTCGTCACCCTTTCTGCGCATGGCCTTCCACATCCGAAGGCCTTCCCTTTTCCCCTGAATCCATGATCTCCCTTTGCCATGCCGGCAAACGGACAATCCCCACAGAATCTGTCCCACAACTGCCCCCGCTCCATAATGCAGCAACCAGTTTTGCGGATAGTGTTTTGCCATCAGCAAGAGCTGATTTCTGGACATCAGGCGGACCGTTTCCGGATGCCATGCACCCAATGTGGCACTGCCTCGATGTGTTGCAACTGCCTCCGGAACATATCGACCTCGGATATCCGCCAGTGCGCAACGGATACCGAAATCCACATCTTCCAGATATGAACCATAAGACTCATCCAGAAGCCCAATCGTTTCAAAAACTTCACGCCGAAACAAGACCAGCGTCATGGGGGCGCTGAAGATCTCAGCAGAATGGTTGTAGAGAGGAAGGCTGGCAGGTAAACCGCTTCCGGCACGAAAAGGAAGACCCGTGCTGGAGATGAGATCAAAGGTTCCATCCAGGAGAGAAGGATCTGCTTCACTGACAATCTTTCCACAGAGAAAAGGGGCATCCTGTGCCAGTAATTTTTCCAGCCAGTCCGGAGCAGGAACTACATCGTTGTTCACGATACCGATCCACACTGCCCCTCTCTGCAGAGCCTGTTCGATTCCACGATTGACAGCATAAGCGAACCCATAATTCCGGTCCAGACGCAGGACATCCACGCCCAACTGCTCCGCCAGTTCTGCGCTTCCATCGGTTGAGCCGTTATCGATGACCAGAACGGTATGTGGAACAGTTTGCTGCTTCAGGGCAGCAAGGACGCGTTCCAGTAACTCGCGACGGTTATAGTGCGGGATGAGAAGAATCGGATGCAAGTCTCTTTAGAGATCATCGCATCCGGAAGGAAATGTCTACTTCTTGCGGGAGAAAGCCACAATCTCCACTCCGCCCACAACTGCTCGTCCGGGCATGGCAATCCCAGGGATTTCTTCATATCGGGAAGAGGTCAGATTGGTGAACTGGAGAAACGGTCTTACGGGGCCACGGTTGAATGCACCATAGGCATCCCAGACTGCATAGGGATTCCTTCCTAACCGCTGCAGAGCACCAATGCGAGTCCTCAGAATGAGTCCGTTCTCGAAACCAGCCTGCCAGGAAGCGATTCCCTGATGCTGAGGGTAGTTGAATACATATTTCGATTGAAGATTCTCTACAACAGCCTGAGCACCACGCAGACCGGTATAGGAGAACTCGATCTCCTGCGTCCGCCGGATGCGAGTACGGACCACTGCTTCTACTCCGGTAAAATTCAGCCGCTGGAAATTGGTTGCCCTCCAGATCTCGGCAGGAGAAGAGCGAACGTAGTCGATCCCATTCTGTTCCCGACGATGAAAGATGGTGAGACCTGCCTTTACCTTTTGGCTGGGGAACCAGTCCGCACCGCCTTCATAACTCCAGGCGCTCTCAGGCTTCAGGAATGGAGATCCTACATTGCTGGGGTCGTGATAGTAGAGCTCCGTATAGCTGGGCAGGCGGAAGGCCCGGCTGATACTTCCCCTCAGCTTCAGGGTTGATGTAGCCCAAAAACCACCACCAAAACTCGGGCTGAAGGTGTGGTTGTTCGATCCCCAGAACTCATCCCTCACGCCTGCCGTGAAAGAGAATCGACGAAATGCACGCAGATCCAGGACAGCATAACCAGCTCCACGCATTCTGGTATGGGCTCCCAGATTGGTGCTCTGGATGGCATCCCGAAAAGTCTCTACCCCATAGAGGAGTCGCATGTTGGAAGTGATTTCTTCTTTGCGGCGCAACGATACCTGAAAGGATTCCACTGCGTGGCGATTGGTAAATGCATCCGGATTGGTGCTGTACCGATGGTAGGCAAACAGATCGGTATGCCTGCGGAATGCAAAGGCAACGTCCGTTTTCTCTCCCAGTTCCTGTCGTCCGGAGGCAAACCAGGATTTGATTCTCTCCCAGGAATTCGCATTTCCGTAATACTGATTTGCGCCAAACGGACGATCCACATGCGCAAGTGAGACTCTGCTCCAGCCCAGTGCAGAACGATAGTTGGTCAAAGATGATAATGAGAGATTACGATAGTCACGACCTTCCATAAATCCGGTAGAAAAATCCCGAGAAGCATTCAGGACCTGACTAAATTTTTCTCCTGCAAATGTGGCCAGAGCACTCTGTTGATTCACGCCAAAGTTTCCCAGTCCACCACGCAAACGGAGTTCGGTAGCTTCAGGTCGCCGGGTAATAAAGTTGACGACACCACCCACTGCATCAGAACCATAGAGAGTTGATCCGGAACCCTTGAGAATCTCCATCTGCTGGATGGATTCCAGCGGAACAGGAACATTGAAGTTGTGATGGCCAGATTGCGCATCATTCAGGCGAAGTCCGTCCAGAAGCACCAGTGTCTGTCCAAAGCTGCCACCACGGATGGAAATATCACCCTGAATCGCATTTGTTCCTCTCTGGCGAAGATCGACAGAGGAATCAAGCTTCAAAAAGTCCGCAATTGTATTGCTGACAGGTCTGAGAGACTCCACATCAATGGAACGGATGTTCCGGTCGGCTTCTTCCAGAGGAATTTCAGTAGCAGTTCCTGTCACCACCACCGTTGTTTTCTCTTTCGGATTTGGATCTTCAGCAATCAGGGGAAGGCACAGCAGAAAAAAAACAAAGGAACAACCTCGAACAGACTTCATATTTCTCGATGATTGCATTCGGTTGTTATCTCACACCACAGTAATTTGATACAGGAGTAAACTAATGTACAGATAAATAGTTTAAAAATTAAATAGTTAATGAATGATATATGAAAATTGACAAGTTTCTGACAGAAAGTCCAATCTTTGCCATTACCCGCACTGCTCGTACAGTGGAAGTGAATCTGGGCAGATCCATCCGGGATGAAGGCCTTGGTTTTTCACAGGCGCTGGTGTTGATTGCCATTCTGCTGGAAGATCCCAATCCCGTCAATCCTTCGCGATTGGCAGAGAGCTTCTCCACCACTCGTGGAAATATCAGTCATTGCTTGTCCGTACTGGAGTCTCGAGGATTCATCAAAAGAAGAATCAATCGGGACGATGCAAGAATGCTGCGAGTCACCATACGGTCTGAAGGAAAACAGTGTGCAATGCGGTTGATTAGCTACTTCAATGCACTGGAAAAGCAGATCGAGAATACCATTGGGACTAAGACCATCCAGAACATGCTGAACAGCCTGGGAGAAATTGAACGGTTAAGCCGCACGAACCAAAAATCCTGAATCAGACTCTTCATCAGGTATTGAACTGCCTCAGGTGGTGATCCAGATGGAGATACATCAGACGCATCCACTCCTTTCGGGTCAGCGGACCCAGTAAAGGATGGGGTGGCGATATGAAGTTCTGAGGATTCGCCCGAAATTTTTCCATCAGTTCACGAAGTGTCTCCATGTCCTGCGCGAAGTCTGAGGGGGGCGTCCCGCCAGCTGACTGGTCCAGCTCGGGAAGTGTTTTGAGACCTTTCGGCCAAGGAATGGGGAACCACAGACTACCCCATTTCATGACGGTCCTACTGAAGAAAAAATCTATTTGTTTAACGGGACGATTCCCCATGGCGTTCCGGAAAGTATCCACCATATGGCAGATCATCTGGTTGGAGGTCATGGAGCCCCACTGACGTGCAGAGTCTTCACGCAGAGAGGCAATCCGCTTCAGGAGTTCCTGATAGTCCATGTCCTGGTCAAGTGTCTTCAAACGCTACATCTCCCTGAGGTTTCAAATACTGACTTTTGCATGTCAGGATCGCATCCATCCCGTTCCTGAGACTCGACGGATCAGCCGGGGTTGGGTCTTTGTCCGCTGGGAGAAAATTGCGATTTCACTCCATGTTTCCGGGGTTCCGGACCAGTTGGAAAAACGCAGTCGATGAAGGGAAGCACTTCGACCCAGAACACCTTCCCATCGGTTCGTATGCCAGCGCACAGCCGCAGATCGTGTTTTCTGGCGGCATACGCCGGAAGGATAAGTGGCTGGGAATCCGGCTGCATCCACTCCTTTTTCCGTTGCCATATCGACCAGCCTGCCGGTCCATGCCAATTCCACCAGCTGTGGCCGAACCTCCGGTTTCAGGTCCTCCATCTGAAGTCCGGCAAAACGAAACAGATCGATGGTGACAGCCCGCGCAACTTTCGACGAACTGCAGCAATACAGAGCCGGAAAATCAGCAGTGTTCCATCGGCGATCCGCTGCTTTCTGGCTGAATGAGGCATCGAGCGGGTTTTTCCAGCCGCGTCGGACAACGCGGTAAAGAGGAGTTTGCTGATAGAGATAGGCCAGCGGACCTTTTTTGCGGGGAGATGTCATGCCTGATAAAGAAGGGCTGCTTCATAAAGATCTGCCACTTCCTGAATCCGTCCTTCAAAGATGAGGTCCAAAGCAGTTCGACCGGAGAACATCTCTGCCTGCCGTCGAATCACCATCGGCAGTCGGTGGATTTCGAAGAGTTGCAACAACCGATCTGTTTCTTGAGCAAAAGAGCTGATCCTCTCCCAGGAGGAAGCAGGAATCATGGTGGCACCCGTCTCCCATCGCCGGACTGTTTCTCCAGAGACCTGAAAGATTCTTCCTGCCTGATCGAAGCTGAGCTCCAGTAACTCACGGGCATTTCCAAGGTCGCGTCGCAAAGCCGCATTGCGGATGTTGGGAAGGCTTTGAACCGGAGCAGCAGCTGGTTTCAATGCCAGATCACGCTTTCTCATCGGTTATAGTGTGCCACGGATGTGCCACAGATTAAATCATTGAAAAAATTACAAAACAAACAAAATAGTACTTCCAGTACCGGATAAACTGGGAACATTGTATGAATTCCTCTGTAAGTGCTTTTATTGCCGGTATTTTGATATTTGTTTACTCATTTGGTGCTCAGGGACAGGAGCCTGAATTCAAAAACCTGCGGGTGGAGAAAAAAGCAGGAAGTGATTTCGGGCCTGTCATGGTTGAAATCAATGGAAAAGACAAGCGTGTCTTGCCAAAGGCCTATCAAGTCTGGCCTGTCATGGAGAAAAAGAACGCCATTGTTCTGATTCCTGGCGAGCGGAAAAGCGGAGAGAAGCCTTCGGGGCCCGGAAAATACACTCTCCGATTCTTTGATATCGACCAGAGAAAAGGAAGAAATCTGGGTGAGATTCCGTTTACTGACGCGAAGTTTTCAGAGAGAAAACTCACTAATGGGCAGTGGGTGTTTACCTTTCAGGGGGTGGACCCGCATAGTCAGCAGCAACTGACTATTGTGGCGGATGATGAAGCGATTCGGAGCAGATTCGTCGGAGAACAGGCGCTGGCTTCAGAAAAGATCCCTGAGGATATTCTGCTTGGTAAAAGGCTGAAGCGCGTTTTCAAAACTCACGGTAATTCTCATGTGCAGTTTCTTGAAGATGGGTCAGCCATTTTGCTGGAAGCTGGAAAAAAAAGAGAAGACGGCCAGTGGTGGACAGATAGTGAAAAAGTCTACTTTGATCCTTCTGCCGGAGAAGTAAAAAGCTGGATCATTGGTGATCTCAGACCGGAAACCAGTATTGGCGCAGGAGAAAGACTGATTGTGCGTCTGACCCAGCCTCTCTCCTCGCATACAGCAAAAGAAGGCATGGCTGTTGAAGCAGTGCTTGTGATGCCAGGTCTGAGTTATGAGGGCAAGCTGTTGTTACCTATGGGGTCGAAGTTCAAAGGGACCGTCACCCGTGTCAAGCCTGTTGGGCTGGCTTTTGCACGAGAAAATGCAGAACTGAGTGTGGAATTTACATCCATTGAATTTCCGGATGGAAGAAATGAAATTGTTCGCAGTCAGCTTTATCAGGTGGAAAACTCCCGGGAAAAAGTGGATGAACAAGGGACGATCAAAGGAATTCGTCCTACCGGAACCATGGCACATTCAGCAAAGAGTGCTGTTTCCTCTGTAGCTGCAGTAGACCCTGTCTCTTACCTCTTCTCTTCCGTTTCCTCCACGGCTGTGCTTGGCTTCACCGAACCAGAGATCCTCTATCCAGCAGGAACGGAAATCCAGATCTCCTTCATTGAGCCCTTTATCAGTTCCCATATCTATCCGTCAGAAGTTCCCGTCATCGCGCATACAAAAGAGGAAAAAGATAAGTTGATGGAATTCGTTCGGGATCTTCCTTTCCGGACAACCACACAAGGAAGTAATAAACCTTCCGATCTGACGAATCTTCTTTTCATCGGATCACCGGAAGGATTGCGACGTGCATTTGCAGCAGCCGGCTGGGTAAGCGCAGATCAACTGACAGCTGCCAGCACCTTTCAGACACTGAAGTCCATTGCAGGCGAGCAGGGATATAACGAAGCCCCTATGTCCACGCTGCTTCTGGATGAGCGCAAGCCGCTCTACACCCTTTCGAAGACAACCAATACTTTTGCGGCAAGACATCACCTGCGGGTTTTTGATCCAGCCATGAGTTATCAGGGACAGATTGCTCTCACGTCTTCTTCCACACAGGACATCGGAATTGCTTTTTCCCGGAAGAAGAAAACATTTATCCATGTGATTGATGAGTACATCGACAACGAGAGAACCAAGGTTGTCAATGACCTGACATTCACGGGTTGTGTGGAAGCACGCGAGCTGGTTCCCCGCTCATGGATTCCCAAGGATGCGTATAACTCCACTGGTGACAGGTTACTCACGGATGGAGCCATTGCTGTTTTGAAAATCAACGATTGCCTCAATCCTAAAACATACGATGCGACACATCCGAAGCCACCACGTTTATTACAGAGAAGCATCCGCAATACCATGCTCACTCTACGGAATGATGTCGTGCGTGGAAATGTTGGATATCAGGCTTATTGGGGAACACGAAAGCTTCACGATCTGATGAAGACCAACGGCAATCTCAAGATTGATCCGGGTGCCTGGCAGAAAGCGGATATTGAAGGGAACTCCTATGAAGGCTACGGAGATATCACACATCGACAGACTTCACTAGAGAGAAGATCCAACTTATCGGAAGATCGACAAGCTGCACTGGCTGCCGAGCATAAAGATCATCGTTGGGATGCTCCGCGCTATGAAATCGCCATTCATGGTGGATTTCTCCGCTATCCAACAAAAGACCTGGAAGCTGTTGGAATTTTCTTTCGTGCCCCAGATTCTGATCCGGAAAGCAGCGATATCGCTCTGGGAATTGCAGACGATATTGATAATGGGTGGAGTGCCGGAGTTTCCGTGACGCTCAATACCTGGCGCTGGGTATCCAGTGAGTTTGGCTATCACATCCAGCGAGGAAAATACAGGTTGGAAGTATTCGATCTTCCTGGGCCAGAAGATGATCATATTTTTTATGAAGCGGACAAATCCGGCTTAGCTACACGCCAATTTGAATACAGCATGCTGTTCCATGCCAAACCTCGTGAATCCCGCTGGAGACCCTACGTTATGGCGGGACCTGCCCTCCAGTTGATCCACCTTACGGACGCTCCGGTGAAGAGGGCGCATCCGGCATTCCGATTGGGAATGCAGAACATCGGACTGATCAAGAGTGCGTTCGATTTTGGACGAACACCTCCACTTGAAGGAGGCGGAATTTTTCAGGTGGGAATTCAATATGGAGCTGGAATCAAGTTCAGAGTGCATCCAAGGCTGACTCTGCGCGCAGATTTCCGAGAGACATGGAGCAAAAATCCAAAGTTCATTCTGGATAGCTACACCGACAGAGATGCTCTGGACGTAGATCCTGGATATGAATATGAGGTTTTTCGTGCACAGCCGCTAGGAAAATTTCGTCAGCAGCGCTTCACCATGGGTGTAGCCTTTACTTTCTGAGGATCTACAGAAGAACTATCGATCAATGTGGCCCAGGTCTCGTTCCGGGGCCACATGATTTCTGACCATTTGTTTGAGCTCTTTCACATCTGGGAATCCGCTCTGCTCCTTACGAGACCAGATACGAGTGGAGCCGACATAAATTTCAAATATTCCACCAGTCCCCGGAACCAGGGATACTTCCCCAAGCTCATTCTCGAAGGTAGACAGAAGTTCCTGTGCCATCCAGGCAGCACGCAACAACCATCGGCATTGCGTGCAATAGATGATCCGTAAATGCGGTTTTTCTGAAATAGAAACTTCAGGTGATGACATGGAGCATCAGCATGTTGGTGGAACCGGAAACACCGATAGGTTGACCAGAGGTGAACACTACACGATCACCCGTTTCCACAAAATTATTTTCTTTGAGCACTTCTTCCAGCTGATTGATCATTGCATCGGTGGAAAATACATCTTCAGCAACCAATGCAGTCACACCAAAAATCAGGGCCATCTGGCGAGCGCTGCGCTCTGATGGAGTAAATGCATAGATTGGCACCGGGGGCCGATAGCGTGCAACACACCGGGCGATGTATCCACTGGATGAGAACACCACAATGGCTTTGGCTCCTGAAATCTTTGCTGCCCGGAAGGCGGATTCCGCAATGATTTCAGAAGTGGTGGGATCTTCATTCATCGCAAGATCCCTGAAACCACGCTGCTTCAGGCTGACTTCCACTTCAGCCGCTATACGACGCATGATGGCGGCAGCATTTACGGGGTACCTTCCGGCAGCTGTTTCTCCAGACAGCATGACCGCATCAGTTCCGTCATAAATCGCATTGGCGACATCACTAACTTCCGCTCTTGTGGGGTGAGCGTTTTCCATCATCGATTCCAGCATCTGGGTTGCTGTAATCACAAACTTGTTCATCACCCGGGTTTTCCGGATGATGTTTTTCTGAATAAACGGTACTTTTTCCAGCGCGACTTCAATTCCCAGATCTCCGCGAGCCACCATGACGCCATGAGTTTCTTTCAGGATGGCATCCAGATTCTGGACTGCCTGGGGCTTTTCAATCTTGGCCACGATCGGGATTTTGGCTTCCCGTTCTTCCAGAACAAATTTGAGTCGCAGGATGTCGTTTGCTGTGCGGACAAATGACAGTGCGATGAAATCAACCTGCTGATCGATACCGAAGTGAAGATCGGTCAGATCCTTCTTTGTGAGGGAAGGCGCAGATACATTAACACCTGGAAGATTGATTCCTTTACGGTCACCGATGGGTCCGCCTGAGATCACCTCACACTTCACAGCGGTTCCGTCGTTCGACATCGCGCGCAGTTCCACTGCTCCGTCATTCAGCAGGATGCGGTCTCCCACTTTCACGTCGTTGGCAAAGTCGCTATAGGTAGTGGAGGCAAGGACATTATTGCCTGTTACTTCCTGTGTGGTGATGGTGAAGGGATCTCCGGTCTTGAGCCGGCACTGGCTTTCTTCAAAAATTCCCAGACGAATCTTCGGTCCCTGCAGATCCAGAAGAATTCCTGTGTGGATTCCAAGATCAGCAGAAATCTCGCGAACGTGCTTGATAATCTGGGCTCGAAATTCGTTATTTCCGTGAGATGCGTTCAGCCGGAATACATCTACACCTGCTTCCAGCAGCTGTCGGACCGTCTCTGGCGATTGTGATGCGGGTCCGAGGGTGGCGACAATTTTGGTGTTGGGCATGCGCTCCGCGGTAGGATGACTCTTTCAGTTATGTCGTTGCTTCAAGCCGTAATCCTGGCGATCATACAAGGTCTCACCGAACTACTTCCTGTTTCCAGTTCCGGCCATCTCTATGCAATCTCATGGTTGCTGGGCTGGCAGGATCAGGGCCTTGCTTTCGACGTCTCTCTTCATCTTGGCACGCTTGCCGCCGTACTAGTCTACTTCTTTCGTGACTGGCTACAGATTTTTTCTATGGGATTTGGTGGAAATTACGCACCTGATACCGATCTGAAACAAAACCCTCACTTGTTCTGGATGCTGGTTGCAGCAACCATTCCGGTGGGGATTGCTGGGCTGGCTTTCAAGCATGCGGCGGAAACATCCCTGCGCAGTGTCTACGTGATTGCCACTATGCTGATTGTGGTCGGCATCCTGATGGCATGGGGTGAAAGAATTGGAAGTCGTTCCAAATCAATCGGAAAAGTCAGCTGGGCGGATGCCATGGCGATCGGATTTGCCCAGGCGCTGGCCATTGTTCCGGGAACATCCCGTAGCGGAATCACTATGACAATGGCACTGTTTCGGAATCTGGATCGACCGACGGCTGCCCGCTTTAGCTTTTTGTTATCAACACCTGCCATTGGCGCGGCTGGTTTGAAGACGATCTATGACGGAATCAAGGAAGAGGGGATCGAGGCACTGCTGACGCAGGAACTGGTGATCGGTATTCTTGTTTCGGGAATTGTCGGGTATCTGGTAATTGCATTCCTCATGAAGTTCCTGGTGCGAAACGGGTTTACTCCCTTTGTTTATTATCGGATCGCGTTTGGTATCCTTTTAATTGCTCTGGCTCTCTTTCGCTCCTAAGGCGTAATGAAGCTATTAGGTCCTACTCGATATCAACGGCTCAATGAAGCCGGCGCCCTCGTATTGCTTTTTCTCAGTACGGCGCTGATGCTGAGCCTGATTTCTTATCATCCAGGTGATCCGTCATTTAATACAGCGTCCGGTGCCATCCGTCCGCAAAACCTGATTGGCTATGCCGGTAGCTATGTCAGTGACCTGATTCTTCAGGTGTTTGGGCTTGCCTCCTATGCTCTTCCCGTCATGATCCTGATGGTTGCCTGGCGGTGGGTGCAGTCCCGGGACATTGAATCATCATTCATCAAGGTTTGTGGTGCCGGGCTGTTGTTGCTCAGTGTATGCACGGGGCTTGCACTGTTTCCCGAGGCCCATCTTTTCAGCGGGCACATCGCCGTCGGTGGTGTCCTGGGTCTGTTGCTATCAGAGCAGCTTCTCCATGCAGGAAATTTTACGGGAGCAGTGCTGTTCACGGGCATTTGCTTTATCGTCTCCCTGTACCTGATCTCGACATTCTCCATGTCCGTGCTGGCACGATGGCTTTCCAAGCTGCCCCGGTTCAGCCTGCCGAAATTTCGCATGCCTTCCCTCCCGAAAATATCGATGCCCAGCTTTGGTTCTTCTTCTGATGAGGATGATGAGCCCATGCCCTCACCGGTGCGACGTCGTTCGGTAAAGGTCGTTGATGATGGAACTCCGGCAATCCTCAAGAAGCATGCGTCGGTTGAAGATGATCTTCCGCCATTTGATGCAGATGATGCTGAGTCGATCTACTCTCCACGGATTGTGGAAGATGAAGTGGAGGAACCCGCCGAAGAAGAAATTCCGATCGTGGCACTTGAAGATCAGGAACCTCGCCGGGATGATGCAATTCCAGCAGCTCCTGTAGTGGGCAAGCAGCAGAAAAAAGAAAACAAGCGGGCACGTTCATTCTGGAAGCTGCCGCCGACCGATCTTCTGGTTCCGGCGGATGAGAGGAACACCTTTGATTCATTTGAACTGAAGGAAACCGCCTCACAGATCAAGACCAAGTTCGAAGAGTTCAAGATCTTTGGAAATATCACCCAGATCAATCCAGGTCCGGTGGTGACCACGTTTGAGTTCAAGCCGGAAGCAGGCATCAAGTATTCCAAGATCACCACGCTGACGGAAGACCTTTGTCTGGGATTGCAGGCCGAGTCCATTCTGATTGAGAGAATTCCGGGCAAGCCGACCGTGGGCATTGAAGTTCCCAATACAAAACGGGAAGTCATCTCCCTGAGGCAGATCCTGGAGTCTGAAGAGTTCACTTCCGCACAGAGCCGACTTGTTCTTCCCTTGGGTAAAGATGTCAGCGGCAGGATCAAAGTCTCTGCACTGGAAACAATGCCTCACCTTCTGGTTGCCGGGTCCACGGGTTCCGGTAAATCTGTGATGCTGAATTCGATGATCATGTCGATCATCTACAAGTCCACTCCGGAAGAAGTCCGCATGATCATGATCGATCCGAAGCGGGTGGAACTGGGGATCTATGAAGGGATTCCACATCTGCTCACTCCGGTGATCACAGATCCGCGCAAGGCGACCAATGCTCTGCGCAACGCTGTGCTGGAAATGGAACGGCGGCTGAAGCTGCTTGCTTCCCGCCAGGTACGAAACATCGATCAGTACAACAAGAAGGTCAAACAGCTTGCACTGGAGCCGCGCAGCCTCTTTGAAGAAGAGGATGAGGAAGCAGCAGCCCGTCGTGCAGAAGATCTGAAGCCGTTGCCCTACATTCTGATTCTCATCGATGAGTTGGCGGATCTGATGATGCTGGAACGGGCGAATGTGGAAGAGTCCGTTGCTCGTCTGGCACAGATGGCCAGAGCTGTCGGCATGCATCTGGTGCTTGCTACTCAGCGCCCATCGGTGGATGTTATTACCGGACTGATCAAAGCCAACTTCCCTGCCCGTATTTCGTTCCGTGTGGCCACGCGTGTGGACTCACGTACCATTCTCGATGTCATGGGTGCTGAGCATCTGCTGGGCAAGGGCGACATGCTGGTACTGCCGCCCGGTTCATCTCGACTGGTCCGCATGCATGGTGCTTTCGTGACTGAGAATGAGATCAACTCTGTGGTGGACTTCTGGAAAGGTCAGGCTGCTCCGGAATACGATGACACCTATCTCATCGCACCTCCCTCAGAAGAGGATGAAGGAATTCCCGGTGGCGAAGAGTTCGATGGAGAAGAAGATCCCATGTATCAGGATGCGGTTCGCGTTGTGATGGAGATGGGTAAGGCTTCCACGTCCACTTTGCAGCGACGCCTGCGGCTGGGCTATGGTCGTGCAGCCCGCATTCTCGATCGGATGCAGCGTGAAGGGATTATCGGACCGCCGGATGGTTCGCGGCCCCGTGAAGTCCTGAAGGCTCCCGACTGGTATCAACAAACAGTCGGGTAACCTTCAGAAAAAGAGAGCTACTTCTGAGCGTGCTGGCTCTCTTTCGGTGCCAGGTATTTCACATTGAGATGGGGTGTATCCAGTTTGATATGCCCCTGAATCTTTGAAGTGAGACAACTCTCCAAAGCTCCGCTCACAATCAGCGTACGTTCCACCGGATAGGGCGCGACGCCTGTCATGAACATCTCTTCAATCTTCCCCATCAGACAAGCTGAGTAGGTGACATTCGGAGTCGGCGGCAGAAGGAACTGACATGCTTGCAGTCCCATGCCCTTTACCTTTGCCGCAAAGGTGTAGTCCTTCACTGCGCCATTCAGCATCAGCAGGGTGGTCTTCAGTCCATCATGATGTTCCAGGAAGTAGGCAGCAGGATTTTTGACCAGTACCTGTAGCTGTCCTGAACCCACCAGATCCTGAGGACGTCCGTCCTGCTCAGATACCCCCAGCGGCGTATCACTACGAGAAAGTGCGGAAGTCAGCAGTTCTTTGGACCAGCGACCTTCTTCTCCGGCCTTCCATACAGCATCACCTTCAATCAGCTGCACGGATTTAACACCGGATTCTCCACCCTTCCTGCGTTCGATCATGCACTGCATGGCCTCCAGTGCATGATAGTCCATCGGATCAGAACCACCCACGCCCACCATCAATGCTCCTTCGATTTCACAGTCGTAAGGAAGTTCCACATCCGGAAGCCGCCAGGTAACCGGCAGGGATGATCCGGCCAGCATGGGGAAGTTCAGGCGTTTCGAGGCATCCACCATCGCCTTTGCTTTTTCAAAGCTGTAAGAGAGATGTTTGTCGTTATAGACAGGAACAGACCGGCCATCTTTCTCGAAGACTTCCACACATTGCTGGAAGAACTCATAGCGGGGATAAAGCTTCTGCCCCTTTTCATTGATGGGGTATTCGCCATGCTCACAGATGATCAGCACAGCATCCACCGCCAGTTTGTCTCCTCCGCAACGGAGAGCTTCCGCAATCGTGGGATAGACCTTGAAGCCAAACTCCTTGGCTCGGGCAGCAGTCAGATCACCTTCGGGTCTCTGGTCCACATAGAAAGAGACAATCTTCATGTCCGGGCGATGCCAGCGTCCATGAAGCGGGTATCCGATCAGATACCGATCTGCCATGTGCTGGACATGGGTCAGATATTTATAAATTGATCCAATGACGCAGATTCTCTTCATCATGTTCTCCAGTAGGTGGACTTTTCCGGTGCGTCGTAGTGGAAGGAAAGATGAGGTGTTTCGATCTTTGCTTCCTTGCGAAAGAGGCTCTCCACTCCTGCTGCGGTCAGTCCAGTGGTGAGAAGTGTCCGCTCCACTGGATAGGTTGGCTTTCCGGTCAGGAACATCTCTTCCATATTGGCGACAAGCGGACTGAAGAAACTGGCTGTCGTTGTTCTTCCATCCGGCATGGGGAGATACATCTGTGTGGAAAACAGTCCCTTGTCCGTGTGAGCCGCAAAATTGAAATCGCGCACAAGGCCACTCATCAGCAGCATGGTGCTTCTCAATCCGTCCTCATGCTCATAGTGATAGGCAACGGGATTCTTGACGATCTTCTTCATCTCGTCAATTGTCGGCAGATAATCGTTAAAGCCTTCCCGCACCTGCGCCAGCGTATGACTCCGTGTGATGGCGGATTCCATCAATTCGTGTGACCAGACTTCATCTTTGTATGCTTTCCAGAAGTTGTCGCCACGATAGGCCTGTACCCATTTCACGCCGCTTTCTCCGCCTTTGCGACGTTCCACCATGCACTGCAATGTTTCCAGTCCATGGAAGTCATAGCTGTCGACGCCGCCATAACAGACGCAGACTGCATCCTCGATCTGTGATCCAAACGGCATCTCCAGAGAAGGCGTCCGATACGTGACGGGCAGACTGGATCCGGCCATGAACGGAAAGTTCAGTTCGCGGGAAGTGTCATACATCTTTTTTGCCCATTCCCAGTTCCAGGAAAGATGTTTGTCATTGAAAACGGGCACTGCGCGGCCACTGTCGCGGAATACCTTGACGATCTGCTCAAAGTATTCGTAACGGGGATAAAGCTTCTGTCCTTTTTCATTGTTTTCATACTGCCCGTGCTCGCCGATCAGCACGACTCCATCCACATCCAGCTTTGATCCGCCCAGCGTCAAAGCCTCTGCGATGGTTGGATAGAGCTTCATCTCCGGGTGGCGCTGTGCACGCTCACGGCTGAGATCCCGTTCATTCACCTGTTCTACATACAGTGAGACCAGATCCATTTCTGGCCGATGATGGGTGGCATTCCATCCATAGCCGTCCAGAAAACGATCCACAATGTGCTGGGCATGGGAATGCTTGAAATAGATAGTTGCAATAGCGGCAATACGTGGCCGTTTGCGTTCACTTCGAGAACAACCCGCAAGCGGAATGACGGCGGCTCCGGCAATCAACTCGCGTCTGGAAATACCTCTTTCAGTACGCATGGGAAAGGCTCATTATAAGCTTTCATTAAAGGCAGCCATGCGACAAATCCTGTTTTTCCTCCTGATGGTGACACCAGTATTCGGTGAAGTGACTGAGAAAGCACGCAAGCTCCATGACAGAACTTTCGTCTTTGATGCCCATGTGCATGTCATCAACCGGCAGTTCTATCACGGCGGAGATATGGGAGATCGGGTGACTGATGGACAGTTCGATCTGCCGAGGGCAAAGCAGGGTGGAGTGGATGCCATGTTCTTCTCCATCTTCGTGACAGAAGACTATTACCCGCAGCGACTGGAAACAAAGCAGACGTTTCGTCTTCTGGATCTTGCACTGACGCAGCTTGAAAAAAACAAGGACAAGATTGAGCTTGCCCTGAAGGCTTCAGATATCGAACGCATCAATCGATCCGGCAAGATTGCTGCAATCCTGGACCTCGAAGGGGGATTTGATCTGGATGGAGATCTTGGCATTCTCCGGGATCTTTATCGGCTGGGGATGCGGTCCGCTCAGTTGACTGCTCACAACTGGGCAAATAACTTTGCGGATTCTTGCTGTTCCCTGCCGAAGTATCACGGTCTGAATGAGCAGGGAAAAGCAGTGATCCGGGAGATGAACAGACTGGGAATGGTGATCAATGTTTCACATGCCTCTGATGAAACCATTTCGCAAGCCATCGATATCAGTACAGATCCGGTGGTGGCTACTCACCATGGATTACGCATGCTGAATAAGATCCCCCGGAACATGCCGGAAGATCTCATGCGGAAGCTGGCAGCAAAAGGCGGGGTGATCGGATTTCAGATCGGCAATGAGTTTCACAATGTGAAGGCGTTTGAATGGCGGACAAAAAATGCAGGAAAGCCTTTCTGGGATACAACTGAAATCGCGAACCGAAAAGAACCTCTCACCATTGAAGAAATTGATCGCCATGTAGCGCCTCAATTTCCGATGGTTGGCGTAGACATTCCCCAGGATGTACTCTTTACGCCGGAACAGTGGCTGGAAGTGGTCGAGAAGGCAATCGCCATTGTGGGAGAAGATCATGTTGCTCTGGGATCAGACTTCGATGGCGGACCCACTCCACCGCGAGAGATGCATGATATTTCAGATCTTCCCCTCTTAACCCAGGCAATGCTCAATCGTGGATGGAGTGAGAAGCGTATTCAGAAGTTCATAGGTGGAAATCTTCTGCGAGTATTCCGGCAAATCACGGAAAAGTAGACGCGAAGAGGTGTGCTAATATTGATAATTAATTATCAATATCAATATGCATGCCTACTCATTTCACTTTTCTCCCCTGATGCAGCGGAGCTGGTAAATACCAATGCCAGCTGCTTCCACTCTCAAAAAACTTCCGGTAACGGTCCTTTCCGGATTTCTCGGTGCCGGAAAAACATCTGTACTGAATCATGTTCTGAACAATCGCGAAGGTCTTCGGGTCGCGGTGATTGTGAATGATATGAGCGAGGTCAATATCGATTCAAAGCTGGTTGAGTCCAGTGCTCAGCTGAATCGGGTTGATGAAAAACTGGTGGAGATGAGCAATGGCTGTATCTGTTGCACTCTTCGGGAAGACCTGCTCATTGAAGTGAACAAGCTGGCAAAGGAAGGCCGGTTTGATTACCTGCTGATTGAATCCACCGGAATTTCAGAACCCATGCCCGTCGCTGCAACGTTCAGTTTTCTCGATGAGGAAGGAAACTCACTGGGTGAAGTCGCTGAAGTGGACACAATGGCCACGGTTGTGGATGGAGAGAAGTTTCTGGAAGATTATTCTTCTCTGGATTCATTGCAGGAACGCGATGCAGCTCTGGGAGAAGATGATGAGCGAAACCTGGCTGACCTGCTGATTGAACAGATCGAGTTTGCCAATGTTCTGGTTCTCAATAAAACGGATCGGATGAGTCTGGAACAGGTCGCCACGTTGAGAGGAATTCTTCACAAGCTGAATCCGGAAGCCCGCATCATTGAAACACAGTTCGGGAAAGTGCAGCCCCAGGAAATCCTCAATACCCGCTTGTTTGATGAAGAAAAGGCCTCTCGTATGGCAGGCTGGTTGAAGGAGATCCAGGGAATCCACACTCCTGAGACAGAAGAGTATGGGATCTCCAGTTTTGTCTATCGTGCACGTCGTCCATTTCATCCCTATCGACTTTGGGAAACGTTGGAAGAAGGCTGGGAAGGCGTCCTGCGCGCAAAAGGTTTTGTGTGGCTTGCAACAAAACATAACCTCATCGGTGTTTACTCCCAGGCTGGAAACTGCGTGTCGCTGGAACCTGCACGCCCCTGGTATGCAGCTCTTGAAAAAGATGAGTGGCCGGAAGATGAAGTCTCTCTTCGCACCATTCATTCGCTCTGGCAGGAACCATTTGGGGATCGTATGCAGGAGATGGTCTTTATCGGACAAAATCTGGATCGCACCCGCATTGAATCTGCACTCCATGATTGTCTGCTGACAAACGAGGAAATGACGATTCCGGTAGAAGGATGGTCCGCTGTGTTTGATGATCCTTTCGGAAGCTGGGAGTTTGAAGCCGCAGAAGAAGAGAACGTTTGATCGACAGGAATCATTCACGAAGAGCGTTACCGTTTGTTGCCTGTGCGGTCCTGCTTACGTTAACGGCTGCAGTCTATTTTTTGCGGCCAGGGCGGGATCTTTCTGAGATGAACTTCTCGTCAGCGAAAGCGGACGTCCTGACAGTGGACTGGAAGGATCTGCGCAGCAACCAGTTTCTCCCACCCAATCAGGATGTACGCGTACCGGGATTCATGGTGCCGCTAGAAGATGATGCTGCGGACGTTTCAGAGTTCCTGCTGATTCCCTACGCCGGAAGCTGCATTCATACGCCGACTCCGCCCAGAGATCAGATTGTTCATGTCCGCATGACTGCGGATGTCCATGTTCCGACAGAGATCAGACGGCCCGTATGGGTTTATGGAAAACTGATTTCCCAATCCGCACAGGCTGCTGCATTTCAAATGCTTTCGACAAAGATTATTCCGCTGGAAGGAGAACCAAAATGAGAATCATTCTCAGTTTCTTCCTGGTTGCCGGACTCATGGCACAGGAAAAGAAAAAGAATCACGATCATGACCATCATCATGATCACAATCACAAACATTCAAAGACTCAGGGAGCTCACGAGCATGGTGTGGCCCGGATTGATCTGGCCGTCGAAGGGAAAAAGATCGAGATCGAATTCCATGTTCCGGCCATGGGAATTACGGGGTTCGAGCATGTTGCCACATCCGCAGCCGACAAAAAGAAACAACAGGATGCTCTGGCGAAGCTTCGGTCAAACATCGGAACAATTATTGCTTTTGATTCTGCCGCCGGATGCAAAATCGCAATCAAAGAGCTGGAAGTCGATCAGCATGAGCCGGATCATGCCGATGTGGAAGGACACTTTGAAGCCAACTGTTCCCGGAAACCAGCAGGCACCAGAGTCAGTTTTGGATTGACCAGATTTTTTCCTGCGATAGAGACAGTCAAGGTGCAGGCAGTAGGGACAGAAGGCAGCACCGGTGCTGAAGTCAAAAACAACACCGGTACCATCACACTTCCAAAGTAAGACTACTCTTTGATTTCAAACACGGCTTCCACTTCAACAGCGGAGCCCGTCGGCAGTGAAGCAAATCCCAGAGCGGAACGGGCATGATATCCATCGCCCGTTTTTCCGAAGACCTCATGCAGAAGGTCAGAAGCGCCATGGATTACCAGATGCTGGTCTGTAAATTCAGGTGCGGAATTGACGCATCCCAGCACTTTAATCGCCTTCAGGCCATTGAGTGTTCCGTGTGCGTTCCAGACAGAATTGAGGATGTTTGCGACGCATTCCCGTGCGGCTGCATAGCCATCTTCAGTGGAAACGCCTGCTCCCAGCTTTCCCTTCAGGGTGCTGACATGGCCGGAAGTAATCAGCTGGTTTCCTGAGCGGATGCACAGGTTCAGATATCCCGGTGTCTGCTTTTCAAAACGAATTCCTAGTTTTTCTGCGATCTCTTGAGGTGTCATGAGGTTCAGATCTAAAGATATTCGGCATTGAGGGACTGGTGCAAGCAAACCTCACGGTGACGGATACTGGATGATTCATGATCCAGGGAACAATTCTTCATTCCGTCAGTTATTCAGGCTCCTGGGGACAGCACCATCTTTCCCTGGAAGAATTTATCGACAAGGCTGCGGAGCTTGGCTATCACGGTGTGATGGTTGCGGCGAAGCGACCACATCTTTCACCGCTGGACTGGGATTCCAGTGGACGCTCGCGCTTGCGGCAGCGTCTGGAAAAGCATGGACTCAAGCACCTTTGCATTGCCGGATATACCAACTTCACGGCCGATCTGGAGCATGGCGATATCCCGATGCGTGAGATCCAGATTCAGCATGTCGTGGAGCTGGCTCGCCTGGCGCAGGACCTGGGTGGCTCACTGGTGCGGATTTTTACCGGCTATGAGAATCCTGCTGCAGCACCGGAATCACAGTACCGGATTGTTGCGGATGCAATTCGGGAAGCGTCCGAGAAAGTGGCTGCATTTGGTGTCAC
Organism: Bryobacteraceae bacterium; assembly: GCA_037190045.1. Lineage (GTDB taxonomy): Bacteria > Acidobacteriota > Terriglobia > Bryobacterales > Bryobacteraceae > JAPKYZ01. The sequence goes on along the minus strand of JBBCIQ010000004.1, from coordinate 101,285 downwards.
GCTTGGGGTACAGAATCATCACGATGTTGCGGTGGGGACGGATACTCTGCAGGATCTCATTGCCGATGTGGGTCATCCGCACTGCCGGGCCATGTTTGATGCGTGGGCACCTGCATTGCATGGAGAGGATATTGTGGCAGCCGCAAAACGCATGGCACCCATTTCTGTGCAGACCACGATTGCAAATTACCAACTGCGTCCCCGGTATCGTTACATACCGACACTGGTGAATTACGAAAAGCTGACACCTTCCCTGCGCGCTGTGCCAATGGATGAAGGATTCATCGATTACGACGGATTCCTGGGAGCTCTGAATGAAAATGGATTTCAGGGAGCTGCTGCTTATGAGATGTGTTCTCCATTACAGGGCGGAGGCAGTCTCGAAAACCTGGATCGTTATGCAAAGCGCTTTCTGGAATACATGAAGAAGCACGGAGTCCAGCCAGCGCACGGGAATTAATTCCCGGACATTCCGCAGTATCCTAGCTTCTATGCGTCATCTGATTCTGTCTCTGATGCTCACTGCGGGCGCTTTCGCAGCGGACTGGAAAAAAGATGTTGTGTTCCGTGCAACATTTGATGGTTCACTGGATGCGAAGGTGGCCAAGGGAGACCCCAAGCTCTACACGGCAAAGAGCTATAAAGAGCTGGATGGGGCACAGGCAAATCTCTCTGCTGCACCTGTCGAGTGGGCCAAGGGGATTGGTCGCAATGGAGATGCGCTCCGTTTCACAAAGAAGAACAGCAATGCTGTCTTCTTTAAGGCCAAAGGGAATGTTCCATTTGATCCAAAGAACTGGACAGGCACCATCAGCTTCTGGCTGAAGCTGGATCCGGAAAAAGATCTGGAAGGTTTCACTGATCCTATCCAGCTGACGGACAAGGCATACAACGACTCCGCAATCTGGGTGGACTTTTCCAAGGATGAACGGCCCCGCTACTTCCGGCTGGGTGTCTTTGGTTCACTCAAAGCATGGAATACACCGGGAGTTGCTCCGGATAAGGATCCCAACTTCAATAACCGATTGGTCACGGTGAAGCAGCATCCGTTTTCCAGTACAAAGTGGACCCATGTGGCAGTTGCCTATTCCCATCTGGGAAGTGGTGAGGGCGAAGCGCGTCTTTACCTTGATGGAAAACTGATGGGCACCACCCCACGCATCCCAGAGATCTTCGAATGGGATATCGAAAAAAGCACCATTCGTCTGGGAGTGGAATACAAGGGCCTCTTTGACGATCTGGCGGTGTTCAATCGCCAGCTTGAGGCCCATGAAATTGCAGAAATTGCGTCTCTGACCACCTGGTAGAGAGCTACTGTGTGCTGAGGTTGGGTGTCAGGCCCAGCCTGAGAGCCCCTTCCTGTTTCTCTGAAATCTTCTTGTACGCAGCCATTGCCATCAGGGGGAAATAGTTGCGGTAGAGGTGATAGGTCAGATAGAAGACGTTGGGGAATCCTGTACCTGTGGTGAGCTCCTCATCCCAGGTGCCATCGGGCTTCTGCCGGTCCATCAGCCACTGGATGCCCGCCTTTGCTTTGGGTGTCAGCGTTCCTTCTGCTGCCAGTAATCCAAGCAGCGCCCATGCTGTCTGGGATGCCGTGCTTTCTGCTGTGACAAATCCGCCTGTCTGATATCCCATGCAGCTTTCACCCCAACCACCGTCGGGATTCTGGACGGAGTAATACCAGGATGCAGCCCGCTTCATGGATTCATGTGCTGCCGGATCACCGGATGCACGCAGTCCCCGCAGTGCCAGGAATGTTCCGTAGATGTAGTTCACTCCCCAGCGTCCATACCAGGGTCCATCCTTTTCCTGCGTCGTCAGGAGATAACGAACGCCACGATGAATCACTTCATCATTGTGACTCATGCCCCGGCGGCACAGGGCGTCCATGACCCGACCCGTAATGTCTGCACACGTAGGATCCAGCATGGCGTTGTGATCCGCAAATGGGACCTTGTTCAGGATCTGCCAGTTGTTGTCCACATCGAAGGCTGCCCATCCTCCATCGGAGGACTGCATTCCCAGCAACCAGTTGATGGCGCGCTTCTCTGCTTTTTCCTGCTTCTCCGGATCAGATGCCCTGGCATGTTGCAGAGCAAGCAGCACCATAGCCGTATCGTCGATATCGGGATAAAACTCATTGGCAAACTCGAAGGCCCATCCACTGGGAGTGAGGTTAGGACGCTTTTCGGACCAGTCACCCTTGCGGCGTACTTCCTTGGTCAGCATCCAGTCCGCAGCACGAGTCAGCTTTTCGGTTTCGCCAATACCCAGTTCACCCAGAGAGAAAGCAGCAATGGCTGTATCCCATAACGGTGATTTGCAGGGCTGGAAGTGATAGATCTCTCCCTGATCAAGAATAAGATCCTCAAATTGTTCAATGGCTTTTACCAGATCGGGCTGATCCCGCTCATAGCCCATGGCATCCATGGCCATGATGGAGTACATCATAGCGGGATAGATGGCGCCGAGACCATCGCTGTACTGGATGTGTTCCATCATCCAGCGCTCGGCTGCCCGAATTGCTTTAGTTCGCACAACGGGGACATGACGACGTTCCCACTGTTTCAGCAGCCGGTCAGCATGAATAAAGATCTCGGAAAGACGGTCTTTCCGAGGCAGGCGCAACTTTGCTTTCGGATGAAGCAGTTCATCCACATTGATGCCTCGCGGAGCCGGACACTGGATATTCAATGCCTGAATGATGGAGAGCGGAACGATAATCGTTCTTGTCCACGAGGACATTTCGTAAAGAAAGTTCCCCGGAATCAGCAGGATTTCCGGCGGTACCGTCGGTACATACTTTTTAGGGAAAAGTCCAAAGAGGCTCAGGTTGATCTTGGTGTAACTGTTGCAGGCCTGAATGCCACCAAGCTCCAGGATCAGTTCCCGTGCTTTCTGCATGCGGGGATCTTCTGGATCTTCTCCGACCAGTTTCAGGGCCGTATAGGCGCGGACCGTAGGGTTGATTTCTGCTGGCCCTTTGGCAAACAGGTTCCATCCACCATCCGGTAACTGATGTCTCCAGATGGAGCGGACCATCTTTTTAATCTTCTCCGGATGAGGTGGATTCCACTCTTTTCCCGGTTGAGGAGGATGTAGCCACATCTCCAGAAGAATGTAGTCGGAGAGCAGTGTCGAATCTCCTGTCAGATCTCCACACCAGAACCCTTCTTCTTTCTGCATATCCAGCAGCGCGGCGGCTGCCAGTTTTCCGTGATGGTTGACCCGTTCCAGAAGCCGTTGCTGGACTTCGTCATGCGTTTCCAGATGATGTGTCCGCACCTGTGCTGTGCCGGGAATCCCAAATCGATCTCTCATTGCTGTCTTGAATTCTTTACTTCTGTTTCTGATGTTTCTTCGCTGGGCGGAGTCGCCAGCTGTGTAATTTTTTCGAGGATGACCTGCCGCTGTTCCGGAGTGAAATTGCTGAGTCCCAGCATCTCGGTAAACCAGAGACCGTCGGCTGCCAGCCGCAGGATCGTGGCGACTACCGGATCAATGCCGTCTTCTTCCACCTGATTCTGCCAGCGCTCATAAGCATTGCGCAGTGGCTCCATCAGTTCGGGTGATGTGGAAAATGCTGCACTGACGGTGGCGAACAGATCCAACCCTCGGGGAGCAATCCCGGCATCCTTGGCCCATTGCCCTTCCATTGTTGCGGTGGCAAAGGCACGGGTGTGAGTGCCGGGATGTTCCCCAAAACTTTGGTGATAGCGTGCCAGATCCCGGTCAAAGTATTCAATCGTGCGGGCAACCAGTGCTGCCACCAGATCCTCTTTTGTCGAGAAGTGGTAGAGCAGGCCACCTTTGCTGACCTTCGCTTCGCTGGCGATCTTGTCGAGGGTCAGGGCTCCTGTCCCCTCACGAACAACAATAGACTGGGCGCTGTCCAGAATTGCGCTTTTTCGACTCACTGTAGACTACTGTACCAACTGGACGGTTTAGTTGGTGTGCATAAAAGAAATTGTCAGTGGCCCGATCAAAAATTGCTAATTTCTTTCATTGTTCTTTTTTCCATAATTACGGAGAAATGACTTGAATAGATCTTGATTTCAACTTCTTTATTCATAGACTCAGAATCAAATAGAGTGTGGTTTACAAAATACGGAATGTTAATGGGAAATTGCAAACTATCGTTGGGATATAACCCATATTTTTGATGCTCTGTGGAGCGAAGGATAAAGCAATCATGGGTTTTTGTGGCTTTAGTATAATCCTTATGCCCATAAGTTATGTTCTGATCTATAAACTCTCGGGGGAAAAATACTCTGATTTCAAAATCGTCAATTTTTTTACTGCCGTTGTTGTTAACATTAACAACCAATTGATATAGGTGAAGATCTTCAGATTCAAATTCACACTCAAAGCCCACTATCGGGTGCAGAGCATACTCCAAATGAGGAATAGCCGGAAAATTAGGTAACTTCATTCTCAAATCATTCAGAATTTCTTCGTTACTATTGAACTCAACCTGAGGATTTAACAGAAGTACAGATCGAATCCCTTCAAGCCCCACATCGGCCTCTTTGTAGAAAAGAATTGGAATTGATCTTTTCAATATGTGTTCCATAAAGGAAACAACAGCGATCTCTTGCTCAATCCAAACTGATCCTCTGGTAATGTGATGAGCTTTTTCTTTTGAACTCACATCTCCCCTGTGGTGCATTACACAAATAAATCCAGCTGATTTATACAAAGCATTCAAAATATGCTGACTTAAACCATGAACTGAAGATTGAGTTTCAGCGAAGTATGGCTCAAGATCTGGACGCAGTTCGTGAATCAGGTCTCGTATGCTTTGACCTAACTGTTTTTCTTCCCTTGTACATTGACCACAACTAATGAAAATAACGGGCTTTGAAGTCATTCAGTCTATACAAGCTACTGAATTTTATTAATCCTGTAAATATTTAATACCCCACCCTCTCCATCAACGACTTCACCTCAGCCACATCCTGAGTCATACCTAAAGCCAGCATGAGCCGCAAGCGGGCTTTTACGGGCGAGAGTAAACCGCTAAAGATCACACCACGATTCCGCAGGTCCCGACCTGAACCTTCATAACCATATGTATCCAGCACTCTCCCCTGCGGGCAACGGGACGCAATCACCACGGGGAGATCCGCATCCAGGGCTCTCTGGATACCCGGAATCATGTCGGGGGGGACATTGCCGCGCCCTGTCCCAGCGATGACAATGCCACGAGTGCCGCTATTAATTGAAGCATCAATCAACCGGGAGTCAGTCCCGGCTGCAGCATGGATCAGGTCTACCGCGAGCTCACATTGGTCTGTTTCCAGCGGATCGCGCAACTGAGGATCTCGCGCAAAGAGGATCCGGTCTGTGTCGACAATTCCCAGTGCTCCGAATACCGGACTCTGGAACGTATCCAGCGCCTGTGTGTCGGCTTTGGTGACGTCAGCTGCAGCATGGATCAGCTGGTTTAGCACCACCAGCACGCCTCGCCCCTGTGATGCCGGGTCAGTGGCCACTCGTGCAGCCGCACGCAGATTGGCCGGGCCATCGAAGCTCAGTTCACTGGAATTCCGCATTGCCCCCACCAGGACGATGGGTTTCTCTGAGAAGTGGCGGCAATCGAGAAAATAGGCCGTTTCTTCCAGCGTGTCTGTCCCATGCGTGACGACGGCAGCATCAATATCCGGATAAGCCAGTTCCCGTTCCAGCAGTTCGGAGATCTCCCACATATGCTGCGGGGTGATGTGGGGACCGGGATATCTGCCATAGTCCTGCACTTCCGCTGAGCAGATATCCGGCAATCCCGGAACAAAAGAAAGAACTTCCTCCCCGGAGAGAGCGGGGACGGCGGCACCCTGGTCATCCAGTTTCATGGAGATGGTGCCGCCTGTAAACAAGAACAGGACGCGCATGATAGAGGCAGGTGGCCTTACTTGGTCCTGGAATACTTCTGGTAGAGATCTGCAATACGCGCAGTTGCTGTATCCCCGCCATGCACCACGACTTCATAGCGGAACCGGAGCTTTTCGCCGGGCTTCAGTGTGCGGGACCCATCTTTGCCCTCACCTTTATAGAAGTCATGAAGGCCGAAGATATTTGCGGCGAACAGCCCATAAGCTCGTGCATGCCAATGCGTGGGATGTCCGGGATTGGAGGGATGATCCAGAATGGCAACACCCACTGTTTCTCCATCTACCTGCCCGACATAATCCACCCAGGGAGAGGGCCTGCCCCAGACCTGCTTCTCGCCGGAGACCCCGGCGGCATTGGTCATCTTTGCTCCACCTTTTTGTTCTGTCAGCTCATCCCGCAGGCGGATGGCGAAAGTTCCTTCCTTGGTGTCGCCGAACTTTACTTCCTTTAAAGCTGTCAGTGTAATGTCGAGGTCAATGATCCGAACATTTTGATCACCACGGAATTTCATCACCCGATCTTCTTTTAACAGGACTCCATCGGGAGATTTCCAATCAGCAGAAAAGACGATCTCATTCTTGCCCTTCTTCTTTGAACTGGTGACAACAATCTCTCCACGACCTTTTCCCGCACCTTTCTGATCCCTTTCACTCACCCAGAAATCCCAGCCGTTCACATCGCCGTGAGAAAACCAGAGTCCACGATGATGGGGGTGATCCTTGGTTTCTCCCGCAACATCGGCCATCGGGAACTGGCGGGTGATGATCTTTCCGGACGGAGTGCGCAGAGGATGCAGATAAGGTTTGGTGGCATCCGTACGAAGTTCCGTAAAAGGCTGACCCTGAATTTCAATTGTCAGGGGTTGCGCTGACAGCAGGGCTGACTGCGCAAGCAGGAGGACAATTCCGAGAACAAGAGGCATTCCCGCATGATATCGCGCTACAATCCACAAAGGAGGTAATTCGATGGGTCCGCTAGGCTGGCAAGAGACGGTGTTGATCTTTGTTCTTGCCTTGCTGCTTTTTGGACCGAAGAAGTTGCCAGAACTCGGCAAGACAATTGGCAAAGCACTCACCGAATTCCGACGTGCGTCGAATGAACTGAAGTCCACATTTGACCGCGAGATGGCCAATCTGGAGAAGGAAACGGAATCGTTAAAAGAGGAAACGAATAAAATTCACTCTGAAATTCAAACCAGTGTGAATGATACGTATAACCACGATTACAGCTATTACGATTCCAATTACGACGGCTATCAGCCGTACGAATCTGCCAACTCCACCGCATCCACCGATAGCGCATCCGCAACTCAGGGCGCTGATCTTGATCCGGCAAGCAATTCCGCCGAGACGGTTTCAACCGGGGAAACAACTGAACTTGCAGAAGCAATTCCGGGAGTTCAGGGAACAATTCCTGTAGATCCTTCAGCCAGTGCTGATTCATCAGACGAAGGAACCGGGTCTGAACCATCAAAGCAGACTGCTTAAGAGGTTAATTCCGCAAAATAGCAGGTATGGAAGACGAGAAGACGCCCAAGGGTGACCAGTCACCCGAGGCCGCCGATCAAGCGGCTTCAGACTCATCTGATCCACAGGTGAGTTATCAACAGACAGTGGATGATCCGTACGGATACGCAAATGATCCGTATGCGGTGGATCCTTTGTCTCAGCCGGTTGAATCGTCCAGCGTGCCTGCTGTTGCGGAAACTCCGCCACCTCCACCCCCACCAGATCCTCCTGCTAACGATGAGGAAGAAGAGGAAGACGATGGCATGCTGCGCATGTCTTTCCTCGATCATCTGGAAGAGCTTCGGAATCGTCTCATCAAGGTTGTTGCAGGTGTTGGTGTATCGTTTCTGTTTGCCCTTATTTTTGCTAATGATCTCTGGGCGCTGATTAGCGCTCCAGCAGCAACGGCGCTGGAGAGTCTGGGTTTTGAGCCCACATTGGCTCAGATTACGCCTATGGATGCCTTTACTACTATTTGGGTAAAGGTACCGCTACTGGCCTCCATTTTTATTGCATCTCCCTGGATTCTTTATCAGGTATGGTCTTTTATCGCTCCCGGTCTTTATAAGAACGAGAGACGATGGGCCGGGCCTTTTGTGATTGTTTCGGCAGGGCTGTTTATTACGGGTGGATTGTTCGCCTACTTTGTTGCTTTTCGTTTCGGACTGACCTTCCTGCTGGGTATCGGAAAAGACATCAATATCCGGCCTGTGGTCTCGCTGGTGGAGTACTTTGACCTGTTCGTCAATGTGACGTTGGGCATTGGAATTCTGTTTGAGCTTCCGGTTCTGATCTTTTTCCTGATCCTTTTGCGGATCACCACTCCGGGATTCCTCATCAGTAATTCCCGTTACGCAATCCTGATCATCACGATTCTGGCTGCTGTTGTGACCCCCACTCCTGACGTGGTGAATCTCACGATCTTCGCCGTTCCCATGATTCTGCTGTATTTCGTGGGTGTATTCGCAGGATGGTTACTAGTGCTGAATCGCGAAGGCAGACAGGGCGTGCTGAAGAGTATCCTGTTCTCTCTTCTTGCAGTACTTCTCGTACTAGGAATAAGTGTTGCGCTGGCAGTGTTCCAATTCGGGTATCATTTCACCAGTAAGTGGCCATTTCTGGTCCGCTGAAGTGAACAGTGGATTTATACAAAGTTATTCGTGAACTGGTAGATGAGCGACGCCGTCTTGACGGCATCATCGCTCGTCTGGAACGTGTGTTGAAAGAGGAAGCAGTACGGGCCAAATCACCTCCAAAACAGAAAAAAAGGCGAGGCCGAAAGGGCATGAATGCTGAACAAAGGCAGGAAGTCTCAGACCGGATGCGCAAATACTGGGCGGAGCGTCGCAAAAGCACAACAACCTCTTCTGTAAGCGCCGCAAAATCCTGAAGGTTGAGTTATCCGGGAGGTTTCTCCCGGATTTCTTTTTGCAGGATGGTTACAGGCGGGTACAATTGTGCCCATGCCTTTCCGGTTCGTGAATTTTCTTCTTCTCTTTCTTTTCCTGATCCCGGTTGACGCAGCAGAGCCTGGCGGCAAACCGATCCTCAATAAAGTCAAAATCCTCTCGCATGTCTCAGTACCGATGCGGGATGGGGTGAAACTCTACGCCGATATCTATCTGCCGGAAGCTCCGGGAAAATATCCCGTACTAGTGGTGAGGACTCCCTATGGCACCCAGCGCAGCGGAGTGCAGGAAGAGATGATCCCTTTTGCTCAGAACGGATATGCCGTCGTGATGCAGGATGTCCGTGGACGGTATGAGTCCGAAGGAAAGTGGGAGCCGTTCCGGAATGAAGGCCGTGACGGATATGACACCATTGAGTGGGCGGCGAAGCAGCCCTGGTCCAATGGAAAGGTGGGAACACAGGGCGGATCTTATCTGGGGCATGTGCAGTGGGCGGCGATGAGCCAGAATCCTCCCAGCCTGGTTGCTGCCATTCCGCGCGTCGCATCCACCAGCATCTATCACAACTGGGCTTATTTCGGAGGTGCATACCGACTCAGCTTCAACTATGGCTGGGGTATTGTGCGGATGCCGTTCCGTATTATGCAGCCTCAATACTGGCATTCTTCCGAGATCACTCCTGACGAACTTCTCTACGAAAACATCCTGTGGTCACTTCCCGTAAAAACGGGAGATCTCTCCAGTTCGAACACAGTTGTCCAGCATTACCGGGACTGGGTGGACCACGCAAGCTACGACAACTACTGGAAAGAAATCTCGGACGAAGAACACTTTGACAAGATCCGGGTTCCTCTTTACACACAGGGTGGCTGGTATGACATCTTCCTTGCAGGCACAATTCGTGGTTATGAAGGTGTACGCGCAAAGGGATCAGCAGAAGCGAAAAAGAACGTGAAGATGTGGATCGGTCCGTGGGGACATGGACCCAGCCGCAAGTTCGGAGAAGTGGACTTCGGAGAGACTGCGGACCTGACGCATCCGCCTCGTGAGCTGCGCTGGTATAACCACTATCTCAAGGGAGAACAGAATGGCGTGGACAAGGAACCGCCTGTCGAGATCTTCTACATGGGAGCCAATAAATGGAAAGGGCATGAAGACTGGCCCATTCCCGGAACTCAGTACAAGCCGCTTTATCTTTCAAGTAAAGGCAACGCAAATTCACTGCGCGGTGATGGGTCACTGGAATGGTCGAAACCAACGGGAAGTCCTTCCGATACCTATCAATACGATCCGAAGAATCCGGTGATGACACTGGGTGGAAATAACTGCTGTGGAACTCCCACTCTGGCCGGTCCTTATGACCAGCGTCCTGTTGAGCGCCGGGATGATGTTCTGGTCTACACGACGCCGGTCCTGACGGAATCGCTTGCGATTGCCGGTCCCGTGAAAATTAAGCTGTGGGCATCCACAGATGGTCCGGACACCGACTGGATGGTCAAGCTGGTGGATGTGTATCCCAACGGCTATTCGATGAACATTGCAGAAGGAATTCTGCGTGCGCGGTACAGGAAAGGCCTCGAAAAGCCGGAACTGCTGAAAGCGAATGAAGCCTATGAGTTCGAGGTGGATCTGGTGGGGACAGCCAATGTCTTCAAACCCGGACACCGGATTCGTGTGGACATCACATCCAGCAATTTCCCGCAGTTTGACCGCAATCTGAATACGGGAGAAAACGGATCTTCCGCAAAGATCCGTGTGGCAAAGAATACGGTCTTCCATACCGGAGACCGGGCATCGGCAATCATTTTGCCTGTTGTTGCTCTGCCATAACAATTGATCGCAGTACTTCAATGATCGCCTTCGGATTATCGAGCTCGATATCGTGCCCGCTGTTCGGGGCGATCACTGTTTTTCCGCTGGTTGAAAGAGCCGCAATATGCTGCTGTGACATTACCCATGGTTCCGGGGCAGAGCGGGTAATCACTACCAGCGGCAGGTTCCCGAAACGAACATTTCGCAGTGAAGAATAAAGCTCCCACTGTGTCATCAGGGACCGTGTGACATCTTCTGGTGTGATCTTTGCAATGAGCCGCTCCAGCTGCCAGAGATGAAGCTTCTGCATCTCTTCCGGAAGCTTGTCAAAAGGGGAATGAACCACAGGTTCAAACTGAGGTGCCTTGTATTGAGCTTTTGCCACCTCTGCCAGAGAAAGAACCTCATCTCGTGTCATCTCTGACAATCGCTTCCGTTGTCCACTGATCACAACATTCGTCCAGTTAGGGTGGACACTATCAATCAGGACCAGCGTGGATATTCTCCGTGGCTTCTCATGAGCATATGCACGTGCCAGAACTCCTCCAAAGGAATGACCCGCGAAAATGACCGGCCTTTCGGGGGATATGTGTGTCATGACTTTATCGAGATCCGCCAGCATGGTTTCGACAGTGGATTCCCCATCTGCTGGATCACTCCAGGTGTCGCCTGCACGGTCATAGGTACAGACACGAGCAAATTGGGCGACATCCTGCTGTACAAGAATCCAGTGGAAGGAATAACGGGGAAGGCCATTCAGAAGCAGAATCGTAGACGATCCGGAACCCCGGCAATCGATATGAAGATTCCGGCCGCCGAAATCCACCAGTTCTCCGGTGGGTGGTGGATCAGCGGCCAGAAAAACCAGTGCAAGCAAAACCGGGATCATGGAGCCAGTGTAAAGTTAATCGTGATGCGGGTAATCACCTCAACCGGATTTCCATTCAGCAGCGTCGATTGATAGACCCACTGCCGGACCGCTTCAGAAGCTGCCTGGGACAGGGATTCATCCGGAGAACTCAGCACCTCCAGAGCACCGATGCGTCCATCCTTCAGGATCACTGCTTGCAGGAATACACTTCCCTCTATTCCCTTCTGCTTTGCATCCTGTGGATACACTGGGGCTACTTTTGAAACCAGCTTGGCTGCCTGAACATTTCCCCCGATGCGAATTTGCTGGGGTGGGGTGGATGGAGCAGGCTGATCGCTGGCAGTGATCTTCATCGTCTCGAAGATTTTTCCTGGGATTAATGTGGCATCGAGTTTTGCTCCACTGCTTTCGGTCAACCGGACGCCCTTGGTCCAGATGGCGAATCCGGGGACTTTTACTTCAATCAGATAGTCACCGGGAGACAAGGAGTCGAATTTCGCCTCACCGACGGCGTCAGCTGTCATGGTTTTGGACGTTCGTCTCAGCCCGTCCTCCAGGCTGATCAATGCTCCGGGGGTACGGCCGCCGGAAACATCCGTCGCCGTGATCTCAATCACTCCTGCAGGAACAGATTGAGCATGTCCCTGGATGGCAGTAGAGACAAAGCCAAGGGAAAGCATCATGATGGCGACAAGAACAGTCAATGCTCTTCGGGAAAGCGGGCTGCGTGGAGATGCCGGGTCGAGAACTGCAACCACCCGCGATTCCAGCATGGAGGGCTCTGCCATTGCAATGCTTGTGGCCACTTCCCAACTGCCGGCTGTACTGCGTGCAACATCCAGCAGGTGCTGTGCGTAATCAGCGGAAGAGAGACCATCTCGCAATACGGCATTATCCGCTGCTTTCTCCGCATTTTTGCGAGCACGTGAAGCGATCACCCATGTCAGTGGATGGAACCACCAGATCGCACAGGCGATCTGTGCGAGGAAGTTCCACAGGCAGTCCCGCCGGACAATATGGGCGTTCTCATGTGCGATGGCAGCATTGCGCCTATCAGTGGGCCAATCCAGAGCCGATTCCGGCAGCAGGATCAGGGGACGCAGCCAGCCAAAGGTCATGGGAACGTGGATGGATCGATGGATGCGCACATTGTCCTGCCAGGGAGCAGATGTCGCACGCAGCCAGACTGCACGACCAAAGCCGACTACATAACGAAGAGCAACTGCGGCAACGCCAGCCAGGTAGAATCGTTCCACCCACATCATCCAGTTGATCGGCTGTGTCGATGCAGTATTTCCAGTCACCGTCATGGAGATGGCAGGAACTTCAATCGCCGAAAATTCTGTGGGCATGAAGGATGTCATGCGAAGCAGAAATGGCAAGAGCAGGACACAAATGAGTGTCATCGTGTCCAGGGCGTGAAGAAGCGCGGGTGTCCGCTGTCGATAAAGATAGCCAGCGAAAAGAGCGAGGCTCAACAACACACTGGCTTGAAGAATCAGAGAGAGGGTCATTTTTTGGGTTCCTTTCGTGCCTGGTCGATTAACCGGGCGATCCGGTCCAGTTCAGAAGTGGAGAGTTTGCGGGAAGAAGGATCCAGCAGCGCAGCCATCACCTGCTCGGCAGAACCTTCAAAGAATGTGTCGATCACCCGGTTCAGTGCGGACTTCCGGGCTTTGGTGCGTGAAACGACGGGGAGATAGATATACTTTCCGCCCTCTTCTTCATGGCGGATATGTCCCTTTTCTTCGAGGATTCTGAGTAATGCCCGGACAGCGGAGTAACTGGGACTTTCCGGAAGCGCCTCACGGACTTCCTGTGCGGATGCCCGTTCCCGCTGATAGAGGATTTCGAGGATCTGTCGTTCTCTGCGACTGAGGGAGTCTGTCATGATGCTAAAAAATTAGCATCATGATTGTTCCTCGTCAAGCTAAATTTTTAGCACCTGTGGAAATGTCAGAATAACAGAAGCATCCACTATGAAATACTTCATCTTTTTGCTGGCATTGGTAACGTTCGCTCAGCCGAAGCTGCCCAAGGAAGCTCCACGCGAGTCGATTCAGGCCCTGGGATATCGCTGGGATGTACAGTCCGCCGGAGACTGGGAGATCGGCAAAATCGATGGAATCGAAACTCTTCGTCTGCGCAAGAGCGGTGAGCCCACGGTTCCCCGCCGACCCACAAAGTTTGCCATTGCCGATACCGAACCTTTCAGCAAAGTGACTGTCGAAGTGGAAATGCGGCGTCAGGGAGGGAAATCCCTGATCATCGTTTACGGATGGCAGGACCCCAACCATTGGAACTATGCCCACATTTCCGCAGATGAAGGAAAGCAGGTGCATGTCCACAATGGCATGTTTCATGTTTTTGGTGGAGAACGGGTCAGAATCTCTTCTCTGGAAGGGCCGAACTCTCTCCCCACGGAAGAATGGGCCAAGGTCAAACTGGTGTTTGATGGGGAAACAGGACGCTGCTATGCGGAAGTGAACGGAAAGAGAAATCCCAGCCTGGAGGCAGTGGATCTCAGCCTGAGATGGGGAAAGATCGGACTGGGCTCATTCAATGAGACAGGCGACTTCCGGAACCTCAAGATCACCGGTACTCGCAAATAAGTTGCCGTTCGGCGGCTTCTTTTCCAATTCCGGGGCCGGATTTGCGTCACTCGCCACGGGGAGATGTCAATCTCCCTAAATCCTCTCTACAATAAAGAGTTACCTCCAAGTGGAAGAGAAACCAAGCATTAAGCCTCCTGTAGAGATGCAGGCAGAGGCCTGGCAGGATGAATTTGTGGCCGGGCTGCAGCAGCATTTTGAAGGAGCCATCCTCGACGCGGCCAGCTATCTGGGCGATCGATTCCTGCTGGTCACTCCCAGTGTGGTTGTTGATCTGGTCCGGCACCTGCAGATCCACGGATTTGATTTTCTGGTGGATTTTACCGTGGTGGATTATCCGAAACGGGAAAGCCGTTTTGAGCTGGTCTACATTCTGGCGAAGTTTGGGGGGAGCGAACGCCTTCGCATCAAGACCCGCATTCCGGATGGGGCGGTGATTGCTTCACTGACGCCGGTTTACTCAGGGGCCAACTGGATGGAACGGGAAGTCTACGATATGTTCGGAATCCGGTTTGACGGGCATCCCGACCTGCGTCGCATCCTGTTGCCGGATGAATGGGAAGGTCATCCACTCAGAAAAGAGTATGGAATCACACAGATGGACGAGAAATGGGTGAAGTCCAATCTGGGAATTGAAAGCGGGCAATAATCCGGTCCGTGCAGAATCAGTCATGAGTACAGCGCCACATACACTTCTGGATGCAAATGAACTGACCCTCAATATGGGGCCACAGCATCCGTCGACCCATGGCGTGTTCCGGCTGGTCCTCAAACTGGATGGAGAGAAAGTTGTCGGAACGGAAAGCGTTCTGGGCTATCTTCACCGGGGTGTGGAAAAGATTGGGGAGCAGCGCACCTATGCGATGTTTGCCCCTTATGTGGATCGCATGGACTACATTGCAGCGGTCTCTAACGGACTGGGATATTGTCTGGCTGTGGAGAAGCTGCTTTCCGCCGAGGCAACACCCCGCGCACAGGTAGTCCGCGTCATCCTGACCGAACTGAATCGGATTGCCAGTCACCTGCTGTGGCTGGGCACACATGCTCTGGATGCTGGTGCCATCACTCCGTTGTTCTACACGATGCGGGAGCGGGAAGAGATCCTCAAGATTTTTGAGAACTATTGCGGTGCCCGTCTCACGACGCATGCGTTCCGCATCGGTGGATTGCAGTATCAGCTTTACGATGGCTTCGAAGAGCAGGTTCAGGCATTTATTGACGACTTCCCGGCCAAACTGGATGAGTATGAAACACTGCTGACCGGAAACCGGATCTGGCGGGATCGTCTTCAGGGAATCGGTATTCTGACCGCAGAAGACTGCCGTAAATACAGTGTGACGGGACCGGTGTTACGGGCTGCCGGGGTTCCCTGGGATCTGCGCAAGACAAATCCATACTCCGGCTATGAGCAGTATGAGTTCGATATCCCTGTCGGGAAAAATGGCGATACTTTTGACCGCTATCTGGTCCGCATGCAGGAGATGCGGGAATCTACGCGCATCATCCGTCAGGCGGTGAAGCAGATTCCCGATGGCCCGATCATGGCGAAGGTTCCCAAGGTGATCAAACCCCCGGTGGGTGAGATCTACATGGGGATCGAGGCACCTAAAGGCGAGCTGGGTTACTTCATTGTGAGTGATGCGTCTCTGAATCCTTACCGGATGCGCGTGCGTCCCCCCAGCTTCATCAATCTCCAGGCACTGGACAAGATGATTGAAGGCGCACTGGTGGCGGATGTTGTCATGATTATCGGCACGCTGGATTTTGTGATGGGAGAGGTAGACCGATGAGCCGTTTCAAGCAAGTCCTGAAGAAGCTGTTTCTGGGAGATCTGATTGAAGGCCTGATGGTCACCTTCCGCAAGCAGGATCCAAAGAATATCTATACGGAGCAGTATCCGGTAGAACGGCCTGCGATTTCAGAACGGTTCCGTGGTGCTCCACGGCTGAATATTCATCCGGAGTCTGGAGAAACACTCTGCATCTCCTGTAATCTTTGTGCGGTCGCCTGTCCGGAAAATCTGATCGTGGTGGGTTGGGAACGGGATGAGAAAAATCGCAAGCAGCTCACGACGTTTACTTACGATACATCCCGCTGCATGTTCTGTGGCCTCTGTGAAGATGCCTGCCCGGTGGATGCCCTGGAACTAACGCAGGATTTCGAACTGGCCAGTTATACCCGCGATGGTGCCATCTGGGATCGTCAGATGCTGGAGGAAGGCCCCCGGCCTACACGGTACACATCGTAATGCCTCTTGATGCGATTTTTTTCTGGCTCTTTGCCCTGATCACACTCGGTGGCGCTGTGATGACAGTGCTTTCCCGCAATGCAGTGCATAGTGCAGTGTGGTTGATCTCCTCATTATTGGGGACGGCCGGACTGTTTCTTCTGCAGAAAGCTGAGTTCCTGTTTGCGGTCCAGATCATCCTCTATATCGGAGGAATCATGCTGCTGTTCCTGTTCGTCATCATGCTCGTGAATCTGAATCAGCAGGCAAAGGAACGGCAGTTTTCGGGTCAATGGTGGATCGCTCTGGTGGTGTGTGCAGTGGTTGCCGTACAGTTCGGGTTCTTTGTGAAAAAGGGAATGCCGGAACTTCCGGCCCGTGCTGAAGAAATCGCACATACGGAAGGAAATATCGAACGTCTGGCTGATGTTCTGTTCACGCAGTATCTGGTTCCTTTTGAAGCCGTTTCCCTGCTGTTGCTGGCAGCTATTGTTGGCAGCGTTCTGATGGCAAAGGTGAAACGCTCATGAGTTTCACGGAGATCGGAACCGGCCACTATGTGGCATTGAGTATGGCGTTGCTGCTGATCGGCACGCTGGGTGTGCTGGTCCGCCGCAACATTGTTGTGATCCTGATGTCGATCGAGCTGATCCTAAATGCGGTCAACATCAATCTGATTGCTTTTTCTGAACATCTGCAGGATCTCAATGGTCAGGTATTCGCGATCTTCATCATCACTGTAGCCGTGGCGGAAGCAGCCGTTGGACTGGGTCTGCTGATCGCACTTTTCCGGAATAAAGAAACCGTGAATGCGGACGAGGTGAACCTGCTGAAGTGGTGAGCCTGAATCCGGTATTCATGATTCCTCTGTTGCCCCTTTTCGGGGCTGCGCTGATGCTGCTGATCGGTAAGAGTCTGCCACGATCGGTCGTCAACCTGATCTGCTGCGGCGTCATGGCAGCAGCATTTGCACTGTCCCTGATTGTTCCCCGAGGCACGTTTGAAATTGCCCAGTGGCTGCCCGGCATCGGAGCGGACTGGGCGTTTCTGCTGGACGATTTAAGTGTTCTGATGATGCGGCTGGTCACCGGCGTGGGCCTGTTGATCCATGTCTATTCCATCGGATACATGGAACATGACAAAGGCTACTATCGATACTTCGGTTACCTCAATCTGTTTGTCTTCTTTATGTTGTTGCTGGTGATGTCCGATAACTTCGCACTCACCTTTGCCGGATGGGAAGGCGTGGGACTGGCCAGTTATCTGTTGATTGGCTTCTATTTTGATCGCAAATCTGCAGGAGACGCTGCCAACAAGGCATTCATCGTGAATCGTGTGGGTGATTGCGGATATCTGCTGGCGATGTTTGCCATGCTGTCCGTCGCGGGATCATTGAAATACAGTGAAGTGTTCGCTCGTGTGGATGCCAGCTCCGCCACGCTGATTGCTGCCCTGCTGTTTGTCGCAGCTTGTGGCAAGTCCGCACAGTTCCCTCTCTATGTCTGGCTTCCCGATGCGATGGAAGGGCCGACTCCTGTTTCTGCACTGATTCACGCAGCCACCATGGTGACCGCTGGAATCTACATCATTGCTCGGTCGCAGGCAATCTTCTCGCTGGCGCCGGATATGATGCCGATCATCGCAACACTGGGTGCCATCACTGCCCTGCTGGCAGCAACTGTTGCGATGGTCCAGCATGACATCAAATGTGTTCTTGCATATTCCACGGTGAGCCAGTTAGGGCTGATGTTTGTTGCTCTGGGAGTGGGCGCCTATCAGGCTGCAGTTTTCCATCTGTTCACACATGCCTTCTTCAAGGCGCTGCTGTTCCTTTGTGCCGGGGCCGTCATCCATGCGCTCGATGGAGAGCAGGACATGCGAAAGATGGGCGGACTGCGCAAGAACTTTCCCTTTGCTTTCTGGATGATGGTGATCGGTACACTTGCGATTGCCGGTATTCCGGCACTCTCCGGATTCATCTCCAAGGACGACATTCTTTGGGAAGCTTTCCGCTATTCAACCGGCTTGTGGGTAATGGGCATTACCACCTCCCTGCTGACGGCCTTCTATATGTGGAGGCTGATTGAGATGACCTTCCTCGAAGAGTCTCATCATGGAGAGCCTCATACCCTGCCCTATTCCATGCAGATCCCGCTGGTGATTTTGGCCATCGGCAGTATCTTTGCAGGATGGGCTCCTCTGCGTGGACCCAAGGAACATGGTGGAACACTGGAATATGTTCTGATGGCAGCAGCCACCGGAGCAGCATTATTGGGAATCTGGCTGGCCCACAAGCGGATCAATTTTCTGTCGCCTTTCCATTTCCTGTTCAAGCGGCGCTGGTATCTGGATGAAGCTCTGTTTGCCGTCTTTGTCAGAGGATTTGCTCAAGGTGGGGGATCTTTCCTGGCCGCCGTTGATCGCAATGTCATTGATGGGGGAGTGAATGCAGCCGGCTTCATGACACGGCAGTTCTCCCGGCTTTCCATCTTCTGGGATACCTGGGTGATTGACGGACTGGTCCGGGTTTCAGGATTGATGGTGAAATTGAGTTCTTATCCGGTTCGTGTGTTGCAGACCGGTTCTGTACAGTCTTATGCGCTGATGATTCTTGCCGGCGTAGCCATATTTTTGGGGTGGGCGTTAACGAAATGATTACCTGGCTGTTACTGGCTCCGCTGATCGGGCTTCTGATTCTGCTTGCTCTTCCGGCGAGAGTCGTAAAGTACTGGACAACTGCTGTGCTGGCCGTCGGGCCAGTGATGCTGACGGCGATGTATCAGGCATTCGATCCTGCAGGTGGTCTGCAGTTTGTCGAGCGTGCGCAATGGATTCCCTCTCTGGGCGTTCACTATTATGTTGCGGCGGATGGAATCAGTTTCCTGATCCTTGCCCTGACAGCGGTAATTGGCCTGATTGCAGCTGTTGCCAGCTGGGAATCTGTCACCACGCGCGTGAAGGAATACTATGCCATGCTGCTGCTGCTGCAAACAGCCATGTATGGCGTGTTCGTGGCACAGGATCTGGTTCTTTTCTTTGTCTTCTTTGAGTTCTCGCTGGTGCCGATGTATTTCATCATTGGCATCTGGGGTGGAGAACGGAAGCTGTATGCGGCCATCAAGTTCTTCATCTATACATTTGCCGGAAGCGTATTGTTGCTGATCGGCATGATTGCGCTTTACTTCCAGACCGGTGCGCAGACCTTTGATATTGCGGAGTTGATGAGGGGAGAACTGAGCCCGGCCGCAGCGCAATGGATCTTCTGGGGATTCCTGATTGCCTTTGCCGTAAAGATTCCCATGTTCCCGTTCCACACCTGGCTGCCGGATGCACACACGGAAGCGCCCACGGCGGGGTCGGTCATCCTGGCTGGTGTTCTGCTGAAGATGGGAACCTATGGCCTGCTACGGCTTGCACTTCCGCTGTTACCGAAGACGGGCAATGTAGAGTTTATCCAGAGCCTGCTGGTCATTCTTTCGTTGATCGCAATTATCTATGGTGCTCTGGTCAGCCTGATGCAGAAGGACTGGAAACGTCTGGTTGCCTATTCTTCCGTCAGTCACATGGGATTCTGCACGCTGGGACTTTTCTCCCTGAATGAAGCAGGCATTGCTGGTAGCGTCCTGCAGCAGGTGAATCACGGCATCTCCACCGCTATGCTGTTTCTTGTCGTGGGTGTCGTCTATGACCGCAGGCATACGCGTCTGATCAGTGAATATGGCGGCCTGGCCAGTGTGATGCCAAAGTTCGCTACGCTGTTTGCCATCGCGATGTTCGCATCCATGGGACTTCCATTACTGAACGGATTCATCGGTGAGTTTACGATTCTCCGTGGTGCCTATCAGGCAAAGTCAGTGTGGGGATACTGGGCTGTCCCCGGTCTTGTGCTGGGTGCGGCATACCTGTTGTGGCTGTATCAGCGAACCATGCTGGGCAAGATTACCAACCCGGAGAATCAGTCACTAAAGGATCTCACTGTCCGTGAATGGGTGACACTGGCTCCGCTGGCTGCATTGTGCATCCTGATCGGAGTCTATCCCGCTCCTTACTTCCGCATGCTGGAAAAACCAGTTGCTGCGCTTCTGGAAACGGTGAAGTGAGCGAATTCTATACAGCGACGGATCACTTTGTATTGCTGCCGGCAATCCTGCTGGCAGTATTCGGCTTTGCTGCCCTGCTGGTTCCCAAAGGAAAACTCCTGAACGGATTGCCTCTTCTGCTTGCCGGGGAAGCATTTGTCGGTTACATGCTGATGCAGCAGTGGGATGCTATACAAGCAACCCGTGGTCCCATCATCGGATTCAAGGGAGCCATGATTGTCGATGGACTGGGGATCTTCTTCAATGCGATTTTCGTTCTTGCTGCCGCTATCACTGCCCTGATCTCTTATCGTTATTTCGCCATCGAAGATGAAGAGGAAGTAGAGTATTACGGTCTTCTGCTTCTTGCCCAGGCGGGCATGTATTTTCTTGCGACCGGAACGGATCTGGTAACGCTGTTTGTCGGACTGGAAACCATGTCGGTTACCTTCTACATTCTGGTGGGATTTTTAAGAAGAGAAAAGCGTTCCAATGAAGCGGCCCTGAAGTATCTTCTGCTGGGTGCCTTTGCTGCCGGATTTCTGGCCTATGGATTTTCCTTGCTCTATGGACTCACCGGTTCCACGCGGTTTGAAGCGATCGGCCGCGCGCTGGAATCCACGGATGGATCCGGCTTTCTGCTGATCCTTGCCATTCTCCTCACTGTAGTTGGATTGCTGTTCAAGCTGGGTGCTGCTCCGTTTCATATGTGGACGCCGGATGCCTACGAAGGCGCACCGACTCCGGTTACCGCTTATCTTTCTGTTGCCTCAAAGGCGGCCGCACTGGTGTTCATGATTCGCCTGTTGCTGGGACCTTTGGGAGCTTACCGGGAAGTATGGCAACCAGCAATTGTTCTGGCCGCAGTGATCAGTCTGACCATCGGAAATTTCGCAGCAATCACGCAAAGCAATGTAAAGCGGATGCTGGCCTATTCCAGCATTGCTCATGTGGGCTATATCCTTCTGGGGTTAGTGGCAGGAAATGAACGTGGCTATCATGGAGCGCTCATCTATACCGCTGTCTATGCGTTCATGACGCTGGGTGCGTTTCTGGTGCTGGTGGTACTGCGAAGAGAAGGTTTACCGGGAGAACATCTGGATGATCTGGCGGGGCTGATGAAGAAGTCCCCTCTCTATGCGGTGCTGATGGTGATCTTCCTTCTTTCGCTTGCCGGAATTCCACCCACTGCCGGATTCATTGGCAAATACTACATCTTCATGGCTCTGGTCAGCGCCCATTCATACTTCCTGGCGATCATCGGAGCGCTCTATATTGCGGTTTCTCTTTTCTATTACTTCCGCATTGTGCGAGCCATGTTTGTGGAGGATCTTCGGCATGATGCCCCACTGGCGTCCAGTCTCGGAGTGCGGGTTTCTCTGGGAGTCACGGCAGTCGCGACGGTTCTGCTGGGGATCTTTCCTGAACCGCTGATCCAGTGGGTGAGATCATGCTGACATCCATCCTCATCCTGCTGGTCGTGATCCTGGTGTTCCCACTGGTGGCTGGTTACATCGTTCATGTCGAACGAAAAGTTCTGGCGGATTTCCAGATTCGCCTGGGCCCGATGCGCGTGGGTCCATACGGACTGCTGCAACCACTTGCGGATGCCCTCAAGCTGTTGCTGAAGGAAGACGTCATTCCTTCGGCTGCGGACCGCTGGCTGTTTCTGATGGCTCCGGTGATTTCTCTCTTCACGGCGCTCACCGCCTTTGCAGTAATTCCCTTCAATGACAAAATTGTGGCGGCGGACGTCAATGTCGGGCTGCTGATTGTGACTGCCATGGGCGCGGTGGGAATCCTGGGTGTAATTCTGGGTGGCTGGTCCTCAAACTCGCACTATCCATTGCTGGGTGCACTCCGCTCTGCTGCCCAACTGGTGAGCTATGAAGTGGCACTCTCTTTGGCGCTGCTGTCCGGGGTGATGGCTGCCGGATCATTATCCATGGTGCGGATTGTGGAAGTGCAGGCAGAGCGCGGGATCTGGTTCCTGTTTGCGAACTATGGATTCATGCTGGTGCCGTTTGTCATCTTCCTGATTGCGGCCACGGCGGAAACCAATCGTGCGCCCTTCGATCTTCCGGAAGCAGAATCAGAACTGGTGGCTGGCTTCCATACAGAGTACTCCGGCTTCCGGTGGGCACTTTACATGCTCTCGGAGTATGCCAATATCTTTGTGATCTGTTCGGTAGGCGTGACGTTGTTTCTGGGCGGATGGCTGCGGCCATTTCCCAACGTCAGCTGGCTGGAGATTCCTTTTGGATACGTCCTGCCTGTCCTGATGATTGCGGGACCCGGTGTCGCCTGCTTCCCGTTATCCCGTAAAGTTCCGGTTCCGTTGGCACGGATCGGACTTCAGGTGGTGGGTGCGGGGCTGATTCTCTTTTCCCTGCTCTTTGCGCTTCCAGTGACCAATCAGTATCTCTCCGGATTCTTCTGGTTCTTTTCCAAAGTTGGAATTCTGATTTACGGATTGATCTGGTTCCGGGGAACATGGCCTCGCTTCCGGTATGACCAGCTCATGGATATCGGCTGGAAATCATTAATTCCGCTAGGATTAATTGCACTGGGAGTGAATGCGGTTCTCGGTCTGCTGTAAGAAAAACTTTTTTCAAAAGTTTTCGGAACCAAACCGGTTTGAACACGTAAATATGTAAAACGGGATAAGACGTCTCTATTTCACCCCTTTCCCCAACGACCAAACCGAAATAGAGACGTCCCGTGAATGTAGTGTTAACAGAATAGTCGGTTCTCTTCTTTTTGCCTAGCCCTGTTTTTCATTTCAGATTTCCCTCCACGGATTGAAAGCATTATCTATACTTTTCAATGCAGGAGCCAGTTCCGGGAAATGCCGGAGAATGACGGTCTTCATCGTATTCTTCTCAATCCACTTCAGTCCGGTCTTCGTATAGATCTCAGGTGTGTAGTCGTCAGTGAAGAAACGGTCACTCTTCAGGCGGCGCGATGCCATCAGTACAAAAATTCTGAATGCCGTCTCTGAAAATCCAAACCCATCTGGTAAGGGTTCTGCCTGAAGTCCAACCTGAAGATCCACATCGTCAATATTCCCGTTGTAGACCTTGCGAATCTGTTCCACCCAGGCCGGATTATCCGTCAGTTCCTCAAATGTTTTCACAGGCGGCATGCGCAACAGTTCCCGGAACTTGTTGTAACGGGGAACACCGCGTTCACGATCCCGCAGTATATCCACGGTTGCCAGATCGATGCGTTCTCCATCATCCCGGACCAGATTCTGCAGTGTCCGAGGAAAGTTATGCAGACGAATCATCCCCGGATGCATCCGTCCAAAGGAATAGAAGACATCCAGCATGGAGAATTCCTCAAAGACCTTACGGCTGGCTTTGCCGAAAACTTCCTGAAGGGTGAACGTGCGGCTTTGTTCCGGGTTGCCCAACTTCTGGATCTGGAAATCATCGGGGATCAGGGCGTGCATGCGATAGACGGATACAAATTCTTCCGTCAGGGAGTATGGAGCACTGTGATGGTCATGTTTTGATCCCACAATTCCACCGAAAACTTCACTGTCATCCAGAAACGGAAACACGCTCTGTAGCCGTTCCGTAAAGCCGAACCAGTTCACCTTCATCGCCAGTTGGGTGGTGGGATTCGGAAGGATGGCAGGTGTCCACTCCACTGTATGGATCTTGGCCATCAGGGCAGCATTGATCAGACGTGCCTTGACGAAGAGATGCTCTTCACTCCACCCTGGATTCTCCTTCTTCAGGGCATCGCAGATCGAGTTGTGTTCCGCCGTAAACAGGGCGTGGAGAAGACTCAGGCCAGTCCACCAGTTATCGACAAAACCTGTCAGATCCAGACCGTTCTCTGGATCCAGAAACAACTGATGGTCCTCCTGGAGTTTGATCTTTCCATCAGTGCCAGTGCGAAGTCGAAGTGTTGCTTCGGGATCGCAGCCGTAAATTTGGGAAGCATCCCACCAATGGCTGTTCTGGTTAATAAATGTGGGTGGTTTACCAGATGCCGGGTCATATGTCGGATCTGCGGGTGTGGGTGGAATCCGCATCGGATTTTCTGGCCAGGTGTCGTCCGGCTGCAAGGCGATCTCAAACCATTTTGGCGATGCCGTATCGCGGCCATGAGCAAACCAGTCATGAACCTGAAACTGAATCCAGGCAGCGGCAAGTAGATTCAGAAAAGGTACTGGCTGGAACTGGTCCCGTGTAAACAGCTCCAGGGAAACAGTGCGGGGGTTCGGCACCATCAGCTTTTCCGGGTCCGGAAAACAGTGCTGCAATGGCATGTTCCGGCCTAAACGGGCACTGGATGAACCCATGCGCGGATATTTCAGATCGTTATAGGAGCCGTCACAGGTGCGGGTAAACCGGAGTTGAGGCTGTTTCTCAATGGGGTCCATCCCTTCATCCAGAGGTTTGTCTTCTGTATCGAAAAGATTGAACTTTCGCAGCTCATTTCTGATCCGGATCAGTTTTGGAACCGCAAGCAGGGTTGGTAATCGCCACCACGGAATTCTGGACATGGTGGGACAAGGATATTTTGCTTTTCCGAAAAATAAAAGACTACTCGAAGTAAATTTCTTTACGCGGCTTCCGATTGGCGAATGGTTCGTTCAGAAAATCGACAACCGGTGTCAGCGCCTCAAACCTCCGCGCCACCTCCTGAACCAGTTTCGGAGTGGTTGCAATGCTGGCCGGGAGCTGGGCGCTGTAGCCCCATTGCTTCATCCGGATCAGATCACTGGCAGGATGCTCTTTCGGAAATCCCTTCGGATCGCGGGTCAGGCTATCCCCACCGAATCCATCGAGGAGCGTACTGATTTTCTTCGACTTCCCCAGCTTCCGGAATCTTTCATGATGATCCAGAAGATGGGTCCGTACCGCCAGCAGCTGATCCGGTGGAGGCATATAGAGACCTCCGGCCACGATGATTTCTTCAGCCGAAACATGAAAGTAGAATCCTGCTGCTGACTTGTCATTAAATCCGCTTCGCTTGAACCAGGCTGCGATGTGAGTCTTGTAAGGATCTTTATTGTTCGAAAAGCGGGTGTCCCGGTAAAAGCGGAAAATGGCTTTCTTTGGCTCTGTCACATATTCTGGGGCGAAACGAAGCAATTCTCCATTGATCTCTTCCACCAGCTGAATCATGGGAGCCTTCAGTTCTGCTTCAAACACAGGCTTCTTCTTCTGGAACCATTCGCGATTGTTATTGCGTTTGATTCCACGCAGAAATTTCATCGCTTCTTCTGAGAATCCCGGGTGCATGTTCTCTTATTCTGGAATATGAGAGTTACAAACGCACTCCTTTCGGATTACACCCGCTTTGGCATTGGGGGGCCAGCTGACACTCTGGTGGATGCCACCTCCACCGCTGAACTGGTGGACGAGCTGAAGAGAGCTGAACCTCCCTGTATAGTGCTGGGCGGAGGAACCAACCTTGTGGTGGCGGACGAAGGCTATCGTGGCACTGTGTTCCGCTACACCGCAAATGAAATCTCTCATCGGGGAACCATCGTCAGGGCAGAAGGCGGAGCTGTCCTGGAAGACCTTGTACTGTACTGTGTCTCGAACGGTCTGGCCGGGGTTGAATCTATGATGCGCGTTCCAGGCTGGGTCAGCGGTGCGATTTATGGAAATGCCGGTGCCTACGGCCAGTCCATCCATGAAGTGGTAAATCGTGTAGAGATTTTTGATGGGAGCTCCATCCGCTGGCTGGAAAATGAAGAGTGCGGATTTACGTACCGCTCCAGTCTGTTTAAGCAGCACAAGGAATGGATCATCCTGACTGCGGAGTTTAGTTTAAGAGAGGGCGACTCCTCTACTCTGAAATCCCGCGCGCGGGAGATCCAGGATATCCGCGACGCAAAGTTTCCTCCCTCCATGAAGTGTGCGGGCAGCATCTTCAAGAACTGTTTTTTTGCGGAGCTGCCTTCCGCTGTACAGCAACGAATCCCTCCTGCTCTTGTCCGTGAGGGGAAAGTTCCCTCTGCATTTTTTCTGGAGCAGGTAGGAGCAAAAGGAGTATCCGTCGGAGGGATCCGGGTGGCTGACTACCATGCCAATCTCATCTACAACGCCGGGGGAGGAAAGGCGGTTGAGGTTGTCCAGATTATTGATGACCTGAAAAACCGTGTTCAGCAGGAGTTCGGATTTACCCTACAGGAAGAAGTCCAGTTCATCGGATTTACCCAGCGCAAAAGTTATTGAATCAATAAATTAATACAAGACCGGAAGCGGAGAGAGCTCCCGGTCTTGTTCGGTGTCACTTAAGCTGCGCGCGGCTCGGGTTGAAGCCGTCGATGGCTGACAGGAGAACCTGCCTGATTTCTGGATGATTGATCCAGCTCATTCAGTGCCCGATCAAGAGGAGCCAGCATCCTGCTGGAACCGAAGTATTCATCCAGAGGATAGAGGGCATAGGGTTCCAGTTCCCGGAACACACGTCCCAGCTTCTGCTGGATGCGGTAAACAGTGTGGAAAAAGTTACCGCGGTCCATCTGGAGTTTCTGGCAACAGAGCTTCCAGTCTGAGCCAAGCAGGAAGTGGTAATTAAACAGCTTGTACTCGGGCGGTGACAGAGTTCTTCGACTCACCAGAATGAAATCAGCCATATACTCTTCATCCTTGCGACTCCACATATAACGGCGACCCCCACCGGAACCGGTGTGTTCCAGAGAAACACGCGTCATGTGTTTTTCCTTGTTCATACAGGTACGGAAGCGGCCGTAGCAGCTTCGGAAAATTGATCTCAGAACACAATTACAGGGGGTGGGCGTACCCTTGCGGACTGTCCGTGTTCCCAGTCCATGACAGGTTGTACATGAATTGGAAGCAAGGGCAAGTGTTTCTGAACGAGTCCAGTCCATATTTGCACTATCCTTTCGACGCCTGCCGATAGACACAGAATTTCAGCCTCGGGCGGGTGGCGTTCATACTGCTGTTCATCCTAATTACGAATCAGGATGAGTCAATCTTTCATACAGATTTTTTCCGAGATTATTTCCGGTTACACCCACTGATCAATTACAAGTACATGTATATCAGTCAGATAGAAGGATGAATCGATGAAAAGAATTCTTGCTGTTCATACTCGGAATTAGAGGAAATCCAGGTCCTATATTTCACCCGGAAATAGGGTTTCAAACACTTCATGAACTTTGAGCAACTCCGCCGACTGCTCGTGGTTTTGATACGCGAAAAAATCAGAAATGGAGAATGGACAGAGCGCTGTCTTGCGAAACAGTCCAGAATCTCACAGCCACATCTTCACAATGTCCTGAAGGGAGTGAGAGTAATGTCACCCGGAATGGCTGACCGATTACTGGAAACCGCTCGTTTGAATGTCCGCGACCTGCTGGACAGGGGAGAGATGACCACTATCAACGACGGGAATGTTCGTTGACAACTTCCCGGTA
Organism: Bryobacteraceae bacterium; assembly: GCA_037190045.1. Taxonomy (GTDB): domain Bacteria; phylum Acidobacteriota; class Terriglobia; order Bryobacterales; family Bryobacteraceae; genus JAPKYZ01. The sequence continues at coordinate 73,461 of JBBCIQ010000004.1, read as the reverse complement.
GACTTCCAGAACACGGGAAGCAGTATTGCTCCAGTTGAAGCGTGCTGCCCGTTGATAACCCTGACGGATCAATCGCTGCCGGTGTGCGGTATTGATGAGAACTTCCCGCATGCCACGCACAATGTCGAATACATTGTCGGGGTTCACCAGTTCTGCTGCATCACCCACTGCTTCCGGTACAGAGCTCTGGTTGGAGCAGACCACCGGAACTCCGCAAGCCATGGCTTCCAGTGGGGGCAAGCCGAACCCTTCGTAGACGGAAGGGAACACAAAGCCCTCCGCTCCGGCATAGAAAAGGCGTAAAACATCAAAACTGACAAATCCGAAGAAGCGGACACTGCCTTCCAGACGATTGTGGACTACAGCACGGCGGACTTCCGGATGACGTGCGATCTCATCTCCAATCACTACTAGCCGGATATCTCTGTATAGGGGATGGTTTGCCAGCTCCCGACGCAGTACCGAGAAGGATTCAATCAGCTTGGGAATATTCTTTTGTGGCCGGATTGTGCCTGCATAAAGAAGGTACGGGTAGTGAATCTGGTAGCGTTCCAGAAGCTGCCCTCGCAGATATTCCAATGATTGGGACCCGTTTGCATCCAGAGGTTCAAAGAACTTCGGATCGATCGCACCATAAATCTGTGTAATTCGTTCGGGGGGAATATCCATCAGGGATTCAATATCCCGCTGTGTCGCCTGAGATACAGCAATCACCCGGTCTGCTCTAATCAAACCACGACGAAAACGAAGCCGGCGATAGGCACCTCGGTGACTGGATACAGCGGGACCACTCAGCCGGAACAGGACACTGCTCATGTCATGTACGGTGACGACATAAGGCTTCTGCAAAAAAAGAGGGACAGAGTTCAGGGGGATATGCACCAGATCCGGTGAGAACTTCCGCAGGAAAAGCGGAAAAGTAATCTGGTTGAGAACACCCTGATCAGACCGCGGAAATGATGCGTGTTGAAAACGATTGTCGAGGGGAGGAAGATTCTTCAGGTCTTCTTCGCGACCTGCGAGGATGATGGAAATCTCATCCTGACGCTTTTGCAGCGCCAGGATGAGATTTCGAATATAGCTACCGATTCCGAAATCGCGGATGTGTCGGACATCTATTGCGATGCGTAGTGGAGTCGACAAGCAGTGTTCAGTCCATCAAAGTCAGACGGTGGCCATCTTCCAGGAATACAGCGGGAAGCGATTGGTCAGCTCGGTGACTTTTTTCCTTACGTTGTTGATATTTTCTTCTGAAGAAACGTCATTGAGGACTTCGGCAATCAGATTGCCAACAGTCCGGAATTCTTCTTCTCCAAATCCGCGAGTTGTAGCTGCTGGAGTTCCCAGGCGAACGCCGCTTGGGTTCAACGGGGGATTCTGGTCGAATGGAATGGCATTCTTATTTACCGTGATATGAGCCTGATCCAGCGCATGTTCGGCTTCTTTGCCACGGACACCCTTTGCAAATACATCTACCAGGACCAGGTGAGAATCCGTACCGCCAGAAACAACCCGGAAGCCAGCTTCTGTCACTGAGGCAGCCAACGCTTTTGCATTCAGGGCAACCTGCTTCTGATAGGCAATAAACTCAGGCTGCAACGCTTCCAGGAAGCAGACAGCTTTTGCTGCAACGACATGAACCAGGGGGCCACCCTGTGCACCAGGGAAGACATTCTGATCGATGGCCTTGCCGTACTGTTCCTTTGCCAGAATCAAGCCGGAACGGGGACCACGAAGAGTTTTGTGTGTGGTGGTTGTGACAATGTCTGCATACTCACAGGGATTCGGATAGACACCTGCTGCTACCAGTCCTGCGTAATGGGCCATGTCGACCAGGAAAAGTGCTCCAACCGAATCAGCAATCTCCCGGAACTTTTTGAAATCGATCACTCGCGGATAGGCACTGGCTCCGCCCACAATCATTTTGGGCTTGTGCTCTTCGGCAAGACGGGCCACTTCATCGTAATCGATGAGTTCCGTATCCTGACGAACACCATAAGGAATAACATTGTAGTTCTTGCCAGAGAAATTCAGATGATGTCCATGGGTGAGATGTCCGCCATGAGACAGGTTCATTCCGAGGATGGTGTCACCTGGCTTGAGAACTGCATTGTAAGCAGCGTAGTTTGCCTGTGAGCCCGAGTGGGGCTGGACGTTTGCGTATTCTGCCTTGAAAAGCTGTTTGGCACGATCTCGCGCGAGCGTTTCCACTACATCGGCATATTCGCAGCCACCATAATAGCGGCGTCCGGGATACCCTTCAGCATATTTATTTGTAAATACGCTTCCAGTTGCTTCCATCACTGCTTCGGAAGTGAAATTCTCACTTGCAATCAACTCAATATATGCCTGCTGCCGTTCCAGTTCGTGCTGGATCGCTTCTGCTATCTGGGGATCCGCTTCAGCCAGGGAACGACCCATCAAATCTTGACTCATTTAGACTCCTCAATTGCGGCAATTTTTCCGACACGCCGCTCATGTCGTCCTCCGTCGAAATCAGTGGTCAGAAATGTCTGTACCAGCTGATCCGCAATATCATCGGGAGTAAACTTTTGTCCCAGCGTCAGGACGTTGGCGTTATTGTGCTGGCGGGTGAGGCGAACTTCTTCTTCGTTGAATCCCAGCGCTGCACGGACACCGTGAACTTTGTTTGCGGCGATGGACATACCGACGCCAGTGGAACAGACAAGGATGCCTCTATCTGCTTCACCACGTGATACGGATTCCGCAACTTCCTTTGCGTAATCGGGATAGTCGGTGGACTCCTCTGTAGTTGTGCCTTTATCAACCACCTGATGGCCCTCTTCAGCCAGACGAGTGCGGAGATGTTCCTTCAAACGGAAACCCGCGTGATCCGCTCCGATAGCAATTTTCATGGGGATTCCATTTTATCATTGGGCTTCTTTCAATCACCTGAGGTAATTTCCTGTTCTGAATAAATAAAACTGGAACGAACCTCTGGCTATTTCTTACTGAAAATATTTCTAAATTGATCAAATATTCAGAGAAGTTTATATATACTCACCCCTATGTCTGCCGTCCGATCAATTCTCAAACTTACTCTTCTGCTGCTGAGTTCACTTTCTCTGATCTCTGCATCTTCTCTGACACTGGAACTTCCCGATATCTGGGGCGCTGGTGGCCAAACAGTCGGTTGGGGCTTCACTCTGGAAGGAGATGAAGATTACTGGCTGGTGATCACTTCTGTCCAATCCACATTTGATGGCAGTGGAAGCGGAGTCTCTGCCACTGATCCTGCCGTTACCGACTATCTGAGCTACTGGTTTCTGGATAACAGTTACGCGCTTGCACCGGGAGCAACTCTTCAGCAGACATTCGTGGCTGGATCAACCGGGTTGGGCAGTGTACAACTTCTTCCCGGACTCCCCGGCGGCTCGGCGGAATGGGGTGGTCTTTTTGTGACGTACGACCTCTATGACGGAGATCCGTTTCAGGGTGCAGGACAAGTGTTTCCCACAACAGATCCGGGTTTCTTCTGGCTGGATGCTTCCGTAACTGTCTATCAGGGACATACTGAAGTCCCGGAACCATCTACTGCTTTGTTTCTGGCGGGTGGATTAGTTCTTTTGCTGTTCCGAAAAAAATGGAGTTTCGTTCGACTGGGCGTTTTCGTCGCCGTTGCTACAACTGGATGGGGCCAACAGGATCAATGCGCACAGATGAGTACGAATGTGCTTTTGAGGGCCGAAGACAAAACCGGACAGTTAGGTGATATTCGAATTTACTGCAATTCAGCTCCGGTCACGGGAACTGTCTCTGTGAAGGTTCAACTGCAGGATCACGTCGGGATTACCAACCGCTTTGTGGATGCAGGCCTTCAAAAAACTGATGCAGTAGCAGAAAGCCAGAATACAGTAAATGGAGTTGTGTCTCCTGGTACTCCTGATGCAATTGAGTTCCACGACCTTCAGTTCAATGGGAATGAAATTCTCATCACGAAAATTCGGGCTGATATCCATTCAGTTGCAGCTTCTTCCGGAGGCACATATGGCATGATTTCTGCAAAAGTGACAGTTGCTTTTGCAAATGGCTATGAAATGGAACTCGCGAATAATCCGAGTCTTGTCGGAACATTTATCTCCTCAGTGGTTGGGTTCTCACTGATGAACTCCTCGTCGGAAGATTCAATTTCACAAATCACTTTGAAACAGTGCGATGGGAATAATGCTGCCCTGGCTCTCAATCCGGAATCAGGAGTTCCGGTTGCTCCGTCTTTTCATGTGAGGGTTCAGGAAAATTTCGGGAACGGTATTCGGAACAAGACCGATGAAGGCATCTTGCCGGGAGAGCCCGGTACGGGCACACGGGTGAGGGTTCTTTTCGAAAATGTCCCCGATGGTCTCCAGCTTTTTACGGGAGTAAAGGACAATGCTCCTGATTACAGTGGAGATCCTGAGGACTTTGAAGCTCCTGCGCGTCTTCATCTGATCGATCATGATGAGACCCTTAGCGGAACCTCCGCAGAACCTCTGCCTCTTCTCTCCCCAACCAATACCGCAGCAGGTGGAATCCGGCCTCTCCGTGCAATGGGAAGTGGAAAGTTTATGGGGGTCTGGGAAAACATTGGAAAGGGCACCTATGTTCCGGATGTTCTGGACCTTCCGATCTACGCAGCCTTTCCAGCCAATGGGGTCCAAGGAACCTTACCTGCAAATATTCAGCTCAGCGTATCGCTGGCCCCGCAGAGTGAAGATGGTCATGCCGGGTCAGATATCGTTCCCCGGTTCAGTGGCCAGACAACTTTTCAGCCCATTCGCATTGAAAGTTGTGCCTGCTCCACCCGACTGCTCTCCCGCCTGAGCATGAAGTCCGGGCCGCTGACGAATCGACAGTGGACTCTGACAGTCACCAATATCGGGGGAACACCTGTGGAGAATGGATCAGTGAAACCACAGATCACGAAAGTGGCAGGACCAGGAACCGCTACCCTGTTGGGAACGGAACTCATTGAGTTACCTACAATTTCTCCTGGTGGGTCCGTGCAGGTTGCTGTGCCTCTTTCCTTCTCTGAAACATCTGCATCCAGCCGATTTACTCTGAAAACCGACCTGGAAGGTGGATGCTTTACGGGGACAGCATCCATTCTGAATCAGGTTCCTTAAGTCAGATCTCGTGAATCGGGTGGGAAACCACTCGATTCATTCTTATCCGGATGTAACGGGTACGGGTCCACAACATGGCCCGAGGTAAACTAACAACAAATCCCCTCATGTATTGGTCCAGGCTTTTTATCCCCACTTTGCGCGAAGATCCGGCAGAAGCCGAAGTCGCGTCCCATCGATTATTGCTGCGTGCAGGCTACATCCGACAGCTGGCAGCTGGAACATATAACTATCTCTTTCTGGCACAGAGGTCGCTGAACAAGATTCAGCAGATCATTCGTGAAGAGATGAGCGCCATTGGTGCTCAGGAGATGTTCCTCCCGGCTCTGCATCCTGCGGAAATTTGGCAGGAATCCGGACGATGGGAAGGCATGGGCAACGATATGTTCCGCCTGAAGGACCGTTTTGGACGGGACTTCTGCCTGGGAATGACCCATGAGGAGATCATGACTTATGTAGCGCGTGGAGAACTCCGCAGCTACAAGCAACTGCCCCAACTCTGGTACCAGATCCAGACCAAATTCCGGGATGAACCCCGCCCCAAAAGTGGCTTGCTCCGCCTGCGCCAGTTCATCATGAAGGACTCCTACTCCTTTGACATTGATGCTGCAGGTCTGGACATCTCTTTCGACAAGCATAAAGAAGCCTACAAGCGGATCTTCAGCCGTTGCGGGCTGGAATTCTTCATCGTGGAAGCCCATTCCGGCTCCATGGGTGGAAAAGAGTCCAATGAGTTCATGGTGGTGTCCGATGCGGGTGAAGATCAGGTGGTCTTCAATCATGAAGCGAAATACTGGGCCAACATCGAAAAAGCGGTCTCCAATGCCAGTGCTCCTTTAGTAGGAGATCTTGATGGTGAGTTTTCTCCAGAAGAGTTCCACACGCCTGGAAAGAAGACCATCGCCGAAGTTGCTGAATTTACCGGTTTACCGGAAACATCACAAATGAAGAGCCTTGTAATGGTGTGTGATGAAAAACCGGTACTGGCGCTGTTGCGAGGCGATCATCAGCTGAGCGAAACAAAGTTTACGGGGTTCCTGGGAGCGAGTGAAGCACGAGCTGCTCATCCCGAAGAGATCCGGGAGTGGTTCGGTGCGGACCCGGGATCACTGGGACCCATCGGTGTTACGAAGCTTCGTATTGTCGCGGATGAAGCTCTACGTGATCGTCGCAATATGATCTGCGGGGCAAACAAGGATGATTATCATCTGAAGAACGTCACTCCGGGTAAGGATTTTCAGGCTGAGTACGCTGATATCCGTCAGGTCAGCGAAGGGGATACAGAAGTCCAGACCGGACTTCCATTATCTGTGGCCAAAGCCATGGAGATCGGACATATCTTCAAGCTGGGATATCGATACTCAGAATCCATGGGTCTGAAGGTCCTTACTGAAACTGGTGAGGAAGTGAATCCCATCATGGGTAGTTATGGAATCGGAGTGGAGCGGATTCTTTCTGCTGCTGTCGAACTCTATAACGATGAGAACGGAATGTCGCTACCTTCTGCCATCGCTCCGTTTGCTGTGGTGATTACACCCGTCAATGCAAAAGATGAGGCTCAGATGTCGACTGCCCGTGAGCTTTATGAAGCTGCAAAACAGGCGGGACTGGATGTCGTGCTGGATGACCGGGATGAACGTCCTGGTGTGAAGTTTAAGGATGCGGAACTGATCGGCATTCCCTGGAGAATCACCGTGGGCAAGAAACTGGCACAAGGTCAGGTGGAACTGGTGGAACGCCGCACCAGGATATCCTCAGATGTCGCAGTAGCGGATGTGATCCAGATGGTCCAGGGCAATCTGCAAAACGGATGAGCATTGACTGGGAACAGATCAGGAGCCAGTTTCCTTCCCTGAAATCCTGGACGTTTCTGAATACTGCCACATTTGCCCAGTTGCCGGTTCAGGCAACTGAGGCGGTGGCACAACACTTTCAGCATCGGGATGAACTGGCATGTTCAGATTTCCTGAACTGGTTCTCTGACAGTGACCGTCTGCGCGAAAAGCTGGCAACTCTGATTCATGCCGAGGCAGCGGATATTGCTTTTATTCCAGCCGCATCGTTTGGGTTGTCACTGCTGCTGGGCGGGATTGACTGGCAACCGGGAGACCGGATTGTCACCCTGGAAAACGAATTTCCCAACAATATCTACTTTCCGGCACTTCTGGAAAGCCGGGGTGTCGAACTGGTGGAAGTCCCGGAAAACCAGCTTCTCGATTCTCTGAATGAACGGACCCGGCTCGTGGCCATCAGTGCGATGAGCTATGTTACTGGCATTCGGCCTCCGCTTGCGGAGTGGGGAAAGATTCTCCGGGAACGGAACATTCTTTTCTATCTGGATGGAACTCAGGGGTGTGGAGCCCTTCAGTTCAACATGGAAGAGATCCAGCCCGATCTGTTTGCTGTTCATGGGTACAAATGGATGCTGGCCCCCAATGGTGCTGCCTTCATGTATGTATCTCCCCGATTGCGTTCATGGCTGAAGCCGAACGTGATTGGATGGCGCAGTGACAGGAACTGGAGATCGGTGGATCAGCTGCAGCATGGCGCCCCGGATTTTAGTGGGACTGCTGAACAGTATGAAGGTGGAATGCTCTGTCACAGCGTACTGTATGCGATGGAAGCATCGGTGGATCTGATGCTGGAACTGGGTTCCGCGAAGATTGAAGCTCGGGTCCTGAATCTTAGCCAGACTCTACGCAATCAACTGCAACAACTGGGTGCAGAATTCAGTGGACCGAATCCTTCACCGATTCTGGCCGTCAAATTTCCTGACCGTGATCCGGTTCAGCTGGTGGCTGAACTGAAAAAAGAAAATGTTCTGGTCAGTGCGCGGCATGGATGGTTGCGGATCTCTGTCCATTTCTATAACAACGAAGAGGACATTTCCCGTTTCGTCAGTGTGCTGGGAAAAATTCTCAAATCCTGATTAGTCAGACTTCTCATTCAATTGATGAATCACGCCATGGAGTGATCCAGGGCCATGCGTCTGTAATCGTTTCCCTTTTGCAGCCGAAACCACTCTTGTCACGATGTCATCGTAAGGCATCAGGATAGAGGACGGGAAAAAAACTCCCAGTGTCGGGGGAAGTTTGCTGCTGAGTTCCTTCAACTCAGGAGTCAGCTTCAGGTCGTACCGCGTGACGGGGCCCAGGAAGACCACGACATCGGCCTGCTCTGGCTGGGACAGCTCCTTCTGGATCAACTGCGTCATGAAGCGAACTGGATTTGTCGTCTGTAGTTGGTCCACAGAGACGACCCCCAGGTTCAGATTCCGTAACTGTTCGATCAGCATGTCATATGCTCGGGAATCAAACTGGTGTTCTTCCAGCAGCACTTGCTGGGTTTCGAAACTGTAAGCTACTACCCTTGCATGTGAGAAATCTGTGTTGTTGAGAATCGATGTCAATGAGCCAATCAGTGCGGTCATATCCCAGAAGGAGAGTTGAAATGTACTCCTTCGGAGAACCAGAGGAGCTGCATTGAGAAAAACCGTCACTCTTTTTTGGGATCGATCAGAAGACGGACCTTCCCATTTGGGAACGGAGTCAGACACCATGCCAGGGTCAATCCTGAGATTACTGGTATGACGGGCAGAGACACTCCACGACTTGATGCAGAATGATGGGTTCTGGTCTGTGATGACAATTGCAGTGATCTCATATTTTCCTGCTCCTACGGCAAAGCCTCCAGAAAAAGTAGCACTGTTTTTACGTTGATTGGACTCAGCTGGAATTGGAGGGAGTTGAATGCGGAGGGTCAGATATCGGGTCTCCCCCTCTTGAGGAACGACACGGACCATAACGTTCAAAAAGCTTTTTTTCGGATTGGGATCGAGGCTCTTTACCGGAACTTCAACATTGAATCCGGTCCAGTATTGCAGGGTATAACTGAGGCGAGGACGTTGCCAGCGAAAGGAGCAACGAAGTTTTGGATCTTCCGCTTCGAGCAGCGCAAACCGTTTTGCGATTTCCTTTGTAAAAGTGTCATCTGGGGGATGAAGAGACTGGCCGGAGATCGCCAAGCAGCCAAGGAGGGCAAGAAATATCGTCTTCCTGAAACAGTTCAAGCCCCAGTGTAGAACCACCGGGGCCTGAATGGAATGCGACTATTTCTCGCGAGTTGGAATGGTAAAGCGGATACCGGAAGTGAAGAGAATGTCATTCTTCTTCCGTCCCGGCAGAGGAGTGGAGAGATAACGATCACTGACCGCAAACTGAAGTGCAAATATCTTATTCAGGGACGCGGCAAGGGTTGTATCAAAGTTGATACGGTAGGCACCTGTATCGCTCATGTTCGGGAAGATGACCAGCTTCTCAGTTACGGTAAAAACTTTGCTGAGCTTCTGGTTCCATTCCTGCGCCATGTAAATTTCACTGCTGTTGCGGGTCAGGCCTGTGCCGAACTGTTCACGATTCCACGATCCACCACCAGAGAGTGAGAGGAAACCGGTATCGTTCTTGAAGAAGTAGTAACCAAGACCACCACCGACGACAGTACGAAGGTCCAGATCCTGGAACCTGTCGAATTCATAATCATTGAATCCTTGCAGAAACCATTTGGTAGAAATATTCCGGGAATAGTTCCACCCGCCACGAACAGCCTGTGCGGTGACGCCACCGGGAGGTACTGTCTTGTTTGATGTGTAGATCTGTGTAAAGTACAAACCGAAGTTATCCTTAGCTGTGATCCGGTTCAGCTTGGCTGCTGAACTGAATGAGTTGGTGACTGCGTTTCCACGAGCAAAGGCTGCGCCGAAATCATAGAATCCGGTGTAAAGGTCCAGAAATCCTGGGTGCAGGCGACGATATTCCAGCTCTTCAAACTTCAGCTGTGCTTCTTTGGAGCGAACAGCCGTTACGCTGTTTTTCTCTACTTCCACAGGTGTGCCACTCTCCGGTGTGGCAATCAGCTTTTCACCCTCAGTGCGGACCGTAGCAGATACAGTCTTGCCGTCTCCGGTCGTCACAATAATTGGATTATTGGTGGAGAGATCAGAGATGTTTGACCATTCAATCGTGACATTGCCCGCCAGTTCCGACTTAAAAATCACACCTTTTTCAGTTGTGTCGACGACAGTTCCTGAAAGTTTGTCTCCGTTTTTCATTACCACTGTGTCTGCTGAAACCACAGACACAATGCCCCAAAGCAAAAGTAAACTTCTAAACATTTTCATTTTCTATTTTTGTCCTTCTCCCACTGATTTCGACACGGCCGGAAAGAACCAGCCGAATCGCCTCGGAATAAATCCGATGTTCCTCACGTAAAATTTTCGCAGCCAGAGTCTCTTCCGTATCTTCTGCATCCACGGAAACTGCTGCCTGCAGAATGATTGGGCCGGAATCCAGTCCCTCATCCACAAAGTGAACGGTGCATCCGGCAAATCTCACTCCATACTCAAATGCCTGCTTCTGGGCATGCAGACCTGGGAAGGAAGGCAGGAGCGATGGATGGATGTTCAGGATTCTTCCGCGAAATATCTGGATGAACTCAGGTGTCAGCAATCGCATGAAACCGGCCAGGCACACCAGATCAACCTGATGTTCTTTTAACAAGCCGATGACTTGCTGATCATACTCAGATCGAGGAATTCCTTTTGAGGGAAGACTGACCGTCTTCAGCCCTATGGATCGGGCTGTTTCCAGCCCAATTGCATCCGGGACATTGGAAATGACAACCCCGATTTCAGCTTCAAGAGAACCGGATTGTATATTTCGGGCAATCGCCTCGAAATTGGATCCACGGCCGGATAGAAGAATACCCAATCGTTTCATCGGTAGATGACACGCGGTGATGGTTTTTTGATGACCTGTCCAATCACCAGATTCTTTTGACGTACTTTCTTCAGTTCCTGCAAGGCGGCAGGCTGATTTTTTGCACTGACCACGCAGATCATGCCAATGCCACAGTTCAGTGTCCGGCGCCAGTCGTCATCCGGCATTTGCCCCAGTTCTTTCAGCAGAGTAAAGAGGCGTGGGACATCCCATGCTGTGGTATCAATCTCGGCAGCGAGGCCCTGAGGGAGAACACGGGGAAGATTATCTGTGATCCCTCCGCCTGTAATGTGAGCTGCTGCTTTCAATAAACCCTTGTCCATCAAAGCGCTCATGGCTTTGAAATAGGTGATATGGACTTTCAGCAGTTCATCGGCAACAGTGCGGCCCAGTTCCGGTACGATGCTGTCAACTTTATATCCGGCTGTTTCGAACAGAAGTTTTCTGGCCAGAGAATAACCGTTTGTATGCAGACCGCTGGAAGGGAGTCCGATCAGGATGTCACCTGCCTTGACCGATTTCCCGGTCAGCATCTGCTTTTTCTCGACGGCTCCTACAATGAAGCCAGCCAGATCGTAATCCTTGTCGGCGTAAAGACCGGGCATTTCAGCGGTTTCACCACCGATCAGAGCGCATTTGTTGGCTTTGCAGCCACGTGCCACACCTTTAACGACATCTGCTGTTACTAGAGCATTCAGTTTTCCAGCGGCAAAATAATCCAGAAAAAACAGTGGTTTTGCCCCCTGCACCATGATGTCGTTGACGCAATGATTGACCAGATCTTCGCCGATTGTGTCATGACGGTCTGCCATGATGGCCACCTTGATCTTGGTTCCGACGCCGTCTGCAGACGAGATCAAAACAGGTTCCTTGTACTTGCCCAGACGGAAGCCCCCTCCAAAACTACCGATGTCCGTCAGGACTCCCGGAGTATAGGTGGAACGAGCATAAGTGCGGATTCGCTTGACTGCACGATCAGCTTCATCGATGCTCACACCAGCATCGGTGTAGCGAATTGGTTGAGAAGACCCCATGTTTGTGTAACTTTTATGATACTGCGATCATCAATAACAACTCATCTATGCGTAAGCTGATCCCGCTTGTGCTCTTTTGTGCGTCTGTTTCGTGGACGCAATCCTCCCCTGTCCTGGCCATCCGAAATGCAAAAATTGTGACCGTTTCTGGTCCCGTGATTGAACGTGGAACGGTCATTGTCCGCAATGGCCTGATTCAGGAAGTGAGTGAAAGTGCGACAGTTCCTCCCGATTCGTGGGTGGTTGAAGGAGAGGGTCTGACGGTTTATCCGGGGCTGATCGATGCACTCAGTTCTGCCGGAATTCCACCACCTTCCAGTACACCAAGACCTCCGGGCAATTCTCCTCCACCAGCGCGCGGCCCGGAAGACAGACCACAAACCAGCTCATGGATTCGGGCAGCAGATCAGATTCGCCCGGATGAACGGAAGATATCCGTACTGCGAAACCAGGGATATACGTCAGCTGTCACATTTCCTACCGATGGAATTCTTGCCGGACAGGGAGCCATCATCAACCTGGCCGGAGACAGTGCCGGACAGATGATAGTGGAACAGCGCGCAGGGCAGTACGTCAGTCTGGCCCGCAGCGGATTTTCCGGATTTCCAACATCGCTTATGGGCTCGATTGCCTATGTCCGGCAGGTCTTTCTGGATCTGGATCATTACCAAAGAGCAAAGAATTTGTATGCTTCGCATCCGCAAGGGCTGGAGCGTCCTGCCTATGACCGTGCGCTCGAAGGGCTGATTGATTCCCCCCGCATTCTGCTGCCTGCGGTCTCGGATGTAGAGATCCAGCGGATGATTCACTTTTCGAAGGAACTGAATCGACCGACAGTTCTTTATGGGGGCCTAGAAGCTTACTCCGTGGCTTCAGAACTTGCCAAAGAAAAAATTCCTGTTCTGGTGACCCTGAAATGGCCCGAAGGAAGCAGGGACGAAGATCCGGACGCTGTCGAGAGTCTGCGTGCTCTGGAACAGAGAGAGAAAGCGCCTTCCACGCCATCGGTGCTGGCTCAGGCAAATGTACCTTTTGCTTTTTATTCGGATGGGGTAGAAGCGCCTGTCAAAAATGTGAAACGCGCACTGGATGCGGGGCTTTCTCCGGACCAGGCAATTCGGGCGCTTACTCTTTCCGTTGCTGAAATCTATGGAGTGGCTGATCGAATCGGATCTGTTGAAAAAGGAAAGATCGCCAATCTGGTGGTCACCAAAGGAGATCTGCTGGCAGAGAAACCGGATATCCGTCTCATTGTGATTGACGGGGCTCGATATGAACCTCCGCCCCCAACATCTCCAGCCAAAGCGGAGGCAACCCAATGAAAAATTTCCTGTGGATCCTCGCATGTGCAGCCAGCGCACAGACCATCGTGATCCAGAATGCCAATGTGCTTCCTGTAACGGCTCCTTCGTTTAAGGGTTCCGTGGTGATGGAGAACGGAAAGATCAAAGAGATGGGGGAAAAGGTGATGGTTCCGGCCGGTGCCACGATTGTGGAAGCCAATGGTCAGTACCTGATGCCCGGTATCATTGACTGCCATTCCCACATTGCAGCAGCGGCCATCAATGAAGGCAGTGTCTCTGTGTCTTCCATGGTTGGCATTGAGGATGTCCTGAATCCAAAGGATATTTCCATCTATCGAGCTCTTGCTGGTGGTGTGACCAGTGCAAATGTTCTGCATGGATCTGCAAATGCTATTGGCGGGAAGTGTAGTCTGATCAAGCTCCGCTGGGGAGAGAATGCGGAAAAACTGAAATTTGAGGGCGCGATTCCGTCCATCAAGTTTGCATTGGGAGAAAATCCCAAGCGGCGTGGAAATACTCCTGGTGCTACTGCATCCAACCTGCGATATCCGGCAACGCGCATGGGTGTGGAGGATGTGATCCGGCAGGCGTTCAACGATGCCCGCATCTATCAGGCTAAGTGGAAAGAGTATCGGGAAAAATCCGCCCAGGATGCCTCCGCACTGCCACCCAGAAGAGATCTGAAGCTGGAGCCGCTGGTTGAAGTCCTGGAGGGAAAGCGTCATGTCCATGCACACAGCTATCGTGCTGACGAAATTCTGATGCTGCTACGCGTGGCAGATGATTATGGCTTTAAGATCCGTACGCTGCAGCATGTTCTGGAGGGATATAAGGTCGCGAAGGAAATCGCAGCACATGGAGCAGGAGCGTCTACATTCTCTGACTGGTGGGCATACAAGATTGAGGCTTATGATGCGATTCCCCACAACGCAGCTGTAATGGTGAAAAAAGGAGTTCTGGTCTCGCTAAACTCTGACTCTGCCGATGTCATCCGCAGGCTGAATACAGAGGCGGCGAAGACGATCAAGTACGGAGGGCTGACTGAAATCGAAGCTCTCAGCCTGATCACCATCAATCCGGCGAAACAGCTGGCTGTGGATCAACGTGTGGGCTCGATTGAAGTTGGCAAGGATGCAGACCTGGTGCTATTCAACAAGCACCCTCTCTCTTCCTATGCTGTCGCACAAAAAGTCTGGGTAGATGGAACACTTCGTTTTGATCGCGAAAAAGATCACGAAGAGAGGCCAGCAAAAGAACTTCGAAAAAAGCAACTGCTGGAACAGTCAAAGCAACGTGAAGGGCAAAAGAAGAACAGCACGCCACGGAGGACTTCCTGAAATGAGATTCATTTTCCTGCTTGCTCTGGGGTTCAGTTTGCTGGCAGCGGATAACTCCTTTCTGCTGCGGAATGTCACTGTACATCCTGTATCAGGTCCTGAAATTTCGAATGCGGCAGTCCTCGTGAAGGATGGGAAAATCACAGCCGTTGGAAAAGTATCTGCTGAGCGCGGCGTGAAAATTATCGATGGCAAGGGAGGACACGTCTGGCCAGGGATGATTAATTCTGCGACAGAGCTGGGATTGCAGGAGATCTCCGCCATTCGCGAAACTGTCGATACCGGAGAGATTGGCGTCTTCAACCCGCAACTGCGTGCCCTGATAGCGGTGAATCCTGAGAGTGAATTCATTCCAGTGACGCGTGCCAATGGCATCACTTCGGCGATCACGCTTCCCGGAGTGAGAAGCCGGGGTGGTCCACGCTCTGCCGGAACAACTACGATCATTGCGGGGCAGGCCGCCCTGATCCATCTGGATGGATGGACATGGGAGGAGATGGAAATCCAGCGAAGCGCTGCCCTCCAGATTCTTTTTCCGACTGTGGAAACAGCAACTTTCCGCCAGGTGGAAATGGGCGGAGGGAAGTCCGCCTATTCCGAGGCAAAGAAACATTTTGATTCCCAGGTCAAGGAACTGAATGACTACTTTGAAAAAGCACGTGGCTATCAGAAAGCAAAACTGGCAAAGAGTACGGATCTGACTACAGACCTTGCACTGGAAGCAATGATTCCAGTGCTGGAAGGCAAAGTGCCCGTCATGATCGTGGCGCGGGAAGAAAGGACAATCCAGTCTGCGCTGCAATTCATCGACAGACAGAAGATCAAAGCCATCCTGTGCGATGTCCAACGGCCCGGTGCACAACTGTCTGAAATCAAAAAAAGAAACATTCCGGTGGTTCTGTCGGACTCGACACGACTGCCTGAGTATGAAGACGATCCTTATGACAAGAACTATGCACTGGCAGCGGAACTGCATCGTGCCGGGGTCAAATTTTCTTTCGGGACATTCGACAATCAGTTTGCACGCAATCTTCCCTTCCAGGCCGGACTCGCGGCGGGGCACGGACTTCCGATAGAAGCCGCCGTAAGAGCTGTGACGCTGAATGCTGCCGAGATCTGGGGAGTGGCAGATCAGTATGGATCAATTGACAAGGGAAAATGGGCGGATCTGATTCTGACTGACGGGGATCTGCTGGAACATCAGACACAGATCCGGTCCATCTGGATCAAAGGGCAGCCGGTATCCCTGGACAACAAACATACTCGTCTGTACGAAAAATACCTGGCACGTCCCTGATTTGATCTGATACTGGCATTCCGCCTGCCGGACACGATAGGCTGTCAGTCGGTGACACCTACAGACAAAGTACAGCTTGGACGGACCGGCGTTCATGTAACTCGACTGGGGCTGGGAACAGCCGCCATGCCCGGTCTTTATACTGCGGTAGATGAGAAGGATGCTGAAGGCGCAGTGCATGCTGCCTTTGCGGCAGGACTCAATTTCATCGACACTGCTCCCATGTATGGGCACGGCAAGAGTGAAGAAATCCTCGGTGAGGCTCTGGCTGGTGTTCCCCGCGACTCGTATGTCCTTTCCACAAAGGTAGGCCGCCTTCTTCGTCCTGCTGACCCATCTAAAGCGGAAGAGAGTCAGTGGAAGAGTGCAAGTCCGAATGAATGGTATTTTGATTTCAGCTACGACGCTGTGATGCGCAGTGTGGAAGAGAGCCTGAAACGCATGAAGGTGGACCGGATCGATATTCTGCTGATTCACGATCCGGATGATCACTGGAAACCAGCGATTGAGGAAGCCTACCCTGCTGTCCACAAGCTGAGAGAACAGAAAGTGGTGGGAGCAATCGGCGCAGGGATGAACCAGTGGCAGATGCTGAAGAAGTTTGCGGAAGAGGGTGACTTCGACTGCTTCCTTCTGGCTGGCCGGTATACGCTGATCGACCATACGTCTCTACCGGAATTCCTTCCTCTATGTGAGAAGAAAGGAATCAGCATTATTATTGGTGGACCATACAACAGCGGCATCCTGGCTGGTGGGACCATGTTCAACTATGAACCCGCTCCGCAGCATCTACTGGATCAGGTGAAGCAGATCGGTGAGGTCTGCCGCAGCCATGGAGTGGATATCAAGGCAGCGGCCATTCAGTTTCCTTTTGGACACCCCACTGTTGCTACAGTGATTCCGGGTGCACGATCTACAGCGGAACTTCAGGAAAATGTGAAACTGGCCTCCACACCAATTCCCCGTGCATTATGGTCAGAACTGGCAGAAAAAGGACTCATTCCTGCCGGTGTTCCACTGCCGCAGGACAGCTAGCGCCGCTTTTCAAAAAAAGACTGGAGGAGTTCAGTGCACTCTGCAGCCAGAACTCCCTCAGTGATCTCAATCTGATGATTCAACAGATCTGAATCAGCAATCCGGAATTTACTGCGGACTCCTCCAAATCGGATATCACGGGATCCAAAGACCAGACGCGCAATCCGCGCATGCACCAGAGCACCGGCGCACATAGGGCACGGTTCCAGGGTGACGTAGAGAGTTGCTCCCTGTAATCGATAATTTTCGATGGTATTTCCTGCTTCGCGCAAGACACGGATCTCAGCATGGGCGGTGGGATCGTGATGGCTGATCGGCGCATTCCAGCTTTCACTGATCACCTGGCCATCCATCACCAGCACTGCCCCCACAGGAACTTCGCCTGCACACTCGGCGTCAGCAGCCCGATCGAGTGCCCGACGCATGAACTGCTCGTCGGTGAGTTGCTGAGAAAACTGGGTCATTGTCCATTCGTCCGCAAGTCATTTTCGGATGATGTATTTAACACTCTATCCGCACGCGATTGTTGTTGCTGAAACCGAGAATCCTTCTGCAATGGTATGAGCCGAGGATCAATCAGACAGGAAGCCAGCTTTGTTTGCTCGTCAATTTGTTCCAGCCAGTGGAAGGCTCCTGCTGGATCCTGAAAAGCTACCCTCACGATAGCCAGTTCACAGGCCACGGGACGGCCATGATCCAGTAAGCTCTGGAGGCGGGCCTCAATCTGGGCAGCTTCTTTTATGCGGCCGGTGTTTGCGAGCAGATGGGCAAGTCCGGAAACAGGTCGTGGATCCTGAGGAGCCAGCCGGACACCTGTCCGGAAATCCTGTTCCGCCTGACGATAATCACCAATCGCTTCATGGGCCAGACCAGCCACCCAGTAAGTCAGTCGGTATGAGCCATCCAGATCCATTGCTTCATTCAGGCTGGGAAGGGCTTTTTCACTCTGTCCGGAAAGATGCAGCAGGAGTCCACGATGGACCAGTAAAATGGCACGCCCACGAACTCCCACGGCTCGGGAGTCTGGATTATTCGGATCAGGAAGACCTTCTAAGGCCTGATCAATCACGGTGAGAGCACGGGAAAGATCCCCCTTCCGATGGAGTAGCGTCGAATAGCCCCGTACCGCATAGGGAGACTGAGGGTTTAGCTCCACCGCCTTTGCATAGTCAACAAGGGCATCATCCAGAAGGTTCTGCCGGGTGTGAATGACGGCCCGGATCTCCCATGACTTTGCATCGTGAGGATCGATCTGAGTTGCACGAGTAGCTGCGTGAATCCCTGCCTGAAGTAATTCCGGAGAACCCTTCCCATCAAATTCCATGGAGAGTTCCGCGATCTCGGCAAGTGTCGTCCATGACTTTGCATGATCTGGCAGAAGTTGTGTCGCCTGCTGCAGAAGACTCATTGCATCTGCGTAGTTCTGCGGAATTCCAGGATAGAGAGAAGAGGAAGATGTTGTACGGGCATCCTGTTGCATCAAGTATTGAGCACGCGATAACAGCTCATCAGCTTGTTTGAGCTGATGGCGCTGATACCAACTGGCCAGCAGAAAAAATCCCCCAAGCAAAAAAACCGAAGCTAACAGAACAGACGCGGCGGCAAAAGGCTTTCTGCGAACCCACTTTGTGGCGCGATAAGAGAAAGTATCCGGTCGGGCCGAGACGCTTTGCCCTTCAAGATAGTGCGAGATGTCTTCACGGAATGCCGCTACGGAAGCATAGCGACGTTCGGGTTCTTTTCGCATGGACATGGCCAGGATCAGGTCAATGTCACCGGAAAGCTGCGACCGGATCTGTGAGTCCGACACGATTCTGCTGGCATGGACTGCAGTTTCTTCACAGACCGCTTTCTCAATTTCAGAAGCTGTGCGGTTCCCCTGGAAAGGGCGTTGGCTGGTGAGCATTTCAAACAGAAGCACACCCAGCGAATAAATATCAGTTGCTGTTGTTACAGGTTCTCCGCGGATTTGTTCCGGGCTGGCATATTCCGGAGTCATCAGTCGAACAAACGTTTCTGTGTTCGGGGCATCGGGAATGATCTCCGGCATCAGTACCTTCGCAATGCCAAAGTCCAGAAGTTTTGGAACACCATCAGGAGTCACCAGTACATTACCGGGTTTGATATCCCGATGGATTACCTGGCTCTGATGTGCGTACTCCACAGCTGCGCAGATGTTTCTGAAAAGTTCCAGGCGCGCTTTAACTGGAAGATTTCTACGATGGACAAACTGCACAACAGACTCACCTTCAATGAGCTCCATCACCAGATAGGGACGTCCATCTTCGGTTGTTCCGCCATCAATCAGGGCGGCGATGTGGGGATGATTAAGGTTTGCCAGAATCTGCCGCTCTGCACGGAATCGATTGAGGATTGTCGTGCTATCCATGCCGCGTCGCAGAATCTTGACAGCAACAGATTGCAAAAAATCTCCTCCCTGCCGGATCGCCTGATAGACAGTAGCCATTCCACCCCGGCCAATCTCACGCACAAGAATAAAGGAGCCAACCTCAGATCCGACCTCATTCGGAAAAGGATGAGCTTCCAGCGAATCAATCGCACTGGAAACAATCTCTTCCACATCAGTTTCTGCATGAGCCATGGAAGACAGGAGAGATTCCACTTCCGCTCTGAGATGAGGAGCACTTGCACAGGCCTGATCCAGATATCGGCCTCTCTCTTCTTCCGGAAGATCACAAGCGTGCTGGAAGATCCTGTCTACTTCTGCAAAATCTTTCGGCGTCATGAGTTCAGCTTTCGGCTTTCCGTGAGATAGCTGGAAAGCCATGCCTGTCCCATGCGAAGTTCGCGAGTAACGGTAGCTGTAGAGATACCCAGAACTTCACTGATCTCTTCCCCGCTCAATCCACCAAAGTAACGAAGCTCAATGACCCGTGCCTTACGCACATCCAGACGGGCAAGATCATTCAATGCATCATTGACTTCGATCATGCCGGGAGCGGATGACTGGGAAGAGTGCTGGCTTTCATCCAGTTCGACTTTTACTCCCCCGGAACCTCTTTTAGCTGCCTGCCTTGACCGGGAATGATCCACCAGCACCTGCCGCATTACACGAGCCGCGATTCCCATGAAATGCACCCGTGTGGAGATACTGGCCTGTTCCTGGTTGACCAGTCGAATATATGCCTCATTTACCAGGGCTGTGGGTTGTAGAGTGTGGTCACTTCTTTCACGCCTGAATACAGAGATGGCGAGACGACGCAACTCATCGTAAACAAGGGGGGTAAGACGATCCAGTACTGAACGATCTCCATCCTGAAGATTCAGCAAAAGCCTGGTGATGTCGCCGGCGGAATTCATGGATGACGGGATCTTTCTAAATTTTACCCGCAGAATGATGATCAACTTCCCTGCTGGTTTCCGCATGAACCAGTGAGAGAGATTCCATATGAAATTTATCCTGCAGCTGATTCTGGCATCAGCACTATTTACGAACCTTTCAGCAGCACCAATCCTGGTGGGAATGTCCTGGGATACCCAGGCCGGACCGACGTCGGGCATTCCCCGTCAGGTCAATCAGCTGAATACAGGGAATTCGACAGCAACTGAATTGTTTGATCTGGGCAACGGAAGCCAGGGATTCATCAGTGGGCTGACATATCGGGAGACGGATTCCCTGCTGTATTCCATTGCTTTCGATGGCATGGGAGGAAACCGACTGGTAAGTTTTGATCCGGATGGAGACGGATCATACACTGCTTATTCGAATTTTCTTCCTTCCGGTCTTTATTACGGGCTCACCTATAGTCCGGATGATGATCTGTTCTATGTGATGCATACACTGCAGAACGGCTATGGAACCTTCTATAGCATTGATGCAGAAACTGAGACGGCCACAGCATTCTTTAATTACTATCCGCACATGGGATTCTCCATTGGTGGGTTCACCTGGGGGCCCCATGGACTGCAGGGGCTGATCAGTGAAGGTGGTGGTAACTGGCGGATCTACGACGTTGATCTGGCAGGAAATACTGTCAATCCCACCTCCTCGACATTCACTGGGTACTACTCTGGCGGCTTCTATTACGATCCGGTCACAGGTGGTTATTACGCCATCACGACGGGTACAGATTCCATGGGAACTCTGGTTCAGTTGAATCCTGCAACAGGGTCTGCAACACCACTGCTCACTGCCGGATCAGGCTACTACTACATTGGATTAACAGGAATCGGTCATACCTCCACCAACCCTGATCCCGATCCTGATCCTTCTGAAGTCCCGGAACCTTCCAGCCTGATGATGGCTGCTCTTGGTTCAGCTCTCATTCTGATCCGCATGAAACGGGTCTGACACATTCACATTCAATTCAAGGGAAAAACTATGAAAACTATTGCTCAACTCTCTTTTGTAACCATGCTG
Organism: Bryobacteraceae bacterium; assembly: GCA_037190045.1. Lineage (GTDB taxonomy): Bacteria > Acidobacteriota > Terriglobia > Bryobacterales > Bryobacteraceae > JAPKYZ01. Next base: position 52,176 of record JBBCIQ010000004.1, on the reverse strand, counting down.
TTTACTTCATTTGTTTCAGCACAGACCTGGTCCCAGCCTGTTCGCGAAGTACAAAAAGAAGCCAGAAACGCTGTTTATGGAATCTGCCAGGACGTAGGTGTTCCAGCAGGAGCCGTCAGCACCTCACCACGAACCTGTCGGTTCAAATCGATATTCGACCCACCGGGCGCCAGTAATTATGTCGAGCGCGTTCCGGATGGAAAAGTTCTGGTGATTGAAGATGTACACGCCAGCTGCCTGAAGTCCAATACGGATAATTTCGATTCACTCCTGTTTGGCCTGAATGCGATGAGGCCGCTTCCTTTGCAACTGCGGGCAAACTTTGTGAATGGACGTCAGAAGTACAGTGCCAATCTGTTGACCCGGATGTATGCTCCTTCGAATGAACGGATTTCTGCGGTTGTTCATATGACCAGCAACAGTAATGACACTACATCCTGCAGCATCAGCTTCTATGGTCACTATGTGGATGTGCAGTAGATCTATGAGATTCTTACAGGGAATTCTTATTATTTGGGGGGCTATGTCTCTGACTGTCCAGGCACAGACCTGGTCCCAGCCTGTTCGGGAAGTTGAAAAATCTGCTCGGACAGCAGTAACTGGAAACTGTAATGATGTGGAAGTTTACGGGGGACAGATTTCTTCCAATGTTGTTCAGTGCAACTTTTATCCGGTAAGTAGAGTATCAGAGGCAGAGTTATATACACGTGTGCCTGCTGGGAAGGTTCTGGTTGTAGAAGATCTTTCCGTCCGTTGTTACAAACACAATTCGGATGGATTTTCAGGTGTGTTTTTTAATACTGGAAATCGAAAATATATTCCGCTGCAGTTGCAATCAACAGCCAGCGGAACAGGACGGCAGATTTATGTTTCATCTTTGCCTATAACAATGTATGCACCAGCAGGTGAGAGAGTTACCAGTTCTTTCACCATGATGGCGAATGCAAATCAGCATGCCTCCTGTTTTGTTTCCTATTATGGGCATCTGGTCGATCTTCAATAAAGACCCAAAGCACTTCTTGAGAAGGGGTTGGTAAATTTTATACCAACCCTGAAATATTTCTGCAAGAAGAGGTTGTTTTAATGGAATGATGCTCTCACGACGTCAGTTTCTTGCCTCATCCACCGTTTTGATCAATGCTCATGCTGCACCCGACCCAAAATACAAACTGATCGCTCACCGTGGAGGCATCGTTGATTCTCAATATGCAGAGAATAGTCCAGGTTCCATTCAGGCAGCAATTGATCGTGGTTACTGGATGATTGAGGTTGATATCCGGAGGACAAAAGATGGAGAGCCGATCATTCATCATGATCAGGATTTCAATCGCTTCTATGGAAACCCGGGTAAAGTAACTGAGCTGACATGGAAAGAAATTGGAGGGCTCCGCTCCACACCGGGCGGAACCAGTCCCTTGCACTTTCAGGAAGTCTGTCGAATGTGCGAAGGAAAGATCAAACTGATGCTGGATATCAAGGGAAATGATTATCCCGAAGGTTTCTATATCTCTGTTCGCAATCTGCTGGAAAAGCATGATCTGTTACGAAGTGCGTATTCTTTAAGCGGTGGAGGAGAGCTTGCGCAGAAGCATATCTTTCCTCATTGTTATCTTTCTGCGGATCGAAACCGTTTGAAAGCCGCTATCGCAGCAGGAGAAGATGTTGGTTCACGCCGGTTCCTGTTCGAACTCGCATCTGTTCTGGATGAAGACGCTCTTGAATTGGCCAGCAAGCACCATGTTGTTGCTGCGGCTGGAATTAATACATTCCGCTACACCATGGCTAAGAGGGATGAAGAGCAGGGGCCCACTGAAGATGCAGCACGCCTGAAGAAACTGGGCGTAACTCATTACCAGATTGATTCCCGCTACGATTATCTGTTCACGAAGTAATATTTATTTCAGTTTGAGTTGATCCACGACAAAGGCTACTCGTTCAGAGACGGTGGCCTTTGGCAATTCCAGTAACTGATAACCACATTCTCTATACGTCTCGACCATCACTTCGTAAGTGCGCACTGCTTCATCGAAAGTCTGCTTTCGTTCTGCGTCATTCTCGAAGATTTCCTGCCATGGTGGGGCAATCAGAACCGTTGGAGAGTAGCGGAACAGTTTTGTTGCTTCGATGACATGAGTGGGGACTTCAAGATTCATCAGGCGAAGATAGCCCATTACGTCGGGAACTCCACGATCGAAAAAGACCGGACCATCATGACCCTGCGTTTCATGGTGAGACCTCATCTCCCAGCTCAGCATCAATTCGGCAAAGACGTACGGATGTAGCCATGGAAGAGCGGTACCTCCAATTCGGATCTGATCCTGAATAATGCCTCGACCAGCTTCAATCGTGATTTGATAACCTGCTGCGGCGAGTGCATGCAGAAGAGTGCTTTTTCCTGATCCGGGGCCTCCGGTCACAATAAAGAATTGATTGGATGGAATCATGAGATATGCATGGTAAAAATTCTGAAATCGTTTGTTTTGAATACAAATCTTTCAAAGATGGTTCATGAGTGGAAAATCAGGCTCATTTCTGCTATCCAGACTAAGTGAAGGAAAAGTCTCGTCCTGTTCTGGTTCCTCCGGATGGGCATAAAAAAGTTTTACTGCATTCCTGTTGTGCACCCTGTTCCGGTGAAGTGATGGAGGCGATGCTCGCCTCCGGTATCGACTATTCCATTTTCTTCTACAACCCCAATATCCACCCGGAGCGTGAATACCTCATCCGTAAGGAAGAGAATATCCGCTTTGCAGAAAAGCACGGGATCGAGTTCATTGACGCCGATTACGATACGCAGAACTGGTTTACGCGTGCAAAAGGGATGGAGATGGAACCGGAACGTGGCATCCGCTGCACCATGTGTTTTGATATGCGGTTTGAGCGGACAGCCCTGCATGCGTATGAGCATGGGTTCCCTGTCATTACCAGTTCGCTGGGGATTTCGCGCTGGAAGGATATGAACCAGATCAATGGGTGTGGCCGTCGAGCTGCGGAGCATTACGACGGCATCACTTACTGGGAGTACAACTGGCGCAAGGGCGGTGGTTCTGCCCGCATGATTGAGATCAGCAAGCGCGAGGAGTTCTACCAGCAAGAATATTGTGGCTGCATCTACTCTTTGCGTGACACGAATCAGCACCGGAAGAATCAGGGGCGCGAACTGATCCAGATCGGGACACAGTTCTATCGGTTTGAACAGAACTCCTGACTATATTGATTCAGGAAAAGCTAAATCTTCCATTGCAAGCGTTTGCTCCAACGCGATTCTTCTCTTTGAAAGAGTCTCATGATACTCCTGAGCTTCAATATCCCGGAAAAATGGGGCATTCGGAGCAAGTCGCTTCACGGCAGCTTCCACTTCAGCTAATGATGCCCGGAAAAATTCTTTTCGATAGTTCTGGGGGTTGATCCGGGTTGATTCAAACTCATTGTGCAAAGATCTTTCGAGTGATGGAGCATCATCGCTATAGATGATTGCGTGGATATCAAAGGTAAAAGGGACACTGGCATCCCCCAGTTCGCGAACCCGGTCAAGAGGATCGAGACGCCGGGTCAAACCTATCTTGACGACATTCTCTCCGAATGAGCCGATGTTGGAAATGATGTAGATGTAGCCTGATCGTGTACGTTCTGCCATAGCCTGGGCTCGTTCGAACTTTGCATGTGCTTCTGCCAGATCTTTTTCCAGCATCTGAATCTGCTGAGTGAAGGCTTCCAGCTTTGGGCCAATTGTTCTTGCTGCCTCATTTTTAGCTTTTGAGAGCAGTCTTTCATAACGCTCCTCTTCTTCCTGTGCTTTCTCCATATCGCGTAAGAGACGCTGTTCTTCGCGTGCCAGCCGGGATGTTTCCGCACGCTCTTCCCGTTCCTGTTTCAGCTTCTCCCTGTATTCATGTGTAAGAAAGAGTTCCTGGAGCTTGAGGTGTGAGAAATCCGGAGTAATCAGGATGGCATTGGAAACGTTGAGCTTGTCAATTTGCTCTTGTGCCCGAACGATTCTTTTCTCCATTGCATTGACGTTGTTCCATCGTGTGTTGGCAATGGCGGCTTCACATTCATTATTAAAGGCTCGCAGTGTGAGCCGGATATTGCGGCGAGTCATGACCTCGCCCTTCGATGCACTCCCGTCTACTTTCCATGTGGTGGTGCAGATTACGGCTTTTCCCTCTGCAATTATTTCCTTTTGCTTTTCACGAACGGTTTGAATCGAAGCTTTGAACTGTTCGCTATCCGTGAAATCAAAATGCGGCTCGTAGACCCCCATTTCTGCAAATGAAAGTCGTTCATCGAAAATGGCTACTTCAGCAAGCAGGTGATCATAAACCTTCTTCTTTTCCTGATAAGTGGCACGAAGTGTTTCAATCTCTTCCTCATGAAGACGGATCTGTTCTCTAAGCCTGATTTCCTCTGCATCCAGATCAGGTAAACTCCCGAATCTTTTCTCCAGAAAATCAATTTTTTGAATTGATTGTTGAGAAAAAATTTTCTCTTCCTCAAGAGATGCTGTTAATGAGTTGATTTGTTGATTGAGACCTTCAACTTGTTGGCTTGCGCTCTCAGCAATTGCCGTTTGGATCTCAAGCGCTTCTGTGAGATCGTTTCGATTACGCCACCAGATATAAGTAAAGGCCAGCAAACAGAGAAACAGGACAGCGGACAAAGAATTGCCTCCACAGAAAAGTCGTTGAGATAAAATTCAGCCTTTAAGATTACGACTGGAATTGATAAAAATCAATTATTTTCATTTATGCGAAATAAAGTATGAGTGAGATTGGTCTTAATCCACTCATGCCTTTTCAAAAGCTGGATGAATCGATGGCGGTACCATCTGGGTTGATGTACACAACCGTGCTCTCTACTGCAAAGTATTGTTTCGGAGAATACTCTTGGTGAACAGTCTGAAAAATATTGACCATATGTCTCACATTTCTGTGTGATGAAAGGATTGCACGATGGCAATACATTACGGGTTTCGACAGGTTGGCGATGTCGAGGTTTTCTATCGTGAAGCAGGACCAGCTGATGCGCCGGTCATCCTGTTGTTACATGGCTTTCCCACTGCCAGCCACATGTTTCGGGACCTGATTCCTCGGCTGTCGGATCGCTTTCGGCTCATTGCTCCCGACCTGCCCGGTTTCGGGCAGACGAAAGCGCCACCACGCGGGCAGTTTGCCTATACGTTTGATCATCTGGCAGATGTGATCGAAGGCTTTATTGACGCCATGTCACTTTCCCGATATGTGCTGTATATCTTCGATTACGGCGCGCCAGTAGGTCTGCGTCTGGCCATGCGTCATCCTGAGCGGGTATCTGCAATCATTTCGCAAAATGGGAATGCTTACGTCGAAGGATTCAGTGATGTATGGGGGCCATGGGAAGCCTACTGGCGTGATCCAAGTGCAGCAAACCGTGAAGCCTGTCGCCCATCTCTTTCGCCGGACACAATTCGGAACTGGCAGTATGGCACGGGGGCTGATCCCAGCCTTTTATCGCCTGATGGCTATGAACTGGATATTGCATATATGGCACGGCCGGGGGCAGAGGAGATCCAGCTGGATCTGATTCTCGACTATCGCAGTAATGTGGCGCTCTATCCCGCTTTTCAAGCGTACTTTCGCGAACACCGTCCACCGCTGCTGGCTGTCTGGGGACGACATGATCCAGCGTTTCTGCCCGCTGGAGCTGCTGCATATCAGCGCGATCTTCCGGATGCCAAAGTCCATCTGCTCGATACCGGGCATTTTGTACTGGAGACACATGCGGAAGAGGTCGCAACTTTGATTCGTGTATTCCTCGTTTCTGAATCCGTTTGAGGTTCAGATCACTCAAAGATCCAGAAAGGAAAAAGCTAATGGATAAGCCAGAATTCTTCGTCACTCCCGGTTATGGGGAAAAAGCGCTGGAGCTGCTGAACTACTCACAAGCGGTGCGGATTGGAAATCGTGTGGAGACATCTGGACAGGGTGGCTGGGATGACAATTTTCAGTTTCCCTCTGCCGTTGAGGATGAAATTGCTCAGGCATTTCGCAATGTGGAGCGAACTCTGGCGACGGCCGGGGCGAGTTGGGAACACGTCATCCACGTCAACTCCTACCATGTGGGTGGGTTCCCTCCTGAAGTCAACGAAACCATGGTCAGGTTGTATCGGCATTACATGCCTGGACATGCTCCGATCTGGACACAGCTGGGAGTCGCGGCTCTGGGGCTTCCGGAGATGCGGATTGAGATCCGCGTGACCGCTATCGTTCCCTGAGCTTGTTATCTATCAAGAAGTGGTAGTGATTCCATCGATGGGATGTCACGCCGCTTACTGAGTGAGCTCCTGCTCTTTCCTTTTCAGGAATGGATCATTCACAAAAGTCCCCAGTGGGATAAAGGCGGCAAGCGTTGTTCTGACCCATTCATTTGGTTTGATGTCCCTGCCCCGGAATGCTGCGAACATCGCCGCAATGTAAACCAGAAACGCCACACCGTGAATCATGCCGACGGGAGGAACCAGCACAGGATTTCCGCCAATGTACTTCACGGGCATGGCAATAAAGAAAAGCAGGATCGTTGTGATGCCTTCGATCAGGGCAATTCTGCGGAAGAGTTTGAACATGTCTGGGTGGGAGAACTCTTATTCTCCCCCATCCCTGGAAAAATATGAAGTCGGAGAAAGCCTGAAAAGTTATTGCTGAGTAAGGTTAGCGCTGTGAAAAAATGACCCGGGCCTCATGGAAAGAAGCCCGGTGACCAGCTAGAACGAATATTTTAAAGCCAGTTGGATAATTCTTTGCCCGCTTTCGTGACCTGCAGCCTGGCTGGAAGTGAGAATTCGTCCAAAAGTATTTGGTGCCTGAATATTGAGACCTGGTGCTCCGAGATTTACATGATTGAAGAAATTAAACATCTCAGCGCGGAATTGCAGGTTATGCTGCTCCAGAAACCGGAAATTTTTGGAAGCCACAACATCAAAATTGATTAGACCGGGCAAGTAAATTGGGTGGCGTGCGGCATTGCCGAATTGGCCAGGTTGCGGTGCCTGAAATGCATCTGTATTGAACCACCGGTCCCGTGAGCGAATACTTCGGGAGAGATTAGGATTCTGGCCTTCGACCATATCCAATCGAGAAGAAATCCCGGTTCCTGTGGTGTCCCCCCATCCATTCAGCGCAGAAGCAAAACCGGTCTGTGCTGTGATAATCGTGCTGGTTTGCCAACCGCCAAGAGCAGTCCGGACAAATCCATTTGATGCGGAACGGAAAAATGGAAGGTCATAGACCAATGCGATTGAGAGACGGTGCCGGAGATCGAAAGCTGCTGGAGACTTTTCACCTGCAAGATTGTAAATATCCTGCACACCAGCACTGAATCCACCCCCACCCACAGTCGATTGATCGCCGGAAGAAAGGGCTTTTGACCAAGTGTAGGAAGTGATAAAAGACAGCCCACGGGAAGTACGACGTTCACCCCGCAGTTGAAGCGCATGATAGGTGGAATTGCCAATTGACTTGGCAAGCGTCATGCCTGCTGCTCCCTGATACGGCCGACGTTGAGCAATCGGAGCCACTCCAGAGCCTGGAACAACAGTATTGATTGGGCGATTGGCATCAAATCCGATCACAAGATTTGTTCCCTTTGTTCCAACATAAGCAGCATCAAAGTATGTATTCGATGCGAGTTGCTTTTGTATGGAGAAATTCCATTGATGGATATAGGCATCTCGCAGATGCGGATCGACAGAAGATGTTCCGAATTGTCCGGAAACACTTTGGCCTTGACCAAGGAATACTGTCTCCACTCTCTGAGGCTGAGTGAAGGTGGAAGAAAAGGTAGTGTTCTTTACGATTGGGGGATTGAGTGTCAATACAGTAAAAGAGTTTGAAATCTCCTGTGTATAGAACATGCCGTAACCGCCGCGGATAACAGTCCCACTGATTTTAGGCACCTTCCATGCGAAACCAAAGCGAGGACCAAAGTTATTTCGATCAGGATAGATAAGTGATCCTTTGGGGTACCCGGGGCTATCCGGGAGGTTGTCACTTGCCGGGAAGCCACTGTAAAGCTGGCGGTTGACTGTGAATCCGGGCACTGGTCCATTCAACTCGAAGTTTGTTAATTTGCCCCGTTCGACAGGTGGTTGGAAGTATTCATATCTCAACCCGAAGTTGATGGTGAGAGATGGATGTATTTTCCAGTCATCCTGAACATAGTAGGACTGCCAGAAATGATTCATGCGATTTGCAAACGGATCAGCGCTGATAGCGGCATCCGTCACCAGACCTAATAAATAGGATGCAAAGGCATGTTCGCGAACCGGAGTTATCCCTCCGGACGTAATGCGTCCATCAAATGTAAAAGTTCCTCGAGGATTGAAAGCCTCATCAAAGCTGAAGTTTCGACGAAAAATCAGAGCGCCAAATTTGATCGAGTGATTTCCCTTGCGCCAGGAGAAATTGTCACTGAACTGCCAGATCTGATTGTGCTGATCGGCTGGTCCAATGGAGCGGACTGTCGGCAAATCATAGCCAGAATTACTGAAGGTTGGCGGGCCGAAATTCCGTGCATCCGTAGAAACTCCGGGAATATTTAGCTCATTGGCAATATTCAGATCTGGTCTGTTTGTTGTTCCAAAAAACTGATGAGATTTTCGTCGGTGCCAGCCGAAACGGGCTTCGTTCACCATTGTGGAGGAAAAAACATGAGTATCCGTGAGGCTGCCTACATAGGAGGGAATCTGGCTGCCAGTGGTATCAAAGGAAAAAGCAGGTACAGAGTTTGTCTCCTGGTAGTTTTGTATGTAGGTTCCATAAATTGAGTTTGCGGCGCTGATCTGGTGATCGATGCGGATGAGATACTGATTCTGCTTGGTAGGTGCCGAGGCTAAGGGGCCGAGGAAATTGAAACCTGAATCAGAGAAATTCGGGGAAGGTACATATTTCATGTAGCCCGAGGTAATGCTGCTGATTCTGTTTGCCGGTATGCGATTTCCTGGAAATGGTTGGCCGGTCTGCGGATCGAAAATTGGTGAGGAAAACGATGAGAAATCACCATTTCGGTATTCAGACGGAGGGACATACAGACGGGAGCCACTGGTTCCGCTGACCAGGCGACCCAGTTCCCAATTAAAGAAGAAGAATGTCTTATTCTTGCCGTTATAAAGTTTAGGAATAATGATCGGTCCGCCGAAGTTCCCTCCGAACTGATTACGATTCAGCCGCGGTGGTTTTGCATCAGGTGAGTATGGTGTGAACGGTGCCAGTGTGGTGAGCTTGTCGTTCCGGTTGAACTCCCAAAGCTGTGCGTGATAAGCATTAACCCCACTTTTTGTTGTGAGATTTATGTGACCACCTGGCGCGCCACCTAATTCAGCTGAATAGGCGTTTGTCTCAACCTTGAATTCCTGGATGGCATCGACGGAAAGGGAGAAGCTAAAGCTGTAAGAACCAAGTGACATGGTCTCCACTCCGTCATAGTAATAACGGTTCTGGTTATCGCGAGCCCCATTCACATTCATGCCCGCTGATTGTCCCAGGGAGCCTCCTGCGCTTCTTGCGCTCAGACTTCCCGGTGTCACTGGATTTACGCCCGGAGCTAGAAGTGCCAACTGAACAAAGGATCGCCCATTGAGCGGAAGCTCAGCCACTTTTTGTCGATCAATTACTGTGCCGAGTGTTGCTGTTTCTGTTTGTAAACCCACTGCTGATGCTTCAACAGTCACTGCCTCATTTACGGAACCTACCGTGAGATTGAGATCAACGCGCTGCGTTTGTCCAACAGCAAGATCAAATGGTTTGACCGTTGCCTGCTGGAATCCGGGAGCCTGCACTGTCAGCGTATAACTTCCTACAGGCAGGAAAGAAAATTCGTAACCACCATTTTCATTTGTTTGAGCGGTGCGATTCTGATTGGTTTCGACGTGCTGAATTCTGACGGATGCGCCGGAGACTGCAGCTCCGGAAGGATCTGTAATGGTGCCGAGTAAAGTAGCAGTTACCGTCCCCTGTGCGTAAGAAGCCACACTGCAAATCAGAAATGTGATTACTTGTAAGGTTCTTTTGCCCAACATTGAGAACATGACGGACTAGTCTAAATCGACGATTTCTGGGTGTCAAAAAATAAATAAAAAAGTTTATTTATGGGGGTTTTGATACAGATTTTTCCATTAATAAAAAGAAATAATTATAAAGGGCTTCCGTTGCTTTAAGGATCTGCCAGCAAATTTAGATTGTCGATAGCTGATGGGAGGAGGGCAGATGGAAACCCTTGCAACACTGCAGCGGGCTGTCCTGACAGAGGTCCGGCACATCGGTGAATAAACTTACGACAAGCGGGACGAAGCGACTCTCCGTGAGCTTGCCGGGGTATCGAGAAAGAACTGTGATCTTCAATCGTAATACTATCGAGATTCCCCTATATATTCAGTTCTGACAAAGCGAGGATCCTGTAATGAAAGCAATAATACTCAACTCTTTTGGTGGCCCGGAATCGTTCGAGCTTCTTGATGTGCCAAAGCCTGTTCCGCAAGCGGGACAAGTTCTGGTGCGCGTACATGCGACGTCGATCAACCCATTGGACTATCAGGTTCGGCGCGGTGACTATCGCGAACTGGTGCCTTTGCCGGCCATTACCGGGCATGACGTATCTGGCGTTGTCGAAGAAGTCGGGCCGGGAGTGACAAGGTTCTCTCCGGGGGATGAAGTCTGGTACACCCCGCAGATATTTGACGGGCCGGGAAGCTATGCCGAATACCACGTTGCGAGCGAAAACATTATCGGAAAGAAACCTGGTTCGCTCAGCCATCTCGAAGCCGCCAGCCTGAGCCTGGTGGGTGGAACAGCGTGGGAGTCACTGGTTGTCCGTGCCGCTCTCAGAGTGGGGGAAAGCATCCTGATCCATGGTGGTGCGGGAGGGGTGGGTCACGTGGCGATCCAGCTCGCGAAAGCTGTCGGGGCGAAGGTATTCACCACCGTACGCGAAGATAACTTCGAATTCGCGCGAAGTGTTGGCGCAGACGTGGTCATCGATTACAGGAAAGAAGACTATCTCAGTGCTGTCATGAGGGAAACGGATGGCCGTGGAGTCGATGTGGTGTTTGACACCATTGGTGGCGACACATTGTCCAGCAGCCCGAACGTGCTCGCACAACTGGGCCGCGTTGTCACCATTGTGGACATCGCAAAGCCACAGAACCTCATTGAGGCATGGGGCAAGAACGCAAGTTTCCACTTCGTTTTCACACGACAAAATCGAGGCAAGCTGGATGAGCTGAGCACATTGGTAGAGCGCGGTCAGCTGCGGCCACACGTTGGTGCTGTCTATCCGCTTGCTGACATCGCTCTTGCCCATGCACTGCTTGAGACTCCGAATAACGGTATCCGGGGTAAAGTCGCGATCGCAGTTGATCCGTCGGCTGACCCTGGACGTGCAAGTTCGTAGAACCTCTCATCGACGGGAAAGGTGTATTGAACGTTCAGATAAGCTTCGTCGAAGTCGTTCCGTTGCTAAGCCATGCATAGGGTTATTGAGGTTACACTGGCACAAACACCCGAACGATTCACCTGATCGTGCGATAGTGCTCGCCTGAGGATCACACACCGGGCTTTGGACGGTGTGAATACTATCAAGTGTGCATGGTGAGTTATGTCCAGCGTTTATGCCTCGGTGACTAGAGCACATAATTCTGTTACGTCTCTCAAGACTATGAACCTCATTTGTCTCGGCTAATCAAACTGTCTCAGAGTCTGTTTTCAGAGTGTACGCGCTTGTAGGAGGCCTAAGTCGCGCAGCGGCTGCGAAGATTGTGCCATACGTGAAGCAGTCAGTACCTCGGGGCCGTTCCACGGTCCGATGGTGCGGACTGCCTGGCCAACGTTCTTCGTCAAAACCAAAGTAGTTCCCGTTGCGGTGCCCGAGAGCTCGGCGTCATGGAGTTCGCCGGCCGGCACTTCGTAAAGAGATCCGGCACCAATAACCTCGTCGGATTTAAGCACTGTTCGAACGCGGACCGTGGTCTTGATAATTCGACTTTCGTCAGCTGCGTACTTCACCGAATAGATAACTTGGTTGCCCTCGGCATCGGGGAGTACCGTATAGGTTCGGTGGCGTATGGCACCGTCGATGACCCGGCTGCGAAGTGAAAATAGATGGTCATGAATCTCAAAGCCCGGCTGATGAACTCCGCCGGGTTTCCAGAGATGGATACGGAGCGCAAATGGTGGTGCCTCAAGCTTTACGGCATGGAAGCCCAACGGGTGACAAAAGACGAACTGATCCGCGAGCGGGCTGGTCATCAGTGCTGCCTCAAATCGTCCCGAATCCGCCGCAACTACCAGGTCGTCGAATAGGGTCTCTAGATCAGGCATAGGGATCGATTTTGTTGTTGATCGCTTTATACAAGGCCTGAGCATCTTCCCCGGTTAAGCAGAGTTTGAATTCAAGGTTCGTGATCAGAGTCTGCAAATCAGCCACAGGCAATGAACCTTGAGGCCATTGCCCCTGCGAGAGCATTATCTTGCGGCCGCGCTCCGTCGCGATCCGGAGGTCTTCCTTTACCGAGGTGTAGAAGCGCGTGTCCTTACGCGAGAACCACCCCGGCATTCGCGGGTCTTCGCGAGTCATCATAAGGCCGTCATCCGATAGATCATAACGGAACACCGAGAAGTCCGGGATCAGAAAAATCTGTGTCTGTAACAAGCGATTGTTGGCCGCCGTCTGCCCCGCGACGATGATGGTGGCTAAGATTTCCAATTGGATACGATTGGGAGTCCAATGATTGTCTGTGCTTCCGGTGAGCGAGTTCCGATGGTTTGCGTAGGCCTTGAGGACGGTGTCATCCTCGGGGTCGGGCAGGATCATAGTGATAGTGCGGGTACGCTGCTCTTGACTAGCTGCTTTCGATAGCGTCGGAATGGCTACGTTTCGAAACCAACGTCCAGATCGACCGCGGAACCAATAGTCCTTGGTCGATGAGAGCGGCGTGCCGAGTTTCGAATTGTTATTCCAGGGTTCGACGACCTCAAGGTCTTCAGCGAACCCGGAGTCCGGCGCGGTTAGCCGATACCAAACGAGGGCGATGATCGCGAGCAGGACACCGGCGACCAATGGGTCTATTAGGCTGGACCAAAATCCGTCCCAGCCAAAAATATAAAATCGGACTAACAAGAGGAGAGACAGCGACAGTACTAGAATCAGACATTGGATGAATAAGAGTTTATTTCGGGTCTCATGCGGTTGAATGGCTCTGAGCGCATAGGTTTTTATATTCTCGATGGTTATGGTAGGTGGCCTCTCCAGTGTATAAACAACACTTTCAGGCGATGCATGTCAAGGAATTTCATATTCAGGCTGAGCGTTGCATAAGCAACAATGTACAGCATGCATAGGCCCTAGGCGTGCGTAGTCTATGCTGCGTGATTAAGAGTGGAGCACCTTTTAATCGTGCTGTGGAAAACTATTGTAGTGAAACCCATCGCAATAACTTAAAGTATTGTGGGGTAATGGGCGATCGTTGGGAAGTATCGAATAGTCAGCAGGATCTGGCGGAGGAAGAGGGATTCGAACCCCCGTGCATCTTTCGACGCAAACGGTTTTCAAGACCGCCGGTTTCAACCACTCACCCATTCCTCCACTCACTATCCTAGCTGATTCCGGGGGCTTTACGCACTGCGTCTGAAATGATAGCTTCACAAAATTAACGGAAAATCTCTGAAACCAGACTGAAGGTCAGGCGTCCAAAAAAGTCAGAAATCCGAAAGGTGAAGAATCATGCACCGGACCCGTTTCTCTTCTGCTTTTTTCCTCCTGATGGGGAGTCCGCTGATTCTGCTGGCACAACAGCCGGAAAAGAAGGGATCGATCAGCGGTGTCATCCTCCATTCCCAGACAAAAGAACCGTTGCGAAATGCGGAAGTGACATTGATGGCCACGGGTGGCATGACCTCCGTGTCAGGATCAGGAACTGCTGCTCAGCCACGTTCTACCACCTCATCGCAGGCAACCAATACTTCATCTTCTGGTTCGTCCATCGGGTCGTCGTCCGGAGCGGCACCAAAGGCGGGCACCGCCTTTCCCCAGCAAACCAGTGTGGTGTCCGATGAAGAAGGGAAATACTATTTCTCCGATGTGGAGGCGGGTTCCTATATTGTGATGTCCACCCGGAAGGGATTTCTGCCGACACGCTATGGTGCCCGTCATCCTTATTCCCCTGGACATACACGGATTGCTGTTTCCGAGGGTCAGGATGTGACCAATATCCGGATTGAAATGATGCCTCAGTCCGTTCTTTCCGGAAAAGTTCTGGATGAGGAAGGAGAGCCGTTTCAGGGGGTGATGGTACAGGTGGTCGATATGCGCATGACCGGACCATCCCGGCCGGGAATGACATTCCGGCGTGGAGGTATGGGGCGAGCAGATGATCGCGGGGAATTCCGGATTTCGGATCTGCCTCCCGGGAATTATCACCTGCATGTCAGCCCTGCTCCCACAGCAGCATCGTTACAAGTGGCCGGGTCAGCGGATCGCAAGGCATATATCCCACTTTTCTATCCGGGAACTCCGGATCGTGCGCAGGCACAGGAAATTCAGATTGCACCGGGTGCGGATGTCAGTGGGTTTCAGATTCGTATGCAGCGGTCTGAGGTAGCGATGATTTCCGGAAAAGTCCTGGGTGTAGATGGACAGCCTGCTACTACCCCTTTTATGGTCAATCTGATGCCGAAAGCAGCATTACTGACTCCTTTCCCCGCTGCTGGTTATCGGCAACTGGAAAATGGTGGCTTCCAGCTGGCAAATGTCCCGCCCGGATCCTACAGTCTGAATGTTCAGATGCAGTCCCCAAACGGAGTGCGTGCGATGCACCAGCAGGATCTGGACGTAGGAAAAGATGATATTCAGGACCTGCATATCCAGGTGAAGGAACCATTTTCTGTCTCGGGCCAGATCCTGCTTGGAAAAGATGCGGAACAGATCAATCCTTCGACTATTCAAATCAGGGCTTGGCCAACCAGCGGCATTTTCAGTGGGTTGCCGACTGCCCGGATCGAGGCAGATGGAACTTTCACCCTGTCCAATGTTTATGCGGGAAAGCATGAGATCCAGGTATATTTCTCTCCCACTGCCGGATATCTGGAATCCATTCGTCACGGGGATCAGGACATCACCGGTCAGGACGTGGATATTACAAATGAAGGAACTCTTCGGATCCGTCTGGATGGGAATGGGGGCACTGTTACGGGATCAGTGACTTCTGAGGGGAAACCGGCCAGCGGAGGCATTATTCTGGTTGTGCCGGTCAAAAAAGAATTACGCAATTTCCTTCTGATGAAGATGGGGAATACGGATCAGGATGCTACTTTTTCCGTGAGCCAGATTGCGCCCGGAGATTATCTGGTCATGGCGCTCGACAGCTTCGATTCCGCTCTTCTGCAGGATGAGGCCCGGATGCAGGAACTGGAGAGGAAAGCGAAAAAGATCTCCGTCAAAAAAGGAACTGCGGAATCTGTCAATCTGGAAATGAGTGAGACCGGAATCTGAGGTGATAGTGCTCCTGATCCAGTTCTCCAGCGGGAGCGGACCAGACCAGGAAAAGCTCTATTAACAGTGTGATTCTCAATTCCCATCCAGATGGTAAATCTTGATTTGTTGTGGTCCTTGAATACTGACGGCATAATCCTCTTGAATCATGCAAGGACACTTTCTTAAGCGATAATACCGTTCTTCATCAAGTCTTTTTATCGAGAATCCTGACGAATTTACATCCACAGTAACGTTCATCATGTCAGCCGGACTCCAGATAGTTCGGAAATTTTTCCCATCAAAAGCGTATATACGAACCCTATTCTTGCTTCCATTGAATCCGTGCAATGGTCCCCACGCGATCATCCAGGATTCGCCAGTGATAGGGGAAGGTAACATTTTTGTAAACATTCCATAGCCGTCGAATTCTGATCCAGTAGTATCACTCAGTACCAGCTTTTCCTTATCGTTTCGATAGCCGCGAATTGTTACTGCTGATTCGTTGATGGCAGGACCTCCTCGCGAAATGCTATATGCAATAATCACCGAACGTCCGTGTAGAAGATCCTTTTGTTCAGCAAATGCCGGGCCGGTATATTCTGGATTTCCTTGATAATTGCTCAAAAGGATTTTTAAATCCGAATCCAATTTCGAAACATTGTTTATTGATGCCTCGCGGACAAAACCATCAATGGATTCATACAGTTCCTGGGTGGATTTCGATTTATTATTTTCATATTTTTTAAAATCGGAAGGAGATGTCCATTTAAGCTTGGATGCGCTCTGGAAAATGGTCGCCGCCACTTCTTGAATACGGGCATCTGTGCGTTCTGTGACCTGCGCTACTGTAATTGATGAAAGAAAAATAGATAGTAATAGTGTTAAGCGGGAAATCATCTGTTGTTGGCCATGTACTCTATGGAATTTTTACAGCAATTCATGGATATACAAAAGCAAATGATCCAGGTACATTTCTCTCCCACTCCCGCATCCATCCCATCCGTTATGGTGATCTGAGATGATAGTCCTCCTGATCCGGTTCTCAACAAAACTTGACACAGGTTTCTCACAACCAGATCTGGAATAGCACGTCATCATATGTACAGGGACTATGTTTCGGATTATTTTTCTTCTTCCGCTGACAGTCGTTCTCCTGGGGCAGCCATTTCCCGCAGGAGCACAACAGACTGAGAAAAAGGGCTCCATCAGTGGAGTCATCCTCAATGCAGTCACCAAGGAACCTATCAGAAAGGCAGAAGTCACCCTTCTGCAGCGCGGTTCGATGCAGGGCGGCCCAATGGGAAATCTGCCCATGGCGGCAGGTGGAATGGCCCCCGGTGGTCAGATTGGTCCAGATGGGCCTCAGGGCAGGCCATCCATGGCGGGCGGAGGACAAGGGCAAAATCGTCGTGGTTCCAGAACAGCAACAACGGATACGGACGGGAAGTTCACTTTTACGGATGTCGATGCAGGCTCATATAACTTGTCTGCGCGACGCACGGGTCTGATCGATACCCGCTATGGTTCCCGCACCCTGACAGGAGCCGGAACCAGCATCACTGTCTCGAATGGGCAGGAAGTTACCAGCATTCGTGTGGAAATGATGCCGCAGGGGGTAGTTGCGGGTCGTGTGCTGGATGAAGAAGGTGATGCATTACAGGGCGTGCAGATCCAGCTGGTCGATGCAAAATCTTCTTCGCGGCCTCCTCAGATGGGGCGAGGCATGCGCGGTTTCGGTGGGATGAGCCGCACGGATGATCGGGGAGAGTTCCGCATTGCGAATGTTTCTCCGGGCAATTATTTTCTGCAGGTGACTCCTACCCAGGTCGGGGGCATGTTCTCGGAAGTGGCAGGAAACCGCTCTTATGTCACTACTTATTTCCCGGGTGTTCATGATGCTGCTTCCGCTGAGAAAATTACCGTTGCTGCAGGTGCCGAGCTGAGCGGATTCCAGGTCCGGCTGCAAAAGACAGAGGTTTATCGTGTCCAGGGGACCCTACAAACACCCGATGGACAGACCCCTCGCGGATACTCTGTTTTTCTTATGCCCAAAGGGGGTGTCAACAGCGCAGTGATGGGCAGCTTCCGACGTCAGGATGATACGGGTTTTGAGGTCCGAAATGTTCTGCCCGGTTCCTATACGCTGGTGGCCCGCGCTCAAAACGGACCGCGAAATTTTCTGGTCCACCGGGAAAATCTCGAAGTGGGATCGGGAGATGTAGAGAATCTTTCCATTCGCATGGCGACACCACTGACCATTTCCGGTCAGGTGCTGGTGGGCAAGGATGCTGTTGGAGCGAGTCCCGCAAACATGAGAATTGCTCTGCAACCAGTGGATGGTCCGGGTGGCTCTACTGCACAGGCAAAGGAAGACGGTACGTTTGTGCTGGAAAATGTCTCGGCGGGATCATACCGGCTGCAGGTCACTCTTCCCTCGGGATCTGCTTATCTGGAATCCGTGAAACTGGGCGAACAGGATATCACCGGGCGGGAGTTTGAGATTGGCAGCAACGCGCCGCTCCGCATTCAGATTGATGGTAACGGAGGAACAGTAAACGGAACGATTACCGCAGACGGTAATCCAGCGCTCGGCTCAACCATCCTGTTGCTTCCGGTAAAGAAAGAACTGCGCGAGTTCCCTTATCTGAAGATGGCGACAACCGATCAGAATGGTTCATTTACCGTCAGCAATATTGCACCGGGAGACTATCTTGTCGTGGGCGTGGATGAGTATGACGAATCCATGCTGGATGATGATGTCCAGATGCAGACGGTGGAACGCAAGGCCAGTAAGGTTTCACTGAAAAAAGGCGGATCAGAGTCCGTGACGCTGGAACTGATCCGCACCGATAGCTAAAGAGAGAAGCAGATTACTCGTAAACAGGAACCGGCAGTGGATTCCGTTCTGCAAATTGCCGCTGGTGCCAGTACGGATAAACAGGGGTCACCTGGCTGGCCCGGTCGAGTTTCTCTACCTGTTCAGCGGTGAGATTCCAGCCCACAGCACCCAGATTCTGTTTGAGCTGTTCTTCGTTTCTTGCTCCGATAATGATGCTGGAAACAGTGGGACGTTGCAGCAGCCAGTTCAGTGCAACCTGGGGAATAGTTTTTCCTGTCTCCTGAGCGATTTCGTCCAGGATATCGACGATGTGATAGAGATGTTCATCCGGAACCTGCGGTCCTTGTTCTGCTGTTTTATGGAGGCGGCTCTGTTCCGGCAATGGCTGATTGCGACGGATCTTTCCGGTCAGGCGGCCCCATCCCAGAGGGCTCCAGATGAGCGCTCCAACTTTGTGTTCCAGCCCCAGCGGCATCAGCTCCCATTCGTAGTCACGGTTCAACAATGAGTAATACACCTGATGTGCCACATAGCGGGCCCAGCTGTTTTTCTCTGAGATGGAGAGCGACTTCATCAGATGCCATCCGGAAAAATTGGAGCAGGCAATATAGCGGACCTTGCCACTGCGGACGAGCGTATCCAGCGTATAGAGAGTTTCATCCACGGGAGTGGTCGCATCGAATCCATGCATATGATAGATGTCGATGTGATCGGTTCCCAGGCGCTTGAGACTTCCTTCCACTGCTTCCAGAATATGAAAGCGGGAAGAGCCAAGGTTGTTCGGTCCTTCGCCAAAACGAAATGTTGTCTTGGTTGAAATCAGTAATTGATTCCGTTTTCCTTCAATCGCTTTCCCGAGAATCTCTTCAGAGACTCCATTGGAGTAGATATCAGCGGTGTCAAAAAGATTCACACCAGCATCGAGACAGATATCGATCAGCCGCTTCGCCTGTTCAATATCCGTGTTTCCCCATGCCTGAAAAAATTCACTGTTACCACTAAAAGTAGCTGCACCAAAACTGAGTGCGGGCACTTTCAGGCCAGAATGGCCGAGTTGCCTGAATTCCATATTGTCTGGATGATAGCCGGAAAAGATTGGATGCGAAAATTCCTGATGACGTTTATGAATCTCTGATGAACCTGTTGCTGTTAGTACGGGGTTCCGGCCTATGATCGAATCTGTGATGCTTGTTCCTTTATTGCTTCTTTCCGCCCTGGATCTCACCAATGCTGCGGTTGTTTCCAATGAATCAAAGACTGCACAGATTCTGATTGAAGAAGTGGAAAAACGTTCACAGATCCGCTGGCAGGTGAAGAATGCAGGGAGTCCTTCCATCGTGATCCGGAATGCGAACTCCGGACCTGCAGAAGGGTTTCGGATTGAGAGCAATAACTCCGGTGTCACGATTACCGGAAATGATTCCCGTGGTGTTCTCTTTGGGACGGGCTATCTGTTGCGCCAGCTCAGTATCAGCAAGGGAAAGGTGATGGCCCCGGATAAATTGTCACTCACCACTGCCCCAAAGTATCCATTGCGCGGACATCAACTGGGGTATCGGCCCAAGACGAATTCAAATGATGGCTGGACGGTTGCGATGTGGGATCAGTACATCCGTGACCTTGCACTCTTTGGGACCAATGCCATTGAACTGATTCCCCCACGTTCGGACGACGCACCGGATAGTCCTCACTTTCCGATTCCACAGCTTCCCATGATGATTGAGATGTCACGATCCATTCACAAATACGGATTGGATTGTTGGGTCTGGTATCCGGCTCTGGATGATGATTATTCAAAGCCGGAGCAGGTGGAAGCAGCGCTCAAGGAATGGGCCGAGATCTTTCGTCAGGTTCCGCATATTGATGCCGTATTTGTTCCCGGTGGTGACCCCGGACATACTCCACCCAAAGTCCTGATGCCGTTTCTCGAAAAGCAGGCGGCAAACCTCAGGAAGTATCACCCTAAAGCTCAGTTGTGGGTTGCTCCTCAGGGATTTGACGCCACCTGGATGAATGACTTCTTTGGCCTGATCCGCGCTGAGCCGAAATGGTTGACTGGTGTTGTCTATGGTCCCCAGTCACGACTCACCATTCAGGAGCTACGGAAAATGACTCCTGCCAGTTATCCCATCCGTCATTATCCGGACATCACGCATACATTTAATTCGCAGTTCCCTGTTCCGCACTGGGATGTCGCACTGGCCATGACCAATCACAGAGAGCCAATCAATCCCCGGCCACTGGATCAGCAGATCGTTTTTCGGCACACACAGCCGGGAACGATCGGATTTCTTGCTTATTCCGAAGGATGCAATGACGACGTGAATAAAGTTCTGTGGAGTGAGATGGGATGGAATCCCGACATTCCCATTGGACAGGCGCTTCGGGAATACAGCAGATACTTCTTCGGAGATACATACGCAGATGAGATCGCTCAACTGATCCTTGCTCTGGAAAAAAACTGGAAGGGCGCTCTGCTGACTAATGGAAGTGTTGGTGTCACTCTGGCACAAGCGCAGGAGCTGGAAGCAAAGGCCTCCCCGCAACTGAAGCAGAACTGGCGTTTCCAGCAGTTGCTTTACCGTGCCTATTACGATACGTATGTCCGTGCGCGACTCTTCCATGAGACGTCCGCGGAAGACTGGGCACACGACAAGCTGCGTCGAGCCAATGAAACTGGATCGCTGGCTGCCATGAGTGCAGCTGAAATGATTCTGGATAATGCTGCCAATGAACCAGTGGCCATCGATCTTCGCCAGCGCGTGTATTCTCTGGCAGAAGCTCTCTTTCAGTCCGCAAAGATGCAGCTGAATTCGACGACGTATCAGGGACAACCCGGACGCGGGACAACACTCGACACCGTGGAAGCGCCATTGAACAATCGGGGATGGCTGAAGGTCCAGTTTGAACGGATCCGGAAGATCACAAATGAAAGCGAACGGTTGAAGGAATTGCAGCGTGTCGTGGAATGGGAAAATCCTGGCCCCGGCGGCTTCTATGATGATCTGGGAAATCCCAGCCGGCAACCACATCTGAGCCCGACTTTTTCCTATGCAGAAGATCCTGGTGGATTGCGTGGGCCTTTTACGGGATTCACCACTCCAGAAAGAACACCGGAGTGGAGAATCTCATGGGTGAATGATGCGCAGACCAGCTATGACACACCGCTGTATCTTCGATATACGAATCTTGATCCGTCTGCGAAATACAAAGTGCGTGTCGTCTATACCGGAAGAGCAGTACAGAATTTTCCAATTCGTCTGGTGGCCAATGAAACCATCGAAGTCAGCAGCAGTCATCAGAAGCAGATTGGTGTGCCGCTGGAGTTCGACATTCCAGCGGAAGCAACTGCACAGGGTGAGCTGGAACTGAAATGGACGGGAACTCAAGGTCGTGGCGGCAACGGACGCGGGTTGCAATTAGCTGAAGTCTGGCTGATCCGCGCGAAATAGAGCAAGGGGGTGACGGAAAAATCCGATACTGAAGAGATGGACCGCCGTCGATTTTTTTCCACTGCCACCACCGCCCTCACCGCCTTTCAGGTTCACTCTGTCGCGAAAGCACAGACTGCTGTTTCCTCAGTCGCCGGAAGGCCTGCTGATGTAGTGGCGCGTGATGAAGACTTCTGGCTGCATATCCGCCATGCATTCACGGTTGATCGCAACATCATCAATCTGAATAATGGCGGAGTTTCGCCTGCTCCCCGTGTGGTGAGCGATACGGAAAAACGGCTGCTCGACATCGAGAATATGTCGCCGTCTTACTATATGTGGCGGATTCTTGATCCAGGTCTGGAAACGGTCCGCCGCCGACTGGCGAAAGAGTTTGGTTGTGACCCCGAAGAGATTGCGATTACCCGCAATGCCAGTGAAGCGCTGGAGATTGTCCAGTTCGGCATGGATCTGAAGGCAGGCGATGAGATCCTGACAACAAATCAGGATTATCCGCGCATGATCACATCCTGGCAGCAGAGAGAGCGTCGCGATGGTGTGGCCCTGAAGCAGCTGAAGTTTCCTGTGCCGCCCCCCAGCATGGACTTCCTGGTGGAACTCTTTGAGAAGAACATCACTCCGAAGACAAAAGTCATTCACATCTGCCAGATCACCAATCGCACCGGGCAGATCTTCCCGGTGAAGAAAATCTGCCAGATGGCGCGATCCAAAGGGATCGAAGTCGTAGTGGATGGTGCGCATGCCTTTACACACTTCCCGTTTAAACAGGCTGATCTGGACTGCGATTACTTCGGGACATCCCTACACAAATGGCTGCTGGCCCCCATCGGGACAGGAATGCTCTACGTAAAGCGCGACAAGATTGAAAAAATCTGGCCGCTGATGGGTGCCGATGATCACCTGAAAGATAACATCCGCAAGTTTGAGCAGATTGGCACGCATCCGTTTTCACAGCGGGGTGCGATCTCTGAAGCTCTGAATTTCCATGACAGTATCGGGGGGGATCGCAAGGCGGCCCGGTTCCGCTATCTGCGGCAGCGCTGGTCGAACCAATTGAGGGAACTGCCGGGTGTGAAGATTCTGAACAGTGAAGATCCGGAACAGTCCTGCGGTATTGGATGTATCAGTGTTGAAGGGATGGATGCACCAAAGCTATCGGCTCATCTCTGGAACAAGTGGAGAATTTTCACCACGGCCATCGTGAACCCGGATGAGTATCAGGGCTTGCGAATTACCCCCAACGTCTACACCACACTGGAGGATATCGATACCTTTACGGAAGCAATGCGGGAAGTGATCAAGAAGGGATCTCTGCCCGGTTAATTGGCCTGCTGTTTTTCCTCAAGTTCAGCCCAGCGGGCATAGAGAGCATCCACTGCTTCCTGTGCCCGTTCAACATCAATACCAGCTTGCTGCAACGCCGGGCCGTCACTCATGATGGATGGGTCAGAGAGAGCTGCATGCTTCTCTTCCAGTATCTGTTCTGCCTCCGCGATCCGCTGCTCAATTGTTTCGTACTCCCGGGCATCTTTATAGGAGAGCTTCTTCTTTACCGGAGCTGAAATTGCTGATGGAGCAGAGGCAGGCAGTGCAGCTTTTGCCTTCGGCTGCTTCTGTTCGGTATTCCAGGCTTCCCATTGGGAATAGTCGGCAAAACGCTCCGTATTCCCCTTGCCATCCAGACCCAGCACAACTGTTGAAACACGATCCAGCAGATAGCGGTCATGAGTGACCAGAACCAGTGCGCCAGGAAATTCAAGAAGACTTTCTTCCAGCAGTTCAAGTGTGGGGATGTCCAGATCGTTTGTCGGCTCATCCAGCAGCAGAACATCAGCAGGTTCCAGCATCAGACGGGCAATCAGCACCCGGGCCCGCTCGCCACCGGAGAGGCGGCCCACTGGCTGAACCAGTTGATCGGATGGGAACAGGAATCTGGATGCCCATGCGGCCACATGAATTACACGATCCTGATAGATGACAGAATCGCCGTCAGGTGAAAGAGCCTGCTTCAGCGTGAGATCAGGATCAAGCTGTCTGTTCTGGTCGAAATAGACGATTCGCAGGTTATCGGCGCGACGGATTTCCCCGCTGTCCGGCTGAAGTTCTCCCCGAAACAAGCGCAATAGCGTGGTCTTCCCGCTTCCATTTGGCCCTACCAGCCCGATCCGTGTTCCGGCTGTCACCACAAAATCAAGCTCAGAAAGAAGCTGGCGCTCCTGAATGGAATAGCTGACTTTCTCCAGTTCAATCAGCCGCTTGGTCTTGCGATCCGTAGCGGAAAAATCAATGCCTGCGGAACTGGTTCGCATCCGGGAGCTGAGGTCTGCCAGCTCTCCGATCAGCTCATGTGCCTTGTTGATTCGGGATTTTGATTTGGTAGTGCGTGCCTTGGGACCTCGCCGCAACCATTCCATTTCCGTACGGACTTTGTTTTCCAATGACTCCTGCTGTTTTGCCTGAGCATGGAGATACTCTGCTTTTCTCTCGAGAAAAGTGCTGTAGTTTCCCGCGACCCGAAACAGTCCATCGGGATAAGCGCGATTCAGTTCCACCATGGTGGTGGCGATATTTTCCAGGAAATACCGGTCATGGCTGACAACGATTGCCGCAAAAGGAGCGCGCAGCAGCAGGTCTTCCAGCCATGCGATTCCTTCCAGATCCAGATGATTGGTGGGTTCGTCCAGCAGGAGGATATCTGGCTCAGAGACCAGTGCCTCGGCGATGGCCAGACGTTTTTTCCAGCCACCGGACAAAGCAGAAGCTGCCACTGAAAAATCATCGAACCCAGTCCGGCCCAAGGTTTCTGCCGAGCGGGCATCCCATTCTGATTCCGGTATGCCATTCTTTTCCAGAGCGTTTTCCACGATTTGCTGGACCGTCAGTTCTTCGGGGAATGTGGAGTTCTGCTCGACGTAAGTGAGCTTTACTCTCTTGCGAAGTGCGATTTCTCCTTTGTCGGGATCCATTCTTCCTGCCAGGATCTTCAGCAGGGTGGATTTTCCAGAACCGTTAGGGCCGATGAGACCCACACGCTCACCCTCAGAAACAGAAAATGCAATTTCACGAAACAGCGTCGAGGAGCCGAAGCTTTTTTGTAGGGACCGGGTATTAATTAAAGGAGCCAAGAGATAAAAGAAGGAATTTCCTCTATTCTAATTGAGATAGTATTTTGCAGTTGAAAGAAGAGATCTTTTGAAGATTTATCCCTCCCTATTCAACCGCTCCTTGAATTCCCTGTTACGGATGAGTTTCTACTGCGCAGCAGTAGTGTCAGTTCTCCCTGGAGCTTTGGGACAGTATGTTCCAAACAGATATGCACTAATCCTCGAAGACCCGCCAGTTGCTGAGAGATTTGAAAGTAGAGCTTCACTTCAAAGTCTTGAAGCAAAGAGCTATCAGTCTCAGATCCAGGCACAGCAGAGAAAGATTCAAGGTGTTCTGCAACAAAAGAATTTGCAAGTAACGGGGGCCGTAACTGTTGTTCAGAATACGGTTTTCGTTGCCGCAACTCCTGAAGAGGCTGAATCGCTCAAAGGAATTGATGGCGTCAAAGCGGTGATTCCAGTTCAGAAGCAATACCTGAAAATGAATCGGGCAGTCAATCTGATCAATGCTCCTGCGGCTTGGACAGCTCTTGGAGGTATCCCTAATGCGGGTGCCGGAATCAAGATTGCTGTGGTGGATACCGGTGTGGATCACAAGAATCCTGCATTTCTGGATCCGTTGTTGGAAACACCTCCAGGCTACCCACGATGTGACGGAAAGGACTGTGCATTCACGAACAACAAGGTAATTGCTGCCCGTAGTTATGTGAAGTATATGGTGGCCGGTTCAGGCTCTGATCCTGCTGTCAACTCCCGACCTGATGATCTTTCGCCCCGGGACCGTGGAGGTCATGGAACAGCAGTTGCCGCATCTGCTGCGGCCAACCAGACTGTTGCCGGGATCACATTTTCCGGTGTTGCCCCCAAAGCCTGGATTGGGAACTACAAGGTGTATGGCTCACCAGATGTAAATGATGGCTCGTCAGCCGATGCTGTTATTCAGGCATTGGAAGATGCTCTTCTCGATGGAATGGATGTCATCAACTACTCTTCTGGAGGGCCTGCTGTTGGGGATCCCTTGGCGACAGGAAGTGATTGTGGATACCCGGCCGGTGTGCCTTGTGATTTGGTTGCAAGTACCTTTGAAAGACTGGCTCGTCAGGGTGTAATTCTTCTGGTTGCTGCGGGAAATGAGGGTCAGGATGGAAGAAGATATCCAACTTTTAACTCCATTGGTTCGCCCGCCAATGCTCCGGGAGTCATTTCTGTAGGTGCAACCACCAACAGTCACCGGTTTGAATCAATGCTGACACTGTCCGGTGCTGCCGTTCCGCCTCAACTACAAAAAATTGCAGTTATTCCCTCTGATTCCCGAAAGCCTTCAGGGGGGATCGAATTCCAGCTTCGTGATGTGACAGTTGTTGGTGATGACGGATATGCATGCTCTGCTCTTCCCCATCGTTCGCTGGCTGGAAAATTTGCACTGGTCAAAAATGGTTCTGCCGGAACCCTGTGTGACGCAGGTGAAAAAATGGAGAACGTAGTCAATGCAGGCGCTGCTGGAATGATTCTCTACCTCAGTGAGTCAGATAGTCCGGGGCAGATCAGCGGGTTATCCCGTTTCGCTGAACCAGCAGTGGTGATCGCGAATTTTCATGGAACTGCACTGAAAGATTTCATTGCGACAAATGGCGAATATCCGGTAACTATTGATGGAACCGGAGTTGAGATCAATTCCGTCGGCAATTTGAGTTCTGGTTTTTCTTCCAAAGGTCCAGCTACAGGTAAAGCAATTCTCAAACCGGAAGTGGTGGCGCCGGGTGCCAATATCTTTATGTCTACTCAAAGTTGGGATCCTTTGGCGGGCATGTTCAGCTCCAATGGATTTTTGGCAACGGATGGAACCAGCTTTGCTACCCCCATTACAGCTGGTGCAGCTGCTCTGGTTCGACAAAAGAACCCCAGCTTTACTGCAGAACAAGTAAAGTCAGCGCTGGTAAATACTGCTACACCGGATATTGCTGCGGACGAGCAAGGAAATCTAGTGGATGAACGGTCAACGGGTGCGGGTAAGGTGGACGTTCTGGCTGCCTTAAATCCTGGGGTTACTGTGGTGCCTGCTGTAATTTCATACGGAATCCTGAAGACGGGAACAGCATTGCCGATCAATCAGGAATTGCGTTTGACGAATGTGACCGCGAATCCGGTCACTCTGGAACTCGCGATTAAAGAAACATCACCCAGTGCAGATGCCTCAGTTCGTCTGAATCAGCAAACGCTGGTTCTGGATGCAGGTGCAACTCGTATTGTGACTGCAACTCTGTCAGGAACCAGTCCTGCTCCTGGAAGCTATTCCGGGGTTGTGACTGCGACAGGCCCGGGTATCTCGCTTCGAATTCCCTATCTGTTCATGAAGGGAAGCGGGATCGCACATAATATCATTCCTCTCTCAGGAAATTTCATTGAAGGCGAGACCGGTAAAGATCAGCCCCAAGGTGCGATTTTGCTGAAAGTGGTGGATATGTATGGTATTCCGGTGGAAGGAGAGCGGGTAACCTGGGAATCAACTGGGGGTCGATACTTATTCAAGCAGCCGGAAACAGATGCAAATGGAGTAGTGGGTGCTGTCATTGTTTTATCTGGAGCTCCGGGTATGTCCCGTTACACCGCACGGCTTTCACCGGGATCATTCTCTGTTACCGGAGTAGCGCGTCTTCGCCCGGAAGTTGCTTCTCAATCTGTTCTAAACGGAGCTAGCTTTGATGCCTCCCAGCCCATCGCTCCTGGATCGTATATTTCGATCTTTGGAAAAAACCTGACAGATAATTCTGCTGGGTATACCAACTCAGGCAGGCTACCAATGGCTTTGAACTCAATTCGGGTGAGTTTTGATGTTCCGGGTAAAAAACTGAGTCTGCCGGGGAACATGGTTTATGTCAGTCCCGAGCAGGTCAATGTTCAGGTTCCCTGGGAATTACAGGGTCAGCAAGAAGTCAAAGTGAAGGTGTTGTCTGGTGGTCTGAACAGCAATGTTGTGACTGTGCCACTGGCTAATCATTCACCTGCATTCTTTGAAATCGGCACTAAAAATGTCGCCGCACTGGATCAGGATTATCGCGTGATTACGGCGGAACATCCTGCTTCTGCCGGGCAGGTCATCCAGTTGTTTGCGAACGGACTCGGTCCGGTTACCAATCAACCAGACAGCGGTGAAGTCGCACTGGGAACAACACTGTCACATACCAGAGCCGCTCCGGTTGTGATCATCGGAGAACAGCCGGCTGAAGTAATCTTCAGCGGACTGGCTCCCGGATTTGCCGGGTTGTATCAGGTAAATGTCCGTATTCCAGCAGGGCTTGCAGCCGGAACGCAGCCTCTGAAGATCACCATTGGCGGAAAGACATCTCCTGAGTCCGGAATCCCGGTTCAGTAGATGTCGTTGTTATCTGGATTCGGGAAGCTCTCTTCGGAAAGCTTCCCGACCAGAACCTTATCAACTCGGTTTCCATCCATGTCGAGTACTTCAAACCTCCATCCATGAAGGATGAAATGGTCTCCCGGGCTGGGAATGCGGTGAAGATTGGCAAAAACCAGACCTCCTACCGTGCTATATCCCTGTGAGGGATTCAGTTCATTCCTGATATCGAGATCTTCTTCCAGTTCACTAATCGGAGTGGAACCGTCCACCAGCCATGATCCATCTTCACGCCGGGCGATGTGGGGCTGATGATCCTGCCCAGGAACAAGAATGTCTCCCACAATTGCGCGAATCAGATCAGTCAGCGTAATAATGCCCTGGATGGCGCCATGCTCGTCCACCACGATTGCCATCTGTTGTCCGGAACTCTGAAAGTGTTCAAGTGTTTCGAGTGCAGGCGCTGACTCAGGAATGAAAAGAGGTTTGGTGACTATACTGCGCAGATCACGTGCCTTTCCTGTGCTCAGTGTGGCCAGCATGTCCTTGGCGTGGACGATCCCCAGAAACCGGTCCATGTCACCTTCAGCTACCGGGAACCGTGAGTAAGGGCTTTCGATCACCTTTTTTTCATTGACCAGCCAGGAGTCTTCCACATCCAGCCACTCCACTCTTTTTCGGGGACGCATCAGATCCACTGTCTTGCGATCGCCCAGGCGGAACACGCCTTCCAGCATCTCTTGTTCAGCTTCCTTGAAGGTGCCATATTCAGTTCCCTGCGCGATCAGAACTTTAATTTCTTCCTCGGTGACAGGTGCCTCTTTGGTCTGCCTCATCGGCAGAATCTTCAATACAAGCTGTGTGGAAAATGTCAGAATACGGACAAAAGGCGCACCCAGCTTTGAAAGAAACTGCATAGGAGGCGCAACCATACTAGCGATTGCTTCAGCCCGGCCAAGTGCGATGGATTTCGGGACCAACTCCCCAAAGATCAGGGACATATAGCTGATAATCAGCACGACGATAAAGATGGAAATGGATTCACTATGGGGTTGTATTGCTGGAAACTGATTCAGCCAGACGGCAAGCTTGGCAGCAATGGTGGCGCCACCAAAAGCCCCAGCCATGGTGCCGATTAAAGTGATTCCAATCTGGACTGTCGATAGAAAATTCTCAGGCTTTTCAACCAGGGCAAGTGCGGTTTCCGCTCCTTTGCTTCCTTCTTCTGCTCGTTGACGAAGACGTGCCTTTCTTGCGGAAACCACTGCCATCTCTGCCATCGCAAATGCTCCGTTGGCCAGAACAAGCAAAATGACAAGTGTAACTTCGATTCCTATACCACCCATTGTGAGATTTTCTAATTGTCTCCCATTCGGGTTAAGGCAATCTGACAACCTTGCCTGTGTTTGCTGCATCTCTCGCAGCAAAAGCTATTTCATTTGCTTGCCAGATGTCCTGTAAAGGTAACAATGTGGGTTTTCCGTTATAAGCGAAGTTCAGAAAATCGGTAAAGAGTGAACCCGCCTCAGGCAGAGTGACCTGCCTGATTTTTTGATTCCCCGATATTACAGTGACTCCTGTCGAGCGCTGATATTCAGCAATACCTTTCGTTCCAGCGAGACGAAGACGATCATCGTCATGGGAGTCTGCGGCATCAGGGCGCAGATAGTCCATAGTCAAAGTGGCGGCACCACCGTTATCCATCCGAAAGAGAACAGCTGCTGTATTTTCCCGAATGCCGATTTCAGGAAATCCCACACGAGTCTGGTACGAAGCGCATTCCTGAAATGATCGTCCACTGGTGTAAAGCATCAGGTCCAGCATATGGATACCCACCCAGGGAATCGTTCCGCTGTATGAAGATTCCACATTTTTCCAGTTCCCACTGCCTCCGGCGCCAACCCTGTAGGATTTCTGTCCCTGAATCTGGGCAACCTCGCCAATTTCTCCGCTCTGGACGATCTGACGCAAGGCGAGAAAGTGTGGAGCAAATCGCAGTGGCAGCATCATGCCGAAGTGAATTTTCTGTGCCAGCACTGCCTGCTTGACCTGTTCGTATTCCTTCAGCGAGCGACCGAGCGGCTTCTCTGCGACAACATTGACTTTACGATTGACACAGTCCAAGATTGCTCTGGCACGGGCACCATCATCGGTGGTTACGCCCACCACATCTAGCTTTTCCTTGTCGAGCATCTCAACATGACTGACGTAGTGCCGGATGTCGGCAAGGGGACCTCGATTTACAGGTTTGGGGGATGCGTAGGAGACCAGTTCCACATCAGGGAGATTAGGAAGAGGCTCAGTGATCTCTGAAACATGACCATCCAGCCCTATAATTCCGACTCTGATTTTGCGCGGCAACCGGATTGCCAGCGCTGCTCCCAACATTTCCCGGCGTGTCATCACTCCGATTATGTACAATAGCGCAATTCAATGCATGTGCGGCATTTTGTGTGCCTCCTCCTCGGTGTATGGATGGGAGGCATTCTTCTGCTGAATGTTGTCGCTACCCGAAACCTTGCGTCTGTCGACAACGTCGTAGAAACTCATCTCAGTAATAATGAAGATGCAAAAAGCATCAAGCGTCTTGGCGGTACTGAAGCCACTCGTGTGTTCTTAAGAAGAGTGGCAGCAGAGAAGAACAGAGATCATCTGGTCTTTTGGGGATGGGCCCAGGCAGGCCTATCAGTCATCATCCTTTTAATAATTGTTTTAGGTACGCATGCGGGAAGGTTGCCTATGATCATTTCCCTGACTGCTCTGGTGCTGGTGCTGGTCCAGGTGCTGGTATTAGGACCATCCATTGTGTCTCTGGGGAGAGAGATGGATTATCTGGATCAGGTTCAGGATGTGGCAGGAATTCAGACTCAGTTCCAGATTCGGCATGTCGGCTATATTGTTCTGGAGCTCCTGAAAGTGGGCTGTTGCCTAATCCTTGCCGGATTCATGATGCAGCGCAGATCTTATCGACGTCGATCCGGAGACCAGGATGATTCAGGACAAAGGAAGCGTCGCGAAGATGACGATTAACAGCTGAAGGGATCAGGAAAAGACGCCGCGGGAGCGAAGTGCCTCATCAATGATGGAAACCAGTTCATCGCGTGTGATGTTCAGCCGTTCTGAACGTGTTCCCTCAACATCTTCTGCCACTTTAGGGGAACCGGGTTCCATGGTCGCATTAGTAACCACCCCATAACGCTCGCGGGCATCGAAAAGCTTGCGCACCTCAGTACGGGGAAGAACTTTCGGGCCACCCAATAGCTCTGCCACCAGAGCGATGCGGGCAAAATGTTCCACCATCTCCATCTTGAAGAATGCATCCCGAATGGTTGTGGCATAGCAGACCACCCCATGGTTTTCCATCAGGAGCGCGTCATACTTCGGAATATAAGGAAGCATGTCTTCCGTTAGTGCAGGAGTGCCTGGAAGTCCATAGCGGGCCAGTGGAACACTACCCAGAAGCACCACCACTTCAGGCAGCATTGCCTGATCAAGCGCGCGTCCTGCAGCCGCAAATCCTGTGGCAACGGGCGGGTGTGCATGAACCACACTCTGGATGTCCGGACGCTGACCATAAATCGTCAGGTGCATGGCGATCTCAGATGTCCGTTCACGATGCCCGGCTATCTTGTTGCCTTCCATGTCCACGATGATCATGTCATCCGTGGTCATCATCCCCTTGGAAGTTTTTGTGGGGGTGCAAAGGATGCGATTGTCATCCAGTCGAACAGATATATTGCCGTCGTTGGCTGCTACCCAACCCTTCTGGTAGATAAGCTTGCCAATTTCGACAATTTCCTGACGAAGTTCATGTTCCGATTTCTGCATCCGAACACAAAATTGTATCAGGCGTACTAACGGTTTGCTGACAGATTCAAATTAGCCCAATTCAGGGTCATCGGTAGAATAAAAAAGTGGAAACTCGCCGCATGTGTCCGAATTGTCGCGCCTTCATTACAACGGCGGACAAAGTTTGTCCCTATTGTGAAGTGAAAATTGGTCCAAGGGCCATAGATCGCCGTGTACAGGCATCGGGGACAATCGCTGGACTGATTCCGAATGCCCGCTTCACCACCTGCATGATTCTGCTGCTGAATTTCGCATTTTTCATGGCAACGGAGTTCGATACAGGATCTCGTCTGATCAATGCAGGTATGTCCAATCCGCTTGTGTTTCTTCGTGGCGAATGGTGGCGGCTGATTACAGCCGGTCTGTTGCATGGAGGTATTTTCCATATCCTGATGAACTCCTGGGTGCTCTTTGATCTGGGTAGCCAGGTGGAAGAGATCTATGGTGCAGATCGCCTGATTGTCTTTTATTTCTGCTCTACCGTGGGCGGGTTTCTACTGAGTGCCTATCTGGGACATCTCGCAGTGGGGTCTTCTGCCGGGGTGTATGGGTTGCTCGGAGTGATGATCGCTCTTGGTCGTAGTGCCCGGACAGCTCTGGGTGACCATATTGCCGGAATTTACACACGATGGGCCATCTTTGGCCTGGTCATGAGTTTCCTCCCCGGAATCGATTTGGCTGCTCACCTGGGTGGGCTGGCTGTCGGTTTTGGTCTTGCTTTCTTCTCCGGTCAGCCCAATCGGTTCAATCAGACATCCAGCGCCCTCTGGAAATGGGGATCGTATGCCTGTCTGGGAATTGCAGCACTGGCTGTTCTAAAGATGTTTTCGAGCTATATGCGGTTGGGTTTCTAGAACTTGGTTTTGTCAAAAATATCGGAACGGTTTATCCGTTCCCCTTTCACAACAACCAGAGAGATTGCTTCCGTTGCTGTGATCTCCTGTAACGGATTGCCATTCACCAGAAGAAGAGATGCGTCTCTTCCGGGTGCGATCAATCCCAGTTGGTCCTGTCCGCCCAGAAACTTTGCAGCTTTTGAGGTGGCCGCTTCCAGTGCGACAGCAGCAGGGATACCAGCTTTGACCCAGAGATAGAGTTCCCGATGGATGCCCGGTCCATGGAGGACAAGTTTGTTCCCTGAGCCAGAGCCTGTAACGAGTTCGACACCTCTTCGATGGGCTCTTTGAAGATTTTCCATTGCAATCGTCAGATCAGCGGGAGTTGCTGGTTTTCGAAAGAGTTGTCTGGTGGCTGAAAGAAGTTCCGGAGGGCCGATCTGTTCCACCAGTGAGCGTTCGAGAAGAGCCAGATCACTACTCTGAGCTTCCAGCGTTGTCAGCGATGGAATCAGGGTGACACTTTGTGCCTTCATCCGTTCGAAAATGTTATCTGGAATTTTGCTGGTTGGAGAACCGAACAGAATGCCATGAGCCCCTGCATCCAGCGCATCCGAAATATTCTGGACACTGGCTGTAGAAACAACCAGCTTCAGATTCTGTTTGTCGCATTCGTCAGCGATGGCACGAAGGATGGAAACATCCAGTCGGGTGGCCGCATTTTCTGTCGTCCCGTTATCCAGCGTTGAGCGGATCATGGAGGCGCCTGCCTGTTTCAGGCTTTGCACCATTTTGCGGGCTTCCTCGGGTGTGCCGGGTGTGTAGACAGAAGACGAGCTATTGCCCTGCGCTGCAAAGACAGGACCGGAAAAGTAGATATCCGCTCCGAGTGTCTCCCCCCGTTGAATGCTGCGGATCTCCGGTGAAAGAAGCTCAGGTGAATCGCCACTGCTTCCGACAGCTACCACTCCACTGAAAATGTATGCCGCCAACTCGCGGGCAACCCTGCGGGGTGAGGGCAACTCTGCTCCTCCCGTGCTGGAAAGCATGACAAAAGGATCGATCAGGCCAGGCAGAAGGGTTTTGCCTGAAGCATCCACCGGCTCAGCGCGCAGTTCATCGGCATCCGGGGCTGTTCCGATATAAATCTCCGCAATCTTTCCCTGGCGTACCAGAACAGATGCGGAATCAATGACTTTGCCATTCCTTGCAAAAATGCGGGCATCCCGGATCAGCAAGGACCGGCTCCGCTGGATCTCACGGGCAACGGATTTAGCCTTCAAAATATTGTCCTTACTGTAGACCTGATAGGCTCCGACAAAAAGAAAAGGCAACAGCATGGCCAGAATTGACAGTTTGGCAGCGGGCTTCAGCTTTTCTCCTTTTTCCCAACGGAACAGCCGCATGGAAATGAAGATGCAAAGTCCCGTTGTAATGACCAGCGCAATGACGGAGTCGAGATTGTCCGCCAGGGATTCATGGCGCACCAGAATGTTCTGCATTCCATTGAAGAGATAGCTGGCAGGAATAAATTGCGTGATGATCTGCACCCAGTCCGGCAGAAACGACAATGGGACAGCAGCTCCGGAAAGCATGAGCATGGGGAAGTATAGTGACTGGATAATAATCTGACTCTCTGCCATGGAGTTTGCTACGGATGCAATGATCTGCCCCATCGCCCGGAAGGCCATGGTTCCAATCGCAATAAACAGAAGTGCGGAAATCCATCGTTCAGGAATGGGCATTCCGTAATGGAAGTGAGCGATCAGAAAAGTCAGGAGGGCGGAAGGGAGGTAGTTCACCATTCCCACTACAACCGCTGACACCAGAATGGGCGCTGGAGAGATGGGAGCCACCTTGAAGCGCCGCAAAATATTCTGTTCGCGATCGACAACTGCACGAATTCCACCACCAAAGAATCCATTTCCCAGAACACCGATCACCAGCACACTGGAAAAAACAGAGTTGATGGAACCTCCCTGCTCTGCTTTTCCCAATTGGGCAAAGATGAAAAAGAAAATCAGAGGGAAAAGATAGTTGAAGAAAATGACCATCTTGTCGCGCCACGCAAGCTTCAGCGTGACGGCAATGTAGGCGAGGTACGGTCTCATGGGTTGGTTGCTAGTCGCGAAGTGTCTTTCCTGTCAGTTCGATGAATACATCTTCCAGAGTGGGGCGTTTCAGGTGGATATCCTCCAGGCAGATTCCCAGTTGATCGATCCACTTCACCAGTTCCACTACTGACTGAGCCGGGTGAGCTGAGTATGCGGTCAGGGATTGTCGATCCTCACTGAAATGGAGCTGATCCTTCGCCAGCGAAGCAGGGATTTCTATTGCGGGGATGGGAGAAAATGTGCGGATATCAATCCGGGAAGCACTCAGCGTCTTCTGCTGGAGTTCCCGAGGCGTTCCAATGGCAATCACTTTTCCCTGATCGACAATCGCTACACGATCACACAGCCGTTCTGCTTCTTCAATGTAATGAGTGGTCAGAAGAATGGTTCGTCTGGAATCCCGTAATTGCTGAATCAGCGAGTGGATTTCTAGGCGGACTTGAGGATCAAGTCCCGTTGTCGGCTCGTCAAAAAAAACTAACTGTGGATCATTGATCAGGGCAAGAGCGATGGCCACACGCTGCTTCTGTCCACCGGAAAGAGTTCCGTAAAAAGCATTCCGTTTATCTGCCAGCTGAAGCCGTTCAAGCAGATGATCTGCGTCCCCTGACTTTGGGTAAAAAGATTGAAAAAGAGTGAGTGCTTCAATCACTCGCATCTTTTCCGGCAGGTTGGTAGATTGCAGCGCAACCCCGATGTTCTGTTTTAGAGCAGTGATGTCGGTGTCCGGATCGAACCCCAAAACCTTCACATCGCCACTTGTACGAGGACGAATTCCTTCGAGGATCTCGATAGTTGTTGTCTTGCCTGCTCCATTGGGACCAAGCAGGCCGAAGACTTCCCCCGGCTGAACAGTGAAGCTTAGTCCTCGAACTGCCTCGAAGTCACCATAACTTTTGTGCAGGTCGGTTACTTCGAGAACAGGGGCACTCATCAGAACTATTTTAGACTTCCAGTACCCCTGTTTATATGAAGAATGAGAAGGTTTTAACGCGACAGAACGTCAATACAGGCCTTGCAGAAGGCAGGCAGATCTTCCGGTTTCCGGGAGGTGACAAGGTTTTTGTCGATGACAACTTCGGCATCGCTCCAGTCTGCTCCCGCATTCACCACATCATCCTTAATGGCGAAGAAACTGGTTACTTTTCTTCCTTTCAGCAGGCCATGAGCGGAACAGAGAACCCAGGGGCCATGGCAGATTGCTGCAACCAGCTTCCCTTGTTTATCGATATCGTGAACCAATTGGTTCGCCTTGGGGTGGCGACGAATGTGATCCGGCGCAAACCCGCCCGGGACAACGATTCCATCAAAATCCTGGGCAGAGACTTCATCGTAAGAACGCTCACTCTTGCAGGGATAACCCAGCTTACTGGGATATGTTTCACCAGCCTTTGCTGCAACTACGACAATTTTGGCTCCGGCTTCCTGTAAACGATAAAGCGGATACCAGACTTCCATTTCCTGATACAGCTGATCCACTAGAATCGCGATCGTTTTTCCCTTGAGTTCCATATAGACATTTTAAGTGGGAAAAGAAAAAGCCGGAGTTTTCACTCCGGCTTAAGACAACCTTAGATTTTGGTTTTATGAAGAGCTACTTTGCGGTCATCCGACGGCGGAGGAAACCCACGCCAACCAGCCCTACACCGGTCAGCAAAAATGCTGCTGGTTCGGGAGTTTCTGCTGCGCCGGGCGCGGTGCCGGTGTACAGAAGGCCAAAGGGATTGCTGGTGGTATCGGCTCCGGTTCCCACCTGAGAAACGACAAACTTCAGAGTGTGATCACCGGCCACCAGGAGGTGGTTGATGGCACCGAAGTTCCCGGGGAGGCAACCAATCGGGTTGGTAGAACAGGTGGAATTCGGATTGGGGCTAGCTGCATAGAGCAGTTCCCATGCGCCACCGTTGCTCTGGATGAAGACTCCAGTAGTGTCATCAGCCCAGACCTTCATGTCCAGATAGCCTGCTCCTGAAGTGAAGCTGTGGAAGAAATCAACAGAGGTTCCGGTTGGAACGAATTGTGAGCCTTGATAGCCACTGTCCTGATGAGCAATCCAGACAGCTGCAGAACCATCAGGGTTGTTTGTTTGCCATGCAGGGTGAGCATCAATAGCTACTGTGGTTCCTGCACTGCTGGTCAGGCCAGCCTGAGAATCGATTAAAACAATGCCTGCCTGGGCGGATACGGAGGCAAACATGGCGACCAGTGAAAGAACTGGCAAGCCTAAAAATTTTTTCATACAAATACTCCTCCAAATTCAGATCCTCGTGGGGATCACTTGCGGACGAGGCAATAGTGACATGGAGAAATGAAAAACTAAATGGCGTCTGGTACTGGTAATGATCCGGTATTGTGACTATTTTCTTGGATTGTCAGTAAAAGTACTGGCATTGAAATTAAATCGATTTCTGCCAAGTGACAGATTTTTCAAGAGCAAGGGAAAGTTCATAAAACTTCCCGAGCGGAAATCAGTTACAAATATCCCAGTACTATTCTTGTTCTGGTTCTGGGTTGCTAATAAGTGGGTTTGGTGGGAGAAATAAAGACCTTTGCTGCTGCGCCCAGGCGCTTCGTGGCCGGAAAGAAGAAAACTTCCCTTTGTCCATAAAAGTATGTGGGGGAATTCGACCAGTGGTCAATCCCAGCGTGACAAAATTGGATCGCACCATATCCTTTCCCAATGCAGATAACCCTCGAAGAAACCGATTCATTGGCCGAGGTTTATTCAGAGTATTCAGCGGCATTTGTCGTGGTTCGTTACATAAACCGAGATGAGCCACTGCGATCATGCCATCTGTGCTGATATTGGGAACCATAACAGGCCGACCTGTCACCAGACTGGCTGTGGTGACACATTCTGTAAATATAAGGTCGCTCAGGATCTTGGTTCGTTCATTGTCGATATCTTCGTCAATCGTATGAGTCCATCGGCGGGACTTTTTTGAAAAGCCGATGTTGATATCTTCTGTTGCAGATCCAACCCACAACGGAGTGCCATCTGAAGCTTCACCCGCTCTCCAGAGTCGAAGATGGTGCCTTCGAGAGAAAGTATTCAGGGATTTCTGAAGTTCAAAAGACGGAGCGCCATCCATATACTTCATGGGCGACATCGGGGCTGTGTCATAGCCCCGTCGCCGAACGATTGCAAAATAAGTCTGAGTGACACTGCCGATGTTGCGTTGGTCTGCGATTTCCCATCCTGAAGCACGAAAGGCTTGCAGTATCGAGTCAGGGTGAGCTTTTAATGCAAAATTGATCCGATCACCTTCTCGTCCGGACTTTTCCTGAATGCGCATGGAAGGAAGTCCATTCAATAGGGAAATCCAGTTCAGGGCATCTTCTTCCTGAAGTGCGGAGACAAGGCTGGCATGGTCCGGTTCCGCAATCCAGGTAGGGCTGGCAACCTGCAGCAGGATCTCTGTTCCGCGTGGATACAGAATTTCCGGATCAGGAGCAGGTGCAAAAAGCAGTTTTGTCGTCCAGACAGCAGAACCTACCGTAGGTTCCAGCAACACCAGTCTCCAGGCATAACTGGAAAGAGCGCCAGAAACCGTGATGGAGGGAGAAATCCCATAGATTCGCCCCAACCCGTCCACTTTTTCTCTTGCTGTATCTACCTGGACAAGGCGCGCATTCAGAGGAAGTGTGGTGCCATTTTCCTGGTGTATGGTATGAAACCGAAAACCGAGTCTGGCTCGACCGTTTTTGATTCCAAAGCCCATCCGGGCTACATCCACGATTGTTCCCTCAATCTTTGTTCCGGCGGCGACAACGATACTTCCTTCATGGACAACCGGGCTGATCAGGACAGCAAAGACAGCGTCTCCCGACTTGGAGATCTGGGTTCCGCAGGAAGTGATGAGTCGGGCTTCCAGCACCTGCCCAGCGGGAATTTCACTGCCGGAACAGGTGCTGAAAACTGAGAGGGCGGTCACAAGGACGGCCCGGAAGAACGATAAATTCACAGAGATTGAAAATTTCTAAGTCAGACGCAGATGGTGGAAGCCAAATCTGCTTTGAGCATAGACGATTTTTCAGGCTCTATGTACCGAAAGTTATCGGGTGCTGAACTGATAAATCGTCGTCGACTGACGATCCTGACCGGGGTGGAGCTCCGCTGTCGGAAAGTTCTTCCGGTTGGGAGAATCCGGGAAATGCTGAGTTTCCAGGCAGAAGGCAGACCGTTTTTCGTAAATAGTGCCCCGTTTTCCTTTCAGCTTTCCGTCCAGAAAGTTGCCTGTATAGAACTGTACGCCCGGCTCAGTGGTAAAGACTTCCATGACGCGACCAGTAGTGGGTTCATAGACTTCCACTGCTTTTGCCAGTGATCCATCCGAGGAATCCAGGACAAAGTTGTGATCGTAGCCGCCACCAAACTTGATCTGGGCATCGGAATCATTGATGCGGGCTCCAATGGGTGTCAGTACGTTGAAATCGAAGGGAGTTCCCTTTACCGGACGCATCTCTCCATTCGGGATCAGGCTGGCACCCACAGGGGTAAAGCGGCTGGCATTGATCTGGATCTGGTGATCCAGAATGTCACCACTCCCCTTGAGATTGAAGTAGGCATGGTTGGTGACGTTGGCAACCGTCAGCTTGTCGGTAGAAAGCTTGTAGTCGATCTTTAATGCATTGTTATTGGTGAGGGTATAGGTGACCACCGTGGTCAAAGTACCCGGATAGCCCTCTTCTCCGTCAGCGCTGACATAGGTCAGTTCCAGGGCGGGATCATTTCCCGAAAGTTCCTTCGCCTTCCAGACCACCTTATCGAATCCACGTTCTCCGCCATGCAAGGCATTGGGCCCATTATTCCGGGCAAGGGTGTAGTTTTTTCCGTCGAGCGTAAAGCGGCCATTGGCGATGCGGTTTCCGTAGCGACCCACGACAGCTCCGAAATAAGGATTCTCCTGCAGATATTCCTCGAGGGTGTCAAAGCCGGTAGTGACGTCCCCGATCTGTCCATTTTTGTCGGGCACGCTGAGAGAGACGATACGCGCGCCGTAGTTGGTGATGCGGACTTCGGACTGGCCGTTTTTCAGAGTGTAGATATCCACTTCCTTGCCATCCGGCAGATTTCCGAATGATGCTCTTGTGATGGGAGAGACCTGAGGGGGTGGTGGCTCAGCGGGTTTCTGGCTGCACCCTGCAATCAGCAGTGCAAAAACGATCAGCGGCAAAGTTCTCATCCGTTGCAGCTTATCGCGAAATTCGGAAGGTGTGTCAGGGCGTAATCAGGATAGGGTCACCCATGTACCCTAAAGAAAGATTGAAACACTGGGTTCTTCTCACCATTCTTGCTACAGGTTCCTTTGCCCAAAGCACTCTTATGCCTATACAGGAAGTGAAGTCTGGGCAACGAGGTGTGGGCCGAACCGTATTTCAAGGGACGAAAGTAGAAGAATTTCAGGTAGAGATTCTTGGTGTGCTGGAAAACACCGGACCGCGACAGAACATTATTCTTGGGCGCCTGTCTGGCGGGGCCATTGAACGTACGGGCGTGATGCAGGGGATGAGTGGAAGTCCGGTATGGGTGGATGGAAAGCTTATCGGAGCTGTTGCCCTGGCCTTCCCTTTTGCCAAAGAGCCAATTGCCGGCATTCGACCCATTGAAGAGATGCTGGCTGAACCCGTGCCGTCAGGTTCTTCCCTGAATCGTGCGGATGTGAAATTTGGAGAGTCGCGGCTGGTGGAAGTGGCGACTCCGGTTTCCTTCAGCGGATTTACCGGACGGACCATTGAGCACTTTGCAGCGGAATGGCGCAAACTTGGCATGGATCCCTTACAGGGAGTGGGTGGACGGTCCGGCAACAATACCGGGCAGACATCCTCACCACTGGAACCAGGGTCAATGATCAGTGTCCAGCTTCTGACGGGTGACCTCAATATCGGTGCAGATGGGACCGTCACCCATATTGATGGAAACAGGATTTATGCTTTTGGCCACCGGTTTCTCTCTACCGGAACATCAGCCATGCCATTCGCCCGGTCTGAAG
This sequence comes from Bryobacteraceae bacterium, assembly GCA_037190045.1. GTDB lineage: Bacteria > Acidobacteriota > Terriglobia > Bryobacterales > Bryobacteraceae > JAPKYZ01. The sequence goes on along the minus strand of JBBCIQ010000004.1, from coordinate 11,136 downwards.
TGATTGCTCTTCTACCGAACCTTTCCACCAGCTTTAAAATTTCAGGCAGTAGGGAATGGCTGGGGTCGATCACGCAGGATGGGAATGCAGCAGTTGCCGGAGTGCTGGGCCAGCGTGTCCCCATGATTCCCGTGACGGTAGATGTGCAGGGGGCTTCCCGAAAATCCAGTTACAAGGTTGAGATGATCCGCAGTGCTGCCCTCTCTCCGTTTCTTCTGCAGATGGTTCTGTTCTCCACGCTGGATGGCACCGAGCGGTTGCTGGGATCCACCACCATTTCCGTAAAAGGAAAAGTTTCTTTTGAAGGCGGATTGCCTCCTCTCGAAATCGATCAGGTGTATGCAGGAGATTTCAATACTCCGGTGATCGCATCACTTGGCGCTGTTTCTCCCCTTTCGTTCCTGTTGCAGTCTTCGCAGGAACCGGTGCAGATCCGGGAAATCACATTGCAGGCAGGAACAGTTGAAGCAAAGAAGTCCTGGCAGATTGATCAGTTGAATGTCTCCCGCAAGCAGGTTCGTCCCGGAGATGAGGTTGAGCTTTCAGTGGCCTTGTCCGGCGAAGGAAACCGGACGGAAGTGCGGCGGTTGAAGTATCAGGTTCCACTCGGTTCGCCTGAGGGACCTTTACAGATCACAGTCGCTGATGCCACCACTACGAATCTTGCGGAAAACCGGTCTCTGCTAATGACAGGAATTCGGCCTCCTGCACAGTTGATCACTACCCTGAATTCTCTGAGGAAAAACTCCAGTGCCTACCTTCGTGTGTGGCGGCAGGATCCTGCCTACACCGTGGGTGGCGTGGATTATGCAAATCTTCCGGCCGGGATGTCCATGCTGCTGGCCCGTTCCCAGCAACCGGGGACGCTGACGGCGCAGGGGACAAAGCTGGCTGAGTTTGAAATGGATCTGAATGATGCGGTGGTGAGTGGTTCGCGAACCATTCAGGTTGAGGTGAAGGAATGAAGATTTTCGGAGCGGCTGTTCTGATGATGGGGCAGGCGGTTAATCTACTGTCCGCAGGGACACAGACCTGGGAAATGACATCCTGGCAGGATTTTCTGAACGGCAAGTTCTCTGGTGTAGGGCTTACGCGCGATGGGCAGCTGATTCCGGCACCTGCCTGGAAATCTCTCTTCAATGACGGGCAGTCCACCGTGTGGAGCGCAGCACGAACCCCGGACGGAAAAATCTGGCTGGGCACGGGGCATCAGGGCAAGGTAATCCGGCTGGATGGAAAAAGCTGGACGCTGCCGGAGCCCCAGGTATTTGCCATCATCTCTGATGCAAAAGGTGTCGTGTATGCCGCGTCCTCCCCGAACGGCAAGATCTACCGCATTGAAAAAGACACACTCACGGAGTATTTCAATCCCAGGGAGAAGTACATCTGGTCGCTGGCGATTGGTGCAGATGGAACCTTGTATGCGGGCACGGGTGAAGGCGGGAAGATTTATGCCATAAAGGGTCCCGGAAATGGCGAAGTCTATTTTGATTCCGCCCAGTCACACATCACAGCTCTTGCGATAGACACCAAGGGAGAACTGCTGGCTGGCAGTGATCCAAATGGTCTTCTCTATCGTGTCAGTGGCAAGGAAAAAGCATTTGTCATTTACGATGCAAATTTTCCTGAGATCCGATCCATTGTTCCCATGACCGATGGTCGTATTTATGTAGCGGCGCTTGGTGGTTCGGTGGCGAAACGGGCTGCTGCGGCACCGTCAGCCAATACTGCTCCGGCGGTCACCATTACGGCGCAGGCGACATCCATCACGGTGGAAGCGCAGTCCGGGCTCGACATCAAGCCGAAGACTGGAGAAGCTACCGCTCAGGTTTCCCAACCGATTCCTTCTGCAACTTCCCTGATCGAGATCTCCGGAGTCGAGAAAAGTGCCATCTATCGCATCGGGACAAATGGCGGAGTGGAAGAACTCTGGACCTCGAAGGAAGAAAATGTCTACGATCTGATCGCATCCGGCAACAGATTGACCTTTTCCACGGATGGGCCGGGGCGGATCTACGATCTGACAGAAGAAAAAAAGATTACGCTCATTGACCAGACCAATCAGGGAGAGATCACGAGGCTCTTCCATGCTGGTTCCGGACTTCTTGCCATCACGAACCAGCCAGGGGAATTGCGGCAGCAGGAAGCGGGCAGTGTCGCTCAGGGAATCTATGAATCTCCGGTACATGATGCGGGAAGCATCTCCCGATGGGGCAGGCTTGCGTGGCGCGCTACAGGGAATCTGAGCTTTCAGGTAAGGACCGGCAACTCTGCAAGGCCGGACAAGACGTGGAGTGAGTGGTCTGTCCCTGTGACGAATCCTGCTGCTGTGGCCGTGCCCACCGCACGATTTGTGCAGTGGAAAGCGGAACTGAAGAACGGAGCTGTGCTGGACTCGGTGAATCTCTCCTATCGTCCCCAGAACAATCCGCCCTCGGTAAAGTCCATCAGTGTGGTTTCGCAACTGGCTCCGGCCAGTGCTTCGTCAAAACCGGCAGCGGCTACTCCAGCCAATGCGGCATATTCCATTACGGTGACGGATACCGGAGATAGCGGTGCATCTACCCTTTCCGGGACTGTGACGCAAAATGCCGGCAGAGTCGGCATCCGTCAGATGATCCTTTCGTGGGTGACGGAGGATCTGGACGATGACAAGCTGCTCTATACGCTGAGCTTTCGCGGTGAAGATGAGCAGGAGTGGAAAACGCTAAAAAAGGATTTCGCGGAGGCCACCTATACGCTGGACGGGGATGTCTTTGCCGATGGCCGCTATTTCTTCAAGGTTGTGGTGAGTGATCATGCTACCAATCCGCCTGAGGATGCCAGGCAGGGAGAACTGGTGAGCACTCCCGTGAGAATCGACAATACTCCACCTCAGGTGAGTATTGTTCGTGAAGGAACAGATGTCATGGTAAAAGCTGCTGATGCCGCCAGTCCGTTGCAGCGCTGTGAGCTTTCAATTGATGCAGGACCCTGGATCGTCCTCGAAGCAGAAGATGGCATTACAGATGGACCGGAGGAAACCTTCCGGCGCAGCATCAGCCACCTGCCTGCCGGTGAGCACTTGATTACCGTTCGGGTGACTGATGTGGCCGGAAATCCGGGACTTGCAAAACTGGTGATTCGCTGAGCGAGTCATAATGTAGAGAAACCTATTAAAGATAGAGAGGAATTTCCATGTTTGAAGACGTTACCCGCCGCAGCTTTGTTAAGTCGGCAGCAATTGGCGCTCCTGCGCTGCTTCACGCGCAGAATCCGTCGAACCGATTGAAAGTCGGCTGGATTGGCGCCGGAACGCGCGGAAACCATGTCATGAACCTGGCCTACAGCGGCAGTGCGGAACTCATGGAAATCACCGCTGTCTGCGACACCTATGAAGGTAATCTGAATCGTGCCAAAGACACTGTGATGTCCAAGGGAAAGAATACTCCCAAGGCAGTTGTGGATTACCGGGAAGTGTTGGCTGATCCATCCGTGGATGTGGTCTTCATCATGACCCCGGAGCATCTCCACCATGAGATGACTCTCGAAGCACTGAAGGCAAAGAAGCATATTTATGTCGAAAAGCCGCTGGCACACACGATTGAAGAAGGTGCGGAAATCGTGGCTGCCGCCCAGAAGGCTGGTGTAAAAGTCCAGGTCGGTACACAGAACCGTTCCAACTCCCTGTACATTCAGGCGAAAAAGATGGTGGAAGATGGCATGATCGGTGACATCCACTATGTGCGTGCTTTCTGGTATCGCAATTCCCTGGACGACAACCCGGCATGGCGCTATGCGATCCCTGCTGATGCTAATGAAAAGAATACGGACTGGAAGCGTTTCCTTGGTAACGAACCTTACGTAGATAAGAACCGTGCATTCGACAAGCAGCGCTATTACCAGTGGCGTCTCTACTGGGATTACTCCAGCGGTATCTCCACAGATCTTCTGGTGCATCAGACAGATATCACCAACTTTGTCTGCGGAAAGACGGAGCCACTCTCCTGTATGGCGTCCGGTGGCATCTACCGCTGGACAGAAGACGACCGTGAAGTCCCGGATACCCTCTCCGCAATCTACGAGTATCCCGGCAAGTTCCACATCAACTATTCCTGCTACTTCGGCAATGACTGGTTCGGCTATGGTGAACAGTTCATGGGGAATGAAGGAACAATCGAGGTACTGAATCGTCAGTATCTGAACTTCTACCCGGAAAAGTTCAACGGAAAGCCTCCAGCCAAAGTGGCGGCCCGCAAGCCCGTGAATGTCCACCTGCCCGGCAATGACCGTCCTGCTGTGGAGAATCATGTCCGCAATCTTTTCGAAGCAATCCAGGGCAAGGCAAAGCTGGTTGCACCGGTGGAAGTGGGGCAGCAGGCAGCCATTGGTGGGCATATGGCAACCATGTCCTTCAAGACAGGCAAGAAGATCCTCTGGGATGAAAAGACCCAGAAGCACAGCCAGGCGTAAACCCTAATTTTTGAAAAGCGGGCGATTCAATGCAAAGATCGCCCGTTTCTCGTGGTACGATGCACTGCTGATGCTGATACTTGCCGCAGTTCTCGGAATTTTTGTTTATGGCGTGATCGCTGCCATGTTGGGCACGATCCTGCCGACGTTCAATTTGACGATGGATCAAAGCGGAAGCGTCGCTTTCGCACAGGCCATCGGACTGGTCATCGCTTCTGTCTCTGTCGGTCCCCTGATCGATAACAAAGGGAAGAAAATCGCGATGATTCTCGCGTTGACCCTCATCGCCGGTTCTCTCTTCTATCTGCCAAATACTGGTGGAGATTACACTCTGATTCGCCTCTGTATGTTTGTACTGGGCCTGGGTGGAGGTATTCTTGTCACGGCCGCCAATGCGCTTGCCAGCGACATTGATGAAACACGTCGTGCCTCCATGCTGAACTTCCTCAATCTCTTCTTTGGATTGGGTGGATTTGCCACACCGTTCATTGCAGGCAATATTCTGGGCGGCGATGCTGTCAGCCTTTGCTACCTTGCAGCTGGTCTGACACTGGTTACTCTGATCGTAAACGCTATCACGCCGATTCCTGGGCCTTCGGGTGAACGGGGTGTCAAGCTGTCAGAGACCGGTGCTCTTTTGACAAACCCCCGGCTTGCTCTGTTGGCCGCATTCCTCTTCCTGTATGTGACGTGTGAAGTGGGTGTTTTCAACTGGCTGGTGAAATACCTGATCACTCGCGGCATTGATGAAAAGTCTGCTCTCAACATCCTCTCTCTTGGATTTGCACTGGGTCTGCTGATTGGCCGTGTCGTAGTATCCCGCATTCTGATCAAGGTACCTGCCATTACCGTGACACTGGCTTCGGCTGCTCTGATGGCTGTTACCACCTACATGATGCTGCAGGCGACCACTCAGGAAATGGCAATGGTGGCTGTCTTCTGTGCCGGTCTTGCCATGGCACCTGTATTCCCAACCACACTGGCAATTGTGGCTGATCTGTTCCCCAAAGGAACTGCTACTGCGATGGGTATTGCCATTACCTGCGGCTGGATCGGGCTGGCTGTCAGCTCTACGGTTATCGGTGAAATCGCCAATGCCTCTTCTTTGGGAACTGCGCTGCTGCTGATTCCGGGATCTGCTGTCGTGATGATCCTGATCAACCTTGCCTTACGACCTCTGATTCATCGCAGGAAAGAGTTAGTCTGAAGATGTGCTTCGTTGTATTGCGCTTCTTCTGCTCTGTTTCGTTGGCCTGAGTGCTCAGCCAAAAATTGGAATTATCGATTTCTATGGTGAACGCAAGACCAGCCGAAATCGGATTCTGAAAACATTGGGGGTGAAAGAGGGAGATCCTCTTCCACCCTCAAAACTTGATCTGGAAGAAAAACTTCAGGATCTCTCCGGCATCGTTCTATACCATCTGGAAGCTGCGTGCTGTGAAAATGGCAACGCCATCATATATGCCGGTATTGAAGAGAGAGGTGCTCCTCACTTTGAGTACCGTCTCTCCCAGCCAGAAAAGGAACTCCCGGTTCCTGACTCTTCCAGAATCCCCGACCTTCTCCATGTAATTCGTGAATCAGATGATCCCACCATGCGTGCGGATGCTATTGCTCTGGCTGTGGACCACCCGGTCAGCCAGCAGATTGTAGATGCACTGCAGTATGCGGCACAGGATCCGGATGCCACTGTGCGCGGAATTGCCGTGACTGGACTCTCCCGCCTTGCTGCAAAGATTCCCCAGTCTGATCTTGAACTGAAACCTGTGGTCTCTCCCACCTGGATCATTGAGATGCTGAACTCGGTAATCTGGACGGATCGCGTCAATGCTGTGGAAGCACTCATGAACCTGACGGAAAATCGCGACCCTGTTCTTTTGGACAAGATCCGGGAAAGAGGATTACTGTCCCTGATTCAGATGGCCGGATGGAAGCATTTACCTCATGCTCTTCCTCCCTATCTGCTTCTTTGCCGCATCAGTGAAATTCCGGAAAAAGAAGCGGAGGCATTCTGGAGTGCTGGAGATCGGGAGAAGATGATCGAACGGATCGCAAAGATGAAAAGAAAAAAGTGATCACCCGCAGGGATGTTTGCGGCGCACTTGCCGGAGCAAGACTGGTTTCTGCCGCTCCGTCATACAGGATTGTTGATTCCCATGTCCATATTTGGGTGAATGATCCTGCCTACCCGTGGACTGAAGGCGTTACGCCGCCCACTGACGATCAGCCTCCCGAAAAGCTGATTTCCAACATGCGTGCCAACGGTGTCGAAAAAGCTGTAGTAATCCAGGTTTTCTATCATATGTTCGACAACAGTTATGTACGACATCTGACGGAAAAGTTTCCACGCTATTTCATCGGAATCTGTCGGGTGGATCCGCGGAATCCGGAAGCACCGGATCATCTGAGTCGGCTGGTGAAAGAAGAAAAGTTTCAGGGTGTGCGGTTGTCTCCCAATGGAACTCCTCCCGGTGACTGGCTGATGGATATGTCTCTGATGCTGCCACTCTGGAAGCGCTGTCGGGATCTCAAGGTGCCCATGACCATCCTGAGTCCGATTGAGAATATTCCTCACGTGGGCAAACTGATCGAGAAGTTCCCGGATCTGACAGTGGTAATCGATCATATGGCGGACACTCCGCTGGATCAGGCAGAGAAGTTGAATGACCTGCTGGCGCTGGCCCGTTATCCAAAGGTATCAGTCAAGATTTCACACACATGGCTTCTCTCAAAAGAGAGATATCCATGGATGGATGCACAGCAGCATGTCCGGCGTCTCTATGACGGATTTGGCCCGCGTCGGTTGTTGTGGGGCTCAGACTGGCCTATGTCAGAGCGCAATACAACGTATGCCAGCACACTGTCCAGCGTTCGGGATGACATGAAATTCCTCAATGAGGATGACAAGGCATGGATCCTCGGAAAGAATGCCGAGCGTATTTGGAAGCTCGGTTGATTACTGCAGAGACCGGACCAGCTGTTGTGCCAGAAGATCTGCCCGCTGGGCCAGTTGTGCGGCTGTTGTCAGATCCCGCGATTTCAGTTCCTCTGCCTGCCGGATAAAGGACCGGACTCTGCTGGCGGATTCCGACTGGCTGGATGAAAGCTTTTTCCCGGAGACAGCGTTCAGCGCATTCTTGGCCTTCCGTAGACTTTCATCACAGGTTTTCTGATACTGGGCCCGTTGCTCTGCGGTGAGAATTGTTCCCAGTTGTGGGATGGGTGCTTGTGCAGCAGGCTTTGCTGCAGGAGTTCTCTTCCTTTGTGAAGGAGCAGGCGATGGCTTCTCTAGTTTCGGTGGTTCTGCCTGCGGTTCCGGTGCAGGAGCAGGCTGTGGCTTGACCACCGGCTTCTGTTCCTCTGATTTTGGAGCAGGTTTCGGTTCCGGCGGGGGCTCCGGTGCCGGTTGTGGTTGAGGTTGTGGCTGCGGAACCACTACCGGCGGGATGACTACAGGAGGCTTCTTCTTCGTGAAACATCCGCTGAGAGAAAGAACAGCGAGTCCCAGTGCGCCGATGCGAACGATGCGATCAAAGCTCATGCCCGAGTCTCCATTTTATGGACGGGAAGCCGTAGCTGGAATGTAGTCCCCTTTCCGGCTTCACTTTCAATCGTAATTGATCCTCCGTGTAGCTGAATTGCACGAAATGTCATGGCAAGTCCGATTCCGTTGCCAGTCTCCTTTGTCGAAAAATAGAGATTGAAAATTTTCTGCTGAATCTCCGTTGGAATTCCCGGACCGGTGTCGTGAATCCGGATCTCACATTCCCCACGTTTGTTCTCGATGGTGACCGTCAACTGCCCATCTTTTTCCATGGCCTCCAGTGCATTTTTGACAATGTTCATCATGGCCTGCTTGAGCAAATCCTGATCACCCCGGAGATGGATAGGTTTTTGTGGAGGAGCCAGCTTGAGCTGGATACTTCGGGACTCTGCTTCCGGCTGAATGAAATTCAGCACATCCTGTGAGAGAACAGTAGGGTCTACTTCTTCCATAGCCAGTTCCAGTGGACGGGTGAAGTCCAGAAAAGTTTTCACGACACGATCGAGACGAGTGACTTCCTGGGCCACGATATCCAGTTCGTCATTCGCGCTGTCCGAGCCATTTTCAATATGGGCCCGCACCAGTTCCAGCCGCAGGGCAATGGAATTGAGCGGATTCTTGATCTCATGAGCTACGCCGCTGGTGAGAGAACTCATAGCTGCCAGGCGTCGGGATTCCGCATCCCGCTGTGTATTCTGAAACTGCTCGCTCAGAAAGTTCAGCTTCGATTCCACCAGCGCCACTTCTTTTTCCTGGGCTTTCTCGTGAGAAATATCCGCAATGCTCTCCCCTTGCGCCAGACGGTCGATAATGTCTCCGATTTCCTGGATCGGCCGCATCGCCAGACGAGCGGAGGCATAGGCCAGCAGCATGGCTACAATCAGGGAAAGAAGTGCCACGATGCTGGTCCCTTTCAGTTCTGGAAGCAGTGCAGCTTTCATCAGGATGGGGGACACCAGAATCTGGATTGTGAACAGGGCTCGCTGGTTGCCTGCATCGCCAAAGCTGGTCCGGGATTCATAATCGTTCTGCGCAGTCAGCACTGTGGTGATACGGGAAATGGGATTCTCATCGCGCAGACGGATCAGTTCCGGCCGTGAAATCATCGGCTTTCCCGTCTGGGCCGGATTGGATGAGACCAGCGTGATGCCTGCCTCATTGGCGATAAGGATTTCGACAATGGCACGGGAACCCACCATCTGTTCAATCAGCATTGCCGCCAGATCTTCATCTTCCTCAATGATGGACTCGTAGATTTTGCGTAATTCTGCTTGATCAGAAGGAAGAACGCTGCGTGCCATCAGCCGCTCTTCAATCCGCCGTCGCATGAAAGCCTGAATCTGGCGCCCTGAATTATCGGAACGATCAATGATGTTGTTGATCGATGCGGTCATCAGGCTGTTCATGTGCATGGTAAGCAGCGTGACTACAATCACGGCTACAGTGGCAAGGGAAAGCAGCAGCAATCGGGTGCGGAGGGTCATTCCTCATCGCCTTCAGCACGGACACCGTAAAGCTTCAGTTTGTTGAAAAGTGTCTTTGTGCTGATTCCCAGAATTTCGGCAGCGCGCGTGCGATTGTTTCCGGTATGGTCGAGAGTCAGGAAGATCAGAGTACGCTCCGCTTCTTCCACAGTCATCCCCGGTCGCAGGACAGGTCCCTGACCATCTTCAGTTACTGTGATGGGTTGCCCTGCAAACCCGGAGGGAAGATGGGATGTCTGGATGGTTCCTTCCCCTGCAAGAATCACAGCACGCTCCAGAATATTGCGTAGCTCTCTGACATTTCCCGGCCAGTCATGACGGATGAACAGATCCTTGACGGAAGGAGCCAGATCGGTGACTTTGCATTCATGCTTCTTGTTCAGTCCGCGGATCAGAGATTCTGCAATCAGGAACAGATCGTTCTGACGGGACCGCAAAGGAGGAAGATGGACTTCAAATACATTGAGACGGAAGTAAAGATCTTCCCGGAAGTCTCCCTTCTGCGCGGCTTCCTTGAGGTCCTTGTTTGTGGACGCCAATACCCGGACATCCAGCTCCACTTCACGAGCGGATCCAAGACGACGCACTTTCCTGTCTTCCAGGACGCGCAGCAGTTTTGCCTGGGTCGAGAGAGGCATCTCCCCAATCTCATCCAGCAATAATGTGCCACCCTGTGCCAGCTCGAAGCATCCTGCACGCTTTTCGAGAGCCCCTGTGAAGGCACCTTTTTCATGACCAAAGAGTTCGCTTTCGATGAGTGATTCCGGCAGGGCTGCACAATTAATTGCAAGAAATGGACCCGCACGACGCGGGCTCAGCTCATGGATGGCGCGCGCGGCTACTTCTTTCCCGGTTCCTGTTTCACCCGTGATGAGGATGGTGGCCTTGCTGGGGGCTGCCTGTTCCAGGACAGAAAATACTTCCCGCATTGCACTGGATTCCCCCACCATGTCACCAAGAATTCCCTGGCTGGAGAGTTGTCGCTCAAGTCGTTCCGTGTGGGCCGTGAGCTTCCGCTGAGCGATTGCCCTTTCGACAATCAGTTTGAGCGCCTTCGGCTGGACAGGCTTTTCGATGAACCAGAACGCGCCAAGATCATGAATGGTCTCGATGGCTGTCTCGATGTTTCCGAACGCAGTCAACATAATTGCCGGCGGTGCGCCGGGTTCTTTCTGCAGCTCTTCCAGAAACTGCTTTCCATCCATCACCGGCATGTTGAGATCCGTGATGATGACATCGGCTGGAAAATCAGCGAGCTTCTGAAGCGCTTCGCGTCCGTGAGCTGCCGTAGCCGTAGCATAGCCCCACAGATTGATCATCTGTGAGAGAGCAGACCGCTGGTTACCTTCATCGTCAACGACCAACACCCGGATCGGGGAGGCCTTCTCATTGGTGTCTGATCTGGTGATGTCTGATTTAGTCAATCTCTACTAGTTTGACGTGTTCTGAAGGGGAGAGGAAATAGGGAAAATAACGTGAGAAGTAAGGTGGGTACTTTCCAGTACCCACCCAAAAGAATCAGTCGTAGTATTCAAGTCCGAGGTGAGTGATGAGTTGTTCACCCTTCATCCAGCGGAGAGTATTCTTGAGCTTCATGAGCTGGATAAAGATATCGTGCTCAGGATAGAGGCCGGGAGCAGTCATGGGGCCCTTGAA